>NZ_GG770778.1:108906-111762 GCF_000164635.1 Pseudoroseomonas cervicalis ATCC 49957 | reverse complement strand
CGGCCGCCGAGGCCCCGGCGCCGCCGGGGGTCGCGGTGCCGCCCGCCATCCGGCCGGGCGGTGATCCGTCCTCTCCGCCAGGGGCCTTGCCGTTTGCGGCGGGGCCTCTAGCCTGCGGCGCTTACGCCGTGAGGGGGATGACGGGATGACCACAGCGCGCGAGACGGCCTGGAAGCGGGTCGAGGATTTGGCGCGCCGGCCCGGGGCGGGGGCGATCCGCGCCCTGTTCGCCGCCGATCCGCAGCGCTTCGAGCGCTTCCACCGCGAGGCCTGCGGCATCCTGCTCGACCTCTCCAAGACCTCGATCGACGACCAGGCGATGGCGGCGCTGCTGGAACTCGCCCATGCCTGCGACGTGCTGCCGCGCCGCGACGCCATGGCCGCCGGCGAGATCGTCAACACCACCGAGCAGCGCGCCGTGCTGCACATGGCGCTGCGCGCGCCGCGCGGCGCCGGCTACCGCGCCCGCCTGCCGGAAGGCGACACCGAGGACGCCTCCGCCTCGGTGGACGAGACGCTGGCGGCGATGAAGCGCTTCACCCGCGCCATCCATCGCGGCGAGATCCGCGGCGCGACGGGCGAGACCTTCACCGATGTCATCAACATCGGCATCGGCGGCTCCGACCTCGGCCCCTACATGATCGGGCGCGCGCTGTGGAACGCCCGCTCGCCGATGCGGCCGCTCTACCTGGCCAATGCCGACGCGCACAACTGGGAGGCGATCCGCCCCCGGCTGAACCCGCACCGGACCCTGGTGCTGATCGCGTCCAAGACCTTCACCACCGCCGAGACCATGGCCAATGCCCGCATCGTGCGCGGCTGGCTGGAGCAGAATCTGGGCGAGGTCGGCGCCCGCCGCCACCTCGTGGCGCTGTCCACCAACCACGAGGCGACGGCGGCCTTCGGCGTGCCGCAGGAGCGGGTCTTCGGCTTCCATGACTGGGTGGGGGGGCGCTTCTCCCTGTGGTCGGCGATCGGGCTCTCCATCGCGCTGTCCTGCGGCTGGACCGCCTTCTCCCAGCTGCTGGCCGGCGCCCGCGCCATGGACGAGCACTTCCTGCACGCGCCGCCGGAGCGCAACCTGCCGCTGCTGCTGGCGCTGACCACCATCTGGCACGTCAACGGGCTCGGCCTGCGCAGCCAGGCCATCCTGCCCTATGACCACCGCCTCTCCCGCTTCCCGGCGCATCTGCAGCAGCTGGAGATGGAGAGCCTGGGCAAGAGCGTCACGCTGGACGGCCACAAGGTGACGCGCGAGACCGGCCCGGTGATCTTCGGCGAGCCCGGCACCAACGCGCAGCATTCCTTCATGCAGCTGCTGCACCAGGGCACCACGCCGGTGCCGGCGGATTTCGTCCTCGTCGCCAATCCCGACCACCCCTTCGCCGAGAATCACCGCCTGCTGCTCTCCAACGGCCTGGCCCAGGCCGAGGCCCTGCTGCGCGGCCGCTCGACCGAGGAGGTGGAGCAGGAGATGCGCGCCGCCGGCGTCGGTGAGGCGGAGATCCGCCGCCTGCTGCCGCACCGCCTCTTCCCCGGCGACCGGCCCAGCACGACCCTGCTGCTCGACAAGCTCGACCCCGCCTCGCTCGGCGCGCTGGTGGCGCTCTACGAACACAAGGTGTTCTGCCTGGGCGCGCTGTGGGATATCGACGCCTTCGACCAATGGGGCGTCGAGCTGGGCAAGCAGCTCGCCAAGTCGATCCTGCCGGAGCTGGAGCCGGAGGGAACCATGGGCCGCCACGACCCCTCCACCGCCGGGCTGATCACCCGCATCCGCGACCTGCAGCACGCCTCCGCCGATTGAGGCCCGGGGCGCCTCCCCTGGCGGAACGGGGGGGGAGAGCGCTACATCCAGGCCATGGACCGCATCCGCCTGCTTTCCGCCACGACCGCCGACCGCATCGCGGCCGGCGAGGTGGTCGAGCGCCCCGCCGCCGCCGTCAAGGAGCTGGTGGAGAACGCGCTGGATGCCGGCGCCACCCAGGTCTTCGTTGCGCTGGAGGGTGGCGGCGTCAGCCGCATCCTGGTCGAGGATGACGGCCAGGGCATGAGCCCGGCCGATCTGGCGCTGTGCATCGAGCGCCACGCCACCTCCAAGCTGCCGGAGGAGGCGGCGCTGTTCCGCATCGCCACGCTGGGCTTCCGCGGCGAGGCGCTGCCCTCGATCGGCGCCGTGGCGCGGCTGACCCTGACCAGCCGCGTGCCCGGCGGCGAGGCCTTCCGCATCGATGTCGAGGGCGGCGCCAAGAGCGAGATCCGCCCCGCCGCCGGCGCGCCGGGCACAAGGGTCGAGGTGCGCGACCTGTTCTACGCCACCCCGGCGCGGCGCAAATTCCTCAAGACCCCGGCGACCGAATCCGGCCATGCGGTGGAGGCGGTGAAGCGCCTGGCGCTGGCCTGGCCGGAGGTCGGCTTCCGCATGGAGGTGGAGGGGCGGACGGTGCTGAACCTGGCCGCCAGCGACCGCCGCACCCGGCTCGACGCGCTGCTCGGCCCGGAGTTTGCCCGCGCCGCCGTCACCGTCTCCGGCGGGCGGGAGGAGCTGGCGCTGCAGGGCTTCGCTGGCCTGCCCACCCTGACCCGCGCCACCGCCTCGGAACAGCATCTGGTGGTCAATCGCCGCCCCGTGCGCGACCCGCTGCTGCGCGCCGCCCTGCGCGTCGCCTATCGCGACCTGATCGCCCCCGGCCGCCACCCCGTCGCCGCCCTGTTCCTGGAGCTGCCGCCCGAGCTGGTGGATGTGAACGTCCACCCGATGAAGACCGAGCTGCGCTTCCGCGACGCCGCCGCGGTGCGCGGCGCGCTGATCTCGGCGCTGCGCCGGGCGCTGGCCATCGGCGCCGCCGACGCCCC
>NZ_GG770778.1:99956-108495 GCF_000164635.1 Pseudoroseomonas cervicalis ATCC 49957 | reverse complement strand
GCCTGCCCGCCCCCCGCCCGCGCCCCGAGGCCGCGCCGCAGGAGCCGCTGCCCGTCGGCCAGGAGGACGGCCCGCTCGGCCGCCCCGTGGCGCAATTGCTGGAAACCTACATCCTGGCCGAGGCACCGGATGGCGCCCTGGTGCTGGTGGACCAGCACGCGGCGCATGAGCGGCTGACCCATGAGCAGCTGAAGGCCCAGCTGCTGGACGGCGAGGTGCGCGCCCAGCCGCTGCTGATCCCCGCCGTGGTCGAGCTGCCCCCCGCCGACGCCGCCCGCCTGCTGGAAGCGGCGCCGACGCTCGCCCGGCTCGGCCTGGAGATCGAGGATTTCGGCGCCGCCACCCTGCTGGTGCGCAGCCTGCCCGCCCTGCTCGGCAATCCCGACCCGGCGCCGCTGCTGCGCGACCTCTGCGCCGAGCTGGCGGAATGGGAGGAAAGCACCGCGCTGGAACGCCGGCTGGACGCCGCCATCGCGCGGCTGGCCTGCCATGGCTCGATCCGCGCCGGGCGCCGCCTCAACCCCGCCGAGATGAGCGCCCTGCTGCGCCAGATGGAGGCGACGCCCCGCGCCTCCACCTGCTCCCACGGGCGGCCGACCTGGCTGCGCATGGGCAAGGCCGAACTGGAAAAGCTGTTCGGGCGGCGCTGAAGGCGGGGCTCATGCTCTTGAGAGGGGCTTCGCCCCTCTCAAACTCTCCCCACCAAAGGCCTGAGGCCTTTGGAAACCCATCTGTTTGGTTTCCACTGAAGGCGGATGCAGGGGACCCTGTCCCCTGCCCAAGGGGAAGAATGGGCGAGTTTGAGGGGGCAACGCCCCCTCAATCAGCGCAGCGTCGCGCCGGTCGCCTTGGCCACGGCGGCGACGATCTTGGCGCCGACCGCCTCGATCTCCGCATCCGTCAGGCTGGCCTCGCGCGGCTGCAGCGTCACCTCCAGCGCCAGCGACACCTTGCCCTCGGGCAGCTTCTCGCCCGCATAGCGGTCGAACAGCGCCACATCGACGATCAGCGCCCGCTCGGCGCCGCGCGCGGCCCGCACCAGGTTCTCCGCCGGCACGCCGGCATCGACCAGGAAGGCAAAGTCGCGCTTCAGCGGCTGGAAGGCCGGCAGATCGGGCACCGCCTTCTTCTTGCGCTTGGGCTCGGGCACGGCATCCAGGAACACCTCGAAGCCGGCGGCGGCGCCGGCCAGGCCGAGCTCCTCGCGCAACTTCGGATGCAGCTCGCCGAAATAGGCCAGCACGGTCTTCGGCCCCTGCCGCACCACGCCCGAGCGGCCCGGATGGTAGTGCCCCGGCGCATCGGCGGTGACCGTCAGCGCCGCCATCGGCACGCCGAGCGCCGCCAGCACCGCCAGCGCATCGCCCTTGGCGTCCATCGCATCGACGGCGCGCGCCGGCGCGGCCCAGTGGCGCGGCGTCTGGCCCAGGCGCAGCCCGGCGGCGACCGCCAGCTGCCCCTCGGGCGAGGCATCCCGGTAGGCGCCGCCCAGCTCGGACAGCGCCACGTCCGGATAGCCGCGCGCCGCGTTGCGGGCGGCCGCCTGCGCCAGGCTGGCCAGCGGCGTCGGGCGCATCTGGTCCAGATCGGCGGCGATCGGGTTGTCGAGGCGCAGCATGGCCGGCGTCTCGCCGAAGCGGGCCGCCGTGGTGCTGTCGAGGAAGCCGAAGGAGACGCAATCCAGCATGCCGCGCGCCGCCATGACGCGCCGCGCCAGGGAGGCCCGCGCCTGCTTCGGCGTCAGCGCCGGGCGCGGCACCGGGGAGGCCACCGGCAGCGACACCGGCGGGATGCGGTCCAGCCCGGGGATGCGCAGCACCTCCTCCAGAAGGTCGCATTCCGGCTCGATCACCGCGCAGCCCTCGGCGGCGGCCTGGGCACGCTCGGGCGACAGCCCCGGGCCCTGCGCCAGCGCGCCGGGGGCGGCGATGTCGTTGCGCCAGGAGGGGACGGAGACCGTGACGGCCTCCGCATCCCGCGCCACCACGCCGAAGCCGAGGCGCTCCAGGATGGCCACCGCCTCATCGGCGGACAGATCGCTGCCGCCGAGGCCGGCGATGCGGGCGAAGCGCAGGCTGGCCTGGCGCTGCCAGGCGGGCTCGGCCCCGGCCTCGGTCACCTCGGAAGGCTCGCCGCCGCAGAGCTCGATCACCATCGCCGTCGCCGCGTCCAGCGCCGCCGGCAGCAGCGCCGGGTCGATGCCGCGCTCGAAGCGGGCGCGGGCGTCGGAGCGGAGATCGTGCCGCCGGCCCGACAGCGCGATGCGCACCGGGTCGAACAGGGCGCATTCGATGAACACCTCGCGGGTCGCCTCGTCGGAGCCGGAATGCTCGCCGCCCATGATGCCGGCGAGGCTCTCGACCGCCTCCGAATCGGCGATCACCAGATCCTCGGGCGTCACGGCCACTTCCTTGCCGTTCAGCGCCAGGAAGCTTTCGCCGTCGCGCCCACGGCGGAGGAACAGCTCGCTGCCCTTCACCTTGGCGACGTCGAAGACGTGCAGCGGCCGGCCGAGGTCATACGTAAAGAAGTTGGTGATATCGACCAGCGCGTTGATCGGCCGCAGCCCGATCGAGGCCAGCCGGTCCTGCAGCCATTTCGGCGAGGGGCCGTTCCTCACCCCGCGCACGGCGCGGCCGACCACCCAGGGGCAGCTCTCCGCATCCTGCAGCACCCAGCGCAGCGGCGAGGGGTAGACGCCCTCGACCTTCGCCGGCGCGAAGGGCTTCAGCGTGCCGAGCCCGGCCGCCGCCAGGTCGCGCGCGATGCCGCGGATGGACAACGCATCGCCGCGGTTCGGCGTGACCGAGATCTCGACCACCGCCTCGTCCAGCCCGGCCCAGCGCGCATAGACCTCGCCCACCGGCGCGTCCTCGGGCAGGTCGAGGATGCCCTCATGGTCGTCGCCAAGGCCGAGCTCGCGGGCGGAGCACATCATGCCCTCGCTCTTGACGCCGCGGATCTCGCCCACTTTCAGCACCATGCCGTTCACCGGCACCACGGCGCCGGGCAGGCCCAGCACCGCCTTCATGCCGGTGCGGGCATTCGGCGCGCCGCAGACGACGGAGCGGATGACGCCATCGCCCACATCGACCTTGCAGGCGCGCAGGCGGTCGGCATTCGGGTGCTGCACCGCCTCGATGACATGGGCGATGCGGAAGGGCGCCAGCGCCGCGCCGCGATCCTCGACGCCCTCGACCTCCAGGCCGATGGTGTTCAGCGCGGCGGTGATCTGGTCGAGGCTCGCCTCGGTCTCGAGATGCTGCTTCAGCCAGCTGACGGAGAACTTCATCGCTCAGACCCCTTCGGCCAGGGTGGCGGGGGAGAGCACGGGCGCGCCGTAATGGCGCAGCCAGCGGACATCGCTCTCATAGAAGGGGCGGAGGTCGGGGATGCCGTGCTTCAGCATGGTGATGCGCTCGATGCCCATGCCGAAGGCGAAGCCCTGCCACTCGCGCGGGTCGATGCCGCAATTGGCCAGCACCTTGGGGTGGACCATGCCGCTGCCCAGGATCTCCAGCCAGTCGCCGCCCTTGCCCAGCTCGCCGGTCTTCCGGTTCCAGCCGATATCGACCTCCATCGAGGGCTCGGTGAAGGGGAAGTAGGAGGAGCGGAAGCGCACCGGCAGGTCGCTGATGCCGAAGAAGGCCCGGAGGAAATCGATCAGGCAGCCCTTCAGATGGCCGAGGGTGATGCCGCGGTCGATCACCAGCCCCTCCACCTGATGGAACATCGGGCTGTGCGTCGCGTCATGGTCGGCGCGCCAGGTGCGGCCGGGCACGATGACGCGGATCGGCGGCGCCTGGTCCAGCATGGTGCGGATCTGCACCGGGCTGGTGTGGGTGCGCAGCACCGGCCGGGCCTCGTTCGCGCCCGCGCGGGCGGGCAGGTAGAAGGTGTCGTGGTCCTGCCGCGCCGGGTGGTGGCCGGGGATGTTCAGCGCGCTGAAATTGTACCAGTCGCCCTCGATATCCGGCCCCTCGGCCAGGGCGAAGCCCATGGCGCCGAAGATCGCCACGATCTCCTCGACCGTGCGGGCGATCGGGTGGATGGCGCCCTGCTCCGGCCCGGCGGGGGGGAAGGGGCGCGGCGGCAGGGTCACATCCAGCCGCTCGGCGGCCAGGCGGGCTTCCAGCGCGGCGGCGTCGAGGGCGACACGCCGCGCCTCGATGGCGCCTTCCAGCGCGGATTTCAGCCGGTTCAGCGCGGCGCCGCGCTCCTTGCGCGCCTCGGCGGGCACGCCGCCCAGACCCTTCAGCAGGGCGGTCAGCTGGCCGTTCTTGCCCAGCACGCCCACCCGCACCGCATCCAGCGCACGCAGATCGGCGGCCTGGGCCAGCGCGGCCTCGGTCTCCGCCTGCAGGGTGGCGAGGTCATCCGTCATCGGTTCGTCCCGTCCGTGGCAGACCGTATCGATCGATACGAAAAAAGCCGCCGGACGCCCTGGGGACCCAGGGCGGCGGCGGCTCGTTCTATCCGTCATCCCCCCGGTTCGCACCAGGGGGAGCGGACATTACGCCTCGGCCGAAGCCGGCAGCGCCGCCTTGGCCTTCTCGACCAGGGCGCCAAAGGCAGCGGCGTCTTCGAAGGCGATGGCGGCCAGCACCTTGCGGTCCAGCTCGATGTTCGCGGCCTTCAGGCCGGCGATGAACTTCGAGTAGGTCAGGCCATGCTCGCGGGTCGCGGCGTTGATGCGCTGGATCCACAGGCCGCGGAACTCACGCTTCTTAACGCGACGGTCGCGATAGGCGTACTGGAGGGCCTTCTCGACGCGCTCGAGCGCGGGGCGATAGGCCTTGGAGGAACGGCCCACATAGCCCTTGGCGAGCTTGAGGACCTTCTTGTGGCGGGCATGGGCGGCAACGCCGCGCTTAACACGAGCCATGGGTTCAGATCCTCTGTCTTACCGGGCCGAACCGTACGGCATCCACTGCTTCACCGTGTCACCATCCTGCTTGTCCAGCACGAAGGTGCCGCGGTTCTGCCGCTTCATCTTGTTCGTCTTGGCGGTCAGCATGTGGCGCTTGTTGCCGGCGCCAGCCTTCACCTTGCCGGTCGCCGTCAGCGTGAAACGCTTCTTGACGCTCGACTTCGTCTTCATCTTGGGCATTTCGGTCTCCTGGTCATCGAGGTCCCCGCCCCGGGAAGAGGCGGGCACGAAACCGCGGCCGGGCATGCCCTACAGGCCCGGACGCGCGGGAAGGAGCGCGCCTATAGCGGGAGTCGCGCCGCGCCGGCAAGGCGTAAAGCGGATCTCGCCCTCAGGCCGCCAGCACGCCGCCATGCTCCCGGTGATAGGCCTCCAGATAGGCCATGGCGCGCGGCGCGGCGCGCAGGGCCTCCGCCACCCGCGCCGGGCCGCCCTGGCGCGCATAGGTTTCGAACAGCTCCCCCACATAGTCCAGCAGCGGCAGGGTGCGGTTCTGCACGGTGATCTGCCGCGCCTCCGGGCCGAAGGCCAGGCCCAGATGCCGGCGCAGCGCCGGATAGGGGAGGATGCGGGTCGTCCCGAGATGCTCCGGCCCCTCCGTGGGCAGGGTGTCGGGCAGGCCGAGCGCGGCCAGGATCTGCCGCCCCATCTCCAGCAGCAGGAAGCGGCTCGGGTGGTTCACGGTGTGGAACAGGCAGGTGCGGCGGAATTCCGCGCGCAGGACCGGCGCGAGGCGCAGCGGCGGGGAGAGGGTGCGGGCCTCGCGCGCCTCGGCCTCGCGCAGGCTCGCCTCGGCGTGGGCCTCGGCGAAGCCGGCGGAGAAGAAATCCTCCCGCCCCGTCTCGCCCACCGCATCCTCCGCCGAGGCGCCGCGCGCATACAGCTCGGCCAGGTGCCAGTCGTGATAATCCATCCGGCAGGCGCGCAGCTCCGGCAGATAGCCGAGCTGCGGGAAATAGCCATCGAAGAGCTGCCCATTGTAGACGACCAGCCGGGCATCCGGCCGCACCGCCTGGCGGATCCAGGCGGTGGAGAGGCGCGTCTCGCCGCGATAGCCCTTCGACACCACCTGCGCCACCACCGCATCGGCCGCGCGGATCTGGCACTCATAGGTGCCGATCTCCTCCAGCATGGCGGCGGTCTGCACCTCGCGGCTGGCGATCTCGAGCCCATGCCCGGCCTCGCCGAGCAGGAGGCGCAGCGCGGTGCTCTGGCAATTGCCGTGGATGTAGACCTGCATGGCGTGTTTCCTGCCGGGCCTGGGAGAAGGCGGCAAGGCCAGCCCCGGCGCCGCCGCGGGCGGCAGGCATCAACCCTGCGTGACAGTGACCCGGCCGGCATGCATGCGCGCGCCCCTTCATTTGCGCCGCACAACGGGGCATATCCTGCCGCATGATCCCGTTCCGGAAGATGCACGGCCTGGGCAACGACTTCATCGTGGTCGATGCCCGTCCCGCCCCGCTGCCGCTGAGCCCGACCCGCATCGCCGCCCTGTCGGACCGGCACCGGGGCATCGGCTGCGACCAGTTCATCACGCTGGAGAGGCCGGAGGCGGGCGCCGACGTCTTCATGCGCATCCACAACCCGGACGGGTCGGAGGCCGAGGCCTGCGGCAACGCCACGCGCTGCGTCGCCTGGCTGCTGATGGCCGAGACCGGCCGCGATCATGTCGTGGTGCGCACCGTGCGCGGCGATTTGCCGTGCGAGCGGCTGGCGGGCGGCACCATCCGCGCCGATATGGGCCCGCCTTCGCTCGCCTGGCAGGAGGTGCCGCTGGCCGAGGCGATGGACACCACCCACCTGCCGATCGACCTCGGCGCGGTGGCCGACCCGGCCGCCTGCTCGATGGGCAATCCGCACGCCACCTTCTTCGTCGAGACGCTGGAGGGGCTGGACTGGCAGGCGCTGGGCCCGCTGGCCGAGCACCACCCCCTGCTGCCGCAGCGCGCCAATATCGGCTTCGCCGAGGTGGTCTCGCCCGAGCATATCCGGCTGGCCATCTGGGAGCGCGGCGCCGGGCCGACGCTGGCCTGCGGCTCCGGCGCCTGCGCCACGCTGGTGAACGCGCATCGCCGCGGCCTGGCCGGCCGGCGCGCCCGCATCGACCTGCCCGGCGGCCCGCTGGAGCTGGAATGGCGGCTCTCCGACAATCACGTGCTGATGGGCGGGCCGGTGGCCACCGCCTTCCTCGGCCAGTTCGACCCCGATACCTTCCCGGCATGAGCGCGGCGCGCCCCGCGCCAGACCTGCTGGCGCCGGGCCCGGGCGCGCGGGAAACCGGCCCTGAGGACGACGCGCTGGCGGGCGGGCTGGAGGAGGGCCCGCTCCGCGTGCTGAGCTTCGGCTGCCGGCTGAACACCTATGAGAGCACGGCGATGCGGGCGCTGGCGCTGCGCGCCGGGCATCGCGACGCCGTGCTGGTCAACACCTGCGCCGTCACCGCCGAGGCCGAGCGCCAGGCGCGCAAGGCGATCCGCCGCGCGCACCGGGAACAGCCGGGCGTGCCGATCCTGGTCACCGGCTGCGCCGCGCAGATCTCGCCCGAATCCTGGGCCGCCCTGCCCGGCGTGGCGCGTGTCATCGGCAATGCCGACAAGCTGAAGCCGGAAGCCTGGGCGCCGGAGGCTTCCCCCGCCCCCGTCACCGACATCATGGCGGCGACCGAGACGGCGGCGCATCTGGTGACCGATTTCGCCGGCCGCGCCCGCGCCTTCGTCCAGGTGCAGCAGGGCTGCGACCATCGCTGCACCTTCTGCGTCATCCCCTATGGCCGCGGCCCCTCGCGCTCCGTGCCGATGGGCGCGGTGGTGGAGCAGGCCCGCGCCCTGGTCGCGCGCGGCTACAACGAGCTGGTGCTGACCGGCGTCGACATCACCAGCTACGGCCCCGACCTGCCGGGCCGGCCGACCCTCGGCCAGCTGGCGCGGCGGCTGCTGGCGCTGCTGCCGGAGCTGCAGCGGCTGCGCCTCTCCTCGCTCGACCCGGTGGAGATCGACGAGGATCTCTGGCGGCTGATCGCCGGGGAGCCGCGGCTGATGCCGCATCTGCACCTGTCGCTGCAGCATGGCGACGATGTGATGCTGAAGCGCATGAAGCGCCGCCACAGCCGCGCCGATGCCCTGGCCTGCGCCCGCCGCGCCCGCGACCTGCGGCCCGGTATCGCCTTCGGCGCCGACCTGATCGCCGGCTTCCCGACCGAGACCGAGGCGCATTTCACCCGCATGCTGGAGCTGGTGGAGGAGGCGGGGCTGCATTTCCTGCACGTCTTCCCCTATTCCGAACGGCCGGGCACCCCGGCCGCCCGCATGCCGCAACTGCCGGTGCCGCTGCGGCGCGAACGCGCCACCCGGCTGCGCGAGGCCGGCGCCGCCGCCGCGCGGCGCTTCTACGAATCCCGTCTGGGGCAGGAGGAAACTGTGCTGCTGGAACGCCGCGACCGAGGCCATACCGAGCATTTCTGCCCGGTCCGGGTGGAGCTGCCCGCCGGGCTGGACCCCGACGCGCTGCATGGCGCGCTGCTGCGGCTGCGCCCGCATGCGGCGACGGCGGACGGCCTGCTGGCGCGGGTGGCCTGAGCCATGGCGCTGCGCGATCTCTGGGCCCGGCTGA
>NZ_GG770778.1:94664-99569 GCF_000164635.1 Pseudoroseomonas cervicalis ATCC 49957 | reverse complement strand
GCCCCCCTGCCCGTGTCCCGGGCGCCCGAACCCGCCGCGCCGGCGGCCACCGAGGACGACACGCCGCGCGGCGGCTTCTTCGCCCGGTTGAAGGCCGGCCTGTCGCGCTCCACCGCGCGGCTGACCGACGGCCTCACCGGCCTCTTCACCAGGCGCAAGCTGGACGAGGCGGCGCTGGAGGAGCTGGAGGAGGCGCTGATCACCGCCGATCTCGGCGTCGCCGCGTCGCAGCGCATCGTCGAGCGCTTCCGCAAGACCCGCTTCGGCAAGGAGGTCTCCGACACCGAGGTGAAGGAGGCGCTGGCCGAGGAGATCGCCGCCATCCTCGCCCCCGTGGCGAAGCCGCTGGAGATCGACGCGGCGAAGCGCCCGCATGTCGTGCTGGTGGTCGGCGTCAACGGCACCGGCAAGACCACCACCATCGCCAAGCTCGGCCAGCAATTCGGCGAGCAGGGGAAGAAGGTGGCCTTCGTCGCCGGCGACACCTTCCGCGCCGCGGCGGTCGAGCAGTTGCAGATCTGGGGCAACCGCACCGGCGCCCAGGTCCACGCCCCGGCGAAGCAAGGGGCGGACGCCGCCGGCCTCGCCTTCGACGCGCTGAAGGCGGCGCAGGCCGACGGCACCGAGATCCTGCTGGTCGACACCGCCGGCCGCCTGCACAACAAGGGCGCGCTGATGGAGGAGCTGCGCAAGGTGGTGCGCGTGATGCAGCGCGTCGACCCGACCGCGCCGCATTCGGTGCTGCTGGTGCTGGACGCCACCACCGGCCAGAACGCCACCCAGCAATGCAAGGTCTTCGCCGAGATGGTGAACGTCACCGGCCTCGTCGTCACCAAGCTGGACGGCTCGGCCAAGGGCGGCATCGTCGTGGCGCTGGCCCAGGAATTCGGCCTGCCGGTGCATGCGGTGGGCGTGGGCGAGAAGGCGGCCGATCTGCGGCCCTTCTCGGCGCGGGATTACGCCCGCTCGCTGCTCGGGCTGCAATAAGACAGGGGGCTCCGCCCCCTGAAACCCCCGCCGGGGTGGCAGGGCCACCCCGGACCCCGCCTTCCGTTCAGAAAGCCGCAACCGGGCTGCGGCAGGGTCGCCCGCCCCGAACCCCCGCCGGATCCGCCGATGCGCCGCCCCCGCACCCCGCCCCCGCCACCCGGCGAATCGGCAAAGCCTTGGAAACCCTGGCTCCGTTTCCTAGGTTTTCCGGCAGGGGGCATTCCCCAGGGCGGTGCCGCGCTGCCGCCATTCCCCGAGGCGGAGGGCAGCACCGATGCATCACCGGACCCACCACGCATGAGCAGCCTGCTGCGCCAGGAGGCCGGGCTGGCCGGGCTGCGCCAGGCGCATGGCATCCCGGCCCTGCCCGCCATCGCGCCCGAGCCCGCCAGCACCGCGCCGATCACCGTCGCCTCCTACAACGTCCACAAATGCGTCGGGCTGGACCGGCGCTTCGACCCCGCGCGCATCGCCCGCGTCATCGCCGAGATGGCGCCCGATCTGGTCGCGGTGCAGGAGGCCGACCGCCGCTTCGGCCGCCGCGTCGGCCTGCTCGACACCGGCGCGCTGGGCGAGCTGGGGCTCAGCCTGGTCCCCGTCTCCCGCCTGCCGGACGGGCATGGCTGGCACGGCAACGCGCTGCTGGTGCGGCAGGGCACGCCGCTCTCGGTGCAGCGCCTGGCCCTGCCGGGGGCGGAGCCGCGCGGCGCCGTCATCGTCGAGCTGGAGCTGCCCGCCGGGCGGCTGCGCGTCGTCGCCGCGCATTTCGGCCTGCTGCGCCGCTGCCGCGCCCGCCAGGGCGCCGCCATCCTGGAGGCGATCGCCGCCGGCCCCGCCATGCCCACGCTGATGATGGGCGACCTGAACGAGTGGCGGCCGGGGCGGCGCTCCTCGCTGCGCGCGCTGGAGCCCTTCTTCGGCCCCGGCATCAGCTTCGGCCCGGCCAGCTTCCCCTCGCGCCTGCCGGTCTTCGCGCTGGACCGCATCCTTGGCTGGCCACAGGGCGTTGTCCGGGATGTGCAGGTCCATGACACCCCGCTGGCGCGCATCGCCTCCGACCACCTGCCGCTGAAGGCGCGGCTCAGCCTGGCCCCCGCCGTGGCCGGGCTGCCCGGCGTGCCGGCGGCGGCATGACCGCGCCCGCGGCCCCGGAGACGCTGCGCCATGCCGCCGGCCTTCTCCCTGGCCTCCCCCCCGCTCCTCCCCCTCTGGCCAGCCCGGTGGCGCTGATGGCCCCCGTCCTGGCCGGCGCCGCCCCGCTGCCCTCCACCGCCGATGCCTGGGCCGACGCCCTGCCCTCCGGCGCCGAGACCGGCCTGGCCCTGGTCAGCGACGGGCTGGAGGGCTTCATGCTGCGCGCCGCGACGGCCCGCGCCGCCGGCCGCACGCTGGACCTGCAGTATTACCGCTGGTCGGACGACATCACCGGCGGGCTGCTGGCGCGCGAGGTGCTGGCCGCCGCCGATCGCGGCGTGCGGGTGCGGCTGCTGCTGGATGACAGCTACGCCCTCGGCGCCGATTGGCGCATCACCCTGCTCTCGGCGCATCCGCGCATCGAGGTGCGGCTGTTCAACACGGCGCGGCTGCGCTGGCTGGGCCAGTTCGGCCTCGGGCTGGAATTCGCCCTCGGCGGCTGGCACCTGAACCACCGCATGCACAACAAGAACTGGGTGGCGGATGGCCGGCTGGCCCTGGTGGGCGGCCGCAACATCGCCGACGCCTATTTCGACGCCGCCGGCGATTTCAACTTCCGCGACCTCGACATGCTGATCGCGGGCCAGGCGGCGCGCCAGGCGCAGGATGCCTTCGACGCCTACTGGGCCAGCAGCCTGGCCCGCCCCGTGGAGCAGTTCCGCAAGGTGGCCGGCATCTCGCCCGCGGCGCTGGAGGATTTCCGCGCCGAGCTGGCGGCGATGCCCGACTCCGACAAGGCGCGGCCCTATCTGCAGGCGCTGGCGGCGCGCCGCTCCGCGCTGCTCGACCCGGGGCGCGCCCTGCTGCCGGCGGAGGGCGAGGTGCGCGTGCTGGCCGACCCGCCGGCCAAGGCCAAGGGGCGCGGCATCGGCGGCGGCATGGCGCCGGCGGTGGAGGCGATGCTGCGCGGCGCCACGCGCGAGGCGGTGCTGATCTCCCCCTATTTCGTGCCCGGCCGCAACGGGCTGCGGCTGATCGGCCAGCTGCGCCGGCGCGGCGTGGCGGTGACGGTGATCACCAATTCGCTCGCCGCGACCGACGTGGTGGCGGTGCACAGCGGCTATGCCCGCTACCGCAAGCACCTGCTGCGCTTCGGCGTGCGGCTCTACGAGCTGAAGCGCAGCGGCGAGCATGGCAGCGGCGTGTTCGGCTCGCGCGGCGCCAGCCTGCACACCAAGGCGATGCTGGTGGATGGGCAGGCGGTGTTCGTCGGCTCCTTCAACCTCGACCCGCGCTCGGCCAATCTGAACACCGAGATGGGCGCCTTCGCCCGCCACGCGGCGCTGGGGGCGCAGCTGCGGCAGGAGGCGGAGCGGCTGACCGATCCCTGCCGCTCCTGGCGCCTGGGCCTCGGAAGGCTGCGCCGCCTGTCCTGGACCGACCAGAACGGCACCGTCCATGCCGAGCCCGACGCCTCCTGGAGCCGCCGGATGATGGCCCGCGCCATCCGCTACTTCCCGCTGGAGGCGCAGCTCTAGGCGCTGCCGGCCCCGGGCGCCGCCTGGGACGCGCGGCCCACGCCGGAAGGCTGGCCGGCCGGACGGCGCACCGAACCGGGCGGCCTCTGCCGCCGCCCCCCTTGGCCTCGCCGCCGCCAGGGCCGAGCATGCCCGCGTCACAGACCGGGAGACGGGGACGATGCCACAGGACACCGAACACCGCTGGGAGCGGCTGACCGCGCCGGAGCTGCGCGCGCTGGCCGCGCGCGACGCGCTGGTGCTGTTGCCGGTCGCCTCGCTGGAGCAGCACGGGCCGCACCTGCCGGTCTGGACCGACAGCCTGATCGGCCATGCCGCCTGCCTGCGCGCCGCCGCCCTGGCCAGCGACCTGCCCGTGGTGGTGCTGCCGCCGATGTGGCTCGGCCTGTCCGAGCACCATCTGCCCTTCGGCGGCACCATCAGCCTGGACTACGACGCCATGCACCGGGTGCTGCGCGGCGTCTGCCGCTCGCTGAAGGCGCAGGGCTTCGGGCGGCTGTTCCTGGTCAACAGCCATGGCGGCAACATCGACCCGCTGGCGGTGGCGGCGCGCGAGCTCTGCGCCGAATTCGCCATGCCGGTGGTGGCCGGCACCGTGTTCCGCCTGGACATGCCGGGCATCGCCGCGCTGCTCGACACCCAGCCCGGCGTGCAGCATGCCTGCGAGGCGGAAACCAGCCTGGTGATGCATCTGGCCCCCGAGCTGGTGCGGCGGAAGGAGATCGCGAACGCCCTCTCCGGCCCCGCCGTGCCGGCGCCGGAAGGGCTGCACCGCTTCTGGTCCTTCGCCGAGCGCGCGCCGGACACCGGGGTGATCGGCGACCCGCGCGCCGCCACCGCCGAGAAGGGGGAGAAGCTGCTGGCGGTGATGGCGGCCTCGCTGGTGGCGGCGATGCGCGATCCGGTGGCCTGGCGCCGGCCGCACGCCGTCTGGCAGGGCGGCGCGGCGGAGCCCTGGGCGCCACCCGGCTGAACCGCCCAGTCCACGCCGATAGGTTGAAAATTTGCTGGAGGGTTCACGCCTAAGCAGTTATAAAATTTCCGTGATGATGCTCCGGGGGTTCCAGGTCATGGCTCTGCCGCACGCGTTGCCTCTGCTGCTGCTGCCCACCCTGCTGGCGCTGGCGCCGCCCGAATCCCTGCCGCCGGCCGGCGATCCCCCCGCCCTGGCGGAGCCTGCCACCCCGTCCCGGCCGCTGGATCCGCCGCTCCTCCTGCCACCCGGCCTGCCGCTGGCCGTCCC
>NZ_GG770778.1:89362-92954 GCF_000164635.1 Pseudoroseomonas cervicalis ATCC 49957 | reverse complement strand
CATGTCGGCCCGCATCGCCGCCATGCCTTCGGCCGGCTTCACGCACAGCCCGCCCGTGTCGAAGGTCACCCCCTTGCCCACGAACACCACCGGCGGCGCCGCGATCCGCCCGGCCCAGCGCAGCACCACCAGCCGCGGCGGATGCGCCGAGCCCTGCCCCACCGCCAGCAGCCCGCCAAACCCGGCCGCGCGCAACGCCTTTCGCCCCAGCACCTGCACGGCGATGCCATGCTCGCGCAGCCGCTTCAGCCGCTTCGCCATGGCCCTCGGCGTCAGCGCATTGCCCGGCGCCTCGACCAGCGCGCGCGCGAACGCCACGCCCTGCAATACCGCCCAGGCGCGGTCCCACAGCGGCACCAGCGCCGCGGCCGCCTCGTGCCAGAGGTCCAGCCGGATCCCCGGCTTCAGCCGCATCGCCAGCCCCATTGCCAGCGCCACGGCCTCGGCCGGCGGCAGCGCGCTGGCCTCGACCACCACCGCATCCACCTCGTCCGGCAGGGCCTCGGCGGCGGCACGGCCAGCCGCCTCCCAATCCGGGCCAGGGACCAGCAGGGCATTCCCATCACGGCGCAGCGCGCCCTCGAACACCGGACGCACGCGGAACCGCGCCGCAGCCTTGCGGCCGAGGCGGTCGCGCAGGCGAAGGCGCATCATGGAAAAACCTGGCCAGGGGGCGCCGCCCCCTGGACCCCCGCCGGGGAGGCAGGGCCTCCCCGGACCCCGCCATCAGAAAAAGCCATCACCCCTCGTAGTGGTCGGCCACCAGGCGGTCGAGCAAGCGTACACCAAACGCCGTCGCACCCTTCGGCACCGTCGCGCTGTCCTTGCTGGCCCAGGCAGTGCCCGCGATGTCCAGATGCGCCCAGGGCACATGCCCCTCCTTGGTGTCGACGAAACGCTGCAGGAACTGCGCGGCGGTGATCGAACCGCCCGGCCGCCCGCCGACATTCTTCATGTCGGCGATGTCGGACTTGATCTGCTTGTCATAGGCCTCGCCCAGCGGCATCCGCCACAGCTTCTCGCCCACCGCCTCGCCCGCCGCCGAAAGCTGCTGCGCCAGCGAATCATCATTGGCGAACATGCCGGCATGCTCATGGCCGAGCGCGATGATGATGGCCCCCGTCAGCGTCGCCAGATCCACCATGAAGCGCGGCTTGTAGCGCTCCCGCGCATACCAGAGCACATCGGCCAGCACGAGCCGCCCCTCCGCATCGGTGTTGATCACCTCCACCGTCTGGCCGGAATAGGTGGTGACCACATCGCCCGGGCGCTGCGCCGTGCCGGAGGGCATGTTCTCCACCAGCCCGACCAGCCCCACGGCGTTGACCTTGGCGCGGCGGCCGGCCAGCGCCGCCATCAGCCCGATCACCGTGCCGGCGCCGGCCATGTCCCACTTCATGTCCTCCATGCCGCCGGCCGGCTTGATCGAGATGCCGCCGGTGTCGAAGGTCACACCCTTGCCGATGAAGGCGACCGGCGCCTCGCCCTCGGCGCCGCCATTCCAGCGCATCACCACCATGCGCGGCTCCTGCGCGCTGCCCATGGCCACCCCCAGCAGCGCCCCGAAGCCGAGCTTGCGCATCTCCTTCGGCCCCAGGATCTCGACCGCGACGCCGAGCTTTTCCAGCGCCCGGCAGCGATCCGCCATCTCGGGCGGGTTCAGGATGTTGGCCGGCTCGCTCACCAGGTCGCGCGAGAGGAACACGCCATCGGCGATGGCCGAGAGCCCCTGCCAGGCGCTCCGCGCCGCCTCGGGCGAGGCGGTGGCGAGGCTGAGGCGCACCAGCTTCGGCTTGTCCTCCGCCGATTCGCGGGTGCGGTAGCGGTCGAAGCGGTAGCTGCGCAGCCGCAGCCCGAAGGCCAGCGCCGCCGCCGCCTCCGGCTCCAGCGCGGAGGCGTCGATCACCGCCTCCGGCTCGGCGGCGACCAGCGGCCAGGCGGCACCGCCCGCCGCCTCCGCCGCGCGGGCATCGGGGGTGCCGCTGCCCAGGCCGATCGCCACCACCCGCGACAGATGCCCGCCCGGCGCCCAGAGGGTGCAGCTCTGCCCCTTCTTGCCCTTGAAGCCGGCCGCCTCCAGCCCGCGGGCGATGGCGCCGTGGCAGGCGGCATCGGCCTCGGCGGCCAAGCCCTCCAGGGAGAAGCCTTCGGCCAGCGGCAGCACCAGGGCGCCCGACTTGGGGAGGGTGGCTTTGACGAACAGGAAATCGGTCATGGCGTGTCCCGTGCTGATGCGGCCTTGCCCCCCAGCCTGTCACGGCGGCCGCAGGTTGCAAGGCCCTGGCCGGGAGCAGGGTGGGCACTGCGCGGTGGCCGTGAAGCCTGGCCGAGCGCCAGCGGCGCCCGGCACCGAAAGAAAAGCGGGTCTGCCTGTCTGTGCGCCGCACTGCGGCCTTAAGCCTGGCCGGGCACCAACGGTGCCCGGCACCGAAAAAAATGGTAGGCAGGCGGGAATGACCGATCCTGAGCTTCTTGCCCTCGCCGCGCGGCTGGCCCGCAGTGCCGCCGCCGCCATCCTGACCATCCGCCAGGCCGGCTTCGCCGTCGAGCGCAAGGAGGATTACAGCCCGGTCACCGCGGCGGACCGCCTGGCCGAGGCGGTGATCACCGAGGGGTTGCGGCAATTCGCCCCCGACATCCCGGTGGTGGCGGAGGAGGCGGTCTCGGATGGCGCGCAGCTTTCCGCCGCGCCGCGCTACTGGCTGGTGGACCCGCTGGACGGCACGCGCGAATTCGCCGCCGGCCGGGACGAGTTCACGGTCAATATCGGGCTGGTCGAGAACGGCGTGCCGAAGCTCGGCGCCGTCGCCTTGCCGGCGACGGGCGAGCTGTTCACCGGCCTGGTCGGCACCGGCGCCTGGAAGGAGGATGCGGGCGGGCATCGCCGCATCCAGGCGCGGCGCGCGCCGGAGGAGGGCCTCGTGGTCATGGCCAGCCGCCACTACAAGGACGATCCGAAGCTGCCGGCCTTCCTGGAGGGGCGGAAGGTCCAGCGCATCGTGCAGATCGGCTCGGCGGTGAAGTTCTGCCGGCTGGCGGAGGGGGTCGCCGATCTCTATCCGCGCTTCGGCCGCACCATGGAGTGGGACACGGCGGCGCCGGAGGCGGTGCTGGTGGCCGCCGGCGGGCGCATCGCCCGCTTCGACGGCACGCCGCTCGGCTATGGCAAGCCGGGCTGGGAGAACCCGCCCTTCCTCTGCCAGGGCGCCGCATGACCTCCGAGGCAACCGCGAGCCTGCCGCCGCCGGCAGTGGAGCAGGCGGCCGCGCTGCTGCGCGCGGGCCGGCTGGTCGCCTTCCCGACCGAGACGGTCTATGGCCTCGGCGCCGATGCGCGGAACGACGCGGCGGTGGCGGCGATCTATGCCGCCAAGGGCCGCCCCCGCTTCAACCCGCTGATCAGCCATTTTTCCGAGTCAGGGGCCGCCTTTGCCGAGGTGGTCGAGGATGACCGGGCGCGCGCCTTGGCCGCGCGCTTCTGGCCGGGGCCGCTGACCCTGGTGCTGCCGCGCTCGCCGGGCAGCCGGATTTCCGAGCTGGCGGCGGCCGGGCTGCCCAGCCTGGCGGTGCGGGTGCCGGCGCACCCGCTGGCG
>NZ_GG770778.1:85128-88119 GCF_000164635.1 Pseudoroseomonas cervicalis ATCC 49957 | reverse complement strand
GCACCTTCTATCGCGGCGGGCAGGATGCGGCGCTGCTGCAGGCCCCGGCGCTCGCCGCCGCGCCCGCCCTGCCGCTTTGCGCCGGGGACCCGGTGCCGGGGCAGCCGGTGCGGCTGGTCACCGCGCTGCGCGACATGCCGGCCGAGATCGCCGGGCTGATGCGCGAGGCCGATCCGCGCCATGGCGGCTATGCCGAGCTGGCGCTGCGCATGGAACCGGGCGAATCCGGCGGCGCCGTGCTGGCCTCGGGCCCGGCGGGGGAATGCCTGCTCGGCCTGGTCAGCCACCGGGAGGACGCGGCCTCCGGCCTGTCGCGCACCCGCATCGTGCCGGCCGGCACGCTGCGCGGCTTCCTCGGCCGGCGGCCCTGAGGGCACGCCCACCGGAAAGAAACTTGGCGGGGGGGCGGGGGCGGCCTACATGCAGCGCGGCCTGCCCCGCCGCCCGGCGCCTCCCCCGCGAGCCGCCTCCCCGCGGCCTGCCAGAGGTGACCCCTGACCGCATGACCCGTCTCGATCGCTACCTGTTCCGTCAGCTCGGCATCGGGCTGCTGGCCGTGACCATCGGCCTCGCCGCCCTGGTCTGGCTGACGCAGAGCCTGCGCTTCATCGAGCTGGTGCTGGACCGGGGCCTCTCGCTCGCCGTCTTCGTCGAGCTGACCGGGCTGCTGCTGCCGAGCTTCTTCGCCGTGATCCTGCCGATCACCACCTTCGTGGTGACGCTGTTCAGCTATGTCCGGCTGAACGGCGACCGCGAGCTGGTGGTGATGCGCGCCGCCGGCCTGTCGGACTGGCAGCTCTCCCGGCCCGCGCTGCTGATCGCGACGCTGGCCACCGGCTTCTGCCTGTTCCTGCAGCTCTGGCTGGTGCCGGTCAGCCACGCCGCCTTCCGCAGCTGGCAGTTCGAGATCCGCAACGAGATGGCGGCGATCCTGCTGCAGGAGGGGGTGTTCTCCTCGCTCGGCGACGATTTGACGGTCTATGCCCGCCGGCGCGAGGCGGATGGCACGCTGCGCGGCATCCTGGTGCACGACATGCGCGAGCCGGGCACGCCGGTGACCATCATGGCGCAGGAGGGGCGGCTGGTCTCCACCCCCGCGGGACCCCGCGTCATCCTGCTGAACGGCCAGCGCGAGCAGCTGGAGCCGGCGACGGCGACCCACCCGGCGCGGCTCTCGGTGCTGTCCTTCGCCGAGAACAGCGTCGACCTCGCCTCCTCCTCGCGCAGCCCGGTCGATGTGGCGCGCAACCGCGATTCGCGCGAGCGCTTCGTGCCCGAGCTGCTCAACCCCGACCCGGCGGAGAACCTGCCGGAGCGCGACATCCGCAAGTTCCGCGCCGAGGGGCACCAGCGCCTGGCCTCGCCCTTCACCGCGCTGTCGATGGCGATGGTCGGGCTGGCGGTGGCGCTGGCCAGCGGCTTCCGCCGGCATGGCGACTGGCGGCCGGCGGCGATCGGCGTCGCGCTGGTGGTGGCGCTGCTGGCGCTGGGCCTGGCCATCGGCAATCTGGCGGCGCGCGACAACCGCTACATCCCGCTGATCTGGCTGCACACGCTGGGGCCGGTGCTGGGCGCCGCCTGGGTGCTCTCCGGCCGGCCGGGCTGGCCGAAAATCCGCCCCGCCGCCCCCTCGGCCGGGGAGGGCTGAGCCATGGCCTTCTCCTTCACCCTCTCCGCCTATATCGCGCGGCGCTTCGCCGGCATGGCGCTGGCCATGGTGGCGGCGCTGGCCGCGCTGGTGGCGCTGTTCGACTTCATCGAGCTGCTGCGCCGCGCCGCGACGCGCGCCGATGCCGGCTTCGCCCTGGTGGCCAGCATCGCGGCGCTGCGGCTGCCCTATGTGGTGCTGCAGATCCTGCCCTTCGCCGTGCTGCTGGGCGGCATCGTCGCCTTCTGGCGGCTCTCCCGCGCTTCCGAGCTGGTGGTGGCGCGCGCCGCCGGCGTCTCCGCCTGGAGCTTCCTGCTCGGCCCCGTGCTGGTGGCGCTGGCCATGGGCACGCTGGCCATCACCGTGGTCTCGCCGCTCTCGGCGGCGATGATGGCGCGGGCCGAGCGGCTGGACGCCACCTATCTGCGCAACGCCACCGGCCTGTCCTCGCTGGCCGGCGGCAAGCTCTGGCTGCGCCAGGCGGATGAGTCGGTGGAGCCGGGCGGCGTCGCCATCCTGGCCGGGGTGCCGGAGGTGGGGCGCGACGGCTTCCTGCTGCGCGGCGCCTCGCTCTGGCGCTTCTCGGCCACCGACCGGCCGATCGGCCGGGCCGAGGCGCCGCTGGCGCGCCTCGAGCCCGGCGCCTGGGTGCTGCAGGAGGCGGTGAGCTTCGGCCGCGACCGCCAGCCGCTGCCCGCCGCCACGCTGCGCCTGCCCACCAGCCTGACGCCCGACCGCATCGAGGAGACCTTCGCCAGCCCCGACACCCTCTCCTTCTGGGCGCTGCCGGGCTTCATCGCGGTGCTGGAGAGCGCCGGCTTCTCGGCGGTGCGGCACCGGCTGACCTTCCATTCCCTGCTCTCCCTGCCGCTGCTGGCCGCCGCCATGGCGCTGCTGGCGGCCGGCTTCTCGATGCGGCACGCGCGGCGCGGCGGCGTGGGGCGCATGCTCGGCCTCGGCATCGCCGCCGGCTTCGCGCTGTTCCTGCTCGACAAGGTGGCCGAGGAATTCGGCCAGGCCGGCACCCTGCCGGTGGCGCTGGCGGCCTGGGCGCCCTCGGTCGCGGGGCTGCTCTTCGCGCTGACCCTGCTGCTCTACACCGAGGATGGCTGAGCCCGGCGGGCCAGCTCACAGGGCAGGTTCGGCCGCCCGGGGATGTGCCTCCCCGGGCGGCTTTTTTCCGGCTGGAGCACGGGTGAACGCCGCCCCTCGCCAAGCCTCTCGCCGCGCCGCGGGGAAGCCGCTATGGAAGCGGCATGGATCGAGCCATGCGCGAAGCCGGGAAGCGCCCGGCGCGGCGGCGCCGGGGCAGCGCCCCGGGGCAGATTGCGGGCCGGGGCGGG
>NZ_GG770778.1:78469-83507 GCF_000164635.1 Pseudoroseomonas cervicalis ATCC 49957 | reverse complement strand
CCGGCGCGGCCCCCGCCCAGGTCAACAGCATCGTCGCCGTGGTCAATGGCGATGTCGTGACCGCCGGCGAGGTCGCCGGCCGCGCCCGGCTCTTCGCGCTGAACGCCGGCATGGGCCCGGCGCCCGACGTGGTGCAGCGGCTGCGCCCGCAGGTGACCCGCCTGCTGGTCGATGAGCGGCTGCGCATGCAGGAGGTGCAGCGCCGCGGCATCCCCGTCCCCGACGAGGACGTGGCCGAGGCGGTGCAGGAGATCGAATCGCGCAACGGCCTGCCGCGCGGCGGGCTGGTGGGGCAGCTGCGCGCCGCCGGCATCCCGCCGCGCGCCCTGTTCGACCAGATCCGCAACCAGATCGGCTGGTCGCGCCTGGTGCGCGCCCAGCTCGGCCAGCAGGCGCAGATCTCGCCGGCCGAGGTCGCCGAGTTCGTCGCCGCCCACAAGGCGCGCACCGGCCAGCCGGAATACCTCGTCTCCGAGATCTTCATCCCCGTGGACGACCCTGGCGCCGAGCCCGAGGTGCGCCGCTTCGTCGAGGATGTGGTGGGCCAGCTGCGCCGCGGCGTGCCCTTCCCCGCCGCCGCCACCCAGTTCAGCCAGAGCCAGACGGCGCTGCAGGGCGGCGACATGGGCTGGGTGCGCGGCGAGGAGTTCGACCCCGGCGTGGCCAGCATCCTGGAGCGCATGCCGCCGGGCGCCATCGCCAACCCGCAGCGCGTGCCGGGCGGCTTCCAGATCGTCGCCCTGCGCCAGAAGCGCGAGACGGGCCGCGACCTGGCGACGATGGTGACGCTGCGCCAGGCCTTCCTGGGCTTCACCAGCGCGCTCGACCCGCAGAACCCGACCCAGCAGCAGATCCAGGCGCTGGAGCGGGCGCGCGCCCTGCAGGGCCAGAACTGCCAGGCGGTGGAGGCGGCGGCGCGCGGCAGCAGCCGCCCGGCCGATCCGGGCGGGCCGCTGCCGCTCGAGCAGATGCAGCCGCCGCAGCTGCGCAGCATCGTGGCCGGCCTGCAGGTCAACCGCGCCAGCCAGCCGCTGGTGACGCCGGACGGCATCCTGGTGCTCGCCGTCTGCTCGCGCGAGACGCGCAACCTGGCCGAGCTGACGCCGGAGCAGGCGCGGGTGCAGATCCTGCGCGACCGCATCGAGCTGGCCTCGCGCCAGTTGCAGCGCGACCTGCGCCGCCGCGCGCAGATCGACATGCGGAGCTGAGGCGGCCATTCCGCCCACCCTCCCCTCGCTGGCCGAGACGGTCGCGAAGCACGGGCTGGCCGCGCGCAAGGCGCTCGGCCAGCACTTCCTGCTGGATGCCACGCTCTGCGCCCGCATCGCCTCCATCGCGGCGCCGCTGGAGGGCCGCCAAGTGCTGGAGATCGGCCCCGGCCCGGGCGGGCTGACCCGCGCGCTGCTCGACAGCCCGGCCGCCCATGTCACCGCCGTCGAGCTGGACCGCCGCGCCATCGCCGCGCTGGAGGAACTCTCCGCCGCCTATCCGGGCCGGCTGTCCATCGTCGAGGGCGATGCGCTGCGCATCGACGCCGCGACGCTGCTGCCGGCGCCGCGCCGCATCGTCGCCAATTTGCCCTACAATGTCGGCACCGCACTCCTGATCGGCTGGCTGCACCGCGCCGAGCTGTTCGAGAGCCTGACGCTGATGTTCCAGCAGGAGGTGGCGGAGCGCATCACGGCGGCCCCCGACACGGAGCATTACGGCCGGCTGGCGGTGCTGTCGCAATGGCGCTGCCAGTGCCGCATGACGCTGCGGCTGCCGCCCGGCGCCTTCAGCCCGCCGCCCAAGGTGTGGTCGGCCATCGTGCATCTGGTGCCGCATGGCACGGTGCCGGACCCGGCGCTGATGGCGGCGCTGGAGCGGGTGACCGCCGCCGCCTTCGGCCAGCGCCGCAAGATGCTGCGCTCCTCCCTCAAGACGCTGGGCCGGCCCGAGGCGCTGCTGGAGGCGGCCGGCATCGAGGCGACGCGCCGGGCCGAGACGCTGAGCGTCGCCGAGTTCGAGCGCCTGGCCACCCTGCTGCTGGCGCAGGAGCGCGAGACGGTGCCGCCCTCCCCCTGAGGGCGGGTGCAGGGGACCCTGTCCCCTGCTGGGGGAGTTTGAGGGGGCGAAGCCCCCTCAATTCCAGTTGCGGCCGCGGTATTCGCTGCTGCGCAGCAGGGTGCGGCGCATGGTGGCGACGCTCTGCCGGCCCACCCATTGCTCGTAGATGTGCTCGCCTTCCGGCAGCCGGTCGAGCAGCAGGCGGTAGAGGGCGGTCAGATCGTCGCGCTCCAGCGGGCGGTCCATCGCCCAGTGGCGCGCCGCGTAGCGTTCCAGGAAGCCGGGGAAGTCGCGCTCGCGGAAGCGGCGGAAATGCGTCTGGTGCAGCGCCGCCATGCGCTGCACCAGGGCGGCATCGACGGGCTCGATCGGCAGGTCGCCGCGCTCGCTCGGCACCATCCGGTCGAAGCCCAGCTCGCGGAAGCGGCGCTCGTTGAAGGAGGCGCCCTTCTCGCCGATGTAGCGGGCGAAGCAGGTGTCGGTCATCACCCGCGCATAGCCGAGCCGCGCCGCCGCCAGCGCCTTCAGCGCGTCCTGCGAGGATTTGTCGATCGCCATCTCCTGGCCTTCCAGCCAGCGATAGACCGCCAGATGGTCGCGGTTCGGGTAGTCGGTGCGGTCGAGGATGGCGTGGTAGGGGGCCAGCCACGCGCTGATGCGCCGCCAGGCCTCGCGCCGCAGGCCGAAGCCCCAGTGGTGGTCGAGCGGCACCAGGTTCACCCGGTCCGGCCAGGGGGTGGCGCGGTGGTCGCCATAGGCGGCGAAATAGGCGACCTCCGGATGCGGGGCCAGCGCCGCGCGCAGCCGCTCCAGCATCAGCAGGTAGCAGGGCCCGAGTTCCAGGTCGTCCTCGAAGAAATAGGCCAGATCCGCGTCCAGCGCCTCGAAGGCCAGGCGCTCGCCGCGGCGGATGTTGCCGGCGATGCCGAGATTCTCGGGGCTCGCCACCACCTGCCCCTGGGGGAAGACGCTGCGGAAGGCGGTCACGCTTTCCGCCATCGCCGCGTCCTCGGCATAGCGCACGCCGGAGCGGCGGGAGACGGCGCCATCCTGCAGCAGGAAGATGCGCCGCTCGTCCAGCGCCACGCCCTGCTGCGCCTTCAGCGACTGGCAGAAGCGCCGCAGATAGGGCCCGCGGTCGAAGGCGAAGATGATGATCGGCACATCGATGGCGCGCGCGCTTCCGCTCATCCGGCTCAATTCCCCGCCCTGCTGCCCCGCCTAGCTAGCCGCAGCGCAGCAAGCCGGTAAATGACCATTCCGTTGCCGAATCGCAATAGGACTGCACTCCGTCCCGCCGCCTCAGCCTTCCTCCCCCGCCGCGCCGCGCTGCATCTCCAGCGCCCGCGCATAGACCTGCTTGCGCGGCAGGCCGGTGGCGGCGGCGACCATGGCGGCGGCGTCGCGCAGGCTCTGCCCGGCCGCCAGCGCCGCGCGCAGCTGCTCGTCCAGCCCCGCCTCGGCCTCCGGCGCCGCGTCGCCGGGCGGGCCCACCAGCAGCACGATCTCGCCGCGCGCCGGATGCCCGGCGTAATGCGCGGCAAGCTCCGCCAGGCTGCCGCGCCGCACCTCCTCGAAGCGCTTGGTCAGCTCCCGCGCCACCGCCGCCGGCCGGTCGGGCCCCAGCAGTTCCGCCATCGCCGCCAGCGTCTCGGCCAGGCGGTGCGGCGCCTCGTAGAAGATCAGCGTGGCCGACAGCCCGGCCCGCTCCATGGCGCGGAAGCGCGCCAGCTCGGCCGCCCGCGCCGCCTCGCGCGGCGGCAGGAAGCCGTGGAACAGGAAGGGGTGCGGCGGCAGGCCGGAGAGCGTCAGCGCCATCACCGCCGCATTCGCCCCGGGCACGGCCGAGACGGTGATGCCCGCCGCGATGGCGGCCCGCACCAGCCGGTAGCCGGGGTCGCTCATCAGCGGCGTGCCTGCATCCGAAACCAGGGCGAAGCGTTGCCCCTCCGCCATCCGCGCGATCAGGCGCGGGGTCGCCGCATCCTCGTTGTGTTCGTGCAGGGGCAGAAGACTCACCGAAACGCCATGTCGCGTGAGCAGCGGGGCGGTTACTCTGGTGTCCTCGCACAGCACCGCATCCGCCGCGCGCAGCACGGCGAGGGCGCGCGGCGCGAGGTCGCCGAGATTGCCGATCGGCGTCGCCACCAGGGTCAGGCCGGGCGCCCCACCCGGAGGAGGAGAGTGTTCACGTGTCGTCTCGTTGGTTTCAGGCTCATCCGGCTGCACTGGTTGGAACTCTCCCCAAGGCCCGGCGGTCGCTGGCCGGCTCTGCGCTGATCGCTGCCCTTGTGGCGCTGTCCGCCTGCGCCCCGCAAGCCTCCGGCCCCTCCTACGCGCCGCAGCCCATGGCCGGCGGCTATGCCGAGCCGGTGCCGCAGCGCGCCAAGGTGGGCCTGCTGCTGCCGCTCTCCGGGCAGAACGCGGCGCTCGGCCAGTCGCTGATGAACGCGGCGCAGCTGGCGCTGTTCGAGCAGGGCGCGCCCGGCTTCGAATTCGTCCCCCGCGACACCAACGGCACCCCCGCCGGCGCCGCCGCCGCGGCGCGCCAGGCCATCCAGGGCGGCGCCCGCGTGCTGGTGGGCCCGCTGACGGCACAGGAGACGGCGGCCGTCTCCATCCCCGCCCGCGCCGCCGGCATCCCCGTGCTGCCCTTCACCAACGACGCCAACCAGGCGGCGCAGCAGGTCTGGCCGCTCGGCATCACCCCCGTGCAGCAGGTCCGCCGCCTGGTCGCGGCCGGCCAGGCGCAGGGCGTGCAGCGCTTCGCCCTCGCCGCCCCCGATGGCGCGCTCGGCCGGCAGATGGCCAGCGCGCTGCGCAGCGCCGCCAGCGAGCTGAACCTGCCGCAGCCGCTGGTCGAGTTCTACCCCGCCGCCGCGCAGCCCGGCCTGGTCGCCCGCGACGTCGCCCAGAAGCTGGCGCTGACCGCCGAGAGCCCGGAGGAGCAGCGCCCCGGCATGCTGATCCTGGGCGAGAGCGGCGCGCG
>NZ_GG770778.1:71828-78143 GCF_000164635.1 Pseudoroseomonas cervicalis ATCC 49957 | reverse complement strand
CGCGCTGTGGGGGCAGGATGACAGCACGAGCCAGCAGGCGGCCCTCGCCGGCGCCTGGTTCCCCGGCCCCGACCCGGCGGCCCGCGGCGCCTTCGAGAGCCGCTACGAGACCGCCTTCGGCGAGAAGCCGGCGCGCATCGTGGGCGTCGCCTATGACGCCGCCGCCATCGCCGCCCGCGCCATGCGCGACGGCTCCGGCCAGGTGCCGGTGGGCGAGGTCATCCTCGGCGCCGATGGGGCGCTGCGGCTGAACCCGGGCGGGCAGGTGCAGCGCGGCCTCGCCGTCTACGCCATCGCCCCGGGCGCCGCGCCGGGCGTCGTCGCCCCGGCCGAGCTGCCGGGCAGCGTCGGCTACTGAACGGGCGGGAGGGCGGCCGCGCCCTCCCCCTTCCTGTCCCTTGGGGCTCCGCCCCGCTCTGGATGCGCGTCATGGATGAGGAAAGGCCGGCGGCCGGGCGCTGGCTGAGTTCGGCGGCGCTGATCGGCGGCGTGCCGATGGTGGTGCTGCTGCTGCTGGGACTGACCGGCCAGGCCCAGGGCGGGCCGCTGCTGCTGGCGCTGCTGGCCACCGGCGCCGCCGCACTCGGCGTGGCGCGGCTCTGGCTCGGCAATCTGGCCCGGCTCTCCGCCGTGCTGAAGCGCGCCGCCGAGGGCCAGGGCGAATGGCCCGACCAGCGCCAGCCCCTGCTGCCGGCGCTCGCCGAGGTCTCCGACGGTGTCGCCCGCCTGGCCCGCAGCCTGGCCGAGCGCGGCGAGGAGGTCGGCCGCATGAAGCGCGCCGACGCCGCCATCCTGGAAGCCCTGCCCGACCCGCTGCTGGTGCTCGGCGCCGACCGCGCCGCGCTGCGCGCCAATGCCGCGGCGCGCGCTTTGTTCGGCGCGCGCGCCACCGATTCCGGGCCGCTGGCCGGCGATGTCGCCGCCCTGCTGCGCCACCCGGCCCTGGCCGGCGCCGTCGACCGGGCCCTGGCCGAGGGCCAGCGGCAGACCGCCGACCTGGTGCTGCCGGTGCCCGTCCCGCGCGAGCTGGTGGTGCAGGTCATCCCGCTCGACCCGCCACTCGCCGATGGCGGGCGGCTGGTCGTGCTGCTCTCCGACCGCACGCGCGAGCGCGCGGTGGAGCGCATGCGCGCCGATTTCGTCACCAATGCCAGCCATGAGCTGCGCACGCCGCTCGCCAGCATCATGGGCTTCATCGAGACGCTGCGCGGCCCGGCCCGCGACGACCCGGACGCCCAGGCCCACTTCCTCGGCATCATGGCCGAGCAGTCGGAACGGATGCGCCGGCTGATCGAGGGGCTGCTCGGCCTCTCCCGCATCGAGCTGGCCGAGCACCAGGCGCCGACCGAGCGCGTCGACTTGGCCGCCCTGGCGCGGCGCGAGGCCGAGGCCATGGCCCCCATCCTCGCCGCCCGCGACGTCACCCTGGAGCAGAAGCTGGAAGAGGGCGCCATCGCCGCCCCGGCCGATGCCGAGCAACTCGCCCAGGTGGTCCGCAACCTGCTGGAGAACGCCGTCCGCCACGGGCGGGAGGGCGGCACGGTGCGGCTCTGCGTCGCCCGCACCGGCAACCCCCGCCCCGGCATCATGCTCAGCATCGCCGATGACGGGCCGGGCATCGCCCGCGAACACATCCCCCGCCTGACCGAACGCTTCTACCGCGTCGACAAGGCGCGCACCCGCAAGGATGGCGGCACCGGCCTCGGCCTCGCCATCGTCAAGCACATCGTCAACCGGCATCGCGGCCAGCTGCTGATCGAAAGCCAGGAAGGTGAAGGAGCCACCTTCAAGGTCTGGCTGCCGGCGGAATAAGAGAAGACTCCGGGGGGACAGGGTCCCCCCGGACCCCGCCTTCAGTGGGCTTTCTGGCGGCGGCGGGGCGCCTGGAAATCCTGGCCGAGCATCGCCTGCACACGGCCCTCCGCGCCGCGCATCAGCTGCGGGATCACCGCCGCCTCGGGCAAATTCTTCCAGTATTTCTTGGGCATCTCGGCCTTCATCGCCGCGGGCTTCAGCCGCGCCGGGTTGAAGGTGCTGGCGAAGTAGACCTTCCAGAGCTCCTCCGCCGCGTCCTGGGCGGGAGCATCCTCGCGCCGGGCTCCGGGGGTGAACGCCACCGCCGCGCCATCCCAATGCGCGCAGCGCAGCGGCGTCAGGATCGACCAGCGCAGCGCCGCGAACCGCCGCTGGAAGAAGCCGGCCTCCGCCTCGACAATATGATGCTCCGGCTCGAACCAGGCGACGCTGCGCAGCCCGGCCTCCGTCTCCACCTCGCGGAAGCGCAGGAAGGCATGCATCTTGTGCGCATCCCGCCGCACCGCCCGCGCCATCGCCGACAGCCGCGCCAGCCGCGCGTCGGTCGGGTCGCGCAGCACCGCCGGCCGCTCCCGCCCGGCCCAGAGCAGCGCATAACCCAGCGCGAACCGCTCCGGGGCCGCATGCAGCAAGGCGCGCTCCAGCAGTTCCAGCACGACGCGCGGCACCACCAGCGGCGAGGCCGCCGCCGGAAGCACAGTCGGCTCGCCGTCGAACAATCCGGGCACCTCGCCGGGCAGGCGCCAGGACACCGCCTCGGGCGGGATGCCGGCGGCCAGCAGACCGCGCGCCGCGCGCCGCCACCCCGCCACATCGGCCGGGCCGTCCAGCGCCACGGTGGTCACAGGGCGAGCGCCAGCTGCGCCGGCCGTGCCGCACCGGCAAAGGCGCTGCCCGGCCGCAGCTGCTGCCGCAGCAGGGCGGAATCGATCTGCCCCGGCGGCGGCCGGTGGTCCGGCGCCAGCAGGAAGGGCGCCACCTTGCGCAGCGGGACCCGCAGGCGCGCCAGATCGGCCAGCCGGACCGCCCCCGCCCCGCGCGCCGCCAGGATGCGGTCCACATTGCGCGCGCCGAGCCCTGGCACCCGCAGCAATTCCTCCCGCCCCGCCCGGTTGAGGTCGAGCGGGAACAGCGCCCGGTGCTTCAGCGCCCAGGCCAGCTTGGGGTCGATCTCGAGGTCCAGCATGCCGTCCTCGCCGCCCGCCAGGATCTCCTCCGTGCCGAAGCCGTAGAAGCGCAGCAGCCAGTCGGCCTGGTACAGCCGGTGCTCCCGCAGCAGCGGCGGCGCCTGCGGCGGCAGGGCGGAAGACGCCTCCGGGATCGGCGAATAGGCCGAGTAATAGACCCGCCGCAGCTTGTAGCGCCCATACAGCGTGGCGCCGGTGGTCAGGATGCGGCGGTCGTCGCTGTCATCGGCGCCGACGATCATCTGGGTGGATTGCCCGGCGGGCGCGAAGCGCGGCGGCTGGGCGCGGCGGGCGGTGCGCTTCGCCTCCTTCGCCTCCTCGATGCCGCTGGCCAGCAGCCGCATGGCGCCACCGATGGCGGGCGGGCGCTTCTCCGGCGCCAGGCGTTGCAGGCTCTTCTCCTGCGGCAGCTCGATATTGATCGACAGCCGGTCGGCCCAGCGCCCGGCCTCTTCCAGCAGCTCCGGCGCCGCCTCGGGGATGGATTTCAGGTGGATATAGCCGAGGAAGCCATGCGCCTCGCGCAGTGTGCGGGCCACCCGCACCAGCTGCTCCATCGTGTAGTCGGGCGAGCGGATGATGCCGGAGCTGAGAAAAAGCCCCTCGATATAGTTGCGCCGGTAGAAGGCCAGGGTCAGCCGGACCAGCTCGTCCACGGTGAAGCGGGCGCGCGGCACGTTGGAGGTGGCGCGGTTGATGCAGTAGGCGCAGTCGAACACGCAGGCATTGGTCAGCAGCACCTTCAGCAGCGAGATGCAGCGCCCATCCGGCGCGTAGGCGTGGCAGATGCCCATGCCCTCGGTGCTGCCGAGCCCGCCCGCGCGCGAATCCCGTTTCTCGGTGCCGGAGGAGGCGCAGGAGGCATCGTATTTGGCGGCATCCGCCAGCAGGGCGAGCTTGGCGCGCAGATCCATGACACAGGCCATCCCGGAAGCATGTTCTTCATATGTTCCGTTTTGCCGGATGGCAAGGGGTGGTCCGCGCCGGGTTCAGCTCACCGCGGCAGCGCCCTCAGCGCAGCAGCACCGGCAGCAGCGCATCCAGCCGCAGCCGCCCTTCCCAGGTGGTGGCCAGGTTCCCCTCCGGCGTCCAGCGGAGGTAATCCTCCTCCAGGCAGGCGGTCAGCATGGCGGGGTCCACCGCCTCGGCCAGGGTTAGCCCGGTGCGGGCCTGCAACCGGGCGGGGCTGACGCCCTCCGACAGCCGCAGCCCCATCAGCAGCGCCTCCCGCGCGCGGTCGAGCGGCGCCAGATGCTCTTCCCGCGTCACCGCATGGCCCTCCGCCTCGACGCGCGACAGCCATTCCTCCGGCGCGCGGTGCCGGCGGGCGGCGACCACGGTGCCGTCCCGCGTCACCCGCTGATGCGCCCCGGCGCCGATGCCGAGATAGTCGCCATAGCGCCAATAGGCGAGGTTGTGCCGGCTCTCCGCCCCGGGCCTGGCGTAGTTGGAAACCTCATAGGGCAGCAGGCCGAAGCGCCCCGCCTCCTCCCCGGTGGCGTAGTAGAGGGCGGCGGCTTCCTCCCCCTCCGGCAGGGCGAAGGCGCCGCGGGCGTATTCGGTCGCGAAGCGCGTGCCCGGCTCGATGGTCAGCTGGTAGAGGGAGAGATGGTCGGCCGCCAGGGCGAGGGCCTGGCGCAGCTCGGCCCGCCACTCCTCCAGCCCCTGGCCGGGCCGCGCATAGATCAGGTCGAAGGAGATGCGCGGGAACAGGGCGCGCGCCGCCTCCAGCGCCGCCACCGCCTGCTTCGCGTCGTGCTGCCGGCCGAGGAAGCCCAGCGCCTTGTCCTGCAGCGACTGGATGCCGAGGCTGGCGCGGTTCACCCCGGCCTCGCGCAGCGCCGCCAGCTTCGCGATCTCGACGCTGGTCGGGTTCGCCTCCAGCGTGATCTCGATGTCGGGCAGCGGTTCGAACAGCCGGCGGGCCTCGGCGATGACATCGGCCACCACCTCGGGCGGCATCAGGCTCGGCGTCCCGCCGCCGAAGAAGATCGAGGCCAGCGGGCGCTTCTCGCCCAGCCGCTCGGCCTCGTGGGCCAGTTCCCGGCGCAGCGCGGCGCCGTAGCGCGCCGCGTCCACCCGCTCCCGCACATGGCTGTTGAAGTCGCAATAGGGGCACTTGGCCAGGCAGAAGGGCCAGTGGACATACAGGGCGATGGGCTCGGGCATGGCGCCGCATATGGGCGCGCGCCGCCCATGCTGTCGAGGGGGCAGGGAAGCGCCGTCTTTTCTGAATAAAAGACTTTTTCCCAGGCTGCCGCCGTCTCCCCCCCTACAGTGAAACGCTAAACAGATAAAAGTTTTTTGGTTCTTTTTTTCAAAAAAGAACACTCCTTTTATCTGAATATCACCCGCATCATCATTTCCGCCCCCAGCACTCCGAGTCCCAGGAAGAATCCCCGCCGGAACAGCTCCGGCCGCACCTTGCCGCGCAGCCAGCCGCCCAGGGCCATGCCGAGCAGCGCGGGCGCGATGGCCAGCAGGGACTGCCCCAGCCGCAGCACGGGCAGGCCCCCGTGCCAGGCCAGCCCCGCCGCCAGCGCCACGGTGGAGACGGTGAAGGACAGGCCCAGCGCCTGCACCAGATCGTCCCGCCCCAGCCCCAGCGCGCCGAGGAAGGGCACCGCCGGAATGACGAACACCCCGGTGGCCCCGGTGAGCAAGCCCGTCGCCAGCCCCACTGGCGGTGCCGCCCAGGCTTCGGCGCGCGGCGGCACGCGCAGGCTGGGCCGCGCCAGGCCGAGCCCGGCATAGGCCAGCAGCACCAGCCCCAGCGCCGCCACCGGCCAGGGCGAATCCCCCCGCGCGATCAGCCCCGCCCCCAGCAGCGTGCCGGCCAGGATGCCGAGCATCATGGCCCAGAGCCGCCGCAGCAGCGCGCCGAAGGCCGGGCCGGCCAGAAGCTGCCAGAGATTCGTCACCAGCGAAGGCAGCACCAGCAGGGCGGCCGCCTGGACGGGCGGCATCGCCAGGCCCAGCAGGCCCATCGCCACCGTGGGCAATCCGAGGCCCAGCACGCCCTTCACCAGGCCGGCGAGCAGGAAAACACCAGCGATATACAATCCATCGGCCATCGTGCAAAAAGTCCGGGGGAATGAATTCCCCCGGGCCCCCTTCTTTTTTCTGTCTGTTGGGTCGCATCCGCGGGGTCGCCCGACAATCTGGATCTTGGGAAGCCTGGCTTCGGAAAGGACGAAGGCTCTGCATCTGGACCTGGCCGATCTGCGGCTCTTCGTGGCGGTGGCCGAGGCCGGCAGCATCACCGGCGGCGCGGCGCGGGCGGGACTCGCCCTCGCCTCGGCCAGCGCCCGGC
>NZ_GG770778.1:65873-71495 GCF_000164635.1 Pseudoroseomonas cervicalis ATCC 49957 | reverse complement strand
CCCTGCTGCGCCACGCCCGTCTGGTGCTGGCGCAGCTGGACAGCCTGCGCGGCGAACTCGCCGGCGCACGGCGCGGCACGGTGCGCCTGCTGGCCAACACCGCCGCCGCCACCGCCTGGCTGCCCGAATTGCTGGCGCGCTTCCTGGCCCGCCACCCGCTGCTCGACCTGGCGCTGGAGGAACGCCCCAGCCGCGACGTGGCCGAGGCCGTGGTCAGCGGCGCCGCCCCCCTCGGCATCGCCGCCGACCATGCCGATCTCTCGGGGCTGGAAAGCTTCCCCTTCCGCACCGACCGGCTGGTGGTGGTGGCCCCCCCTTTCCACGCCCTGGCCCGCCAGGGCGGGCTGCGCTTTGCCGAGCTGCTGGGCTGCGACCTGGTGGGCCTCGCCGGCGACAGCGCCCTGCAGCGCCATCTGGCCGGGCATGCGCGGCGCGGGGGGCAGGCGATGCGGCTGCGCATCCAGGCCCAGGGGCCGGAAGTGGTCTGCCGCATGGTGGCGCTCGGCGCCGGACTGGCCATCCTGCCCGAGGCGGTGCTGCGCCCCGGCCACGGCCTGGCGGTGCTGGAATTGCGCGAGGACTGGGCGGAACGCCGCCTGCGCCTGCTGGCGCGCAGCCTCGCCGCCCTGCCCGAGCCGGCCAGGCTGCTGCTCGACCATCTGCGCCAGCCCGCGACCGAACCACCGGGCGGAGCGTCTCGTGACGCAGTGCAAGAAAGAAATCACTTGCCGCGCGGGGTCCGGGTTTGAAACGATAAGGTTGATGAGCAGCCCAGGCGCCACCGCCCTTTCGCGGAGTGCCGGGGTCCTGGTCGCTTGACCCGAGGCCCCGCGCCCCGCACATCCGCCCTCACTGCCGCCCCGCGCCGGGGCGGCCCCGGCGGATGCGCGATGCCGGGTGTCGCTGGCCCAGGGTTTCCCGTTCCATGACCTCCCCCGCCCCTGAATCCCCCCTCGCCGCCCCCCAGCGGAAGAAGCTGTTCATCCGCACCTGGGGCTGCCAGATGAATGTCTATGACAGCACCCGCATGGCGGATGTGCTGGCCCCCCTCGGCTACGGCCCCGCCGAGACGCCGGAGGAGGCCGACATGGTCATCCTCAACACCTGCCACATCCGCGAGAAGGCGTCGGAGAAGGTGTTCTCCGATCTCGGCCGGCTGCGCCTGCTGAAGACCGAGAAGGAACAGGCCGGGCAGAAGATGGTGCTGGCCGTGGCCGGCTGCGTGGCGCAGGCCGAGGGCGCCGAGATCACCGTCCGCGCGCCTTGGGTCGATATCGTGCTGGGCCCGCAGACCTATCACCGCCTGCCGGAGATGGTGGCCCGCGCCAGCCGCGCCGCCGGCGCCCAGATCGACACCGATTTCCCGGTCGAGCAGAAATTCGACCTGCTGCCCGAGGTCAACGCCAACCAGGGCCCGATCGCCTTCCTGACCATCCAGGAGGGCTGCGACAAGTTCTGTTCGTTCTGCGTGGTGCCCTACACCCGCGGCGCCGAATTCTCCCGCCCCGTGGCGGCGATCCTGGCCGAGGCGCGTCGCCTGGTCGCGGGCGGCGCGCGGGAGATCGCGCTGCTCGGCCAGAACGTGAATGCCTGGCATGGCGAGGCGCCGGACGGCTCCACCTGGAGCCTCTCCCGCCTGCTCTATGCGCTCGCCGAGATCGATGGGCTGGCGCGCATCCGCTACACCACCAGCCATCCGCGCGACATGGATGACGCGCTGATCGAGGCGCATGGCCGCATCCCGCAGCTCATGCCCTTCCTGCACCTGCCCGTGCAGAGCGGCTCGGACAAGGTGCTGGCCGCCATGAACCGCGGCCACAAGGCCGAGCTGTTCTACCGCATCGCCGACCGGCTGCGGGAGGCGCGGCCGGACATGGCGCTGTCCTCCGACTTCATCGTGGGCCATCCGGGCGAGACGGCCGCCGACCACGCGGCGACGATGCAGCTGGTGGAGAAGGTGGGCTTCGCGCTGGCCTATTCCTTCAAATATTCGCCCCGCCCCGGCACGCCTGCCGCCGGCCAGCCCTTCCAGGTGCCCGAGGCCGAGAAGGATGCCCGCCTGCAGGAGCTGCAGGCCGTGCTGCGCCGCCAGCAGGACGAATTCAACCGCGCCTGTGTGGGGCGCGAGGTGGACATCCTCTGGACCGGCCCGGGCCGGCATCCGGGCCAGATCGCCGGCCGCACGCCCTGGCTGCAGCCGGTCCACGCCATCGGCCCGGCGGAGCTCGCCGGCCGTATCGCACGGGTGCGCCTGACGGATGCGCATCCGAATTCCCTTTCGGCGGTTCTGTTGGAAGAGAAGGAGCTGACCCCCGCTTGAGCGATCCCGCCACCCTGGCGCTCCGCGCCGATCCCCGCGCCATGGCCCGTCCGGCGGAGAGTGTCTCCGCCGCCCGCACCGTGACCCTGCAATTCGACGACAATGCCCTGCTGCCGCTGCTGTTCGGTGAGCATGACCGGCACCTGGCGCGGATCGAGCAGCGCCTGGGTGTCCGGCTGGCCAGCCGCGGCAACCGGCTGTCGATCATCGGCCCGTCGGAGGGGGCGCAGATCGCGGAGGCCGCGCTGCGCACCCTGTGGCGGCAGCTGGAGCGCGGCGACGTGGTGGGCATGGCCGAGGTGGAGGCGGCGCTGCGCCTGGCCGAGGGCACGCCCGCGCCCGAACCGCGCGGCGAATCGCGCAGCGAGCCGCGCCTGCCGCTGGCCGATCTGCCGGCGATCCGCACCCGCAAAGGGGCGGTCGCGCCGCGCAGCCACGCCCAGGCCGCCTATATCGACATGCTGGCCAAGCGGGACATGGTGTTTGGCATCGGCCCCGCCGGCACCGGCAAGACCTATCTGGCGGTCGCCCAGGGCGTCGCCCTGCTGCTGGCCGGGCGGGTGGATCGCATCGTGCTGTCGCGCCCCGCGGTCGAGGCGGGGGAGCGGCTGGGCTTCCTGCCCGGCGACATGAAGGAGAAGGTCGATCCCTATCTCCGCCCGCTCTACGACGCGCTGAACGACATGATGCCGGCCGATCAGGTGCAGCGCCGCATCGCCTCGGGCGAGATCGAGATCGCGCCGCTGGCCTTCATGCGCGGCCGGACGCTGGCGCATTGCTACGCCATCCTGGACGAGGCCCAGAACACCACGCCGGCCCAGATCAAGATGTTTCTCACCCGCATGGGCGAGGGCACGCGCATGGTGATCACCGGCGATCCCACCCAGGTGGACCTGCCGCCGGGCCAGAAATCCGGGCTGGTGGAGGCGCTGTCCATCCTGCAGGGGGTGGAGGGAATCGGCATGGCCCACTTCGCCGAGGGCGATGTGGTGCGGCATCCGCTGGTGGCGCGCATCGTGGCTGCCTATAATCAGGCAGATCAGAGTGCCGCGGCGACCCATCCGGGGTCGCAGGCCGGCGGCACGGGCCGGCCCTCCTATGGCCGCCCCCCGCTGGGCACACGGCGCCGCGACGGGACTCCCCCCGCGCGGCAGGAAGGAGAATGATGGAACCGGGAAGTCGAACGCCCGGCCGCTCTAGCGCGGTCGGGCCTGCTCACTCCAAGCGAACCGGGCGGGCCAGGCAGGCCTTCCCGGACGTGGTCGTGATTGTCGAAAGCCCCGCCTGGCACGCCGCCGTGCCGCGGGCCGAGCGCTTGGCGCGCCGCGCCGCCGAGGCCGCCTGGGCCGAGATGGCCGAGGATGGCTTCCCGCTCGACAACGCCCCGCCCGGAGCGCCCTCCGGCGCCATGACCGTGCTGCTGACCGATGACCGCTCCGTCAAGCGGCTGAACGGCGAGCACCGCAACAAGGTCAAGCCCACCAACGTCCTGTCCTTCCCCGGCGAGGGCTTCGGCCATCTCGGCGACATCGCCCTCGCCCTCGGCGTGGTGCGGCGCGAGGCCCGGGCCGCGAAGCGCCGGGTGGCCGCGCATCTGGCGCATCTGGTCGCGCATGGCACGCTGCACCTCGGCGGCCATGACCACATCCAGGCCGGCGAGGCCCGCCGCATGGAGCGGGCCGAGGCCCGCATCATGCGCCGGCTGGCGCTGCCCAACCCGTGGAGGGGCGTGCTGTGAGCGGATCGCATCGCGAGGAACGCGAGGGGCTGCTCTGGCGCCTGCAGGGGCTGCTGCGCCGCCGCAGCGCCGAGAGCGTGCGCGACCAGGTGGAGGCGCTGGTCGAGGGCCGCGAGCACCACGAGCACCACGAGCCGAGCGGCCCGCCGCGCCCCGAGCTGGACGCGCAGGAGCGCGCCATGCTGCGCAACGTGCTGAAGCTGCGCGGCAAGACCGCCAATGACGTGATGGTGCCGCGCGCCGACATCGTGGCCATGCCGGAGGACCTGACGCTCGAGCAGGCGATCCGCCTGATCCAGCGCGAGGGGCATAGCCGCTTCCCGGTCTATCGCGGCCAGCTCGACGAGATCGTGGGCATGGTCCACATCAAGGACGTTTTTGCGAGTGTCGGCCGCGAGGCGCCCTTCAGCATGGCCGCCGTGCTGCGCAAGCCGCTCTTCGTCGTGCCCTCCGTGCCGGTGCTCGACCTGCTGCTGCAGATGCGGCAGGCGCGCATGCACCTGGCGCTGGTGGTGGACGAGTATGGCGGCATCGACGGCCTCGTCACCATCGAGGATCTGGTCGAGACCATCACCGGCGACATCTCCGACGAGCATGACGAGGATGCGGCGCCGCAGATCGTCGAGCGGCCGGACGGGCTGATCGACATCGACGCCCGCACGCCGATCGAGACCTTCGAGCAGCAGGTCGGCGCCGTGCTGACCGAGGATGAGCGCGAGCAGGACATCGACACGGTGGGCGGCCTCGTCTTCACCCTGGCCGGGCGCGTGCCGGCGCGGGGCGAGCTGGTCTCGCACGGCTCCGGGCTGGAATTCCGGGTGCTGGAGGCCGATCCGCGCCGCATCCGCCGGCTGCGGGTGCGCCGCCCCGGCACGCTGCCCGCCAAGGCGGCCGCCGAATAAGGCGATTTGCCTGATGGCCCGCTCCGGGGGGATAGTGCCCCCCCGGCGCGTGGCCCGGAAGGGCGCGCCCCTTCCGGGCGCCGCCGCCCCTCGCGCGACGGAACCCCCCTCCCCTTGCTGACCAAGCTCTCCCTGCTGACGGGCCGCCGCCCCCTGCTGGCCGCCTTCCTGCTCGGCCTGCTTTCGGCGCTGGCCCTGCCGCCGCTCTACGCCGTGCCGGTGCTGCTGCTGGCCATTCCCGGCCTGCTGGCCCTGCTGGACGGCGCCGGCTCCGCCCGGCGGGCGGCGCTGCTCGGCTTCGCCTTCGGCTGGGGGCACCATATCGCCGGGCTCTACTGGATCAGCCACGCGCTGCTGACCGATCCCTGGCGCTGGGGCTGGCTGGTGCCGGTCGCCGTGCCGGGGATCGCCCTGCCGCTGGCCGCCTATCTGGCGCTGACCACGCTGCTGGCCTGGCGGGCCCGGCCGGGCTGGCCGCGCGCCCTGGCGCTGGCCGGCGGCTGGACGCTGCTGGAATGGCTGCGCGGCCTGCTGTTCACCGGCTTCCCGTGGAACGCCATCGGCACGGTCTGGGCCTTCGACGCGCTGCCGCTGCAGGGCGCGGCCCTGGCCGGCGTGCACGGGCTGACGCTGGCGACGCTGCTGCTGGCCGCCCTTCCCGC
>NZ_GG770778.1:61423-65064 GCF_000164635.1 Pseudoroseomonas cervicalis ATCC 49957 | reverse complement strand
TTCCCGCGCTTGGCCGCCGCGCCATGGCGGGGGGCGCCGCGGCGCTGGCGCTGCTGGCCGGCCTCTCCGCCTGGCGGCTGCACGGCACGGCCGAGCCCGCGGCTCCCGGCGTGAACCTGCTGCTGGTGCAGGGCAATATCCAGCAGGAGGCCAAGTGGCGGGAGGAGATGCGCTGGCCGATCTTCCGCCGCTACCTGGAGCTGACGCGCGAGGGCGCCGCCACCGCCCCCGGCGACCGCCCCCTGGCGGTGATCTGGCCGGAAACCGCCAGCCCCTTCCTGCTGCCGCAGGACGAGGCGGCGCGCCGCTATGCCGCGCAGGTGCTGCCGCCGCGGGCGGTGCTGCTGGCCGGCTCGGTGCGCGCCGAGTGGGACGCGCAGGGGCAGTTGCGCCACCTCTATAACAGCCTCTCGGCGGTGGATGCCGAGGCGCGGCTGCTCGGCACCTATGACAAGGCGCATCTGGTGCCGTTCGGCGAGTACATGCCGCTGCGCGGGCTGATCCCGATCCGCGTGGTGCAGGGGGCGGTGGATTTCGCCGCCGGCCCCGGCCCGGTGGCGATGGCGCCGGCCGGCCTGCCCGCCTTCAGCCCGCTGATCTGCTACGAGGTCATCTTTCCGGCCGCCGTCACGCCGGCCGACCGCCCGGCCTGGCTGCTGAACATCACCAACGACGCCTGGTTCGGCGTCTCCACCGGCCCCTACCAGCACCTGGCCGCGTCCCGGCTGCGCGCGGTGGAGGAGGGGCTGCCGCTGGCCCGCGCGGCGCAGACGGGGGTTTCGGCGGTGTTCGACGCCAAGGGGCGGGAGGTGGCGCGGCTGGGCCTCGGCCGGGCCGGCAGCGTGCTGGCGCCGCTGCCGGGCGCGCTGCCGCCGACGCTGTTCGCGCAATGGGGGAATGTCGCCGCCCTGCTCCCCGCCGGCCTTGCCCTCCTGGTTGCATTGCTGCACCCCTTGCTGTCGGGACGGCGGAAAAACCCGGCAGAGTTGTCGCATAAATGAGAATTCTCGAAAGAGTTGACAGTTTCCTACTGCTCAGTTTAAGAAAATTGCGCGGAACGGCGTCGAATCGGCCCGCCGGAGACACCCAAGCGGTTGCGGCAGGAGGTCGCGCGCCCGGCCGTCCCGTGATTCGTCCAGTGCGAAGGAGCGGCGATGCCGAGCGATGACCTGACGGAAAAGTCCGAACGCGAGCATCGCCCGAGTCCGATCGACGTGCATGTCGGCAGCCGCGTGCGGCTGCGCCGCACCCTGCTCGGCATGAGCCAGGAGAAGCTGGGCGAGGCGCTGGGCCTGACCTTCCAGCAGGTGCAGAAATACGAGCGCGGGGTGAACCGGATCGGCGCCAGCCGCCTGTTCGACCTGGCGCGGGTGCTGGACGTGCCGATCGGCTTCTTCTTCGACGACATGCCGGACGCGATGGGCGGCCAGACCGCGCTGCGCGCCCGCATTGGCGGCTTCGCCGAGCAGCAGGAGGGGTTCGAGGACGACACGCTGCACAAGCGGGAGACGCTGGAGCTGGTGCGCGCCTATTACCGCATCACCGAGCCCTCGGTGCGCAAGCGCGTCTTCGAACTGATCAAAAGCCTCGCCCCCATCGATTGATTCTTTCGGGCTGCTTTTTTTTTTCAGGCTGCCGCCGTCTCCTTCAACAGAGGGACGCTCTGCTCAAGGCGGCATCTCCCGGCACGGCGGGGCGCTGTGGTTTCCCGTCCAGCGGAACGCCAAACTGAAAAAGGTTTTTTGGTTCTTTTTTCCTAAAAAAGAACCCTTCCTTCCAAAATCCTTCTCACTGCACCCGGCGCGGCAGCGGCGCGCGGTTCTGCCGCAGGTCGGCGGCGCCCTCGGCCACCGCCCGCTCCACCGCGGCGGTCAGCGCCTTGCGGTTGGGGAAGTCGCGTGGGTCCACCGGCTCGTGCAGCAGGACGGTGGCGCGGCCGCCAGGGCGGCGGGCGAGGCGCCAGAAATGGCTGCCGATATCCATGTCGCCATACCAGGCGAAATGCGGCCGGTCGCGCCGGCAGGCGGGCAGGCCGCCCAGCCGGTCATACACCACCGAGACGGGCTGCACCTGCCGCGCCGCATCCGCCACCGCCAGGAAGGAGGAGCGGAAGGGCAGCACGCGGGTGCCGTCATTGCTGGTGCCTTCGGGGAACAGGATCATGCTGTCGCCCTGGCGCAGCCGCTCGCGCATCGCCTCGGCCTCGCTGCCGGTGCGGCCGCGGGAGCGGCTGACGAAGACGGTGCGCCCCAGCCGCGCGACGGTGCGCACCACCGGCCAGGTGCCGACCTCGGCCTTGGCGACGAACACCGCCTCCAGCACGCCGCCCAGCACCAGGATGTCGAGCCAGGATGAGTGGTTGGACAGGAACATCACAGGCCGGTCGCGCGCCGGCTGGCCGACCACCACCACTTCCAGCCCGATCAGCCGGCACAGCACCGCGTGGTAGATCCGGGCGAAGCGGATCTTGGCCTGCCCGGGCAGGGCCAGCAGCGCCGCCTGGACGGGGATGCAGAGCAGGGTCCAGAGCAGCACCAGGGTGATGCGGCGGATGGCGCGCAGCCGCCCGGCGACGGGGCGCGGGCCTTCGCCCAGGATTTCCCCGAAGCTGCCGGGGGCGCGCCGCAGCGGCGGCGTGCGGAGGCGCCGGCGGGGGTGGGGGGCGGCGTCATCCAGCGGGGAACGGGCGATGGCCTGCATGCATCAGGCGATAGCCGAGCCTCGGCGGCACCACAATGACGCTGCCGTTGCGCGGCCATGACATTGTGAGGGGCGCGGCCGGGCGGGCCGGCCCGGCGGCGCGCTACTCCTTGGCGCCGCGGTGCCGCTCGTAGTGGCGGGAGTATTTCTGCGTCACCAGGTCGGTCTTGACCACGATGCAGACATCGGTGGTGTTGAACTGGGTGTCGATCACCGCGCCGTCGCCGACGAAGCCGCCGAGGCGCAGATAGCCCTTCACCAGCGGCGCCAGCTCGGCCAGGGCCTGGCGGGGGTCGATGCCGGCGGGGTCGAGCCGATCCATCGGCACGAAGCGCTCGGGCAGGGCGCGCGGGCGCAGCGGCTCGGGCGCCAGGTGGTTGGCGTGCAGGTAGCTCAGCTGCTGCGCCAGCGCGTCCAGGTCGGTGCCGTGCAGGCTGGCGCAGCCGAACATCAGGTCGATATTGTGCACCGAGACATAGGCGGCGATGCCCGACCACAGCAGCTGCATGGCCGCGCGGTTGCGGTATTCCAGGGCGACGCAGGAGCGGCCGAGCTCCAGCAGGTTGCCGCCATTCTCGATCAGCGGCGCGAGGTCGTATTCCGAGGCGGAGTAGAAGCCGCCCGCCCGCGCCGCCGCCTCGCTGCGGATCAGCCGGTAGGTGCCGACGACGTTCTCGACGCCCTCGCCCAGATTGTGGTCGAGCACCAGGAGGTGGTCGGCGACCGCGTCGAAATGGTCGCGGTCGCGCCGGCTGGCGGCCGTCTCGGCGTCCGGGTGGGCCCCCATTTCCTCGTAGAAGACGCGGTAGCGCAGCGCCTGGGCGGCGTCGATCTCGGCCGCGCTGGTGGCGATCCGGACGCCGAGCGGGCCGCTGCGCAGCTCGCCGAAGCCGGCCTCGCTCATGCCGCCTCACCGCCGCGGCGGCGGGGCGCGCGCTTGC
>NZ_GG770778.1:50324-59945 GCF_000164635.1 Pseudoroseomonas cervicalis ATCC 49957 | reverse complement strand
CCACCGCCTGGCCGCGCGCCCCCTCCGCCAGGGCGGAGGCCGCCACGCGCCCCTCCACCCACACCGCCGCCGAGGCCCGCGCCAGCGCGCCGTCCAATGCCAGGATCCGCATGCGCGGCTCATAGGCCAGAACGGCCGGCGACGGAACCGCGCGGCGATGGCAGGATGCCGCCATGCTGCTCCCCGTGACCGACGCCGATGGCGTCCTGCTCGACCTCCGCTACGCCACCGCCGACAATCTGACGGGGCGCCCGATCTACACCCGCCCCGTCGCCCTGCTGCTGCCGGAAGCGCGCGAGCGCCTGTTCGCCGCGCGCGACGCGGCGGCACGGCTCGGCCTGCGGCTGAAGATCCTCGACGCCTTCCGCCCGATCGAGGCGCAATGGGCGCTCTGGCACGCCGTCGAGGACAAGCGATTCGTCGCCGACCCGCGCGCCGGCGGCGTCCACCCGCGCGGCGCCGCCGTCGACCTCACCCTCTGCGACGCCACGACCGGCGCCGAACTGCCCATGGGCACGCCCTTCGACGCCACCGAGGAGGAAAGCGCCCATGGCCACCCCGGCGTGCCGGTCGAGGACCAGCGCAACCGTGCCCTGCTGCTCGGGCTGATGACGGCCGCGGGCTGGGACCACTACAGGCTGGAATGGTGGCACTACCAGCTGCCCGACGCGCGGCGCTTCCCGCCGCTCAACGCCTCGGCGGTCAAGGACGGGCCGATGTGAGCTGGGGGAAGAAGGAATTCTTCCCCCAGACCCCCATCATCTTCTTCTGGCAGGCTGCCGCAGGCTCCCGGCCGGGCGGGGCGCTGGAAGCCGGGGCGGGCGCGCATTACATCCGCAGCAGGCAACCCGGGGCGCGGCCTTGCGCTGAGACGCAACAGCCCCGCCCCAACCACGCCAGCCGAAAGATCCCGATGCAGCGTCGCACCCTTCTCGCCACCGGCCTGGCCCTGCTGCCCCTGCCGGCCCTGGCCCAGGCCAACAACCAGCAGGCGCTGCTGGCCCGCGCCGAGACCTATCTGAACGGCATCACCACCCTGCGCGCGCGCTTCCTGCAGATCGCCCAGAATGGCGGCTCGGCCGAAGGCACCGCCTTCATCGCCCGCCCCGGCCGCATGCGCTTCGACTACGACCCGCCCGAGCCCCTGCTGCTGGTCGCCTCCGACGGGCAGTTCCTCTACTACGACCGCGAGCTGCGCCAGCCCAGCATCGTCCCCGTCTCCTCCACCCCGCTCGCCTTCCTGCTGCGGCCGCGCATCAGCTTCGGCGGCGATATCGAGGTGATGGGCGTGCAGCGCCAGGGCGGCTTCCTCCAGGTCACCGTCCGCCGCCGCGACGCCCCCTCCGAGGGCAGCCTCACCCTGGTCTTCGCCGAGGAACCGATGGAACTGCGGCAATGGGTGGTGGTGGACAGCCAGGGCCGCCAGACCCGCGTGACGCTCAACGCCATCGAGACCGGCATGGCCCTGCCCCGCCGCCTCTTCACCTTCAACGACCCCTCCTTCTTCGACAACGAAGGGCGCTAGCCGATACCGCCGCCCTGCCCCACGCCACGGGCGGGGCTGCCGCCACCGGCATGCGGGAATAATGCCTTGATCGCGCCACCTCCCGGCGCGACCTTTCCCGCATGCGTCCTTTGATCGGCATCCCCTGCTGCATGAAGGCCTTCGGCGCCTTCGCCATGCCCAACCACGCCGTCTCCGACCACTACATCAAGGTGGTGCTGGGCCCCGTCGGCGGCGTGCCGCTGCTGATCCCCGCCGCCGGCGAGGATGTGGTGGCGGAAATCCTGCCCCGGCTGGACGGGCTGATGCTGACCGGCAGCCGCTCCAACGTGCAGCCCGGCCTCTATGCCGGCCCGCCGCACCTGGAAGGCACGCCGGAGGACCCGGCGCGCGACTCCACCACCCTCCCCCTGATCCGCGCGGCGCTGGAGCGCGGCCTGCCGCTCTTCGCCATCTGCCGCGGCTTCCAGGAGCTGAACGTGGCGCTCGGCGGCACGCTGGACCAGCGGGTGCAGGACCTGCCCGGCCGGCTCGACCACTCCACCCCCTCCGACCAGCCGCTGCCCCGCATCCGCACCGGCAAGGCGCACGCCGTGCGCGTGCTGCCCGACGCCGCCCTGGCGCGCTGCTGGCAGGGGCTCGGCTGGTCGCCCGACGCGGTGCCGGTGAACTCGCTGCACAACCAGGCCGTCCGCCAGGCCGCGCCGCGCCTGGTGCCCGAGGCCTGGGCGCCCGACGGCACGGTGGAGGCCGCCCATGTGCGCGACTCCGCCGGCTTCGCCCTCGGCGTGCAATGGCACCCGGAATATGACTGGGCGCAGGATCCCCTCTCCCGCCGCCTGTTCGAGGCCTTCGGCGATGCCGCCCGGCGCTTCGCCGCCGCCCGCGCCGCCGCGCCCGCGCTTGCGGCCGAATAGACACACCTGGAGCCAATCTTTTTCGATCAAACGTTTTTGAGTTGTGGGAGAAAATGCTTATATTCCTCCACGGAGATGCCATGTTTCTCCGTGGATGGACCGGCACCCCTCCGGCTCACCCGACCATTCCCCCTTGGAATGACACCCCCCCCAGGCGCCCGGTCTCCCCCAGACCGGGCGCCGTCTTTTCAGCCCCTTGCAGCGCGGCCCGCCGCGCGCGGCCCTGTGCCGCCGGCGGGCCGCGCCGCCGTCTCGGGACCCCGCGGCGGTCGGACAACAATCCGCCCCGATCCCGGCTTTGACCGGCGCCGCTCCGGCGCTAGGTAGCGCCATGCCGAATCTTCGCCTGCTCACCTGGAACATCAACTCGGTCCGCCTGCGCATGCCGCTGCTCACGCGGCTGGTGCAGGAGCTGGAGCCGGATGTGGTCTGCCTGCAGGAGACCAAATGCCCGGACGAGCTGTTCCCGCACGAGCCGCTGGCGGCACTCGGCTACGCCCATCGCGCGGTGCGCGGCATGAAGGGCTACAACGGCACCGCCATCCTCTCCCGCCTGCCCTTCGCGCCGCGCCAGGACGATCCCGACTGGTGCGCCAAGGGCGATTGCCGGCATGTCGGCGTCGATCTCGACGTGCCGGGCGGGCTGGAGCTGCATGATTTCTACGTCCCCGCCGGCGGCGACATCGCCGACCGCGAGGCCAACCCGAAATTCGCCCACAAGCTGGATTTCGTCGCCGAGGCCACCGCCTGGAACGCCGCCCGCGGCCCCGCGAAGCGCGCCGTGATGGTTGGCGACCTCAACATCGCGCCGCTGGAGTGCGATGTCTGGAGCCACAGGCAGCTGCTCGACGTGGTCTCCCACACCCCGGTCGAGGTGGCGGCGCTGACGGCCTGGCAGCAGGCCGGCGCCTGGCACGACGCCATCCGTCATTTCGTGCCGCCGCCGGAGAAGGTCTACACATGGTGGTCCTACCGCGCGCGGGACTGGGAGGCCTCGGACCGCGGCCGCCGGCTGGACCATGTCTGGGTCAGCCAGGACCTGGCCGGGTCGCTGCGCCGCCACCACATCCACAAGGCGGCGCGCGGCTGGACCCAGGCCAGCGACCATGTTCCCGTCCTGGTGGAACTGGCCCTCTAGCCTCACGCCGCCTTGACGGAAAACCTCTCTCCACCGCCGCCGCGCCCCGGGGCGATCCGCGTCACCCCGCCTATGCTCCGGCCGCGCGACGCGGCCTTTTGCGGGTGCGCTGCGGCGCAGCCTGCGCGATGATGCGCCTCTCCAGCCAAGGGATCCCGTGATGGCACGCTTCCTGGTCACCGGCGGGGCCGGCTATGTCGGCAGCCATGTCGTGCTCGCCCTGGTCGCGCGCGGCGACGAGGTCGTGGTGCTCGACGACCTCCGCCAGGGCCACCGCGCCGCCGTGCCGGCCGGGACCGAGCTGGTGGTGGCCGACCTCGCCGACCGCGCCCGGCTGGCCGAGGTCTTCGCCACCGGACCGTTCGACGGCGTGCTGCACTTCGCCGCCCTCTCCCTGGTGGGGGAGAGCATGCGCGACCCGCTGCGCTACCTCTCCGAGAACCTGACCAACACGCTGAACCTGGCGGACGCCGCCATCAGGGCCGGCTGCCTGCGCTTCGTGCTCTCCTCCACCGCCGCCCTGTTCGGCTTCCCCGACCGCGTGCCGATCGACGAGAGCGCCACCCTGCTGCCCGCCTCCGCCTATGGCGAGTCCAAGCTGATGGCCGAGCGCGGGCTGGACTGGGCCGGCCGGGTGCATGGGCTGCGCTCCGCCGCGCTGCGCTACTTCAACGCCGCCGGCGCCGACCCCGGCGGCCGGCTGGGCGAGGACCACAACCCCGAGACCCACCTGATCCCGCTGGCGATCAACGCCGCCCTCGGCCTCGGGCCGGAGCTGACCGTCTTCGGCACCGACTACCCGACCCCGGATGGCACCTGCGTGCGCGACTATGTGCATGTCACCGACCTGGCGGACGCGCATCTGCGGGTGATGGACCGGCTCTGCGCCGGCGCCCCCAGCGCCCGCTACAACATCGGCAACGGCAATGGCTATTCGGTGCGCGAGGTGATCGACATGGTCGAGCGCGTCACCGGCCTCAAGGTGCCGCACCGCATCGGCCCGCGCCGCCCGGGCGACCCGGCCGTGCTGGTCGCCTCCAACGCGAAGCTGCGCGCCGAGACCGGCTGGACCCCGCGCCATTCCGGCCTGGAGGAGATCGTCCGCACCGCCCATGCCTGGCGCGCCGCCCACCCGCGCGGCTACGACGACCGCCCCCCCTCCGCCCAGGCCGCCTGATTCTTTCGGCTGCCGGTCAAGGCCGCGACGGGAGGGAAACCAACCGTACCCTTGCGCTCCGGCCCAGGGGGATAGGCCAAGAGGGGCTGGGCCAAGCGGCCACGCCGGAGCCTGACGGCGCGCTCAGGACATGAGCCGGAAACCTCTTGGCAAGTTTCGGGACGCGCTCATCTGCGGTAGAACACATCTCATCTCTGCGAGGATCGCTGAACCGGCATGAATAGACCCCTGTCGGCCCCGGCCCTCCGGGCGCAGCGCGCGCAGGTCGCCGTCATCGGCGCCGGGCCCGGCGGCCTGGCCGCCGCCATGCTGCTCGCCGCCCGCGGCGCCCGGGTGACGCTGCTGGAGAAGGACAGCGTCGTCGGCGGCCGCAGCCGCACCCTGACGACGCCCGAGGGCTACCGCTTCGACCTCGGCCCCACCTTCTTCCTCTACCCGCGCATCCTGGAGGAGATTTTTGCGAGTTGCGGCGCCGATCTGCGGCGCGAGGTGGAGCTCGTGCGGCTCGACCCGCAATACCGGCTGGTCTTCGGCGGCGGCGCCGGACCGGTGCTGGATGCGACGCCAGACCTCGACCGCATGGCGGCCGAGATCGCCAAGCTCGACCCCGAGGATGCCCGCGCGCTGCGCCCCTTCATGGAGCAGAACCGCGCCAAGCTGGCCGCCTTCCGCCCGGTGCTGGAGCGCGGTTTCTCCTCCGCCGCCGATCTCTTCGCGCCCGACATGCTGAAGGCGCTGCCGCATCTGCGCCCGCACCTCTCGGTGGATGCCGAGCTGAAGCGGCATTTCCGCGACCCGCGCACCCGGCTGCTCTTCTCCTTCCAGACCAAGTATCTGGGGATGAGCCCGTTCCGCTGCCCCAGCCTGTTCACCATCCTCTCCTTCCTGGAATACGAGCACGGCGTGTTCCACCCGATGGGGGGCTGCGGCGCGGTGGCGACCGCGATGGCGCGGGTGGCGGAGCGCCTCGGCGTCGAGATCCGGCTCGACACGCCGGTCGAGCGCATCGCCTTCGACGGCCGCCGCGCCACGGGCGTGGAGGCCGGCGGGCAGCGTTTCGCCGCCGATGGCGTGGTGATGAACGCCGATTTCGCCCATGCCGCGCCGCAGCTGATCCCCGACGCGCTGCGCCGCCGCTGGTCGGACAAGCGCATCGCCGGCGCGCGCTATTCCTGCTCGACCTTCATGCTGTATCTCGGCGTCGAGGGGCGTTTCCCCGAGCTCGCCCACCACACCATCCTGCTGGCCGAGGACTACCAGCGGAATCTGCGCGAGATCGAGGCGGGGCTGGCGCCGGCCGAGCCCTCCTTCTACCTGCACAACCCGGTGGCGACCGACCCCTCCATGGCGCCGGAGGGGCATTCCAGCCTGTATCTGCTGGTGCCGGTGGGCAATCTGCGCGGCACCACCGACTGGCGGGCCAAGGCATCGGAATTCCGCGCCATGGCGCTGCGGCGGCTGGCGGCGCTGGGCCTGCCCGACATCGAGGCCCGCATCCGCTACGAGCGGATGGTGACGCCGCTCGACTGGCGCGACGAATTCTCGGTGGGCTTCGGCGCCACCTTCAACCTGGCGCATGATCTGCGGCAGATGCTGAATTTCCGCCCCGGCAACCGCTTCGGCGACACGGAAGGCGTGTATCTGGTGGGCGGCGGCACGCATCCGGGCAGCGGCCTGCCGGTGATCTACGAGGGGGCGCGGATCAGCGCCGACCTGCTGTCGCGGGATCTGGGGCTGGGCGGCATCTCGACCGCCCTGCCGATGCCGGGCGAGGCGTCCGGGAGGGAGATGGTGGCATGAGCGTCTCGCATGTGGTGGTGATCGGCGGCGGGCTGGGTGGGCTGTCGGCGGCCGCGGTGGCGGCGGCCCGCGGGCATCGCGTCACGCTGCTCGACAAGAATCCCTGGCTGGGCGGCAAGGCGGCGGTGCTGAACCTGCCCGCCGGCACAGCGGGCGCCAATAGCGGATTCCGCTTCGACATGGGCCCGACCATCCTGACCATGCCGCGCGTGCTGCGCCGCATCTTCGCCGAGGCTGGGCGCGACCAGGCGCAGGATCTGCCGCTGATCCGCCTCGACCCGCAATGGCGCTGCTTCTTCGAGGATGGCACGGCGATCGACCTGATGCAGGACGTCGCCACCATGGCGGAGAGCATGGATCGCTTCGCCCCCGGCAATGGCGCCGGCTATCGCCGCTTCCAGGAGGTGGCGACCCATCTGCACGACGTCTCGGAGAAGTTCTTCTTCTGGAAGTCGGTCGAGGGCATTGGCGACACGCTGGACTTCAAGGCCAATTTCCGCCCCGACACGCTGCGCGACGTGATGGCGCTGCGCATGGGGCAGAGCGTCGCCAAGGTGATCCGCGGCCATGTGCCGGATGCGCGGCTGGCGCAGATGCTGGACCATTACTGCCAGTATGTCGGCTCCTCCCCCTATCTGGCGCCGGCGGTGCTCTGCGGCATCGGCGACATGCAGGCTTCCGAGGGTGTCTGGTATCCCAAGGGCGGCACCCGTGCGGTGGCCGAGGCGCTGGCCAAGCTCGCCGGCGATCTCGGCGCCGATCTGCGCACGGGCGTCGAGGTGGCGGGCATCGAGATCGAGAACGGCGCCGCCCGCGCGGTGAAGACCACCACCGGCGAGCGCATCGCCTGCGACGCCGTCATCTCCAACATGGATTCCATCCGCACCTATGGCGAGCTGGTGGGCGGCCGCGCCGCCGCGCAGTACAGCCGCAAGAAGTATGAGCCCGCCTGCTCGGGCGTCGTGCTCTATCTCGGGCTGAACAGGCGCTACGAGCACCTGGCGCATCACGACTTCATCTTCTCCCGCGACGCGGAGGAGGAGTTCGACGCCATCTACAGGAAGGGCATCCCGGCGCCGGACCCGACCGCCTATCTGGCCGCGCCCTCCGCCACCGACCCGACCGTGGCGCCGGAGGGGGGCGAGGCGCTCTATGTCCTCGTCCACACGCCGCATCTGCGCCCCGGCCAGGACTGGACGCAGATGCTGCCCGCCTACCGGCAGACCATCCTCGACAAGCTGAAGCGCACGGCGGGCATGGAGGATATCGAGGAGCGCATCGTGGTCGAGCAGGCGCTGACGCCGCAGGACATCCATGAGCGCTACAAGGTGCTGGACGGCGCCATCTATGGCCTGGCCAGCCACGGCGTGTGGACCGGGGCGTTCAAGCCCGGCAACCGCTCCCGCGCGGTGAAGGGGCTGTACCTGGCGGGGGGTGCGGCGCATCCCGGCCCCGGCATGCCGATGGTGATGATGTCCGGCTGGATCGCGGCCGATTCGCTCGACCAGGATCTGGGCGGCCGCGGCATGGGCGAGGCCGCCCGCCTGGCCGGCGCGCGCGGAGTGCCGCTGGCGGCCGAATGAGCGCGCCACCGCCAGAGCCTCCGGCGCCTCCCCGGGGCGCGGCGCCGGACGCCGTGCCGGATGGGCCGGCCGCGCTCTACTCGGCGCGGCACATGGCCTTCTTCGAGTTCATGTTCAGCCGCTTCGCGCGGCGCCACATGCGGGCGCTGCGCGTGGCCCTGTGGGGCTTGCCGCAGGTCCCGCCAGGGCCGCTGGTGGTCTTTGCCAACCATCCCTCCTGGTGGGACGGGGTGGCCTTCATGCTGCTCTCCCGCCGGCTCTTCCCCGGTCGGCGCATGTTCATCCCGATGGAGGCGGCGGCGCTCGCCCGCTACGGCTTCATGCGCCGCCTGGGCGTGTTCGGGGTGGAGCAGGAGAGCGCGCGCGGCGCCGTGGTCTTCCTGCGCATCGCCGCGCGCACGCTGCACAATGGCGACATGCTGTGGATGAACGCGCCCGGCCGCTTCTGCGACCCGCGCGAGCGCCCGGTGCCGATCGCCCCCGGCCTGACGCGGCTGGCCGAGCTGGCGCCAGAGGCCAGCTTCCTGCCCCTGGCCCTCGAATACCCGTTCTGGGGCGAGCGCAAGCCCGAGATGCTGGCCGCCTTCGGCCCGCCCTTGCCAGGCGCCGCGTTGCAGGCCATGCCTCGGGGGGAGCGGGAGGCGGCGCTGGCCGGCGCGCTGCAGGCGGCGATGGACCGCCTGGCGGCGGATGCCATGGCGCGCGACCCGTCCCGCTTCCAGGTGGTGCAGCAGGGCCGGGAGGGCATGGGCGGCTTCTATGATCTGTGGCGGCGGGCGCGCGCCGCCCTGGCCGGGCGCCGCTTCGACCCGCGCCACGAGCAGGGGGGGCGGCGGTGACCGCCCCCGCCCCGCGCCCGGCCGCCGCATGATCCTGGCCTCGCTCTCCCTGGCGCTGGCGGCGCTGCCGCTGGCCATCGGCCTGCCCAATCTCCTGGCGCTGCGCCGCGCCGAGGGCACCCCCTCCCCGGCCACCCTGGTCTCGCTGCTGATCCCGGCGCGCAACGAGGCCGGGCAGATCGATGCCTGCCTGGAGGCGGCGCTGGCCAGCGAGGATGTCGCCATCGAGCTGCTGGTGATCGACGATGGCAGCACCGACGACACCGCCGCCCGCGTGCGCGCCTGGGCGGCCCGCGACGAGCGGGTGCGGCTGCTCTCCGCCCCCCCCCCTGCCGCCGGGCTGGACCGGCAAGGTGCATGGCTGCGCCCTGCTGGCCGAGGCCGCGCGGGGCACGCATCTGCTGTTCCTCGACGCCGATGTGCGGCTGGAGCCGCACACGGCGGCGGCGATGGCCGCGCATGCCGAGCTGCACGCGCTGGCCCTCGTCAGCGCCGTGCCGCGCCAGATCATCGGCAGCCTGGGCGAGGCGCTGACGGTGCCGATGATCAATGTCCTCATGCAGGGCTACCTGCCGGGCGGCGGCCGCGCGCCGCGCGGTGCCTCCGCCGGCGACCCGCGCATGGCCGCCGCCTGCGGCCAGCTGGTGCTGGTGGAGGCGCGCG
>NZ_GG770778.1:45869-47266 GCF_000164635.1 Pseudoroseomonas cervicalis ATCC 49957 | reverse complement strand
CCCTGATCGCCGATGAGCAGGCGGAAGAGCTGTTCGGCCCGGTGCTGGCGCTGCGCGAAGTGCCGGATCTGGCGGCGGTGCTGGGCTGGCTGCGGGCGCATCCGGCGCCGCTGGCGATCTCGCTGTTCGGCGCCAGCCGGGCCGAGCGCGCGGCGATCGCCGCCGGGGCGCGGGCCGGCGCCATCGTCGAGGAGCGCTGCCTGGACCACGCCGCCTTCCCGTCCCTGCCCTTCGGCGGCGTCGGCGCCTCGGGCTTCGGGCGGTATCACGGGCGGGCGGGGTTCGAGGCGTTCAGCGACTGGCGGGCGCGGGTGCGGCATGGGCGCTTCGCGCTGTCCCGCCTGTTCGACCCGCCGCGCGCCGCATCGCGGCGGGCCCTGGCCTGGAAGCTGGCGACGGGGCGCGGGCCGAAGCCCCGATCCTAGCGCGTGCCGGCAGGTCGCCATGCATGCGACTCGGGCATGGCAGGGAAGCCATGCGTTTCGCGATGCTGCACCCGCGAAAAAGGTGAAGGTTTGGAAAGGTTCGGCTCCCTATATTCCCTGTGCTGCCGCAGCATCGCGGCGTCAAAGGATCAAGGGGTCTACCCGTGTCCGAACTCCTGTTTGTCACTGTTGTCGCCGCCCTGGTCGCGGGCGGACTGTATGCGCGCTCCCTGGTGGAGCTGAACTGGCCGGCCGGCCTGCCCCGTCTGCACGGGGCCGACTGAGCGGCTTCTGTCCGCGGCGCGCGCCGGGTCCGGCGCGCGGATGCGGGCGGCGGGTCTCGAACCCGCACTCCCCGAGGGGAAGCAGATTTTAAGTCTGCAGCGTCTACCGTTCCGCCACGCCCGCTCTGGCGCTCTTCCTGCCACAGCGCGGCACGCCACGCAAAACCCCTCAGGCCCTTGGGCGGAGGGGTTTTTCGCGTCGGCGCTGGAAAGGCTGGTTGGGGCGCCAGGATTCGAACCTGGGAATGGCGGTACCAAAAACCGCTGCCTTACCGCTTGGCTACGCCCCAGCAAGCCGGCCGGGCCCGCGCGGGCCCTGGCGGCTCAATAAGCGGCGAAGGGGCCGTTCGTAAAGCCCCCACCCCAGCCCCACCAGGCGGGTGGCAGGCGGGCGGCCGCGGCATGCGCGGCCTCGGGCGTCGCGAACAGGCCGAAGCAGGTGGCACCCGACCCGCTCATCCGCGCCAGCAGGCAGCCGGGCAGCGCCCGCAGCGCCGCCAGCACCGCGCCGATCTCCGGGCAGAGCGACAGCGCCGGCGCCTCCAGGTCGTTGCCGCAGGCGGCAAGGTCGCGCGCCATGGCGGCCGCATCCGCCCAGGCCACCGGGAAATGCGACGGGGCCGAATAGCCGCCCTGGCGCGCGCCGAAGACGGCGGGCGTGGCCAGCGGGCGGCGCGGATTGGCCAGC
>NZ_GG770778.1:40525-43490 GCF_000164635.1 Pseudoroseomonas cervicalis ATCC 49957 | reverse complement strand
AGCAGCGCGGCGGCCAGCAGGGCGAGGCGGCGCGGGGAGACGAGCATGACCATGCCGCCAGCCTAGAGCGCCCGCCGCGCCGATCAAAGCGGCGATCACGGGGGCGGGGGCGCGGGCGGGGGCGCCCGGCACTTCCGGATCATGTGATGGCGCCGGCCCGGCTGTTCCCGCCAGCGTGAAGCCTGCACGGCAAGCCGGATCTCGGCGCTTAATTGTCGTTCCACCCGGGGCGGTGCAGGATTGTAACCCGGATGCGCTCCCCGCGCATCCGCCATGATCCAAGGAGGAATTGCCGTGCGTGTCATCCTGGCCGCGATGCTGGCCATGCTGGCCTTTGCCGTCTCGTCACCGGCCTCGGCGCAGAACCGGTTCTGGCTGGTGAACCAGTCGGGCCAGGTGATCGAGAGCGCCTATGTCTCGCCCTCGCGCCTCGACAATTGGGGCCCGGACATCCTGGGCAACAGCGTGCTGCCGCCCGGGCAGCAGGTGCATGTCACCCCCTCCGCCGCCGATTGCGTGCTGGATGTGCGGGTGCGCTACCAGGGCGGGCAGGAGGAGACCCGGATGCAGGTGAATGCCTGCAACCTCAGCCGCATCGCCTTCAGCGGGCGCGGCGGCGGCGGTGGCGCGGGGGCCACCATCGGTGGTGGCGGCGGCGCCGGCGCCACGATCGGCGGCGGTGGCGGCGGGGTCTATGGCGGCGCCGCGGCGCGCGCGCAGGGCGACCCCTCCTTCGGCTTCGTCAACCGCAGCGGCGCGGTGGTGCGCGAGCTCTACGTCTCGCTCAGCACCGACAGCAACTGGGGCCGCGACCGGCTGGGCCAGGCGGTGCTGGAGCCCAACCAGCAGATGTGGATCGACCTGCCGGCCGGCCGCTCCTGCCAGGTGGATGTGCGCGTGGTCTACATGAATGGCCGCGAGCAGGAGCGCCGGGGCGTCGAGACCTGCTCGATCGCCGAGCTGTCCTGGCGCTGAGCCAGGGAGGCTGAGCCGGGGCGCAGGCCCCGGCAGGCCGTGACAGGCACCGGGCCGCGACAGCCCGGTGCCGGGTGGCAGGACCGGGCGGCACACCGCCCCGGTCCCGGCGGGCGGGGCCAGCGCCCCGCCCCGATCCGCCGGCCGGAAGAGGCCGCTTACATCCCGCCGATATAGTTCGGGCCGCCGCCACCCTCCGGCGTGCACCAGTCGATGTTCTGCCTCGGGTCCTTGATGTCGCAGGTCTTGCAGTGGACGCAGTTCTGCGCGTTGATCACCAGGCGCGGCTCGCCCTCCTCCACGCCCACCGCCTCATAGACGCCGGCCGGGCAGTAGCGGCTCTCCGGCGCGCGGTAGACATCCCAGTTCACCGGCTTCCACTGCGACGGGTCGCGCAGCTTCAGATGCGCCGGCTGGTCTTCCTCATGGTTGGTGTTGGAGAGGAAAACGGAGGAGAGCCGGTCGAAGGTCAGCTTCCCGTCCGGCTTGGGGTAGGCGATCTTCTTCGCCGGGTCGGCGGGCTTCGTCGCGCTGTGGTCGGCATGGTGCGCCAGCGTCCAGGGCGCCTTGCCGCGGAACACGTAGGTCTCCAGCGCGGCGTTGATCATGCCGCCATAGAAGCCCCATTTGGCGAAGCCGGGGCGGATGTTGCGCACGCCCTGCAGCTCCTCCCACACCCAGCTCTGGCGCAGCGCCTCGGGGTAGCCCTCCAGCACCGGGGCGGCCGCCTCGCCGGCCTCCAGCGCCTTCGCCGCCGCCTCGGCCGCCAGCATGCCGGACTTCATGGACGTGTGCGTGCCCTTGATCTTCGGCACGTTCAGGAAGCCCGCCGTGTCGCCGATCAGCGCGCCGCCGGGGAAGACCAGCTTGGGGATCGACTGGAAGCCGCCCTCGTTCAGCGCGCGGGCGCCATAGGCGATGCGCTTGCCGCCCTCCAGGATCTTGCGGATCTCCGGATGCGTCTTGAAGCGCTGCATCTCGTCGAAGGGCGACAGCCAGGTGTTGGGATAGTCGAGCCCGACCACCATGCCGATCGAGACCAGGTTCTCGCCCAGCATGTAGATCCAGGTGCCGCCATAGGTGTCGGTGGTGAGCGGCCAGCCGGTGGTGTGCCAGATCTTGCCCGGCACGTGGCGCTCCTTCGGGATCTCCCACAGCTCCTTGATGCCGAGGCCGTAGGTCTGCGGCTGCACGCCCTCGCGCAGGCCATACAGCGCCTCCAGCTTCTTGGTCAGCGAGCCGCGGCAGCCCTCGCCGAACAGGGTGTAGCGGGCGCGCAGCTCCATGCCGGGCTGGTAGTTCGGGCCTTCCTCGCCCTCCCGGGTGATGCCCATGACGCCGGCGACGACACCCTTGACCACACCGTCCTCGATGATCGTCTCCGAGGCGGCGAAGCCCGGATAGATCTCGACGCCGAGCGCCTCGGCCTTCGCCCCCAGCCAGCGGCAGACATTGCCCAGGCTGACCACGTAATTGCCGTGATTGTGCATCTGCGGCGGCGTCGGCAGCTTGTAGGCCTTGCTTTCCGTCAGGAACAGGAAGGCATCCTCGCTGGCCGGGGTGGCCAGCTCCGGCGGGTCCTCGCGCCAGTCGGGGATCAGCTCGTCCAGCGCGCGCGGCTCCAGCACGGCGCCGGAGAGGATATGGGCGCCGACCTCGGAGCCTTTCTCCACGACGCAGACCGTCGCCTCCGGCGAGAGCTGTTTCAGCCGGATCGCCGCCGCCAGGCCGGAGGGGCCGGCGCCGACGATCAGCACATCGAATTCCATGCTCTCGCGTTCGGACACGTTGCTGTTCTCCCTTGGGTCCCGCCGGGCTGGCTTAGCCCGATCGCGGGTTGCGCGGAACCCCGCCAGGCCGCGATATGGCGCCACCGATGAGCACCCCGCCCGCCCCGCCCCGTCCCGCCGACTCCGAGGCCGCCGCCCTGCTGGCGGCGCTGCGGCTGCAGCTCGACTGGGGGGTGGACGAGGCGCTGGCCGAGGCGCCG
>NZ_GG770778.1:35100-38267 GCF_000164635.1 Pseudoroseomonas cervicalis ATCC 49957 | reverse complement strand
CCCCGGCCGGCCGGCCCGTCTCCCGCCCCCTTTCACACTCCCCCCTTTCACACCCCCTCGACGGCGGTCCGCGCCGGGCCCGGCGCGGTTGCATGCGCCGGCCACCCATGCCATCCGGGGGTGGCCGCGCCGCCCGCCACACGGCGCGGAGGTGGCGACGCCGCCTCCGCAACCGCCGGGATGGTCATGGCCACGCCTTCGCTCCGTATCCGCCTCCTCACCTATGCCGCGGCCGCCGCGCTGCTGGCCCTGTTCGGCGGCGGCGGCTTCGTCGCGCTGCGGCTGATCCATGACGGCCGCGCCCAGCGCGAGGCGATGGATGCCAGCCACCGCACCGTCACCCTGATGCTGGAGCTGCGCAACACCGCCTTCGAGGCGGTGGCGGCGCGCAACGTCACCCTCTCCAACCCGGGCACGGAGGCGGAGACGCTGCTCCGCCCGGTCACCGAGCGGCTGCAGGCGCAGCTGGGGCGGCTGCACGCCGTCATGCAGGACACGGCGCTGGAGAGCGCCGCCGCCGCCGCGCTGGAGCGCAGCGCGCAATCGCTGGTCGCGCGGCTGGAGGCGTCGCTGCGGCTGCAGCGCTCGGCCGGGCTCGACTACGCCATGCTGCTGCGCGAGGCCAGCGCCGAGCGCAGCCGCCTGACCGCGCAGATCGACGCCATGATCGAGGCCGAGCGCGCGGAGCTGGCCGCCTTCAACCGCCACTACCTGACGCGGGTCGAGCAGATCCGCGTGATGATCCTGCTGCTGGCGCTGCTGGCGGCGCTGCTGGCGGTGGCCGCGGTCTGGGGGCTGAACCGCTACCTGACCAGCTCGGCCAGCCGCTACGACACGCTGGCCGAGGCCAACCGCGCCAGCGGCGAGGCCAACCGCCGGCTGGCCGAGGAGCGCGGCCGGCTGCAATCCATCCTCGACCATGCGCGCGACCCGATCCTGCTGGTCGATGGCGAGGAGCGGATCGACCTGGCCAATGCCGCCGCCGCCGAGCAGTTCCGCCTGCCGCCGGCCGAGCTGATCGGGCTGCGCATCCGCAGCCTGGTGCCGGGCTACGGGCTGCGCCAGGGCGAGGTGCAGGCGCGCCGCGCCGACGGCACCGCCTTCCCGGCCGAGCTGTCGGTGGGCTCCACCGCCGCGGGCGCCACGGTCTGCATCCTGCGCGACGTCAGCGAGCGGCACCGGCTGGACGCGCTGAAGAGCGAGTTCGTCTCCACCGTCAGCCACGAGCTGCGCACGCCGCTGACCTCGATCCGCGCCTCGCTCGGGCTGGTGATGGGCGGCGTCGCCGGCGCCCTGCCCGAGCCGGTGCGCGAGCTGCTCGGCATCGCCGCCAAGAATGCCGAGCGGCTGGTGCTGCTGGTCAACGACATCCTCGACATCGAGAAGATCGAGAGCGGCCGGCTCGACTTCCAGCGCGAGCGGGTCTCGGCCCGCGCCCTGCTGCAGCAGGCGGTGGCCGCCAACGCCGCCTATGGCGCGCAGTTCGAGGTCCGCTTCGCCCTCGACGAGGGGCCCGAGGACGCGCTGGTCTATGCCGATGTGCAGCGCATCCAGCAGGTGCTGGCCAACCTGCTGTCCAACGCGGCGAAGTTCTCGCCGCGCGGCGGGGTGGTGGAGGTCTCGCTCGGCGTCGATGCCGGCAATGCCTTCTTCCGGGTGCGCGACCATGGCCGCGGCATCCCGCCCGAATTCCGCAGCCGCATCTTCCAGCGCTTCGCCCAGGCCGACGCCTCGGATGCGCGGCAGAAGGGCGGCACCGGGCTCGGCCTGTCGATCAGCAAGGCGATCGTCGAGCACCATGCCGGCAGCATCGGCTTCGAGGAGGCCGAGGGCGGCGGCACGGTGTTCTGCTTCGCCCTGCCGCGGCTGGTCGAGCGGCTGTCGCAGCCGCTGCCCGCCGCGCCCGGCGCCCGCCGCCGCGCCCTGATCGTCGAGGACGACGCCGACATCGCCCGGCTGCTGCGCCACATGCTCGACGATGATGGCTGGGACAGCGAGGTGGCGCATGACGCGGCCGAGGCCTTCGCCTGGCTCGACCGCGCCCGCTTCGACGCCATGACGCTCGACCTGATGCTGCCGGACGAGGACGGGCTGTCGCTGTTCCGCCGGCTGCGCCGGCGCGAGGACGGGCGGGCGCTGCCGGTGGTGGTGATCTCGGCCACCGCCGACCAGGGCAGGCGGGTGCTGAATGGCGACGCGGTGGGCGTGGTGGACTGGCTGGACAAGCCGATCGACCCGGCGCGGCTGCGCCTGGCGCTGCGCGCCGCGCTGCGCCCCGGCGGCGGCCCGGCCAGCGTGCTGCATGTCGAGGACGACCCGGATATCCGCCGCGTCGTCTCCGCCGTGATGGGGGACGAGGCGCGCATGGTGCCCGCCCGCAGCCTGGCCGAGGCGCGCGCCGCCCTGGCCACGGAGGGCCCCTTCGCCCTGGTGGTGATCGATGTCGGCCTGCCGGATGGCAGCGGGCTCGACCTGCTGCACGATCTTCGGGCGCTGCCGCTGCCGCCGCCGCCGGTGCTGATCTTCTCGGCCAGCGACATGGATGCGCGCACCACCCGCAGCGTCGCCGCGGCGCTGGTGAAGAGCCGCACCGACAACCAGGCGCTGCAGGGCACCATCCTGCAGCTGATCGAGGGCCCGCCCGCCATGGCGGCGGCGCCGCACCCCAGCACGGAGCCCGGGGCATGAGCGAGGCCGCGCTGTCGCGCATCCTGTATGTCGAGGATGACGATGATGTCCGCCACCTGGCCGGCTTCGCGCTGAAGGCGGTGGGCGGCTTCACCGTGGAGGCCTGCGCCTCCGGCCCCGAGGCGCTGGAGAAGGCGGCGGGCTTCGCGCCGCAGCTGCTGCTGCTCGACGTGATGATGCCCGGCATGGACGGGCCGACCACGCTGGAACGGCTGCGCGCCCTGCCCGGCCTGGCCGCCACCCCGGCGGTGTTCATGACCGCCAAGGTGCAGCCGCAGGAGGTGGCGCGCTACCGGGCGCTCGGCAGCCTCGACGTCATCTCCAAGCCCTTCGACCCGATGGCGCTGCCGGCGGCGCTGCGCGCCCTGTGGGACCGCCGCGATGACTGACGCGGCGGCGGAGGAGATGCGCGCGGCGCTGCGGCGGCTGCGCGCCGAAGGGGTCGCCCGGCTGGGCGAGCGGGTGGCGGGGCTGGAGCG
>NZ_GG770778.1:30896-34252 GCF_000164635.1 Pseudoroseomonas cervicalis ATCC 49957 | reverse complement strand
CGCTCTACCTGTTCGCCGAGCCGGGCGGCACGGCCGGGCTGTCCGCCGTCTTCGCGCATCTGGGCTATGCGGTGCTGCGGCTGGCGGACGGGGTGCTGCCCGGCGGCGCGCTGCCCGAGGGCACGCGGCTGGCCGGCGCCGTGGTCGATGACGCGGTGCCGGACGCGCTCTCCGCCTGCCGGCAGCTCGCCGGGCGCTGCCCGGTGGTGCTGCTCACGGCCGGGACCGGCTTCGCCGACCGCCTGGCCGCCGCCCGCGCCGGGGTGGAGGCGGTGGTGCCGAAGCCGGCCGACCTGAACGAGCTGGCCGACTGGCTGGACCAGTTCGCCGGGCCGCGGCAGGAGAATCCGCTGAGCATCCTGGTGGTCGATGATGATTCGCTGCTGGCCGAGGCCTATGCGCTGGTGCTGCGCCAGGCGGGCATGCAGGTCACCACCGTCTCCGACCCCGAGCGGGCGCTCGGCGCCATGGCCGCGATCAACCCCGACCTCGTGCTGATGGACATGCAGATGCCGGGGGTGGAGGGGATCGAGCTGGCGCGCATCATCCGGCAGAGCCGGCGCAGCCAGTCGCTGCCGATCCTGTTCCTCTCGGCCGAGCAGGACGAGGAGCGGCAGATCCTGGCGCGGCGGCTCGGCGGCGACGACTTCATCCCGAAGCCGGTCGATCTCGGCCGGCTGGCGACGCTGGTGCGGCTGCGCGCCGAGCGGGCGCGCGCGCTGCGCGCCCTGATGGACACCGACAGCCTGACCGGGCTGCTGAACCATGGCCGCTTCAAGGAGCGGCTGGAGCTGGAGCTGCTGCGCGCCTGGCGGGAGGGGCACGCGCTGAGCCTCGGGATCCTCGACCTCGACCATTTCAAGTCGGTCAACGACACGCATGGCCACCTGATGGGCGACCGGGTGATCCGCGGCCTGGCGCGCAGCCTGCAGCGGCGGCTGCGGCGGACCGACCTGCTCGGCCGCTATGGCGGGGAGGAGTTCGCGGTGCTGCTGCTGAACACGCCGCCGGAGACGGCGCGCGGCATCCTCGACGCGATCCGCGAGCGCTTCGCCGCCACCGCCTTCGAGACCGGCGGCGCGGCGCTGCGGGTCAGCTTCAGCGCCGGCATCGCCGGGCTGCCGCCGGCGCCGGAGGGCCGCGTGGCCGAGGCTGGCGGCGCGGCGGAGGCGATGATATCGGCGGCGGATGCGGCGCTGTATGCCGCGAAGCGGGCCGGCCGCAACCGGGTGGCGCTGGCCGGGGCGCCGGAGGAGATCCGCCATGCCGATTGATGAATCGCGTCCCTTTCTGCCGGTCAGCATCGCGGTGCTGACCGTCTCCGACACGCGCGACTTGGCGAGCGACCGCTCGGGCGCGCTGCTGGCCGAGCGGATCGAGGGGGCCGGGCACCGGCTGCACAGCCGGCGGATCGTGCGCGACGAGACGGCGGCGATCGAGGCGGTGCTGCGCGGCTGGATCGCCGACCCGGAGGTGGATGTGGGCATCACCACGGGCGGCACCGGCATCACCGGCCGCGACGTGACGCCGGAGGCCTTCGACCGGGTGCTGGAGAAGCGGATCGAGGGCTTCGGCGAGCTGTTCCGCATGCTGAGCTACCAGAAGATCGGCACCTCGACGATGCAGTCCCGCGCCATTGGCGGGGTCGCGGGCGGCACCTATCTCTTCGCCCTGCCCGGCTCGTCGGGCGCGGTGAAGGATGGCTGGGACGACATCCTGCGGTTCCAGCTGGATGCCCGCCACCGCCCCTGCAACCTGGTGGAGCTGATGCCCCGCCTGCAGGAACATCTGCGCTGAACTGAAGGCGGGGTCCGGGGGGACCCTGTCCCCCCGGCGGGGGTGCGGGGGCGGAGCCCCTGCGCTTTTCAGAACAGCGCCAGCTGCTTCGGCAGGCTGAGATCCTCGGGCGGGCGGAAGGCGGTGCAATCGAGCGATTCGCCCTCCCGCTTCCCCAGCCCCAGCCGTTGCGCCGCCACCCGGAAGCGCCGCGCCAGCATCTCGGCATAAGGCCCGGTGCCGGACATGCGCTGGGCGAAATCGCTGTCATAGACACGCCCGCCGCGGGTCTGCCGCACCAGGGAGAGCACCTTGTCGGCGCGGTCGGGCATGTGCTCGCGCAGCCAGTCCTCGAACAGCCCGGCGATTTCCAGCGGCAGGCGCAGCAGCACGTAGCCGCCGCGCGTCGCGCCGGCGCTGGCGGCGCGTTCCAGGATGCGCTCCAGCTCCATGTCGTTCACCGCCGGGATCATCGGCGCGGCGAGCACGGCGGTGGGCACGCCGGCCTCCGCCAGCCGGGCCAGGGCGTCCAGGCGCCGGGCGGGGGTGGCGGCGCGCGGCTCCAGGATGCGGGCCAGCGCCGGGTCGAGGGTGGTGACGGAGAGGCAGACCCGCACCAGCCGCCGCGCCGCCAGGCGCTGCAGGATGTCGAGGTCGCGCAGCACGCCGGCGGATTTGGTGACGATGGTGACCGGGTGGCTGAAGCGGTCCAGCACCTCCAGCACGGTGCGGGTCAGCTTCAGCCGGCGCTCGACCGGCTGGTAGGGGTCGGTGTTGGAGCCCAGCGCGATGGGGCGCGGCACGTAGCCGGGCTTGCGCAGCTCCTTCTCCAGCAGCGCGCCGATCTCCGGCTTGAACTGCAGCTTCGTCTCGAAATCCAGCCCCGGCGAGAGGCCGAGATAGGCGTGGCTGGGCCGGGCGTAGCAATAGACGCAGCCATGCTCGCAGCCGCGATAGGGGTTCACCGCGCGGTCGAAGCCCACATCGGGCGAGCTGTTCCAGGCGATGGCGGAGCGCGCCGCGTCGCGTGTCAGGGTGGTGGGCAGGGGCGGCAGTTCGCCGAAGGCTTCTTCCAGCGTCTGCCAGCCATCGTCGAAGGCTTCCAGCGCCAGGCGGTCGAAGCGCACCGGCGGATTGCTGGTGGCGCCACGGCCCTTGCGCGCGCCCTCCAGCAGGGCGGAGGCGGCGGCGCGGATGCTGCCATCCGGCATTGACGGGTTCCCCTTCCGTTCGCGCGACTCTTTCGCCAGGGCTGGGAGGAAGTCAAGAACATGCTGCGAACACAGGCCGGGCGCGGCGGGCGTCGCGGCGGGCCGGCGCGACTCGGGCCTGGTCTGGCCTGCTCCCGGCGTTCCCGTTATGTCTGGAACCGGGCCCGGCCGCCGCCGTGCCCCAAGAGGCCGGGTCCATGCCAAGAGATACGCTGCTGATCTTCGCCGCCGCCCCCCGGCTCGGGGTGGTGAAGCGACGCCTGGCGCGGGGCATCGGCGCCGTGGCGGCGCTGCGCTTCCACCGGGCGCAGCTGGCGCAGATGGCGCGCGGCCCGGGGCGGGACCGGCGCTGGCGCACCCTGCTGGCGC
>NZ_GG770778.1:27818-30332 GCF_000164635.1 Pseudoroseomonas cervicalis ATCC 49957 | reverse complement strand
CGGAGCGCAAGCGGCCGCGCTGAGGCGCGCGAGCGTCCATCGACATTCAGGGCGGGAAAACAAGAAGGCCGGGGAAGGAATTCCCCGGACCCCATCTTTTTTCTGCGAGTTTGCTGGCTGTGGCAGGCGTCCGGCTGTTCAGGCCCAGACCGGGGAGCGCGCCGGAGGTCCGTGACCTGCGGCGATGGAGGGTTCAGCCCGCCTTGGCCTGACGGATTCCCCGGCAGCGCCCACCCAGAACCGAAAAAAGAGGAAGGGGTCTGAGGGGAATTCATTCCCCTCACCTTCTTCCCCTCCGCCCGGGATGAAGGCCGATGCGGCCTATCCCCGCCGCAGCAGCAGGGCCAGGTTGCGCATGATCGCCGCCGTCGCGCCCCAGACGTAATGGGTGGCGTGCGGCCAGACATAGAAGCTGCGCCGCTCGCCCTTCCAGATCGCGCTGCGGCGCTCCGGCAAGGCGGGATCGAGCAGCGCGGCCAGGTCGTATTCGAAGGCCTGCTCCACCTCGTCCGGCGAGGGGAGGATGTTCAGCGGCGGCCGCAGCAGCGCCAGCACCGGCGTCACATGGTAGCCGGTGCCGGTGACATGGCCGGGCAGCCGGCCGAGCAGGCGCGGCAGGCGGGGGTCGAGGCCGATCTCCTCCGCCGCCTCGCGCAGCGCCGCCTGCTCGGGGGTCTCGCCCGGCTCGATGCGGCCGCCGGGGAAGGCGACCTGCCCGGCATGGCTGGAGAGCTTCGCGGCGCGCAGCGTCAGCAGCAGGCTGGGGCGCGGGCCGAGCACCACCGGCACCAGCACGGCGGAGGGCTTTCCGGGGATGGCGGGGCCGGCGGCGCTGTCGAGCGGCTGCTCGCCCAGCGCGCGGTCCTCGCCGGCCACCACCCCCTCCAGCCAGCGCAGCCGGGCGGGGTCGGAGAGGCGGCGGGCCAGTTCGTCAGGCTCCAGGGCAGCGGGGGCCAGGGCGGGGGGTGGGGGGGCGCCGCTCACCCGGCGGCCGCGCCCTGCACCGCCGGCACCTCGTCGATCGGGAAGAAGATGCCCTCGCTCCAGACGCCCAGCACCTCGCGGCCCTGCACGCGCTCGGGCTCGGCCAGCGCCACCAGCTCATAGAAGACGGCGCGGTTGATGCGGGCCTCAAGGCCGGGGCGCACCGTCACATAGGGGCGCGGCTGGCGGGTGCGGGGGTCGATGGCGACACGGATCGGGTGGTCGGCATCGGCGGTGACCATCTCGTCCAGATTGGTGCGGAAGGTCAGGCATTGCCGGCCGGCGCAGCGGCGCCAGAACACCTCGACGGCGACGAAGGGGGCGTCCTCCACCTCGATCGTGCCGCGCTCGGCCGGGGTTTCCAGCCAGTAGCTGCCATCCGCCTCGCGCTTGAGGACGGAGGCGAAGAGGCAGACCAGCTCCTTGCGGCCGATCGGGCTGCCCTTGTAGTGCCAGCTGCCATCCTTGGCGATGCGCATGTCGAGCGAACCGCATTCATGGCGCGGCCGCGGGGCGGCGCCGGGTTTCGCGGCACCCGTTTTCGCCGCCCTGGCGGGCGGCTTTCGGGCCGCCGCGCCGTCGGGCTGCGCGTGCAGGCCGCAGCCCTGCTCGATGCCGGATTGTTTCAATGCTTCGTCCATGCGCCCGGTGGTCATAGGCTTCCCCAAGTCTCGCTCCTGGCAGAAGGGGCGGGCTGGCCAAGGCGGGCCGGCTTCCCATATCCGGCTATATAAGGAGGCACCAGGGCATGGTTGAAGTGGCGGACCCCATCGATCCGAACATCCTCCTCGCGGAGGTCGAGGCGCTGGGGACGCGGCTGGCCCGGGTGCGCCAGGCGGTGGGCCGCGTGATCTTCGGCCAGCCCGAGGTGGTGGAGCAGGTGCTGATCACCATCCTCTCCGGCGGCCATGTGCTGCTGGTGGGCGTGCCGGGCCTGGGCAAGACCAAGCTGGTGGAGACGCTCGGCACCGTGCTCGGCCTGGCCGAGAGCCGGGTGCAGTTCACCCCCGATTTGATGCCGGCCGACATCCTGGGCAGCGAGGTGCTGGAGGAGGGCGAGGCCGGCCGCCGCGCCTTCCGCTTCATCCAGGGCCCGGTCTTCTGCCAGTTGCTGATGGCGGATGAGATCAACCGCGCCAGCCCCCGCACGCAATCCGCCCTGCTGCAGGCGATGCAGGAGCGCAAGGTGGCGATGGGCGGCGCCACCCATGCCCTGCCCGCCCCCTTCCACGTGCTGGCGACGCAGAACCCGATCGAGCAGGAAGGCACCTACCCGCTGCCCGAGGCGCAGCTCGACCGTTTCCTGCTGGAGGTCGAGGTCACCTATCCGGATGAGGCGGCCGAGCGCGCCATGCTGCTGGCCACCACCGGCGCCGCCGAGGCCCGCGCCCAGCCGGCGATGACCGCCGCCGAGCTGATCGCCGCCCAGGCGCTGATCCGCCGCATCCCGGTGAGCGAGGCGGTGCTGGACGCCATCCTGAAGCTGGTGCGCGGCGCCCGGCCGGAGACCGCCAGCCTGCCCGCGGTGCA
>NZ_GG770778.1:21791-25413 GCF_000164635.1 Pseudoroseomonas cervicalis ATCC 49957 | reverse complement strand
CCGCTGCTGCTGCTGCTCGCCCAGCCGGCGCTGGCGCAGCAGGGGCGCAGCGCCGCGCCCGCGGAGGAGTCGATGCCGCTGGCCACCCGCATCGGCTATGTCGCCACCGGCGATTCGGCGGTGGACGAGGTGGTGCGGCAGGGGCTTTCGGGCCTGTCCGACTACGTCAACCGCCGCACCGCCGCCGCCCTGGCCGAGCCGCTGGCGGTGCGCCCGGGGCAGGACGACCTGTCCACCCTGCCGCTGCTCTACTGGGCGGTGACGGGCGACAGCCCGGACCCGGACGCGGCGGCGCTCTCGGCGCTGAACGAGTTCATGCGCCATGGCGGCATCATCCTGTTCGACACGCGGGATGAGGGCTCGGGGGAGGGCTTTTCCCCCGGCGCGCGGGCGGCGTTGCAGCGCATCACCCGCGGCCTGTCGATCCCGCCGCTGGCCCCGGTCTCGCCGGAGCATGTGCTGACCCGCGCCTTCTATCTGCTGCCGCCGGAGCTGCCGGGGCGCTTCGCCGGCGGCCAGGTCTGGGTCTCGCGGCAGGAGGACCGGGCGAATGACAGTGTTTCCCCCGTCATCATCGGCGGGCATGACTGGGCCGGGGCCTGGGCGGTCGATGCGCGCGGACAGAACCCCTATGCCGCCATTCCCGGCGGCGCCCGCCAGCGCACGCTGGCCTACCGCTTCGGCGTCAACCTCGTGATGTACGCGCTGACCGGCAACTACAAGGGCGACCAGGTCCACGTCCCCGCCATCCTCGAAAGACTCGGCAATTGATTCTTTTTCGGATTGCCATGTCCACGTGGGGACGGGCGGCGCGGCCTGCCCGGCGGAGCGCGACCTGTGAGGGTGCGGGTCTCTTACTGACAGAAAGAAGAAGGGGGTCCGGGGGAATTCATTCCCCCGGCCTTGCTTCCGCGGGAGTTGGGTGATGCGCCAGGCCATCTCGGGCATCGATTTCGCCCCCATCCTGCCGCTCTGGCTGCTGGCGGCGCTGGCCTTGCTGGCGGTGCTGGCGCTGCTGCCGGCGCTGTGGCGGCGGGCGCGCGGCGCCTGGTGGCGGGCGTTGTCCTTTGCCGTGCTGCTGCTGGCGCTGGCCAATCCGCGCCTGGTCGAGGAGACGCGGGAGACCCGCCCCGACATCGCCCTGCTGGTGCAGGACCGCAGCGATTCGGCGCGGATCGGCGCGCGCGGCGCGCAGCTGGACGCCGCCCGCGCCGCGATCGAGGAAGCCGCCGCCCGCTTCCCCGACCTGGAGCTGCGGGTGGTCGACCTGCCGGAGGGCGGGCGCCAGGGCACGCGGCTGTTCACCGCCATCGACCGGGCCCTGGCCGACATCCCGCGCGCGCGGCTGGCGGGGGTGATCGCGCTGACCGATGGCCAGGCGCATGACATCCCGGCGCAGCCCGGCTTCGAGGCGCCGCTGCATCTGCTGCTGCCCGGCCGCCCGGGCGAGGTCGACCGGCGCATCCGCATCATCGAGGCGCCGGGCTATGGCATTGTCGGCCGCAGCGTGGAGCTGCGGCTGGCGGTGGAGGATCTCGGCGCCACCGGTCAGCCCCAGGGCGGCGCGGTGCGGCTGACGCTGCGGCGGGACGGCGCGGCCCCACGGGTGGAAAGCGTGCCGCTGGGCCGCGAGCACCGCATCACCCTGCCCGTCGAGCGCGGCGGGCCGAGCGTCGTGGAGATCACCGCCGAGGCGCGGCCGGGCGAGGTGTCGCAGCTCAACAACCGCGCCGTGGTGACGGTGAACGGGGTGCGGGACCGGCTGCGGGTGCTGCTGGTCTCGGGCGAGCCGCATTCGGGCGAGCGCACCTGGCGCCGGCTGCTGAAGGCCGACCCGAATGTCGACCTGGTGCATTTCACCATCCTTCGCCCGCCGGAGAAGGACGACCTGACGCCGCTGAACGAGCTGGCGCTGATCGCCTTCCCGGTGCGCGAGCTGTTCCAGGTGAAGCTGCGCGAATTCGACCTGATCGTGTTCGACCGCTTCAGCAACCGGGGCATCCTGCCGCCGATGTATCTGCGCAACATCGCCGACTACGTGCGCGGCGGCGGTGCGCTGCTGCTCTCGGTCGGGCCGGAATTCCTCGGCCCCACCAGCCTGGCATCCACCCCGCTCGGGCAGGTGCTGCCGGCGCGGCCGCTCTCCGGCGCCGCCGCCCTGGCCGAGGGGCCGTTCCGCCCGCGCGTGACCGAGGCCGGCGCCCGCCACCCGGTGACCCAGGGGCTGACGGGCGCCAATGCCGGCGCCGCCGAGCCCGGCTGGGGCCGCTGGTACCGGCATCTGCGCGCCGAGCCGCAAAGCGGGCTGACGGTGATGGACAGCCCCGATGGCGCGCCGCTGCTGCAGCTGGACCGTGTGGGGGAGGGCCGGGTGGCGCTGCTGCTCTCCGACCAGATCTGGCTGTGGTCCCGGGGCCATGATGGCGGCGGCCCGCAGGCCGAGCTGCTGCGCCGCGCCGCGCACTGGCTGATGCGGGAGCCGGAGCTGGAGGAGGAGGATCTGGTGGCGCGGGTGGAGGGCGGCACGCTGACCGTGACCCGCCGCAGCGTCGAGGCCGGGCCGCCGCCCGAGATCACCGTCACCGCCCCCGATGGCACGGTCAGCCGCCACCGGGCGGAGGCGGCGCAGGGCGGCCAGGCCACGCTCTCGGTCCCCGCCACCCAGCCGGGCGTCTGGCAGGCGGGCGATGGGCGGCGCACCGCCTTCGCCGCCGCCGCCGCCGCCAACCCGCTGGAGATCGCCGATCTGCGCGCCGATCCGGGTCGCGCCCTGGCGCTGGCCGAGGGCACCGGCGGCGGGCTGCACTGGCTCGGCAACGGGGAGCGCCCGGTGCTGCCGGAGCTGCGCCGCGTCGCCGCCGGGCGCGACGCGCAGGGGGCATCCTGGATCGGGCTGCGCCGCAACCAGGACCATCTGGTGACCGGCATCGCCGCCCTGCCGCTGCTGCCGCCCTGGCTGGCCCTGCCGCTGGTGCTGGGCATCGCCCTGCTGGCCTGGCGGCGGGAGGGGCGCTGAACGGAGCGGGAGCGCCCCTCGCACGGCAACGCTTTGCCGCCGCCCTGCGCGGGCCTATGTGTGGGTCAGAGGATCCACGCCATGCGCCCGATGCTGCCCGCCCTGCTCCTGCCCGCCCTGCTCGCCGGCTGCGCCGCGCCGGGGCCGACGCTGGAGCAGCGCCTCGCCACCTTCATCAACCGCCCGGAGGGCGAGCTGGTCGCGCAACTCGGCGTGCCGGTCCGCACTTACGAGACCGGCGGGCGGCGCTTCCTGCAATTCGAGCAGCAGAGCACCGTCCTGGTGCCCGGCGACCCCTGGGGCTATGGCTACAACCCCTGGGGCTATCGCCGGCCCTGGACCGCGCCCCCCTCCTATGCCGTGATGCGCTGCGAGATGACCTTCGCGGTGCGCCAGGGCCTGGTCGAAAGCTTTACCGCGCGGGGCGAGGGCTGCGGCTGAGCCCGCTTCGCCCGCGCCCGGAAATGGTCTAGAGAGGTCGCCATGCGCCGTCTCCTGAAGCTCGCCCCGCTGCCCCTCCTGTCCGCCCTGCTGCTCGGCACGGCGCTGCCCGCCGTCGCGCAAGGCCTGCGCGGGCCGATGGTGCCGGAGGCGCAGCCGCAGGCG
>NZ_GG770778.1:16061-21056 GCF_000164635.1 Pseudoroseomonas cervicalis ATCC 49957 | reverse complement strand
CACGCCGCGCCCGGATCGCGGCTTCCTGGGCTTCGACGCCGGCGGCTGAGCCCGCCGACCGCAGCGCGACAGACCGGCCCGGAGCGCCCTGCCCTGGGCCGTTTTCGTCTCCGGTCCCGGCCGCGTGATTCCCCGGCGGGGCAACCCCGCCGCGCCGCGCCGCTTTTCCGTCGCAGGCGCGGCCCGCGCGCGGCGGAGAGGAAACACACATGGCCCTGCGGCGCATCCTGATCTGGACCGGCCTGCCCGTCCTGGCGGTGCTGCTGCTGGTCCTCCTCTGGTCCTGGGCCTGGTTCATCCCGCTGCTGGAGCGGCAGGCGAGCGCCAGGCTCGGCCGCCCCGTCGCCATTGGCGGGCTGGATGTCGATCTCGGCCGCATCACCGGCATCACGCTGACCGATCTGCGCATCGCCAACCCCGAGGGCTTCGCCGAGGACCCGCCCTTCGCCGCCATTCCGCGCCTGACGCTGCGGCTGGATGCGATGGAGTTCATCCGCCACCGCCGCATCATCATCCCCGACATCGCGCTGGAGCGCCCGGTGGTGACGCTGCTGGCCACCGGGGACAACCGCCGCAACTACGACTTCCCCGCCCTGACCGCGGCCGACCCCGACGCGCCGCCATCCGACACGGCCGAGGCGCCGCAGCTCGGCGCGCTGCGGGTGCAGGCGGGCGTCGTGGATGTGCGCCACGCGCCGCTGCGCGCCGACATGCAGGTGCGCGTCGCCACCGAGGAGCCCGAGGGCGCCGAGCCCCGGCTGCGCGCCACCGCCGAAGGCCGCTATGCCGACCAGCCCATCACCGCCGAGCTGACCGGCGGCGCCGTGCTGTCGCTGCGCGATGCCGAGAATCCCTGGCCGGTGACGCTCGCCCTCGCCAATGGCCCGACCCGGGCGCGGCTGGAGGGCACGCTGCAGGACCCGCTGCGCTTCGCCGGCGCCAATCTGCGGCTGCGCTTCTCCGGCTCCGACATGGCGCGGCTGACGCCGCTGACCGGCGTGCCCATCCCCGCCACCCCGCCCTATGAGGTCAGCGGCCGGCTGGACTACGCCGCCGGCGCGGTGCGCTTCACCGATATCGAGGGCAAGGTCGGCCGCAGCGACCTCGGCGGCGAGCTCGCCGTCACCCCGCGCGACGGGCAGCGCCCGCTGGTCGAGGCCACGCTGCGCTCCCGCCAGGTGGATCTCGACGACCTGGCCGGCTTCATCGGCGCGCCGCCGGGCGACCAGGTGGACCGCCGCCAGGCGGCGCGCGGCCGCCTCCTGCCGGACGACCCGCTGAACCTGCCCAAGCTCGAGGCCGCCGATATCCGCCTGACCTATGATGGCGGCAAGATCCTCGGCCGGCGCATGCCGCTCGACGACCTGCACGCCAACCTCACCATCACCGACGGCGCCATCGGCCTGCACCCGCTGCGCTTCGGCGTCGGCACCGGCCGGATCGAGGGGCAGTTCGACTTCACCCCGCTGGACAACCAGCGCGGCCTGCGGGTGAAGGCCGAGGCGCGCTTCCAGCGCGTCGACCTCTCCCGCCTGATGGGCGTCACCCCGCTGGGCGAGGGCCAGGGCCGCATCGGCGGCAGCGCCCGGCTGGAGGCGCAGGGCGCCTCCATCGCCGACATGCTGGGCAGCGGCGACGGCGCCATCACCCTCGGCATGGCCGGCGGCAACCTCTCCGCCCTGCTGGTCGATCTCTCGGGCCTGCGGCTGGGCAACGCCATCCTCTCCGCCCTCGGCCTGCCCAACCGCACCCAGGTGCAGTGCTTCATCGGCGACCTGGCGCTGCGCCGCGGCAACCTCTCCACCCGCGCCGTGCTGATCGACACCGAGGACGCGCTGATCTCCGGCATGGGCGATATCAGCCTGCGCAACGAAAGGCTGGACTACCGCCTGCGCACCGAGGCCAAGCGCTTCACCATCGGCGCCCTGACCACCGACATCCTGATCCGCGGGCCCTTCCGGGATCCCTCGGTCATGCCGGAGCCGGTCGAGCTCGGCGCGCGGGGGGCGGCGGCGATCGGGCTCGGCATCATCGCCCTGCCGCTGGCCATCCTGCCGACCATCCGCTTCGGGATCGGCGAGGATGACCGGTGCGAAGGGCTGGTCAGGAGGGCCAAGTGAGGCCGGGGGAATGAATTCCCCCGGACCCCCTTCTTCCTTCTGTCAGGGCCGGCCGCCGCTGGCGGCCGGCAGCACCACCTCGCGCAGCAGCGCCGTGTTGATGGCGAAGGCGGCCATGGCGCCCTGAGCGGCGGCGACCACCGCCATCTGCAGATGCGGGGCGGCATCGCCGGCCACATACAGGCCGGGTATGTCCGTGGCCCCGTCATGCGCGGCGCGCACCAGGCCGCCGCGCGTCAGCCCGCAGCCCAGGCGCTGCGCCAGGTCGGAGCGCTGCCGCTGCGCCGCCGCCAGCACCAGCACGGAGCGCGGCAGCACCTCGCCATCCGCCAGGCGCAGCGCCGACAGCCGGCCCGCCTCGGACAGCAGCTCCACCACCTTCGCCTCGCGCAGCTCGATGCCGAGCGCGGCGAGCTTCGCGCGATGCCGCGCCTCCGGCCGCTTGCCCTGGCAGCACAGCACCAGCCGGTCGGTCCAGCCGCGCATCTCCAGCGCCATGCGGTAGCCCGCCACACCCTCGCCCAGCACCGCCATCGCCTCGCCCCGCCGCTCCCACCCGTCGCAATAGGGGCAGTGCCAGGCATCCAGCCCGTAGAGCGGCCGCAGCCCGGGAATCTCCGGCAGCTCATCCGCCATGCCGGTGGCCAGCAGCACGGCGCGCGCCGCCACCGGTGACGCGCCCCCGGCCAGGTGCAGGGTGAAGCCGGGCTCCACCGCCTCCACCCGCGCATCGCGCAGCTCCACCTGCGGATAGGCCGCCAGCTGCTCGCGCGCGATGCGGCGGAACTCGGCGGGCGGAATGCCGTCCCGCGTCAGGAAGCCATGCATCATGCGCGCCGGGTCGTTGCGGTGCTCGCCCGAATCCAGCAGCAGCACCCGCCGCCGCGCGCGGCCGAGCAGCAGCGCGGCACTCAGCCCCGCCGGCCCGCCGCCCACCACGGCGACATCGTAATCGCTCATCCCAGCATCGAGGCGATGTTGGAGCCCCCCGTCGGATAGGCCGTCATCATGCGCGACAGCGCCTCCGCCCCCATGCCGGCGCGCATCGCCAGGGCGAAGAGGTTGATGCTGTCCGGCGCCTCCGGCCCCAGCAGATGCGCGCCCAGGATGGCGCCGCTGCCGGGCGCGACCAGCAGGCGATAGGCGGCGGTGTCCTCGCCGGTGCGGCGCACCGACTGGTAATCCGCCATGTCGCCCTCGCGCAGCTCATAGTCGATGCCGCGCTCCTTCGCCTGCGCCTCGGTCAGGCCGACAGCGGCCAGCGGCGGCAGGGTGAAGGCGGCGCTCGGCACCACGCTGTAATCGGGCTTGGTGTGGCAGCCCTCCAGCAGGTTGCGCGCCACCACCGCGGCGTCGTGGCTCGCCACCGGCGTCAGCGCCGGGCCCTGCGCGGCGGCGTCGCCGGCGGCGAAGACCCGCTCATTGCCGGTGCTGCGCAGATAGGGGTCGAGCAGCAGCCGGCCCTTCTCCACCGGCACCCCCGCCGCCTCCAGCCCGAGGCCGGACAGCGCCGGGCGCCGGCCGAGCCCGTGCAGCACCATCGCCCCGGCGAAGCTGCGCCCATCCCCGCATTCGACGCGGAAGCCGCCGGCATCCGCCCGGATGGCGGCGGCCTTGCAGCCCAGCTCGACCCGGATGCCGAGGGCGCGGGTCTTCTCCACCAGCCGCGCCACCAGCGCCTCGTCGAACGGCGCCAGCGGCCGGTCGCCGCCTTCGAGGATGGTGACCTCCGCCCCCGCCCGCCGCGCCAGATGCGCGCATTCGAAGGAGATGTAGCCGCCGCCCAGCAGCACCAGGCTTTTCGGCATGTCCTCGAGCGACAGGAAATCGTCGCTGGTGGACAGGTTCTCCCGCCCGGCGATCGGCAGCTCGGCGGGTTCGGCGCCGGTGGCGATCAGCGCGTGGCGGAAGCGGATCTCCTGCCCGTCCACAGCGATGCGGTCGGGGCCGAGGAAGCGCGGCTGGCCATGCAGCGCGATGATGCCGGCGCGCTCCAGGCTCTCGCGCCGGGATTCGGGGACCGGGTCGGTGAAGCTGCGCTTGAAGCGCTGCGCCGCCGCCCAGTCCAGCGTCACGCCGCCGCCGCCGCCCACACCTTTTGCGGATAGGCGCTGCGCCCGCTCCGCCGCCTCGGCCAGGGTCCAGAACACCTTCTTCGGCTCGCAGCCGCGCAGCGCGCAGGTGCCGCCGAATTGCCGGGCTTCCACCAGCGCCACGCGCCAGCCGGCGACGCGGCAGCGCGTCGCCACCTTGACCCCGGCGGTGCCGGAGCCGAGCACGATCAGATCGACATCCATCAGGGTCCGCGCCTTCCGCCCGATCGAACGAGAAAGGGCGGCGCCGGTCTCCCGCGCCGCCCCGCTTCCGCACCCGGTCGGGCGCGGAATTCGCTGCCGCCCCGCAGGGGGGCGGCCATCATCCTCAGAGGATCCGCAGCCGGCCCAGGATGTAGCCGATGCCGGCGGCGATCGCGATCGAGGTCATCGGCTGCTCGCGGACATTGTCGCAGAGCTGGCCCATGAAGTTCTCGGCCTGACCCTGGATCTGGTTCACCTGGCCGCGCGCCTGCGTGTCGCGGTTGTTGGTGAAGGCGCCGACGGCCTCCTGGGCGCGGCCGACGGTCTCGCGGGCGGCGCCGGTGAAGCGGTTCTCGTCCATGCTGGCTCTCCTTCCTGTCGGCCTCGGCGAGGCCACTGCGGGATGAACGCGGCGTCGCGCGAATGGATGCGCGCCCATGCGCTTGCACCACACGCGCCGCCATGCTGGCTTGCGCCGCCATGCGCGACGACCCGCCCGCCGACCATCTCACCCCCCCGCCGGAATGGCTGCGCCGCGGTGCCCCCGCCGCCGTGCTGGCGGCCCTGCCGGGCGCCCC
>NZ_GG770778.1:10360-13812 GCF_000164635.1 Pseudoroseomonas cervicalis ATCC 49957 | reverse complement strand
CGGCGCGGCCCGGGCTGCTGGCCTTCTGGCGGCCGCGGCTGGCGCGCATCGGCGGCTTCGTGGTGGCGCAGGAGGAGGCGGCGCAGCAGGGACGGCGCATCCGCCGCCGCCATGCCGAGCTGCCGGGGCATCTGGACATTGCCGGCCGGCGGGTGAAGCTGAAGGTGCGGGCCGACCGGCTGGACGAGCTGGCGGACGGCACCATCGCGCTGATCGACTACAAGACCGGCACGCCGCCCACCGGCAAGGAGATGACCGATGGCCGCGCGCCGCAGATGCCGCTGGAGGCCGCCATCGCCGAGGCGGGCGGGTTCCAGGGCATCGCGCGCGCGCCGGTCTCGGGCCTCGCCCATTGGCGGCTGACGGGCGGCGGCACGCCGGGCGAGGTGAAGCCGGTGAAGGGCGACCCCGGCACGCTGGGCGCGGATGCGCTGGAGCAGACGACCGCGCTGGTGCAGGGATTTCTTCTCGGCCATCGCCGTTTCATCGCGCGGCCGCATCCGCGCCGCCGGCCGCAGCGCGGCGAGCACGATCATCTGGCGCGCATCGCCGAATGGGGCACCGCCGAGGATGCGTGAGTGGTGCTGCCGGCCGCCAGCGGCGGCCGGCCCTGACAGGAAAAAGATGGGGGGTCCGGGGGAATTCATTCCCCCGGATTCTTTCGAGTGGAGCAGCGCGATGAGCGAGACCCTCACCCCCCGCGCCGCGGCGCAGGCGGCGCAGCGCCGCGCTTCCGATCCGCGCGCCTCCGCCTGGGTCGGCGCGTCCGCTGGTTCGGGCAAGACGAAGGTGCTGACCGACCGCGTGTTGCGGCTGCTGCTGCGCCCCGGAGCGAAACCGGGCCGCATCCTGTGCCTGACCTTCACCAAGGCGGCGGCGGCGGAGATGGCCACGCGCCTGGCGAAGCGCCTGGGCGAATGGGCGGTGGCCGAGGATACGGCGCTGTCGGACAGCCTGCTGTCCCTGACAGGCGAGAAGCCGGATGCCGCGCTGCGCCGCCGCGCGCGCGGGCTGTTCGCCGAGGTGCTGGAGCAGCCCGGCGGCATGCGCATCTCCACCATCCATTCCTTCTGCCAGTCGCTGCTGCGCGGCTTCCCGCTGGAGGCGGGGCTGCCGCCGCAATTCGCGCTGATCGAGGAGGCGGATGCCGCCGAGATGCTGGCGGAATCGCGTGAGCTGGCGCTGGCCTCGGGCCAGCTGCCGCAGGCGGCGATCGAGGCGATGGCCGGGCTGGGCTCGCCGGAGGATTTCGCGCAGACGCTGCAGAGCCTAGTGAAGGAGCGCGAGCGGCTGGGCGCCGCCATCGCCCAGGCGGGTGGCATCAAGGGCTGCGACGCGGTGCTGCGCCGCCGCCTGGGCCTGCCGCGCGAGGGCGGCGAAAGCGAGGCGCTGCTGGCCATGGCGAGCGCCGTGGACAGCGAGATGGTGCGCGCCGCCGCGCTGCTGCGGCAGAGCGGCAACGCCAATGACCGCGACCGCGGCGCGGTGATGAAGGCGTGGATCGACCTCTCCCACGCCGCGCGCGCCGCGCGCTGGGAGGAATGGTGCAGCATCTTCCTGACCGCCGAGGGCAGCCCGCGCAAATCGCTCGGCACCAAGGGCGGGCTGAAGGAGCGGCATGAGGAGGTGCAGGCGCTGATGGCCGCCGAGGCCGAGCGCATCCACGCCTTCGAGGAGGAGCGCAAGGCCTGGCGGCTGCATGCCGCGTCGCTGGCGCTGCTGGCGCTGGCCCAGCCGGTGCTGGAGGCCTACACGGCGCGCAAGGCGCGGCAGGGCGCGGTCGATTTCGACGACCTGATCCAGGCGGCGCGCGGGCTGCTGCACGACCCGGGCAGCGCCTGGGTGCTGTACAAGCTGGATGGCGGGCTGGACCACCTGCTGCTCGACGAGGCGCAGGACAGCAACCCGCACCAATGGGAGATCGCGGCGCGGCTGGCGGAGGAGTTCTTCGCCGGGCTCGGCACGCGCGAGCCGGAGAGCATCCGCAGCATCTTCGCCGTGGGTGACGAGAAGCAATCGATCTACGGCTTCCAGGGTGCCGACGCCGCCGGCTTCGCGCGGTGGGAGCGGCATTTCGAGGGCGCGGTGACGGCGGCGGGGGCGGAGTTCGCCGCCGTGCCGCTCAATGTCTCCTTCCGCTCCACCGCGCCGGTGCTGGCGCTGGTCGATGCCGTCTTCGCCGATGGCCCCGCGCGGCGCGGCGTGGTGGCGGAGGGCAGCGTGCTGACCCACCGCGCCGACCGCGAGGGGCAGGCCGGCATGGTCGAGATCTGGCCGCTGCTGACCAGGCCCGACAGCGCCGCGCTGCAACCCTGGGAGGTGCCGGAAGAGCCGGTGGCCGAGGACGATGCCGAGGCGCTGATGGCCGAGAGCCTGGCCGCGCGCATCGCCCAGATGGTGCGGGAGGAGCGGCTGCCGGCGCGCGGCGACCGGCCGATCCGCCCCGGCGACATCCTGGTGCTGCTGCGCCGGCGCACCGGCTTCTCCAATCTGCTGGTGCGGGCGCTGAAGGCGCGCGGCGTGGCGGTGGGCGGCGTCGACCGCATGCAGCTGGTCGAGCAGATCGCGGTGCAGGACCTGCTCGCTTTGTGCGACGTGCTGCTGCTGCCGGAAGACGACCTGCAACTGGCCGCCGTGCTGAAGAGCCCGCTCTGCAATGTCTCGGAGACCGAGCTGTGCGAACTGGCGCGGGCGCGCACCCAGCCGCTGTGGTGGCGGCTGCTGGAGATGCGCGGCAGCGACAGCAATGCCGGCCGCGCCGCCGAATGGCTGGCGGGGCTGGCCGACCGCGCCGACCTCGCCACGCCGCACACCATCCTGGCCGAGGTGCTGGGCGAGCATGGCGGGCGGGCGCGCATCCTGGAACGCCTCGGACCCGACGCGGCCGACCCGCTGGACGAGATGCTGAACGCCGCGCTGACCTATGAGCAGCGCCACCCGCCCAGCCTGCAGGGCTTCGTGCAATGGCTGCGCCGTGGTGGCGCCGAGGTGCGGCGCGAGGCGGAATCCGGCGCCGATGCGGTGCGGCTGATGACGGCGCATGGCGCCAAGGGCTTGCAGGCGCCGGTCGTCATCATCCCCGATGTCGGCAGCGGGCGCGGCGAGAAGCCGCTGCGCTGGGAGGAATCGGCGCCGCCCCTGCCCTACTGGGCGCCGCGCAGCCGCAAGGATTTCTTCGCCCCCGCCTGGACCAAACTCATGGACGCCGAGACGGCCGCGCGCGAGGCGGAGGAGAACCGGCTGCTCTATGTCGCGCTGACGCGGGCGGAGGACCGGCTGCTGGTCTGCGCCTGGGGCGCGCCGAAGGAAGGCAGCTGGTACGACCTCGTCTCCCAGGGCATCGGCCGGCTGGAAGGGGCGGAGGACATTCCCTTCGAGCCGGCGGGCTTCGGCGCCCCGCCCTCGGCCAGCTTCGCCGGCCCGCTGCGCCGCTACGCCACCGCGCAGACCGC
>NZ_GG770778.1:3354-9771 GCF_000164635.1 Pseudoroseomonas cervicalis ATCC 49957 | reverse complement strand
GCTGCCCGCCTGGCTCGGCCGCGCCGCCGATCCGGAGAGCGTGGCGCTGACGCTCTCCCCCTCCGCCCTGCCGGGGGAGGAGGAGACACCCACCGCCGCGCCGCATGGCCGCGCCGACCCGACCGGGGAGCGCTTCCGCCGCGGCCGCCTGATCCACGCCCTGTTGCAGCACCTGCCGGAGCATCCCGCCGCCGAGCGCCGCGCCTTGGCCGAGCGCTTCCTGGCCCGCCCCGGCCATGGGCTGACCGAGGCCGACCGCACTGCCACGCTGGAGGAGGTGCTGCGCCTGCTGGAGCATCCGGCGCTGGTGGCGGCCTTCGGCCCCGGCAGTTTGGCGGAGGCGCCGATCGCCGGCATGGTGAACGGGCAGCGCCTGGCCGGCCAGGTGGACCGCATGCTGATCACGCCCGAGCGGGTGATGATCCTCGACTACAAGACCAACCGCCCGCCGCCCAGCGAGGCGAAGGACGTGCCGACGCTGTATCTGCGGCAGATGGCGGCCTATCGCGCGCTGCTGCGGCAGATCTTCCCGGGGCGCGAGGTGCAGTGCTGGCTGGTCTGGACGTGGTCGGCGCGGGCGATGGAGCTGCCGCAGGCAGCGCTGGACCGGCATGAGCCGAGTTATTGAATAATTTCAGAATCTTCTTTTTCTGAAGAAAAAGAAGCAAAAAGACTTTTTCCGTTTGGCGTCCCGCCCATGGCCTGAGGCGGGACGCCAACTGAAAGAAGTTTTTTGGTTCTTTTTTCCAAAAAAGAACGCTTTTCTTAACTGCTGAAAACCCTTCCCTTCGCCAGCGCCAGTTCCCGCACGAAACGCTGGTATTCCTCCTCCTGCATCGCCGGATCCGGCAGGCGCAGCAGGAAGCTTGGATGCACGGTCAGCAGCATGGGCCGGTCATCCGGGCCGGAGAGGAATTGCCCGCGCAGCTTCAGCACGCCGATCTTGCGCCCGAGCAGCCCCTGCGCGGCGGTGGCGCCCAGCGCCACGATCAGCCGGGGCGCCACCGCGTCCACCTCGCGCAGCAGGAAGGGGCGGTAGAGAGCGATGTCGCCGCTGTCGGGCTTCTGGTGGATGCGCCGGGCGCCGCGCTGGGTGAACTTGAAGTGCTTCACGGCATTGGTCAGGTAGCAGGCGGCGCGGTCCAGCCCGGCGGCCAGCAGGGCGCGGTCCAGCAGCCGCCCGGCGGGGCCGACAAAGGGCCGGCCCTGGCGGTCCTCCGCATCGCCCGGCTGCTCCCCGACCAGCATCAGCGGCGCCTGGGGCGGCCCCTCCCCCAGCACGGTGGTATGGCCGGCGGCCCAGGATGCGGTGGGGGGCTGGGGTGTGTGGGACATGGCGCCTAACCAACGGGCCTCCTGTCGGAGAGTTCCAGCCGGACCCGGCTTTCGCCTTGCGTTCCAGGCTGGTAGAGAGGGCGACTTGTCTCGTCTCCGGGCGCGCTCGGCGTGCCCATCATCCGCGCGGGGGTTGCTCAAGCCATGAAGTTCTCGGTGGACCGGGCGGTGCTGCTCAAGGCGCTCGCGCATGTGCAGAGCGTGGTGGAGCGGCGCAACACCATCCCCATCCTGGCCAATGTGATGCTGGCCGCGCAGGACGGCACGCTGACCCTGACCGCGACCGACATGGAAATCGCCATTGTCGAGGACGTGCCGGGTGTGACCGTCTCCCGCGCCGGGCGCACCACGGCGCCGGCGGCGACGCTGTACGAGATCGTGCGCAAGCTGCCGGACGGCGCCAAGGTCGAGCTGGACCATGCCGGCGGCGACGCGCCGCTGGCGCTGCGCGCCGGCCGCTTCGCCACCAGCCTGATGGTGCTGCCGGTGGAGGACTTCCCCTCGATGACCGAGGGCAAGCTGCCGCACGGCTTCCAGATCCCGCCCGCGCTGCTGCGCGAGCTGGTGGACCGCACGAAGTTCGCCATCTCCACCGAGGAGACGCGCTACTACCTGAACGGCATCTACCTGCACGCGACGGAAGTGGACGGGCAGAAGGTGCTGCGCGCCGTCGCCACCGACGGCCACCGCCTGGCCCGCGTCGAGGAGCCGCTGCCCGAAGGGGCGGAGGGCATGCCGGGCGTGATCGTGCCGCGCAAGACGGTGAACGAGATCCGCAAGCTGGCCGACGAGACCGGCGACGCGATCGAGGTGAAGCTGTCCGACACCAAGATCAGCTTCGCCTTCGGCAGCGTGCGGCTGACCAGCAAGCTGATCGACGGCACCTTCCCGGAGTATGAGCGCGTCATCCCGCGCGGCAACGACAAGATCATGACGGTGGACAAGAAGGCCTTCGCCGACGCCGTCTCCCGCGTGGCCGCCATCTCCTCCGAGCGGTCGCGGCCGGTGAAGCTGAGCCTGAAGCAGGACAGCCTGACGCTCACCGCCAGCAGCCCCGACCAGGGCCAGGCGGAGGAGGAGCTGGACAATGGCGCCGTCTCCTACGGCTCGGGCCCGATCGAGATCGGCTTCCAGGCCCGCTACCTCGCCGACATCACCGACCAGATCGCCGAGAAGGTGGAGTTCCGCTTCGCCGACGGTTCCGCCCCCACCGTCGTGGTGGACGCGGCGAAGCCGGAGGCGCTCTACGTCCTGATGCCGATGCGCGTCTGATGGCGGGCGCCGCCACGCTGCTCGCGCCCCGCGCGCTGGCCGCGCTGGTGGCGCTGGCCCTGGCGGGGGGCGAGATCGCCCGCCGCCTGACCGTGCCGGGCGGGGTCTTTCCCGGCTTCATCCCGCTGGCGCTGGACGAATTCGCCATCGCCGCCGCGCTGCTCTGGGGCGCCTGGTCCGGCCGGGCCCTGCCGCTGGTGATCGGCTGGGCCAGCTGCGCCGGGCTGCTGGCCGGGCTGCTGGCGGCCAATGCCGCGCCGCTGCTGGGCGGGGCGCCGAAGCCGGGGGCGCTGGCCTATACCCTCGCCCTCTCCGCCCTGCTCGGCATCGCCCTGTGGGGGGTGTGGCGGAGTGGGAAAAAAGTTCAGTAAGACAAAAGAAAAGGGTTCTTTTTTGGAAAAAAGAACCAAAAAACTTTTGTCTGTTGGCGGCTAGGCGGTTTTGACCTCGCTGACGAACTGATCCACCTCCAGCTTCAGCCGCTCCGACTGGCGGGACAGGTCGGAGGCCGCGGTCAGCACCTCCTGCGCGGCCGCGCCGGTCTCGTTGGCGCCCTGGCTGACGGCGGCGATGCTCTGGGTCACGGTGCTGGTGGCCTGGGCGGTGCGCTGCACGGTGCGGGCAATCTCCACCGTCGCGGTGCTCTGCTCCTCCACCGCCGCCGCGATATTGGCGGTGATGCTGCTGACCGAGCCGATGGTGACGGCGATCGACTGGATCGCCCCCACCGCCTGCTGCGTCGCCGCCTGGATCTGCGCGATCTGGCCGCCGATCTCGTCCGTCGCCCGCGCGGTCTGCGCGGCCAGGTTCTTCACCTCGGACGCCACCACGGCGAAGCCCTTGCCGGCCTCGCCGGCGCGCGCCGCCTCGATCGTCGCGTTCAGCGCCAGCAGGTTGGTCTGGCCGGCGATGTTGCTGATCAGCTGCACCACATCGCCGATGCGCTGCGCCGCCTCGGCCAGGGCGCGCACCGTGGCGTCGGTGCGCTGCGCGCTCTGCACCGCCTCGTTGGTGATGCTCGTGGCCTCCCCCACCTGGCGGTTGATCTCGCCGATCGAGGCGGTGAGCTGCTCGGCCGCCGCCGCCACCGTCTGCACGCCCCCGCTGGCATCCTGCGCCGCATCGGCCACGGCGCCGGCCTGGCGGTCGGTCTCCCCGGCGGTGCTGGTCATCGAGCGCGCGGTGGCCTCCAGCTCCGTCGCGGCGGCGGACAGCACGCCCACCGTCTCGCCGATCCGGTCGCGGAACCCGTCCACCTGCCGCGCCAGCGCCTCGGCGCGCCGCTCGCGCTGCGCCCGCGCCGCCTCCTGCTCGGCGCGGAGCCGGTCGGCGGTCTCCATGTTCTCCCGGAAGATGCCCATGGCGGCGGCCATGCCGCCGATCTCGTCGCGCCGGCCAAGGCCGGGAATGGCCACCGCCATGTCGTGATCGGCCAGCCGGCGCATCGCCGTCGCCATCGCGGTCAGCGGCGTGGTGACGCCGCGCGTCATGATCAGCAGCCCGCCCAGCGTCAGCAGCAGGGAGAGCGCCAGCACCACGCCGCCCAGCACCAGCCGCTCCATCCGCGCCGTCGCCTCGGCCTCGGCCACCCGCACCCCCTCGGCCATGGCGGCCAGGGCGACCTCGACGGCGCGGTTCAGCATGCCGGTGTTGAGGCGCTGCATCTCGGCCAGCGGCATCGTCGCCGGCTGGCCGGCGAGCATCGGCGCCGAGACCTCCTGCAGGTGCCGGAAGAAGGCATCGGGGAAGGCGTCCTGCGCGGTGCGGATGGCCTGGGCCACCGGCGGCGCCAGGTCGGGCAGCGCCAGCGCCGCCGCCAGCAGCGACCAGCCCTGCAGCGCGCGGCCGCGATCCTCGATGTTCAGCGTGGCGGTGGCGGCGTCCAGCGGGCCGCCGCGCACCGCCGCCTGCTCGACCCGCAGCGCCATCAGCCCGCCCGAGAGCCGCACCGTCCAGGCGGCGTTGCGCAGCCCCATCAGGTGGTCCACCGGCGCGCTCTGCCGCCGGATGCTGTTCAGCACGGCGGTGTCCAGCTCCAGCACGACATCCATGTAGGACTGGCTGATACGCGGCGCGCTGGCCACCAGCTCGGCCGAGCGGGCGGCGCGCGGCAGGCGCATCTGCGCATCGGCCTGCTGGCGCAGCCCGTCCATCTCCGCCTTGGCGGCGCGCAGCCGGGCCGCCATCTGGGCCAGCCCGGCCTCGTCCATCAGCGCCAGGGCCTGGGTGGCGGCGCCCTCCGCCGCCTGCCGGAACTGCGCCACGCGGCCGAGGATGTTGGCATCCGCCGGCCCCTCCCCGCCCAGCCCGGCGAAGGTCGAGCCGCGCTCGATGCGGACGTTCAGCACCGTCTGGAACAGGTGCGAGCCGATCGTCACCATGCGCGCGATGTTGCGGGCGGCACTGGCATCCCGCCAGGCATCGCTGACGCTGAGGCTGGACAGCAGCAGCAGCAGCAGGCCCATGCTGCCCAGGATGGCGCCCAGCGTGGCGCGGATGGACCAGCGGCCCAGGATCATCACTCATCCCCCTGCGGATATGCCCGGCCGTCAGGATGGGGGATGCGGCTGAAGGATTGCTGAAGACACGCCGCCGCGGGCGGGTCCGCCGCCGCTCACTCCGGCGGCGCGAAGAAGCGCTCCAGCGGGTAGTGCTGCTTGGCGAACACCGTCTTGATCACGACGTAGCTGAAATACTTCTCGATGCCGATGTTCTGCGCCAGCAGAACCTCGATCGTGTCCTGGTAGTGCTGGATGCCGCGGGTGACGAATTTCAGCAGGTAGTCATAGCCGCCGGAGACCAGGTGGCATTCCATCACCTCGTCCACCGCGCGGATGCGCGCCTCGAAGCGCTGGAAATCGTGGCTGCGGTGGTCGGACAGCGTGACCTCGGTGAAGATGGTCATGGTGTCGCCGAGCTTCTGCAGCTGGATCAGCGCGCCATAGCCGGCGATGTAGCCGGCCTTCTCCAGCCGCTTCACCCGCATCAGGCAGGGGCTGGCGGACAGCCCCACCGCCTCGGCCAGATCGACATTGGTCATCCGCCCGTTCTTCTGCAGATGCGCCAGGATCCGCAGGTCGATGCGGTCGAGTTTCGGCAGTCCTTGGACCATGGGGGCATCCATCGCAGCCTGCCGGCATGGCGGCCGGCCCGCCCGCATCAATGGGCGCGGGCGCGGCGCGCGGTCAATGCCGGCCTCAGCCCAGCGTCTGGCTGATCAGCGCGAAGCGCGTGACCGGCTGGCCGCGCCAGGGCCGCGGCACCGGCGCCGCACCCCGCCGCATCGGCCGCACCCCATCCACCCGGACCAGGCCCAGGCCCTGCAGCCAGTCCGACAGCCCGGCCTCGGCCGGCAGGTCGATGCGCAGGAACTGGCCGCCGCGCACCCCCAGCCAATGCGCGATCAGCGCCTGCGCCGCCGCCGCGTCGGGCGCCAGCACCGGGCCGATCACATGGCCGCGGCCGAAGCGGCGCAGCAGCGACAGGCCGCAGGGCGCGCCGTCGCGCTCCAGCACCACGCCCTCGGCCACCGCCAGCAGCGCCTCCAGCACCGGGCCGCGCGAAAGCCCGGTGGCGGCCTCGTCCAGCGCCGCCAGCAGCGCGGCGTCGTTGCGGCCGAGCGGGCGCAGCCGCTCCCCCTTCTCCAGCGGCACCAGCCCGACCGAGAAGGCGGCGCCCTGGTGCTGCACCACCTCGCCCAGCGGCACGAAGCCCTGGCTGGCATAGAGCGGGAAGCCGTCGGCGGTGGCGTGCAGCGTCACGCCGCGCCCCTCCAGCCCGGCCAGCACCGCCTCGGTCAGCGCCCGGCCG
>NZ_GG770778.1:0-2998 GCF_000164635.1 Pseudoroseomonas cervicalis ATCC 49957 | reverse complement strand
ATCACCAGGCCGAGCGCGCCCTGCGCCGCGCCGAAGCGCCAGCCCATGGCGGTGCCGAGCAGCCGGCCTTCCGCCTCGGCCGCGACACCCTGGCCGAGCGCGTGCAGGAACTGCCAGTCCTCCAGCCGGTGCGGCCAGGACACGGCGGCGGACAGGCCCTGCGCCGCCGCCAGGTCGGCCTGCCGCAGCGGCCGCAGCACCGGCGCCTCCGCCATCCCGTCCCCCGCCATGCGCGCCCCTCCTTGCTGCCGGCCGGCAGACTTGCCACGCTGGCCGAGAACATGCTGCCGGACTGCGCCGGAAATTCGGCAGCTTCCACCGCCCCACCCCGGATGCGGCAGCGGACAGCACGCCCCCGGGCGCCGCAGCATCCTCCCGGCGGGCCAGCCCGCCCAGCCCAGGGATGTGACCGATGACCACGCTGCGGCCGAAATACATCACCTTCGACTGCTACGGCACGCTGACCAACTTCCAGATGGGCCCGCTGGCCCGCCAGGTCTTCGCCGACCGCGTCCCGGCCGAGCGGATGGACGGTTTCGTGCAGGATTTCGCCGCCTACCGGCTGGACGAGATCCTGGGCGACTGGAAGCCCTATGCCGAGGTGCTGCGCCGCGCGGTGGAGCGCAGCTGCAAGCGGCACGGCATCGCGTTCCGCGAGGCCGATGGCCGCGTCTTCTACGAGGCGGTGCCGGGCTGGGGCCCGCACCCGGACGTGCCGGAGCCGCTGGCCCGCGTGGCGCGCGAATTCCCGCTGGTCATCCTCTCGAACGCCGCCAACGAGCAGATCCACCACAATGTGGCGCTGCTGCGGGCGCCGTTCCACGCCGTCTACACGGCGGAGATGGCGGGCGCCTACAAGCCGCGCTTCCGGGCCTTCGAATACATGTTCGACCAGCTCGGCTGCGACCCGAAGGACATCCTGCATGTCTCATCCAGCTACCGCTACGACCTGATGTCGGCGCACGACCTGCGCATCGGCCACCGCGCGCATGTGGCGCGTGGGCATGAGCCGGTGGCGCCCCATTACGGCGCGCATGAGATCGCCGACATTGGCGGCCTGCCCGGGCTGCTCGGGCTCTGAGCGCGGGCGGCGCGGCGGGAGGCCGGGCATGAAGCTCATCCCCTACTGGCAGGACACCGCCACCCCCTTCGCCGGCGCGGCCGAGGGACCGCTGGAGGGCAAGGTGGATGCCGCCATCATCGGCGGCGGCTTCACCGGCCTCTCCGCCGCCCTGGCGCTGGCGCGGCGCGGCGCAAGCGTGGTGGTGCTGGAGGCCGGGCGCGTCGCCGCCGGCGCCTCCGGCCGCAATGGCGGGCATGTCAACAACGGGCTGGCGCACGACTTCCCCTCGGTGGTCGCGCGCCTCGGGCTGGAGCGGGCGCGCGCCCTCTACCACGCCTTCGACGACGCGGTGGACAGCGTCGAGCGCATCGTGGCCGAGGAGGGCATCGCCTGCGATTTCCGCCGCTGCGGCAAGATCAAGCTGGCCGCCAAGCCGGCGCATTACGACAAGCTGGCGGCCGGCTTCGAGCTGCTGCACCGCGAGGCCGATGCCGAGACCGCGCTGCTGCCGCGGGCGCGCATCCGCGAGGAGGTCGGCTCCGACCTGTTCCATGGCGGCGTGCTCTACCGGCGCAGCGCGCAGATGCATATGGGCCGCTTCGGCGCCGGGCTGGCGCAGGCCGCGGCGCGGCATGGCGCCCGGATCTATGAGCAGGCGCCGGTCACCGGCCTGACCCGGCTGCGCGGCCGGGCGCACCGGCTGGAGACGCCGCGCGGCCATGTCGAGGCAGCGCAGGTGCTGCTGGCCACCGGCCCCAGCCGGCAGGGCCCCTTCGGCTATTTCCGCCGCCGCATCGTCGCCGTCGGCAGCTTCATCATCGCCACCGAGCCGCTGCCGCCGGCGATGCTGGACGACATCATGCCGGGGCGGCGCAACGGCACCACCTCGCGCATCATCGGGCATTATTTCCGCATCAGCCCGGATGGGCGGCTGATCTTCGGCGGGCGGGCGCGCTTCGCCCTGTCGGACCCGGATTCGGACCGGCGCAGCGGCGCCATCCTGCGGGCCAACCTTCGGGAGGTCTTCCCCCAGCTCGGCGCGGTGCGGATCGACTATTGCTGGGGCGGGCTGGTGGACATGACCGCCGACCGCCTGCCGCGCGCCGGCGAGCATGAGGGGCTGCTCTACGCGCTGGGCCATAGCGGGCATGGGGCGCAGATGTCGGTGCATCTGGGCCAGCGCATGGCGGCGGTGATGGGCGGCGACGAGGCCGCCAACCCGCTGCGCGGCCTGCCCTGGCCCTGGGTGCCCGGGCATTTCGGCCCGCCCTGGTTCCTGCCGCTGGTCGGCGCCTATTTTTCTCTGAAGGATCGCTGGCGGTAGCGCGTCCGCCGCGCCAGACGGGCGGCGGCGCTTCTCCGGCACCCTGCCGGCCGGCGCGCGCAGGCGCGACAGGCCGGCCGCCGCAGCGGAACAGGCGGGCGGCGAAGCAGGCCGCCTGTTCCGCCAGGGCCGCGCGAGAAAATCGCGAGCGGGCCGGGAAGCGTCAGGTCAGTTCCTGTTCGTGTTTATGTTTATGAAATACGCGCCCCACCAGCTCGGAAGGTCGTACAGGCCACCAGCCACCTGATCCAGCGCCTGGTCGGACAGTTCCGCGGCGGCCTGCTGCAGATCCTGCGCCTCGATGTCGTAACCCGCGCGCTGGAGCATCGCGGCGGCGTCCTCCGCGCCGCGGGACTGCTGCAGCGCGGTGCCCAGCGTGTCCCTCAGGCCAGGCTGCCGCAGGTCCTGGGCCAGGCGTTGCATCTCCTGGGAACTCATCGCGTCATGCTCCGTGTCCGGCTGCCTGACCCGGCCTGGCACCGCCTGCCAGCCCACCGGCAGCATCGCCACGATCCTATCGCAATCCCATCGAACCGGAATGCCGCCCTGGCTCTCTTCCTGGCGACTTTGTATCACGGCCGCCATGCGGCCCACCGCCCGTCCGGCGGCAG
>NZ_GG770779.1:495239-500282 GCF_000164635.1 Pseudoroseomonas cervicalis ATCC 49957 | reverse complement strand
AAGCAGCGATGCGCCTTTGGAGTAACCTGCGTCCGATTAGCTAGTTGGTGGGGTAAAGGCCTACCAAGGCGACGATCGGTAGCTGGTCTGAGAGGACGACCAGCCACACTGGGACTGAGACACGGCCCAGACTCCTACGGGAGGCAGCAGTGGGGAATATTGGACAATGGGCGCAAGCCTGATCCAGCAATGCCGCGTGGGTGAAGAAGGTCTTCGGATCGTAAAGCCCTTTCGGCGGGGACGATGATGACGGTACCCGCAGAAGAAGCCCCGGCTAACTTCGTGCCAGCAGCCGCGGTAATACGAAGGGGGCTAGCGTTACTCGGAATTACTGGGCGTAAAGGGCGCGTAGGCGGCGCTCCAAGTTAGGCGTGAAAGCCCTGGGCTCAACCTGGGGACTGCGCTTAAGACTGGAGTGCTAGAGGATGGAAGAGGGTTGTGGAATTCCCAGTGTAGAGGTGAAATTCGTAGATATTGGGAAGAACACCGGTGGCGAAGGCGGCAACCTGGTCCATTTCTGACGCTGAGGCGCGATAGCGTGGGGAGCAAACAGGATTAGATACCCTGGTAGTCCACGCCGTAAACGATGTGCGCTGAATGTTGGGGTTCCTAGAACCTCAGTGTTGTAGCTAACGCGGTAAGCGCACCGCCTGGGGAGTACGGCCGCAAGGTTGAAACTCAAAGGAATTGACGGGGGCCCGCACAAGCGGTGGAGCATGTGGTTTAATTCGAAGCAACGCGCAGAACCTTACCAGCCCTTGACATGGCCACGACCGGTTCAGAGATGAACTTTTCCCGCAAGGGACGTGGTGCACAGGTGCTGCATGGCTGTCGTCAGCTCGTGTCGTGAGATGTTGGGTTAAGTCCCGCAACGAGCGCAACCCTCGCCTTTAGTTGCCAGCACGTTTGGGTGGGCACTCTAGAGGAACTGCCGGTGACAAGCCGGAGGAAGGTGGGGATGACGTCAAGTCCTCATGGCCCTTATGGGCTGGGCTACACACGTGCTACAATGGCGGTGACAATGGGAAGCCAGGCAGCGATGTCGAGCCGATCCCAAAAAGCCGTCTCAGTTCAGATCGCAGCCTGCAACTCGGCTGCGTGAAGGTGGAATCGCTAGTAATCGCGGATCAGCACGCCGCGGTGAATACGTTCCCGGGCCTTGTACACACCGCCCGTCACACCATGGGAGTTGGTTCTACCTTAAGCAGGTGCGGTAACCGCAAGGAGCTAGCCTGCCACGGTAGGGTCAGTGACTGGGGTGAAGTCGTAACAAGGTAGCCGTAGGGGAACCTGCGGCTGGATCACCTCCTTTCAAGGAAGCATCGCGAGGTGGAGAGGTCTCCTCTCCGGTTGCGAAGCTCCGAACATAGCCTGAAGAACTCCGGTTCTGGCGGATGCCAGGACCAAGCGCCAATACTTGATCCAAGGTCACATCCGGCCGCGTCCCATGCGTCAGCATGGAGCGCCGGCCGCGCATCCTTCCCCTGCGGCGAAAGCCGCGGCTTGGCGAAGCGGATTGCTTGGTTTGGGCCAGTAGCTCAGTTGGTTAGAGCACACGCTTGATAAGCGTGGGGTCGGAGGTTCAAGTCCTCCCTGGCCCATACGGGCCAGCTCTGACAGCTGGTCTGGTCATCCCGTGGGGGCGTAGCTCAGCGGGAGAGCGCCTGCTTTGCAAGCAGGGGGTCGTCGGTTCGAATCCGATCGCCTCCAGGTCAGGATAGACTTCCGGAAAACCCCATCACGATGAGCGATCATCGGGGTGATCCACGCTGTTTTACAAGTGAATCTGATTTGGTGATATCGAGTGCCTGGCAAGGCTGACTTCCTTGTCAGGAGTGAGTGTCTCGGTGTTGCGTTGCTGTCCGTTGGACACGACAGAACAAGACGAACCCTCGGGTGCGGCTTGGTCCTGCGTGCGGGCGGTGACGAGATGAGTATGAGAAGGGCGTTCAGTGGATGCCTTGGCACCAAGAGGCGATGAAGGACGTGGCACGCTGCGATAAGCCGCGGGGAGATGCGAGCGATCGTTGATCCGCGGATGTCCGAATGGGGCAACCCCTCCCTAGGGAGATCCGGCACTGAATACATAGGTGTCGGAGGCGAACCCGGTGAACTGAAACATCTCAGTAGCCGGAGGAAAAGACATCAACAGAGATTCCCCGAGTAGTGGCGAGCGAAAGGGGACCAGGCCAGTGGTCTTTGCAAGTTCAGTCGAACAGTCTGGAAAGTCTGGCCATAGTGGGTGATAGCCCCGTAGGCGAAAGACTTGCAAAGATCCTTGAGTAGGGCGGGGCACGTGAAACCCTGTCTGAACATGGGGGGACCACCCTCCAAGCCTAAATACTCCTTGGTGACCGATAGTGCACTAGTACCGTGAGGGAAAGGTGAAAAGCACCCCGACAAGGGGAGTGAAAGAGACCTGAAACCGAACGCCTACAAGCAGTCGGAGCCCCCTCGAGGGGTGACGGCGTACCTTTTGTATAATGGGTCCGCGAGTTTCTGTTTGCAGCAAGCTTAAGCCGTTAGGTGTAGGCGCAGCGAAAGCGAGTCCGAACAGGGCGCCGAGTTGCAGGCAGAAGACCCGAAACCGAGTGATCTAGCCATGGCCAGGCTGAAGGTGGGGTAACACCTACTGGAGGGCCGAACCCACGCCTGTTGAAAAAGTCGGGGATGAGCTGTGGCTAGGGGTGAAAGGCCAATCAAACTCGGAAATAGCTGGTTCTCCGCGAAATCTATTGAGGTAGATCGTCAGGCGAACACCGCCGGAGGTAGAGCACCGGAAGGGCTAGGGGGACCCAAAGTCCTACCAAACCCTACCGAACTCCGAATGCCGGTGAGTGCTACCTGGCAGACAGACAGTGGGTGCTAAGGTCCATTGTCGAGAGGGAAACAGCCCAGACCACCAGCTAAGGCCCCCAAATCGTGGCTAAGTGGGAAAGCATGTGAGACGGCCAAAACAACCAGGAGGTTGGCTTAGAAGCAGCCATCCTTTAAAGAAAGCGTAATAGCTCACTGGTCTAATAGCTGTCTTGCGGCGAAAATGTAACGGGGCTCAAGCCACGTGCCGAAGCTGTGGGTGCTCGTAAGAGCGCGGTAGCGGAGCGTTCCGTAAGCCTGCGAAGGGAGACCCGTGAGGGCTCCTGGAGGTATCGGAAGTGCGAATGCGGACATGAGTAGCGACAAAGAGGGTGAGAACCCCTCTCGCCGAAAGTCCAAGGGTTCCTGCGCAAGGCCAATCCGCGCAGGGTGAGCCGGCTCCTAAGGCGAGGGCGACAGCCGTAGCCGATGGAAACCAGGTGAATATTCCTGGGCCTGTCAGAAGTGACGAGTGTGAAACGTTGTCTGCCCTTATCGGATTGGGCAGGCCGCCAGATCACTCCAGGAAATAGCTCTGACATATAGACCGTACCCGAAACCGACACAGGTGGACTGGTTGAGTATACCGAGGCGCTTGAGAGAACCATGCTGAAGGAACTAGGCAAATTACTCGCGTAACTTCGGGATAAGCGAGACCCACCATTGGGCAACCAGCGGTGGGTGGCACAGACCAGGGGGTGGCGACTGTTTAGTAAAAACACAGGGCTCTGCGAAATCGAGAGATGACGTATAGGGTCTGACGCCTGCCCGGTGCCGGAAGGTTAAGAGGAGGTGTGCAAGCACCGAATTGAAGCCCCGGTAAACGGCGGCCGTAACTATAACGGTCCTAAGGTAGCGAAATTCCTTGTCGGGTAAGTTCCGACCTGCACGAATGGCGTAACGACCTCCCCACTGTCTCCAGCATGGGCTCAGCGAAATTGAATTCCCCGTGAAGATGCGGGGTACCCGTGGTCAGACGGAAAGACCCTATGAACCTTTACTGCAACTTCGCAGTGGTGCCAGGAAGGGGCTGTGTAGGATAGGTGGGAGGCTATGAAACCGAGGCGCCAGCTTCGGCGGAGCCATCCTTGAAATACCACCCTGCGCCTTTCTGGCATCTAACTGAGCCCAGTTACCCTGGGCCAGGACCCTGCGTGGCGGGCAGTTTGACTGGGGCGGTCGCCTCCCAAATGGTAACGGAGGCGCGCGATGGTGGGCTCAAGCCGGTCGGACATCGGCTGTTGAGTGCAAAGGCATAAGCCCGCCTGACTGTGAGCGCGACAGCGCGAACAGAGACGAAAGTCGGCCTTAGTGATCCGGTGGTCCCGCGTGGAAGGGCCATCGCTCAACGGATAAAAGGTACTCTAGGGATAACAGGCTGATCTCCCCCAAGAGTCCACATCGACGGGGAGGTTTGGCACCTCGATGTCGGCTCATCGCATCCCGGGGCTGGAGCAGGTCCCAAGGGTTCGGCTGTTCGCCGATTAAAGCGGTACGTGAGCTGGGTTTAGAACGTCGTGAGACAGTTCGGTCCCTATCTGCCATGGGTGTTGGAGACTTGCGAGGATCTGTCCCTAGTACGAGAGGACCGGGATGGACGTACCTCTGGTGCACCAGTTGTTCCGCCAGGAGCATCGCTGGGTAGCTAAGTACGGAACGGATAACCGCTGAAGGCATCTAAGCGGGAAACCAGCCTCTAAACGAGGTCTCCCCAAGGGCCGTGGAAGACCACCACGTCGATAGGCCGCATGTATACGCCTGGTAACAGGCTCAGCTAAGCGGTCCTAATAGCCCAAACGATCTCATCTCTCCCATCGCTGTCTGTAGCAATACAGACACCGCACGCAGCACCAATCCGCACTCACAACACTCAAAATCGCCAAATCAGAACCATCCGTTCAAAACACCCAAAAGGAAGATCCGGCCTGGTGGCCTGGTGGCCATCGCGGGGTTGATACACCCGATCCCATCCCGAACTCGGACGTGAAACACCCCAGCGCCCATGGTACTTCGCCTCAAGGCGCGGGAGAGTAGGTCGCCGCCAGGCCACCAGACCGGACCTTCCTTTTGAGTTGTCTCCCCACGAACGGAACACACACACACACCCACCGCGGGGTGGAGCAGCCCGGTAGCTCGTCAGGCTCATAACCTGAAGGTCACAGGTTCAAATCCTGTCCCCGCATCCCA
>NZ_GG770779.1:485126-494956 GCF_000164635.1 Pseudoroseomonas cervicalis ATCC 49957 | reverse complement strand
CAGCCGAGACGGCCGGCCGATGGTGCCTCTGGCAGGGAAGCCGCATAGAAAAGCCGGCCCAAAGGCCGGCTTTCAAACGCTGGGGACAAGGCGGCCGCAGCCGCCTGGGCCGGCTCTCAGGCCGTCACCCCATACTGCACCGAATGCAGCCGCTGATAGAGCCCGGGCTGCGCCACCAGCTCCTCATGCCGGCCACGCGCCACGATGCCGCTCTGGTCCACCACCACGATGCTGTCGGCATCGCGGATCGTCGCCAGGCGGTGCGCGATCACCAGCGTGGTGCGGCCCTGGGCCAGCTCCGTCAGGCTCTGCTGGATGGCCCGCTCCGTCTCGGTGTCGAGGGCGGAGGTCGCCTCGTCCAGGATCAGGATGGGCGGGTTCTTCAGGAAGATGCGGGCGATGGCCAGGCGCTGCTTCTGCCCGCCGGAGAGCTTCACGCCGCGCTCGCCGATCACCGTGTCCAGCCCCTCCGGCAGATTGGCGATCACGCCGTCCAGCCGGGCGCGGCGCGCCGCGTCCAGGATCTCGGCCTCGCTGGCGCCGAGGCGGCCATAAGCGATGTTCTCGCGCAGCGTGCCGGCGAACAGGAACACATCCTGCTGCACGATGCCGATCTGCGCCCGCAGCGAGGCCAGCGTCATGTGCCGGATGTCGATGCCGTCGATGGTGATGCGCCCGCCCGTCACCTCGTAGAAGCGCGGCAGCAGGGAGCAGAGCGTGGTCTTGCCGGCGCCGGAGGGGCCGACAAAGGCCACCGTCTCCCCGGCGCGGATCACCAGCTCCACCCCCTCCAGCACGGGGCGCCCGGTGCCGTAGCCGAAGCTCACCTGCTCATAGCGGATATCGCCGCGCAGGGCGGGGGCAGGGATGGCGTCCGGCGCATCCGTGATGTCGGGCGCGGTGTCCAACAGCTCGGTGTAGCGGCGGAAGCCGGCGATGCCCTTGGGATAGGTCTCGATCACCGCGCTGATCTTCTCGATCGGCCGAAAGAACACGCCGACCAGCAGCAGGAAGCCGACGAAGGCGCCGTTCGACAGCTCGCCCTGCAGCACGAAATAGCTGCCGGCGATCATGACGATCATCTGCGTCAGCCGCATGCCCAGATAGTTCAGCGACATGCTCGCGGCCATGATCTTGTAGGCCTCCAGCTTGGTCTGGCGGTAGCGGGCATTGTCGCGGGCGAAGAGGGTGCGCTCATGCTCCTCATTGCCGAAGGCCTTGACCACGCGGATGCCGCCCACCGCCTCCTCGATGCGGGCGTTGAAGGCACCGACGCGGCCATAGATCTCGCGCCAGGTGCGCGTCATATGCGCGCCGTAATGCGCCGAGGCCCAGGTGATGGCCGGCACCACCACCGCCGTCATCAGCGCCAGCGGCCAATGCACCATGAACATCAGCGCGAAGGCGCCGATCAGCGTCATCACCGCCAGGAACAGGTCCTCCGGTCCGTGATGCGCGACCTCGCCGATCTCCTCCAGGTCGCGCGTCACCCGCGCCACCAGATGCCCGGTCTTCTGGTTGTCGTAGAATCGGAAAGACAGCTTTTGCAGGTGGTCGAAGGCCTTCCGCCGCATCTCCGTCTCGATATTGATGCCCAGCGCATGGCCCCAATAGGTGACGATGGCGTTCAGCCCGGTGTTCACCAGATACACCACCAGCAGCCCGGCGGCGGCCAGCAGGATCAGCGACCAGTTCTGGCTCGGCAACAGATTGTCGACGAAGAGCTTCACCGCGATGGGGAAGCTCAGCTCCAGCAGGCCGGCCAGGATGGCGCAGGAGAAATCCAGCAGGAACAGCCCCTTATGGGGCCGGTAATAGGCAAAGAAGCGCCGCAGCATGGGGGAGGGATCCGGCCAGTGAAGACAAGCCGGCGCAAACCGCACCGGCGTGGTCCGGTATCCTCCCGCCCTTTTCCCCGGTCAAATTATTCTTTCGGGCTGCCGCCATCGGGTGGGGAGGCGGGGCGCTGCACTGAGGGCAGCGTCCCGGCCTGCACCGGGGCGGATCCAGCGACCCTGGGCCGGAGCATCCCCGGCCCAGTGTCGCGCCTCCCGTCCCGGCCCTGACCGGCAGCCGACAGAATTAACCGAGGGTGGAGAGGTTCATGGGTTCCTGGATCCAGGCATAACCCTCGCCCTCCTTCGCCACATGGCCGAGGCCCGGCCAGGGGAAGTGGTAGGACAGCACGGCATGCTTGTCGGTCGCCAGCCGGTCCAGCATGCGGCTGCGGCTCTGCGCCGACAGCTTGGGGTCGGTGTCGAAGGAGAATTCCCACATCGGCCGGCGCAGCAGCAGCACATGGTGATGCGCCAGGTCGCCGGTGTTCACCATCACCTGGTTGCCGGAGCTGATGGCGTAGCAGTGATGGCCGACCGTGTGGCCCGGCGCGGCCAGGGCGGTGATGCCGGTCACCACCTCCTGCTCGTCCTTCACCATGATCATGCGGTCGCGATAGGCGGAGAGGTTCTTCTTCGCGCCGTCGATGAAGGAGGTCATGAAGGCCGGGCCGCGCTTGTTGGCGTCATCCGTCCAGAAGCGCAGATCCGCCTCCGACAGCGCCACCTGGGCGTTGGGGAAGACGCGGTTGCCCTGCGCGTCCACCAGCCCCCAGCAATGGTCGCAATGGGCGTGGGTCAGCACCACCAGGTCGATCTGCTCCGGGCTGATGCCGGCGGCGCGCAGATTGGCCAGCGCCTTGCCCGTGGTCGGGCCGAACATCTGGCTGTCCGCCCCCATGCTCTCGCCCATGCCGGTGTCGAACAGGATCAGCTGCCGCCCCGTGTTCAGCACCAGGATGTTCTGCTCGAGCGTCGCCTCGTCCGTGGGCAGGAAATTGCTGCTCATCAGCCGGGCGATCTCCTCCGGCGGCGAGGCCGGGAAGGCCGGCGCCGGCTTGCCCAGCGGCAGCCGCCCGTCGGAGATCACCGTGGCCTCGTATTCGCCAAAGCGGAAGCGGTGCCAGGCCGGCGGCAGTTCGTTGCGGAAGGGGGCGGCGGCCTCGGCCGGGCGCGGCAGCTGGCTGGCGGCGGCCAGCGCGGCCGCGCCGCCCAGCAGACCGCGGCGGGTCATGCTCATCATGGACTTGTCCTTCCCCGTCTGTGATGCGGGTTCCCGCGCCGCGCCGGATCGGCGCAGCGCGGCGTGAGCGCAGCACATTTCCCCGCCGCTTCGCAATCCACGGCCGGGTGAACGGTTCAGGCGGAAGCCTGGCCCCGATGCAGCAGATGCGTCATCGCCGCGGCCCCCAGCACCGGCACCAGCAGATTGGCCAGCGGCACCGCCGCCAGCCCCGCCAGCGCCACGCCCACCGCCACGATCTCCGCCCGGCGCCGGCGGCGCAGCCGGCGCGACTCGGCGACACTCATGCGCCGCTGCGCCACCGCCTCGAACAGCCCGTAGCCGAGGGAGAGAGCGGCCACGGCGAAATACAGCACCACCCCGATCGGCGGCAGCAGCAGCGCCAGCGGCAGAATCAGCAGGCTGAGCAGCAGCAGCCGCACCGTCAGCCCGATCCCGGCCGAGGCCTGCGCCGCCAGCGAGGCCCCCGCCGCCGGCGGCAGGGACGGGTAGAAGCGGCGCTCCACCGCTTCCGCCACATCGTCCAGGAACAGGCTGGTCAGCCCCAGCAGCACCGGCACGAACAGCCAGAGGGCCGAGGCCAGCACCAGCGCCCCGCCCAGCAGCCCGGCCAGCGTCGCCAGCCAGCCCTCGCCACCGGCCAGCGCGCCGACACCCCAGTCCGCCAGGAAAGCCAGGCCCGCGAAAGCCAGCAGGGCGATGCCCAACCCCTTCAGCAAGGGGCCGCGGAAGCCGGGATCGGTCAACTGCCGGAAGGGAAGGGTCAGGGCAGCCAGCACAGCCTGCATGGACAAGAGGTCTCCAGGAAGGAGACGTATATAAGCGCCCGGGGGAATGAATTCCCCCGGACCCCCTTCTCTTTCTGTCAGGGCCGGCCGCCGCTGGCGGCCGGCGGCCGTCGTCAGGTGCGGATCAGCGAACAGCCGCCCTCGGTCATCGGGCGGAACGCCTCCGCCGCCGCGGTGGTCTGGACCAGCTTGTAATAGTCGAAGGGCGCGCGGCTCTCCTGCGGGGATTTCACCTCGAACAGGTAGGAAGGGTGCAGCTTGCGGCCATCGGGGCGGATGCTGCCGGCGCCGAAGGCATCGTCATCCGTGGGCATCGCCTTCATGCGCTCCACCACCGCGCGGCCGGACCGGCGCGCCTGCTCCACGCCAAGATCGGCCACCGCCTTCAGGTAGTGCAGCGTGCCGGCGTAGCAGCCAGCATGGATCATGCCGATCGGCAGGTTGGCGGGCATGCGCGGCATGGCGCGGCGGGCGAAGGCGCGGGTGCGGTCGTTCAGGTCCCAGTAGAAGCTCTCGGTCAGCAGCAGGCCTTGCGCATTCTCCAGGCCGAGGCCGTGGACATCGGCGATGGCCATCAGCAGCGTGGCCAGCTTGGCGCGGCGGGTCAGGCCGAATTCGCGCGCCTGCTTCACCGCGTTCACCGTGTCCGCCCCGGCATTGGCCAGGCCGACGATCTTGGCGCGGCTGGCCTGCGCCTGCACCAGGTAGGAGGAGAAATCGGTGGTGGAGGGGAAGGGGTAGCGCGCCCCGCCCAGCACCTTGCCGCCGGCCTCCTCGACGAAGCGGGTGGTGTCGCGCTGCAGATGGTGGCCGAAGGTGTAGTCGGCGGTGATGAAGTACCAGCTGTCGCCGCCCGCCCGGGTCAGTGCGCCGCCGGTGGAGCGGGCCAGCATGTAGGTGTCATAGGTCCAGTGTACCGTGTTGGGGTTGCACTGGGCGCCGTGCAGGTCGGTGGTGGCGGCGCCGGAATTGACGAAGACGCGGTCCTTGTCGCGGGTGACGCCGGCCACGGCCAGGGCCACCGAGGAGGTCGGCACGTCGACGATCATGTCCACCCCGTCCTGGTCATACCAGCGGCGGGCGATGGTGGAGCCGGTGTCGGCGCGGTTCTGGTGGTCGGCCTGCAGCACCTCGACGGTGATGCCGGGGTTGGCGGCCATGAATTCGGCTGCCGCCTGCTGGGTGCAGGCCAGGCTGCCCGGCCCGGTCGGGTCGCGATAGGGCCCGGACATGTCGGTCAGCACGCCGACGCGGATGGTGCGGTTGGCCTGGGCGCGGCTGCGGCGCGGCGCGGCGAGCAGCGCCGCCCCCGTGCCCGCCAGCAGCGTGCGTCGCGGAAGGATGAGGCTCATCTCGTTGGTCTCCCTGCCGGGCCTCTGACGGGCCCTGTGGTGTGCCGCAGCCGGCCGCCAGCGGCGGCCGGCCCCGGAAGAAAAAAGAAGGGGGTGCGGGGGAATTCATTCCCCCGCTGCTGCGCTGGCTGGCGCGGCGTAGAGCTCCCGGATCTTCGACTTCAGCAGCTTGCCGGTGGCCGTGTGCGGCAGTTCCTCGACGATGCGGATGTCGTCGGGGATGCACCAGCGTGCCACGCGCCCCTCGAAATGCGCGCGCATCTCTTCGCGTGTCAGGGCCGCGCCGGGCCGCAGCACGACGACCAGCAGCGGCCGCTCCCCCCATTTCGGATCCGGCCGCGCCACCGCGGCGGCTTCCTGCACGGCGGGATGGGCGACGGCGATGTTCTCCAGCTCGATCGAGCTGATCCATTCGCCGCCGGACTTGATGACATCCTTGGTGCGGTCGACGATGGCGACATAGCCATCCGCATCCATGGTCGCGACGTCGCCGGTGTCGAACCAGCCGGGCTCGGCATGGGCGGGGCCGGGGGGCGTGTCGTGATAGGCGGCGGCGACCCAGGGGCCGCGCACCAGCAGCCGGCCGAAGGCGGTGCCGTCGCGCGGCACCTCGGCGCCGTCGGCGCCCTGGATGCGGAACTCCATGCCGAAGAGCGGCCGTCCCTGCCTGGCGGCGAGGGCCTGGCGCTCCGCCTCCGGCAGCCCGGCATGCCGTGCCTTGGGGGCGTTGGCCAGGCCCACCGGGCTGGTCTCGGTCATGCCCCATGCGTGCAGGACGGAGATGCCGCGCGCCTCGAAGCGCTGGATCACCACGGGCGGGCAGGCGGAGCCGCCGATGGCGACGCGCTGCAGCCGACCCGTGCCGGCCTGGTTGGCATCCAGCCAGTCCAGCATCGCCATCCAGATGGTGGGCACGCCGGCGGAGAAGGTGACGCCCTCGGCGGTGATCAGCTCCTGCAGCGAGGCGCCGTCCAGCTTCGGCCCCGGCAGCACCAGCTTGGCGCCGACGATCGGCGCGGCATAGGGAATGCCCCAGGCATTGACGTGGAACATCGGCACCACGGGCATCACCACCGAACTGGCGCCGAGGGCGAAGACATCCGGCAGGCAGCAGGCCATGGCGTGCAGGATGCAGGAGCGGTGGCTGTAGAGCGCGCCCTTCGGCATGCCGGTGGTGCCGGAGGTGTAGCAGAGGCCGCAAGCCTCGTTCTCGTCCAGCGCCGGCCAGTCGAACTCCGCCGGCTGGGCGGCCAGCAGCTCCTCGTAGCAGAGCAGCGGCGGCAGACCTGCGGGCTGGGGCGGCATATGCGCGGCATCGGTCATCAGGATGATGGCGCGCACATCGCCCAGCCGCCCGGCCAGCCCCTGCAGCAGCGGCACGAAGGTGAGGTCGGCGCAGAGCACGGCATCCCGCGCGTGCTGGATGATGCCGGCGATCTGATCGGGGAAGAGGCGCGGATTGATGGTGTGGCAGACCATGCCGGCGCCGCCGGCGGCGTAGTAGATCTCCAGATGCCGGTGGGTGTTCCAGGCGAGCGTGCCGACGCGGTCGCCGGGGCCGACACCGAGTGCCAGCAGCGCGCGGGCCAGGCGCTGGCTGCGGGCATGCAACTCGGCATAGTTGGTGCGGTGGATCGGCCCCTCGACGCTGCGGGAGACGATCTCGGTCTCGCCGTGATAGGTCGCGGCGTGGCGCAGCACGGCGCTGACCAGCAGCGGCACATCCATCATCAGCCCACGCATCCTCTTCCTCCCTGTTGTTCTGGTTCGTGATGCGGTCGTGTGGTGGCGGGGGTGGGCGGCTAGTAGGCCTCCTCCCGCAGCGCCAGCAGCGGCGCGGCGCCCTCGGCGATGGCGAGGTCCAGCGCCACGCAGTGCGGCAGCAGGCGGCGCAGGAAGAACTGCGCCACGGCCAGATGATCGCGGTGGCGGGGCAGGGCGGCCTCGCCCAGGGAGAGGGCGTGCAGCGCCATGCGCAGCCACATCCAGCCCAGCGCCACGAGCGCGAAGAAGCGCAGATAGTCCGCCGCCGCCGCGCCGGCCTCCACCGGGTCGGCGGCGCGGGCCTGCAGGCGTTCGGTCGCCGCCTCCAGCCGCTGCAGCGCGGCGGCGAGCGGCGCGGTGTAGTCGGCCGCGCCGGGGATGGCGGCGCCGGCCTCGATGCTGCTGCGGATCAGCGCGAAGAAGCGGAAGGGCAGGCGGCCTTCCTCCATGCCGATCTTGCGGGTGACGAGGTCCATGGCCTGCACGCCATTGGTGCCCTCATAGATCTGGGCGATGCGGGCATCGCGCACCAGCTGCTCCATGCCCCATTCGCGCACATAGCCATGGCCGCCAAAGACTTGCTGGGCCAGCACGGTGGCTTCGAAGCCGAGATCGGTGAAGCTCGCCTTGATCACCGGGGTGAGCAGGGCGATCAGCCCTTCGGAGGCAGCGCGCTCGGCCGGGTCGGGATGCAGCGCGGCCTTGTCCATCTCCAGCGCCGTCCACAGCGCCAAGGCGCGCGCCGCGCCGGTGAAGCCGCGGATGGTCAGCAGCATGCGCCGCACATCGGGATGGCCCAGGATGGGCTGCGGCCCCTCCGCCCCGGCGGCGGAGAGTGGCGCGCGGCCCTGCAGCCGGTCGCGGGCGTAGCGGGCGGCGCCCTGATAGGCGGCCTCGGCGATGCCCAGGCCCTGCAGGCCGACGAAGAGCCGCTCGGTGTTCATCATGGTGAACATCACGGCCAGGCCGCGATGCGGTTCGCCGATCAGCCAGCCGGTGGCGCCGTCATAGTTCATGACGCAGGTGGGCGAGGCATGGATGCCCATCTTGTGCTCCAGCGCCCCGGCCGACAGGGCGTTGCGCGGACCGGGCCGGCCTTCGGCATCGGGCAGGTATTTCGGCACCAGCGCCAGGCTGATGCCGCGCACCCCCGGCGGCGCGTCCGGCAGGCGCACCAGCACCAGATGCACGATGTTCTCCGCCGCCTCGTGGTCGCCGCCGGTGATGAAGATCTTGCCGCCGGTGACGCGCAGCGTGCCATCCGGCTGCGGCTCGGCCCTGGTGCGCAGCAGGCCGAGATCGGTGCCCGAATGCGCCTCGGTCAGCGCCATGGCGCCGGCCCATTCGCCGCTGACCAGCTTCGGCAGATAGGTGGATTTCAGCGGCTCGGGCGCGAAGCGCTCCACCATCTCGGCGGCGCCGCGGGTCAGGCCGGGCAGCAGGCCGAAGGCGAAATTGGCCGAGGAGAGCATCTCGTCCAGCGCGATCTGCGCCACGCGCGGCAGGCCCTGGCCGCCCCATTCCACCGGCTGCGCCAGACCGCCCCAGCCACCGGCGACGAATTCGGCATAGGCCTCGGCGAAGCCCTGCGGCAGGCGGACCACGCCATTCTCCAGCCGGCAGCCCTCCGCGTCGCCGCTGGCGTTCAGCGGCGCCAGGCGCTGGGCGGCGAAGCGCCCGGCCTCCTCCAGCACGTCGCGCAGCAGGGGCAGCGGGTCGCCCGCGCTGCCGGGCAGGCCGGCCAGCACCGGGCCGGCCTCCAGCACCTCCTCCAGCAGCGCCATCATCTCCTCGACCGGCGGGGTGTAGGCGGGCATCGCTGTCTCCTCGGTGTCGTCAGGCGGCGGGGGCGGCCGATTCGGCTTCGCAATGGCGCAGCCGGGCCACGGCGTCGCCACGCATCGCCTCCAGCTCGCCGATGGTCTCGTCCAGCTCGCGCCGCATCTGGCGCAGCTCGGCCAGACGGTCCTCGATGCGGCGCAGCCCCAGCCGGTATTGCGCGGCATTGGGCTGCCCGGCGCGATACTGCGCCAGGTATTCGGCGATCTGGTCGAGGGAGAAGCCGAGGCGGCGGAATTTCTGGATCAGCCGCAGCCGCGCATGGTCGCGATAATCATAGACCCGCACACCGCCGATGCGGCCGGGGGTGAGCAGCCCGCGCTCCTCATAGAAGCGCAGCGCCTGCGCCGTCAGGCCGAATTCGCGCGCCAGCGCGGAGACGGACCATTGCTTTGCCCTGTCTGCCACCACGACGTTTGTCTCCCTGGAACCGATCTCGGCACGGCGAGGGGCCTCAAGTCAACTTGAGAGTGGGGGCCTCGGCCAGCAGCGCCTCGGCCAGTGCCTCCGCCGCGGGGGAGAGGGCGGCGCCCTGCCGCCGCAGCAGCAGGATGCGGCGGCGCAGCAAGGGACTGTCGATGGGGCGCGTCTGCAATTCCGGCGCCGCGCGCAAATCCATGGCGCTGTCGGGCAGGATGGCGATGCCGAGCCCGGCCCGCGCCAGCGCCACCGCCGTCGACATGTAGGTCGCCTCATAGGCCGGGCGCGGCGCCGGCAGGCCGGCTTCGGCGAAGGCGGCCTCGGCCAGGGCGCGCAGGCTGCTCTCCGGGTCGGTCAGCACCAGGGGCTGGTCGGACAGGGCGGCGAGCGACAGGCTCGGCTGCGCCGCCAGGGGGTGGCCGGGCGGCAGCAGGGCGACCAGCGCATCCTCGAACAAAAGCCGCGCCGCCAGCTCCGGCTCCGGCCCCGCGGCATGGCCGATGCCGAGATCGACCTCCCCCGCCTTGACCAGCGCGCCGACCCGCCGCGCCACCGCGTCGCGCAGCATCACCCGGATGCCGGGATGCGC
>NZ_GG770779.1:454668-485076 GCF_000164635.1 Pseudoroseomonas cervicalis ATCC 49957 | reverse complement strand
GGCGCGCAGCCGCGCCAGCACCGGGGGCAGCAGCGTCGCCGCGACCGAGGGCAGCACCGCCAGATGCACCACGCCGGCACGCCGCGCCGCCTCGTCCCGCGCGCTGTCCACCACGGCGTCGAGATCGGCCAGCACGCGCTGGAAGGAGTGCGCCAGCGCCAGCCCCGCCCGGGTCGGCCGCGCGCCGCGCGCGGTGCGGTCGAACAGCGTGACGCCGAGGCCCTGTTCCAGCTCGCGGATCTGCAGGGTGAGGGCGGGCTGCGACACATGCAGCCGCAGCGCCGCCTGGCTGAAGCTGCCGGTCTCGGCCGCCGCCACCAGGGCGCGCAATTGCCGCAGGGAGGGGGTCATCAGGAATTCCTATGGCTTGCCCCGGAAAAACTCAATGGACTGATGGGTGCTGCTGCGGCCTGATGCGATGAAACGGGGCCAAGCAAGCCCCCGCCGAGGAGACGGACATGCACCCCACCCATCTGAAGCGCCGTGCCCTGCTGGGCGGCGCGCTGCTCGCCGCGCCCATGCTGGCCCCGCGCGCCGCATGGTCGCAGGAGAACTGGCCGACCCGGCCGATCCGCGTGGTGGTGCCCTTCGGCGCCGGCACCAGCACCGACATCATGACGCGGCTGGTCTCCACCCGGATGAGCCAGATCCTGGGCCAGCCCCTGGTGGTGGAGAACCGGGCGGGCGCCGGTGGCGTGGTGGGCAGCGATGGCGTCGCCAAATCCGCCCCCGATGGCTACACGCTGTGCATGGGCAGCATCGCCTCGCATTCGGTGAATGTCTCGCTGATGCCGAACATGCCCTATGACGTGCTGCGCGACTTCACGCCGATCTCGCTGGTGACCAACGCGCCGAACCTCCTGGTCATCTCGCCGCGCATCCCGGCGCGCACCCTGCCGGAATTCATCGCCTGGGCGAAGCAGCAGGGGCAGGGGGTCAGCTACGCCTCGGCCGGCAATGGGACCTCCAGCCATCTGGCGGGGGAGCTGCTGAAGCTGCGCACCGGCGCGCCCTTCGAGCATGTGCCCTATCGCAGCGGCTCCCAGGCGGTGACCGATGTGGTGGCGGGCAATGTACCGATGATCATCTACCAGGTGACGGCGGTGCTGCCTTTCGTGCGCGAGGGCACGCTGCGCGCCCTGGCCTCCACCTCGGCCCAGCGGCTGCAGCTGACGCCGGAGATCCCGACCGCGATGGAGCAGGGCATCGCCAATTTCGATGTCTCCGCCTGGCACGGGCTGTTCGCCCCGGCGCGGCTGCCGGAGCCGCTGCGCGACCGCATCTATGCCGCGCTGCGCGAGGCGCTGTTCGCGCCGGAGCTGAAGCAGCAGCTGCTGGACCAGGGGCTGGAGCCGGTGGCCATGCCGCCGGCCGAGTTCCGCCCCTGGCTGGAGGGGGATATCGCCAAGTGGCGTGAGGTGGTGCGCGTGTCCGGCGCCAAGGCGGATTAAGCAAAAGGGTTCTTTTTTGAAAAAAAGAACTTTTCTTTCAGTTGGCGTCCCGCCTCGGGCCTGAGGCGGGACGCTGAACAGACAAAGTCTTTTTGCTTCTTTTTCTTCAGAAAAAGAAGATCTTAAAGGATGTCTTATGGACGTGTTGCGCATCGGCTGCGGCTCAGGCTTCTCGGGCGACCGGCTGGACGCCCCGCTCCCGGTGGTGGAGGCGCTGATCGCCGCCGGCGGCCATGCCGCCCTGATGCTGGAGGTGCTGGGCGAGCGCACCCTGGCCCTGGCCCAGCGCGAGCGCCTGCACAAGCCTGACGCGGGTTTCGAACCCGCTTTGGTGCAATTGCTGCGCCCGATCCTGGCGCGCTGCGTGGCGCATCGCATCCCGATCGTCACCAATGGCGGCGCCGCCAACCCGCGCGGCGCGGCGCGGGCCGTGCTGGCCCTGGCGCGCGAGCTGGGCCTGCCCGCGCTCCGCGTCGGGGTGGTGGAGGGCGACGACATCCGCGGCACCCCGGCACTCTCCGGCCTCGCCCCGTGGGAGGGCGATGCGGGCGCCGTGCTGCGGCCGGAGGCGGTGATCGCCGCCAATGTCTATCTCGGCGCCGCGCCGATCGCGGAGGCGCTGCGCCAGGGCGCGGACATCGTCATCACCGGCCGCTGCTCCGACCCGGCGCTCGCGCTCGGCCCCATGCTGGCGCGCTTCGGCTGGGCCGAGGACGACTGGGACCGCCTGGCCGCCGGCACCATGGCCGGGCACCTGCTGGAATGCGGCGCGCAGGTCACGGGCGGCTATTTCGCCGATCCGGGCGTGAAGGACGTGCCCGGCATGGCCGATCTCGGCTTCCCGATCGCCGAGATCGGCGCCGATGGCAGCGTGCTGATCACCAAGCCCGCCGGCACCGGCGGCGTGGTGGACCGCCGCACCGTGACCGAGCAGCTGCTCTACGAGCTGCATGACCCCGCCGGCTATCTGACGCCGGATGTGGTGCTGGACATCACCGGCGTGACCATCACCGAGGAGGGGCCGGACCGCGTGCGGCTCTCCGGCGCCCGCGGCCGCCCGCGCCCGCCGACGCTGAAGGCCACCGTCAGCCTGCCCGGCGGCTGGCTGGGGGAGGGCGAGATCTCCTATGCCGGCCCCAATGCCCGCGCCCGCGCCGAGCTGGCCGGCCGCACCCTGACGCAGCGGCTGGAGAAGCTGGGCCTGGCGGCCCGCGCGCGGCTGGACCTGATCGGCGTGGTCAGCGTCTTCGGCGGCGATGCCGGCGTGCCGGCGGGGCTGGAGGACGCCACCCCGCCCGACCTCCGCCTGCGCCTGGCGGTGGCGACCGAAACGCGGGAGGCGGCGGAGCAGGCGGTGCGGGAGGTGCTCTCCCTCTATTGCTGCGGCCCGGCCGGGGGCGGTGGCGTGCGCAGCCGCGTCACCGACCGCATCCGCACCCTGTCCTTCCTGGTGCCGCGCGAGCGCCTCTCGCCCACCGTCTCGCTGCTGACCCTGGAGGATGCATGATCGCGCTGCACCGCCTGGCCCATGCCCGCGCCGGGGACAAGGGCAACCGGCTGAACCTCTCCCTGATCGCGCATGATCCGGCGCAGTTCGAGCATCTGGCGCGGGAAGTGACGGAGGCGAAGGTGCTGGCCCTCTTCGCGCATCGCGGCGCCACCTCGGTCCGGCGCTACGATCTGCCGGGCCTCGGCGCCTTCAATTTCGTGGTCGAGGACGTGCTGCAAGGTGGCGTCAACGGCGCGCTGAACCTCGACGGGCACGGCAAGACGCTGTCCTTCCTGCTGCTGGCAATGGAAGTTCCAGAGCCAGACTAAAAGAAAGCGGCGGGGAAAAGTATTCCCCCGCGCCCCCTTCCTTTCTGTCAGTTTCCGGCCGGCAGCTGCGCCCAGGGGCGGAGCTGCGCATCACGCCTGGCGAAATCGGCAATGGCCTCGGCGTGGCTCAGCGTCAGGTCGAGGTCGTTCCAGCCATTCAGCAGCTTCACCCGCCACACCGGGTCGATGCTGAAGCCGAAGCGCAGATCGCCCGCCGCCACGGTGCAGGCCTCCAGATCCACCGTCACGCTGCGGCCGCCCTCCCGCAGCCACGCCAGAAGGGATTCGATCTCCCCCTCGGCCAGCCGGGCCGGCAGCAATCCGTTGTTCACGGCATTGCTGGAAAAGATGTCGCCGAAGCTCGGCGCCAGCACGCAGCGGAAGCCGCCATCCACCAGCGCATACACCGCTGCCTCGCGCGAGGAGCCGCTGCCGAAATTGCGCCGCGCCACCAGGATCTCCGCCCCCGCGCGCTCCGGCGCATCGATCGGCGAATCGGCGCGCACCGCGCCATCCTCGGCGAAGCGGAGGTCGTACAGAAGAAACTGGCCATAGCCCTCGCTGCGCGGCCGCTTCATGAAGCGCGCGGGAATCAGCTGGTCCGTGTCCACATTGGCCAGCGGCAGCGGGCAGGCAGTGGCGTCGAGACGGGTGAAGGGGCGCATCAGGACCTTCCCTCCAGCATCGGCCGCACATCGGCGATATGGCCGGTCAGCGCCGCGGCGGCGGCCATGGCGGGCGACATCAGATGCGTGCGCGCCCCCTTGCCCTGCCTTCCCTTGAAGTTGCGGTTGGTGGTCGACGCGCAGCGCTCCCCCGCCGGCACCAGATCGCCATTCATGCCGACGCACATGGAACAGCCGGATTCCACCCATTCCAGCCCGGCATCTCGGAAGATGCGGTCCAGCCCTTCCTGCTCCGCCTGCTGCTTCACCAGCGTCGAGCCCGGCGAGACCAGCCCCGGCACCACCGCCCGCCGCCCGGCCAGCACGGCGGCGGCGGCGCGCAGATCCTCGATCCGGCTGTTGGTGCAGGAGCCGATGAACACCCGGTCCACCGCGATCTCCTCCAGTCTCTGCCCCGGCCGTAGGCCCATATAGTCCAGCGCGTCGCGGATCTGCGCGGCCTTCGCCGGGTCGGTGGCGCGCTCCGGGTCGGGCACCTGTCCGGTCACCGGCAACGCATCCTCCGGGCTGACGCCCCAGGTGACGGTGGGGGCGATCTCCGCCGCATCCAGCACCACCTCGCGGTCGAATGCGGCATCCGCATCGCTGGGCAAAGCGAGCCACGCCTCGGCGGCGGCGTCGAAGGCGGCACCCTGCGGCGCGTGCGGCCGACCGCGCAGGAAGGCGATTGTGGTCTCATCCGGCGCCACCATGCCGCAGCGCGCGCCGCTCTCGATGGCCAGGTTGCACAGCGTCAGCCGCCCCTCCATCGACAGGCCGCGCACCGCGCTGCCGGCATATTCCACCGCATGCCCCTGCGCCCCATCGGCGCCGATGCGCGCGATGATCGACAGCGCCAGGTCCTTGGCGGACACCCCCGCGCGCAGCGCGCCATCGGTGCGGATGCGCATGCGCTTCGGCCGCTTCTGCCACAGCGTCTGCGTCATCAGCACATGCGCGACCTCCGAAGCGCCGATGCCGAAGGCCAGCGCGCCGAAGGCGCCATGGGTGGAGGTGTGGCTGTCGCCGCAGACGATGGTCAGCCCGGGAAGGGTCAGCCCCTGCTCGGGCCCAACCACATGCACGATGCCCTGGCGCGGGTCGTGCAGCCCGAAGAGGCGCGTGCCATGCCGCGCCGCATTCGCCTCCAGCCCCGACACCATGCCGGCGATGCCGGCATCCGGGATGCTGCGCCCGGGCGTGCGCGTCGGCACGTAATGGTCGGCGACGCCGATATTCAGCTCCGGCCGCGCCACCTTCGCGTTGCGGACGCGCAGCTGGGCGAAGGCGTGGTGCGAGCCTTCATGGAAGAAATGCCGGTCGATCCAGAGCAGGCTCTGCCCATCCTCGCGCGTGAGCACGACATGCGCATCCCACACCTTGTCGAACAGCGCGCGCGGCGCGCGGCCTTCCGGCATCATCCATTCTCCGCTTCGTCCCATCGGCACGATGCCGCAGGAAAATCGTTGACGCAATGCTCCTGTCTCGTAGGCTAGACAGCATCCGGTCTGGAAAACCAGACAGGAGTAAGACAGGAGGTCATGTCGCGTGGACGCCGCCGTCGAACCCTTCAAGGCGCGCCGGATCTATCTGCTGCTGCGGGACCGCATTGCCGGCGGCACCCTTGCGGTGGGGTCGCGCCTGCCGGGCGAGCCGGACCTGGCGGCCGAGCATGGCGTCTCCCGCGTCACCATCCGCCGCGCGCTGGACCAGCTGGCGGCCGAGGGGCTGGTCGAGCGCCGCGCCGGCGTCGGCACCTTCGTGCGCGGCGGCGCGCTGCTGGCGCCCACCATCGTCGATTTCTCCGATGTCTTCTCGCATCTGAAGGAGATGGGGCGGCGCACCGAGGTGCGGCTGCTCTCCTTCGGCTACACGCAGCCGCCGGCGGCGGTGGCGGAGGCGCTGGGCCTCGGGCCGTCGGATCGGGCGCAGCGCGCGGTGCGCATGCGGCTGATGAATGGCGCGCCCTTCTCGCATCTGACCACCCATGTGCCGGAGCGCATCGGCCAGACCTATTCCGAGGCCGAGCTCGCCTCGCAGCCGCTGCTGACGCTGCTGGAGCGCAGCGGCTTGCGCGTGGCGCGCGCGCGGCAGTCGATCGGCGCGACGCTGGCCGGGCCCGAGGTGGCGGAGCTGCTGCAACTCGAGATCGGCGCGCCGCTGCTCTCGCTCACCCGCCTTGTCGAGGATGAGGAGGGCAGGGCGGTCGAGCATCTGCACGCCCTCTACCGGCCCGACCGCTTCAATTTCCAGATGCAGCTGCAGCGCACGGGGGCCGATGGCGCCCGCCGCTGGAGCCCATTGCCGCCCCGCGCGGCCAATACCGAAGAAACCGCCACGTCACGGTCCACGCGCAGCAAGAGGAACTCGTCACCATGACCACGCCCCGCCTGACCATCACGCGCCGTGGCGCGCTGCGCGCCGGCGCGCTGCTGCCGGCCCTCGCCATGCCCGGCCTGCTGCGCGCGCAGCCCGCCACGGTGAAGCTCGGCATCCTGCAGCCGCTGACCGGCGCCCTGGCGCAGGATGGCGATCTCGGCCGGCTCGGCGCCACCCTGGCGGCGGAGGCGATCAATGCCGCGGGCGGGCTGAAGGCGCTGGGCGGCGCGAAGCTGGAGCTGGTCGTGGCCGATGCGCGCTCCAACCCCGAAGCCGCGGTGCAGGAGGTGGAGAAGCTGCAGGCCGAGGGCGTGGCCGCCATTGTCGGCGGCTTCGCCAGCCCGATCTGCCTGGCCGCCAGCCAGGCCGCCTCGCGCTACGACCTGCCCTACATCGTCGATGTCGGCGTCTCCGACCAGATCACCGCGCGCGGCCTGCGCAACACCTTCCGCTTCGCCCCCGGCTTCGGCATGGTGACGAAGACGGCGCTGGAGAACCTCGTCCGCCTCAACGACGCCGCCGGCAAGCCCTGCAAGACGGTGGTGCTGGTGCATGAGGACGGGCTGTTCGGCTCGGGCCTGGCCCGGCTGCTGCAGGCGGAGCTGCCCAAGCTCGGCTTCGAGGTGCTGGAGACCATCGCCCATCCGACGCCGGCGCGCGACATGTCGAATGTGGCGCTGCGCATCCGCTCGCTGCGCCCGGATCTGGTGATTCCCTCCAGCTACTATGGCGAGTTCGTGCTGCTGGCCCGCACCATGCGGCAGCAGCGCATCCGCCCCAAGGGCATCTATGCCGTGCTCAACGGCGCCGCCTCCAACTACCGCTTCGTCAAGGAGTTCCCGGACGCGGCCGATGCGGTGATGGATTGCAACCACTGGCACGATCCGCGCAGCGAGGAAGCCCGCGCGCTGAAGGCGCAGGTGGAGCAGGGCAGCCGCCTCTGGGCCTACAACGTGCCGCTGAACTATTCCTGCGTGAAGCTGGTGGCCGATGCGCTGGAGAAGGCGGGCGGCGCCGACCGCGCCAAGCTGATCGAGGCGCTGGCGGCCTCCACCTTCGCCGGCCACATCATGCCTTATGGCCCGACGAAGTTCGAGAATGGCCAGAACACCGGCGCCGGCCCGGTGAACACGCAGGTGCAGGGCGGCGACATCAAGGTGATCTTCCCCGACACCTTCGCCGACGCCAGGCCGGTCTTCCCGGTGCAGGGCTGATCGCGGGACCATGTATTCTCCCGCCATCGTGGCCGAGGCCATGGTGAATGGGCTGATGACCGGGGCGGCCTACGCCCTGGTCGCGCTCGGCCTCACCCTGGTCTATGGCGTGCTGCACATCGTCAATTTCGCCCATGGCGCGCTGCTGACCTGCGCCATGTTCGCGGTGCTGGGCATGGAGATGCTGCTGGGCATCGGCCCCTATGCCTCCATCCTGCCGCTGGCGGTCCTGTTCTACGCGTTGGGCTATGCGCTGCAGCGCTATGTCATCGGCCCCTCCAGCCATGGCGAGGACCGCAACACCCTGCTGGTGACGCTGGGCCTGTCCATCATCCTGGAGAATGCGCTGCTCGCCGCCTTCCGCTCCGACACGCGCAGCCTGGGCGGCGATGCGGGGTTCGATGTGGTGGAGCTGGGGCCGATGCTGCTGTCGCGCCCGCGCATGATCGGCTTTGCCGTGGCGCTGCTGGTGGCGGCGCTGCTCTGGCTGCTGCTGGCGCGCAGCGACACCGGCCGCGCCATCCGCGCCGTGGCGAAGGAGCGTTTCGGCGCGCAGCTGGTCGGCATCGACCCGCGCCACATCTTCGCCGTCACCTTCGGCATCGGCTGCGCCTGCCTGGCGGTCGCCGCCTGCCTGCTGCTGCCGACCTTCTACGTCAACCCGCGCGTCGGCAACGCCTTCGTGCTGGTGGCCTTCACCATCGTCGTGCTGGGCGGCATGGGCTCGGTCACCGGCGCGCTGCTGGGCGGGCTGTTCATCGGCGTGGTGGAGAGCCTGGGAGGGCTGTTCCTCGGTGAAAGCCTTGGCCAGCTCGGCATCTTCCTGATCTTCATCCTGGTGCTGCTGCTGCGGCCGACCGGCCTGTTCGGGGCCCGCGCATGAAGCCGCGCGACCTGATCCCGCTGGTGCTGCTGCTCGGCGCCCTGGCGCTGACGCCGCTTTTCGCCTCCAACCTGCTGCTGAACTTCCTGGTCTCGGCGCTGATCATCGCGCTGGGTGCGCAGGGCTGGAACCTGCTCGGCGGCTATGGCGGGCAGCTGTCCTTCGGCCATGCCGCGCTGTTCGGCACCGGCGCCTATGCCACCGCCATCCTGCAGATGAAGCTCGGGCTGAATGCCTGGGCCGGCTTCGCCGCGGGTGTGGCGCTGGCCGCGCTGGCGGGCTGGGTGATCGGTTTCCTCAGCTTCCGCGCCCGGCTGCGCGGCTCCTATTTCGCGCTGGTGACGCTGGCCTTCGCCGAGGTGCTGCGCATCCTGGCCAATGCCGCCGACTTCACCGGCGGTGCCGCCGGCCTGCTGATCAAGCTGCAACCGGGGCTCGCCAACCTGCAATTCGCAACCCGGGCCGAGGCGCTGTGGGTCGTGCTGGCCTGCATCCTGGCCGTGGCACTTCTGACGCTGTGGATCGATCGCGGCCGCTTCGGCGCGCATCTGGTCGCGGTGCGCGAGAATGAGGACGCGGCGCGCGCCCTCGGCGTCGATGTGCTGGCCACCAAGCTGCGCGCCATCACCCTCTCCGGCGCCATCACCGGCGCGGCGGGCTGCCTCTACGCGCAGAATTTTCTCTACCTGGACGCCAACATCGCCTACGGCACCTGGATCTCGGTCGAGCTGCTGATCGCCGCCATCGTGGGTGGCCTCGGCACCGTGCTCGGCCCGGTCATCGGCGCGCTGGCGCTGCATGGCGTGGGCGAGATCACCAAGGGAATGCTCGGCTGGCTGACCGGCATCGACCTGGTGCTGTTCGGCATCATCCTGATCGCCGCCGTGGCCTTCGTGCCGGCGGGGCTGGTCGGCGCGCTGCGCCGCCTGCGGCCGGGGAGGGCGCTGCCATGACGCTGCTGGTGCTGGACGGGCTGAGCAAGCGCTTCGGCGGCCTGCTCGCCGTCGACAAGGCCTCGATGAACGTGCCCGAAGGCTCGATCACCGGGCTGATCGGCCCGAATGGCGCGGGCAAGACGACGCTCTTCGCCCTGGCCTCGGGTTTCCTGGTGCCGAGCGCCGGCCGCGTCGCCTTCGCGGGCGAGGATGTGACGGCGGAGGAGCCGCACTTACGCGCCCGCCGCGGCATCGCCCGCACCTTCCAGATCGTGCAGCCCTTCCAGGGTCTGACGGTGCGGGAGAACATCGCCGTTGGCGCCTATCTTCGCCACACGCGGCGCGATGAGGCGCTGCACCTCGCCGAGCAGGTGGCGCAGGAGGTCGGGCTGGCGCCCTTGCTGGATCGCCCCGCCGCCGCGCTGACGGTGGCCGGCCGCAAGCGGCTGGAACTGGCCCGCGCCCTGGCCACCGAGCCGCGCCTGCTGCTGCTGGACGAGGTGCTGGCCGGCCTCAACCCGTCCGAGGTGCGCGATATCCTTCCCGTGCTGCGCGCCATCCGCGCGCGCGGCGTCACCATCCTGATGATCGAGCATGTGATGCAGGCGGTGATGAATCTCTGCGACCATGTGCATGTGCTGGCCCAGGGCCGCATGATCGCCGAGGGGCCGCCACGCGTCGTCTGCAACGACCCGGCGGTGATCGAGGCCTATCTCGGCCATGGCGCGGCTGCGCGCATCCGGGCGGAGGGCGAGTCCCATGCTTGAGGTCAGTGGCCTGCGCGCCGGCTATGGCGCGGTGGAGGTGCTGCGCGGCCTCGACATGCAGGTGGCGGCGGGCGAGATCGTCGCGGTGCTCGGCGCCAATGGCGTCGGCAAGACGACGCTGAACAAGGTGCTCTCCGGCGTGCTGCGCCCGAGTTCGGGGGAGATCCGCTTCGACGGCACGCGCATCGGCCGCGCCACGCCGGATGCCATCGTCGCTGCCGGACTGATCCATGTGCCCGAGGGCCGCCGCATCTTCCCCACCATGAGCGTGCGGGAGAATCTGGAGCTTGGCTCCTACCGCCGTGGCAAGCCGCGCCGCGCGCGCAACCTCGAACATGTCTTCGACGTGTTCCCGCGCTTGCGGGAGCGCATGGGCCAGGCCGCCGGCACGCTGTCGGGCGGCGAGCAGCAGATGCTCGCCATCGGCCGCGGCATGATGGCCGAGCCGCGCCTGCTGATCCTGGACGAGCCCTCGCTCGGCCTGTCGCCGCTTCTGGTGGAAGAAATGTTCACCCTGATCCGCCGGCTGAACGCCGACGGCCTGCCCATCCTGCTGGTCGAGCAGAATGTGGTGCAGTCGCTGGAGATCGCCTCGCGCGCCTACATCCTGGAGAATGGCTGCTTCGCCTTGTCGGGCAGCGCCGCCGAGGTGCGCGACAATCCCGAGCTGCGCCGCGCCTATCTCGGCATGTGAGGTCCCGTATGAGCATTGTCACGCCCGGCATCCTTCCGGCCTCCGTGCTGCTGCAACAGAAGCGGCCGGACTGGCTGACGGAATGGGGCCGCTTCGCCGCCGCCTTTTCCGCAGCCGACCTGCCGCCGGAGGCGCTGCAGCGCGCGCGCCTGGTGCTGCTCGACAGCATCGCTGTCATCGCCGCCGGCATGCAGGAGCCAGAACTTTCTTCCCTGTTGGCGCAAGCGAACTATGCCGGTGGCGGCTCTGCCGTGGCGATCGGCGCGGGGCGTGCGCTGCCGCCGCTGCTGGCCGCCTTCGCCAATGGCACCGCCGGCACCATGCTGGAGCTGGATGAGGGCAACCAGTATGCGCGCGGCCACCCCGCCATCCATGTGGTGCCGGCCGCACTTGCCGCGGCGCCGCGCGATGGCGCGGCCCTGCTCGGCGCCATCGCGCTCGGCTATGAGCTGGGCGCGCGCATCGGCATCGCCAGCAAGCTGCGGGTCACCATGCACCCGCACGGCACCTGGGGCACCCCGGCCGCTTTTCTGTCGGTTGCGCATCTGCGTGGCGCAGCCGCCGAGACGATGATCCAGGGGCTGAACATCGCCTCCAGCTTCGGCCTCTCCACCAGCCGCCGCACCATGCTGGAAGGGGCGACGGTGCGGAACAGCTATGCCGGCTTCTCCAACCAGCTCGGGCTGATGGCCTGGGATCTGGTGCAATCCGGCTTCACCGGCGAGACGGACGGCATCGGCGCCGTCTATGGCGGCATCATCGCCGAGGATTTTTCTCAGTCGGCGATGACCGAGGACCTCGGCACGCGCTGGGAGATCGCGCGCAACTACTTCAAGCGCCACGCCGCCTGCCGCTACACCCATGGCGCGCTCGACGCGCTGGCCGAGCTGCGCCAGCGCCTGCCGGATCTCGCGCCGGAGCAGATCGAGCGCATCGAGGTCGACACCTATGTCTGGGCCGCGCAGCTCGATCTGCCGGCGCCCTCCAACATGCTGTCGGCGAAATTCTCCATCCCCTTCGCCCTGGCCACGACGCTGCTGCATGGCAGCGCCAGCGTGCCCGCCTTCCGCCCGCCGGCCTTGCAGGACGAGGCGGTGCGTGCGTTGGCCGCGCGGGTCGTGGTGCGGGAGGATGCGGCGCTGACCGCGCGCCTGCCCGGTCTGCGCCCCGCGCGCGTGGCGCTGATCCTGCGCGACGGCACGCGGCACCAGGCCGAGGTGCTGACCAATCGCGGCGACACCGAGGACCCCTACACCGAGGACGACATCCTGCAGAAATTCCGCGAGCTGGCGGAACCCGTCTGGGGCGCTGCGCATGCGGCCGCGCTGATCCAGGCGGTGCGGGGCGTCGACCGGACAGGCGGATTGGATGCGCTGACACCCCTCTTGGCGGCACCGCCGCGGAGCCTTGCCCGATGAGTCTGAAAGCCAGCCTGGCGAGTGCGGCGCCCGTCGTCGCGCCGGGCGTCTATGATGCGCTGACCGCCAGCATCGCCGCCGATGCCGGCTTCCGCGCCCTCTATGTCTCCGGCGCCGCCATCGCCTATACGCGGCTCGGCCGCCCCGATATCGGCCTGGTCTCGATGACCGAGGTGGCCGAGACGGTCGGGCTGATCCGCGACCGCGTCGGCCTGCCGCTGGTGGTCGATGCCGACAATGGCCATGGCAATGCGCTGAACACCCAGCGCACCGTGCGCATGTTCGAGCGTGCCGGCGCCACCGCCCTGCAACTCGAGGATCAGACGCTGCCGAAGCGCTGCGGCCACCTCCAGGGCAAGTCGCTGATCTCCGCCGGCGAGATGGCCGGCAAGGTCAAGGCGGCCGTCGATGCGCGCCACAGCGCGGAGACGTTGATCATCGCCCGCACCGACGCCGTGGCGGTGGAGGGCATGGAGGCGGCGCTGGACCGCGCCCGCCTCTATGCCGAGGCCGGGGCGGATGTGCTGTTTGTCGAGGCGCCGCGCTCGCGCGAGCAGATGGCGCGCATCGCCTCCGAGCTCGGCGGGCTGCGTCCGCTGCTGGCCAATATGGTGGAGGGCGGCGACACGCCGATCTCCACTGCGGCAGCCCTCGGAGAGATGGGCTTCGGCCTGGTGATCTTCCCGGGCGGCATCGTCCGTGCGCTGGCGCATACGGCGCGCGACTACTACGCCTCGCTGGCGCGGCATGGCAGCAACCAGCCCTTCGCCGATCGCATGTTCGATTTCGGCGCGCTGAACGCGCTGATCGGCACGCCGGAGATGCTGGCGCTGGGCGAAACCTACGCGGATTTCGAACGCAAGGAGGGCGCGGCGTGAGCGCCATCGACCCCGTCACCCTCGCCATCCTGAAGGGGCGGCTGGAGCAGATCGCGGACGAGATGGACGCGACGCTCTACCGCTCCGCCTTCAACCCGATCATCGCCGAGGCGCGCGACGCCTGCCACGGCTTCTACCATGCCGAGACCGGCGAGACGCTGGTGCAGGGCGCCAATGGCCTGCCGATCTTCGTCGGCGCCATGGCCTTCGCCGTGAAGGCGGTGATCGACAAGGTCGCCGCCGGCGATGCGGTGCAGGAGGGCGACACCTTCCTGTTCAACGACCCCTATGATGGCGGCACCCATCTGAACGATTTCCGCCTGGTGCGGCCGATCTTCCGCGGCGGCAGGCTGTTCTGCTGGATGGCCTCCGTCGGCCATTGGCTCGATATCGGCGGCAATGTCCCGGGCGGCTACAACCCCAAGGCCACCGAGAGCTTCCAGGAAGGCGTGCGTTTCCCGCCCGTGCGGCTGATCAGCCAGGGGCGGATGAACCAGGACCTGCTCGACATCCTGGCGGCCAATTCGCGCGTGCCGGATTCCAACTGGGGCGACCTGAACGGCCAGCTCAACGCGCTCGATCTCGGCGAGCGGCGCTTCGCCGCGCTGCTCGACGAATATGGCGAGGCGGTGCTGGGCCAGGCCTTCGACGCCTTCTCCGCCCGCGCCGAGGCGATGATGCGCGCCGCCATCGCCAGCCTGCCCGACGGCCTCTACAGCTTCGAGGATGTGCTGGACAATGACGGCATCAGCGACGAGACGCTGACCATCGCGCTCGACCTGACCATCGCGGGCGAGACCATGGCGCTGGATTTCTCCCGGTCCTCGCCGCCGGTGCAGGGGCCGGTGAACATCGCCCGCTCCACCGCCATCGCCGCCTGCTATGTCGCGCTGAAGCACGTCTTCACCGAGGTCCCGGCCAATGCCGGCTGCCTGCGCCCCATCGCCTTCACCGTGCCCGACACCACGCTGCTGGGCGCCAAGGCGCCGCGGCCGGTCGCGGGCTATACCGAGACCATCCTGCGGCTGATCGGCGTGATCTTCGGCGCGCTGGCCAAGGCCGATCCGGCACGCGCCACCGCCGCGCCCTTCGGCACCATCAACGCGCTGTCGCTGGCCGGGCATCGCGCCGATGGCTCGCGCTGGGTGATGTTCTCCTTCTTTGGCGGCGGCCTCGGCGGCAATCCGGAAAGCGATGGCCTGAGCCACGCCAACAACCCGATCTCCACCGCCACCATCCCGCCGGTGGAGATCCTGGAGGCCGCCTATCCCGTGCTGTTCCGCCAATGGGCGCTGCGGCCGGATTCGGCGGGGCAGGGCGCGCATCGCGGCGGGCTCGGCGCGGTCTATGAGATCGAGCCGCTGACCGATGCGCGCGTCTCGCTGCTGGGGGAGCGCGGCAAGGCGGCGCCTTTCGGTGTCTCCGGCGGCACGCCGGCGGCACTGAACCGCTTCACCTGGACCGATGAGCAGGGCGCGCATCACCCGCCCATGGTGTCCAAGATCACCGATATCGCGCTGAAGGCCGGCCATAGCGTGAAGCTGGAAACCCCCGGCGGCGGCGGCTGGGGCGACCCCGCGCAGCGCAACCCGGAAAAGGCCGCGCGCGACCGCCGGCTGGGCTATGTGACGGAGAACGGCGCGGCATGAGCGCGACCATTGTTGGCGTCGATGTCGGCGGCACCTTCACCGATCTCTTCTGCTATGACGAGGCGGCGGGACGCTTCCGCACCGCCAAGGTGCCCTCCAACCGCGGCGATGAGGCGGTGGGTTTCCTCGAAGGGCTGAAGAGCTTCGGCCCGGTGGCGCAGCTCGCCTCCGTGGTGCATGGCACCACCGTCGGCACCAATGCGCTGCTGGAGCGCAAGGGCGCGAAGGTCGGGCTGGTCACCACGCGCGGCTTCCGCGACGTGCTGGAGATGCGCCGCCGCGACCGCCTCCACACCTGGGGCCTCTGGGGCGATTTTCTTCCAGTCGTCGATCGCGATATGCGGCTGGAGGTCAGCGAGCGCACTTTGGCCGATGGCTCCATCCGCCAGGCGGTGGATGCGGCGGAGGTGCAGGCGGCGGTGCGCCAGCTGATCGCCCAGGGCGCCGAGGCGCTGGCCATCGTCTTCATCAACGCCTATGCCAACCCGGCGAATGAGCAGGCGGCGCTCGACGCGGCGCGCGCCGTCTGGCCGGGCGAGACCATCGCCTGCTCCACCCAGATCCTGCCCGAGATCCGTGAGTTCGAGCGCACCTCGACCACCGCGCTGAACGCCTATCTGCAGCCCGTGGTCGGCTCCTATCTCGGCAAGCTCGACAAGGCCCTGGCGGGGGAGGGCTTCACCGGCCAGTTCCACATCGTGCAGTCGAATGGCGGCGTCATGTCGACGGCCACGGCGCGGCGCCTGCCGGTGCGCACGGCGCTGTCCGGCCCTGCGGCCGGCGTCATCGCGGCGGCCGCCATCGCGCGCGAGGCGGGGTTCCCGGATGTCATCACCGGCGATCTCGGCGGCACCTCCTTCGATGTCTCGCTGGTGGTGGGTGGCGGCACGGCGCTGGCGGCGCAGACCACCATCGATTTCGGCCTGGTCATCCGCACGCCGATGATCGAGATCAGCACCATCGGCGCCGGCGGCGGCTCCATCGCCCATGTCGATGCCGGCGGGCTGCTGCAGGTGGGCCCCGAAAGCGCCGGCTCCCGCCCCGGCCCGGTCTGCTACGGCCAGGGCAACACGCGGCCGACGCTGACGGACGCCAATGTCGTGCTCGGCCGCATCAATGCCGAACGGCCCATCGGCGGCAAGCTGGCGCGCCTGGATGTCGAGGCGGCGAAATCCGCGATCCTCGAACATGTCGGCCGCCCGCTGGGGCTGGACGCCATGGCGGCGGCGGAGGCGATTCTGCGCGTCGCCAATGCGCGCATGGCCGGCGCCATCCGGCTGGTTTCCATCGAGCGCGGGCATGACCCGTCGCGCTTCGCCGTGGTGCCCTTCGGCGGCGGCGGCGCGCTGCACACCGGCGCGCTGATCCGCGAGGTCGGGCTGAAGGCGGCGCTGGTGCCGCGCTTCCCCGGCGTCACCTCGGCGCTGGGCTGCGTCATCGCCGATATCCGGCACGATCAGGTGCAGACGGTGAACCTGACCCTGGACGCGCTGGACGAGGCCGCGCTGGACCGCCGCATGGTGGCGGAGGCCGCAGCCGCGCGCGCCGTGGTGGAGGCCGCCGGCCTCGCCGTCGAGCGCATCGACACGGTGTTCGAGCTGGACATGCACTACGCCGGCCAGACCCACACCGTCGCCGTGCCGCTGCCGGTCGAGGTCAGGGATGGCAGCACGGGCCTCTCCCGCGCCATCGTGCGCGAGGCGTTCGAGCGTGCCTACCAGACCAGCTTCTCCCGCCTGCTGCCGGGGCTTGGTGTGCGCATCGTCAATCTGCGCACCGCGGCGATCGGCCGGCGGCCGCGCTTCGATCTTGGCCTGCTGAAGCCCGAGCCGGGCGCCAGCATCGAGGCCGCCCGGCGCGGCAGCCGCCCCGTCTGGTTCGAGGGCGCCTGGCACGACACCGCCATCTATGCCCGGCTGGAGCTGCCGGAGGGCGCGACCATCCCGGGCCCGGCCATCCTGGAGCAGCCGGACGCCACCACCGTGGTCGATCCCGGCCTAGTGGCGCGGGTGGACCATCTGGGCAACATCATCGTGGAGCGCGCCGCATGAGCCACGACCCCATCCCTGCCAGCGAGACCGCGCTGCTGATCGTCGATCTGCAGAATGACTTCATCCACCCCGACGGCGCCTATGCGCGCGGCGGCCAGGGCGACCCTTCCATCGCCGCCCTGCCGGCGCGGGTGAAGCCGCTGGCGGACGCGCTCCGGCAGAAGAATGGCTGGGTGGTCTCCACCCAGTTCACCCTGGTGCCGGGCAAGGGCGGCGAGCCGATGATCTCGCCCCACCTGAAGGCGCTGCGGCCCTTCCTGCGCAAGGGCGATTTCTGCCCCGGCGCCTGGGGCCACCAACTGGTCGATGAATTGCAGCCGGCCGATCTCTCGGTGGAGAAGCTGGCCTATTCCGCCTTCTACATGACGCGGCTGGAATGGGTGCTGCGCAAGGCCGGCATCCGCAAGCTCTATGTCTGCGGCATCGTCACCAATGGCGGCGTCGCCTCCACGGTGCGCGACGCGCATGTGCGCGACATCGACGTGACGGTGCTGGAGGATGGCTGCGCCGCCTTCGGCGCCGAGACGCATGCGACGGCCATCGCGGCGCTGCGCCCGGTCGCGCGCATCGCCAGCATCGCCCAGGCGATGGCGGAGCTGGAGGCGGCATGAGCATCCTGTCCGCCGCCGGCGTCGAATTCGAGCTGACCCTGCCGGTCGTCATCATCGGTGCCGGCGCCGCCGGGCTGGTCGCGGCGCTGGCGCTGCGCGAGGCCGGGCAGGAGGTGCTGGTGCTGGAGCGCGACCCGGTGCCGCGCGGCTCCACCGCGCTCTCCGCCGGGCTGATCCCGGCGCCGGCCACGCGCTGGCAGCAGGCGGCGGGGGAGGCGGACAGCCCGGCGCTGTTCGCCGCCGACATCCTGGCCAAGGCGGGCGGCGAGCCCGACCCGGCGCTGGTCGAGGCGCTGGCGGCCCGCATCGGCCCGGTGCTGGAATGGCTGGCCGACCGGCATGGGCTGGATTTCTCGGTGATCACCGATTTCCGCTATCCCGGCCATTCCGCCTGCCGCATGCACGGCCTGCCCAGCCGCTCCGGCGAGGAGCTGGTGGACCGTCTGCGCGAGGCCGCCGAGGCCGCGGGCGTCGAGATCCTCTGCGAGGCGCAGGTCACCGCGCTGTATGCCGATGCCGGGGGCCGCATCCACGGCCTGGCCTATCGCCGCCCCGATGGCAGCGAGGAACGGCTGGGCTGCGACGCGCTGATCCTCGCCTGCAACGGCTATGGCGGCAATCCGGCGCTGGTGGCCGAGCATGTGCCGCAGCTCTCCGGCGCGCTGTATTTCGGCCATGCCGGCAACCAGGGCGACGCGCTGCTCTGGGGCCAGGCGCTGGGGGCGGCGACGCGGCACCTCTCCGGCCATCAGGGGCACGGGTCGGTGGCGCACCCCATCGGCATCCTGATCTCCTGGGCCACCATGACCCAGGGCGGCATCCAGGTGAATCTGGAGGGAAGCCGCTTCGCCGATGAGAGCCATGGCTATTCCGAGGCCGCCGCCCTGGTGCTGCGGCAGCCCGAAGGGATCGCCTGGAGCCTGTTCGACGAGCGCATCGCCGGCATCGCGCGGCAGTTCGAGGATTTCCGCCAGGCCGAGGCCGCCGGGGTGGTGCTGACCGCGCCCGACATCGCCGCCCTGGCGGCCGCCACCAAACTGCCCGAGGCCGCGCTGGCGGCGACGCTGGCGGAGGTCGAGCGCCTGAAGCGCGAGGGTGCGACGGACGGTTTCGGCCGCGACTTCGCGGGCGTCGCGCCGCTCGTGCCGCCCTATCGCGCCGTGCGCGTCACCGGCGCGCTGTTCCACACCCAGGGCGGGCTGGTGGTCGATGCGTCGGCGCGGGTGCTGCGGCCGGATGGCGCGGCGCTGCCCAATCTCTACGCCGCCGGCGGCGCCGCCTGTGGTGTCTCCGGCAGCCGGGCGGAGGGTTATCTCTCCGGCAACGGGCTGCTGACGGCGGTGGCGCTCGGCCATGCGGCGGGGGAGGCGGCGGGGCGCGCCTGACCGCTTCCCCTGCCGCGCATTCCCTGCTGTGCTGCGCGCATGGGAATGAAACGCCGAGACCTGCTGCTGGCGGCCGCCATGGCGCCGCTGGCCGCCCCCGCCCTGTGGCCAGGCCGCGCCCGGGCGCAGCCCTCCAGCCTGGACGCCATGCCGCCGGTGCTGTTCATCCACGGCAATGGCGACCAGGCCGCGCTGTGGCAGACCACGCTGTGGCGCTTCGAGAGCAATGGCGTGCCGCGCCCGCGCCTCGCCGCGCTGAACCTGCCCGACCCGCTGGCGCGCGACGATGACGGGGTGGCGCAGCCGCGCCGCTCCTCCTCCGCCGAGTTCACCGCCGCCGTGGCGGCGGCGGTGGCGGCGCTGCGCGCCTCGACCGGCGCCGCGCGGGTCGCGCTGGTGGGCAACAGCCGTGGCGGCTACCCGATCCGCGACTTCGTGGTGCATGGGGGCGGCGCGGCGCAGGTCTCGCATGCCGTGCTCTGCGGCACGCCCAATCGCGGCGTCTATGACTGGCCGGAGACCCGCAACCGCGAGTTCAACGCCCATTCCGCCCTGCTGCGCCGCCTGAATGGCGGGGAGAGCGACGTGGTGCCCGGCACCGAATTCCTGACGCTGCGCAGCGACGGCAATGACGTCTATGCGCAGGCGGATGCCTTCGCCCTCGGCCAGCCCGGCCGCCCGACCGGCACCGGCCCGGCCGGGCCGGAGCTGCGCGGCGCCACCAACCTGGTGCTGGGCCAGCTCGACCACCGGGAGGTCGCCTACCACCCGCGCGCCTTCCGCGAGATGTTCCGCTGGATCGCCGGGCGGGAGCCCGCGCGCCTCGCCATTGTGCCGGAGGCGCGGCCGGTGCTGAACGGCCAAGTCACCGGCACGCCGGGCGGCGTGCCGACCAACCGCCCCGTCGAGGGCGCACAGGTGGACATCTGGCGCACCGACCCGGAGACCGGCGCGCGGCTGGGCGAGCCGCTGCTGCGCCGCGTGACCGGCGCGGACGGGCTGTGGGGCCCGGTGCAGGTGGCGCCGGACTGGACGCTGGAATTCGTCGTCGCCGCCCCCGGCCATCCGGTCACGCACATCTACCGCTCGGGTTTCCCGCGCTCCTCCGACATCATCCATCTGCGCCCGGCGCGGCCGGTCGGCGAGCAGGACCGGGCGGCGGGGGCGGTGCTGCTGTTCACCCGGCCGCGCGGCTATTTCGGCCTGCCGCGCGACGCCATCATCCTCGATGGGCGGGAGCCGGCCGACATCCCGCGCGGCCTGGCGCGCAGCGCCACCGCGACGCTGCGCGCGCCGGCGGAGCGCCTCGGCCAGCCGGTCCTGGCGCAGTTCAACGAGGAGCGGATCGTGGCGCGGCTCTGGCCGGTCGCGGAGAACCGCGTCAGCGTGGCCGAGCTGACCGGCTGAGGCGCCGCATCGCCGGCCAAAGCGGGGCGGTTCTGCCCGGTTTCTGGGCAGGCGCGGCGCCGGGACGCGGCTCTGGCCGGCCGCGAGGCTGGTCCGCCTTTTGCACGGCGGGAAGGCGCCGATGCCGGAGAGAGACGCCATGACCCCGCCCGACCGCTCCCTGCTGCCCCGCCGCCTGCTGCTGGGCGCCGCCCTGGCCATGCCGGCGCTGCGCACCGCCCGCGCCCAGGCGGCGCTGCGCTTCACCCTGGACTGGGCGCTGCAGGGCAACCACGCCATGTTCTCGCTGGCCGAGGATCATGGCCTGTACCAGCGGGAGGGGCTGTCGGTCCGCATGGATCGCGGCTTCGGCTCGGGCGACGCGCTGGTGAAGGTGGGCTCCGGCGCCTACGACATGGGCTTCGCCGATTTCTCGGGCGCGGTGAAGTTCAACGCCGAATACCCGCAGAACCGGCTGGTGATGATCTACCCGGTCTTCGACCGCACCGCCGCCGCCATCGTCACCCTGCGCGGCCGCGGCATCGAGAAGCCGCAGGATGTGGCCGGCCGCACCCTCGGCGCGCCGGAGGGGGAGGGCAGCCGCATGCTCTTCCCCGCCTTCGCCCGCGTCGCCGGCATCGACACCAGCCGGATGCGCTGGACCTCCATGGCCGCCAATCTGCGCGACACCATGCTGCGCACCGGCCAGGTGGATGCGGTCAGCGGCTTCCTCTTCACCGTGCATTTCAACCTGGTGGGCCTCGGCATCCCGGAGGAGCAGATCCTCGGCTGGCCCTATGCCGAGCATGGGCTGGACCTGCTGGGCTCCGGCCTGTTCGCCCGCGCCGAATGGCTGGAGCGCAATGGCGAGACGGCGGCGAAATTCGTCCGCGCCGCCATGGGCGGGCTGAAGCTGCTGCTGAACGACGTGCCGGCGGGGATGGCCTCGCTGAAGAAGCGCGAGCCGCTGTTCGACTCCGCGCTGGAGGCGCGGCGGTTTGCCATGACGCGGGATCGGTCCATCATCACGCCGAACAGCCGGGAGGGCGGGCTCGGCGTGCTCGACATGGCGCGCGCCGCGCAGCTGGTGCGGGTCAATGCCGAGGCCTATGGCATCAACACCCCGCCGGAGGCCGCCAGCATGTTCACCGACCGCTACCTGCCGCCGCGCGCCGAGCGCATGCTGTGACGCGCCGGCTGCTGCTGCGCGGCGCCCGTGTGCTGGCGCCGGATGCCCGCTCCGCGCCGCTCGCCGACCTCCTCATCGAGGGCGACCGCATCGCCGCCCTGCTGCCGCCGGGCAGCGCGGTGGAGGATGCCGAGGTGGTCGAGGCCGGCCACCGGCTGGTGATCCCCGGCCTGGTGAATGGCCACACCCATGGCCATGGCGGGCTGGCCAAGGGCGCGGGCGACAAATGGGACCTGGCGCTGCTGCTGGCCCACGCCCCCTGGGTGGGCGGCGGGCGGGGCCTGGCCGACAAGAAGCTCTCGGTCCAGCTCACCGCCGTCGAGCTGCTGAAGAAGGGCTGCACCGCCGCCTTCGACCTGCCCGCCGAATTCCCCGGCCCGACGCCGGAGGGGCTGGAGGCGATGGCCGAGGCCTATGCCAGCGTCGGGCTGCGCGCCGTGCTGGCGCCGATGGTGGCCGACCTGAACTTCTTCGAGGCGACGCCGGGCTTGGTGGATTCCCTGCCCGAAGCCCATCGCGCGCGCGCCGCGGCCATGCGCATGGCCCCCGCCGCCGAGACCCTGGCGACGCTGCGCCGCGCCGCCCAGGGCTGGCGGCATGGCGCTTCCGGCATCGCCCTCGGCCTCGGCCCCACCATCCCGCTGCATGGCTCGGAGGAATTTCTCCGCGGCTGCGCGGCGCTGGCGGAAGAATTCGGGCTGCGGGTGCAGAGCCATGTGGCCGAGGCGCGCTACCAGGCCGCCGCCGGCGAGCTGCGCTATGGCGGCGCCACCCTGCTGGAGCACATGGACCGGATGGGGCTGGTCGGGCCGCGCTTCTCGGTCGCGCATGGCGTCTGGCTGACCGAGGGCGACCTGGCGCTGCTGGCGAAGCGCGGTGGCGGGCTGTCGCACAATCCCGGCGCCAATATGCGCCTGGCCTCGGGCATCGCCCCCGCCCGCGCGGCGCTGCGGGCCGGGGTGACGCTCGGCATCGGCACCGATGGCTCCTCCTCCTCCGACAACCAGAACATGTTCGAGGCGATGCGCTTGGCCGCCTTCGCCTCCCGCCTCTGGGAGGAGGCGGATGAGGATGACTGGCTCGGCACCGCCGAGACGGTCCGGCTGGCCACCGCCGGCTCCGCCGCGCTGCTGGGCCTCGAGGCGGGGGAGATCGCGCCGGGCAGGCTCGCCGATCTGGTGCTGCTCGACCTCGGCCACATCAACTGGATGCCGCTGAACGACGCCGCCAACCAGCTGGTCTGGACCGAGGATGGCAGCGCCGTGACCGATGTCATGGTGGGCGGCGCCTGGAAGCTGCGCGACCGCCGCGTGCTGGGGGTCGACGAGGCGAAGCTGGCCGCCGAGGCCCAGGCGGCGGCCGACCGGCTGCGCGCCGCCAATGCGGGCGCGAAGGAATGGTGCGAGGCGATCGCCCCGCATGTCGCCTGCCATTGCCGGGCGCTGGCGCGCGGCTGGACCCGCTCCCGCCGGCTGCTGCGGGCGGAATAGGGGCGGGCAGGGGCCGTCGCCACCGGCGATTCGGCGGGAGGGGGCGGGCTGTGCCATAAGCCCGCCCGCAGACGCCTCCCCCCACGCCAGACCGTCCCGGGACCCATGATCCGCCTCGACAACATCAGCAAGCAGAACGGCCAGCAGCTCCTCTTCATCGAGGCCTCGGCCGCGCTCCAGCGCGGCGAGAAGATCGGCCTGGTCGGGCCCAATGGCGCCGGCAAATCCACCCTGTTCCGCATGATCACCGGGCAGGAACCGCCGGATGAGGGCCAGGTGGTGGTCGATCGCGGCGTCTCCATCGGCTTCTTCAGCCAGGATGTGGGCGAGATGGCCGGCCGCAGCGCGGTGGCCGAGGTGATGGACGGTGCCGGCGCGGTGAGCGAGGTGGCCGCCGAGCTGGCCGAGCTGGAGGCGGCCCTGGCCGATCCCGACCGCGCCGACGAGATGGACAGCCTGATCGAGCGCTTCGGCGAGGTGCAGGGCCGCTTCGAGGCGCTGGGCGGCTATGCGCTGGAGGGCCGCGCCCGCGAGGTGCTGGCCGGCCTCAGCTTCAGCCAGGAGATGATGGAGGGCGATGTCGGCCGCCTCTCCGGCGGCTGGAAGATGCGCGTGGCCCTGGCCCGCATCCTGCTGATGCGCCCCGACGTCATGCTGCTGGACGAGCCGAGCAACCATCTCGACCTCGAAAGCCTGATCTGGCTGGAGAATTTCCTGCGCGGCTATGATGGCGCGCTGCTGATGACCTCGCACGACCGCGAATTCATGAACCGGATCGTCAACAAGATCCTGGAGATCGATGGCGGCACGCTGACCTCCTACACCGGCAATTACGAATTCTACGAGCAGCAGCGCGCGCTGAACGAGAAGCAGCAGCAGGCGCAGTTCGAGCGCCAGCAGGCGATGCTGGCCAAGGAGATCGCCTTCATCGAGCGGTTCAAGGCGCGCGCCTCGCACGCCGCCCAGGTGCAGAGCCGGGTGAAGAAGCTGGAGAAGATCGACCGCGTCGAGCCGCCGAAGCGCCGCCAGGCCGTCTCCTTCGACTTCCTGCCCGCGCCGCGTTCGGGCGACGACGTGGTGAAGCTGCGCGGCGTGTCGAAGCGCTACGGCCAGCGTGTGATCTATGACGGGCTGGACCTGCTGGTGCGGCGGCGGGAGCGCTGCTGCGTCCTCGGCGTCAATGGCGCCGGCAAGTCGACCCTGCTGAAGCTGGTCACCGGCGCCACCACCCCGGATGAGGGCAGCGTGACGCTCGGCGGCAGCGTGAAGATGGGCTATTTCGCCCAGCACGCGATGGAGCTGCTGGACGGCGACCGCACCATCTTCCAGACACTTGAAGAAAATTTCCCGCGCGCCAGCCAGGGCTCGCTGCGCGCCCTGGCCGGCTGCTTCGGCTTCTCCGGCGACGAGGTGGAGAAGAAGTGCCGCGTGCTGTCGGGCGGCGAGAAGGCGCGGCTGGTCATGGCCATGATGCTCTACGACCCGCCGAACTTCCTGGTGCTGGATGAGCCCACCAACCACCTGGACATGGCCACCAAGGAGATGCTGGTGGCGGCGCTGGCGGATTACGAGGGGACGATGCTGTTCGTCTCGCATGACCGCCACTTCCTGGCCGCGCTGTCCAACCGGGTGCTGGAGCTGACCCCGGAGGGCATCCACCAGTATGATGGCGGCTACACCGAATATGTCGCCCGCACCGGGCAGGAGGCGCCGGGCCTGCACGCCTGAGGCGGCGCCCGCCGGACAGGGCGCCGTCCGGCGCAGGCCGGGCTTGTATAATATGCAACCGAAACGGTGCCGGATCGCTTGGCAGGGGACGGGAACGAGCGCATATCCTGCGGTGCAACATGCGCCTGCCCGCAAGACGCGCCCCCTTCCTGCGGAGTTCTCACAGCCCATGCCCTTGACCAGCCGCGCCCGCACCGAGTTCCTGGCCCGCCGCTACATCGCCAGTCGTGGCGGTGCGCCGATGGTGGCCGATCCGCTCGGCATCGCGCTGCCGCGGCTGCGGCAGGAGGTGGCGCTGTGCCAGCGCCTGGCGCGGATCGACCTGATCATCGCCCTGGTGCTGGTGATGGCGGCGCTGACGGTGATCCTGACCGCCTGGCTGGCGCCGCTGCATGGCGGCATCGTCACCGTGCTGCTCTGGCTGCATGTGGTGCCCCTGCTGGGCCTCGGGGCCGTGGTCTGGGGCGCCATCCTGCTGGAGCGGACAACGCCGCGCTGGGTGGTCTCCCGCCGCATCGCTCGCGCCCTGCAGGCCGGCGCCTGGCTGGAGGCGCTGGACCTCGCGGTGCACGGCCTGCCGGCACCGGGCGCCGCCCAGCCGGCCTGAGCGGCGGAATCTGCCGGGGCGCGGCCCGGCAATTCCTGCCGGGGCGCGGGCCAGGGCCTTGCGATTCAAGCCCTTGGTCATGGCATTGCGCTTGCTCGCCGCGGGATCATCCGCAGCGAGGAGGCAAGCATGTCCATCTCCATCCTGGCCGGCCTGGCGGTCGGGGTCCTGCAACGTGTCTCCGCCCAGCAGCTGAACATCACCAGCGCCACGCCGAACCGGCCGGAGGAGCGCAAGGCGGAAGAGGGCGCCAGCGCCGCCACCGCCGCGCCCGTCCTGGGCGGCCAGGCGCGGCTGGCGGAGGGCAGCCTGTCCGGCCTGCTGCAATTGCAGGAGGGCGCGGAGTCCACCACCCCGGCCGGTAGCGCCCTGCGCGCGCCGCCGCCCCCGGCCGGCGAGACCGATGCCACGGCGCTGGACGCGCCGGCCCTGGGCAGCCCCGATTCGGCCGAGGCGGCGCTGCGCCAGCAGCGGCAGGAGGCGCTGGCGGCGGCGCTTTCGGCCTATGGCGGCAGCGGCCGCGCCGCATCCTCCGGATTGCTGGCCTGATCCGGCCGCACGCCGCCGTGCGGTGGGCTGACAGAGCGGCGGGGGGTGCCTAACTTCCACCGACCAGACGGAACGCCGCATCGGGCGGGCCGCCGCATCGGGAGAGAACCGCCATGCTCGACGCCGTCGCCAAGCTGCCGCTGAAGGACCCGGACCTGTTCCGGCAGGCCAATTACATCGACGGGCAATGGGTGCAGGCCGAAAGCGGCAAGGTGCTGGAGGTGAAGAACCCCGCCACCGGCGAGCTGGTCGGCACCGTGCCCTCGATGAGCGAGGCCGAGACGCGCCGCGCCATCGAGGCCGCCAACGCCGCCTGGCCGGCCTGGCGCGCCATGCTGGCGCGCGAGCGCGGGCTGATCCTGCGCAAGCTGGCCCAGCTGATGCTGGACAACACCGACGACCTGGCCGCCATCATGACCGCCGAGCAGGGCAAGCCGCTGGCGGAATCGAAGGGCGAGGTGGCCTATGCCGCCAGCTTCTTCGAGTGGTTCGCCGAGGAGGGCCGCCGCGTCTATGGCGAGACCATCCCGCAGAACGCCAAGGGCCGCCGCATCCTGGTGACCAAGGAGCCGATCGGCGTCTTCGCCGCCATCACCCCCTGGAACTTCCCGGCCGCCATGATCACCCGCAAGGCCGGCCCCGGCTGGGCCGCGGGCTGCACCGGGGTGATCCGCCCTGCCAGCCAGACGCCCTTCTCGGCCCTGGCCATCGCCGTGCTGGCCGAGCGCGCCGGCATGCCCAAGGGCGTGTGCAACATCATCACCGGCCCGTCCTCCGCCACCGGCAAGGAGCTGACCGGCAACCCGCTGGTGCGCAAGCTGTCCTTCACCGGCTCGACCGAGGTCGGCCGCGTGTTGCTGGCGCAGTGCGCCGAGACCATCAAGAAGACCTCGATGGAGCTGGGCGGCAACGCGCCCTTCATCGTCTTCGACGACGCCGACCTGGACGCGGCGGTGCAGGGCGCCATCGCGTCGAAGTACCGCAACACCGGGCAGACCTGCGTCTGCGCCAACCGCGTGCTGGTGCAGGAAGGGGTCTATGACGCCTTCGCCGCCAAGCTGAAGGAGGCGGTGGAGAAGCTCAAGGTCGGCAACGGCATGGAGGAGGGGGTCACCCAGGGCCCGCTGATCAATGCCGATGCGGTGAAGAAGGTGCAGGCGCATATCGAGGACGCGCTGTCCAAGGGTGCGAGCATCGTCACCGGGGGCAAGCCGCACGAGAAGGGCGGCAATTTCTTCCAGCCCACCGTGCTGGCCAATGTGCCGCATGAGGCGGTGATCTTCCGCGAGGAGACCTTCGGCCCGGTCGCCCCGCTGTTCCGCTTCAAGACCGAGGAAGAGGCGATCAAGCTGGCCAACGACACCGAGTTCGGCCTGGCCGCCTATTTCTACGCGCGCGATGTCGGCCGCATCTTCCGGGTGGCCGAGGCGCTGGAATACGGCATCATCGGCATCAATGAGGGCATCATCTCGACCGCCGAGGCGCCCTTCGGCGGGTTCAAGCAGTCCGGCCTCGGCCGCGAGGGTTCGAGCCATGGCATCGAGGAGTATATCGAGATGAAGTATCTCGCCCTCGGGGGTATTGGCTCGTAAGAAGATCTTCTTTTTCTGAAGAAAAAGAAGCAAAAAGACTTCTTTCAGTTTGGCGTCCCGCTTCAGGCCTGAGGCGGGACGCCAACGGACAAAAGTTTTTTGGTTCTTTTTTTCAAAAAAGAACCCTTTCTTCCCCCTGCTCAAGCCTCCGGCTTGACGCGCGGCCCTAGGACGCCCTTCTTGCCACGGCAACCGTAGCATGAGGGGCCCCGCGCATGAGCGCCTATGATTTCGACCTGTTCGTCATCGGTGGCGGCTCGGGCGGCGTGCGCTGCGGGCGCATCGCGGCCGGGCATGGCGCGCGGGTGGGCGTGGCGGAGGAGCGCTTCTGGGGCGGCACCTGCGTCAATGTCGGCTGCGTGCCGAAGAAGATCATGGTCCACGCCGCCGAATACGGGCAGTGGTCGCGCGAGGCCGGGGCCTTCGGCTGGGACATGGAGAACAAGGGCCATGACTGGCCCACTCTGGTCGCCGCCCGCGATGCCGAGGTGGCGCGGCTGAACGCCATCTATGCCCGGCTGCTGGGCAATGCGGGGGTCACCAGCTTCAACGCCCGCGCCACCTTCATCGACCCGCACACGCTGGATGTCGGCGGCCAGCGCGTCACCGCCGAGCGCATCGTCATCGCCGTCGGCGGCCGACCGATCCGCCCCGACATCCCGGGCGCCGAGCTGGGCCTGGTGTCGGACGACCTGTTCACCCTGAAGGAGCGGCCGCGCCGCATCGTCGTGGTGGGCGGCGGCTATATCGCGCTGGAATTCGCCTCGCTGCTCTGCGGGCTGGGGGCGGAGGTGGACCTGCTCTACCGCCAGGACCTGCCGCTGCGCGGCTTCGATGGCGATCTGCGCGAGGCGATGGCCGAGGCGCTGGCGAACCAGGGCATCCGCCTGCATCCCGGCCAGGAGCCGGCGCGGCTGGAGAAGGCCGGCGAGGGGCTGCGCCTGACCCTGAAATCCGGCGCGGTGCTGGAGACGGACCAGGTGATGTTCGCCACCGGCCGCGTGCCGAACACCGACGGGCTGGGGCTGGACCGCGCCGGCATCGCCCCCGGCCGCTCCGGCTGCGTGCCGGTGACGCTGGAGCAGGCGACCAGCCAGCCGCATATCTACGCCATTGGCGACGTGACCGATCAGCTGAACCTGACCCCGGTGGCCACCGCGGTCGGCCATGCCCTGGCCGACACGCTGTTCGGCGGCCGCCCGCGCACCGCCAGCTTCCAGAACGTGCCGACGGCGGTGTTCACCTCTCCCCCCGCCGCCATGGTCGGGCTGAGCGAGGAGGCCGCCGCCGCCCAGGGGCCGGTCGACATCTACATGGCCCGCTTCACGCCGATGCGGCACACCATCAGCAAGCAGCCGCGCAAGACGCTGATGAAGCTGGTGGTGTCGCAGCGCACGCGGCGGGTGCTGGGCGCGCATATGCTGGGCGAGGATGCGGGCGAGATCATGCAGGGCATCGCGGTGGCGATCGTCGCCGGCGCCACCAAGGAGGATTTCGACCGCACCATCGGCATCCACCCGACGGCGGCGGAGGAATTCGTCACCCTGCGGACGCTGACCCGCTCGGTGGGGTGAGATGGACCCGCTGCTGCGGCTGTCGGTCTTCCTCACCCGGCTGGTGCGCAACCCGCCCTCGCGGCAGCGGGCGATGATGATGCTGGCGGCGCTGCTGATCTGCGTGGCGCTGCTGCTGGTGGAGCGCTTCATCGGCTGGCCGGACTGGGCGACGCTGGAGCGCAGCCCGCGCATGATCCGCCCCTAGGCCCCGCATGACCCCCCCGCCCAATGCCGCCATCGGCTTCGCCGCCGATGGCTACCGCACCGACCGCCCGAAGCTGATGGGCCGCCATGTGGCGGGCGAGGGCTTCCTGCGCGGCATGATCCGGCATTCGGGGGTGGAGACGCTCTCGGCCTATCTGCTGGCGCCGGGCGATGGCCGCGCCTTCGCCACCCTGGCGCGGCAGCATGGCGCGGCCATGGCGCTGGAGGCGATCGCGCCGCAGCGGCTGGACCGGCTGGCGGCGATCGGCACGCTGATGCTGCCCGGGCCCGACCTGGCCTCCGCCGCAAGGCTGCGCCGCTTCGCCGGCGATGCCGCCTGGTCGGTGGTGGGGGTGACGCACACCATCGCCTCGCACAACGCCATGGCGGCCATCGCGGAGATGGCGGCGGCGCCGGTGCAGCGCTGGGATGCGCTGATCTGCACCTCCCGCGCCGTGCAGGAGAGCGTGCGGCGCCTGCTGGCGATGGAGGCGGAGGTGCTGGCGCGGCGGCTGGGCGCGCGGCAGCTGCCCCTGCCGGAACTGCCGGTGATCCCGCTTGGGGTGGAATGCGATTCGCTGGCGCCGCGGCCGGAGCTGCGCGGCGCATGGCGGGCGCGGCTGGGCATCCCGGAAGGGGCGGTGGCGGTGCTTGGCCTCGGGCGGCTGTCCTGGCATGCCAAGGCGCATCCGGCGGCGCTGTTCGCGGCGCTGGGGCGGGCGGCGCGGCGGGAAGGAACACCGCCGCTGCATGCGGTGCTGGGCGGCTGGTTCGCGCATCCGGGGCAGGAGGAGGCGCATCGCGCCCTGGCCGCCGCCCTGGCGCCGGAGGTGACGCTGCATATCGCCGACGCGCGGCCGCCGGGGGCGCGGGAGGGGCTGCTGGCGGCGGCCGATGTGTTCGCCCTGCTGGCCGACAACATCCAGGAGAGCTTCGGCCTGGCGCCGGTGGAGGCGATGGCGGCCGGGCTGCCGGTGGTGGTCAGCGACTGGGACGGGTTCCGCGACACGGTGCGGCAGGGGGAGGACGGGTTCCGCGTGCCGGTGCGCATGGCGCCGCCGGGCAGCGCGGCGGACCTGGCGCTGCGCCATGCCAGCGGCGTGGTGGATTACGACCATTACCTGGCGGCGACGACGCAGCTGGTGGCGGTGGAGATCGGCCCCGCTGCCGATGCGCTGGCGGCCCTGGCTGGCGATGCCGGGCTGCGGGCGCGGATGGGGGCGGCGGGGCAGGCGCGGGCGCGGGCGGTGTTCGACTGGTCGGTGGTGATCGGCCAGTACCAGGCGCTGTGGGCGGAGCTGGCGGCGCG
>NZ_GG770779.1:435710-454023 GCF_000164635.1 Pseudoroseomonas cervicalis ATCC 49957 | reverse complement strand
CCCGCTGCAGCCCCGCGCCGGGCGCGGCCTCAGCGCGGGCGGGCCAGGAAGGCGCGCAGCTCGGCGATCTCCTTCTCCTGCGCGGCGATGATCTCCTCGGCCATGCGGCGCATCGCCGGGTCGCGGCCATGGCGCAGCTGGATGCGGGCCATGTCGATGGCGCCCTGGTGGTGCGGGATCATGGCGGCGGCGAAGTCGCGATCGGTGTCGCCGGTCAGCGGCACGGCCATGTCGCGATGCATCTTCTCGTTGGCCGCCTGGAACTCGGCGGTGGAGGGGCTGGCGGCGGCGGCCGGCGGCGCGGCGTGGCCGCCATGCCCGGCGTGCTGGGCAAGGGCGGGGCCGGCCAGCAGCAGGCCGAGGGCAGCGAGGGCAGGGCGCAGGGCGCGGGTCATGGCGGTCTCCCGGTTGGTCAGGCGCCCTGGAGATGCAGGCTTGCCCCCATGGGAAGGCAAGGGGCGCGGCGTGCAAAATGTAACCGCGCCGGCCGCGCTCCTGGCGACCGGGGCGGGCGTTGCCAGATAAGCGCGACCGTCCTGCCGGAGCCCGCATGTCCACGAGCCTGTCCCTGCCCCCCCTTGCCGTCCCCTGGCGGGACCGGCAAGGGCGCTTCTCCGCCCTCAAGCTCGGCACGCTGCTGCTGCTCTGCCTGCCGGCGGCGCTGCTGGCCTGGTGGGCGGCGCAGGGCGAGCTGGGCGGGCGGCCGGTGATGGAGGCGATCCATTGGACCGGCCTCTGGGCGGTGCGCATCCTGTTGCTGTCGCTGCTGGTGACGCCGCTGCGGCAGATGCTGCGCTGGCCGAACGCCATGCAGCTGCGGCGCATGATCGGCGTCGCCGCCCTGGCCTATGCGCTGCTGCACCTGGTGCTCTACGCGCTGGACCTGAAATGGGACCTGGGCAAGGTCGCCAGCGAGATCGTGCTGCGCATCTACCTGACCATCGGCTTCGTGGCGCTGCTGGGGCTGGTGGCGCTGGGCGTCACCTCGACCGATGGCTGGGTGAAGCGGCTGGGCGGGCGGCGCTGGCAGGCGCTGCACCGGCTGGCCTATGGCATCGGCGTGCTGGCGCTGGTGCATTTCGCCCTGCAATCCAAGATCGACGTGACCGAGGCGATCCTGATGGCCGGGCTGTTCCTGTGGCTGATGGGCTACCGGCTGCTGGCGCCAAAGGGGAGCGCGCCCTCGCTCGGGCGGCTGGCGCTGCTGGCGGTGGCGGCGGCGCTGGGCACCGCGCTGCTGGAGGCCGCTTGGTACGGCGTGGCCACCGGCGTGCCGCCGCTGCCGGTGCTGATGGCCAATCTGGATGTGGAATTCGGGCTGCGGCCGGCGCTGTGGGTGGGGATCGCCGGAGGCATCGCTTTGGCAGTGAAGGGAGTAAGGCAGGGGCTCCGCCCCTGAACCCCGCCGGGGTGGCAGGGCCACCCCGGACCCCGCCTTCAGTTTGGCGCACACTGATGGCGGGGTCCGGGGGGACCCTGTCCCCCCGGCGGAGGGGTCTGGGGAGGCAGAGCCTCCCCAGGCGTCAGGCCCGCCGCCAGGTCGTCCCGCCGGCGCCATCCTCCAGGACGATGCCCTGGGCCAGCAGATCGGCGCGGATGCGGTCGGCCTCGGCCCAGTTCTTCGCCTTGCGGGCGTCGAGCCGCGCCTGGATGGCGGCCTCGATCGCCGCGCTGTCGCCCTCGCCGCCCTGGCGCCAGGCGCGCGCATCGCCGCCCAGCAAGCCGAGCAGCGCCGCCGCCTGGCGCAGCGCCGCCGCCGCCTGGCCGGAATCCGGCTGCCAGTCCCGCCCGATGCGGTGCAGCACCGTGGTGGCCGAGCCGCCGACCGTCGCCACATTCTCCAGCGTGCGCAGGTCGCGCAGCCGGGCGATGGCCAGCGGGGTGTTCAGATCGTCCGCCAGCGGCTCCAGCGCCCATTCGGCCATCTCGGCCACCAGCGCGTCGTCCGCCTCCGGCTGCGGCAGGTCGCGGGCCAGCAGGGCGTAGAAATCGTCCAGCTCGGCCTTGGCCTCTTCCAGCCGCTCGACCGTGTAGTCGAGGGCGGCGCGGTAATGCGTCTTCAGCAGCAACAGACGAAAAGCCTCGCCGGCCCAGGCGCCGCGCCCCAGGATGTCGCGCACGGTGAGGAAATTGCCGAGCGATTTCGACATCTTCTCCCCATCCACCAGCAGCATGCCGTTGTGCAGCCAGGTCCGGGCGAAGCGGGAGCCGGGGAAGGCGCAGACCGATTGCGCCACCTCGTTCTCATGGTGCGGGAAGATCAGGTCGTGCCCGCCGCCATGGATGTCGAAATCGGTGCCGAGATAGCGCCAGGACATGGCCGAGCACTCGATGTGCCAGCCCGGCCGGCCGCGGCCCCAGGGGCTGTCCCAGCCGGGGAGGTCGTCGCTGGAGGGCTTCCACAGCACGAAATCCCCGGCCTCGCGCTTGTAGGGCGCGATCTCGACCCGGGCGCCGGCCAGCATCTCGTCCGGCGAGCGGCCGGAGAGGGCGCCATAGCCGGGGAAGCTGGAGACCGAGAACAGCACATGCCCCTCGGCGGCATAGGCATGGCCATTGGCGATCAGCCGCTCGATCAGCTGGATCATCTGCGCGATGTTGTCGGTCGCGCGCGGCTCCTCATCCGGGGGCAGGCAGCCCAGCGCCGCCATGTCGCGGTGGAAATCGGCCGTGGTGCGGGCGGTGATGGCGGCGATCGGCTCGCCGCTCTCCTGGCTGCGCGCGTTGATCTTGTCGTCCACATCCGTGATGTTGCGGACATAGGTGACGCGCGGGAAGCGCCGGCGCAGCAGCCGCGCCAGCACGTCGAACACCACCACCGGGCGCGCATTGCCCAGATGGGCGAGGTCGTAGACCGTCGGGCCACACACATAGAGGCGCACATGCTGCGGGTCGAGCGGGGTGAAGATCTCCCGCTGGCGCGTGGCGCTGTTGTGGAAGGCCAGTTCGGTCATCACTCTGCCTTAAGTCGGGCTGGTTGTGGCTGGGGCGGGCAGGTGTGCCGGAAAGCGGGGCCGCGTCAACCTTATCTTGCGCGGGTTCAGCCCGGAAAGGGCAGGGTACCCGCTGCCCCCTGGCGCTCCAGCCGCAGCCGGATCTCGCGCAGCAGCGCCTCCGCCCCGCGCGACAGCGGCAGGCGGCTGGCGAAGAAGGCCACGGCGCGGGAGGGGATGGCCGGCTCGAAGGGCCGCACCGAGAGCGGCAGGCGGCGATTGCCGGCGGAGAAGGGGTCGATCACCGCAACCCCCACCCCGGCCTCGGCCAGCGCGCGGGCGGTGTCGCCATAGCGGACCTCGACCGCGGGCAGGAAGGGCTCGCGCGCCTCCTGGAAGGCGGCGCGCAAGGCGGCGCCCATGCGGGTGCCGGCCTCCAGCGCGATCAGCGGCCAGGGGCGCAGCAGGGCGGGCGTCACCACCGGCTCGCGCAGCAGCGGGTGGTCGGGGGCGGCGACGCAGACCATGCGGGCGGCGGCCAGCGGCCGCAGGGTCAGGCCAGGCCGCTCCTCCAGGCTGACGCCGAAGCCGAGCTCGGCGGCGCCGCTTTCCACCCCTTCCACCACCTCGTCCAGCCTTCGCACATCGAAGGTGATGCGCAGCCCGGGCTGGCGCGCCAGCATGCGCTGCAAGGCCTCGGGGATGACGCCATGGCCGAGCGGCGGCGTGGCCAGCAGCCGCAGCCGGCCGGTCTTGTCCTGGCGCAGCTCCTGCAGCCTTGCCTCCAGCGCCGCGTGCTGGGCGAAGAGCGGTTCTGACTCCGCATGGATCAGCCGCGCCGCCTCGGTGGGGTAGAGGCGGTTGTTGACCCGCTCGAAGAGCGGGAAGCCGAGCTGGGTCTCCAGCTGCTTCACCGCGTGGCTGACCGCGGGCTGCGACATGCCGAGGATGCGACCCGCCGCCATGGTGGTCTGGTGGCGTAGCACGGCGCGGAGGATCTCAAGCTGGCGGAGGGTCATTTGCTGGGCAGGGTATAAACGCTGTCACTGGTCTCCTTACATATAGCATAGAGAAAGCGATTGAACTGCCTGTTTCCTGTGCGAGCATGCGGCGCATGGCCAAGCCCGGGGCGGTTTTCCCCGGCCAGGCCCCCGCTTTGCCCGAGGTGACTACCCATGCCCCGCATCCTGCGCATCGCCGCCGCCCAGATGGGCCCGACCCAGCGCGCCGACAGCCGCGCCCAGACGCTCGACCGGATGATCGCCCTGCTGGAGCAGGCCGCCGCCCAGGGCGCCCAGCTTGTCGTCTTCCCGGAGCTGGCCTTCACCACCTTCTTCCCCCGCTGGCTGCTGACCGAGGCCGAGCTGGAGGAGTATTTCGAAACCGCGCTGCCGGGGCCCCAGACCCAGCCCCTGTTCGACCGGGCGAAGGCGCTCGGCGTCGGCTTCTATGTCGGCTATGCGGAAAAGACCGCCGACGGCAAGCGCTTCAACAGCGCCGTCACGGTGGGCCCGGACGGCACCATCCTGCAGAAATACCGCAAGGTGCATCTGCCCGGCTCGGTCGAGCCGCGCCAGGGTTCGCGCTTCCAGCAGCTGGAGAAGCGCTATTTCGAATATGGCGATATGGGCTTCCCCGCCTTCTACGGCCCGGAATCCTGGGGCGCCCCCGTCATGGGCCAGCTGATCTGCAATGACCGCCGCTGGCCCGAGGCCTGGCGCGTCTATGCGTTGCAGGGCATGGAGCTGATGGTGGTCGGCTACAACTCCGCCGCCTACGACCCGAATGGCGGCGACACCGAGGATCAGGGCCTGCGCACCTTCCACTCGCAGCTCGCCGCCCAGGCCAATGCCTACATGAACGCCGCCTGGGCGGTCGCGGTGGCCAAGGCGGGCGACGAGGACGGCTCCGGCCTGATCGGCGGCTCCTGCATCGTCGACCCCAATGGCCGCATCGTCGCCGAGACGAGGACGCTGGCCGATGAGGTGGTGGTGGCCGATTGCGACCTCGATCTCTGCGCCCAGGGCAAGGAGAAGATGTTCAACTTCGCCCAGCACCGGCGCCCGGAGATGTATGGTCTGATCACCAGCCGCACCGGCGCCGAGAAGCCGGCGCGCGGCTGAGACAGGAGGAACCGACCGCATGGCCGATCCCATCCATCCCCAGGCCGCGCAGCGCGCCTCCATGCCCGACATCGCCCATTACACCCATGTGCCGAACCGGCACTGGGGCCGCTGGGCGGCGGTGGCCATCATCATCCTGCTGCTGGCGGGGCTGGCCCGCGCCTTCGCGGTGGGCGACATCGAATGGAATTTCGTCGGCGCCTTCTTCACCGCGCCGGCCATCATGGCGGGCCTCTACAACACGCTGTGGATGACCTTCGCCGCCATGGCGCTGGGCATCGCGCTCGGCGTCGTCACGGCGGTGATGCGCATGTCGCCCAACCCGGTGCTGCAGGGCGTCGCCATGGGCTACACTTGGTTGTTCCGCGGCACGCCGGTGATCCTGCAGCTGCTGCTGTGGTTCAACATGGCGCTGATCTTCCCGCGCCTGGGCTTCGGCGATTTCTCCGTCCGCACCGTCGATGTGATGACGCCGGCGCTGGCCGCGCTGCTCGGCCTCGGCATCAACCAGGGCGCCTACACGTCGGAGGTGATCCGCGCCGGCATGCTCTCGGTCGATGCCGGGCAGTACGAGGCCGCCAAGGCCATCGGCATGACGCGGCTGCGGGCGCTGCGCCGCATCATCTTCCCGCAGGCGATGAAGGTGGTGATCCCGCCGCTCGGCAATGAGTTCATCGGCATGGTGAAGCTGACCTCGCTGGCCAGCGTCATCCAGTTCGCCGAGATCCTGCACGCCGCGCAGAACATCTACTACGCCAATTCCCGCGTCATCGAGCTGCTGATCGTCGCCGCCCTCTGGTACCTGATCATCGTCTCCGTCCTGACGCCCTTGCAGATGCTGCTCGAACGCCGCTTCGCCCGCGGCACGGCCGGCAGCCGGTGAGCGAGGCCCCGATGACCGAACACGCCATGCCGCTCGTCTCCATCGTCGATGTCCGCAAGAAGTTCGGCGACTTCACCGCCCTCGATGGCGTCTCGCTCGATGTCCATGCCGGCGAGGTGCTGTGCATCATCGGCGCCTCCGGCTCCGGCAAGACGACGCTGCTGCGCTGCGTCAACCAGCTCGTCACCATCGACAGCGGCGCCATCTGGGTCGCGGGCGAGCTGACCGGCTGGCGCATCGAGGGCACGAAGCTGCACCCGCTGCCGGAGAAGGAGATCGCCCGCCAGCGCCTCGCCACCGGCATGGTGTTCCAGCGCTTCAACCTCTTCCCGCACATGACCGCGCTCGAGAACATCATCGAGGGCCCGGTGCAGGTGCAGGGCCGCAACCGCGCCGAGGCGGTGCGCGAGGCCGAGGCGCTGCTGGCGCGCGTCGGCCTGGCCGACAAGGCCGGCGCTTATCCGGCCAACCTCTCCGGCGGCCAGCAGCAGCGCGTCGCCATCGCCCGCGCGCTGGCCATGAAGCCCAAGCTGATGCTGTTCGACGAGCCGACCAGCGCCCTCGACCCCGAGCTGGTGGGCGAGGTGCTGGCGGCGATGAAGGAACTCGCCGCCTCCGGCATGACCATGATCGTCGTCACCCATGAGCTGGGCTTCGCCCGCGAGGTCGCCGACCGCGTCGTGTTCATGGACCGTGGCGCCATCGTCGAGCAGGGCCCCGCCGCCGAAGTGCTGGGCAACCCGAAAGAGGCCCGTCTCAAGGCCTTCCTCTCCGCCGTCATCGCCTGAAGGACAAGTCACCATGCTGAAGCACCTGCTGCTGGCCGCCACGGCCGCCATCCTGCCGCTGGCCGCCCAGGCGGCCGACCTGCCGTCGCGCATCGCCTCGCGCGGCACGCTGATCGCCGCCATCGTGCCGAACTACCCGCCGCTGGAGATGCGCGACCCGCAGACCAACCAGCTCACCGGCTTCGATGTCGAGCTGGGCAACGCCATCGCCGAGAAGCTCGGCGTGCGCATGCAGTGGCAGGAGACCAGCTTCGACCAGATGCTGGCCTCGGTGCGCACCGGCCGCGTCGACATCATCCTCTCCGGCATGTCCGACCTGAAGTCGCGGCAGGAGACGGCGACCTTCATCGACTATCTGCGCTCGGGCAGCCAGTTCTTCACCCAGGCCAGCCGCGCCGCGGAGTTCCCGAATGCCGAGGCGCTGTGCGGCAAGCGGGTCGGTGCCAGCCGCCGCACCGCCCTGCCGAACGACATCAAGGCCTTCAGCGACGCCAATTGCGTCGCCAAGGGCCGCCCGGCGATCGAGTATGTGCCGACCGAGGGCTCGGCCGATGCGCGCACCCAGCTGCGCCAGGGCCGCATCGACGCCGCCATGCAGGGCGGCGAGACGCTGCCCTACATCATGGGCCTGGAGCCCAACACCTACGCCCCGATCGGCCAGCCGGTGCGCTACACGCTGATGGGCATCGCCACCGGCAAGGAGGAGACGCAGCTGCAGCAGGCGCTCGCCGGCGCGCTGCGCGCCCTGATGGCGGATGGCACCTATGCCCGCCTGGCCGACAAGTGGCAGCTGACGCCGAGCATGATCCCCGAGGTGCAGATCAATGGCGGCGAATGACAACACGCTGAAGGCAGGGCTCGACGCCCTGCCGCTGCTGCCGGCCAACCGCGCGCCGCTGGCGCCCGAATATCCCTGGCCGGACGGGCAGCAGGCGGCGATGTTCCTGTCCTTCGACGTCGATGCCGAGACCGCCTGGACCGCCAAGGACCCGGCCCGCTATGCCGAGCTGGTCACCATGTCCTTCGGTGGCTACGAGGCGCGTGTCGGCACCGCCAAGCTGCTCGAATTGCTGCGCCAGCAGGAGCTGAAGGCGACCTTCTTCATCACCGGCTGGTCGGTCGAGGCGCATCCGGCGATGTGCGAGGCCATTCTGAAGGATGGCCACGAGATCGGCCATCACGGCTTCCACCACATCATGCCGCAGCCCGGCGACCCGATGCTGGTGGAGGAGGTGGATCGCGGCCTGGAAGTTCTGAAGCGCCGCCTGGGCGTGGTGCCGAAGGGCTACCGCGCGCCGTCCGGCGAGTTCTGCGAGGAGCTGCGCGTCCTGCTGAAGGAGCGTGGCCTGGTCTACACCTCCTCCTTCCGCGACGATGTGCGGCCCTACCGCCATGTGCTGGCCGATGGCACGCCGGGCCTGGTCGAGCTGCCGGTGACGGCGAGCTACGACGACTGGCTGCTCGGCCTGTCGCAGCGCTACAGCCGCCACACCCTGCTGACGCGCGAGCAGGTGCTCTCCCTCTGGCTCGACGAGCTGGCGGAGCTGCGCGACTGGGGCGGCATGGCCACCACCGTCCTGCACCCGCAATGCAGCGGCCGGCCGATGCGCCTGCGCCTGCTGCGCGACTTCCTGACCCAGGCCCGCGCCTATGGCGATGTCTGGATCACCACCGGCGAGAACATCGCCGCCCACTACATCGCCTGCGAGCAGAAGGCCGGCTGAACCGGCCTCCCCGCCAGCACCACGGCAACCCACTCCGGAGACGTCGCATGAATTCCTTCAAGCGTATCCTGGCGGCGGGCCTCGCCCTGGCGCTGGCGGGCACCGCGCCTTCCCTGGCCCAGAACGCATCGCTGCCCGATTCCGTGCGCAGCGCCGGCGTGCTGCGCGTCGGCATCGAGGCCACCTATCCGCCCATGGCCTACAAGGACCCCGCCACCAATGAGCGGCGCGGCGTCAATGTGGATCTCGTCACCGCCATCGCCCGTGACCTCGGGATGGAAATCCGCTGGGAGGAGATGTCCTTCGAGCAGATCATCAACTCGCTCACCACCGGCCGCATCGACTTCAGCGGCACCTCCATGACCGACCTGCCGGCGCGGCGCGAGAAACTCTCCTTCGTCGACTACATCACCACCGGCGGGCAGCTCTTCACCACCCGCGCTTTGGCGGCCTCGATCCGCGAGGCCACCGATTTCTGCGGCAAGTCGGTCTCCACCCCGCGCTTCACCAACTACTTCCCCTCCGCCCAGGCCTGGAGCGAGCGCGCTTGCGTGGGCGCCGGCCGCCCGGCCATGCAGGTGATGGGCAGCAACGGCGCCACCGCCTCCCGCACCGACCTGCGCCAGGAACGCACCCAGGGCGCCATCCTCGGCGCCGAATTCGTGGCCCACCTGCAGCGCACCGAGCCGGAGAACTGGGCGGCCGTCGGGCGGCCCATCACCGACAACCTCTCCGGCCTGGCCTTTCCGAAGGAAGCCACCGCGCTGCGCGACGCCATCGCCGCCTCCCTGCAGCGGCTGATCGACAACGGCACCTATGGAGAGATCCTGCGCAAGCATGGGATCGAGGCGCAGGCGCTGCAGCGTGTCTCGATCGACGCGGGACAGCCGTAACAGAAGAAAAGACGGGGGCTCCGCCCCCGACCCCGCCGGGGTGGCAGGGCCACCCCGGACCCCGCCTTCAGCTTGGGAATGCCACCATGGACCTGCTCATCACCAACGCCGCTGTTGTCACCTGCGATGAGGCGCGGCGCGTGCTGGCAGGGCAGGGCATCCTCATCCGGGGCAACCGCATCGCGGCGCTGGGCGACAGCGACGCGCTGGAGGCGGCGCATCCAGACGTGAAGCGCTTCGATGCGCGCGGCCTCGCCGTGCTGCCGGGCTTCATCAACGCCCACACCCACACCGTGCTGACCGCGCTCCGCGGCTCGGTCGAGGATTGGGAAGGCGACATGATCTATGGCTACATGTCGCCCATCTCCTACACCATGACCGACGAGGAACGCGCGGTCATGGCCATGCTCGGCTGCGTCGAGGCCATCCGCAGCGGCAGCACCACCCTCGTCGACCCGTTCCGCCATGTGCTCTCCTACGGCAAGGCCATGGCTTCCACCGGGCTGCGGCTGTGGCTGTCGGAAAGCTGCGCCGATATCGACACCCGCCGCATCCGCCATGGCGACTACCGCGAGGACCCGGCCTTCGGCGCCCAGTTCCTCGACCGCGCCACCGCGATGATCGAGGCGCTGCATGGCAGCCATGGCGACCGCGTGCGCTGCCAGGTCGCCGCCCACGCGCCGGACAATTGCTCCCCCGCCATGCTGCGCAGCCTGCTCGACCTGGCGGCGAAGCACGGGCTGACCCGCACCGTGCACCTGTCGCAAAGCCCGGGCGAGGAGAAGGCGGTGCAGGCGGCGCGCGGCACCAGCTCCGCCGCCTATCTGGACCGCGAGGGTTTCCTCGGCCCCGAACTCACCGCCGCGCACTGGACCTTCTGCTCGGCCGAGGACATCGAGAGGCTCGCCGCGCGCGGCGTCACCATGGCGCACACCCCGGCCAGCATCTCCCGCCGCCGCGGCATGCATCAGGCGAAGCTCGGCCTGATCCGCGATGCCGGCGTGCGCGTCGTCTTCGGCAGCGACAACATGACCGAGGACATGTTCCAGGCCATGAGCATCGGCTCCATCCTGCACCGCACCGGCCGTGGCCGCGCAGTGGAGGGCGGCGTGCTGCCGGGGCCGCAGGCGATCCTCGACGCCGTCACGGTGGATGCCGCCGGCAGCGTCGGCGCATCACAGGAAATCGGCTGCATCGCGCCGGGCTGGAAGGCGGATCTCACCTTCCTCGACCTCGACACGCCGGCGCTGCGGCCGGTGATCCGCCTCGTCTCCAACATCGTGCATTACGGCCATCCCGGAGCCGTGCACTCCGTGATGGTCGATGGCGAATTCATCCTGCGCGACGGCAAGATCCTGACCGTCGACGAGACCGCCCTGCTGCGCGAGGCGCAGAACGTCACCCGCCGCGTCTGGGACCGCATGATCGCGCAGAACCCCGATCTGGCGCGCCCCGAGGCCGAGCTGCCCTGGCTGGATCTCTGACACCAGGGCAACTCCGCCGGCGCGCTACTCCGCCCGCGCGCCGGATTGCTGCACCACCTGCCGCCACATCGGCCGCTCGCGGTTGGCGCGGGTGGCGGCATCCTCGGCGCTGCTCCACAGCGCCTTGGCGCCGCCCTGGATGAAGCGGCGCTGCATCTCCTCATTCTCCGCCACCTGGCGCATCGCGGCGTTCAGCCGCTCCACCACCGGCGCCGGCGTGCCGGTGGGTGCCACGAAGGCGCCCCAGACAGTGATGACAAAATCCGGCACCCCGGCCTCCGCCATGGTCGGGATGTTCGGCAGGGTCGGCCAGCGCTCGGCGCTGGTGACGGCGAGGCCCCGCATCCGCCCGTCCTGGATCAGCCCGATATGCGAGGCGAGGTTGTCCAGCGCGAAATCGACATCCCCCGCCAGCAGCGCCGGCACCGTCTGCGCCGCGCCGCGATAGGGCACATGCATCGCCGTCACGCCGGTGCGGCCGAACAGCATGCTGCTCGACAGATGCGTGGTCTGGCCGATGCCGGTGGAGCCGTAGCTGATGCCGCCCGGCTTCGCCTTCGCCCAGTCGAGGAACTCCCGCAGCGTGGTGGCGCGGTTGCGCTCCGGCGCCACCACCGCGACGTTGGGCGTCTCCCAGGCCATGCCGATCGGCATCACGTCCTTCTCGGTGTCGAAGGGCATGCTCTGGAACAGGAACTGGTTGATCGCCAGGATGCTGACGGTGACGGCGCCGATGGTGTGCCCATCCGGCGCCGCCTTGGCCACCGCATCGATGCCGAGATTGCCGCTGGCGCCCGGCCGGTTCTCCACCACCACCGGCTGGCCGAGCGTGTTGCCCATGCGCTCCGCATAGAGCCGGCTGATCACATCGGTGGAACCGCCGGGCGGGAAGGGCACGATCAGCCGGACCGGCCGTTGCGGCCAGGCGCCCTGCGCCAGGGCCGGGCGGGCCAGGATGGGGGCAAGCAGGGGCAGGGCCGCCGGCGCCAGGGCGGCGCGCAGCAGGCTGCGGCGTTGGGTCATGGTTCGCGTCTCCCGTCGGGCGCCATCTGCGCGGCGCTGCCCGCAGCATCGGACGGGAAGGCCGGCGGCGTCTAGTCGCGCAGCCGGGGCAGGGCGGTGCCATCCTCGCGGAACAGATGGCACTCGGCGGGCGGCAGCCAGGCCGTGGCGGCCTCGCCTTCGCGCAGGCGCTGGCCCTCTGGCAGGCGCAGCGTCAGCAGCGTGCCATCCGGCGCGCGCAGATAGGCCAGCTGCTCATCGCCCAGCTCCTCCACCACCTCGACGGGGCCGGTGAGGGCGGCACCCTCGCCCTGCGGGCGCAGATGCTCCGGCCTTATGCCCAGCGTCAGCGCCTCGCCCGGCGTGGCGCCGGCCTCGGCCACCGGCACCGCGAGCGTGCCACCGCCGGGCAGGGTGACGCGCACCAGACCGCCCTCGCTGCCCTCCGCCTGAACCGGCAAAAAATTCATGCGGGTGCTGCCGATGAAGCCGGCGACGAAGCGGTTGCGCGGGTGGCGATACAGCTCCAGCGGCGCGCCCACCTGCTCGACGCGTCCCGCATTCAGCACGACGATGCGGTCGGCCAGTGTCATCGCCTCCACCTGGTCATGCGTCACATAGATCATCGTGCTGCGCAGCGACTGGTGCAGCCGCGCGATCTCGATGCGCATCTGCCCGCGCAGGCTGGCATCGAGGTTGGAGAGCGGCTCGTCGAACAGGAACACCTTCGGCTGGCGCACGATGGCGCGGCCGATGGCGACACGTTGCCGCTGCCCGCCCGAGAGCTGCTTCGGCAGGCGATCCAGCAGCGGCGTCAGCTCCAGGATGCGCGCCACCTCGGCGATGCGAGCCTCGGCCTCGGCGCGGCGGGCGCGCGGCAGGGACAGGCCGAAGGCGATGTTCTCCCGCACCGTCATGTGGGGATAGAGGGCGTAGGACTGGAACACCATGGCGATGCCGCGCTCGCGCGGGGTCGCCTGCGTCACATCCGCGCCACCGATGCGGATGCGGCCCTCGCTGACGCTCTCCAGCCCCGCCACCAGCCGCAGCAGCGTCGATTTGCCGCAGCCCGAGGGGCCGACAAAGACGCAGAACTCGCCCTCGCCGATCGCGAGGTCGACATCGCGGATCACCTCCAGCCGGTCGAAGCGCTTGCGCACCCCTTGCAGTTCGACGGTCGCCATGGCGGTGCTCCTGGTCAGCCCTTCACCGCCCCGGCGGTCAGGCCGGAGACGATCTTGCGCTGGAACACCAGCACCAGGGCGAGGATGGGGATTGTGACGATGACCGAGGCGGCCATCACCAGCCCCCAGGGCAGTTCCTGCCGGCTGCCACCGCTGAGCAGCGCGATGGCCACCGGCACGGTGCGCGTCTCGGCCGAGAGGGTGAAGGTCAGAGCAAAAAGAAATTCGTTCCAGGAGACGATGAAGGCCAGCAGCGCGGTCGGCGCCATGGCCGGCCAGAGCAGCGGCAGCAGCACCCGCACCAGCACGGTGAGCGGGCTGGCGCCATCGGCATAGGCCGCTTCCTCCAGTTCCACCGGCAGTTCGCGGATGAAGGTGGTCAGCACCCAGATGGTGAAGGGCAGGGTGAGCACGAGATTTGCCAGCATCAGCCCGGGCAGCGTGTCGTAGAGGCCCAGCGCCCGGATCACCTCGAACAGCCCGGCCAGTACCGCGACCTGTGGGAACATCGAGACGGAAAGGATGGCCAGCAGCAGCGCGCCCCGCCCGCGGAAGCGCACCCGCCCCAGCGCATAGGCCGCCCCCAGCGCCAGCAGCATCGAAGCCGCGACCACCGCCCCCGCCACCAGCACCGAGTTCAGGATGGTGCGGCCGAAATCCTGCTGGGTGAAGACCAGTTCGTAATTGCGCGGGTCCAGCGCCTCCGGCCACAGGGCAGGCACGAACAGCGCGCTGCCGCTGCGGAAGGAGGAGACGAGGGCGTAGTAGAAGGGGAACAGCGCGAAGGCCGCGATGGCCAGCAGCAGCAGGGCGAAGCCCAGGCGGGAGAGGGTTTTCATCGGCTGGCCTCCCCCTCCAGCCGCATGCGTCCGAACAGCATGACGGCGAGGGTCAGCAGCGCGATCACCAGGAACAGCAGGGTGGAGGCGGCCGAGCCCTGGCCGACATCCTGGAACTCCACCAGCAGCTGCCGCGCATAGACCGACATCGACATGGTGCCGGCGGAATTGGCGGTCAGCACATAAATCAGGTCGAAGACCCGCAGCGCGTCCAGCGCGCGAAAGATCAGCGCCACCATCAGCGCCGGGCGGATCAGCGGCAGGGTGACACGGAAGAAGACCCGCACCGGGTGGATGCCATCCACCCGCGCGGCCTCGTAGCAATCGCGCGGCAGCATCTGCAGCGCCGCCAGGATCAGCAGCGCGACGAAGGGGGTGGTCTTCCACACATCGACGATGACGACGGCCCAGAGCGCGGTGTCGGCATCCGCCATCCAGGCCACCGGCTGGTCGATCAGCCCGAGCCCCATCAGCGCGTGGTTCAGCAGGCCGAACTGGTCGTTCAGCATCCAGGCCCAGATGCGGGCGGAGACGATGGTGGGGATCGCCCAGGGGATCAGCACCAGCGCCCGCACCAGGCCGCGCAGCGGGAAGCGGGCGTTCAGCGCCAGCGCCACCACCATGCCCAGCACCGCCTCCAGCGAGACGGAGACGAGGGCGAACCACAGCGTGCGCCGCACCGCGCCCCACCAGACCGGATCGGCCAGCACGCCTAGCCATTCGCCCTCATAGTATTCGAGGTAGTTGGCGAAGCCGATGAAGCGCGGCGCGTCCAGCCGCCCCAGCTCGGCATCGGTCAGGCTGAACCAGATGGTGCGCAGCAGCGGCCAGCCGGCGACGGCGGCCAGCACCAGCAGGGCGGGCGCCAGGAACAGCCAGGCGGCGCGGATGCGGCGGCGTTCCAGCCCGCTGATCATCGCGCTGGCCCTCACCAGCCGCGCCGCGCGATGCGGCGCAGATCCTGCTCCAGCGCCGTCAACGCCGCGCCGGCCTGCATGCGCTGCGACAGCACCGCATGCACCCGCGTCCAGATGGCGTTGGAGACGCGGTTGTACTTGCTGCCGGTGGGGCGGGAGGGGCGGGCCACCGCATTCTCGAACGTGCCGTACAGGGTGCGGAAGAACGGGTTGGCGGCGATGATCTCGGCATCCTCGTACAGCGCCGGCAGGGTCGGGTTGTAGGCGGCCTGCACGGCGCGGCGCTTCTGCTCCTCGGGCCCGGCCAGCCACATCACCAGGGACGCGGCCTCCGCCGGGTGGCGCGAATAGCGCGAGACGCCGAGATTCCACCCGCCCAGCACGCCGCTCGGCTCCTCCGCATCGGCGCGCGGCAGGCTGGCGATGCCGGTGCGGCCGCGCACCGGGCTGTCCTCGCCCTGGGCCAGCGCCCAGGCATAGGGCCAGTTGCGCATGAACACCGCCTGGCCGGACTGGAACAGCCCGCGCGCCTCCTCCTCGGTGTAGGTCAGCGCGCCCTGCGGGGCGATGCTGCCCATCCAGCGCGCCGCACGCGCCAGCGCCAGCCGCGCGCCCTCGGTGTCGGCGTCGATCCGCCCTTCCGCATCGACCAGCGTGCCGCCGCCGGAGCTGGCGATCCATTCCAGCGCATTGACCGTCAGCCCCTCATAGGCGCGGCCCTGGAAGACATAGCCCCAGATCTGCGGATTGCCGGCCTCGCGCTCGCGCTGCTGGATCAGGCGGGCCGTCTCCTCCATCTCCTCCCAGCTCCGCGGCACCGGGCGGCCATGTTTCTCCAGCAGGTCGCTGCGATAGAACAGCACGCCGGCATCGGTGTAGATCGGCATGGCGACCAGCCGGCCTTCCACCGTGTTGTTCTCGATGATGGCGGGGAAATGCCGCGCCTCGGCGCCCTGGCTGTGGGGGCGGAGGTCGATCAGATGCGGCGCCAGGATGCCGGGCCAGGTGACGTCGATCTGGTAGACATCGATCGAGCTGCCGCCGCCGGCCAGCATCATCTGGTACAGCGCCAGCCGCTCGCTGGCCGAATTGGGCACGGAGACGATGCGGACAGCGTTGCCGCTCTGCCGCGCCCAGGCTTCGGCGCCGTCGCGGCACAGCTCCAGCTCCTGGCCCAGCGCGCCGCAGGAGATGGTGATCTCGGCGGCGCGCGTGGCGGGCGCCGTCAGCAGCGTGGTCAGCAGCACAGCGAGCGCGGCCAGGCGCGGGGGGCGGGCTTGCGGCATGGGCGGCTCCTCGGGCGGCACGGTGTCCCGCGAGGGGTCCGCGCGCTTTGCGTGGTGGGCACCGCTCCCGCGGGGGAGCGGCGCCGGCCACGGCCGGAGCCGCGGCGAGGTGATACCCTGGGCTAGACGCCACGCTCCGGCCCGGCAACCCACAGGGCCGCCGGCTTCAAGCCCTTGTGACCATGCCGGTCATGGGCGCCGCACACGAAAAAAGCCCGGCTGGGGGGCCGGGCCTTTCGGGGATTCTTTTTCAGAGTGGGGAGCGGGGAGGCGCTTACCAGCGGCCGTAGCTGCCCATGGTCAGGGTGCTGCGCTCGCCCCAGCTGTTCCAGCTTGCCAGGCTCTCGCGCTCGGCGGCGGCGCGCTCCTCACGGGCGAGCTCGGCGGCGAGGGCGGCCTTGCGGCGCTCGGCCATGGCGTCCTGCGAAACGTGCTTCCGATCGAACATGGCAACCTCCTTGGCTGACGCCATAATTGGGGCAGGGCTGCGCCATAATCCAGACACAAAATCGGCATGTCTCCGCATTTTCGCCACATTTCGATCCTGCCCTGCCGCAAACCAGGCTGGAACAAGGCTTCCGGGGCCTGTCAGCAGCTTAAGCTTAAGCTTTGATTTACGAGAAAAGAGGCGGTTGATGCCGCGCCGGTCACCCGAATCGGGCGGATTGCGGCGAATGTGGCGAAGCGGGCAGGGCTGCCACAATTGGGGCGCCACAATCCGGCGCCCGCGGCCGAAAAAGGCGGCCAGGGCGAACCCCGGCCGCCCCACCGAAAAAAGTCAGCGCCAGCCCAGCGCCGGCGCCACCTGTGTCAGGATGCCCTCGATCACATGGGCGCAGTAATCGACGCCCAGCTGGTTCGGGATGGTCAGCAGCAGCGTGTCGGCCTCGGCGATCGCCGTGTCGCCGCGCAGCTGCTCCACCAGCGCCGCAGGCTCCGCCGCGTAGCCCCGGCCGAAGATGGCGCGGGTGTTCTCGTCGAGGAAGCCGATCTGGTCCTGCTCCTTGCCGCCGCGCCCGAAATAGGCGCGGTCGCGGTCGTCCAGCAGCGGGAAGATGCTGCGGCTGACCGAGACACGCGGCGCGCGCGCATGCCCCGCCTCCCGCCACGCCGCGCGATAGGCGTGGATCTGCCTCGCCTGCTGGATGTGGAAGGGCTCGCCCGTCTCGTCATCCTTCAGGGTGGAGCTTTGCAGGTTCATGCCCTGCCGCGCCGCCCAGACCGCCGTGGCGTTGGAGCCGGAGCCCCACCAGATGCGCTCGCGCAATCCCTCCGAATGGGGTTCCAGCCGCAGCAGGCCGGGCGGGTTCGGGAACATCGGGCGCGGATGCGGCTGCGCGAAGCCCTCGCCGCGCAGCGCCTCCAGGAAGGCCGTGGCGTGGCGGCGCCCCATCTCGGCATCGCTCTCGCCCTCTGCGGGCGCGTGGCCGAAATGCCGCCAGCCATCCACCACCTGCTCCGGCGAGCCGCGGCTGAGGCCGAGCTGCAGCCGCCCGCCGCTGATCAGGTCGGCGGCGCCGGCATTCTCGGCCATGGCCAGCGGGTTCTCATAGCGCATGTCGATGACGGCGGTGCCGAGCTCGATGCGCTTCGTCCGCGCGCCCATCGCCGCCAGCAGCGGGAAGGGGGAGGCGAGCTGCCGGGCGAAGTGGTGCACCCGCACATAGGCGCCGTCGGCGCCGAGCTGCTCGGCCGCCTCGGCCAGTTCGATGGATTGCAGCAGCGCGTCGGCGGCGGAGCGGGTGCCGGAGCGCGGCGAGGGCGCCCAATGGCCGAAGGAAAGAAAGCCGATCTTCTTCATGGCGGGGATGCGGTCCAGCTGGGCGGGGGCGTGGCCGGGCGCGGACCGCCCCGGCGCGCGCCGCCCGCCATGTCCTGCGGCCAAGATGGGGCGGGGCGGGGCGTCCATCCCATCACCACCATCAATGACCATCATGCCGGGCGGCTAGCGCGGCCCGCCGCCGCGGCCAAGCCCCATGCGCGCCGCCACCCCGTCCCGCCACCACAGCCGGTGCAGCAGCACCATGCCGACATGCCCGGCCACCAGCGCCAGCAGCAGCCAGGCCAGCAGGCCATGCGCCAGGTTGGCCGGCTGCATCAGCGCCTCGATCCGCTCCCGCCCGCCCGGCAGCAGCGGCAGGCCGAAGGGCGCGAAGGCCCGGCCGGAGCCATAGTGCCGCAGCAGCGCCAGCAGCGGCACCACCAGCATCAGCGCGTAGAGCGCCAGATGCCCGAGCCGCGCCGCGCGCCCGCCCAG
>NZ_GG770779.1:432714-435124 GCF_000164635.1 Pseudoroseomonas cervicalis ATCC 49957 | reverse complement strand
CCGCCGGCGCTGGCCCAGCGCCCAGGCGGCGCGCAGCAGCAGCAGCAGGAACAGCAGCGTGCCGATGCCGGCATGGCTGCCCACCATGACGGCGGTGAGCGGCGAGCGGCCGACCGTCAGCCGCACCGCCATGCCGGCGAATTGCCACAGGAACAGCAGGGCCATGCCCCAGTGCAGCACGCGGCTGACCAGGCCATAGCGCTGCGGGGTGTCGCGCCAGGGCATGCGGGATCGACCTCTCCAGGAGGGGCGGCGCGGCGCCGGGTGGCCGCCGCGTCGCCGCGGCCCGCTCAGAAGCTCGCCGTCAGGCTGGCGAAATAGGCGCGGCCGGGCTCGTTGTAGGTGTTGGCGCCGGCGCCGCTCGACACCGCCTCGCGGAACAGCTGCTTGTCGAACAGGTTGAGGATGCCCGCGGTGAAGCGGGTGTTGGGCGTGATCTCATAGGTCGCGCTGAGGTCGACGACGGAGTAGGGCTTGCGCTCCAGCAGCTCGTTGCCGCTGTTGGCGAAGCCGGTGATGCTGACGGTCCGCGCCTCCTGCCGGCCGTAATGCGTGACGCCGAGGCGGAAGGACAGATCCTCGCGCGCCTGCCAGTCGAGCGTGCTGTTGATGGTGTATTCGGGGATCAGCGAGAGCGGCTGGCCGGTGGTCTTGTCCTCGCTCTGGATCATGTAGGTGAAGTTGGTGTTCCAGGCGAGCGTCTCGCGCAGCGGGATCAGGACGTTGCCCTCGATGCCCTGCACCACGGCCTCCGGCGTGTTCTCCCAGCGCAGGATGCGCCCGCGCGAGGCGGTCAGCCCGACCGGCACCAGGCCGGCCACGATCTTGTCGCGGTAGTCGTTGTGGAAATAGGTGAGGCTGCCGCTGAAGCCGTCGCGGTTGTAGGAGAAGCCGATCTCCTTGTTGACGCTGGTCTCGGCGCGCAGATCGGCATTGCCCTGCACGTAGCAGCCGGCGCCGAGCGAGGCGTAGCCGTTCGGGCAGCCATTGCCCCGGGTGTAGTAAACGTAGTTCGGGTTCGACTGGTAGAGGTTCGGCGCCTTGAAGGCGCGGGCGATGCCGCCCTTGATCGAGAAGCCGTCGAACAGCTCGTAGGACGCGTTGAGCGAGGGGCTCCAGTTCGAGCCGAACTGGCTGTGGTGGTCGAAGCGCACGCCCGGCGTCAGCACCAGGCGGGAGGTGGCGTAGATGTTGTCCTCGACATAGGCCGAATAGGTCTCGGCGCTGGCGCTGCCGGGCCGGGTGCCGCTGCTGAGGCCCGGCAGGACGCCGCCATTGGCCAGCGACTGCGTCATCGAATAGGGGTCGTCAAGATTCTCCTTGAACACCTCGAACCCGAGCGTCAGCCGCTGCGGCGCCAGGACCTCCAGCGGGATGTTGATCTCGCCGCTGCCGGTGTAGTTGTTCAGGAAGGCGCTGGAATAGCCGTTGGCGGTGCTGATGCTGCCCTCCGGCCCGCCGGCCAGCCCCTCGTTCAGCCGCTTGTTGACGGTGCCCTCATACTGGAACAGCAGGCGGGTGTCGGCCCAGCCCCACTCGCCGCGATGCAGCAGCGAGGCGGTGCTGCGGGTCATGATGTTGGTCTCGGCCCCCTCGCTGGCCAGCTGGTTCAGCAGCGCGGTGCCGGTGGTGCTGACCGCGCGGTCGCCGGCATAGATGTTGCCCTGCCGGCTGTAGCCCAGCTCCAGCTCGACCCGCTGCCGCGCGTCGATGTCCCAGCGCAGCAGGCCGTTGAGGTCGCGGTTCTCGACACCCTCGCGCCCGGCGGGCGGCGTGTTGCCGGGCAGGGTGTTGGCGGCGGCGCGGTTCAGCTCCAGGCTGTCGGCGTCGGTGCGGTTGAAATTGCCATAGGCGCGGAAGCTGAGCCCGGGCAGCGTCGTCGGGCCGGAGAGGTTGACGGTGACGCGCCGGCCATCGCCCTCGTTGCGGTCCTCCGGTTGCAGCGCGTAGAGCGTCACCGAGCCGTGGTATTCGTCGGTCGGCGGCCGGGTGATGATGTTGACCACGCCGCCCGCCGCGCCCGAGCCGTAGCGCGCCGCCGCCGGGCCGCGGATCACCTCGATGCGCTCGATCGCCTCGGCCGGCACCCAGTTGGAATCGCCGCGCGTGTTGCGCTCGCCGCTGCGGCCCATGCGCACCGCGTCGCGCGAGCGCACCGGCTTGCCGTCGATCAGGATCAGCGTGTTCTCCGGCCCCATGCCGCGCAGGTCGATCTGCCGGTTGTTGCCATACTGGCCGGAGGAGGAATTGCCGGTCAGGTTGACGCCCGGCATGGTGCGCACGATCGCGGCGATGTCGTTGACCGGCGGGCGGCGCTGCAGGTCCTCCCGCGTGATCAGCGAGACGCCGGGCGCCTGGCGCAGCTCCTGCTCGGCGGTGGCGACCACGCTCAGCTCGGGCAGCGCGGCGA
>NZ_GG770779.1:429252-431468 GCF_000164635.1 Pseudoroseomonas cervicalis ATCC 49957 | reverse complement strand
CCAGGCGCTCACTCAGGTCTGCGTGCCGCCATTCACCTGCAGCATCTGCCCGTTGACGAAGCCGCCCTGCCCGGAGGCCAGCAGGCGGGCCAGCGCCGCCACCTCCTCCGGCGTGCCACGCCGGCCGGCGGGGATGCGCGCCAGCAGCGCGGCGGGCGCCTGCGCCGGGTCCTGCCCATCGGGCGCGATCGGGCCGGGCGAGATGGCGTTGACGGTGACGCCACGGGCGCCGAACTCCTTGGCCAGCGCCTTGGTCAGCCCCCAGACCGCGTGCTTGGCGACCGAGACCGCCGCGTGCCCGTCATAGCCCTGGATGGCGTTCATGCCGGTGAGGTTGACGATGCGGCCCCAGCCGCGCTCCAGCATGCCCGGCAGGCAGTCCCGCGCCAGCCAGCGCGCCGCCTCCATGTCCACCGCCAGGACGCGGCGCCAGCTCTCCTCCGGCGTGTCGAGGAAGGGCAGGGCCGGGCGGATCGCCGCGTTGTTCACCAGCACGTCCACCCGGCCGAAGGCGGCCATGGCCTCGGCCACCAGCCGGGCGCACTCCGCCTCCTGGCCCACATCGGCCATCGCCACCAGGGCGGTGGCGCCGCGCGCGCGGGCGGCCTCCGCCACCGCCTCGCAGGCGGCGCGGTCGGTCGCGCCGTTCAGCACGACATCGAAGCCGTCCTCCGCCAGGCCGAGCGCGATGGCGCGGCCGATGTTGCGGCCGGAGCCGGTGATGAGCGCGACCTTGCGCGTCTGGGCCATGCTGCGTGTCCTCCCGCCGCAATGCCGCGGCGCGGCCAGCCTAGGCGGGCAGGGCGGGCGCGGCCAGCCGCCGGCTCAGGCGCCGTCGTGCCAGGCGAAGGCGAGCGGCGCCTCGCGGAAGGCGAAGCGGTCCAGGTGCCGCTCCACCGTGCCCTTGAGGCCGGCAAGCTGCGCCTCGGCGCTGGCGGTCAGGCGGCATTCCAGCGCCTCGGGGCCGGCCACCAGCAGCAGCACCGCCTCGCCTGGCCAGTCGGCGCCGCGCGCGTCGCGCGGGAAGACGACGCGGCCCTCGGTGGCGGTGAACTCCACCGCGAGGTTGTGGCTCCAGTGCTTGCAGAGCTGCTGCAGGTAGCGGCTGGCCTGGGTGGTGGGCACGCTGGCCCGGCTTTCGAACGGCATGGCATCTCTCCTGGAAAGGCGGGCCGCCTCAGCCCGCCGGGCGCAGGTCGGTCCAGTAGGCGCCCTGCATCGGCAGGGCGAGGAACCCGGCGTTGAGCGCGGCCACCGTCGCCGCCGGGTCGAGATCGGCGCAGCGTTCGGGATGGAACCAGCGCGCCAGCGCCTCCAGCATGGCGATATGGGCCGGGGTGTCGTTGAAGCCATGCCAGATGGCGTGCGCCCGCCCGGCCCGCACCGCCGGCAGGATGTCGAGCTTCTCCCGCCGCAGCACCTCGGCCAGGGCGCGCCGCGCCGGCGCCGCCTCCGCCCCGGCGCCGAGCGGGATGCCGCCGCGCCCGCCATAGGGCCCGCCGGTCGCCACATAGACCGCCGGGTCCTGGCTCAGGATGTATTCGAGCGAGAGCTGGCCGACATTCCCGGGCAGCGTGTCGGCGCCGAGATTGTGCCCGCCGGCGAAGCGGATCAGGGAGTCGAAGGCGCCGCGCCCCGGCGAGGAGCAGCAGGCCGTGCCGCCGGCATGGGCGTGCATCAGCACGCGCGGCCGGGCCTCCGGCGCCAGGCCGCCGAGCCGCTGCGCGATCCGCTCCAGCCGCGCGGCGTAGAAGCGGTCGAAGGCGGCGGCGCGCGCCTCCAGCCCCAGCAGCTGGCCGAGGATGGCCATGCTGCGCCGGGTGTCGCGGATCGGGTCGCTGAAGAAGTCGATCACCACCGCCGGGATGCCGGCGGCGGCCAGCCGCTCCAGCACCGTCTCCGTCTCGCCGCGCAGGGTGCTGCCGCTGACCAGCACGGCGTCGGGCTGTGCCGCCAGGATGGCCTCCAGCGACAGGCCGGCATTCTGGCCGGAGCGGGCGACCAGCGGGATGGCGTCGGCGGCGGGGAAGCGGGCGCGCAGCATGGCGTAGTCCGGCGGGTTGGCGCCGCGCAGGTCGTCGCCCCAGCCCACCACCAGCGAGACCGGGTCCGGGTGCAGCAGCCCCATCGCCAGCACGTGCCGCGCCTGTGCCAGCACCAGCCGCCGCGCCGGGCGGGGCAGGGTGACCTCGCGGCCGCGCAGGTCGGTGAGGCGG
>NZ_GG770779.1:423382-425968 GCF_000164635.1 Pseudoroseomonas cervicalis ATCC 49957 | reverse complement strand
CCCAGGGCGCCGCGCGGCGGAGCGGCACGCCGCTCACAGCCGCCGCAGCGGCGGGGCGATCAGCCCCTGCGGCCGCAGCACCAGGAAGGCCGCCATGGCCGCGAAGGCGGCGGCATTGGCGAATTCGGGCAGCCAGACCTTGCTGAAGGTCAGCGCGAAGCCCACCGCCAGCGCCCCCGCCACCGTGCCGCCGAAACTGCCCAGCCCGCCCACCACCACGGTGATCAGCGCCAGCAGCAGCACCTCCGCGTCCAGCCCCGGATAGGCCGCCAGCATGCCCGCGCCCAGCGCGCCGCTGAGCCCGCCGAGACCCGCCGAGAGCGCCAGCACCAGGGCGAAGAGGCGGCGCGTGTCGATGCCCAGCGTCTCGACGATGCCGCGATCGGCCACGGCCGCGCGCAGCACCGCGCCCCACAGCGTGCGGTCGAGCAGCAGCCACAGCAGCAGGCCGAGCGCCCCGCCCATGCCGATCAGGAACAGCCGGTAGACGGGGAAGGGCATGTCGAACAGGAAGACGACGCCGCGCAGCGCGGCGGGCAGCTCGGGCGCCAGGATCTGCGCGCCGAAGCCCCAGCGCATCAGCTCGGCCAGGATGACGGAGAGGCCATAGGTCAGCAGCACCTGCATCAGCTGCGGCCGGGCGTAGAAGCGGCGGAGCGGGAAGCGCTCCAGCGCCGCGCCGGCCAGGGCGGCGGCCAGGAAAGCGGCCGGGAAGGCCAGCCACCAGGGCGCGCCGCTGCCGAGCCAGAGCACCGCCACGTAGCTGCCGAGCAGGTAGAAGCCGCCATGCGCCAGGTTGACGAAGTTCATCAGGCTCAGCACCACCGACAGGCCGAGGCCGGTCAGCAGCAGCAGCGCCGAGAAGGACAGGGCGTTCAGGGTCTGGACGATGGCGTAGCCCATCGGGGCGGCTCCTCCGCGCGGGTCTGGCGGCTCAGGCGTCCGGCCCGGGGTCGCGCAGCTGCGGGTAGGTGTGCAGCAGGGTGTTCACCACCGCCCCGTCCGCGCCGCGCCGCACCTCGCTGATGTGGATGTCGAGGATCGCCTGGCCGTTGCGCGGGTCGAAGGGCATGGCGCCGAAGGCGGTCTCGACGGGGGCGGCGAACAGCGCGGCGCGCGCCGCCTCCCAGTTCTCCAGGCTGCCGCCCGTGCGCTCCAGCAGGGCGCGGATCACCTGGCCGCAGACATAGCCGGTGGTGCTGAACTCGCCGGGCAGCGGCCGGCCGCTGGCTTGGTAGGCGCGGCCGAAGGCGGCGGCGGCGGGCGCGGTGGGCGATTGGTGGAAACTGCCCTGGGCGCCGAGCGCGGCCTCGCCCACCGCCGGCAGCACGTCCTCCTGGTCGAAGAAGGCGCCGGGGCCGAGCAGCGGCAGGCGCCCGGCCAGGCGGTATTCCTGCCACTGCCGCAGGAAGCGCACCGCGTCGCTGCCGGCGAAGAAGCCATAGACGGCCTCCGGCCGCTCGGCGGCGATGCTGGTCAGCAGCGGGCCGTAATCGGCGCTGCCGAGCGGCGTCCAGAGCTGCCGGCCGAGGCGGCCGCCCTGCTGCCGGTAGGTGGCGGCGAAATCGCCGACATATTCGCGCCCCGCCGCGTAGTCGGCGGCGACGGTGAGCACGCGCGCCCCCCCCAGCGCCTGCCGCGCCCAGAGCGCGGCGCTGTGGCCGAGCATCCAGTTGGTCTTGGTCGGCCGCACCACATAGGGGCTGGCCGCCTTGCGGGCGAGGTCGTTGGCCGAGCCGAGCAGGAAGGTGGGGGTGCGCGCCTCGGTCACCACGTCGCGCAGCGCCAGCGCCACGCCGGAGCTGATGACGCCGCAGAGCAGCGCCACCCGGTCCTGGCCGATCAGCTTGCGCGCCTTGCGGGCGCCTTCCTCCGGCCGGGCCTGGTCATCCTCGACCAGCAGCTCGACCGGACGGCCGCCCAGGCGGTGGCCGGATTCCGCCAGCAGCAGCTGCATCCCGGCCCGCATGCTCTCGCCCAGCGCGCTGAACGGGCCGGAGAGCGAGGTGATCATGCCGATGCGCAGCGCGCCGGCGCCGGGCTGCGCCAGGGCCGGGGCGGCCAGCGGCAACCCCATCAGCGGCAGCCGGGCGAGACCGGCCAGCAGCCGCCGGCGCGAGGCTGTGGCGGGGGGGAGGGGGGAAGGGATCATACTATTTGCGAACAATTCTCATTCTCTTCTTGCAGAAGCGCCGCCGCCTGGCAAGGCGCGGCGTGGCCGGCCATGCGGGCGCGCAGCAGCGGCGCGATGCGCGCCACCGCCGCCGGGCCGACCATCTCGCCATGCCGGGCGGGCAGCTCCACCACCTCCAGCCGCGCCGCGTGCGGCGCCCACAGGGCCGGGGTGAGCGGCCGGCCGGCATGGTCCAGCCCGGCGCGCAGATGCAGCAGCGCGCCGTCGAAGCGCTCCTGCCGGTGGCCGCGCACCAGGCGGTTGTTGTCGGCCATCACCCGCATCACCCCCTCCAGCACCGCCTCCGGCAGCCGGCCGAGCGGCGTGCCGCCCTGGCGCAGGAAGGCCAGCACCGCGTCGCGCCGCAGTGGCAGCTCGGGGTGTTGCGCCGGGTCGTGCCCGGCGACCGCCAG
>NZ_GG770779.1:417997-420638 GCF_000164635.1 Pseudoroseomonas cervicalis ATCC 49957 | reverse complement strand
CGCGGTAGGCCGCATCCGCCTGCACGGCGGCGGCGAAGGGCGCCAGCGCCGGGCCGGGCTCGGTGCCGCCGCGCCGCGCCGCGTAGAGCGCGCCGACGCGCTGCATCAGCAGCCCGGTGCCATAGCCGTCCAGCACCAGATGATGCGCGCGCTGGTACCAGAGATGGCGCGTGGGCGAGAGGCAGTAGAGCCGCTCCGCCGCCAGCCCGCCGCGCGCCGGGTCGGCGGGGCTGTCCATGTCGCGTTGCATGGCCTCCCGCGCCGTGGCCAGCGGGTCGGGCGCGGCGGAGACATCCACCACCTCCAGCCAGGGCCGCAGCGCCGGGTCGGGCCGCTGCACCACGCCGGAGGATGTCTCGGCGAAGCGCAGGGCCAGGCCCTCCGCTTCCGCCACCATGCCGTCCACCGCAGCGCGGAAGGCGGCGCGGTCCAGCGGGCCGTGGATGTCCAGATATTGCCCGGTGTTGAACACCGGGTTGCCCGGATCGATCCGCTGCGCGAACCACAGCCCCTCCTGCGCCTCGGTCAGCGGCAGGGCGGCGGGGCCGGGACCCTCAGCCATGGGCGCGCCGCGCCAGGGCGCGTTCCGCCACCGCCCACCAGGCGTCCACGCTCAGCCGCTCGGACAGCTCGGAAAATTCCAGCGGCAGGCCGGCCTCGGCCCAGCGCGTCACCAGGTCGATGGCGCGCAGCGAGTCGAGGCCGAGATCGGCGAGGTCCTCGTCATCGGTGAACTCGCCGGGCGCCAGGCGCAGGGCCTGGGCGATGTCGGCGCGCATCCGGGCGCGGGTCAGGGGCGGGGGGGCGGCGTCGGCCATGGCGTATTGTCCTGATCAATCGGAGGTGGGTTCGGCCAGCAGCCGGGCGCGCAGCCGGGCGCGCAGCTCGCGGCGGCTGATCTTGCCGGCGGCGGTGGTGTCGAAGGCGTCCACCAGCACGATCTGGTCCGGCACCTTGAACTCGGCGATGCCGCGGCCGCGCATCCAGGCGCGCAGCGCCGGGGCGCGCGGCCGCTCGCCCTGCGGGATGACGAAGGCGCAGCTGCGCTCGCCCAGGAAGTCGTCGGGCACCGAGACCACGGCGGCGTCGAACACGTTCGGATGCGCCAGCAGGTGGTCCTCGATCTCCTCGGCCGAGATCTTCTCGCCGGCGCGGTTGATGTGGTCCCCGGCGCGGCCCTGCACGACCAGATGGCCGGAGGGCAGGCGGCGCACCACGTCGCCGGTGCGGTAGAAGCCGTCCGGCGTGAAACTGCGGGCATTGGCCGCGTCGTCATTGTGGTAGGCGCGGATGGTGTAGGGGCCGCGCGCCAGCAGGTAGCCGGGCGCGCCCTCCGGCACCGGCTCGCCCAGGTCGTCGACGATGCGCACCTCGTCATCCGGGCTGATCGGGCGGCCCTGGGTTTCCAGCACCAGCTCCTCGGGGTCGTCGAGGCGGGTGTAGTTCACCAGCCCCTCGGCCATGCCGAAGACCTGTTGCAGCCGGGCGGGCAGGGCGTCGCGGACGCGGCGCGCCGCCTCCGGCGTCAGCTTGGCGCCGCCCACCAGCAGCACCGAGAGGCTGGACAAATCGTGCCGCCCGGCCGCCGCCGCCTGCGCCCAGAGCAGCGCCAGCGGCGGCACCAGCCCGGTGATGGTGACGCGCTCCCGCTCGATCAGCGGGAAGGCGGTGCCGGGGCTCGGGTCCGGGCTCAGCACCACGCGCGCGCCGGCATGCAGCGCGCCCAGATGGCCGGGCGAGCTCATCGGGAAATTGTGCGCCGCCGGCAGGGCGACCAGGAACACGCTCTCCGGCGTGACGCCGCAGATCGCGTTGCTGGCGCGCACACTGTAGAGGTAGTCGTCATGCGTGCGCGGGATCAGCTTCGACAGCCCCGTGGTGCCGCCCGAGATCTGCAGGAAGGCGACGCTGGCCGGGTCCGGGTCGGGCGGCAGCGCGGCGCGGTCGCCATCGAGGCTCTCGAAGGCGGTGAACTCCGCCGCCTCGCCCAGCATCACCACATGCCGCAGCCCCGGCGCCGCGCGCAGCAGGTCGCGCGCCAGCGGGCGGTGATCGAAGCCATCGGTGCCGCGCGCGGCGGCGATGTAGGCGCTGGCCTCGGATTTGGCGGCGAAATGCGCCAGCTCGGTCAGCCGGTGCGCCGGCAGCGCGTAGACCGGCACCAGCCCGGCCAGGAACAGGCCGAACACGGCGGAGAAGAATTCCGGGATGTTGCCGAGCTGGACCACCACCCGCTCCCCCGGCCGCAGCCCGAGGGCGAGGAAGCCGGCGGCGGCGGCCTCGGCGCGGGCGTGCAGCCCGGCATAGCTCCAGCGCTGGCCGCCGCCGATGATGGCGATGGCGTCCGGCCGCTCGGCGGCGCGCTGGCGCAGCAGGCCGGGGAAGGTCTCGCCCCGCCAATGGCCGGCGGCGCGGTAGCGGGCGGCGAAATCGGCGGGCCATTCCTGTCGCAGAGGGATCACGTCCGGGGTCCGTGGCTGGAGGGTCAGGTCGGGGGGCTGCCGGCGGGCATGCGGCCCGACGCCAGCGCCAGCGCGTCGGCCACCGCCGCCGGCACCATGCTGCCATGCGTCTCGCCCTCCACCCGGCGGAAGCCGACGCGCAGGCCGGGGAGGGCGGCCAGGGCGCGCGCCGTCTCCAG
>NZ_GG770779.1:411294-415430 GCF_000164635.1 Pseudoroseomonas cervicalis ATCC 49957 | reverse complement strand
CTGGCGCCTGGGCCAGCGCGGCGCCGCCGCCCAGCGTCACCAGCCCCGCCAGCAGCAGGCCGGGGAGGCGGGGCCGGGGCGGCAGATCGGAACGCGGCATGGGATGCTCCTTGCGGGGAGGAAAGAGGCGGGTCGGCGAGGGCGCCGGCCCTGCGGCCATGGCGCTTCCCTGTGCAGACGGATGAGCCGCCGGCAGGGACAGCCCGCCGCGCGATTTTTTTCGCCGGCCCGCCCGCCGCCCCCGCGCCGCCCTCAGCCAAGCCCGGCGCAGACCTCCGCCAGCAGGGCGCGCGCCCAGCGATGGCCGGGGTCGCGCTGCGTGCGCTCATGCCAGGCGGCCAGCTTGGTGAAGCCCGGGACCTCCAGCGGCGGCGGGCGCAGCGCCAGCCCCGCCTGGCCCGCCACCAGCCGCGCCGGCAGCAGGGCCACCAGGTCGCTCTCGCGCAGGATCTCGACCAGCGCCAGGAAGCTGGTCACCGACAGCGCGACCCGCCGCGCCCGCCCGAGCCGCGCCAGCGCCGCATCCGTGGCGCCCTCGAAGCCGCCGCCGCTGAGCGAGACCAGGGCGTGGTCCAGCGCGCAGAAGCGGTCGAGGTCGAGCGGCGCGGCGGCGGCCGGATGGCCGGCGCGCAGGGCGCAGACATAGCGTTCCTCGAACAGGCGGCGGACGCGCAGCCCGGGCGGCAGGCTCTCCGGCGTCACCAGGGCGAGGTGCAGCTCGCCCCGCTCCAGCTGCTCCGGCAGGCGCGCCGCCTGCACCGGCAGGACCGCGACGCGCAGCCCCGGCGCGCGGATGCGCAGCGCCGCCACGAACGGCACCAGGATGGCGCGCAGCGCGTAGTCGGTCGCCGCGATGCCCAGGGTGAAATCGGCCCGCGCCGGGTCGAAGGCTTCCGGCCGCAGCAGGGTCTCGATGCCGGACAGCGCCTGGCGCAGCGGCACGGCCAGCGCCTGCGCGCGCGGCGTCGGCACGATGCCGCGCTGGGTGCGGATGAAGAGCGGATCGCCGAAGGCCTCGCGCAGCCGGGTCAGCATGCCGCTGACCGCCGGCTGGGTCAGGCCGAGCCGTGCCGCCGCGCGGGTGACGCTGCGCTCCTCCAGCAGCGCGTCCAGCGCCTTCAGCAGGTTGAGGTCGAGGCTTCTGATATCGCGGGACATGATGACATTTATACCAAGCCGCGATTGGAGCGATATCTGCCGCCGGGTGATATCGCTGGCTCCCGAGGGGCGCCCCGCCGCGCGGCGCCCCCTCCCTCCACGGAGCCGCACCCGCATGCACGCGATCCATTGGCCGGAAGGCTATCTCCCCGGCGAGGCCGACAATTTCGCCTCCAACGAGGTCATCGTGAAAGGCCTGGACACGGCCGGGCTGTGGCCCTTCCTGGCCATCCCCGGGCGCTGGCCGGGCTATTACCCCAATGCCGCCGACATCCGCTTCCATGACGGGGAGGGCGAGACGCTGGCGCCGGGGCGCCGCTTCTTCTTCCGCACCTTCGGCTTCCCGGTGGAGGCGCAGGTGGTGGAATATGTGCCGCCCGTGGCGGGCCAGCCCGCCCGCCTCGCCTGGCATGGCTGGGCCGGGGAGGGCGCCGCGCGCCTCGATGTCCACCATGCCTGGCTGCTGGAGGACCTGCCCGGCGGCCGGGTGCGCGTGCTGACGCAGGAGACGCAGAATGGCGCGCCGGCCCGGGAGCTGGCCCAGGCCCGCCCGAACCCGATGATCAACGGCCACCAGGACTGGCTGGTCGGGCTGGTCGGGGCCGCCCGCGCGGCACGGCAGGGCTAGGAACCGGCCTGCTGCCCTCCGCCGGACCGGGGCGGCGGGCTGCGGCGCGCTGAAAAGGGCGGGTGGCGCCGCCGGCGGTCCACCAGCAGGGCAGGGCGTCTCGGGCAGGGCCTGGGGCGCCCCACCGGCATTCCGGGCCGGTGCCGGCGCAGCGGGCGCACATCACGGCCGCGAAGCAGCGGATGGCCCGCCCAGGCCGTGGACATGAATACAGGACCGGCGCCGCATGAACCGGGACAACTTGTCCCCGGCTTCGGCCGATCCATATACTTCACAGATTTTCAGGAAGGTGGCTGGGGAACCTGGATTCGAACCAAGACTGCCCGAGTCAGAGTCGGGAGTTCTACCGTTAAACTATTCCCCAACGGCGTGGGCGGTCATATAGCGAAGCCCCGGAAGCGATGCAAGGGGGTGCCGCCATCGTTTCGCAGCGCGGCGTAAAATCGCTTGCCCCCGCCCGGCCCAGGCCGGATCATAAGGAACACCTCCCCGCCCGCCTCTGCCCAGGCGGATCGGAAGAGGGCCAAAACACCATGCCAGAGATGTTCATAACCCCTGCCGTCGCCTCCAGAACGTCCTCCTGTGCCGGGGGAGCTGGCGGTGCGTTCGCGGCGATCGATCTCGGCACCAACAATTGTCGCCTGCTGGTCGGCACGCCGACGCCCGGCGGCGCCTTCCGCGTGCTCGACAGCTACAGCCGCGTCGTCCGCCTGGGCGAGGGGCTGGAGCGCGATGGCCGCCTGTCCGAGGACGCGATGCAGCGCGCCCTGGTGGCGCTGCAGGCCTGCGCGCAGAAGCTGCTGCGCCGGCCGCTGCGCCGGCTGCTCGCCGTGACCACCGAGGCCTGCCGCCGCGCCGCCAATGGCGCCGCCTTCGTCGCCCAGGCGCAGAACGCCACCGGCCTGCCCATCCGCATCATCTCGGCGCGGGAGGAGGCGGAGCTGGCCATGGAATCCTGCGCCCCCCTGCTGCGCGCCCAGGACCGGCGCGGGCTGCTGTTCGATATCGGCGGCGGCAGCACCGAGATCGCCTGGATCCGCGGCGGCCAGGGCTGCGCCGATGGCCGGGCCGAGCTGATCGGCTATGTCTCGCTGCCCTTCGGTGTCGTCACCCTGGCCGAGCGCATGGGCCAGGGCTGCTACACGCCCGAGGGCTTCCGCCGCGTGGTCGAGGAGGTCGAGGACCAGCTGGCCGAGTTCGACCGCGTCCACAGCATCGGCCGCGAGATGCGCGCCGGCGGCGTGCGGCTGATGGGCACCAGCGGCACCGTCACCACCCTGGCCGGCGTCGCGCTGTCGCTGCCGCGCTATTCCCGCCCGCTGATCGATGGCCGCGTCCTCTCCTGCGAGGAAGCGGACGAGGCGCTGCAGGACCTGTTCGCCATGGGGCGGGAGGGGCTGCGCGCGCATCCCTGCATCGGGCCGGAGCGGGCGGATTTCGTGCTGCCCGGCTGCGCCATCTATGCCGCCATCCGGCGCGTCTGGCCCTCCAGCTGCGTGACGGTCGCGGATCGCGGCCTGCGCGAGGGGATGCTATTGCGCATGATGCGCCAGGACCGCGCGCCGCCGCGCCGGTCCGCCTCCTCCTTCCGGGGCGCGGCGCAGCCCGCACCCTGAGGGCGCCCGACGCCCCGCCTTTTTGCCAGGACCTGATTGCCGTCATGAAATCGCCGACCGAGGCCGGGCGCGGCCTGACCACCCGTCTCCGCACCGCCAAGGGCCGCACCACCGCCAGCCAGCGCTGGCTGGAGCGGCAGCTGAACGACCCCTATGTGCGCGCCGCCAAGGCCGCCGGCTGGCGCTCCCGCGCCGCCTTCAAGCTCATCGAGCTGGATGAGAAGTACAAGCTGCTGAAGCCCGGCCAGCGCATCGTCGATCTCGGCGCCGCGCCGGGCGGCTGGACCCAGGTGGCGGTGCAGCGCGCGGGCGATCGCGGCAAGGTGGTGGGGCTCGACCTGCTGCCGATGGACGTGATCGCCGGCGCCACGCTGCTGCAGGGCGATTTCCAGGACGAGGCGGTGGAACAGGCGGTGCTCGATGCGCTGGACGGGCCGGCGGATCTGGTCATGTCCGACATGGCGCCCAACACCACCGGCCACAACGCCACCGACCATCTGCGCATCCTGGGTCTGGTCGAGCTGGCGCTGGACTTCGCCGACAAGGTGCTGGTGCCGGGCGGCGCCTTCATCGCCAAGGTGTTCCAGGGCGGCACCGAGCGCGAGATGCTGAACCGGCTGAAGCGCGACTACGCCACCGTGCGCCACGCCAAGCCGCCCGCCAGCCGCAAGGACAGCGCGGAGATGTATGTGGTGGCGCAGGGGTATCGGGGCGAAGGGAAGCAGAGGTAAGGC
>NZ_GG770779.1:404045-410840 GCF_000164635.1 Pseudoroseomonas cervicalis ATCC 49957 | reverse complement strand
GCTTCTGCACCTGTCCTGCGCCGCCGCCAGGTCAGCCCGGCCAAAACGTCACGACCATGCGCCTTGCGGCGCGGCGCGAATCTGGGGTAGGGGGACGCGCCAAGGCTGCGGATCGCGCCGCACGAGTTGTCCGAAAGGCTCCCGCCCATGGCTCCCGACACCCTCCCGACCAACGGCCCCGCTGATCGCGGCGCCGCGCCGCGCCGCACCCTGATCGCCGAGGCCTATGCCTTCGACGACGTGCTGCTGGTGCCGGCCTTTTCCACCGTGCTGCCCAGCCAGACCGATGTGCGGACCCGGCTGACCCGCGAGATCAGCCTGAACATGCCGCTGGTCTCGGCGGCGATGGACACGGTGACCGAGGGGCCGATGGCCATCGCCATGGCGCAGGCCGGCGGCATCGGCGTGATCCACAAGAACCTCACGGCGGAAGAGCAGGCCGCCCAGGTCCGCCAGGTGAAGAAGTTCGAGAGCGGCATGGTGGTGAACCCCGTCACCATCCATCCCGACCAGACCCTGGCCGAGGCGCAGGCGCTGATGGCCGCGCACCGCATCAGCGGCATCCCGGTGGTGGAGCGCGACAGCAAGCGGCTGGTCGGCATCCTCACCTATCGCGATGTGCGCTTCGCCACCGACCCCAACACCCGCGTCTATGGCCTGATGACGCGCGAGAACCTGGTGACGGTGACCGCCGATGTCTCGCCGACCCGGGCGCGCGAGCTGCTGCACAAGCACCGCATCGAGAAGCTGCTGGTGGTGGACGACGCCTATCGCTGCATCGGGCTGATCACCGTCAAGGACATGGACAAGGCCCAGGCCAACCCGAACGCGGCGAAGGACGCGATGGGCCGGCTGCGCGTCGCCGCCGCCACCGGCACCGGCGAGGACGGCATCCGCCGCGCCGAGCTGCTGGTCGAGGCCGAGGTGGATGTGGTGGTCGTCGACACCGCGCATGGCCATTCGGCGGGCGTGCTGAAGGCGGTGGAGCGCGTCAAGCGCATGTCCAACAGCGTGCAGGTCATCGCCGGCAACATCGCGACGCCCGAGGCGGCCCTGGCGCTGATCGAGGCCGGCGCGGATGCGGTGAAGATCGGCATCGGCCCGGGCTCCATCTGCACCACGCGCATCGTGGCGGGTGTGGGCGTGCCGCAGCTGACGGCGGTGATGGAGAGCGCCGCGGCGGCGCATGAGAAGGGCGTGCCGGCCATCGCCGATGGCGGCGTGCGCTCCTCGGGCGATCTGGCCAAGGCGATCGCCGCCGGCGCCGATTGCGTGATGATGGGCAGCCTGTTCGCCGGCACGGACGAGGCGCCGGGCGAGGTGTTCCTCTACCAGGGCCGCTCCTACAAGGCGTATCGCGGCATGGGCAGCCTGGGCGCCATGGCGCGCGGCTCGGCCGACCGGTATTTCCAGGCCGAGGTGCAGGACCAGCTGAAGCTGGTGCCGGAGGGCATCGAGGGCCGTGTCGGCTACAAGGGCCCGGTCGGCAATGTCATCCACCAGCTGGTCGGCGGCCTGAAGTCGGCGATGGGCTACACCGGCAACGCCACCATCCCGGAGATGCAGAGCAACTGCACCTTCCGCCGCATCACCGGCGCGGGCTTGCGCGAAAGCCATGTGCATGACGTGGCGATCACGCGCGAGGCCCCGAACTACCGCCAGGAGTGATGTCCTAACGGATGGCGGGGTCCGGGGTGGCCCTGCCACCCCGGCGGGGTTCCAGGGGCAGCGCCCCTGGACTTTTTTTATGTGAAAGTAGCTGTCTTCATGACCCCTTCCGCCCGCATCGCCGCCACGGTGGCCCTGCTGGATGCCGTGGCGTCGGCGCCGCGCCGCCCGGCGGACGCCACCGCCAATGCCTTCTTCCGTGAGCGCCGCTACATCGGCAGCGGCGACCGCCGCGCGGTGGCGGAGCGCGCCTGGGGCATCCTGCGCCAGCGGCTGCGGCTGGACTGGCACATCGCCCGGCTGGGCCTGCCGCCGACGCCGCGGCTGCTGGTGATGGCGCAGCTGCTGCTGGTCGAGGGCTGGACGCGGGATGGCGTGCTGCAGGGCTTCCCTGGCGGCCGCTTCAATGCCGGCCCGCCTGATCCGGGCGAGATGGCGGCGATCTCCGCCTGGGCCGGCGCGAAGCTGACGCCGCCGGAGATGCCGGAGGGCATCGCGCTGAACCTGCCCGCCTGGGCGCTGGAGGGCTACCGCGCCCGCTTCGGCGCCGAGCTGCCGCAGGCCGCGGCGGCCATGGACCAGGCGGCGCCGCTGGATCTGCGCGCCAACCTGCTGCGCGGCACGCGGGAGCAGGCGATGGCCGCGCTGGCCGCCGAGGGCATCCCGGCCGAGCCCATGGCCTATTCCCCCTGGGGCCTGCGCATTCCCGACCGCCGCCCGATCCTGGCCAGCAAGGCGTTCACGGATGGGCTGATCGAGATCCAGGACGAGGGCAGCCAGCTGATCGCGCTGCTGACCGGCGCCAGGCCCGGCATGCGGGTGGCCGATTACTGCGCCGGCGCCGCCGGCAAGACGCTGGCGGTCGCCGCCATGATGGGCAATCGCGGCCGCATCACCGCCTGCGACGTCTCGGCGACGCGGCTGGAGGGGGCGGTGAAGCGCCTGCGCCGCGCCGGGGTCGACAATGCCGAGCGGCACCTGCTGGAGCCGGGCGATCGCTGGGTGAAGCGCCGCGCCGGGCAGTTCGACTGCGTGCTGGTGGATGCGCCCTGCACCGGCGCCGGCACCTGGCGCCGCAACCCGGATGCGCGGCTGCGCACCACGGCACGCGACCTTGAGGAACTGGTCACCAAGCAGCGAGATATCCTCGATCACGTCGCGCAGCTGGTGCGTCCCGGCGGAAGGCTGGTCTACGCTACCTGCTCCGTGCTGCCCGAGGAGGATGGGATGCAGGTGCAGGGCTTCCTGTCGCGTCATGCCGATTACGAGGTGGCTCCGCTGGCCGAGGCCTGGGCGGAGGCGCGCGCTGGACAATCCCTGCCCGAAGCGCCGCCGCCCTGTCCCGGGCCCTGGATGGAGCTGGCGCCACACAGCCATGGCACGGATGGCTTCTTCGCCGCCGTGCTGCGCCGCAAGGGCTGAGACGCGGCGGCGGGAGGGCAGGGGGTTGCCGGGCACCAGCATCCGCCGCGCCAGCCAGGCCGACGCCGCCGCCATCGCCGCCGTGCATGTCGCCACCTGGCGCAGCGCCTATCCCGGCCTGTTGCCGGAGGCCTATCTGGCCGCCCTGTCCGAGCCGCGGCTGGCCCAGTTCTACCGCCGCCTGCTGGCGGATCGCGGTGGCCATGCCGCGATGTTCGTGGCCGTTGCGCGGCCCGACTCCGGGGTGGGGCCGGGCCAGGTGGTGGGCTTCGCCGGCTGCGGCCGGGCCCGGCGAAGCCTGCTCGGCGGCGCCCTGGCCGAGGGCGAGATCGACACCCTCTATGTGCTGGACGACTTCCGCGAGCGTGGCCTGGGCCGCCGGCTGATGCGGGCGGCCAGCGCGCATCTGGCGGCGGTGGGCTGCGGCTCGGCCATGCTGTGGGTGCTGCGCGACAACCCCGCCCGCTGGTTCTACCAGCGCCTGGGCGGCCGCGCGGTGGGGTGGGAGATGATTCGCGTCGGTGGCCAGGCGGTGCCGCAGATGGCGCTGGTCTGGGATCCCATCGCGCTGCTGCTGGACGCCACCGCGCCTGTGGACGGCGCCTGACGGCACGGCCCCTGTTGCACAAAAGACGCAGCGGATTGAAGCTTTTGCGCCACAGTCCCCGTCGCGGTTGACGCGAGGGAGGCATCCCGGTTTTGTTGCAGATAGAAGGGGTTGCAGGGAGTCTCACCGCCATGGGCCGCGCTCGGTCATGAATACCATCACGCGCGCGCAACTGGCCGAGGCCATCTATGCCCAGGTCGGCCTGTCGCGCAACGAAAGCGCCGCGCTGCTGGAGGATGTGCTGGAGCGCATCTCGGCGGCGCTGGAGGCGGGGCGGCCGGTGAAGATCTCGGCCTTTGGCACCTTCTCGGTCCGGCAGAAGGGCATGCGCGTCGGCCGCAACCCGAAGACCGGCATCGAGGTGCCCATCATGCCGCGCCGGGTCCTGTCCTTCCGCCCCAGCCAGGTGCTGAAGGCGCGGCTGAATGGCGAGCCGGTGGGGCCGGGCGACGAATGAGCGGCCGCCGCCGGATGCGCGGCCGCGGCCGGGGGGCTGAGCGATGAATGACGGGGCGCCAAGCATGTCCGAGGACGTCGATTCCCCCGGCCGGTTGCGCAAGGCGCCCACCGCCTTCCGCACCATCAGCGAGGTGGCGGAGGATCTGCAGATCCCGCAGCACGTGCTGCGCTTCTGGGAAACCAAGTTCCCGCAGCTGAAGCCGCTGAAGCGCGGCGGCGGCCGGCGCTATTACCGCCCCGAGGACATCGCCCTGCTGCGCCGCATCGGCGACCTGCTCTACACCCAGGGCTACACCATCAAGGGCGTGCAGCGCCTGCTGCGCGATGGCGGGGAGGCCGAGAGCCAAGCCGAGCCCGCCGCCTATGCCGAGGAGGCGGAGGCGATGCTGCCCGAGGCCGGGCAGAGCGCGCTGCGCCAGGCCCTGGCCGAGCTGGAGGCGCTGGCCGATGCGCTGCGCGCCCTGGCGCAGCCGGCCCATCCCCAGGAATAAATGCGACGCAGGCCCATGGGGGGGTTGAGGGGCGGGGGCCCGGATGCTATGCCCCGCCGCATCGGAGCGTAGCGCAGCCTGGTAGCGCATCAGTCTGGGGGACTGGGGGTCGTGGGTTCGAATCCCGCCGCTCCGACCACATAGCGATCGGGTCATTTTGTCAGCCGCCGCGCCAAAGCGCCGCGGCTTTTTTGTTGCCGCCCGGATGCCGGAGCGGCTGGGCGCTGGCGCCTGGGGCCCTGGACCCTCTCTCCCTCCATCACGGAACCGCCTCCCCGTTGTCGCGGGCGAGTCGCCGCGGGCCGGGCCGGGCCGGGCCGCCTCGTCCGGGAATTGCTCGCGGGGCGCCGCTCCGGCAGACCATGGCGGATGCTGACGCGAGGGTTGCCGAGCGACGTTCGGGCACAGCTTTTGCGTGTGAAGCGTTCCCGCACGCATTTGTTTGTGGTTCTGGAAGATCGGGCAATAACCGCGATTGGTGATCGCCTGGGCGTGGCATTTCTCCAGCATTCATCAAGGAAATTTGATGTTCTGCATGTGCAACCATGCTGGCACGATCGCGGAATAATGGCCTTGTGTCCGTTCTCGTCCTCGGCCATGCTGCACTGCGGATGAACGCCCTCGAAAGACAAAGCTTTGCGCATGGGACGGTACCGTCTCCATGACCATTCATGAAAAAATTCATGCATAACAAATAAAATTTCACATTTGATTTGAGAATGAGAACATTTATACTGTAAATACTCATCTGTGGATTTGGATTGGCTATGCGGGGAGCGCAGGACATCCGTGATTGATATGAATGTCGCAACGATGCGTTCCGCGCGCGATGATGTGGAGAATTCCTTCTCTTTGCTGCTGGGCCGCCGTGCGAGCCCGCCTTCGGCCATCGTGACCATGATGGAATTGTCGCCGCGGAATGTCCTGCGGCGCGTGGCCGGCTCGGCCGAGTTCGAGAACACGGTCGTCAAGGCCCTGTTGGAGCAGCGGCTGCTGCCGCATGAGCGCCGCAGCCCGCGGCCGCCCGCCGCGCTGGTCGATTGGTTCTGCTCGGTCATGCAGCTGAACGAGGATGGCCGCGATGTGCTGCGCGCGGCGCCATCCTGGGCGGAGTTCATCCGCCTGCTGTTTCAGAACCAGGACGTCGCCGAGAAGATGTTCCGGAAGTCCCTGGTCGACGCGGTCCGGCAGGAGGCCGCCGCCAGAGCGGCTCCGGTCGTGGCTCCGGTCGTGGCCACGGCCGCGGAACCCCCGGCCGCGGCTGCGGCGGTGGTGGCGCAGGCGGACCAGGCCGCGCTGAAGGTTGACGGAATTGTTCCGGAACCATTACAAAATCCCGCGGCGCCCGCCCGGCCGGAGCCGGCCGCCCCGGCCGCCGGCGCCCCGGATCCGCTTCCCGCCCCGCCCTATGAGCTGACGGCCCCGGATGTCGAGGCGTTGATCCACCTCATCCTTGGGCGCAAGGCCAAGGAGACGCAGCTGCAGAGCTTCGTCGGCAAGCCGCCGGTCACCCTGCTGCGCAACGTGCTGCATTCCGGCGAGTTCGACGAGCGCGTCCTGGGCATGCTGATCGAGCAGCGCCGCCTGACGCTCGACATGACCTCGCCCCGCCCCGCCACCGCCCTGAAGGCGTGGCTGCTGGCGCATCTGCCGCTGTCCAGCCTGGCGGAGGCGGCGCTGGCGGCGGCGCATTCCTGGCGCGGTATCCTCGTTGCCCTGCTGCATGACAGCGGCATCCGCCACCATGTGTTCGACGCGGCCCGCCCGGGCGCCAAGATGCGCTACCTGCTGTCGCGCATCGATGCGGCCCACGTCCTGTATGCGCAGCCAGGGCCGCTGCTGATGGCGCGTGGCCTGCGGCTGGACCGCGCGGCCTGGACGGTGTCCGGCCATGTCGAGGCGCTCAGCGGCGAGCCGGCGCAGATCCGCCTGCAGATGGAGGCGCGCAGCAAGGTCGAGCTGCTGGCCCCGTTGCAGCCGCAGCCCGGCGGCCACACGGATTTCGTGTTCACCCTGCCGGAGAGCTGCCGCAACAACGAGGACTGGTTCGCCCGGATCGACGTCCTGCGGGCCGGCAAGCGGATCTCGGCCGCGCCCGGCACGTTCCGCTTCACGGCGCGCGAGCCGGCCGGCCGTGCCGCGCCGCCG
>NZ_GG770779.1:389140-403707 GCF_000164635.1 Pseudoroseomonas cervicalis ATCC 49957 | reverse complement strand
GGTCCGCCAGGACGGGCTGCTGCTGCTCGCCGACAACCTGCCGCCGGCGGCGCTGCCGGTCACGCTGCTGCTGGACGACGCGCCGCTGGCGCCGGTGCTCCTGCGCCCCGGCCCCGCCGCCAGCGCGCTCTTCCTGCTGCCCGCCGCGGCGGCGGACGGGGCGGCGCACCGGCTGCGGTTGCTGGACACGGCCCGCCAGCCGCTCTGGTCGTCCGCTGCTGCCCTGCCCACCGCCATGCCCGGCAGCGTTGTGGCGCTGCAGCAGCATGCCATTGCCGGCTATGACCTGGCGCCGGAAAGCCTGGCGGGGCTGGCGCGCTTCGTGCTGAAGATCGATGGCGAGATCATCGCCACCGATGCCGGCCGCGCGCCGGACGCGCTGCCGCTGCTCGGCGGCCTCGAGGCCCGCAACGGCTTCCGCTTCGCGGTGCCGCCGCGCTTCCTGGATGGGGAGACGCACGCGGCCGAGGTGGTGGCCGAGGGCGAGGGGGGCGAACGCCTGCTTGGCGGCGTGACGCTGTGCTACACCGCCGAGGCGTTCCGCCGCGACCTGGCCGCCGCGCCGCCCCCGGCCGGCCCCCAGGCCCTGCTGGACCGCATGGCGGAGGCGGGGCGCCTGGACCTGCTGCAGGCCTATCTGGACGAGCATGGCGGGCCTGGCGGCCCGGTCGAGACCATGGCGCTGCTCGTGAAGGCCTTCGTGCGCAAGCCGCTGGAGGCGGCGCGCCATCCCCTGCGCCAGCACTACGAGAAGCTGTGGAAGGATGCCGCCGGCAGCGCCGGCAGTGTCGAGAAGCTGATGCTGCGGCTGGCCGACACGCTGCAGCGCGCCATCGACCCGACCGAACGGCGCGTCGTGCACGAGATGGCGCTGAAGGATGTGCTGCTCGACATCTGCCTGATGGTCTGGCAGCGCGATCCGGCTGTAGCCGGCCAGCCAAATCTGCAAATCGTGTCACTCAAATTTGCAACCCAGCAAATGCAGGATTGGGGAGCTGATTAGGTGGGGATCAGAGGTGCCTAAAGGGACTCTGAGCGCCTCCTTGTAGCGACCCACCCACCTCCTACGCCAGGACGATCCCCGCCTGCCGGCCCACCCAGCGCATCGCGTTATGAAGATCGCCGTCCCATGCGGGGCTGGTGGGGCCGGCGATGGCCAGCACAGCCGCCAGGGGACCGACATTGTTGGAGGCCGCCGCCCCCGTCGTGCTCCCGACCCCGGCCCCCAGCAGGAACTCGTCGGGCGCGAATTGGGAGACACTGGCGATGGAGCCGGTGGCCAAGGGGGTGGTGATATCGTCCTGATAAATTTCCAGCAGAGGGCCGACCTTGCGGACCGCGACGACGTGCCACTGCGCGTCCTCGGTGCCGCCCGACACGATGGTACTGGACCCGCCCTGCCCTTGCGTCACCACCTGCTGGGCTTCGCCCGCGCCGGCATTATGGCGAAGCAGAATGCGCGGCGGGGTACCGGACACCATCTGCCACCACCCTGCAATGTTGCGCGGGCCTCCCAGCGACGCGGCCACGGCCACAACCAGCGCCAGGGAGGTTGATTGCAGCGGCCCGGTTGCGGCTGCCAGCAGCTCGGGGGCATTGGCGCCGGCACGCAGGTACCCTGGGGACACCAGGCGCACAGCAGGGTCTACGCCGTCCAGGCCGCTGGTCAGGACGAGAGGAACCCCCTCGGCCGCGCTCGCCGCCACCAGCCGGCGGCTGGGCGTGTAGTAGTCGCGCCACTCGGTCACCAGGCCGGTGACGGCGTCGGTGACAACCGCGCCGGGCTGCTTCGCGGAAAGCGTCAGCACGCGGGCAGCCCCCAGCTCGGTGGGGCGCCAGAGCAGCGGCGCGATGGCCGGCCGCTGCAGCACGGTGCCAGGCGCCGCGTTGGCGAGCGCGCTGCCGGGAGCGCTGCGGCTGGCCAGTTCCTCGCGCCGCCAACGGGTGCCGGTGCTGGCGCTGTCTACGCTGACCAGCGCTGTGGCCGCCGCATCGCCCTGCTGCAGGACTGGGCTATCCAGCACCGTGTCTGTCGAGGCCGAAACCAGGACCAAGGGCTTGTTGCCGCCCGCGTGCCGAAGCGTCATGCCCGGCCCGACATATGTGCGGGTGCTGCCCCGGGTGATGCGCAACGCTGAGCGGTCCGGCGTGGCCGCCGTGTAGCCCATGCTGATGGTGCCGGTGCGCAGCCGGATGTCGGAAGAGCCATCCCGCAGCAGCACGCCATTAACGTGATTGTCCCCGGACCGGCCGGCGATGGTCAAGCCGAAGAGGTCCATATCGTGGCAGTCCGAGAGGATCACGCCGCCCTGGTTCGTGGGGCTGGTGTTGGGCTCCCCCGCCGGAGTCAGGCCCTGGCGAAGATCGTAGATCGTCGCGCCATCCACAGTGCAGCCACGCATGTAGGCCAGTGACAGCAGGCAGACACTCGCCCCGGACTGCATGTTGCGGATGGTGCATCCCTTCATGCCCGTGAATTTGAAGACCGACGAGTACAGGTTGCCGGTGCTGATGAAGCTTTCGAAGAGGCAGTTCTCGGTGAGGGTATCGAAAAAGCCGGTCGGGCCCTCATTGGTGGGGTCGTCACCCTCCTCCGGCGGCATGCCCTTCGGAAATTTGCCGGCAAAATAGACGTCGTGATTGGGGGCGTTCGACGTCTCGAAGGTCGAGGCGCCGAAGCCCCACCCGACGAAGCGGCCGGCCCGCTGGTTGCCTCCGATCATCCCGAAGTCACAGCGCTCGCCGTAGGGGTTTACGACCTCGTTGCGCAGCACCTGTTGAGAGGCGCGGTCGAACGAACGGACCCGCATACCGGTGGGGAGGTCGAAGAACCCAAGATTCAGGAGACGGTTGTATCCGGACAGGCAGAACACGGCGGCGGCCGAGGTGTAAGCCTGATCGCCGTAAAGCATGGGGTAGGCCGAATTGCCCTGGATAAATGGCTTCCGGCCGTTGACGGTGGTTCCCTGGAAGGTGAGCCCTGACAGCGTGTTGCCACCCGCCAGCAGGCGATAGGCCCGTTGTGCGTAGGTCCCCAGCAGGATGCGGGATTTGCCCATCACACCAAAAATCTGGGCGGGGCGGTCGTCCAGGATGGCCTCGTCGTAGATCCGCATGGTCGCCGCGACGGGCGGCCATTTCACTACCCGCCCAGACCGCGCAGCATCGACATGGGCAGCAGTATCGTCCGAGCTGCCATCCAATTTGGCCCCAAAATCGCTTTCCAGGTCCGGCCTTTGGCGCGACTTGAAGACCAGAGGGGTCTGCAGAGGCGAGCCAGGGTGCGGGGTGTAGGTCGTGCGCTCGGCGACCACCTGCCCGACCTCATCCCCTGCCGTGGCCCTTACGTCCTGCCGGAAGTCCTCCAGCCCGGTTCGCACAAACTGGTCGTTCTGGACCCAGAGCAGATAGCCGCCAGCCTCGGAGAGGCCGGCCACCGGACGCCGGTTCGCGAAATGCACCGTGATCGGCGTGCCATCGCCCGAGAGCAGCGGCACGCCATGTTCGTCCGACAGCACCGGCAGCGGCGGCGCCGGCGACACGACGGCCGATGCAGGGACCGGGAACCGAATCTCACCCGCGGCGATGATGGGGCCGCTGACTTCAAAGCGTGCGCTCCAGGTGCCCGCGATATCGGGCAGCAGCCTCACAGCGTACCGACCGATGTCGAGCCGCTGGACATCTGCCCCGGCCATGCGGATGCGGTTGGACAGGCGCGGGCGCCGGAACAGCATGACGGGCTCTTGCACGTCGATCCACGCGCCACGCTCGTCCCGGACATCAGCATAGATGGTGATGCTGCTGCCCACCATGTTGCCAGGCAGCGTCTCCGGCTGGGGCTGATTGGCGCGCAGGGTGACGATCAGGCGGCCCGACACCGCCATGTCAGGGGCGCCACTCGATGGTCAGCAGCCCATACGCCCCCGGACCTCCCTCGGTTCCGCCGAAGCCGCCCGAGCCACCGCCGCCCGGATAGATGCCGAGGCTCGCCTGCGGCGACAAAGCCAGGGGCGTCGGCGCGCCTCCAAATGCGCCGCCGCCCTGCGCGCAGGCCCTGGTATTGTCCATGCCGCGCCATTCGGTGCCTCCATTCTGGCCACGAATGGACAGGGCACCGCCGAGCCCCCCCGTGCCGCCGGAGCCAAATGTCAGGCTGGGCGTGTTGACGCCGGCGCCGCCACCCCCGCCGCCCTTTGCAAGAGCGAGGGTTGCGCCCTCGGCCTCGGCGAAAATGCTGTCGCCGCCATTCGTGCCCGCCCCTGTGCCGGCCACGCCGCCGGCGCCGACCGTGACGGCATAGGCAGCGCCTGGCGTGACGGTGGCCAACGCTTCCCGGTATTCGCCACCTCCACCGCCGGCACCGGCACCGTTGCTGCCCGTCGAGCCGCCGCCCGCTCCGCCCCCGCCCCAGGCGCGGATGAAGGCTCGCGTGGCCCAGACAGGCGCCGTGACGGTCTGCGAGCTGGTCACCACCACCCGCATGCCCCGCGTCATCAGCCGGAGCGCCGCCAGCAGCTGCGCCAGGTTGCTGGCGCTCGGCGTCAGGCCAGCCGCCTCGATGACGGCCAGTATCTCCTCCTGGACGGCGTTGCGGTCGGCCGCCATCAGGCTGGTGCCTTCCTCGCCCGCCGCCCAGTTGCGGTCTCGGTACATTCGGCGGCCCGAAACCAGGACATTGTTCGGCGCGCTGGTGCGGTCCATCAGGGCATATCCACGATGACAAGGGTGGTGTGGCTCGGGGTCAGCCGGAACAGGACGCAGGGGAGCCCGCCCGGCGCGCCGGGCGGGACACGCACACGCCAGACGAATCGGGCTTCCGGCGGCGCCAGGCTGTCGCCGCAGACGCTGCCGCCGCAGACAGAGGGGGCCGCTTCGTCGAGCTGGATGGACACGCCGAGGGAGGCCGCCAGGCGGATGAAGAAGGCCGGGGTGGCGCCGCCTCGGGCGGTCCAGCGCTGATGCACCAGCTGGCGCCGCGCCGGCACGGACAGGTCCGCCGCGTCTCGGCCGCACGGGTCGGGCCCCAGCACGCGCTCATAATCGGGCAGCAGGGCGTCGGCGCTGCGCGGGTCGCTTTCCAGCAGCAATGCCTCGGCGCCCGCCTCAAAGCGCGCCAGCTCGGCCGCCGCGGCCAGCAGCAGCCGGCCCATGACGCTGTCGGGGGAGCGCGGCCAGGCCCAGCCGCGCGGCAGCAGCGTCAGCAGCTCGGCCTGGATGTCCTCGGCCGCGCGGCTCACGGGCTCACCCAGGTGATGCTGCCCAGGACCGGCAGCTGGCGCCGCGTCGGGGTGATGGCCGCGGTGGGGCTGATCAGGACGTGGCTGTCTTCGCCGGGTGCGGCCGAAATCGCCTCGCCGATCCGGCTGAGCGGAATCGCCTCGCCGATCCGGGAGAGGCCATAGAACGCCTGCAGCGCGGTGGTGACGGCGGCGCGCGTGGTGGTGGTGTCGGGCGTCAGCGCGATGGTGTGGTTGACCGGCAGCAGCAGCGCCGGCAGCACGATCACGGCGGCCGTCACCGGCCGGTTGGCCGCCATCACGGCCTCGATCTCCGCAATCTGCGCAGGGCTGGGCACGCCGCCGCCGCCGGGCAGCGCAACGATGACGCCGACCGTGCCCAGCCCGCCCCATTCCGGATAGACCGCCACCAGGCCGCTGGCGCCGACCACCTGGCGCGCCCAGCGCTCGTAATCGGTGACGGTGCCGCCGGCGGCCGGGTTGCGGATTTCGTCGAGGATGCGGCCGCGCCAGTCCTCGATATCCTCGATGTCCAGGCCGCCGGTCAGCCCGTCGCTGCCCACCGTCAGCGCCTGCCCCGTCAGGCCAGCGATGGGAGACACCAGGGTCAGCACCGCGCCGCTGGGCAGGTTGCCGGCGCTGCCGGCCTCGGCCGCCACCAGGTCCACCATGCCCTGGCCCGCCGCATCGAGCGCGATGGACGCGGTGGTGGTGTAGAGCTGGCCCTTGCTGGATGTCACAGCGATGCCAGCCGGCAGCGGCAGATTGGCCGCACCTTCCGCCAGCGCGGCGCCGCGCGCTTTGGTGGGCTGCCGGCGCGGCACATCCCAGATGCTGGCGTGGCGCGGCAGCCATTCTGTTGCCCTGTCGGGCATCAGCTCGTCGGCCAGGACCCGCTGGAACAGCAGCAGCTCATAGGCGGAACCGGACCAGGCGCCGGCCAGCGCCCGCGTCACCTCGTTCACCTCGGCATCGTCAGGCAGGCCCAGCGCGCTGCGCAGGTCCTGGATTTGGCGCGCCGCGATCTGGCTGGGCGTGGAGATGGGCCAGCTCATGCCAGCACCGGCTGCTGCACGTCGATGCTGTCGCTGCCGGCGCGGGCAGTGATGCCCAGCACGCCCCGCCGCAACCAGGACACCCGGAGCGTCACCGGGGTGGCGCGGCGGCTTTCGATCCAGTCCAGCGCCTCGGCGCAATAGGTCTGTGCATCGCGGCGGGTCTGCTCGGCCTGCTTGCGCCGCTCCAGCAGCCACAGCCGGCTGCCGATCTGGCCACGGCTGTCCAGCGCATCGCCCCACCAGCCGCGGCGCGGGTTCAGCTGCGCGGGCGCCTGGCCGGCCTCCTCAGGTTGGGGCAGTTCATCATCCGCGCGGGCAAGCCGGTCGGTGCCCAGCGACACCAGCAGCGCCGTCAGCGGCGTGCGGTCGAGCACCAGGCCGTCAGCCGCCAGCACCAGGTCGCAGCTTCGGCTATCGGCGTCATAGGCAAGGGCGAAATCGGCGAAGGGCATGCAGGCAGTTTCTCGCGCGCGCGCGGCGCGATCTGCCCTTGCCTCGGCAGGGGTGGGATCAGGTCATCTGCGGGCTGGGGCCGCCGCCCGATCCGTGGCCCTGGTGCGCGTTGTAGCGGTCGCGCATCTCCTGCATCGAGCCGTTGGCATCGCTGACGGCCGCGGTGGCCGTGATGCTGCCGGTGACATGCACGTCCCCGACGATGGTCACGCCCTGCGGCGCTTCGACGACGACGCCCGGCGCGGCGATTCTCACCACGCTGCCGGCCTGCACCTCGATCACGCCGCCCTGGCGGATCACGACACGGCTGCCATCGGCGCCGTACAGCACGCTCTCGCCCTCGGCGAGGCCACCAAAGCGCTGCTCCGGCGAACCGATGGGCAGCGCCACCAGGTGGCCCTGATCGCCCCCAACCGCCAACAGCAGCGCCAGGGCGCCGGGCGCCGGGCGGCTGGCCACGCCGAACATCTGCAGCACCTCCACCGCCGCGCGCACCTGGCCGCCCACAGCCTCGGCATCCAGTTCCTGGACCGCGCCGCCGTCCCGGACCGCGACGACATGGGCCAGCTGCGCGCCGCCGCGGCGCAGCGCCTCGGCCTCCGGATCAAGCATTGCCGTTGCTCCCGGTCAGGGGCCGTGCCGAGGAATCGCCGGAGGCGGTGCCAGCCTGGCGCCGGCGGACGCGGCGGCGCGGCTGTTCCTCGCCCTCTCGCACCTGGTCGTACGCCTCCGGCCCCATGAGCTGCAGCCGGGTCATGGCGCCGCGCTCGTCATAGGACATGGCCACGCCGGACACGAGCTGATCGGCCAGCACATCGGTATAGCGATCATCGACCAGCACCAGCTCGTTCGGCCGCCACAGCCTGTCATCCTCGCCGGCGCGCCAGTCCAGGACGGTGTAGGCCAGCTGGTCGCTGCGGCCGCGCTGCACGCGCATCATCCAGGCTGCCTGATCCTGCACCGATGCCCCGCCGCTCTGGGTCCGCGACTGGCGCAGGATGGGGCGATAGCGTTGCACCTCCGGGTCCCGCGCCAGGCCGCGCGCCACCACCGCCGGACGTTCGCTGCCGGTTGGGCTCGGCGGCGCCGGGGGCGGCGATCCGGGCGCGGCGCTGGTCAGCGGCCTGGCGGTGTGGTCCATCGCCGGACGGGTGGCGCGGCGGCCGCCGCCAGCCGTTTGCTGGCCCACGACATGGTATTCCGACCAGCGCTCGCGCCAGCTGCGGCGCGTCTGCGCCTCCAGGGCGTTGCCGGGCAGGGTGACGCTGGCCGGCCCCCGCCGGCGCCCGCTGCGCGTCAGCAGCAGCCCGCCCACGCCATCGGAGACCACCAGGATGGCGCGCTGCCGTGCCGCCTTCTCCAGGGCGGACATCGCGGATTCGCCGATATCCAGCGCGAAATGCGGCAGGGGCTCGCCGACATCCACATCCGCGCGCACCGTGATGCCGAAAGGCTGGCAGATGCGGCTGGCAATCTGCGTCAGGGTCAGGCCGCGATACTCGGCCGGGCCGTCCGGATCAGGCACGCAATCGACCAGGTCGCCCGTCCGGTCGCGGCCGGTGACGCTGGCCGAGAGGAAGTCGCCCCGGACATCCAGCAGCAAGTCGTCGATATGGCCGCGCAGGACCAGCTCCCCATCAATCTCGATATCGACGGCCTGACCACGGTCCAACCGCGCATCCAGCGCCAGCAGCGCGTCGCGTGCCGCGTTGGCCGCCGAATAGGAGGCCGGGAACGCGGCCCGCGCCCGGGGCGTGTCGAGATATTCCAGCATGAAGGAACCGCTGATCTCGCCCAGCTCCCGGACGATCTCCACCCGCGTCCACCAATGCACCAGCACGCCCCCGGCGCGCAGCGCCACACGGCGCATGGGCTCGGCACCGGCCCAGCTCAGCGCGCCGCTCACCGCAGGACTTCCAGGGGCGCCGCCGGCACGGCCCAGCCGCGCCGGATGCGGTTGCGGCTCAGCACGTCCTCAGCGAGCGGTAAGAGGCGGCTCAGCTCGCTGCCGGCCAGGTGCTGCGCCACCAGCCAAACGGACACCGCGCCCGGCGGCGTCAGCGTCTCGACCACGGGAAGCCGCCCGGTGCGGGCGGTCAGGTCGCGGTTGGCGACCAGGCGCAGCTGCACCAGCGCGCGCCATACCGGCCCCGCCACCAGCGGCCGGTCGGCCGACAGGCGGGCGGCCACCTCAGCCGCGGCGGCCAGGGCGCCGTCCAGCCGGGCCCTGACGGCCATGGCCTCCTGCTGGCTCTCATAGGGAATGTCGGCCGCGACGCTCACCGCCAGCGCCACGGCATGGCTCTGCGCGGCCAGGCCCAGCTGGGGCAGTTCGCCCATGGCCATCTGCGCCTGCTGGTCGGCCGCCACCAGCAGCACGTCCAGCGCCAAGCGCGGGTCAAGCTGCGCCTGGTCGCGGTCGGCCAAGGCCGATGTGATAGTGGCCGTGCTGCCCCCGGGTCCGATCGCCGGCGGCGGCGGCAGGATAGCGGCCGCAGCGATGGCATCCGGCACGCCCTCGATCCCGGCCGAGACAGCCTCGGGCAGCGCGGCCGACAGCGGCAGGCTGCCAATGGCCACCAGCGCGGACAGGGCCGGCCCGGCCCCCGCCAGAGCCAGGCTGCTGCCGGAGAGGCGGCCCAGACCATACCGCCAGGAACTGCCGGCGGCGGAGGCGAAGTCGCTGAGGTAGCGGGCCGCCGCGAGGGGCAGCGCCAGCGGCGCCAGGACAGCGCGCAGCATGGCGCGGGCCTCGGCGCGCGCCTCGTCGATGGCGTCGAGCACCTGGCCCAGGGTGTCCACGGCCGGCACCGGCGGCGAGCCGTACACCTCGAACGTCATTTCGAGCGCGGCCACCCGCCGCCGGCGATCCTCCAGCGTGATGCTGGCGGGCTCGCTCAGGACCACCGCCAGCTCGCCGAGCCAGGGATGCACCAGCGTCCCGGGCCCGGGCTGCCGGCACGCATTCGCCATCCGCCGCGCCTGGCGCAGGTAGTCGTCCCCGACCAGCAGCGCGTTCACCTGGATGGGGCCGGTGACGGCGCCAAGGTCCTGGTGCACCAGGTCATCGCGCCCCGGGAAGACGAAGCTCTGGATGCGGCGCCCCACCTCGGAGCGCGAATCCAGCATGTGGAACTCGACGCCGCGCCAGGTGGCCGGCGACAGCTCCTCCAGCAGCGCCTCCAAATCCTCCAGAATGTTCATCAGGGCCGCCCCACCGTGGCGCCGCGGTTCGGCTCGGCCGGCCGCAGGCGGACATCCGGGTTGCTGCTGCGCGTCTCCTGGATGCTGGCGCCCTCGGCCGCGCGCACGACGATCTCGCCGGAGAGCGGCGCCGGCGGCGGCGCAGCCGGGAAGCCTTCCAGCCGAGCGCGGTTCAGCATGTTGGCCCGGCGCTGCGCGGCATCGGCCGCCCGGCCATCCGGCCCCGGCTGTCCGGCCGGGCCCGGCGCCGCGGGCGCCTCGGCGCCATCCGCCTCACCATCGCCGCCACGGCCCAGCAGGCGGCCCACCTGCGCGGCAAGAGCGCGCAGCGGAGCCAGGCGTCCCTCCACCCAGTCCATGAAATCGGCGAAGGGCTGCCGCCAGCGCTGTACCAGCCCATCCCACCAGGCGGTCATCCCGCCCCATGCCTGCTGGATCGCGGCGATACCGGCCGTGACAGGGCCGGCAGCCCAGCCCAGCATCCAGGCCGCAAAGGCATCCATCGGTGCGCGAACCGTGTCCCACAGCGGCGCCAGCCAGGCGACGAAGGCCGCCCACGGCCCGCGCAACGCTTCGACGGCGGCCAGCACGGGGCCGGCCGCCCAGCTGGCCACCCAGCCGGCGAAGGCCACCAGGAGCGCGCGCGCAGCATCCCACAGCGCTTCAAGCCAGGCGACGAAGGCCGCCCATGGGCCACGCAGCGCTTCCACGGCGGCCAGCACCGGACCGGCCGCCCAGCTGGCCACCCAGTTCGCGAAGGCGGTCAGCGCCACGCGGGGGGCATTCCACAGCGCTTCCAGCCAGCTCGCGATGGCCGCCCAAGGATCGCGCAGCGCCTCCACGGCGGCCTGCATCGGCCCTGTGGCCCAGCTGGCCAACCAGCCGGCGAAGGCCACCATGGGCGCGCTGATCACGCCCCACAGCGTGCCCATCCATGTGGCGAACACCCGCCAGGCCACCTGCAGCACGTCCAGCACCGCCTGGATGGGCCCGCCCGCCCAGCTCATGGCCCAGTCGGCGAAGCTGCTGAACAAGCCCTTCACGATATCCCAGATGGCGCCGAAGGCCGTACCGATACCCCGCCAGATGGCGAGGATGCCGGCGCGGGACCGGGCCAGGTCGCCGCTGAAGATGCCGCCGATCCAATCGAGGAAGCCGCGGAAGATCGCCCGCACCCCCTCCCAGAGCTGCCGGAACATCGGGCCGAACCGTTCCCAGTCGCGCCAGATGACGATGGCGGCGCCGGCGAGGGCCGCCAGCACAGCCAGCACGGCCGCCACGGGCGCGCTGATCGCCAGCACCCCCAGGGCGACGAATTTGGCGGCGCTGGCCACCAGGCCGAAGCCCGCCGCCACGGCGCTGGCCACAGGCGCCATGATGGCCAGCGCGGCCACCAGCACGGCGATGCCGCCAGCGATCTGCACCACCAGGTCAATCGTGCCCGGGGCCGCGCTGTCCAGCGCGCTCATCCAGCCATGCAGCATCTGCAGCAGCGGCAGGGCCAACGGCAGCGCGGCGCTGAACGCCATGCCGATCCGGCGCCCCATCTGCGTGAGGATTTCGGTGGCCTGCTGCGAGGTGGCGGCCAGGCCGGCCATCCGCGACGCGAAATCGTCGTCGATGACGCCAGTGCCGGCGGCGGCGGCGCGGTCGCGGATGCGCAGGTATTCGTCCACGTTGGCCAGCATCGGGCGGATGAAGTTCAGCACCTGCATGTCGCCGAACAGCTCGCCGATCTTGAAGGGGTCGCCGCCGGTCAGCTCCCGGATCTTCTGAAGCATCACCTCCAGCGGGTTCAGGCCCTTCGCGGCGGCGTCCCGCATCACGGCCTGAATGTCCACGCCCATCTTCTGGAAGTTCCGCACTGTCTCCGGCGACGTGATCTTCTGCAGGAAGTTCATCAGGTTGTTGGCGGCCTCGGATTCGGTCGCCGCGCCCTTGCGGGCGATCTGCAGCGCGGCGGCCAGGCTGTTGACCGCGCGCGGGCCGGTCAGGCCCAACGCGCTGGCCGCCGCGGTCAGCCCCGGAAACTCGCGGGCCATCGCGGCCAGTTCGAAGCGGCCTTCCTTGCCCGCGACCACCAGCGCGGCCAGCGCCGCTGCCATGCGCTCCGGCGGGATGCGCAGCGCGTCGCTCAGCGAAAAAGCCGTCTGCGCGATGTCGGACAGGGCGGCGCCGGATGCGGTCGCGACGCGGGCGATGATGGGCAGCAGCTGCTCCGCCAGCGCCGGGTCCATGCCGGCCGCGGCCAGGATGCCCGCGCCGCTGGCGATGGCGGTGCTGGATTGGCCGGACACCAGCGCCAGGCCCTCGAAGCTCTGCCGCTGTCGCTGGATCATCTCTTCCACGGCCCGCCCTGTCTCGCCGGCGGTGATGGCGATGTCCCGCAGCTGGGCATCAAACGCCGCCGCCTCGCGCATCGGCCCGGCAAGGCTGATGGCGGCGAAGGCGGCGCCGATCAGGCTGAGGCGGCGGGCGGTGGCCGAGATGCTGTCGAGGCGGCCGCGCAGCCGCTCCAGCCCCGCCGACAGCCGATCCTCCAACCGGAGGATCAGCTTGGCCACCATGTCCCGCGCGCCGGCCATCACTGAGCCTCTTTCTGTCGCTGGCGAAGGGCGCTGATGGCGCCTCCCCAGAACTCCATGTCTTCGGGGGTCAGGGCCTCCAGCTCATGCCGGGGCCACCCGTAATGCTCGCCGATCCAGGCCAGGATCAGCGGCCAGTCGTCGGGCCATTCCCCAAAAAATGGCTGACCACCTGCGCGGCCGCGGACACGTCGGCCCCATCCATGGCGTCGTAGAGCAGCTGCATGATGGGCATGTGGATGCCGGCCGAGCGCGCCATGGCCACGATCACGGGTTCCGCGCCCTTGCCGGCCGACATGATGGCCCGCATGTCGGCGCCGGTGAGGCGGCGGAAGGTCAGTTCGCGGTACACCTCGCGGTGCACCTCGCCCTTGCTGGCCTTGCGATAGGTCACTTCGGCCTTGTGCAGCAGCGGCAGGCGCACCCGCCCATCGTCGAGCTGCACGGCATGCGCCGGCAGCGCATCCTCGTCTTCATCCTCGCGGATGATGGCGATGCCGTCGCCGGGCGCGCGCTCCGGCGCGCTGCCGGTGTCGAGCACCGGCACGTCTTCGTTGTCGGCCTCGGCGGGCTGCAGGATCTCAACCACTGGTCATCTCCGTTGGTTCGCCGGCGGCCCAGATGATCTGGATTTTGCCGCCCTCGCCGCCGGTCATCTCGGGGCGGTTGGTGATGAAGGCATCCGGCCAGGCATAGGTCTGGCCGCTGTCGCAGCGCGCGATCAGGTCGCCCTCGCCGCGCACGAAGATGTCGCTCAGCTTCATGCCGCGCGGCAGCACGATGGTGGCGGTGATCTCGCTCGCCTCCATCTCGTCGGCATGGTGGACGCGGCGGCCGGTCGTCACGACGTTCTGCTTCAGGCCGCCCAGCTTGACCTTGCTGCCCTTCTCCGCGTCGATGGTCCTGCCGCGCCAGGTCAGGTCGATGATCCCCAGGGTCTGCATGTCGGCGCCTCCTTACGCCTGGAACTCGATGCGCTCGGCCAGCACCATCAGGTTGCCGACGATCTGCACGCGCTTGCGGGAGTTCACGCGGTTGCGGTCGCTGTCGTCGCGCACATGGGTGGACTGCAGCAGCATGGCCTCGATGTTCTCGATCCAGCCGCGGCGGCCATAGAGCTGGCAGCGCGCCGCCCAGGCGCCGTCCAGCCGGCCCGGGGTCACCGCCTCCGGATCATGCACGGCCGCCAGGCTGCCATCGTCCACCAGCTTCGCGCGCGGCCAGGTGAGACCGACATAGCTGGACCAGTCGTAGCGGATGCGCGTCATGACGCGCGGCACCATCACGTCCAACCAGGCCGGGTCCTCGATCCCCAGGGTGCTGCGCTGATAGGTCGTGATGACCCGCTCCAGCACCACGGCGCCATCGTCGGTGCGCAGCCAGGTGCTGTAACCGTCGCGCAGCAGGTTGTCGGCCTCGGTCGGGCTCCAGGCGTCCACCGCGTCCGGCGGCAGGATGCCGGGCAGCACCAGGCTGCGCAGCTGGCGCGCGGGGTCATTGGTCAGGTGGAACACCGCGACGCCCGCCAGCGCCGCTGCCCAGCACCAGGGCGAGGATGGCGACCGATAGGCGCCGATCAGGGTCAGATGCGCATCGTTCAGGACCGCGCCATGCGCCGCCAGCGCGCCGCTGGTGCCGGCCTTGGCGCCCCAGGCGTGCATGTCCCGCCGCCCCATGGCGGTGTAGCGGGCCGCCAGCTCCGGCGTCAGCACGGCCAGCGTGGCGCTGTCGGTCCAGGGGATGACGATGTCGGTATGGCGGGTGGTGCTGATCGCCGCCAGCACATCGGCGATGGCCGGCGTGCCGGCGCCGCCGGACATGGCGGTGACGGTCGCGGACAGCCCGGCCGGCAGGCTTTCATCCGCGAAGCGGTTCAGCCGCAGGTCGATGTCGTTGCCCACCAGGCCGCCATGCTTGGCGGTGAGGGTGACGGTGGACGTGGCCGCCGCGGCGGTCACCGCCATGGCCGTGTCGGCGGTGATCGCCGCCGCCAGGGCCGTGGCCGCCGCCGCCGCCGTCGCGCCGGCGGC
>NZ_GG770779.1:383078-388920 GCF_000164635.1 Pseudoroseomonas cervicalis ATCC 49957 | reverse complement strand
GCGCCGGCGGCCACCGTGGCCGTCACGCGCCGCCCGCCGACATAGGCGGCGATGGTGCCGGCGGCGGTCGCCGTCCCGGTCAGCGCGATGCTGCCCGTGGCCTTGGTCGAGGCGCTGGCATCCGCCAGCGCGATGATGTCCACATCGGTGCTGGAGTTGGCGGCCAGGAACGCCTCGGCCATCTCGCTGGCGAGGCTGCCCAGGCCGAACAGGGTGGCCGCCTGGCCCTTGCGCACCAGCGGGTACACGGTGCCGGCGGCGGCCGTGCCGGCGGCGAGCTTCTGCCCGACCAGCAGGACCCGGGTGGGATAATCCACCAGCCCCATGTCGCGGTAGTTCGGGCGAATCTCGGTGTAGGTCCCGGGGACGCGCCAGTTGTCCGGGATCTCCGAAAAGGTGATGGTGGTCATGGCTCAGCGGCTCCGGGGGCTGCGGGGAACGGTGGCCTGCTCGGCGTCGGCCGGCGCCGCCATGGTCTGGCCGCCCTCGGCGTTCGCCAGCACCAGGTCGCCGACCCGGTACAGCCGGCGCAGATGGATGTCGGTGTCCAGGTTGGCGTCCACGCCTTCCGCCGGCACCAACGTGCCGTCGCGCAGGCGGGGGCGGCGGTCTTCACCGGCCACCAGGCGCACTGTCGTCATTGGTCTTGCCCCAGTTCGTGCATGTCTTCGAGGGTGGCGCCGCCGTCCTCGCCGGACGGCCAGCTGGTCGCGAGGCGCAGCAGCTCCTCCCCCCGGTATTGGGCCGAGAGGGACAGAGGCATGGACACCTCCAGCGTGGCGCAGGCCCCGTTCATGTCGAGCCAGTCGGCGCCATAGGCATTGTCGATGGCGCCCACGATGATGGTGCCTTCCGCCTCGGCCCGGTCGCCGGGTGGCTCGGGCGTGTGGCCCTGCAGAAAGATCGCGGCGGCATGGATCATGCCGAACAGGCCCGGCGCGCGGGCGTCACCGGTGAAGCGCTCGGCCGGCCGCGCGTTCTTGGCCACCAGGAACACGCGCCAGCTGCACCGCCCCTGAAGCTTGCGGGCGCTGGTCTCGGTCCCGCCGATGCCGAGGAAGCCGATGCCGACATACGGGGCGCGCCCGACCATGTCGGCCCACACCTTGGCGTCCAGGCGGGCAGGCACGACACCATGCGCGAAGCGCGCCGGCGGAAATGCCTGCGCCAGCCGGCCCTGCAGGACCGCGAGCTGGCGATGCAGCGGCCCGGCGCTGAGAATGTCCTCATCCATCAGCCGGTCAGCCCGAAGCATTGGCGCGGGCGGTCGCTCACGCGCGCCGCCGGCCGGGTGGCGGCCCGCGGCAGGTCCAACTGGAACTCGTCGGCGGCGATCCGCTTGAGCCAGCTCTTGGCTTCCTCGTAGCCGCGCACCGCGTCTTCGCCCGCCGTGCGGCCGTCGCCCTGCGACAGCTCATAGCGCGCGATCAGGCGGCACATGCGGGCGATCTCGGCCGGCACCTGCAGCAGCGGCAGGGCGTAGTAGCGGCGCAGGGCGGTGTCGATCACGGCGGAGGCGTCCCGCAGGGCAGCCTCCGCGCGCGCCTCCACCACCGGGCCATCCAGCTGGCCGCGCTCCGCGGTCAGCTGGACCATCTCGGCCTCACCCAGCCACGCCACCATGTCCTGCGCGCTGGCGTACATCAGCCGTCGCCTTCCGCCCGGCGGCGCGGCCGGCCGGGGCGGCGGGCGGTGCCCTCCGCCGCCGGCGCGCCATCCTCGGCCGAGCTGTCCTCGGCCTCACCATCGGACGCGGCCTCGCTGCGCGGCGGGCTGTCCGCCGCGGCGTTGGCGCCGTCCTCGGCCGCGCCGTGCTGTTCGCTGGCGACATCGCTGCCCAGCTCGCCCACCAGCTCGGCCAGCGAGGGTGGCATGCCAGCCAGGCTGGCCCGGCCGGCCGCCGGCGGCGCGTCGGCGGGGCCGTCGATGATCTGCACCGACAGCATCGGCTCCGCCCGCAGCGCCAGCAGCTCGGACGCGGTGAAGCGGCCCAGCGGATACTCCGCCCGCTCCGGGTGGGCGATGCCGGCCCGGCGAAAGCCGGGGCTGGCGCAGAGGATGATGACGCGGCTGCCCATGGTCAGGCCGCCAGCCGGGGCACGGTCAGCGGCTCGGCGGTGTTGAACCACTCGTTGGTCCCGCCATTCGCGCCCAGCTCGTTCTTCAGCAGGCGCTTGGCCGCCCCCTCCAGCGCCGGCGGCACCACCAGCAGGTTGGGCTTGATCTCCAGCGGATCGCCGCTGCGGCTGTTCAGCAGGCTGCCCATGGCCACCCGCGCCGCCTCGTAGTTCTCGGCGGTCAGCGGCTGCCGGGAGGCATAGGCGAGCTGCCACAGGCCGTAGCCGGCCGCGCCCCGGCTATCGACGCCATAGATGAACTCGCCCTTGGAGAACACGTTGTCATCCGTCGGCGCGTCCTTGGCCACGAACTGCGGCGCCTTGCGGTCCTGGTAGATCAGCGGCTTCAGCGGGCGCGTGACATCCAGCAGGTACCAGGTCGGGCCCGAGCCGCCGCCATAGTTGCTGACGGAGGCCGTGGAGCCATCCGGCAGCACCACCGGGTGGTCGGTGTCGAAGAAATACTGCCCATCGTAGCACTTGGTGGTGGTGCCGGCCTTCAGCGTGTCGAACACCAGCTTGTCGGGATGGGCGCCGGCATTGTCGCCCAGCGTCTCGAACATGGGCGCGTAGATGCCCAGGTTGTCGTCCTCGATGTGCTTGCGCTTGACGCCCACCGTCAGCTCGAAATCGCGGTTGCGGATGGTGTAGTCGTGCGTGACCAGGTTCTGGATCACGCGATCCCCGATCCACTCCCGCATGCCCGGCAGGTCGCCGAGCCAGCCATATTCATTGGCGGCGGTGGTGGACGGGACCACGGTGGCCACGCGCTTGTAGAGCTGCGGGGCCTTGGCCAGCGCGCCGCGGAACGCGGCCGAGAAGCCGATGCCGAGCGTGCGCAGGTTGCTGCTGTTGACGATCACGGAAGGATCTCCACCCAGACGCCGGCGGCGTCGATGCCGCGGCATTTCCCGGCCACGCTGCGGGTGTTGCTGCCGCTGGTCCGCGCCACGGTCTGGTCGTCCGCGATGAACACGTCCTTGCCCCAGTCGGCCGCGGTCACGGGATCGGTGGCCGAGTTGGCGAAGCGGAAGATGCCGCGGTCGAACTCGACATTGTCGGGATCATCGGCGGTGCCGGTGCGGGCGCGGCCCGCCACCACCAGCCCCGTGGCGGTCAGCCCGGGCTGCACGGCGCCGGCGGTGTCCAGCACCACCAGGGCGCCACGATAGATCGTCACGCCGCTCTTGTGCGGCAGGCGATAGGTGGAGCCGTTGGTGCCCAGCATGCGCTGGGGGGTGTCGCGGTCCTGCGTCAGCGCGGCCATCAGGCGATCCCCTCGGCCTGGCGCTTCCGCTCGGCGATGAACGCCTCCGGCGAGATGCCCATGAGGGCGATGGCGCGGTGGTCGTCGGCGCTCAGCCCGTCCTGGCTCGCCGGCGGCACCACGCTCGCCAGGCCGCCGGCGTTGATGGACGGCAGGGCCGCCAGCTCGTTGGCGACGGCCGCCGGGTCCTGCATGTGCCGGGCGATGTAATGCTCGCGCAGGGGCTTGATCGGCTTCCCGGCCTTGATCGCGTCATCCACCGCCCGCGTGGCGGCCTCGCGCGCCGCGGACTGCTGCAGGGTGGCCAGCTGTGTCTGCAGCGACACCACCGTGGCGGCCAGGTTCGGATCGCCGGTGCGCGCCTGCAGCGCGGTGACGATCTGGTCCGCCCCCGCATTCGCCTCGGTGATGCCGGCCGCCGCGGCGATGCGCGACAGCTGCTGGCCATGCGCGGCGACGGCCGCCCGGCCGGTCGTCACGGCGGCGAGGATCGCGGCGTGATCGGCGGTCGCCGGCAGGGCCAGCGCGGCGCAGAGCTGCTGCTGATGCGCGGCGATGGCGCCCTGGCGGGCAACCGCGGCCGACAGGACATCGGCGTCCGCGGTCGTGGCGGGCAGGCCAAGGGCCTCCCGCAATTGCGTGAGGTCCATTCCGGTTCCCTGTTGGGTGTGAAGGGTCGCCAGCTGCGCCAGGTTGGGCGCGTTGGTGAGCGCGGCGCGCAGCAGGTACAGCACGGTGCCGTCCGCCTCGGCATGGCCATAGACGGGGCTGATGCCGCGATAGGCCCGGTCGCGCAGCAGCGCCTTGCCGGTCGGCGTCCATTCCACGCGGCCCCAGATGCCGTCCTGGCGCGCCTGCAGCTCCACCACCCAGCCCCGGGCGGGGCTGGACTGGCCGGTGCGCATCGCATGGTCAATCGCGTGGTTTTCGTCGAGCGGCAGGCGCAGCTTGCCGCCTGCCATCGCCGCCGTGGTGGTGATCACCTTGGCCGCGTCGCGCAGCCGATACGGGCCGCGCCCATCCACGCCGCGGAACTCGCCGGCGGGCAGCAGATGCACCCATTCCGGCGCCTCGTCGGCGCTGGGCAGCGGCAGCATCGTGGAATGGTGGACGACGGTGGGCATGGCGAGGATCATCCCCGCCGGGCGCTGCCCTATCTGCCCTTGCTGTCGCAGGGGCAAGCGCCGGCTGCACCGACAAGCGACGCAGCCCGTTTCTGGGCCGCCAGGGGCGCTTTCGTCAATCCGGCCCCGTCGATACCCCAGGCCCCTTAAAGGGGCCGCTTAGACCGCTTAATCGAGCCTTAACGGCATGCTACCTGCGCGCCGCCATCGCACGCGCCAGCATCAACTCCGAAGTGTCCAGGATCATGTCTTCATCCTCGGGCCCGATGCCGAGATAGGGGCGGGCCGGAATGGTGACGGAGCGCACCTTGACCAGCCCGCCGGACATAGCAAACACTAGGTAGGGCGCATGGCGCGCCTTGATGACGGCGCCTTCCTGATGCACCCGGGCATGGATCGCGTTGCTGCCGACCGTCACGCTGTCGCGCTCGGCCGCGATGGTGATGCTGCCTTGCAGCCCGCCCCGCATGCCCCGGGCCCGCAGGATGCCGGGACCGCGCTTGATGGCCGCATAGGCCGGCAGCAGCGGTGCCCAGCTGGTCCCGTCCGGCGCGCGTTCCTCAGCGAAGCGCGCCAGAGTGTTGGTCCGCAGGCCCACGCCCAGGGCACGCATCAGCCCGGTGGTGTCCTGGCCGAGGCGCACCAGGCCCCGCATGGCGGCGTTGAACGGCGCCAGGTCGATCTGCGCCGAGATGCTGATGCCGGTGCTGGTGCCGCTCATGCTGGAAATTCTCCTATCTGGCGCCTATGTTGGGTCAGGCGTGCCGGAGACACGGTGACATTCTCCCTGCCGTAGGACTGGCTTCGGCCAGGATCGCATGGGGTTCTGCGGGAGGCCCCACCGGCACGCTTCCCCCTCATTCGTCGAGCACTGAACGCACATCGCCCAGCACCGGCTCGTAGCGGGCCAGCAGCTGGCGCACCGATTTCGGCCGCGCGCGGCGGAAGGACAGCAGGTAGTTCTCCGCCCCATCCGCGGTGGATTTGATCGCGGCGACATAGACCACGCCCTGGCGCTTGATCAGCGCCAAGCGGCGGTCCTCTTCCCGGCGCACCACATCCGGCGACCCGATCAGCTGGCGCAGCACGTCATAGTCCTCGGGCGTCAGGTCCGGGTGGTGGCGCAGCTGCTTGGCTAGGGTCTGCGGCGACAGCAGCACCGCCCCCTGCCGCGCGCCCAGCGCGGCCTGCACCTCTGCCGCCAGCTCGCCCACCACCAGGTTGTCCTCCGGCGCCTCCATCCACCGACGCAGCTGCGCCGGCGTGGCGGGACCAGGCGCGGCCGGCCGGCCGAGCCGGAAGCGGCGCAGCGCATCCAGGCTGTCGCCGGCCTG
>NZ_GG770779.1:364651-382839 GCF_000164635.1 Pseudoroseomonas cervicalis ATCC 49957 | reverse complement strand
AGCGGGCGCTGAGGGCGCGCTGCGGGGCGCCTTGGCCGGGAGCGGCGGCAGCGGAGGCACGGGCCCCACCGCCCGCCAGCGGGCATCCACGGGCACCTCCGGGCTGCCACCACGCCAGGCGGCGCCCGGGTTGTAGTCCCAGCCGGGGTCCACGCCCTCGGGCACCTGCGACACGGCGCCTGTCCGGGGATTGCGCCACGGGCGCATGACGATGTCCGGGGAGCGGTCAGGGCCATCCTTGCCCATCCGCGCCAGGTTGCGGGCGGAGAGCGGCCGGACATAGCAGCCGCAGCCCCAGCCATTCGGCGGATAGTGGGTCGTCCAGAACGGGTCATCCGCGGCGAGGGTCAGGCCGTTCCATGCCAGGTGCTGCTTCCGGGGGTGCGCGGCGCCGCTGTGGACGTATTGCCAGTACGGGAACACCGCCAGCACGTCCGGGTCGGTTTCCTGCGCATAGCGGCCGGCGGCGTAGGCGGTGGACAGGTTGGTCTCGTAGATCACGCGGGCCCGCCAGCCGGGCGTTCCATTGTGGGTCCAGCCGTGCCGCTCCACGATGGCGTCGAAGCGCTTCCGGAACTCCGCGAAGGGCAGTTCTCCGGCCACCGCCTTGGCGATCTCCGCCTGGAAGTCGCCCACCAGCGCGTCGCTGGCGGCGCCGGCCACCATGAAGGCGCGGGTGTGCGCGTCACGCCAGACATCCGACCAGCTCTCGGTCGTCACCCCCACTTTGCCCGCGAAGAAGGAGATGGCTTCGCGGAAGGGCAGCCCCGCGGCGGTGGTGGTGGTGACGGCCATGTCAGCCTTCGCCGGCGGCGGCGCGGCGCTGGCGCTCCCATTCCAGCAGCTGGCGGCGCTGCGTCAGGGCCTCACGCCAGGCGCGCGGGGTCAGGGCCACATGCCGGCCCAGCTGGGCTTCCAGGCAGGCCGGGACCAGCAGCCGCCCGCTCGTCTCCCAGGCACGGAAGGAGGCGGCGATCTCGGCCAGGTCGGCGGTGATCTGCTCCGCCGTCAGCGGGGAAAGGTCCGGCGTCATGGCGCGCGCCCCGCGCCGCCCGGCGCCAGGCCCAGCTCATCCAGCACCGCGGCCTGGCCGGTCAGGTGGGCGACGGCGAAGGCCCGCGTCATCGCCAGCGCCATCTCCCGCGGCTCCAGCTGTAGCGCCGCCAGCCGCGCCTGCAGCTCGGCATAGCTCTCCGCCGATTGCAGCACCTCGCGGATCTGGTCGGTCAGGCCAGCCAGCGCGCCCTGCGCATCCAGCGCCAGGCGGTCGGTGAGCTGGCCCACCAGGTCCGGGTCCGGCTGCGTGACGTGCCGGGACACCAGGTGGCGCGCCAGACGCGGCAGCTCGGCCGGGGGCTGCTGCGGCGGCGGCAGGGCGAGCGGAGGACGGTGGGGCTCACCCGGGCCACTGCCCAGCACCTCCACATCCGGATTCGGCGTCCCGTCGGCCAGCTTGCCCGGCTCGGACAGGCCCAGCCGGTCGCGCAGCTCGCTCGCCTCCACGCGGAGGCCGAGCGGCACCAGCTTGTGCACGGCGTCCACCACGACGGACAGCGGCACCTCGTCCGGCCGGCCGATGCGGATTTGCGGATAGGCGTCCTGCGGCCCGAAGTTGAAGGCCACCAGGCTCTGCACCAGCTGCCGGCTCACCGACACCGACACCAGCCGCGCGTCGGAGCGCTCGATGTCCTCCTGCACCAGCCGGTGTTCGCGCCCCACCGCGTGCCCGCCGCTGATGGCGTCGGTGGTGGCGGTCTGGCCCAGCACCGCCTTGCTGATCAGCCGTTCCAGATACTCGCAGCGCTGCTGGTACAGCTCGCCATTCGCCTTCAGGTCGCCGGTCTGGACGAACTCGATGTCCATGCTGCGGGGGATGATGGCCGCGCAGTCGCCGGCGATGTTGGCGACCGCCGACCACAGGACATCCCGGTCTTCCTGGCTGGCCTCCGGGCCATAGCGGCCGATCCGCACCGGCTGGCCATAGCTCTGCACGAACATGGCCCAGTCGCGCGCCGTGTACGCCTTCAGCATCCAGGCCCAGCTTGCCAGCCGGGCCAGGCCGGAGCGCATCACCAGGCCGGATTTCGACGGGTGCCGGTGCACCAGGAACTTGTGCGGCGCCAGCGGCTGCAGCGTCGCGCTCTCGCGCAGCAGGATGGTGTCCCCGTCCTCCCGGCTCGCCTCGAACCAGCGCGGCAGGCGGTAGATCAGCCGCCCCGGCCTGATCCATCCGCCATCCGTGGCCCATTCGATTTCCGTGACGCTGAAGCCCTTGCCCACCGCGTCCAGGATGTCGAACAGGGCCATCTCCAGCACGCCAGTATCCACCCAGCGCTGCACCAGATCCTTGTGCTGCTGGTGCCGCTGGTCGTCGCTGACGGCCACCACGGCGATGGGCAGCTGGGCCACGGCCCGCTTCCGGGTGCCGAGCACGCCGGCATAATGCAGGTCGCGTTCCTCGATGTCCTCGGCCAGTTCCAGATAGCGCAGGCTGTCGCCCTCGGCCGCGGCGCGGTGGATGTCCGCCAGGCGCGTCGGCGTCATGCCCTCGGCCGGATAGCCGGAGATGACCGGACGCACCCCGGCGAGGGTCGGCGCCGCGGCCGGCTCGCGCAGGCGGCGGATGTCGGATGCGGAGATGGTCCGCCCGAACTGATCCAAGATCGAGGCCATCAGGATGCCTTGGAGAGAAGGAGGTGGCGGGGCATTCTTCCGAGCTTCAAACGAGTCTGGAGACGCCGCGACCCATGGCTAGTGAAAGGGCCTCCGTTAGAGGAAGCATTGGTCAGATTTTCGGTGGGCTGCGCAGGTTTGCGTATGAGCAGCCTCTGCAACGGCTCATTCCACGACTGGTCATCCTGATCCTCGGCGTTGCCTTCTTGGGCGCGACCTTGACCAGCACTGAGGGTCTTCAAGCCCTGGTGCCGCTCGTGGCTACCGACCAGCCGCTCACTCGATCCGACCTTGCGGCATGGGCGAGCGCGCTTGGAACATTCTTTGCTGCCGTCGTGGCGCTGGGCCTGGGCTGGCGCGCTGAGCGGACGACGCTGACGCTGGAAAGGAAGCGGGAAGAAGAACGGGAGAGGGAGCGGCAGGAGCGTGCTCATGTTCTGGCGGCTGCGCTCATTCCTGCATTGAGCATGATTGGCGGGACTGCTCAGGAAGCTGAGAGCAGCTTGGCCAAGATGTACAGCAGGCGCTTTAACCGATACGTGGTGCCTCACCGCAGCCCACCGCCCTCTATCCGCGGCTTGGATGTTGTTAGGGATCGCCTCCCTGATGTCCACAACATCAAGAATCTGGGGGTAGACGTGGCTGACCTCTACGCATCCTGCATGGCGCTGAACATAGCAATGAGCACTATCGAGGACGGATTGGACAACAAGACGGTCGAAGCGATTCGAGGTCACCTGTCGGCCGTCATGAGGCATAGTAAATCTCTCACAGACGCCTTGCTGCGCCTGCAAGAGGGGATGGAAGATACCATTGATTATGTAGCAGTTCGGCGAGAAAGCATGCTCTTTGGGGACCACCGGCCAGAACATCCCTAAATTGCTCCTCGGAAATCGCGGCCAATGGCGCGCCGTTCGTCATCCCGGCGGCTGCCGCGCCAGGGGTCAGGGATCTTCGGCCGCGCCGCCTGGTAGCCGTATTGGTGCACCTCGCCGGCCGTGGCGTAGTGCGCCAGCAGCGACGCAATCATGCTGTCGCCATGGCGGTCCTCGCCGTCCGAGCCCTTGACGTGCAGGTCCGAGACGCCCGGCAAACCGTTCTTCAGGATCGCCAGCCGATGGTCGGCCAGCACATCCTCTCCCGCCGGCAGAATCCACGACAGGTCTTCCAGGGCGGCGCGGTATTCGGGGAAGGCTGCGGCGTACCAGGCCACGGTCGCCTTCACGCATAGGATCAGCTCGGTGCCCCATTTCTGCTGGGCTGCCTCGGCGTGGGACTGGCCATTGCCGCGGGCATCCAGGGCGGCGCGGAGGAAGCGCGGCAGCGCATCCAGGATTTCCATGAGCACCCATTGCTGCACATCGAAGGGGATGCGCCGCAGCTCCAGCTGGAAGGATGTCCGCCAGCTTCCCGGCTGGTCGGTCTCCTGCGCCACCACGATGACGCTCAGGTCACCATCGCGGGCGAAGTCCTGGCCCAGCGCGGTGCGGCGGCGCCGGTCGAGGCGGTCGAGATGCGGGCGCACCTCCTCCCGGAACCACCGGCGCGCCTCCGCCATGCGGCCATCGTCGAGATACCAGCTTTCGCCCTTGCTCCAGCGGAGGATGGGGATGCCGGCGGACTGCGCGCGCTGCACCAGGCTGCGCGGCAGATAGGCGCCGGAGGACTTCCGGGGGATCGCCTCCAGCTCCTCATCCCGCGCCTCGTGGCGGGGGCCGTAGGCGCGCAGGATCTTGCTCATCCACTGCGCCTTGCCTTCCCGCGTCGGCGTCCAGCCGCGCATCAGGCACACGCGCTCATAGAGGCCATTCTTGACCGCGAGGGAGAACGGGATGCGGTGGATGCTGTAGTCGTACAGCCCGGCCCGCGTGTCCTTGATCAGCTGGTTGAACGGGCTGTCCTCCCCATTGTGGGAGGAGATGATGCGAATGCGGCCGCCCCAGATGATCAGCGCGTTGACCGCATCCAGCACGGCGGCGACATCGGCATGGAAGGCCGCTTCGTCGATGACCACGACGCCCTGCAGGCCGCGGATGTTGGCGGGCCGCGAGCTGAGCGCTGCCACCTGGAAGCCGGAGGCGAAGCGGACCCGATAGGCGGCGATGAACTTGCTGGGCTTGCCGTCCTCCGGCTTGTCCTCGAACAGCCATTCCTCGATGTGGGCCAGCTCGCCCTGCACCACGCGCGCGAAGTGGGCGACGTAGCGCAGGAACTCCAGGCCCTTGTCCTTCGTGTCGCCGACATAGAACACATTGTCCCCGCCGGCCTCGCGGCTGCTGGCGGCGATGATCGTGCCATCCAGGGCCTCGGCATAGGTGATGCCGGTGCGGCGCCCCTTCTCCGCCAGCTTCAGGTCGGCGCTGTCCTCCAGCCAGGCGCGCTGGTGCGCCATCAGGATGCCCTCGGCCAGCGGGTCGTGGCCTTCGGGCAGGACCAGCGGCGGCAGGGCATCGGCGATGGCGCGCAGCGCCTCGGGCAGCACCTCGGTCATGCCGTGGGCGCCTTCGCGCGCAGGCCCAGGACACTGCGGCGTAGCGCGCTGGCCGCCTCGGCCGAGAGGCCGGCCTGGCGGGCGCCGCGCTCGGCCTCCGCGGCGGCCTGGTCCAGGGCGGCCTTGCGGGCCCGGTCCGCGGCGCGCTGCTCTGCCCGGGCCACAAACTCCAGATTGTGCCGGGACGCCTTGGTCAGGCGCTCCACGGCCTCGCTGAATTTGGTCAGGTTTTTCGGGTCGCGCAGCAGCAGTTTGGCGGCGTCACCTTCCTCCCCATCGACGTCGGCGGATGAGAGAAAGTCGTAAATCCAGGACTGCAGCAGCTCCACATTCACGCTGGTGAGCTGGCTCTCCGGCGTCTCGGCCAGCTTGCTTTTCAGCCCCTCGGTGATCATCCGCGTGCGGCGCAGCCGTTCGCCGGCCGCGTCCAGCCGCTGGACATACCGCCCCATGGCGCTGCGGCTGACGGTGCGCACGTCCATCAGGCGCAGATGGCCCATGATTTCGTCGATGGTCCGGCCGCTCTCGCGGAGGCGCGAGATTTCCTCGCGCACCGCCGGCGGCAGCCGGGCCACAGTGCTGGGGCGGCGGGACATGGTCAGCGTGCCGGAGCGCGGGCGATGCCAGGATGCCGGCGGCCCCGAGCCACATCCTCGCCGCTGCTCAGCAGCTCGGCGATCTGCAGCGGCCCGGTGGGCAGGTCCCGGGTCTCGATCCGCACCAGCTGGTGTTCCCGCAGGAAAGCGAGGTCGGCGCGGATCATCTCGCGGCTGACGGTATGGCCCAGGTCGCCCAGCATGGAGCGCAGCACCATCTCGTTCACCCGACGATCCGGGCTTTCGTTCAGCGACAGCAGGATGGCGATGCGGCGATCCTCGGCAAGCACCTGCTCGAAGCTCATGCCAGGTCCTTTCCCTTGGGCAGGTGATGCTGGACCAGCATGTCCAGGTGACGCTCCACACGGGCCATGGCGGAGGTGATGCCGCGCACATCGGCCGCCACCACGTCCACCTGCCGCTCCACCTGGCCGACCCGGCCGGCGAGGTGCCGGAAATCGTCGTGGCTGGGCACGGCGGCCAGGCGGTTCTCCACGGCGTCGAGCCGCGCGCCGAGCGCGGCGATGTCGGCCTTGTCGGCCTTGGTCACGAAATCGCCCTGCAGCTTCCAGCGCAGTAGGGCGTAGATCATGCCGCCGACAGCAGTGATGACGCCGCAGAAGGCCGCCACCTCCGGCCAGGTGGTCGGCAGGGGCGGGATCATCGGCGCAGCCTTTCCAGCGCGGTCTGGCACTCGACGCAGAGGCGGGCGCCGATGGCGGCGCGCCGCGCGGCGGGGATTTCCTCCCCGCAGCGCTCGCAATGCGTGGCCCCTTCCTTGGCGGGGACGGCGCGGCGGGCCAGGGCGGCCGCCCGCGCCTGCTCATCGGCGCGCTGGGCGTGGTCGGCAAAGTCCATGTCAGCCGGCCCGCGGCGTCAGGGCCGGCGCTGCGGGGCCGGCGGCCAGGTCGTCGTCCAGCGTGCCGATCACCTGGCCCACCACCGGCCCGATCCCCTTGCCACCGGTGATGCGGTCGGACACCTGGCGGTCCAGGATGCCGGCCAGCTTCTCCGGCGTCGCCTTCGTCGCGGCCGCGCTGGTGTCGAACTCCTGCAGGGTCTGCTTCACGGCGGCGGCGATGAGCGCGCGCCGCACCGCCATGGCATCGGCGCCGGGCGGGAGCTTCAGCAGCTGCTCATGGATCTCCGCGGCCGAGCGGCCGAGATAGCCGACGATGCGGCCCAGGTAGTCGTTGTGGTTCGCGACGCTGTTGCGCCGCAGCTGCGAGATGGCGGCCGGGATCAGCGTGGCGGCCAGGATCAGCAGCTGGATGATGTCATAGAGCGGCATTGCGCTTCCTATCGGGTGGAGAGGGCGGCAGCCTGGAACGGCAGGGACGCCAGGCGCCGCGCCCATCCGAGGCCGAAGGTGGGCCAGGTGCTGAGCCGGGCCATGAAGTCGATCCGGCGCGCATGGATTTCGCTGGCCAGGGCCACGTCCTGCTCCGGCGCCCCGTTCCCCAGCTTGCGGCGCGTCGCCGCCCGCGTGGCGGTGCCCAGCAAGCCGTCGGCGGTGCTGCCCACCGCGAGCTGCAGGAAGCGGACGGCACGCGACACGCCGTTGTTCACGGCGGAATCGAACAGCACGAGCGCGGTGGCCGGGGGAAAGTCATCGGCGCCGAGGGGCTGCCAGTACATGGCGCGGTAGATCGCGCGCGCCTGGTCGAGCGTCAGGGAGGCGATGTCGAGCGTGGGGAAGGCTGCGGCGCTGATGCCATACCGCGTCCCGCGCAGCTGGCCGGAACCGACCTTGCCGCCCGTCCAGTTGCCGGGATCGCTGGCCACCATGGACAGCCCGCCCTCGTGGCCGATCAGGACCTCAAACGCCGCCTCGAACACGAAAAAGCCCCCCGGAGTGATCCCCGGGAGGCTAGCTGCTCACCATGTTGCGATATGCCCTTGCGCGCGCAGGGTTCAGAAGAAGGGAAGGCTCTGCTGCTGGTCGGCGGCCTCATTGCGGAGTGCCCGCCAGACGCCGTTCTCCGTCATGCCGAGCTTGCTGGCAATAGAGGCCAGCGTTTCGCCACGGGCGCGATACAGCCGCATGCGCCAGTGCCGCGCCAGCGGCACCTGCAGGTGATAGGGATGCAGCTCCACCAGTTGCTGTGCCATGTCGCGACCCAGCACCACAACGATGGGGGTGGTATCGGACAAGTGCATGGGGATGTAGATGCGCCGGCCACCCAGCGCCTCGATCAGCTGCAGGGTGCCGCTTTCGCCGATGCGCTGCACGATGTGCGCCAGCTCCGCCGGGGGCCGCACGCCACTGCTGATCACGCCCATGGTCAGCCCTCCACCAGCGACAGCACGACCAAGGGCGGCACAATGCCCGTGCAGGAATGCGTGTCGGTGAGGTCGCATTCCGCCCGACGTGACCAATGGAGCTGCACCGTCACCTCTCCCGAGCGACGCTGGTAGGGATGGACGCAGCGCAGGAGGGTAAAGCCCAGCTTGGTGAGGCTTGTGTTCAGCTCTGAGGCCCCCTCAATGAACGGGAGAAAAGGCTCGGCCGGCATGGGCGGCAGCCGGCGCCCATGCCGGGGTTTGCTGCTGAGGCGATAGCGCAGCAGGGAGGCGCCGCGGAGCTGCTTGCGCATCACCGCACCTCCAGCTGATCCGGCGCCACGGGAGGGCGCGCCTCCAGCAGCGCCAGTGCCCTCGCGCTGGACAGCACCGCCCAGCTGCCCTGCGGCTGCTGAGCGGCGCAGGCCGGAAAACCCGCCTGGCGGAGGGCCGCGGCCGCGGCGTGGCGCTGTATCTGCCCCACGCGCGTGTCGGCGGGCAGCAGCTTGGCACCGTCGCCCAGGAACGCCTGCAGGATCGCCAGGGCGACGGCCTCGCCCAGCATGAGACTAGGCGCCGGCATGGGGCTGCTCCTTCCGCTGGATACGAGCGCGCCACGCCTTCAACCCTTCCAGCACCTTCGTGGCATCCGGCACGGTCAGGAATTCGGGCGCGTCGATGCCCTCGGGATGGGCCTCGCTTTTGGTCTGGCGGCGCACGAAGGCGCGCAGCGCGGCGTCTCCCGGCTCGGCCAGATGCGGGCTCAGCTCGCCCCAAACCCCGTAGATCATCCGCACGATGGCCTGCTGGGAGAGAGGCCGGCGGGTGGCCCGCCAGCCGAGCCTGCGGAACTCCGCCAGCAGTCGGTCCAGCTCGGCCGGGCTGCAGGCGCGCAGGCTGCGCTTGCCCGTCAGGCGCTCCAGGATGTCGCGCCAGCCGTCTTCGGCCAGGCCCAGCTGGGCAACCGCCACATGCACCTTGCTCATCATGGCGCCGCGATGCTGGTTCGGTGCCGCGCCGTTCGTCTTTACGGCGACGTGGCCGGGAGAGCGCAGTCCCGTCGCGTCCATGTCAGCCTCCAGCACCGAAGTTGGGCAGGGCACGGCCTTCGGCCCGACGCTGCGCCGCCGGGTCAGGGATGCGGCTGGAGATGCCGACATAGCTGGCAGGCGACGCAGGGCGCGCCTGCGGCGACACGGCCGGAACTGCGGCGCTTTCCTCACTGGCCAGGCGCCAGCTCCAGGGAAGCTCCACCTCGATCCAGTCGGGATGATGCTCGAAGGCGGCAACGACCGTCGTACGCTTGCCGGGCTCCACAGTCTCGGGGAGCGGGACGGACAGCATGGCCATCCTACCCGCAGCTTGTGGCCCTACCTTGCGCAGGGTGTAGGTGTTGCCGGGCTCGATCCGGAGCCAGCCGGAATGCTCGCCGTGGCCGACATGAACATCGACACCGCGGCCGGCAGTCCACCAGTCCAGCCCGCCCTCGATCGCATGGGGCCGGACACGGATGATGAGGCGATCCCGACCCGTCGCCCCCTTGGCCGCGGCCGAGATGACGACAGCGGCGGTCCGCACCGGCGGTGACGGCGGAGCCTTCCTCGCGGGAGGCAGCAAAGGCGTCCAGCTCATGGCGGCCTCCTAGACCTTGGCGATGTCGAGCAGGACGGGCTCATAGGTCGCTTTGGCGCCATGCCCGGAAACGCGGCGGTAGAAGCGCATATACGGCTTCGTCACCTGGCGGCTGATGGACGCCTGGATCGCTTCCATCGCGGTCTTCCAGTCGGGATCGTCGATGGCCAGCTTGAGCAGCGACAGGATGCGGTCGGCATTCAGCCGGCCCTTCTCCACCTGGAAGGCGTCCATCACCAGCGCGCGGATGTTGTCGTTCGCGCCTTCGGCCCAGCGCAGCAGGCACTGGTCGATCTTCTCTTTGGCCACCTGCAGCTCCGGCCCGAAGGTGATCATCTTGCCCACCTGGATCACGATGCGCAGGCTGCCATCGTAGCTGGCAAGGGTCACATTGCCCTGCACCCCTCCCTGCGTCACGCCGTACTGCTGCCGCAGCAGGTTCAGGTAGCTCTCGATCTCCGCGAAGGCGGCAGCCTTCACCTCGGAGATTTGCGCGTTCAGCTCCACCGCCTGGACATGCAGCTTCCGGACAAGCTCGTCCTGCAGCAGGTCCTCCGGCTTCACCAGGTTGCGCGGCACCAGACGGCCCATGCTATCGGCCATCATGTCGCCGCTCGTCATCTCGTTCATGTCCGACCTCTCAGAGGGTGCTGAACGGGCGCTAAGGCCCGGCAGCAGGGAGAAATGAGGCGGGCAGGGCGCCCTGCCCGCCAGGCATTACGCAGCGTCGCGGACGCTGGACTCGGACAGGCGCGACCAGGCCCAGTCCAGCATCGGCGCGCTGATCTCGGTCAGGCCGTCACCGGATGCGCGGATGTGCGCGAGCTTCAGGGTCTTCACGACATTCCGCAGCGCGCCGGGCCGCTTGCCGATGACGTGCAGCACGCGGCGGGACTGCTGATCCTCGACCTTCCAGGCATTCAGCACGGCATCGATATCGCCGGGCGTCGGCCGCACCTTGCGGATGCGCATGCCCAGCCGGGAGTAGATTTGCGCGTAGTCCACCGAGCGGCTTCCGCCTTCGAGGCGCGAATAAACCTTCTCGTTTCCAGCGAAGGCCACGCCCACCTTCGTCTGGTCGTGGATGCTACGGATCTGGTCGAGGGCCTGGCTGGTCAGGTGATTGGCTTCGTCGATCAGGATCAGGCCACCCGTGCCGTGGAGGGCCTTCATCACCGCCTTCTCCACCTTCTGGGCCGAATAGCGTTCGTCGATGCCAAGGGTGTCGCGCAACTCGTCGAGGACCAGGCGCGGCGTCGTCATCGCCGGCGAGGCCGTCAGCATGAACACGTTCGGCGTCCGCTTCCGGTACTCCTCCAGGGCGTAGGTCTTGCCGACACCCGGCGAGCCCGCGATCAGCGTCATGTCCGGCATGATCTTGGCGTGCGTCAGCGCCGAGAAATATTCCTCCGCGCTCGGCGTCATCACGAAGCCGGGGTCCTTCGGCAGCACCATGCGCGCCGCTTCTTGCGTATGGCGCGACTTCATCCACCGCTCGACATTGGTCGCCACACGGTCATTGCGGCCGGCATACTGGCCCTTCAGCCAAGGCCCCAGCGTGCCAGCGGGGATGCTGCTGGCGCGAGCCGCGTCCTGCAGCGACATGTTCTCGGAGACCAGGAGGGAGTTCGCCTCCGCCCGGATTTCGGCCTGCCCCTCGGGCGTGGAAGCCCTTTCGCTGATGTGTTCGCTCATGATATCGAATCCTTGTTGTCTGCTGCTGATGCTTTGCGGGCCGTCAGCCAGCGGAATCTTCGTCGGGAACAAGGTGCAGGGGGCTCCGCAGCCGGGCCTCCTGCATCTCCATCGCTCGCTGATAGGCGAGCATGTCGGCGGAGCGCTCCTCCTCCACGATCCTTGCCTTCGCCGGAGCGGCGATGGCCGTGTTGCCGGCGACCATGCGGACCACCTTGGGCTCCGGCATCGGTGCGGGCGCGGGGACTTCCGGCAGCATGGCGGCGATCTGCTGGATCGACAGCGATAGCTCTGCCTCCAGCATCGCCTTCTGGGCCTGCATCCAGGACTTGCGCTTGCGGGCATGGGCGCGGGCATCGTCCACATTCGCGAAGCCAGCGTCGTGCACGCAGGGCGCAGCGCCCAGATACACGCCGTCCAGGCGGTAGACGTGCGCATCGTCCTGCAGGAAAGCCGGGTCGAACCGCACCACCACCTTCTCGCCGCGATGGGCGGTGAGGAACTCGGCCCAGAAGCGATTGCCTTCGAGCGAGATGGTGCCGTCCGTGCGGTTCACCGTGATGGCTTCCGCCGCCAGCAGCCACAGCCGGCGCAGCTCGGCGGGCGCCTTGCGCGGCATGGCCGCCGCGTAGCCCTTCGCGAACACAGCGTCGAAGCTCTCGCCGCGGCAATTGCCACCGGTGCGGCCCGGCCTGGCATTGTGTTCCGCGATCCCGGCATCCAGCACCTGCATGAAGGTGTCGAAGGGAACCGCGGCGCTGCGGTAGTTTTCCGGCTTCGCCATGGGGTTGTTGCCGGTGTAGGCGCCAGCGAAGGCCGGATGCTTGGCAAGGCCGCCCGCGAAATCCCGAAACGCCCGCTCGATGGGCTTGGACTGGCCGGAGTAGGGCATGGTCCAGTGCACCTGCACGCCCATCTGCGTCATGATACCGTCAGGCTCGTCATCCCGGACCTTGAACCGGAACCGGGTCGGCGTGCCGCCGGTTAGCCACTTCGATGCGAAGTTCCGGCCGTTGTCGAGCCAGCAATGGTCGGGAATGCCGTAGGTCTCCACCAGGTCACCGAAGGCCAGCCGCACGCATTCCTTGTTTTCGGTCCGGTCAACCCGGCGGCTGAGAATCTTGCCGGAATACAGGTCCTGGAAGGCGACCATCACCGGCCGCCCGATGTGGCCGTCCGGCCAGCGCACGAAGACATCCCATTTGTGGCCATCGGCGTTCACCGCCTCCAGCGCGGTGAAGGCGCTGCGGTCGCGGCGCTGCGCCGGATACAGGCGCTTGAGCGCTTCTTGCCCCTCACGAGCCAGGACGCGCAGCGCGGGCGACAGCGCCATGATCCGGCGCGTCATCGTCCTCTCGCTGGGCACCGTCCATCCGCGCGCCGCTGCCACCTCGGTGAGGCGGCGGTAGCAGTCGCTGATGTTCGGCTGCTCCACGCGCAGGTAGTCGGTCTTGAAGAACTCCCAGGCTTCTTCACTGCAGGCGCTGCGGTTGCTGGTGCTGCCGACATGCCGCCCGGCCAGATAGGCCGGCCAGTCGCACCGCGGCGTACCCTCCACCCGGCGCTCCCAGTTGTAGAGGGTCGAAAGCTGCACATCGAACTGCGCGGCGAGCAGCTGCATGATCGGCACCTTCCGGTTGCCGGCCTGCACCAGGTCGCGCACGCAGCCCAGGATGCGGGCCTGCTCGTAGGCTTTCGCCTTGCGGGCCTCCGGCAGCTTCTCGAACCAGGCCCAGATGGAATCGCGGTTCAGCGCTTCGATGCGAGGCGCCGCTTCGTCCACCGCGTCCTGCCTCTGCTGGCTGACCACCAGCTGCAGCTGCGCGGATAGGGGAAGCATCGAGAAATGATATTCCGTCCCGCCGCCACGGCCGTCGCGGTTGCGCCAGTCAACGCCTTCGCGCTTCGCCTTCTTCCAGCCATGCCGTTCCGCATGTTCGAGGACTTTGCCCTTCGACGTGGGTAAACCCGGCAGCGCCATGGCGGCGATCTCAGCCGCGGAGAACCATTCGCGGGCGAGCATCAGAGCAGTCCCTCCGCCTTGGCCTGGCGACGCTCCGCCTCGATCTCGCGGGTCATGTCGTCACGCCGGTCCTGCAGCGCGCCCAGCTTGATCAGGCGCAGATACTTTCGGTCGATTACCGCCCATCCAAACATCTCGGCGATCATCTCCAGCAGTCGGCGGTCCTTGGTCGCGTGGATCAGAGCGATGAACCGTACGACATTGATGATGTGATCCTCGCGCGCCTGGCTGGCGTAGGCGTCGAGCATGTTCTTGCTCACCTCGGCGCCCAGGAAATCGCTCATGGCGCGCGCAATGTCCTCGCGGCTGAGGCCCTGCTCAGCCGCTTCCTTGAGGCTCACGGAGACGCCCCGGCACACCTTCCCGGCGATGGAAGCCGCCCGCACCTGGTCCTCGTCGAAGCGCGTCACCGGCTCCGGCGGGGTCCAGTCCAGCAGGTCCATCTGGGCGGTGTTGATGGGGCGCCTGGCCATGGCGTCAGGCTCGCAGCCTGGAGGGGGCTTGCCTCACAGCCCGCCCCCGACCGTCACCAGGCCGAACGCCCAGAGGATGGCGACGGCGCAGATGCCCGCGCCGCAGCCCACCGTGAAGTCCAGGGCGAAGCGTCCGAGGCCGCGCACCGCCGGCGCCTCCCGGCGCTCCGGCCACTCGCCCTTCGGCGGCGGCGGCATGGCCACGCCGCGCTCATGCACCACCGGCGTCGTCGGCGCCGGGGCGATGATCTCCGCCGGCCATTGCCGCCGGATCGGGCCACGATGGCGCGGTGTGGCGTCCCGCTGGGCGTTCCAGTTGGCAGGCTCGTCCGGCCGCATCTCGGGCGTGCCGAGCGGCATCCAGAACAGCAGCCCGGCTTCGCTGCTGGCCATGCGCAGCGTGCCGGCCTCAACCATGCGGCCCAGCATGCCGCCGATGTTCCGGGCGCTGATGCTCTCCGCCTCCAGCAGGGCGCCGAGGCCGTCGCGGGTCAGGCCCGCCGGAGCGGCACGGCGCAGGTGGTACCGGATGCGGGATTCGGTCCGCCGCAGCTCCGCGGTGGAGGCGGGCGGGATCGGAGAGACGTCTTTCATGTACGCGGCTCCCAGAACGAATGGAGTGATGGGGGTGCGATCACGCCTCACCGGCGTCTCGCCTCTGGCGCTTGCGCTGCTCCGCCTGGATCGCCTTGAAGGCGACTTCCTGGGCGGCCGGGCTGGCCTTGCGCCATGCGGTCAGGATGCGGTTGGCGGCCACCGTGTCGGGGGACAGCCCTTCCTCGTCCTTGACGCCACGAACCTCGCGCAGGGCCGAAGCCACGTCGCCAAAGGGCTCGCGCTCGCGGAACATCAGCGCCACGACCTTGCGCTGCTCGGCGGGGTTTGCCTTGATCAGGGCATCCAGCTGGGCACCGTGATCGGCCAGCCAGGTGCCCGCGATCTTGGTGCGGACATCGGGCGCCAGCTTGGTGAAGCGCTGCAGCGTCCGCTGCACCGACCGCTCCGAGATGCGCAGCTTTTCGGCGGCCAGCGCGGTGAAGCTCTGCAAGTCGCCAAATTTGGCGGCTTGGTCCGAGACACGGTCACCACCGTGCTTCTGGACCTTGGCCAGCTGCTCCTCCAGCTCCTTCCGGCGATGGAAGAAGGCGCCACGATCCAGCTCCGACAGGTCCCGCCGGAACAGGTTCTCGTCGATCTCGCGCAGTTCCGCCTCGAAGTCGTCGCAATCGACGACGCTGGCGGTGATCGTCTCCGCCTGCAGCAGCTGCGCCGCACGGTAGCGATGGCCGCCAGAGACCAGGATGAAACCACCCTCGCCATTCTGCCGGACCTCAACCGGGGTCATCTGCCCCCGCGCCTTGATGCTCTGCGCGATCAGGGCGGCGTAATCTTCATCGATCGCGCGCAAGCGATCGCCCACCTCGATCTGTGCGAGGGGGACCTCCTGGATGTTCATGCGACAGCCTGTTTTTGAGAGTGCCGGGCCTTTGCCCGGCCGTTAGCGTTCCGCTCATCGCCATGGAGGCGAAGCGGAGCGCCGAAATTGTCGTACCGAGATGGCCAGAGGTCCTGGGGCCGCACGTTCAGATGCGCGGCGATGATGGCCTCGACCGCAGGCCACTGCCGGATCAGGCAGATTCCAACCGCAGCGCGCGAATATCCGTGGATCAGACCCAGCTGTTCACAGCTGATTCCTGTCTTTCGGATCGCCGCTTTGATATCTTCGCGGTCGGGATGTGCGCCGAATTTGGCCATGCCTGCCTGTTTGGGAAAAGCCGGTGTGCAAGACCGGCTTTCCTTTCCAATTTTGGGTTAGTGAACACGAACAATCTGCCCAGTTCTAAGCCAACAGGCAAGCGCAAAACTGCGGAACAGATTGGAATGAGGGCCGAAAATGCCTAAAACTGAGCAAGCCGTTGATTTAATTAAGGGAAAAGCCCACGGCGGCGCTCAGCTCTCCGAGGGCACAGATCCGGCTGAAAACCGTTCCCTGCAGGGCATCATCGAGCGCCTAAAGGCCGCCATTGAAGCCAGCGGCCTGAAAGCTCCCGAAGTTGCTGAAAAGGCCGGTATTCCGCTCAAGACCCTTGCCAATTACATGCGCGGCGGGGGGATGAAGGTGCTTGGCGCCGTGCGCTTGGCCCAAGCCTGCGGCGTTTCTGTGGAATGGCTCCTTACCGGAGTGGGACCTGGGATCGGAACTCCGACAGGGGCCACATCTGAGCCATGCCAGATTTCTAAGCATCACCCCAAAAATGAGCATGATTTCCCTGATCTAATCCGCCTACCTCGATACGACGTGCGCGCTGCTGCTGGCGATGGCGCGGAGGTGGTCTCCGAGCATGTGGCGGAGTTCATTGCCTTCAGCGAATCGTGGATCAAGCAGACACTGCGGAGAAAGCCCGATGGCCTCGCCATCATCGAAGCTGTGGGCAACAGCATGTCGCCTACTATCAATGACGGAGATACCCTCATAATCGACACTAAAGTTGTCGAGGCAAATTCCGATGGAATTTATGTGCTTTCTGTGCGCAATGGCTTGATGGTAAAAAGAATACAACTTCAGATAGATGGGGATATTTTAGTAATAAGCGACAATCCTTCATTTGAGCCGAAGCGCATTCAGGCAAGCGATTTCGACGCGATGCGGATTGTTGGACAAGTCCTATGGGCCGGCGGAAGCCTCGGCCGCTAACCGCTGCTTGGCACTGAGGAAGGTCTTACATGACAGGCAAAACATCCTGGCTGCTTGCCATATCTCTTTTACTGATAGGCCATGCCGCAGACGCAAAGGCTGTAAATTCAGCAATTGAAGAAGAAGACAAGGCATATCTCTTGCTCTGCGCAGACCCTAGCCCGGCTGAAAATCGCTTTTGCGAATACAATCAGAAAAATTTTCTTTCAGCTTATATGCAGGCTCGCGCAGGAATTTATCAGGGACAGAGGAATGTTGCCTACATGCTTGGCACTCGGACGCCTGGTGTATCGCTGAATCCGATCCAGTCGTGTGCTTGGCGGATGGTGATCATCTCTGCGGGTCACCCGCAGGTTGATTCCAGCGACACCGGCAACCTCAATTTCGCCTGTGGGCGTCTCAACGAGACGGAAGCTGGGGCGGCTCGTCGTCGAGCTGCTGCCATCTCAAGGGAGATCGCCTCTGCCCCGCCCCGCCTCCCTCAGGCGGCGCCTAGCAGCGTCCCGAGAGGCCGATTGGATGGCACAGCTTCTCCCCTCGTGCCTTAGTGCCTCCTCTAAGGACTGCTAAGGACCCTCTAAGAAGACCGAAGGGAGGCGTCTGAGGGGGTGCATGGGATTTCTGAAATTGGGTGTCGCGGCCTGCAGGCGAGGTCCATTTTCCAAAAATGAACTGCCCCGGGTGCCGCGGCACCAGACGGCCCATCAAGGCGCTGTTTCTATTGCTTCATCCCGCATCATCCCGGGCGATCCCAGTTGGTCCCGCCATTCCAAATCTCAGTGTCCAGGTTCACCGGCCGAGCCTGAGACGGCGACGCAGCTGGTCCGCCTCCTGCTCGGCCTGAACCGCCCGGCCATGGCGGAGCTGGTGCTGGACCGCGCGCTGGTGAGCGCGCCGGGCTCGCACCTCCTGCTGTCGCTGCTGGCACGGCTGCGGGCGCAGCAGGGCCGCCAGGAGGAGGCGCTGACCCTGGTGCGGGCGGCGCTGCAGGCCAAGCCCGGCCATGCGGAGGCGGAGGCGCTGCACGCCACCCTGCTGCAGGCGCGGGGGGACCATGCCGGCAGCCTCGGCGTCGCCACCCGTGGGCGCGGCCTGGCGCAGCGCGCGGCCGGCGGCAAGATCGATGCGCGGCTGGCGCGCCTCGCCTTCCCGCAGGGCTGGTTCCACTGGTCGCTGCAGGCCTTCGCGGGGCAGCCCAATGCCGAGTTCACCGGCCGCCTGCAGCGCGCCATCGCCCTCCAGGGCGGCAGCCTGCCGGCGGCCGAGCGCAGCTTCGCGGTGCTGTACCTGCCGCCCCAGAAGCGCGATGCCAGCTGCCGCGAGGATTTCCTGGCCTATGGCCCGGATTGCAGCCTGGTGGCGCGGATGGAGGACAATTACCTGGGCGGCGCCCCCAGCATCGGCACCTGGACCCTGTTCCTGCGCGAGGACCGGGCGCTGGCGCCCGCGGTGCTGGCCGAGCTGCTGCAGGCGCGCAGCCCCGCCGTGGACGTGATCCGCATCCTCGGCCCCGTGACGGGGGGGGAGGGCGAGCCACGCCGCCTGGCCGGGCTGCTGCTGCGCTCCTGCCATATCGAGCATCTCGGCCGCCTCTCGCTGGAGGAGGCGGATGCCTTCCTCTCCGGCG
>NZ_GG770779.1:358060-361086 GCF_000164635.1 Pseudoroseomonas cervicalis ATCC 49957 | reverse complement strand
CCCCGCGTCGCGCCGCCATGGCGCCGGGTTCGCGCATCCGCCGCAAGGCCAGGGCCAAGCTGGGGCCTGGCGCGCGGCACGCGATGGAATCTCTCCAGCGTTGCAGTCAATCTTTTGCGATCACGCCGCCTTTTGCGTTCACGCCGCGCGGGCCAGGCCGCCTGAGTGGTGGGCCGCGGGGAAATGCACGCGGCGCGATTGGGTGCGGCGGCGGATACACGCCATCCGTGCGGGGCTGGTGAGGTTCGCGCCCTTGTTGCGAGTCGGATTTGAATTCCCTGTTCCCGGACACTGGCGGAATCGAGTCGTGCCGGCGACACGCCGCTGCGGCAGACGGAATGCCCAGGGCGCCCGATGGACGAGGCCCCGGGCGGCGTGCCGCCACGCAACCGCCTGTGGCGCCGGCGGCGGGGGCCGGGGGCTTCACCTTGACCACCCTCTCCTGTATCAGAGTGCAGCGCAACAAGGCGATGCCATGAGACCTGACCATCAGGTTCCCTTGCGGAGACCGGAGAGTTTTCATAACCCTCTCCCGACATCCGGCCGCTCCTCGCGGAGCCCGCACGCCATCATGTTGCAAACAAGAAACTGTTTTGCCGGCGTGGGAGCGTGCTCCGGCGCCGGAGCCGAAGCCGGCCTTGTCCCGACACCTTGAAACACTGAGGTCGAAATGAAAATCACCGTGATCGGGGCCGGCTATGTCGGCCTTGTCTCCGGCGCCTGCTTCGCCGAGTTCGGCGTCGATGTCTGCATCGTCGACACCGAGGCCAGCAAGATCGAGGCGCTGCGCGAGGGCCGCATCCCGATCTACGAGCCCGGCCTCGACCGGCTGGTGGAGGAGAATGCGCGCGATGGCCGCCTGACCTTCACCACCGACCTCAAGGAGGCGATGCAGGGCGCCGAGGCGGTGTTCCTGGCGGTCGGCACCCCGACCCGGCGCGGCGATGGCCATGCCGACCTGACCTATGTCTTCGCCGCGGCCGAGCAGGTGGCCAAGGCCGCCGAGAAGCCGATCGTGCTGGTCACCAAGTCGACCGTGCCGGTGGGCACCGGCCGCCGCGTGAAGGAGATCGTCCGCGCCGCCCGCCCGGACCTGGAGATCGAGGTCGCCTCGAACCCGGAATTCCTGCGCGAGGGCAGCGCCATCGGCGATTTCATGCGGCCCGACCGCGTGGTCGTCGGCGTCGATTCCGAGCGCGCCCTGGCCGTGCTGAAGCGCCTCTACCGCCCGCTCTACCTGATCGAGACGCCGGTGGTCGCCACCAGCATCGAGACGGCGGAGCTGATCAAATACGCCTCCAACGCGTTCCTCGCGGTGAAGATCACCTTCATCAACCAGATGGCCGATCTCTGCGAGAAGGCCGGCGCCAATGTGCACGACGTGGCGCGCGGCATGGGGCTCGATGGCCGCATCGGCCGCAAGTTCCTGCATGCCGGCCCGGGCTATGGCGGCTCCTGCTTCCCCAAGGACACGCTGGCCCTGGCCCGCTCCGCCCAGGAGCTGGGCGCGCCGGTGACCATCGTCGAGCAGACCATCGCCGCCAACGACGCCCGCAAGGCGCAGATGGCCGAGCGCGTGGTCGCCGCCTGCGGCGGCACCGTGGCGGGCAAGACCATCGCCGTGCTCGGCGTCACCTTCAAGCCGGAGACCGACGACATGCGCGACGCGCCGTCGCTGGTCATCCTGCCGGCGCTGGCGGCGGGGGGCGCGCGCATCCGCGCCTATGACCCGCAGCCCGCGCATGCGCGGCAGCTGCTGCCGGGCGGCGTCGAGTTCACGGCGAGCGCCATGGAGGCGGTGCAGGGCGCCGACGCGCTGGTGCTGATCACCGAGTGGAACGAGTTCCGCTCGCTGGCGCCGGAGAAGCTGAAGGCCGCCATGGCCGGCGACGTCATCTGCGACCTGCGCAATGTGTGGGACCCGGCGGCGATGCGGGAGGTGGGCTTCAGCTACAGCTCGATCGGCCGCCCGTAGTTTTTTCGGTTGGCCGGCCCGATGGGCCGGCCTGCGGAAGCCCCGCCGGCCGTCAGGCCGGCGGGGCTTTCGCGTCTCAGGGATCGACGGCGCGGGCCAGCATGGCGACATCGGCCGCCGCCGCCGAATTGGGGTGGCGGCTGAGCAGCGGCGTCTGCCGGCGGATGGTGTCGCGCACCCGCTCATCGCGCCGCACCAGCCCGGCCAGCGGCACGTCGCGCCGCAGGAAGGTGGCGCAGGCGCGCTGCAGCGCCGCCGCGGTGCGCCGGCCGGAGGGGATGTCCACCGCCTGGTTCACCACGATGCGGCAATCGCCGCCCGGCCGGTCGGTGCCGTGCAGCTTCAGCACGGCATAGGCGTCGGTCAGGCTGGTCGGCTCGTCGGTGGCGACCACCAGCAGCGTGTCGGCCGCCGCCGCCAGCCGGCGCGTGGCCGGGGCCAGCCCGGCGCCGAGGTCGAGCAGCACCACATCCCACCGCCCCGTCGCGGCGCGCAGCAGCGCCGCCACATGCTCCACCACCTCGGGCCGGAGGCTGGCCAGGGCGCCGCTGCCGGAGCGGCCGGCCAGCACGTCGAAGCCGCCCTCGGCATGGTGCATCACCGCCTGGGTCAGGGCGATCTTGCCGCTCAGCACCGCCTGCAGGTCGCGCTCCGGCTGCAGGCCAAGCTGCACATCGACATTCGCCAGGCCCAGATCGCCATCCGCCAGCAGCACGCGGCGGCCGCGCTGCGCCAGGGTCTGCGCCAGGGTGATCGCCATCCAGGTCTTGCCGACACCGCCCTTGCCGGAGGCGATGGCGACCAGCTTGCCCGGGGCGGGCCCCGCGGCCGGTCCCGGCTCGAAGCGGGGCTGGGGTTCCGCGCTCGGCGCGAGGTCGGACATCATGCGGATACTCCAGCCGGCAGGGCGGCCGATCGGGGGGAGGGGGCCAGCTTGTCAGCGGCATTGGGGTGGTGGGTGCGGCGGCGCAGCCGGGCTGCCAGCCATTCGGCATCCAGCGGCAGCAGCCCGCCGGCGGCCTCGGGCCCGGTGCCGGCCACCGTCAGCACC
>NZ_GG770779.1:353595-356701 GCF_000164635.1 Pseudoroseomonas cervicalis ATCC 49957 | reverse complement strand
GCGTCGGCAGCAGATGGCTGGCGCCCAGCGCCCGGAAGGCGCGCGCCAGCTCGGTCGCCTCGGAACAGTCGAGGCCGGCGGGCAGCACCAGCACCACGGCGGCGCGGGTGGCGGCGATCAGCGCCGCCAGCATGCGCGCCTGGGCGGGGTCGAAGGGGTCGACGCCCGGCGTGTCGATCAGCACCGCGCCGCCCGGCGGGCGCAGCGCGATGGCCTGCAGCGCGGCGGCCGGGGTGGTGGCCTGGGCCAGCGGCGCGCGCAGCACCTCGGCCACCCCCGGCAGCTGCTCGGCGGCGCCCGGGCGCTGCTGGTCGGCGTTCAGCAGCAGCGGCGGCTTCTCCCCCTCCAGCACGTGCTGGGCGGCGAGCTTGACCAGCGTCAGCGTCTTGCCCGCGCCGGGGGGGCCGGCCAGCAGCAGCGGCCGCTGGCCGAGCGGCGGCAGCCCGCCGAAGCGGAAGGCGGCGGAGAGCGTCGCCTCCAGCGGCCCGGCCATCAGCCGTTCGCGCAGGGGCGCGGGCAGGTTGTGGAAGGTCAGCGCCGCCGCCTCGGCGCGCGGCTCCGGCGCCGGGGCGGGCTCCACCGCCGGCAGCGGCTCGTCCGCCGGGTCGGTCTCCAGCGCCGCCGTCGCCTCGAAGCCGCCATTGACCCGGCGGGAGGAGAGCAGCACCGCATCCGGGCCAAGCTCCGCCGTCAGGCGGCGCATCGCCTCGGCCATGGTGGCGGCGCGGATGACGCGGATGCGCATGGCGGCCTAGGCCCGGCTCAGACGCTGCCGAGGACGCGGATGCGCGCCCGGGGGTGGATCTCGGCCTGGGCCAGCACGGTGGTGCTGGGGCGGAAGCGCTCCACCACCGCCCGCACATGCGGCCGGATGCCGCCCGAGCAGACCAGCGCCGGCATGTCGCCGGCATTGCCGGCGCGGTCCAGCGCCTGGCGCAGCCTTTGCGCGAACTCGTTGACGCGGCTGGGGGCGAGGGCCAGCTGCTTCTCCTCGGGCGGGCCGATCAGCGCCTCGGCGAAGGCGGCCTCCCATTCGGCGCCCAGCGTCAGCAGCGGCACGTCGCCCTGCGGGCCGCGCGCCGCCTCGGTGAGCTGGCGGGCGAGCCGCGCGCGCACGGTGGCGACGATGGTGGTCAGCCCGCGCGGCACGCCGCCCGCCGTCGCCTCCTGGATGCCCTCCAGGATGGTCGGCAGGTCGCGGATCGAGACCCGCTCGGCCAGCAGCGTCTGCAGCACGCGCTGCACCGTGCCGATGCTGGCCTGGGCCGGGATCAGGTCGGCCACCAGCCGCTTGTTGTCGTCCGGCAGCCCCTCCAGCAGGCGCCGCGTCTCGGCATGGCTGAGCAGGTCGGCCATGTTCTCGCGCACCACCTCGGTCAGGTGGGTGACGAGCACGCCGGCGGCATCGACCACGGTGCAGCCGCGCGCCAGCGCCTGCTCGCGCAGCCGCTCCTCGATCCACAGCGCCGGCAGGCCGAAGGCGGGCTCCTGGCACTTCTCGCCGGGGAAGGGCGGCAGCTTGCCGGTGGGGTCGATGGCCAGCAGCATCGGCGGCTTCACCTCGCCCCGCGCCGCCTCGACCTCCTTGACCCGCACCAGATAGGCATAGGGCGCGAGCTGCATGTTGTCCTGCACCCGCACCGAGGGCAGCACGAAGCCCATCTCCTGCGCGAAGCTCTTGCGCAGCGCGCGGATCTGCTCGGTCAGCCGCGGCTGGTCGCCGGAGGCGAGCGAGAGCAGCCCGTAGCCGATCTCGAGGCGCAGCAGGTCGAGCTTCAGCGCCTCGGCCACCGGCGCCTCCTCGTTCACCGGCTTGGGTGGCGGCGGCTTGGGGCGCGCGGCGGCGATGGCATTGCTGCGCTCGGTCCGGTGGCGGACGAAGGCCAGCCCGCCGGCGGCGCCGGCCAGGCCCAGGAAGGGCAGCGCCGGCATGCCCGGCATGGCGGCCAGCAGCAGCGCGCTGCCGGCGGCGATGGCCAGCGGCTTGGAGGCGGTGCCGAGCTGGCCGGCCAGCATCTGGTCGGCGCGGCCCTCGGTGGCGCCCTTGGTCACCACGATGCCAGCGGCGACCGAGATCAGCAGCGCCGGGATCTGCGACACCAGCCCGTCGCCGACGGTGAGGGTGGCGAAGGTCTCCACCGCGTCGCCGAAGGACATGCCGTGCCGGCCGAGGCCGACCGCCAGCCCGCCCAGCAAATTGATGCCGGTGACGATGAGGCCGGCGATGGCGTCGCCGCGGACGAACTTGGCGGCGCCGTCCATGGCGCCGAAGAAGCTGCTCTCCTCCTCCAGCTCGCGCCGGCGGCGGCGGGCCTCGCCCTCCTCGATCAGCCCGGAGGAGAGGTCGGCGTCGATCGCCATCTGCTTGCCGGGCATGGCGTCCAGGCTGAAGCGCGCCGCCACCTCGGCGATGCGGCCGGAGCCCTTGGTCACCACCATGAAGTTGACCAGCAGCAGGATGGCGAAGACGACGAGGCCGATCACCACGTCGCCGCCCATCAGGAAGGCGCCGAAGGCGGAGATCACGCCACCCGCCGCGCCGACGCCCTCATGCCCGTGGCTGAGCACGGCGCGGGTGGTGGCGACGTTCAGCGCCAGGCGCAGCAGCGTGGTCAGCAGCAGCAGCGTCGGGAAGGAGGTGAAGTCGAGCGGCCGCTGCAGCAGCAGCGCCACCATCAGCACCAGCACCGAGGCGGTGATCGAGATGGCCAGGCCAAGGTCGAGCAGCACCACCGGCAGTGGCACCAGCATGACCATCATCAGCGCCACGACGCCGAGGGCCAGGGTGACGTCGGTGCCGAGGCGCAGGCCGCGCAGCGGCGCGGGCAGGGCGAAGGCGAAGCCGCGGCCGGCCATGGCGCTCAGCCCGTCGCGGCCAGGCCGCGGCCCTCGCCGGGCGCCGGCACGGCCAGGCCCAGGGCGCGGTAATCCTGCAGCTTGTTGCGCAGCGCGCGGATCGAGATGCCGAGCACCTCGGCCGCGCGGGTGCGGTTGCCCAGGCAATGCGCCAGCGTGCCGAGGATCAGGTCGCGCTCGACCTCCTCCATCCGGCGGCCGACCAGCGCCTCGATCCCGGCCGGCGCGGCGGGGGCGGGCGCCGCCGGGG
>NZ_GG770779.1:348126-350684 GCF_000164635.1 Pseudoroseomonas cervicalis ATCC 49957 | reverse complement strand
CGCCCTCGGGGCGCGGGGCCAGGGGCGCCGCCCATGCCGGCCGCGCCGGCGGCACCGGCCAGGGCGCCCAGCGGGCGCGGCGTCATGCCGGCGACCAGCCGCTTGGCCACGGGGCGGCCGACGAAGAACACCGCCAGCAGCGCGACCAGGGCGTAGAGCGCGCTCTCCAGCAGCCGCGCGGTCAGCGTGGGCGTCAGGGGCGGCAGGCCGAGCGGGCCGCGCTGGCTCTCGCCATCCGAGCCCCAGACCGGCTCGGCGAAGCGCAGCGACACCACTTCCAGCCGGTCGCCGCGCGTCTCGTTGAAGCCGATGGCGCCGCGCACCAGGGCGCTGATGCGCTCCATCTCCTGCGGCGTGCGCTCGCGGAAGCGCGCGGCACCGCCGGCCTCGCCCGGCTCCCAGACGCCATCGACCAGGACCGCGACGGAAAGGCGGCGCACCACCGGCTGGTCGCGCAGCGTGTTGCGGGTGGTGCGGCCGATCTCGTAATTGACCGTCTCCTCCTGCCGCGCCTCCTGGCTCTGGGGGCCGCTGTTCTGCTGGGCGGGCGGCGCGCCGGGCAGCTGGTTGGCCACCGAGACGTTCTGCTGCTCGCCATTGCGGCTGCTCTCGTTCACCGAGGACTGGCTGCGCGGCACCTGGTTCTCGGGGTCGAAGCGCTCCTCGGTGGTCTGGACCCGGTCATGGTCCATCTCGATCGTCGCCTCGGCGCGCACGCGGCCGGGGCCCAGGATGCGCTCCAGCATCTCCTCGACGGCGCGGGCCATGCGCATTTCCTGGCCGCGGCGGATCTCCTCCTGGCTCTGCGCCAGGCCGTTGGCGCCGGCCTGGCCGCCGCGCGAGAGCAGCTCGCCCCGGCCATCGACCACGGCGATGTTCTGCGGCTTCAGCCCCGGCACGGCGGCGGCGACCAGGTGCAGCACCGCCTGCACCCCCTCGCGGTCGAGCCGGTGGATGCCGCGCATCTGCAGCACCACGCTGGCCTGGCTCTCGCCCCGCTCGCGCGAGAAGGGCTCGCGCCGCGGCAGCACCAGATGCACGCGGGCCGAGGCCACGCCGTCCAGCCCGCGGATCGAGCGGGCGATCTCGCCCTCCAGCGCGCGCAGCCGGTTGATGTCCTGCTGGAAGGGCGTGGTGGTCAGGCCGGACTGGCGGTCGAAGATCTCGTAGCCGACGCTGCCGCCGGCCGGCAGCCCGTCGCGCGCCAGCGACAGGCGCAGCCGGGGGATGTCCTCCTCCGGCGCCAGCACCTCGGTGCCGTTGCGGCCGAGCCGGTAGGGCACGCGGGCGCGCTCCAGCGCCGCGACGATCTGCGCCGCGTCGCGCTGGTCGAGATCGCCATACAGCAGGCCCATCGGCGTCGTCGCCGTGCGCAGCGTCAGGAAGCCGATCAGGCCAAGGGTCAGCAGCCCGGTGAAGGCCAGCGCGGCCAGCCGCGCCGTGCCGAGCGCGCGCAGCGATTCGATGGCGCGGCCGAGGCCACCGCGCCCCGCGCTCCTGTCATCGCCCGTGTCGTTCCCCATCCTGGGGGGCTGAGTCGCCGCATCCACCGTGGCCGCCTCCGCGCACGGCATCCTGCCGCGCCGCAGCACATCTGGCCGGCGGGCGTTGACCAAGTATTAACCGTTGCTTCGGTGGCGCGGGGGCGGGCCGCGCCGGCGCGGCACTGTGGCGAAAATGCCAAGGGCCGGAAGGCCGGCCCGCCCGGCCCGGGGTTTTCCCGGGCCTCAACGCGGGATCAGCTCAGGCCACGCAGCGCCTCCAGCCCGACGGTCAGCCCGCCGATATTGACGCGCGGGGCGCCGCCGCTGCTGCGGTCCACCGAGTTCACCTTGCCGACGACGCCAAAGTCCAGCGTGCCGGTGCTGGTGCCGCGCGCGTCGAAGCCGCTGACGCCGACCGTGTAGCGGCCATCGGCCAGGCTGGCGCCATTGGTGCCCTTGCCGTTCCAGCTCCAGCTCGTGGCCTCGGTGCCGAGGGCCACCGCCTCGGTGTAGACCACGGCGCCGCTGCTGTTGGTGATGGTGACGATGCCGCCCTGCGCGCCACCGGCATCGGCCAGGCGGGGCAGGCGCAGCCCCTGGGTGGCGCCGTCCTTCAGCACGATCTGGCTGGAGCTGACCTCGACCGTGTTGCCGACCAGCCCGGTGGAGGAGAGCAGCGAGGCCGATTGCTGCAGCGACAGCAGCGATTCGAGATGCGCGTTGGTGGCGATCTGCTGCTCCACCTGGGAGAATTGCGCGAGCTGCGTGGCGAATTCCGAGGAATCGGTGGGGTCCATCGGGTCCTGGTTCTGCAGCTGGGTGGTCAGCAGCGTCAGGAAGCTCTGCATGTCGGAGCCGAGCTGCGTCTTCGCGGTGGCGCTCTGCGTCGTGCTGTTGGCGCTGCTGGCGGCGGTGGTGAGGGCGCTGCTGGCCATGTCGGTCTCCTGCGGCCGGGATCAGAGGGCGAGGTCGAGCAGGCGCTGGCGCGGCGGCGCCTCCGCCATCTCGGCCGGGGGAAGGGGGGGGGCGGCGCTGGGCCCGGCCGGGTCCTGCGCCGCGGCGTGCTGCCCGCCG
>NZ_GG770779.1:343288-344902 GCF_000164635.1 Pseudoroseomonas cervicalis ATCC 49957 | reverse complement strand
GCGGCCCCCTGAGGGCTGCCGGCAAGAGGCCGGTTCTTCTTTCGGTCGGCCGGCAGGATGCCGGCCTGTCTTTCCCGCCGGCAGGACGCCGGCCCGCTTCCCGCCGGCAGGACGCCGGCCCGCTTCCCGCCGGCAGGACGCCGGCCCGCTTCCCGCCGGCAGGATGCCGGCCAGCCTTCCGCCGGCAAGACGCCGGCCCCGGTCCGCAACCGGAAAAAGGCGCCTGCCCGGAAGGGGCAGGCGCCTTTCCCACAGGCGCGGATCTGCGGGTGTCAGGCGCCGGCGCGCTGCTCCTGCATCGCCGTCTCCAGCACCTGGAAGGTGGGCATCAGGTCGGAGGGCACCGCCTTGCGGCCGATCTCGACGGCGACGGAGGGCGCGTTGCCCTGCAGATGCGCGATCAGCACGGCGCGCACCACTTCGAGATACTTCGCCTCCTCGTCGACGATGGCGCGCAGCCGCGTCGCCAGCGGCCCGACCAGGCCATAGGCCAGCAGCACGCCGAGGAAGGTGCCCACCAGCGCGCCGCCGATCATCGCGCCCAGCACGGCGGGCGGCTTGTCGATGCTGCCCATGGTCTTGATGACGCCGAGCACGGCGGCGACGATGCCGAGCGCCGGCAGCGCATCCGCCATGGTCTGCAGCGCATGCGCCGGGTGCAGCTCCTCCTCGCGGATCTTCTTCAGCTCGCGCAGCATCACATCCTCGACTTGGTGCGGGTCGTCGGCATTCATGCCGATCATGCGCAGATAGTCGCAGATCAGCGACAGCGCGTGATGGTCGGCCAGCACCTTGGGGAAGAGGGTGAAGATCTCGCTCTCGTTCGGCCGCTCGATATGCGGCTCCAGCCCGACGGCGCCCTTCATCTGCGCCACCCGCAGCAGCCGGTAGAGCACGGCGCAGAGGTCGAGATAATCCTGCCGCGTGTAGCGCGCCCCCTTCAGCACCTTCTTCAGCGCGCCGAGCGTGTGCTTCACCGCCGCCATGGAATTGGCCATCAGGAAGCTGCCGACCGCGGCGCCGCCGATGATCAGCATCTCGAAGGGCAAAGCGTGCAGGATCGGCCCGAGGCTGCCGCCGGCGATCAGGTAGCCGCCGAACACACAGACGAGCACGACGCCGAAGCCGGCCAGAACGATCATGGGGCGGGGCCCTCCTGCGGCGCGCCGGGCATCAGGACGAGGATGGAGACGCGGCGATTGGCGGCATCCAGCGGCCGGTCGGGGGAGAGCAGGTCACGGTCGGCGCGGCCGGCCACGGCGCGCAGCCGCTCCTCGGCGATGCCGGCCTCGATCAGCACGCGCCGTGCCGCGCCCGCGCGCTCGGCCGACAGCTCCCAGTTCGAGCGGTCGCCACCGCCACGGAACGGCGCGGCATCGGTGTGGCCGGCAATGTCGAGCCCATAGGGCAGCCGCGCCAGCACCGTGGCCACGCGCAGCAGCAAAGCGCGGCCACGCTGGTTCGGCGCCGCCTGGCCGGTGGCGAAGACCGGCTGGCCATCGGCATCGACCAGCTGGATGCGCAACCCCTCGCGCGTCTGCTCGATCAGCAGCTGGCGCGCCAGGTCGGACAGGCCGGGATCGGACTGGATGGCGGCGCGGATCTCCTCCGCCG
>NZ_GG770779.1:336864-340451 GCF_000164635.1 Pseudoroseomonas cervicalis ATCC 49957 | reverse complement strand
CCGCCAGCCCCGCCCCGGCGGCGCCCGGCGCGGTGGCCGGGCGGCGGCTGTTCTGAACCGGGCGGTGGCTCCGCCGGCCTGGCCTCAGAGGTAGTTCACCAGCGAGACGCGGCCCAGCATGGCCAGCGCCTGATAGCTGCCCTGCAGCTGCAGGTTGACCTGCTGCAGCCGCACCTGCGCCTCGGCGATGTCGATGGTGGTGAGGTCGCCGAGCTGGGTCTCCACCTGGTCATAGACCGCCTTGTGCTGGCTGGCCGCCGCCGAGAGCCGCGACTGGGCGGTGCCCAGCGCGCCGATCTCGTCATTGGCGCCATTGCCGGCGTCGCGCAGCAGGCCGACCGTCTTCTGCACCAGCGTGCTGAAATTCCCCTGCGCCGCCTGCTCCTCGGTCAGGTTGGCCAGCACGGTCAGCCCCATGATCAGGTCGCGCGACCAGGCGCCGGTGGTCGAGCCGGTCTCGCCCACCGCGGCGTTGCGGTTGGCGTAGAGGCCGATCTCGATGCCGGTGCCATTGCCGGTCGGCACGGCGCGGCGGGAATCGGCGACGCCGCCCTCGGCCGCCGCGTTGGCATAGGAGGAGAAGGGCGAGACGCCATCGGCGTTGCTGGTGGCGAGCGCGGTCATCTGCCCGAACAGCGCGTCGATGTCGCCGCCCTGGCTGCCATAATCGTCGAGCAGCGCGCCGATGCCGGTGAACATGCCGGTCTTCAGCATCTGCTGCGGCGCCACCACCGGATCGTTCTGCAGGTCGCTGCCGCCGAAGATCGCCTCGCCCTCGTAGCGCTCGTTCAGGAGGGTGGAGACCTCCTGCAGGGCGAGCCGCGCATTCTCGCGGATCTGGGACAGGCTGCTCATGGTGCCGTTCAGCGAGGCGGCGCTGTCGGCCATCTGCCCGGCGATGCCGGCCAGCCGGTCCATCACCGTCTGGGTGTAGGCGGCGCGGCCCTCGCCGCGCTCGGCCACCGCCTGCAACTCGCCGCGCTGCGCCATCTGCGCCGCCAGGCTGCTGGCGCGGGCGGCGTCGCGGCCGAGCCCGGCATAGCTCTCGGCCCGCTGGCCGCCGCTGCTGACCTGGCGGGTCAGCTCGGTGAAGCGGTCCTGCAGCCGCAGCGCGGAGACCATGGAAGCCTGGTAGCCCTGGATCGCCATCGCCCTCGCTCCTTACCGCACCGCGTCCAGCAGGGCGTCCCACATGCTCTGCACCGCCGACATCACCCGCGCATTCGCCGAATAGGCGTTCTGCAGCGCCACCATGTTGGCCAGCTCGGCATCGGTGTCGACGCCCTCGCTCTTCTGCACCAGCCCGTCCAGGTAGCTGCGCTGGGTGGTGGCGCCCTCCGCCGCGCTCTCCGCCGCGGCGATGGTGCCGGCCTGGCTGCCGACCACCGAGGCGGCGTAGTCGATGATGCGCTGCGGCGCCGCGAAATTCGAGCTCAGCGTGCCGCCGGGGCCGAGCCCGCTGGTCGGGATGGCGGTGTGCGGCACACCGGCCGCCTTCTCGGCGCCGAAGCTGTATTGCGACACCCGGCTGAGCAGGGTGGTGAAGCCGCTCGGCCCGCCCGCCGGGTTCGGCGTGAAGTCGGCGGTGGCGTGGGTGCCGTCGCGCAGCAGGCGCGGCGCCTCCGCCACCGCGGCATTGACCGTCATGCGCGCGGCGAAGCCCACCGTCTGCGCCGCCCCGGCGGCGGTGCCGGCGGCGGGCGGCGCGCTGCCATCGCTGTCGGTGAACAGGCGCAACCCCTGCTCGTCCAGCCGCCCGGCGAGGGTGGCCGCGGTCTGGTCCAGCTCGGCCTGCATCGTCGGCAGGGTCTGGTCGCGCAGGGTGAAGCCGGCGCCGAGCCGCCCGCCCAGCGCCGCGCCGTTCACCGCCTGGCCGTTCAGCGTCAGCCCCGGCAGGGTGCCGGCCGGCGTGCCGTGATAGCTGCCGGGGGTGACCGTCGCGCGCTCCAGCCCGAGCGGGCCGCTCTCGGCGTCGAGCGGCAGCACCGAGCCGCTGGCGAGCGTCAGCGTCACGCCGCCATCGGCGCCCTCGGTCGATTTCACGCCGAGATAGTCGGAGAGCTGGCCGATCGCCGTGTCGCGCTGGTCCTTCAGCGCGGCGGCGTCGCGGCCGGCGGCGGCCTCGGCGCGGATCTGCTTGTCCAGCGCGCCGATCTGCCGGATCAGCCCGTTGGCGGCGTCGACATCGGCCACCAGGCCGTCCTGCACCGCCTGGCGGGTGGTGCCGATCGCCTCGCTGGCGGTGTTGAGCTGGCTGGCGATGTCCTCCGCCGCGCGCAGCACGCCGCTCATGGCGCTGCTGTCGGCCGGGCTCGCGGCCAGCGCGGTGAAGGCGTCGTTCAGCGCCGAGATCAGGCCCGCGGTGTCGCGGCCATCGCTGGTGTCGCCCTGCAGCCCGGCGAGCGGCGAGAGGGTGGCGTTGGCCAGGCTGGCGCCGGCCTCGGCGCTGCGCGCCTTCAGCGCCTGGTTGCGCAGCGCCGTGTCCACGGCGCGCTGCGCCTCGCCGGTGCGCACGCCGCCGGTGGTGACGGCCTCGCCGCTGACGGTCTTGCGGGTGTAGCCGGCGGTGTCGGCATTGGCGATGTTCTGCGCCGACTGCTCCAGCTGGCGCGTGGTCAGCCGCAGCCCGCTGGTCGCGGTCAGGAGCGCGCTGGAGAGGCTCATGGCGCCACTCTGGTCATGCTGTCTTGCCCATCATGCTGCGCTGGAGGTCATGCTGGGCTAGCCTAGAGCAAAGGCCGTGCCATGGCCGGCGCGGCGGGCGGTGGCGCCGAAGGCGCGCGGCGTCAGGCTGCCGGGCAGGGCGCCGGGGCGGCCGAACAGCCAGCCCTGTCCGTAGCGGGCGCCGAAGGAGCGGGCGGTCTGCGCGTCCGCCTCGGTCTCGATGCGCTCGGCCACCACCAGCGCGCCGGTGGCGCGGGCCAGCTCCACCAGGGCGGCGGCGAAATTGTAGCTCTCGCCGCGCTGCCCGCCGGCGCAGGCCTCCATGAAGCGGCCATCGAGCTTGACGAGATCGGGGCGCAGCAGCCGCAGATAGGAAAGCCCGGCGGCGCCGGCGCCGAAATCATCGATGCAGACGGCGGCGCCGTGCTGGCGCAGCGCCTCGCGGCAGGCCACGGCCTCGGCCTCGTTCTCGATCTCGACCGTCTCGGTCACCTCGACCAGCAGCCGCGCCTGCAGCTCGGCCGGGTGCTGCTCCAGCAGCGCGGTCATGCGGCGGCGGAATTCCGGGTCCTGCAGCGACAGGCCGGAGACGTTGCAGGCGACGCGGATGTCGCCGCCGGCGCGGCGCAGCGCCACCAGGCTCTCCTCGGCCACCGCCAGGTCCAGCTCGGCGGAGAGGCCGACCATCTCGGCCAGGTTGACGAAGGCCTGCGGCCCGAGCTCGGGCAGCCCCTCGGTCGGGCGCGGGCGGATCAGCGCCTCGTAATGCGCCGCGCGCAGGTCCGGCGCGGCGAGGTCGACGATCGGCTGGAAGGCCAGGGAGAAGCGGCGCTCGGCGATGGCGCGGGCCAGCGCCGCGGCGCGCGGCCCGACCGAGGCCACGAAGCCGTGCAGCCCCTGGTCGAAGCCGGTGCGCGCCAGCG
>NZ_GG770779.1:331789-335033 GCF_000164635.1 Pseudoroseomonas cervicalis ATCC 49957 | reverse complement strand
GCCCCAGCCGGCGCGCCAGCTGCGCCGCCAGCACCACCATGCCCAGCACGGCGGCCAGCGCCGCCAGGGCGGTCATCGCCCATTCCCAGTTCATCAGCGGCCCGGCCTCCTGCCTCGCCTTGCGTCCTCTGGCCGGACCGGGCGGCGTTCTGCCGCGCGGAGTCCGACGGGCGCAATGCAGCAGGGCCGCGTTTCTCCCTTGTTAACCATTGCCATGGCCATTGGCGGCAGGGCGCGCGGCGGGCGGCACTCACCGCGCATGCCGGTCTCAGGCGTCGACGGAGACGGCGAAGGGCGCGGCGCCGAGCCGCGCCTGGCCGTTGCTCTGCGGCCCGTAGCCGGGGGCCGCGGAGGCCGGCTGCGCCACCGCCCCGGCGATGGTTTCGACCACCTGGGCCTGCAGCGCCAGGCCTTCCTCCAGCGCGCGGCGATTGGCCTCGACCTGCTGGCGCAGCTTGTCGACCAGATGCGCGAGATGCCCGCCGCCCTCGGCCGCCTGCTCCGGCGTCATGCGCGCCCGCGCCGCGACGAAGGCCTCCAGCGCCGCCGTCTTGGCCGGGCCGAGCGCCGCGGCGCCCACCAGGTCGCGCGCGGTCAGCGCCCGTGTCTCGGCGGTGATCACCGCGGTCAGCGCCAGGGTGACGCGCTCCAGCTCGGCGACGACGCTCATTCGCTCTCTCCCCCGCCGCGCGCCTGCAGGCGCAGCATCTCCTGCAACACCTGGCCGGCGATGCCGACACCGCCGGCCCGCGTCAAGCTGCGGCCGTATTCCTCGACCAGCATCGGCCGCCACTGCGCCTCGGCCGCGCCGCCGCTGAACAGGCCGTTGCTCGGCAGGGTGGCGAAGACCGGCTGCAGCAGCGCGCCCAGAACCTGCGCCTCGAACTGCTCGGCCGCCTTGCGCATCTCGGGCAGCGACTGGCCGCGCGGCGCGGCGGGGGCGGTGGGAAGCCCCGCCTGCGGCAGGCCGGCGGGCTTCGAGAGATCGGCCATCAGCGCACCTCCAGCTGCGCCTGCAGCGCGCCGGCGGCCTTGATGGTCTGCAGGATCGAGATCATGTCGCGCGGGCCGACGCCCAGATTGTTCAGCCCCCGCACCAGCTCCTGCAGCGACACGCCGGATTGCAGGATGCCCAAGCGCCGCTCCGACTGGTCGTCCACCTCGATGCCGGTGCGCGGCACCACCGCGGTCTGGCCGCCGGCCAGCGCGTTGGGCTGCACCACCTGCGGCGCCTCGGTGACGCGGATGGTCAGGTTGCCCTGGGCGATGGCCACCGTGCTGATGCGCACATTGGCGCCCATGACGATGGTGCCCGAGGCCTCCTCGATGACGACGCGCGCCGCCTGGTCGGGCTCGACGCGCAGCTGCTCGATCTCGGTGGCGAAGCCCACCGGGTCGCGGCCGACGAGCGAGACGGTGACGGTGCGCGGGTCGTTGGCGGCGGCCGCGCCGGCGCCGGCCATGCGGTTGATCGCCGCCGCGACGCGCCGCGCCGTGGTCAGGTCGGGGTTGCGCAGCGACAGCCGCAGCGTCGGCTTGTTGCCGAAGGCGAAGGGCACCTCGCGCTCGACGATGGCGCCGTTCGGGATGCGGCCCGAGGTCGGCACGCCGCGGGTGACGGAGGCGGCGGCGCCGCGCGCGGCGATGGCGCCGGTCGCCACCTGGCCCTGCGCCACCGCATAGACCTCGCCATCGGCGCCGTGCAGCGGCGTCACCACCAGCGTGCCGCCGCCGAGATTGGTGGCATCGCCCAGCGCCGAGACGGTGATGTCGACGCGGCTGCCATTGCGCGCGAAGGCGGGCAGGTTGGCGGTGACCATGACGGCGGCGACGTTGCGGGTGTCGAGCCGGTTCTCCTGGTCGCGCGTGTTGACGCCGAGCCGCTCCAGCACGCCGATCAGGGATTGCCGGGTGAAGACGGCGTTGCGCAGCCGGTCGCCGGTGCCGTTCAGCCCGACCACCAGCCCGTAGCCGACCAGCTGGTTGTCGCGCACCCCCTCGATATCGGCGATGTCCTTGACCCGCACGCTGCCGCCGGGCTGCGCCGCCGCCGCCCCCGCGAGGCCGAGCGCCAGCGCCAGCCCGAGCAGCAGCGCGCGGAGCGGCCGGAGGCCAGGACGGGAGGCAGGGGCGGAGCGGCGCATGGCGGTGTCTCCGGGGCTCAGAAGGGCAGGACGAGGTCGAGGAATTGCTGGCCGTAGCGCGGCTGCTGCACGTCCGAGATGATGCCGCGCCCGCCATAGGCGATGCGCGCCTCGGCCAGCCGGTCGTGCCGCACGGTGTTGTCGCTGGCGATGTCCTGGCTGCGGATGATGCCGCTCACCTGCAATTCGCGCAGCTCGTGGTTGACGCGCACCTGCTGGCGCCCGGCCACCACCAGATTGCCGTTGGGCAGCATCTGCACCACGGTCGCCGCCACGCGCAGCGTCACCGTCTCGTTGCGGTTGATGCTGCCGGTGCCCTCGGTGCCGCTGTTGCTCGCCGTCTCCAGCAGGTTGCCGGCGCCGCCGGGCAGGCGCGCGGCCATGCCGAGCAGCCGGGTGATGCCGAAATCCTCGTTGTTGGCGCGGCTGCGGGCGGTGGTGTTCTCGAGCTCCGCCTTGTCGGTGATCTGCACCAGCACCGTCACCAGGTCGCCCACCTGCGCCGCGCGCTGGTCGCGCAGGAAGGTGCGGCTGCCCGGGCGCCACAGGCTGTTGGTCTCGGGCAGCGGCGCCTGGGCGGGCGGCATCGGCATCGCCACCGTGCGCTCCAGCCCCGCCACCTGGGCCGGGTTCTCGATCGGCGCCAGCTGCGGGCCACGGCCGATCTCGGAGATCCGCTCCAGATTGCCGCAGCCGGCGAGCGCCAGGAGCAGCAGGCCGAGCGGGGCGGCGCGGGAGGTCAGGGGGCGGGCGTGCATGATGTTCTTCCTCCGCGTCAGCGCCGCACCAGGCCGGGGGCCTGGCCGCGCGCCGTGGCGGTCTGCGGCTCCGGCGCCGGGCCGAGGGCGCGCACCCGTCCGGGCGCCAGCACCTCGCCCAGCAGCACGGCGCCGTTGGACAGGTTCAGGATGGTGATGGTGGCGCCGAGCGCGCCATCCTCGAGCGCGCGGCCGCTGGTGGTGAGCGACAGGCCGGAGGCCTCGTGCACCAGCTGCACCACGCTGTCGCGCCGCACCGCGTGCTGCGCGGAAAGCTCCGACAGCGGCACCGGCTGGCCGGCGCCAAGCGGCCGGCCGATGCGGCGGCCCAGCACGGCGTCG
>NZ_GG770779.1:328609-330666 GCF_000164635.1 Pseudoroseomonas cervicalis ATCC 49957 | reverse complement strand
CAGCGCCGGCGCCAGGCGCGGGCGGCTGGGGCGGGCCAGGGCGGGGCGGCCGGCGGGGTGCATCAGCCGCGCATCCGCGACAGGGTGGAGAGCATCTCGTCGCTCGCCGTGATGACCTTGGAGTTCATCTCATAGGCGCGCTGCGCGGTGATCAGCGCGGTGATCTCCTGCACCACGTTGACGTTCGAGGTCTCCAGATAGCCCTGCAGCACCTGGCCATAGCCGGCGGCGCCCGGATTGCCGAGCGTCACGCCGCCCGAGGCCGGGGTCTCCAGGAACATGTTGTCGCCGATCGCCTCCAGCCCGCCCTCATTGGGGAAGGTGCCGAGCTGCAGCTGGCCGACATTCTGCAGCGCCGCCTGGCCGTCGATCTTCACCAGCACCTCGCCGGTGGCGTTGATGGTGACGTCGCGCGCGCCCGCCGGGATGACGATGCCGGCGCCGACCTGGAAGCCGTCGGCGGTGACGATCATGCCGGCATCCGACAGGCCGAAGCTGCCGGCGCGGGTGTAGGCGGTCTCGCCGGTCGGCATCTGCACCGGGAAATAGCCATTGCCGCGGATCGCCAGGTCGAAGCTGTTCTGCGTCTGCGACAGGTCGCCCTGGGCGCCGATGCGGTAGATGGCGGCGGTGCGCACGCCGAGGCCGAGCTGCGCGCCGGAGGGCAGCACCGTGCCCTGGTCCGAGCTCTGCGAGCCGGTGCGGCGGAGATTCTCGTAGAGCAGGTCCTGGAACTCGGCGCGGCGGCGCTTGTAGGCCGTCGTGCTCATGTTCGCGATGTTGTTCGAGATGACCTCGACATTGGTCTGCTGGGCCATCATGCCGGTGCCGGCGATGTTCAGGCTGCGCATGGTGCGGTGTCTCCGGGGTCGCGGGCGGCGGGCGTTGGGATCAGGCGGGGCGCTTGAGGATGCGCTCGACGGCGGTCTTCGCCCGGTCGCCCTCGGTTTCCACGAACTGGCTGGCGAACTGGAATTCGCGCATCTCGGCGGTGAGGCGGGTCAGCTCGACGATGCTCTGGACGTTGCTGCCCTCGACCGAGCCCTGCACGACGCGCGGCGCGTCGACCGGCTGGGCCGGCAGCTCGGCCGGCGCCTCGAACAGGCGCTCGCCCTGGGCGATCAGCTTCTGCGGATCGGCGAAATTCACCACCCGCAGCCGGCCGACCGGGCCCTGCTCGGTGCGCACCGTGCCGTCGCCGGTGATGTCGATGCGCTGGGCGTTGGGCGGCAGCACCAGCGGCGCGCCATCCTCGTTCAGCACCGGGTTGCCGCCGATATCGACGATGCCGCCCTCGGGCGAGAGGGCGAAGCGGCCGGCGCGGGTGTAGCGCTCGCCATTGCCGGTCTGCACGGCGAAGAAGCCCTCGCCGCCGAGCGCCAGGTCGAGCGGGTTGCCGGTGGCCTGCAGGCTGCCGGGGGTGAAGTCGCGCCAAGTGGCGCGGTCCTGGGAGAAGGCGACCTCGCGGCCGCCGCGCGGCGCGTCGACGCCCAGCTGGCGGTCGATATGGGCGCCGAACACCATCTGCGCGGATTTGTAGCCGGGGGTGTCGGCATTGGCGATGTTCATCGCCAGCGCCGCCGTCGCGCGCTGCTGGGCGGCGAGGCGGGAGAGCACGACATAGCCGGGCATGTCCATCTTGGCGCAGCTCCGTGGGGTTGGGACCGGACGGAACAGGGCAGGGCAAGTCGCGTGCCACGCCCGGAGCGCCATCGGCCGCGGCCGGTCGGCCCCTCCTGGGCCAGCCCTGCCGCGTGGGGAGAGCTACCGGGCATTTATTACCGGATCATTGAGGCAAAAATTGCCGGTCAAGGACCCGTTAACAGAACCGCCCTAACTCCAGCCCCATTCCAGGATGGAGTGGCCGGCGTGAGCGACGGCGCAGGGGGCGGCAAGCCTGCCCCGGCAAAAACAGCTTCCAAGGGCGGGCGCGGCAAGCTGCTGCTGCTCGCGGCCGTCGCCTTGCTGCTGCTGATCGGCGGCGGCGCGGGCGGCGCGTGGTATTTCGGGCTGCTGCCGATTCCGGGGCTGCCGGCGCCCTCCGGCGCCGCCTCGGC
>NZ_GG770779.1:325796-327163 GCF_000164635.1 Pseudoroseomonas cervicalis ATCC 49957 | reverse complement strand
GACGCCGCCGGTCGGCCAGGCCGCGCCGGCCGAGCCCTCCATCCTGGAGGACGGCCTGGCCCAGGCGCTGCGCAGCCGGCGCGAGGCGCTGGACGAGCGCGAGCGTCTGCTGGCGATGCGCGAGGCGGTGGTCGCCGCCGCCGAGCAGCGGCTGCAGGCGCGCCTCGACCAGCTGGCCGGGCTGCAGGCGCGGCTGGAGGAGAATGAGCGCCAGACCCGCCTGCGCGACGACGCGCACTGGGCCAGCCTGGCCAAGCTGTACGAGACCATGCGCCCGCGTGAGGCGGCGCTGGTGTTCAACGAGCTCGATCTGCCGCTGCTGGCGCAGATCGTGAACCGCATGCGCGAGCAGAAGGCCGCCCCGGTCTTCGGCGCCATGGAGCCCGAGCGCGTCCGGGCGCTGACCGCCGAGCTGGCGCGGATGCGCGCCGCGCGGCCCGGACTTTGACCGCGTAACCAAGATCGCTGCCCCGCTGGAGAGACCGCCACGATGACCCTGGATCGGAATATCAAGGTTCTTGTCGTCGACGACTACAAGACGATGACGCGCATCATCCGCAACCTGCTGAAGCAGATCGACTTCCACGACGCCGACGAGGCGGCCGACGGGCACGAGGCGCTGGCCAAGCTGCGCAGCGGCAATTTCGGCCTCGTCATCAGCGACTGGAACATGCAGCCGATGACCGGCCTCGACCTGCTGAAGGAGGTGCGCGCCGACGCCCGGCTGAAGCACCTGCCCTTCATCATGGTCACCGCCGAGAGCAAGACCGAGAACGTGGTCGCCGCCAAGCAGGCCGGCGTCTCCAACTACATCGTCAAGCCCTTCAACGCCGAGACGCTGCGCGACAAGATCGAGAAGGTGATGGCGCATGTCTGACAGCGACAATGTGATCGCCAGCCTGCGCGGCAATCTGACGGCGACCGCGGCCTCGCTGCTGCAGGAGCTGGAGGAGCTGAGCCGCGTCATCGCCACGGCGCGCGCCGAGGTGGTGGCGCTGCGCGCCGAGGGGCTGGACGAGGCCACCATCCCGACCGCGACGGACGAGCTGGCCGCCATCGTGCAGCACACCGCCCAGGCGACGCACGAGATCCTGGACGCCTGCGAGCAGCTGGAGACCCTGGCGCCGAAGGCCGAGGGCGACGTCGCCGATGGCATGACCACGGCGACCACGCGCATCTACGAGGCCTGCGCCTTCCAGGACATCACCGGCCAGCGCATCGCCAAGGTGGTGAACGCGCTGCAGACCATCGAGGCGCGCATCGGCAAGGCCAAGGCCAACCTGGCGACCCAGGGCGTGACGACGCTGACCGCGCCGACCCTGCCCGCCACCCCGGGCACGCCCGCCCTGGCCGCGCCGCGCCGCCGG
>NZ_GG770779.1:318970-322923 GCF_000164635.1 Pseudoroseomonas cervicalis ATCC 49957 | reverse complement strand
CGCTGGATGCCGGGCAGCGGCAGATGCTGCTGCGGCTGGCCGCCTTCCGCGCGCTCGCCGGCGACGAAACCCGCATGGCCGAGCTGCGCGCCGCCTATGGCGCGCGCATGCGCGGCGGCCCGCTGGCCGAGGCCTTCACCACCCTGACCACGCCGCCGCCCGGCCCGGACGCGCCGGAATTGCAGCGGCTGCGGCAGGAGCTGGCGATGGGCCGGGCGCTGAGCGACGCGCTGCGCTGAGCCGGCCGCGCGCGGTCGCCGTTAACAATTGGGTCGCGTCTGCATGCGATGGGAGCAGCCATGAACGGTCGCCCTTCCGATCCCCTGGCCCTGGCCGGACAGCGGCTGAACTGGCTGGAACAGCGCCAGAAGGTGCTGGCGCAGAACATCGCCAACGCCAACACGCCCGGCTTCCAGCCGCGCGACCTGCAGGCCTTCGAGCAGGTGCTGGAGCGCGCCGGCGCCAACGCGCCGCTGGCCCGCACCGATGCGCGCCACATCCCGGCCCGCAACGAGATGCAGGGCCGCCCCGACCGCAAGGTGTCCGAGCGCAGCCCGGACGGCAACGCCGTCTCGCTGGAGGAGCAGGCGCTGAAGGTCGCCGCCACCGACCAGGCGCACGCGCTGGCGGTCAATCTGCACCGCCGCTGGACGGCGATGTTCCAGTCCGCGCTCGGCCGCGGCGGCTGAGAGGAGCACCCGGCATGGATCTCGAACGCGCGCTCAGCGTCTCCGCCTCCGGCATGTCGGCGCAATCGGCGCGGCTGCGGGTGGTGGCCGAGAACGTCGCCAACCGCGACAGCACCGGCGAGACGCCGGGCGCCGAGCCCTATCGCCGCAAGACCGTCACCTTCGCCAACCGGCTCGACCGCGCCCTCGGCGCCGAGACGGTGCGGGTGGCGCGCATCGGCACCGCCGCCGGCAACTTCCCGGAGCAGTACGACCCGCAGCACCCGGCCGCCGATGCGCGCGGCTATGTGCGCAAGCCCAATGTCGACTCCATGGTGGAGATGATGGACATGCGCGAGGCCCAGCGCAGCTACAGCGCCAACCTCTCGGTGCTCGAGACCACCCGCGCCATGATCCAGCGCGCCATCGACCTGCTGCGCGCATGAGTTCGCCGCTGCCCGGCGCGGGCGCCGCGCTCTCCGCCTATCGCAACGCCGCGGGCCTGGCCAGCGAGGCGCCGACCGCCGGCAACACCGCCGCCGCCGCCGGCAGCTTCGGCGCCATGCTGGAGCGCGCGGTGGAGAAGGTGGTGGACACCACCCGCGCCGCCGATGTCGCCAGCGTCCAGGGGCTGCGCGGCGAGGTCGGCGCGACCGAGGTGGTGCTCGCCGTCTCGCGCGCCGAGCTGGCGCTGCAGACCACGGTGGCGGTGCGCGACCGCGTGGTCTCCGCCTATCAGGAAGTGATGCGGATGTCGCTCTGACAGCCGCCCCGCCGCAAGACGCGGCGGTTCGGGCCGCAGGAGGCGGCGCGCATGGTCGAAAGTGACGTGATCGCCCTGGCCGGGCAGCAGGCGCTGTGGACGGCGCTGCTGGTGGGCGGGCCGCTGCTCGGCATCCTGCTGGCGGTGGGTCTGGTGATCGCCATCCTGCAGGCGCTGACCCAGGTGCAGGAGGCGGCGCTGGCCTTCGTGCCGAAGCTGCTGGCGCTGGGCCTGGCGCTGCTGTTCGGCAGTTCCGCCGCGCTGACCGCGCTGCGCAGCCTGACCGAGGGGCTGTTCGATCAGGTCGTGGCGGTGGGCGGCCTGCGGTGAGCGGCGCCGAGTTCCTCGAGACCCTGCCGCACCTCGCCTTCCAGGCGCTGCTGCTGCTGGCCCGCATGGGCGCCTGCGGCATGGTGCTGCCGGGCCTGGGCGAGCAGGAGGTGCCGGTCACCGTCCGCCTGGCGCTGGCGCTCGCCGTGGTGGCGCTGCTGCTGCCGGTGCTCGGCCCGCAATTGCCGCCCGAGCCGCAGGACATGGCCGGGCTGGTCCGGCTGATCGCCCTGGAGGTCGCCATCGGCTTCTGGATCGGCTGGCTGGCGCGGCTGATGGTCTACGCCGTGCAGGTGGCCGGCCAGGCGATCGGGCTGATGATCGGCCTGTCCAGCGTGCTGAGCCAGGACCCCACCATGGGCGAGGGCAGCACCGCGCTCGGCCGCTTCTTCGGCCTGGCCGCCGTCTCCCTGCTGCTGGCCAGCGGCCTCTATGCCCTGCCGCTGCGCGCCCTGGCCGAGAGCTACGCCCTGCTGCCGGTGGGCGCGCCGCTGCCGGCGGGCCCCGCCGCCGAGGCGGTGGCCCAGGCCAGCGCCGCCAGCTTCGCCCTGGCGCTGCGGCTCGCCGCGCCGCTGATCCTGCTGACCCTGCTGCTGCAGATGGGCAGCGGGCTGCTGGCGCGCATCGCGCCGCAGGCCCAGGTCTACATCCTCGCCCTGCCGGCGCAGAGCCTGGCCGGCATCGCCCTGCTGGCGCTGCTGCTGCCCGCGCTGCTGGCCTTCTGGGGCGAGGCGGCGCGCGCCGGCTTCGCCCTGCTGCCCGGGTTGAACTGAGCCATGGCCGAGAAGGAAGGCCCGGGCGGCGATTCCGAGGAGAAGGAACTCGATCCCTCCGAGGCGAAACTCCGCAAGGCGCGCGAATCCGGCGAGGTGCCGCTGGCGCGCGAGGCGGTGCAGCTGGCGAGCCTCTGCGGCGGCGCCTTCGCCCTGTCCTGGTTCGGCCCGGCGCTCGGCCACCACATGGTCGAGCAGGGGCGCAGCCTGTTCGCCCTGTCGCATGAGGCGCGCTGGCAGCTGGAGCTGAGCGAGATGGCGGTGCGCGCCGCGCCGCTGGCGCTCGGCGTCGCGGGACTGGCCGCCACCGGCGCGGTGGTGGTGACGCTGGCGCAGACCCGCCTGCTGGTCTCCGCCAAGCCGCTGGCGCCGAACCCGATGAAGCTGAGCCCGCTGCGCGGGCTGAAGCGCATGTTCGGGCCGCAGGCGCTGGTCGAGTTCGGCCGCGCCATGCTGAAGGTGGTGGCCTGCGGCCTGGCCATGTGGTGGGTCTCCGACGGCATCACCGAGCGCCTGCCGCAGACCCTGGCCCTGCCGCTGGAGGAACTCGGCGGCCTGGCGGCGGAGCTGATCGAGCGGCTGCTGCGCGGCGCGCTGCTGGCCTTCACCGTCGTCGCCCTGGTCGATCTCGGCTGGGTGCGGCTGCGCCACATGCAGAAGATGCGCATGTCGCGGCAGGAGATGAAGGACGAGATGAAGGAGAGCGAGGGCGATCCACATATCCGCGGCCGCCGTCGCCAGATCGCGCTGCGCCGCAGCCGCAGCCGCGCCATGGCCGAGGTGCCCAAGGCCACCGTCATCGTCACCAACCCGACGCATTACGCCGTGGCGCTGAGCTATCGCCGCGGCATCGACGCCGCCCCCCGCGTGGTGGCGCGCGGCGTCGACAGCATGGCCGCGCGCATCCGCCGCGAGGCCGAGAAGCATGGCGTGCCGGTGCTGCCGAACCCGCCTCTGGCGCGCGCCCTCTACCGCGTCGAGGAAGGCGCGCAGATCCCGGCCGAGCATTTCGAGGCGGTGGCCGAGCTGATCGCGCTCGTCTGGAAGCTCAGGCCCACCCTTTGATTTTTTCCAGGCTGCTTTTCTGTCAGGCTGCCGCTGCCTTGCAGGGAGGCGGGACGCTGCAGTTGCGGCTTCGGAGCGTGGCGGGGTTTTGCTGCTGGTGTGCCAGCTTCGGCGCTGCGTCGCCCTGCGATGAGAAGCTGCCGCCACTCCTCCCGCCCCGCAACCCCGGGCCGAAGCGCCCCCGGCCCATGCAGCACCGCCCGTCGCGGCCCTGACCGGCAGCTAGAAAAAAGAACGGTTGGGCATGTCGTCGAGGGTGGCCTGGAGCTTGCGCGCGGCCTTGCGCGCGGCCTCCTCCTGGCGGGCCTCGCGCGCCAGCTCCACCACGCGCTCGGCGGTGCGGGCGGCGACCAG
>NZ_GG770779.1:310981-316698 GCF_000164635.1 Pseudoroseomonas cervicalis ATCC 49957 | reverse complement strand
GCGGGGCCACCTGCATGTTCAGCGCCGGCGTCGGCGCGCTGCGCCGGCGCAGCGCGCCATGGCCCTTCACCAGCGCCACCAGCTCGGCCGCGAAGGCGGCCTCCTCGTCGCTGGAGGGCTTGGGCAGGCAGTCGGCGGCGCCGCGCCGCATCGCCTCCATCGCCGCCGCCGCGCCCTTGGTGGTCAGCGTCGAGCAGACGATGACGCGCAAGCCCGGATCGGCCTGCAGCAGCAGCGGCAGGGCGGTCAGCCCGTCCATCACCGGCATCTCGATGTCGATGACGGCGAGGTCGATGCCGCCACGGCGGATGGCGGCCACCGCCTCCTCGCCATGGCGGGCGCGGGCGACCACCTGGATGCCCGGATCGGCGTGCAGGATGCGCGCCATGGCGGCGCGGATCACCGCGCTGTCGTCGCAGAGCAGCACGCGCAGCGGCGCGGCGCCGCCGGACGCGGTGGCGGGGGCCTCGGGCAGCTCCAGCGTCACCGGCGGGTGTCCGCCACGGCGCGCGCGCCGAAGGCCAGCAGCCGCTCGGTGTCCAGCTCGATCAGCAGCCCGCCCTCCAGCCGGTGCACGGCGGAGGTGTGCTCGCGCCAGGCTTCCGACAGGGTGGCCGGCGCGTCCTCGCGCACATCGGCCGAGAGCGACAGCACCTCGCGCACATCATCGGCGAGCAGGCTGTACAGCTCGCCCTCATGCTCGACCACCACGCTCATGCCGCCGGCGCCGCTCGCCGCCGGGGGCAGGCCCAGGCGGTTGCGCAGGTCGACGGCGGTGACGATGCGGCCGCGCAGGTTCAGCACGCCGGCCACGCCGGGCGGCGCCAGCGGCACGCGGGCGATCTGGTCGCCGCGCAGCACGTCGCGCACCCGCGGCACCGGGATGCCGCAGAGCCGGCCATCGACCAGCAGGGTCAGCAGCAGGCGCGGCTCGCCCTCCGCGGCCTCGCCGCGCGGCTGGGGGCGGGTGAGGGTCTGGGTGGCGCTCATCAGGCGGCTTCCTTCGCGTGGGCCAGGGCGCGGCTCAGCGCGCCGAGGACACGCTCGCTGTCGAATTTGGCGACATGGTCGGTGAAGCCGGCGGCGCGGCCGCGGGCGATGTCGGCCGGGCTGGAGCGGCTGCTCAGCGCCACCACCGGCAGCGTCTGCCACGGCCCCTCGCGGCGGATCTCGGCGACGAAGCCGAAGCCGTCCATGTTGGGCATCTCGATGTCGCTCAGCACCACGTCGAACATGGCGCCGCCGGCGCGCAGCTTCAGCGCCTCGGCGGGCTCGGCGCAGGCGGTGACATCATAGCCGGCCGAGGTGAGGGCGGGGACCACCAGCTGGCGGAAGAAGCCGCTGTCCTCGACCACCAGCACGCGCGGCGCCGCCTGCTCGGTCTTGCCGAACCAGCTCGGGTCGCCGAGCCGCAGCCAGTGCGCGCAATCCAGCACATCGGCGGCGCGGCCGGCGACGACGGCGCTGCCCAGGAAGCCGGCGCGGTCGCTGGAGGGGCGCAGCACCAGCCGCTCCTCGATGACGTCGAGGATCTCGTCCACCATCAGGCCGAGGCTGCGGTTGCCGTCCTGGAACACCAGCAAATGCTGCGTGCCGCCGGCGGGCGGCTGCGTCCAGGGGCCGAGCGGCAGCAGCGGCATGAGCTGGCCGCGATACTGGACGGAGGGGCGGTTGCCGGCGATCTCGATGCTGTCGGAGGGCAGCGCCTCCAGCCGCGCCACCAGGCCGAGCGGCACGGCGATCGGCGTCGCCTGGCCGCCGGCGCGGAACATCAGCAGCTGCGAGCCGGTCTCCTCCGAGGCGGTGGCGACGGCCTGCGCCGCCTCCTTGCGGGCGGTGCCGAGGCCGGCCATGCGGGCCAGCCCCGCCGGGTCGAGGATCATGATGACGCCGCCATCGCCCAGGATGGTGTTGCCGGAGAAGGCCTGCAGGTCGCGCAGGATCGGCGCCACCGGCTTGACCACGATTTCCTCGGTGTCGAACACGCCATCGACGAACAGCCCGTAGCGCGCCGAATCGCCCTGCAGCACGGCGACGAAGCCCTGCGCGGCCGAGCCCGAGGGGTGCGGCGCCGCGAGACCCAGCAGCGCGCCGAGCTGCACCAGCGGCAGCAGCTGGCCGCGCAGGCGGATCACCGGCGCGTCGTCCAGCCATTCGACGGCGGCGCCGCCGGAGCCGACGCGCACCAGCTCGACCACCGCCGCCTGCGGCACGGCGAAGCGCTCGCCGGCGGCCTGCACGACGAGGCCGGAGATGATCGCCAGCGTCAGCGGGATGCGGATGATCAGCGTGGTGCCCTGGCCCTCGACCGTCTGCAGGTCGACCGTGCCGCCGATGCGCTCGATATTGCTGCGCACCACATCCATGCCGACGCCGCGGCCGGAGACGGCGGTGACGGCGGCGGCGGTGGAGAAGCCGGGGCGGAAGATGAAGCGGCCGACCTCGGCATCGTCCATGGCGGCGACGGCGGCCTCGGTGGCCAGGCCGCGCTCGACCGCGCGGACGCGGATCTTGGCGAGGTTCAGCCCGCGCCCGTCATCGGCCAGCTCGATGACGATGCGCCCGCCCTCCTGGCGCGCGGAGAGCGAGATGCGCCCGGCCAGCGGCTTGCCGGCGGCGCGGCGCTCCTCGGGCATCTCCAGCCCGTGGTCGGCGCTGTTGCGCACCATATGGGTGAGCGGATCCTTGATCAGCTCCAGCACCTGGCGGTCCAGCTCGGTGTCGCCGCCGCTCATCGACAGGTCGATGCGCTTGCCGAGCTCGGCGCCGAGGTCGCGCACCAGCCGGGGCAGCTTGGCCCAGGCGGCGGAGACCGGCTGCATGCGCGTCTTCATCACCCCTTCCTGCAGGTCGGAGGTGATGCGCGACAGGCGCTGCAGCGGCGCGGCGAAGGGGGTGTCGGCCTGGCCGCGCGCCACCTGCAGCAGCTGGTTGCGCACCAGCACCAGCTCGGAGGCCAGCGTCATCAGCTCATCCAGCACGGTGAGCGAGACGCGGATGGCCTGCACCGGCAGGGAGGGATCGGCATGCGCCGCCGCCTTGTCGCCGGCCTTGTCCTCGGCCGGCTTCGGGGCGTCGGGCCCGGGCCGGGCGGCGGGGGGCGGGCAGGCTGGCGGCCACCGGCGGCGGCGCCACCGCCTCCTCCAGCGCGGCCTGCAGCACCTGCTCCAATTGCTGGCGCAGCCCCGACATGGTGGCCAGCACATCGCCGGAGGCGCTGTGCATCATCGCCACCGACAGGCGGTTCTCGTCGATCTCCTGCGTCGCCTGGCCGATGCGGTCGCTGGCCTGGCGGGCGGTGCCGGCGGCGGCGCCGGCGGCGCGGGCGATCTCGCGCACCGTGCCGCTCTGCTCCTCCATCGCGGCGGCCAGGGCGGTGGCGACGCCGTTCAGCTCCTCGATGCTGGTGCCGATGCCTTCGAGCACCACGGTCACCTGCGCGGTCTGCGCCTGGATCAGGTTCAGCCGCTCGGCGATCTCGCTGGTGGCGTGGGAGGTGCTGCCGGCGAGGGTCTTCACCTCGCTGGCGACGACGGCGAAGCCCTTGCCGGCCTCGCCGGCGCGCGCCGCCTCGATCGTCGCGTTCAGCGCCAGCAGGTTGGTCTGGCCGGCGATCTCCTGGATCAGCCGCGCCACCTCGGCGATCTTGGCGACGATCACCTCCAGCTCGCTGAACAGGGCGCGGCTCTTGGCGCTGCTGTTGGCGATGCCGCCGGTGGCGCTGGCGGCGCGGCTGATCTGGGCGGTGATCTCCTGGATGGCCTGCACCAGATGCTCGGTGCGCCCGGCCGCCGCATCGGCCGCCGCCGCCGCCGCGCTGGCCTCGGCGGTGGCCTCATGCGCCTGCTGCTCGACCCGCATGGTCGACAGCTCGACCTCGTCCGCGTGGCGGCTGAGGTCGGTGGCGCCGGCCTTCATCTCCTCGATCAGCACGGAGGCCTGGGCGAGGGCACGCGCGTTGAAGTGGCGCAGCGCCGCCACCGGGTCGGGGCGCGACAGGGCCGGGATGGCCTGCACCACGCGCAGGGTGTTTTCGCATTCCTCCAGCTGGCTCCGCAGCGCCTGGATCCGCGCCGCCAGCGCCGCCCCGCCGGGCAGCCAGAGGGCCGGGGGCGCGCCCTGCGCCTGCCCGGCCCAGGCGGCCAGGCGGCCGGCCTGCCGCGCCACGCCACCGCCGCCCAGCAGCAGCACCAGCATCAGGCAGGGCACGCCGATCCACGCGCCGGCCTGTTCCGCCAGCAGCCCCCCCGCCATGGCGATGGCGGCGAGGGCCAGCAGGAAGCCGAGCCAGGCGCCGGCCTGGGGTTCGGCACCAGGCACCGGGACCGGCGGAGGCCGTGATTGCATGTTCGCTTCCCATTGGCAGGCTCCGGGTGCCCGCGGGGTGAGAGCGGACAGCAGGAAGGCCGGAGCCTGGACGCGCGGCAGTAAAGCGGGCTTCCCATAATGGCCGGTTAAGCCTGGCCCGGGCGGCGACAGCGCCCTGGGATTTCGCTTGAACGTCGAAATTTTTCGCATAGGATCGCCGCGCTGATGCTTCGCAGAAGGCGCTCCCCGCATGGCCCCACGCTCCCGCAAGCCTGACCACCCGGACCAGGATCTCCCGCCCGAGGAACCATGGCTGCGTCTGCGTCCCCGCGCGGATTTCGTGCGCACCGGCTCCCTCGCCGCCCTGGCCGAGCGGGCGGGGCGCTACCTCGACACCGGCCTGCCGGTGCATTTCCGCGGCCCCGCCGGCAGCGGCAAGACCACCCTCGCCCTGCACCTGGCCGAGCGGATCGGCCGGCCCGTGGTGCTGATCGTGGGCGACGCCACCTTCGACACCAGCCGGCTGGTCGGCCAGGAGGGGCGCCACCGCACCCGCCGGGTGATCGACCGCTACATCAGCAGCGTCACCAAGGTGGAGAGCGAGACCAGCGCCGTCTGGATCGACCGCGCCCTCTCCATCGCCTGCGCCGAGGGCGCGACACTGGTCTATGACGAGTTCAACCGCGCCCCCCCGGCCGCCAACAACGTGCTGCTGACGGTGCTGGAGGAGAAGCTGCTGATCCTGCCCGGCATCAGCGGCGGCGAGAGCTACCGGCGGGTCCACCCCGATTTCCGCCTGCTGCTGACCTCCAACCCGACCGACCATGTCGGCACCCATGACGCGCAGAACGCGCTGATGGACCGGGTCGTGACGCTCGACCTCGAGGATCACGACCGGGAGACGGAGCTGGCCATCATCACCGCCCGCTCCGGGCTGGAGGCGGCGGCGGCGGCCCGCATCGTCGACCTGGTGCGCACGGTGCGGCGGGCCGGGGAGTTCAGCCAGCGCCCCAGCATGCGCGCCGCGCTGATGATCGCCCAGGTGGCCGCGCGCGACGGCATCGCGGTGGACGCCGCCGATGCCCGCTTCCGCCAGCTCTGCGCCGACATCCTGGCCAGCCGCCTGCGCCCCGCCAGCGAGGGGCGGCCCGATCCGCGCCAGCTCCTCGCCGCGATGATCGACCGCGTCTGCGCCCTGGAGGCCGCCGCATGAACATCCCCGCCCCCCGCCAGCGCCCGCCCGGAAGCCGGTTGGTGCGGCACGGGGCGCGGCCCTTGCTGCTGGAATCGGCGGCGGCGGAATACGCCATGCTGGCGCAGCGCCGCTCGCGCCTGGCGCGGCAGATCGAATTGCTGGACCGCCAGCGCGAGGCCGCCGGGCTGGGCTTCGCCCAGCTCAGCCGGCGCAT
>NZ_GG770779.1:306052-309129 GCF_000164635.1 Pseudoroseomonas cervicalis ATCC 49957 | reverse complement strand
GCGCATCACGCCGTGATCATGGCCGCCACCCCCTGCCTGCCCTTCGCCTTCGGCGCGCTGTTCAGCGGCACGGCGCCGCTGCTCGACTGGGCGGCGCGGCGCGGCGCCGATCTGGCCGAGGCGCTGGAACGCCTCGACGGCCGCGCCGAATGGAGCCTGCAGCTGGAGGCCGAGCCGGAGGCCCAGGACGCGCATCTCTGCGCCACCGCGCCGGAGCTGGCCGCGCTGCGGCAGCGGATCGACGGCGCCGGCCCCGGCACCGCCTTCCTGCTGCGCCGCCGGCTGGAGCAGCTGCTGCCCGGCGCCCGGCACGCCCATCTGGCCGGCGCGGTGGAGGCGCTGGCCGGGCTGGTGGAGGAGGCCGGGCTGGAACGCCTGCCGGAGGCGCTGCCGGGCCGCCTGAGCATCCTGGCCGATGACGACGCCCTGGCCGCGCTGCGCCCGGCGCTGGAGGAATTCGGCGAGGCGCTGGCCGGCACCGGGCTCGCCCTGCGGCTCTCCGGACCCTGGCCGGCCTATGGCTTCGCCCGCGCGCTGCTGGCACAGGACCCGGTGGCGGAGGCCCGCCCATGAGCCCCCTGCCCCCGCCGCCGCCCATGCCGCGCCCGCCCTGGCCGGGCCAGGTCGACTCGCCGCAGGAGAGCCTGGTCGAGGTGCTGGGCCGGCTGCTGGACATCGGCGTGGTGGCCGATGGCCATGTGCAGCTGGCCGTGGCCGGGGTGGATCTGGTGCGGCTCGACCTGCGCGCCATGCTCTCGGCGGTCCGGCCGCCCGGGGCATGAGCGCACCCGCCCCCCTGGCCCGGCTGGAGCTGGACCCCGCCCGGCTGGAACAGGATCTGGCCCGGCTGGTGCTGACGCTGGTGGAGTTCCTCCGCCGCCTGATGGAGCAGCAGGCGCTGCGCCGGCTGGAGGAAGGCAGCCTGACCGAGGTAGAGGCCGAGCGGCTGGGCGCCACGCTGGCCGCCTCGGCCGGGGCGATCCGGGCCTTGTGCGACCGGCTCGGCGTCAAGCCCGATGAGCTGAACCTGGATCTGGGGCCGCTCGGGCGGCTGCTCTGACGCCGCGCCTCACGCCGTCCAGTCGGCCGGCTTGCCGAGCGGCGACACCGGCAGGGCCGGGCCGAAGCTGACATGCACCGGCCGGCTGGGGGCATCCAGATTTTGCCGCCCCCAGAGCTCCAGCGCCTCCGACAGCGCCGCCAGGTCGGCCGGCCCCGCCGGCACGATGAAGGCCTTCAGCCGCGGCTCCGGCAGGGTGGTGTCGAGCCGCACGGCGCAGGCCGCGACGCCCGGATGCTGCTCCAACTGGCGCGCCACCTCGGCCGGGTAGACATTCACGCCCGCCACCTGCACCGCCTCGTCCTTGCGGCCGCGCAGGCGGAAGCGGCCATCCGGCAGCCAGTCGACGCGGTCCGGCAGCGGCCATTCGGCGCCGGTCGCCACCTCCACCAGGCTGGCCGCCTCCCCCGCCGCGCCGGGGCGCCAGCGCGGCAGCAGGGTGAAGGGCTCTTCCGGCGCGGCGCTGACGCCGATGCCGGCGGTCTCGCTGCTGCCATAGACGACATGCACCGCTTCCATCCCGGCCTCCAGCAGGGCGCGGTGCAGCGCCTCCGGCAGCGGCCCGGTCGAGCTGGTGGCCTGCAGCCCCGGCGGCAGCCGGCCCAGCTCGCCCAGCAGGCGGCGGAAGCCGAGCGGGAAGCCGACCAGCAGGCTGCCCGGCTCCAGCGCCTGGCGCAGCGCGGCGGGCGGCAGGGCCCGGCCATCCAGCACCGGCACGCCCAGCGCGTCCGGCAGCGCGGCGGCGAAGAGGAAGCCGTAGATGTGGTGCGCCGGCACCAGGTGGATGATGCGCCGGCAGCCGGCGAAGCGGGCGGCCCAGAAGGCGGTTTCGGCGGCCAGCGCGGCCGCCGCGTGGGAATGGCCACGCGGTTCGCCGGTGCTGCCGGAGCTGTGGAAGGTGAGGCCGCTGGTGCCCTCCTGCAGCACCCGCTCGACCAGCTCGGCCCATTCGCCCAGCCGGTGGAGGGAGAGCAGCATGTCCTCCACCCCCACCTCGTGGATGTGGAACAGGCGGTTGACCGCGGTGGCGACGCCGACCCGCTCCAGGCTGTCCAGGGCCAGCCCCTCGGCGCCGAGGGCGAGATCCTCGCCCCAGCCGGCGGCGGTGGCGGGGGCGATGGACCGGCGCGACAGGCTGGCCAGCTCGGCCGCCAGCAGCGAGCGCAGCACGCGCAGGATGGCGGCGCGCGAGAGGATGGGGAGCATGCAGGGCCTCACCGGGGAGAGGGCAGGGCTTGCCGGATCAGCCGCGCATCCGGCGGGCGCTTTCAACCCAGGCGTGAATGTCGATCAGCTGGGCGATATCGCCAAGGGCTTCCTTCAGCTGCTGCGGGTCGGCATGGGCCAGCTCGTCGATCGACTGGAAGCCGAGTTGCTGCAGGCGCAGGGTGATGCCCGGACCGAAGCCCAGCATGGGGCCGCGATGCGGCTCGGGCGCGGCGGCCGCCTCGGGCGGCGGCGTGGCGGGCGGCCCCTCCGCCGGCTGGGCTGGTGCGTCCCGGAGGGTTTTTTCCGGGATCGCTTCCTCCCGGAGGGGTTCTTCCAGGATGGGCTCCGCCTCGGCGGCTTCCACGGGGGCGGCTTCTTCCCGGACGGGCTCCGCCTCGATGGCGGCTACCGGGACGGATTCCTCCCGGTTCGGCTCCGCCTCGATGGCTTCCACCGGGACGGATTCTTCCCGGTTGGGCTCTACCTCGATGGCGTCCACGGGGGCGGCTTCTTCCCGGTTGGGCTCCGCCTCGGTGGCGTCCACGGGGGCGGCATCCTGATGGATGGGCACCGCCTCAATGGCTGCCACCGGGACTGTTTCCTCCCGGATGGGTTCCGCCTGGGCGGATTCCTCCACGCCAGCGGGGCCGGGTGAAACGGCCTGCGGCGGCGCGGTCTCCAGCCCTTCCAGCCCGGCTGGCTCCACGGCGGGAGCCTCCAGGGCGGCGCCGGCGGCCGGGGCTTCCCGCACCGCCTCCGCCACGGGCGGCGGGGGCGTGTCCTCTGGTGCCGGCGCCGCCCCGCCGAC
>NZ_GG770779.1:301072-305388 GCF_000164635.1 Pseudoroseomonas cervicalis ATCC 49957 | reverse complement strand
GCGCTCCGCGCGGAAGGCTGCGACGGTCTCCACGCCACGCGGCATCGGCCGGCGGGGGGGCAGAGGGGGAGGCTCCGGCATCATCGGTCCTGCGCAGCGGGCTCAGGGTGGGGCGCCGCTGCCGGCGCCCCCGGGAGAAGGCAGGCGGGCCGGCGCCGTCAGGCCGCGGCCGTCACCGCCGTCGGGTCCGTGGTCAGGCCCACCGCCTCCGCGTAGCGCAGATAGGTCTCGACCGAGGCGACGACGACGCGCGCCTCGACCGCGATCAGCTCGATGCCGACCAGCGCGACGCGCACGAAGGCGTCGATGACGATGCCCTTGTCGAGGATCCGGTCGATCACTTCCGCCAGGCTGCTGGAGGCAAGGCTCTTGTTGATGGTCATGGGTCAGTTCCATTCGTGGAAATGAGGGAAGGTTTTCATCCATCCAGCCTTCTGGCTGCCTACCGGCGCCGCGCGGCGCGGGATTCCGTCAGTCCCCGTTCAGGTCGTTCAGGAAATTCCCGACCAGGGCGCGATACTGGCTCACCGCATCGGCGACGCGATATTTCAGCGCCGCCGCCTGCACCATCAGCTCGGCCGATGTCAGCTCGGGATCGTCGAGGTCGAAATCGGCCACGACATCGGTGCGGGGGTCATAGGTCTCGAAGAAGCGGATCGCGTCCTCCAGCGTGTCGGCCACGTGGACATGGAACTGATCCTTGGCCCCCTCGGATTTGGTGAAGACACGGATGTCGGCGACGTAGCGGCCGTCATCGGTCTCGTAGAGGTTCAGCTCGTGCCAGAGGGCGGTGCCGAGGCGGTAGCCATTCTGCGCGCCGAGCTGGCGGCCCGAGAAGGAGATCGGCCGCGCGCCGGACTGGCGCAGCGTGATCACCCCGCCGCGCCCCAGCAGGCGCGGCTCCGGCAGGGCGGCGGCCGGCATCGGGCCGCCGCGCTCTTCCGCCGTGTCGAGGCTGTTGACGAATTTCATGGCATGGCTCCTGTGGCTGCGCCGCTGGGGCGATGGGAAGCGGGGGCGCCGCGCGGCGCCCCGAACACGGCGCGCAGCAATTCCTTCCAGCGCGCCCGCTGGAAGCTGGCCTCCCGATCGGCCAGCGCGATCAGATCCTCGGGCACGGCATGGTCGGGCAGCGGGCCGACCAGCGCCTCCACCGGCAGCGTCGCCACCGGGTCGTGCCCCTCGAACACCTCGCGGATGCTCTCCGCGTCGGGGCAGATCTCGGCGTGCTGGAAGCTGGGCAGGCCGCGGCGCTCGCGCCGGTGGCGCAGCACCGCCACGTAATCGCCGCGCAGGGTCTCCAGCACGGCGATCTCGGACCAGATGTCGCAGCCGCCCGCCTCGCTATTGGCCTCCAGCAGCAGCCGGGCCGGCAGTTGCAGCGGCCGCTGGCCATGGCGCGGCAGCACCGTCCAGCTGAACATGTCCTTCTGCGCGGCCACGGGGCCGGCGGCGGACGGTTCCTGTGGCGGCGGCGGCGCGGCCGCGCGGTCCAGCCGCGTGGCGATCGAGAGAGAGGCCATGATGCGTCGTCTCCTCGGCGTCGTCTCCTGGGGCGTCGCCTCAGAGGCGCTTGATGAAGACCCAGATGCCCTGGTCGATCGAGACCGACTTCATGTGCACGCGCACCTTCGCCGGCTTCATCTTGTAGTCGAAGGCATACTCGAACATCGTGTTGATGCTGCCCTGGGCGAGGGCCTGGTTGAACCGGCCCATGAACTGATGGCCCTTGGTGCAGGGGGCGATGTCGTTGAAGAAGTTCTTGCCCAGCACCTGGTCGGCGGTGCGGCCGGAGATCGCCACCTCGCCCGCATTGTACTTGGTGACACGGCCGGTGCGGTCGAGCAGCACCGCCCCGAAGGGCAGGCGATCCAGCCGCGACGGGTCGCGGGCGACGAGGTTGTCGATGTCGTCAGTGCCGAATTTCAACAGTTCCATGGTCGGATGGCCTTCCGGGGAGGGAGGGGGCAAGGCGGCTGGGCGGATCAGGCCCGCTGCGGCAGGGCGAAGAGCAGCTCGCCCAGCATGGCGCGCCAGTCGAGGAGCAGCTTCTCGGTGCGATGGCGCAGGGCGGCCGACCGCAAGGTCAGTTCGACCGGGCTGATGGACGGGTCGAGCGCGTCGAAGGCCGGTTGCAAGTCGCGCAGCGGGTCATAGGCTTCGAGCCAGCGGACCGCCTGCTCCACATCGGCGAAGGCGAGCGCCTCGCACCCGCCCTCCACCTTCTGGCCGCGCCGGAACAGGCGCAGGGTGAGCAGGATGCATCCATCGGCGCGGCGCCACAGGCTGGCCTGGTGGCCATCGCCGCCGCGCCTGGGCAGGCCGCCGGCTTCCGCCAGCTTCTGGGCCTGCGCCAGGACGGCGCGCTCGGCCGGCGGCCGGTCGCGCCCCGGCGCCATCCCGGATGCCACATTGGCCATGCCGAAGCCGGCCGCCTCGCCGGTCCGCCGGTTGGGCTTCGATGCTGTCTGGCGACGCGCCACGGGAACCACCCCTTATCGGAAGCTGGGCCAGTCTCGCCGGGCGCTGATAAAATCCGGTGAATGGCGGCGGGCTGTCGCGGGGCGCCAGAATTTTTCGCAGAGATTCCCCGCCGCCGCGGCGCCAGGGCGCGCCGCGGCCGCCCCGCTTGAACCGCCGCCCGCGCCGGCGCATATCGCGCCGCGCTGAAGCCTGAATCTGCGGGAGATGTCCTGATGAGCGAGGCCCTGGAACGCCATGAATTCGGCGCCGAGGTTGGGCGCCTGCTCGACCTCGTGGTGCATGCCCTCTATTCCGAGCGCGAGATCTTCCTGCGCGAGCTGGTCGCCAACGCCGCCGACGCGGTGGACCGCCGCCGCTTCGAGGCGCTCTCCGACCCGGCCCTGATGCCGCCGGGCGAGGCGAGGCTGCGCATCCTCCCCGATGCCGCCGCCCGCACCCTGACGCTGTCCGACCCCGGCATCGGCATGAGCAAGGCCGAGCTGGCGCAGCATCTCGGCACCATCGCGCGCTCCGGCACGCTGGCCTTCGCCCGCTCGCTGGCCGAGGCGCCGGCGGCCGACAAGCCCAGCCTGATCGGCCAGTTCGGCGTCGGCTTCTACTCCGCCTTCATGGTGGCCGAGCGGGTCGAGGTCACCTCGCGCCGCGCCGGCAGCGAGGAGGCCTGGGTCTGGGCCAGCGAGGGGCGCGGCGACTACACCCTGGCGCCCGGCCACCGCGCCGAGGCCGGCACCGACATCGTGCTGCACCTGAAGGAGGATGCGGCCGAGTTCCTCGACCCCTGGCGGCTGCAGGCGATCATCCGCAAATGGGCCGACCACATCACCATCCCCATCCTGCTGCTGCGCGACGGGCAGGAGGAGCCGGCGAACGAGGGCACCGCGCTCTGGCGCAAGCCGAAATCGGAGATCACCGAGGAGGCCTATGCCGAGTTCTACCGGCATGTGGCGCATGCCTTCGACACCCCCTGGGCGACGCTGCACTGGCGGGCGGAGGGCACGGTGGAGTTCACCGCGCTGCTGTTCGTCCCCGGCATGCAGCCCTTCGAGGTGGTGGAGGGCGAGCGGGAGAGCCGGCTGCGCCTGCATGTCCGCCGCATGTTCATCACCGACCAGGCGGAGCTGCTGCCGCCCTGGCTGCGCTTCGTGCGCGGCGTGGTGGACACCGAGGACCTGCCGCTGAATGTCAGCCGCGAGATGCTGCAAGCGACGCCGGCCTTGGCGCGCATCCGCAAGGCGGTGACCAGCCGCGTGCTGTCCGAGCTGAAGAACCGCGCCAAGGACGCCGAGTCCTATGCCGGCTTCTACGGGAATTTCGGCACCATCCTGAAGGAGGGCATCTGGGAGGATGCCGAGCACCGGCAGGAGATCGCCGCCCTGCTGCGCTTCCGCTCCTCCGCCGTGGAGGGCTGGACCTCCTTCGCCGACTACATCGCGCGGATGAAGCCGGGGCAGGAGGCGATCTATGTGCTCGCCGGCGACCGGGCCGAGGCGCTGGCCGCCTCGCCGCAGCTGGAGGGCTTCCGCGCCCGCGGTGTCGAGGTGCTGCTGCTGCCCGACCAGATCGACGCCTTCTGGCCCGAGCGGCTGGCCAGCGTCGAGGGCAAGGTGCTGCGCAGCATCACCCAGGGCGAGATCGACCTTTCCGCCCTGCCGCTGCTGGAGGAACAGAGCGAGGCCCCGGCCGACCTCGCCACCCTGCTGCCGAAGCTGAAGGCGGCGCTGGGCGACGAGGTGGCCGAGGTGCGGGCGACCGACCGGCTGGTGGACAGCGCCGTGGTGCTGGCGGCAGGCCCGGGCGGGCCGGACCTCGCCATGCAGCGCCTGCTGCGCCGC
>NZ_GG770779.1:291022-300646 GCF_000164635.1 Pseudoroseomonas cervicalis ATCC 49957 | reverse complement strand
AGCACCGCGCCGGCCTGCTCCAGAGAGCGCGCCGCCGCCTCGCCGCCCAGATAGGGCACGGCGGCGAAGGCGCCCTCCAGCAGCAGCAGCATGGCGTCGCCGGCGCAATCGGCATCCGCCGCGCCCGCCTCGGCGCAGAGCGCGCGCAGCAGCTTGCGCATGGCGTGCTTGCGGGCATCGGCCACCTGGCGGGCCGGATGCTCGGGATCGGGGAACTCGACGATCGCCAGCCCCATCGGGCAGCCGCGGAAACCCGGGCTGCGCATCGCCTTGGCCGCCTGGCGCAGGAAGGCCATCGGCCGGTCGCGCGCCGGCATGCTGGCGCACAGCACCGGGCCGTACCAGTGCTCCTCCTCGGCGCAATCCTCGCGCAGGATCGCCTCGACCAGCGCGTCCTTCGAGGGGAAGGCGCGGTAGAGGCTCATCTTGGTGGTGCCGGCGACGCGGCACACCTCCTCCACCCCGGTGGCGCGGATGCCCTGGCGGTAGAACAGCTCCTTCGCCGCATCCAGCACACGCTGCGCCGCCGGCCGCGCATCACGCGGGCTGCCGGTCTTGGGCGTAGCCGCTTCGGTCACGGGAGCCTCCTTCCTCTGTCCTCGCGCTGTCGTGGGCAAAGCATCATCCCTGCCCCCTTGCAATGATACCGATCGGTACGTATCCCTATGTGACGAACCGGTCGGTATCATCCGGCCCTGGAGATAGGCAATGTCCTCCCCCATCCGCAAGGCCCTTCCGACGGCGTTGCTGGCCTTCGGGCTCCCGGTCCTGGCCAGCCAGGCCGTGCTGGCCCAGCCCGCCCCGCCTTCCGTCACCGTCGCCGAGCCCGTCCGCCGCCAGGTCACCGAATGGGACGAGCATGTCGCGCGTCTCGAGCCCTCCGCCCGGGTGGAGCTGCGGCCGCGCATCTCCGGCCAGGTGCAGCGCGTGCATTTCCGCGACGGCCAGATCGTCCGCCAGGGCGAGCTGCTCTTCACCATCGACCCCCGCCCCTTCGCCATCGCCGTCGAGTCGGCGCGGGCCGAGATCGCCCGCGCCGAGGCGCGGCTGGATCTCGCCCGCCAGGACATCAACCGCACCGCGCCGCTGGTGCGCGACCGCATCGCGCCGCAGGCGCAGCTCGACAGCCGCCGCGCCGCCCAGCGCGAGGCCGAGGCGCAGCTGGCCTCGGCCCAGGCGCAGCTGCGCCAGGCCGAGCTGGAGCTGAGCTGGACCGAGGTGCGCGCGCCGCAATCCGGCCGCGCCTCCGACCGCCGGGTCGATGCCGGCAATCTGGTGCAGGCCAGCGACACGCTGCTGACCACCATCCTGGCGCTCGACCCGATCTATGCGGTGTTCGACATGAGCGAGGCGGACTATCTCCGCCTGGCGCGCGCCGGCATCACCCGCCCGGGCGCCGAGCCCGCGGTGCAGCTGCGCCTGGCGGACGAGGCCGACTGGCCGCGCCAGGGGCGGATCGACTTCCTGGACAGCGCGCTGCAGGGCCGCTCCGGCACGCTGCGCGCCCGCGCCCAGATCGCCAACCCGGACCTGCTGCTGGCGCCCGGCCTGTTCGCCCGGCTGCGGCTGCGCGCCGGCGAGGGCGAGGCGCTGCTGATCCCGGACGCCGCCATCGCCGCCGACCAGGCCGCCCGCATGGTGATGACCGTCACCGCCGACGGCACGGTGCAGGCCAAGCCGGTGATGCTCGGCCCGGTCGTGGACGGGCTGCGCGTGGTGCGCCATGGCCTGTCGCCGCAGGACCGCGTCATCATCGCCGGGCTGCACCTGGCCCGGCCGGGCGGGCGCGTCACGGCGGAGCTGGCGCCGGCCCGGCTCGCCGCGCGCTGACGCCACAGCGCGGGGGAGAATGAATTCTCCCCTTTTCTTTCAGGCTGCCGCGCAAGCGTGGCCAGGCGGGCCGCCGACCGACAACGGAGGTCGGCCCTGAAAGAAAGGGGGAATTCATTCCCCCGGATTTCTTCCCGTTCTTCCTTTCTGGGACAAAGCCCATGCGCTTCGCCCGCTTCTTCATCGCGCGGCCGGTCTTCGCCGCGGTGATCTCGATCGCGATCACGCTGATCGGGGCCATCGCCGCCTTCCGCCTGCCGATCAGCGAGTATCCCGAGATCGCGCCGCCCACGGTGACGGTCAACGCCACCTATCCCGGCGCCTCGGCCGGGACGATCGCCGCCACGGTGGCGACGCCGCTCGAGCAGGAGATCAACGGCGTCGACAACATGCTCTACCTCACCTCGCAATCGACCGGTGACGGCCGGCTGACCGTCACCGTGGTGTTCCGCCAGGGTGTCGATGTCGATGCGGCGCAGGTGCTGGTGCAGAACCGCGTGGCGGTGGCCGAGCCCCGCCTGCCCGAGGAGGTGCGCCGCCTCGGCCTGCAGGTGCGCAAGGCCTCGCCCGACCTGCTGATGGTCGTGCACATGCTCTCGCCCGACGGCTCGCGCGACCAGCAATATGTGTCGAACTACGCGACGCTGAATGTGCGCGACCGGCTGGCGCGGCTGGATGGCATCGGCGATGTGCAGATCTTCGGCGCGCGCGACTACGCCATGCGCATCTGGCTCGACCCCTCGCGCGTCGCGGCGCGCGGGCTGACGCCGGGCGAGGTGGTGGAGGCGCTGCGCCGCGCCAATGCGCAGGTGGCCGCCGGCGGGCTGAACCAGCCGCCGACCGGCATCGGCCAGGGCCAGGCCTTCCAGGTGAACGTCCAGGCGCTGGGCCGCCTGGTGACGCCGGAGGAATTCGCCCAGACGGTGGTGGCCACCGGCGAGGGCGGCGCGCCGGTGCGGCTGCGCGACATCGCGCGCGTCGAGCTGGGCAGCCAGGACTACACGGTCAACGCCTACCTCAACAACCAGACCGCGACGGCCATCCCGCTGTTCCAGCGCCCCGGCTCCAACGCGCTGGCGACGGCCGACGCGGTGCGCCACACGATGGAGGAGCTGTCGAAGAGCTTCCCGCCCGGGCTGCAATACTCGATCGTCTATGACACGACGCGCTTCATCGCCCAGTCGATGGAGGCGGTGCTGCACACCTTCATCGAGGCGATCCTGCTGGTCGTCGTCGTGGTCATCCTGTTCCTGCAATCCTGGCGCGCGGCGGTGATCCCGCTGCTGGCCATCCCGGTCTCCATCATCGGCACCTTCGTGGCGATGTCGGCGCTGGGGCTGTCGCTCAACACCCTGTCGATGTTCGGCCTGATCCTGGCCATCGGCATCGTCGTCGACGACGCCATCGTCGTGGTCGAGAATGTCGAGCGCCACCTGGCCGACGGCATGCAGCCGCGCGCCGCGGCCGAGCGCACCATGGACGAGGTGGGCTTCGCGCTGCTCGCCATCGCCCTCGTGCTCTGCGCGGTGTTCGTGCCCACCGCCTTCATCTCCGGCATCGCCGGCGCCTTCTACCAGCAATTCGCCGTCACCATCGCGGTGGCGACGCTGATCTCGGCGCTGGTCTCGCTCACCCTGTCGCCGGCGCTGGCCGCGCTGCTGCTGCGGCCGCACAGCCACCATGCCCCGACCGGCTGGCGCCGCTGGGCCGGCGCCCCGGTCGGGCTGTTCTTCCGCGGCTTCAACCGCGTCTTCGACGCCATGTCGCTCGGCTATGGGAAGATGACGCGGCGGCTGCTGCGCTTCTCGGCACTGCTGCTGATCCTCTATGCCGGGCTGCTGGTGGCCACCGGCCAGACGGTGCGCACCACGCCCACCGGCCTGATCCCGCCGCTCGACCGTGGCTACCTGATCGCCGCCTTCCAGCTGCCGCCCGGCGCCGCCCTGTCGCGCACCGATGCGGTGGTGCGCCGCGCCTCGGAGGCGGTGCTGGAGATCCCCGGCGTCGAGGGGGCGGTGGCCTTTGTCGGCTTCGACGGCGCCACCTTCACCAACGCGCCGAATTCGGGCGTGATCTTCGTCACCCTCAAGCCCTTCGAGGAGCGCGCGGCGCAGGGCCTGGCCTATGGCGCCATCCTGGGCCAGGTGCAGGCGCGGCTGGCGCAGGACCGCGAGGCGATGGCGCTGGTCATCCCGCCCCCCTCGGTGCCCGGCATCGGCACCGGCGGCGGCTTCAAGCTCTATGTGCAGGACCGCACCGGCCAGGGGCCGCGCGCGCTGGAGCAGGCGACGCAGCGCGTCGTCGGCGCCGCCTTCCAGCGGCCCGAGATCGCCATGGCCTTCACCCTGTTCAACACCTCGACGCCGACGCTGCGCACCGAGGTGGACCGCAGCAAGGCGGAGATGCTGGGCGTGCCGGTCTCCCGCGTGGCGGAGACGCTGTCGGTCTATCTCGGCTCGGCCTTCGTCAACGACTTCAACATCCTCGGCCGCACCTACCGGGTCACCGCCCAGGCGGATGAGGCGCAGCGCCTGACGCCGCGCGACGTCGCCCTGCTGCGCACCCGCAACGACGACGGCCAGATGGTGCCGGTGGGCGCGCTGGCGCGCTTCGAGGACGACACCGCGCCCTATCGCGTGCCGCGCTATAACCTCTACCCGGCGGCGGAGATCCAGGGCGCGGCGAAGCCCGGCATCTCCACCGGCCAGGCGATCGCCGCCATGGAGGCGGTGCTGGCCACCGAGCTGCCGGAGGGCTTCGGCTTCGAATGGACCGAGATCGCGCTGCAGGAGACGACGCAGGGCAACACCGCGCCGATCGCCTTCGGCCTGGCCGTGGTCTTCGTCTTCCTGCTGCTGGCGGCGATGTATGAGAGCTGGCTGCTGCCGCTGGCGGTGGTGCTGATCGCGCCGATGTCGGTGCTGGCCGCGCTGATGGGCGTGCTGTGGCGGGGCCTGGACAACAACGTGCTGGTGCAGGTGGGCCTCGTGGTGCTGGTGGGCCTGGCCGCCAAGAACGCCATCCTGATCGTCGAGTTCGCCCGCGCCGCCGAGGCCGAGGGGATGAGCCGCTGGCAGGCGGCGGAGGCCGCGGCGCGCACCCGGCTGCGGCCGATCCTGATGACCTCGCTGGCCTTCATCCTGGGCGTGCTGCCGCTGGCCATCGCGACCGGCGCCGGCGCCGAGATGCGCCAGAGCCTGGGCACCGCCGTCTTCGCCGGCATGCTGGGGGTGACGGTGTTCGGCCTGGTGTTCACGCCGATCTTCTACGTCGTCGCCCGCGCCATGGCCCGCCGCGAGAAGAGCGCGCCGTTGCAGCCGGCCCAGGCCACCCCCCACTAGGCCGGCCGGACCACAGCAGGCACGAGAAAGCCGCAGGGCTCCCCCCCTCCGGCTTTTTTTGTCCGGCTGCCGCCGTCGGGTGGAGAGGCGGGACGCGACGCTGGGCCGGAGTTCACCCGGCGCAGTGCCGCACCGCCCGTCCCGGCCCTGACCGGCAGCCGAAAGAAAACCGGCAGCTGACAAAACTAGTCGGCGTAGGTGCCGGCGGCTTCGATGATGGGGCGCCAGCGGGCCACTTCCTCCGCCAGGAAGCGGCGGTGGAATTCGGGGGTGGCGCGTTCGGCGGTGGCGGGCTCGGTGACGAGGTCGGCGAAGCGCTGGCGCAGGCGCTCCTCCTTCAGGGCGGCGCGCAGCGCGGTGGCGAGGCGCTGCTGCACCGGCTCCGGCGTGCTGGCCGGGGCGTAGAGGCCGTGCCAGGTGCTCATGACGATGCTCGGCACGCCGGCCTCGGCGGTGGTGGGCAGGTCCAGCCCCGGCACGCGCTGCGGCAGGGTGACGGCATAGGCCTTGATGCGGCCCTCGCGGATGAAGGGCAGGGTGTTGGTGGCCTGGTCGCAGAAGATGTCGATGCGCCCGGCCATCAGGTCGGTGATGGCGGGCGCGCTGCCGCGGAACACCACCGGCGTCACCGCCGTGCCGGCGGCGTGCTGCAGCAGCATGCCGCAGAGCTGGTTGGCGCCGCCCAGGCCGGAATGCGCCAGGTTCAGCTTGTCCCCCTGCTCGCGGATCTGCGCCATGAAGCCGGCCAGGTCCTGCGCCGGGAAATCGGGGCGCGCGATCAGCGTCATCGCCGCGTCGGAGGCGAGGCCGAGCGGCGCGAAGCTCTCCAGCACCGAGAAGGGCAGGCGCCGGTACAGCGTCGCCGTGCTGGCCATGCCGACATGGTGCATCAGCAGGGTGTGGCCATCGGGCCGCGCCTGGGCGACGCGGGCGGCGGCGATGGTGCCGCCGGCGCCCACCACATTCTCCACCACCACCGGCTGGCCGAGCTCGCGCGACATGCCCTCCGCCACCAGGCGGCTGATCACGTCGGTGGGGCCGCCGGCGGCGAAGGGCACGGTCAGGGTGATGGCGCGGCTGGGGAAGGCCTCCTGCGCGCGCAGCGCGGGGGCGGCCAGCAGCGGCGGCAGGGCGGCCATCAGGCCGCGTCGGGTGATGCGCATGGATCGGTTTCCTCGTGGGGCCAGGTGCTTGTTGCTTCGTCTGGCTCGTTCCGGTGCAACTTGGCGGGCGGCGGGGTGCCGCCCGGCCGGGTCGTGGCGCTCAGGCGTTGTCGGCGCGGATCGCCTCGCAGACGGCCTCGGTCACCTCGCGCGTCGTCGCCTTGCCGCCGAGGTCCGGGGTCAGGATGCCGGCGCCCGTCACCTGCTCCACCGCGCGCATCAGCCTGGCGGCGGCGTCGCGCTCGCCCAGGTGCTCCAGCATCTGCGCCCCGGTCCAGAAGGTGGCGACCGGGTTGGCGATGCCCTTGCCCGTGATGTCGAAGGCCGAGCCATGGATCGGCTCGAACATCGAGGGGAAGCGCCGTTCCGGGTCGATATTGCCGGTGGGCGCCACGCCCAGGCTGCCGGCCAGCGCCGCGGCGAGGTCGGAGAGGATGTCGGCATGCAGGTTGGTGGCGACGATGGTGTCGAGGCTGCCGGGCTTCAGCACCATGCGCATGGTCATGGCGTCCACCAGCATCTTGTCCCAGGTGACGTCCGGGAATTCGTGGGAGACCTGCTCGGCGATCTCGTCCCACATCACCATGCCATGGCGCTGGGCGTTCGACTTGGTGACCACGGTCAGGAATTTGCGCGGCCGCGCCTGCGCTAGGCGGAAGGCGTAGCGCATGATGCGGGTGACGCCGACCCGGGTGAAGATGGCGGTCTCGGTCGCCACCTCCTCCGGCAGGCCGCGATGCGCGCGGCCGCCATGGCCGGCATATTCGCCTTCCGAATTCTCCCGCACGATCACCCAGTCCAGGTCGCCCGGGCCGCAATCGCGCAGCGGCGGGGTGATGCCGGGCAGGATCTTGGTGGGGCGGACATTGGCGTATTGGTCGAAGCCCTGGCAGATCGGCAGGCGCAGGCCCCACAGCGTGATGTGGTCCGGCACGTCCGGCGCGCCGACGGCACCGAAATAGATCGCGTCGAAGCGCTTCAGCTGCTCCAGCCCATCGGCCGGCATCATCACGCCATGCTGGCGGTAATAGGCGGAGCCCCAGGGGAACTCCTCCACCGCCAGGCGGAAATCGCCGCAGCGGCGCTCCAGCGCTTCCAGCGCCTGCAGCCCGGCGGCGATCACCTCGGGGCCGATGCCATCGGCCGGAATGGCGGCGATCCTGTGCTCGCGCATCGCGTTTCCTCATCCTCTTGGGCCGGTGAGCCTAGGATGGGTGACGCGGCGGGATCGCGCGCATAGGATTATACAAGAAAACGCATCAATCCCGGGAGGGCGCGGTGGAGCTGCGGCAGCTGGGCTGCTTCGTGGCGGTGGCGGAGGAGCTGCATTTCGGCCGTGCCGCCGCGCGGCTGCACATGCTGCCCTCGGCGCTCGGCCGCCAGGTGCGGCAGCTGGAGGAGGAGCTGGGCACGGCGCTGCTGGCCCGCACCACCCGCCATGTCGCCCTGACCGCCGCCGGCAGCGCCCTGCTGGAGGAGGCGCGCAGCCTGCTGGCCGGTGCCGCCGCCGCCGCCCGGCGGGTGCGGGCCCTGGCGCAGGAGGCGCAGCTGCTGCGGCTGGGGGCGATCGACAGCGCCGCCTCCACCCTGCTGCCGCCGCTGCTTTCGGCCTTCCGTGCCCGGCACCCGGGGGTGGAGACGCGGCTGACCGAGGAGAAATCCGCCCGCCTGTTGCCGATGCTGGCCTCCGGCCGGCTGGATCTGGCCTTCATCCGCACACCGCCCGCCGAATCGGGCCTGGCCTTCCTGCCGCTGCGGCAGGAGCGGCTGGTGGCCGCCCTGCCGCGCGGCCATGCCCTGGCGCGGCGGCGGATGCTGACGGCGCGCGACCTGGTGGGGGAGCGGCTGATCCTGCCGCCGCGCCATTCCCGCCCGCACAGCCTGGCCCTGGCGGCGCGGCTGTTCGAGGAAGCCGGCCTGCCCCTGCCCCGCCCGGCGCAGGAGGCGGCGGAGAAGCAGACCATCGTGGGCCTGGTGGCGGCGGGGCTGGGCGTGGCGCTGGTGCCGGAATGGGCGGCGCAGCTAGGGGCGCGCGGGCTGGTCTATCGGCCGCTGGCGGCACCGCGCGAACCGGCGCCGGAGGCGATGCTGGGGGCGGCCTGGGTGGAGGGGCAGGCAGCACCGGCCAGGGATCTGTTCTTGGAAGTGCTCAAGGAAGATTCTTCTTTTTCTGAAGAAAAAGAAGCAAAAAGACTTTCTTCCAGGCTGCCGCCGTCTCCCGGCTAGGCGGGACGCCAAACTGACAAAAGTTTTTTGGTTCTTTTTTTCAAAAAAGAACATTCCTGCCGATCCCCCTTCCCTTGTGGAGCGCCCGGCGCGAAGCTGCGGCATCGACGCAGGAGGGGATGATGCCATGAGCGGGTCGGAAGATCCCTATGCCCTGCTCGGCGTGGCGCGCGACGCCTCGGCCGAGGAGATCCGCCGCGCCTATCGCAAGCTGGCCCGCAAGCTGCACCCCGACCTGAACCCGGGCGACCGCCAGGCAGAGGAGCGCTTCAAGCAGGTCTCCGCCGCGCATGACCTGCTGTCGGACACCGAGAAGCGCGCCCGCTACGACCGCGGCGAGATCGACGCCAGCGGGCAGGAGAAGCCCCAGCCGCGCTACTGGCGCCAGCATGCCGGCGGCGCCGATGACCGCTACAGCAGCGGCGCCGGCTTCGCCGACATGGCGGAGGAGGATGACATCCTCTCCGAGATCCTCGGCCGCCGGCGGGCGGGGCGCGCCGGGGCGGGCATCCGCATGAAGGGCGCCGATCTGCGCGGCCGCGTCACGCTGGAATTCCTGGAGGCGGTGAATGGCGACACCAAGCGCCTGGTGCTGCCCGATGGCTCGGCGGTGGATGTGAAGGTGCCGCCAGGCGCCGAGGATGGCCAAGTGCTGCGCCTGCGCGGCAAGGGGCAGGAGGGCTGGGGCGGCGCCCCGCCCGGCGACCTGCTGGTGGAGCTGGTGGTGCTGCCGCACCCGCTCTTCACCCGCGACGGCCATGATATCCGCCTGACCCTGCCAGTCAGCCTGACCGAGGCGGTGCTGGGCGGCAAGGTGGAGACGCCAACGCCCACCGGGCCGGTGATGCTGGCCGTCCCGCCCGGCAGCAACAGCGGCACGGTGCTGCGCCTGCGCGGCCGCGGCGTGCCGCGCCCGGATGGCAGCCGCGGCGACGCCTATGCCGAGCTGCGTGTGATGCTGCCGGAGACACCGGACCCGGCCCTGCAAGAATTCCTGCGCGGCTGGTCCGCAGGCCGCGCCCATGATCCGCGAAGGGGGATGGGATGATCCGGCACGAGGAATT
>NZ_GG770779.1:284038-287163 GCF_000164635.1 Pseudoroseomonas cervicalis ATCC 49957 | reverse complement strand
GCGCGGAGACTTTCTAACCAACCTTCGCTTTCGCGTCAAGCAGATTTTTCAGTCTCTTTTGTCGCCGCCCAGAAGAACCGTCCGGCGATATGGTCTTTTTAGAGGCGATTACTTAGCCCGTCAAGACCGCATCTGAAGTTTTCTTGGCAGCGCCGCCAGAACCATTTTCCCCGAAGGGTCCAGGTCGCTGGCAGGGGGCGGCTTCTAGGCCCGGCTGCCGGCCCTGTCAAACAGGTTTTTGCCACCCCGGCGCCCCCGCCGCTGCCCCAGGTGCCGCGACTCGCGCAACCTTGGGGCCAGCCGCGGCGGAAGCGTTTTTTTGGCGCCGGCCCCGCGCCTGTGCCGCATGCCGCCGTCCAAGCGGCGTCAGGCCGCCAGGCTGCCGCCCTGCGGCACCACGAAGGGCCGCAGCGCCACCGGCTGGCCCATCCGCGCCACCAGCACGGCGTTGGGGGGAATCACCTGCCAGCCGGCCTCCCGCGCATCCACCGGCTCGGACACCACCATCACCCCGCCGCACCCCTGCCGGTAGTAGAGCGAGGGCGGGTGGCTGTCGGAGGACCAGCGGAAGCAGGTCAGCACCTCCCCGTCGCTGTGCGCCGCGGCGAAGCGCAGCGGCTGGCGGCTGCCGGCCTCGCGCATCAGCGCCAGGGCGCGGCCCAGGGTGCGCGCCATCGCCGCCACCGGCTCCTCGGCCAGCCCGTCGGCCAGGGCGGCCAGGAACAGCGCCTCGGTATCGCCGGTGCCCTGGCGGTGGACATAGAGCTCGTCGGGGATCAGCGACTCGATCCGCCGCTTCACCCGCAGATAGTCGCCCACCTGGCCGTTGTGCATGAACAGGTGGCGGCCATGCTTGAAGGGATGGCAGTTGGCCCGCGTGGTCGAGGTGCCGGTCGAGGCGCGCACATGTGCGAAAAACGACCGGGAGCGCACCTGGGCGCAGAGCGAGCGCAGATTCTCGTCCGACCAGGCGGGGCGGATCTCGCGGTAGAGGCCGGGCTCCTCGCGCTCGCCGTACCAGCCGAGGCCGAAGCCGTCGCCATTGGTGGCGGTCTTGCCCTCATCGGCGTGCATCGACTGGTGAATCAAGGAGTGGGCCGGGGCGCAGACCATCTCGGAGAGAAAGATCGGCTCCCCCTGATAGGCCAGGAAACGGCACATGGCGTCGGTCCGGTCCGGAAAGGGCAGGCCCGCATCATTCTCCGCCGCCGGCCCCGCCGCAATGGCCGGGCACGCCGGCGCGGCGAATTTAATGATGCGAATTTTCATCAAATGGTAGATCCCCCGCCACCATCCTGCCGCCAGAGAAGACCGGAGGCGCCTCGGCGCCCATGCAAAAACTGACAATGAGGCGCCGATGCCACTCCGTTCCATCCTGCTCTGCTCCGCAGCCCTGCTGACCCTCGCCGCCTGCGGGCAGCCGCGGCCGCTGAGCCGTGAGGAGATCACGACCCGCGCCACCGCCGACATGCAGGCCCTGATGGCCATGCCCGAGCCGGCCACGCAGCCGGTGGTGCTGGAGGAGGCGATCGCCCGCGCGGTGAAATACAATCTCGACCACCGGGTGAAGCTGGCCGAGGAAGGGCTGGCCATGGGCCAGGCCGAGCTGACCGCGATGGACCTGCTGCCGCGGATCGGCGCCGATGCCGCCTACACCTGGCGCTCGCGCGAGGGCGCCACCAGCTCGCGCTCGGCCACCACCGGGCAGCTGTCGCCGCAGGCCTCGATCGCCGAGGAGAAGAGCGTGCTGCGCGGCCAGCTCAATGCCGGCTACGACCTGCTGGAGCTGGGCATCAACTACGCCCGCACCAAGCAGGCGCAGGACGCGGCGCTGCTGGCCGGGGAGCGCCGGCGCAAGGCGATCCAGACGGTCGCGGCCGATGTGCAGAACGCCTATTGGCGGGCCGTGGCGGCCGAGCACCTGCTGCCCGAGCTGGAGCGGCTGATCGCCCGCGCCAACCAGGCGCTGGAGCGCTCGCGCCGGGTCGAGCGCGACAAGATGCTCTCCCCGGCCGAGGCGCTGAGCTACCAGCGCGTCCTGCTGGCCGCGCTGCAGGCGCTGAGCGAGCGGCGGCGCGAGATGGAGATCGCCAAGGCGGAGCTGGCCATGCTGATGGGCCTGCCGCCGGGCACCACCTACCAGATCGCCCAGGGCATGCCGGAGCTGAGCGGGCGGCTGAGCGACCTGCCGCCGCAATCCCTGGTGCCGGTGGCCTTCGCCGAGCGGCCGGAGCTGCGGGCCGAGGACTATCAGGGCCGCATCACCAGCCGGGAGGTGGAGAAGGCCTTCCTGAGCATCTTCCCCTCGCTGACGCTGCGCGCCGGCCCGGCCTTCGACACCAACCGCTACCTGCAGAACAACCAGTGGTTCCAGGCCGGCGGGCTGCTGAGCTGGAACCTGATGCGGATCTTCACCCTGCCCTCGCAGCAGCGGCAGGCGGAGCGCATGGCGGCGCTGGACCAGACGCGCCGCCTGCAGGTCGGCATGGCGGTGATGGTGCAGGTGCACCTGGCCGTGCGCCGGCATGAGGTGGCGCGCCAGGCGCACGCCCTGGCCGCCGAGGCAGCGCAGGTCGAGGAGCGGCTGCTGCGCGAGACGCGCAACGGCGTGGCGGCGCAGACGGCGAACGAGCTGGACGTGGCGGTGGCCGAGGCGAACGCGCTGCTGGCCCGGGTGCGGCTGGCCCTGACGCTGGCGGAGCGGGAGACGGCGGCGGCGCAGATCTATGTCGCCACCGGCCTCGACCCGCTGCCGGAGACGGTGCGCGCGCATGACATCCCGACCCTGACCGAGGCGGTGCGCGCCCGCTTCGCCCAGTTCCCCGACCGGCTGCGCGCCGCGGCGGCGGGGGAGGCGGCGGTGCCGGAAGGGGCGATCAGCGAGGCGCCCACGGCCGCCCAGGCCCCGCGGGGGTGAGCGGCGCCATGCGGTCCATCGCAGCCCTGGCCCTGGCCGGCCTCGCCGCCCTGGCCACGCCCGCCAGGGCGCAGGAGACGCTGGAGGCGCGGGCGCAGCTCCTGGCGGCCGAGGAGGCGCAGATCTCCGCCCAGATGTCCGGCCGGCTGCGCGACGCCCCCTTCGCCGAGGGGCAGAGCTTCAAGGCCGGGGAGCTGCTGGTCGCCTT
>NZ_GG770779.1:278738-281389 GCF_000164635.1 Pseudoroseomonas cervicalis ATCC 49957 | reverse complement strand
TGCGCCTGGCCACGCTGGTCGATGACGGCGCGCCGCCCCGGCTGCGCGCCCTGCTCTCGGAGGCGGAGCTGCGCCGCGTGGCGCCCGGCGCCGCCATCACCTTCCTCCCCGAGGGCGACCCCGCCCGCGGCATCCCCGCCACGCTGCAGAGCATCGCCCCCGGCGCGCTCGCCACGCTGGAGCGCTGGCAGATCCTGGCCGAGCGGCATGGCGGCCCGGTGCCGGCCGATGCCGATGCGCGCGGCCGGCTGGTGCCGCGCCAGGCCCTCTATCCCGCCGAGGCGGTGGCCGACGCGCCCGCCCCCGGCCTCGCCACCCCCGGCACCGCCCTGATCGAGGGCGCGGCCGAATCCCTCGCCCGGCGCGCCTGGCGCCATGCCGCCGCGGTGCTGATCCGCGAAAGCGGCTTCTGAACAAAACGTCCCACGGAGCCCGACCATGACGCAGACGACCGGCCAGACCCCGCGCCCCTTCCGCCCGGTGTCGACCCTGCTGGCGCTGGAACCCCGGGCCATGTTCGACGCCGCCGCGGCGGTGACGGCCAAGGAGACGGAGCAGAAGCAGGCGGACACCCAGGCCAAGGCCAGCGACCTGTTCCACGACGTGGCGGACGCCGCCGAGGCGCCGCGCAGCCTGGTGGCGGTCGATCCGCGCGTGGCGAACGGGCTGGCGCTGGCGGAGCAGCTGGCGCCGGGGGCGGATGTGCTGATGCTCGACCCCGGGCAGGACGGCATCATCCAGGTGCAGGCGGCGCTGGCGATGGGCCAGCCCGTGGCGACGCTGCACATCCTGACGCATGGGCGCGACGGGGCCATCAGCCTGGGCGACACGCTGCTGGACGCCACCACGGCGGCGGCGCGGGCGGGCGACCTCGCCGGCTGGAGGGGCGGGCTGGCGCCGGGGGCGGATCTGCTGGTCTGGAGCTGCGAGGCGGCCGAGGGCGGCGCCGGCGCGCAGCTGATCGCGGCGCTGCGCAGCAGCACGGGGGCGGACATCGCCGCCTCCACCAACATGACCGGCGCGGGCGGCGATTTCGTGCTGGAGCAGGTGGTGGGCGAGGTGGACCCCACCATCCTGGAGCGCGCCGCCAGCCTGGCCTGGGCCGGCACGCTGAGCGTCACGGCGGCCCCCGCCATCACCGGCATCGCCGACGACACGGGCAGCTCCGCCGGCGACAACGTCACCAGCGACAACACCCCGACCATCCGCGGCACCGCCGCGGCGGGGGCGGAGGTGCGGCTCTACCGCGCCTCGGACAACGCGCTGATCACGCTGGTGACGGCCGATGGCAATGGCGAGTGGTCGGCGCAGCTCTCCGTCTTCGCGGTAGCGGACGGGGACTACACCGTCTATGCGCGGGCCAATGACGGCAGCGGGCTGAGCGCCGCTTCCGCCAGCTTCACCCTGACGGTGGATGTGGTGGCGCCGATCGCCCCGGTGATCAGCGGCATCAGCACCGATTCCGGCAGCAGCGCGACGGATGGCATCACCAACCAGAGCGCCGTCACGCTCTCCGGCACGGCCGAGGCGAACAGCCGGGTGGAGGTGCTGCAGGGCGGCGCCTCGATCGGCACGGTGGTGGCGGATGCGGGCGGCCACTGGAGCATCGGCGCCACCCTGGCCGAGGGCGGCAACAGCTTCACCGCGCGCGCCACCGACCTGGCCGGCAACACCGGCGTGCTGTCGGCCGCCTTTGCCGCCACGCTCGACACGGTGGCGCCGGCGGCGCCCAGCATCGCCGGCATCTCGCCCGACAGCGGCAGTTCCGCGACCGACAGGGTGACCTCGCAGGGCGGCATCGCCATCACCGGCACCGGGCCGGCCAGCGCCACCATCCGGCTCTACAGCGGCGGCACGCAGGTTGGCAGCACCACCTCCGATGCCTCCGGCAACTGGGTGATCAGCCTCGCCGGCACGCCGCTGGCCGAGGGCGCGCACAATCTGACGGCGCGCGCGACCGATGTCGCCGGCAATGAGGGGAGCGATTCCGCCACCGTCACCGTCGTGGTGGACAGCACCCCGCCGGCGGCGCCGGTGCTGACGGCGATCTCGCCCAACACCGCCGTGCTGCCGAACATGTTCTACACCAGCGCGCAGGCGCTGACCCTCTCCGGCACGGCGGAGGCGAACACCAGCGTCGCGGTGCTGCTCAACGGCAACGCCATCGGCAGCACCACGGCGGATGGCAATGGCGGCTGGTCGCTCGACATCAGCACGGTGCAGCTGCCGGCCGGGGTGGCGCAGTTCACCCTGCGCGCCACCGATGCCGCCGGCAATGTCGGCGACCTGTCCTCCGCCTATGCGGTGACGGTGGACCTGACCGGGACGGCGCCCGCCAGCGTCAGCGGCCCGTCGGGCGGAACCTATGCCGCCGGGCAGGCGCTCGATTTCAGCGTCACCTTCGGCGAGGCGGTGGTGGCCAGCGGCGGCACGCCGCGGCTGGCGCTGGATGTGGGCGGCGCCACGCGCTACGCCACGCTGCATGCGGGCAGCGGCACCAGCACGCTGGTCTTCCGCTACACCGTCCAGCCCGGCGACCTGGATGCGGACGGCCTCTCGGCCGCCGCCAGCCTCGACCTCAACGGCGCCACCCTGACCGACCTGGCTGGCAATGCGGCCACCACCAACCTCGCCGGGTTGCTGCCGCCGCT
>NZ_GG770779.1:274945-275631 GCF_000164635.1 Pseudoroseomonas cervicalis ATCC 49957 | reverse complement strand
GGCGGCATCCTGGTCGATGGCGTGGCGCCGCAGGTGGCCAGCGTCGGCGTGCCGGCCGACGGCACCTATGGCGCGGGCCAGGTGCTGGGCTTTACCGTCACGCTGGACGAGAGCGTCAGCCTCTCCGGCGGCGCCAGCCTCGTCCTGCTGGTCGGCGGCACCCTCCGCCAGGCGGCCTATGTCTCCGGCGCGCCCGGCAGCGCGCTGCTGTTCGAGTACACCGTGCAGCCGGGCGACCTCGACAGCGACGGCATCAACGTCATGGGCCTGGCGCTGGACAACGGCGCCACGCTGCGCGACGCCGCCGGCAATGACGCCAGCCTCGCCCTGAACGGCGTCGGCGCCACCGCCGCCATCCGGGTCGACGCCGTGCCGCCCGCACCGCCCAGCATCGCCCTCGACCCGGTCTCCGACACCGGCAGCGCCAGCAACGACGCGCTGACCAACGCCACCACCCCGACCCTCACCGGCACCGCCGAGCCGGGCAGCACCGTCACCATCCTGGTCGATGGCGTCGCCGACGGCACCACCCTGGCCGACGGCATGGGCGCCTGGTCCTACACCCTGGCCACCCCGCTCACCGAGGGGCTGCGCAGCATCACCGCCACCGCCACCGACGCGCAGAACAACATCTCCTCCCCCTCCGTCCCGCAATTCGTCACCATCGACACCAGCGCGCCGGCCGC
>NZ_GG770779.1:267426-272025 GCF_000164635.1 Pseudoroseomonas cervicalis ATCC 49957 | reverse complement strand
TACCAGCGTCACCGGCCCCGACACCGGCAGCTACGCGGCGGGCGCGACGCTGAACTTCAGCATCACCTTCGCCGAGACGGTCATGGTCAGCGGCATGCCCAGCCTGGCACTCGATATCGGCGGTCAGCTGGTGCAGGCCGACTATGTCGCGGGCTCGGGCAGCAACACGCTGGTCTTCTCCTACGTCGTGCAGCCAGGGCAGAATGACCTGGACGGCATCGGCCTGCCCGGCAGCCTCGAGCTCAACGGCGGCACGCTGCGCGACCTGGCCGGCAATGACGCCAGCCTCGCCATCCCGCCGCAGCCCGCCCTGGCCGGCGTGGTGGTGGACACCATCGCGCCCAGCATCGCCAGCGGCACGGTCCCGCCCCCCGTCACCTACCTCGCCGGGCAGGTGCTGGAATTCACCCTGACCTTCTTCGAGCCCGTGCTGGTCGACACCACCGGCGGCCTGCCGGCGCTGGACCTGACCATCGGCGGCCTCGCCCGCGCCGCCACCTATGCCAGCGGCTCCGGCGGCACGGTGCTGACCTTCCGCTACACGGTGCAGCCGGGCGAGGTCGACGCCGACGGCATCAGCATCGACAGCCTCTCCTTGCGCGGGGCGACGCTGCGCGACGTGGCCGGCAATGACGCCGTCCTGGCCCTGCCGCTCCTGCCCGGCACGGATGGCGTCCTGGTGGATGCCCTGCCGCCGGCCGCCGTGACGCTGGAGGGCCCGGCCCCCGGCACCTATCGCGCCGGCCAGACGCTGACCTTCACCCTCGCCTTCTCCGAGGCGGTGGGCACCAGCGGCAGCCCGGCGCTGCTGATCGATATCGGCGGGGTGACGCGCAGCGCGGCGCTGACCGGCAGCAGCCATCCCGGCAACCTCGTCTTCACCTACGCCATCCAGGCTGGCGATGCCGACAGCGACGGCATCGCGGTGCTGGGCCTCGATCTGCAGAACGGCACGATCCGCGACCTGGCCGGCAACGCCTATGATGGCAGCCCGCCGGGAATCGTCTCGGATCTCAGCCAGGTGCAGGTCGATGGCGTGGCGCCCAGCGTCACCGCGGTCGGCGTGCCGGCCGCCGGCGCCTACAAGGCCGGCAACGTCCTGGAGTTCACCGTCACCTTCTCCGAGGCGGTCAGCCTCGGCGGCGGCCAGCCCAGCCTGGCAGTCACCCTGGGCGGCACGCAGGTGCTGGCCAGCTATGTCGGCCCGATCGGCGGGGACACCCTGGTCTTCCATTACATCGTGCAGCCGGGCGACACCGATGGCGATGGCATCGCCCTGGGCGGCCTCAGCCTGAACGGCGGCACGCTGCGCGACCTCGCCGGCAATGACGCCAACCTCAGCCTCGCCAATATCGGCGACAGCTCCGGCGTGCTGGTGGACACCACCCCGCCGGAACTGACCCTGCCGGGCTGGAGCGCCGGGCTGTACGGCACCGGGCAGACGGTGCCCATCAGCCTGGGGTTCGATGCCCCGGTCTTCGTGCAGGGCGGCACGCCCAGCCTGATGGTCATCCTGGACAATGGCTTCGCCCTGGCCAGCTATGTCTCCGGCAGCGGCACCGACACGCTGGTGTTCCACTATGTCCCGGTCGCGGGGAACACCGCGGCGAGCGGCGTCAACATCGCCTTCGGCTCGTCTTCCCTGAACGGGGCGACACTGCGCGACGCGGCGGGCAACGACTTCAACAGCCTCGGCAACTTTGCCCTGCCCGGCCTCGTCATCGACACCACCCCGCCGGCCGCCACCGGCATCACCTCGCCCAGCGCGCCGGGCTGGTACCGGGCCGGCGACACGCTGGTCTTCGACGTCGCCTTCGGCGAGGCGGTGAACCTGTCCGGCCCCGGCCAGGCCACGCTGGGGGTCGAGATCGGCGGCGCCTTGCTCACCGCCCAGTTCAGCGGCCAGCCGGACGCGCAGACCCTGCGCTTCAGCCTGACCCTGCCCGAGGGGCTGCAGGACGCCGATGGCATCCGCCTCCCCGGCGGGCCGCAGCTCGAGGGCGTGACACTGCGCGATGCCGCCGGCAATGACGCCCTGCTCAGCCTGGCCGCCGCCGATTTCGGCGGGCTGCTCGTGGACAGCATCGCCCCCGTGGTGACCGACCTCATCCTGCCGCCCGCCAGGACCTATGTGGCCGGCGAGATTCTGGACGTCACCGTGGTCTTCGCCGAGGCCGTCACCGTCATCGGCACGCCCGCGCTGACGGCGCAGATCGGCGGCGTGGCGCGCAGCCTGGAGTATGTGTCGGGCAGCGGCTCCAGCCAGCTGGTCTTCCGCTACGCCGTGCAGGCGGGGGATTTCGACGCGGGCGGCGGGCTGGTGCTCGGCACCACCCTCTCCGGCGCGGCCGGGGTGGTGGACCAGGCCGGCAACGCCACCGGCGGCGTCCTGCCCTTCGTCGATGCCAGCACGATCCGCGTCGACGCGCTGCCGCCCATGGTGCAGGCGGTGGCGCTGGTGGGCACGCCCGCCGCCAATGCCACCATGGTCGAGTTCACCATCACCTTCTCCGAGCCGGTCGCCGGCCTCGGCGTGAACGACCTGGTGCTGCTCGCCCCCGGCCTGCCGGAGGCCAGCATCGCCGGGATCAGCGGCGGGGGCGCCAGCTACACGGTGCAGGTGCTGGCCGGCAACGGCACGGGCAGCCTCTCCCTCGGCGTCCGCGCCGGCGTGCCGGACCTCGCCGGCAATCCCCTGGCGGCCGACTATCCCGCCACCGCCACCGTCGCGCTGGACACGGTGCCGCCGGTGATCATCGGCTTCTCGGCGCCGCCGGAGGGCCGCTACGGCATCGGCAGCACGCTGAACTTCACCCTGACCTATTCCGAGGCGGTGCAGATCTCCGACGGCCCGCCGGCGCTGCTGTTCGACCTGGGCGGCACGCTGGTGGAGGCGGCGCTGGTCAGCGGCAACGGCACCGACACGCTGGTCTTCGCCTGGACGGTCACCGAGGGCAGCACGCCCGGCGGCAGCCCCGCGCTGGTCGATCTCATCGGCACGCTGACCGATCTGGCCGGCAATTCCCAGGGCATGCCCGCCATCCCGCCGCCCGACACCAGCGGCATCCTGGTCGATGGCGTGCGCCCCGACCTGCCGGGCATCGTCCTCGCCACCGACAGCGGCATGGCGGGGGACGGGCTGACCAACACGCCGCGCCCCGGCCTCGCCGGCACCAGCAGCGGCGCCACCAGCCTGCAATTGTGGCGCGACGGCGTGCTGCTCGACACGCTGATCCCGGATGCCGAGGGCGGCTGGCAGTTCACCGAGGGCAGCGACCTCGCCGATGGCAGCCACAGCTACACGCTGCAGGCGGTGGACGCGGCCGGCAACACCTCCGCGATCGCCAGCCTGGTGGTGACGGTGGACACCACCCCGCCCGCCGCGCCGGCGCTGAGCAGCCTGCCGGGCGAGACGATGCCGGGCGGCGGCCAGCTCTCCGCCAGCGGCGCCATCACCCTCACCGGCACCGCCGAGGCGGGCAGCCTGGTGGCGGTGCGGGATGGCGGCACGCTGCTCGGCACCGTGCTGGCGGACGGGGCAGGCAACTGGACCCTGGCGGCCAGCCTGGCCGATGGCCCGCACAGCCTGACCGCCGACGCCACCGACGCGGCCGGCAACACCGGGCCGGCGATGGCGGCGCTGGCGCTGGTGGTGGACACCACCCCGCCCGCCCTCTCGCTCGCCGCGCCGCTGGCCCTGGCGGAGAACGCCCCGCCCGGCACCCTGGCCGGGCAGGTCCTGGCGGTGGACGCGCAGGGGGTGGTCTTCCGCCTGGAGGGCACGCCGGAGGCGCTGGCGCGCTTCACCATCGAGGAGGGCACGGGCCGCATCCTCAGCCTGCTGCCGCTCGACCATGAGGCGGCGGGCAGCCATGCGCTGACCATCGTGGCCACCGACACGGCCGGCAATGTCACGCGGCTGGCCGCCACCGTCACCGTGCGGGACGTGAACGAGGCCCCATCCGCCAGCCCGGCCCTTAGCCTCGCCGCGGACAACACCGGCGCCCTGCGGCTCGACCCGCGCGCCGCCGCCGCGGCCAGCGACCCCGATGCCGGGGACAGGCTGGCCGTCAGCATCGCCCTGGCCCCGGCGCATGGCACGCTGGTGGTGCAGGCCGATGGCACGCTGCTCTACCAGGCCGAGTTCAACTACAGCGGCACGGACAGCTTCACCTACCGCCTGACCGATGCCGGCGGCCTGTTCACCGAGGTGCGGGTGACGGTGGCCGTGCCCTTCACCGGCAGCACCCCCACCCTCGCCACCAGCCTCCTGCCGGCGACGGACATCCCGCGCACCATCGCGGGCGGCCCGACCATTCCGGGCGGGCTCCTCGCGCCGGCGGCCGATCCCATGGCGACGGGCGGCGCGCCGACGCTGGTCGAAACCGTCCAGGCCTTCATCGGCCCGGCCGGCCCGGCCTCTGCTCCGGGCATCGGCTTCCAGACCGTGATGAACGCCGGCACCGGCCAGCTGCGGTCCAGCCTCGCGGCGCAGGGCGGCCTCGGCACGCTGAGCGGGGAGCCGTCCCCGGAGGAGGCGCTGCGCGGCGCGCCCACGCCCCGGCCGCTGGGACCCCAGGCCACCGGTGGGACGCCGGT
>NZ_GG770779.1:264380-266333 GCF_000164635.1 Pseudoroseomonas cervicalis ATCC 49957 | reverse complement strand
ACCGGTGGGACGCCGGTGGTGGATGCCGGGGCGCCCCCGGCCGAGGTGGCCGCCGCGATGGAGGGCCTCGCCCCGGCGCAGCCGGACGCTGCGCCGGTGGAGGCGGCCTGGACCGGCTGGCAGGAGGAGATCAGCCTCGCCGCCGGGCGGTTCGAACGGGAGCGCGACGCGCTGCTGGCCTCGCTGCGCAGCCTGGCGGGCCTGCCCCCCGCCCCGCCTCCGGGCTGAGAAACGGCCGCCGGGGAAGGCTCAGCCCTTCCCCGGCTTCTCCGCCTGCTGCGGCCGCGTCAGCGCCCTGGCCCCGGGGCCGGGCTGGCGCGGCCCCACCACCGCGGCCTGGCCGCCGGTCTCGTTCGCATAATCCTCCTCCGGCTTGCGCAGCTTCGCCTTCGGGTCGTTCTGCTCCTCGTTGACGTCGTGCGGCCCGACCTCGGAGGGCCGTGCCTCGGGAAAGCGGGGATTGTTGCTCATGGTCATGCTCCTGCTGGTGGGCGGCGGCGCCGTCCCCGCCCCTGCAAGGCCGCCCGGCGCCCGGCGGTTGCGGCCACCAACATGACAGAGTTGTCACGGAACAGGACCGCCGCGGCCCGGTTGATCCAGCACAGCCGGGCACCAACGCCGGCTGCAACAATGCAGACAGGACAAGGAAACTTCTCCATGGCCAACAACGACACCAGCAATCGCGGCTTCGCCTCGATGGACGAGCAGAAGCAGCGCGACATCGCCTCCAAGGGCGGCCAGAGCGTGCCCGCCGAGAAGCGCCCCTTCGCGCAGGATCCCGAGCTGGCGGCGGAAGCCGGGCGCAAGGGCGGCCAGAACTCGCATGGCGGCGGCGGCAGCTCGGGTGGCGGCAGCTCGGGCGGCAGCAGCTCGGGCGGCAATTTCGCCAATGACCGCGAGAAGGCCAGCGAGGCCGGGCGCAAGGGCGGCCAGAACTCGCATGGCGGCCGTTCCTGAATGAGGCCAGCGGCGCCGCCCTCCGGGGCGGCGCCGTTTTTTCATGCGCCCGCCGCGGAACCTGCGGCGGCGGCGGCGATTGAGGCGATGGGCGCGCGCCGAGACCGCGCCAGACAAGGAAAGGATTTCCCGTGGCTGGCATCAAGAGCATCGACGACCTGTTCCTGCACACGCTGAAGGACATCTATTACGCCGAGCGGCAGATCCTGAAGGCCCTGCCCAAGATGGCGAAGGCCGCGCAGAGCGACGAGCTGCGCGAGGGCTTCCTGCTGCACCGTGACCAGACCCAGGGGCAGGTCGAGCGCCTGCAGCAGGTGTTCGAGGCGCTGGGCAAGCGCGCCCAGGGCGTGACCTGCGAGGCGATCAACGGCCTGATCGAGGAATGCGAGGAGCTGCTGGACGAGGCGCCGACGCCGAGCGCGGTGCGCGATGCCGGGCTGGTCGCCTGCGCCCAGGCGGTCGAGCATTACGAGATGGCCCGCTATGGCGCGCTGATCGCCTGGGCCAAGGTCAGCGGCAAGAAGGACATCCTGGCGCTGCTGGAGGCCAATCTGCAGGAGGAGAAGGAGACCGACACCCTGCTGAACAAGATGGCCAATGGCACCATCAACCCGCAGGCGCTGAAGCAGGCCGCCTGATCTTTTCTCCGGCGTCCGCCACAGAATGGCGGGCAGACCACCGGGCCGGACTTGTCCGGCCCGGTTTTTTTTGCGTGCGGGCCAGGCGATCCGGCGCGCCCTCTCCCCGCCCCAGGCGCGGCATGCCGCATGCGGGTCCGTGTGCAGGACAGCGACGTTTCCGTTTGACCCGCGCCTGATGCCTGAGCCGCAGCCGCGTCAGCGCAGCAGGCCCAGCGCCGGTGCCGCGCCCCGGCGCAAAAGCACGATGGCATTCTGCCGGAACCGCCGCGCCAGACGCGCGGCCGCGCGCGGCGTGAGGCCGGGCGCCAGCAACATCGCCTCGCCCCGCTTGCGGGGGTCGTCCGGCATGCCGCAG
>NZ_GG770779.1:257125-262357 GCF_000164635.1 Pseudoroseomonas cervicalis ATCC 49957 | reverse complement strand
CGCCGCGCCGGGCGGCAGCGGCGCGGCGGCGAAGCGCAGGTCCAGCACGTTCGGGTAGCGCTCGCGCAGCCGCGCCATGGCGTCGAAGGGGCGGTCGGCCAGCCAGACCTGCAGCCAGTCCTCGCGCCCGGCCCCCTCGGCGGCGTCCAGCAGCTGGGCCAGCGTGCCGTGCAGCAGGCGCAGGGGGCGGCGCACCGGCAGCGGCAGGGCCTCGGTCCGCACCGCGCCATCGGCGCCCAGCTCGACCAGGGTCAGGGATTTCTCCTGCCCGGCCTCCGAGAAGGAATAGCCGAGCGGCGAGCCGGCATAGCGGATGCGCCCCGCCGCCATCTGCTGCGGCCGGTGCAGGTGGCCGAGCGCGACATAGTGGAACCCCTCCAGATGCGCGGCCGAGACGGCGCCGCTGCCGCCCACCTGCAACTGCCGCTCGCTCTCGCTCTCCGCGCCGCCCTGGACGAAGGCGTGCGCCACCACCAGGCTGCGCTCGCCCGGGCGCAGCGCGGCGCGCAGATGCGCCATGCTGGCGGCGAAGCCGGCCTCGTGGTCGAGGATGTTCGCCTCCGGCCCGAACAGCTCGGCCAGATGGGCCGGGGCGCCGTAATCGGCGGCCAGCACCCGCACCGGCCCGTGCTGGTCCTGGAACAGGAAGGAGCGGCCGCGGGCGCAGCCGGCGATGTGCAGCCCGGCCAGCCCCAGCAACGGCGCGGCGAAGCCCAGGCGCCGCGCATCGTCATGATTGCCGGCGATCAGCAGCACCGGCACGCCGAGCCCCTGGATCACCGCGCGCAGCACCTCGCCCAGCAGTTCGACGGCGGCGGCGGGCGGCACGGCGCGGTCATACAGGTCGCCGGCGATCACCAGCAGGTCGGGCCGGGCCTCGCGCACCGCGTCCAGGAAGGCGCCGGCCAGCAGCCATTCCTGCTCCGGCAGGAAGGGCTGGCCGTGCAGGACGCGGCCGAGATGCCAGTCGGCGGTGTGCAGGATGCGCATGGCGGCTCCGGGCCAGGAGGGGCGGCGGGATCGGCCGCCCGGCCTAGCTCAGAGCGCCCAGAAATTCCAGCTGGCCAGGCTGCCGACCCCGGGCATGGCGATCTGGAAATCCGCCGCCGGGTCGGCATCGACATTGCCGTAGAGCACGCCGTCGAGGAAGACGAGCTGGCCCGGCGCGCTGAGGCTGCCGCTCAGCAGCAGGGTGAAGGCCTGGTCGCCCGGCTGCGTCAGGTCGGCGTCGATGCCGGAGAGGTCGAGCTGGTCGGCATAGGGCGCGGCGTTGAAATCGGTGATGGTGTCGCGCGCAGCGCTGTCATTGCCGGTATCGCCATGGGCGAAGACGAAGCGGTCATTGCCGGGGCCGCCGGTCAGGCTGTCGGCGCCGGGCCCGCCCACCAGGATGTCGTCGCCCTCGCCGCCCAGCAGCGTGTCATTGCCGGCGCCGCCATGCAGGATGTCGTTGCCGCCGCCGCCGGCCAGCACATCGTCGCCGCCCAGCCCGTGGATCGTGTCGGCATTGCCGCCGCCGGTCAGGAGGTCGCGCCCCTCGGTGCCGGTCAGCACCTGGGGCGAGGCCAGCACCAGCAGGCCGGAGCCGGGCGCCGTCTCCTGCAGGCTGCCCGGCAGGGCGTTGAGCTGCACGCTGGCATCGGTGAAGCCGTCGCCATTGAGATCGACCAGCAGCATCACCCCGGCCTGGCGGATCTCCGCCTCGCCGCGGCCGGTGAAGGCGCCGCTGCCGAGGAAGCGGGCGCCGAGCGGGGAGAAGTCCAGCGTGTCGCCCACGGTGAAATCGAGCACCGTGTCGAGGGCGGCGCCGGCGATGTCCTCCACCTCCCAGCGGAACACGTCGTTGCCGGGGCCGCCGATCAGCGTGTCGCTGCCCGGCCCGCCGCGCAGCCAGTCCTGGCCGGCGCCGCCATCCAGCGAGTCGTTGCCGGCGCCGCCCGACAGCGTGTCATTGCCGCCGAGGCCGAGCAATGTGTCCTGCCCGGCGCCGCCGGTCAGCGTGTCATTGCCGGCGCCGCCACTCAGCACCAGATCGGCCACCCGGCGCAGCAGGCCGGAGCCGGGCGCCGTCTCCTCCAGCGGCGCGGCGTCGCCCAGGCTCATCACCGCATCGACCACGCCATCGCCATTGGCGTCCACCGCCAGCCAGGTGACGCCGAGCTGCCAGGAGCGCAGCTGCGCCGTGCCATCGGCCTGGAAGGGGTCGCTGCCGATGTAGCGGGCGCGCAGCGCGGCGAGGTCGATCAGGTCGCCGGCCTGGAAATCGGTGATGCGGTCGCCCTCCAGCTCGGCGGCGGCCAGGTAGCGGAAGATGTCGTTGCCGGCGCCGCCGGTCAGCGTGTCGGCGCCGAGCCCGCCGGCCAGCAGGTCGTTGCCGTCGCCGCCGCGCAGCGTGTCGCGGCCGGCGCCGCCGATCAGCGTGTCGTCCCCGGCCTCGCCCAGCAGCAGGTCGTCGCCATCGCCGCCATCCAGCGTGTCATTGCCGGTGCCGCCATAGAGCTGGTCCGGCCCGCCCAGGCCGGAGAGCCGGTCATCGCCGCCGCCGCCCACCAGCCGGTCCTGGCCGCCGCCGCCGGTCAGCACGTCATTGCCGGGGCCGCCGGTCAGGTTGAGGTCGGCGACGCGGCGCAGGATGCGGCTGCCGGGGTTGAACTCCTCCAGCGCCATGTCGCCCTCCAGGGTGAGCAGGGCGTCCGGCCGGGCATCGCCATCGAGGTCGATGGCCAGGAAGGTCCAGCCGGCATCGCGCCCGCCCCAGCCATCAAGCACGGCGATCTGCCCGGCGCGGCCGGTCAGCCCGGCGGGGCTGAAGCTCAGCTCGCCGATCGCCGAGAGGTCGAGCCGGTCGGCCAGGTCGAAATCGGTGATGCGGTCCTCCAGCAGGCCGATCTCGGCGACGCTGCGGTAGCGGAACCAGTCGGCGCCGGGGCCGCCGGTCATCACGTCGCGGCCGAGGCCGGGCAGCAGCACGTCGTCGCCCTCGCCGCCCAGCAGCGTGTCGTCGCCGGTCTCGCCGCGCAGCACGTCATTGCCGGGGCCGCCGATCAGCGTGTCATGGCCGGCCCAGCCGACCAGCGTGTCGTTGCCGCCGAGGCCGGAGAGGGTGTCGTCCCCCTCCGAGCCCACCAGGATGTTGGCCAGGTCGTTGCCGCTGAAGGAGACGCTGGCGACGATGCGCAGCAGCAGCGAGCCGGGGTCGGTCTCCTTGACCGTGGTGACGCCGGGCAGGAACACGCCCTGGTCGGCGACGCCATCGCCATCCGCGTCGATCTCGATGCGGCTGCCGCCCGGCCCGCGCAGCAGCCGCGCCTCCGGCCGCACGCCGCTGAACAGCCCGTCATTGATCCAGACCAGGCCGCGGAACTGCGTCAGGTCGATGCGGTCGGCCTGGGTGAAGTCGCGGAGGGTGTCGGTGGTGTAGCGCCCGCCGGTCTCGGGCGAGATGCGGAAGATGTCCCAGCCCAGCCCGCCCTCCAGCACGTCGTCGCCATTGCCGCCATCGAGCAGGTCGTTGCCGTTGCCGCCCAGCAGCGTGTCGTTGCCCGAGCCGCCCAGCAGCGTGTCATTGCCGTCGCGCCCGGTCAGCGTGTCATGGCCGGGGCCGCCGGTGATCACGTCATCGCCCAGCGTGCCGGCCAGGGCGCGGTCGCGCGCCACCACCAGGGTCAGCGAGCCGGGCACATTGCCCTCCAGCAGCCGCCCGCCGGTGTCGATGGCGGCGGTGATCTCGGCCCGGCCGTCGCCATCCTGGTCGATGCCGAGGACGCGGCCATCGAAGCGGATCTCCATGCCGGCGCCGCTGAACGGATCGTCGCCGATGAAGCGGAAGGCGCCGATGGCGGAGAGGCTGAGCAGGTCGCCCGGCTCCAGGTCGCGGAGGATGTCGCCCTGCAGGTCCGCCGCGCGCAGGTAGCGGAAGATGTCGTTGCCGGGGCCGCCGCGCAGCACGTCGTTGCCGGCGCCGCCCAGCAGCACGTCATTGCCGTGGCCGCCGGAGAGCACGTCGTCGCCATCGCCGCCGGTCAGCGTGTCGTCGCCATTGCCGCCCTCGAGGAAGTCGTTGCCGCTGCCGCCATCCAGCGTGTCGTTGCCGTCGCCGCCGATCAGCCGGTCGTCGCCGCCCATGCCGAGGAGGGTGTCGTTGCCGCCATTGCCCTCCAGCCGGTCGGCGCTGGCATCGCCCACCAGCCGGTCGGCGGCCTCGGTGCCCAGCACCAGCAGCGGCGCGGCGCGGCGCAGCACCAGCGTGCCCGCCGCGGTCTCCCGCAACATGCCGGTGCCGGAGACCCAGGCGCTGTAATCGGCCAGCCCGTCGCCATCCAGGTCGAGCAGCAGCCATTTGCCGCTCTGCCGCAGCTCGCCCGGGGTCAGGGTGAAATCCGCGTCGCCCAGGAAGCGCAGCCCGGCCACGCCGCTGAGATCGATGCGGTCGAGATCGTCGAAATCGCCGAACCGGTCGCCAGCGAGGTGCGCCGCCTCGGTGTAGCGGAACAGGTCGGCGCCGGCGCCGCCCAGCAGCAGGTCGGCGCCGGCGCCGCCCTCCAGCGTGTCATTGCCATCGCCGCCGGAGAGGGTGTCGTCGCCCTCGCCGCCGAGCAGCACGTCGTTGCCGCCGAGGCCGAGCAGCCGGTCATCGCCCGCCCCGCCCACCAGCCGGTCGGCGCCGGCGCCGCCGCTGGCCAGCACCGGCGCGGCCAGCATCAGCTGGCCCGGCGCCACCTCCACCAGCCGCAGCGCGCCATCCAGGCGCAGCGTCAGCTCGGCGCGGGAGAAGCCGTTGATGTCGATCAGCAGCAGGGTGGTGGCGCCCTGCCAGGCCAGCCGCGCCTCCATCCCGGCGCCGGTGAAATTCTGCGCGCCGATGAAGCGCAGCCCGGCGATGGCGGAGAAATCCAGCCGGTCGCCGGTGGAGAAATCGACGATGCGGTCCTCGCTCAGCTCGGCCAGGCTGCCGTAGCGGAAGACGTCGTTGCCGGCGCCGCCATGCAGCGTGTCGGCGCCGCGGCCGCCGGTCAGCACATCGTCGCCATCGCCGCCCGAGAGGATGTCGGCGCCGTCGCCGCCCGAGAGCGTGTCATTGCCCCCCAGGCCCTGGATGATGTCGTCCCCTGGCGTGCCCGTCAGAAGATTGGCCCCGCCATTGCCGATGATGTTCGCCATGCCGCGTCTTGCCGCTCACCCGGTGCGTTGCGCCTGGGGCCGGCCCCTTGCCGGCCGCGCCGCGGCCCGCCG
>NZ_GG770779.1:237156-256060 GCF_000164635.1 Pseudoroseomonas cervicalis ATCC 49957 | reverse complement strand
ATGGCCGGCTGGCGGCCGAGCCAGCCGGTGCGCATCATCGTGCCCGCCGCCGCCGCCGGCACCACGGACATCATGGGGCGGCTGCTGGCGGCGCATCTGACCCAGCACTGGGGCCAGCCGGCGGTGGTGGAGAACAAATCCGGCGCCGGCGGCACCATCGGCACCGCCGAGGTGGTGCGCAGCCGCCCCGATGGCCACACCATCCTGCTCGGCAATATCGGGCCGCAGGCCATCGCCTATTCGCTGTTCCGCAACCTGCCCTACCGGGCGGAGCAGCTGATCCCCGTCTCCAACATGATCCGTGGGCCGAACGTCCTGGTGGTGCATCCCTCCCTGCCGGTGAACACGGCGCAGGAATTCATCGCCTATGTGCGGGAGAATCCCGGCAAGCTGAGCTATGGCACGCCGGGGGTCGGGCAGTCGCCGCATCTCTCCGCCGTGTGGTTCAGCCAGCTCACCGGCAGCCGCTCCATCGCCGTGCATTACCGCGGCGCCGGCCCCGCCATGGTCGGGCTGCTGGGCAATGAGGTGCAGTTCAGCTTCGACAACCTCACCAGCGCGGTGCAGCAGGTGCGCGCCGGCTCGGTGCGCGCGCTCGGCGTCACCAGCGCCGAGCGCAACCCGCAGCTGCCCGACCTGCCGGCGATGCGCGAGGTGGCGCCGGAACTGTCCCGCTACGAGGTGAATTCCTGGTTCGGCGCCTTCTACCCGGCCGGCACGCCGGAGCCGGCGGTGGCCGCGCTGAACGCCGAGATCAAGGCGATGCTGGACATGCCGGAAACCCAGAAGCGCTTCGCCGAGATGGGCGGCCTGCCGGCCTATGGCACGCCGGCGCACTATGCCGAATTCGTCCGCGCCGAGACCGAGAAATGGGGCGAGGTGGTGCGGCGCGAGGGGCTGCAGCTCGACGCCGGCTGAGCCCCGCGCCGGGCGCCGCGCTTCAGTAGGAGCGCGGCAGGCCCAGCACCTTCTCGGCGATGAAGCAGAGGATCAGCTGCGGGCTGACGGGGGCGATGCGCGGGATCATCACCTCGCGCAGATAGCGCTCCACATGGTATTCGCGGGCATAGCCGAAGCCGCCATGCGTCATCACCGCGCGCTGGCAGGCCTCGAAGCCGGCCTCGGCGGCGAGGTATTTCGCCGCATTGGCCTCGGCGCCGCAGCTCATCCCCTGGTCGTAGCGCCAGGCGGCCTGCATCACCATCAGCCAGGCGGCCTCCAGCGCCATCCAGCTTTCCGCCAGCGGGTGCTGGATCGCCTGGTTCTGCCCGATGGCGCGGCCGAAGACGCGCCGATCCTTCGCGTACTCCGTGGCGCGCCGCAGCGCCACGGCGCCGAGCCCGACCGCCTCCGCCGCCACCAGGATGCGCTCCGGGTTCAGCCCGTGCAGGATGTAGTCGAAACCTTTTCCCTCGTCGCCGATGCGGTCCTCCACCGGCACTTCCAGCCCATCGAAGAACACCTCGTTGGAATCGACGGCCTTGCGGCCCATTTTCGGGATTTCCCGCACCCGCACCTTCGTCCGGTCGAGCGCGGTGTAGAACAGGCTGAGCCCCTCGGTGCGGCGCGTCACCTGCTCCAGCGGCGTGGTGCGCGCCAGCAGCAGCACGCGCTCGGCGACCTGGGCGGTGGAGATCCACACCTTCTGCCCATGCACGACGTAATGGTCGCCGCGCCGCTCGGCGCGCGTCTGCAGCTTCGTCGTGTCGAGGCCGGTGTTCGGCTCGGTCACCGCGAAACAGGCGCGCTCGGTCCCCGCGATCAGCGGCGGCAGCATGCGCGCCTGCTGCTCCGTGCTGCCGAACACCACCACCGGGTTCAGCCCGAAGATGTTCATGTGCACGGCGGAGGCGCCGGTCATGCCGGCGCCGGATTCGGCGATGGCGCGCATCATGATGGCGGCCTCGGCGATGCCGAGACCGGCGCCGCCCAAGGGCTCCGGCATGCAGATGCCGAGCCAGCCATCGCGCGCCAGCGCCTGGTGGAATTCCTGCGGGAAGCGGCCATCGCTGTCGCGCGCCAGCCAGTATTCGTCGCCGAAGCCGGCACAGAGGCGGGCGATGGCGTCGCGCACGCTCTCCTGCTCCGGCGTATAGGCAAACTGCATCGCCGCCTCCCTGCGGTTCAGCCCATGAATTCGGCCCGCACCGCCTCCGTGTGCTGGCCGAGCCCCGGCACCGGGCGGTAGTCGCGCGGCGGCGCATCGGGGAAGCGCGCGGCGGGCGCGGCCATGGCGACCGCGCCATTCGGCGTCGCGACCGACAGCCGGCGCAGCGCCGGATGCGCGGCCAGCGCCGGCAGATCGTTGACGAAGCCATAGGCGGTGTTGGCCGCGCGCAGCCGGGCGTCGCATTCGGCCCGCGTCAGCGTCGCGAAGACGGCGCCGACATGCGCATCCACCATGGCGCGATGGGCGACGCGCTCGACATTGCTGCGGAAGCCCTCGCGCTGCGGCAGGTCGGGCTCGCCCAGGAAGGCGGCGCAGAATTGCTGCCACTCGCGCTCATTCTGGATCGAGATCAGCACCAGCGCGCCATCGGCCGTGGCGAAGGCGCCATAGGGGCAGATGGACGGATGCGCCAGGCCAAGCCGCTGCGGCGCCTTCCCCGTGCCCTCGAAATACAACAGAGGAACGTTCATCCAATCGGCCATGGCGTCGAAGAGCGAGATGGCGATGGAACGCCCCTCTCCGCTGATGCCACGGGCGATCAGCGCCTCCAGCACCGCCGCATGCGCCATGGTGCCGGTGGCGATGTCGCAGACCGAGACGCCGACGCGCCCCGGCCCCGCCGGATGCCCGGTGATCGAGGCCAGGCCGCTTTCCGCCTGCACCAGCAGGTCATAGGCCTTCATCGCGGCGTAGTCGCCGCTCTCGCCATAGCCGCTGATGTCGACGGTGATCAGGCGAGGATGGCGCTGCCGCAGCGCCGCGCTGCCGAAACCCGCCCGCGCCATCGCGCCCGGTGCCAGATTCTGGATGAAGACATCGGCCTTCGCCAGCAGCGCCGCCAGCAGCGCCTTGTCGCCCTCCTGCTTGATGTCGAGGCAGACGCTTTCCTTGCCGCGATTGAGCCAGACGAAATAGCTCGACTGCCCGGCGGCGGCGCGATCGTAGCCACGCGCGAAATCGCCCTCGGCGCGCTCGATCTTGATGACGCGCGCCCCGGCATCGGCCAGCTTCACCGAGCAGGTGGGGGCGGCCACCGCCTGCTCCATCGAGACGACCAGCAGCCCGGCCAGCGGCTTGTCCATGCTCAGTAGCTCCGCGGCATGCCCAGCACATGCTCGCCGAGATAGGAAAGCACGAGATTGGTGCTGATCGGCGCCACCTGATACAGCCGCGTCTCGCGAAACTTCCGTTCCACGTCATACTCCTCGGCGAAGCCGAAGCCGCCATGGGTCTGCACGCAGGCCTCGGCCGCGGCCCAACTGGCCTCGGCGGCCAGCATTTTTCCCATGTTCGCTTCCTCGCCGGGATTCACGCCCGCCTCGAACTTGGCGAGGCCCTTCTGCACGATGGCCTCGGCCGCGCGCATCTGCGCATAGGCGCGCGCGATGGGGAATTGCACACCCTGGTTCTGCCCGATCGGCCGGCCGAACAGCACACGCTCCTTGGCGTAGCCCACCGCCTTCTCGATGAACCACTTGGCATCGCCAATGCACTCGGCGGCGATCAGCAGCCGCTCGGCATTCATGCCGTCCAGGATGTAGCGGAAGCCCTTGCCCTCGACGCCGACGAGGTTCTCGGCGGGCACTTCCATGTTATCGAAGAAGACCTCGCAGGAATTGTGGTTCATCATGGTGCGGATGGGGCGGATGGTCAGCCCCTTGCCCAGCACCGTGCGCATGTCGACGATGAAGGTCGACAGCCCCTCGGTCTTCTTCGCCACTTGGTCGCGCGGCGTGGTGCGGGCCAGCAGCAGCATCAGGTCGGAATGCTCGGCCCGGCTGGTCCAGATCTTCTGGCCGTTGACGATGTACTTGTCGCCTTCCTTCTTCGCGAAGGTGCGCAGGCTGGTGGTGTCGGTGCCGCTGGTCGGCTCGGTCACGCCGAAAGCCTGCAAACGCAGTTCGCCGCTGGCGATCTTCGGCAGATACTCCTGCTTCTGGCGGTCGCTGCCATGCCGCAGGATGGTGCCCATGATGTACATCTGCGCGTGGCAGGCGGCGCCGTTGCAGCCCTGGCGCTGGATCTCCTCGAGGATCGCCGCGGCCGCCGAGAGCGGCAGGCCGGAGCCACCGAACTCCTCCGGAATCAGCGCCGCCAGCCAGCCGGCCTGGGTCAGCGCCTGCACGAATTCGGTCGGGTAGCCGCGCACCTCATCCAGCTTGCGCCAGTATTCGCCGGGGAAGCGGGCGCAGAGCTTGGCGACCTCCTCGCGGATCTCGGCATGCGGGTCGTTCGGCGTGGTCTGCAGCATGGTCGTCCTTCAGGCCGCCTCGGCCGGGCTGCGCAACAGGGAGGAAATGTCGTTCAGGCGATCCAGCCGCCCGATGGTCTCGGCCAGCGCATTCGCCTGCTCGGCGCCCAGCACCGTGTCGGCCAGGCCCGCGAATTTGGCGCGCAGCTCGGCCTCGCTGAGGAAATTGTCGGGCTCGCCCTTCGGCACGATGACCTTGCGGGTGAAGACCTGGCCCCGCGCGCGCAGCGTCAGCTTGCCGGACATGTTGGCGGGGAACTCGGCCTCGATCTCGGGGTCGTTCTCGCAGGCGATGTGCTGCATCATGGCGCGGATCGCGGGATCCTTGAGCTTCGCGTAGCTGTCCCAGCCCATCGCGCCGGTCGACAGCGCCGTGGCGATAACAAAAGGCCCGCTGAACTGGCCATCGACGATGTTCTGCGGATCCGCCTTGCGCTCGGCGGGCTCGCCCACCAGCAGCATGCCGGCGCGGGAGAGGCCGAGCGTCGCGCCCTCCACCTCCTCCGGCTTCAGGCCCAGCTCGGCGCGCAGCGCCAGCGCGGCGTCGATTCCGGCATGGCCCCAGCGGCAGGAGGGGTAGGGCTTCACGCCTGTCGCCATCAGCTCCCAGACCTGGCCGAGATCCTGGCAGACACGCTCCGGCTTCGGGTCGGGCGCATAGGCGCGCAGGAAGCCCTGGCGGCCCTCGATGGCGTCGGCCGCGCCTTTGAAGCCCTCGCGCGCCAGGGTGGCGGCGGCGAGGCCCGACATGCCGGCCCAGCCCACCTGGAAGCGCTTGGTCCAGGCGCCATTCGCGAGGAATTGCAGGCTGCCGGCGCATTGGCTGAGCGCGATGCCCAGCGCCGATTCCACTCCCGCCGCATCCAGCCCGAAGACGCGCGCCGCCGCGGCCGCCGCGCCGAAGGCACCGCAGGTGGCGGAGGGATGGAAGCCACGGTCGTAATGCGCGCCGGCCGGCAGGGCCAGCGCCAGGCGCAGCGCGACCTCGTAGCCCGCCACGATGCCGGCCAGCACCTCGGCGCCCGAGGCGCCGACCATCTCGCCCGCCGCGAGGGCCGCCGGAATCACCGGCGCGCCGGGATGCACCACGGCGACGGCGTGGGTGTCGTCGAAATCCAGCGAGTGGCCGAGCGTCGCGTTGATCAGCGCCGCGCCGGCGGGGCTGTAGGTGGCGCTGTCGCCGAAGACCCGCGCGCTGCCCTGCCCCAGCCCCAGCGCCTGCACCATGCGCAGCAGGGCGGGCGTGCTCTCGGCCTCGGCGCGGGCGCGCACGATGTTGCCGACCAGGTCCAGCACCAGCGCCTTGGCGCGTTCCGCGACCTCCGGCGGCAGGCTTTCGGCCCGCAGCCCCGCCGTGAAGCCGGCCAGCTCCTGCGTCACACCCATCGCCATTCCTCCCAACTGACAGAAAAAAGATGGGGGGTCCGGGGGAATTCCTTCCCCCGGCCTTTTTTCTTCTCTTACACCGGATCCCAGGAGAACACGTCCCCGCTGCGATCCAAAGGCAGGAATTGCGCGCGCAGCGACGGCAGGGCGTGTTCGGCGATCAGTTCCGGTGTCCAGCCATCCTCGCGATGCGCGCTGCGCACGGGCCGGGGCTGGCTGAACAGGAAGATCTCGTTGTTGCGCGCCGCGAAGATCTGCCCGTTGACCTCCTTCGCCGCATCGCTGGCCAGGAACACCGCCAGCGGCGCGTTTTTCTCCGGCGTCATGCGCTTCAGCTTCTCCACCCGCGCCTTCTGCTCCGGCGTCTCGGCCGGGATGGAGCTGGTCATGCGGCTCCAGGCGAAGGGCGCGATGCAGTTGGAACGCACGCCGAAGCGCTGCATGTCGAGGGCGATCGACTTCGACAGCGCCGCGATGCCGAGCTTCGCCGCCGAATAGTTGGCCTGGCCGAAATTGCCGATCAGGCCGGAGGTCGAGGTCATGTGTACATAGGCGCCCGACCCTTGGGCGCGGAAATGCTCCGCCGCGGCGCGGGAGACGAAGAAGCTGCCGTTCAGATGCACATTGATGACGGAGAGCCATTCCTCCGGCGTCATCTTGTGGAAGATCTGGTCGCGCAGGATGCCGGCATTGTTGACCACGATGTCGACACGGCCGAAGGCGTCGATGGCGCTCTGCACGATGCGCTTGGCGCTGTCCCAGTCCGCCACGCTGTCGGTGTTGGTCACCGCCTGGCCGCCGCGCTGCTCGATGATCGCCTTGGTCTGCTCGCCCGGCGTGGCGGAGGTCTGGCCCTCGCCGCTCAGCGAGGCGCCGATGTCGTTGATCACCACCTTCGCACCGGCCAGCGCCATGGCGAGGGCGATCTCACGCCCGATCCCGCCACCCGCACCCGTGACGATGGCAACCTTGTCCTGCAGCATCATTGCCTGCGTTTTCCTTCCTGAAAGCTCGTACCAGGGGGCGCTGCCCCCTGGACCCCCGGCAGGAACCTGAGGTTCCTGCACCTCCCATCAGTCAGGCTGGGGTGAACATCGGCACCGGCGGGCCGTCGCCCTCGGTGTCGCGGAACGCCAGCTTCACCTTCATGCCGATCTTCACGGCATCGAAGTCGCAGCCGACGATGTTCGTCATCATGCGCGGGCCCTCGGCCAGCTCGACATAGGCGATGGCATAGGGCGTCTTGGCGCGCATGATGCTGAAGCTGTAGACCGTGCCCTCGCCGCTGGCCTCGATCCACTCCACTTCGCCCTCATCGCTGAAGGGGCAGAAGGGGCGCGGCGGGTAATGCGTCTGGCCCGTCTTGGTGTTGCGGCCGATCAACAGGCGGCCCTGCCGCGCCGCGTCCCAGAAACGCTGGGTGGAGGGATCGCCGACCGGCGCGGGGGGGATGCGTTCGCTCATGGTCACAGCCTCTCCAGCACCAGGGTCGCGCTGCCATGCCGCGTGCCGAGCGAACCGCCCGTGCCATGCGCCAGTGCCAGGTCGCAATTCTTCACCTGCACGGCCGGATGCGCCTCGCCGCGCAGCTGCCGCACCGCCTCGATCACCTTGGTGATGCCACCGCGATTGGCCGGGTGGTTGTTGCACAGCCCGCCACCATCGGTGTTGAAGGGCAGCTTGCCGACACCCGAGATCAGATTGCCGTCCGACACGAACTTGCCGCCCTGGCCCTTCTCGCAGAAGCCGAGATCCTCCAGCTGCATCAGCACGGTGATGGTGAAGCTGTCATAGATGCTGGCGTACTTGATGTCGGCGGGCTTCACCCCAGCCATCTCGAAGGCGCGGGCGCCGGCATAGCGCGCGCCGGTATAGGTCAGGTCGATGCGCCCGCCATCGACATGCTTGATCGCCTCGCCCGCGCCGCGGATGCCGACCAGCGGCCGCTTCAGGCTGCGGGCGATCTCCGGGCTGGTCACCACCAGCGCGCCGCCGCCATCGCTGATGACGCAGCAATCCAGGCGGTGCAGCGGGTCCGCCACCAGCGGGGAGTTCACCACATCCTCGACGGTGACGACCTTGCGCAGCATCGCGTGTTCATTGTGCTGCGCGTGATGGCTGGCGGCGACCTTGATCCAGGCCAGTTGCTCCGAGGTCGTGCCATATTCGTACATGTGGCGCTGCGCGCACATGGCGTACATGTTCGCGATCGCCGGCCCGAAGGGATATTCGAACTGCACGTCGGGCTGGCGCGGGTCGCCCGGGCGCGGCGCCGTGCCGGTCGCCACACCTTCCGAGCGCGGGCGGCCGGCCAGCGTGATCAGCGCCACCTTGCACTTGCCCATGGCGATGGCCTCGGCCGCATGCGCCACATGCGCCAGGTAGGAGCAGCCGCCGACATCGGTGGAATCGTAGTGGGAGAGCCGCGTCAGGCCGATATAGTCGGCCATGCTGAGCGGGCCCATGCCCGGCGCGTCGCCGGCGCAGAAATAGCCATCCACATCGGCGCGTGTCAGCCCCGCATCGCGCAGCGCGCCCAGCGCCACCTCGGCATGCAGCTGCGCCGTGCTCTTGTCCTCGGCCTTGCGGGTCGGGTGCTCATAGGCCCCGACGATGCAGGCCTTGCCTCGGATGCTCAAACGCCTCTCTCCTTCTGGACCTACTGGACCGTGATATTGGCCGCCTTCGCGACCTCCGCCCAGCGCACGATCTCGGCACGGATGAACTCGGCGAAAGCGGCGGGGGTGGTGCCGCCCTCCGGCGTCAGCCGCGGCAGGTCGGCGGCGAAGCCGGACACGCGCTCCTGCCATTCCGGCGTGCGCACGATGGCGTCCACCGCGCCGCCCAGCTTCGCCAGGATCGGCGCCGGCGTCGCGGCCGGGGCCTGCAGGCCGAACCAGGCGGTGGCATCGAAATCGGCGATGCCGGCTTCGATCAGCGTCGGCACATCCGGCAGGGTGGGCACGCGCTGCCGGCTGGTCACCGCGAGCGCCTTGATGCGCCCCTCGCGGATGAAGTTCAGCGCGGAGGGGATGTTGTCCATCGCCGTCTGGATGCGGCCCGCGACCAGCTCGGTCAGCATCGGGCCGGAGCCGCGATAGGGCACATGCGTCAGGTCGATGCCGGCGCGCACCTTCAGCAATTCCATGCAGGCATGCGGACTGCCGCCGATGCCGGAGGTGCCATAGTTCAGCTTGCCCGGCTCGCGCTTCGCCATCGCCACCAGCGCGGGAAAATCGTTCAGCCCCGATTCGGTCGAGGCCAGCACGACATTCGGCACGCGCGTCACCAGCGCGACCGCCGCCAGCTGCTCCGGCTTGTAGGGCATGTTGGGGCCATAGGCGGCGTAGTTGATCGCCGCCGTGCCGATGGACGCCATCAGGATGGTGTAGCCATCCGGCTCCGCCTTGGCGACGGCATCGGCGCCGATATTGCCGCCGGCGCCGGCGCGGTTCTCCGTCACCACCGGCTGGCCCAGGCGCTGCGACAGGCGTTCCGCCAGCAGCCGCGCCATCAGGTCGGTGGTCCCGCCGGGCGGGAAGGGAATCACCATCCGCACCGGGCGCGCGGGCCAGTTGCCCTGCGCCAGGGCGGGCGCCGCCAGCAATGCGCCCGGCAATGCCAGGGCCTGCCGCCTGCTCCATGCTCTCATGCCACTTCCTCCCTCTCGCCGCCTTTCCGGCGGTCGTGTCTCAGCCGGGCAGTTCGAGAACGTTCTTGGCCAGGATGCCGCGCTGGATCTCGGAACTGCCGCCATAGATCGTGGTCGGCCGCGCCTCGATGAACAGCCCGGCCGGGTGCAGGTCGCGATTGCCCTCCATCGGCTGCAGCAGACCCGCATTCTCACCGCCGATCTCCAGCATCAGCTCGGTGATGCGCTGGAACAGGTCGGATTGGTGCAGCTTCAGCATCGAGACATCGGGGCCAAGCGATTCGCCGCGCCGCAGGATGGCGACGAAGCTCTCATACAGCGCCTTGTGGTCGGCCAGGTCGCAGCGCAGGCGGATGTAGCGGTCCTGGAACTCCGGCTCATCGAACACGCCCATCCGCTCGGCCAGGCTCTTCAGCCGCGACAGCGCATAGGCCGACTGGCGTGGCGAACCGAGAAAAATCCGCTCGAAGCCGAGCAGGGCCTTCGCCATGCTCCAGCCCTTGTTCACCTCGCCAACGAGGTTTTCCGCAGGCACGCGGACATTGTCGAAGAACACCTCACAGAACTCGTCATGCAGGCCGAGATTGATGATCGGCCGAACCGTCACCCCCGGCGTCGCCATGTCGATCAGCAGGAAGGAAATGCCGTCCTGCTTCTTGGCGCTCTTGTCGGTGCGGACCAGACAAAAAATCCAGTTGGCGTCGGTCGCCAGTGTGGTCCAGATCTTCTGGCCGTTGACGATGTAGTGGTCGCCCTCGCGCACCGCCTCGGTGCGCAAGGCGGCGAGGTCGGAGCCGGCGCCGGGCTCGGAATAGCCCTGGCACCAGATATGCTCGCCGGCCAGGATCTTCGGCAGGAAGCGCGCGCGCTGTTCCGCGGTGCCGAAGCGGATCAGCAGCGGGCCGAGCATGATCACGCCATGATCGGGCAGCCGCGCCACGCCGTGCCGCTCATACTCCTCGATCAGGATGATCTGCTTCGAGGCGTCGAGCCCCATGCCGCCGAGTTCGACCGGCCAGCCCGGCGCCACCCAGCCCTTCCGCTGCAGGATGCGGAACCATTCCTCACCCTCCCGCCAGTGCAGGCGGTGCGGCGGGTTGCGCAGATGGGCGGGGTATTCGGCCTCGACGAAGCGGCGCACCTCGGCGCGGAATTCCTCGTCGGACAGCGCGTTCCAATCGCTCATGCCTCATCCTCCGGCTGGGCCTCGGCGAAGCGGCGGCGATGCAGCGCGGCGGGGCCGAACTGGTTGGCCACCACCATGGCCTTGCGCAGATACAGGCCGATATCGGCCTCGTCGGTGTAGCCGATGCCGCCATGCAGCTGGATCGCCTGGCGGGTCACCAGCAGCGCCGCGTCGCCGGCGCGTGCCTTGGCGCGCGCGATGGCCGCTGTGCGCAGGCGCGGCGCGGCGCCACGGTCGCAAAGCGAAGCCGCCGCCTCGATGCTGGCGCGGCTCAGCGCGATCTGGATCTTGAGGTCCGCCGCGCGGTGCTGCAACGCCTGGAAGCTGCCGATCGGCTTGCCGAATTGCTGGCGGGTGCGGAGGTAGTCCAGCGTCAGCGCGAAGGCCTGCTCCATCACGCCGAGCAGATAGGCCGCGCTCGCCAGCGCCGCCTCCTCGAGTTTTTCCGTCAGCGCCACCTGCTCGCTGAGCAGGCGGGTGGGTGCCGGGCGCAGCGTGCCGAAGGTTCCGCCATCCTGCGTCGGCTCCAGCGTGAGATCGGCACCGGAAGACTCCTGCCAGCGCAGCCCGCCCTGCCAGGGCAGCAGGAAGGCATCCGCCCCGCCCGCCATGGGGATGAAGCGGCGCGGCGCCTCCGGCGTGCCGGGCGCGTCCAGCGTGGCGGGGGCTTCCTGCCAGGCGGTCAGCACCACGCTCTCGCCGGCCAGCAGCGCTTCCAGCTCGGCCTCGGCGCCGGCCTCGGCCAGCAGCGCGGCCGACAGCGCACCCTGGATCAGCGGCTCCGGCGCCAGCGCCGCGCCGAGTTCCTCGGCCAGCGCGCAGAACTCGGCCATGCCGAGGCCGCTGCCGCCCTTCTCCTCTGGCAGCCGAAGGCCGATCCAGCCCAGCTCACCCATCTGCCGCCAGACCTGGCGGTCGAAGCCCGGCGCCTGGAAACGCAGCGCACGGATGCGCCGGCGGTCGCCCTGGCGCGGCGCCAGGCCCGCCGCGCTGTCGCGGATCATGCGCAGCGAATCATCCTGCTCCAGCATGGCGCTCATGCCGCGATCTCCGCCTTGCCATTGTTGACGACGATGATGTCGCGCTCCACCACCCGCGCGCGGAAGGCGCCGTCGCGCCAGATCTCGGTGCGGATGGTCTCGCCCGGGAAGACGGGGGCGGAGAAGCGCAGCGACAGCGCGCGCAGCCGCGCCGGGTCATAGCCACACAGCTCGCGCAGCAGCGCATGGGTGACGACGCCCAGCGTGCACAGCCCGTGCAGGATCGGCCGCGGGAAACCGGCGCGCGCCGCCACCTCCGGCTCGGTGTGCAGCGGATTGTCGTCGCCGTTCAGCCGGTAATAGAAGGCCTGCTCGGGCCGCGTCGGCAGGTCGAGCGTGATGTCGGGCGCGCTCTCCGGCATCGGGTTGGGCGGGCGCACGGGTCCGCTGGGCCCGCCGAAACCGCCATCGCCGCGCAGGAAGGTGGTGCTGCGCGTCACCGCCAGCAGCGCGCCGCTGGCCGCATCGGTCAGGCGTTTCTCCGAGTAGAGCAGCGCGCCCTTGCCCTCGCCCTTGTCGACGATGCCGGTGACGCGCGTCTGGCCGATCACCTCGCCCTCGGCCGGGATCGGCGCGTGCAGCTCGATCTCCTGCTCGCCATGCACCAGCTTCACCGCGTCCACGCCGGTGTCCGGCCGGCCGAGCCAGAAGCCGGGATGGCCCAGCACCACCGCCATGGCAGGCACCACCAGCGGGCCGCGATGCGTGCTGACGAAGGGGATCTGCCGCTCCTCCATCGGGTCCTGGCCGAAGCCGATGGACAGGGCGTAGAGCACCGCGTCGCGCGGCGTGACGCGCTGGCGCACCTCCGGAATGGCGTAGTTCAGCAGTTTTTCGTGGTTGATCACGGCGCGTCCTCCGCGATGTCGATCACCGCATCGGCGGCGAAGGCGCCCTGCCCCGCCGGCATGGCGAAGACCGGGTTCAGGTCGATGCCCGCCAGGCGCGGCCCGGCCTGGTGCGCAAAGACCGACAGGCGCGACAGCATTTTTTTCAGCGCGTCGATATCGGCGGGCGGGCGGCCACGGGCGCCGGCCAACAGGGGAAAACCCTTGATCGAGCGGATCATCTCTTCGGCTTCCGCCTCCCCGAAGGGGCAGCGCCGGAAAGAGACATCCTTCAGGATCTCGACGAAGATGCCGCCCAGGCCGAACATGGCGACGGGACCGAAGACCGGGTCGCGATGCACGCCGAGGATGCACTCCACCCCGCCGGAGAGCTGCTTCGCCACCAGCACGCCCTCGATCCGCGCGGCGGGCGCGGCCTCCTTCGCGCGTTGCAGCAACAGCGAAAAGCCCTCGCGCACGGCGGCGGCGTCAGAGACGTTCAGCAGCACGCCGCCGATTTCGGATTTGTGCAGGATATCGGGCGAAAGGATCTTCAGCACCACGGGGAAGCCGATGCGCTCCGCTGCCGCCACCGCCGCCTCCGCCGTGGCGCAGGTTTCTTCCGGTGCGGCCGGGATGCCGGCCTGGGCCAGGATGCGCTTGGCCTCGGCCTCGCTGGGTGTCGTCGCCGGCAGGGTGATGGGCGGCAGCGCGGCGGGCGGGGGCGGCGCGGCGCGGGCGAAGGACTCGCCATAGCGGCCCATGGCATGGATCGCCGCCACCGCGCGCGACGGATCCTCGAAGACGGTGAAGCCATCCGCCTCGAATTGCCGCACCATCTCCGGCTCGGCGAGCACAGAGAGCACGAAGAGACGGTCCGGATGCGCCGCCCGCACCGCCGCCAGCTCCTGCCGCAGCCTTGGCGCCACCGAGGCCGCGCCCCCCGCATGGGTGAAGAAGGAGAGGATGGAGCTGTAGCCACCCTGCTCCACCAGCGACTTCGCGAAGGTGCCAACGAGCGAAAGATCGTTCAGCGCCTGGGCGGTGCAGTCGACCGGGTTCTGCGGCGCGCAATAGGGCAGCGCGTCGCGCAGCGCCTGCTGCGCCGCCTCCGGCATGGGCGGCATGGGCAGGTCGACGGCCTCGGCGGCGTCGGAGATCAGCACGCCGGCGCCGCCGCTGATGGTCAGCACGCCGAGCGAATTGCCCGCCGGATAGATGCGCCGCGCCGCCAGCCGGGCGATGTCCAGCATCTCCTCCGTGGTGCGGGCGCGCACCACGCCGTACTCGGCCAGCACCGCGTCCGTCACCGCATCATCGCCGGCGATCGAGGCGGTGTGCGAGCGCGCGGCGGCGCTGCCCACCGCGCTGCGGCCGACCTTCATCATCACCACCGGCTTGCGGTTGCGCCGGGCGAGTTCCAGCGCCGCCAGGAAGCTTTCCGCGTCGCGGATGCCCTCGGCATAGGCGGCGATCACCTCGGTGTCCGGGTCCTGTGCCATCCAGCCGATCATGTGGCCGACATTGAGGTCGGCCTCATTGCCGGTGGTGACGACGCAGGACAGGCCCAGCCCATGGTCGCGCGCCAGGCCAAACAGGTGCATGCCATAGGCGCCGGACTGGCTGGCGATGCCGATCGGCCCGGGCTTCGGCGTGCCGCGCTCCAGGCTGCTGGTGAAGGTGCCGTAGAAGCCGGTGCGGGCGTTGAACAGGCCGAGGCAATTGGGCCCCAGCAGCCGCATGCCATGGGCGCGGGCGGCGGCCACCATGCGGTCCTGCTCGGCCTCGCCCGCCTCGCCCATCTCGGCGAAGCCGGCGCTGAACATGATGGCGGCCTTCACGCCGCGCTCGGCCAGCTGCTGCAGCGCCGGGCCGGCGGCGGCGGCGGGCACGGCGATGATCGCGGCCTCCGGCACCTCGGGCAGCTCGGCCACGCTGGCGAAGGCGGGCAGCCCCTGCACCATGCCGTGCTTCGGGTTCACCGGCAGGATGCGGCCCTGATAGCCCAGCGACTGCATATAGGCGATCGGCCGCCCGCCAATGCGCGTGGCATCCCCCGAGGCGCCGATCACCGCCACCGAGCGCGGCGCCAGCAGCGCCGAGAGGCTGCCCATCGGCAGGGCGGCGGCTGGGGGCAAGGGCGTGTCAGGCAATGGCGGCATTCCTTCCCGGGGGCGGCGCACCGCCCAGTTCCGTCCCGATCGGCCTTGTTGGCGGCCTTGGCGGGGAGGCTAGACCCAGCCGGACGGCCATTCAATATGCAGAATGGCATTTCATTCTGCGGAAAACCGCTTCCCCTCGACGCGCGGCGCCGCCGGCGTCAGCATCCCGCCGCGCCGCCGAGGAGAGCCGCCATGAATCTCGAAACCACCGATCCCGCCGCGCTGGGGCTCTGCCCGCAGCGTCTGCGCCGTGTCGCCGACTGGGCGGATCGCTGGGCCGATTCGGGGAGATTGCCGGGGGTGAGCGTGCTGGTGGCGCGGCGCGGCCGCATCGGCCTGCTGCATTGCGCCGGCCAGGCGGACCGCGAGCGCGGCACGCCGATGGCGCCCGACACGATGGTGCGCATCTATTCGATGACCAAGCCGCTCACCAGCCTGGCGGCGCTGATGCTGTATGAGGAGGGGCGCTTCCAGCTGGACGACCCGATCACCCGCTTCCTGCCGGAATTCCGCGACATGCGGGTGATGGCGGGCGGCGCGCGCGGGCGGATCGACACGGTGCCGGCGCAGCGCGACATCACCATCCGCGAGCTGATGACCCACACCTCGGGCCTCACCTACGGCTTCATGCAGGCCAATCTCGTGGATGCCGCCTATCGCGAGCAGGGCGTCGATTTCCAGACCGCCGAGACCAGCCTGGCGGAGCTGGTGGGCCGCGCCGCCCGGCTGCCGCTGATCGCCCAGCCCGGGGCAGCCTGGAACTACAGCATCTCCACCGATGTGCTGGGGCATCTGGTGGCCGTGGTCTCCGGCCAGGAATTCAGCGATTTCATGCGCCAGCGCATCCTGGCGCCGCTCGGCATGGTGGACACGGATTTCCACGTGCCGGCGGAAAAACTGCCGCGCTTCGCCGCCAACTACATCCCCTCGGCCGAGGGCGGGCTGACGCTGATCGACGACCCCGCCACCGGCCGCTTCGCCCGCCCGCCCGCGATCGCCTCCGGCGGCGGCGGGCTGGTCTCGACCCTCGGCGATTATTGGCGCTTCTGCCAGCTGATGCTGAACAAGGGGGTGCTGGACGGCACCCGGCTGCTCGGCCGCAAGACGGTGGAGCTGATGACCTCGAACCATCTGCGCGGCGACATGGCGGCGATGGGCCAGGCGCGCTGGTCGGAATCCACCGCCGAGGGCATCGGCTTCGGCCTGGGCTTCTCCGTGACCCTCGACCCGGCGCGGGCGCAGATCCTCGGCACGCCGGGGGAGTATGCCTGGGGCGGCGCTGCCTCCACCGCCTTCTGGATCGACCCGGCGGAGGAGATGGCGGTGATCCTGTTCACCCAGCTCACCCCCTCCTCCACCTATCCGATAAGGCGGGAGCTGCGGGTGCTGACCTACCAGGCGGTCATCGACTGAGAGAGAAGCGCCTCAGCGGCGGGAGAGCAGCATGCCGGCGAAGGTGGAGCCCAGCACCAGCACGATGCCCAGCATCTGCACCGGCGCCAGCCATTCGCCGAGCAGCGTGGCCCCCAGCAGCGTCGCCACCACCGGGCTGAGCAGGCCGAAGAAGGACAGCCTTGCCCCGGCGGCGGCGATGCCGCGCACCCAGAGCCAATAGGCCAGCGCCGTGCCGGGCAGCACCAGATAGGCGAAGCCCAGCAGGTTGCGCGCATCCGGCGCGGGCGGCACGCCCTCCACCAGCAGGGCGAAGGGCAGCAGCACCGCGCCACCCAGCGCCAGCTGCCAGGCGGCCAGCTGCAGCGGCGTGCCGAGCCTGCCCCAGCGCTCGATCAGCACCGTGCCCATGGCCATGCAGCAGGTCGCCAGCAGCGCCGCCACCGCCCCGGCCAGGTCCAGCTGCGCCCGCGAATCCAGCACCAGCATGGCGACCCCGGCGAGGCCGGCCAGCGCCGCCAGCACCTGGCCCGCGCGCGGCGCCCGGCCCAGCAGCGGCCAGGCCAGGAAGGCCACCACCAGCGGCTGGCTGGAGCTGAGCGTCGCCGCCACGCCCCCCGGCAGCCGCGCCGCGCTGAAGAACAGCAGCGCGAAGAACAGGCCGATATTGGCCAGCCCCAGCAGCAGCAGCCGGCCCAGCTTCTCGCGCGGCGGCAGGCCGGCGCCCAGCAACATCAGCAGGATGCCGGCCGGCAGGGCGCGCAGCGCCGCCACCAGCAGCGGGTGCTCCACCGGCAGGGTCTGGGTGAAGACGATATAGGTCGAGCCCCAGAAGCAGGGCGCCAGCAGCGCCAGCAGGATGGCGGCGCGTGCGCCGGGGCGGGCGGGCGCGGGGTTTCCCGGCCGGGACATGGCTGTTCCTTCCGTGCCGGCGAGGGGCGCCGGCTCTGGTCCGAAGCGGTTCCGCCCTGGCGCCGCCGCCGGGGCGTCGCCTAGGATGGTTCCATGCGGCATAGTCCTACGTCGAATTATCCTGCATGGGAATACCTCTCCTCTGGCCCGGGGGCATGTCCCCATGGCTGAGCCACCGCCCCTGCCGCTCGACACGCTGCTGGCGCAATGGCGGCGGGAGCGCCCGGACCTCGACCCCGCCCCCATGGCGGTGTGCGGGGCCATCTGGCGCGCGGCCGAGCAGCTGCGCCGCGGCGTCGCCGCCAACCTCGCCCCCTACGGCCTGGATTCCCCCGCCTTCGACGTGCTGATGACGCTGCGCCGCCAGGGCGCCGGTCGCTCCCTCTCCCCCACCGAGCTGGCGCGGGAGATGCTGCTCTCCACCTCCGCCATGACCAACCGGCTGGACCGGCTGGAGCAGCGCGGCCTGGTCCGCCGCCACTCCGACCCGGAGGATCGCCGCTCCTTCCGCATCGCCCTGACGCAGGAGGGGCTGGCGCTGGCCGACCGCGTCGTCGCCTCGCATGTGGCGACCGAGGCGCGGCTGCTCGCCCCGCTCTCCGAGCCCGAGCAGGCGCAGCTGCGCGCCCTGCTGGAGCGACTCTTCCAGCCCTGACCCCGCCCCTTGCGGCGCTGCGGGGCCGTGCCCATCATCCCTGCCCCTTGCCGAGATGGATCACCCCCCGATGCCCGAGACCCGCGTCCTCCTGCTGACCGGCGCCAGCCGCGGCATCGGCCACGCCACGGTGAAGCTGTTCGGCGAGCGGGGCTGGCGCATCCTCACCGTCTCCCGCCAGCCCTTCTCGGACGCCTGCCCCTGGCCCGGCGGCAAGGAGGACCACATCCAGGCCGACCTGGCCGAGCTGGACGGCATCGAGCCCCTGGCCGAGGAGGTGCGCCGCCGCCTGCCCGGCGCCAAGCTGCATGCGCTGGTCAACAATGCCGGCATCTCGCCGAAGGGGCCGAAGGGCTCGCGCCTCGGCATCCGGGTCAGCGATGCCGAGACCTGGACGCGGGTGCTGAACGTCAATTTGGTCTCCACCGCCCTGCTGGCCCGCGCCCTGCTGCCGGAGCTGGAGGCGGCCAAGGGCGCCATCGTCAACGTCACCTCGATCGCCGGCTCGCGCGTGCATCCCTTCGCCGGCGTGGCCTATGCGGCGTCCAAGGCCGGGCTGGCGGCGCTGACGCGCGAGTTTGCCCATGAATTCGGCCCGCTCGGCATCCGCGCCAACGCCATCGCTCCGGGCGAGATCCGCACCGCCATCCTCTCCCCCGGCACCGACGAGCTGGTGGAAGCCAATGTGCCGCTCGGCCGCCTGGGCGAACCGCGCGAAGTGGCCGAGACGATCTTCTATCTGTGCACCGAGGCCAGCTCCTACATCAATGGCGCCGAGGTACACATCAATGGCGGACAACACGTTTGATTCTTAACCTTCTTTTTCTGAAGAAAAAGAAGCAAAAAGACTTTGTCAGTTTGGCGTCCCGCCTCGGGCCATAGGCGGGACGCCAGCTGACAAAAGTTTTTTGGTTCTTTTTTTCAAAAAAGAACCCTTAAGCTTCCCCTTCTGGCACGGCACATGCCTGCCCCGGCACCGCAACATTGGCGCCGGGGGGGCGTTTTCCGCTATGGGCGGGCATCATCCCCTTGTCCTGGAAGGAAGACGCGGACGAATGCGTGACGCCTCCCTGCCCCCCGCCCATCCGGCGGAAGCGGCCATCCTGGCCTCGGGCCTGCGGGTCGAACCGCGCGAGATGCCGCAGCTGACCCGCCTGGTCGCCCGCCGCCTGCCCGCCGACCGCGACGCCGTGGCCGACGCCCTCTGCCAGGTCCGCCGCAAGAGCTGGGCCTCCGCCGCCATGGCCATGGCCAGCCGCGCCGGCGAGCTC
>NZ_GG770779.1:231763-235507 GCF_000164635.1 Pseudoroseomonas cervicalis ATCC 49957 | reverse complement strand
GCCGCAGCGCCAGCAGCCGCGCCGCCTCGGCCTGGGCCGGGCGCGACGCCGCCGCATCCAGCAGCGCCGCCGCATCCACCGGCTCCAGCAGCCGCAGGGCGGCCGCCCAATGCACCAGCTCGGCATAGGCGTGCAGCCTTTCGCTGCTGCGCGCCGCATCGCCGCGCCAGGCCAGGGTGTTGACGAAATCCAGGCACAGCGCCCCGCCCAGCGGCTTCGGCGGATGGGTGGCGAAGGAACGCGGATCGGCCGGCGGGTCGGTGGGCAGGCGCGCCATGCGGATCTCCGGTTGACAGAAGCGTTTCGCCACCGATCATAATAACCGCAGAGACGGTTAGAAAGAGGCAAAGCATGCGGCCCCGCCGGCCTGGCCCTCCCTTCACCCTCGCCGGCGTCCGGCACGGCTTCGTCCGGGCCCAGGCGCTGGCGCCCGGGGTGCTGCTCTACGGCGTGGTGTTCGGCATCCTGGCCAGCGAGGCGCAGCTTTCCGCCCTGGCCGCCACCCTGACCAGCGCGCTGGTCTATTCCGGCTCGGCGCAGATGGCGGCGCTGCAGGTCTGGCGCGACAATGCCGGGCTGCTGCCGCTCTTCGCCGCCATCCTGCTGATGAATGCCCGATACCTGCTCTATGGCGCCTCGCTGCGCCCCTGGCTGGAGGGGCTGCCGCCCGGCACCGCCTATGGCACGCTGTTCTTCCTGGGCGATGGCAATTGGGCGCTGGCCATGGCCGAGCGCGCCGAGGGCCGCGACGATGCCGGTTTCCTGTTCGGCTCGGGCGTGGCGATGTTCCTGCCCTGGGTGGGCGGCACGCTCGCCGGGCGGCTGGCCGGCGGGCTGATCGGCGACCCGGCGCGCTTCGGCATGGATTTCATGCTGGTGGCCTTCTCCGCCGCGCTGCTGGTCGGGCTGTGGCGCTCGCGCGCCGATCTCTGGCCGATCGGCGCCGCCGCCCTGGCCGCCGCCCTGCTGCACGGGATCCTGCCCGGCGGCTGGCTGATCGTCGCCACGGCCCTGGCCGCCTGCCTGGCCGGCGCCGCGCTGCACCGGCCGAGCCCGGCCGCGGCCACGCCATGAGCCTCACCCCCGGCTTCCTGCAGGCGCTGCTGCTGATGGGCGCGGCCTCCTTCCTCTGCCGCGCCGGCGGCTTCTTCCTGATGCGCTATGTCCCGGTGACACCGCGGCTGGAATCGGCGCTGCGCGCCCTGCCCTTCGGCGTCATGCTGGGCATCGCCGCCCCGGTGGTGCTGCAGGGTCGGGTGCCGGAAAGCGTCGGCCTGGCACTGGTCGTGCTGGTGATGGCCTGGCGCGGCAACGACCTGCTGGCGGCACTCACCGGCGTCGCCGCCGTCGCCCTGCTGCGCCCGCTGATGTGACGGCGCGGCCCCGCCGGGCTAAGCAGGGGAGATGATCATCCGCCTGCTGACCCCCGAGGACGCCGCCCTGTTCCGCCGCCTGCGGCTGGAGGCGCTGCGGGCCCATCCGGAGGCCTTCGGCGCCAGCCATGAGGATGAGGCGGCGCAGCCCGAGGCCTGGTGGGCGGAGCGGCTGCGCGGCAGCGCCGTCTTCGCCGGCTGGCGGGCCGAGGGCGCCGAGCCCGCCGGGCTGATGGCGCTGGCGCTGCCAACCGCCGCCAAGACCCGGCACAAGGCGCTGCTCTGGAGCGTCTATCTGCGCCCCGAATCGCGCGGCACCGGCCTGGCGGCCGCGCTGCTGCGCGCGGTGATCGCCCATGCCGAGGGCCGGGTGGAGGAGATCCGCCTCTCCGTCGTCGCCGGCAATGACCGGGCGCGGCGGCTCTACGAATCGCTCGGCTTCCGCGCCTGGGCCACCGAGCCGCGGGCGCTGAAGATCGGCGACCGCTACTATGACGAGACGCTGATGCGCCTGCCGCTGACCGGCGGCTGAGGCGGCGGCGGCGCCTCCTCCGGCACGCGGGCCAGCCCGGCCTCGCGCAGCCCGGCGCCGAAGCCGGGATGGGCGGTGGCGACGCAGAAGGGCACCGCCAGCAGCAGCGGCGCCAGCACCGGCAGCCCCCAGGCCCAGGCCGTGCCGCCGGCCGAGAGCAGCGCCGCCATCCCCGCCACCCCCAGCAGGGTCTGCGGCCAGAGCAGCCGCGCGGCGTCGCGCCAGGCGACGCCATGCGCCTCGCGCCGCTGCGGCGCCCAGCCGATGCGGCGGCCGAAGGCCAGCCCGGCGAGGAACAGGCTCTTGCTGACCAGGCTGATCGGGTCGAGCAGGGTGGTGAAGGCCAGCTCCGCCGCCGCGCCGCGCAGCACCGCCAGCCGCCCGCCATAGGGCGCGGCGAGGCCCGGGCGCAGCAGCAGCTCGGCATAGCCCAGCAGCTTCGGCGCGTGCAGCGCCGCCCAGCCGGTGAGCAGCAGCGCCGCCAGCGCGCCGGCGGGCGTCGTGGCGCCACCGCCGGTCGCGGCGTTCATCACGCCGGCGGCCAGCAGCAGCAGCCAGAGCGGCGCTGAAAGAAACAGCAGGATCGCCTGGATCAGCTGCCAGCGCCCCAGCCGCGTCAGCCCCGGCAGCCGCAACAGCGAAAAATACTGCATGTTGCCGGCGCCCCAGCGGCGGTCGCGCAGCAGGAAATCCGGCAAAGTGGGCGGGTTGCCCTCGGCGCTGCCTTCCTCCTCCGGCACGCAGCGCACCGCCCAGCCGGCGGCGTGCAGCCGCACCGCCTCGATCTGGTCATGGCTGAGGATGGCGCGGCCATCGGGCAGCGCCTCCAGCCGCGCATGCTCGCGGAAGGCGGCGACGCGGATCAGCGCGTTATGGCCCCAATAGGGGCCCTCATCGCCCTGCCACCAGGCCTGGCCGGTGGCCCAGATGCGCATGCCGGCGCGCATGCCGAACTGGAACAGCCGGGTGAAGCCGCTCTCCGCCGGGCGGCCGGCGATCAGCTGCTGCAGGATGGCCAGCCGCGGCTCCGCCTGCATGGTGGCAACGAGGCGCAGCACGGCGCGCGCCGACATCTCCGAATCGGCGTCGAGGCACAGGAAGAAATCGTAATCCCGCCCGGCGCCGTCGAGGAATTCCATGACATTGCCGGCCTTGAAGCCGGTGTTCATCGCGCGGCGGCGATAGCGCAGCGCGATGGGGCGGCCGGCGCGGGCGGCGGCGAAACCCTCGATCGCCGCCTCCTCCCGCGCAACGGCCTCCGGCTCCTGGGTGTCGGAGAGCAGCCAGAGGGTGAAGCGCCCCCCGGCGCCGGCCTGCTCCAGCCCGTCCAGCAGGCGGGTGAGCGGCGGCAGCACCGCCTCCATCGCCTCGTTGCGCAGGCAGAGGGCGATGGCGGTGCGGGCTTCGGGCGGCGCGGCGGGGGCGGCCTGCCAACCCGGCACCACCGCCGCCACCGGATCGCGCGCGAACAGCCGCAGCCCCAGCCCCAGCAGCGCATTGCCGGCGCAGAGCGCGACCCAGGGCAGCAGCCCGATCCAGGCGGCCAGGATCACCGCTTCCCAGAGGGTCCAGCCGCCCGGCGCCAGCACCGGCACGGCGAGCGCCGCGAGGCCCAGCGCCAAGGCCAGGCAGAGCAGGAGGAAGGCGGCACGGCGGCGGGTGGGGCCGGGGCGCGCGGGCGGAGGCTGGGTCGGCTGGAGGTCGCTCACCAGGACAGGACATCCGAGGATCATGGCGGGATTGCGGGCGATCCCGCCGCCTTCAGATGAGGCGGCGCCCCTCCGGCGCAAGGCGGCAGAGCCCGGCGCGGGGCGCCGGGCGGGCGCCTCAGGCCGCGAC
>NZ_GG770779.1:217575-230703 GCF_000164635.1 Pseudoroseomonas cervicalis ATCC 49957 | reverse complement strand
CGCGGCGGCCGGTCAGCGCGACGCACCAGCCGGCCTGCGCCAGCGCCACCGCGCAGGCCCGCCCGATGCCGGAGCCGGCCCCCGTCACCCAGGCGACGCGGCCGTTCACAGGACGCGCCCGGATTGCGGGTCGAGGATGTGCATGTTGCTCATATCCACCGCCATGGGCAGAGGCTGGCCGGGCTGCGCCGGGGCCAGCGGGTCGACGCGGCCGCAGATCTCGGCCCCCGCCATCTTGAAATGCACCAGCGTCTCCATGCCCATGGGCTCGGTGACCTCGGGCGTCGCGGTCATCGGCGCGAAATGCGGCCGGTCGAGATTCTTGGCTTCCGTCAGATGCTCGGGCCGGATGCCGAACAGGATCTCGCGCCCGGCGAGCGGCGTGTAGCGCGCGGTGCGCTCGGCCGGCACCGGCAGCACGATGTCGCCCGGCAGATGCACGCGCAGCGCGCCGGCGCCGTTCTCCAGCCGGCCGGGGATGAAGTTCATCGCCGGGCTGCCGATGAAGCCCGCCACGAAGCGCGTGCGCGGGTTGTGGTAGAGTTCCTGCGGCGGGCCGACCTGCTCGATGATGCCGCCATTCATCACCACCACGCGGTCGGCCAGCGTCATCGCCTCCACCTGGTCATGGGTGACGTAGATGGTGGTGGTCTTGACCGTCTGGTGCACCTTCTTGATCTCGGTGCGCATCTGCACGCGGAGTTTCGCGTCGAGATTCGACAGCGGCTCATCGAAAAGAAAAACCTTGGGGTCGCGCACGATGGCGCGGCCCATGGCGACACGCTGCCGCTGGCCGCCCGAGAGCGCCTTCGGCTTGCGCTCCAGCAGCGGCGTGATGTCGAGGATGCGCGCGGCGTTGTCGACGCGGCGCTTGATCTCGTCCTTCGGGAATTTCCGCAGCATCAGCCCGAAGGCCATGTTGTCGAACACCGTCATGTGCGGATAGAGCGCGTAGTTCTGGAACACCATGGCGATGTCGCGGTCGCGCGGCGGCACGTCGTTGACGACGCGCCCGCCAATGGCGATCTCGCCATCCGAGATTTCTTCGAGTCCCGCGATCATCCGCAGCGTGGTCGACTTGCCGCAGCCCGAGGGGCCGACGAGGACAACGAATTCATGGTCGGCGATGTCGAGGTCGATGCCCTTCACCGCCTGCACACCGCCCTCATAGGCTTTCACGACCTTGCGGAGTGTTACCTGCGCCATTCTCGTGTCTCTCCCTCAGCCCTTGGTCGCGCCGGCCGTCAGGCCCGCGATGTAGTAATCCATGAGGAACGCATAGACGAGCAGCGGCGGCAAGGCGGCCATCAGCGCGCCGGCCATGATCTTGCCCCACTGGAAGGTGTCCGCCCGGATCAGGTCGGAGACGATGCCGACGGTCAGCACCATCTGGTCCGAGCTGACCAGGAAGGCGATCGGATAGATGAAGGCCGCCCAGCTGACCGTAAAGGCGAAGATCATGGCGGCGAGGATGCCCGGCAGCGCCACGGGGATGAAGATCTTCCACAGCATCTGCAGGTGGCCGGCGCCGTCGATCAGCGCCGCCTCGTCCAGCTCCTTCGGGATGGAGGCGAAGTAGCCGATCATGATCCAGGTGCAGAAGGGCACGGTCAGCGTCGGGAAGATCAGCACCATGGCCCACATGTTGTTGTAGAGGCCGAGGCCGCCGATGATCTGGAACATCGGGATGAACAGGAGGGTCTCCGGCACCAGGTAGGTGAGGAAGACGCCGGTGGCGAGCGTGCCGCTGCCCCAGAACTTCATCCGCGCCAGCGCGAAGGCGGCGAGCGTCGAGATCACCATGCTGATCAGCACGGTGCAGGTGGTGACGATGACCGAGTTGCGGAAATGGATCAGGTAGTTCCCCTGGGTCAGCAGCTCCCAGTAGTTCTGCAGCGTCGGCGCCACGACGAACCAGGGATTGCCGGAGAGGTCGGCGATCTCGGCCGAGCTCTTCAGGCTGGTCACCAGCATGTGGAAGGGCGGCGTCATGAAGAACACGACGAAGACGGCCAGCGCCACATAGGCGCCGATCATCGCCCAGCGCCGCTCGCGCTTCAGGCTGCCATGCTTGCTGTTCTCCGGCGCGAAGTGCGGGGCGTCGGCGGTGCTGCTGCTCATCACGCCATCTCCTTCGAGCGCTTGTTGACGCCGCGCAGCGTGAAGATCGCGAAGATCGCCAGCAGCGGGAACATGAACAGGCTGACCGAGGCGCCGAGCGGGATGTCGCCCGACTGGATGCCGACCTGGAAGGCATAGGTCGCGAAGACATGCGTGGTGTCCTGCGGCCCGCCATTGGTCAGGATGCGGACGATGTCGAAATTCGCGAAGGTGACGATCAGGCTGAACAGCACGGTGATGGAGATGATGTTGCGCATCATCGGGAAGGTGACGTAGCGCAGCTTCTGCCAGCCCGTTGCGCCGTCGATCGCCGCCGCCTCATACAGCTGGTCGGGCACCGATTTCAGCGCCGCCAGGTACATGATCATGAAGAAGGGCGAGCCGTACCAGACATTGACCAGGATGACCGAGAAGCGCGCCCAGCCGGTCTGCCCCAGCCAGGGCACCGGGTCGACGCCGATGCCCATCAGCGCCCAGTTGAAGGCGGAGTAGGAGGGGTCGAACAGCCACCACCAAGCCAGCGTCGAGATCGCCGGCGGGATCACCCAGGGCACCAGCAGCATGCCGCGCCACTTCCGCTGGCCCTTGGCCGGCAGCGCGTGCAGCACATGCGCCAGGATGAAGCCGATCAGCGCCTTCAGCAGCACCGCCGAGACGGCGAACAGCACCGACTGGAACACCACGTTCCAGAAGGTCTCGCGCGACAGCAGGAAGGTGAAGTTCTCGATGCCGATGAAGCGCGTCATGCGCCGGTTCAGCGTCGAGAGGTAGATGGCGTAGAGGAAGGGATACACCACCAGGCCGAGGATCAGCAGGATCAGCGGCAGCGTCAGCAGGAAGGCGATGGTGGAGTTGCGCCGGGCGAGTTTCTGCAGCGCGCTGCGCGGCGCGGCCGGATGCGCGGCGGGGGCTGCGGAGAGCGTGGCTTCGGCCATGCCATTCTCCTGGTTGGGCGGTGGCGGGCGGGGCGCGCCGGGGTCCTCCCCCGGCGCGCCCCGGATGCGGCGCCTTGCGGGCGGCGGCCGGTCAGCCGCGCTTGAAGCCTTCCAGCTCGCGCTCCGCCCAGGCGATGGTGCGGTCGATCGATTCGCGGTTCTGCACCACGCGGGCGATCATCTTGGCCTGGATGCCCTGGTTGTACATCTGCACCGCGATCTCCGGCGGCGCAGGGTAGCAGGCGATGAATTGCTGCGCGTTGTGGTGCGGCTTGACCGGGTAGTTGAACACCGTGCCCGGCGGCGGGCCTTCCTTCTCCCAGGTGTCGAAGCTGGTCATGCTGGTGAAGGGCGGGATGTCGTAGCCATTGCTGGCGGCGACCATGGTGGCCGCCTGGTCGCGCTCGCTCAGGAACTCGACCAGCGCCTTGGCCGCGCCCTTGTTGCGGCTGAAGCTCCAGACGCCCCAGAAATACGGCAGATAGGGGGTGAAGCGCCCCTGCGCGCCGGCCGGCGCCGGGAAGGTCCAGCACTGCTCGGCCACCTGCGGCGCGTCGCGCTTGGCCACCGCCCAGGCCGAGGGCGGGTTGAAGATCAGCGCCGAGCGGCCGGAGATCAGCGCGCGGTTGTTCGAGGCGTCGTCCCAGGAGAAGACGTCGTTCGGCAGGAAGGCGAACAGCTTCTGGCTGTATTCCAGCACCCGCCGCACGCCGTCGCTCTTGGCGGTGATGTCGCCCTTGCTGTTCACCAGCTCGGCGCCGAAGGAGCGGAACAGGCTGCCGATCCAGTCGGTGGCGTCGGTGAACTGCCCGGCCGGCAGGCCGAAGGGGAAGCCGGCCTTGTGGCAGGCCTCGGCGGCGCGCAGGAAGGTGTCCCAGTTCCAGTCGGCGGCCTTGCTGCCGGGATTGGCGTTGGCCGGGAACATCTCCTGCACATCGATGCCGGCATGCTGCTTCAGCAGGTCGATGCGGCCGATCGCCGGCTTGTTCTGGCTGCCCGAGATGGCGGGGATGGCGCGCCAGCGCCCCTCGATCTTGGCGAGGTATTCGGTGATCGGGTTCAGCGCGCCGTATTTCTCGGCCAGCCGCCCCATCACATCGTCCATCGGCTCCAGCAGGCGGGATTGCGCATGCACCTCCCAGGTCGGGAAGGAGAGCATGTCATGCCCCTGCCGCGCCTGCGCCTCGGCGGCGATGGTCAGCAGGTTCTTGTTGCCGACCGAGGTGATGAAATCGAGCTGGATCTCGACGCGGTTGCGCTGCCCCCATTCGGTGACGAGCTTGCGCATCGCGTCATTCCCGGCGGGCACCCAATGGTCCCACAGGCCCAGCGCCAGCCTGCCGCCGGAAGTCTGGCCATGCACATTCACCAGCGGGAGCGCGCTGGCGGCGGCACCCGCCGCGCTGGCGCGCAGCAGCGTGCGCCGGGAGAACCCGTTGCCTTCCATTCCGTAACCTCCTCCGCACGGGCGGCTTGATGCCGCCGGGCCTTTGCGGCCACTCGTTGCGGGGCCGAGGTTAGGCAATGCCGCGCCGCACACGCAATCATTCATCGTATCACCCGGCGCCCTTGCCGCGATTTCATCGCGCGCCCAGGATGCGCGCCATGCAGACCGAACGCTTCGACGCGCTGGTGATCGGCGCCGGCATGGCGGGGGCGACCGCCGCCGCGCATCTCTCCGCCACGCGCCGCGTGGCCCTGCTGGAGGCGGAGGACAGCGCCGGCTACCACAGCACCGGCCGCTCCGCCGCGCTGTGGGAGCCGAACTGGGGCAATCCCGACATCCGCGCCCTGACCCGCGCCGCGCGCGGCTTCCTGGCCGCCCCGCCCGAGGGCTTCACCGAGGTACCGCTGCTGCTGCCGCGCGGCGCGCTGCATTTGGCGCCCGAGGAGCAACTGCCGGCGTTGCGGGACCTGCTGGAGAAGGGCGCGGAGTTCCACGCCCTCTCCATCGCCGAGGCGCAGGCCATGGTGCCGGCGCTGCGCCCCGGCTACGCCGTGGCGGCGGCGCATGAGCCGGGGGTGATGGAGATCGACGTCGCCGCGCTGCACCAGGGCTTTTTGCGGGTGCTGCGGCGGCAGGGCGGCGCGCTGGCGCTGCGCCACCGCGCGGGGCGGCTCTGGAAACAGAACGGGCTGTGGCATGCCGAGACCTCGGGCGGCGCCGTGCATGTGGCGCCGATCCTGGTGAACGCCGCCGGCGCCTGGGGCGACGAGGTCGCCATCGCCGCCGGGCTGCGCCCGCTCGGCCTGCGGCCGATGCGGCGCACCGCGCTGATCATCGACCCCGCGCCCTGGGCGGTCGCCGACTGGCCGCTGACCGGCGATGTCGGCGCAAGCTGGTACACCCGGCCCGAGGCGCGCGGAAAACTGATGCTCTCTCCCGCCGACGAGACGCCCGATCCGCCCGGCGACGCGCAGCCGGACGAGCTCGACATCGCCATCGCGGTGGACCGGCTGATGACCGCGCTCGACATCACCGTGCGCCGGGTCGAGCACAGCTGGGCCGGGCTGCGCAGCTTCCTGCCCGACCGCTCGATGGCGATCGGCGCGGCGGAGGAGGCGGGCTTCTTCCACATGATCGGCCAGGGCGGCTATGGCATCCAGACCGCGCCGGCGCAGGGCCGCCTGCTGGCCGCCCTGGTCAATGGCGAGGATCCGGGCGAGCTTGCGCCCATCCTGCCGCTGCTCGACCCGCTGCGCTTCCAGAAGGTGCCCGCATGAACGCCATCCCGCCCCGCCTGCCCAGCCACCAGGATGTCCGGGAGGCGGCGGAGCGGCTGCGCGGCCGCGTCGTCCGCACGCCGATGCTGCGTCACCCGCTGCTGGACGAGCTGGCCGGCGGCACCGTGCTGGTGAAGCCGGAGCCGCTGCAGCGCACCGGCAGCTTCAAGTTCCGCGGCGCCACCAATGCGGTGCTGAAGCTGGACGCGGCGCAGCGCGCGGCCGGCGTCGTCACCCATTCCTCCGGCAATCACGGCCAGGCGGTGGCCTGCGCCGCCGCGTCCGAGGGGGTGCGGGCGCTGATCGCCATGCCGCAGGACGCGCCCGCCATCAAGGTGGAGAGCACCCGCCGCTGGGGCCCCGAGATCACCTTCTTCGACCGCGCCACCACCGACCGCGAGGTGCTGGCCGAGCGGCTGGCGGCGGAGCGCGGCGCCAGCATCATCCCGCCCTTCGACCACCCGGATGTGGTGGCCGGCCAGGGCACGCTGGCGCTGGAGCTGGTCGAGGATGCCGCCGCCGCCGGCCTGTCGCTCGACACGCTGGCGGTCTGCACCGGCGGCGGCGGGCTGATCGCCGGCTGCGCGCTCGCGGTCGAGGGCGCCTCCCCCGCCACCGCCGTCTGGGCGGTGGAGCCGGAGGGCTGGGACGACACCGCGCGCTCGCTCGCCGCCGGGGCGCGGCTGGCCAATGACGGCAAGGGCGCCGGGCTGTGCGACGCGCTGCTGTCGATGCGCCCGGGGGCCCTGACCTTCGCCGTCAACCAGCCGCGGCTGAAGGGAGCCGCCGTGGTGACCCCGGAGGAGGTGTTCCGCGCCATGCGCTTCGCCTTCGAGGCGCTGAAGGTGGTGGTGGAGCCGGGCGGCGCGGTGGCGCTGGCGGCGCTGCTGGCCGGCAAGCTGCCCGCGCGGGGCAAGACCACCGGCATCGTGCTGAGCGGCGGCAATGTCGACCCGGCGGTGTTCGCCCGGGCGCTCGCCGTCTGAGAAAAAAGGCCGGGGAAGGAATTCCCCGGACCCCTTCTTTTTTCTGCGAGTCTGGCGGCCCTGGCGGCGTGGATCCAAACTGACAGAAAAAAGAAGGGGTTTCAGGGGAATTCATTCCCCTGACCTTGCTCCGCTAGCGCCCCAGGAATTTCTCGAAGGCGGCGAGCGTCGCGTCGCTGACATGGTGCTCGATGCCCTCGGCATCGATCTCGGCGACCTCGGGCGGCACGCCCAGCGCCAGCAGCACATCCACCACCACCCGGTGGCGCGCCCGCACCTCGGCGGCCAGCGCCCGCCCGGCCTCGGTCAGGAAGACGCCGCGATAGGGCTTGGAATGCGCCAGCCCCTCGCGCTTCAGCCGCGCCACCGCCTTGATCGCCGTGGCGTGGGAGACGCCGAGCCGGCGGGCGATGTCGGTCGGCCGCGCCTCGCCGCCGGTGGTCAGCAGGTCGTCGATCAGTTCCACATAGTCATGCAGCAGGGCGCTGGCGCGGGCCGAGCGCGCCGAGGCATGGCGCGCGGCTTCCTGGGCCTGCGCGGCCGCTTCCTCGTCGGCGCCATCGGCCGCCGCCATGTCCTTGTCCTGCTCCATGCCGGGGCCCCTCGTTCTCGGCGCGCTCTAGCAGCCGCGCCCCCCTTGCGCAAAATGTAGCCTTGGCTTCATTCTGCTGCCCACGCTTGAAGGTGCCGCTGCCGGCACCAGATGACGACCACGCCACAACGGAGAATGCCGGAGATGCCCCTCCCCCGCCTCCTGTCGCGCAGGCCCCTGCTGCTCGGCGCCGCCGCCGCCGCGCTGGCGCCCTGGAGCCTGGCCGCCCAGCCCGCCCGCGGCGGCGCGGCCGCAGGCGCCGGAAAGCTGTCCGTGCTGGCCACCACCGCCATGGTGGGCGACCTGGCCCGGCGCATCGGCGGCGATCGCATCGCCCTCGAGGTGCTGATGGGCGAGGGCGTCGATCCCCACCTCTACAAGCCGACGCGCGAGGATGTGGCGAAGCTGCTGCGCGCCGGGCTGGTGCTCTACAGCGGGCTGCTGCTGGAGGGGAAAATGACCGATGCCTTCACCCGCATCGCCCGCACCGGCCGCCCCGTGGTCGCGGTGGCCGAGTCGCTGCCGCGCGAGGCGCTGCTGGCCGCCGAGGGCGCCGAGGGCCATCCCGACCCGCATGTCTGGATGGATGTCTCGCTCTGGTCGCAGGTCGCCAGCCGCATCGCGGTCCAGCTGAAGGAGAGCGACCCGGCCGGCGCCGCCACCTATGACGCCAACCTGGCCACGCTGCGGCAGGAGCTGGAAGCGCTGGATTCCTGGGCGCGGCAGGCCATCGCCTCGATCCCGGCGCCGCAGCGCGTGCTGGTCACGGCGCATGACGCCTTCAACTACTTCTCCCGCCGCTACGGTATCGAGGTGATGGGCATCCAGGGCCTGTCCACCGAGTCGGAGGCCGGGCTGCGCCGCATCGAGGAGCTGGTCGGCATCCTGGTGGAGCGCCGCATCCCCGCCGTCTTCGTCGAGAGCTCGGTCTCCGACCGCAATGTGCGGGCGCTGGTCGAGGGCGCCGCGTCGCGCGGCCACCGTGTCGCCATCGGCGGCGAGCTGTTCTCCGACGCCATGGGCGCGCCGGGCAGCTATGAGGGGACCTATCCCGGCATGATCGACCACAATGTCACGGTGATCACCCGAGCGCTGGGCGGCGCGGCGCCGCCGCGCGGCTTCGCCGGCAAGCTGGCCGAGGCCCGATGAGCAGCACCACCCCGGCGCTGGCGGTCGAGGGCCTCTCGGTCGCCTATCGCGAGGCGCCGGTGTTGCGCGATGTGCGCTGGCAGGCCGGCGCCGGGCGGCTGACCGCCATCGTCGGCCCCAATGGCGCCGGCAAATCCACCCTGCTGAAGGCGGCGCTCGGCCTGGTGCCGCGCCTCTCGGGCGAGGTGCGCTTCTTCGGCCAGCCGCTCTCCGCCGCGCGCCGCCGGGTGGGCTACCTGCCGCAGCGCGCCAGCGTCGACTGGGACTTCCCCGCCACCGTGCTGCAGATCGCCAGCCAGGGCCGCTATCCGCGGGTCGGCTGGTTCCGCCCGCTGCCGCGCGCCGAGCGCGAGCGCGCCCGCGCCGCGCTGGCCGAGGTCGGCATGGCCGATTTCGCCGGGCGCCAGATCGGCCAGCTCTCCGGCGGCCAGCAGCAGCGTGTCTTCCTCGCCCGCGCCCTGGCGCTGGAGGCCGATCTCTATTTGATGGACGAGCCCTTCGCCGGCGTCGACGCCGCCACCGAGCGCGCCATCATCGCCGTGCTGCAGCGCCTGGGGCGGGAGGGCCGCACGGTCATCGCCGTGCATCACGACCTGGCCACGGCGCCGCACTATTTCTCCGAGGTCTGCCTGCTGAATGGCGGCGTCATCGCCGCCGGCCCGATGCGGACCACCTTCACGCCGGAGAACCTGGCCCGCGCCTATGGCGGGCGCATCACCGTCTCCGCCCCCGGCGAGCTGGCCTACGCCATTTCCGCCAGCCGGTCAGGGCCGGGAGGCGAGGAGCCCGCCATGAACGGAGCGGCTTCGCCCGACGCGGCAGGCCTGCTCGCCACCAGCATGCTGCACGCCCCCCTGCAGCGTCCCGCCTTCCAACCCGACAGCGGCAGCCTGGCAAAAAAATGGAAGGGTTGATGCATGTGCTGGCCCTGGGCGGGGGCTACAATGCGCGGGTGGTGGCGCTGGGCGTCGCCGCCTTCGGGCTGGCGGCCGGGGCGCTAGGCTGCTTCGTGCTGCTGCGCGGCCGGGCGCTGATCGCCGACGCGGCGGCGCACGCCACCCTGCCCGGCATCTGCCTGGCCTTCATCCTGGCCGCCGCCATGGGGTGGAACCCGCGCTCCCTGCCGCTGCTGCTGGGCGGCGGCGCGCTGACCGCGGCGCTCGGCGTGCTGGTGGCGGGTGCCCTCGCGCGCGGCGGCAGGCTGCGGGACGATGCGGCGATGGCGCTGGTCATCTCGCTCGGCTTCGGCATCGGCGTCGTGCTGGTCTCGGTGGTGCAGTCGCTGCCGGTGGGCGGCCAGGCGGGGCTGAACAGCTTCATCCTGGGCCAGGCGGCGGGGATGAGCGCGGCGGACGCCACGCTGATCGCCGTGCTGGCGCTGGTGGCGCTGGCCCTGCTGACCCTGCTGTTCCGCCCGCTGGCGGTGCTGTGCTTCGACCCCGAATACGCCGCCAGCGTCGGATTGCCGGTGCGGCTGCTCGACCTCGCGCTGCTCGGGCTGATGCTGGCCGTCACCGTCGCCGGGCTGCGCGCCGTCGGGCTGATCCTGGTGGTGTCGCTGATGGTGGTGCCCGCCGCCACCGCGCGGCTGGCCACCGAGCGGCTGGCGGTGATGGTGCCGCTGGCGGGCCTGCTCGGCGCAGCCTCGGCCTGGTTCGGCGCGGGGCTGTCGGCCGCGCTGCCCGGTCTGCCCACCGGCGCCACCATCGCGCTGACCGCCTGCGCCCTGTTCCTGCTGGCGCTGCTGTTTGCCCCGGCGCGCGGCGTGGTCGCCTTCGCGCTGCGCCAGCGCCGGCTGCGGCGGGAGGCCCGCGCATGACCCTGTTCCTGCAGCTCGATTTCGCGCCGCTGCTGGCCGCCATCCTGGCCTGCCTGGCCTGCGGCCTGCTGGGCAACCTGCTGCTGCTGACGCGGCAGAGCCTGCTGGGCGACGCCATCAGCCATTCCGTGCTGCCCGGGCTGGTGATGGGCTTCATCGTCTCCGGCAGCCGCGCCACCCTGCCCATGGTGGTGGGCGCCATGGGCGCCGCCGTGCTGGCCGCGCTGCTGATCACCCTGATCCGCCGGCTGACGCGGCTGGAGCCGGGCGCGGTGATGGGGGTGGTGTTCTCCGGCCTGTTCGCCCTCGGCCTGGTCATGATCGAGCTGAGCGGCGCGCGCGCCGTCGATCTCGACGTGGATTGCGTGCTCTATGGCCAGCTCGAGGCGCTGATCTGGCCCGCCGCCACCGGCCTGTCCTCGCTCTGGGACCCCACCGCGCTGGCCGAGTTGCCGCAGGAGACGCGCACCCTGGCCGGCGTGCTGGCGCTGACCCTGGCCGGGCTGGCGCTGCTCTGGAAAGAATTGCGGCTGGCCGCCTTCGACCCGGATTTCGCCGCCAGCATCGGCTTCGCCCCGCGCGGGCTGTCGCTGGTGGTGCTGGTGCTGGTCTCGGTCGCCTGCGTCGCCGCCTTCTGGGCGGTGGGCTCGATCCTGGTGATCGCGGCGCTGATCGCGCCCGCCGCCATCGCCCGGCTGCTGACCGACGATTACCGCCGGCAATTCCTGATCTCCGGCGCGGCGGCCATCGCCATGGGCGGCGGCGGCTATGGCGCTGCCATCCTGGTGCCGCATCTGCTGGGGCTGGACCACGGGCTGAACGCCGCCGGCATGATGGCGGTGATCGCGGCACTGATGCTCGCCGCCGCCTGGTCTTTTCGGTCCGCTGCCGGTTCTTTTTCTCAGCTGCCGGTCACGGCCGGGACGGGGTCGCGGCGCTGAGCGCCGATACCCAGGCCCAGCGTTGCAGCCGGCTCTTCACCGGGCCGTCTGCCGCCTTTTTCTATCAGCTGCCGGTCAGGGCCGGGACGGGATCGCGACACCGGGAAGCCCGCACTTCAGCCCAGTGTCGCGTCCCGCTTCGCCCGAAGGCCGCGGCAGCCCGAAAGAAAAGCGTCCCGCCTCTCAACCCAACGGCGGCTTTCTGTCAGCTGCCGGTCAGGGCCGCGACGGGATCGCGACACGGGAAGCCTTCTCACCGGCCCAGTGTCGCGGCCCGCCTCCCCGCCAGGCAGCGGCAGCCCGAAAGAAAAGCAGCCTGAAAAAAAAATCAGTCCTCGGTGCGGCGGGCCAGGACTTCGCGCTTGCCGACATGGTTGGCGGGGCCGACCACGCCTTCCTTCTCCATCTGCTCGATCAGCTTGGCGGCGCGGTTGTAGCCGATCGAGAGGTGGCGCTGGATGAAGGAGGTGGAGGCCTTGCCCTCGCGCGTCACCAGGGCGACGGCCTGGTCGAACAGGCCCTTCTCGCCATCCGAGGCGCCGGCGATGCCGGACATCCCGTTGTCGCCGCCTTCCTCGTCGCTCTCGGTGACTTCCTCGATATAGGCGGGCTCGCCCTGCTCGCGCAGCCATTCGACGACGCGCTCCACCTCCTGGTCGGAGACGAAGGGGCCGTGCACGCGGCTGACACGGCCGCCGCCGGCCATGTGCAGCATGTCGCCCTGGCCCAGCAGCTGCTCGGCGCCCATCTCGCCGAGGATGGTGCGGCTGTCGATCTTCGACGTCACCTGGAAGGAGATGCGCGTCGGGAAGTTCGCCTTGATGGTGCCGGTGATGACGTCGACCGAGGGGCGCTGCGTCGCCATGATGACATGGATGCCGGCGGCGCGCGCCATCTGCGCCAGGCGCTGCACCGCGGCCTCGATCTCCTTGCCGGCGACCAGCATCAGATCGGCCATCTCGTCGATGACGACGACGATCATCGGCAGGGGGGCGAGCGCCAGCGGCTGGTCCTCGAAGACCGGCTTGCCGGTGTCGGGGTCGAAGCCGGTCTGCACGCGGCGCGTCAGCACCTCGCCCCGGGCGAGGGCCGCCTGCACCTTCTCGTTGTAGCCGCCGATGTTGCGGACGCCGAGCTGCGACATGGCGCGGTAGCGGCGCTCCATCTCGCGCACCGTCCATTTCAGCGCGCCGATCGCCTTGGGCGGCTCGGTGACGACGGGGGCCAGCAGATGCGGGATGCGGTCATAGACCGACAGCTCCAGCATCTTCGGGTCGATCATGATGAAGCGGCACTCATCCGGGGTGAAGCGGTAGAGCAGCGACAGGATCATGGTGTTGATGCCGACCGACTTGCCCGAGCCGGTGGTGCCGGCGATCAGCAGATGCGGCATGCGGGCGAGGTCGGCGATGACCGGCGCGCCGCCGATATCCTTGCCCAGCACCAGCGGCAGCTTGCCGCTCTGGCGGCTCCAGTCGTCGGTGATCAGCAGCTCGCTGAAATAGACCGTCTCGCGCTTGGCGTTGGGCAGCTCGATGCCGATGACGTTGCGGCCCGGGACCGTCGCGATGCGCACCGCCATGACCGACATGCTGCGCGCGATGTCGTCGGCGAGGCCGATGACGCGGGCCGATTTGGTGCCGGGCGCGGGCTCAAGCTCGTAGAGCGTCACCACCGGGCCGGGGCGGATCTCGACGATGCGGCCGCGCACGCCGTAATCCTCCAGCACCGATTCCAGCAGGCGGGCATTGTTCTGCAGCGCCTCCTCGGTCGGGCCGGTGGCGCGGCGGGCCGGCGGCGGGGTCAGCAGCTCCAGCGGCGGCAGCTCGAACCGGCTGGGCTCGGGCGGCGGCGGCGCGGC
>NZ_GG770779.1:214098-216529 GCF_000164635.1 Pseudoroseomonas cervicalis ATCC 49957 | reverse complement strand
CGCGGCGGCGAGCATGGGCAGCGCCACCACCACGGCGGCCAGCCGCCAGGGGAAGGGGGCCAGCCCCTTCTGCGTCGCCAGCCGCCAGGCCCAGCCCAGCGCGACGCCCACCGGCAGCAGCGCCGCCCAGCCGAAGCCCTGCAGCAGCAGGTCCGACACCACGGCGCCGAGCGGCCCGGCCAGGTTGGTGGGCAGGGCGCTGGTGGCCTTGGAGAAGGAGGGATCGTCCGGGTTGTAGCTGACCAGCGCGACCAGCAGCGCCAGCCCGACCAGCCCCAGCACCAGCCCCGCCAGCTCGGCGCCGCGGCGGGCCAGGGCGGCCTTCATCGCCGGGGAGGCGAAGCGGCGCGCGCCCTCGGCAAGACGTCCGCCGGAATTGGGGGCGGGGCTGGAATTTCGGTCGGCATAGGCGCGCGGCATCGGCCTCGGTCACTCTGTTGCTGAGCGGGTGACTGAGGCTAGCACGGCAAATAATTGGAATGAAAGGAAAGGGATGGAGAAAGGACGACCGCCCCCTCTCTCCGCCCCGCGCCGTGGCCGCGATGTGACAGTGCGGTGCGCCGGATCGGCGCCGACCTCATGCCATCCGGGGCGCGCGTAAGGTCAGGTCGCGTTCATCGCCAGGCCCCTGATGTCCCTCGCGGCAGCGGCACCCAGCAGCTCCGGCAGCACGGCGGCCAGCTGCAGGCGAACCGAGACATGGCCCGGCAACATCGTGTTGAGATGGTGCCAGGCCCCGGGGACCACGATATGCGCCTCATGCCGCCGTGAGTTCATGCCGCCAAAGCCGTCGATCTCTCCGAGGAACTGCCTCACCCGGGGCATCTGGCTCGGCAGGTGCACCACGGCGCCGAAGGTGGCGACAGCCAGGCGGGGCGCGACCCGCGCGAAGCGTGCCGCATCGACGCTCCGCAAGCCGTAGAGGGCATTGGCGATGCTCAGGCAGCCCTTGCTGTGGCCCACCAGCAGCCGCGGCTCGAAGGCCGGATCGCCCAGCAGGCCCAGCAGGGCCTCGCTGTCGGGAGCCCCCTCGACATAGCCCGAGCTGGAGGCGCCGCCTTTCCCGAAGGCGCCCCGGCCTGGCGTTTCGTCCATCGAACTCAGGAAGGGCGCGAAGCGGTCCAGAATCCTGTCGGCCGTCTGGCGCGCCTGGTTGGCGGCGCCAAAGCCGAACCAGCCGCCGACCGCCTCGCCGAACAGGTCGGCCGCGCCATAGCCGGACACGATCCCGGCCACCGGCGCGCCGAGGGCGTCCGCGACATTGCGGGCCAGCGCCGCGGTTCCCAGCGCCGAGCTGCCAACACCGGCCAGGACGACCGCGGTGGTGCGCTCCCGCGCCTGGGCCAGGAAGCCGGCGACGGTGCGAAACCGCTCGACCCCCACCTCGGCCGCGCGGGCGGGCTGCACCAGCAGCACGCTGCCCTCGGGATTGGAGTCCGCGCCGAGGATCAGGCTTTCTCCCGCTGTCAGGCAGCCGACGTCATAGAACCAGGAATCCAGGGCGGTGTTGCGGCCGCGGAGCATCCGCAAGGCGGGCCCCACCAAAGCGCGCTCAGCCTCGGCATACCCCGCGATGTTGGAGATCGGCATGGCATCGTCCTGCGCTGATGACGCGGGCGATCTTGCAGCGCAGCATCATGATTCGCAACCGAATTGAATTGCGGCCGGGCCCGGCGCGCGGCAGGGTCGCGCCCTCGGTGCCGGCCGGTGGAGGCCAGCACCGGGCCTGCCAGGGACGCGCTTCGCCCTGCCACGCCCAGGGCGCGCCCGGACGAGGCCGGCCACCGCCCTGGCCATGCCGTGCGCTCCCCCGCCCCGCGCGCTGCGTCCGGGAGAGGAACACGGCCAGCGGCGGGACATGCTTCCGGCGGCCGCGCCCGCGCGGGGGAGCGGGAGGCGGAACGGGGGCATGGCGGTGGCCGGAGTGCGCCTAGAGCAGACGGGCTTCCGCCTTGGCCCCCGCCGCCTCGTCGTTCCCGAGGAGGGGGACGCCGCAGGCGAGCAGATACTCGGCGAGCGCCTCGGCCTCGGCCGGTGGGCGGGTTTCATCCTGCGGGTCGCCGCGCGGCACCAGGATCAGCGTCTCATAGCGGGCGCGGGTCAGCAGCACGCGATAGGTGTTGCGGAGATGCCGGCGTGTCTCCGCCTGCCCCACCACATTCCAGCGCGCGCCGGACAAGCGCCGCGCCTGCCAGCGATCGCCGGCACGAACAAAGTCGCCGCCCCAGGCCAGGCCGACCAGATCCAGCTCCAGCCCCTGGCAGGCATATTCGGTGGCGCAGACCTCCAGCGCGTCGGAGGCGCGGATATCCGGCCAGCGGCGCAGGAACCAGTTCACCACCTCCTCATCGGCGCCGTGCAGCTGGGCGCCCAGCCCCTCGGCGCGCAGCCGCTTCGCCTTGGCCGAGCAGACCAGCCCGGCGCGGCGCAG
>NZ_GG770779.1:209910-212922 GCF_000164635.1 Pseudoroseomonas cervicalis ATCC 49957 | reverse complement strand
GCAGCCGCTCGCGCAGCCACAGCGCGCTGCCCAGCGCGATCACCGCCGGCAGGGTGGCCAGCACCAGCCCGGCCTCCAGCGCCGTGGTGTGGCGCAGCCCGGTCAGCAGCGCGGCGTTGTAGAGCAGCGTGCCCAGCGCCGCCTGCGCCGCCAGGTTGCGCAGGGCGGCGGCCGAGGGGCGCGAGCGCCCCTCCAATGCGCGGGCCAGCGGCCACAGCACCAGGCAGGCCAGCAGGCAGCGCAGCCCGACGATCAGCGCGATCGGCAGCACCCCCGCCAGCAGCTTGGCCACCCCGACATTGGCGCCCACCAGCGCCATGGAGGCAGCGAGCTGGGCATAGGCGGTGAGCATCTCGGGCGCGGATCCTGGTCGGTCAGCGGCGGAGACTGGCAGGAAAGCGGGGCGCTTCCCAGGGGGCGCCCCGGCCCCGCACACGGTTCCGGGCGGTGCCGCGATCTTGACCGCGCGCGGCTTGCCGCATGGCCCGGCCCGCGCTCCCATGCGCCGCCTTGCCGCCGGAGAGACCGAACGCCGTGACCCTCGCGCGCCCCACCCGCTTCCTGACCCTGCTGCTGGCCGGGCTGGCGCTCGCCGCGCCGCTGCGGGCCGAGGAGGTGCCCGAGTTGATCGACCGCGCGCGCGAGCTCTACCGCCAGGGCGATCTGCGCCGCTCGGCCGAGGAGCTGGGCTTCGCCCTGGCCGCCATCGCCCGGCAGCGGCAGGCGCATTACGCCCGGCTGTTCCCCGCCGCGCCGCAGGGCTGGACGCGGGAGGAGCCGCAGGACGATGCCGGCAGCAATGTCGCGACGCAGATGATGGGCGGCGGCATCAGCATCGGCCGCGACTACACCCAGGCCAATGGCGAGGGGCGCATCAGCGCCCGCATGCTGATCGATTCGCCGGTGGCGCAGGGCATGGCGAGCATCGCCAGCAACCCGACCATCATGCCGCCGCACACCCGCCGCCTGCGCATCGGCGCCGATAACGCCCTGCTGCGGCAGGAGCCGGGCGATGGCACGATGGAGCTGACCCTGGTGCGCGGCAACGCCATGGTGCAGCTGACCAGCGAGGGCGTGGAGAAATCCGAGACGCTGGTCGAGCTGATGAAGGGCTTCGACTTCAGCCGGCTGCAGAGCCGCTAGGGGCGGCTCACCCCTCCTCGCGGAAGGGGGAGGCGGCGGCCAGCTCCTCCATCCCCGCCAGGATGGCCGGACGCTCCTCCTCCAGGAAATTCGCCACCGCCCGGCGCAGCCCGCGATGCTCGATCCAATGCGCCGAATAGGTGGCGACCGGCAGGTAGCCGCGCTGGATCTTGTGCTGGCCCTGCGCCCCCGCCTCCACCCGCTTCAGCCCGTGCGCGATGGCGAAGTCGATCGCCTGGTAGTAGCAGAGCTCGAAATGCAGGAAGGGCGCCTCCACCGTGGCGCCCCAGTTGCGGCCATAGAGCGTGTCCTGGCCGATCAGGTTCAGCGCGCCGGCCACCGGCTCGCCATCCTGCTCGGCCACCATCAGCACCACGCGCTCGCCCAGCCGCTCGGCCAGCAGCGGCCAGAAGCGCTCGGTCAGATAGGCGCTGCCCCATTTGCGGTCCACCGTGTCCAGGTAGAAGCGGTGGAAGGCCGCCCAGTGGCGCGGCGTGATCGCGGCGCCGCGCAGCGTGCGGAAGGTGAGCCCGGCCGATTGCGCGTCGCGCCGCTCGCGCCGCAGCTGCTTGCGCTTGCGGCTGGAGAGGGCGGCCAGGAAGTCCTCGAAGCTGGCATAGCCGTCGTTGTGCCAGTGGAACTGCATGCCGATGCGCCGTAGCCAGCCGGCCTCGCCCAGCGCCTGCCATTCCGCCTCGGTGCAGAAGGTGACATGGGCCGAGGAGAAGCCCAGCTGCTGCGTCACCTGCGCCATGGCCTGGGCCAGCGCCGCCGGCGGCAGGCCGCGCTCGGGATGGACCAGCAGGCGCGGGCCCGGCACCGGGCTGAACGGCACCGCCACCTGCAGCTTCGGATAGTACTGGCCGCCGGCGCGCTCGAAAGCATCGGCCCAGCCATGGTCGAAGACGTATTCGCCATAGGAATGGCTCTTGGCATAGGCCGGCGCCACGCCCAGCAGCCGCCCCGCCCCGTCGCGCAGCGCCAGGTGCTGCGGCAGCCAGCCGGTGCGCGGGCTGGCCGAGCCGCTCTCTTCCAGCGCCGAGAGGAAGGCGTGGCTGACAAAGGGATTCTCCGCCCCCGCGCAGGCATCCCACTCCGCCACCGGGATCTCGGCGATGGCGCGATGCAGCTGCAGGGTCAGTTCGGGCGGGCTCATGCCCCAGCATGTGTGCTCCCTCCCCTCCCCCACAACCTTCTTTCTGTCAGCTGCCGGTCAGGGCCGGGACGGGAGGGGCTGCACTGGGACGGAGCGCACCGGCCCAGGGGGGCTTTGCATCATCGCAGGCTGCGCCCGGACGCCGTGCCGCGTCCCACCTCACCACCCGACAGCGGCAGCCCGAAAAAAAGTGCGTCAGCGCAGGCTGCGCCCGGGCGCCGTGCCGCGTCCCACCTGGCCACCCGACGGCGGCAGCCCGGAAGAAAAAGGGGAAACGGACAGAAAGGTGGCCTGGGCGAGGCGGGTCATGCGGCGGGCGGCGACGGCGGCACCGGCCGCACCGCCGGCCAGCTTCGCGGCATGGCCCTCGATCACCTGTTCCAGCCCGGCCTCCACCGCCATGTCGGTGCCGATGGTCAGGCCGGTGGAGAAGGCCAGGCGCCGCACCAGCCGGCCCAGCACCAACGTGCCGGGGCGCAGCCCGTTCAGCTCGGCCACCTGGCGCATCAGCCGCAGGCCGATCAGCGCCATGGCGGCGGCGTCCAGCGCGGGACTCGGCAGGATGGCGGTGGCCAGGAAGACGCGCCGTGCCGCCTGGCCGCCCAGTGCCTTCACCCGCGCCTGCAGCAGCGGCATCAGCAGCCCGGCGACCAGCCCGCGCGCCTCGCCCAGCGTCGTGGCGGCGCGGATCTGCGCGGCGGCGCCGGCGGCCT
>NZ_GG770779.1:205671-209019 GCF_000164635.1 Pseudoroseomonas cervicalis ATCC 49957 | reverse complement strand
TGCCCTCCACCCAGCGCAGCAGCGCCGCCGGCGGCGGGGCGTTGTCGGGGGCGTCCTGCAATGCCTCGGCCAGATGGTCGAGGGCGGAGAGGCGGCGCAGCGCCCGCCATTCGCGCCAGGCGGCGGCCGAGAGCAGCCCGGCCACCGCGCCCCCCAGCGCCACCCCCGCCCAGCCGAAGCCGGGCGAGACGGCGAAGAGATCGTCCAGCATCAGGCCGAGCCAGAGCGCGCCGCCGCCCAGCAGCAGCAGCGCGCCGGCGCCGCCGACCAGGCCAATGGAGCGCAGCCAGCCGGTGGCGGGCGCGACCTCCGCCTCCGGCCGCAGGGCGAGCGGGGTGTCGGGGCGGATGGCGCCGCCTTCCACCGGGTCGAGCCAGGCGGGGGCGGGGCCGTCCCAGGCGGGGGGCTCATCGGCCCAGCCGGGGGCGGCGGGGCGGCTCTCGGTCGGGCGGTCGCTCACAGCGCATCCTCCAGCAGCCAGGAGAGCATGACATCCAGGCCGAGCTGCGGCAGGCCCTCCCGCCCCTCGGGGTCGAGCAGCGGCGGGCGGAATTCGGGCAGCGGGAAATAGGGGCGGCGCCAGAAGGCATCGCCCGGCGGCGGCACATGGTCGGGGATCGGGCCGGGGCGGAAGGGGCGGCGCCGCTGCTCGCCGAGCGGCACGCCCAGCACCACGGGGCCGCCCTCGGCGGCGGGCGCGTCCTCGGTGCTGCGCAGCGCGGCCAGGGCGAAATGCTTCAGGGTCGGGCCGCCCTCCCCCACCATGTCGCGGAACAGGGCGCGGAAGGCGGGGCGCTGGGCGTCCGGCACATGGTCCAGCTTGCTGGCGGCGAAGGCCACGCGCTTGAGCAGCGGCCGGCGCAGCCAGCGGCTGCGGCTGCGGCCATCATAGGCGGCGGCGAGCTGGCGGGCGGCGCGGCGGGCATCGGCGAAGGCGCCCTCCCCGGCGCAGAGCGCGCCGAGCGCGTCCACCAGCACCACCTGCCGGTCGAAGCGGGCGAACCAGGGGTCGAAATAGCTGCGCCGCATGTCGTCCCGGTAGGCGTCGAAGCGGCGGGCGAGCGCCGCGCGCAGGCTGCCCGGCGCGGCGGCACCGGCGCCCGGCAGGGGGAAGAACCACATCATCGGGCTCTCGCCCTTGGGGCCGGGCACCAGGAAGCGGCCGGGCTGCAACCAGCGCAGCCCGTGCCGGTCGCGCCCCGCCTCCAGCAGGGCGCGGTAGAGCTGGAAGCCGCGGCGGGCGACATGGTCCTCGGCCGGGGCGTCGGGCGGCAGGCTGGCCAGGAAGGCCATGAAGTCGGTGGCGAGCGCCGCGCGCGGCGGCTGGCGCAGCAGATCCAGCGTCGCCTTCGACCATTCGGCGAAGCCCTGGTCGAGCAGCGGCAGGTCGAGCACCCATTCGCCCGGATAGTCGAGCAGTTCCAGCCGCAGCCGGCGCGGCGGCAGGTGTTGGCCCAGCCGGCCGCCGCGGCTGACGCGCAGCACCAGGCTGGCGCTGGCGAGGTCGCTGGTGCGGGGTGGCCAGTGGGGCGTGGCGCCGGCCAGGTCGCGCAGCTTCTCGGCCGCGTCGAACCAGTCCAGCGCCTGGGCGCCGGCGGGCTCCAGCCAGACGGCCTCGATCCGCCGCCCCTGCATGGCGAGCTGGCGGGTCAGCGCCGGCAGGGTGTCGCGCCCGCGCCCGAGGGCGAGGAGATTGCTGATGAGCGAGGTGATGAACACCGTCTTGCCCGACCGGCTGAGTCCGGTGATGGCGAGGCGGATGGTGTTCTCGTTGAGCCGGCGTTCGGCTTCCGCCGTGATGCGGCTGATCCCGTGCGCGAGCCGGTCCATGCGTTCCCCAACTGACAGAAGGAAGATGGGGGGTGCAGGGGGGAATTCATTCCCCCCTGCCCTTTTCTCAGAAGCGCTTCAGGAAGAAGTGGCGGCGGTGCCCCGGCGGATGATCGGGGATCACCCCGAATTCCTGGTAGCCCTGCTTCAGGTAGAAGCCCGGCGCCTGGAAGCTGTAGCTGTCGAGCCAGGCGCCGATGCAGCCACGCTTCTTCGCCTCCTCCTCGGCCATCGCCAGGAGCTGCGCCCCCAGCCGGTGCCGCCGCAGCCCTTCGGGGATGTGGAACAGCTCGATGAACAGCCAGGCCTTGTTGGTCTTGCCGGTCAGCCCGCCGAGCGGCTGGCCGCTCTCCGGGTCGCGCAGCACGACGGTCAGGGAGGACATCCCCGGATCGCCCACCTGCGACGCGTTGTAGTCCATGATGCCGTCGAGGATCACCTTGCGGGCCTCGGAATCGTCCGGGCCGCAGATCTCGATGCGCGGGGTGGCGGTGTCGCTCACGCGGCGATCTCGAACATCCCCTCGACCTCGACGGCGGCGTCCATCGGCAGGGAGGGCACGCCGATGGTGCTGCGGGCATGGCGACCCGCATCACCGAACACCTCGACCGCGAGGTCGGAGGCGCCGTTCATCACCAGCGCGTGCTGGGTGAAGTCCGGCCCCGCGGCGATGAAGCCGCCGAGGCGGGCGACGCGGGTGACGCGATCCAGATCGCCGATGGCCGCCTGCAGCTGCGCCAGCACGTTGATGAGGCAGAGCCGCGCCGCCTCCTTCGCCGTGTCGATGTCGAGATCGGCGCCGACCTTGCCCTTGTAGGCCACGGCGCCGTCGCGCACCGGCACCTGGCCGGAGACGACGACCAGCCGCCCGTCCGACACCACGGTGAAGGGCACGTAGTTGGCGACCGGCGCGGCCGGGGTGGGCAGGGTGATGCCGAGCTCGGCGAGGCGAGCGGCGATGCGTCCGGCCATCAGGCAGGCTCCTTCAGCGGAAACGGGGAGAGAGGTTCAGCCGACCAGGCGGAAGATGCGGCGGCGGGCGGCGGGGGAGGGCTGCACCGGCAGGTCGAGCGGCAGCAGCGGGCCACGATCGCCCGGCGTGCCGATCTCCTCGATGGCGCATTCCTCCAGCGTCGGGTCGGGCCAGAGGCGGCGCGCCTCCTGCCCGCCATCATAGGCGATGGCCAGGCGGCGGAAGGCCCAGTCCAGCACCGAGGTGGCGCAGAGGATCTCGCCATCCCCCTCGACCGGGCCGGAGGGGCCGAAGCGGGTATAGGCGAAGGCGGTGATGTAGTCGGAGAGCGGCAGGCCGCGCGCCAGGCCGATATTCACCGATTGCAGGAAGCCATCGAGCAGCCCGCGCAGCGTGCTGCCCTCCTTGCCCAGCGAGAGGGCGATCTCGGCCAGGGCGCCCTGCGGCGTCTCGGTGGTGCGCAGCGTCACGCGCTGGCCGCCCACCACCACGCGCCAGACGGCGCCACGGGCGGAGAGCAGCGGGCGCGGCGGCGGCAGCGGCCG
>NZ_GG770779.1:195009-203656 GCF_000164635.1 Pseudoroseomonas cervicalis ATCC 49957 | reverse complement strand
TGGCGCGTTGCCGCGCGGATCGGCCAGGCCCCGGCCGCGCGCCGCATGGCCAGGGCTGCGGCGCGGCGCCCGGCCCGATCAGTAAAAACCCCGCGCCCCGCCGCCCCATCTCCTTGTTTTTGAAGGTGAAACAGGAAAGGCGCCGGCCGCCCTGGCGCAAGCTGCGCAAGAAAAGGGGTCTACAGCGCATCCGGCGCGCCCCTATCCTGTTACCATGTCCATGCCGCCGCTCCCCCCGCCGCACGCCGCCCTGTTCCTCGACCTCGACGGGACGCTGATCGAGATCGCCCCCCGCCCGGACGCCGTGGTGGTGCCGCTGCATCTGCCCGGCCTGCTCGCCCGGCTGTCCGACCGGCTGGGCGGGGCGGTGGCCATCGTCACCGGCCGTGGGCTGGAGGTGGCGCGCGCGCTGACCAGCGCCCCGCCCATCGCCTACGCCGCCGAGCACGGCACCATCATCGACGCCTCCTCCCTGCCGGGCGCCACCATCCCGCCCATGCCGCCGCCGCCCACCCCGCCCCAGGCCTGGCGCGACCGCGCCACCGCCTTCGCGGACGCCGAGGGGCTGCTGTTCGAGCCGAAGCAATACGGCTTCGTGCTGCATTTCCGCGCCAACCCGGAGAAAGGCCCCGCCGCCACCGCCTTCCTGGAGGGCTTGGTCGCGGGCAGCGACTTCCAGGTGATGCCCGCCCATGCGGCGGCCGAGCTGCGGCCCAAGGGGCTCGACAAGGGCAGTGCCGTGCGCTGGCTGATGCGCCACGCCCCCTTCGCCGGCCGCCAGCCGGTCTTCATCGGCGACGATGTCACCGACCAGTTCGGCATCGATGCCTGCGCCGAGCTGGGCGGCACCGGCTACCGCATCCCGATGGATTTCCCCGGCCCCGCCGCGGTGCATGACTGGCTGGAGCGCATCGCCGGGCGGATGGCGGCATGATTCCGCCGCTTCCGCCCGCCGGGGCGCAGCCGCTCGACCTCGCCCCCGTCGGCAATGGCATCATCGCCGGGCTGTTCGACCGCGCCGGCCGCTGCTCCTGGCTGTGCTGGCCGCGCTTCGATGGCGACCCGGTCTTCTCCGCGCTCCTCGGCGGCGAGGCGCCGCAGGACGGCTTCATGGAGTGCGAGCTGGTGGGCATGGTGGAGACCCGCCAGAGCTATCGCCGCAACACCGCCATCCTCGAGACCGAGCTGATCGACGGCAAGGGCAACCGCATCCGCATCACCGATGCGGCGCCGCGCTTCCGCCGCTTCGGCCGCCCCTTCCGCCCGCCCATGCTGGTGCGCCGGATCGAGCCGCTCTCCGGCCAGCCGCTGATCCGGCTGCGCATCCGCCCGCGCGCGCATTGGGGGCAGGACCGGCCGATCCGTCGCTCCGGCTCCAACCACCTGCGCTACTTCACCGAGGACGCGGCGCTGCGGGTGACCACCGACGCGCCGCTGGCCTGCCTGGCGGAGGAGGCGCCCTTCCTGCTCGACCAGCCGGTGACGCTGATCCTCGGCCCTGACGAGACGGTGCCGGAGGGGGCGGACGCCATCGGCCAGGAATTCATCCGCGAGACCGAGGCCTATTGGCTGGACTGGACGCGCGGCCTGCACCTGCCCTTCGAATGGCAGGATGCGGTGATCCGCGCCGCCATCACCCTCAAGCTCTGCACCTTCGAGGAGACGGGGGCGGTGGTGGCGGCGCTGACCACCTCGATCCCCGAGGCGCCGGACACCGAGCGCAACTGGGACTACCGCTATTGCTGGCTGCGCGACGCGCTGTTCACCGTGCAGGCGCTGAACCGGCTCGGCGCCACCCGCACCATGGAAGAATACATCCGCTACGTCACCAATGTGGTGGCGATCTCCCCGGGCGGGGTGCTGAAGCCCTGCTACCCGCTGGTGCCCTCGCTGCCCATGCCGGAGCGGATCGAGGAGGCGCTGCCCGGCTTCCTCGGCATGGGGCCGGTCAGGGTCGGCAACCAGGCGGCCGACCAGGTGCAGAACGACGTCTATGGCTCGGTCATCATGGCCGCGGCGCAGATGTTCTTCGACCAGCGCCTGCCGCGCCCGGCCGGCGAGCCGCTGTTCCGCCTGCTGGAGACGCTGGGCGAGCAGGCCGAGGCCCGCGCCCTGACCCCCGATGCCGGCATCTGGGAATATCGCGGCCGGGCGCGCATCCACACCTTCTCCGCCGCCATGTGCTGGGCCGGCATGGCGCGGCTCGCTGGCATTGCCCGGCATCTCGGCCTGCCGGACCGCGCCGAGCGCTGGGCCAAGGCGGCGCGCGAGCTGCATGCGGTGATCTGCGAGAAGGCCTTCCGCCCGCATCTCGGCAGCTTCGTCGAGAGCTTCGAGAGCGACGGCATGGACGCCGCCCTGCTGCTGCTGCCCGAGATCGGCTTCCTGCCCGCCACCGACCCGCGCTTCCGCGGCACGCTCGACATGATCGGGCGCCGGCTGATGCACAATGGTTTCCTTCACCGCTACGACATGGCTGACGATTTCGGGAAGCCTGAAACCGCCTTCCTGGTCTGTTCGTTCTGGTATGTGGACGCGCTTGCGGCCGCCGGCCGGACGGAGGAGGCGCGCGCCATGTTCGGGAGCATCCTGTCGTGCCGGAATCACCTGGGCTTGTTGGCGGAGGACTTGGACCCGACACGGAATCGGCTCTGGGGGAACTTTCCTCAGACCTACTCCCATGTTGGTCTGATTCTGTCGGCGATGCGTTTGAGCCGTTCGTGGGAGCACGGTCTGTGGGGCGGGTAGTCGTCGTCTCCAACCGCGTCGCCGTGCCGCGGCGCGGGGAACCCTCGGCCGGCGGCCTCGCCGTCGGGCTGAAGGACTCGCTGAAGGCCAGCGGCGGGCTGTGGTTCGGCTGGAGCGGGGAGACCCGCAAGGATGCGACGCTGGAGCCCCGCCAGCTCCGTTCCGGCGGCATCGACTACGCCACCATCGACCTCACCGAGGACGACCACAAAGGCTTCTACGCCGGCTACTCCAACAACACCCTCTGGCCGCTCTTCCACTTCCGCCTTGGCCTGATGGAATATGACCGGCAGGAGGCCGCCTCCTACCGCAAGGTGAACCGGGATTTCGCCCAGGCGCTGATGCCCCTGCTGGGCCCCGAGGACACCATCTGGATCCATGACTACCAGATGATCCCCATGGCCGCCGAGCTGCGCGCCCTGGGTGCGAAGCAGCGCATCGGCTTCTTCCTGCACATCCCCTTCCCGCCCTGGGCCGTGCTCTCGGCCCTGCCCGACGCCGAGCGGCTGCTGCGCGACCTCCTCGCCTATGACCTGGTCGGCGTGCAGACCAAGAGCGACCTGGGCGGCATGATCAACTGCTTCCAGGACGGGCTCGGCCTGACCCCGGACGCCACCGGCGGCGTCCGTGGCGAGGTGGCCGGCCAGATGCGCCGCACCCAGCTCTCCGCCCACCCGATCGGCATCGACACGCGCGGTTTCGCCACCCTGGCCCGCAAGGCCGCCTATGGCCCCGAGACCCAGCGCCTGGCCGCCAGCATGGGCGACCGCTCGCTGATCGTCGGCGCCGAGCGGCTGGACTACACCAAGGGCCTGCCGCACCGCATGCGCGGCTTCGCCGCCCTGCTGGCCAAGTTCCCCGAGCATCTGAACAAGGTGACCTACCTCCAGGTCGCCGCCCGCAGCCGCAACGAGGTGGCCAGCTACCGCAACCTCCGCCGCGAGCTGGACACGCTGGCCGGCCGCATCAATGGCGACTATGCCGAGTTCGACTGGACGCCGGTGCGCTATGTCGCCCGCGCCGTGGCGCGCGACACGCTGGCCGGCTTCTACCGCGCCGCGCGGGTCGGCCTGGTCACCCCGCTGCGCGACGGCATGAACCTGGTCGCCAAGGAATATGTGGCCGCGCAGGACCCCGAGGATCCGGGCGTGCTGGTGCTGTCCTCCTTCGCCGGCGCGGCGGAGAGCATGGAGGGCGCGCTGCTGGTCAACCCGCTGGATGCCGAGGCGATCGCCGAGCGGCTCGACCAGGCGCTGAAGATGCCGCTGGCCGAGCGCAAGGAACGCTGGGAGAGCATGATGCGCGGGCTGGAGGAGCAGACCGCCACGCGCTGGGCCGAGAGCTTCCTGGCCGAGCTGGAGGAGCTGCCGCGGCCCGACCAGGACCTGCTCTGGGCCACGCCGACGCGGAACTGAGGCCGGACGGTGGGGCACCCGCCCCCCGCCCCCTTCCGGGAGGCCCCGCCATGCGGCTGCTCCATGCCGGCCCGATCTTCGCTGATTACCACCAGTTCTACTTGGCCGATGCGGCCGCCAAGACCGAGGCGCGGCCCTGGACCGAGGCCGACCTCGCCGCCGGGCTGCTCGCCCAGCCGGGCGAGGTGGGCATCGCCACCGCCCGCAACACCCATGTCCCGGTGCGCGTCGAGTTGCATGACGCGGTGCCGCCGCTGGAACTGGCAGGGGTGGACCAGGCGGCCGAGGCCTCGCTGGTCACCTCCGGCATGGCGGTGCTGGCCGGCTGCACCGATTCCTGGCCCGACGCGACACGTTTGACCGTGCCGCCCGGTGCGCTGCGGCTGCGCCTGCTGGCCTCCGGCCTGGACCGGCTGAGCGAGGACGGGCTGGAGGGTGACGACCACTACCTGATCCAGCTCTGGCCGGCGCCGGAAGCGCCGGTCGCGGTGCTGAAGCCCTGGAACCCGGCCGGGGCCTAGCCCTCGCCGCCCGGCGGGCGCAGGGCGCGGATCGCCTCCGTAAGCCCCTCGGGCTCCACGGGAAACATCGCCTCGACCGCCATCGCCTCGGCCAGGCGCTGCTTGTAGGCGGCGCGCGGGATCTCGCAGGCGCCGAACTGCGCCAGATGGCCGGTGATGAACTGGGTGTCGAGCAGGGTGAAGCCACCCAGCCGCAGCCGCGCCACCAGATGCACCAGCGCCACCTTGGAGGCGTCGCGGGCGCGGCTGAACATGCTCTCGCCGAAGAAGGCGCCGCCCAGCGCCACGCCATACAGGCCGCCGACCAGCTCGCCCTCCGCCCAGGTCTCCACCGAATGGCCATGGCCCATGCGGTGCAGCGTGGTGAACAGCGTCTCGATCTCCGGGTTGATCCAGGAATCCTCCCGCCCCGGGGCGGGGGCGGCGCAGCCGGCGATGGTGGCGGCGAAGGCCTGGTTCACCGTCACCCGGTAGGGGCCGGAGAGCACGGTGCGCAGCAGCCGGCGCGGCAGGTGGAACCCCTCCAGCGGCAGGATGCCGCGCAGCTCCGGGTCCAGCCAGTAGAGCCGCCGCCCCTCGCGCGATTCGGCCATGGGAAAGAGGCCGGCGCGGTAGGCGCGCAGCAGCAGATCGGGCGTGATGTCGGGCGGGCGGCGGGACATGCCGCCCATCATGGCCCTGGGCGGGGCATCCGCGCCAGGATGCGCTCGGCCAGGGCCGGGTAGTTCTCGTCGAAATGGTGGCCGCCCGGCAGGCGGATGATCTGTGCCGGGGTGTTCTGGAAGGCCAGGCAGGCGGTCTCCGCCTCCTCCTCCGACCCGTAGACGCATTGCACCTTGTCGGCCGGCAGGCCGGGAATCTCGGGCGCGGTGGGCAGGGCGCTGGGGCGCGACAGGCCGATGAAATCGCCGATCTTGATCTCGAAGGCGGCCTCCCTGGCGAAGGCCAGCAGCGAGATCAGCGCCACCCTCTCCTTGCTCTCCGGCTTCATGCGGTTCCAGGCGAAGGGCAGGACATCGGCGCCGAAGGAATAGCCGATCAGCGCCACCTGCGAGACCTGCCACTTCGCCGCATAGAGGGCGATGACGCGGTCCAGCTCGGCCGCCACCTCCTCCGGGCTGCGGCGGCGCCAGAACCAGTTCAGGCAGTCGAAGCCCAGCACCGGCACGCCGCGGTCGCGCATATGGCGGCCGATCTGCCGGTCGAGGTCGCGCCAGCCGCCATCGCCGGAGAGGATGATGGCGAAGACATCGCCCCGCTTCTGGCGCGGCGGCATCTCCACCAGCCAGGCGGAGGTGTCGCGCTGCGCCAGCGCCGGGCGGGAGAGCGCCAGCCCGCCACCCAGGGCGGCCGCGGCCGCCAGCAAAGCCCGTCGTTGCATGGGGTCCTGTCCTGTCGCCGCCGCGCGCCGCCTCACTTGCCGATCACCCCGCGCAGCCCGCCCGATTGCAGCGCCGCCACATCGGCCAGCACCACCCAGGGGTCCAGCCCGCCGGGGGTGCAGAGATAGCGGGGCTCCCAGGCCGGCTCGAACTTCTCCTTGAAGGCGCGCAGGCCGCGGAAATTGTAGAAGCGCTCGCCACGCCGGAAGACCAGCCCGCCGAGGCGGTACCAGACCGGCGCCAGACGGTGCGCCGCCAGCCCCGAGAGCGGCGCCATGCCCAGGTCGAAATGGGCATAGCCCTGCGCCTGCGCCAGCAGGATCAGCTTCAGGAACAGGAAATCCATGGTGCCGGGCGGCATGCTGGCGCGGTGGCGCATCAGGTCGATCGACATGTCGGTGCGGGCGCCCGGCGTGTCCATCACGGTGGCGAAGGCGATGATGCCGCCCTCCGGCCCGCGCACCACCGCCACCGGCTGGGAGGCGACATAGGCGGGCTCGAAGGACCCCAGGGAAAAGGCCTTCTCCCGCGCCCGGTGCTGCGCCAGCCACTCCTCCGAGATTTTTTTCAGTTCAGGAAGCAGGGGCGCCACCTGGTCGGGCGGGACCAGCTCGAAGCGCAGCCCCTCACGCTCGGCGCGGTTCAGCGCGCTGCGCAGCGGCTGGCGCGACTTGCCGGTCAGGCTGAAGCCGGCCAGCGGCACCCGCGCCGCCTCGCCCAGCTTCAGCGGCTGCAACCCCGCATCGATATACAGGGGCAGATTCTCCGGCCGCGCCTGGTAGAAGGCGGCGCGCCCGCCCTGCGCGTCGGCCATCTCGACGAAGCGCCAGACCAGCTCGACCCGCCGCGCCTTCGGCCCCACCGGGTCGGAGAGCGCGATCCAGGAGCGGCCACGCCGTCCATACATGATGAAGGCATCGCCCTCCGGCGCGAAGAGCAGCGCCTTGTCGCCCATGCGGACGAGGTTGGCATCCGCCCGGTCCTGGCTGGCCAAGATGGCGGTGGCGCGGGCCAGCTCCTCCGGTGTCGGCGGGTGGACGGTGCCGCGGGCCGGGCGCAGCAGCGCCCACAGCCCGGCGGCGAACAGCGCCAGCACGATGCCGAGCGTGGTGCGCATGCCGCGCGGGGCGGAGGCGTCCAGTTCGAACTGCCACCAGAGCTGGCGGGAATACTCCACGTCGCGATGGGCGAAGAACAGCAGCCAGGTGGCCGCCCCCACCACGCCGATGACGGCCAGCCACCAGCCGGGGGTGAAGCTCGGCGCCAGCATCTGGGCGCGGCGGTCGAAGCGGTCGCGCGAGGCCAGCAGGGCGACCGCCAGCAGCGCCAGCAGGCCCAGCTCCAGCTCGCCGCCGCCGCGCGCCACGCTGAGCACGAGGCCGCCCAGGGCCAAAGCGAGGGCCAGCCACCAGGCGCCGTCCAGCCGGTGTACCAGCCCATGCGCCACGAACAGCAGCAGCAGCCCGCCGACGCTGGCGATCAGGTGGCTGGCCTCGAAGAGCGGCAGCGGCAAGGCGGGGGCGAGCAGCCCCGGCACCTCGCCCGAGGGGGGCGTGACACCGCCCAGCAGCAGCGCCGCGCCGGCGGCGAAGGCCATGGCGCCGAGGAAGCGCGGCATCAGCCGCGTCGCCGCCCGCACCGCGCGGGTGCCGCCCTGCAGCAGATGGGCGCGGCGGCTGGCCTCGAATCCCGCCAGCAGCAGCAGCGCCAGGCAGAGCGGCAGGGCGAAATAGATCAGCCGGTACAGCACCAGGGCGGTGGCCACCTGGTCCAGGCTGATGCCGGTGTTCTGGAAGGCCAGCAGCACCACCGCCTCGAACACGCCGATGCCGCCGGGCAGGTGGCTGGCGGCGCCGATGGCAATCGCCACCGCATAGAGCGCCATGAAGAAGGGCAGATCCACCGCGCCCTCGGGCAGCAGCAGCCAGAGCACGGCGGCGGCGGCGCCGATATCGACCAGCGAGACCAGCCCCTGGAAGGCCACCAGCTTCAGCGGCGGCACCCGGAAGCCGATGCCGCGGATGCGCAGCCGCCCCGGCCGCTTCCGCCCCCACACCGCCAGCGCCGCCATGCCGGCCAGGATGGCCAGGGCGATGCCGCGCAGCAGGTCGGGCGGCAGGCCGGACCAGTCATCGACCGATTCGGCGGTGGCCAGCAGCCCGAGCGCCCCCACCGCGAACAGCCCCAGCACGAAGCTGGCGGTGACGAAGACCAGCAGCCGGGTGATGCGCTCCGGCTTCAGCCCGGCCGCGGCATAGATGCGCCAGCGCACCGCCGCGCCCGTGAAGGCGCCGACCCCCACCGTGTTGCTGAGCGCGAAGCCGCAGAAGGCCGCCAGCATGGCGATGCGCCGCGGCACCGCCCCCGGCGCCACATGCCGCAGCGCCGAGAGGTCGTAGCCGGTCATGGCCAGGAAGCTCAGCGCCGTGGCGCCGAGCGCGGCCAGGATGCTCCAGGGGCTCTGCTGCGACAGCCCGGCCATGACGGTGGCGTAGTCGAGCTCGTGCGACAGGCCGTGCAGCGCCAGCAGCGCCAGCGCGGCCATGAGCCCGCCGCCGCCCAGCAGCAGCCAGGGCCGCAG
>NZ_GG770779.1:190463-194128 GCF_000164635.1 Pseudoroseomonas cervicalis ATCC 49957 | reverse complement strand
GGCCACGGGGGCGGCGGCGACCACGGTCGGCGCCACGGTCACGCTGCGGGTGACGCGCAGCCGGGCCTCGCCATCGGCCAGCTCGATCTCCGTCAGGTCCGTCTCCCGCAGGATCTGGGCCAGCGCCCGGATCGAATCCGGGGTGAAGGAAATGCCGCTCATGGAACCTCTCTGATACCCTGCCCGCCGCTCAATCCTGCTCCGCCTGGGCCAGGATGCCGGCGATGCCGCGCAGCGCGAGCGCATAGCCATGCGGCCCCAGGCCGCAGATGACCCCCTGCGCCGCGCGCGACACATAGGACAGGTGCCGGAACGACTCCCGGCGATGGATGTTGCTGAGATGCACCTCGACGACCGGCAGGTCGGAGGCCAGCAGGGCATCCATCAGCGCGATCGAGGTGTGGCTGTAGCCGGCCGGGTTGATGATGATCCCCGCCGCCATGTTCCGCGCTTCCTGCACCCAGGAGATCAGCTCGCCCTCGACATTGGTCTGGCGGAAATCGATCGCCAGGTCGAGCGCGTCGGCGGTCTCGGCGCAGAGCGCCTCGATATCGTCCAGCGTCTCGGATCCGTAGATCTCGGGCTGGCGGGTGCCGAGCAGATTCAGGTTGGGGCCGTTCAAAACGAAGATCAGCGGCGGGTTCACGTGGGGGTTTCCGTCCGGTCCGGTGCGGCGGCGCCTAGCACGGAGGGTTTCCGCGCCGCAAGCATCGGCCTCTCGCGCTTTTGCGCGCAGGATGCAACCCCTTGTTTCTCACGCCCCGCCGCCGGGGCGGCGGCGCCCCGGCCGGCCCCGCCTCAGCCCTTGGCCATGGCGGTGCAGCTCTCGGCGCAGCGGCGGCAGGCGGTGACGCATTCCTCCATGCCACCCAGCGCCTCGCATTCGGCGGCGCATTCGGTGCAGATCTCGGCGCATTCGGCGCAGGTGTGCTGGTGGTGCCGGGTGCCGAGCAGCATGAAATGCGCCGCGGTGCGGCACATCTCGGCGCAGGCCAGCATCAGCCGGACATGGTCGGGGGCGGTGTGGCGGCCGCCCATCTCCAGGCAATGGCCGGACAGGCTGCCCAGGCAGGTGGCGTAGCAGGACAGGCAGTTGTCGATGCAGGCGCGCATCTCGGCGGAGAGATGGGACATGGCGGACCTCCTGTTGCTCATCCCTGCTGAACAGGGGGCAAGGGGGGGCGGTTGCAGCCCCACCGGGCCAGGGAAGCCCTGAGGGGGCTTTGCCCCCTCAGACACCCCCAGCAGGGGACGGGGTCCCCTGCACCCGCCTTCGGTTCACAAGGCCCGGCTGGCGTGCAGGAACTGGAAGTGCCGCTCATACTGGGACAGCACGTCCTGGATCAGCTCGTCCCGCGTCAGGTCCATCACGTCGTAATCCTGGCTGCCATCCTCCAGGAACACCTCGGCGCGCCAGTAATGCTCGCGCTGCTCCTGCTCCGGCCGGCTCTCGAAATAGGCGAAGCTCGGCATGGCGTAGCGGCGCAGGCGGATGCCGTAGCGGAACTCCTCCGGCGCGCCGGGCATGGTGACCAGGCGCAGCCGGTCCTCGCGCGCCTCCACCTCGGCGCTCAGGCCGCGGCCGCGCAGCTCGGCCGCCACCGCCTCCAGCGCCGGGGCGGCGGTGTTGGCCACGAAGCCCAGCCCGGCCTGGCGGGTCGGGTGCGCCAGGATGCCCTGCAGCTGGCGCTGCCAGGAACGGCCCTGGCGCGGCGGCAGGTTCTGCGCCAGCGCGTCCTGGCGCAGCCCCTCCCGCTGCAGGGCGCGCCACAGCCCGTAGGCCATCAGCAGCATGACCACGGCGAAGGGCAGGGCGCTGGCGATGGCGGCCGTCTGCAGCGCCTTCAGCCCCTCGCCCGAGGCCAGCAGCACGGCGGCGATCAGGCCGGAGGCCAGCGCCCAGAACATGCGCTGCCACAGCGGCACCACGTCGCGCCCGCCGGCGGTGATGGTGCTGACCACCAGCGCCGCGCTGTCGGCCGAGGTGATGAAGAAGGTGACGATCAGCAGCATCGCCAGGCCCGAGGTCAGGGTGGCCAGCGGGAACTGCTCCAGGAAGGCGAACAGCGCCAGGGTGACGTCGCCCCGCACCGCCTCGGACACCGCCGTGGTGGTGCCCGACAGGTGCAGCCAGAGGGCGCTGTCGCCGAACACCGTCATCCAGGCGAAGGTGAAGCCGGCCGGCACCAGCAGCACGCCAAGCACGAACTCGCGGATCGTCCGCCCGCGCGAGATGCGGGCGATGAACATGCCGACGAAGGGCGACCAGGCGATCCACCAGCCCCAGTAGAACAGCGTCCAGTCGGCCAGCCAGTCCTTCGGGTCATAGGCGTACATGTTGAAGGTGCGCAGCGCGAACTGGTCGATATAGCCGCCCAGGTTCTGCACGAAGCTGCGCAGCAGGAAGGTGGTGGGGCCGACGACGAAGACGAACAGCATCAGCGATGTCGCCATGACCAGGTTGGCGTTGCTGAGCAGCTTGATGCCCTTGTCGAGGCCGGAGGCGACCGAGAGGGTCGCCAGCCCGGTGATGCCGGCGATCAGCGCCAGCTGCACCCCGAAGCCCACCGGCACGCCCAGCACATGCGACAGCCCGGCATTGACCTGCAAGGCGCCGAGGCCGAGCGAGGTGGCCACGCCGAACATCGTGCCGATCACCGCGAAGACATCCACCGCGTCACCGATCGGGCCGCGGATGCGCTCGCCGATCAGCGGGTAGAGCGAGGAGCGGACGGTCAGCGGCAGGCCGTGGCGGAAGCTGAAATAGGCCAGGCTCAGCCCGACCACCGCATAGATCGCCCAGGCATGCAGGCCCCAGTGGAAATAGCTCAGCCGCAGCGCGTTGCGCGCGGCGGCGATGCTGGCGGGGTCGCCCTCGGGCGGGGTGAGGAAATGCGTCACCGGCTCGGCCACGCCGAAGAACACCAGGCCGATGCCCATGCCGGCGCTGAACAGCATCGCGAACCAGGCGGTGTAGCTGAATTCCGGCTCGGAATGGTTGGGGCCGAGGCGGATGCGGCCGCTGGCGCCGAAGGCCAGCAGCGCCACGAAGAGGACGAAGCAGGCCACCACCAGCAGGTAGAACCAGCCCAGCTCCTGGGTGATCCAGCCCTGCACGGCGCCGAAGACGCGGGCGGCATCGTCCGGCCGCCGAGCCCCGAAGCTGACGAAGCCCAGGATCAGCAGGGCGGAGGTGATGAAGACACGGCGGTTGATCGGCGCCGGAGAGGGCGCCGGGGGTGGCGGGGGCGGGGATGGGGCGTCGGACATGGCGGCGCTTCCTGGTCTGGATGCCGGAGCCTGCGGCCGGCGGCGGGAGGCAGGGGCGCGGGGCGTGGCTGGCGAGGGGGAGGCCAGCCACGCCCCGGGCGGTCGCCCGGGCGGATGCGCGGCCCGGTGGCGCTGCAACGCTTTAGAAGGGGAAAGGTTGAGCTTGTGCTGCCGCGCGCCGCGCACGGCCCTGTCATGGGTGCTCCGCCACCGTGGCGGGATGACAGCGGGCGGCGCGCTTCCTAGGTTGCGGCGCAGCGTGTCCGCAGGAGTCGATCGCCGATGCCGTGTCCCGCCCTCCGTCCCGGGCCAGGCCACCGCGCCCCAGTGAGCCCCTCCGCCGGGGGCCCCTCCGCCGGGGGTCCGCGCGCCGCCGGGCCGGCGCTGCTGGCGCT
>NZ_GG770779.1:182276-189918 GCF_000164635.1 Pseudoroseomonas cervicalis ATCC 49957 | reverse complement strand
CGAGGCGCCCGCCGCCCCCGCCGCTCCGGCGACACTGCCGGGCCTGACCCTGCCGCAGGGGCAGACCGCCATTTGAGCGGCGCGGCGGGCCTCCCCCGCCCCGGTCCCAGGAATGTCACGCCGGGCGGGGCGGCCATGCCGCCCGCCCCCTTTCCCAATCGCGCCGCGCGCGCCACATTCCGCCGCATGGCGGAGAGCATCCAGATCACCATCAACGGGGAAACCCGTCTCATCCAGACCCGGGCGACGGTGGCCGACCTGCTGGCGGTGCTGAGCCTCGACACCCGCAAGGTGGCGGTCGAGCGCAACCTCGAGATCGTGCCGCGCTCGGCCTATGCCGCGACCGCCCTGGCGCAGGGCGACACGCTGGAAATCGTACACTTCATTGGCGGGGGCTGAGCCCATGGACGGCGACATCATGACCACGGCGGACGATGGCTGGGAGGTCGCGGGCCACCGCTTCCGCTCGCGCCTGGTGGTCGGCACCGGCCGCTACAAGTCGCTCGAGGAGACCGCGGCCGCGATCGAGGCCAGCGGGGCGGAGATGGTCACCGTCGCGGTGCGGCGGGTGAACCTGTCCGACCCCAAGGCGCCGATGCTGCAGGATTTCGTCGACCCGAAGAAATACACCTACCTGCCCAACACCGCCGGCTGCCACACCGCGCAGGATGCGGTGCGCACGCTGCGCCTGGCGCGCGAGGCCGGCGGCTGGAACCTGGTGAAGCTCGAGGTGCTGGGCCCGCCGCCCTTCCTCTACCCCGACATGCCGGCGACCTTCGAGGCGGCCGAGGCCCTGATCCGGGACGGCTTCCAGGTCATGGTCTACTGCGCCGACGACCCGCTGGCGGCGAAGCGCCTGGAGGAGATGGGCTGCGTCGCGGTGATGCCGCTCGGCGCGCCGATCGGCTCCGGCCTCGGGCTCACCAACCCCTTCATGCTGCGCTCGATCATCGAGAACGCCAAGGTGCCCGTGCTGGTCGATGCCGGCATCGGCACCGCCAGCGAGGCCGCCCAGGCCATGGAGCTGGGCTGCGACGCGGTGCTGCTGAACTCGGCCATCGCCCATGCGCGCGACCCGGTGCGCATGGCCCGCGCCATGCAGGCGGCGGTGCAGGCCGGGCGGCACGCGCATCTGGCCGGCCGCATGCCGCGCAACTACGTGGCCGACCCGTCCAGCCCGCTTTCCTCGGGGCTGATCCGGTGAGGCTGGCGCGGCTGGCAGCCGCCGGGCTGCTGGCGCTGGGCACGGCCGCGGCCCAGGCCCAGGGCACCGGCCCCGGGCCCGGGCCCGAGACCATGTTCCGCGAGCTGGACCGCCCGCTGCAGGCGCTGCTGGACGAGGGCTGGCAGATCACCGGCATGGCCGGCAATCTCGGCGGCCTCGGCTTCGTGCTGCAACGGGAGGGGAAATGGGTGACCTGCACCCTGGTCTCCCGCCGTGAGGACACCCGCAGCCGCTGCATGGCGCTGAACTGAACGCTTCGAGGGGGCTTTGCCCCCTCGACCCCCCATTCTTTCCCTTGGGCAGGGGACAGGGTCCCCTGCACCCGCCTCAGGGGGAACTGAACAAATGGGTTTCCAAAGGCCTCAGGCCTTTGGTGGGGAGTGAGAGGGGCAAAGCCCCTCTCAAAACCTCAATGCGCCTCGCCGCCACCGCCGCCCGGGCGCGGCCGGCGCAGCAGCAGCACCAGCGGCAGCGAGGCCAGGAACGCCCCCGCCATCACCAGCAGCGTGTCGTTGTAGGCCAGCACCAGCGCCTGCTGGTTGACCAGCGCCTGGATCTTGCCCAGCGCCGCCACATCCGCCGCCCCGCCCAGCCTTCCGGACAGCGCGCCGCTCAGCGTGTCGCGATACGCCTCGACCGCCGGGCGCGCCCAGTTCACCGCCTCGGCCAAGTGCAGCCGGTGCAGGTAGGACCGGTCGGTCACCAGCGTGTTGATGATGGCGAGCCCCACCGCCCCGCCCAGGTTGCGCATCAGGTTGTAGAGGCCCGAGGCGCCCTTCAGCCCGGCGGGCGGGATGGTGCCGAGCGCCATCTGGTTGATCGGCGCCATGCACATCATCATGGCGACACCGCGCAGCCCGAGCGGGAAGGCCATCTCGGCGAAGCCGTGCTGGCTGGTCAGCCCGGCGGTCAGGTACAGCGCCAGGAAGAACAGCAGCAGCCCGAGCGTCAGCGGCAGGCGCGGGTCGAAGCGCGCCAGCAGCCGCCCGACGATCGGGGCGGCCACGAACATGCAGGCGCCGGTGATGAACATCACCTCGCCGATCTGCATGGAATTGTAGCCGCGCACCCGGCCGAGGAAGAGCGGGATCAGGTAGACCGAGCCATACAGCCCGACCCCCATGGTGAAGCTGAGCACGCAGCCAATGGCGAAGTTGCGGTCGAGGAAGGCGCGCAGATCGACGATCGGCTCATCCCGCGACAGGGCGCGCCAGAAGAACAGCGCGCCGGCGATGGCGCAGACGGCCGCGAACAGCGCCACCGTCTCGTCCTGCAGCCAGTCCCAGCGCGGGCCTTCCTCCATGACGTATTCCAGGCTGCCCAGGAACAGCGCCATGAACAGCAGCCCCCACCAGTCGAAGCGCGCCAGCAGCCGCGGGTCGGCCTGGTCGATATCGACCGTGTTCCACACCACCAGCGCGATCAGCGCGCCGATCGGCACGTTGATCAGGAACAGCCAGTGCCAGGAGAAGCTCTGCGTCAGCCAGCCGCCGAGCGTCGGGCCGATGGTCGGCGCCAGCGTCGCGGTCAGCCCGATCAGCACCATGGCGTTGGCGCGCTTCGCGCCCGGGAACAGAAGAAAACTGGCGGCGAAGACGGTCGGGATCATGGCGCCGCCGATGAAGCCCTGGGCGGCGCGGAACACCACCATCAGGCCGAGGCTGCTCGCCATGGCGCAGGCCAGCGAGAACACGGTGAAGCCCAGCGCCGAGACGGTGAACAGCACCCGCGTCGACAGCAGCCGCGACAGAAAACCCGAGAGCGGGATCATGACGATCTCGGCGATCAGGTAGCTGGTCTGCACCCAGCTGGCCTCGTCCGGGCTGGCGGCGAGGCCGGCCTGGATCTCGGAGATCGAGGCGGAGACGATCTGGATGTCCAGGATCGCCATGAACATGCCGAACACCATGGCCATGAAGCCGACCATGGCGCGCGGCTGGATGCGGCCGACCGGCGCGGCGGAGGGGCCGGTGGTGGTGGTGGCGCTCATGGCGCGCCCTCCCCTCTCTAGCGCAGGCCGAGCGTCGCGGCGGCGGCCGGGATCAGGCCGCGCGGGGCGTGCGGGTCGGCGCGGGTGTCGATCTCGGCCACCACCGACAGGCCAGGGCGCAGGCGGGCGATGGCCTCGGCATTCTGGCCGGGCTCCAGCACCAGCCGCACCGGCACGCGCTGCACGATCTTGGTGAAGTTGCCGGTGGCGTTCTCCGGCGGCAGCAGGCTGAACTGGCTGCCGGTGGCGGGGGCGAAGCTGTCCACCCGCGCATGCAGCGCATGGCCGGGGATGGCGTCGACGCGGATCTCCGCCGGCTGGCCGGGGCGCATGCCGGAGAGCTGCGTCTCCTTGAAATTGGCGGTGACATAGAGGGCGGCGGGCGGCGGCGACACCGCGATCAGCTGCTGCCCGGGCCGCACATGCTGGCCGAGCTGCGCCGCGCGGTTGCCCACGATGCCGTCGAAGGGGGCGCGGATCTCGGTATAGGAGAGGGTGTTGCGCGCCAGAAGGAGGGCGGCCGCCGCCTGGTCGCGCCGCGCCGCGGCCTGGGCGATCTGCGCCCGCTGCACCACGATGGCCTGGCGGCGCACCACCAGCTCGGCCTCGGCGGCGCGCAGCGCGGCATCGGCCTTGCGCTGCGCCGCCACCGCCTGGTCGGCATTCTGGCGCGAGGACCAGCCGCCGCCCACCAGCGCCTCGGCCCGGCGGGCATCGGCGGCGGCGCGCACCTGCTCGGCGCGCGCCTGCTCGATCTGCGCCTGGGCCGAGGCCAGCTGCTCCTCCGTCTGGGTCAGGCTCTCGCGGGCGGTGGTGATCGCCGCCTCCGCCTCGGCCAGCGCGGCCTCGGCCTGGGCGAGCTGGGCGCGGGCGTCGCGGTCATCGAGGCGCAGCAGCACCTGCCCGGCGGTGACGGGCTGGTTGTCGCCCACCAGGATGGCGGCGACATCGGCCTCGATGCGCGGCGACAGCACGGCGATGTCGCCCTGCACATAGGCGTCGTCCGTCTCGGCCAGGAAGCGGCCGACCTGCCAGTACCAGGCACCGCCCAGCGCGCCCCCGATCAGCAGCAGCAGCGGCAAGGCGCGCAGCAGGATCAGCCGACGCCAGCTGCGCGGCCGGCGTGGCCGGGCGGGAACGGGGGTGGTGCGCGCGGCCTCGGCGGCGGCGGCGGGGGCGACGGGAGCGTTCATGGGAAACCTTCGAACTGAACGGTTCAGTTCACTTGCGGTTCCAGATGTAACCGGCCCGGCCCGGCGTCAAGGCAAAACTGAACTGAACCGTTCAGTATGGACTTGAGAAGCCGCCCGCGCCGGCTTACTTGCCGTCCATGTCCCTCGCCGCCGCTGATCCCGACACCGACGCCTCGCCGAAGCGGCGCGCCATCCTGGAGGCGGCGGCGGCGCTGTTCATGGCCGAGGGGCTGGCCGCCGTCTCGATGGACGCGGTGGCGCGCGCCGCCGGCGTCTCCAAGGCCACGCTCTACGCGCATTTCAGCGGCAAGGACGCGCTGTTCACCGAGATCGTGCAGGGCAATTGCCGCCGGCTGCAGGGCAGCGTCGATGCCGCGCTGGTCGACCACGCCCTGCCGCTGGAGCAGGCGCTGGCGCAGCTCGGCACCGGCTGGCTGGGCTTCCTGCTGCAGCCCAAGGTGCGCGCCCTGCACCGTGTGGTGCTGGCCGAGAGCGGCCGCAGCCCGGAGCTGGCCGCCGCCTTCTACCAGGCCGGGCCGGTGACGCTGCGGCGCTGGCTGGAGCAGTGGCTGGAAGGCGAGAAGGCGCGCGGCCGGCTGGCGCCCGGGGCCTCGGAGACGCTGGTGGCGGAGCAGTTCTTCGCCCTGCTGCGCGGCGACCTGTTCATGCGCGCCACGCTGAACCTGGCGCCCGATATCAGCCCGGAGGCCGTGGCCGCGCAGGCCGCCGCGGCGGCCCGGGCCATCGTCCGGCTCTATGGGGCGGACGCCGCCGGCTGAGGCGCGGCGCCGCCTTCCCGCGGCCCCTGCCGGCGGGCTTCGCTCCCCCCCCCTAGCCCGCCCACCAGCGCCACAGGGCCAGCCCCACCCAGCCCAGCCAGCACAGGCCCACCGTCCACGCGACCAGCGTCCGGTAGAGCGCCCGCGACACCAGCCAGCCGATGGGGAACAGCACCACCAGCGCCAGGATGAGGATGAGGGGCATGGCGTGCATCGCGCGAATCCCGGGGGTGCGGCCAGGCCTTCGCCTACCGGTCTGGCCGCGCGGCGTCCATCGCGCCGCCTCCGTCCCGCCAGGGCGATTCGTGACAGGAGGGATTCGCCCAGGGCCGCGCTTTGGCGCGAGAGGCTTCCAGCCAGCACGGCCGGTCTTCGGGAGTTTTCCGGCCTTGCAGGGGAGGCATGCGGAAAAAAACCGGGTCCGCCCCGAGAAAACCCTTTGCGGCGCGGGGCGAGATCTCTATATGCCGCCGCAGACGCAGTACGCACGTGCCTCTGGCCCCAGGCCGACCTTGATCGGCCAAAGGTTTACGCAACGACGTCAAGCGTTCTGGCAACCCCGGCGAAAGGCGAAAGCCCCAAGCCGGCCCTCTTTGGTCGCTGGTTCGTTCGACCGTTTCGTCAACTTGGGGCCGCGCCTCCGCTGGGGGCCGACCTCCTATTTAGAGAATGGAGGGTGTGCGATGACCCCCAAGGTCTCCCGCTTCCTGCGCGACGCCGCCCCGGCGACCCCGTGCCTGGTGGTCGACGTCGATCGCGTCGCCGAGAACTATGGCCGGCTGAAGGCCGCCATGCCGCTGGCCCGCATCTACTACGCCGTGAAGGCCAACCCGGCCGCGCCGATCCTGTCGCGCCTGGTGGATCTGCAGTCGCAGTTCGACGCCGCCTCGCTGGAGGAGGTGCGGATGTGCCTGGCCGCCGGCGCGCGGCCCGAGGCGATCTCCTTCGGCAACACGGTGAAGAAGGAAAGCGCCATCCAGGCCGCCTACGAGGCCGGCGTGCGCATGTTCGCCTTCGACTCCGAGCCGGAGCTGCGCAAGCTCGCCCGCTCCGCCCCCGGCGCGAAGGTGTATTGCCGCATCCTGGTCGAGAATGTCGGCGCCGAGTGGCCGCTGTCGCGCAAGTTCGGCTGCGAGGCCGAGATGGCGAAGGAGCTGATGGTGCTGGCCCGCGATCTGGGCCTGGACCCCTACGGCATCTCCTTCCATGTCGGCAGCCAGCAGACCCGCACCGCCGCCTATGAGGCCGCCATCGCCAAGGTCGCGATGATCTTCACCGACCTCAAGGAGGCGGGGATCAACCTGCGCATGGCCAATCTCGGCGGCGGCTATCCGGTGCGCTACCGCTCCGAGGTGCCGGAGATCGACGATTTCGGCGCCGCCATCATGGGCGCCATGGTCGAGCATTTCGGCAACGCCCTGCCGGAGATCCTGGTCGAGCCGGGCCGCTTCATCGTCGGCGACGCCGGCGTGCTGTCCTCCGAGGTCGTGCTGGTCTCCAGCAAGGGCAAGGACGACCCCGTCCGCTGGGTGTATCTCGACATCGGCCGCTTCGGCGGCCTGGCCGAGACCGAGGGCGAGGCCATCAAGTACCGCTTCCGCACCCCGCATGACGGGCTGGCGGAAGGCCCGGTGACGATCGCGGGCCCGACCTGCGACAGCACCGACACGCTGTATGAGAAGTCCAATTACCGCCTGCCGCTGGCGCTGCAGAGCGGCGACCGGGTGGAGCTGCTCTCCACCGGCGCCTATGTGACGACCTATGCCAGCCAGGGCTTCAACGGCTTCGCCCCGCTGGCCGAGCACTACATCTGACCCCTGCCCCGGCCTCCGGGATGGGTGAAGGCGGGAGGGGAAACCCTTCCGCCTTTTCTTTTTCGCGATTTCTCGTTTTGCAATCGCGTCGCGCCGGATAAACTCGCGTCATGGACGCCATCGACCGGAACATTCTCGTCGCCCTTCAGGACAATGGGGCGGCGGGCCTCGCCGAGCTGGCCAAGGTCGCGGGCCTCTCCGTCTCCGCCACGGCGGAGCGGGTGAAGCGGCTGGAGGAGCGCGGCACCATCCGCGGCTGGCGCGCCGATCTCGACCCCGCCGCCATCGGCTGCCCGCTGCTGGCCTATGTCTTCGTCTCGATGCGCCCGGGGCGGGAGGAGCACGCCTTCCGCCTCGCGATGCGCGCGGCCGAGCCGGTGATGGAGTGCCACCACGTCACCGGCGCCTGGACCTTCCTGCTGAAGCTGCGCCTGCCCGACCTCGCGGCGCTGGAGCGCTTCGTGGCGGATGAGATCCGCGGGCAGGATGGGGTGGAGCGGACGGAGACCATCCTGGCCATCACCTCGGCCAAGGAGACGTCGATCCTGCCGGTGGCGGAGGCAACGGAAGAGTAAAAAGGCCAGGGGCGCTGCCCCTGGACCCCGCCGGGGGGACAGGGTCCCCCCGGACCCCGCCAACTG
>NZ_GG770779.1:158277-182025 GCF_000164635.1 Pseudoroseomonas cervicalis ATCC 49957 | reverse complement strand
TGTCTTTCCGTCTTGTCTGGGGAGGCGGAGCCTCCCCAGGCTTACTTCACCTCGGTGATGAACTGGCCGCGCGGCCGGCGCACCTTCTTCATCGGCAGCAGCCAATCCTTGTCCGCCTCGCGATAGCCCAGCGGCAGGATCACCACCGAGCGCAGGCCGCGCGCGCGCAGGCCCAGGATCTCGTCCAGCGCCGCCGGGTCGAAGCCCTCCATCGGCGTCGAGTCCACCTCCTCCTCGGCCGCCGCGGCCAGGGCGAAGCCCAGCGCGATATAGGCCTGGCGCGCCGCGTGCTCGAAATTCTCCTTCGGGTCGCGGCCGGGGTAGTTGGCCAGCAGGCGCTGGCGGTAATTCTCCAGCCCCTCGTTGAAGCCGCGCTCGGCCACGATCTGGTCGTAGACGGCGTTGATCCGCTCGGCCGTGTAGTTGTCCCAGGCGGCGAAGACCAGCAGGTGCGAGCCCTCGGTCACCTGGCTCTGGTTCCAGGCGATGGCCTGGATCTTCTGGCGGATCTCGGGGTTGGTCACCACCAGCAGCTCGAAGGGCTGCAGCCCGCTGGAGGTCGGCGCCAGGGCAATGGCCTGCAGGATCCGCTCCAGCTTCTCCGCCGGGACGGATTTGCTGGGGTCCATCTTCTTGGTGGCATAGCGCCAGGTGAGCGTGTCGAGCAGCATGGCTGCGGCATCCATCATAAGAATTGCCACCCGGCTCCCCGGACGGATCGGTTCACACAATGGGTGCGGCGCAGCAAAGCCGCAAGGGCCTCAGCGGGGCGCCTCGCGCGGCCAGTCCAGGCAGGAGCGGATCAGCGGCGCGCAGAGCGCGTCCGGCGCGGCGGGCAGGTTCTTGTCGCCGCTGAAGCCCACCCGGGTGACGCGGGCGTCGATCAGCTCGAAGGTGGCGCGGCAATAGCCGGCCGCGCCGGTCAGGTTCAGCGCGCCCACCACCGGCAGGTTCAGGTTCAGCCCGCTGCCCGAGCCGCCGCCCAGCTCATAGGTCATCATCTCCCGCACCACGTCGATCTGCTCCCGCTTGCTGGGGAAGCCGGCGCAGAGGAACAGATCGGCGCGGCTGAGGCCGACCAGGCTGCTGCGCGATTGCTGCACCTGTTCGGACGCCTCCATGGCGCAGCCGCCCAGGGCGAGCAGGGAGAGAACCAGAGCGGGAATCGGGCGGGAGCGGCGCATGCGCCTCCTTTCGGTGCCTGAACGCGAAAAGCCGGGGGAGTTCCCTCCCCCGGCTCGGTCCCACGGTCAATGCAACAGCCCCGGAGCAGTTGCGCCCCCGGAAGGGGCGCGCCCGCTCCGTCAGGCCACGGCGTCGTTCAGGTGGCAGGCGCTCTTGTGGCCCGGCGCGACCTCGCGCAGCGCCGGCCGCTCGACGCGGCAGCGCTCCATGGCGTGCGGGCAGCGCGGGTGGAAGTGGCAGCCCGGCGGCGGGTTCAGCGGCGAGGGGATCTCGCCCTTGATGCCGGCGAAGCTCTTCTTGCGCGCCTCGATCCGCGGCACCTCGGCCAGCAGGGCCTGGGTGTAGGGATGGTTGGCGCGGGCGAAGATCTCCTCGGCCGGCGCCTCCTCGACCACCCGGCCCAGATACATGATCACCACGCGGTCGGAGAGATGCTCCACCACGCCGAGGTCATGGCTGATGAACAGGTAGGTGAGGTTCAGCTCCTGCCGCAGCTCCATGAACAGGTTCAGGATCTGCGCCTGGATCGACACGTCGAGCGCGGCCACCGCCTCGTCGCAGACGATGAACTCCGGCTGCACGGCCAGCGCGCGGGCGATGCCGATGCGCTGCCGCTGCCCGCCCGAGAACTGGTGCGGATAGCGGCGCTTGAAGGCCGGGTCGAGCCCGGCGCGGCGCATCTGGTTGTCGACATAGGCGTCCCACTCGGCGCGGCGGGTCAGGCCGTGCACCAGCGGCGCCTCGCCCACGATGTCGGCCACCCGCATGCGCGGGTTCAGGCTGGCATAGGGGTCCTGGAAGATCATCTGGGTCTGCAGCTTGGCGCTGCGCGCCTCGGCGCCGTGCAGGCTGTCGAGGCGCTTGCCATGCCAGAAGATCTCGCCGCCCGAGGCCGGCATGATGCCGGCCACCATGCGGCCGAGGGTGGACTTGCCGCAGCCCGACTCGCCCACCAGCCCGACCACCTCGCCCTTGCGGACGACGAGGTCGACGCCGTCGACGGCGTGCACCGTCTCCTCCTTCACCGGGGCGCCGAGCTTCTGGGCGATGCGGCCGGCGAAGTCGAGCTTCTTGGAGAAGCGCTTGGAGACGCCCTTCAGCTCGATGATCGGCGCCGCGGCCTCACCCGCCGCCACGGAGGCGGCGGAACGGACGGTGCTGGTCGCGCTCATGCGTGGGCTCCCTCGGCGGCCGCGCCCTGGGCCACCTGATGCGGATGGAAGCAGCGCGCCAGGCGGCCCGGCAGCAGCTCGGACAGCGCCGGATCGCGCGCGCAATCGGCCTCGGCCTTCGGGCAGCGGGTGCGGAAGGCGCAGCCCGGCGGCAGGCTCAGCAGCGAGGGCGTCATGCCCGGGATCTGCCGCAGCTTCTCGCCCCGCTTGTTGCGGCTGGGGACGGAGCCGATCAGGCCATGGGTGTAGGGATGCAGCGGCTGGTCCAGCACCTCGCTGACCGGGCCGCGCTCGACCACGCGGCCGGCATACATGACCGCGATGTCGTCGGCGAGGCCGGCGACGACCGAGAGGTCATGCGTCACCCAGATCATGGCGGTGCCGGTCTGCTCGCAGAGCTTCTGCACCTCGGCCAGGATCTGCGCCTGGATCGTCACGTCGAGCGCGGTGGTCGGCTCGTCCGCGACGATCAGCTCCGGGCGGTGCAGCAGCGCGATGGCGATGGCCACGCGCTGGCGCATGCCGCCCGAGAACTGGTGCGGGTAGCTCTTCAGCCGCTCGTCCGGGGAGGGGATGCCCACCATGCCCAGCGTGTCGCGGGCGCGCTGGCGGGCCTCCTCCTTGCTGACCTTGGAATGGGCCAGGACCGTCTCGATCATCTGCGTGTCGACCCGGAGCACCGGGTTCAGCGTCATCATCGGGTCCTGGAAGATCATGGCGATGCGGTTGCCGCGCAGCTGCCGCATCTCCTCCTCCGACAGCTTCGCCAGGTTCTGCCCGTGGAACAGGATCTCGCCGCCGACGATGCGGCCCGGCGCGTCCACCAGGCCGAGGATGGAGAAGCCCGTCACCGTCTTGCCGGAGCCGGACTCGCCCACCAGGCCGAGCACCTTGCCGCGGCCGACGGTGAAGGAGACGCCGTCCACCGCCTTCACCACGCCGGCGCGGGTGAAGAAGTGGGTCTGCAGGTTGCGCACCTCCAGCGTCGGTGCGGCGGCGCTGGCGGCGACGTTGTTGGTCTCGGCCATGCCGTCCCTCACTTCTTCAGTCGCGGATTGAGCACGTCGCGCAGCTGGTCGCCCACCAGGTTGATGGAGACGATGGTCACCAGCAGGGCGATGCCCGGGTAGAAGCTGATCCAGTACTTGCCGGACAGCATGTACTCGTAGCCGTTCGAGATCAGCAGGCCGAGCGAGGGCTCGGTGATCGGCACGCCGAGGCCGAGGAAGGACAGGGTGGCTTCCAGCGCGATGGCGCGGGCGATCTGCATGGTGCCGACGACGATCAGCGGCGGCATGCAGTTCGGCAGCAGGTGGCGGAAGATGACGCGGCGCGTCGGCAGCGCCAGGCACTGCGCCGCCTCGATGTATTCGCGCCGCCGCTCGACCAGGGCGGTGCCGCGCACGGTGCGGGCGTAGTAGGCCCATTCGACGATCACCAGGGCGAGCACGACGTTGAAGATGCCCTTGCCCAGGAAGGCCAGGATCATCAGCGCCGCCAGGATCGACGGGAAGGAGAGCTGCAGGTCGACGAGCCGCATGATGACCGTGTCGGTCCGCCCGCCGGCATAGGCCGCGAGCAGGCCGAGCGAGGCGCCGACGGCGCAGGCGATGATGGCCGAGCCCACGCCCACCATCAGCGAGATGCGCAGCCCGTACATGATGCCGGAGAGCATGTCGCGCCCCTGGTCATCGGTGCCGAGCCAGTAGGTCATGGTGTCGTCGCCATTGCGGCTGCCCGGCTCCAGCCGGCCATCCATGATGTCGAGCTGCGCCAGGTCGTAGGGGTTCTGCGGCGACAGCCAGGGCGCGAAGATGGCGACCAGGGCGATGATCGTGATGACGATCAGCCCGGCCAGCGCCAGCTTGCTCTCGCAGAATTCGGAGACGAAGCGGCGGAACGGCGTCTCGACCTTGGGCGCCTTGGCGGGCGCCGCGTTCTGGGCGGTGGTCGCGCTCATCTCACTTGTTCTCCAGCCGCACCCGCGGATCCAGCGCCGAATAGGCGATGTCGACCAGCAGGTTGATGGTGATGAACATCAGCACGATGATCATCAGGTAGGCGACGATCACCGGGCGGTCGAGCACGTTGATGCTGTCGATGATCAGCTTGCCCATGCCCGGCCAGGCGAAGACGCTCTCGGTCACCACCGAGAAGGCGATGGTGGAGCCGAGCTCCAGCCCGACCACGGTGACGACCGGGATCAGGATGTTCTTGAACACGTGCACATAGGTCACGCGCGCCGGGGACAGGCCCTTGGCGCGGGCGAACTTCACGTAGTCCATCAGCATCGTCTCGCGCACGCCGGCGCGGGTCAGGCGGATCACCAGGCTGATCTTGAACAGCGCCAGGTTCAGCGCCGGCATCGCCAGGTGGCGCAGCCCGTCCCAGGTCAGGAAGGACCAGCGCATGCCCAGCACCTCGACCGTCGGGCCGCGGCCCGTCGAGGGCAGCCAGCCCAGCTGCACGGCGAAGATCATGATCAGCATCAGCCCGACCCAGAAGGTGGGCAGCGAGAAGCCGAGGATGGAGCCGGCCATGATGGTCTTGGCGCCGGCGGAGTTCGGCTTGAGCCCGGCATAGAGGCCGAGCGGCAGGCCGATCAGCAGGGCGATGAACATGGCGCCGAAGGCCAGTTCCAGCGTCGCCGGCATGCGCTGCAGGATCAGCTGCAGGGCGGGCTCGTTGAACACGAAGCTGCGGCCGAGATCGCCGCGCAGCGCGTTGCCCAGGAAGGACAGGTACTGCATCCACAGCGGCAGATCGAGGCCGAGCGCCTTGATGGCGCGCTCGCGCTCGATCTGGTCGGCATCCGGGGAGATCAGGATCTCGACCGGGTCGCCGATGGCATAGACGCCGATGAAGACGATGACCGACATCGCCAGCATGACAAGGACCGACTGCAGCAGCCGGCGAAGAAGATAAACACCCATGGATCAGCGCGCCTGGTTGCTCGCGGGACGGACATCCTGCGCGCGGGTCAGCTCGTCGGCGCGGGAATCATGCACCAGCGTCGGCCGCATCGCCCACAGGTTCTTCTGGATATGGATCGGGATGATACCGACATCCTCCATGGCAATCCGCGTGGCGTCGCGCAGCAGCGCCTCGCGCCGGGTGTCGTCCAGCTCGCGCAGCGCGGCCTCGAGCCTGGAATCCACCTCGGGGTTGGAATAGCGGCCGCGATTGGAGGTGCCGAAGCCCTTGTCGCGGTCGAAGGTCGCCACCAGCGAGCGCAGCGGGTTCGACGCCTCGCCCGAGGAGCTGCCCCAGCCGACCAGGAAGGCGGAGAGCTCCTGCCGGCCGGCGCGGCTGATGAAGGTGGTCCAGGGCTGGGCGTCCACCGCCGTGCGCACGCCGATGCGGGTCCACATCTGGCCGATCGCCTGCACGATGCGGGCATCGTTCATGTAGCGGTCGTTCGGGCCGGAGAGGGTGATGCGGAAGCCGTTCGGGTAGCCGGCCTCGGCCAGCAGGCGCTTCGCCGCATCGGCATCGGTGCGCGGCGCGGCGAGGTCGGGGATGGCGCCGAAGGCGGTGGGCGGCAGGAACTGGCCGGAGGGCATCGAGGTGCCCTCCATCACGCGCTGCGCGATGGCCGGGCGGTCGATCGCCATGGACAGCGCCCGGCGCACCCGCACGTCGCGCAGCGGGTTGCGCTGCATCGGCTTGCCGTCGGCATCCTGGATCTGCGGCGAGCCCTCCGGGTGGAGATGGTCGAGCGCCAGGAAGATGATGCGCAGCCCGTCCTTCTCGGCCACCCGCACCCGCTCGTTGCGGCGCAGGCTGGCGAGGTCGGAGGTCGGCACCTGGTCGATGAAGTCGACATCGCCGGCCAGCAGCGCCGCGGTGCGCGAGGCGTCGTTCGGCAGGATGCGGTAGCTGACGCGCTGCCAGTGCGGCTTGTCGCCCCAATAGGCGTCGTTGCGCTCGAGCTCGAGCCGGTCGCCGGAGCGGAAGCTCACATGGCGGAACGGGCCGGTGCCGATGGCGACCTTGCCGCTGTTGAAATCCTCGGTGGCGGCGCCGTCATGCGTCTCCTTGTCGAGGATGGCGACCTGGCCGAGATCGTTCGGCAGCAGCGGATAGGGGGTGCGGGTGTGGAAGCGCACCGTCAGCGGGTCGACGATCTCCACCCGCTCGATGGCGCGCGTGTAGATGGCGTAGGAGGAGGGGCTGTTCACCACCTGCGGCACGCGGGCGATGGTGAAGGCAACGTCCTCGGCGGTGAAGGCGTTCCCGTTGTGGAAGCGCACATTCGGCCGCAGCTTGAATTCCCAGACCGTCTCGGCCACCGGCTTCCAGCTCTCCGCCAGGCCCGGCTCCAGCCGGGATTCGGAATCGAACTGCGTCAGCGTGTCGAAGATCATGGTGGCCACCGCCAGATTCGGCGACAGCGCGTGGTAGTGGGGGTCGAGCGAGGTGACCTGCGCCCCCACCGCCATGGTCAGGCTTTGTGCGCGGGCATGCGAGACGCCAAGCAGCGCCAACGCCGAAACGGCGGCCATTGCGGCCGCCCGCAAGCTTTTGATCATGATAACCGTCCCCCGGGAGGCTCAAGCCCCTTCACGCGCGAGTGTAGCAGGAGCGCCCTCCTGTCGCTAGGTTGCGCATCCCCAGTCACCGGGAAAGAGAAATCGAGAATGAGCCGAAAACTATCGCTCTGCGCTACCCTGGCGCTGGCGCCCCTGGCTTTGTCCGCTCTGCACGCTCCGGCTTCGGCACAAGTGCTGAATATCGGCATTGGTGGCGCCATCACTTCGGCCGACCCGCTCTTCTACAATGCCGGCCCGAACAACGCCCTGGCGATGCATGTCTTCGAGTATCTGATCGGCCGCGACGACAAGGCGCAGCCCTATCCGCAGCTGGCCGAGAGCTGGCGCGCGGTCGAGCCCACCGTGTGGGAGTTCAAGCTGCGCCCGGGCGTGAAGTGGCATGACGGCCGCGACTTCACCGCCGAGGATGTCGCCTTCTCCATCGCCCGCGCGCCCAACGTGCCGAACAGCCCGGGCGGCTTCGGCGGCTTCGTCCGCGCCATCACCCGCGTCGAGGTGGTGGACCCGCTGACCATCCGCCTGCACACCGCCCGCCCGCACCCCGTGCTGCCGATCGAGCTGAGCTCGGTCGCCATCGTCGCCAAGCACAGCACCGAGAATGCCGGGACCGAGGATTTCAACAACGGCCGCGCCGCGATCGGCACCGGCCCCTACCGGCTGCGCGCCTTCCGCCCCGGCGACCGCGCCGAGCTGGCCCGCAACGAGACCTACTGGGGCGGCGCCGAGCCCTGGGCCCAGGTGCATTACCGCATGATCCCGAATGATGGCGGCCGCACCGCGGCGCTGCTGGCGGGGGATGTGGACGTGATCGACCAGGTGCCGTCGACCGACCTGCCGCGGCTGCGCCGCGAGAGCCGGGTGACGCTGGCCGAGATCCCGGGCGTGCGGCTGATCTACCTGTTCCCCGACTATTCGCGCGAGGGCGAGGTGCCCTTCGTCACCGACAATGCCGGCAAGCCGCTGCCGCAGAACCCGTTCCGCGACCTGCGGGTGCGCCAGGCGCTGTCCATGGCGATCCAGCGCGACGCGCTGTCCGAGCGGGTGATGGAGGGCACGGCCCAGCCGACCGGCCAGTGGCTGCCGGAAGGCACCTTCGGCTACAACCCGGATGTCCGCCCGCCGGCCTTCGACGCCGCCCGCGCCCGCGCGCTGCTGGCCGAGGCCGGCTATCCGCAGGGCTTCCGCCTGACGCTGCACAGCCCGAACGACCGCTACCCGAATGATTCCAAGGTCGCCCAGGCGATCGCGCAGATGTGGACCCGCATCGGCGTGCAGACCCAGGTGGACGCGCTGCCCTGGGCCAGCTTCTCGGCCCGCAACGCGCGGCAGGAATTCGCCATCCGCCTGCTCGGCTGGGGCAGCGTGACGGGCGAGGCCTCCTACACGCTGGTCAACGTGCTCTCGACCGTCAATCGCGAGCGGCGCATGGGCGCCAACAACAACGGCCACTACAGCAACCCGGCGCTGGACGCGCTGACCGAGCGCGCCACCGGCACCATCGACGATGCCGAGCGCGCGGCGCTGCTGCGCGAGGGCGTGAAGATGGCGATGGATGACGTGGCCATCATCCCGGTGTTCCAGCTGGTCAACACCTGGGCGATGCGCCGCGGCCTGACGCTGACGCCGCGCATGGATGAGCGCACCGTCGCCGCCGGCATCCGCGCCACCCCGTAAGGGGCGGAACCGGCCGGGGGTGGCGCCGCCGCCCCCGGCCTTTTTTCATGGCCGCCGGCTCAGACGGTGAACTGCTCGGCGATGATGCGCTCGGACAGGCCGTGGTCGGGGTCGAACAGCATGGTCATGCGCAAGCTCCGGTCCTCGCGCACCTCGACCGAGCGGATGTCGCGCACCTCGACATTGTCGGCCACCGCCGCGACGGGGCGCTTCTGCGGCTCCAGGATCTGGAACATCACCACCGCGTCCGAGGGCAGCAGCGCGCCGCGCCAGCGACGCGGCCGGAAGGCGGAGATCGGCGTCAGCGGCAGCAGATTGGCTCCCAGCGGCACGATCGGCCCATAGGCGGAGAGGTTGTAGGCGGTGCTGCCGGCGGGGGTGGCGACCAGGATACCGTCGCAGATCAGCTCCTCCAGCCGCACCTTGCCATCGACCAGGATGCGGATCTTGGCGGCCTGGCGCGTCTCGCGCAGCAGCGAGACCTCGTTGATCGCCAGCGCCTCGCGCAGCGCGCCGGTGGAATCCAGGGCGCGCATGCGCAAGGGGTGCAGCGTCGCCGCCTGGGCGGCGGAGAGGCGGCCCAGCAGGTCATCCTCGTGGAAGGCGTTCATCAGGAAGCCGACGCTGCCGCAATTCATGCCATAGACCGGCATGTTGCGGCCGAGGAAGCGGTGCTGCGTCTCCAGCATGAAGCCGTCGCCGCCCAGCGCCACGATCACCGCCGCCTCCTCCGGCACGGCCTGGCCGTGGAGCGCCACGAAGCGGTCGCGCGCCAGCTCCGCCACCTCGGTCGGCGCCGCCAGGAAGGCGATGCGGCCCTGCAGGTCGGCGGGCAGGTCGGGCCCCTCCCCCAGCCCGCCGGGGCCGAGCAGTGCGGCCGTCATGGCAGGGCGGCGGGGCGGTGGGCTGCGGTGCGGCGCATGCGGGGCTCCCTCGCGCTGGTGGCGGCATCAAGCCCGCCCGGGCGCCGCAGGGCAAGGGGGGGGGGGTGCAAACGGAAACGGGGCGGATGGTTGCCCATCCGCCCCGTTCGCGAACTCTGCCGTGGCAGGCTGCGGCTTACGCCGCGTCCTGCTGGCCCTCGGTCTCCACGACGGGCTTCGGACCGCTGTCCTGGCCCTTGGCCGCCACATCGCGCTCCACCAGCTCGATCACCGCCATGTCGGCGGCGTCGCCATAGCGGATGCCGGCCTTCAGCACGCGGGTGTAGCCACCCTGGCGCGCCTTGTAGCGCTCCGCGATGGTGCTGAAGAGCTTGTCCACGATCTTCGGATCGCGGATCTGCGCATAGGCCTGGCGACGCGCGTGCAGGTCACCGCGCTTGCCCAGGGTGATGATGCGCTCCACATAGGGGCGCAGCTCCTTGGCCTTGGGCAGGGTGGTGGTGATCTGCTCGTGCTTCAGCAGGCTGGTCGCCATGTTGCGGAGCATGGCGAGGCGGTGGGACGACGTGACGCCGAGCTTCCGGCCGGCAACACCGTGACGCATTGGTCTATTCCTTCAGGTGGCCGAAAATCAGAACGGCTCTTCGATCTTCTTGGCGAGGTCCTCGATATTCTCGGGCGGCCAGCCGGGCACGGTCATGCCCAGCGACAGACCCATGGAAGCGAGGACTTCCTTGATCTCGTTCAGCGACTTGCGGCCGAAGTTCGGAGTGCGGAGCATCTCCTGCTCCGTCTTCTGCACCAGGTCGCCGATATAGACGATGTTGTCGTTCTTCAGGCAGTTGGCGCTGCGGACCGACAGTTCCAGCTCGTCCACCTTGCGCAGCAGGTTGCGGTTGAAGGGCAGGTCGTCCTGCACCTCTTCCACCTTGCGCTCGCGCGGCTCATCGAAGTTGATGAAGAGCTGGAGCTGGTCCTGCAGGATGCGGGCGGCCAGCGCCACCGCATCCTCCGGGGCCACCGTGCCATCCGTCTCCACCGTCAGCACCAGCTTGTCGTAGTCGGTGCGCTGACCGACGCGGGTCGGCTGCACCTGATACGCCACGCGGCGGACGGGCGAGTAGATGGCATCCACCGGGATCAGCCCGATCGGGGCGTCTTCCGGACGGTTCTCGGAGGCCGGGACATAGCCCTTGCCCACATCGACGGTCAGCTCCATCGACAGCTTGGCGCCGTCGTCGAGCGTGCAGATGACCAGCTCCGGATTGGCGATCTCGATATCGCCGGTGGTCTGGATCTGCCCCGCCGTCACCTCGCCAGGGCCGGTCGCGGTGAGCTGCAGGCGCTTCGGCCCCTCGCTCTGCATCCGGATGGCCAGGCGCTTGATGTTCAGGACGATGTCGGTGACATCCTCCCGCACACCCTGCAGGCTGGAGAACTCATGCAGCGCCCCGTCGATGCGGATGGCGGTGACGGCCGCCCCCTGCAGCGAGGAGAGCAGCACGCGCCGCAGCGCATTGCCGAGGGTCATACCGAAGCCGCGCTCGAGCGGCTCCGCGACCACCACCGCGACGCGCGAGGGGTCGGCCCCGGGCTCGACATCGAGCTTTTCGGGACGGATCAGGGAACGCCAGTTGCGCTCGAGCACTTCGGTTTCTCCTGCAGCCTCGCCTCAGACCCGACGCCGCTTGCGCGGACGGCAGCCATTGTGCGGGATCGGGGTCACGTCCTTGATCGCCGTCACGTAGAAGCCGACGGCCTGCAGGGCGCGCAGCGCGGACTCGCGGCCCGAGCCGGGACCGGAGACCATGATCTCCAGCGTCTCCATGCCGTGCTCGCGGGCCTTGCGGCCGGCGTCTTCCGCGGCCACCTGGGCGGCGTAGGGGGTCGACTTGCGGCTGCCCTTGAAGCCCTGGCTGCCGGCCGAGGACCACGCGATGGCGTTGCCCTGGCTGTCGGTGATGGTGACGATGGTGTTGTTGAAGGAGGCGAGGACGTGGGCCACGCCGGACGCAATATTCTTGCGCTCCTTCTTGCGGGGACGACCGCTGGGCTGACGGGCCATCTTACTTCGTCACCTTCTTCTTGCCGGCAATCGCCACGGCCTTGCCCTTGCGCGTGCGGGCATTGGTATGGGTGCGCTGGCCGCGAACGGGCAGACCCTTGCGGTGACGCAGGCCACGGTAGCAGGCCATGTCCATCAGGCGCTTGATGTTCATCGCGTTCTCGCGACGCAGATCGCCCTCGACCCGGTACTCGCGATCGATCAGCTCGCGGATCTTGAGGATTTCCTCATCCGTCAGCTGGTTGACGCGGCGATCCTCGGGGATGCCGAGCTGCTCGCAGATCACCTTCGCATTCGCCGGACCGATGCCGTAAATGTAGCGAAGGGAAATGAGAACGCGCTTGTTGGTGGGAATGTTCACGCCTGCAATGCGTGCCATCGGTTCCTGCTCCTGAGGCCCCTGTGGGCCCCCGTTCGTACCGGCGAATGCGACCGGCGAGGTGATCGTCGCGCCCGGCTTCGTAGTGAATCGGATGCAACCGTCCACGCGGCCGAGGAAGACCCCGCCCGCGAGAGGCGCGGGTTTAACGAGCAAGCGCCCCGGGAGTCAAGGCCGCCCGGCCCCGGTTGCCGGATCCGCACAAAAAAACCCGCGGCCGGGCGGCCGCGGGTCGTTCCGGGTGCGGCGGGGGCCGGCTCAGCCGCCCAGCGCCGCCTCGATCTGGCGGGCCACCTCGTCCATCGAGGCCATGCCATCCACCTGGGTCAGCTTGCCCTGCGCCGCGTAGTAGGGCAGCAGCGGCGCCGTCTGGCGGTGATAGGCCTCGAGCCTCGCCGCCACCGTCTCCGCCTTGTCGTCGGCGCGGCGGACGAACTCGGTGCCGCCGCAGGCGTCGCAGACGCCCGGCACGGCGGTCGGCTTGAAGCTGTCATGGTAGCCGGCGCCGCAGCTGGCGCAGGTGAAGCGGCCGGCGATGCGCTCGACCAGCGCCGCGTCGTCCACCTTCAGCTCGACCACATGGTCGAGCTGAAGGCCCTTCTCCCTCAGCATGACATCCAGCGCCTCGGCCTGCGGCGTGGTGCGCGGGAAGCCGTCCAGGATGAAGCCGCGGGCGCAATCGGGCTGCGAGACCCGGTTGGCCAGCATGGCGGTGATGATGGCATCGGGCACCAGGCCGCCCTGCTCCATGATCGCCTTGGCCTGGCGGCCGATCTCGCTGCCGCTCTTCACCTCGGCCCGCAGCATGTCCCCGGTGGAGATCTGCGCGATGCCGTGGCGCTCCTCCAGCCGCTTGGCCTGGGTGCCCTTGCCGGCCCCCGGGGGCCCCAGAAGTATCAGGTTCATCAGCGCCCGCCCCGCGACCGATCACGCGTCATGTGCATCCCCTTACCGCAGCCGCGGCGCGCCGCCGCGGCCGCCGCCACCACCCATCCGGGCCTTGCGAATCAGCCCCTCATACTGGTGGGCGAACAGATGAGACTGCACTTGCGCCACGGTGTCCATCGTGACGGAGACGATGATCAGCAGGGAGGTGCCGCCGAAGTAGAAGGGCACGCCATACTGGCTGATCAGCAGCTCGGGCAGCAGGCAGACGATGCAGAGATAGATCGCGCCCACCGCCGTCAGCCGCGTCAGCACCCGGTCGAGATAGTCCGAGGTCGCCTGGCCCGGGCGGATGCCGGGGACGAAGCCGCCATGCTTCTTCAGGTTGTCCGCCGTCTCGGTCGGGTTGAACACGACGGCGGTGTAGAAGAAGGCGAAGAAGATGATCAGCGCGACATAGAGCGCCATGTAGAGCGGCTGCCCATGCGCCAGCGCCGTGGTCACGGTGCTGAGGAAGCCCTCCGACTGGCCGCCGGAGAAGCCGGCGAAGGTGGCCGGCAGCAGCAGCAGCGAGGAGGCGAAGATCGGCGGGATGACGCCCGCGGTGTTCAGCTTCAGCGGCAGGTGGGTGTTCTCGCCGCCGAACATGCGGTTGCCGACCTGGCGCTTCGGATACTGGATCGGGATGCGGCGCTGGGCGCGCTCCACGAACACCACGAAGCCGATGACCGCCAGCGCGATCAGCATGAAGGCCACGATGAACACGGGCGACAGCGCGCCGGTGCGGCCCAGCTCCAGCGTCGCCACCAGGGCGGAGGGCACATTGGCCACGATGCCGGCGAAGATGATCAGGCTGATGCCGTTGCCGATGCCGCGCGCCGTGATCTGCTCGCCGATCCACATCAGGAACAGCGTGCCGCCGACGAGCGTGGTGACGCAGGAGATGCGGAAGAACAGCCCCGCCTCGTACACCGCCGGGCCGAAGCTGCCCTGCATCTGCTCCAGCCCCACGGCGATGCCATAGGCCTGGAAGACGGCGATCAGCACCGTCAGGTAGCGGGTGTACTGGTTGAGCTTCTTGCGCCCGGATTCACCCTCCTTCTTGAGGGCCTCCAGCGTCGGCACGGCCGCGGTCATCAGCTGGATGATGATGCTGGCCGAGATGTAGGGCATGATGTTCAGCGCGAACACCGTCATGCGCCCGAGGGCGCCGCCGGTGAACATGTCGAACATGCCGAGGATGCCGCTGCCGTGCTGGCGCAGGATCTCGGCCATGACCGAGGCATCCACCCCGGGGACCGGAATGTAGGTGCCGATACGGTAGACGATCAGCGCGGCCAGCGTGAACCAGATGCGCTTCTTGAGCTCGGTCGCCTTGGCGAGCACACCGAGGTTGAGATTGGCCGCGAGCTGTTCGGCGGCGGACGCCATGAATTTCGCCCCTTCAACATGACTGCGGCGCCAGGGGACTATTCCCGCGGCGCCGCTGCCTGCCCTGAGATGCAGACCTAGCCCCCCGCACCGGGGGGGCGCAAGCCTTACGCCTCGGACGCCTCGTCCTTCTTCGCCGGGGCCAGCACCGTCACGGTGCCGCCCGCCGCTTCCACCGCCGCGATGGCGGCGGCCGAGGCGCCGGCGACCGAGACGGTCACCGCCTGCTTGATCTCACCATGCGCCAGGAGGCGGACACCCGCCACCTTGGCGCCGGTGCGGACCAGGCCGGCCGCCTCCAGCATCGCCTCGTCGATCGGCTTGCCGGCGTCGATCTTGCCGGCCTCGATCGCCGCCTGCAGGGTGCGCAGGTTCAGCGGCGCGTATTCCTTGCGGAACGGGTTGACGAAGCCGCGCTTCGGCAGGCGCCGGTAGATCGGGAGCTGACCGCCCTCGAACCCGTTCAGCGACACGCCGGTGCGCGCCTTCTGGCCCTTGACGCCGCGGCCCGAGGTCTTGCCCTTGCCGGAGCCGATGCCACGGCCGACGCGCTTGAACTTCAGGCGGGCGCCGTCGTTGTCGCGCAGCTCGTTGAGCTTCATCTTACTTCTCCGTGGTCTCGCCCACCTGGATCAGGTGAGCGACCTTGCGGATCATGCCGCGCACGGCCGGAGTGTCCTCCAGCTCGCGCGAGCGACGGATCTTGTTCAGGCCGAGCCCGATCAGCGTCTCGCGCTGGCCGGGCTTGCGGCCGATCGGGGACGCGACCTGCGTCACCCGAACGGTCTTCTTGGCCTCAGACATTCGCGGCCTCCTGCGCCGGCTCGGCGTCCTTGCGCGGACCCAGCAGGTCGGAGACCTTCTTGCCACGGCGCGAGGCAACAGCGCGCGGGCTGGTGCAGCGCGTCAGGGCGGCGAAGGTCGCCTTGACCATGTTGTGCGGGTTCGTCGTGCCGGTGCACTTGGCGACGACGTCGCCCATGCCCAGCGTCTCGAACACCGCGCGCATCGGACCACCGGCGATGATGCCGGTGCCGGCAGGCGCCGCGCGCAGGATCACGCGGCCGGCGCCGAATTCGCCGATCACATCGTGATGCAGGGTGCGGCCCTCGCGCATCGGCACCCGGACCATCGTCCGCTTGGCGCGCTCGGTCGCCTTGCGGATCGCTTCCGGGACCTCGCGCGCCTTGCCGGCGCCCCAGCCCACACGGCCCTTCTCATCGCCCACGACCACCAGCGCGGCGAAGGAGAAGCGACGGCCACCCTTCACCACCTTGGCGACGCGGTTGATGGTGACCAGCTTGTCCTTCAGCTCGTCGCCGGGCTCGCGCTCGGCGTTGCGATCGGGACCCCGGCCGCGGCGATCGCCGCGATCGCCGCCGCCGCTCCTCGGTTCACGTGCCATATTCTGTGCTCCTTAGAACGACAGCCCGCCCTCGCGGGCGCCGTCCGCCAGGGCTTTCACCCGGCCGTGATACAGGTAGGGCCCACGGTCGAACACGACCTCGGTCACACCCGCGGCCAGGGCACGCTCGGCAAGCAGCTTGCCGATGGTGGTGGCCGCGTCCTTGTCCGCGCCGGTGCGCAGGCTGTCGCGCTGCGCCTTCTCCAGCGTGGAGGCGGAGGCGAGGGTGCGCCCCGCCTTGTCGTCGATGACCTGGGCGTAGATGTGCTTGCCAGAGCGGAAGACGGAGAGCCGCGGACGGCCGCCGCTCTTGATCCGCAGCTGGTAGCGCAGGCGCGCGCGACGGCGCTGCTGCAAAGCGAGCTTGTCGGCCATCTTACTTCTTCTTCCCCTCCTTCCGGAGGATGACCTCGTCCGAATACCGCACGCCCTTGCCCTTGTAGGGCTCGGGGCCGCGATAGGCCCGGATCTCGGCGGCCACCTGGCCGACCTTCTGCTTGTCCACGCCCTCGACCTTGATGGCGGTCGGACGCTCGCAGGAGATCTTGATGCCGGCGGGGACCGGGTAGCGGATCTCGTGGCTGTAGCCGAGGCTCAGCACCAGATCATTGCCCTGCATCGCGGCGCGGTAGCCGGTGCCGGTGATTTCCATCGACTTCGAGAAGCCGGTGGAGACGCCGGTCACCATGCCGTTGATCAGGCTGCGGGTGGTGCCCCACAGCGTGCGGCTGCGACGGTCCTCGCCGAGCGGCTTGACGGCCACCTGGCTGCCTTCGACCTCGACCGCGACCGCATCGGTCAGCGCCAGCGAGAGCTCGCCGAGCTTGCCCTTGGCGGTCAGGACGTTGTCCTGCAGGGTGACGGTGACGCCCGCGGGGACGGGAACGGGGTATTTGCCGACGCGCGACATGCCTCTCCCTCCCTCAGAACACGCGGCAGAGGACCTCGCCGCCGACATTGGCAGCGCGGGCCTCGGTGTCGCTCATCACGCCACGCGGCGTGGAGAGGATGGAAATGCCAAGCCCGTTGTAGAACTTCGGCAGCTCGCGGATCTTCGAGTAGACGCGCCGGCCAGGCTTCGAGACGCGCTCGATCTCCTTGATGGCGGGCTCACCCTCGGAATACTTGAGCTCGATGTCCAGCACGGACACGCCCGGACGCACCTGCTCGGCGCGGTAGGCGCGGATATAGCCCTCGCGCTTCAGCACATCGAGGACGTCGGCGCGGAGACGGCTGGCCGGCGAGGAGACGCGCGCCTGACGGGCGCGGTGCCCGTTGCGGATGCGCGTCAGCATATCGCCCAGCGGGTCGGACAGCGACATGCGGCCCCCTTACCAGCTAGCCTTGACGAGACCCGGGATCTGGCCGTTCGAGGCCAGGTCACGGAGCGCGTTACGGCTCAGCTTGAACTTGCGGTAGTTGCCGCGCGGGCGGCCGGTCAGCTCGCAGCGCAGGCGCACGCGGACGCGCGACCCGTTGCGCGGCAGCTGGGCCAGCTTCAGCGTGGCTTCGAAGCGGTCCTCCACCGGAAGGTCACGATTCATGATCGTTTCCTTCAGGGCGGCACGCTTGGCGTTGTGCAGCTTCGAGAGGCGCTCGCGGCGCTGATTCTTCTCGACAGCCGAGGTCTTGGCCATGCGGTCTAAATCCTCCGGAACCTGCCCGGACCATCCGGGCGGTTTTCCAAACTCAGTTGACGAACGGGAGGTCGAAACCCTTCAGCAGGGCCTTGGCTTCCTTGTCCGTCTTCGCGGTCGTGACGAAGACGATGTCCATGCCACGGATCGCGTCCACCTTGTCATAGCTGATCTCGGGGAACACGATCTGCTCCTTCAGGCCGAGCGAGTAGTTCCCGCGGCCGTCGAAGCCCCTATTACCAGGAACGCCACGGAAGTCACGCATGCGCGGCAGCGCGATGGTGACCAGGCGGTCCAGGAATTCGTACATGCGCGAGCGGCGCAGGGTGACCTTGCAGCCGATCGCCTGGCCCTGGCGGATCTTGAAGCCCGCGATGGCCTTCTTCGCCAGGGTCTTCACCGGCTTCTGGCCGGCGATCATGGTCAGGTCGGCCAGCGCGGCGTCCAGCTTCTTCTGGTCGCCCGCGGCCTCACCCACGCCCATGTTGATGACGATCTTGGTCAGCTTCGGCACCTCCATCGGGTTGCCGTAGCCGAACTCCTCGATCAGCTTCTTGCGCACCGCCTCAGCATAGTGCTGCTGCAGGCGGGGCAGTTCCTTCGCCTCGCTCATGCGTCGATCACCTCGCCCGAGGCCTTGGCCACCCGGACCTTCTTGCCGTCCTCAAGCACCTTGAAGCCGACGCGGGTCGGCTTGTCGGACTTGGGGTCGATCAGCGCGACGTTGGAGAGGTGCAGCGAGGCCTCCTTCTCCACGATGCCGCCCTGCTGGCCCATGCCCTTCGGCTTGGTATGGCGCTTCACCATGTTCAGGCCCTGCACGACGGCACGGCCTTCCTCGGGCAGCACGCGCAGCACTTCGCCGCGCTTGCCCTTGTCCTTCCCCGTCAGGATCTGGACGCGGTCGCCCTTCTTGATCTTCGCGGCCATGGTTACAGGACCTCCGGCGCCAGCGAGATGATCTTCATGAACTTGCGCGCGCGCAGCTCACGAACGACCGGGCCAAAGATACGCGTGCCGATCGGCTCGTTCTGCTTGTTGATCAGAACGGCCGCGTTGCGGTCGAAGCGGATGGCGGTGCCATCCTGGCGGCGAACCGGGTAGGCGGTGCGCACGATCACCGCGCGCTGCACGTCACCCTTCTTCACCTTGCCGCGGGGAATCGCTTCCTTCACGGACACCACGATGATGTCGCCGACCGAGGCGGTGCGGCGCTTCGAGCCGCCGAGCACCTTGATGCACTGCACGCGGCGCGCACCCGAGTTGTCGGCAACCTCGAGGTTGGACTCAACGATAATCATTGGTCGTCAATCCTCAGGCCTGCGCCGCCTCGGCGGTGAAGCCGGGGGTGGTGACCGCGGCGCCATTGCGCTCGATCACCAGCCAGGTCTTCCGCTTGCTGATCGGGCGGCACTCCTCGATCGACACGACATCGCCTTCCTTGCACAGGTTGGCGTCGTCATGCGCGGCATACTTCTTGGAGCGCCGGATGAACTTCTTATAGAGCGGATGCATCACGCGACGCTCGACAAGAACCGTGACGGTCTTGTCCATCTTGTCGCTGACCACCCGCCCGGTGAGGACGCGCTTCGGCATCGGCCGGGGTCTCCTCGTCAGGCCTTGGCGGCCGAGCGGGACTGCTCGGCCAGGACGGTCTTAACACGGGCGATGTCGCGGCGCACCACCTTGATGCGGGAAACCGCCTCAAGCTGGCCCGTCGCGCGCTGGAACCGCAGGTTGAACTGCTCCTTGCGGAGATCCAGCAGCATCGTCTTCAGCTCATCCGCGGTCTTGCCGCGGATATCCACGATCTTCGTCATCGGCTCAGGCCTCCGCCGCGCCCAGGCGGGTCACGAGCTTGGTCTTGATCGGCAGCTTCGCCGCGCCGAGGGTCAGCGCCTCGCGCGCCGTCTCGAGCGAGACGCCGTCGATCTCGAACATGATGCGACCCGGCTTGACGCGGGCCACCCAGTATTCCGGCGCACCCTTGCCCGAACCCATGCGGACTTCCGCAGGCTTCGTGGACACGGGCAGGTCCGGGAAGATCCGGATCCACACGCGGCCCTGGCGCTTCATCGCGCGGGTGATCGCACGACGGGCGGCCTCGATCTGGCGGGCGGTCACCCGCTCCGGCTCAAGCGCCTTCAGGCCGAAGCCGCCGAAGGACAGGGTGAACCCGCCCTTCGCCACGCCCTTGATGCGGCCCTTGTGCGCCTTACGGAACTTCGTGCGCTTCGGGGAAAGCATGGTCTGTTATCCTCAGCGCTGCGGCGCCTGCTCCGCGGCGCGCTTGTCCTGCGCCAACGGGTCATGCGCCATGATCTCGCCCTTGAAGATCCAGACCTTCACACCGCAGGTGCCGTAGGTGGTCTTCGCGGTCGCCGTGCCATAGTCGATGTCCGCGCGGAGCGTGTGCAGGGGCACGCGGCCCTCGCGATACCACTCCATCCGGGCGATCTCGGCGCCGCCCAGGCGGCCGCCGCAATTAATCCGGATGCCGCCGGCGCCGAGGCGCATGGCGGACTGCACGGCGCGCTTCATCGCGCGGCGGAACGCCACGCGGCGCTCCAGCTGCTGCGCGATGCTCTCGGCCACCAGCTGCGCCTCGATCTCCGGCTTGCGGATCTCGACGATGTTCAGCGCCACCTCGGCCCCGGCGAGCTTCGCCAGGTCCTTGCGCAGAACCTCGATGTCGGCGCCCTTCTTGCCGATCACGACGCCCGGGCGGGCGGCGTGGATCGTCACGCGCGGCTTCTTCGCCGGGCGCTCGATGATCACCTTCGAGACGCCGGCGCCCTTCAGGCGGTCCTTCAGGGTCTTGCGCAGCTTCAGGTCATCATGCAGCAGCCGGGCATAGTCGTCGCCGGCGAACCAGCGGCTGTCCCAGGTGCGGTTGATGCCGAGCCGCAGCCCGATCGGATTGACTTTATGGCCCATATTACGCGGCCTCCTGCTGCGCCGGCTCGGCGTCGGCCTGCTTCTCGGCAACCACGATGGACAGGTGGCTGAACCACTTCTCCACCCGGGCGGCCTTGCCGCGGCCGCGCGCGTGGAAGCGCTTCATCACGATGGCGCGGCCCACTTCCACCCGCGACACGACCAGGCGGTCGACGTCGAGCTGGTGGTTGTTCTCCGCGTTCGCGATGGCGCTCTCCAGCGTCGCCTTCACGGTCTGGGCGATGCGGCGCTTGGAGAAGGTCAGGATCGCGATCGCGTCCTGCGCCTTCTTGCCCCGGATCAGCCCAGCGGCCAGGTTCAGCTTGTAGGGCGACACCCGGATGTTCCGGGTGACGGCCTTCGCCTCGGTTTCGGCGAGCGTGCGCTCGTGCTTCGGCTTGCTCATCGCTTAGCCCCGCTTCGCCTTCTTGTCCGAGGAATGCCCGGTGAAGGTCCGCGTCGGCGAGAACTCGCCGAACTTGTGACCCACCATGTTCTCGGACACCTGCACCGGGATGAACTTCTTGCCGTTGTAGACGCCGAAGGTCAGCCCGACGAACTGCGGCAGGATCGTGCTCCGGCGCGACCAGATCTTGATGATCTCGTTGCGGGTGGAGGCACGCGCCGCTTCCGCCTTGTTCAGCAGGTAGCCGTCGACGAACGGCCCCTTCCAGACACTGCGCGACATCGCGGTCAGCCCTTCGTCACGTTGCGGCGACGGACGATCAGCTTGTCCGTGCGCTTGTTGGTGCGGGTCTTGTAACCCTTGGTCGGCTTGCCCCACGGCGTGACCGGGTGACGGCCGCCCGAGGTGCGGCCTTCACCACCGCCATGCGGGTGGTCGACCGGGTTCATCACGACACCGCGCTGATGCGGCTTGCGGCCCAGCCAACGCGAGCGGCCGGCCTTGCCGATATGCTGGTTCTGGTTGTCCGGGTTGGACACCGCACCGATCGAGGCCATGCACTCGCCGCGCAGCAGGCGCAGCTCGCCCGACTGCAGCTTGACCTGGGCGTAGCCGGCATCCTTGCCGACCAGCTGGCAGAAGGTGCCAGCCGAACGCGCGATCTTGCCGCCGGCGCCGGGCTTCATCTCGATGTTGTGGATGATCGTGCCGACCGGGATCGCGCCGAGCGGCATCGCGTTGCCCGGCTTGATGTCGACCTTCTCACCCGCCACCACCGTGTCGCCGACCTTCAGGCGCTGCGGCGCGAGGATGTAGGCGAGCTCGCCATCCTCGTACTTCACCAGCGCGATGAAGGCGGTGCGGTTCGGGTCGTATTCCAGCCGCTCCACGGTGGCGGGCACGTCGAACTTGCGACGCTTGAAGTCCACCATGCGGTAGGACTGCTTGTGCCCGCCGCCCCGGAACCGGACGGTGATGCGGCCATGATTGTTGCGGCCGCCGGAGTGGCTCTTGCCCTCCGTCAGCTGCTTGACCGGCTTGCCCTTGTACAGCTCGCGACGGTCGATGAGGACCGTCCCGCGCAGGCTGGGGGTGACCGGGTTAAAGTGCTTCAGCGCCATGGCGTTAAGCGAGCCCCGTGGTGAGGTCGATGCTCTGGCCCTCGGCCAGGCGGACGACCGCCTTCTTCCAGTCGGAGCGCACGCCCTCACGGCCGCGCACCCGCTTGGTCTTGCCCTTCATGACGAGGGTGTTCACGGCGAGCACAGTCACCCCGAACAGCCCCTCGACCGAGGCCTTGATCTCCGGCTTGGTCGCCGAGAGCGGCACCTTGAAGGTGACCTGGCTCTGCTCGGCGAGGCCGGTGGCCTTCTCCGTGATGACCGGCGAGAGGATGGTCTGATACATCTTCTCGCGCGAGATCACGATGCCGGGCTTCTTGGTCGCGGTCTCGCTCATGCCAGCCGCTCCTTCAGCGCGTCGACGGCCTGGCGGGTCACCGCCAGCACGTCATGCTTCAGAATGTCGTAAACGTTCGCGCCCATGGAGGGCAGCACGTTCACGTTCTTCAGGTTGCGCACGGCGCGGCCGAAGCCGTCCTCGACCTGCGCGTCCACGACCAGCGCGCTCTTCCAGCCCAGCGCCTTGACCTTGGAGGCCATGGCGGAGGTCTTGGCGTCGGCGCCCAGCGCGGCGGTGTCGAGCACCACGAGCTTGCCCTCGGCGGCCTTCTGGCTCAGCGCGCTGATCAGGCCCAGGCGGCGGACCTTCTTGTTCAGCGAGTAGCCATGGTCGCGCACGACCGGGCCGTGCACGGCGCCACCGGTGCGGAACTGCGGCGCGCGCAGCGAGCCCTGGCGGGCATTGCCCGTGCCCTTCTGCCGGTACGGCTTCTTCGTCGTGCCGGAGACCTCGCCCATGCCCTTCACCTTGTGGGTGCCGGCACGGCGCTTGGCGAGCTGCCAGTGAACGACGCGGGCCATGATGTCGGCGCGCGGGGCGGCGGCGAACAGCGCGTCCGGGAGATCGATCTCGCCGGCCTGGCCGTTATCCAGGGTGATGACAGGAAGCTGCATGTCCTAACCCTCAGGCCACGGCCGCGGGGAACGGCGCGTCGGCATGGCGCGCGGTCTTCACCGCGTCGCGCACCAGCACATACCCGCCCTTCGCACCGGGCACCGCGCCCTTGACCAGCAGCAGACCCTTCTCGAGGTCGAAACCGGCGACCTCCAGATTCTGCGTGGTCACGCGCTCAACGCCCAGATGGCCAGCCATCTTCTTGTTCTTGAAGGTCTTGCCCGGATCCTGACGGTTGCCCGTCGAACCGTGCGACCGGTGCGAGATCGAGACGCCGTGCGTCGCCTCGAGGCCCGAGAAGTTCCAGCGCTTCATGGCGCCGGCAAACCCCTTGCCCTTCGAGGTGCCCGTCACGTCGACGATCTGGCCCTTCACGAAGTGATTCGCGGAGAGCTTCGCGCCCGGCTCCAGCATGGCGTCGGCGGCCACGCGGAACTCGACGACCTTCTTCGGCGCCTCGACACCCGCCTTGGCGAAGTGACCCTTGTTGGGCTTCGAGACGTTCTTCGGCTTGGCCAGGCCGAAGCCCAGCTGAACCGCATTGTAACCGTCCTTCTCTTCCGTGCGGGCGGCCACCACGCGCACCTGGTCCAGGTGCAGCACGGTGACGGGCACGGTCGAGCCGTCGTCGTTGAACAGCCGGGTCATGCCCAGCTTCTTCGCGATCAGGCCGGTGCGACCATTCTTCGCGGCCATGGTGTTCTACTCCCCGGCCTCAGAGCTTGATCTCGACGTCCACACCGGCCGCCAGGTCGAGCTTCATCAGCGCGTCCACGGTCTGCGGGGTGGGATCGACGATATCCAGCAGGCGCCGATGAGTCCGAATCTCGAACTGCTCACGGCTCTTCTTGTCGACATGCGGCGAGCGGTTCACGGTGAAACGCTCGATTTCCGTCGGCAGCGGGATCGGGCCGCGCACGCGCGCGCCCGTCCGCTTCGCGGTGTTGACGATCTCCCGCGTGCTGCCATCCAGCACGCGGTGATCGAACGCCTTGAGGCGGATGCGGATGTTCTGGCTGTCCATGTCCTGGCGCCTATTCTCTGCCCGCGTCCGATTAC
>NZ_GG770779.1:144392-157156 GCF_000164635.1 Pseudoroseomonas cervicalis ATCC 49957 | reverse complement strand
GACATGCCCGATCGTGCCAATGTTGCAGTGCGGCTTGTTCCGCTCAAACTTAGCTTTCGCCATCGTCTTCGTCCCCGATCGGGTGTCGTTACCAGCGGTAGTGGCTGAAGGCCTTGTTGGCTTCGGCCATCCGGTGCGTGTCTTCGCGCTTCTTCACGGCCGAGCCGCGGTTGTTCGCCGCGTCCATCAGCTCGGAGGAGAGGCGCTCTTCCATCGTGTGCTCGCCGCGCTTGCGGGCGGACTCGATGAGCCAGCGGATGGCCAGCGCCTGGCGGCGCTCCGGGCGCACCTCGACGGGCACCTGGTAGGTGGCACCACCGACGCGGCGCGAGCGGACCTCGACGGCCGGCTTCACATTGTCCATCGCCTCATGGAACAGGCGCAGGGGGTCGCTGTTCGGACCGCCGCGGCGCTTCAGGGTGTCCATGGCGGCGTAGACGATACGCTCGGCCGTGCTCTTCTTGCCGTCATACATCAGCACGTTCATGAAACGGCTGAGGACGAGATCGCCGAACTTCGGATCCGGCAGGACTTCGCGCTTCTCGGCGCTATGGCGACGCGACATCGCTCTCTATCCCTTACTTCGGCCGCTTCGCGCCGTACAGCGAACGGCGCTTGCGACGCTTGGCGATGCCCTGCGTGTCGAGCACGCCGCGCAGGATGTGATAGCGCACGCCGGGAAGGTCCTTCACGCGCCCGCCGCGGATCAGCACCACCGAGTGCTCCTGCAGGTTGTGACCTTCACCCGGGATGTAGCTCACCACTTCCATCCCGTTCACCAGGCGCACCTTGGCGACCTTACGGAGAGCCGAGTTCGGCTTCTTCGGAGTGGTGGTGTACACGCGCGTGCAGACGCCGCGCTTCTGCGGGCAGCCCTGCAGCGCCGGAACCTTGTTACGGCTCGGCTTGGGCTCACGCCCGTTGGCGATGAGCTGGTTGATCGTCGGCATGACGCCCCTTCGTGCCCTTTTTCGAACGCCCAGGCCCCTTGCAAGCAAGAGCGCCCGACCGGGCGGCGCTTCCGCGCCACCCCATCGGGCTTGTCCCGCCCCGGCCTCAGCACCCGGAATGGGTGCGGCGCCGGCTGCTCAGAACCTGTCGTCCAGAACTCCGCAGGTCATGCCCATATGGCGAGCATAACCCCGTCGAGGGCGCGGAAACTACGCGCCGACCCCCCATGAGTCAAGCGCGCCGCACCCCCTGACCAAAGAATCCGCCCCCGCAATGGAGGCGTCTCCCATGCAAAAAGACCGGGGACTCCCGGCCCGCCTTCCAGAGAGGGGAAGGCACCGTGAAACGCGCGGTTTCACGGCAGCGGCGGCCGGGCCGGGGATCCCTCCCCGCCCCGGCCGCCGCGGATCACTCCGCGGCCTCGGCGCCCGGCTTGGGCAGCGCGCCCTGGCCGGTCAGCCGCTGGCCGTCGCGCTGCGCGGCCAGCGCCCGCAGCCGGTTCATCACCGAGCCCGTGCCCGCCGGGATCAGGCGACCCACGATCACGTTCTCCTTCAGGCCCGCCAGGTAGTCGACCTTGCCGGCCACCGCCGCCTCGGTCAGCACCCGCGTCGTCTCCTGGAAGGAGGCGGCCGAGATGAAGCTGGTGGTCTGCAGCGAGGCCTTGGTGATGCCCTGCAGCACCGGCTCGGCGCGCGCCGGGCGCTCCTTGCGGGCGAGCAGCTTCTCGTTCTCCATCTCGAACTCGATGCGCTCGACCGTCTCGCCCACCAGGAAGGTGGTGTCGCCCGGATCCAGGATTTCCACCTTCTGCAGCATCTGGCGGACGATCACCTCGATATGCTTATCGTTGATCTTCACGCCCTGCAGTCGATAGACGTCCTGGATCTCGTTCACCAGGTAGTTCGCCAGCGCCTCGACGCCCAGCACCCGCAGGATGTCGTGCGGCACGCGCGGACCGTCGACGAGCGGGTCGCCGGCCTTCACATAGTCGCCTTCCTGCACCGAGACGTGCTTGCCCTTCGGCACCAGGTACTCGCGCGGCACGGGCGGCTCGTCGCCGACCTGCTCCGGCACCACCAGGATGCGGCGCTTGGCCTTGTAGTCCTTGCCGAACTCCACGCGCCCGTCGATCTCGCTGATGATCGCGTGGTCCTTCGGACGGCGCGCCTCGAACAGCTCGGCCACACGCGGCAGACCGCCGGTGATGTCGCGGGTCTTCGAGGATTCGCGCGGCAGGCGGGCCACCACGTCACCGGCCTGGACCGAGGCGCCGTTGTCCACCGACAGGATCGAGTCGGGGGACAGGAAGTAGCGGGCCTCGGCGCCATTCGCCAGGCGGACGATGTTGCCCTTCTCGTCCTTCAGGATGATGCGCGGACGCAGGTCGGCGCCCTTGGCGGCCTGCTTGTAGTCCACCACCACCTTGGAGGAGAGGCCGGTCACCTCGTCCTGCCGCTCGACCAGCGTCACGCCCTCGATCAGGTCGGCATATTCGACGGTGCCGCCCTTCTCGGTGATGATCGGCAGGGTGAACGGGTCCCACTCCGCCAGCTTCTGGCCGCGGGTGACGGCCAGGCCGTCCTCCTGCACCAGCAGCTTGGCGCCGTAGGGCACGCGGTAGCGGGCGCGCTCGCGGCCATTGGCGTCGTTCAGCACGATCTCGCAGTTGCGCGCCATCACGATGGCCGCACCCTGGCTGTTCGCCACGACGTTGCGGTTCAGCACCACCACCGTGCCGTCGCCGGTGGCTTCCACCGCCGACTGCTCGGCGCCGCGGGTCGCGGCACCACCGATGTGGAAGGTGCGCATCGTCAGCTGCGTGCCCGGCTCGCCGATCGACTGCGCGGCGATGACACCCACCGCCTCGCCGATGTTCACCGGCGTGCCGCGGGCCAGGTCACGGCCATAGCAATGGCCGCAGACGCCGGAGCGCGCGTCGCAGGTCAGCACCGAGCGGATATAGACCTCCTCGACGCCGGCCTTCTCGATCCGCTCCGCCTCGGGCTCCTGGATCAGCGTGTTGCGCGGATAGAGCAGCTCGCCCGAGGTCGGGTCGAAGATGTCGCGCTGCACGGTGCGGCCCAGGATCCGCTCGGAGAGCGAGGAGACCACCTCGCCGCCATCCATCACGGCGCGCACGGTGATGCCGCGCTCGGTGCCGCAATCGACCTCGACGATGATGCAGTCCTGCGCCACGTCGACCAGGCGGCGGGTCAGGTAGCCGGAGTTCGCGGTCTTCAGCGCGGTGTCGGCCAGGCCCTTGCGGGCGCCGTGGGTCGAGTTGAAGTACTCGAGGACCGACAGGCCTTCCTTGAAGTTCGCGATGATCGGCTGCTCGATGATCTCGCCCGAGGGCTTGGCCATCAGGCCGCGCATGCCGGCCAGCTGGCGCATCTGCGCCGGCGAGCCACGCGCACCGGAATGCGACATCATCCACACGCTGTTGATCGGCTTGCCGACCTCCTGGCGCGAGATCTCCTTCATCATCGCGCCGGCCACCTCGTCGGTGCAGCGCGACCAGGCGTCGACCACCTTGTTGTAGCGCTCGCCCGCGGTGATCAGGCCGTCGAGGTACTGCTGCTCGAACTCCTTCACCTCGGCCTTGGTGCGCGCGATCAGCCCTTCCTTCTCGTCGGGGATGACCATGTCATCCTTGCCGAAGGAGATGCCGGCCTTGGCCGCCTGGCGGAAGCCCAGCGCCATCAGGCGGTCGGCGAAGATCACCGACTCCTTCTGGCCGCAATGGCGGTACACCGCGTCCATGACGTCCGAGATGGACTTCTTGGTCAGCTGGCGGTTCACCAGCGCATAGGGCGTGCGCGGGTCGCGCGGCAGCAGGGCGCCCATCATCATGCGGCCGGCGGTGGTCAGCACCGTCTCCTGCCGCTTGGCGTTCTCCGCCGTCGGCGCCGGCACGCGCGCCATCACCGCCGTGTGCAGGGTGATGCTGCCGGCGGCCAGCGCCTGCTCCACCTCGCCCAGATCGCCGAAGACATGCGGGCGGTGCTCCAGCGCCGCCTTCTCGGCGTCGCTGAGGTCCTTGCCGCCCTTCTGCTCGGCGGCGCGGATCAGCGCGCGCTTCTCCTCCAGCTCCTTCGCGGCGACGCGGAATTCCGGCGTCTCCAGCGACAGGTAGTAGAGGCCGAGCACGATGTCCTGGGACGGCACGATGATCGGCTTGCCGTTGGCGGGGCTGAGGATGTTGTTGGTCGACATCATCAGCACGCGCGCTTCCAGCTGGGCCTCGAGGCTCAGCGGGACGTGCACGGCCATCTGGTCGCCGTCGAAGTCGGCGTTGAAGGCGGTGCAGACCAGCGGGTGCAGCTGGATCGCCTTGCCCTCGACCAGCACCGGCTCGAAGGCCTGGATGCCCAGGCGGTGCAGCGTCGGCGCCCGGTTCAGCATCACCGGGTGCTCGCGGATCACCTCCTCGAGGATGTCCCACACCTCGGGACGCTCCTTCTCCACCATCCGCTTGGCGGCCTTGATGGTGGTGGCGTGGCCGTACTTCTCGAGCTTCGAGTAGATGAAGGGCTTGAACAGCTCCAGCGCCATCTTCTTCGGCAGGCCGCACTGGTGCAGCTTCATCTCCGGCCCGACGACGATGACGGAACGGCCCGAATAGTCGACGCGCTTGCCGAGCAGGTTCTGGCGGAACCGGCCCTGCTTGCCCTTCAGCATGTCGGAGAGCGACTTCAGCGGGCGCTTGTTGGCGCCCGTGATCGCCCGGCCGCGGCGGCCATTGTCGAACAGCGCGTCCACCGACTCCTGCAGCATGCGCTTCTCGTTGCGCACGATGATGTCGGGGGCGCGCAGCTCGATCAGCCGCTTCAGGCGGTTGTTGCGGTTGATGACGCGGCGGTAGAGGTCGTTCAGGTCCGAGGTCGCGAAGCGGCCACCATCCAGCGGCACCAGCGGGCGCAGCTCGGGCGGGATCACCGGCACGACGTCGAGGATCATCCATTCGGGGCGGGCACCGCCCTCCTTGAACGACTCGATCATCTTCAGGCGCTTGACGTACTTCTTGCGCTTGGCCTCGGAGGTCGTCTCCTTCAGGTCGGCGCGCAGCTGCGCGCTCTCCTTGTCGAGATCGATCGCGGCCAGCATCTGCTTCACCGCCTCGGCGCCGATGCCGACGGAGAAGGCGTCCTCGCCGAACTCATCCTGCTTGGAGACGAACTGCTCCTCGGTCAGCAGCTGGTGCAGCTTCAGGTCGGTCAGACCCGGCTCCAGCACCACATACGACTCGAAGTACAGGATCTTCTCCAGCTCCTTCAGCGACATGTCGACCATCAGGCCGACGCGCGAAGGCAGCGACTTCATGAACCAGATGTGGGCGACGGGGCTGGCCAGCTCGATATGGCCCATGCGCTCGCGCCGGACCTTGGCCAGCGTCACCTCGACGCCGCACTTCTCGCAGATGATGCCGCGGAACTTCATCCGCTTGTACTTGCCGCACAGGCACTCATAGTCCTTGATCGGACCGAAGATGCGCGCGCAGAACAGCCCGTCCCGCTCCGGCTTGAAGGTGCGGTAGTTGATCGTCTCGGGCTTCTTGATCTCGCCATAGGACCAGGAGCGGATCTGCTCCGGGCTCGCGATGGTGATCTTGATCTGATCGAACGTCATCGCCTGGCCGGTCTGGCCCAGGATCTTCATCAGCTCGTTCATGCGGCCGTCCTCTCAAGGTGAGGCCGCCGCGCCGGGGTCACCCCGGCGCGGCTGAGCAAAAAAACTCGGGTCTGGCGAGGCGAGAGGTTCACGCCGCGCGGTTCTCCAGGTCCACATTCAGGCCCAGCGACTTCAGCTCCTTCACCAGCACGTTGAAGGATTCCGGAATGCCGGCCTCGAAGCTGTCCTGGTCGCGCACGATGGCCTCGTACACCTTGGTGCGGCCGGACACGTCGTCCGACTTCACCGTCAGCATCTCCTGCAGGGTGTAGGCGGCGCCATAGGCTTCCAGCGCCCAGACCTCCATCTCGCCGAAGCGCTGGCCACCGAACTGCGCCTTACCACCCAGCGGCTGCTGCGTGACGAGCGAGTAGGGGCCGATGGAGCGGGCGTGGATCTTGTCGTCCACCAGGTGGTGCAGCTTCAGCATGTAGATGTAGCCGACCGTCACCTTGCGCTCGAAATACTCGCCCGTGCGGCCATCGATCAGGCGGCTCTGGCCGGAGGTGTCGAGCCCCGCCTTGTCCAGCATCCGCTCGATGTCCGACATGCGGGCACCGTCGAAGACCGGCGTCGCGATCGGCACGCCCTTGCGCAGATTCTCGCCCAGCTCGATCAGCTGGTCCTCGGACATGTCCTCGATGTCGCGGCCATAGATCTCGTCGCCATAGACATCGCGGAGCTTCTCGAGCAGCGCCTCGCGGGCGGCACCCGCGCGGCGGTAATCCTCGACCAGCTCGCCGATGGACTTGCCGATATTGGCGCAGGCCCAGCCCAGATGCGTCTCCAGGATCTGACCCACATTCATGCGCGAGGGCACGCCCAGCGGGTTCAGCACCAGATCGACCGAGGTGCCATCCTCCAGGAACGGCATGTCCTCGACCGGCACGACGCGGGAGACGACACCCTTGTTGCCGTGGCGGCCGGCCATCTTGTCGCCGGGCTGCAGCTTGCGCTTCACCGCGATGAAGACCTTGACCATCTTCATCACGCCGGGCGGCAGCTCGTCGCCGCGCTGCAGCTTCTCGACCTTGGACTCGAAGCGCTTCTGCAGCTTCTCGACCGCGGCGTCGAATTCGCGCTTCAGCGCCTCGATCTCGACCATCACGGCGTCGTCCTGCACGCCGATCTGGCGCCAGGTGGCGCGGGCGAACTGGTCCAGCACCTCGTCATTGATCAGGGTGCCGGCCTTGACGCCCTTGAACCCGCCCGAGGCCTTCTGGTTCAGCAGCTTCTCCCGCAGGCGCGAGTGGAAGCTGCGCTCCTGGATGGCCTTCTCGTCGTCGCGGTCCTTGGCGAGCCGCTCGATCTCGGCGCGGTCGATCGCCATGGCGCGCTCGTCCTTGTCGACGCCGCGGCGGTTGAACACGCGCACATCGACCACCGTGCCCGTCGTGCCCGGGGGCAGGCGCAGCGAGGTGTCGCGGACGTCGGAGGCCTTCTCGCCGAAGATGGCGCGCAGCAGCTTTTCTTCGGGTGTCATCGGGCTTTCGCCCTTGGGGGTGACCTTACCCACAAGGATGTCGCCCGGGTTCACCTCGGCGCCAACGTAAACAATGCCGGCCTCGTCGAGATTCCGCAGGGCTTCCTCACCCACATTCGGAATATCGCGGGTGATCTCTTCCTGGCCCAGCTTGGTGTCGCGGGCCATCACCTCGAATTCCTCGATATGGATCGAGGTGAAGACGTCATCCTTGGCGATGCGCTCGCTGATGAGGATGGAGTCCTCGAAGTTGTAGCCATTCCACGGCATGAAGGCGACGAGCACGTTGCGGCCCAGCGCCAGCTCGCCCAGCTCGGTGGAGGGGCCGTCGGCGATGATGTCGCCCGGCGCCACCTGGTCGCCCACCTTCACCAGCGGGCGCTGGTTGATGCAGGTCGACTGGTTGGAGCGCTGGAACTTGCGCAGCCGGTAGATGTCGACGCCCCGGGTGGTGCCGTCTTCCTCATTCGTCGCGCGCACGACGATGCGGGCACCGTCGATGCTGTCCACCACGCCGCCGCGCCGCGCCACGATGGTCGCGCCCGAGTCACGGGCCACGGCGGATTCCATGCCGGTGCCGACCAGCGGCGCGTCGGAGCGGACCAGCGGCACCGCCTGACGCATCATGTTGGAGCCCATCAGCGCGCGGTTGGCGTCGTCGTTCTCCAGGAACGGGATCAGCGCCGCGGCGACGGAGACCAGCTGCTTGGGCGAGACGTCGATCGCCGTCACCTCTTCCGGCTTCACCAGCCGGAAGTCACCGCCCTGGCGGACGGAGACGAGGTCGGAGAGGAACTCGCCGCTCTCGGCATTCACCTCGGCATCGGCCTGGGCGACGACCAGCTTCTCCTCCTCCATGGCGGAGAGGTAGCGCGGCTCGCCGACGATCTTGCCGTCCTTCACCAGGCGGTACGGCGTCTCGATGAAGCCGTACTTGTTCACCTTGGCGAAGGTGGCGAGGCTGTTGATCAGGCCGATATTCGGGCCTTCCGGCGTCTCGATCGGGCAGATGCGGCCATAATGCGTCGGGTGCACGTCGCGCACCTCGAAGCCGGCGCGCTCGCGCGTCAGACCGCCCGGACCCAGCGCCGAGAGGCGGCGCTTGTGCGTCACTTCCGACAGCGGATTGGTCTGGTCCATGAACTGCGACAGCTGCGAGGAGCCGAAGAACTCGCGCACCGCGGCGGCGGCCGGCTTCGCGTTGATCAGGTCATGCGGCATGACGGTGTCGATATCGACCGACCCCATGCGCTCCTTGATCGCGCGCTCCATGCGCAGCAGGCCGACGCGGTACTGGTTCTCCATCAGCTCGCCGACCGAACGCACGCGGCGGTTGCCGAGATTGTCGATGTCGTCGATCTGGCCCTTGCCGTCCTTCAGCTCGAGCAGGGTGCGGACCGTCGCGATGATGTCCTGCTTGCGCAGCACGCGGATGTGGTCCGGCACCTCGTCCAGGGTGAAGCCCAGGCGCATGTTCATCTTGACGCGGCCGACCGTGGAGAGGTCGTAGCGCTCGGCGTCGAAGAACAGGCCGCGGAACAGCGCCTCGGCGGTCTCCGGCGTCGGCGGCTCGCCCGGGCGCATCACCCGGTAGATGTCCATCAGCGCCTCGTCCCGGCTGCCATTCTTGTCGACGGCCAGGGTGTTGCGCAGCCAGGGGCCGACCGTCTGGTCGATCGCCAGCGTCGGCAGGGCGTCGATGCCGGCCTGCTCGATGGCGGCCAGCTTCGGCTCGGTCAGCTCGTCGCCGGCCTCGGCCCAGATCTCGCCGGTGGTCAGGTCGACCAGATCCTCGGCCACGTAGCGGCCGAGCAGATCGGCGCGGCCGACCAGCACCTCCTTGGTGCCGGCCTCGGCGATCTTGCGGGCCAGGCGCGGCGTCAGCTTGGTGTCGCGCTCGGCGACGACCTCGCCGGTCGCGGCATCGACCAGGTTCTCGATCAGCTTGACGCCGCGGAAGGCGTCGGGCTCGAAGGGACGGCTCCACCCCTTCGGGCCGCGGCTGAACACCACCTGGCCGTAGAAGGTGTTGAGGATCTCCTCGGCGTCCATGCCGCGGACCTCGCCCGGCTCCAGCGCGGCGCCGCGCTCGGCGCGCAGCGCCTCGGTGCGGGCCGATTCCAGGGCGTAGAGCAGCGTCGTGGCGGGCAGCTTGCGCTTCCGGTCAACACGAACGTAGCAGATGTCCTTGGCGTCGAACTCGAAGTCGAGCCAGGAGCCGCGATAGGGGATGACGCGCGCGGCGAACAGGTACTTGCCGCTGCTGTGCGTCTTGCCCTTGTCGTGGTCGAAGAACACGCCCGGCGAGCGGTGCATCTGCGAGACGATGACGCGCTCGGTGCCGTTGATGATGAAGGTGCCGTTGTCCGTCATGAGCGGCATGTCGCCCATGTAGACATCCTGCTCCTTGATGTCGCGGACGGAGCGGGAGCCGGTGTCCTCGTCCACGTCCCAGACGATCAGGCGCAGGCGCACCTTCAGCGGGGCGGCAAAGGTCAGCCCGCGCTGGATGCACTCTTCCACGTCATATTTCGGCTCTTCGAGCTCGTACTGGACGAACTCCAGGCGGCCCCGCCCGGCGAAATCGTCGATCGGGAAGACCGACTTGAACACTTCCTGAAGCCCGGTGTTCGTCCGCGCGTCTGGGTCCACCCCCATCTGCAGGAAGGCCTCGTAGGAGGCGCGCTGCACATCGATGAGGTTCGGCATCGGTGCCACCTCGGGCAGCCGCCCGAAAGACTTCCGGATGCGCTTCCGCCCGGTGAACGACTTCGTGATCGCGTTCATGCCCGTCCTGCTTCCCTTCGCTCCGGCCCAACCGCCCCGGCCGGCGGGTACCTCTTATCGCGCGCGGCGGTGTGCCCGCCGGCAACGCAGTCGCGGGCAGGGACCCGAGGGGATCCCCGCCCGTTTCGCTGTGCGTCGTATCGCGCTCAGCCCAGCCCGGCGGCCGGCGCCCCGGAAGGGGCGCCAGGCTGCCGGAAGGACCTCACTTGACCTCGACCTTGGCGCCGTTCTCTTCGAGGACCTTCTTGATCTTCTCGGCCTCGTCCTTGGAGACGCCTTCCTTCACGGTCTTCGGCGCGCCCTCGACCAGATCCTTGGCCTCCTTCAGGCCCAGGCCGGTGATGGTGCGGATTTCCTTGATCACGTTGATCTTCTTGTCGCCGGAGTTCGCCAGGATGACGGTGAACTCGGTCTGCTCCTCGGCGGCCGGGGCGGCAGCGCCACCAGCGGCGGGGGCAGCGGCAACGGCCACGGGAGCAGCGGCGGACACGCCCCACTTCTCCTCGAGCAGCTTCGACAGCTCGGCGGCTTCCAGAACGGTCAGGCTGGACAGCTCGTCAACCAGCTTCGCGAGATCGGCCATGGTTTTCTATCCTTCGATGTAATCGCTTGGCGTGATGAATGCAATCCCCGGCTGGCGGAGTGCGGCCAGCCCAGGGTCTTCCGCGATAGGCGCCTGTTAGGCCGCCTCGTCCTTCTTGGCGTAAGCCGCCAGCACGCGCGCCACCTGACCACCGGGCGCCTGAAGCACGCCGGCGATACGCGTCGCAGGGGTCTGGATGAGACCCAGCAGCTTCGCGCGCAGGATTTCGAGCGAGGGCAGCGAGGCCAGCGACTTGACGCCATCGGCGTCCAGCATCTGGGTCCCGAGCGCCCCGCCCAGGATGACGAACTTGTCGTTACCCTTGGCGAACTCCACGGCGGTCTTCGCCACGGCCACCGGATCCGTCGACCACGCGAGCGCGGTCGGACCCTTCAGCAGCGGCGAGATGCCCTGGAAGCGGGTGCCGTCGAGGGCGAGGGTGGCCAGCCGGTTCTTCGCGACCTTATACGTCGCGCCCGCCGCCCGCATCTGGCGCCGCAGATTCGAAACATCCGCGACCGTCATGCCCTTGTTCTGGGCGACGAGCACGAAATTCGTCTCGGCGAACACCGTTGCGAGGGAGGCAACGAACGCACGCTTCTCCGTACGATCCAACTCCCGTCTCCACACGGTGGCCGGCGCCTTGTGGAAGGGCTCCGGCCGGTTCACACGGGGGCACGTCCGGATGGACGCACCCCGGTTCGCCTGTCTGAGTCTGCGGAAGACCAAGCATCACGCCGCGCCGCGCGAGGGCGGCGGCGGCCTGCATCTCTCGGCATCCCCATCTCACGCCTGCGGGGCGGCTGCCCCCTTAAGGCCCGCGCTCGGGCCACATGCGCTCTCGGACAGGTGTCAGGGAGGGGGCGAACCCCTTCCCTTGCCCGCGCTCACCCCCGAGGGGGCGGCGCGTATCTCGTCACTCCCGGCTCAGGCCGAGAGGGTGGTCACGTCCACCTTGAGCCCGGGGCCCATGGAGGAGGACACGGCGACCTTCTTCACATAGGTGCCCTTGGCGCCGGTCGGCTTGGCGCGCTGGATCGCCTCGATGAAGGCGCGCGCGTTCTCGACCAGCTGCTCGGCGGTGAAGGAGGCCTTGCCGATGCCGGCATGCACGATGCCGGCCTTCTCGGCGCGGAACTCCACCTGGCCGGCCTTGGCCGCCGCGATGGCGCCCTTGACGTCCATGGTGACGGTGCCGAGCTTCGGGTTCGGCATCAGGCCGCGCGGGCCCAGGATCTTACCCAGGCGGCCGACCAAGCCCATCATGTCCGGGGTCGCGATGCAGCGGTCGAACTCGATCTTGCCTTCCTGCACCAGCGCGGCCAGGTCGTCGGCGCCGACCACATCGGCCCCGGCGGCCTTGGCCTCCTCGGCCTTCGGGCCGCGGGCGAAGACGCCCACGCGGACGGTCTTGCCGGTGCCGTGCGGCAGGCCGACCAGGCCGCGGACCATCTGGTCGGCGTGGCGCGGGTCGATGCCGAGGTTCATCGAGATCTCGACGGTCTCGTCGAACTTCGCCTTGGCATTGGCCTTGGCGGTCGCGATCGCCTCGGTCAGCGGGTGCAGCTGGTCACGGTCGAGACCGGCATACAGGCCCTTGAGACGCTTGCCCTGCTTGGCCATGGATCAGCCCTCCACCACGGACATGCCCATCGAGCGGGCGGAACCGGCCAGCATGCGCACGGCGGCCTCGACGTCGTTGGCGTTCATGTCCTTCATCTTCACCTGCGCGATCTCGCGCAGCTGCGACTTGGTCAGACGGCCGATCACGCCACCCTTGCCCGGCGTCTGGCTGCCCTTCTCGAGCTTGGCCGCCTTCAGCAGGAAATAGGTGTTCGGGGGCGTCTTGGTGATGAAGGAGAAGGTGCGGTCCGAATACGCGGTAATGACGACCGGCGTCGGGGTGCCGGGCTCCATCTGCTGCGTCGCCGCGTTGAATTCCTTCACGAACTGCATGATGTTCAGGCCGCGCTGACCCAGCGCGGGGCCGACCGGCGGCGACGGGTTCGCCTTGCCGGCCGGGATCTGCAGCTTGATGTAGCCGACGATCTTCTTAGCCATGATACGTCCTCTGTGTGCAGAGGCGCGCGGTGCTGTCGGCCCTGGCCGGGCCTCCCGCGTCCCTGACGAAAACGCCGCAACCTTCCGTGCGCGCAACATCGCGCGCCCAGGAGGATCACGGCGGAGGCGGGCCTATACAGGTCCAGCCGGCGAGAGTCCAGACGCCTCTGAACCCCGCCGCGCGCATGGCTGGCCCGCCGCCCCGCCCTGGTGCGGGCGCGGCGG
>NZ_GG770779.1:138782-142583 GCF_000164635.1 Pseudoroseomonas cervicalis ATCC 49957 | reverse complement strand
CGGCGGCCGAGTCCCCCGGCCGCGCCGCGCATCAGGCGGCGCTGTCGCTGGGTGGGCTGCGCATGGCGCTGTTCCCCGACGCCGCCTCCCCCTTCGCCCGCGACAGGGCCATCGGAAGCCTGCCCGCATGACCGCCGAAATCGACCTCTACGGCATCTACCTGCCCGCCTTGCTGGTCTGGGCGGCGATCGCCCTGCCGCTGACCGCGCTGCTGCGCCGCGCCCTGCTGGCGCTCGGCGCCTATCGCTGGATCTGGCACCCGGCGCTGTTCGACTTCGCCCTCTACCTCCTGCTGCTGGGCGGTGTCGCCGCCCTGGCTGAAAGCCTCTCCCGATGAAGCCCCTCTTCGCCCGGTTCATCCGGATCGCCGTCACCCTGCTGCTGGTCGCCGCCGCGCTGTTCGCCGCGCGCGAGCTGTGGCGCTACTACATGGAGGCGCCCTGGACGCGGGACGGGCGGGTGCGCGCCGACATCATCGGCGTGGCGCCCGACGTCTCCGGCTTCGTGGCCGAGGTGCTGGTGCAGGACAATGCCGTGGTGGCGCAGGGCCAGCCGCTGTTCCGGCTGGACCAGGCCCGCTTCGCCCTGGCGCTGCAGCAGGCCGAGGCGGTGGTGGAGAGCCGCACCGCCTCGCTCGAGCGCGCCCGGCGCGACGAGCGGCGCTATGACCGGCTGGATGCCGGCATCGTCTCGCAGCAGCGGCAGGAGCAGGCGCATTCCGACGCGGCCACCGCCGCCGCGTCGCTGCAGGAGGCGGAAGCGGCGCGCGAGCTGGCGCGGCTGAACCTGGCGCGCACCGAGATCCGCGCCCCCGCCGCCGGCACCATCACCAACCTGACGCTGCGGCCCGGCGCCTATGTCTCGGCCGGCAGCGCGGTGATGGCGCTGGTCGATGCCGGCAGCCTGCATGTGCAGGGCTATTTCGAGGAGACGAAGCTGGCCCGCATCCATCCCGGCGACCCGGTGCGGGTGACGCTGATGGGCGATGGCCGGGTGCTCTCCGGCCATGTCGAGAGCATCGCCGGCGGCATCGAGGACCGCGAGCGCAGCGCCGGGCTGGTGGCCAACGTCAACCCCACCTTCTCCTGGGTGCGGCTGGCGCAGCGTGTGCCCGTGCGGGTGAAGCTGGACGCGGTGCCGGAGGGGCTGCGGCTGATCCCGGGGCGGACGGCGACGGTCAGCGTCATCGAAGACTGAAGGCCAGTGGCGCTGCCCCTGGAACCCCGCCGGGGGGACAGGGTCCCCCCGGACCCCGCCATCAGTGGGCGCTGTCTGATGGCGGGGTCCGGGGTGGCCCTGCCACCCCGGCGGAGGGGTCTGGGGAGGCGGAGCCTCCCCAGATATCATCTGGTTTGTTTGGGGAGGCGGAGCCTCCCCAGCGCCGCGCCGCGGCATAGGCGGCGCTGCCCACGACGACGGCCAGCACCAGCCCGCCCACCAGCGTCTCCTCGGCGGCGGGCAGGGTTGCCATCAGCCAGGCCGGGCCATGCTCGGGCAGGAACTCGACGGAGGGCGGCAGCAGCACCCGGCCGATGGCGTATTCGGTGGGCAGCAGCACGGCATGGGTGAGCGGGTTGCCGAAGGTCAGGCAGGTGGCCGCGGCCACCGGCAGGCTGCCACGCAGCGCCCACGCAAAACCGGCGGCGAAGATCAGGTGCAGCCCGAAGGCGGGGAGCATCGCCGCGGCGGCGCCGGCGGCGATGCCGAGGGCCACCTTGGATGGCCCGCCGGGAGAGGCCAGCAGCCTCTCCCAGGAATCGCGCGCCCGCCGCAGCAGGGCGCGCATGGGGGTCTCAGACCTTCTCGACCTGGGCGTATTCCAGCTCGACCGGGGTGGCGCGGCCGAAGATGGAGACCGAGACCTTCACGCGGCCGCGCTCCTCGTCCACTTCCTCGATCGTGCCGTTGAAGCTGGTGAAGGGGCCGTCGGCCACGCGCACCTGCTCGCCCACCTCGAACACCACGGCGGGGCGCTTCGGCTTGTCGACGCCTTCCTGCACCTGGCGGACGATGCGCTGCGCCTCGGCCTCGGAGATCGGGCTGGGGCGGTTGCGGGCGCCGAGGAAGCCGGTGACCTTGGGCGTGTCCTTGACCAGGTGCCAGGCCTCATCGGTCATCGCCATCTTCACCAGCACATAGCCGGGGAAGAACTTGCGCTCCGAATTGATCTTCTGGCCGCGCCGCACCTCGGTCACCTCCTCGGAGGGGACGAGGATGTCGCCGATCTGGTCGGCCAGGCCCTTCTGCGCCGCCTGCTCCTTGAGCTGCTGCGCGATCTTCTTCTCGAAGCCCGAATAGACGTGAACGACGTACCACTTCATGTCGGCCATGGATCTCGCTCCGTCTTACGCGCCGAAGCCGAACAGCAGGCTCACCAGGAACTGGATGAGCTTGTCGGTCAGCAGGAAGAACACGGCGGCCAGGGCGGACAGGGCCAGCACCAGGCCGGTGGTGATCAGCGTCTCCTTGCGCGTCGGCCAGGTGACGCGGGCCACCTCCTGCCGCACATCGCGGATGAACAGCGCGGGATCGAGCTTCGCCAAAATCGCTACCCTAACTGGTTGCCGGACTGGTCCAGGCTGGACGTCCCGACCGGTATGGTCCGTGGGAAACGCTTCGCGGGCGGCCTCCGGACCGGAGCCACCCCGCAAGACCCGGAAGCGCATGGCGAGGGCCAGGACACCTCCCCCGGAGGGGGCGGCACCCGCGACACTGGCAGGGGCGGAGGGTCTCGAACCCCCAACCTCCGGTTTTGGAGACCGGCGCTCTAGCCAATTGAGCTACGCCCCTGCGCGGCGCCAACGCTGCGCGAGGAGGCGTCTATAGGCGAGGCCCGCCGCCCTGTCGAGAGGCAGGAATCAGCTTGGCGGCGGCGGCGGCGCCCCCGGGCGCGGCGCGTCGAGGAAGCGGCCCAGCGCCTCCAGCATCGGCCCGAGCTGCACCCGCCAGCCCTGGGTCACCGGGTCCACCGGCTCCAGCCACATCGCATGGTGGTGGCCGCGGAAGGCGGAGATGCGGCTGTAGCAGCTGCGCAGCTTCTCGGTGCCGAGCCAGGCGGGCATCAGCTCGAACACCTTCAGCCCCGGTCGCGCCGCCACCAGATGCGCCAGCCCCGCCCCGTGCGGCGAGACCACCACCTCCGCCTCCTGGAAGGCGCGGATCTGCCGCGCCAGGGGCACGCCCTGGAAGGTCATCACGGTGAAGCCGAGGCGCCGCAGCGCCTCCTCCAGCTCCGCCTCGTTCTCGATGCCGCGCCGCGGCACGTCGCGGCGGGAGAGGTAGAGGCGCGGCCCGGTGACGCCGGGTGCCGCCTGCCGCAGCGCCTGCGCCACCAGCCGGGCATAGAGGTCGGCGAAGTATGCGCCGTGGTAGAGGAACTGCATGCCGCGCGGGCTGATCCAGGCGCGTTCCACCAGCAGCGGCGCCTCCACCCGCCGCAGCTCCGGCGCCGCGCCCAGGGAATCGCCCAGCAGGTCGAGGGTGGCGCGCAGGAAGCCCTCGATGCGCGGGGTGTAGAGGATGGGCCATTGCGGCGCGTCCGGGCGCAGCCGCCAGGCCAGGGCCGGCAGCCCCTCGGCGAACCAGTGGTAGAAATTGCGCGGTGTCTCGGTGGCCAGCACCGCCTCCGCCAGCGCCGGCCCCTCGGGCAGCGGCGGCAGGTCGGGCGGCAGCAGGCGGTGATAGATCGGCGCCACCTGCCCCTGCGCGTTCCAGACCAGCCCCGCGCCGTCCACCGCCACGTCGCGGCAGAGCAGCAGGCGCGGCTCGGCCGGCGCGCCGGCGGCCGGGCGGGGCTGGCGC
>NZ_GG770779.1:134034-135555 GCF_000164635.1 Pseudoroseomonas cervicalis ATCC 49957 | reverse complement strand
CAGGACGCCGGCCGCGCCCCGCGCGAGGCGACGCCGCCCAACACGCTCTGGCTCTACGGGCTGCACACGGTGGCCGCCGCGCTGGCCAATCCGCGCCGGCGCCTCAAGCGCCTGCTGCTGACCGCCGAGGCCGAGGCGGCACTCGCGGAAAAACTGCCCCGCCCCTGGAAGCTGCAGGCCGAGCGGGTGGAACGCGCCCGCTTCCAGACCTTCCTGACCGAGGACGCGGTACACCAGGGCGCCGCCCTGCTGGTCGAGCCGCTGCCGCCGGTGGCGCTGGAGGACGCGCTGGAGAAGAGCCGCGGCACGGTGCTGCTGCTCGATCAGGTGACCGATCCGCGCAATGTCGGCGCCATCCTGCGCTCGGCCGCCGCCTTCGGCGCCGCCGCCGTGGTGATGCAGGACCGCAACGCGCCGCCCGAGACCGGCGCCATGGCGCGCGCCGCCGTGGGCGCGCTGGACACGGTGCCGGTGGTGCGCGAGGTCAACCTGGCCCGCACCATCACCGTGCTGCAGAAGGCCGGCTACTGGGTGATGGGGCTGGACGGCACGGCGAAGACCGAGCTGGCCGCGGCCAAGCCCACCGACCGCCCCGCCGCGCTGGTGCTGGGCGCCGAGGACAGCGGCCTGCGCCGGCTGCAGCGCGAGACCTGCGACGAGCTGGTGAAGCTGCCGATCCGCCCGGAGATGGAAAGCCTGAACGTCTCGGTGGCCGCCGCCATCGCGCTCTACGAGCTGTCGCGCGGCGGCTGAGGGGGAGGCGGAAAAAACCGCCGGAGGGCGAAAAAACGCCACGCGCCCCCGCTGGATTCAGCGGGGGTTAACCCGGCCCCGGCATGATGCCGCCATGACGACCCCGAGCGGGGCGCCACCGAGCCAAGACGGCCTCATCCGGACTTCCCCCATGTCCCCGAGCCGTTCCGCCTCTTGGCATGATTTCTCCGAGCAGCAGCAGCTGGCCTTCTCCCGCGAGGCGCTGCGCCGCGCCGCCGAAACCCTGGCCGGCCATGCCGAGCTGCTGGCGCGCGAGATGGAGGACGGCGCCCTGATCGACCAGGGCGGCCCGGACGCGCTGCGCCTCTTCGCCCATGTCATCCGCGCCACCAGCAACGACGCCTATGGCGCCGTCGCCCGCGCCTGAGGCCCGGCCATGACCCACACCGCCCCCACCCCGACCGGCCTGATCATCCTGCCCGCCAACCGCGAGGGCGAGATCCGCGCCTGGGCCCAGCGCCACGCCCTGTCGCTCGCGCTGCGCCCGCTGGAGGAATTCCTCCCCGGCGAGGGCACCGGCTCGATCGTCGCCATCGCCGGCGATGCCGAGGCGCGCCGCATGCTGGGCGAGCTGGCGCAGGGCTGAGCCCGGCGCCCCGCCGCCCCCGCCGCGGCGGCGTCGCGCCTCAGTCGGGGCGCAGGTCGCCGCGGCGGATCACCGCCGCCCAGCGCCCGGCATCCGCCTGGATGCGGCGGCCGAGCGCCTCGGGCGGCTCATCCAGCACCTCCACCCCCAGCCCGGTCAGG
>NZ_GG770779.1:125351-133777 GCF_000164635.1 Pseudoroseomonas cervicalis ATCC 49957 | reverse complement strand
CCGCCAGCCCGGGCAGCCCGGCCTCGTCCAGCGTCGGCACCGCCGGCAGCGCCGCCGTGCGCGCCTCGGAGGAGACGGCCAGGCCGCGCAGCCGTCCGGCCCGCACCGCATCCGCCACCGCGCCGATGTTGATCCACACCGCCTGCAGGTGCCCGGCCATCAGGTCGTTGATCGCCAGCGCCCCGCCGCGATAGGGCACATGCGTCCAGCGCAGCCCGGCCGCCTGCTGGATCATCTCGCCCAGCAGGTGCGACAGGCTGCCATTGCCCGGCGTGCCCACCGCCAGCGTGCCGGCCCGCGCCGCCGCCAGGAAGCCGGCCAGGTCGCGCAGCGGCGAATCCTCGCGCACCACCAGGATCTGCGGCACCGCGACGCCGGGCAGGATCGGCTGGAAGGCGCGCAGCGGGTCGTAGGACAGGCGCGGGAACAGCGCGGCATTGATCGACAGGCTGTCCGACCCCGCCAGCAGCGTGTAGCCATCCGGCCGCGCCCGCGCCGCCGCCTCGTAGCCGATGTTGCTGCCGGCGCCGGGCAGGTTCTCCACCTGGATGCTCTGGCCCAGCGCCTCCCCCATGCCGCGGGCGACCAGCCGCGCCACCACGTCCTGGCTGCCGCCCGGCGCCACCGGCACGATCAGCCGCAGCGGCCGGTTGGGGAAATCCTGCGCCCGGGCGGGGCGCAGCGGCAGGGCGGCGGCGAGGCCGGCCAGGGCGAGCTGGCGCAGCAGGGCACGGCGGGAGAGATTCTGCGTCATGGCATCGTGGTTCCGGCGGGCGCCCGGCCGCGCGGCCCTGCCCTGGCCCTCTCGGGGGATCGGGCGGCGGGGCGCCGGCGCGGCCGTGGCGCATTTTTCTGTGGATACCGATTGTAGAACTTTTATATTGACGAATGTCAAACGTATTTACGGAGATTCCCATGCCGCAGCCCGAGGATCGCAGCGCCGACAGCCTGGCCGGCGGCGCCTGCCTGCTGCCCGCCACCGCCCCGGCGGAGATCGACCCGGCGGTGCTGGCCACGCTCGGCGCCAGCCTGGCGGGGCTGCTGCTGCTGGCCGCGCTGGGCCTCGCCGGCTGATGCCAGGCAGCCCGCGCATCCCGTTGATCGCACTGCGATAGGACAGGCGAGATTCCGCCGCCGCCGGGGCGGAATCGGCGCCGCGCGGCCTTGCGCGGGGCGGCGGGGCGGGCGCATCGTGCCGGCCTCACCCGACCGACAGGAGCATGGACGATGGGCGTGACGGCAGCCGACAGCAACACGGCTCTGCAGGCGAGGCGCGAAGCGGCGGTGCCGCGCGGTCTCGGCATCCAGATGCCGGTCTTCGCGGCCAAGGCCGAGAATGCCGAGATCACCGATGTCGAGGGCAAGCGCTACATCGACTTCGCGGCCGGCATCGCCGTGCTGAACACCGGCCACCTGCACCCGAAGATCAAGGCGGCGGTCAGCGCGCAGCTCGACCATTTCAGCCACACCTGCATCCAGGTGATGCCGTATGAGGGCTATATCCGCCTGGCCGAGCGGCTGAACGCCGTGGTGCCGACGCGCGGCCCGAACCGCAAGACGGTGTTCCTGACCACCGGCGCCGAGGCGATCGAGAACGCGGTGAAGATCGCCCGCCACCACACCGGGCGGAACGGCGTCATCGCCTTCTCCGGCGCCTTCCACGGCCGCACCCTGCTCGGCATGGCGCTGACCGGCAAGGTCGTGCCCTACAAGGCCGGCTTCGGCTCGATGCCGGGCGAGATCTACCACCTGCCCTTCCCCGTGGCCTATCACGGCAAGGAGGTCGAGCAGACGCTCGAGGCGCTGGAGGTGATGTTCCGCGCCGATGTCGACCCCAAGCGCATCGCCGCCATGATCATCGAGCCGGTGCAGGGCGAGGGCGGCTTCTACATCGCCCAGGCCGAGCTGCTGGCCGGGCTGCGCCGCATCTGCGACGAGCATGGCATCGTCATGATCGTCGACGAGGTGCAGACCGGCTTCGCCCGCACCGGCAAGATGTTCGCCATCGAGCATGCCGGCGTCGAGCCGGACATGATCACCATGGCCAAGTCGCTGGCCGGCGGCTTCCCGCTCTCGGCCGTCACCGGCAAGGCGGAGATCATGGACAGCCCGGCCGCCGGCGGCCTGGGCGGCACCTATGGCGGCAACCCGCTGGCGCTGGCCGCCGGCAATGCCGTGCTCGACATCATCGAGGAGGAGGGGCTCTGCGCCCGCGCCGAGCGGATCGGCGAGCTGCTGACCGGCCGGCTGAAGGAGCTGCAGAACTCCAACAGCCTGAAGGGCGTGATCGGCGACATCCGCGGCCTCGGCGCCATGGTGGCGATGGAGCTGGTGGCCGGCGGCGACGCCAACCGCCCGGATCCGGACCTGGCCAAGGCGCTGACCGCGCGGGCGGCGCAGAAGGGGCTGATCCTGCTGTCCTGCGGCGTGCGCGGCAACGTCATCCGCTTCCTGGTGCCGCTGACGGCCTCGGACGCGCTGATCAACGAGGGCATGGACATGCTGGGCGAGGCGCTGCGCGAATGCGTCGCCGAGCGCGCCGCCTGACCGCCGCCCGGTAGCCGCGTGCCGTGCGGGCGCTGACACGCTTCCTCCGCCAGCTGCTGAGCGCCGCCTGGCGGGGCGCGCTGGTGGCGTCCGCCTGCTATCTCGGCGCCCTGGTCATGGCCGGCCATGGGGGGACCTCCCCCCTGCCGCTGCCGGTGGCGCTGAACCGGCTCGACCCGGCCCTGCTCGGCCGGGTCGCGCTCTCCGGCGCGCTGGCGCTGATGGCGCTGGTGGCGGTGCTGCGGCCCTTCCCGGCCGGGCCCTGCCGCGCCATCATCGGTGGCCTCATCATGGGCGCCGCCGCCGTGGTGGTGGTCCACCAATCCAGCCTCTTCGTGCTGCACCAGGCCTTCCGGCTGGTGCCGGAGCGCGGCTTCCTGTTCGCGCCCCTGCCCCTCTGGGGCGGGCTGCCGGCGCTCTACGCGCTGATGCTGGCGGGTGCCGCGCTGGGCGCCCTGCTGTCGCTGGCGCTGCGCCTGGTCTGGGCGCTGCCGGACCTGCTCACCGGCTTTCTCTGCGGCGCCTTCCTCTTCACCCTGCTGAGCGACAGCCTGCCGCGCGTGCCGGGCTTCGGGGCGCCCTGGTGGCTGTGGCTGGCGATCAATGGCGGCTGGGGCTGGGGCGCCGCCTTCCTGATGCGCCCGCTGGCGCTGCGTGGCGCCGAGGACGCCTTCCGCGAGCAGGACAACCCGCAGCACGCCATCACCTGAGCTGCCCCCCTTTCCAGTCGCCCTCGGCGGGGGCATCTCGGAGGGCATGAGCTCCTCGCTGCGCGTCCGCCCCGACCCCACCGATCCGCGCCTGACCCGGCGTGTCCAGGGCCTCGACCAGACCGGCCGCCCGGTCGAGACCAGCGTCACCGTCGAGCGCGCCCTGACCCTGTATCTGAACGGGCAGGAGATCGTCACCATGATGACGATCGGCGACCATCCGGAGGATCTCGCCCTCGGCTACCTGCTGAACCAGGGCATGCTGCGGCCGGAGGATGCCATCACCGGCATCGAGCATGACGAGGATCTGGGCGTCGTCGTCGTCCGCACCGCCGAGGCCACCGACCACGAGGCCAAACTCCGGAAAAAAACCCTGACCTCGGGCTGCGCCCAGGGCACCGCCTTCGGCGATCTCATGGACGGTTTTTCTCAGGTTCGGCTTCCGCTGGAAGCCGAGTTGCGCACCTCCTGGCTCTACGGGCTGCTGCGCGCCATCAACACCCTGCCCACCCTCTATCTGGAAGCCGGGGCGATCCATGGCTGCGCGCTCTGCCGGCAGGACCAGCCGATCGTCTACATGGAGGATGTCGGCCGCCACAACGCGGTGGACAAGATCGCCGGCTGGATGGCCCGCAACCAGGAACCCGCCGGGGACAAGATCTTCTACACCACCGGCAGGCTGACCTCGGAGATGGTCATCAAGACGGTGCGCATGGGCATTCCCATCCTGATCTCCCGCTCCGGCTTCACCGCCTGGGGGGTGGAACTGGCGCGCGAGGCCAACCTGACCCTGATCGGCCGCTGCAAGGGCAGCCGCTTCCTGGCGCTGGCCGGGGAGAGCCGCATCGTCTTCGACGCCGACCCGCTGCGCGATGGCGAGGAGAACCCCCGCCACTGGCGCAAGAACAGCCGCGAGGCGGAGGGCGCCGCCGATGCCGGATGACATTCTCGGCCTGGTGCTGGCCGGCGGGCTGGCGCGGCGCATGGGCGGCGGCGACAAGCCGCTGCGCGCCCTCGCCGGCCGGCCGATGCTCGACCATGTGCTGGACCGGCTGCGCCCGCAGGTCGCCGCCCTGGCGCTGAACGCCAATGGCGACGCCACCCGCTTCGCCGCCTGGGGCCTGCCGGTGCTGCCCGATGGCGTGCCGGACCATCCCGGGCCGCTGGCCGGCATCCTGGCCGGGCTGGACTGGGCGGCGGCGCACCGGCCGGACCTGCCCGACATGGTCTCGGTGCCCGGCGATTCCCCCTTCATCCCGGCCGATCTGGTGGCGCGGCTGCGCGCGGCACGCGAGGCGGCGGGGGTGCCGATGGCCTGCGCCGCCTCGGGCGGCTGGACGCATCCGCCGGTGGGCCTCTGGCCGGTGGCGCTGCGGCACGAGCTGCGCGCGGCGCTGCTCGGCGGCGAGCGCAAGATCGACCGCTGGACCGCCCGCTTCGGCTGCGCCAGCGCCGAATGGCCGGACCACCCGATCGACCCCTTCTTCAACGCCAACACGCCGCAGGAGCTGGCCGAGGCCCAGAGGCTCTTGCACGCCGCCGCGCCGCCGCCCATAGCTTGAGGAAAGCCATTCCACGACGGGAGCGCCACGCATGAAGGCCTTTCTGACCGGCGTCGCCGCCGCCATCATCCTCGCCGTTGCGGCCTCCTTCGTGCTGGACACGGAAGTCCAGCGCAGCGCCGAGGCCGCCTACCAGACCAGCGGCGTCCGGCTCTAAGCCGCGCCGCCCGGGCGGCGGCACCGCCTGGCTCAGCCATTCGGGTCCCCGGCATTGGGGAAGAACAGCGGTTGTCCGTCGATCCGGTACTCGGCGATGGCGCGCTGCCCCTCGGGCGAGACCAGCCAGTCGATGAAGGCCTGGCCCTCCGCCTGCCTCACCTGCGGGTGGCGGGCCGGGTTCACCAGCATCACCCCATACTGGTTGAACAGGCGGCGGTCGCCCTCGGCCAGGATGGCGAGCGACTGGCGGTTGCGGAAGCTGATCCAGGTGCCGCGATCGGCCAGCAGATAGGCGTCCGCGGCGGCGGCGGTGTTCAGCGCCGGGCCCATGCCCTGGCCGATCTCCTTGTACCAGCCCTGGCCGGCCGGGCTGATCCCGGCCTGCTGCCACAGCCGCAGCTCCGCCGCATGGGTGCCGGAGCGGTCGCCGCGGCTGATGAAGGGCGCGCCGCGCGCGGCGATGGCCTGCAGCGCCGCGGCGATGTCGGTGCCCCGCCCGCGCACCCCGGCCGGGTCGGCCCGCGGCCCGACCAGCACGAAGTCGTTGTACATCACCGGGAAGCGGCGGGTGGCGAAGCCTTCCGACAGGAATTTCTGCTCGGCCGCGCGGTCATGCACGAAGACCACATCGGCATCGCCGCGCCGCCCCACATCCAGCGCCTGGCCGGTGCCCAGCGCCACCACCCGCACGGCGATGCCGGTCGTCCGGGTGAAGAGCGGCAGGAGATGGCCGAACAGCCCCGATTGCTCGGTCGAGGTGGTGGAGGCCACGGTGATGCTGCGGCCCTGCGCCGCCACCGGCGGGCCAGCGAGCAGGCCGGGCAGCATCAGCAGGGCGGCGAGGAATGTGCGGCGGCGCATGGCGCTGGCTCGGCTCCGGCTTTTTTTCTATGAGGCGACACAGTGCCACGGCAGATGCCGGGCCGAAGCCCCAGGGAACGCCAGCGCCATGAACCATCTGCCGGAATCTGCCGCCTGATGCCGGATGTCCTGACGCTGAAGGAAGCGGCGGCGCTGCTGCGCCTGTCGGAGCGGGCCCTGTATGACCTGGCGCGGCAGCAGCGCCTGCCGGCGGTGTTCCTGGCCGGCAAATGGATCTTCCCGCGTGCGTTGCTGCTGCGCTGGATGGCGCGCGAGGCGGGGCTGGAGGCGGCGCGGCTGGAGCCGCCGCCGATCCTGGCCGGCAGCCACGACCCGCTGCTGGACTGGGCGGTGCGGCAATCCGGCTGCGGCCTGGCGATCGCCGCCGGCGGCAGCCTGGCGGGGCTGGAGGCGCTCTCCGCCGGCCGCGCCCTGGCGGCGGCCACCCATCTGCCCGACCCGGATGGCGGTGCCTTCAACGAGGCGACGGTGCGCGACCTGCTGCCCGGCGCCCAGGCGGTGGGCCTGGTCTGGGCCTGGCGCGAGCAGGGGCTGATCCTGCCGCCGGGCAATCCGCGCCGCATCGCGGGCCTCGCCGATCTGGCGCAGGAGGGGGTGCGCGTCATCGGCCGCCAGTCCCGCGCCGGTAGCCACCTGCTGCTGCTGCACCTGCTCTCCGAGGCCGGCCTCCGGCTGGAGGCGCTGCGCTTCCTGCCGCAGCCCGCCATGGCGGAGGACGAGGTGGCGGCCGCCGTGGCCGAGGGCCGCGCCGAAAGCGGCTTCGGCATCCGCGCCGAGGCGGTGGCGCGCGGCCTCGACTTCCTGCCGCTGATCCGCGAGCGCTTCGACCTGGTGGCCCGGGCGCAGGACTGGTTCAGCCCGGCGCTGCAGACCCTGCTGGCCTTCACCCGCGGCGAGGCGTTTGCCTGGCGGGCGGAGCGGCTCTCCGGCTACGACCTCCGCGGCACCGGCCAGGTCGCCTTCCGCGCCTAGTTTTTCCGGGTCCCTGCGCCGCTGGCGCAGGGGCGTCCGGCCGTCAGGCCGTCAGGCCGTCAGGCCAGCCGGGCGCTCCGCTCAGGGCCGCTCGCACCGGATAAAAACGGTGCCGCGATTGGCGGCCTCGCCGACATCGGCGGCGCTCTGCTCGGCGCCGCTGCTGGGCTCGGTGCGCGGGGTGATGCCGCTGCGGCGCAGGAAGGTCTGCGCGTCGCCGCCCTTCACCGCGAAATTGACGTTCTGCGGGATGTCGCCGGTGCGGCGGGCGATGTTCTGCGCGTGCAGCTTGCTCACCACCACACCCACCACATTGCCATGCAGGTCCAGCAGCGGGCCGCCGGAATTGCCCGGCTGCACCTCGGCGCTGATCTGGTAGTGGTTCGGGTTGTTGCCCAGCCCGTTCAGCCCGTTCACCTCGCCCCGCGTCAGCTTGGGGTCGGAGGAGAGCAGCCCGGCCAGCGGGAAGCCATAGGCGATCACCCCCTCGCCGCGCCGCACCTCGGGGCTGGCGCGGAAGGGCAGGATCTCGCCCGGGTCGCCCGGCACCGCCAGCAGCGCCAGGTCCAGCCCCTCATCCACCCGGGCGGGCGGCACGGCGGGCAAGGTGCGGCCATCGGCGGTGCGGATGAAGATGCGGTCGCAGCCGGCCACCACATGCTGGTTGGTCAGCACCCGGTCGGTCGCCACCACGAAGCCGGTGCCCGTCGCGGCGCGGGCGCGCGGATTGGGCGTGCCCTCGGCCGGGCGGGTGGGGGCGGCGCGCAGATCGCCGGCGCCGATCTCCACCCGCGGCGTCGCGCAGATGTCGCGGTTGCGCAGCACCGCCTGCCGGCCATCCGCCACCACCAGGCGGATGTCGAAGCGGCAGCCGGCCTCGGCGCGGCTGCGCAGGGTGAAGGATTTGTCGGTGGGCATCGGCCGCGGCAGGGTGTTGCTGCCCCAGTCACCGCGGCCGCTGCGCACCGCGTGCAGCGCCGTGGCGTCCTGCCCGGTGCGGTTGACCACCTGGATGCGGTGCTCCTCGGCGGCCTGGCCCTGGCTGGGCGCGGGGGCGGGCGCGGCGTTCTGGGCGAGGGCCGGCAGGGCAGCCGGGATGGACAGCGCCAGGGCGGCGCAGAGCAGGGCGGGGCGATGCATGCGGCGTGATCTTTGCCTTGCGCGTCGCTTCTTCAATGCCCCTGCCGCATGGCCGGATCCCGCCCCTTGACCTTCCCATTGTGGGAAGCGCCATCTGGCAGCGCATGAGCATGTCCCTCCCCGTCACCGGCATGAGCTGCGCCAATTGCGCGGGCCGGGTGGAGCGCGCCCTGGCGCGCGTGCCGGGCGTCACCGCCGCCCGGGTGAACCTGGCCAGCGAGCGCGCCGAGGTGGAGGGCGACGCCCCGCCCCAGGCCCTGGCCAAAGCCCTGGAGAAAGCCGGCTATGGCGTGGACACCACGGTGCTGGAGCTCGGCATCGGCGGCATGACCTGCGCCAGCTGCGCGGGGCGGGTGGAGCGCGCGCTCGCCCGCGTGCCGGGCGTGCTGGAGGCGAGCGTCAACCTGGCCAGCGAGCGGGCGCGTCTGCGTGTGCTGGCCGGGCTGGACCCGGC
>NZ_GG770779.1:120206-124643 GCF_000164635.1 Pseudoroseomonas cervicalis ATCC 49957 | reverse complement strand
CCATGCTGTCGGGCGATTCGGAGGCGGCGGCGCGCGCCGTGGGCGGGGCGCTCGGCCTGGCCGAGATCGCCGCCGGGGTGCTGCCGGAGCAGAAGGCGGCGCGCATCGCCGCCTGGCAGGCGGAGGGCCAGCGCGTCGCCATGGTGGGGGACGGGGTGAATGACGCGGCGGCGCTGGCCACCGCCGATCTCGGCATCGCCATGGGCAGCGGCACGGATGTGGCGATCGCCGCCGCGCCGGTGGTGCTGCTGCGCCCCGACCCGGCGCTGGTGCCCGCCACCCTCGCCATCACCCGCGCCACACTGAAAAAGATCCGACAGAACCTGGCCTGGGCCTTCGGCTTCAACACGCTGGGCATTCCGCTGGCGGCGTTCGGCCTGCTCTCCCCGGCGCTGGCCGGGGCGGCGATGGCCTTCTCCTCGGTCGCGGTGCTGGGCAATGCGCTGCTGCTGTCGCGCTGGAGGGCACGGGCATGAATATCGGCGAGGCGGCGCGCCGCTCCGGCCTCTCGGCCAAGATGATCCGGCATTACGAGGCGGAGGGGCTGCTGGCGCCGCAGCGCCTCTCCAACGGCTATCGCGACTATGCCGAGGCCGATCTGGCGGTGCTGCGCTTCATCCGCCATGCCCGCGCGCTGGCCTTCCCGCTGGAGGATGTGCGCCGCCTGCTGGCGCTGTGGCGCGACCGCCACCGCGCCAGCGCCGATGTGCGGCGCATCGCCCTGGACCATGTCGCGGCGCTGGAGGCCAAGGCCGAGGCCATGCAGGCCATGGCCCGCTCGCTGCGCCACCTGGCGGCGCATTGCCACGGCGATGGCCGCCCCGATTGCCCCATCCTCGACGAGCTGGAGAAACTGCCATGAGCGAGACCCTGACCCTGACCGTGCGCGGCATGGATTGCGGCCATTGCGCGCGCGCCGTCACCGAGGCGATCCGCGCCGAGGACCCGCGGGCCGAGGTGTCGGTCGACCTGCCGAGCGGCACGGTGCGCGCCGCCACCAGCCTGCCGCGCGAGCGGGTCGCCGCCGCCATCACCGCCGAGGGCTACACGGTCGAGCCCGCCTGATTCCTTTTCCGCTGGCGGCGTGCCCTGGCGGGCCGCCCTCCGCCGTGTTTCAGGCTTTCTTCACCCGCCTTTGCGACAAGGGTCGCCTGGGCGGGGCGCGGCCCCGTGGCGGAGCGGGGTGCAGCATGAGTCAGTCCTGGAAAAGTTCCGCGGCGCCCGGCGGCGCACCGCCGGCGACGGGCGGGCCGCTCGCCGGGGGCGGCCGCGCGCCCTCGGCGCTGGCGGATTTCAACCGTGCCCGCTTCACCGGCTATGGCGGGCATGACCTGCATCTGGTGCCGCCACCGCCGCCGGTGCTCAGCCCGATCCAGGCGCGGCTGCGCGAGGACCTCGCCGCGCTGGTCGAGCAGCACCGTGATTTCTTCGCCCGCCATGCCGATGCCGATCCGCGCATGCTCAGCCGCACGCGGGAGGGCTGGGCGGTCACCTGGCGGCGCTGGGCGCTGGACGATCTCGGCCAAGCGGCGACCGAGGCGCGCAATGTCTATGTCATCCACAAGGGCGACGCCTATGCGCATCGCCTCTTCCTGGACAAGAATGGCCGCCAGCTGCTGGCGGTGCAGCCGAACGACCCGCATTCGCCGCTGCGCTACCGCAAGCTGAGCGTCACGCAGGATCTCTGCGACCTCTACGGCCCCTTCGCCCGGCTGTCGGAGCACCCCGAAGGCTGACAACCGAAGGCGGGTGCAGGGGACCCCGTCCCCTGCTGGGGGAGTTTGAGGGGGCAAAGCCCCCTCAAGCCCAGGTCATCCCGTGGACTTCCCCTCTCCTGCTTGCGCGCTATCGTGGCGCCAAGCCGACGGAGGAACCCACGCCCATGCCGCCCCTCACCCCATCGCGCGCCGCCTGACCGATGCGCATCACCGCCATCCGCGACGGCGTCGCGCCGATCAGCAGCGACATCGCCAACGCCTATATCGATTTCTCCAAGATGACGGCGAGCATCGTCGCCGTCACGGTGGAGGATGGCCAGGGCCGCAGCGCCACCGGCTTCGGCTTCAACTCGAATGGCCGCTACGCCCAGCCCGGCCTGCTGCGGGAGCGTTTCATCCCCCGGCTGCTGGAGGCGCCCGAGGCGCTGCTCGCCACGCCCGAGGGCACGCTGGACCCGGCCGGCGCCTGGGCGGCGATGATGCGCAACGAGAAGCCCGGCGGGCATGGCGAGCGCTCGGTGGCCGTGGGCGTGCTGGACATGGCGCTGTGGGACGCGGCGGCGAAGCTGGAAGACGTGCCGCTGTGGAAGCTGCTGGCCAATCGCTACCGCCAGGGCCAGGCGGATGAGAGCGCCTGGATCTACGCCGCCGGCGGCTATTACTACCCCGGCAAGGGGGTGGAGGCGCTGGTCGAGGAGATGCGCCGCTATCTCGGCCTGGGCTATTCGGTGGTGAAGATGAAGATCGGCGGCGCCCCCGGCACGCCGCTGAAGGACGCGCTGAAGGAGGATGTGGCGCGCATCGAGGCGGTGCTGAAGCTGCTGGGCGGCGACGGGTCGCGCCTCTGCGTCGACGTCAATGGCCGCTTCGGCCTGCATGCGGCGCTGGCCTATGGCGCCGCCCTCTCTCCCTACCGGCTGCGCTGGTATGAGGAGCCGCTGGACCCGCTGGACTACGCCACCCATGCGACGCTCGCCGAGCATTACGCCGGCCCCATCGCCACCGGCGAGAATCTCTTTTCGATGCAGGATGCCCGCAACCTGATCCGCCATGGCGGGCTGCGGCCGGATCGCGACATCCTGCAATTCGACCCTGCCCTCTCCTACGGCCTGGTCGAGTATCTGCGCACGCTGGAGATGCTGGGCCAGCATGGCTGGTCGCCGCGCCGCTGCGTGCCGCATGGCGGGCACCAATTCGCGCTGAACATCGCGGTGGGGCTCGGCCTCGGCGGCAATGAGAGCTATCCGGAGGTCTTTGCGCCCTTCGGCGGCTTTGCCGACGATACGCCGGTGGAGGACAGCCGCATCCGCCTGCCCGACAGCCCGGGCATCGGCTTCGAGCGCAAATCGGCGCTGTATGCCGTGCTGAAGACCCTGCTCTGACAGCTGGGCCGGGGCGGGGGCTCCCCCGCCCCGGCTGCCGCTACAGTTCCAGCGCGGCGCAGGCGGCGCGCACCGCGTCCATGTCCACGACGAAGGGGCTGTTGTTGGCGTCGAGCCGCATGGTGAAGGATTCGCCCACCACCGTCGCCCCGCGCAGCGCCAGGGGCGGCGGCAGGGAATCCAGCACGAAGCGGTGGTAGTCGGGCGAGGTCAGGCTCAGCACCCTGGTGCCCGCGCGGCAGAACAGCGTGTTGAACAGCCCGCCGCCATAGACGCCCGCGACGCATTCGGCGCTGCGGAACAGCGCCACCTGCTCGGACAGGGAAAAATCCTCCAGCGCCACGCTCTCGAAGCCGAGGCGGTCCAGCAGCGCCGCCACCTCCGCCTCGTTCAGCAGGTTGCGGAACCACAGCTTGGCGCCGCGCCGCTGGATGCGGATTCGCCGCCCGCCCGCCGGAAAGCGATCCGCCGCGCCGCGCAGCGCCTGCAGCGGCGCCTCATGCTTCCACAGCGGCGCCGAGCCAAGATAGAGCCGCTCCGCCACCACCGGCGGCGCGCCGGGCCCGCCCACCGGCACCAGATGCTCCGGGCGCACGCCATACAGCGCCAGCAGCGGCGCCAGCCGGGCCGCCACATGCTCCGACACCAGCAGGCGCGGGCGCGGCTCGGGGAAGAGCAGCCAGTGGTAGAGGCGCGGCAGCACCTCCAGCATGAAATGCGTGTAGTTGAGGTCGGGCCGGTAGGTCAGGTGCAGCAGCGGCCCCTCGATGCGGCGGGCAGGGCGGCGCCAGGGGCGGCGCGGATGGATCTTTTCGTTTTCCAGCCGCAGGCCGAGCAGGGACAGCGCCCCCTCCAGCCGCTGCGGCACCGCCAGCCCGGAATCCGAGGCGCTGGCGAAGCTCTCCACCACCATGCGGCCATCGGTGCTGTCGACCACCGCGCCGCCGCCGAGGATCACCGCTTCCGAATAGACGCCCAGGCGCAGCGCGTTGCCGAAGCGCTGCGGCATGCGGCCCAGCGCCACCGGGGCCGCGCCCTGGCGGAAGGTGGCGAAGGGCTGCCAGGGCGGCGCCACCGCCGGCGCCAGATCCAGCCGGCCGCGCGGCGCGGCCAGCAGCGCCGGCAGGTCCTCCAGCAAAGGCAGGTCGTGCAGCCCGGCCAGGGCGCAGGATTCGGGCAGCATCAGGCGCGCACCAGCAGGGCGAAACCGGAAAAATCGTGCCGCCGCGCCTCCAGCCAGGGGGTGGGCACGGCCTCGTCCCCGCGCAGCAGCGCCACCAGCAGCACGCCATGCCGGTCGCCGGGCGGCGGGCGGTCGAGCGGCGGCCAGGCGGGGT
>NZ_GG770779.1:114948-117768 GCF_000164635.1 Pseudoroseomonas cervicalis ATCC 49957 | reverse complement strand
GTATTGCGAGGGCCCCGCGGGCTGGGAGGCGGCGCGGCCGCTGCTGCGCGGCGGCGCGGTCGCCCGGCCGTGATGGACATCCCGCGTCGCGAGCCAAGCGGGCTGGTGGCGACGCAGTTCCGCATCATCGGCGCGCTGTTCATGCGCGAGCTGCTGACCCGTTTCGGCAACAGCCGCATCGGCTATGTCTGGCTGATCGCCGAGCCGATGATGCTGGCGGTGGCCATCTCCACCCTGCACGTGGTCAGCGGCCACGGGCTGGGCAACGGGGTGCCCACCTTCCTGTTCTACGCCATGGGCTACACGCCCTTCGTCATGTTCCGCTCGATCGTCAATCGCGGCTCGAACGTGATCGATGCGAACATGTCGCTGCTCTACCACCGCAACATCACGCTGCTCGACGCCGCCATCGCCCGCAACCTGATGGAGGCGGCGGTGTGCAGCATGATCATCACGCTGTTCATGATCGCGGCGGTGCTGATCTTCGACGAATGGCCGCATGAACCGGCGCTGTTCTATTTCGGCCTGATGCTCAGCGCGCTGCTGGCGCATGGCCTGTCGATGCTGCTGGCCGGGCTGCAGGTCTTCATCGACGGGCTGGACCGCTTCACCCACCCGCTGACCTACCTGCTGATGCCGATCTCAGCCACCTTCTACATGCTGAGCAACCTGCCGAACGAAGCGCGCGAGCTGCTGCTGTGGAACCCGCTGGTCAGCGTGCATGAGATGAACCGCTGGGCGATGTTCGGTGACCGCATCCACCCCTATTACGACATCCCCTACGTGCTGCTGTGGATCATCGGGCTGAACGTGCTGGGCATGGCGGCGCTGCGCGCGGCACGTCCCCGCCTGACGCTGATGGAGTAGCCCCATGCTCGAGTTCCAGAATGTCTGGAAGGTGTTCGAGACGCGCAGCGGCCCGAAGGAGGTGCTGCGCGGCGCCTATGCGCGCATCCGCCAGGGCGAGCATGTCGGCATCCTCGGCCGCAACGGCGCCGGCAAGTCGACCCTGCTGCGCATCCTGGGCGGGGTGGAGCGGCCGACCCGCGGCAAGGTGCGCTGCACGATGCGGATGTCCTGGCCGATCGGCAAGGGCTTCGGCATCCAGTCCAGCATGTCCGGCGCCGCCAATTCCCGCTTCATCGCCCGGCTCTACGGCACGCCGGTCGAGCGGACGGTGGAATTCGTCGAGGATTTCGCCGAGCTCGGCCCGTATTTCGACGAGCCGGTGCGCACCTACTCCTCCGGCATGATGTCGCGCCTGCTGATGGGGCTGTCCTTCGCCGTGGATTTCGACTGCTACCTGGTGGATGAGGCGCTCTCCACCGGCGATGCCCGCTTCGCCGAGAAGTGCCGGCAGGTCTTTGAGATGCGCCGCGCCACCGCCGGCATCCTGCTGGTCTCCCACAACCCGCTGCATGTGAAGAGCTACTGCGACACGGCCGCGATCCTGCGGAACGGCATGCTGGAATTCTATGAGGACGTCGATGAAGCTATCGCCGCCTACCAGGGTCTCTGACCCCGGCATGACCGGTGCGGCCAGCCGCCCCGTCGCCGCCCTGCCCGTCCGCGAGCCGCCGCCCAAGCGCCGCGGCTGGCTCTGGCGCCGCCGCTTCTACCTGCTGCTGGTGGTGCTGCCGACGCTGCTGACGGGGATCTACCTCTACGGCTTCGCCGCCGGGCAATACATGTCGGAGGCGCGCTTCGTGGTGCGCGGCGGGCAGGAGCAGCGCGCCATCAGCGGGCTGGGCGAGCTGATGAGCAGCGCCGGCTTCGCCGCCACCTCGCAGGACGCGCTGGCGGTGCGCGACTACCTGCAATCGCATGATTCGCTGCAGGCGATGGTGCGCAATATCGGGCTGGTGGAGATCTACCGCCGCCCCGAGGCGGACCGGCTGGCGGCGCTGTGGTCGGCCGAGCCCTCGGCCGAGCTGCTGCAATTCTACCACAACCACATGAACACCATCTCCATCGACTCCACCTCGGGCATCCTGACGGTGCGCGCCCGCACCTTCCGCCCGGAGGATTCGCAGCGCGTGGTGGAGGAGCAGCTGGCGCTGTCCGAGGCCTTCGTGAACAAGCTCTCCGAGCGCTCGCGCGACGAGGCGCTGCGGGTGGCGAGGGCCGAGCTGGAGCGGGCCGAGCGGCGCGTGCTGGACAGCCAGGCCGCCGTCACCGCCTGGCGGCAGCGCGAGCGCGCGGTGGACCCGGCGCGCAGCGCGCAGATCGGCCTCGAGGGCATGGGCGCGCTGGAGGGGCTGCTGACCACGACGCGGGCCGAGCTGCAGGAGAAGCAGGCCTTCCTGCGCCCGGACAACCCGCAGATCCAGCTGCTGCGCAACCGCATCAGCTCGCTCGAGCGCGAGATCCGCGAGCACCGGCAGCGCCTGACCATGGGCAGCGAATCGCTGCCGCTGCTGATCGCCTCCTATGAGCGGCTGGCGCTGGAGCGGGAATTCGCCGACAAGCAGCTGGCCTCGGCCACCGCCTCGCTGGAGCAGGCGCGGATCAACGCGCAGCGCCAGCAGCTTTTCGTCACCCGGGTGGTGCAGCCGACCCTGGCGGAGATCGCCCTCTATCCGCGCGCGGCGATCATCCTGCTCAGTATGTTCGTGGTGCTGTCGGTGCTGTACGGCATCGGCTGGATGATGGTTTCGGGGATGCGTGAACATGCTTTCTAGCCGAGCGATCCTGGCCACCGCGCGGGCGCTGCTGGTGGCGGCGCCGTTGCTGGTGCCGGTGGCCGGCCCGGCCCGGGCGCAGGGCCCGCTCTCGGCGCCGGCGCTGGGCGGCATGGCCCAGCAGGGCGGCGGCAACGCC
>NZ_GG770779.1:108646-112128 GCF_000164635.1 Pseudoroseomonas cervicalis ATCC 49957 | reverse complement strand
GGCCTCGGGCGGCCAGCAGGGCGGCGCGCGCATAGGCCTCGCGCGCCGCCGCGCGCTGGCCACGCAGCTTCTCGGCATGGCCGATCTGCAAGGGGATGTCGGCCTCGCGCGGGCGCTGCGCGGCGGCCTCGCGGTAGAGGGCGAGCGCGCCCGCGAGGTCGCCCGCCTCCTTCAGGCAATGACCCTGCTGCACCCGCATGCCGGCATCCTCGGGCCGCAGGCGGAGGAACTGGCCATAGGCCGCGGCGGCCTCGGTCCAGCGCCGCTGGTCGCGCAGCCGGTCGGCCGCCGCGCGCAGCGCCTCGGCCCCATCCTGCGCCGCCGCGCCCTGTCCTTCGTCCATAGCCGCCACTCCTGCGCTCGCCGCCCGTTAACGCCCCCCTGGCCACGCCCAGGTCAAGGGGGCTTGCGCGGATGTGTGCTTCGCTCCGCGCCCTGGCTCGGTTAGGGTGCGGTGCATGCGGTCCCGAATCTATATCGATGGCTACAACCTCGCGCTCGACCAGGGCACGGGGGTGGCCACCTACGCGCGCAACCTGAGCTTCCGCCTGGGGGCGCTGGGCGCCGAGGTGGGCGTGCTCTACGGCACCAGGGCGAGCCCGAGCCGCAACCCGCTGATCCGCGAGATCGCCTTCTTCGACAACCGGGTGGGCGAGATGGCGCCGCTGCTGCGCTGGCTGCGCGGCACGCGGCGGGTGCTGCTCTCGCCCTTCGGCGAATACGCCACCCAGGTGCCGATCACCGGCAATGTCGTCTCGACCACCTTCGAGAACCGCCTGCCGCATTTCGACCATCTGTGGAATGTCGAGAACGGCTTCAACCTGGCGCACAACACCTTCAAGCTGTTCGGCCGGCAGCTGACGGTGCGCATGCCGCGGCCGCCGCAGATCATGCACTGGACCTACCCGCTGCCGATGCGTGTGCCGGGCGCGAAGAACGTCTACTGCCTGCACGATCTGGTGCCGCTGCGCCTGCCCTACACCACGCTCGACAACAAGCGCCGCTACTTCCGCATGAACCGGCAGATCGTGCGCAAGGCCGACCACATCATCACCGTCTCCGAGGCGTCGCGGCAGGACATCATCAACCTGCTCGGCGCCGATCCGGAGAAGGTGACCAACACCTACCAGGCCGTCGACCTGCCGCGGAAATTCACCGACAAGCCGGTGGACGAGGCGCATGACGAGATCCGCGGCAGCTTCGGGCTGGAGTGGAAGAAGTATTTCCTGTTCTTCGGCGCCATCGAGCCGAAGAAGAATGTCGGCCGCATGATCGAGGCCTACCTGTCCTCCGGCACCGATCTGCCGCTGGTGCTGGTGGGCAAGAAGGCGTGGAAGAGCGACGAGGAGCTGCGGCTCCTGTTCGACGACCATATCCGCTACCAGGTGCAGGAGGGCAGCATCCTGCGCACCAAGCGCCGCATCATCCTGCTGGACTACGCGCCCTTCCGGCTGCTGGTCTCGCTGGTGCGCGGCGCCAAGGCGGCGATCTTCCCCTCGCTCTACGAGGGCTTCGGCCTGCCGGCGCTGGAGGCGATGAAGCTCGGCACCCCGGTGCTGACCTCCAACACCTCCTCCCTGCCGGAGGTGGTGGGCCAGTCCGCCATCACCGTCGATCCCTACGATGTGCGCGCGCTGACCGAGGCGATCCGCGCCCTCGACACCGATGCCGAGCTGCGCGGCTGGCTGTCCGAGGCCGGGCCGAAGCGCGCCGCCCTCTTCAGCCAGGAGGCCTATGAGCGCCGCCTGGCCGGGGTCTATGCGCGGATGGGCGTCGATCTCTCGCAACCCGCGCCGGAGAGCGAGGCGCCGCTGGCCGCCGAGTGAGGCCAGGGTTTCCCGTGAAACGGGACAGGGCCGGGGGATCGCTCCCCCGGCTTTTTTTTCGGTTCGCCCCGTGGAGCGGCCTCGCTCAGCGCGACGCCTTGTACAGCTTGGTGGCGATCTCCAGCATTTCCTCGGGCGCGTAATCCGGGCTGAAGGCGGAGGGCACGCCCTCGAGCTGGTGGATCTTGCCGCCCTCGGGCAGGCCGTCCACCACCTCCAGCTCGCCGGGCGGGTCGCCGGGCAGGGCCTGCTCGCCCTCCCAGATCCCGGCCATCTCGGAGTAGTCCTCCGGGCTGAAGCGGTAGAGCCGGCGGTGCGAGCCCTCCTGCAGATACTTCTGGCACTCGGGGATGTTGCCGAGCGGGATGTTCGGCACCGGCAGCATCTTCTCGATGGCCACGCCGGTGATCTTCTTCAGCGCCAGCGCATAGGCATGCGCATGCACCGAGCCGCGCACCAGCAGATAGCCGCAGACCTCGCGCCCCGTGGGGTCGGTCAGGCTCTCATAGACCCGCAGCTTGTGCAGCCGCGCGCCGCATTCCAGGTGGAAATTGTGCAGCAGGTCGAACACCACATTGCCGGTGGTGGTGACGAAATCCGCATTCCAGGACATGGAATTGCTGTTCACCGGCAGGGCGCCGCCATTGGCCGAGAAGAAGGAGGCCGCGCTGCGGATATCCTTCATCGCCTCGAAGGGCGCGCCGGAGATGTCGCCGCCATCCTCCGTGTCCAGCCCCTGGTCCGGGCCGTTCGCCAGCATGGCGACGCCGTTCGAGACCAGCTCGACATGGCCCAGCTCCTCGGCGGTGATGCTGGCGACCAGGCTGTAGAAGGGGCGCAGCTTGCTCTTGCTGCGGAAATTGAAGCTCTGGAACATGTAGTTCCCGAGCGTCGACATCTCCCCGTATTTTCCGCCCAGCAGCTCCTGCAGGGCGGCGGCGGCGTTGGGGTCGGCGCGCTTGGGCGCGGGCAGCTCGGCCTGAAGGCGGTCGATCCGCATGAACATGCAGGCGGTTCCCTTCTGCTGGGGTTCGCCTGATCAACCGGCCCGCTGCCGCAAGGTTCGGCGGGGTCCGGGGGGATCCTATCCCCCCGGCGGGGGATCCAAGGGGGCGGCGCCCCCTTGGCCGCGGAAGCAGTGCAGCGCGGCGGCGCCATGCTCGCGCAGCGCCATCATCTCGAAGCCCGGCAATTCCAGCGCTTCCTCGCGCCCCGTCTCGGCCACCAGCAGGGCGCCGGGGGCGATCCAGCCGGCGGCGCCGAGCGCCGCCACCGCCTTCGGCACCAATTCCTTGCCATAGGGCGGGTCGAGGAAGACCAGCCCGCAGGGCCGCGTGGCGCGCGGCGGCCGCGTCGCGTCGCCGCCGATCACCCGCACCGCATCCTCCGCCCGGCAGGCGGCGATGTTGCCGCGCAGGATGGCCAGCGCCACCCGGTCCTGCTCGATGAAGGTGGCATGGGCGGCGCCGCGCGACAGCGCCTCCAGCCCCAGCGCGCCGGTGCCGGCGAAGGCATCCAGCACCAGCGCATCCTCGATGCGCTCGCGACCGGCCCAGGGGGCGTGCCACAGCATGTCGAACAGCGCCTGCCGCACCCGGTCGGCCGTGGGGCGGGTGGCGGCGCCCGGCGGCGCCTGCAGCTGCCGCCCGCGCTGCC
>NZ_GG770779.1:102918-108196 GCF_000164635.1 Pseudoroseomonas cervicalis ATCC 49957 | reverse complement strand
GCGGCCTCGCGCGCGGCGCGCGCCTCGGCGGCCAGCACCACGCCGCGCTTGATGCGCGGCGGCGCGTCCAGCCCCAGCTGCTCGCGCAGCACCTTGGCGTTGATCTCCTCCACCGCGCCGCGCGGCAGATCGGCCAGGGCGAAGGGGCCATAGGCGATGCGGATCAGCCGCGTCACCGTCAGCCCCAGATGCTGCAGCACCCGCCGCACCTCGCGATTCTTGCCCTCGCTCAGCGAGACGGTCAGCCAGGCATTGGTGCCCTGGCGGGAATCGAGCCCGGCCTGGATCGGGCCATAGGCCACGCCCTCCACCGTCACGCCATGGGCCAGGGCGGCCAAAGCGCGCTCATCCACCCGGCCATGCACGCGGGCGCGGTAGCGGCGGATCCACTGGTTGTCCGGCAGCTCCAGCTTGCGGCTGAGCGCGCCGTCATTGGTCAGCAGCAGCAGCCCCTCGGAATTGAGGTCGAGCCGCCCGACCGAGACCAGCCGCGGCAGGCCGGCGGGCAGCTCCTCGAACACCGTGCGGCGGCCTTCCGGGTCCTTGTGCGTGGTCACCAGGCCGGGCGGCTTGTGGTAGCGGAACAGCCGCGTGCGCTCCGGCTCCCCCACCTTCTTGCCGGAGACGGTGACGCTGTCGCCCGGCTGCACGAAGCTCGCCGGCCCGTCCAGCACGCGGCCATTCACCGCCACCTGCCCCTCGGCGATCAGCTTCTCCGCGTCGCGGCGGCTGGCGATGCCGGCGCGCGCCAGCCATTTGGCGATGCGCTCGCCCTTCGGGCCGTCCTGCTCCTCGCTCATGCCCGGCGCTCCCGGCAGGCGGCGACGAAGGCGTCGAGGATGCTCTGGTCCCTCGAATCCACCGCATATTCCGGGTGCCACTGCACCCCCAGCGCGAAGCGGTGCGCGGTGGATTCGATGCCCTCGATCACCCCGTCCGGCGCCACGGCATTGACCACGCAGCCCGGCCCGGCCCGCTCCACCGCCTGGTGGTGCGCCGAGTTCACCGCCATGCGCGGCGCGCCCACGATGCGCGACAGCAAGGTGCCCTCGGTCAGCGCCACCTCATGCCCCGGCTCGGTGCGCGGGTTGGGCTGCTCATGCGCCAGCGCATCCGGCACGCTGTCCGGGATGTGCTGGATCAGCGTGCCGCCCAGCACCACCGCCAGCAGCTGCTCGCCACCGCAGATACCCAGGATCGGCATGTCGCGCGCCAGCGCGCCGCGCACCATCGCCAGCTCGAACGCCGTGCGGCCCTGCTTCAGCACCACCGTGTCGTGCTTCGGCCCGCCACCATACAGCGAGGGGTCCACGTCGAAGGCCCCGCCCGTCACCAGCAGCCCGTCGATCTCGTCCAGATAGCGCTCCGCCTGCTCGGCCAGATGCGGCAGGGCGATCGGCAGGCCACCCGCGCGGGCGACGCTGTCAAAATAATTCTGCCGCAGGGCATACCAGGGGAGCTTGGAGTAGCCGCCCGGCTGCTCCGCATCCAATGTCAGGCCGATCAGGGGGGTGGTGCGCATCTGGGCGTGCTAACGCCGTGCCGGGAAGGACACAATCGAAATGCGCGCCGGGGGCGCTGCCCCCGGGCCCCCGCCGGGGGGACAGGGTCCCCCCGGACCCCGCCATTCGTGGGGGTGCCTTGCCGCAGCAGGCGCTTTGGAGTGATCTGGCGGCGCAAAGCCAACAGAGGAACGGCCGATGGAATTCAAGGGCAGGCGCGTCGTGGTCATGGGCGGCAGCCGCGGCATCGGGCGCAGCATCGCCCTCGGCTTCGCCAGCCAGGGCGCCTCGGTCGCCATCTGCGCCCGCGGCGCCGGCCCGCTGGAGGCCGCGCGGCAGGAGATCGCGGCCCAGGGCGTCACCGCCTTCGCCGCGCCCTGCGACCTCGCCAAAGCAGAGGACATCGCCAGCTTCATCCCGCAGGCCGCCGCCGCGCTGGGCGGCATCGACGTGCTGGTCAACAACGCCTCCGGCTTCGGCGCCACCGATGACGAGGCCGGCTGGGCCGCCTCCTTCCAGGTAGACATGATGGCCATCGTCCGCGCCTCCCAGGCCGCGCTGCCCTGGCTGCAGCAGGCGGAAGGCGGCTCGATCGTCAACGTCTCCTCCATCTCCGCCCTGCGCGCCACCAGCCGCACCGCCCCCTACGGCGCCATCAAGGCCGCCGTGCTGCACTACACCGCCAGCCAGGCGAAGATGCTGGCCCGCCAGGGCATCCGCGTGAACGCCGTCGCCCCCGGCTCCATCGAATTCCCCGGCGGCAGCTGGGAACAGCGCCGCACCAGCGACCCGGACCTCTACAACGCGACCCTGAAACAGATCCCCTTCGGCCGCCTCGGCACGCCGGAGGAGGTGGCCGATGTCGTGCTGTTCCTCGCCTCCCCCCGCGCCCGCTGGGTGACCGGCCAGGGCATCGTCGTCGATGGCGGCCAGCTGATCGGGCCCTGAGCGCCGCATGACCCCCATCGAGATCGCGCTGCAGGAGGCGCGCGACGCCGCCGCCCGTGGCGAGGTCCCGGTGGGAGCGGTGGTGACCGACGCGGCCGGCCGCGTGCTGGGCCGCGCCGGCAACCGGGTGGAGCAGGACCACGACGCCAGCGCCCATGCCGAGATGCTGGCGCTGCGCCAGGCGGCGGCGGCGCTGGGCTCCCCCCGCCTGCCCGGCTGCACCCTGACGGTGACGCTGGAGCCCTGCCCGATGTGCGCCCAGGCCGCCAGCTTCTTCCGCATCCGCCGCGTCGTCTTCGGCGCCTACGACCCGAAGGGCGGCGGGGTGGAGCATGGCGCGCGCATCTACGCCGCCCCCTCCTGCCACCACGCGCCCGAGGTGGTGGGCGGCGTGCGGGAGGGCGAATGCGCCACCCTGCTACGGGAATTCTTTGCCGCGCTGCGCCGCTGAGGCGCCCCCCGGCCGGATGCGAGCATGATCGAAGAGACCCGCCGCCTCGTCCTCGTCTTCGGCCTGGGCGGCTTCGCCGGGGCGCTCGCCGGCCGCGCCCTGGACCCGCTGATGGGCGAGCTGGCGGCCGAGTTCCAGACCCCGCACGCCCAGGTGGCGCTGCTGGCCAGCGCCTTCACCCTGCCCTACGCCCTGGTGCAGCCGGTGCTGGGCCCGATGGGCGACGCCTTCGGCAAGCGCCGCGTCATCGGCCTGTGCCTGGCCGCCCTGGCGCTGATGCTGGCCGCCTGCGCCCTGGCGCCGGGGCTCGATTCCCTGTTCGTGGCGCGCATCGCGGCGGGGCTTGCCGCCGGCGGCATCTTCCCGCTGACCCTGGCGCTGTTCGGCGACCGCGTGGCGATGGAGCAGCGCCAGCTGGCCATCAGCCGCTTTCTGGCCTGCGCCATCTTGGGCCAGCTGGCGGGCGGCGCCGTCTCCGGCCTGGTCTCGCCCTGGATCGGCTGGCGCGGGGTGATGGCCTTCTGCGCGCTGATGGCGGCGCTCTCCGCCGCCGTGGTGGCGCTCGACGCCCGCCGCGCCCCCGGCGCCGCCCCGCCCGGCCGCCTGCCCGGCCTGGCCGAGATCCTGCGCCGCTATGGCGGCATCCTGCGCAACCGCGCCGCCCAGCCGCTCTTCCTCGGCGTGCTGCTGGAGGGGATGCTGGTCTTCGGCCCCTTCCCCTTCTTCTCCGAACTGCTGGGCGGCGACGGGCACGGCACGCGCAATGCCGGGCTGGCCGTCGCCGGCTTCGGGCTGGGCGGCTTCGGCTACACGCTGCTGGCGCCGCTGCTGCTGCGGCATCTGGGCCAGGCACGTATGATGCGGCTGGCCGGGGCCTGCGTGCTGCTGGGCCTCGCCTCCCTCGCCGCCGCCGCGTCCGATCCGCGCATCGGCATCGCCGGCTCGCTGCTGATCGGCCTCGGCTTCTTCATGCTGCACAACAGCATCCAGACCCGCGTGACCGAGGTGGCGCCCGGCGCGCGCGGCTCGGCCGTGGCGCTGCACGCCTTCTGCTATTTCCTGGGCCAGGCGGTGGGGCCGGCGCTGTTCGGGCTGGGCCAGGCGGCGGCCGGCACCGGGCCGGCGCTGCTGGGCAGCGGGCTCGGCGTGCTGGCCATCGCGTACTGGCTCAGCCGCCGGCGCATGGGCTGAGCCGCGCGTCCGGGCGCCACCGCCGGGCAACCGGCGCGGCGGTCCCGGCGTTGCCGGGGCGCGCCCACGCCACCGTCAGAAATCGCTGACGCGGCCCTTGCGTTCCCAGTCGCCGAAGCGCGTCGGCTCCGGCCCGGCCGGGCCGCCGATCTCGGGCGGCATCGGCGCGGGCTTGGGCTTCGGTGCGGCGGCGCTGTCCTGCGGCGCGGCGGCGGTGTCGGCGGAGGGGGCGGTCCCCTCTTGTTCGGGCTTCGTCATGCCCCCCATCTGGGGTGCTGAGGGTGCAAAGGGGAAGAGGTCATGAACGGCTATCTGCGCACCGCGCTGCTGCTGGCGGCGATGACCGGGCTCTTCGTCGTGGTGGGCGGCGCCATTGGCGGCCGGGGCGGCATGATGATCGCCTTCGGCATCGCCTGTGCCACCAACCTCTTCGCCTGGTGGAACAGCGACCGCATGGTGCTGCGCATGCACAACGCGCAGCCGGTCGGCCCGCAGGACGCGCCCGCGCTGTACGAGATGACGGCACGGCTGGCGCAGCGCGCCGGCCTGCCGATGCCCGCGCTCTACATCATCCACGAGGACCAGCCCAACGCCTTCGCCACCGGCCGCGGCCCGGAGAACGCGGCGGTCGCCGTCAACACCGGCCTGCTGAACCGCATGCCGCCGGAGGAGGTGGAGGGCGTCATCGCGCATGAGCTGGCGCATATCCGCAACCGCGACACGCTGATCATGACGGTCACCGCCTGCCTGGCGGGCGCCATCGGCATGCTGGCGCAGTTCGGCTTCCTCTTTGGCGGCATGCGCGGGCGCGACGAGCGCGGCATGAACCCGATCGCCACCATCCTGATCATGCTGCTGGCGCCGCTCGCCGCCGCCGTGGTGCAGATGGCGATCAGCCGCTCCCGCGAATACGAGGCGGACCGCGCCGGCGCCGAGATCAGCGGCAACCCGATGGGCCTGGCCAACGCCCTGACCCGGCTGGAGCAGGGCCGGCTCTCGCACATCAACCAGGCGGCCGAGGCCAACCCCGCCACCGCCCACATGTTCATCATCAACCCGCTGGCCGGGCTGCGGGCGGACAATCTCTTCTCCACCCACCCGGCCACGCAGAACCGCGTCGCCGCGCTGATGGAGCTGGCGCAGCGCATGGGCCCGGCGCCGCGCCGCCCCTTCGCCGGCGGCCGCC
>NZ_GG770779.1:96778-102613 GCF_000164635.1 Pseudoroseomonas cervicalis ATCC 49957 | reverse complement strand
CGGGCGCCCGCTCCTCCGTGCCGCAGACCGGCGCGGCGCCGGGGCCGTGGTCGCAGGGTGGCCGGACGGGGGGCAGCAAACCGCGCGGCCCCTGGGGCTAGGCCGGGCGCCCACCCCGCAAAGACCGCTCCGGCTGGACATCGGAGCGGGCCTTCGCGCCCTCAGTCGCGCGGCGGGACGGTGTCATGCTGCGGCAGGCCATCCGCGATCCGGTAATAGTCGCCCTTGTCCGCGACGTAGATGTGCAGGCTGGCAGAGGTCCGCGTCGGGCCGTCGAAGGCACCCATGGCCACGGCGATCCGGTCCAGATCCGACCGGTCCCAGAACAGGGACGATCCGCAAACCGAGCAGAAGCCCCGCCGGACCTTCTCCGAGGACTGGAACCACGCAATGCTCGCCCCGCGGGTGACCGTCAGAGCGGCCCTCGGCACATCGGTGGACGCAAAGCAGTGCCCCGACTGCTTCCGGCACATCCCGCAATGGCAGAAATTCGGCTGCGGCAGGCTGCCCGCAACGGTGAAGGTGACCGCCCCGCAGAGACATGAACCGCGATGCACCCGCTCGCCCCCTGTCTGCGCGCCCGCAGGATAGGGGCGCCTCGCCGGGGAGCATGGCAGCGGCGACGCATGGCCCGCAACACCCTCCGCCCAGGGGCGGACGCCGCCCTTCCGGCCTCAATCCGCCGGCGCTGACAGAGTGACGCCCAGCGCGCGCAGCGAGTCGCATTGCGCCTGCGGCGTCGCCTCCCGCGCCACCGAGAGCATCAGCCGGCGCAGCCAGGCATGGCCCTGGTCGGCCTCGAAGCGGCGCGGGAAGATCATCGACAGGCGGGTGTGCGGCACCGCCACCGGGCAGGGCCGCACCACCAGCCCATGCGCCTCCGCCAGCTGCTGGGCGAGCCGGGCGGAGAGCGTCATCACCATGTCGGTGCGCTTCAGGATGCCCGGCACGGCGGAGAGATGCGCCACCACCGCGCCCAGCCGGCGCGGATGCCCGGCCTCGCGCAGCGGCCCGTCCAGCGCCCCGTCGCGCGAGCCGTTCGGCGAATGCAGCAGGTGCGGCCAGGCGGTGAAGCGCTCCAGGCTCATCTCCCCCTCGGCCAGCGGGTGGCCGGGGCGCAGCAGGGTCAGGAAGGCCTCGGGCAGCAGGCGCAGGCGGGTGTAGAGCGCCGGCGGCTCACCCAGCATGCCCACCACCAGCTGCACCTGGTCGGATTCCAGCATGCCCATGGCGTTGACGCGGTCGGCATGGCGCACCGCCAGCACGCAGCCCGGCGCCTCGCGCGCCAGATGCTCCAGCAACGGTGGCACCAGCACCGCCTCGGCATATTCGGACAGGCCGATCGGGAAGACGCGGTCGGCCGTCGCCGGCTCGAAGGGCGCGTGTACCGCCAGCGTGTCGCGCAGCCGGTCCAGCACCTCGGCCACCGGCTGGGCCAGGGAGAGGGCCAGCTCGGTCGGCTCCACGCCGCCGGGGCGGCGCAGGAACAGCTCGTCCTTCAGCGCCAGGCGCAGCCGGGCCAGGGCGTTGGAGACGGCGGGCTGCGACAGGTTCAGCCGCTGCGCGGCGCGCGTCACATGCCGCTCGCGCGCCACCGCGTCGAACACCCGCAGCAGGTTCATGTCGAAGCTGGAGAGATCGGCCATTGATGCCGCCAATGATGGACGTTCACGCTCGCGCTTGGAAGGGCGGCGCCGCGCGGGGCTACACCGCGGTCAACGGCGGCCGTCGGGGCCGCCCCTTCCGCAACGAGCCACCCCATGACCCAAGACCGCCTCGCGCCCTACGCCACGCTGCTGCTGCGTGTCAGCCTGGGGCTGATGTTCCTCGCCCATGGCTTCCTGATGAAGGTGCTGACCTTCGGCCTGTCCGGCACGATGGGCTATTTCGGCAGCCTGGGCTATCCGCCGGTGTTCGGCGCCATCGTCGCCATCGCCGAGACGCTGGCCGGCATCGCGCTGATCCTCGGCGTCTGGACCCGCGCCGTCTCGCTGCTGACCCTGCCGATCCTGATCGGCGCGCTGCTGCAGCACACCGGCAATGGCTGGGTGTTCAGCGCCCGCGGCGGCGGCTGGGAATTCCCGGCCTTCTGGATCGTCGCCATGCTGGTGCAGGCCGGGCTGGGCGCCGGCGCCCATGCGCTGGACCTCGGCCGGCTGACCGGCCGCCGCCCGGCCATCGCCTGACGCGCCGGGCCACAGGCCCGGACATGACAAAGGCCGGGGCGGTTCGCCGCCCCGGCCTTCTTTTTTGCGTCCGGCGGTTCCCCGCCGGGCGTGGTTCAGCGCACCACGCGGGTGGTGCCGTCCGGCAGGTATTCCAGCACCACGCCGCCGCCATTGTAGGCGCCATCGCCCACGCCCTGCTGCGGCAGGGTGACGCCGGCGAAGGGCTGCGCCGGGGTCGGCACCACATTGGCACCGCCCATCGGCGCCGCGCCGGCCGCGCCCGGCGTCATGCCGGACATGCCATAGGTCGAGGCCGAGCCGGCCACGCCCGGCATGGCGCCGCCCTGCTGCATGCCATGCTGGCCCGGCGCCGCATGCGGGCGGGGCGCGGCCATCGGCATGCTGCCGGCGGGCATCGGCGCCGCCTGCGCGGTGCCGGCCGAGGCCGGGTTGTTCATGCCGCTCTGCGGCATGGTGGACTGGGTGGTGGTCATCTGCGCCTGGGCGACGCCGGCGCTAAGCGCCAGGGCGGCGGCGGCGAGGGTCAGGGGGATACGGGCCATGTGCCTTCTCCTTCGTCTCGGGCCCGGGGGCGCGGTGCCGCCGGGCGGGTCGGGCCCGGCCAGGCCGGGCGGGCGTTGCAGGCTCCGGCAGGGCGCCGGACTGGCCAGAAGAACGCGCCCTCGCGGCGGCCGGTTGCAGGCCCGGCCGGGGACCGGTGCCGGAAAACGGTAACAAAAGGCGACGGCCTCGCCGGCCACGGCCCAGCAAAAAGGCCCGGGGGATCGCTCCACCGGGCCTGGTCCCTGCCGCCCGGCGCGAGGCCGGGGCGGGTCTCTTACAGCTCGCCGCCGCGGCGGCCGGCCATGGCGCCGAGGCGCAGGCGCAGCGCGTTCAGCTTGATGAAGCCCTGCGCGTCGAACTGGTCATAGGCGCCCTGGTCGTCCTCGAAGGTGACGTGCTTCATCGAGTACAGGCTGTTGGGCGAGGTGCGGCCGGTGACGATGGTGTTGCCCTTGTAGAGCTTCAGCCGGACGGTGCCGGTGACGCTCTTCTGGCTCTCATCGACCATCGCCTGGATCATGCGGCGCTCGGGCGCGAACCAGAAGCCGTTGTAGATCAGCTCGGCATAGCGCGGCATCAGGCTGTCCTTGAGGTGCGCCACCTCGCGGTCCAGGGTGATGCTCTCGATGGCGCGGTGCGCGGCGTGCAGGATGGTGCCGCCCGGGGTCTCGTAGCAGCCGCGCGACTTCATGCCGACGAAGCGGTTCTCCACCAGATCCAGCCGGCCGATGCCGTTCGCCTTGCCCAGCTCGTTCAGCTTGGTCAGCAGCGTCGCCGGCGACAGCCGCTCGCCATTGATGCCGATGGCGTCGCCGCGCTCGAACTCGATGGTGATCTCGGTGGCGACGTCCGGCGCGTCCTCCGGGCGGATGGTGCGCTGCCACACCAGCTCCGGCGGCTCGTCGCCCGGCTCTTCCAGGATCTTCCCCTCGGAGGATGAGTGCAGCAGGTTGGCGTCGACCGAGAAGGGCGCCTCGCCGCGCTTGTCCTTGGCGATGGGGATCTGGTTCGCCTCGGCGAACTCCAGCAGCTTGGTGCGGCTGGTCAGGTCCCACTCACGCCAGGGCGCGATCACCTTCACATCCGGCTTCAGCGAGTAGTAGCTCAGCTCGAAGCGGACCTGGTCGTTGCCCTTGCCGGTCGCGCCATGCGCCACGGCGTCGGCGCCGACCTGCTCCGCGATCTCGATCTGGCGCTTGGAGATCAGCGGCCGGGCGATCGAGGTGCCGAGCAGGTAGCAGCCCTCATACAGCGCATTGGCGCGGAACATCGGGAAGACGAAGTCGCGCGTGAACTCCTCGCGCAGATCGTCGATGAAGATGTTCTCTTCCTTGATGCCGAGCAGCCGCGCCTTATCGCGGGCCGGGCCCAGCTCCTCGCCCTGGCCGAGATCGGCGGTGAAGGTCACCACCTCGCACTGATAGGTGGTCTGCAGCCACTTCAGGATGACGGAGGTGTCGAGCCCGCCCGAATAGGCCAGCACCACCTTCTTCACGTCCTTCACGCGCATCGATCGAGGTCCTTGAGACGAGGAACGGCGCCGCGCGGCAGATCAGGCGTCGCGCGGCCCGGAAAACGGCCCGGAACATGCCCGCCCCCCCCCGCCCTGACAAGTTTCTTTCCTTTCTTTCGGCTGCCGGTCATGGCTGGGACGACGGGTGCTGCACTCGGCCCGTGCGTTTGGGCCCGGGCTTGCCTTGGGGGTGCGCATGTTTTGGGGGGTGGCGCTTGGCGCCGGCCTCATGTCCCGCCCTCACTGATGGCGGGGTCCGGGGGAACCCTGTTCCCCCGGCGGAGGGGTCTGGGGAGGCAGCGCCTCCCCAGAATTCAGGCCGCCGCGGCGCGCCCGGCCTGCGGGTCCAGGCGGTAGCCGCCGCCTTCGGTCAGCAGCAGGGCGGCGTTGGTCGGATCGGGTTCGATCTTCTGCCGCAGCCGGTAGATATGCGTCTCCAGCGTGTGCGTGGTGACGGCGGCGTTGTAGCCCCACACCTCGTTCAGCAGGATCTGCCGCGCCACCGGGCGGCCGCCGGCGCGGTAGAGGAACTTCAGGATCGCCGCTTCCTTCTCGGTCAGGCGGATCTTGCGGTTCTTCACCGTCTCCAGCAGCAGCTTGGCCGAGGGGCGGAAGGTGTAGGGCCCGATGACGAAGACGGCGTCCTCGGAATTGTCGAAGACGCGCAGCTGCGCCCGCAGCCGGGCCAGCAGCTCGGCGATGCGGAAGGGCTTGGCGATGTAGTCGTTCGCGCCCGCATCCAGGCCGCGCACCACATCCTGCTCCCCGTCGGCGCCGGTCAGCATGATGATGGGGATCTTCACCCCCTCCTGGCGCAGCTTGGCGCAGAGCTCCCGCCCGTCGCCATCCGGCAGCCCGATATCGAGCAGCACGGCGTCGCATCGCGAATCGGCCGCCAGCAATTGCTGCGTGGCCTCGCCGGCGGTCGCCGCCTCGAGGGGCGCGAATTCACCATCCAGCGCCAATTGTTCGGACAAGGTGACGCGCAGCGCGTCATCGTCATCCACGATCAGGATCGGCCGCGGGCCGGTCATGCGATCTCCCGACATAGCCTGAGAGTGTTCATGGCTTCTACCTCCCGGAATCAGCCGGGCGGCCGGAAGGCCACCAGCCCCCTATCGTGAACGCTGCCGCGCCATCCGGCAAGTCCCGGGGCGGCGGCGCTCGCGCAGGAGTCATTTTCACCACATCCCGGAGAGGGGGGATGGCAAGTCGCGCCGGCGTGCCACATGTCACGCCACGGCGGAGCTTGCATCCCACCCCGTCCTGTCGGAGGGGTGGGGCGGCTTGCCGGTCTGCATCGGCACCCACAGGACGCCAGGGAACCACAACGGATGAGCAGCATCGGACAGGCCGCGCCGGATCTGCGGCATGAGGCGGAGATCGGCCCCCTGGTGCCGGACGCCGCCTCGCTGGCGCTGCGCGCGGTGCACCGCGCCGCCAGCGACCTGCGGCGCGGCACGCCGGTGCTGCTGACCGGCCCGCACGGTCCGCTGCTGGTGGCGGCGGCCGAGACGGTGGGCGCGCGCGGCCTGGCCGAGCTGGCCTCGGGCGGGCGGCAGAAACCCGTGCTGCTGCTGGCGCCGATCC
>NZ_GG770779.1:85679-95989 GCF_000164635.1 Pseudoroseomonas cervicalis ATCC 49957 | reverse complement strand
CACCGGCCGGGCGTAGATCGGCCAGCGGCGCGGCCAGGAAATCGCCATCCCACAGCCGCAGCCCATCCGGCCAGAGCGGCGCGATGCCGCCGATGCTGCGGGGCGCGCCGCGCTCGGCATAGGCCACGGCCAGCAGCCTTCCGCCCTCGAAGATCGCCACATTGCCCTGGCCGATCTGGCAGCTGCCGCTGGTGCCGCCCTGGAATTCGCCCGCGAAGCTGACCGCCTGGTAGCGGCCGAGCTTTTCCTCCCCGGTCACGCCCCAGCCGGCGGCGGCGACCTGGCGGGCGGCCTCGCTGCGCGGGTTGCGCATCAGCCGGGTCTCGCAGCCCTGGCGCTGCCGCGCGCTGGCGGGCGCCGGCGGCAGGCTGGCCAGCGGGGTGATGGCCAGGCCGGGCACAAGCGACTCGAAGGCCGGATCGGCGGCGCGCGCCTGCGTCACGGGGGCCGCCAGCAGCAGCCCGGCCAGGAGGGCCGGCAGGGAACGGGGCATGGCGTGTCCTTTTCTCTGCATGGCCGGCCAGGATAGGCGCGGGCCCTGGGGCGTCCATTCACACCCCCTTGTCGCCCGGTTCCCTCGGCCCCTGCGGCGCTCTAGAACCGGCGGCCCGCCCTCCCCGACCAGGCCCCGCCCATGCCCGAGCTGCCCGAAGTCGAAACCGTGATGCGCGGCCTGTCGCGCCTGCTGCTCGGCCGCACCCTGACCCTGGCGGCGACCAACCGGGAGGGCATGCGCTGGCCCTTCCCCCCCGGCCTCGCCGCCAGGCTGACCGGGGCGCGGGTGGAGAGCTTCCGCCGCCGCGGCAAGTACATGCTGATGCGCCTCTCGGGCGGCGATTCCGTGCTGATCCATCTCGGCATGTCGGGCCGCATGGTGGCGCGCCCCGTGGGCAGCAACCTGCCCCCGCCGCCGCATGAGCATCTGGTGATGCAGACCGATGACGGGCAGCGCGTGGGCTTCGCCGACCCCCGCCGCTTCGGCAGCGTCGACCTGGTGCCGACGGCGGCCGAGGACGGGCACAAGCTGCTGGCCGGCATGGGGCCCGAGCCGCTGGAGGAAGGCTTCACCCCGGGCATCCTCGCCTCCGCCCTGACCGGCAAAAAAACGCCGATCAAGGCGGCGCTGCTGGACCAGCGCGTGGTCGCCGGCCTCGGCAACATCTATGTGGCGGAGGCGCTGTTCCGCGCCGGCCTCTCGCCGCGCCGCCTGGCCCACACCATCCCCGGCGCCCGCGCCGAGAAGCTGGTGCCCGCCATCAAGGCGGTGCTGGAGGAGGCGATCGAGGCCGGCGGATCCTCCCTGCGCGACTACGTCCAGGCGGATGGCGAGCTCGGCCATTTCCAGGACCGCTTCCATGTCTATGACCGGGAAGGCGCGCCCTGCCCGCTCTGCCCCGGCCCGCCCACTTGCCGCGGCGTGTCGCGCATCGTCCAATCCGGGCGCAGCACCTTCTATTGCGCGCGCACCCAGCGCTGACCGACCACAAGGGGAACGTCATGTCAGACTACGAGATGATCCTGACCGAGACGCAGGGCGCCGCCGGGGTGATCCGGCTGAACCGCCCCGCCGCGCTGAACGCGCTCTGCGACCAGCTGATGCGCGAGCTGGCCACCGCGCTCCGCGGCTTCGACGCCGACCCCGCCATCGCCGCCATCATCCTCACCGGCAGCGAGAAGGCCTTCGCCGCCGGCGCCGACATCCGCGAGATGCAGCCGCGCCGTTTCCCCGGCACCTATCTGCACGATTTCATCGGCGAGAACTGGGAAGCCGTGCTGACGGTGAAGAAGCCCGTCATCGCCGCCGTCTCCGGCTTCGCCCTCGGCGGCGGCTGCGAGCTGGCGATGATGTGCGACATCATCCTGGCCGCCGACACGGCGAAATTCGGCCAGCCCGAGATCAATCTCGGCATCATCCCCGGCGCCGGCGGCAGCCAGCGCCTGACCCACGCCATCGGCAAGGCCAAGGCGATGGAAATGGTGCTGACCGGCCGCATGATGCCGGCCGAGGAAGCCGAACGCGCCGGCCTGGTCGCCCGCGTGGTCCCGGCCGATCAGCTGATGGCCGAGGCCCTGAAGATCGCCGAGAAGATCGGCGGGCTCTCCGCCCCCTCCGTCGCCATGGCGAAGGAAGCGGTCAACGCCGCCTTCGAACTGCCGCTGCGCGAAGGGCTGCGCCTGGAACGCCGCCTCTTCCTCAGCCTGTTCGGCACCGAAGGACAGCAGGAAGGCATGAGCGCCTTCGTCGAGAAGCGGAAGCCGAATTTCCGGTGATCCTGGGGAGGCTCCGCCTCCCCAGACCCCTCCGCCGGGGGGACAGGGTCCCCCCGGACCCCGCCATCAGAGAAGAGTGCCGCTCAGCACGGCCATCGCCACGCTGAAATAGATCACCAGGCCGGTGACATCGACCAGCGTCGCCACGAAGGGCGCGCTGGCGCTCGCCGGGTCGAAGCCCAGCCGCTTCAGGCCGAAAGGCAGCATCGATCCGGCCACCGAGCCGAACAGCACGATGCCCACCAGCCCCAGCCCGACCGTCAGCGCCACCAGCAGGTAATGCGGGCCGTAATCGTAGAAGCCGGCCCATTGCCAGACCAGCAGCCGCCCGGCCCCCAGCACACCCAGGATCACACCGAGCGAAAGCCCGGTCGGCACCTCGCGCAGCGCCACGCGCCACCAGTCGCGCAGCCGCACCTCGCCCAGCGCCAGCGCGCGGATCAGCAGCGAGGTCGCCTGGCTGCCCGAATTGCCGCCCGAGCTCATGATCAGCGGGATGAACAGGGTCAGCACGATGGCCTTCTCCAGCTCATCCTCGAAATGCTGCATGGCGCTGGCCGTCAGCATCTCACCCACCAGCAGGATGCAGAGCCAGCCCGCCCGCTTGCGCAGCATCTCCAGGAAACCGATGCGCAGGTAAGGCTTGCCCAGCTCCTCGACACCGCCGAAACGCTGCGCATCGGCGGTGTCCTTCTGCACCACCGCATCCAGCACATCATCCACCGTGACGATGCCCAGCACCCGCCGCGCCGCATCCACCACCGGCACCGCCAGCAGGTCATGCCGCGCGAAGAGCCGCGCCACATCGTCGCGCGGCGTGTCGGCGGAAATCGCGACGGGCTCGCGCGCCGGCGCCAGCTCGATCGCCTTCTGCCCCGGCGCGCCGGTGATCAGCCGGCGCAGCGACACGGTGCGCAGCAGCACCCCGCTCACCGGGTCCAGCAGATAGAGCGCGTAGATCGTCTCCCGCGTGCGCTCGACGGCGCGGATATGGTCCAGCGCCTCGGCCACCGTGGCATCCGCCGGCAGGCTGACGAATTCGGTGGTCATCAGGCTGCCGGCGCTGCCCTCGGGATAGCCCAGCAGCTGGCGCAGCGTGGCGGCCGGCTCCGGCTCCAGCGGCGCCAGCAGGCGCGAGCGGTCGGCCGGGCGCAGCTCGCGCAGCACATCGGCGGCGCGGTCGGCCGACATCTCGGCCAGCAGCCGGCTGCCGCGCGCGGGCTCCAGGCTCAGCAGCAGGGCGGCGGCCGATTGCAGCTCGGGCCGGTCGAACAGCTCGACCTGGCGCTCGAGCGGCAGGGTGGCCAGCAGCGGCGCCGCCTCGGCCACCGGCAATTCGTTCAGGTATTCGATGAGGTCCGCAGCATGGCCGAGGGCCAGCCGCGCCGGAAACGGGGTCTGGAGCATGGCTCACCTGTTGCGTCCGCCTCCGGCGGCCGCGCGGCGAGCCCTCGCGCTCAGTCCACGCGGACCAGGACCAGGGCGGACAATCGAGAGTGACTGTCGCTGGACATGATCTCTTGGGTTCCTGGGAAGTGGCGCCGGGGCGCCACGGGCGGCGGGATGGACCCGCGGCCCGGGCAAGTCAAGCGCGAAGTGGCGCGGGCGGCAGAGGCCCCCCGCGCCCCCCTCTCACTCGGCGGCGACCGGCCGCTGCGGGCCGTAGACATGCGGCATCAGCCCGATATCGTGCGGCTGCAGCGCCGGCAGATGCACGATGCGCGCCTCGTGCCGGCCATCCTCGTGCAGCACATGCGCGACATAGCCGAGGCGCTTGTCACCCATGCGCTCCTGCCAGGTGTCGCCGACGAAGAAGGCGACGGCCGGGGCCCAGATCTGCCGGATCTCCTCCACCACGCCCCGGTCCTGCGCCTGGTGCACATGGCCGGAGGCGACGAAGGCCACGTCATGCCGCCGCAGCAGCGAGAGCAGCCGCCGCCGCGCCCCCGGCAGCACCGACCAGTAGGTCATGCCGCTCTCGGCGAAGGTGACCTCGCAGAGCGGCTTGTGCTGGAAGATCGCCACGCGGCGGTTGCCGGCGCCGGCCAGCGCTTCCTCCAGGAAGGCGAATTGCGCCTCGGCCTGCGGCAGGTCGGTGCCGGTGATCAGCGTGTTCAGCCCGATCAGCCGCCAGCCCGGCACGTCGCGCAGGAAATGGCCGGCCTCGAACGCCATCTCCCAGCGCGCCACGCGGCCGGCATCGGCGGGCGTGTCGCCGCCGCAGGCCGGGTCGTTGCCGACATCATGGTTGCCCGGCACCGCCACCCAGTCGAGGCCGAGCCCGTCCATGGCGCGGCGGGCATAGGCCAGATCCTCCTGCCCCTGCGGCCCCGGCTGCTCGCCATGCGCCGAGACATCGCCGGTGTGCACGACGAGATCCGGCGCCTGCTCCAGCAGATGCGCCGCCAGCGCCTCGAAATTGGCGGTGAAGCCCGGATGCAGGCCGGAGAGATGCGTGTCGCTGATCTGCGCGATGTGGAACGCCATGGCTCAGCTCCGGCGCGGCAGCAGGCGGCGCACCTCGGCGGCCATGTCGGCCTGCACCTGCTCCGGCGTCGCGCGCTGCTCGACGATGCGGGCCAGGTTGTCGACCATGGTCTGCGTCACCCGCACGCTGTTGCTGCCGGGGAAGGCGTACCAGGGCACCGAGATCGGGATCTGCTTCACCGCCGGCAGGAAGAGCGGGTTCTCGCGGTAGAACTCGGAGAGGTATTCCGGCCGGTCGATGGCGAGCTGGTTGCAGGGCAGGTAGCCGGTGGCCTTGACCATCATCGCCTGGCCTTCCGGGCTGGTGGAGTAGCGCAGGAACTTCCAGGCGGCCTCGCGCTTCGCCGGGTCCTTGGCGGTCAGCATGCCGGCGGCGCCACCGGTCGGCAGGCGCCCCTTCTCCCGGTCGATCACCGGCATGGTGGTGGTGCGCAACGGGAAGGAAGTGCCGACGCTGGCCAGCGCGCCGCGCACCTGCGCCGTGGTCTGGAAGATCATGCCGAGCTTGCCGGCGGCGAAGGCCTGCCGCGCCGCGGGGGCGGTCAGGTTGGGCATGCCGCCCTCCTTCACCATGCGGTCCAGCAGCCGCAGCGCGCCCAGCCCCTCGGGCCCGGCGAAGCCGACATCGCGCTCATCCGCCGAGAGCATGCGCCCGCCATGGCCGAAGAGCAGGGCGGAGAACATCCAGTCATCGCCGGTCCAGGTGAACCACAGCCCCTCATTGCCGTCGCCCAGCCGCTTGATGCGCGCGGCGAGGTCGAGCACGCCGTTCCAGTCGGTGGGGAAGTTGTCCGGGTCGCCGCCGGCGCGCTTCACCAGATCGGCGTTGAAGAAGCAGACCGGGTTGGAGGCGGCGAAGGCGAGCCCCGCCTGCATGCCGCCGAAATGGCCCAGCGCCAGGAAGTTCGGCGTGTAGCCCTGGGCGGCGGCATCCCCCTCCTGCGCCAGCAGCGGGGTCAGGTCCTGGGCGATGCCGCGCTCGGCGAAGACGCGCAGCCGGTTGAAGCCCTGGTAGGACAGGTCCGGCAGCTGGTTGGTGGTGGCCTGGCGCAGGATCAGCTGCGCGCCTTCCTCGTAATTCGGCGTGGTGACGATGTTCACCTTGATGCCGGGCTCCGCCTTGGCGAAGCCGGCCAGGAGGGCGTCATACGCCTCCTTGTAGATGTAGGGCTGGGCGTAGTGGACGGTGATCTCGGTGTTGCCCTGGGCGCGCGAGAGGCGCGGCGCGGCGAGGCCGGCGAGCGTGCCGGCGGAGAGCAGCAGCGCCTGGCGGCGCCCGATCGTCATGGTCATGGCGGAAATCTCCGTTCAGCCCTTGAGGCCGGTGGTGGCGATGCCTTCCACGAAGCGCTTCTGCGCCAGCAGGAAGGCCAGGATGAGGGGGGCGGTCATGATCACGGCGGCGGCCATCAGCGCGCCGAAATCGTCGTCGCCCTCGCTGGTGCGGAAGAACAGGACACCGAGGGCGGGGGTCGCGTGCTGCGGCCCGTTCACCACGATCAGCGGCCAGAACAGATCGTTCCAATGCGCGACCACCGAGAAGATCGCGAAGGCGGTGGCCGCCGGCCAGGCATTGGGCAGGATGACGCGCCAGACGATCGCCATCTCGCCCATGCCATCCAGGCGCGCGGCATGGATCAGCTCGTCCGGCAGCGCCTTGAAGAACTGGCGGAACAGGAAGATGGCGAAGACCGAGATGGTGGAGGGCGCGATCAGCGCCGTGTAGGTGTCGAGCAGCCCGGTCGCGGCGAAACCGGCATAGAGCGGCAGGGCCGGCACATGCGGCGGCACCAGCAGCCCCAGCATGACGGCGCCGAAGACCAGCTCCCGCCCGCGGAAATTCAGCTTGGCGAGCGCGTATCCGGCGGGAATCGCGAAGAGCAACTGAAAGAACAGAATGCCGCCGCAGACGACGACGCCGTTCCAGAGGTAGCGCAGCACCGGCAGGCGCTCGAACACCGCGCCGTAATTCTCGGCGGCCGCCAGCCGGCCGGGCAGCAGGGTGAGGGTGGCGGCGAAGATCTCGTCCGCCGGCTTCAGGCTGGCCGAGACCATCCAGATGTAAGGCAGCAGCAGCAGCAGGCCGAGCAGGCCCAGCACCAGCAGGCGCGGCAGGTCGCGCCAGAGGGGGAGGTCGCGCTCAGGCATAATGCACCCGCTTGTCGAGGAAGCGCGTCTGCAGCCACATCAGCGCCAGCACGATGGCCAGGAAGACCAGGGTGATGGCGGCCGAGTAGCCGAGGCGGAAGAAGGTGAAGCCCTCCTGGTACATGGTGTGCAGCAGCACCTCGGAGGCCTTGTTGGGCCCGCCCTGGGTCAGCACCTTCACCGTGTCGAACACCCGCACGGCGCGGATCATGGTGATGGTCAGGACGAAGAGCGTGGTCGGCCCCAGCAGCGGCCAGGTGACCAGCCAGAAGCGCGACCAGGCGGAGCGCGCGCCATCCACCTCGGAGGCGGCATAGAGCTCGCGCGGGATGGCGGTCAGCCCGGCCAGGAACAGCACCAGGTTGAAGCCGAGATTCTCCCAGATGCCGATGCCGGAGAGCGTCCACATCACCATCGAGGAATCGGAGAGCCAGGCCGGCCCCTGCAGGCCGAGCTGCCGCAGCGCCGCGTTCAGCGGCCCGATGGTCGGGTGCAGCAGGTATTGCCAGGCCGCCGCCATGGCGACGGTGAGCGAGACCACCGGCAGGAAGAACACAGCCCGGAAAAAGGTCCGCCCGCGCGACCCGCCCTCGATCAGCAGCGCGATGGCCAGGGCGCCGAGGATCGAGCCCGGCGTCACCACCGCCACATAGAAGAGCGTGTTGGCGAAGGATTGCCGGAAGCCGCGATCGGCCCAGAGCTCGGCGAAATTGTCGAGGCCGATCCAGGCGAGGCCACCGGCGCCCAGCTCGTAATCGGTGAAGGCCAGGGCGATGGCGGCGAGCGTGGGCAGCAGCAGCAGCAGCCAATAGGCCAGCACCGCCGGCAGGGTGAGCATCCAGCCGGTCAGCGCCTCGCTCCAGGCGGCCCGGCGGGCGGTGCCGGCGGCGGCGGCGGGGAGGGCGAGGTCAGACAAGGGCCGCCTCCCGCTGCGGCAGCCGCGCCGGAACCCGCTTGCCGTCGGCGCCGAACAGCAGGGCGCGGGCCGGGTCGAAGCCCAGGCAGAAGGCCTCGCCCGGGCGCAGGGCCGGGCGGCGCTCGGGCGGCAGGCGCAGCACCAGGGGGGTGCCGCAGGGGGCGTGGCGGGCATGCAGCAGCACGCCCTCGCCCAGGAATTCCAGGCCCTCGGCCACCGCCGGCAGGCCGTCCGCCACCGGGGAGAGCGCCTCGGGCCGCAGCGCCAGGGTCAGGGTGCCCGGCCGCTCGGCCAGCAGCCCGGTGCGGCGGCCGGCCACCCGCACCACGAGGTCAGGCCCGGCCTCGGCCGCCAAAGTGTTGATGCGGGGCGAGCCGATGAAGCGCGCGACGCGGAGGTCCACCGGGTCGGCATAGATCGCCTCCGGGCTCGCCACCTGCAGGATCTCGCCGCCCTGCATCACCGCCACCCGGTCGGCCATGGTCAGGGCCTCGGACTGGTCATGCGTCACATAGAGGGTGGCGGCGCCGGCGCGGCGGTGGATGTCCACGATCTCGCGCCGCGTGTGGACGCGAAGCGCGGCGTCGAGGTTGGAGAGCGGCTCGTCCATCAGGAAGGCGGCGGGGCGGCGGACGATGGCGCGGGCCAGCGCCACGCGCTGCCGCTGGCCGCCGGAGAGCTGGCCCGGCCGGCGCTGCAACAGCGCGCCGAGGCCGAGTGCATTGGCCGCTTCCGCCACGTCGCGGGCGATGGCGTCGCGCGCGGCGCGGCTGCCGGGCAGCAGCCCACCCAGCAGCGGCAGGCGCTGCGGCAGGGACAGGCGGCGCAGCGCCAGCGGGACGGTGATGTTCTCGGCCACCGTCAGATGCGGGTAGAGGGCGTAGGACTGGAACACCATGGCAACATCGCGCGCCGCCGGGCGCAGCCCCGTCACCGCCCGGCCCTGGATTCGCACCTCGCCCGAATCGGGCCGCTCGATCCCGGCGATGATGCGCATCAGGGTGGATTTGCCGCAGCCGGAGGGGCCGACGAGGGCCACGAACTCGCCCTTCGCCACCTCCAGGGAGACGCCCTTCAGCACCTCCTGCGCGCCAAAGCGGCGCGCCACTTTCTCGATCCCGATCCCCTGCACCGCAGCACACCCCTTCGTGTCCGGGGCGCCCTCTAAGCGGGGCGGATGACAGGGCGGTGCCGCTTCGATGAAGCTCTGATGGCATTCCGGCGGCGAGAGGACCGGCCTCCCGCCCCGCTTCCCGCTGGGTGCATGCGGGGCATGCCTGGGGCGGCCGGCGCGGGCGGATTCGGCCTGGAACGGCGGCGGCGAACGCGCCGCGGCGGCCGGGCCGGAGTGTCACACCCCCTTCACGCATTGACTCTGCGGGGCGCGGGCGGGTAGAAGCGGCGCCTTCCCGCAGCGTGGCCAACGGGCAACCCTTGGCCGCGTGCGTCCCTGAGACACAGACGACTGGTTCGAAACACGCCATGGCGAACACGGCTTCCGCGCGCAAGCGCATCCGGCAGACGGCGGTCCGCAACGAGCGCAACCGCGCCCGCCGCTCCCGCGTCGGCACCTTCCTGACCAAGGTCGAGAAGGCCATCAGCAGCGGCGACAAGTCCGCTGCCCAGGCCGCGTTCAAGGACGCGCAGCCGGAATTCCAGCGCGCCGTCACCAAGGGCGTGCTGCACCTGAACACCGTGGCGCGCAAGCTCTCCCGCCTGTCCGCCCGGATCAAGGCTCTGGGCGCTCCCGCGCAGGGTTGATCGCCCCGCGACTTTCGGCGGGGTGACCGGCGGATCTCGTGTTCTCGCTAAGAACCCGTTGCGCCAAAGGCGCGGCGGGGGATAGCCTTCCAGAACACTCCGCCGAACACGAGTACCCAATTACATCACGGCGTTACCGGTCGTCTTCGGTCGTCGGGTTCAGTTCTTTGAATCCGGCCCTGCAAGCGGATCGGTGATTTGCGTCCGCTGTCCGGCGCGCTGTATGTCTGTGTCAGGCCGGTGGCCGCCGCGCGAGGCGCGCGGCCACCGTGTGGGCAGGCGCGTCCGTTGACCGGTTCTTGTCGCCCCGCGAGGGGTCGCTTCAGCTATGGCCAAGGGCCAGAAGGGTGGCAGGTGCTTCGCATGGAGAATGAGCTCGGCACTCCCTCCGCCGCCGCGACCGGTCAGGTCGCGGAAGCCTGGGCCCGCATCCGCGGCCGCCTGCGCGAGGAGGTGGGCGAGGTCGAGTATCGCAGCTGGCTGCGCCAGATGACCCTCTCCGCCATCGAGGGCGAGGAGGCGGTCATCCTGCTGCCCACGCGCTTCCTGCGCGACTGGGTGCGCAGCCACTATGGCGATCGCCTGCGCAACCTGTGGATGGCGGAGAATCTCGGCGTGCGCCGGGTGGAGATCCGCGTCGCGCCGGAAGGCCGCGCGCCGGAGGCCGAGCCGGCCCTGGCCGAGGGCCTGGCCGCCCCCTCCCCCGCCGGGCTGTCCGGTGCCGCGC
>NZ_GG770779.1:75392-85314 GCF_000164635.1 Pseudoroseomonas cervicalis ATCC 49957 | reverse complement strand
CGCGCCCGACCCAGGCCACGCTGGCGCTGGCCGAGCCGGCGAGTTCCGCGCCGCGCGGCGCCGAGTCGCGCAACGACTGGGCGGCGCCGCTGGACCCGCGCTTCACCTTCGACAGCTTCGTGGTCGGCAAGCCGAACGAGTTCGCGCATGCCTGCGCCCGCCGGGTGGCCGAGAAGCCGGCCAGCCCCGGCTTCAACCCGCTGTTCCTGTATGGCGGCGTGGGCCTGGGCAAGACGCATCTGATGCATTCGATCGCCTGGGCAATCAGCTTCAACGGCCAGCGCAATGTCGCCTACATGTCGGCCGAGAAGTTCATGTACCGCTTCATCGCCGCGCTGCGCTCGCAGAGCACGATGGAGTTCAAGGAATCGCTCCGCTCCGTCGACGTGCTGATGATCGACGATTTGCAGTTCCTGATCGGCAAGGACAACACGCAGGAAGAGTTCTTCCACACCTTCAACGCGCTGGTGGATGCGGGGAAGCAGATCGTCGTCTCCGCCGACAAGTCGCCGTCCGACCTGTCCGGGCTGGAGGACCGTCTGCGCACGCGGCTCGGCTGCGGCATGGTGGCCGACATCCATGCCACCACCTATGAGCTGCGCATCTCCATCCTGCAGGCCAAGGCGCAGGGTGCCGAGGTGGATGTGCCGCCGCGGGTGCTGGAGTTCCTGGCGCACAAGATCACCTCCAACGTCCGCGAGCTGGAAGGCGCGCTGAACCGGCTGATCGCGCATGCGAACCTGTTCGGCCGCCCGATCACCCTCGAATCCGCGCAGGAGGTGCTGCACGACATCCTGCGCGCGCATGACCGCCGGGTGACGATCGAGGAGATCCAGCGCAAGGTCGCCGAGCACTACAACATCCGGCTGACCGACATGTCCTCCGCCCGGCGGGCGCGCAATGTGGCGCGGCCGCGGCAGGTGGCGATGTATCTGGCGAAGCAGCTGACCTCCCGCTCGCTGCCGGAGATCGGCCGCCGTTTCGGCAACCGCGACCACACGACGGTCATGCACGCCGTGTCCCGCGTGGCCGAGCTGATGCAGTCCGACAGCACCTTCGCCGAGGATGTCGAACTCCTGCGCCGCATGCTCGAGACTTAGTTTTGTCAGGCTGCCGCTGTCCCGTTGAGAGGCGGGACGCGACGCTGGGCTTTTCTTTCGGGCTGCCGCCGTCCTGTTGAGAGGCGGGACGCGAGGCTGGGCCGGAGCGGCTGTGGTGAGTGCAGCGATTCCGTCGCGGCCCTGACCGGCAGCAGACAGAAAAGGTCCGGGGGAATTCATTCCCCCGGGCTTTTTTCTTGCGAAGCTGCCGCTTCAGACGCTTCCGAAGACTGGCACGTTGCCCTCGCTGCGGCGAACTCGCCCCGCCGCCACCAGGCGGTTCAGATGCGCCAGGGTCTCGCCCAGGGCGAAGCCGGTGGCGCGGTCCTCCTTCACGCGCGGGAAGAGCACGCCCATCGCCTGGTAGGCGGTGAGCGGCGTGGCGCAGGCGGCGTGCAGCGTGTCCAGGCGCTCGGCATGGTGGCCGGCCAGGGCGTCGATGCGGGTGTGCAGGCCGGTGAAGGGCTCGCCATGCGAGGGCAGCACCAGCGTGTCCGCCGGCAGGGCGCGCAGCCGGGTGTTGGAGTCGAGGAAGTCGCGCAGCGGGTCGGCCTGCGGCTCGCTGGCGCCGACGCCGATATAGGGGCTGATGCGCGGCAGGACCTGGTCGGCGGCGATCAGCACGCCGAGCGCCGGGCAGTGCAGGCAGGCCATTTCCGGCGCGTGGCCGCCGCCGGTCAGCACCTGCCAGTCATGGTTGCCGATGCGCAAGGCATCGCCCTGGGCGATGCGGCGATAGTGCCGCGGCAGGGCGACGACGCTGCGGGCATAGAGCGGGCCGCGCCCGGCCAGATAGGAGAGATAAGCCTCCGGCGCGCCGGCGGCGCGGGCGAAGCCGAGCTGCTGCGCCGTCATGCCCTCATCGGTGTCGAGGGCGAGGAAGCGGGCCATCAGGTATTCGGTGCGGGGCATCATCAGGGGGGCGCGGGTGCGCTCGGCCAGCCAGCCGGCGAAGCCCACATGGTCGGGGTGGAAATGGGTGGCCAGCAGGCGGGTGATGGGGCGGCCGCCCAGCTCCCGCTCCAGCACGCGGTTCCAGGCGGCGAGGATCTCCTCCGAGCGGGCGCCGGCATCGACGGCCAGCCAGCCCTCGCCATCCTCGATCAGCCAGAGGTTGACGTGCCAGGGGGCGAAGCCGAGCGGCATGCGCAGCCAGAGCAGGCCGGGGCGCAGGGCCAGGGCGTGGCCGGGTTCGGGCGCGTCGGGCGGGGGCGTGGGGGCGGCGTCGGGCATCGGGGCGTTTCCTTGTGCTTGGGCCCATCCTCGCGCCGTGGCCGCGCCGATTCCAGCCCCCCTTCGCAACGCAGCAAAGCGGTGCCAAGGTCGGGGGAAACGCCTTCGACGATCCGGGCCACGAGGAAACGCCCCATGTCCCCTGCCAGCCTCCCGGCCCCGCCCGCCCCCGCGCTGACGCTGCGCCAGCGCCGCGCCGCCGCCGGGCCGCAGGCCTACCGCATCTTCCCGCGCGCCGAATGGGCGGCGCTGCGCGCCAACACGCCGCTGTCGCTCTCGGCGGAGGATCTGGAGGGGCTGCGCGGCCTGACCGACCGGCTGTCGCTGGAGGAGGTGGCGGAGGTTTTCCTGCCGCTCTCGCGCCTGCTGAACCTGAAGGTGGCGGCGGCGCGGAGCCTCGGCCTGGTGCAGGACACCTTCCTCGGCCGCCAGGTGGCGCCGCCGCCCTACATCATCGGCATCGCCGGCAGCGTGGCGGTGGGCAAGAGCACCTTCGCCCGCGTGCTGCAGGCGATCCTGGCGCGCTGGCCGGACCATCCGAGCGTGGCGCTGGTGACGACGGATGGCTTCCTCTACCCGACGCGGGTGCTGGAGGCGCGCGGGCTGATGGGGCGCAAGGGCTTCCCGGAGAGCTACGATCTGCGGCGGATGATCGCCTTCCTCAGCGCCGTGAAGGCGGGGGAGGCGGAGGTGGGCGCGCCGGTCTATTCGCACCTGACCTATGACATCATCCCCGGCCAGAAGCAGGTGGTGCGCCGGCCGGACATCCTGATCTTCGAGGGGCTGAACGTGTTGCAGGCGGCGCCGGGCGCGCCGCTGCTGGCCTCCGATTTCTTCGATTTCTCGGTCTATGTGGACGCGGCGGAGGCGGACATCGCCGAGTGGTACATCCAGCGCTTCCTGCTGCTGCAGCGGACCGCCTTCCAGCAGCCGCGCTCCTATTTCCACCGCTACAAGGATTTGCCGGAGGCGGAGGCGGTGGCGGTCGCGCAGCGCATCTGGCGCGAGATCAATCTGCGCAACCTGCGGGAGAACATCCTGCCGACGCGGGAGCGGGCGCGGCTGGTGCTGCGCAAGGGCGCGGGACACGGGGTGGAGGAGATCTGGCTGCGGCGGATGTGAGGGCGGCCAGGCATGAAAAAACCGGCCAGAAAGCCGGTTTTTTTTCTTTCAGACCCGCGAGGTGGTGGAGCTGAGGGGAATCGAACCCCTGACCTCGTCATTGCGAACGACGCGCTCTCCCAACTGAGCTACAGCCCCACACTCGCTGGTGGCGGGCTTATCCCCGAGGTCGCAGGACAAGTCAAGCGGTCCTTGCCGCAATCGGCGGGGCTGCGTATCTCAAGGCCTCACGAGAAGGGGATGGCGATGTACGCGGTGTTCTGGTTCGTCGATCAGGCGGTCGGGCTCTATGTCTGGGCCCTGATCATCGCGGCGGTGTTCAGCCTGCTGGTGGCGTTCAACGTGCTGGATACGCGCAACCGCTTCGTCTGGGCGGTGGGCGATTTCCTGTACCGGATCACCGAGCCGGCGCTGCGGCCGATTCGCCGCTTCCTGCCCAATCTGGGCGGCATCGACATCTCGCCGATGATCCTGATCCTGCTGCTCTACGCCTTCCGCATCTTCCTGTGGACGACGCTCTGGCCGCTGGTCGGCGGCTGAGCCCAGAGCATGCGCGGCGGCTGGCGCGCGGTGGAGGGGGGCGTGGAGCTGCGCGTGAAGGCGCAGCCCAAGGCCCGCCGCGCCGGGCTGCAGGGCTGGATCGCCGCGCCGGACGGGCCGCGGCTGAAGCTCGCGGTGCATGAGGCGCCGGAGGATGGGCGGGCCAACAAGGCGATCTGCGCCCTGCTGGCGGGGGCGCTGCATGTCCCCCCTTCCGCCATAACGGTGGTGCAGGGCGCGACCTCGCGCGAAAAGACCTGCCGCATCCTGGGCGACAGCGCCCGTCTGCACGAAACTCTGGAGGGACTGGCATGACGGCCAGCATCATCGACGGCAAGGCGGTGGCCGCCACGCTGCGCGCCCGCATCGCCGAGCGCGTGAAGGCCCTGCCCTATACGCCGGGCCTGCGCGTCGTGCGCGTGGGCGAGGATCCGGCGAGCGGCGTCTATGTCCGCAACAAGGACCGCGCGGCGCAGCAGGCGGGGCTGGACAGCGCCACGATCCAGCTGCCGGAGGAGACCAGCGAGGCCGCGCTGCTCGAGCTGGTGCACCAGCTGAATGCCGACCCGGCGGTGGATGGCATCCTGGTGCAGCTGCCGCTGCCGAAGCAGATCCGCGCCGAGCGGGTGCTGGAGGCGATCGACCCCGCGAAGGATGTGGACGGGTTCCACGCCGTCAATGCCGGGCGGCTGGCCACCGGGCAGGCCGGGCTGGTGCCCTGCACGCCCAAGGGCGTGATGCACCTGCTGGCCGCCGCCGGCACCGCCATCGCCGGCGCGCGGGCGGTGGTGCTGGGGCGCTCCAACATCGTGGGCAAGCCGATGGCCGCGCTGCTGCTGGCCGCCGACGCCACGGTGACGGTGGTGCATTCGCGCACCCGCGACCTGGCCTCCGAGTGCCGCCGGGCCGAGATCCTGGTCGCCGCCGTCGGCCGGCCGGAGATGGTGAAGGGCGACTGGATCGCCGAGGGGGCGACGGTGATCGATGTCGGCATCAACCGGCTGGCCAATGGCGGGCTGGTCGGCGATGTCGATTTCGCCGCCGCCAGCCAGCGGGCGGCCGCCATCACGCCGGTGCCGGGCGGGGTCGGGCCGATGACCATCGCCTGCCTGCTGGAGAACACGGTCGAGGCGGCGATCGCCCGCCGCGGCTGAGGCACGGCGCGGTGGCGTGCCGCCACCGCATCGTCATGCGTCTGTCGCCGCTCCGTCACAGCCTCGCAGCCTGCGGCGCGTAAGCGGGCCGCCCGGCCGGGCGGGCACAGGCCCGCCGCGCCGCAGGCAGTGAGAGAGACGCAGAATGAGCCAAGGCGCCAAGCCGGTCCTCGGGGCCGCGCTGACCATCAACGGGCTGACCCGCCACCGGGACTGGATCCTCGACCGGCAGCGCGACCTGGAGATCCAGGATTTCCACAAGGCCGAGGTGCTGGACGGCGATTGGCGCCCGCAGGCCGAGCGGCTGCGCGCGCTGCTGGACGGGCATACCGGCCGGGTCGGGCTGCACGGGCCGTTCTGGGGCTTCAAGATCGACAGCCACGACCCGGAGATCCGCGCCGTGGTGCGCCGCCGCCTGCTGCAGGGGCTGGAGGCGTGCGAGGCGCTGGGCGCCACGCAGATGGTGATCCACTCCCCCTACACCACCTGGGACCACAACAACCTGGACGCCTTCCCCGGCGCGCGGGAGCAGCTGGTGGAGCGGGTGCAGCAGACGCTGCGCGAGGTGGTGGCGCGGGCCGAGGCGATCGGCTGCACGCTGGTGATCGAGAATATCGAGGACAAGGACCCGCGCGACCGCATCGCGCTGGCGGCCTCCTTCAACAGCCCGTCGGTGAAGGTGTCGCTCGACACCGGGCACGCGCATTACGCGCATGTCAGCACCGGCGCGCCGCCGGTGGATTTCCATGTGCTGCTGGCCGGGGGCGCGCTGGAGCATGTGCATGTGCAGGACACGGATGGCCATGCCGACCGGCACTGGCGGCCGGGCCAGGGCAGCATCGGCTGGCATTCGGTGTTCGCCGCGCTGGCGACCGCGCAGAGCAGCCCGCGCCTGATCCTGGAGCTGCGCGACTCGGCCGAGGTCCCCGCCGGCGCCGCCTATCTGCAGTCCCTCGGCCTGGCGGAGTGATTTTTTCCGGCTGCCGCCGTCCCCACTGACGGCGGGGTCCGGGGGGACCCTGTCCCCCCGGCGGGGTCCAGGGGCAGAGCCCCTGGCCTTGTTGTCAGCGCGCGATCGCCGCGTGCCCGGCGAAGCAGGCCATGTCCAGGATCTGGCTGACGCTGCTGCCCATGTTGACGATCTGCACCGGCTTGGACAGCCCGACCAGCAGCGGCCCGATGCTGGTGGCGCTGGTCAGCAGCGGCACCGCCTTGGTCAGGATGTGGGCGGCGTGCAGCCCCGGCATGACCAGCACATTGGCCGGCCCGGTCAGGCGGCAGAACGGGTAGAGCGCCCGCAGCTGCGGGTTCAGCGCCACGTCGGCCGCCATTTCGCCGTCATACTCGAAATCCGTGCCCTCGGCGTCGAGGCGCTTCACCGCCTCGCGCACGGGTCCGGTGATGGTGCCGCCCGGATCGCCGAAGGTGGAGAAGGAGAGGAAGGCGACGCGCGGCGTCAGCCCCAGCTTGCGCGCTTCCGCCGCCGATTGCCGGGCGATGGAGGCGAGCGTCGCCGCATCGGGGCGCTCATGGATGGCGGTGTCGGCCACCAGCACGGTGCCGGCGCGGCGGGAGAGCATCAGCGACAGGCCGAACAGCACCGTCTCCGGCGCCGGGTCGATGACGTTCATCACCCCTTCCAGCGTGGCGGAGGTGGAGCGGGTGAAGCCCGAGACCATGGCGTCCGCGTCGCCCATCGCCACCATGCAGGCGGCGAAGGTGTTGCGGTCCTGGTTCACCAGGCGCTGGCAGTCGCGGAACAGGAAGCCCTGGCGCTGGCGGCGCTGGTAGAGGAACTCGGCGTAGCGGGTGTTGCTGTCGGAGAGCCTGGCGTTGTGGATCTCGATGCCTTCCGGCAGCGGGATGCCCAGCGCCGCGACCTTGGCCATCACCCGGTCCTCGCGCCCGACCAGCACGGGGGTGCCGTAGCCGGCGTTGCGGAAGGCGATGGCGGCACGGATCACCTTCTCCTCCTCGCCCTCGGCGAAGACGACCTTCTGCGGGTTGGCGCGCAGCCGCTCGGTGATCGCCTCCAGCGCGTTGGCGCCGGCGTCGAGGCGGCCGCTCAGCGTGCGGGCGTAGCGCTTCAGGTCGGGCAGCGGCTTGCGCGCCACGCCCGATTCCATGGCGGCCTTGGCGACGGCCGGGGAGACGCGGGCGATCAGCCGCGGGTCGAAGGCGTGCGGGATGATGTAGTCGGGGCCGAAGCGCAGGCCGGAGCCGCCGCCGGCGCCCGCCACCTCCTCCGGCACGTCCTCGCGCGCCAGCATGGCCAGCGCCTCGGCCGCGGCGATCTTCATCGTGTCGTTGATGGTGCTGGCGCGCACGTCGAGCGCGCCGCGGAAGATGAAGGGGAAGCCCAGCACGTTGTTGACCTGGTTCGGATAGTCCGACCGGCCGGTGGCGATGATGACGTCATCCCGCACGGCGCGGGCCTCGTCCGGGGTGATCTCCGGGTCGGGGTTGGCCATGGCGAAGATGATCGGGTTCTTGGCCATGGAGCGGACCATGTCGGCGGTCACGGCGCCCTTCACCGAGAGGCCGAAGAAGGCGTCCGCCCCCTCCAGCGCCTGGGCCAGGCTGCGGCGGTCGGTGGCCACGGCATGCGCCGACTTCCACTGGTTCATGCCTTCCGTGCGGCCACGGTAGAGCACACCCTTGGTGTCGCACATCAGGATGTTCTCGGGCCGCATGCCCATGGCCTTGACCAGCTCGGCGCAGGCGATGGCGGCGGAGCCCGCGCCATTGATCACCAGCTTCGTCTCGGACAGCTCGCGCCCGGTCAGGTGGCAGGCGTTGATCAGGCCGGCGGCGGCGACGATGGCGGTGCCGTGCTGGTCATCGTGGAAGACCGGGATGTCCATCAGCTCGCGCAGGCGCTGCTCGATGACGAAGCATTCCGGCGCCTTGATGTCCTCCAGGTTGATGCCGCCGAAGGAGGGGCCGAGATAGCGCACGGCGTTGACGAATTCGTCCACATCCTCGGTGGAGACGCAGAGGTCGATCGAATCGACATCGGCGAAGCGCTTGAACAGCGCGGCCTTGCCCTCCATCACCGGCTTGCCGGCCAGCGCGCCGAGATTGCCGAGGCCGAGCACCGCCGTGCCGTTGGAGATGACGGCGACCATGTTGCCCTTGGCCGTGTAATCATAGGCGAGCGAGGGGTCGCGGTGGATGTGCAGGCAGGGCTCGGCGACGCCGGGGGAATAGGCCAGGCTGAGGTCGCGCGCCGTGGTCAGCGGCTTGGTCAGGCGGATTTCCAGCTTGCCGGGCTTGCCCTCGGCGTGGAGCGCGAGCGCCTCCTCGGCGGTGATGCGGGCCGTGCGGGTGTCGCCCATCGGAGGTTTCTTCGCGTCGTCCATGGCATTCTCTTTCCGTGCTCGGCCTGCCTTTATGTCGGCTGGCGCGACCGGGCGGAAGCCAGCCGCTTCGCAGGTGCGGAAAGACGGCCGCGCTCCCGCTACTCCGGCGGCACGCGGCGGGCCATGAAGCGGGCGATGGGCGGCGCCAGCAGGATCACCAGGATCAGCCGCGCCACCTGCAGCCCCATGATGAAGGAGAGGTCGACCGGCGTGCCGGCGGCGATGATGGCGATGGTGTCGATGCCGCCCGGGCTGGTGGCGAGGTAGGCGGTGAGCGGGTCGATGCCGAGCCAGACCACCAGCAGCGCGGCGAGGCCGCCGCAGAAGGCCAGCAGCACCAGGATGGAGAGCACGACGCGGCTGAAGGCGCGCGCGGCCGCGCGGATGATGGGCCGGGTGAAGCCCAGGCCGATGCGCCAGCCGACCAGGGCGTAGCAGGCCGCCAGCAGCCATTCCGGCAGCACGATGGTGAGCAGGCCGGCAGCGTGCAGCACGGCGCCCAGCAGCATCGGCGTCAGCAGGGAGGCGGCGGGCCAGCGCAGCAGCCGGCCCAGCGCGGCGCCGCCGAAGGCCACGGCCAGCGTCGCGGCGAAGGGCAGCAGCGGCAGGGCGGGGAACCAGTCATGCGGCGGGCGCTCGCCCGCGCCGGCGCCCCAGAGCTGCGCCACCAGCGAGGCGAAGCCGGCGACGAAGACCACGCGCAGATACTGCATGAAGGCGACGAGCCGGATATCGGCGCCGAAGGCCCCGGCCAGCAGCGTCATGGCATTGGCGGCCCCCGGCGAGGAGCCCCAGATGGCGGTGGTGCCGGGCAGCAGGCGCCAGCGGCTCATCAGCCAGCCCAGCAGGGTGGAGGCGGCGATGGTCGAGAGGATGATGCCGAGGAAGACCGCCCAGTCGGCGGCCAGCGTCACCAGGATCTCGGCGGTGACGGCATTGGCGATCAGCATGCCGATCAGCGCCTGGGCGCCGAGGAAGGGCAGCGGCGGCACGCGGGCGGTGGCGCCCTGGATGCCGAACAGGATGCCGGCCAGCATGGGGCCGAGCAGCAGCGCGGCCGGCAGGCCCATGAGGTCCAGCGCGCCGCCGAGCAGCGCCGAGAGCGCCAGCAGCGCCGCCCATTGCGTGGGCACCGACCAGCGGGAGATCAGCGGGATGTGCATCAGCCCGGCCGCGGCGAGGGCGGGCGCGGGCGGGGCGGTGTCATGGGCGGCCCTTCGCGGCGGTTGTGCGCCGCAAGGTGAGCCTGAGAGCGGGACCAAGGCAAGCTGGTCCGGCGCGGGAAGGATGCCGCGCCGGGTCGATCACGGAACCGGTCGCGCACACGCCGGCGCGAGGCGGGGCCGGTGGCGATCAGCGTGTGGAGCGGCGGTGCGCGCGGGCGCGTGGCGCCGGGGATGCGGCCCAGCCG
>NZ_GG770779.1:72294-74916 GCF_000164635.1 Pseudoroseomonas cervicalis ATCC 49957 | reverse complement strand
CGCCGCGCCCCGGCCAGGGCGTCTCGCCGCCGGCCGGGATAGGATCGGGGCGGGCGGCACGACCGCCTCCCCTGCCCCACGGGCGGCCCGCCGCCGCGCAGCGGCCCGCCTCTCAACACGACAACGGCAGTCCGAAAAAACTAAGCGCGGGAGAGGTTCCAGGGGAAGGGGGCGGCGCCGGTCAGCAGGCCGGTCAGGTTGCGGCGCAGCGCGGTGCGGATGGTGAACTGGCCGAGCGGCACGGTCGCCACCTCGTCCAGCGCCAGCCGTCCCAGCTCATGGGCGGTGCGCTGCTGCTCGGCCTGGTCCTGGGAGTAGAGCCAGGTGTCGACCAGTTGCTCGGCGCGCTCGCTCTGCCACCAGCCGAACCAGCCGGCGGCGCCCTGGCCGCGCGCCAGCGGCGACATGGCGGGGTTGCCGTAGAAGGTGACCGGGCCGGTGGTGTGGAAGATGCTCCAGCCGCCACGCTCCACCGGCTCGCGCGAGTTGCGGCGCTGGATCACGGTGCCCCAGTCGCTCTCGGCCAGTTCCACGTTGAAGCCGACGCGCTGCAGCAGGTCGGCCGTCACCTGGCCGAGCGGCCCGATATCCGGGAAGTCGGTCGGGTTGATGATGACGACCTTCTGGTTGGCGTAGCCGGATTCCTGCAGCGCCTTGCGGGCGGCGTCGAGGCTCGCCGGCATCAGGTCGGCATGGTCCTGGTAGTAGGGGGTGCGGCGCGGGAAGACGCTGCGCGTGTCGGTCCAGGCCGAGGTGTCGTCGCCCTGGCTGGCGCGCATGTAGTCCTCCTGGTTGACGGCCAGGCGCACGGCGCGGCGCACCCGGACGTCGTTGAAGGGCGGCTGCAGGCAGTTCAGCCGCATCAGCGCCAGCCGGCCGGAAGTGTCCTGCACCACGCGCTGGATGTCGCGGCTGCGCGCCAGCAGGGATTGCAAATCGGGGTGCGGCCGCTCCCACCAGTCGATCTCGCCATTGCTCAGCGCGGCGGCGACGGTGGAGGGGTCGGGGATGATGTGCCACTCGATGCGGCGGAATTTCGCCACCTTGCCGCCCGAGGAGTTCTCGGCCGGCTCGCTGCGCGGCACGTAGCCGTCGAACTTCTCGTAGACGGCGCGGGAGCCGGAATTGAACTCATTGGCCAGGAAGCGATAGGGGCCGGAGCCCACCATCTCGGTGATGCCGCGGGTCGGGTCGGTGGCGGCCAGCCGCTCCGGCATGATGAAGGCGACGTTGGAATCCGGCTTGGACAGCGCCTCCAGCAGCAGCGGGAAGGGGCGGCTCAGGCGCAGCGCGAAGCTGCGGTCGTCGGGGGCCTGCCATTCCACCACCACCTTGGCCAGCAGCTGGCCGAAGGTGTCGCGCGCCGCCCAGCGCTTCAGGCTGGCGATGACGTCGGCGCCGCGCACCGGGCTGCCATCGTGGAACTTCAGCCCCTCGCGCAGGCGGAAGCGCCACAGCGCGCCATTCTCCGCCTGCTCATGGCCTTCCACCATCTGCGGCCGCGGCCGGCCTTGCGCGTCCACGCCATAGAGCGTGTCGAAGACGTAGTAGCCATGGTTGGCGGTGACCGTCGCGGTGGTCCAGATCGGGTCCAGCGCGCTCAGATTGGCCTGCGGCACGAAGCGCAGCGTGGCGGCGCGGCTGTCCTGCGCCAGGGCCGGGGCCGAGAGGCGCCCGGCCAGCGGGGCGGAGAGCAGCGCGGCGGCGCCCCCCTGCAGCAGGCTGCGGCGGTGGAACATGTGACGAAACTCCCTGTCATTCTCGTGGCCCGGCGCGCAGGTTGCGACGGGTGGCGCGCCCTGCCAAGCCGAACCGGGCGGTTCCCTGGCCGCCCGGCATGCTCTAGGAACCGCGCATGAGCCGCCCTGTCCTGCCCTCCGCCGAGGGCGCCACCCCCGCCTTGGCCCAATGGTTCGCCGCCAAGGCGGCGCATCCGGACGCGCTGGTGTTCTTCCGGATGGGCGATTTCTTCGAGCTGTTCTTCGACGACGCGGTCCGCGCCGGGGATGCGCTGGGGCTCGCCGTGTCGCATCGCGGCGAGCATCAGGGCCGCCCCGTGCCGATGGCGGGCGTGCCGGTGCACGCGCTGGAGAATTACCTCGCCCGGCTGATCCGCGCCGGCTTCCGGGTGGCGCTGTGCGATCAGCGCGAGACGCCGGAACAGGCCAAGGCGCGCCGCGCGCCGACCATCCGGCGGGAGGTGGTGCGCCTCGTCACCCCCGGCACGCTGACCGAGGACGCGCTGCTGGACGGCGCCCGCCCGGCCTGGCTGCTGGCGCTCGCCCAGGGCGAGGGGGAGTGGGGCGCGGCCTGGATCGACCTCTCCACCGGCGCCTTCGCCACCGAGACGCTGCCGGAGGCCGAGATCGCCTCGCTGCTGGCGCGCATCGACCCGGCCGAGATCCTGCTGCCGCCGGCGCTGCTGGCGCAGCCCGCTTTGGCCCCCTGGCGCGACCGGCTGGTGGAGCGCGACGCGCCGCGCGACCCGGCGCGGCGGCTGGCGGAGTTCTACGGCGTGGCCGGGCTGGACGGCTTCGGCCGCTTCACCGCCGCCGAGCTGGCCGCCTGCGGCCTGGCGCTGGACTATGTGCGCGCGACCCAGGGCGAGGCGGCGCCGCGGCT
>NZ_GG770779.1:67792-71503 GCF_000164635.1 Pseudoroseomonas cervicalis ATCC 49957 | reverse complement strand
CGCCGTGCTGGCGGCGCTGGAGGCGCGCGCCCGCGGGCTGGAGCCGCTGGCCGAGGAGCTGCCGCTGTTCGGCGGCCGCCCGGCGGAGTCGCCCGAGTCCGCGCAACCGGCGGTGGAACAGGATGCGCTGCGCGATGCGCTGGACGCGATCGACCCCGACAGGATGACCCCGCGCGAGGCGCTGGAGGCGCTTTACCGCCTGAAATTGCTGCACGGCAGCAACGGGGCGCACAAAAGCGATCACGAAGCTGTTGCCCCGGGCGCGGGCGGGATAACATCCGTCGAATGAGAAGCTCCGGCGAGTTGCCTGACGCCTTTGCCACCGCGCCCCTGCCCGCCGGGGCGCTGCGGCCCTTGCCCGATGTCGTGCTGGACCTGATCCCCCGCCCCGGCGCGCCGGTGCCGCGCGACCAGGCGCTGATGCTGCTGCGCCGGCAACTGGGGCGGATCCAGAACCGGGTGCAGGAGGCGTTCGAGGCGCATGCGCTGTCGGGCCTGACGGCGGCGCGCATGCTGGGCGAGCTGACCGACGGGCTGATCTTCGCCATCCACGCCTACACCCTGGCCCAGGTGGCGCCGGAGCAGGCCGAGCCGGGCGCCAACCCCTTCGCCGCCACCAGCGAGCCGCCCTTCGTGCTGGCGGCGACCGGCGGCTATGGCCGCGGCGTGCTCGGCCCCTATTCCGACATCGACCTGCTGTTCCTGTCGGAGCGGCCGCTTGGGCCCCGCGGCCGGCGGGCGGTGGAGTTCATGCTCTACCTGCTCTGGGATCTCGGGCTGAAGGTCGGGCATGCCACCCGCAGCATCCGCGAATGCCTGGAGGATGCGCGCAGCGACGCCACCATCCAGACCGCGCTGCTCGATGCCCGCTTCCTGGCCGGCGAGGCGGCGCTGTTCGACCGCTTCGACGAGGAATTCGCCCGCGCCCGGCAGGACTGGGGCATCGGCCAGTTCCTGGCCGCCAAGCGGGCCGAGCGCACGGCGCGGCACCGCCGCTATGGCGACAGCCCCTATCTGGTCGAGCCGCACCTGAAGGAAGGCCGCGGCGGCCTGCGCGACATCCAGACCATGTACTGGCTGGCGCGCTACGCCTTCGGCGTGAAGCGCATGCCGGAGCTGGTCGGGCCCGACAGCCCCGGCGGCGGGCTGCTGACGGCGCGCGAGGCGCGCGCCTTCAAGCGCGCCTGGGACTTCCTGTGGACGGTGCGCTTCCACCTGCACTACGTCACCGGCCGCGCCGAGGAGCGGCTCACCTTCGACCTGCAGCCGGTGGTGGGCGCCCGCATGGGCTATACCCGCCATGGCAAGCAGGATGGGGTGGAGCGCTTCATGAAGCACCTCTTCCTCACCGCGCGCGACGTGGTGCGCCTCTCCCGCCTGCTGGAGCCGGCGATCGAGCGCGCGACGCTCGGCCTGCCGGCGGTGCAGCGGGCGCCGGACCCGGCGCTGGTGGCCGCCGGCGTCGCCATCGCCGATGGCAAGCTGCTCTTCGCCCCCGACCGGGTGGTGGAGGACGACCCGGCCATCATGCTGCGCCTGGTGCGCGCGGCGCGCGACCGCGGGCTGGAGCTGCACCCGCTGGCGCATCGCGCGCTGATCCGCAGCGCGCCGCGCGCCACGGTGCTGCGCGGCGACGCGGAGGCCAGCGAGCTGTTCCTCGACCTGCTCTGCGGCCGCGATTCGGCGCGCTGGATCCGGGTGCTGAACGAGGTCGGCTTCCTCTCCCGCTTCATCCCGGACTGGGCCCGCATCGTCGGGCTGATGCAGTTCGACACCTACCATGTCTTCACCGTGGAGGAGCACACGATCGAGGCGATCGCCGTGCTCAACCAGCTGGAGGCGGGCGAGCTGGCCGAGGCCGCGCCGGTGGCGAGCGAGCTGGTCGGCCAGGTGCAGTCGCGCCGCGCGCTGCATGTGGCGCTGCTGCTGCACGACATCGCCAAGGGCCGCGGCGGCGACCATTCGGAGCTCGGCGCCGGCATCGCGCTGGAGGTCTGCCCCCGCCTCGGCCTGACGCCGGAGGAGACGGAGACCGTCTCCTGGCTGGTGCTGAACCATCTGCTGGTCAGCCAGACCGCCTTCAAGCGCGACATCGACGACCCCAAGACCATCCTCGACATCGCCGAGGTGGTGCAGTCGCCGGAGCGGCTGCGCCTGCTGCTGGTGCTGACGGTGGCCGATATGCGCGCCGTCGGCCCCAAGGTGTGGAATGGCTGGAAGGCCACCCTGCTGCGCGAGCTGTACTGGCGGGTGGCGGAAGTGCTGGCCGGCGGCCTCTCGGTGCCGGAGCGCGATGTGCGCGTGGCGCGCGCCAAGCAGGCGGCCGCCGCCATCATGGGCGACCAGAAGCGCGAGGCGGTCGAGCATTTCCTCGGCCTCGGCTATCCCGGCTACTGGCTGTCCTTCGACCCGGAGAGCCATGCCCGCCACGCGGCGATGATCCGCGAGGCCGAGGCCTCCGGCGCGCCGCTCTCGGTGGCGACGCGGGTGCTGGAGGCGCGGGCGGTGACCGAGGTGACGGTCTACTGCTCCGACCATCCCGGCCTGTTCAGCCGCATCGCCGGGGCGCTGGCGGTGGCGGGCGCCACCATCGTCGATGCCCGCATCCACACCATGACGAATGGCATGGCGCTGGACACGTTCTGGGTGCAGGACGCGCAGCCGGGCGGGGCGGGCGGGGCCTTCGATGCCTCGCACAAGCTGGCGCGGCTGTCGGTGCTGATCGAGCAGGCGCTCTCCGGCCGCCTGAATCTGGTGCAGGAGATCCGCAAGGTCCGCCGCGAGCCGGCCCGCCTGCGCGCCGTGCAGGTGCCCGGCCGGGTGGTGATCGACAATTTCGCCAGCAACACGCACACGGTGATCGAGCTGAATGGCCGCGACCGCCCCGGCCTGCTGCACGACGTGACGGCGGCGATTTCCGAGCAGGGCCTGCAGATCGCCTCCGCCCACATCACCACCTATGGCGTGCGCGCCGTGGACGTTTTCTACGTGAAGGACGTGTTCGGCCTGAAGGTGGAGAACGACCGCAAGCTGGCCAGCCTGCGCGCCGCGCTGCTGGCCGCCCTCGGCACCCCTGCCGAGGAGGAATAGACCTGCGCCCCCTGACTGACTAATGGGAGGTGCAGGAACCTCAGGTTCCTGCCGGGGGTCCAGGGGGCGGAGCCCCCTGGTTTTGACAGGACAGGACATGCGTCGCCCAGGCCGAAGCCTGACCCCGCAGGAGCGTGCCTTGTGGCGCGCCTATGCCGAGACGGTCAAACCCCTGCCGGGCCACGCCTTGCCGAGCCTGCCGGCCGCGCCGCTGGAGCCTGCTCCCCCGGTGCCGGTGCTGGTGGCGGCGCCTCCTGCCCCGCCGGTCAAGCCAGTGGCGAAGCCCGCGCCGCCGCCGATCGACATCGGCGCGCAGCCGGGCGGGCTGGACCATTCGCGCTGGAAGGACCTCCGCCGCGGCCGCACCCGCCCCGAGCGCACGCTCGACCTGCATGGCCGCCGCGCCCAGGATGCCTGGGTGGCGGTGCGCGGCTTCCTGCACAGCGCCCAGGCGGAGGGGCTGCGCTGCGTCGCCATCGTCACCGGCAAGGGCCCGGCGCCGGATGGCGGCGTGCTGCGGCGGGAACTGCCGCACTGGCTGAACGCGCCGGAGCTGCGCGGGCTGGTGCTGGGCGCGGCGCATCCGGCGCCGAACCAGGGGGCGGTGCATCTGCTGCTGCG
>NZ_GG770779.1:59376-66664 GCF_000164635.1 Pseudoroseomonas cervicalis ATCC 49957 | reverse complement strand
CGGGCCTGGCCGGGGGCCGGCCGCTCCTGCGGCGGCCGCTCGAAGCCCTGGCGGCGGCCCAGCACGCTGCGCAGCCGCAGCACCAGGAAGGCCGCCACCATGGCGAACAGGATCAGATCGACCGGGAAGCCGCCGGACATTGCATTCTCCTCATGTTGCACATCTAGGAGACAGGTGGCCCCACCGCAACGCCGGACGGTGCCGGAACCGACCGTCTTGCAGGGATTTCCCCCTCTGGCTACTGCCAGAACGCCTCAAGGAGCTCCGCGATGATCCTGCTGCGCCACGGCCAGAGCGAATTCAACCTGCATTTCACCGCGACGCGGCGCGACCCGGGCATCAAGGACCCGAAACTGACCCCGCTCGGCCATGAGCAGGCCGAGGCGGCGGCCGAGGCCATCCTGGGCGGGCACCAGGTCCAGCGCATCATCGCCAGCCCCTACACGCGGGCGCTGCAGACGGCGGCGCCGCTGGCGAAGCGCCTGGGCCTGCCGGTGCTGGTGCAGCCCCTGGTGCGCGAGCGCTACGCCTTCGCCTGCGACATCGGCTCCCCCCGCACCGCTTTGGCGCAGGACTGGCCGGAACTCGACCTCAACCATATCGACGAGGTCTGGTGGCCGGCGGTCGAGGAGCCGGCCGACCAGGTGGAGGCGCGCGCCCGGCTGTTCCGCGCCGAGATGTCGGCCCTGGCCGACTGGCAGCACACCGTCGTCGTCTCCCACTGGGGCTTCATCCTGTCGATGACCGGGCAGTCGGTCACCAATGGCCAGTGGCTGCGCTGCGACCCGACCGGCCCGGCGCCCGAGAGCATCGTCTGGAAGCACTGAGGGATCCTCCCCGCGCGACCTGTGACAGGCCGGGCGGGGCGTGCTACCCCGCCCGGCGATACCGGAACGCCATTTCCAGGGGCCCGCATGTCCGACACCAACGCCGACCTTCCCCCGCCCAACGGCGCCGCGCCGCAGGGTCCGCTGCTGCTGAACGTGCAGTACACCAAGGACCTGTCCTTCGAGGTGCCGGGCGCGCCGGAGATCTTCGCGACGCTGCGCGAGCAGCCGCACATCGACCTGGCGCTGGACGTGCAGGCGCGCCCGCTGCAGCAGGGCGGCAATGTGTTCGAGGTGTCGCTGCAGATCCGCGCCGACGCCCAGGCCCCCGGCCCGAATGGCGGCAGCCAGACCGCCTTCATCGCCGAGCTGGTCTATTGCGGCATCTTCACCGTCAATGTGGAGCCGAACCTGCTCGAGCCGCTGCTGCTGGTCGAGTGCCCGCGCCTGCTCTTCCCCTTTGCCCGCAACATCCTGGCCGATGTGACGCGCGATGGCGGCTTCCCGCCGGTGCTGCTGACGCCGATCGACTTCGTGGCGCTGTGGCAGTCCCGCCGCGGCCAGCAGGCCGGCGGCATCGACGGCCAGGGCCCCGTCGCCCAGGCCTGATTCTTTCGGTTTGGCCACGCCCGGTGGGCGTGGCCGGCGTCTCCCCGGGGACGCCGACCCGGCCGGGCGGCCCCGCCGCCCGCCAATTGCCCCGCCTGCCCTGACCCGCCACCGGTGACGCCATGTTCCGCAACGTCCTGACCATCGGTGGCTGGACCTTCGCCAGCCGCATCCTCGGCTTCCTGCGCGACATGCTGATCGCGGCGACGCTCGGCGCCGGGCCGCTGGCGGACGCCTTCTTCATCGCGCTGCGCCTGCCCAACCTGTTCCGCCGCCTGTTCGGCGAGGGCGCCTTCAACGCCGCCTTCGTGCCCGCCTTCACCGGCATGCTGACGCTGGAAGGGCCGAAGCGCGCCCGCGACCTGGCCGAGCGCATGTCGACGCTGATGACCCTGTGGCTGCTGCTGCTGGTCGGCCTCGGCATCGTCTTCATGCCGCAGGTGATGCGGGTGCTGACCCCCGGCCTGGTCGACGACCTCTACCGCTTCGAGCTGGTGGTGGAGCTGTCGCGCATCACCTTCCCCTATCTGCTGTTCATCTGCCTGACCGCGCTGGTCAGCGGCGTGCTGAACGCGGTGGACCGCTTCGCCATGGCGGCGGGCGCGCCGCTGCTGTTCAACCTCTTCGCCATCGTCTCGCTCTTCGCCCTCACCCCCTATGTGGCGACGCCGGCGCATGCGCTGGCCTGGGGCACCATGGCCTCGGGCGTGGCGCAGCTGGCGCTGGTGGTGGTGGCCTGCCGCCGCGCCGGCATGGGCTTCCGCCTCATCTCCTGGCCGCGCGTCACGCCGGAGACGAAGCAGGTGGTGCGCACCATGGTGCCCGGGCTGCTCGGCGCCTCGATCACCCAGCTGTCGCTCGCCATCGACATCTTCATCGCCTCGCTGCTGCCGGCCGGCGCGGTGGCCATGCTGAACTATGCCGACCGCGTGGCGCAGCTGCCGCTCGGCGTGGTGGGCGCGGCCGTCGGCACGGCGCTGCTGCCGCTGCTGTCGCGCCAGCTGCGGGCGGGGCGCAAGCTCGCCGCGCATCGCAGCATGAACCGGGCGGTGGAGATGTCGCTGGCGCTGACCCTGCCCGCCGCCGCCGCGCTGATGGTGCTGGCCGAGCCCATCGTGCTGGCCCTGTTCCAGCGCGGCGCCATGACGACCGAGGCGGCGCACGCCACCGCCGCGGCGCTGATGGCCTATGCCGCCGGCCTGCCGGCCTTCGTGCTGGTGAAGGCCTTCGCCCCCGGCTTCTTCGCCCGCGGCGACACGGCGACGCCGGTGAAGATCGGCATCGCGGTGGTGGTGGTGAACCTCTCCATCAGCCTGACGCTGATCCATGTGCTGGCGCATGTCGGCATCGCGCTGGCCACCTCCATCGCCGCCTGGGTCAACACCGCGCTGCTCTGCGCCATCCTGGCACGGCGCGGGCAATGGCTGGCCGACCGCAAGCTGCGCCGCAACCTGTGGCGGCTGCTGCTGGCCTCGGCGGTGATGGCGGCGCTGGTGGCGGCGCTCTCCTCGGTCATGCCGCCCACCGCCGGGATCTGGCGCTGGCTGGAGCTGGGGCTGCTGGTGGTGGTGGGCCTCGCCGCCTATTTCGGCATGACCCAGGCGCTGGGCGCGCTGAAGCTGACCGAGCTGCTGCGGCGCGGCCGCTGAGCCCGCACCCTTCGCCCATCCGTCACGCCGCCCCCACTTCCCGAACCCCGCCGGCGCGCTATCCTGTAGGGCATGACCCAGACCACCGATTTCGGCTTCAAGGAAGTCCCCCGCGAGGCCAAGGCCTCCATGGTGCGGGAGGTCTTCGACAGCGTCGCGCCGAAATACGACGTGATGAACGACCTGATGTCGCTGGGCCTGCACCGGGCCTGGAAGCACGCCTTCGTCGCCGCCATCGGCGCCGGCCCGCGCGACACGCTGCTCGACCTCGCCGCCGGCACCGGCGATGTCGCCTTCCTGGCCCGCAAGCGCGGCGCCGGCCGGGTCATCCTGGCCGACATCAACGCCGCCATGCTGAATGTCGGGCAGAACCGCGCCTTGCAGAAGGGGCTGGCCGATGGCCTCTCCTTCGTCTGCTGCGATGCCGAGCGCATCCCGCTGCCGGATGCCTGCGTCGAGAAGGTCTCCATGGCCTTCGGCCTGCGCAACTGCACCGACAAGGACGCGGTGCTGCGCGAGGGCTTCCGCGTGCTGCGCCCGGGCGGGCGCATGCATGTGCTGGAATTCTCGCGCCTCGAGATCGACGCGCTGCGGCCGCTCTACGACGCCTGGTCCTTCAAGGCGCTGCCCGCCATCGGCGGCCGCATCGCCAACGACGCCGAGAGCTACCAGTACCTGGCCGAGAGCATCCGCATGTTCCCCGACCAGCCGACGCTGGCCGGCATGTTCGAGGGCGCGGGCTTCGAGCGGGTCAATTACCGCAACCTGTCGGGCGGCATCGTCGCCATCCACACCGGCTGGAAGCTGTAAGCCGCATGCCGGCGGGGAAGCATGTGCTGCTGGTCGTCTCCGGCAGCGTCTCCGCCTACAAGGCGCTGGAGCTGACGCGGCTGCTGCGCAAGGCGGGGGCGCGGGTGACGCCGGTGCTGACCGCCGGCGGCGCCCGCTTCGTCACGCCGAACGCGCTCCAGGCCATCGCCGGCGAGCCGGTCCACCAGGACCTCTGGTCGCTGCAGGGGGAGGCGGATGTGGGTCATATCCGCCTCGCCCGCATGGCCGACCTGGTGGCGGTGGTGCCGGCCTCGGCGGATTTCCTGGCCAAGATGGCGCATGGCCTGGCCGACGACCTGGCCAGCACCGTGCTGCTGGCCACCGACCGCCCCGTGCTGGTGGCCCCCGCGATGAACTGGGCCATGTGGGCCCACCCCGCGACGCGGGCCAACATGGCGGCGCTGACCGCGCGGGGTGTGCAGGCCATCGGCCCGAATGACGGCGCCATGGCCGAGGCCGAAAGCGGCCCGGGCCGCCTGGCCGAACCCTCGGAAATCTTCGCCGCCATCGCCGCCCTGCTCGACCCCGGCGCGAAACCTTTGGCCGGCCGGCACATCCTGGTCACCAGCGGCCCGACGCATGAGCCGATCGACCCGGTGCGCTACATCGCCAACCGCAGCAGCGGCAAGCAGGGCCACGCCATCGCCGCGGCGCTGGCCGGGCTCGGCGCCCGGGTCACCCTGGTCTCCGGCCCCGTCACCCTGCCCGACCCGCCCGGCGTCACAACGATGCGGATCGAAAGCGCGCGAGACATGCTCGCCGCCTGCGAGGCAGCCCTGCCCGCCGACGCCGCCATCTGCGCCGCCGCCGTGGCCGATTGGCGCAGCGCCGGCGAGGCCACCCAGAAACTGAAAAAAATCCCCGGAGAAGCGCCGCCACCCCTGGCGCTCACCCTGAACCCGGACATCCTCGCCACCCTCTCCCGCCACGCCCGGCGGCCCACCCTCGTGGTCGGCTTCGCGGCGGAAACCGAAAAAGTCGTCGCCAACGCCATCGCCAAGCGCCAGCGCAAGGGCTGCGACTGGATCGTCGCCAACGACGTCTCCGGCGACGTCATGGGCGGCGCGGAAAACACCGTCCACATCGTCACCGAGTCCGGGGTGGAGGACTGGCCCCGCCTGCCCAAGCCCGAGGTCGCCGCCCGCCTCGCCACCCGCATCGCCGAGTTTTTCGCCTGATGAAGATCGCCATCCGCCGCCTGCCCCATGCCGAGGGCCTGCCGCTCCCCAGCTACGCCACCGACGGCGCCGCCGGCTTCGACCTGCTCGCCGCCATCACCGCCCCGCTGGTCATCGCCCCCGGCCAGCGCGCCTTGGTGCCGACCGGCCTGCAGATGGCCCTGCCCGCCAACCACGAATTGCAGATCCGCCCGCGCTCCGGCCTGGCGCTGAAGCACGGCATCACCCTGCCCAACAGCCCCGGCACCATCGACGAAGACTATCGCGGCGAGGTGCAGATCATCGTGCTGAACGCCGGTGACGCCCCCTTCACCATCGAGCGCGGCATGCGCATCGCGCAAGGCGTGCTGGCGCCGGTCATCCGCGCGGGCTGGGAAGAAGTGGACACCCTGCCCGAGACCGGGCGCGGCGCGGGCGGCTTCGGCAGCACGGGTCACTAAAGTAACCTGGGGAGGCTCCGCCTCCCCAGACAGAACCGAAAGAACTCTGGGGAGGCTCCGCCTCCCCAGACCCCTCCGCCGGGGTGGCAGGGCCACCCCGGACCCCGCCTTCAGTCAGGCAGCGCGGCACCCATATGTCCCAGATGGACCTCGACTTCACCGATTCCGAGCTGCACCGGTATTCGCGCCACATCCTGCTCCAGGACGTCGGCGCCATCGGCCAGGCGAAGCTGCGCGCCGCCCGCGTGCTGCTGGTGGGCGCCGGCGGGCTCGGCTCGCCGCTGGCCCTCTACCTGGCCGGCGCCGGCATCGGCACCATCGGCCTGATCGACGACGACATCCTCGAACTCTCCAACCTGCAGCGGCAGGTGGCGCACGACACCTCCCGCCTCGGCCGCAACAAGGCCGACAGCGCCGCCGAGACCATCCGCCGCCTCAACCCCGAGGTGCGGGTCGAGATCCATCAGCGCCGCCTCGACGCCGCGGCGGCGCAGGAGCTGATCCCGCGCTACGACATCATCTGCGACGGCACCGACAATTTCCCGACCCGCTTCCTGCTCGGCGATGCCTGCCACCTGCTCGGCCGCACCCTGGTCTCGGCCGCCGTGCTGCGCTTCGAGGGGCAGCTCTCCACCTACAAGTCGCATCTCGGCGCCCCCTTCCCCTGCCAGCGCTGCCTGCACCCCGAGCCGCCGCCCCCCGGCCTGGTGCCCAGCTGCTCCGAGGCCGGCGTGCTCGGCGCCGTCACCGGCGTCATGGGCACCCTCCAGGCCACCGAGGTGCTGAAGGAGATCCTGGGCATTGGTGAGGGCATGGCCGGCCGCCTGCTGCTGTGGGACGCGCTCGACGCCCGCTTCCGCACCGTCGCCCTGAAGCGCGACCCGGAATGCCCGCTCTGCGGCCCCTCACCCCGCATCCGCGACCTCGCCTGCCACGCGGTGGCGCCGGAGCCGGTGCTCTGCGGCGTGGGCGCAGGCGCATGAGCGCGCCGCTCGGCATCCTGCTGCGCTCGCCAGGGCACGAGCCGGCGCATTACGCGCTGATGCTGGCCACCGGCGCCGCCGCCATCGGCCGCCCCGTCATCCTCTTCGCCACCAATGCCGGCTGCCGCCTGCTGCTGCGCCGCACCCCGCTGCTCGCCGATGAGCGCGAGGCCGTGCTGGCCCGCCGCAACGTCGTGGGCATCGCCCCGCTGCTCGACGCTGCCCAGGATCTCGGCGTGCGCCGCCTGGTCTGCGAGGCCGGGCTGCGCGCCGAGGGGCTGGACGCCGCCGAGCTGGCCCCCGGCGTCGAGGTGACGGGCGTCGTCACCTTCCTCGGCGCCGTCGGCGCGGGGCAGATGCTCTCGCTCTAGCCGCCCCGCGCGGCGCCAAAGACACAGGGCGAGGAAAACCACCTAGCCCCATGTTTTACCCCGCCTTCGCCGGCCGCCGCGCTTCCCTTTCCCGCCCCCGATGCTCTACAGCGGGGCGCCGGGCCGCGCGGCCGCCATGCCGCCGCCCGGGGGTCGAGGCGGGTCTGGCTGGCTGAGGGGATGCTGCGGTGGCGGGCTGTGTTGCGGTGCGGGAGCGGCGCTTGACCATCGGCGCGCAATGCGGGCCAGATCGCCGCATGGCCTCTCTCCTTCGCTCCGCCGCGCTTGCCCTGCTGCTGCCCGCCCTGCTGGCGCTGCCCCTGCCCGCGCGCGCCCAGTCCAGCCTGGGTGGGTCCAGCCTGGGTGGGGGCGGCCCGGCGCTGCAACCGCCCGTGCCGCC
>NZ_GG770779.1:54046-58479 GCF_000164635.1 Pseudoroseomonas cervicalis ATCC 49957 | reverse complement strand
GGCCCCGGCCACCGCCTCCCGCGCCAGGGCGGAGAGCTGCGCGGCGGCCGCCCGCCAATCGGCCTGCGGCGCGTCGATGCGGGCGAATTGCAGCGCCACCAGGCCGAGATCCAGCTCGGCATCCGGCAGTTGCCCTGCGGCGTCCAGCGCGCTGCGCGCCTCGGCCTCTTGGATCGGATCAGCCATGCGGTTGGGATGGCGATGCCCGGGCGCGGGATCAAGGGCCGGCCGGATCAAGCCCGGCCGGCGCGCGCCGCTCAGCCCTGCTTCGCCAGCATCGGGCCGAGCCGGCGGCCGCCCAGGATGTGCACGTGGAAATGCGGCACCTCCTGCCCGGCATCCTCGCCCATGTTGGTCAGCACCCGGTAGCCCTGGCTCTCCAGCCCGAGTTGCCGCGCCACCTGGCCCACGGCGCGCCAGAAGCCCGCCACCTCCTCCGCCCCGGCCGAGGCGGAGAAATCCGCCACCGAGACATAGCGCCCCTTGGGGATCACCAGCACATGCACCGGCGCCTGCGGCGCGATGTCGTGGAAGGCCAGGGCGTGCTCGTCCTCCAGCACCTTCCGCGCCGGGATCTCGCCGCGCAGGATGCGGGCGAAGATGTTGCCCTCGTCATAGGGCGGCAGGCCGGACACCGGCATGGCAGTTCTCCTCCTGGGACGTGTGGCGCGGCGCCCGGGCCGGGCGCGGCGGGATGCGGGGGTCAGGGCAGCTTGGTGGTCTCGGCGGCGCGGACGATGCCCTTCGGCCGCGACGCCTTCTCGGCGATGCCGGAGATGCCCTCGCGCCGCTCCAGCTCGGCCCAGACCTCCTCCGGGCGGATGCCGGCATCCACCCAGAGCACGATCAGGTGGTAGAGCAGGTCGGCGCTCTCCATCACCGTCTCGCGGTGGTTGCCCTGGATCGCCTCGATGACGCACTCCACCGCCTCCTCGCCCAGCTTCTGGGCGACCTTCGGCGTGCCGCGGGCGATCAGCCGGGCGGAATGCGAGCCGAGCGTGTCGCCGGAGAGGCGGCGCGCCTCCACCGTCTCCCACAGCCGGGCCAGCACGGCGATGTCGCCGGTCACCGGCACGTCGAGCGGCGCCAGGTGCCGCGCCTCGGCCTTCAGCGTCGCCTTGCGCGGGCGGGCCACGGCCGGGATCTCCGGCGGCAGCGGCAGCGCCGGCTTCGGCGCGGCCTTGGCGGCGGCCTTGGTCGCGGCCTTCTTCACCGCCGCCTTCTTCGGCGCCGCCTTGGCCTTCACCGGCTTCTTCTTCGTATCCTTCGCCATCAGGCCACCTTCCGCACTGGATTCGGACGCACCGGGAAGCCCGCCCCGGCCAGCGCCGCCTTCGCCTCGCCGATGCGCATCTCGCCGTAATGGAACACGCTGGCGGCCAGCAGCCCGGTGGCCCCGGCCTCCGCCCCTTCCACGAAATGCCCGACCGCGCCAACCCCGCCCGAGGCCACCAGCGGCAGCCGCACCCGGGCCCGCAGCGCCCGCAGCAGGTCGAGGTCGAAGCCCGACTTGGTGCCGTCGCGGTCCATCGAGGTCACCAGCAGCTCGCCGGCGCCGAGGCTCTCCATCCGCTCGGCCCAGCCCAGCGCGTCGATGCCCGTCTCGCGCCGGCCGCCATGGGTGAAGATCTCCCACCGCCCCTCGGCGACCTTGCGGGCGTCGATGGCCACCACGATGGCCTGGCTGCCGAAGGCCTGCGCCGCGCGGCGCACCAGCTCGGGGTCGGAGACGGCGGCGGAATTGATGCTGGCCTTGTCGGCGCCGGCCAGCAGCAGCTTGCGCACATCCTCGACCGCGCGCACGCCGCCGCCCACGGTCAGCGGGATGAACACCTCGGCCGCGGTGCGCGACACCACGTCATACATGGTGTCGCGATTCTCATGCGTGGCGCCGATGTCGAGGAAAGTGATCTCGTCCGCCCCTTCCGCGTCATAGGCGCGGGCCTGCTCCACCGGGTCGCCGGCGTCGCGCAGGGCGACGAAGTTCACGCCCTTGACGACGCGGCCTTCCTTGACGTCGAGGCACGGAATGACGCGGAGCGCGAGCATGCGGGACGGTTCTCCAGCCAGGGGGCGAGACAGAGCCGATGCGCCGGCGCGGCGCCGAGGTCAAGAGCGCAGCGCCGCCCGCCGCATCAACCGCCGCGCGGCCACGGCGTTGCCGGCGCATGCAGGCAGCGGTCAACCGGATGGTCGAGGGCATCGTGCTGGCGGCGGAGGCGCTGGCGGCGCTGGTCATCGCCATCGCGGTGCTGGAGGCGGCCTGGCGCATGCTGCGCCTGCTGGCCCGGCGCGAGGCGCGCCCCGACACCGCCAAGCTGGCGATCCGCCTGCACCTGGCGCGCTGGCTGGCGGTGGCGCTGGAGATCACCCTGGCCGCCGACATCCTGCGCACCGTGGTGGCGCCGAGCTGGGACGAGATCGGCCAGCTCGCCGCCATCGCCACGCTGCGCACCGTGCTGAACCTGTTCCTGGAGCGCGAGATCGCCGCCGCCGCGGCGCATCCCGAGACCGCCGAGCGCGCCGGCACGCATCACCGGCCGCAGGCTTGAGGGGGCCTCGCCCCTCAAGCTCCCCCGGCAGGGGGACCAGGAAAGAATGGGCCCTCCTGCACCCGCCGTCAGCGCAGCGTGACGCTGACCTCGACCGGCTGCTCCAGCAGGCCGGTGTAGGTCACGCTGTAGCGGCGGCCGGCCTCGGCCGGCAGGGCCGGCGAGAAGCCGCCGAGCGAGATCAGGTCGCCCGCCCGCAGCGCCTGGCCACGCGCGGCGAGGTCCTTCACCAGCCAGGGGATGACGTTCAGCGGATGGCCGAGCAGCGCGCTGCCGGGCACGCTGGACAGCTCCTTCTGGTCGTCGGCGAAGCGCACCTGCATGCGGCCCAGCCGCTCGGCGAAGGCGGCATCGGCCTGCACCGGGATCGCCTCCCCCACCACGCCGAGCCGCGCGCCGACGCCGATCGCCAGCAGGTTCGGCCCGTCCATCTGCTTCATGTCGGCCAGCGCTAGGTCGGGCATCTCGATGAAGGGGACCAGCTGGTCGAGATGCCGCAGGATGGCGACATGGTCCTCGCCCGCCGTCGCGATGCCCTCGTCCTTCACCCGCACGATCAGGTCGGCCTCGATCACCGGCACGGCGGCGAAGCGCGCCGGCAGCTCGGCGCCGGAGCGGGCGCGTACCGTCGCCTCGTAGATCGGGCCGGCCAGCGGGTGCGGCACGCCGAAGCGGCGCTGCGCCGCGTCATTGGTCAGCCCCACCTTCCAGCCGACCACGCGGCCGAGCTCGGCCTGCATCGCCGGCACCAGCCGCGCCTGGGCGCAGAGCCCGTCGGCCAGCGTCATGCGGCCGGGGAAGGCCGGCACCGGGGCGTTGGAGAGCAGCGAGGCGGCCATGGCCTGCATCGCCGCCTCGGAGGGGCAGTTGGGCTGCGGGTCGGCGGCGAGGGCCGGGCTGGCAGCCAGCAGCGCGGCCAGCGACAGGGCCGTCAGGCGGGACATGGTTTCCTCCGCGGGCTTGGACGCGCACAGCCTGCCCGGAAAGCCGGGGGCGGGGAATGGCCTCCCCGCGCATGCGGCGCTTTTCCGCCGCCTCAGTCCAGCCGGGCGCCGGAGAGCTCGACCAGTTCGCGCCAGACCGGGCGCTGCTGCGCGATCAGGTCCTCCAGCTCGCGCGGGGTGGCGCTGGTCACCGCCTCGTAGCCCAGCGGGCGCAACCGCTCGCGGAACTCCGGCTCGGCACCGGCCTGGCGCACCGCCTGGGCCAGCCGCTCGGCCAGCGGCGCCGGCAGGCCGGCGGGGGCGGCGATGGCGTTCCAGGTGACGATATCGACCCGGCCGAGGCCGAGATCGGCGAACTCCGCCATGCCCGGCACGCCCGGCGCCGAATCGACCGGCCGCGCCGAGGAGACGGCCAGCGCCTTCAGCTTGCCCGAGGCGACATGCGGCATCAGCGCCGGCATCACGTCGAACATCATGTCGATATTGCCCGAGAGCAGGTCCTGGATCGCCGGGCCGCCGCCGCGATAGGGCACGTGCAGGATGCCCGCCCCGGTCGCCTTGTTCACCGCCGCCAGGCAGAGATGCGAGGAGGTGCCGGTGCCCGAGCTGCCCATCGTCACCTTGTCCGGATTGGCCCGCGCCCAGGCGATGAGGGCGCGGAAATCGCTCCAGCCGCGGCTCGCCGCCGTCTCGGCATTGACGACGCAGAGCAGCGAGCCGGCGGAGATCAGGCTGAGCGGGGTGAAATCCTTCGCCGGATCGAAGGGCAGGCGGCTGAACATGAAGGGCATGGCGGTCCAGGTGGTCAGGCCGAGCAGCCCGATCGTCGCGCCATCCGGCGCCGCCTTGGCCACCGCGTCGGCGCCCAGCACGCCGCCGGCGCCGGCGCGGTTGTCCACCAGCACGGTGCGGCCCAGCGCCGGGCCCAGCCGCTCGG
>NZ_GG770779.1:43407-51268 GCF_000164635.1 Pseudoroseomonas cervicalis ATCC 49957 | reverse complement strand
GACCAGCGCGCGGGCGGTGGCCGCGGCCATGCCGGGGCCGGCGCCGGCCCCGCGCAGGGCGGCTTCGGCCAGGGTTTCGGCTTCGGTCAGGCTCAGGCGGGGCATGGCGGCATCCTTGGCGGCGGAGGCCGGGTTTTACGCCCGCCGCACCGCCACGCCAGGGCCCGCGCCGATCAGAGCTGCTGGATCCGCAGCTCCTCCGCCACCTGCCGGATCGCCCAGTCGACGGCCTTGTCGCCATAGGCCCAGTTGCCGAGCCCGGTCAGCAGGCGCGGCAGGCCGGAGGCGCCCAGCAGGGCCTTCAGCCGCGCCCGCAGCGGCGCCTGCAGCGAGGCCGGGCCGAAGCGCCCCGCCGGCCAGGCCGGCAGCGGCTCCTCCACCGCCAGGGGGCCGAGCAGCGGCACCAGCGGCCAATGCGCGCCCCCCGTGGCCGAGGCGGCCTGGGCCTGCGCCACCAGCTCCGGATAGGCCGCGGAGATGGCCACCTCGCGCTGCCGCCAATCGGCAAGGAGCGGATTCTCCCGCGGCAGGGCGAAGCTGTGGCGCAGGAAGTTCTGCGCGTTGCGGCGGCCGAGGAAATAGTCGTGCCGGCGGTACTCGACATGGAAGAAGCCGAGGAACCCCGCCAGCCCGCCCGCCGCCAGGGGAGAGGGCGCACCGCCCCCGGCGCCGCCGGGCGGGCGGGACGGGGCGATCAGGTAGCGGCTGTAGGCGGCCTCGTCGAAGGCCAGGGCGATGTCCTCCGGCCGGAAGCGGGCCTGGTTCTTCCAGGCGGAGAGCAGCGCCCAGGCCACCTTGCCGATCGGCGTCTTCTCGCTGGTCGGACCGAAGGGGTCGGGGGCGGGGAACGGATCGACCATGATCAGGCCGCGATCGGCCTCCCTCCCCTCGCGCGGCATGCGTTCGCCCGGCGCGACGAGCCGCGAGCGGCAGAGCTGCACCGGCTCATTGTCGAACACCCCGCCATCGACGCAGAGCATGGTGGCCGGCGCCGCCGGCGTGGCCAGGGGCGCCAGGGTCCGATACTCGGCCAGGTGCAGCGGCCCGCGCTTCTGCCCGGTCGGCACCAGCAGCGACAGCAGGTTGGCGGGGCCGGCCGGCAATTCGCGCGCCGGCAGGAACAGCGGGAAGGCGCCCGAGGCCAGGGCGGCGCGGCCCAGCAGCGACCAGTCGGCCGCGACCGCCGTGGGCTCGCCGGACAATCCCCACCAGCTGCCCTGCGGCGCCGCGAGCCCCAGCCGGAAATCCGCCATGGCGGCGTGGCGCATCATCGGCAGGCCCTGCCCCGCGGCGCCGCCGAAGGCGGCGCAATAGGGCTGGCCGGTCAGGTTGCCCAGGGTCAGCCGCAACTCCAGCGCCGGGTCGATCCAGGGCCGGAGCCACCAGCCCTGCGCCACGCCATGGCCGTTCAGCGCCGCATCCACCACGTCGCGCAGCCAGGTCCCGTTCAGCAGCGAGAGCAGCGGTCCCCCCTGCAGGTCGCCGGTGTCGAGCAGCCGCTCCAGCCGCGGCGCCAGCACCCAGCTGTCGTAGAAGGGGTTGCGCGGGCCGCCCTGCCGCGCCTCGTAGGCGGCGTGATCGGTGGCGCGCACCGGCGGAAAGCGCCGCCCCGCCGCCGCGGCCAGGATCGCCGCGCACATGCTGCCGGCCGAGGCGCTGCTGACCGCCTTCAGCACCACGCGATGCGCCGGCGGCGGCACCGCCGCCTCGCGCGCGCCATCCCAGCGGTCCAGCGCCTCGGTCAGGAAGTCCAGCACGCCGGCGGTGTAGGCGCCGGCGGACACCGCCCCCGCCAGCACCAGCCCCAGCTGGAAAGTGGCATTGCCCGCCACAGGGTTCGGGGAGGTCATGGGTCTCGGCCCTTCCGCGTCGCACCAGCGGAACCTTAGGCATTTTTGTTGTCGATTCGAAAAGAAACTTCTGGCGCCCGCACCCTTCACCCCACCCGGCACCCGTGGCAGTCTTCCCGCCCTCATTGGCTTCACTGAAGGATTGGTTCCATGGCGGGCGTCTTCTGGCACGATGGCAAGTGGCTGACCGAGGAGCCCAAGGTGCTCGGCCCGATGGACCACGCCTTCTGGCTCGGCTCCATCCTGTTCGACGGCGCCCGCGCCATCCGCGGCCTGGTGCCGGATCTCGACCTGCACTGCCAGCGCGTCATCCGCAGCGCCCATGCCATGGGCATGAAGCCGACCCTCTCGGCCGAGGCGATCGAGGAGCTGTGCCGCGAGGGCGTGCGCCGCATGGGCCCCGACGCCGAGCTCTACATCCGTCCGATGTTCTTCGTCCGCCGCGGCATCGGCGCCGCGCAGCCGGATGGCGACAGCACCGAGTTCATCCTGTCGATCTATGATTCGCCGATGCCGGACGTCTCCAAGGGCTTCTCGGCCTGCATGGTGCCGTTCCGCCGCCCGGCCGCCGACATGGCGCCGACCGACGCCAAGGCCTCCTGCCTCTATCCGAACTCCTCCCGCGCCGCCGGCTGGGCGCGCGAGCATGGCTACGACAACGCCGTGATGTCGGATTTCGAGGGCAATGTCGCCGAATTCGCCACCTCCAACCTGATGATGGTCAAGGACGGGGTGGTGATGACGCCGATCGCCAACGGCACCTACCTGGCCGGCATCACCCGCTCCCGCGTGCTCGGCCTGCTGCGCGAGGCGGGGATCGAGGCGAGGGAATGCGTCATCACCCCCGACATGCTGCGCGGGGCGGATGAGATCTTCGCCACCGGCAATTTCGGCAAGGTGCAGTACTGCACCAATTTCGAGGGCCGCCAGCTGCCGATCGGGCCGGTCGCGCAGAAGGCAAGGCAGCTCTATTTCGACTGGGCCGAGCGCACCAGCCGCCTGCTGCCGAAGGCGGCCTGAGCGTGAGGCGGGGGCTCCGCCCCCGCGCCCCCGCCGGGGGGACAGGGTCCCCCCGGACCCCGCCATCCGTGGAGACTCTGATGGGAGATCCAAGAACCTCAGGTTCTTGGCGGGGAGAGTTTGAGAGGGGCGGCGCCCCTCTCAAGATCCTGCTGCAGACCGAGGCGGTGCTGGTGATCGACAAGCCCGCCGGCCTGCCCGTGCATCGCGGCCCGCGCGGCGGCGCCAGCCTGGAGGACCACCTCCCGGCGCTCGCCCAGGGCAAGCGGCATTGGCCACAACCCGCGCACCGCCTGGACACCGACACCGCCGGCTGCCTGGTGCTCGGCCGCACCAAGCCGGCGCTCGCCGCGCTCGGCAGGCTGTTCGCCGAGGGCCGCGCCCGCAAGACCTACTGGGCCGTGGTGCGGGGCGGGCCGGCGGCGCAGTCGGGCCGCATCGACCTCCCCCTGCGCAAGACCAGCAGCGCCGCCACCGGCTGGCGGATGGAGGCGCATCCCGACGGCCAGCCCGCTTTGACCCGCTGGCGGGTGCGCGGCCGTGGCCCGGGCCTCGCCTGGCTGGAGCTGCGGCCGGAGACCGGGCGCACCCACCAGCTGCGCGTGCATTGCGCATCCCAGGGCTGGCCGATCCTGGGCGACCCCTTCTACGGCACGAAGGCGCCGGGCGGGCTGCATCTGCTGGCCCGCGCCATCGAGCTGCCGCTGGACCCGCCGCTCTCCGCCACCGCGCCGGTGCCACCCGCGCTGCGCGACGCCTTCGCCGCCTGCGGCTGGAGCGAGGCGGCATGAGCGGCTTCCGCACCTGGTTGCAGCAGCGTGTCCCCGGCGGCTCGCTGCGCGACGCGGTGCGGCAGAGCGAGCTCGGCATCCTGCTGCTCGGCACCCTGGCCGGGCTGCTGAGCGGGCTGCTGGCCGCCGCCCTGGGCGGCGCCGCGCGCGGCATGCACCTGCTGATCTTCGGCCCCGAGAGCCAGCACGGCCTTTCCGCCCTGCGCGACCCGGAGCCGCTGCTGCTGCTGCTGGCGCCGGCCACCGGCGGGCTGCTGCTCGGGCTGCTCGGCCTGGCGCTGGCGCGCTGGCGGCCGCGCCAGCCCATCGACCCGATCGAGGCCAACGCCCTGCATGGCGGCCGCATGTCGCTGTGGGACGGGGTGGTGGTGGGGGCGCAGAACCTGCTCTCCAACGGCTTCGGCGCCTCGGTCGGGCTGGAGGCCGCCTACACCCAGGCCGGGGGCGGCGCCGCCTCGCGCATGGGCCGCGCCTTCGGGCTGCGGCGCGGCGATCTGCGCGTGCTGGTGGGCTGCGGCGCGGCCGGCGCCATCGCCGCCGCCTTCGGTGCCCCCCTGACCGGCGCCTTCTACGCCTTCGAGCTGGTGATCGGCAGCTACGCCATCGCCTACCTGGCGCCCGTGCTGGCCGCCGCCGTGGCCGGCAGCCTGGTGACCGCCTGGCTCGGCGGCGGCACCCAGCTGCTGGCCTCCGGGCTCGGCGCGCCGGACTGGGACGATACCGGCCTGTCGCTGCTGATCGGCCTGGCCTGCGGCCTGGCCGGCATCGCGCTGATGCGCGGCGTCACCGTCACCGAGGCCGGGCTGCGCCGCGCCATCCCCTGGGGCACGCTGCGCCCGGCGGTGGGCGGGCTGGCCGTCGGCGCGCTGGCGCTGGTCACGCCCGCGGTGCTCTCGGCCGGGCATGGCGCGCTGCACCTGGCCTTCGTGGTGGAAGGCCCGGCCCTGCCGCTGGTGACGCTGCTGCTGCTGAAGGCGCTGGCCTCCGCCATCTCGATCGGCGCCGGCTTCCGCGGCGGGCTGTTCTTCGCCTCGCTGCTGCTGGGCGCGCTGCTCGGCAAGCTGGTGGCCTCCGGCGCGCTGGCGCTCGGCATCGCGGTGGACCCGCTGCTCGGCGCCATCGTCGGCATGACCGCCTTCGGCGCCGCCGTCATCGGCGCGCCGCTGGCCATGACCCTGCTGGCGCTGGAGACCACGGGCAGCTTCGCCATCGCCGGCGTGGTGGTGATGGCCGTCATCGTCTCCGCCACCACGGTGCGGCGGCTGTTCGGCTACTCCTTCGCCACCTGGCGCTTCCACCTGCGCGGCGAGGCGATCCGCAGCGCGCATGATGTCGGCTGGCTGCACGACCTGACGGTGGGCAAGCTGATGCGGCGCGACATCCGCACCGTGCGGCAGGACACCCGCATCAGCGCCTTCCGCCGCGACTTCCCGCTGGGCGCCACCACCCATGTCGTCGCCCTCGACGCCGCCGGGCGCTATGCCGGCATGATCCTGGTGGCCGAGGCGCACGCGCCGGAGCTGGAGGAGGACGCCACGGTGGAAGGCCTGCTGCACCTGGCCGGCCAGGTGCTGCTGCCGGCGCAGAACGCCAAGCAGGCCATGGCGCTGTTCGACGCGACCGATGCCGAGGCGCTGGCGGTGGTGGACCAGAAGGACACCTCCTGCGTCATCGGCCTGGTCAAGGCCTCCTACCTGCTGCGCCGCTACAGCGAGGAGCTGGACAAGCGCCGCCAGGACGAGTTGGGAATGGCCGCGTAATCACGGGGGAAAGGCGGAAAGCCATGGTTCAGGATGTGCAGGCGCTGGTGTTCGACGTGTTCGGCACGGTGGTCGATTGGCGGCAGGGCGTGGCGCGGGAGGCGGCGCCCTTCCTGGCCCGGCATGGCGCCGCCGGCGCCAACCCGGCCGGCTTCGCCGATTCCTGGCGCCGCCGCTACTCGCCGGCGATGGAGGAGGTGCGCAGCGGCCGCCGGCCCTTCACCCGGCTCGACGTGCTGCACCGGGAAAACCTGGAGCAGATCCTGCCCGGCTACGGCATCGACCCCGCCCGCGTGCCGCAGGCGGAGCTGGACGAGCTGAACCTGGCCTGGCACCGGCTGGACCCCTGGCCGGATTCGGTCGCGGGCCTCGCCCGGCTGAAGGCGCGCTACATCATCGCGCCGCTCTCCAACGGCAATATCCGGCTGATGCTGGACATGGCCAAGCGCGCCGGCCTGCCCTGGGACGCCATCCTCGGCGCCGAGGTGGCCCAGGCCTACAAGCCGACACCGGAAGCCTATCTGCGCACCGCCGAGGTGCTGGCGCTGCGCCCCGGGCAGGTGATGCTGGTCGCCGCGCACAATGGCGATCTGGCGGCGGCGCGGCGCTGCGGGCTGCGCACCGCCTTCATCCCCCGCCCCACCGAGCACGGGCCAGGTCAGACCACCGACTTGGCGCCGGAACAGGATTGGGATGTGGTGGCGCGCGACATGGAGGATCTGGCGAGCGCTTTAGGAACTTAAAATAATAAATGGAAGAAACTTCTTTTTCTGAAGAAAAAGAAGCAAAAAGACTTTGCCAGGGGCGCCCCGCGCTGCGGGGCGCCGTCCCGTTCAAGCCGCGTCGCGGCGGCGCACGCCCAGCTCCTCCAGCGCGCCACGCATCGCGCCCAGCGCGAACCGCATCTCGTCCGGGCCGACATGGCCGATGCAGCCAATCCGCATGGTCGGCGCCTCGGTGTTGTAGAAATTGCTGATCAGCACGCCGCGCCGCTTCAGCGCATCCACGAAGCCCTGCAGCGTGAAACCCTCCTGCCGCGGCTGGTGGAACAACGCGATGATCGGGCCCTGATTCTCCCAGGACAGGTAAGGCTGCAGGCCCAGCGCCTGCGCGCCCTCGTAGAGGATGCGGCAATTCTCGCGGTAGCGCGCCAGCCGCGCCTTCTGCCCGCCCTCGGCGATGAAAATGTCCAGCGCAACGCCGAAGGCGTGCAGCGCCTGCACCGGCGGGGTGAAGCGGAAACTGCCCCAGCCGGCGCGCAGCGAGGTGTCGTAGACATCCGCCAGGTCAAAGGACCAGGAGCCGGCCTGGCCGCGGCTGGCTTCCACCCGCTCGATCGGGCAGATGGCGAAGCCGATGCCGGGCAGCCCCTCGATGCATTTGTTCGAGGTGAAGACAACGGCATCCACCTCCGGCTGCGCCGAGAGGTCGAAGGGCAGCGCGCCGAAGGCCGAGACGGCGTCGACGATCATCCGCCGCCCCGCCGCGCGCACCACGGCGCCCAGCGCCGGCACGTCGTTCACCAGCCCGCTGCCGGTCTCGGAATAGACGATGCCGAGATGGGTGATGGCGGGGTCGGCGGCGAGCGCCGCCGCCACCGCCGCGGGGGCCACGCCGCCGGTGTCGGGGGCGGGCAGCTCGACCACCTGGCGCCCGGCCTCGCGCGCCAGCCGCGCCATGCGCTCGGCATAGGCGCCGTTGCGCACGATCAGCAGCTTGCCGGAGTGGGCGGGGGCGAAGGTGCGGATCGCCGCCTCGGTGATGAAATGCCCGGCGCCCTGCAGCGGCAGGCAGACATGCTGGCCGGCCTTGCCGCCGGCGATGTCGCGCACCTTCTCGCGGATGGCGATGTATTCGGGGGCGAAGTCACGGTCCCAGGGGGCGATGTCCACGGCCATGGCCGCCCGCACTTCGGGGCGGGTCTGCACGGGGCCGGGAATGAGCAGCAGCATGTTCGGGTCCTGAGGAAGACAGGGGAGATGCCATCCGGAAGCCGGCGGGCCGGACCCGCGCCTCTGCACAAACAGCGCCCCAAGGCTGCACCGCCGCCGCGCCAAAGGAAAGCCCGCCGGCGCCTGCGCCAAGCCGATAAAGTCTTTTTGCTTCTTTTTCTTCAGAAAAAGAAGGCTTTGCTGCTACGCAACAAGCAGCGCGCCGCCGATCTCCCGCCGCAACTTCCGCCGGATCGCCTCGGCGAAATCGGCGTAGTCGGCGCAGGACAGGGCGAAGGCGCCGGGCCCGCCGATCACCTCCGCCTCGTAATGCGCCAGCAGATCCGGCTCCTCATTGAGCACGGCGAGCCCGTTGATGGTCACCCCGGCCGCCACTCCGATATCGCGCACCGGCCCGGGCGCCCGCCCCTGGTTGTGCGCGCCATCGCCCGAGACGTCGAGCGCCAGCCGGTCGGCCGGCGCCGGGCAGCGCGCCAGCAGGGCGAGCC
>NZ_GG770779.1:32365-43208 GCF_000164635.1 Pseudoroseomonas cervicalis ATCC 49957 | reverse complement strand
CAGGGCGAGCCCCGCCGCCATGCCCGGCCCGAGGGCGGTGGCCCCTGGCGCCGGCAGGCGGGGGGCGTTGTCGATCGCCTCGGCCAGCGCCGCGGCGCTGTCGGCGCCGTCCAGCCGCATCCAGGGCACGGCCACCTCCTGGGCCGAGGACCAGAACAGCACCGCCACCGCCACCGCCCCGCGCGGCCCGGCGCTGCAGGCGGCGGCGATGTCCTCCTGCCGGAAGGCGTTGGCCAGCCCCCCCACCATCAGGCCGAACTCGTCGTAATCGACGCTGGCCGAGACATCGACGGCCAGGCAGAGCGCCAGGTCGACAGGCTGCATGGGGCTTCTTCTCCCGATGGGTGGCGGGGGGCGCGGCCCGTTGAACCGGTCGGCCCGCGCCCTCATCTCCCTGGCATGAAGCAGGGCGCCCGCACAGGGTTGCCAGGATGGATCACGGGATTTGGGAATGGATGGGACGGCCGGCGCGGCGATGCAAGGCGGGGCGCCGGGGCCCTCGGACGAGGGCGCGACAATCTCCCGCATCGTGGCCGAGGTGGCGGCGGCCCTGCCGGGCGAGCGCATCAGCCTGGGCGAGATCGCCGAGGCCTTTGGCGAGCGTGCCTTCGGCCTGCTGATCCTGCTGCTCTGCCTGCCCAGCCTGCTGCCCGGCATGGCCAGCGTCTTCGGCATCCCGATGGTGGTGCTGGGGGCGCAGATGGGCCTGGGGCTGCGGGTGCCGCGCCTGCCGGGCTTCGTCGCCCGGCAGACGGTCAAGCGCACCGATCTGTTGCGGCTGGCCTCGGCCTCCTCGCGCGGGCTGAAGCCGATCGAGAAGCTGGTGCGGCCGCGCCAGGGCTGGTTCATCACCCCGCCGGCCGAGCGGCTGGTCGGCTGGGCCACCGTCTATGCGGCGGTGATGCTGATCCTGCCCGGCCCCGGCACCAACGGCCCGCCGGCCTTCGGCACCATCGTCATGGCGCTCGGCATCGTCGAGCAGGACAGCCGCGTCACCGGCATCGGGCTGGGCCTGACGCTGGCGGGCTGCCTGTTCGCCACCGGCGTGCTGATCGCCCTGTGCTGGGTCGGCATCAAGGCGATGGGCTGGATCTTCTGACCCCGCCGGGGCGGGCTACCGCGCCCCCCCGGGCACCCACAGGATGTCGCCGCCCTGGTTCAGCACGCGCGACAGCACGAAGGCGTGGTCCGACAGCCGGTTGAGATAGCGCACCGCCACCGGGTTCACCGCCTCCGCCGCCGCCAGCGCCACCACCACGCGCTCCGCCCGCCGCGCCAGGGTGCGCACCAGATGCGCATGCGCCGCCGCCGGCGTGCCGCCCGGCAGGATGAAGGAGCGCAGCGGCGGCAGGCCTTCGTTCATCGCCGCCAGCTCCGCCTCCAGCCGCGCGCACTGGCTGTCGGCCACGCGCAGCCGCGGGCGCTCGCCCGGCGCCTCGCTGCCATCGCCCGGCACGCAGAGATCGGCGCCGAGGTCGAACAGGTCGTTCTGGATGCGCGCCAGCATGGCATCCGCCTCGGCCTCGGCGGCGCAATGCAGGCGCAGCAGGCCGATGGCGGCGTTCAGCTCGTCCACCACGCCGATCGCCTCGATGCGCAGCGAATCCTTGGCCACCCGGGTGCCGTCGCCGAGCGAGGTCTGCCCGCCATCGCCGCCGCGCGTGGTGATCACATCCAGCCTGACCATGCCTGTCCTTCTCCGTGGCCCAGCCGGGCAGATGGGGCGCGAGGCCCGGCTGCAAAGGGCGTCAGAGCACCAGAACGCCCTGGTGCTTGGCCTTCGCCTCCGGCTCCACATGGATGGTGATGACGGCGCTGCCCAGCGCCTGCTTCAGCGCCGCCTCGATCCGGTCGCAGATCTCATGCGCCTCGGCCACCTTCATCTCGCCGGGCACCACCAGGTGGAACTCGACGAAGGTGGTGTGGCCGGCATGGCGGGTGCGCAGATCATGCGCCTCGATGGCGCCCTCGGCCTGCTGCGACACCAGGCTGCGGATGCGCGCCAGCAGCTCGGGCTCCACCGCCTCGTCCATCAGCCCGCCGACGCTCTCGCGCAGCAGCCGCCAGCCGGAGAACAGGATGTTGATGGCCGTCAGCCCGGCCAGCAGCGGGTCGAGCCAGAGGATGCCGGTCAGCGCCACGGCGCCGACACCCGCCACCACGCCGACCGAGGTCACCACATCCGCCAGCAGGTGCCGCGCATCGGCCAGCAGGGCGGGGGAGCGCAGCTGGCGCCCGGCGCGGAACAGCCACCAGGACCAGGCGCCGTTGATGCCGGTGGCGATGGCCGAGATGGCCAGGCCCTGCGCCGGCAGCTCCGGCGCCGTGGGGTGCTGCCAGGCATCCCAGGATTCGTTGAGGATCAGCAGCGCCGCCACGACGATCAGCACGCCCTCCAGCACCGCCGAGAAATACTCGGCCTTGGCGTGGCCATAGGGGTGGTTGGCGTCCGGCGGTGCGGCGGAGACGCGGATGGCGACCAGCGCGGCGCTGGCCGCCGCGACATTGACGATCGACTCCAGCGCATCGGCCATCAGCGCCACGCTGCCGGTGATCCACCAGGCCAGGGCCTTCAGCCCCAGCACCGCCACCGCCACGCCAACCGTCGCCGCCGCGAGCCTCGTCGCACGGTTCATCCGCCAAGATCCTGCTCTGTCCGCCCGGCTTTCTAGGCCACCCCCCCTCCCCATTCCATTTTTCTTTCGGCTGCCTTTCTTTCGGCTGCCGGTCAGGGCCGAAACGGGAGGGGCCGCACGGGGAGGGTGGGCTTCGGCCCAGGGTTGCGCCAAGGTCGCGCCACTGTGGCGGGGCCGGGTTGCCGGGGTGTTGCCGGCGGCGCCATCGGCGCCGCCGGATGCGCCTCAGACCGAGAAATACTTGGCGCGCGGATGGTGCAGCACGATGGCGCTGGTCGACTGCTCCGGGTGCAGCTGCCACTCGTCGCTGATCGACACGCCGATGCGCTCCGCCTGCAGCAGCCGCAGCAGCGGCTCCTGGTCCTCCAGCCGCGGGCAGGCCGGATAACCGAAGGAATAGCGGCCGCCGCGATAGCCCTGCGCCAGCATCTTCTCCATGTCGCGGTCATCCTCGCCGGCATAGCCCAGCTCGGCGCGGATGCGCTTGTGGATGTATTCCGCCATCGCCTCGGCCATCTCCACCGACAGCCCGTGCAGGTAGAGGTAATCCTGGTAGCGGTTGCCCTCGAACCACTCCCGCGCCACGTCGCTGGCCTTCTGGCCGACGGTGACGACCTGCAGGCCGATCACGTCGCGCCCCTCCGGCCCGTCCTCGATGTCGCGCAGGAAGTCGGCGATGCACTCGCCATCCTCCTTGGGCTGGCGCGGCAGGGTGAAGCGCGCGGCCTCGGTGACGCCATCCTCCTCGAACAGGATGACGTCATTGCCCTGGCCGGCGCATTTCCAGTAGCCGTAGATCGCCTGCGGCCGCAGGATCTTTTCCTGTTCCGCCAGGGCGAGCATGCGCTTCAGCACCGGGCGCAGCTCCTGCTTCGCCCAGCCGATGAAATCCTCCAGGCTCCGCCCCTGCTTCCGGAAGCCCCACTGGAACTGGTAGAGGCTGCGCTCGTTGATGAAGGGGATGATCGCCTTCGGCGCCGCCTCCATCACCCGCGCGCCCCAGAAGGGCGGCACCGGCACCGCCTCGCCTTGCGTCACGCGGCGGCGGCGCGCCTGGGCGTAGTTGACATCGACGGGCGCGAAGCCGCGCGGATCGGCGGTGCCAAGGGTGCGGGTGGTGTTCTTCGACTTGCCGGCGCGCTTCGACTGCAGCGCGGCGATATAGCCGTCGAAATCATTGCCCATCACCCGATCCATCAGGTGCAGCCCATCGAAGGCATCGCGCGCATAGGCGACGCGGCCGCTGGCATAGGCGCGGACGCAATCCTCCTCGACGAAGTTGCGCGTCAGCGCCGCGCCGCCCAGCAGCACCGGCACCTCGACGCCGAGGCGCGACATCTCTTCCAGGTTCTCCTTCATCACCACGGTGGATTTGACGAGGAGGCCGGACATGCCGATGGCGTTGGCCCGGTGCTCGCGCACCGCTGCCACCATCTCGGTCAGCGGCACCTTGATGCCGAGATTGACGACCTTGTAGCCATTGTTGGTCAGGATGATGTCGACCAGGTTCTTGCCGATGTCGTGCACATCGCCCTTCACCGTGGCCAGCACGATGGTGCCCTTCTCCTGCCCCTCGATCTTCTCCATGAAGGGCTCGAGATAGGCGACGGCGGCCTTCATCGTCTCGGCCGATTGCAGCACGAAGGGCAGCTGCATCTTGCCGGCGCCGAACAGCTCGCCCACCACCTTCATGCCGTCCAGCAGGATGCCGTTGATGATGTCGAGCGGCTTGATGCCCTTGGCCAGCGCATCCGCCAGCTCATCATCCAGCCCCTTGCGGTCGCCATCGACGATGCGGTCCTTCAGCCGCCCCTCGACGGTCTCCGCCTTCACCTTCTTGGCGGCATCCGCGGCCTTCCGCCCGGCGAAGATCTCCAGCAGCTTCTGCAGCGGGTCGTAGCCCTCGCTGCGGCGGTCGAAGATCAGGTCTTCCGCGACCTTCACCTCCTCCGGCGGGATCGAGTGCAGCGGCTTGATCTTGCTGACATGCACGATGGCGCCGGTCATGCCGGCCTTCACCGCATGGTCGAGGAACACGCTGTTCAGCACATGCCGCGCGGCGGGATTCAAGCCGAAAGAAATATTCGACAGGCCGAGGATGATCTGGATGTCCGGGAATCTCTCCCGGATCATGCGGATGCCCTCCAGCGTCCACAGCCCCAGCTTGCGGTCATCCTCATTGCCGGTGGCGATGGTGAAGGTCAGCGGGTCGATCAGCAGATCGCTCTGCGGCAACCCGTGCTTGTTGCAGGCGAAATCCACCAGCCGCTCGGCGATGCGGAGCTTGTCCTCCGCCGTCTTCGCCATGCCGACCTCGTCGATGGTCAGCGCGATCACCGCGGCGCCGAACTTCTTGGCGAGCTTCATGCGGTCCGTCGCATGCCCCTCGCCATCCTCGAAATTGATCGAGTTGATGATCGGCTTGCCGCCATGCAGCTTCAGCGCCGCCTCGATCACCGGCGTCTCGGTGGAATCGATCACCAGCGGCGCGTTGACGCTGCCGGTGAAGCGGCGCACCACCTCGTTCATCTCCGCCATCTCGTCGCGGCCGACAAAGGCGGTGCAGATGTCGAGGCTGTTCGACCCCTCCCCCACCTGCTCCCGCCCCATGGCGACGCAACCATCCCAGTCATGCGCCGCCTGCCGCTCGCGCCAGGCCTTGGAGCCATTGGCGTTGCAGCGCTCGCCGATGGAGAAATAGGCATTCTCCTGCCGCAGCGTCGTCGCGCCATACAGGCTGGCCACCGCCGGCACCCAGTGCACGCGCCGCGCCACCGGCGCCGGGCGGAACCGGCTGCCACCCACCTTGCGCAGCATCGCGTCCAGCGCCTGGATATGCGGCGTCGAGGTGCCGCAGCAGCCGCCGATCAGGTTGACGCCATCCTCGGTGACAAAACGCTCCATCCAGCTCGCCATCTCGGCGGCGCCCAGCGGGTAATGCGTCTTGCCATCCACCAGCTCCGGCAGCCCGGCATTGGGCTGCACCGAGACCAGGCCGGGCCAGTTCTGCGCCAGGTAGCGCACATGCTCCGCCATCTCCTGCGGGCCGGTCGCGCAGTTCAGCCCGATCAGCGGCACGTCCAGCGCCTGCACCACCGTGGTGGCGGCGGCGATGTCGGCGCCCACCAGCAGCGTGCCGGTGGTCTCCACCGTCACCTGCACAAAGATCGGAATTTCTTTCTGTGCCTCGCGCAGCGCGATCTTGGCGGCATTCACCGCCGCCTTGATGAACAGCGTGTCCTGGTTGGTCTCGGTCAGCAGCGCATCGGCGCCGCCGGCGATCAGCCCGCGGCACTGTTCCGTCAATGCGGCTTCGAGGGTGTCATAGTCGATATGGCCGAGGCTCGGCAGCTTCGTCCCCGGCCCGATATCGCCGATCACCCAGCGGTCGCGGCCATCGGCAAAACTCTCCGCCGCCTCGCGCGCCAGCTCGACCGAGAGCTTGTTGATCTCGAAGGCCTTGGCGCCCAGCTCGAACTCCTCGAGCGTGATGGGCGAGCCGCCGAAGCTGTTGGTCAGCACCATGTCCGACCCGGCCTCGTAATAGCCGCGATGGATCTCGCGCACGAGTTCGGGGCGGGAGAGGTTCAGCACCTCGGTGCAGTTCTCCTTGCCCCAGTAATCCTTCTCCACATCGAGGGTCAGCGCCTGGACGCGGCTGCCCATCCCCCCATCGCAGAGCAGGACGCGGTCGCGCAGGGCTTCCAGCAGGGTCGGACGGGCCATGGGGCAGGGCCTCTTCGGATCAGAAGGTCAGAACGGGTTCGGCGGCGGCGACCGGCACGGCCAGGCGACGCGCCGGCCACAGCCGCACCGGCAGGGGGCCGGCAATCTCCACCGACGGCAGCGGCGCGCAGCCGGCGGCGCCAAGCCAGCCGGCCATCGCCGCATCGTCGAAGCCGGGCCAGCGATGCGCCGGCCCGGCCAGCAGATCCTGCCGCGCATGGCTTGCCAGATCGATGACGACCAGCAGCCCCTCGGGGCTCAGGATGCGCGCCGCCTCGGCCAGCGCCGCCGCCGGATCCTCGGCGTAATGCAGCACCATCTGCAGCGTGGCGGCGTCGAACCCGCCATCCGGCAGCGGCAGCCGGTACATGTCGGCCAGCCGCACGCTGGCATGCGGCAGGCCGCGCTCGCCCAGCCGGGCACGGGCCAGCGCCAGCATCTCGCGGCTGGCATCCAGCCCCAGCACGGCGCCGGCGCGCGGCGCCAGCAGCTCCAGCAGCCGCCCCGTGCCGGTGCCGATATCGGCGACCCGGCCCAGCCGCTCCGGCAGCAGGTCCAGCAGCGCCGCCTCGATCGCGGCGGCCGGCAAATCCAGCGCCCGCATCTCGTCCCAATCCGCCCCGTCGCGCCGGAACGCCTCCGACGCCGCGCGCGCCCGCTCGGCCGCGATGCGCGCGGCGGCGCGGCGATCGGCGGCGATGGTGGTGTCGTCCTCCGGCAGCCGGGCCAGCATCTGCCGCACCAGATCGGCCTGCGGCGGCAGCTGGAAATACACATTGGCGCCTTCCGGCAGCCGCTCCAGCAGCCCGGCCTCCACCAGCAGCTTCAGGTGCCGCGACAGGCGCGGCTGGCTCTGGCCGAGAATGGCGCAGAGTTCGGACACGCAGAACGCCCCGCGGGCGCAAAGCGCCAGCAGGCGGAGGCGGGTCGGTTCGGCGGCGGCGCGCAGCTGCGCCAGCAAGGGCTCCATGGGCTTGCGGATGACATAAAGACTTCTTTATGTCTAGCGCTATGCGCTGGTCCCTCGACGCCCGAACCCCGCTCCGCCTGGCCGACCCGGCCAGCATCCCCGCCGGCGCCGTGCTGCTGGCCGAGGACGGCGCCCCCCTGCCCGACCGCCCGGCCCTGGTGGAGCGCTTCGCGGCGCCCCCGGCCGCCGCCCACCCCATAGGCTGCGCCTGCTGCCAGCCGCGCAACCCCGCCGCCATCGCCCTCGACCGCCTCTTCCTCGCCCGCACCCGCGGGCAGGCCCCCTGGTTCACCGAGATCTGGGTCGTGCTGCGCACCGGGGACGGGGCCAGCGCCATCGCGGCGGCACTGGAGACCGACAGCGTGACCCAGGCCAGGTTCAGGAAAGCCTAAAAAGCAAAAAGATCCGGGGGAATGAATTCCCCCGGACCCCCTTCTTTTTCTGTCAGGCTGCCGCCGCCTCCCGGCCAGGCGGGGCGCTTCAGGCCGGGGCCGACAGCACCTTCAGACCATTGGCGATGGTGTCGGACAGCACCGCGGCACTGCTGCGCAACGCCACGCGCTCCGCCTCGTCCAGCAGCGGATGGATCGGCGCCGAGGCGCCCTCCTCCCCCAGCACATGCGGCAGCGAGATGCAGGTCTCCCTCACCCCCAGGAACTCCGGCAGATAGGTGGAGACCGGGAACACCACCCGCTCATCCATCAGGATCGCCCGCGCCAGCCGGGCGATGCAGCCACCGATGCCGAAATTCGACACCCCCTTGCCCGCCTTGATCCGGTAGGCCGAGGTGCGGACATCCTCATGGATCTGCGCCCGCATCGCGGCATCGATCGGCTTGCCGCGCTGCGCGGCGAAATCCAGGATCGGCACCCCGCCCACCTGCGCGCTGGACCAGTGCAGCACCTCGGAATCGCCATGCTCGCCCAGCACATAGGCGTGCACGGACGCCGCCGCGACCTCCAGATGATGCGCCAGCCGGTCGCGGAACCGGATCGAATCCAGCGTGCAGCCGGTGCCGATCGCCCGCCCCGGCTTCACCCCGTAATGCCGCACCGCGACCGCCGGCATCACATCCACCGGATTGGTGGCAAACAGGAAAATCGTGTCGGGCGCGACCTTCAGCACCTGCTCGATGATCTGGCCGACGATGCGGATATTCTGGTGCAGCAGTTCCAGCCGCGTCTGGCCCGGCTTCAGGCTGGCGCCGGCGGTGACCACCACGAGGTCGGCCCCGGCCAGCTCGGCATAGCTGCCCTCCCGCACCCGGGCCGAGGTGCCGAAGGCCGCGGCATGGCCGATATCCGCCGCCTCCCCCGCCGCCCGCGCCAGGTCGAGATCGACCAGCACGATGTCGCTCACCCCCGGCGTCGCCGAGAGCAGATAGGTCGCCGCCGCGCCCACCTGCCCGGCCCCGATCACACCCACCAGCGCACCCATATCACAGCACTCCCATCATCGGCCACAGCGTGGCGGAGAGCAGCAGGATCAGCGCATAGCCCGCCACCGTCACCACCAGCCCGACCTTGGCGAATTGCGACAGCTTGAACGCCCCCGTGCCGTAGCACAGCATGTTCTGCGGCGCGTTGGTCGGCAGGATGAAGCCGAAGGAGACGACGAAGCTCTGGATCAGCACGATGCCGAACGCCGTCTCCTTCGACACCGGCAGGGTCTGGCTGAAGGCGATCATGATCGGGATCAGCGTGCTGGCCAGCCCCGTCGCCGAGGCGAAGCCCAGATGCAGCACGATGCTGAACAGCGACAGCGCGCCGATCACCGCCACCACCGGCAGCGCCTCCATGCCCAGCTGCCCCAGCGTCACCTGCGCCAGCCAGCCGGCCGCGCCGGTGCGCGACAGCAGCGTGCCGAGCGAGATCGAGGCGGCGAACAGCACCACCGTGCCCCAGGGCACCAGCTTCTCCGCCTGCGCCCAGTGCATCACGCCGATCTTGGGCATCAGCAGCAGCGCGATGCCGAGCTGCGTGGTGGTGGTGGTGTCGAAGGGGTGCAGCACGCCCTCGGTCGACCACAGCAGCAGCAGCATCACCGCCACCGCGATCAGCCGCTTCTCCGGCGCCGTCACCGGGCCGAGCTGCGCCAGCTGCTCGCGCAGCTTGGCCTGCGCCTCCTCCTTGGCCGGCACCTCCGGCCGCAGCAGCCAGAGCGAGACCAGGAACAGCACCACGCTCATGCCGATGGTGAAGGGCAAGGCGGTGACGAACCAGCCGCCCCAGGTCACGCTGTGGCCGAAGGCGCCCTGCATGAAGTTCAGGCTGATCAGGTTCTGCGCGGCACCCGTCTTCACCGCGATGTTGAAGATCGAGCAGGCCTGGGCGGTGACGATCATCAGCGTGGCGCCGAGGCTGCTGCTGACCGGCAGGCCGAGCGCCGCGGTGATGCCCACCATGATCGGGATCACCGCGCCGACGCGCGCCGTGGCCGAGGGGATGAACAGCGCGAGCACGAAGCCCACGATCATCGCCCCCACCGTCAGCCGCGCCGGCGAGATGCCGACCTTGCTCATCACCAGCAGCGCCACGCGCTTGTCGAGCCCGGTGTGCTTCAGCGCCACCGCCAGGAACAGCGCGGCCGCCACCAGCAGCACGGCGGTCGAGGAGAAGCCGGTCAGCATGACGCCGAGCGCATCGGCCGAGGACATCGGCTTGCCCGTCGGCGTCAGCGAGGTGCCCATCAGCCCGACAACCGCCATGCCGGTTAGGATGACGGCGCTGGTGGCGGGCGAGACGCATTCGCTGATCCACAGCGTGATGACCAGCGCCAGCAGCGCCAGCGCCACCTGGCCGGAGGCGGTCAGCCCCGCCGGGGTGGGTAGCATCAGCACCAGCCCGTAGAGGGCGAGCGCCAGCAGCAGGAAGGCGAATTTCCGGTTGGAACTGGGTTCCGGCGTCGACGCGATCGGGGGGGCCGGAGGGGAGGCGGTAGTCATGATCGATCCTTCACGGTCGTCGGCCGCCGGCGCCCGCGCGAGGCGCGCGCCGAGTCGGCCCGCGGTGGACCATGGCAGGATGGACGCTGCGTCACATTGACGGGGATCAAACGCCATCAAGAAAACGCGCAGTCTGGCCCCTACGCGCGGAGCGCGGGGCGAAGAGGGCCGCGCGGAGCGCGGAGAGAAGCCCGGAGATGCGAACCGCGCCGGAGGGGGCCGGCGCGGTCGCTGGGGGAGGAGGTGAGGAGGATCGGGGTTCGCGGCGGGGCGGGGCGGCGCGGAAGGGGGGCCCGGCGCCAGGGGGAGTGGGGGAGGAGGACCCCGCCCCGCCGCAGCTTCGGCGCCTAGCGCGACACGGCGTTCATCTTGTCGAGCAGCGCATTGGCGGCGTTGACGCAGGCCTGCATCGGCTCGCTCTCGGCGCAGCGGACGGAGATGCTGACATCACCCCGCTCCAGCCGGAAGGAGGCGGCGCGCGAGGGCGGCGGCGGTGGCGGCGGCATCATGCCGTGATGGCGCATCCACATCGGCCCGCGCGGGCCGGGGCGGTCGGCCTCCGCCCCC
>NZ_GG770779.1:28062-31811 GCF_000164635.1 Pseudoroseomonas cervicalis ATCC 49957 | reverse complement strand
GCCGGAGGCGGTGCTGCGCTTCGCGGTCTCGGCGCGGGACGAGCTGGAGGGCCAGGGCCTCGGGCTGCGCCGGGACCATGCGGGCCTGCCCGGCCTGGCCGGCGCCACCGCCGCGCTGCTGCTGATGCTGGGCGCCGTCACCTGGCTGCAGGCCGGGCCGATCGGGCTGTGGAAGGGCATCCACCCGCATGGGCGGAGCTTCGTGACGCTCGCCGCCCTGCTGGCCGGCGCCACCGCCTGGGGCTGGCTGTTCGAGGCGAAGCTGCTGCCGGCCCTGATGCGCCGCGCGACGCTGGCCCGGCTGCGCCGCCTGCTGGCCGGCGAGACGCGGCCGGAGCGCGTCACCCTCACCCTCGGCCCCGCCTCCCTGCTCTGGCAGGCCGAGGGCGCGGCGCGGCGCTACGACGCCGCCCTGCTGCGCGGCCTGGCCGAGGATGGCCGCTTCATGCTGCTCAGCCTGGGCTTCGGCCAGCGCCAGGTGCTGCCCAAGCGCGACCTGGCGCCGGAGCAGCAGGACGCGCTGCGGCGCTGGGCCGAACGCCATGCGCGGGCGGAGGCGGCATGATCACGCTCCGCCTGGGCTGGCGGGCCGAGGACCAGGCGCGGGTGGCCGATGCCGATCTGCGGCGCGGCGGCCGGCTCGGCCTCGGCGCGCTGCGGGTGCTGGCCCAGGGCCTGTTCTTCGCCGCCACGCTGCTGCTGTCGCTGCGCCTGGCCGAGACGCTGCTGCGCCGCATGGCGCCCCCCGCCCCCTTCTGGCGGCCGCTGGAGTGGAATGAGGGCGTGCTGCTGGCGGCGATCGGCGGCGTGACGCTGCTGCTGGCGCTCCATGCCCAGCTCGGCCAGCGCGCCGCGCTGACCCGCATCCTGCGGGCCCTGCCGGATCCGGCGCGCCAGCCGCTGCTCGGCCCCGTCTCGGTGGTGCTGCTGCCCGGGCGGCTCTCCTGCCAGGGCCAGGGCTGGTCCTTCGAGGCCGAGGCGGCGCGGCTGCGCCAGCTGGAGGAGACGCCCGCCGCGCTGGTGCTGCGCTTCGGCCCGACCCTGCCGGCCCTGCCGCTGCCGCGCCAGGAGCTGACCGAGGCCGAGATCCAGGCGGTGCGCGCCTGGGCGGCCTCCGGCTTCGCCATGGCGGCGCCCTCTCCCGCCGGTCCCGCATGAAAAAGCCCATGCCCCCGGCGGGGGGCATGGGCTACCAGCGCGGCGGCCTGGGCGAGGCCTATTTCTCGACGAAGGCCTTCTCGACCACGTAATGGCCCGGGCGGTTGCCGGCGCCCTCGGTGAAGCCGCGGCCCTCCAGCAATTCCTTCATCGAGACCAGCATCTCCGGGCTGCCGCAGAGCATCACCCGGTCCTGCTCCACCGAGAAGGGCGGCAGGCCGAGATCGGCGGTCAGCTTGCCGCTGGCCAGCAGCTCGTTGACGCGGCCCTGGTGGTGGAAGGGCTCGCGCGTCACGGTCGGGTAGTAGAGCAGCTTGTCGCGCACCAGCTCGCCCAGCAGCTCGTGCCGCGGCAGCTCCTGGCTCAGCCAGTCATGATAGGCCAGCTCGGCCACCTGGCGCACGCCATGCACCAGCACCACGCGCTCGAACCGGTCATACACCTCCGGATCCTTCACCAGCGCCATGAAGGGGGCGAGGCCGGTGCCGGTGCCGAACATCCACAGCGTGCGGCCGGGCAGCAGGCTGTCCGGCACCAGCGTGCCCACCGCCTTGCGGCCGATCAGCACCTGGTCGCCCACCTGGATGTGCTGCAGCCGGCTGGTCAGCGGCCCGTCCGGCACCTTGATGGAGAGGAATTCCAGCTGTTCCTCATAGGGGGCGGAGACCATGGAATAGGCGCGCACCAGCGGCTTGCCCTCCACCATCAGCCCGATCATCGCGAACTGCCCGGCCTGGAAGCGGAAGGCCGGGTCGCGCGTGCAGCGGAAGGTGAAGAGCCGGTCGGTCCAGTGGTGCACGAACTGCACCGTCTCGGCGTAATAGGCGGCGGGAGGAGCGGGAGCGTTCATGGTCAGGCAGATCGTCTCGGCTGGGCGCGGAACAAGCGCTTCCCGGGGAGGAAGTGGGGCAGGCGGACGGCTTGCGCGGCGTCGGGGTTACGGTCCAGCCTGCGGCCTATCATGACAATGCCCGGCCACGCCACACCCCGCTCCGCGCCCCTGCCATCCGCCCCGGACACCGCGCCCGCCGACCCGGCGACGCAACCGCCGGTCGGGCCGCTGGTGGACCCCATGCCGCGCCCGCTGCCGGCGCGGGTGCCGCATCGCGGCGCCTCGGTGACGCTGGAGCCGCTCGGCCCGCGCCATGCCGAGGAGCTGTGGCAGGCGCTGCAGGGCGCCGACGACAGCTGGGCCTATATGGGCTACGGACCCTTCGCCGATTACGAGGGGTTCCGCCGCTTCCTGGCCGGCTTCGCCACCACGCATGACCCGATCGCCTGGGCGGTGCGGCCGCATGTCTCGGGCCTCGCCTCGGGCTGGCTGACGCTGATGGAGATCCAGCCCTCCAACGCCGCCATCGAGCTCGGCCATATCTGGTTCGGCCCGCGGCTGCAGCGGACGCGCGCCGCCACCGAGGCGATGTTCCTGCTGATGCGCCACGCCATGGACGAGCTGGGCTATCGCCGGCTGGTGTGGAAATGCAACGCGCTGAACGCGCCCTCCCGCCGCGCCGCCGCCCGGCTCGGCTTCACCTATGAGGGCACGCTGCGGGCGCATCTGGTGGTCAAGGGCCGCCGGCGCGACACCGCCTTCTTCTCCATCCTGGAGGAGGAATGGCCGGCCCGGCGCGACGCCATCGCCGCCTGGCTGGCGCCGGAGAATTTCGACCACAACGGCCTGGCCCGCGCCCCCCTGCGCGCCGGCCCCGGCTGAGCCGCCAACCCAGGACCCTGCCCCGATGCGACGTTTCCTCCCCGCCGCGCTGCTCTGGCTGGCGGCGCTGTTCGCCACCGCCCCTGGCCTGCGCGCCGCCGAGCTGCTGCTGACCCTGCCCGGCGGCGCGCAGCGCCTGACGCCCGAGGCGCTGCTGGCGCGCCCCGATGCCGCGCGCATCACCGTGCCGGCGGATGTCGCCTACCACCGCGCCATGAGCTACCGCGCCGTGCCGCTGCGCGCCCTGCTCGGCCCGCTGGACGGGGTGGAGACGCTGGAGGCGAAGGCGACCGACGGCTTCGCCTCGCAGCTCCCCGCCGCGCTGCTGCAGGCCGGCGCCGAGCCCTGGCTGGCGGTGGAGGAGCCCGGCGCGCCCTGGCCCGCCCTGCCCGGCAAATCGGCCAATGCCGGGCCCTTCTACCTGGTCTGGCTGCGGCCGGAACAGGCGGGCATCTCGCCTGAGCAATGGCCCTACGCGCTGGCCAGCCTGACGGCGGTGGCGCCGCCGCTGCGGCGCTGGCCCAGCCTCGGCGTCGACGCCGGCCTGGCCCCGGACGATCCGGCGCGGCGCGGCCAGGAGGTGTTCGTCACCCAATGCCTGGCCTGCCACAGGCTGGCCGGCGCCGGGGCGGCCGAGATGGGGCCGGACCTGGCGCGGCCGATGCCGGCCCTGGCCTACATGACCGAGCCCGGGCTGCGCGCGCTGATCCGCGACCCGAAATCGGTGCGCGACTGGCCGGGCCAGCAGATGCCCGGCTTCAGCCCCGCCGTGCTGCCCGAGGCCGAGCTGGACGCGCTGATCGCCTATCTGCGCCATCAGGCGGCGCGGCGCTGAGCGTGGCGGCCGGGCCACGCCCCGGCCGGCCGGCGCGGCGGG
>NZ_GG770779.1:20670-27333 GCF_000164635.1 Pseudoroseomonas cervicalis ATCC 49957 | reverse complement strand
CCAGCGACCCGCACGCGGCCGATCCGCTGGCGCCCGACACGCTGGCCCCCGGCACGCCGCCCGGCCTGGCGCCCCGCTGAGCCGCCGCCGCCATTTCGTCATCGCCCCGTCAAGCGGCTGCAACGCCGCGCCCGTAACAGCGCCGCACGCGATTCCTGATGGAGATGACGATGCGCGCGCTGCTGCTCGCCGCCACCGCCCTGCTCGGGCTGGGCGGCGCCGCCCAGGCCCAGGGCCAGGACCAGCGGGTCGAGGCCCGCCTGGCCGGCCATGCCATCCTGCCCGCCTTCACCATGACCCTGCCGCCGGCCGACGCGCCGCGCGATGCGCTGGTCTCCGGCAAGTTCACCGGCGCGCAGCGGGTCGACCAGCCCGGCAGCATCCCCGGCAGCACCGGCCCGGCGCCGAATGGCCGCCCCACCGGCATTTCTCTTCCGTTCATCGGCCAGCCGGTGCAGGGCTTCTCCGGCATCAAGCCGGTGGCCGGCGAGCCCGGCGCCTACTGGGTGCTGACCGACAACGGCTTCGGCAACAAGCGCAACAGCGGCGACGCGCTGCTGATGGTCCACAGGATCCGCCCGGATTTCGCCACCGGCGCGGTGCGGGTGGAACAGACCATCTTCCTCTCCGACCCCGATCGCCGCGTGCCCTTCCGCATCGCGCATGAGGGCAGCGAGGCGCGCTACCTGACCGGCGCCGATTTCGACCCGGAGAGCCTCCAGCCCCTGCCGGACGGCCAGGGCTTCTGGATCGGCGAGGAGTTCGGCCCCTACCTGATCCGCGTCGACGCCGCGGGGCGGGTGCAGCAGGTGGTCGAGACCCGGCTGGAGGGGCGCACCCTGCGCAGCCCCGACCACCCCTCGCTCTTCGTGCCGAACAGCCCGGCCGCCGGCGTCGCCTTCCAGACGCAGCGCTCCGGCGGCTATGAGGGCATGGCGATGCTGCCGGATGGCAGCCGCCTCTGGGCGATGCTGGAGAAGCAGGTGCTGACCGCCGAGGGCCGCCCCGAGGGCGATTTCCTGCGCCTGATCGAGTTCGACACGGCGCGCGGCGAGTGGACCGGCCGCAGCCTGAAGTTCCGCCTGGCGCCGGGCGCCACCGCCATCGGCGATGTCAACTTCATCGACGAGCGCCGCGCCCTGGTGATCGAGCGCGACGATGCCGAGGGCGATCCGTCGCTCGCCTGCGCCCAGGGCCAGACCCCGCCGGCCTGCTTCCACGCCCCGGCGCGGGTGAAGCGGGTGACGCTGGTCGATCTCGGCCAGGTCGATGCCGAGGGCTTCGTGGCCAAGCTGGCCTATATCGACCTGCTCGACATCCGCGACCCGGAGCATCTGGCGCGCAACCTGGGCGACCGCGCCGCCGACGCCCCGCGCGAGCGCTTCGGCTTCCCCTTCTTCACCATCGAGAACGTCGCGGTGGTGGATGCCGAGCACATCATCGTGGCCAATGACAACAACCTGCCCTTCAGCGCCGGCCGCCACCTGACCCGCGCCGACGACAACGAGTTCATCCTGCTGCACGTGCCGGAGCTGCTGCGCCGGCGCTGAGCCGGCCCGCCCCCCCGCCCGCCGGCGGGGGGGCTTTCACCGGGGATGGCCACGCCCCGGCTTCGTTGCGCGGCCGGATGCGACGCCGTGGCCGCTTGCGGCCCGGCGCCGCCCCACCTACGCCTTGCGGTGGAGCCCCACCCTCGCGGAGACCCCGCATGAAGCTGCTGCGCGATGCGACCCCGGCCGACCTGCCGGCGATCACCGCGATCTATGCCCATCACGTGCTGACCGGCACCGGCACCTTCGAGGAGACGCCGCCGACCGAGCAGGAGATGGCGGCGCGCCTGGCGCGGGTGCAGGGCCAGGGCTGGGCCTGGCTGGTGGCCGAGGAGGCGGGGGAGGTGCTGGGCTTCGGCCTGCTCTCCGCCTACCGCGCCCAGCCGGCCTGGCGCTATGCCGCCGAGGATTCGATCTATGTCCGCCAGGACGTGCATGGCCAGGGCCTGGGCAAGAGCCTGGTGGCGGCGCTGCTGGAGCGGGCCGAGGCCGCGGGCTTCCGCCAGGTCTTCGCGGTGATCGGCGATTCGGAGAATGTCGGCTCGGTCGGGCTGCACCTGTCGCTGGGCTTCCGCCAGGCCGGGCTGCTGCGCGGCGCCGGGTTCAAGTTCGGCCGCTGGCTGGATGTGGTGCTGATGCAGCGCCCGGTCGGGGCCGCCGACAAGACCCTGCCCGCCGGGGCGGCGCCGCCCGGCTGAGCGGCGCGGCCGCCGCGCCACCCTCACACTGCCGTCAGCCGCCCTGGAAACGCCGGGGCCGGCTTCGCATTCTCCCCTCGGACCCGGGCCGGGTGGCGGCGCGCTCTCGCCGCTGCTCCGGCGTCCCGGCCCCATCCGGCGGAGGCGCGGAGGCGCGCCCGGCTTCCCGCGCCTTGCCGCCGGGGGCCGGCCTCCTCCCCGCCCCCTTCACGCCAAGGGAGAGGTGATTGCTCGAACAGATCGACGAGATCGGCCAGGAGGTTGTCGCCTCCCTCAGCTGGGCGCCCGACTGGGCGGTCAGCCTGCTGGTGCTGGGGGCCGCGGCGCTGCTGGCGCTGGCGCTGCACCGTGCCGTCTACCGGGTGCTGACGCGGCTGGTGGAGCAGCGCGAGCTGTTCTGGCGCTCGCTGGTGCAGCGGACGGAGGGGCCGGTGCGCATGGCGCTGGTGGTCTTCGCCCTGTCGATCGCCGCCGGCATCGCGCCGCTCAGCCCCGGCCAGACCACGGTGCTGCGGCACGGGCTGCTGATCTGCTTCATCGGCCTGCTGGGCTGGGTGATGCTGACCGCGCTGCACATCTGGACCACGGTCTATCTGCGCCGCTTCAAGCTGGAGGCGGAGGACAACCTGCTGGCGCGCAAGCACGCCACGCAGTCGCGCATCCTGCAGCGCGTGGCGGCGACGCTGATCGTCGTCATCACCGCCGCGGTGGCGCTGATGACCTTCGACGGGGTGCGGCAATATGGCGTGTCGCTGCTGGCCTCGGCCGGTGCCGCCGGTATCGTCGTGGGTCTCGCGCTGCAGCCGCTGCTGAAGAACCTGGTGGCCGGCATCCAGCTGGCCATCACCCAGCCGATCCGGCTGGAGGATGCGGTGATCGTCGAGGGCGAGTGGGGCAATGTGGAGGAGATCTCCTCCACCTATGTCGTCGTCCGGCTGTGGGACTGGCGGCGCATGGTGCTGCCGCTCAGCTACTTCATCGAGAACCCGTTCCAGAACTGGACGCGCGAGGGCGCGGCGCTGATCGGCACGGTGATGCTCTATGTCGACTACACCGCGCCGATCCCGGAGATGCGGCGCAAGCTGGAGGAGATCGCCAAGGGCTCCTCGCGCTGGGACGGCAAGGTGGTGAACATGCAGGTCACCGACTTCAAGCAGGACACGATGGAGGTGCGCATGCTGGTCAGCGCCGGCAATGCCGGCCGCGCCTTCGACCTGCGCTGCGAGGTGCGGGAGAAGATGATCGGCTGGCTGCAGGCCGAATATCCGCACGCCCTGCCGCGCCGCCGCGCCGAGATCGACCGGGCGCCGCAGGCGGCCCTGGCCGCCGAGTAGAAAGAGAAGGCTGGGGGGACAGGGTCCCCCCAGACCCCGCCATCAGAAGGCGGGGTCCGGGGTGGCCCTGCCACCCCGGCGGGGGTCGGGGGGCGGAGCCCCCCGCTTACTCCTGGAACGCCTCGAAGCTGGAGGGCGAGAGCTGCTCGATATCGCGCCCGGCCCAGTCGCGCGACTTCATGCCCTGCCACATCGCCTCGGCGCCCTTCTGCACCTCGCGCCCCAGCTCGATCGGGTCGTAGCCGGGCACCACGCCGCCCTGCATCACCACGCGGCCATCGATGATCGAGGTGTCGAGATCCTCGGCGGTGGCCGAGAAGACGATGTTGCGGATCGGGTCGCGCAGCGGCGTCATGAACATCGTCTCGCCGCCCCAGATCAGCAGGTCGGCCTTGGCGCCCGGCGCGATGCGGCCGAGATCCTCGCGCCCCAGCGCCTTGGCGCCGTTCAGCGTGGCGGCGTTGAAGACATCGGCGGCGGTGGCGACCTGGGTGCGGCGGTCGACGATCTTGGAGACCACCGAGGTCCAGCGCATCGCCTCGATCATGCTTTGCGGGCAGGTGTCGGTGGCGATGGTCATGTTCACGCCGCGCTCCTGGTAGCGGGCGAAGCTCTCCATGGCGATGCCGCGCCGCGCGAACACCCAGACCGCATGGGCCACATTGGCGCCGGTGTCGGCCAGGATGCCGATATCGTCGGCCTGGTAGTTGGCCCAGCTGCTCTCGCCCGGGATGATGCAATGGCCGAGGATGCAGCGTTCCGACAGAAAACCGATCTTCTCCAGCCACTCGATCGGCGTGCAGCCATTGCGGCGGGTCATCTCGTGGAATTCCGGCACCGACTGCGAGACATGCAGCGCCAGCGGCACCTTCATCTCGCGCGAGGCGTCGGCGGAGCGCTTCAGCAGCGCCTCGGAGCAGGTGTCGACCTGCATCGGCGTCAGGAAGCCCTTGATGCGGCCATTGGCGCGGCCGTCCACGCGCTCGATGAAGGAGACGGCGTCGTTGAAGCCGGAGAGCCCGTCATCCGGCAGCCACTCATACTCCACCGTGCGGCCATTGGCGGTCAGCCAGCGGCCGGAGCGGTAGCCCTGGCCGATATAGGCGCGCAGCCCCACACGCTCGGCGTGTTCCGCCACCACGTCGCCGTGCCAGCCGATCTCCATGATGGTGGTGGTGCCGGTGCGCAGCAGCTCGGGCATGGAATAGGCGATGCAGGCGCGGCGCGCCGCCTCGGTGATGGCGCCGTCGCGGGCGGTGAGGAACTCGAACAGGCCGGAGAGGTAGAATTGCCGCGGCCCGCGATCCTCGACGAAGCTCTTGTCCAGCGGGCTTTCGGAGAGATGGGCGTGGGTGTTGATCAGCCCGGGCGTGACCACCTTGCCCTGGGCGTCGATGGTCTGGTCGACCGGCCCGTCATAGCTGCGGCCGACATGCAGGATCTTGTCGTCCTCGACCACCACCACCCCGTCCTTCAGGTGGCGGTGCCCGCCCTTCTGGTAGGCGATGATGTGCGAGGCGCGGATCAGGGTGCGGGCCACGGGCTTCTCCTGGCGGGAATGATTCAGCGAGCGTTCCAAAGCCCTGCCGAGGGGTCAATCACCCGGGAGGGAGGGCTGTGAAAACAAGGGGCACGCAGGGCGCGCGGGGCGGGGCGTATCGGCAGGCGCATCGCGGCGTCTGGCCCATGGCCGCGCAATCGCCTAGCCTCCGCCCGCGCCCAGCCATGAGGATGCGATGCATGTTCCCGCTCTCTCCCGCCGCGCCCTGCCGGCGCTGGGGCTCGGCCTGATGGCCGGCGGCGCGATGGCGGCCCCGAGCGGCTTCGCCCCCGATCTCGAGGAAAAATTCGCCGCCGGGCTGCGCTCCGGCCTGCTGCGCGGCGTGCATGCGGTGCTGGTCGCCCGCGACGGGCAGCTGGTGCTGGCGCATTACGGGCAGGGCCAGGACCAGAGCTGGGGTCGCCCCCTGGGAGAAGTCCGCTTCGGGCCGGAGGTGGCGCATGACCTCCGCTCGGTGACCAAGAGCGTGGTCGGGCTGCTCTATGGCATCGCCCTGGCGCGTGGCGCGGTGCCGCCGCCGGAGGCGCCGCTGCTGGCGCAATTCCCGGACTATCCCGACCTCGCCGCCGACCCGGCCCGGCAGCTTCTGCGGGTGGTGGATGCGCTGGACATGTCCATGGGCCTCGCCTGGGATGAGAGCCGTCCCTACACCGACCCGGCGAACAGCGAGATCGCCATGGAGGCGGCGCCCGACCGCTACCGCTATGTGCTGGAGCAGCCGGTGCAGCAGCCGCCCGGCACGCGCTGGACCTATTCCGGCGGGGCGGTGGCGCTGCTCGGCGCGCTGATCGCGCGCGGCACCGGGCAGAGCCTGCCGGATTTCGCGCGGGATGCGCTGTTCGCGCCGCTCGGGATCGAGTCGGAGGGCTGGGCGGCGGGGCGGGATGGCGTGCCCTCGGCCGCGTCCGGCCTGCGGCTGACCGCGCCGGGGCTGCTGCGGATCGGCCAGGCGGTGCTGGCGGGCGGGGTGTGGGAGGGCCGCCGCGTGCTGCCGGCAGACTGGCTGGCGGAGCTGACCCGCCCCGGATTGCCGACCGGCGACGGGCTGCATTACCGCCGCCTCTGGTACCAGGGCGGCGGTTATGTCCCGGCCTTTGGCGGGCCGCGCCCCTGGCTGGCCGGCATCGGCAATGGCGGCCAGCGCCTGTTCCTGATGCCGGCGGCGAAGCTCGCCATGGTGTGTTTCTGCGGCCTCTACGACCAGCCGGAGCAGGGGGTGACGCCCTTGCGCATCTGGCGCGAGATCGTGCTGGCCAATCTGACCGGCTGAGCGTCGCGCCATGCGCTTCCTGCTGGGCTTCGCCGGCGGCGCCGGGCATTTCCGGCCGCTGCTGCCGCTGGCCCGCGCCCTGGCCGCGCGCGGGCACGACATCCGGTTCGCGGCCCAGCAGGGCATGCTGGCGACGGTGCGCGAGGCGGGCTTCGCCGCCACGGAAAGCGGCGGCGACACGCTGCTGGCCGCCGAGGCGCGCCGCCCGCTGCTGGCGCTGGACCCGGCGCGGGAGGAGCGCGCCGTCACG
>NZ_GG770779.1:6618-19678 GCF_000164635.1 Pseudoroseomonas cervicalis ATCC 49957 | reverse complement strand
CGCCCGGCGCGGCGCGGCGCCAGCCTGACGGCGGCGGGGGAAGGGCGGCGTTCGGTCTGGAAGCAGCGCAGCATGGCCCACCGCCATAGCGCGGCGCGGCCGCGCGGGTCCACGATCTTGTTGCGCTGCCGTAGCCAAGCCCCAGCCTGGCGCGATGGGCCGGCATCGCCTCCGCCCCATCGCGTCTGGCGGCGGCGCAGGGTTGCGCCTATGTTCCGCCGGACCTTCAGTGACGGGAATGACCCGATGCGCGACGCGAAGCTGACCGGCTACGCCCCCAAAGCCACCCCCGGCGTGACGCCGGAAGAGATCATCACCGTGCACAGCCGCGTGGTGAATTGCGATGGCGGCGGCGGCGCCTTCGGCCATCCCGGCGTCGCGCTGCGCATCGAGGACACGCAGATCACCTGCCCCTATTGCTCCCGCACCTATGTGCTGGCCGAGGGCGCGGGGGGCGGCGACCATCACTGACCCCGTCCCGGGCGCCCCGGGCGCCCAGCCCGCCGCGGCGCCCGAGACCGCCGAGACCCAGCCGCACCTGATCCTGGTCGACGGCTCGGGCTACATCTTCCGCGCCTTCCACGCCCTGCCGCCGATGACGCGGCCGGACGGCGTGCCGGTGAACGCCGTCTTCGGCTTCACCACCATGCTCGGCAATTTCCTGACGAAACATGTCGGCACCCATATCGCCGTGGTGTTCGACAGCTCGCGCGTCACCTTCCGCAGCGAGATCTACCCGGACTACAAGGCGCACCGGCCGGAGCCGCCGCCCGAGCTGGTGCCGCAATTCGCGCTGATCCGCGAGGCCACCGCCGCCTTCGGCGTCGCCTGCGTCGAGCAGCCGGGCTTCGAGGCCGACGATCTGATCGCCGCCTATGCCAAGGGCTTCGTCGAGCGCGGCGGGCAGGTGACCATCGTCTCCTCCGACAAGGACCTGATGCAGCTGGTGCGCCCGGGCGTGCAGCTGCTGGACCCGATCAAGCAGAAGCCGATCCGCGAGCCCGAGGTGCTGGAGAAATTCGGCGTCACCCCGGACAAGGTGGTCGATGTCCAGGCGCTGGCCGGGGATTCCACCGACAATGTGCCGGGCGTGCCCGGCATCGGCGTCAAGACCGCCGCCACGCTGATCCTGGAATATGGCGACCTGGAGGGCCTGCTGGCCGCCGCGCCGCAGATCAGGCAGCCGAAGCGGCGCGAGGCGCTGATCAATTTCGCCGAGCAGGCGCGCATCAGCCGCCGCCTGGTGCTGCTGGACGAGAACGCGCCCCTGCCCGCGCCGGTGGACCAGTTGCTGGCCCGCGCGCCGGAGCCCGGGCGCCTCGCCGGCTTCCTGCGCGAGCAGGGTTTCCGTTCGCTGCTGCACCGCATGGGGCTGGATGGCGACACGGCGGACAGCGCCCCCGTCTCCCGCCCGCGCTTCGCCACCAACGGGGCGGTTCCCGAGCCGGCCGCCACCGCCGAGCCCCCCCCCGCCGCCGATGCCGCGCCCTTCGGCCCCTATGAGACGGTGACCGAGCTGGCCGCGCTGCAGCCTTTCCTCGACGCCGCGCGGGCGGGCGGGCTGCTGGCCATCGACACCGAGACGGACAGCCTGGACGCGCTGAACGCCAACCTGGTCGGCCTCTCGCTGGCGGTCGCACCCGGCCGCGCCTGCTACGTGCCGCTGCGGCACGGCCCCCCGCCCGGCTCGGGCGATCTGCTGGCCGAGGCGCCCGCCGCCCCCGCCCAGCTTTCGCAGGCCGAGGTGGTGGAGGCGCTGCGCCCGCTGCTGGCCGACCCCGCCGTGCTGAAGATCCTGCACAACGCCAAATACGATCTCGAGGTGCTGGCGCGCCCCGAGCATGGCGCGCTCGACATCACCCCCGTCGATGACACCATGCTGATCTCCTACAGCATGGATGCCGGCCGGCACGGCCACGGCATGGACGAGCTGTCGCTGCGCCATCTCGGCCACCGGCCGATCCCCTTCGACGAGGTCACCGGCACCGGCCGCGCCCGCATCCCCTTCAGCCAGGTGGCGCTCGACAAGGCCACCGCCTACGCCGCCGAGGATGCCGACGTCACGCTGCGCCTGTGGCAGGCGCTGCGCCCGCGCCTGCGGCCCGACCGCAGCCTGGCGCTGTATGAGCAGGTCGAGCGCCGCATGGTCGCCGTGCTGCGCGACATGGAGATGGCCGGCATCAAGGTCGACGGCGCCGAGCTGGCCCGCATCGGCGAGGATTTCTCCCAGCGCATGGTGGTGCTGGAGCAGGAGATCCACGAGCTCGCCGGCAAGCCCTTCAACGTGGGTTCCCCGAAGCAGCTCGGAGAAATCCTGTTCGACGAGCAGAAGCTGCCCGGCGGCAAGCGCGGCAAGAACGGCGCCTGGGGCACCGACGCCTCGGTGCTGGAGGACCTCGCCGCGCGCGGGCATGAGCTGCCGCGCCGCGTGCTGCACTGGCGCCAGCTGGCCAAGCTGAAATCCACCTATGTCGAGGGGCTGGCCGCGCAGATCGACCGCCGCGACGGCCGCGTCCACACGGATTTCTCCATGGCCGTCACCTCGACCGGCCGGCTCTCCTCCACCGAGCCGAACCTGCAGAACATCCCGATCCGCACCGAGGAAGGCGTGCGCATCCGCCGCGCCTTCGTGGCCGAGCCGGGCCATGTGCTGCTGGCCGCCGACTATTCGCAGATCGAGCTGCGGCTGCTGGCCCATCTGGCCGACGTGCCCTCGCTGCGTGACGCCTTCGCCAAGGGCGAGGACATCCACAGCCGCACCGCCGCCGACATCTTCGGCCTGGCGCCGGACAAGGTGGACAAGGAAGCCCGCCGCCGCGCCAAGACGATCAATTTCGGCATCATCTACGGCATGTCCGCCTTCGGCCTGGCCGCCCGCCTCGGCATCGGCCCGGGCGAGGCGCGCGGCATCATCGACGCCTATTTCTCCCAGTATCCCGGCATCCTGGAGGAGATGGAGCGGCTGAAATCCGAGGCGCGGGAGAAGGGCTACGTGCTCTCCCCCTTCGGCCGGAAGCTGTGGATCGACGGCATCCAGGCCAAGGAACAGGCCCGCCGCGGCAATGCCGAGCGCGCCGCCATCAACGCCCCCTTCCAGGGCGGCGCGGCCGAGATCATCAAGCGCGCCATGGTGCGCATGCCGGCGGCGCTGCGCGCGGCCGGGCTCTCCGCCCGCATGCTGCTGCAGGTGCATGACGAGCTGCTGTTCGAGGTGCCCGAGGCGGAGGTGGACGCCACCGCCGAGTGCGTGCGGCAGGTGATGGAAAGCGTCGCCACCCTGCGCGTGCCGCTGAAGGCGGAAATCGGGCACGGGGCGAACTGGGCGGTCGCCCACTGAGACCCTCTGGGGAGGCTTCGCCTCCCCAGACCCCACCACCGGGGTGGCAGGGCCACCCCGGACCCCGCCTTCAGCTGGGCGCGGCAACAGCGCCCCGCGCAGCGCGGGTCACGCATGCGCCGCCGTCAATCCTGCCGCCTCCATTCGGAAGGGCCGATTTGTTGACACTAATTCTCATTTGCGCGTAGTTGCGCCCCATGCTGCGCCGACGCTCCCTCCTCGCCGCCGGCCTGCTGCTGGCATCCCCCTGCGCCCTCACCCTCACCGGGGCGCCCCCCGCCCGGGCGCAGGGCACCGCCTGGCCGCGCCAGGTGACCGACCTCACCGGCCGCACCGTCACCCTGCCCCGGCCGCCGCGCCGGCTGCTGCTGACCACCGGCTTCGACCTGGTGGCGCTGTCCCTGCTGGCCCCCGACCCGGTGGCGCTGCTGGCCGGCTGGGCGGACGACCTGGCGCGCATCAACCCGCCGCTCGCCGCCGCCTTCACCGCGCGCTTCCCCCGCCTGGCCGAGGTGCCGCGCCTGGGCAGCAGCAACCAGGACAGTTTCTCGGTCGAGCGCGCTTTGTCCCTCGGGGCGGATCTGGCGGTGCTGCCGCTGTGGCAAGCGGCGACGCCGGGCGGCCAGGGTATCATCCGCGCCCTGGAAGGCGCCGGCATTCCCGCCCTGGTGCTGGATTTCAACCGCGACCCGCTGCGCAACACCGCCCCCAGCATGCGCGCCCTCGGCCGCGCCCTGGGGCGGGAGCAGCAGGGCGAGGACTTCGCCGCCTTCTACGAGCAGCGCCTGGCGCGCATCCGCGACGCGGTGGCGGCCAGCCCGGCGGCGGGGCCACGCGTCATGCTGCACGCCTTCGCCGGCAGTGACAGCTGCTGCTGGGTGTGGAGCGATGCCGGGCTGGGCAGCTTCGCCACCCTGCTGGGGGCGCGCAACCTGGGCGCCGGGCTGCTGCCCCCCGGCCAGGGCGGCATGCTGCATCTGGAACAGGTGATCACCGAGGATCCGGAGGTCTACATCACCACCGGCCTGCCGCGGAACCGCTTCAGCATCGGCCCCGGCATCGCGCGGGAGGCGGCGCGGGACTCGCTGCGCGAGGTGCTGCGCGGCCCGGGCCTGGCCGGGCTGTCCGCCATCCGCCAGGGGCGCGCGCACGGGCTGTGGAACCACTTCAACGCCGTGCCCACCAACATCCTGGCGCTGGAGGCGATGGCCCGCTGGGTCCGCCCCGATCTCTTCCCCGAGCTGGACCCGGGCGACACGCTGGCGGAGATCAACCGCCGCTTCGCCGCCCTGCCCTTCGAGGGCACGCTCTGGGTCAGCCTGGACCCGGCCCTGCCCTAGCTCTGCCTTGCCGGGGGCCGGGCCGCCGGCCGGCCGCTCACTGGCAGGGCGACAGGCCGGCCGCGATCTCCTGGTTGATCGCCGCCAGGAAGGCGAGGTCCGGGCGGTTGCGGTCCATCTCCCGCAGCATCGTGGTGGCCAGCGTCGCCAGCCCCTGGCGCAGCGGCATCGGCAGCGCGTTCTCCGGCGCGGCCAGGGCGATCAGCACCGCCTGCCACAGCCGGCGGTTCAGCCGCAGCGCCTCGCCGCGCGCCTCGTGCCCGGCCTCGCGCGCGGCCAGCAGCGTCGTGGCGGCGCTGCGGAAGGCGGCCGCCTCCTCCTCGCGCGGGGCGCCGAGGGCGAACACCGTGGGCAGCGCGGCCATGGTGGCGAAGGGGGCGGCAGGGGCGGCGGCGGAGAGGTGGGACACGCGGGCAGATCCTTGGCGAAGCCGGCGGGGCCGGCCTGTTCCATCCAGCGGGCGCCGCCGGCGGCGGAGCCCTTTGCCGCCGCGCGCCCCTGGCGGGGCGTCGGCGCTTGGTCGTGGACGGGGCTTCTGCGGGTCCATCCGCCGGCCTTCGGCCGGAGGGGGGGATGCCGGGCTGGCCGGCGGCGCCTCTTCCCTGGCGCACGCTCACTATGCCGTGTATTTCCCTAACAAACCCTTAAAAATATTCGCTTTTCTGACGTTTTCGTGTGCCGGGGCGGTTTTTTTCCGCCATCCCCCGCCCTCCGCCCGGCTTGCCGCAGGGAGGAGACCCGCAAAGCGCTCGGTTGAGCCGTGCCGCGCAACGGTCTAAGCCGCGCCCGACGAGACTGCAGGAAGGTTCGACCGCCATGGCCGACATCGTGACCATCCGCCGCGCCCTGATTTCGGTGCATGACAAGACCGGGCTGCTGGACTTCGCCCGCTTCCTCGCCGGGAAGGGGGTCGAGATCCTCTCCACCGGCGGCACCGCGCGGCTGCTGCGCGACAATGGCGTGGCCGTGGTCGACGTGTCCGACCACACCGGCTTCCCGGAAATCCTGGATGGCCGCGTGAAGACCCTGGTGCCGCAGATCCATGGCGGGCTGCTCGGCCGCCGCGCCGACGCCAAGCACGTCGCCCAGATGGAAGCGCACCGCATCGCCCCGATCGACCTGCTGGTCTCCAACCTCTACCCCTTCGAGGCGACCGTCGCGAAGGGCGCCTCCTATGAGGAGACGGTGGAGGAGATCGACATCGGCGGCCCGGCGCTCACCCGCGCCGCCGCCAAGAACCACGAGGACGTGGCCGTCGTCACCGCCCCGGAGCAGATGGCCGAGCTGCAGGCCGAGATCGAGGCCCAGGGCGGCACCACGCTGGCCACCCGCAAGCGCCTGGCCGCCGCCGCCTTCGCCCGCACCGCGGCCTATGACACCGCCATCTCCACCTGGTTCGCCGAGAAGCTGGAGCAGGACTTCCCGCCCCGCCTCGCCGCCGCCGGCGTGCTGCGCCAGACGCTGCGCTATGGCGAGAACCCGCACCAGCAGGCCGCCTTCTACACCGATGGCAGCAACCGCCCGGGCATCGCCACCGCCCAGCAGGTGCAGGGCAAGGAACTGTCCTTCAACAACCTGAACGACACCGACGCCGCCTTCGAATGCGTCGCCGAGTTCGACCAGCCCGCCATCGTCATCGTCAAGCACGCCAACCCCTGCGGCGTGTCGGAAGGCACCTCGCTGGCCCAGGCCTGGGACCTGGCGCTGCGCTGCGACCCGGTCTCCGCCTTCGGCGGCATCGTCGCCGCCAACCGCGTGCTGGACGCCGCCGCCGCCGAGCGCATCTCGGCGATTTTCACCGAGGTGGTGGTCGCCCCGGATGCCGATGACGCGGCCAAGGCGATCTTCGCCCGCAAAAAGAACCTGCGCCTGCTGCTGACCGGCGGCCTGCCCGACCCGGCCGCGCCCGGCCGCGTCCTCCGCTCGGTCTCCGGCGGCTTCCTGGCGCAGTCCCGCGACGCCGGCCGCGTCACCGCGGACAGCCTGAAGGTGGTGACGAAGCGCGCGCCCACCGCGCAGGAAATGGCCGACCTGATCTTCGCCTTCCGCGTCGCCAAGCACGTCAAGTCCAACGCCATCGTCTACGCCAAGGGCGGCTCCACCGTCGGCATCGGCGCCGGGCAGATGAGCCGCGTCGACTCCGCCCGCATCGCCGCCTGGAAGTCGGCCGAGGCCGCCAAGGCCGCGGGCCTCGAGGCGCCGCTGGCACACGGCTCGGTCGTCGCCTCCGACGCCTTCTTCCCCTTCGCCGACGGGCTGCAGGCCGCCGCCGCCGCCGGCGCCACGGCCGTCATCCAGCCGGGTGGCTCCATGCGCGACAATGAGGTCATCGCCGCCGCCGACGAGGCGGGGCTCGCCATGGTGTTCACCGGGATGCGGCACTTCCGGCACTGAAGTCCTGGGGAGGCTCCGCCTCCCCAGACCCCTCGGCCGGGGGGACAGGGTCCCCCCGGACCCCGCCTTCAGTTCAGCGGCTTGTAAAAGAACAGCGTCGGCGACACGCTGCTTCCGCCATCATCCAGCACATAGCCGGGAATCGTACCGCACGGGGTCCAGCCCGTGGCCCGGTACAGCGGCTCGCCGGCATCGCCGGGCTTGGTGTCCAGGATCAGCAGGCGCAGGCCCATCCCGCGCGCCATCGCCTCCAGCGCCGCCAGCAGGGCGCGCGCCAGCCCCTGGCGCCGCGCCGAGGGATGCACCAGCAGCTTCGACACCTCCGCCCGGTGCCGCGCATTCGGCAGCCCGCCCAGCGCCAGCGCGCCGGTGGCCACGATCCGCCCCTCCCGCCGCACCACCAGGATGCGCCGCGTGCCCTCCCGCAGCGCCCCCTCCAGCCCGCGCCAATAGGCCTCGCCCTGGCCGGCCGGCATCGGCACCAGGAAGCCGATGCTGGCCCCCTCCGCCACGCAGCCCTCCAGGATCTCCGTCAGCTCGGGCAGCGCCCCGCGCAGCGTGTCGGCACTCAGTTCCTCGATGACCATGCAGGCCTTCCTCAGGGCTGGATGACGGCCAGGACGTAGCGCGCCCCGGCGCCCCCGGCCGGACAATGGAAGCGCGACGGGCCATGCAGCCGGTAGCGCAGGCAATCCCCCGGCAGCAGGCGGTGCTCCCCGCCCTCCACCGCCATCTCCAGCACGCCCTCCAGCAGCCAGAGATGATGTTCGAGCCCGGCGAGGGGCGAAGCGGCGTAGGCGACGCTGGCGCCGGGCGGCAGCCGGCCCTCCAGCAGCTCGCCGCGCAGCCCCGGCCCCGGGGGCGAGACGACCCGGCGGCGGAAGCCGCTTTCGGGGTCGGTCCAGCGCGGCTGCGCCGCGTCGCGCACCACCGCCGGGGCCTGCGCCTCCACCTCCCCCATCATCCAGGACAGGGTGCGGCCATAGGCGGTGCAGAGCCGGCCGAGCATGGCCGCGGTCGGGCTGGCCTCGGCCCGCTCCAGCCGCGACAGCGTGGCGCGGCTGATGCCGGTGCGCCCGGCCAGTTCCTCCAGCGACAGCCCCTGCTCGGCGCGCAGCCGTGCCAGGCACGCGGCCAGCCGCGCTTCCAGGGGGTCGGGTGTCGATGATTCTCCCATAAGAGAATTTTTCTCTCTCTTGGGATGCCTGTCAACAGCCCAGCTGATGGCGGGGTCCGGGGGGACCCTTGTCCCCCCGGCGGAGGGGGTGCGGGGGAGGCGGCGCCTCCCCCGCTGCGCTAGACTGGAGGGATGACGATGCCCGACTGGATTCTCCCTGTGGCCCTGCTGGCGGTGCTGCTGCTGTCGGTGCTGTTCATGGCGTCGATGCTCCGCCGCCCGCGCCGCGATGCCGGGCTGGAGGGTTTTGCGCTGCTGGCCGGCAAGCTGGAGGCGCTGGCGGCCACGCAGGAGCGCCTGGCCGGCATCACCACCGACCGGCTGGCGCAGCAGGACCGCATGCTGGCCGCGCGGCTGGAGGAGAATGCCCGGCGCCTGTCGGACGCGCTGGTGGCGCAGAACGACCGCATCGCGCAATCCTCCGCCGCGCTGACCCGGGCGATCGCCGCGCAGAACGAGAAGCTGGCGCAGAGCCTTTCGGCGCAGACCGAGAAGGCGCAGGAGACGGCCGGCCAGATCCAGGAGCGTCTGGCGGTGATCGACGCCGCGCGGGCGAACATGGAGGCGCTGGGCGCGCAGGTCGGCACGCTGGCCGGCATCCTGGGCAACAAGCAGGCGCGCGGCGCCTTCGGCGAGATGCAGCTGCGCCAGCTGATCGAGGATAGGCTGCCGCCGGAGGGCTTCGCCTGGCAGCATGTGCTGTCGAACGGCACGCGCTGCGACTGCCTGATCCGCCTGCCCTACCCGCCGGGGCCGGTGGCGGTGGACAGCAAATTCCCGCTGGAGGCCTGGCAGGCGCTGCGCGAGGCCGAGGATGCCGCCGGCCGCAGCGTGGCCGCCCGGCAATTCACCACCGACATGCGCCGGCATATCGACGACATCGCCCGCAAATACCTGATCCCCGGCGAGACGGCCGAGGCCGCCATCCTGTTCGTCCCGTCCGAGGCGGTGTTCGCCGAGCTGCACACCGGCTTCGGCGCGCTGGTGGACGAGGCGCAGCGCAAGCGGGTCTACATCGCCTCCCCCACCACGCTCTGGGCGATGCTCTCGGCGATGCGGGCGCTGATGCAGGATGTGCGCATGCGCGCCCAGGCGGGCCGCATCCAGGAGGAGGTGGCGAAGCTGGTGGCCGATGTCGGCCGCCTGGGCGAGCGGGTGGCCAAGCTGAAGAGCCATTTCAACCAGGCGCAGGAGGACATCCGCCAGATCGACATCAGCACCGAGAAGCTGCAGCGCAGCGGGGCGCGGATCGAGCAGGTGGAGCTGGACGACACCCCCTCCCTGCCGCCACCCTGAGCCTGGCCGGCGCCGCGGCGCCGCCTCCCTCCTGCCTGGATCCCTCGCCTCCATGAGCTTGCTGCAACTGCAATCGGGCTTCGGCCTGCTGGGGCTGGCCGCCCTGGCCTGGCTGGCCGGCGGGCTGCGCCGCCCGCTGCCCTGGCGCGTCATCCTGGCCGGGCTCGGCCTGCAGCTCGGCCTGGCCGCGCTGCTGCTGCATGTGCCGGTGCTGCGCGCCGGATTCGCCCTGCTGGGCGATGCGGTGACCGCCCTGTCGCGGGCGACGCAGGCGGGCACTTCGCTGGTGTTCGGCTATCTCGGCGGCGCGCCGCTGCCCTTCGCGGAGCTTCGCCCCGGCGGCAGCTTCATCCTGTTCTTCCAGGCGCTGCCGCTGCTGCTGGTGGTCGGCGCGCTCTCGGCGGTGCTGTATCACTGGCGGGTGCTGCCGCTGGCGGTCGGGCTGCTGGCGCGGCTGCTGCGCCGGGCGCTGGGGCTGTCGGGGGCCTGCGGCTTCTCGGTCGCCGCCAATGTCTTCGTCGGCATGGTGGAGGCGCCACTGCTGATCCGCGCCTGGCTCGGCCGGCTGAGCGAGGCGGAGCTGTTCATGGTGATGACGGCGGGGCTGGCCACCATCGCCGGCAACATGCTGGTGGTCTATGCGGCGCTGCTGGCGCCGGTGGTGCCGGATGTCGCCGGGCAGCTGCTGGTGGCCAGCCTGATCTCCGCCCCCGCCGCGGTGCTGGCGGCGGCGCTGATGCGCCCGCCCGGCCCGCCCGGCCCGCCGGCGCCGGAGGAGCGCATGGCGCCGCCGCTCTATGACAGCACGATGGAGGCGGTGGTGCGCGGCACGGCGGACGGGCTGGCGCTGCTGCTCGGCGTCATGGCCAGCCTGATCGTCTTCGTGGCGCTGGTGGCGCTGGCCAACATGGTGCTGGAGCCGCTGACGGGGCTGAGCCTGCAGGCGCTGCTGGGCTATGTCTTCCGCCCGCTGGCCTGGCTGATGGGCGTGCCGGACGAGCATGTCCCGGCCGTCGGCGCCGCGCTCGGCATCAAGGTCGCGCTGAACGAGTTCATCGCCTATCTGGAGCTGGCGAATTCGGGCGGCCTGGGGCTCGATGCCCGCAGCCGGCTGATCCTGACCTATGCGCTGTGCGGCTTCAGCAATGTCGCCTCGGTCGGCATCATGCTGGCCGGCATGACCGGCATGTGCCCGGAGCGGCGGGCCGATATCGTGAAGCTGGGGATGCCGGCGCTGGTCGCCGCCAACATCGCCTGCTGCATGACCGGCGCCACGGTGGGGCTGCTGACCGCGCCCTGAGGGGCGGGCCTATTCCGCGGCGGCGCCGCGGAAGGCCAGGCCGCCGCGCTCGCTGCGCCGCCGCCGCTCGGACAGGATCGAGACGACGATCAGCGCGCCGATCATGCCGACATGCTCCCCGGCGGTGTGGAAGGCGATGATGGCGCGCTCGCCCTCCAGCGCCCAGAAATGGTGCACCAGCGGGATGGTCAGCGCGGTGAAGACGCCGAGCGCCCCCGCCCCCAGCCAGGTCCAGCGGTTCAGGATGATCAGCGCCGCGCCGCCGAGCTGGGTGAGGATGACCGCGGCATTGACCAGCGCCGCCGGCTGCAGGCCGAACTGCGCCATCTCGGCGGTGCCGCCCTGGAAGTCGATCAGCTTGGCCAGGCCGCTGCCCCAGAAGGGGAAGGTCAGCAGGATGCGCGCCAGCCATTCCACGACCGGCAGCCCCAGGAAGTCTTCGATCGCGCGGACCATGGCGGCGCCCCGTTTCGTTTCGTCATCGCATCACTAGGCGAGGCCGGCGCAAAAGAAAACGCGCCCGCGGCGGGGCCGGGGCGCGTTCACGCTCTGTTGAGGCGGGCCGGGCGGCCCGCGCCGGCCTCAGCGGCCGGACATGATCCGCTCGACCAGCTGCTTCACCGAGGGGATGAAACCGTTCGAGTAGAACGGGTCCTGCCCGAAGCGGTAGGCGTTGTGGCCGGCGAACATCAGGTTGTGCTCGATCTCGCCATCATGGGCGATGTCCTGCAGCGTCTTCTGGATGCAGAAGCTGCGCGGATCGGCCTTCTTGCCGTTGGTGTAGTCGGGGCCGTGCTGGGTCCAGTTCGAGAACCGGCAATGGGACAGGCAGCCCATGCAGTCGGTCTGGTCCTTCAGGATCTCGCGCGACTGCTCGGGCGTCACGAAGACCAGCGTGCTGTCCGGGGTGCGCAGCGCCTCGGTGAAGCCCTCAGCCTCCCAGTGCTGCACCCGGTCGCGGTCGCCCGGCGCCAGCCAGACGGGACGCTTGCGCGGGCCGATGCCGTATTCGGCGGTGTGCTCGCCGACCAGCTCGGGGGAATAGGCCACCTGACGCTCGCTGCGCGCCTCGAGGTCGCGCAGGAACTCGTTGCGCACGGCCGAGGAGTAGAAGCCGGTGGGCGAGAAGGGCTGCAGCAGCACGTCGCCGGGCTTCAGCGTCAGCAGGCGCTGCTTCCAGGCGTCGCTGATAGGGCTTTCCTGGGTCAGCAGCGGGCGGGTGCCGAACTGGAAGGCGACGGGACCCAGCTCCGGGTTGTCGATCCAGTCCTCCCACTCCTCCAGCCACCAGACGCCGCCGGCCATGATGATCGGCACGTCGCCCAGGCCGAAGGCGCGCATCTGCTCGCGCAGCTTGCGCACGCGCTCATAGGGCGCCTCGGGCTTGTTCGGGTCCTCGGAGTTGGACAGGCCGTTATGGCCGCCGGCCAGCCAGGGATCCTCATACACCACGCCGCCCAGCAGCTCCGCCACCTTGGAGTAGCTGCGCTTCCACAGGGCGCCGAAGGCGCGGGCGGAGGAGACGATGGGGTAGTAGAAGACGTTGTACTCGCGGGCGATCTCGGCCAGCCGATAGGGCATGCCGGCGCCGCAGGTGACGCCGTTGATCAGCCCCTTGGCGCCTTCCAGCACCCCGCGCAGCACGCGCTCGGCGCCGCCCATCTCCCACAGCACGTTGATGTGGATGCGGCCCTGGCCATTGGCCCGCTCATAGGCCTCGCGCGCCTGGGCGATGCCGCCCGAGATGCCATAGGCCACCAGCTCCTCATGCCGGTCCCGGCGCGTGCGGCCGTGATAGACCTGCCGGATGACATGGCCATCGGCATCGTAGCTGTCGGCATTGACGCCCGAGAAGGTGCCGACGCCGCCGGCGCCCGCCCATTCCCCACAGGAAGCCCCCGTGGACACGGCCACGCCCTTGCCGCCCTCCACGAGAGGCAGAACGTCCACACCGCCCATCCGGATCGCGTTGATCGCCTTCACCGCAGCCTACCGTCCTACAGTCCGTTCATCACGAGGTCGTCATATATCCCAAGTCGGGCGCGTCCCGCAGCCCTTCTTGTGGAGTCCGCCAGGATCCGCCCCTGGGCGGGCCGGGGCGTGGAGCCCGAGGAAACGCCCCGGGGCCCGCGCCGCGCGGCAGGCCGGCACATGGGGTGCCCGGCCTGTCCCTGCCAGGGGCGGCCCACCGCGGCCCTGGGACCGCGGCGGCCAGG
>NZ_GG770779.1:0-6198 GCF_000164635.1 Pseudoroseomonas cervicalis ATCC 49957 | reverse complement strand
GCCCCCTTCTCAGTCGCGGTCGCGGCGCGGGCGGCGCTCGCCCCGGTCGGAGCGCTCGCGGCGGGGCTCGCCCTCGCCATTCTCGCCCTCCTCGCGCGGGCGGCGGGCGCCGACCTGGTCGGAGATGTCGGCGCCGGTCGCCTGGTCGACCACGCGCATGGACAGCTTCACCTTGCCGCGGTCGTCGAAGCCCAGCACCTTCACCTTCACCTTGTCGCCCTGCTTGACGATGTCGGTGGTCTTGGCGACGCGCTCATTGGCCAGCTCGGAGATGTGGACCAGCCCGTCCTTGGCGCCGAGGAAGTTGACGAAGGCGCCGAACTCGGCGGTCTTCACCACGGTGCCGTTGTAGATCACGCCGATCTCGGGCTCGGCGGTGATGCCGCGGATGCGGTCGATCGCGGCCTGCGTCGCCTCGGGGCTGGTCGACGCGATCTTGATCGTGCCGTCATCCTCGATGTCGATCTTGGTGCCCGTGGTCTCGACGATGTCGCGGATCACCTTGCCGCCGGTGCCGATGACTTCGCGGATCTTGTCCTTGGGGACGTTGATCACGGTGATCTTCGGCGCGTTGGCGGCGACATCGGTGCGGGCGCCGGTCAGGCCCTTGGCCATCTCGCCCAGGATGTGGAGACGGCCGCCCTTGGCCTGCTCCAGCGCGATCTTCATGATCTCCGGCGTGATGGAGGTGATCTTGATGTCCATCTGCAGGGCGGTGATGCCCTGCTCGGTGCCGGCCACCTTGAAGTCCATGTCGCCGAGGTGATCCTCGTCGCCCAGGATGTCGGAGAGGACGGCGAAGCCCTTCTCCTCCTTGATCAGGCCCATGGCGATGCCGGCGCAGGGGCGCTTCAGCGGCACGCCCGCATCCATCAGCGACAGCGAGGTGCCGCAGACGGTGGCCATCGAGGAGGAGCCGTTCGACTCGGTGATCTCCGACACGACGCGCATCGTGTAGGGGAACTTCTCCTTCTCCGGCAGCAGCGGGTGGATCGCGCGCCAGGCCAGCTTGCCATGGCCGATCTCGCGGCGGCCGGGGCTGCCCATCCGGCCCGTCTCGTTCACCGAGTAGGGCGGGAAGTTGTAGTGCAGCATGAAGTTCTCGCGGTACTCGCCCGCGAGCTGGTCGATGATCTGCTCATCCTGGCCGGTGCCCAGCGTGGCCACGGCCAGCGCCTGGGTCTCGCCGCGGGTGAACAGCGCCGAGCCATGGGCGCGCGGCAGCACGCCGACCTCCGCCATGATCGGGCGGACCGTCTTGGTGTCGCGGCCGTCGATGCGCAGGCCGGTGTCCAGGATGGCGTTGCGGACGACGTCGGCCTCGAGCTCCTTCAGCAGGCCCTTGGCCATCGCGGCCTCGTCCTCGGAGAGCTGCGCCAGGATCGCCTTCTTGGCCTCGCCCACCTTGGTCTGGCGGAGCAGCTTCTGCGTCTCCTTGTAGGCCTCGGCGATCGGGGCGCGGCCCAGCTCGGCCAGCTTGGCCTTCAGCGCCGCCACCGCCGGATCCTCCTCCGGCAGGTCCCAGGGCTCCTTCGCCGCCTTCTCGGCCAGCTCGATGATGCCCTCGATCACCGGCTGGAAGGACTGGTGGCCGAAGGTCACCGCGCCGAGCATGACCTCCTCGGTCAGCTCGCTGGCCTCGGACTCGACCATCAGCACGCCCTCGGCGGTGCCGGCGACGACCAGGTCGAGCTGGGTGTTCTTCATCTGCTCCAGCGTCGGGTTCAGCACGTACTGGCCGTCGATATAGGCCACGCGCGCAGCACCGACCGGGCCGAAGAACGGAATACCCGAGAGCGTCAGCGCGGCCGAGCAGCCGACGAGGGCCACGATGTCCGGGCTGTTCTCCATGTCATGCGACAGCACCGTCGCGATGACCTGGACCTCGTTGCGGAACCCTTCCGGGAAGAGCGGGCGGATCGGGCGGTCGATCAGGCGGGAGATCAGCGTCTCCGCCTCCGACGGGCGCCCCTCGCGCTTGAAGAAGCCGCCCGGGATCTTGCCGGCGGCGAAGGCCTTCTCCTGGTAGTTCACGGTGAGCGGGAAGAAATCCTGCCCCGGCTTCACCGAGCGGGCGCCAACCACGGTGCAGAGCACGATGGTGTCGCCAAGGCGCGCCATGACGGCGCCATCGGCCTGGCGGGCGACCTTGCCCGTCTCCAGCGTCAGCGTCTTGCCGCCCCAGGCGATGTCCTTGCGGAAATAATTGTCGAACATGAAAGTCCCTTGGCATCGCGGCCCGTCGTCACGGGCGCTGCGTCTCCCGCCCGGAAGGCGGGTGTCGGTTGAGCGATGCGGGAAGCGCCAGGGCCGGACCGGGTCTCGCCCTCCCCGTCAGGGAGGGTCCTCGGCGTCTCGGGCGGCATGGAGGGGCCGCGGGGGTGAACCGCGGAACGCACCCATGTGGCCGGAAACGCCGCCACGCCCCTGCTCAGTCGAGGGGTCGCGCCCGGCGCAGCCTCCAGTCTTTCCCGCACGCTCGCGGGTCCGGGCGGCCGAAGCGGCGCGCCCGGCGGGCGTTATGGACGCTCAGGCGCACAAGCGCCACGGAAAAATCAGAATGGAAAAAGGCCCGGGGGAATGAATTCCCCCGGACCCCCTTCTTTTTTCTGTCAGGCTGCCGCCATCTCCCGGCACAGCGGGACGCCAAACTGATGGCGGGGGTCCGGGGGAGACCCTGTCTCCCCCGGCCTTCTCTTGCTCAGGCGGCAGCCCGCAGGGCCACGGCCTTCACATCCTCGCTCACCGCGCCGGCGAAGGTCTCGAAGTTCTTCTCGAACAGCCCGACCAGCTTGGCGGCGGTGGCGTCATAGGCGGCCTTGTCGGCCCAGGCCTCGCGCGGGTTCAGCACCTCGGCCGGCACGCCCGGCACGTTCTGCGGCACGGCCAGGCCGAAGAACGGATCGGTCGCGAAGGTCGCGTTGGCCAGGCTGCCATCCAGCGCCGCGCGCAGCAGGGCGCGGGTGTGCTTGATCGACATGCGGTGGCCCGTGCCGTAGCTGCCGCCGGTCCAGCCGGTGTTCACCAGCCACACCTGCGCGCCGTGCTGGGCGATCAGCTCGGCCAGCATCTTGCCATACACCTCGGGGTGGCGCGGCAGGAAGGGGGCGCCGAAGCAGGTGGAGAAGGTCGCCTGCGGCTCCTTGCCCAGCCCCTTCTCGGTCCCCGCCACCTTGGCGGTGTAGCCGGAGAGGAAGTGGTACATCGCCTGCGCCGGCGTCAGCTTGGCGATCGGCGGCAGCACGCCGAAGGCGTCGGCGGTCAGCATCACCACATTCTTCGGCAGCCCGGCCTGGCCACCCGGGGCGGTGCCCGGGATGAACTCGATCGGGTAGCAGGAGCGGGTGTTCTCGGTCAGCGAGCCATCGTCGAGGTCGAGATGGCCGCGCGCATCGGCGATCACGTTCTCCAGCACCGCGCCGAAGCGGTGCGAGGCGTTCCAGATCTGCGGCTCGGCCTCCTGGCTGAGCTTGATGACCTTGGCGTAGCAGCCGCCCTCGAAGTTGAAGACGCCCTTGTCCGACCAGCCATGCTCGTCATCGCCGATCAGCGCGCGCTCGGGGTCGGAAGACAGCGTGGTCTTGCCGGTGCCCGACAGGCCGAAGAACAGCGCGGTGTCGCCATCCTTGCCCACATTGGCCGAGCAATGCATCGGCAGCACGCCCTTGGCCGGCAGCAGCCAGTTCATCACCGTGAAGATCGACTTCTTGATCTCGCCCGCATAGGAGGTGCCGGCGATGGCGATGATCTTCCTGGCGAAGGACAGCGCGATCAGCGTGGTGGAGTTCGGGCGCCCACCATGCTCCGGCTTCGCCTCCATCTCCGGCGCGTGCAGGATCACGTAGTCCGGGGTGAAGCCGTCGAGCTCCTCCACCGGCGGGCGGATGAACATGTTGCGGGCGAACAGCGCGTGCCACGCATTGGTCGTCACCAGCCGGACCTTGATGCGGTGCGCGGGATCGGCGCCGGCATAGAGATCCTCGGTGAACAGCTCCTTCTGCTGGCCGAGCCAGCCGCGCACATCGGCGGCGAAGGTCTCGAACTTGGCCGGGTCCAGCTTCTGGTTGACCTTGCCCCACCAGATCTCCTGGGTGACCTCGGGGTCGTCGGCGACGAACTTGTCCTGCACGGAGCGGCCGGTGTGCTGGCCGGTCACCGCGATGAAGGCACCGTCCGCCGAGAGCCGGCCCTCGCCGCGGCGCAGCGCATGGGCATAGAGCCCGGCGGCGGTGAGGTTGGCGTGCAGCGGGGCGGTGGTGGTGACACCGGTCCCAGCCAGGGCGGTGGCGGCAGCAGACGCTGTCATACGATGCGGACTCCGGTCAGGGCGCTTTTCCTCCGCCGGGCCTCCGGCGGGGCAGTAGCCATGGGGATGATCCGGCGCGGAGCGGCATCACGTGCACCGCACCCCATGCGCCGCGCGCCGGTCGGCCCCGAGACTAGGCTGCTGCCCAAGGATTGGTCAATGTTCGTGTCCTTGTCTTATTATCGGACAAGTCGTTGAAACCCGCCATCAATCCGCCGCGATCGGGTGCCTCAGCCGGCCGCGCGCGCCTGCCGGGCGGCGGCCACCAGGGCCTTGCGCACCCCGTCCGCATCCGCGACGGGGGCCGGGAAATCCAGGCGGCAGACGGCATCGCCGGCCGCCATGTCGCAGCCATCGACATCCACCGCGACCATACGCCAGGCCGCCGCCTCCCGCCGCAAAAGACGGGTGGCGATCTGCGCCATGGCGTCGCTGTGATCCTCGTTCATATGGGCGCAGATGCCGGGCTCGGCCGCCGCGATCGCCGCCACCGCGGCCGGGTCGGGCAGCAGCTCGGCGGCGCGCAGCCGGGTGGCGGCCGCGAATCCGCCGACCAGCAGCGCCGCCTGCGGGCGGATGCGCCAGAGCGCGAAATCGCCGAAGCCGGCATAGAGCGCGGCATAGGGGTGCAGCGCCAGCCAGCGCGCCTTCAGCGCCGCCGCATCCTCGCCCTCCACGATCTCGGCCAGGCCGGTCAGGCTCAGCCGGGGCGCGGTCTGCGGGTTGGCCTCGGGCGCCGCCCCCTGCACCAGCAGGGCGCAGCGCGGCTCGCGCGACAGCTGCCGCGTGTGCTCCGACAGGCGCGACAGCCAGAGCAGCACCGAGAGGTCGCCGGCCATCGCCGGGGTGACCAGGGCGGCGAAGGGCTGGCCCTCCTGCTGCGTCGCCAGCGTGCCGCCGCGCGCGCCCCGCAGCAGCGCCCGCGCCTGCCGCACCGCTTCCACCTTGTCCATCCCGCGCCTCACGCCCTAATGACCAGCCCACGCCCTGCCCTGGAGCCCGCGCGGGGCGCCGCAACCAGGGCCGGGCCATTCCGCTTCTGACCGGCGCCGGCCGCCGCCCCGATCCTGGCCCGGCTTGCGCCACAATTCTTCGGCACCCTGGCCGCGCCACGGGTCCCAGGGAGCAGAGACCGCAGCATGCCCGCCACCATCGCCCTGGTCGATGACGACCGCAACATCCTGACCTCGGTCTCCATGACGCTGGAGCAGGAGGGGTTCCAGGTGCGCACCTACACCGATGGCGAGAGCGCGCTGCAGGGCCTGCTGGCGCGCCCCGTCGACCTCGCCGTGCTCGACATCAAGATGCCGCGCATGGACGGGATGGAGCTGCTGCAGCGGCTGCGCCAGCGCAGCTCGATGCCGGTGATCTTCCTCACCTCCAAGGATGAGGAGCTGGACCAGCTGATGGGGCTGCGCCTCGGCGCCGATGACTACATCACCAAGCCCTTCAGCCAGCGGCTGCTGATCGAGCGCATCCGCGCCCTGCTGCGCCGCAACGAGGCGAGCCGCGCCGAGGGCAGCGGCGCGCCGCCCAGCGGCGTCATCATCCGCGGCGAGCTGGTGCTGGACGAGACCAAGCACACCTGCAGCTGGAAGGGCCAGGCGGTGCAGCTCACCGTCACCGAGTTCCTGCTGGTCAAGGCGCTGGCGCAGCGCCCCGGCATGGTGAAGAACCGCGACCAGCTGATCGACGCCGCCTATGGCGAGGCGATCTATGTCGACGACCGCACCATCGACAGCCACGTCAAGCGCGTGCGCAAGAAGTTCCGGGCCGTGGATGACGACTTCTCGATGATCGAGACGCTCTACGGCATCGGCTACCGCTACAAGGAAGCCTGATCCTTGCCCGACGCCAGCGGCCAGGCCGCCCCCGCCCCCGCCCCGGCCGCC
>NZ_GG770780.1:394915-397691 GCF_000164635.1 Pseudoroseomonas cervicalis ATCC 49957 | reverse complement strand
TCCGCCCGCGCCGCCTCGCGCGGGAAGACCAGGCTGTCCGGCCAGTCCGCCTGCATCCGCCGGAAGATCGCCAGCGCCTCGGCGGGCTCGCCCAGCGCCAGCCGGGCACGGCCCAGCAGAGCCCCTGGTCGCGCAGCTGGTCCGGCTTCAGCCCGGCCAGCTCCATCCGCTCCAGCAGCCGCGCCGCCAGGGCCGGCCGCCGCGGCAGCAGGGCGCGCGACAGATAGAGCGTGTATTGCCGGCTCTGCCGCCGCGCCTGGCGCGCCACGCGGGCGGCGGGCGCGACCGGGCCGCCGGAGAGGATCGCCTCCCACAGCGGCATCAGCACGGCGCGCGGCGACAGCACCTGCACGGTGCGGTGGTGCATGTAGGGCAGGCGGAGCGGCTCGATCGCCGGCGACAGCGCCAGGATCGGCGCCACATGCGCGACATCGGGGCGGAAGCAGGGGTCGTAGGCCAGCACCAGCCGGCCCTGCAGCTCCTCGGCGCGGATGCGCATGTCCCGGTGCAGCGCCGGATCGAAATGCTGGGTGAAGCGGCTGTCCTCCAGCCCCTCGGCCGGGTCGATGCTGAATTGCGGGCCGCTGGCGACGCCGCCCACCAGGTCCAGGCGCCGCGCATGCTTCAGCACCGCATAGCCGCCCTGCGAATGGCCGTAGCCGATCAGCGGCTTGCGGCGCAGCGGCCGGATCGCCGCCGCCGCCGCCGCGACCGAGGCGGCCGGATACCAGTTCGCCGCGCGCGAGACGAAGCCGAAGAACTCCACCCCGTATTTCTCGTGGATCGGCCGGCCGAAGAAGGTGCTGCCATTGGCCCGCGTGTCGCGGGTGTTGAAGGCGGCGACGGCATAGTCCGTGCTGCCCGGGGCGTGGATGACCTGGAGATGCGCATCCTCGAAAACGACCGGCATGGGGTGCTCCGGCGGGGCGGGCCCGCCATGGGCCGGCCGTGCTCGCCCCGTCATAGCGCCGCCGCGCCGCACCGCCGCATCACGCTTCATCCAGCCGCGGGCGTCGCGGCCGCCCCCCATTCCCCCCTTCCGGCGCAAACTGTTAGAGAGGACGCCGGAAGTCGGACGGGAGCTGCCCGCCCGCAGATCAGTCTGCCGCTCGAAGGAAGTTCCGGTGACCCAACCCAACCCGATCGTCGAGGCCGGCCCCGTCCGCTTCGGCCAGGACCTGCCGCTCGCCGTCATCGCCGGCCCCTGCCAGCTGGAGAGCCGCCAGCACGCGCTGGAGATGGCCTCGGCGCTGAAGGAGATCGCCGCGCGGGTCGGCTTCGGCCTCGTCTACAAGACCAGCTTCGACAAGGCCAACCGCACCAGCGCCACGGCGCAGCGCGGGCTTGGCCTGGAGAAGTCGCTGCCGATCTTCGCCGAGATCCGCGAGAGCCTGGGCCTGCCGGTGCTGACCGATGTCCACAATGCCGAGCAGTGCGCGCCGGTGGCCGAGGCGGTGGACATCCTGCAGATCCCGGCCTTCCTCTGCCGCCAGACCGACCTGCTGCTGGCCGCCGCCGCCACCGGGCGCGTCGTCAACGTCAAGAAGGGCCAGTTCCTGGCGCCCTGGGACATGGCGAATGTGGTCGACAAGCTGACCGGCGCCGGCAATGCGAATGTGCTGCTGACCGATCGCGGCACCTCCTTCGGCTACAACACCCTGGTCTCCGACTTCCGCTGCCTGCCGGTGATGGCGCGCACCGGCGCGCCGGTGGTGTTCGATGCCACCCATTCGGTGCAGCAGCCGGGCGGGCTCGGCGGCTCCTCGGGCGGGCAGCGCGAATTCGTCCCCGTCCTGGCCCGCGCGGCGGTCGCGGTCGGCGTCGCCGGCCTGTTCATCGAGACGCATGAGAACCCGGACAAGGCGCCCTCCGACGGGCCGAACATGGTGCCGCTGCACCGCTTCGAGGCGCTGCTGTCCGAGCTGGTCGCGCTCGACCGGCTGAGCAAGCAGCAGGCCGCCGCCCGCGGGGCCGACGCCGCATGAAGCCGGTCCTGCTGATCCCCTCGCGCCTGGCGGCGACGCGGCTGCCGAACAAGCCGCTGGCCATGATCCATGGCGAGCCGATGATCGTGCATGTCTGGCGCCGCGCCATGGAGGCCGACATCGCCCCGGTCTGGGTCGCCACCGACACCGCCGAGATCGCCGAGGCGGTGCGCGCCGTCGGCGGCAACGCGGTGCTGACCGAGCCGAACCACCCCTCCGGCTCCGACCGGGTGTTCGAGGCGCTGAACCGCCTCGACCCCGACCACCGCTATGATTCGGTGCTGAACGTGCAGGGCGACCTGCCGACGGTGACGCCGGCCACCATCCGCGCCGCCGCAGCCCCGCTGGCCGATGCCGAGGTCGCCATCGGCACCGCCGTCGCCCCCATCCTGCTGGCCGAGGAGCGGGCGTCGAGCAGCGTCGTGAAGATGGTGGGCTCGCCGCTCGGCGGCGGGCGGTTCCGCGCGCTCTACTTCACCCGGGCCGAGGCGCCCTGGGGCGAGGGGCCGCTCTACCACCATATCGGCCTCTATGCCTGGCGCCGCGCGGCGCTGGAGCGCTTCGTCACCCTCGCCCCCTCGCCGCTGGAGCTGCGCGAGAAGCTCGAGCAGCTGCGGGCGCTGGAGGCGGGCATGCGCATCGACGCGATGGAGGTGGCGGAGGTGCCGCTCGGCGTCGACACGCCCGCCGATCTGGAGCGGGCGCGCATGATGCTGGCCGGGCACCGCGGCCCCGTCCACGAAAGCCGGGTCCACGAAAGCCGCGCGCAGGACGTCCGGGCCTGACGGCCG
>NZ_GG770780.1:389488-394044 GCF_000164635.1 Pseudoroseomonas cervicalis ATCC 49957 | reverse complement strand
GCACCGCCTGCCTCGGCCCGACAGCGGGGGCGGGCGGCGCCGGCCGTTTCGACTCCCGCACGGCCTGCGCACCAGGAAACCCGGGGCGGCCTCGGCCGTTTTCCCTCCAGACGCCCATACGGCGCCGGCGCGGCACTGGAGCCGCGCCGTCGGAGGAAAGGCACTTCCCATGGACAAGAACCGCATCGAGGGCGCCGCCAAGCAAGCCAAGGGCGCCGTCAAGGAAGCCGCCGGCAAGGTCGTGAACAAGCCCGGGCTCGAGGCCGAGGGCAAGGCCGACAAGATGGAGGGCAAGGCCCAGTCCACCGTCGGCAAGGCGAAGGACGCCGTGCGCGACGCCACCCACTGACCGGGGCGGGAGGGCGTTCGCGCCCTCCCCCACCGCAGGGCGGCCACGCCGCTTCCCAGCCCGCCCCGCCGCGACAGGATCCGCCGCGCGTGGCGGGTTCCGGCGTGTCGGGACATCTCCCACCCGCCTCCGCAGCGCCTGGCCGCCCCATCGGATCAGCCTGCGGCCGCCCACCCCCGGTGCCCCGGGAGGGAATCCCCCAGATGAGCGCCACGACGCCTCATGACGCCTATGGCGCAACCCCGGCCGGCCCCGCCGTCGAGGGCGCGCCCAGCCTGCCGCCCCGCATCTCCTGGGGCGCGGTCCTGGCCGGCGCGGTGATCGCCCTGGCCGTCAGCATCACCCTGAACCTGCTGGGCGGCGCCATCGGCGCCACCATGATCGACGCGGTGCAGCGTGACACGCCCGACGCGTCGAGCTTCGGCATCGCCGGCGGCCTCTGGATGCTGGCCTCGCACCTGATCGCGCTGGGCCTCGGCGCCTATGCGGCGGCCCGCCTCTCCGGCACCGCCGACGGCACCGACGGCACGCTGCACGGCCTCGCGGTGTGGGGGACCACCGTGCTGTTCTCGGCCCTGCTGCTCGGCAGCGTGGTCAGCGGCGCGGTCTCCACCGCCACCACCAGCATCGGCAGCCTGCTGGGCGGCACGGCGAACGGCATCGGCCAGGTGGCCGCGACCGCGGGCGGCGAGGCGGCGGACCGCACCAGCACCGCGACGCTGCGCGACGCCGCGCAGTCGCTGGCCGAGCGGGCGCAGGCCGCGCTGACCGCCTCCGGCGCCGATCCGGCGCAGATGAGCAGCGACCAGCGCCGCGCCGAGATCGGCCAGCTGGCCGCTCGCCGCGTCACCGAGGGCCCGCTGCCGCAGCCCGAGCAGGCGCGCCTGGCGGCGCTCGTCGGCGCCGAGGCCGGCATCAGCGAGCCGGAGGCGCAGGCGCGCATCCAGCAGGTCGAGCAGCAGACCCGGCAGAGCCTGCAACAAGCCGAGGACCGCGCCCGCCAGGCCGCCGACGCGGCCGCTTCCGCCGCCGCCAGCGCAGCCTATTGGGCCTTTGGCGCGTTGATCCTGGGCGCCATCGTCGCGGTGCTCGGTGCCCGCGCCGGCACCCGCGCCATGGCCGACCATTTTCGTCGCCGTTGAACGACACCACGGAAGGAGCATACGCATGAACACTGATCGTCTCGAAGGCGCCGCCAAGACCCTCGCCGGCCAGGCGCAGGAGGGCTTCGGCAACCTGGCCAATGACGACCAGCACCGCGCCGAGGGCCTGGCCCGCCAGGCCGCCGGCCGCGTCCAGGAAGTCTATGGCGAGGCCCGCGACTACGCCCATCACGCCGGCGAGCGCGTGGTCCGCGTGGTCGAGCAGCAGCCCCTGACCTCCCTGCTCGCCGTCGGCGCGCTGGGCTTCGTCATCGGCCTGCTCTCCGCCCGCCGCTTCTGATTCTCTCGGCTGCCGGCCAGGGCCGGGACGGGGGGCGCTGCACGGGGCCGGGGCGATCCGGCCCAGGGTGGCGGGCTTCCGCGGCGCTGCGGCAGGGCGGAAGGACGAACCCCGGGGAGCTTCCCCGGGGTTTTCTCATGGGCGGGCGCGGAGCCGGCCGGCCAGCCGGCCATCCAGCGCCAGCAGGCCGAGCCCGATCAGCCCCATGCCGCCGAACTGCCCGGCCGAGAGCCGCTCGCCCAGGAAACCCACCCCCAGCAGCACCGCGCTGACCGGGATCAGCAGCGTCACCAGGGCGGTGTTGGTCGCCCCGGCCGTGGCGATCAGGCGAAAGAAGAGGATGTAGGCCAGCGCCGTGGAGAGCAGGGCCAGGCCGAGCACGGCGCCCCAGATGGCCGGCCCCGGCGCGGCGAGGCGCCAGGGCTGGTCGATCGCCAGCGCCAGGGGCAGGGCCATGGCGGCGGTGGCGGCGATCTGCCCGAAGGCGCCCACCGCGGGCTCCACCCCGAGGCGCCGGAAGCGGCGGCCATAGCTGTTGGCCAGGCCATAGGACAGCGCCGCGCCGAGGCAGGCCAGCACACCCCAGAGCGGCGCCTCCGCCGCACCGCCGCCCGGCCCGCCCAGCAGCACGGCGACACCGGCCAGGCCGAGCGCGACGCCCGCCAGCTTCCCGGCCGAGAGCGCTTCCTCCCGCGCCAGGAAATGCGCCACGAGCAGCGAGAAGACCGGCGTGGTGGCGTTCAGGATCGAGGCCAGCCCGCTGCCGATGACGGTCTGGCCCGAGAAGATCAGGGTGAAGGGGATGAGGCTGTTCAGCAGCCCCATGCCGAGAAAGGCCCGCCACAGCCGGGGCTCGCGGGGGATCCGGAGGCCGCGCAGCCGCAGGAACAGCCACAGCGCCGCGGCGGCGAGGCCGACACGCGCCAGCACCAGCGTCAGCGGCGGCCATTCGGACAGCGCCACCTTGGAGAAGAAGAAGGATCCGCCCCAGAGCAGCGAGAGCAGGCCGAGCAGCCCCCATTCCGGCGGACCCATCTGGCGAGGCTGAGACATGCGGCGGCGCCCTGCGCTGGAGGGAAAGCCCGGACATCCCGCGGAACGGCGCGACGGCCTCGCCGGAATCGGACCTCATCCTGCCAGGCCGCGGCGGGCCGGTGTAGAAGGGCGCCATGGCGCCTGCATCGGAGAGCTGGGAACGGGCCTGGGCGGAGCGCGACCCCGCCTTCGACGGGGTGTTCTTCGTCTGCGTCAGGAGCACGGGCGTCTATTGCCGCTGCGTCTGCCCGGTGCGCCTGCCCTTGCGCCGCAATGTGGAATTCGCCCCCAGCGCCGCGGCGGCCGAGGCGGCCGGCTTCCGCCCCTGCCTGCGCTGCCGGCCGGAGGCGGCGCCCCTGTCCCCCGCCTGGAAGGGCAGCCTGGCCTCGGTGGAGCGCGGCCTGCGGCTGATCGTCGAGGAGGGCGCGCTGGATGGGGAGGGCGCCAGCGTCGCGGCGCTGGCCGCCCGGCTGGGCATGACGGAGCGGCATCTGCGGCGGCTGTTCCGCCGGCATCTCGGCGCCACCCCCGCCGCCATCGCCAGCACGGCGCGGGTGCAGCGGGCCAAGCGCCTGCTGGACACGACGGAGCTGCCCATCACGCAGATCGCCCTGCAGGCGGGGTTCGGCAGCCTGCGGCGCTTCAACCAGGTCTTCGCCGCCACCTATCACCGCCCCCCCAGCGCGATCCGCCGGGCGCGGCGAGGCCGGGCGGCGCCGGCGGCGCGCTGACCGCCGCCCGCGGCGCGCTACCCCTCCGCCTCCAGCGCCAGGCGCGCCTGCTGCAACCGCGCCTGGCCGTCTGGGCCCAATTCGGGATAGCGCGGATCGATCTGCTCCAGCGCCTCGATCACCGCCTCCACCACCAGCAGCCGGGTCAGCCATTTGCGGTCGGCGGGGATGACGAACCAGGGCGCGTGCGGCGCGGCGGTGGCGCGGATCGCCGCCTCATAGGCCTGCTGGTAGGCGTCCCAGTGCCGCCGCTCGGCGATGTCGGAGGGGTCGAGCTTCCAGTTCTTGTCCGGCTCCTCGATCCGCTTCAGCAGCCGGGCGCGCTGCTCCTCGCGGCTGACATGCAGGAAGAATTTCAGCACCACGATGCCCTGGCGCGACAGGTAGCGCTCGAAGGCGGCGATATCCTCCAGCCGGTGCTCCCACATGGCGGGGCCCGTCACCTCCGCCGGCAGGCGCTGCCGCTCCAGCACCGGCTTGTGGATGCGCGCCACCAGCACCTCCTCGTACCAGGAGCGGTTGTGGATGCCGATCTGCCCGCGCGCCGGCAGCCGGGCGATGTGGCGGCGCAGGAAATCCTGGTCCAGCTCCTCCGGCCCCGGCGCCTTGAAGGCGTGCACCGAGCAGCCCTGCGGATTGACGCCGGAGAAGACGTGCTTGATGGCGCCGTCCTTCCCCGCCGCGTCCATCGCCTGGAAGATGACGAACAGCGCGTGCCGGTCCTGCGCGGCGAGCCGCCCCTGCAATTCCGCCAGCCGCTCCACCCCCTCGCGCAGCAGCTCCTCCGAGAGTTCCTTGGCGCCGGCCGGGGCCTCGCCACGGGTGGAGCAGGCGTCCAGATGGAACCCCTTGGCCCCGGTCACCCGGCAGGCGGCGACCTGGGCGCGGGCGAAATCACGGGGCATGGCGGCCTCCCTGGCTGGATGAAGCGGTCCGGCGCCCGCCCTCAGCGGGCGGGGGCGGTCTCGGGCGCGGCGGCGGGCGCCTCGGGCGCCGGC
>NZ_GG770780.1:384128-386618 GCF_000164635.1 Pseudoroseomonas cervicalis ATCC 49957 | reverse complement strand
GGCCGAGGCGGCGCTGTCCGCCGGCCGCCCCGCCGCGCGCTTCGAGCGCCGCCCCGGCGAGAGCCGCCGCAGCCTGACGCTGCGCCTGGTGCATCCGGGCGGGCCGGTGCCGCTGGCCGACGCGCTGCCGCTGTTCGAGAGCCTGGACCTGCGCGCCATCGAGGAGCAGCCCTACCACCTGCACCCGAAGGATGCCGGCGGCGCGCCGGCGCGGGCGGTGCTGCACGTCTTCTCGCTGGAGGCCGGCACCGAGCTGGAGGAGAGCCGCTTCCCCGCCATCCTGGAGGCGCTGGCGGCGCTGCAGGACGGCCGCGACGAGGTGGACGGGTTCAACCGGCTGGTCACCCGCGCGGGGCTCTCCTGGCGCGAGGCTTGGCTGCTGCGCGCGCTCTACCGCTGGCTGAAGCAGGTGGGCTTCGCCTTCGCGCAAGGCTCGGTGGAGGCGGCGCTGGCCGCCAACCCGCAAGCGGCGCGGCTGCTGGTCGGGCTGTTCAACGCCCGCTTCGACCCCGCCGCCGAGAATCGCGACACCGCCGAGGCCGCGCTCTCGGCCGAATGGGCGCAGCTGATCGAGGCGGTGGAGGACCCCGACACCGACCGCATCCTGACCCGGCTGCGCACCGCCCTCGATGCGGTGCTGCGCACCAACTACTTCCAGGGCAAGGGCTATATCTCGCTGAAGATCGACAGCGCCGCGGCGGGCGAGATGCCGCAGCCGCGCCCCTGGCGCGAGATCTTCGTCCACGCCCCGCATATGGAGGGCTGCCATCTGCGCGCCGGCCCGGTGGCGCGCGGCGGCATCCGCTGGTCCGACCGGCGCGAGGATTTCCGCACCGAGATCCTCGGCCTGATGAAGGCGCAGCGGCTGAAGAACGTCGTCATCGTGCCGACGGGGGCCAAGGGCGGCTTCGTGCTGAAGGGCGCCGTGCCGCCGGCCACCGACCGCGAGGCTTTCATGGCCACCGGCATCGCCGCCTACAAGACGCTGATCCGCGGCATGCTGGACGTCACCGACAACCTCAAGGGCGAGGTGGTGGTGCCGCCGCCCGCCGTGGTGCGGCGCGACGGCGACGACCCGTACATCGTCGCCGCCGCCGACAAGGGCACGGCGACCTTCAGCGACATCGCCAACGGCCTGGCGCAGGAATACGGCTTCTGGCTGGACGACGCCTTCGCCTCCGGCGGCAGCCAGGGCTATGACCACAAGGCGATGGGCATCACCGCCAAGGGCGCCTGGGTGATGATCGCCCGGCATTTTTCCGAGTTGGGCCACGACATCCAGAAGACGCCCTTCACCATGGTGGGCGTGGGCGACATGTCGGGCGACGTGTTCGGCAACGGCCTTCTGGTGTCGAAGCAGACAAAGCTGCTGGCGGCCTTCGACCACCGCCACATCTTCATCGACCCCTCGCCGGACCCGGCGGTCTCCTATGAGGAGCGGGCGCGCATCTTCGCCCTGCCGCGTTCCTCCTGGGCCGACTACAACCCGGAGAAGATCAGCGCCGGCGGCGGTGTCTATCCGCGCAATGCCCGCACCGTGCCGCTCTCGGCCGAGGCGCGCGCGCTGCTCGGCATCGAGGCGGAGCGGCCGGACCCGGCGACGGTGATGCAGGCGATCCTGCGCGCCCAGGTCGACCTGCTCTATTTCGGCGGCATCGGCACCTATGTGAAGGCGTCCACCGAGAGCCAGGCCGAGGCCGGCGACCGCGCCAATGACGCGATCCGTGTCGATGGGCGCGAGGTCCGCGCCCGCATCCTGGGCGAGGGCGCCAATCTCGGCGTCACCCAGGCCGGGCGCATCGAGGCGGCGCGGCTGGGCGCCGAGGGCGCCGGCGTGAAGCTGAACACCGATGCGCTGGACAATTCGGCCGGTGTCTCGACCTCGGACCACGAGGTCAACATCAAGATCCTGCTGGCCGATGCCCGCGCCGCCGGCGCGCTGACCGAGCGGCAGCGCGACGCGCTGCTGGTCGAGATGACCGACGAGGTGGCCGCCCTGGTGCTGCGCGACAACGCCCAGCAATCGCTGGCCGTCTCGCTGGAGGAGGCCGCCGGGGCCGAGGCGCTGGCGGCGCATGCGGCGCTGATGACGCGGCTGGAGGCCAGCGGGCTGCTGGACCGCGCGGTCGCCGGCCTGCCGGACGCCGCGGCGCTGGAGGCGCGCATGGCCGAGGGCGCCGGGCTGACGCGGCCGGAGCTCTCCGCCCTGCTGCCCTTTGCCAAGCTGTGGCTGACGGAGGCGATCGAGCAGAGCGGGCTGGCCGAGGATCCGGCGCTGCTGCCGCTGCTGGAGGCGTATTTCCCGAGCGCGCTGCGCCGTGGCTATGCGCCCTATATCGCGCGGCACCGGCTGCGGAAGGAGCTGCTGGCGACCATCCTGGCCAATGAGGTGGCGAACCGGCTGGGCCCGGCCGGGCTGGCGCGGCTGGCCGCCGGCACCGGCCCGGCCGAGGCGGCGCGCGCCGTGATCCTGGCCGACCGGCTGCTGGG
>NZ_GG770780.1:378320-382115 GCF_000164635.1 Pseudoroseomonas cervicalis ATCC 49957 | reverse complement strand
CCAGGCGCGGGGCCAGCCCGGCCAGGCCGGCGCCGCCCAGCACCACGGCCTCCGCACCCTCGGCGATGGCGGCCCCGGCCGCCTCGGCCAGCAAGGAGAGGGCGCGCTCGGGCTCGCGCGCGATCATGTCGCCGGTGGGGGTGACGGCGCGCACCAGCACACGCTCGGCCGGCCAGCCGCGGCTGGCGGCGAATTCCTGCAGCATCGGCACCCAGGCGGTGCCGCCGGTCAGCAGCGCCACGCGGGCATGGGTGGCGAGGGCGATGGACAGGCTGGCATCGGCCATGCCGGCGACGGGGCGCTGCGCCAGTTCGCGCGCCGCATCCAGCGCGGGGTCGCCGAAGCAGGCGATGGCGATGGCGTCGACCGTGTCGCGGTGCTCGGCGACCAGGTCCAGCACGGCGTGGCCGGCGATGGCGGCGGCGGTGCGGCTGGCGATGTAGCGCGCGCCGAAACGCGCCGTGGCCGGCACCAGCGTGACATGTGCCAGCCCCATCCTGGCCAGCGCCTGCTGCCCCAGTTGGTGCATGCGCTCGGTCATGGCGCTGTCGGTGTTTCCGTTGAGCAGCAGAATCCGCATGCGCTGTTCCTGATGGCGGGGTCCGGGGTGGCCCTGCCACCCCGGCGGGGGTCAGGGGGCGGAGCCCCCTGCCTTGCTGAACCGATAGGGTGCCGCGCTTTCCTCGTGCGGGTCCAGGTTCAGCCGGTGTTCGAGTGGCGGGAAGGCGCGGGAGCGGCATTCGGCGCGCTCGCAGAGTCGGCAGGAGAGTCCGATGCCGGTGCGCGCCTGGTCGAGCTGGAGGCCGTCGGCATAGACGATCTCGGCGGCGCGGCCGATGTCGCAGCCCATGGCGATGACGTGGACGGGCGGCGGCTCCCCCCAATGCGCGGCGGGGCCGGTGACGGTGCGGGCGAAGCAGAGGAAGGCGGCGCCGTCGGGCAGTTCGGCGACCTGGACGCGCAGCGCGCCGGGGGTGGCGAAGGCGGTGTGCGGCACCCAGCGCGGGCAGGAGCCGCCGAAGCGGGCGAAGGGGAAACCCGCCGCCGAGAATCGCTTGTCGACATTGCCGGCGGGATCGACGCGCAGGAAGAAGAAGGGCACGCCGCGCGCGCCCTCGCGCTGCAGGGTGGAGAGGCGGTGCGCCACCTGTTCGAAGCTGACGCCGAAGCGGGAGGCCAGCAGGTCGAGATCGTGGCGCAGCGCGCGGGCGGCGGCGAGGAAGGGGCCGTAGGGCATCAGCAGCGCGCCGGCGGCGTAGTTCAGCAGGCCGAGGCGGATCAGCGCCGCGGCTTCCGGCGTGCTGGGCGCGGCGGGGGCGAGGATGTCTTCGACCGCGTCGCGCGCCTCCAGCAGCATGAGCTGGAAGGCGAGCTGGAAGCCGCGGCTTTCGCGGGGCAGGGATTCGGAGAGTTCCAGCAGCCGCGCGGCGGGGTCGTAGCGGCGCAGGCTGCCTTCGAGCGGGCCGACACGCAGGCGCAGCGCGTGGCGCTGGCGCAGCCGCTCGGCGATGGCGTGGTTCAGCTCGGCGGGGGCGGCGGCGAGTTCGGCGCCGATGCGCTCGGCGACGCTCTCCAGCGCGGGGAAGACATTGGCGTGGTCGTGGAAGAAATCGCGCGCTTCCTCGGTGGGCAGGATCATGCGGCGGCCGCTGGGGAGGGCGATGCCGCTGGCATCCTCCCGCGCCACGCGCAGCGCGCGGTAGAGGGCGAGCATGGCGCGCGCCGCGTTGGGCGCGCTGCCGGCGAGCGCGCGGATCTCCTCCTCCGGGGTTTCGTCGAGGCCGAGCAGCGGGTCGGCCAGCACCTCGCGCAGGCTGGATTCCAGCTGCTGCTCCTCGCGCCCGGAGAGGGCGGCGAGATCGACCTGCAAGGTGTGGCCGAGCTTGATGAGGAGTGCGGCGGTGACGCCGCGCTGGTCGTGCTCGATCAGGTTCAGATAGCTGGCGGAGATGCCGAGCCGGCTGGCCAGGGCCTGCTGGGTGAGGCCCTGTTCCTGGCGCAGGCGGCGGATGGTGCGGCCGATCAGGGGCCGGGCCATTCTTTACAACCTTTACAAATTTACGCCCTTCACGGTGAAGAACGCCACGGTCTTGCGCAAGAGCAGGCACGATGACGGATGAACTTCGCGGCCGCAATGTGAATTATTGACGCACGGCCGATGGGCCAAAACGACCGAGGAACACGGATATGCGTCACACCCCGCTTCCCTGCCGCGCCCCGGATGGCATCGGCGCCGGCCCCGGCGCCTCGGGCGACCGCTTCGCCGGCATCCGCCGCGACTACACGCCGGCCGATGTCGAGCGGCTCTCCGGCTCCTTCCGCGTCAAGCACACCCTCGCCGAGATGGGCGCCAGGCGGCTGTGGCAGCTGCTGCACAGCGAGCCCTACATCAACACGCTGGGCGCGCTGACCGGCAACCAGGCGCTGCAGCAGGTCAAGGCCGGGCTGAAGGCGATCTACCTCTCCGGCTGGCAGGTGGCGGCGGACGCCAATTCGGCCGGCGAGATGTATCCGGACCAGTCGCTCTACCCGGTGGATTCGGTGCCGAAGGTGGTCAAGCGCATCAATGCCGCGCTGCGCCGCGCCGACCAGATCGCCCGCATGGAGGGCAAGGGCGACGACACCTACTGGATGGCGCCGATCATCGCCGATGCCGAGGCCGGCTTCGGCGGCGCGCTGAACGCCTATGAGCTGATGCGCGCGATGATCGAGGCCGGCGCCGCCGGCGTGCATTTCGAGGACCAGCTGGCCTCCGAGAAGAAATGCGGCCATCTGGGCGGCAAGGTGCTGGTGCCGATCAGCCAGCATATCCGCACGCTGAACGCCGCGCGGCTGGCCGCCGATGTCGAGGGCGTGCCGACCGTGCTGCTGTGCCGCACCGATGCCGAGAGCGCGCAGCTGCTGACCGCCGATATCGATGAGCGCGACCGCCCCTTCATCAGCGGCGAGCGCACGCCGGAGGGCTTCTTCCGCATCAAGCCCGGTGTGGGCAAGCAATACGCCATCGCGCGCGGCCTGGCCTACGCCCCCTATGCCGACCTGCTGTGGTGGGAGACCTCGGACCCCGATCTCGACGATGCGCGCGCCTTCGCCGAGGCGATCCAGCGCGACTTCCCGGGCAAGCTGCTGGCCTATAACTGCTCCCCCAGCTTCAACTGGAAGCGCAAGATGGGCGAGGAAGCCGCGGCGAAGTTCCAGCGCGAGCTCGGTGCGATGGGCTACAAGTTCCAGTTCATCACCCTGGCCGGCTTCCACTCGCTGAACCATTCGATGTTCCAGCTGGCGCGCGGCTACCGGGAGCGCGGCATGGCCGCCTATTCCGAGCTGCAGCAGGCCGAGTTCGCCGCCGAGGCCGAGGGCTACACCGCGACGCGCCACCAGCGCGAGGTCGGCGTCTCCTATTTCGACGCGGTGGCGACGGCGGCCTCGGGCGGCACCAGCAGCACCACCGCCATGGCGCACAGCACCGAGACGGCGCAGTTCCACGACAACGACCACGCCCGCCCCGCCACCGCCCCGGCGATGGCGAAGTGAGCCGGGCGCAGCAGGAGGAATGACGATGACCCACCCCACCGCCCCGCATCTCGACGACAGCCACGATGACGGGCTGGTGCACAGCCATGGCTGGGCCAGCGAGCCGGCCATGCCGCCCTCGCAGCACCGCCAGCCGCAGGTCGCCGCCGCGCATGCGGTGCCGACGCCGAGCACCGCCTACCAGGACGACCGCCAGGCCCATTGAGGCGATGGCGCGGTTGCCGCCGGCGGGCGCCTCCCCACACCCCGCCCGCCCGGCTG
>NZ_GG770780.1:373133-377702 GCF_000164635.1 Pseudoroseomonas cervicalis ATCC 49957 | reverse complement strand
GGCTGGCGGCGCCGCTGCTGGCGCTGGCCGGCCTGGCGCCGCGGCGCGGCCTGTCGCTCGCCGTGCCGGCGCATCTGCTGGTGCTGTGGGCCTGGCACGCGCCGCCCGCCTATGAGGCCGCCCTCGCCTCGGATGCCGTCTACTGGCTGATGCAGCTCTCGCTGCTGGGCAGCGCCGCCTGGTTCTGGGGTGCTGCGCTGGCGCGCGGCGCGGCGCTGCCCGGCATCGGCGCGCTGCTGGCCGGCATGGTCGGCATGGGCATGCTGGGCGCGCTGCTGACCTTCGCGCCCACCGCCCTCTACGCGCCACACGCCGCCACCACCCAGGCCTGGGGCCTGTCGCCGCTGCAGGACCAGCAGCTGGCCGGGCTGCTGATGTGGGTGCCCGCCGCGCTGGCCTATCTGCTGCCGGCGCTGGCGCAGGGCGCCGCCTGGCTGCGCGCCGAGCGCGGCTGAGCCGGGACCGGGGGAGGCATCCATGCTGGCCTGGCTGAAGGCGGCGCATATCGCCACGCTGTGCATCTGGTGCGCCGGGCTGCTGGTGCTGCCCGGCCTGTTCCTCGGCCGGGTCCAGGCGCTGCCGCCGCGCGAGCTGAAGCGGCTCTGGCACTTCACCTGGATCGGCTACCGCGTGGTGATGTCGCCCGCCGCCGTGCTGGCCATCGCCACCGGCACCGGGCTGATCTTCGGCTACGCGGTGTTCGAGCCCTGGCTCTACCTGAAGCTCGCCGTGGTGGGGGCGATGGTCGCCCTGCACATGAGCTACGGCCTGGCGCTGGCCCGGCTGGCCGAGCCGGAGAAGCATTTCCCGCGCCTGGCCGGGCTCGCCATGCTCGGCGGCGCCACGCTGCTGATCCTCGCCGTGCTGCTGCTGGTGCTGGGCAAGCCGCCGCTGGATGCCGGCGCGCTGCCGGACTGGATGCGCCAGCCCGGCAGCGGCCGCACCCTGCTTCAATCCTCGTTGGAGAGCATGAGGCCGATCTGATGCTCGAACACCAGCTTGCCCCCATGCCAGCCGGCCAGGCCGACGAAGAAGGCCGCCAGCAGCGACAGGAAGCCGCCCCAGGGCAGCAGCGCCGCCTCACCCAGCTGCAGCCGGATGCCCCAATTGGCGCCGGCGACGGACAGCAGCATCACGGCGGCGACGAAATGCGTCCAGCCGGCGCTGTGGCGGCGGATGCCGCGCACCAGCAGCAGCTCCGCCGTGCCGGACAGCCCGGCCAGCAGGCCGAGGAAGAAGGCGGCGCCCGAGGCCCACAGCCCGGCGCGCACCCAGAACGGGTCGCCATCCCACCAGTAGAGGACGTCGCAGGCCAGCGTCGCCATCACCAGGGCGATGGGGAAGGCCACCAGCATGGCGTGGATCGGGTGGCCGGCCACGGCCACCTTGGAACTGACCGCCTCGCTGCTCAGCTCGGGAATCGGGTTGGGCATCGCTCACCTCCTGCCACGCGGCACCATCGCCACCTGCGGGCGTTAAGCGCCGCAACCCTGCCAGGGTTCCTCGCCGCCTGCGACGGGCCGCTCTCCACCCTCGACCCGGCCGGGCCGGGGGCGGCGGCGGTGGCCTGGCTGTGGTGGGTGATGCTGGCGGCCTCGCTGCCGATCCTGGCGCTGGTCTGCGGCTTCGCCCTCTACGCCTTCCGCCGCGAGCGGCGCGGCCAGGGGCTGCATGTGCGGCGCTTCGTCATCGGCTGGGGGCTGGTGTTTCCGGTCAGCGTGCTGGCCGTGCTGCTGGTGGTGTCGCTGCGCACCGGCGAGGCGCTGCTGGCCCGGCCGGAGGAGCCGGATGTGGTGCGCGTCACCGCCATCGGCCATCGCTGGTGGTGGGAGTTCATCCAGACCGACGCCGCCGGCCAGGCGCTGCACAGCGCCAACGAACTGCACATCCCCGCCGGCCGGAAGGTCGAGGTGCGGATCGAGGCGCACGACGTCATCCACAGCTTCTGGGTGCCGCGGCTGACCGGCAAGATGGACGCCATTCCCGGCCACCCGAACCTGCTGCGGCTGCAGGCCGACGCGCCGGGTGTCTATGACGGGCAATGCGCCGAGTTCTGCGGGTTGCAGCATGCCCGCATGCGCTTCCGCGTGCGCGCCCACCCGCCGGAGGAGTATGCGGCGGCGCTGGCCCGGCTGGCGGCGGCGCGGCCCGATCCCGCGCATCCCGGCGCCACGCCCTTCGCGCAGAACTGCGCCAGCTGCCACAGCGCCGAACCGGGCGTGGCCGGCGCCGCGCCGAACCTCGCCGGCCTCGCCCAGCGCGACCGGCTCGGCGCCGGGGCGCTGGAGTATCGCGACGCGGGCGACCTCCGCCTCTGGCTGACCCGCCACGAGCGCATCAAGCCCGGCAGCGGCGAGCCCTCGCACGCGGCGCTGCCGGCGGCCGAGCTGGACGCCATCATCGATTATCTGGAGAGCGCGCGTTGAGCGACGGCCTGTCCCCCCTCGCCCGCCACCGCGCGCTGGAGGCGATCTGGCGCACCCCGCCCGGCTGGGGGCGGCTCTCGGCGGTCAACCACTCGGTGGTCGGGCTGCGCTTCATGATCACGGCGGCGGTGTTCTTCGCCATCGGCGGCGTGCTGGCCATGCTGATCCGCGCCCAGCTGGCCCTGCCCGGCAACGCCTTCATGGATGCCGCGCAGTACAACCAGGTCTTCACCATGCACGGCACGGTGATGATGTTCCTCTTCGCCATCCCGATGTTCGAGGGGCTGGCGCTCTACCTGCTGCCGAAGCTGCTCGGCGCGCGCGACCTCGCCTTCCCGCGCCTCTCCGCCTTCGGCTACTGGTGCTATGTGCTGGGCGGCAGCTTCATCGTGCTGGCGATGCTGGCCGGGCTCGCGCCCGATGGCGGCTGGTTCATGTACACGCCGCTCGCCTCCTCCACCTACACGCCGGGCATCAATGCCGATGTCTGGCTGCTCGGCATCACCTTCGTCGAGATCTCGGCGATGGCGGCGGCGGTGGAGTTCACCGCCACCATCCTGAAGGTCCGCGCGCCAGGCATGGCGCTGCGGCGCATGCCGATCTTCGGCTGGTACGCGCTGGTGACCTCGGCGATGATGCTGCTGGGCTTCCCGCCGCTGATCCTCGGCTCGATCCTGCTGGAGGCCGAGCGCGCCGTCGGCCTGCCCTTCTTCGACCCCGAGCGCGGCGGCAGCCCGCTGCTGTGGCAGCACCTGTTCTGGCTGTTCGGCCACCCGGAGGTCTACATCATCTTCCTGCCGGCGGCGGGCGCCATCTCCACCATCCTGCCGGTCTTCGCCCGGCACAAGCTGGTCGGCTACAACGGCATCGTGCTGGCGCTGATCGCCATGGGCTTCCTCAGCTTCGGGCTGTGGGTGCACCACATGTTCACCGTCGGCATCCCGCACATGGCGCTGGGCTTCTTCTCGGCGGCCTCGATGGCGGTGGCGATCCCGACGGCGGTGCAGGTCTTCGCCTGGCTGGCGACGCTGCTGAAGGGCCGGCCGCGGCTCGAGCTGCCGATGCTCTACATCATGGGCTTCTTCTTCGTCTTCACCGCCGGCGGGCTGACGGGCGTGATGGTCGCGGTGGTGCCCTTCGACTGGCAGGTGCACGACACCCAGTTCATCGTGGCGCATCTGCACTATGTGCTGGTGGGCGGCTTCGTGCTGCCGATGATGGGCGCGGCCTATTACTGGATGCCGCTGATCACCGGGCGGATGCCGGTCTTCCATCTCGGCCGCATCGCCTTCTGGCTGGTGTTCATCGGCTTCAACATGACCTTCCTGCTGATGCACCTGACCGGGCTGCGCGGCATGCCGCGCCGCGTCTACACCTATCCCGAGGGCATCGGCTGGGACTGGCTGAACCTGCTCTCCTCGGTGGGCGGGTTCCTCACCGCCATCGGCTTCGCGGTGTTCGCGGTGGATCTGCTGCTGCAGCCGCGCTACGGCCGCCACGCCCCGCGCAACCCCTGGGGCGCCGAACCGGAGAGCAACGGCCTGGAATGGGCCATGCCGCTGCCGCCGCCCAGCTACAACATCGCCAGCCTGCCGCCGGTGGAGAGCCGCACCCCGCTGGCCGACCAGCCCGACCTGGCGCGCCAGCTGGCCGCCGGGCGGCACTACTGCGCGACGCCGCGCGGCGACTGGATGGAGACGCTGGGCGTGGAAGCCAATTCCGGCCGGGTGGACCAGCTGATCATCCTGCCGCGGCCCTCCTACATCCCGCTCTGGACCGGGCTGGCCGCCGCGGTCGGCTTCGCCGGGCTGGTGAGCAAGCTCTACTGGCTGTCCGGTGTCGGCGTGCTGCTGACGCTGCTCTGCGCGCTGCTCTGGTGCTGGGACATGGGGGCGCGGCGCGACCCGGCGCCGCTGCCGATCGGCCATGGCGAGACGGCCATGCCGCACACCGGCGTGCGCTCGCCGCCCGGGCTGTGGGCGATGGTGCTGCTGCTGCTGGCCGATTCCGCCATGCTCGGCTCGCTGATCTTCGGCGCGCTGTTCCTCTGGCTGGTGGCGCCGGGCTGGCCGCCGCCGCCGCTGCCGCCGGCCGAGCCCTTTCTTCTGGTGGCCGCCCTGGCGGGGCTGCTGCTGGCGCCCGC
>NZ_GG770780.1:353562-372130 GCF_000164635.1 Pseudoroseomonas cervicalis ATCC 49957 | reverse complement strand
TCCGCCTCCGGCTCCGGCAGGCGGGTCCAGGCCGCGGGCGGCAGGGGCGGCACGGGCCAGGGGACCGGGTTGATGCCGGTGGAGAGGTCGATGAAAGGTTCCGGCGCGCCGGGAAAGCGCGCCCGCGCGGCGCCGAGGCGGCCGCCATGTTCCAACCCCGCTTCCGCCATGCTAGCCGGCATGCCCTCTCCTTCCCGCGCTGGCGATGGCATATTTGCACACCCCCCTGCTGATCCTGCTCGGCGCGCTGCTGGCCGAGGCCGCCTTCGGCTACCCCAAAGCGCTGTATGCCGCCATCCGGCATCCGGTGGTGTGGATGGGCGGGCTGATCGCGGCGCTGGAGCGGCGGCTGAATGTTCTTTCGCTGCCCTTCGCCGCGCGGCGGCGGCGCGGCGTGCTGGGGCTGGGGCTGCTGCTGCTGGCGGTGGGGCTGCCCACGGCCGCGTTGCAGATCGGCCTCCTGGCGCTGCTGCCCTGGGGCCTGGCGGTCGGGCTGCTGGCGCTGCTGGCCGCCACCCTGCCGGCGCAGCGCAGCCTGTACGAGCATGTGGCCGCCGTGGCCGATGCGCTGGAGGGCCCAGGCGATGCGGCCGCGCGGCTGGCGGCGGGGCGGCGCGCCGTGTCGATGATCGTCGGCCGCGACACCGCCGTGCTGGACGAGGCCGGGGTGGTGCGCGCCGCCATCGAGAGCCTGGCGGAGAATTTCTCCGACGGGGTGGTGGCGCCGTCCTTCTGGTGCGGCGTGGCGGGCCTGCCGGGAACCGCGCTGTACAAGGCGATCAACACCGCCGACAGCATGGTGGGCCATCGCAACGAGCGCCATGGCGCCTATGGCTGGGCCTCGGCCCGGCTGGATGATGTCGTGAACCTGCCGGCCTCTCGCCTCGCGGCCTTGTGGATCGGGCTGGCGGCGCTGCTGCTGCCGGGGGCCGATGCGCGCGGCGCCTGGCGGGCGGTGTGGCGGGATGCGCGGCGCCACCGCTCGCCCAATGCCGGCTGGCCGGAGGCGGCGATGGCCGGCGCGCTGGGGCTGCGCCTGGCCGGCCCCCGCATCTATGGCGCGGTGCGGGTCGAGGATCATTGGATGGGCGATGGCCGCGCCGCGGCGACGCTGGCCGATCTGCGCCGCGCGCTCCGCCTCTACCGCCTCGCCTGCGCCCTTCCTCTTTTCTGTCTGGCCGCCGCCGTCGCGTGGTGAGGCGGGACGTTTTTTTTCCTGGCTGCCGCCGTCGCGTGGTGAGGCGGGACGTTTTTTTTCCTGGCTGCCGCCGTCGTGTGGTGAGGCGGGACGCTGCATTCGGGCGGAGCGCGGCCTGACAGGGAACGCGGCGGGGCCGGTGGGTGGGGTGGCCGTGCAGCGACCCCGTCGCGGCCCTGACCGGCAGTTTGCAGGAAAAAGATGGGGGTCTGGGGGAATTCATTCCCCCAGCCTTGCTTCACTTCCCCGCAAAACGATTTTTCTTGAAATAGACAAACGAGAAATATCGTCAAAATAAAATTTACATGCGACCGACCGATCCATGAATGATCCCAGAGTCCGCATGAGATTCCGCCGCAGAATCGCCACGATATCTCCCGGACGGACTTGATTTTCGCGGCGCAGCATAGCAGCTTGGTCTCTCAACAACCGCCAGAGAGTGCATCCGCCCGCGGCCTTTGCCGCTTTTCGACACAGAGCGCGGCCGCGTCCGGCCGCCCCAAGAACGGAGGGCCCTTCCGTGCTCCATAACGGATCCGCCACCCGGGACATCGCGTTCCACGAACCCGCCCCGTATCGCCGCGTCGCCGTCATCGGCGGTGGCGCCTGGGGCACCGCCCTGGCGCTGGCCGCGCAGCGGGCCGGCCGCCGCACCAGCCTCTGGGTGCGCGAGGCCGAGGCTATTGCCCAGATCGCCCGCACCGGGCGCAATCCCTTCCTGCCCGATCACGCGATTCCGCCGGCCATCGCCACCACCGCCGACCTCGCCGCCGCGCTGCGCGGTGCGGAGTTGGCCGTGCTGGTGGTGCCGTCCCAGCATCTGCGCGGCATCGCCTCGCGGGTCGAGCGACTGCTGCCGGATGGTGTGCCGGTGGTGCTCTGCGCCAAGGGGATCGAGGCCGACAGTGGCGCGCTGATGACGCAGGTGATCGCCGAGGAGATGCCGGGCCGGCCGCAGGCCGTGCTCTCCGGCCCGAGCTTCGCCGCCGAGGTGGCGGAGGACCAGCCGACCGCCGTCACCATCGCCGCCGAGCCCGGCCCGGACGGGATCTTCGCCGAGGGCCACCACGCGGCGCGCATCGCCGTCAGCTTCGCCAGCCGGCATTTCCGCCCCTACCTGTCGGACGACCCGGTGGGGGTCGAGGTCAGCGGCGCGGTGAAGAACGTGCTGGCCATCGCCTCGGGCGTGATCGATGGGCGCGGCCTCGGCGCCAATCCGCGCGCGGCGCTGCTGGCGCGCGGGCTCGCCGAGATCAGCCGGCTGGCCACGGCGCTGGGCGGCAGGCCAGAGACGGTGCTGGGCCTGTCGGGCGCCGGCGATGTGATGCTCACCTGCTCCTCCCCCCAGTCGCGCAATTTCTCCTTCGGCCAGGCGCTGGGCGCCGGCCGCGCGCCGCGGACGGCGCAGGGCGCGGTGGTGGAGGGCGTGGCCAATGCGCGCTCCGTCCTGGCGCTGGCCCAGCGCCTCGGCGTCGCCATGCCGATCTGCGAGGCGGTGGACCGCGTCGTGCATCACGGCCTGCCGGTGGAGCGCGCCATTGCAGCCCTGCTGACCGGCCCGCTGCGCGCCGAGCCGCGCAATCTGGAGCACCGCGCCAGCATCGCGCATCCGGCGCTCGCCACGCCGCGGCGGGAGCGCGTCTTCGCATGAGGGGCGCCGCGCAGACCCACCCGCTGAACCTGGTGCTGGCGACGGATCTCGACGGCACCTTCCTGGGCGGCAGCACGGCGCAGCGCCGCGCGCTGTACGAGCAGATCAACAGCCGCGACGATGTGCTGCTGGTCTTCGTCACAGGGCGGGACCGCGACTTCATCCGCGCCCTGCTGCGCGAGCCGGGCATGCCGCAGCCGCGCTACGTCATCGGCGATGTCGGCACCTCGGTCTTCGACGGCGAGACGCTGGCGCCGATCCCGACGCTGGAGGCGGAGATCGCGGCGCGCTGGAACAATGCCGGCGCGCGCATGACGGCGCTGCTGCAGGGCGAGCCCGGGCTGCGGCTGCAGCCCACCCCGTTCCGCCACCGCCTCAGCTACTACTACGACCCGGCGCTGCTGCAGGACTCCACGCTGCGCAAGGTGGAGGCGGAGGGGTTCGACGTGCTGACCTCGGCCGACACCTATCTCGACGTGCTGCCGCGCGGCATCGCCAAGGGGCCGACGCTGCTGCGGCTGGTCCACGCCCTGGGCCTGCCGGCCGACCGCGTGCTGACGGCGGGCGACACGATGAACGACCTGTCGCTGTTCCAGACCGGGCTGAAGGGCGTCGCCGTCGGCAATTCCGAGCCGCGCCTGGTGGAAGCGCTGCGCGACTGGCCCGAGACCTACCGTTCCGCCCTTCCGGGCGCCGCCGGCATCCTCGATGCCATCCGTCACTTTTCCCTGTTGCCGGAGGCCGTGGCATGAGCACCGAGACCCCGAAATCCTCGCTCGTCATCGTCTATCACCGCCAGCCCTATGAGGAGGCGGTGGAGAACGGGCAGACGGTGTTCCGCCCGAACCGCAGCCCGAACGGCATCGTGCCGACGCTGAAATCCTTCTTCCGGCGCACCGCGCCCGGCGCCGGCGCCTGGGTGGCGTGGAAGCTGGCCAGGCCCGGCGAGCGCTTCGAGCGTGCCGTGCACATCGATGACGAGAATGGCGGCTACACCGTCTCCCGCCTCGGGCTGACGGCCGAGGAGGTGGAGAGCTTCTACCACGTCACCTCGAAGGAGGCGCTGTGGCCGGTGCTGCACTCCTTCCCCTCGCTGTTCCACTACGACAATGCCGATTGGGACACTTTCCGCGCGGTGAACCGCAAATTCGCGGAAGCGGCCGCGGCGCAGGCCGAGGATGACGCCGTCATCTGGGTGCATGACTACAATCTGTGGCTGGTGCCGGCCTATCTGCGGCAGCTGAAGCCGCACGCGCGCATCGCCTTCTTCCACCACACGCCCTTCCCGGCGCCGGATGTCTTCAACATCCTGCCCTGGCGGCAGGAGATCCTGGACAGCCTGCTGGCCTGCGACAGCGTCGGCTTCCACACGCCGCGCTACGCCGCCAATTTCGCGGCGCTCGCCCGCGCGCTGGGCGGTGCCGAGCTGGCGGAAGAGGCCCCGGTGCCCGCCGCCTTCGGCGCGCCCGGCCAGGCGCTGTCCGAGCCCACCATGCCGACCCTGCTGCGCGCTCGCGGCCGGGAGGTGCGCATCGACACCGCCCCCGTCGGCACCGATGCCGCGCTGATCGCCGATGTGGTGCGGCGCCCGGAGAACCGCGCCATCCAGCAGGAGATCCGCGACGGGCTCTCCGGCCGCCGCATGATCATGGCGGTCGGCCGCACCGACTACACCAAGGGCATGATCGAGGCGCTGCAGGGCTTCGAGCGCCTGCTGGAACGCCGCCCCGAGCTGGTGGGGGAGGTGAAGCTGGTCGCCACCTCGGTCCGCGCCGCGGCGCAGATGAAGGTCTATGAGGACACCCAGCGCGACATCGAGGCGCTGGCCGGCCGCATCAATGGCCGCTTCTCCCGCCTCGACTGGACGCCGGTGGTGCTGTTCAGCAACTCGATCCCGTTCGAGACGCTGCTGGCCTACTACCATGTCGCGGATCTCTGCCTGACCACGCCGCTGCGCGACGGGCTGAACCTGGTGGCCAAGGAGTACGTCGCCGCCAAGCAGGGCCAGCCCGGCGCGCTGGTGCTGTCCGAATTCGCCGGCTGCGCCGTCGAGCTGCCGGATGCGGTGATGACCAACCCCTATTCCAAGCGCAACCTCGACCGCGCGCTGGACGAGGCGCTGGACATGCCGCAGGCCGAGGCCATCGCCCGCATGGAACGCATGGGCCGCGCCGTGCAGGAGGGCGATATCAGCCTGTGGACCGACCACATCTTCGCGGAGTTCGAGGCGATCGGCTTCCGCCCCCCCGCCCCGCTCTCCACCGCCGCTTGATTTTTTTGTCAGCTGCCGGTCAGGGCCGGGACGGGGGCGCTGCAACGGCCGCCTTCCTCTCCGGCCCAGGGCGGCAGGCGCGGCTTTTCTTGCCTTCCGTCGCCGGCGGCGAGGAAGGCTGCGGATGCGGCGCTCCTTGTCCACCGATGCCGGCACGCAAACCTGCCTGCCCTGGCCTGAACCATTCCGGGCCAGGGCTTTTTCATGCGCCGCGCACAGCAGAAAGCCCTCGCCCCGTTTCGGGAGCGAAGGCTTGAAAGATGCCGATCATCCGCTGCCAGCGCGCCACTCGCCTGTCGAGACAGCAGCGCCACCCTTGAGTGCAGCGCCCCGCCCCTCAATCCGGCGGCGGCAGCCCGGCAGACAAATCAGGCGTGCAGGGTGCGGGCCATGCGCAGGCAATCCTGCAGGCGCAACCGGCCGCCATGGGCGCGGCTGGCGCGATACAGGCGGGCGGCGAGCGCGGCACTGCTCGGCTCGGAGCGGGTGAAGGGGCGCAGCATGATGTGCAGCAGGGTCATGGCCGGGGGGTCCAATCGGTTGCTTTCGAAGGTAAAACTCCAAGCGTGAGGATTCGGTTTACGGCTCCCGAAATGGTCAACGCGGCCACGTCCTAGCTGGCCAGCGCCAGCAGCGCCGGGATGTCCATGTGCCGCTCCAGATGTTCGGCCAGCGCGTCCAGCGCCGCCTCCACCTCCGCCTCATGGTCGCGCGGCGCGGCCTTGGCGCCGAGCCGCGCCAGCCAGGCGGCGCGCTGCGCATCGGCCGAGAAGAAGCCATGCACATAGGTCCCCGCCACGCGCCCATCGGCGGAGGTCGCGCCCTCCGCCCGCCCATCCGCCAGATGCAGCAGCGGGCGCGCCGTGTCGGGGCCGGTGGTGCGGCCGATATGCATCTCATAGCCGGTGAAGCCCAGCCCATCGGCCAGGGTCGTGCCCGAGGCCGGCGCCAGGCGCTTCTCCCCCGCCAGCACCGTCTCCACCGCCAGCAGGCCAAGGCCGGGCACCGCGCCCGCCGGACCCTCCACCCCGTCCGGATCGGCGATGGACCGGCCCAGCATCTGGTAGCCGCCGCACAGGCCCAGCACCCGCCCGCCGCGCCGGTGATGCGCCAGGATGTCGGTGTCCCACCCCTCCGCCCGCAGCGCCGCCAGGTCGGCGATGGTGGCCTTGGAGCCGGGCAGGATCACCAGATCCACCCCCTCCGGCAGCGCCATGCCCGGGCGCAGCGGGATCAGCTCCACCCCCGGCTCCGCCGCCAGCGGGTCCAGATCGTCGAAATTGGCGATGCGCGGCAGCAGCGGCACGGCGATGCGGCAACCCGCGCCAGCACGGCGCGGCAGATGCTCCAGCAGGTCCTGTGCGTCCTCCGCCGGCAGGCGGCGCGCCCCCTCGAAGAACGGCACCAGGCCGAGCGGCGCCCAGCCGGTGCGCGCCGCGATCTGCGCCATGCCTTCCTCGAACAGCGAGAGATCGCCGCGCATCCGGTTGACCACGAAGCCGCGGATCATCGCGCGGTCCTCGGGCTCCAGCACCGTATGCGTGCCGACCAAGGAGGCGATGACCCCGCCACGGTCGATATCCCCCACCAGCACCACCGGCGTCCCGGTGGCCCGCGCGAAGCCCATATTGGCGATGTCGCCGCGCCGCAGATTGATCTCCGACGCGCTGCCCGCCCCCTCCACCAGCACGATGTCGGCCTCCGCCCGCAGCCGGGCGAAGCTGTCCAGCACATCGGGCAGCAGGCCGGGCTTCATCGCTTGGTACTCCCGCGCCCGCGCCGAGCCGCGCACCCGCCCCTGCACCACCAGCTGCGCGCCGATCTCGCTTTGCGGCTTCAGCAGCACCGGGTTCATGTGCACGCTGGGCGCCACGCCGGCCGCGCGCGCCTGCAAGGCCTGGGCGCGGCCGATCTCGCCCCCATCGGCGGTGACGGCTGCGTTGTTGGACATGTTCTGCGGCTTGAAGGGCCGCACCGTCAGCCCCCGCCGCACCAGCGCCCGCGCCAGACCGGCCACCAGCAGCGATTTGCCCACGGAAGAGCCGGTGCCTTGCAGCATCAGGGCGCGTGCGGTCATATCAGATCCTTCTTTTTCTGAAGAAAAAGAAGCAAAAAGACTTTTTTCAGGCTGCCGCCGTCTCTCGGCACAGCGGGACGCCAACTGATAAAAGTTTTTTGGTTCTTTTTTTCCAAAAAAGAACTCTTAAAACTCAATACCTTCCTGCGCCTTCACCCCGGCCGCGAAGTGATGCTTCACCGGCGTCATCTCCGTCACCAGATCGGCTGCCTCCAGCAAGGCGGGCGGCGCGTTGCGGCCGGTGACGACCACATGCAGCATCGGCGGCCGCCCGGCGAGACCCGCCAGCACCTCCTCCACCGGCAGGTAGCCATAGCGCAGCGCGATGCAGAGCTCGTCCAGCACCAGCAGGCCGAGGCCGGGACGCTGCATCAGCTCCAGCGCCTTCTCCCAGGCGCGGCGGCAGGCGGCGATGTCGCGCTCACGGTCCTGGGTCTCCCAGGTGAAGCCCTCGCCCATGCTGTGCCATTCGAGCTTGGGCAGCGCCTCCAGCACCGGCCGTTCCCCGGTGCTCCAGGCGCCCTTGATGAACTGCACCACGCCGACGCCGCGCCCGCGGCCCAGCATGCGCAGCGCCAGGCCGAAGGCGGCGGTGGATTTGCCCTTGCCCGCCCCGGTATGGACCATCAGCAGGCCTTTCTCGATGGTCTTGGCGGCCACCTCGGCATCCTGGACGGCTTTGCGCTTCGCCATCTTCTCGCGGTGGCGCGCGGTGTCCTCGGTCATGGCTCCCCCTTCAGCACCAGCGGCAGGCCGGCGGCGACGAAATGCACCCGCGCCGCGCGCGCGGCCAGGCGCTGGTTCAGCACGCCGGCGGCATCGCGGAAGCGCCGCGCCAGCGCGTTCTCCGGCACGATGCCCAGGCCCACCTCGCTCGCCACCAGCACGGTGGGGGCGGCGCGGGCGGCCAGCGCCGCCTCCAGCGCATCGGTCGCGGCGGGGATGTCGTGCTCGCCCAGCATCAGGTTGGTCAGCCACAGCGTCAGGCAATCGACCAGCGCCGGGCGCGGCCCGGCCTCGGCCAGGGCGGCGGGCAGGTCGAGCGGGGTGTTCAGCGTCTGCCAGCGGGAATCGCGCCGCGCTTGGTGCTCCGCGATGCGCGCGCGCATCTCGGCGTCCCAGGCCTCGGCGGTGGCCAGATAGGCCCAGGGGGCGGGGTGGCGGGCGATCAGCCCCTCGGCATGGCGCGACTTGCCGGAGCGGGCCCCGCCCAGGACCAGGGTGAAGCTCATGCCGGCCGGGGTAGCCTGACGTCAGAAAGGGAGCAAGAACCTTCTTTTTCTGAAGAAAAAGAAGCAAAAAGACTTTTTTCAGGCTGCCGCCGTCTCCCGGCCAAGCGAGGCGCCAAACTGATAAAAGTTTTTTGGTTCTTTTTTTCAAAAAAGAACGCTTTTTGCTTCCAAATTTACACTGCCCGCCGCGCCTTCTCCATGAAGCCGCCGACCTCGCGGTTCAGCCGCTCCGCCTCGCCGGAGAGGCCAGTGGCGGCCTCGCGCATCGCGGTGGCGGCGCTGTCGGTGGCGCTGGCGGCCTCGCGCACCGCGTCGATGTTGCGGCCGACCTCGGCGGTGCCGGCGGCGGCCTGCTCGACGCTGCGGGCGATCTCGGCGGTGGCGGCGCTCTGCTCCTCCACCGCGGCGGCGATGGCGGTGGCCACCTCATCCGTCTCGCGCACCGTGCTGCCGATGCGGGTGATGGCCTCCACCGCCTCGGCCAGGGCGCTCTGCATGGCGGCGATCTGCTGGGTGATCTGGTCGGTGGCGCGCGCCGTCTGGCTGGCCAGGCCCTTCACCTCGCCGGCCACCACGGCGAAGCCCTTGCCGGCCTCGCCGGCGCGCGCCGCCTCGATCGTCGCGTTCAGCGCCAGCAGGTTGGTCTGGCCGGCGATGCCGGAGATCAGCTGCACCACCTCCCCCACCTGCTGCGCCGCCTCGTTCAGCCCGGCCACCGTGGCATTGGTCTGCTCGACGGCGGTGACGGCCGAACGCGCGATCTGCGAGGCGCGGCCGACCTGCCGCGTGATCTCCGACACGGCGGAGGAAAGCTGCCGCGCCGCGACGGCGACGTTCTGCGAGCTGCTCTCCGCCTGGTGGGTGGCGGTGGCGGCGGCGGCGGCGCGCTGGCTGGTCTGCTCGGCGGTGGCGGACATGCCGGTGGCGGTGTCGCGCAGGCCGCCGGCGGCGCTGGCCACGTTGCGGATGACGCCGCCGACGCTGGCCTCGAACCCCTCGGCGAAGGCGGTGAATTCGCGCGCCTTGGCCTCCATGGCGGTGGCGGCGGCGTTGATGTCGTCGGCGCCGCTGCGGAAGGCGCCGGGCAGGCCGCGCCGCAGCACCTTGCGGTAGTAGCGCCCGCCGCTGGCCGCCCGCATGGCGCCAGCGGATTCGCGCACATAGGCATCGGTGATGTCGAGCAGGTGGTTCACCCGCCGCTGCAGCAGGCCGAGCGCGCCGGGCGCCGGCACCTCCAGCACGCGGGCTTCCAGGTCGCCCTTGGCGGCGGCCTCGGCCACCGCGGCGGTGCGGCGCATCACGCCTTCCTGCCGCAGCAGCGCGGCCAGCGCGGCGCCGCAGGCCAGCGCCGGCAGCGCGGCCAGCCCCGCCTCCAGCGCCGTGGCGCCGGAGAGGGCGACATAGCCGGCATGCCCGGCGGCGAGCAGGGTGGCGAGACCGAGGGGCCAGCGCGGCTCAGAGAGAGAAGACAAAGCGCTCATAGCTGGTTCCCTGTTTCGCCAGCAGGTCGTGCAGCGCGGCGGTGCCCTGCTGCATGCCCTGCTTGCGGTCCGCCGCCGCCTGCTCGATCCGCAGCAGCTGCTGATAGACCGGCCAGACCTTGGCCACCTGCGCCGGGTCGGGCTTGCGCCGGTTGGAGTGGTAGCCGATCACCCGCCCCTGCGCGTCGCGCGTCGGCGTCGCATGGGCGAAGACCCAGTAATGGTCGCCATCCGAGGCCATGTTCAGCACATAGCCGAAGAATTCCTCGCCGCGCTCCAGCGTGTCCCAGAACAGCTTGAAGACGCAGCGCGGCATCTCCGGGTGGCGGACGATGCTGTGCGGCTGGCCCAGGATCTCGGCGGCGGTGAATTTCGCGACCCGGAGAAACACGTCATTCGCATAGACGATCCGACCCTTGGGGTCCGTCTTGCTGACGATCAGCTCCTCCTCCCCGAGCGGGGCCTCCCGGCCTGTCGGGGTGATCTTGATCCTGGCCATGTCCCGGTTTCTGCCCGCTTTCCTGCCGCCGCCGGAGCTTAGGCTAAAAGTTGTTAACCATTTCCTAGGCGGCCAGCGCATCGTTTCGACGCCGCATCGCCGCGCCGGAGCCGCCGGCGAATATAAGAAATTTCGCATAAAGCAGGCCGCGCGCCGGGTTTGACACCCGCCCCGCCCGCCGCCTAAGCACGCGGCGATGGTCCTCCCGGGAGGGAGGTGAAAAGGGAATGCGGTGACCGGCCTGGCCCCTCGCGGGGATGGCCCCAATCCGCGGCTGCCCCCGCAACTGTAGGCGGAGAGCGCCCCGCCACCCCGGCCACTGGGCTCGCGCCTGGGAAGGCCGGCGGGGCGCGCCGGATCCGCGAGCCAGGAGACCTGCCATCACCCATCGGATCGTGCCACCGGGCGGGGTGCCCCGGCGGGCGGCGACGGGCCCGGGCGTCCTGCCCCGGGCACCCTCGACCCGGGCGGGCCCGCGCCCACCGGGCGGTCGGCATCCCGTGCCTGCACGCGCCCCCATCCGGGGCGCCGGAGAGACGCATGGAGCCGGCCGCAGACACCCCGCAGGACGCCCCGTCCGCGACCCCCTGCCTGATCCTCTGCACCACCTGCCGCGCCGGCCGCACCCTGGCCGAGGGCGAGGTGCCGCCGGGCCAGATCCTGCACGACACCCTGGCCGCCGCGCTCGCCGCGCACCCGGCGCCGCCCGTGACGCTGCGCGCCGCCAAATGCCTCTCGGTCTGCGCCCAGGGCTGCGCCGGCGCCATGACCCAGCCCGGCAAGTGGAGCTACCTGCTCGGCCGGCTGGACCAGGCGCCGCTGGCGGACCTGCTGGCCTATGCCGAAACCTATGCGGCGCATCCGACGGGGGCCGTGCTGCCCTCCCGCCGCCCCGAATCGCTGCGCGGCGCCGTGCTGGGCCGCCTTCCCTCCCTCACCGACGCCCCGCAGGAGAGTGCCGCATGAGCGCCCCCGTTCTGGACAAGGTTCCCGCCACCATCGTCACCGGCTTCCTCGGCGCCGGGAAGACCACCCTGCTGCGCCACCTGATGAGCCGCGCCGAGGGCCGCCGCATCGCCATCATCGTCAACGAGTTCGGCAGCCTCGGCGTCGATGGCGAGACGCTGAAGGATTGCGGCATCCCCGGCTGCGAGGCGGAGAACATCGTCGAGCTGGCCAATGGCTGCCTCTGCTGCACCGTGGCCGACGACTTCATCCCGACCATCGAGGCGCTGCTCGGCCGGCCCAACCCGCCCGAGCACATCCTGATCGAGACCTCGGGCCTGGCCCTGCCCAAGCCGCTGATCAAGGCCTTCAACTGGCCCGCCATCCGCTCCCGCGTCACGGTCGATGGCGTGGTGACGGTGGTGGACAGCCCCGCCGCCGCGGAAGGGCGCTTCGCCGACGACCCGGAGGCGGTCGCCGCCCAGCGCGCGGCCGACCCCTCCCTCGACCACGACAACCCGTTGGCCGAGGTGTTCGAGGACCAGCTGAACGCCGCCGACATCGTCGTGCTGAACAAGGCCGATCTGCTGGACGAGGCGGCGCTCGCCGCGCTGCGCGCCGATCTCGCCCCGCGCCTGCCGCGCGCGGTGAAGCTGGTGCCGGCCAAGGAGGGCGCGCTGGACCCGGCCATCCTGCTCGGCCTCAACGCCGCCGCCGAGGATGACTTGGCCGCCCGCCCCTCGCACCACGATGCCGAGGATGGCGCGCATGAGCATGACGACTTCGAAAGCTTCGTGCTGGTGCTGCCGGAATACGACTCGGCCGACGAACTGATGCGCCGCCTGCCGGAGGTCGCCGCGCGGCACGACATCCTGCGCATCAAGGGCTTCGTGCGGCTGAAGGGCAAGCCGATGCGCCTCGCCGTGCAGGGCGTCGGGCGCCGCTTCCGCCAGCATTTCGACCGCGCCTGGACGGATGACCGGGACGGGCATCTGGTCGTCATCGGGCAGACGGGGATGGACGTGGAAGCGATCGCAAAGGAGATTCTCGGATAAGAATCTTCTTTTTCTGAAGAAAAAGAAGCAAAAAGACTTTTGTCAGGCTGCCGCCGTCTCCCGTAAAAGCGGGACGCCAAACTGACAGAAGTTTTTTGGTTCTTTTTTTCAAAAAAGAACATCTGAAAGACCCTTTCTCTTGCACCTCCTCGTCCGCGAAACCCGCAGCCTGGACGATGCCGAGCAGGCCGAGGATCTCGGCCACGCTCCGGCGGACCTCGTGCTGCTGTCCTTCAGCGACGCGGATCTCGGCGCGGCGGCGATGGGCTGGTCGCGGCTCGCGGAACCACGCCCGACGCTGCGGCTGGCCAATCTCGGCCGGCTGCGGCACCCGATGTCGGTGGACCTCTATGCCGAGGACACGCTGGCGCGCTCCCGCTGCGTGGTGATCCGCCTGCTGGGCGGGCTGGAATACTGGGGCTATGGGGCGGAGGAGGTGGCGGCGCTGTGCCGGCGCCAGGGCATCCCGCTGGCCCTGCTGCCCGGCTGCGGGCGCGACGATGCCCGGCTGGCGGAGCTTTCCACCGTACCGCCGGCCATGCACGCCCGCATGGACAAGCTGCTGGCCGAGGGCGGGCCGAACAATCTGGCCGCCGCGCTGCGCCTGGCCGCGCATTGGGCCGGGCTGGGCCCCGATGACGGCACCCCGCCCCTGCCCCTGCCGCTCTCCGGCGAGCATCCGCTGGGCGCGGAGGAGGCCGGCCCTCAGGCGGTGATCGTCTTCTACCGCTCCCACCTGCTCTCCGGCGACATCGCGCCGATGCTGGAGCTGGCCACGGCCCTGCGGGCGCGCGGGCTGCGGGTGCGCGGGCTGTATGTCGCCAGCCTGAAGGAAGCGGGATCCGCCGCGCTGGTGCGGTCGCGGCTCTCGGCCTGGCGCCCGGCGGTGGTGCTGAACGCCACCGCCTTCGCCGCGCGGCAGGAGGGGGAGTCGCCGCTGGATGCGGCGGGCGCGCCCGTGTTGCAGGTGATGCTCTCCGGCGCGGCGCGGGAGGCCTGGGCGGCCTCGCCGCGCGGGCTGTCGCAGAGCGACCTCGCCATGCAGGTGGCGCTGCCGGAGCTGGATGGGCGGCTGCTGACCGCCGCCATCGGCTTCAAGGCCCCAGCCGAGCCCCTGCCGGGGCTGGAGCAATCCCGCACCCTGCTGGCCCCCGATGCCAGCGGCATCGCGCTCGCCGCCGAGCGGGCGCTGGGCTGGGCGCGGCTGGCCGCCACCCCGCGCGCCGCGCGGCGGCTGGCGGTGCTGCTCTCCGACTATCCGGCGATGGGCGGGCAGGAAGGCCATGCGGTGGGGCTGGACAGCTTTGCCAGCCTGGCCGCGCTGCTCGGCGATCTGGCTTCCGCCGGCTACGACATCGGCGGCGCGACCGTCACGGCCGACACCCTGGCCCAGGCCCTGACGCGCGGCACCCCCACCCCGCTGCTGTCCCTGGAAGACTACCGCGCCGCCTTCGCCACTCTGCCCAAGGCGCTGCGTCAATCGGTCACCGCCGCCTGGGGCGCCCCGGAAGACGACCCCACCTGCCGCGACGGCGCCTTCCACGCCCGCCATCTGCGGCTGGGAAAAATCCTGATGGCGGTGCAGCCGGATCGCGGCGGGGCGCTGGACCGTTCGGCCGCCTATCATGACCCGGACACGCCGCCGCGCCACGGCTACATCGCCTTCTACCTGGCGCTGCGGCGCGGGGCGGATGCGCTGCTGCATCTCGGCACGCATGGCACGCTGGAATGGCTGCCGGGCAAGGCGGTGGCGCTGTCGGAGGCCTGCGCGCCGCGCGCCCTGCTGGGCGGGCTGCCGGTGGCCTACCCCTTCATCGTCAACAACCCGGGCGAGGCCGCGGTCGCCAAGCGCCGCCTGGGCGCGGTGACCATCGGCCATCTGACGCCGCCGCTGAAATCCGCCGGCCATCACGGCGCCGCGGCCGAGCTGGAAAAGCTGATCGACGAATACGCCGCCGCCGACGGGCTGGACCGCCGCCGCACCGCCCTGCTGCGCCGCGCCATCCTGGACCGCGCCGGGGAGGCCGGGCTGCTCGAGGAAGGCCATATCCCGCGCGACATCCCGGAGGAGGAGGCGCTCTCCCGCCTCGATGCCTGGCTGTGCGACGTGAAGGAGCTGCAGATCCGCGACGGGCTGCACGTCTTCGGCCGCCCGCCGGCGCCGGAGCGCCGCGCCCTGCTGCTGGAGAATCTGGCCCGCGCCACGCCCGGCTTCGACCCGGCGCGGCTGGATGCCTGCGCGGCGGCCGAGCGCGATGCGCTGCTGGCGGCGCTCGACGGGCGCTTCGTTCCCCCCGGCCCTGCCGGCGCACCCACCCGTGGCCGCGCCGACGTGCTGCCCACCGGGCGGAACCTGTACAGCATCGACCCGCGCGGCGTGCCGACGCGCTCCGCCCTGGCCCTGGCCGAGAAGGCCGCCGACGACCTGCTGCGCCGCCACCGGCAGGAGCAGGGCGACTGGCCGCGCCATCTGATGCTCGACCTCTGGGGCAGCGCCACGCTGCGCACGGGGGGGGAGGATCTGGCGCTTGCTTTACTGTTGATGGGCGCGCGGCCGGTGTGGGACGCGGCCTCGGCCCGCGTCACGGGGGTCGAGATCATCCCGCTGGCGCTGCTGGACCGGCCGCGCGTCGATGTCACGCTGCGCATCTCCGGCCTGTTCCGCGATGCCTTCCCGGCGCAGATCGCGCTGTTCGACGAGGCGGTGCGCGCCATCGCCGCGCGGGACGAGGCGCCGGAGTGGAACGCGCTGGCCGCATCGGCGCAGGGGTTGGATGGTGCGGCGCTGCGCCACGCCACCGCCCGCATCTTCGGCGCCGCCCCCGGCAGCTATGGCACCGGGCTGGAGGAGGTGCTGGCGAAAGGCGCCTGGGAACAGAAAGAAGATCTCGGCCGCGCCTGGATCGCCGGTTCGGCCGCCGCCTATGGCCAGGGGCTGGAGGGCGTCGCGGCGCCCGAGGCGCTGCGCGACCGGCTGGCCCTGGCCGAGGCCTTCCTGCACAGCCAGGACCATGACGGCACCGATCTGCTGGACAGCCCCGAGGTCGCCGCCCATGCCGGCGGCTTTGCCGCCGCCGCCGCGCTGCTCGGCGCCAGCCCGGCGCTCTACCATGCCGACACCAGCCGCCCCGGCGACCCGCGCCTGCGCAGCGTGGCGGAGGAGGTGGCGCGCGTGCTGCGCGGCCGCGCCGCCAACCCGGCCTGGATCGCCGGCATGATGCGCCATGGCCGCCGCGGCGCCGCCGAGATCACCCGCGCGGTGGAGGCGCTGCACGGCTTCGCCGCCACCCTACCCACCCGCTTCGACCGGCAGTTCGATTTGCTGCACGCGGCCACGCTGGGCGACGAGACGGTCCTGTCCTTCCTGGAGGAGCATAATCCGGAGGCGCTGGCGGCGCTGCGGGCGCGCTTCGCCGAGGCCCGTGAGAGGGGGCTGTGGCATGCGCGGCGGAATGATGTTTGAAGGAGCAGAAGGGTTCTTTTTTGAAAAAAAGAACCAAAAAACTTCTGTCAGTTTGGCGTTCCGCCGTGACGGGAGACGGCGGCAGCCTGAAAAAAGTCTTTTGCTTCTTTTCTTCAGAAAAGAAGATCTTCCTGAAAAGGCTCCCTTCTCATGGCATCGGTGAAGGGCTGGTGCCCCAACCTCTACGCCCCGATGGACACGGGCGATGGCGTGCTGCTGCGGGTGAAGCCCTTTGGCGGGCGGCTGAGCGTGGCGCAGGCGCGCGCTTTGGCGGCCATCGCTCCCGGCGCCATCGAGCTGACCAACCGCGCCAATCTGCAGCTGCGCGGCGCCAGCGCCGAGAGCGCCCCGGCGCTGGCCCAGGCCCTGGTCGCCGCCGGGCTGGCCGATGCCGATCCGGGGCGGGAGGCGCGGCGCAACCTGATCGCCCCGCCGCTGCTGGGGGATGACCCGACGATCCCGGCCGGGGCGCTGGGCTGGCGGGACGCGCTGGCCGGCGTGCTGGACAGCGCCGGCACCCTGCCGGGCAAGTTCGGCCTGGTGCTGGAGGCCGGCGGCGTGCTGCCGCTGGCGGGGGTGGAGGGCGACATCACCCTGCGCCTCGCCGCCGATGGCACCGCCTGGCTGCGGCTGCAGGAGGCACCCTGGCAGGCGCGCGGCGCCACGCCGGGGCAGGTCGCCACGCTGGTGGAGGCGTTCCGCGCCAGCGGCGCGAAGCGCATGCGCGGCGCGGTGGAGCGGCTGGGCGCCGCCGCGCTGTTCGCCGCCGCCGGGCTGGTGCCGGAGGCCACCGCCTCCGCCGCCCCCGCCGTGCCGGAGGTGCTGGGCTTCCACCCCTATCCGGGCGGGGCGCGGGGCGGTTTCGGGCTGATGCCGGAATTCGGCGTGCTGGACGGGGCCGGGCTGCTCGCTTTGGCCGATCTGGCCGAGCGCTTCGGCGATGGCACGCTGCGCCTGACGCCCTGGCGCGCCGTGCTGCTCGGCGGTGTCACGCAGCCGGCGGCGCTGGCGGCGGAAGCGGCGGGCTGGGTCACCGATCCTGCCGACCCGCGCCGCCGCATCATCGCCTGCCCGGGCTCGGAGGGCTGCGCCAGCGGCCTGGCCCCGGTGCGGCGGGATGCGCGGGCGCTGCTGGCGCAGGGCGCGGTGCCGGCGCGGGGCTTGCTGCATCTCTCGGGCTGCGCCAAAGGCTGCGCGCATCCCGCGCCGGCGGCGGCGGTGCTGGTGGCGGGGCGCGATGGCTATGCCCTGCTGCGCCAGGCCCACGCCGGCGACACGCCGCTGCGCAGCGGACTCACCCTCGCCGAGGCGGCGGCCGAACTGGAAAACGAATGAGCGGCTACGACTACATCCGCGACGGCGCGGCGATCTACGAGAAATCCTTCGCCACCATCCGGGCGGAGGCCGATCTCGCCGGCTTCTCCGTGGCCGAGGCGCGGGTGGCGGTGCGCGTCATCCATGCCTGCGGGCTGGTGGAGGTGGCGCGCCATATCCGCTTCGCCCCCGGCTTTACGCAGGCCGCCGAAAGCGCGTTGCGCGCCGGCGCGCCGATCCTGTGCGACGCCAAGATGGTGGCGCAGGGCATCACCCGCCCGCGCCTGCCGGCGGCGAACGAGATCCTCTGCCTGCTGGACGATCCGCGCGTGCCCGATCATGCGCGCGCCATCGGCAACACCCGCTCCGCCGCCGCGCTGGATTTCTGGGGCGACAGGCTGCGCGGCGCCGTCGTCGCCATCGGCAATGCGCCCACCGCGCTGTTCCACCTGCTGGAGCTGATCGATGCCGGCGCGCCGCCTCCCGCCGCCATCATCGGCCTGCCGGTGGGCTTTGTCGGCGCCGCCGAATCCAAGGCGGCGCTGGCGGCGTGGAACCGCGTGCCCTGGATGATCGTGGAAGGCCGGCAGGGTGGCAGCGCCATGGCGGTGGCGGCCGTCAACGCGCTGGCGATGGAGCGCGAATGAGCGGCGTGCTGCACATTGTGGGCGTCGGCCCCGGCGATCCGGAGCTGGTGACGCTGCGCGCCGCGCGCATCCTGGGCCGCGCGCCGTCCTATGCCTTCTTCGCCAAGCGCGGGCGGGTGGGCCATGCCGTCACCATCGCCACGCCGCACCTGAACCCGGCGGCCGAGGCCCTGCGCTTCGAATACCCCTACACCACCGAGCTCTCCGTCGAGGATGCGCGCTACGCCGGCGGCATGGGCGCTTTCTACGACGACTGCGCCGAGCGCCTGGCCGGGCGCCTCTCGGCCGGCGAGGAGGTGGCGCTGCTCTGCGAGGGCGATCCCTTCCTCTACGGCTCGGCCATGTATCTGTTCGACCGGCTGCGCGGGCGCTTCGCGGTGGAGGTGACGCCCGGCATCACCGCCATGTCGGGCTGCTGGTCGCGCGCCGCCGCGCCGATGGTGCATGGCGACGATGTTCTGTCCGTGCTGCCCGCCACCATGCCGGAGGCCGAGCTGGCCGAGGCGCTGCAGCGCTGCGACGCCGCCGTGGTGATGAAGCTCGGCCGCAACCTGCCCAAGCTGCGCGCGGTGCTGGAACGCACCGGGCTGCTGCCGCGCGCCATCTATGCCGAGCGCGGCACCATGCCGGGCGAGGTGGTGATGAAGCTCGCCGAACGCGATGACAGCCCGGCGCCGTATTTCGCGCTGGTGCTGATTCCGGGGCGGCAGGGTGTCAGATGAAAAAAGAAATCG
>NZ_GG770780.1:347786-353276 GCF_000164635.1 Pseudoroseomonas cervicalis ATCC 49957 | reverse complement strand
TCTTCAGAAAAAGAAGATCTTCAATGACTTGGCTAAAAATCATCGGCCTCGGCCCCGGCGCCGACGCGCTGCGCACCCCCGAGGCGACGGCAGCGCTCGCCGAGGCCACCGACATCATCGGCTACGCCCCTTATGTCGCGCGAGTGCCGGCGCATCCCGGCCAGCGCCGCCACGCCACCGACAACCGGCAGGAGCTGGAGCGCGCGGCGCATGCGCTGGCGCTGGCGGCGGCCGGCGCGCGGGTGGCGGTGGTGTCCTCCGGCGATGCGGGCGTCTTCGCCATGGCCAGCGCGGTGTTCGAGGCGCTGGAACAGGGCCCGCCCGAATGGCGCGCGCTGGACATCGCCGTGCTGCCGGGGCTGTCGGCCATGTTCGCCGCCGCGGCGCGGCTGGGCGCGCCGCTCGGGCATGATTTCTGCGCCATCTCGCTCTCCGACAATCTCAAGCCCTGGGAGCTGGTGGAAAAGCGCCTGAATGCGGCGGCAGGCGCGGGCTTTGTCATCGCCCTCTACAACCCGATCTCCAAGGCGCGGCCCTGGCAGCTCGGCCGGGCGTTCGAATTGCTGCGGGACATGCTGCCGGGACGCGTGCCGGTGGCCATCGCCACCGCCATCAGCCGGCCGGAGGAAAAGCTGGCGCTGACCACGCTGGCGGAGGTGGTGCCAGAGGCCGCCGACATGCGCAGCCTGGTGCTGGTCGGCACGGCGGAAAGCCGGCTGGTGGCGCGGGGCGAGGGGAAGCTTCCCTGGCTCTACGCGCCGCGCTCGGCGCGCCGGGCATGAAGCCAGGCGAGCGCGTCCGCCACCTCCTCCACCACCGCCAGGCCGGGCGGCAGCGGCGGGCGGGCCAGCAGATGCACGGGCAGCCCCAGCTCCCGCGCCGCCACCAGCTTGGCCGCCGTGGCGGCGCCGCCGGAATTCTTGCTGGCAATCACCTCGATGCCGTGGCGGCGCAGCAACTCACGCTCCGCCTCCAGGGCGAAGGGGCCGGTGGCGGTCAGCACCTCGGCCTGGGGGGGCAGCAGGGCCGGGTCGGGCGGGTCGACGCTGCGGATGACGTAATGGTGCCAGGGCGCGGCGCGGAAGGCCGCCAACTCCTTCTGGCCCACCGTCAGCAGCACGCGGCGCGGGGTCTCCCCCAGGGCGGCGGCCAGGGCGGACATGTCGGGGTGCTGCGTCCAGTCATCGCCGGGGCCGGGCGTCCAGGCGGGGCGGTGCAGGCGCAGCAGCGGCGTGCCGGTGGCCGCGGCTGCCTGGGCGGCATTGGCGGTGATGCGCGCCGCGAAGGGGTGGGTGGCGTCGAGCAGCGCCGCGATGCCCTCGGCGCGCAGATACTCGGCCAGGCTCCCGGCGCCGCCGAAGCCGCCCAGCCGCGTGGGCAGGGGCAGCGGGCGCGGCGCGCGGGTGACCCCCGCCAGGGACACCGTGACCTGGTATCGGCTATCCTCGGCCAGGGCGCGGGCCAGGCCCGTGGCCTCGCCGGTTCCCCCCAGCAGCAGAACGCGCATAGTCCCTCGCGATGAACACTCCGTGGCTGACCATCCTGGGCATCGGCGAGGACGGCGTCGAGGGCCTCTCCCCCGCCGCCGCGACATTGCTGGCCGGGGCGGAGGCGGTGTTCGGCGCGGCGCGGCAGATCGCGCTGGCCGCGCCGCTGATCCGTGGCGAGCGCCACCCCTGGCCGAGCCCGATGCTGGAGGGAATCCCGGCGCTGCTCGCCCGGCGCGGCCGGCGCACCGTGGTGCTGGCCTCGGGCGACCCGTTCTGCTTCGGGATCGGCGCCACCCTGGCGCGGCATCTGGAGGCCGGGGAGTTCCTGACGCTGCCGGCGCCGTCCGCCTTCTCGCTGGCCGCGTCGCGGCTGGGCTGGGCGCTGCAGGATTGCGCCACGATTTCTTTCTGTGGGCGGCCGGTGGAGCGTCTGCTCCCGTTGCTGCAGCCGGGGGCGCGCATCCTGGCGCTGTCGGCCGATGCCTCGACCCCGGCGGAGGTCGCCGCGCTGCTGGAACGGCATGGCTTCGGCCCGACGCGGCTGCATCTGCTGGAGGCGCTAGGTGGCCCGCGCGAACGGGTCCGGATGGCCGAGGCGCGCGGCTTCGCGCTGCGGCCCGATCCGCTGAACCTGCTGGCGCTGGAGGTGGTGCCGGGCCTTGGCGCGCGCATCCTGCCGCTGAGCGCGGGTCTGGATGAGAGCCTGTTCGAGCATGACGGGCAGATCACCAAGCGCGAGGTGCGGGCGGTGACGCTGGCGGCGCTGGCGCCGCGGCAGGGCGAGCTGCTGTGGGATGTGGGGTGTGGCAGCGGCTCGGTCGCCATCGAATGGCTGCTGCGGCATCCGGCGAACCGCGCCATCGGGCTGGAGCCGCGCGCCGATCGGCTGACCCGAGCCGCGCGCAATGCCGCGCAGTTCGGCGTGCCGGGGCTGGAGCTGGTCGAGGCCGCCGCGCCGCAGGGCTTCGAGGGGTTGCCGCGGCCGGACGCGATCTTCCTGGGCGGCGGGGCGAGCCGGCCGGGGGTGCTGGAGGCGGCCTGGGCCGCGCTGCGCCCGGGCGGACGCCTGGTGGCCAATGCCGTCACGGTGGAGACCGAGATGGTGCTGCTGGCCGCCTTTGGCCGCTGGGGCGGGGAGCTGACGCGGATCGGCGTCGAGCGGCTGGACCGTGTGGGCGCCTTCCACGGCTACCGCCCGGCGATGACGGTCGTGCAGTACGCGGTTTGCAAACCCGAGGCGGGGTCTGGGGGGACCCTGTCCCCCCAGCGGGGTCCAGGGGCGGAGCCCCTGGCCACGGCCGGTCTTGGCTTGCGCCCCGCTGCCTCTGGCCCTGACCTGGTGGCGCTGATCCGCCGCGCCGAGGCATTGTCGGGCCATCGCGTGGTCCGCCTCGCCGCCCCCGCCTTCCGCGAGGGTGCCGAGGCTTTGTCCTTCGCCGCCGACACTCTTGGCCTTCCCGTGGTGTTCATCGACCGCGACGCGCTGCTTTCCGTGCAGGGCCGCTGCCCGTCCCGCTCCGAGGCCTCGCTGCGCGCCACCGGCATCGCCTCGGTGGCGGAGGGCTGCGCGCTGGCGCAGGGCGGGCGGCTGGTGTTGGCGCGCATCGATGGCAGCGGGGTCAGCTGCGCCCTTTCGACGGAGTCCGAGACATGACCGTGCATTTCATCGGCGCCGGGCCGGGGGCGGCGGACCTCATCACCCTGCGCGGGCGCGACCTGCTGGCCGCCTGCCCGGTCTGCCTCTATGCCGGCTCCATCGTGCCGCCGGCGTTGCTGGCGCATTGCCCGCCGGGGGCGCGGCTGGTGGACACCGCGCCGCTCGACCTCGACGCGATCGAGGCGGAATATCTCCGCGCCCAGGCGGCGGGGCAGGATGTGGCGCGGCTGCATTCCGGCGACCTCTCGGTCTGGTCCGCCATGGGCGAGCAGATCCGCCGGCTGGAACGCCACGGCATTCCCTACACCGTCACCCCCGGCGTGCCCGCCTTCGCCGCCGCCGCCGCGACGCTGGGGCGGGAGCTGACCATCCCCTCCGTGGCGCAGAGCCTGGTGCTGACGCGGGTCTCCGGCCGCGCCTCCCCCATGCCGGGGGGCGAGACGCTGGAAGGCTTCGGCGCCACCGGGGCGACGCTGGCGCTGCATCTGGCGATCCACGCCTTGCCGCAGATCGTGCAGCGCCTGGTGCCGCTCTATGGCAAGGACTGCCCGGTGGCGGTGGTGGTGCGCGCCTCCTGGCCGGAGGAACGCGTGGTGCGCGCGACGCTCGGCACCATTGAGGCGGAGATGGCGAAGGAGCCCGCCGAGCGGACGGCGATCATCTTCGTGGGGCCGGGGCTGAAGGACGCGGAAACAGAAAGCTCTTTGTATTCAAAAGAATACCAAAGACGATTCAGATAAGAATCTTCTTTTTCTGAAGAAAAAGAAGCAAAAAGACTTTTTCAGACTGCCGCCGTCTCCCGGCACAGCGGGACGCTAAACTGACAGAAGTTTTTTGGTTCTTTTTTCCAAAAAAGAACATTCTTACTGGCTGACAGCCAACAGCGCCCCATCCCGCCCGAACAGCGCCACATCCACCGCAACCGGCGCGCCCTCCACCACGGCGGCGGCCACCGCCCGCGCCCGGTCCGCCACCGCCTGGGGCAACGCCACCCCCTCGGCCTCGGCCAGCCGGAACGCCTCCAGCGCGGTGTTGGCTTCGGCGATGCGCGCGGCCAGCGCCGCGCTCCCCCCGGCCTCGCGCGCCAGAACCGCCAGCGCCGGCAGATCCACCCCGCCGCGGCGCGAATGCAGATCCAGCCGCCCCTGCGCCAGCTTGGTCAGCTTGGCCAGCCCCCCCGCCACCGTCACCCGCGCCACCGGATGCGCGCGCAGGTATTTCAGCATGCCGCCCACGAAATCACCCATGTCGATCAGCGCCTGCTCCGGCAACCCGTGCAGGCGGCGCACGGCGTCTTCCGAGGTGCTGCCCGTGGCGCCCGCCACATGACGCAGCCCCGCCGCCCGCGCCACATCCACCCCGCGATGGATCGAATGGATCCAGGCCGCGCAGGAATAGGGCACCACCACCCCCGTCGTCCCCAGCACCGACAGCCCGCCCAGGATGCCCAGGCGCGGATTCATCGTCTTCCGCGCCAGCGCCTCGCCGCCGGGGATCGAGATTTCCACATGCGCATCCGCCTCCGCCCCCGCCACCTCGGCCAGAGCGGCGCGGATCATGGCACGCGGCACCGGGTTGATGGCGGGCTCGCCCGGCGGCAGCGGCAGGCCGGGGAGCGTCACGGTGCCCACCCCCTCCCCGGCCGCGAACACCACGCCGGAGCCCGGCGGCAGCGCCCGCACCGTGGCGCGGATCAGCGCGCCATGGGTGACATCCGGGTCGTCCCCCGCATCCTTCACCACCCCGGCGCTCGCCGCGCCGTCGGACTGAAAGAAAGATTCGGCCAGGGCGAAGGCGGGGCGCTCGCCGCGCGGCAGGGTGATGCTGACCGGGTCGGGGAAGGCGCCATGGCGCAGCGCGGCATAGGCGGCCTTGGCCGCCGCCGTGGCACAGGCGCCGGTGGTCCAGCCCCGGCGCAGCGGAGGGTCTTCCTGCGGCACGCCGCCAGCTTTATCCCCCACCCCCGCCCCTGTCATCCGGAGCACGCGGCATGACCCGATTGGAACACCTCGCCGCCCTGCTGGGGGAAGCCCCGCCCGAACTGCGCCCCGGCCAGGTCTGGCTGGTCGGCGCCGGGCCGGGCGACCCGGCGAAGCTGACGCTGGAGGCGCTCGCCGGCCTCGCCCAGGCCGAGCTGCTGGTGCATGACGAGCTGGTGGACCCCCGCATCCTGGCCCTCGCGCCGGAGGGCGCGGAGCGGCGCTTCATGGGCAAGCGCGGCGGCCAGCCCTCGGCGAAGCAGGCGGACATCATCGCGGCGCTGGTGGCCGGGGCGCGGGCGGGCCGGCGCGTGGTGCGGCTGAAGGGCGGCGACCCTTACGTGTTCGGCCGCGGCGCGGAGGA
>NZ_GG770780.1:330663-345527 GCF_000164635.1 Pseudoroseomonas cervicalis ATCC 49957 | reverse complement strand
GGCGCTGGCCGGCTGGCTCGGCCGCTGGCAGGGCCGGGCCATGCCGCGGCTGGAGCGGGTGCGGGTGCTGGTCTTCGCCGGCAATCACGGGGTGGCGGCGCGCGGCGTCTCACCCTACCCGGCCGCGGTCACGGCGCAGATGGTGGCGAATTTCACCGCCGGCGGCGCCGCCATCAACCAGCTCTGCCGCGCGGCCGGCGCCACGCTGCGCGTCGTGCCGCTGCGCCTCGACCAGCCGACCGCCGATTTCACCGAAGCCCCGGCGCTGACCGAGGCGGAGTTCGTCGACGCGCTGCGCCAGGGCGCCGCCGCGCTGGAGCCGGGCACCGACCTGCTGGCGCTGGGCGAGATGGGCATCGCCAACACCACCGCCGGCGCCGCCCTGGCCGCGGCGCTGCTCGGCGGCGGCGGCGAATGGGCCGGGCGCGGCACCGGAATCGACGATGCCGGCCTCGCCCGCAAGCAGGCGGTGATCGAGGCCGGCCTCGCCCGCCACCGCGACGCGCTCTCCGACCCGCTGGAGGTGGCGCGCCGCCTGGGCGGGCATGAGCTGGCGGCGATGCTGGGCGCGACGCTCGCCGCCCGGCTGCGCGGCGTGCCGGTGCTGCTGGACGGTTTCACCAGCTGCGCCGCCGTCGCCCCGCTGGCGCGGCTGGCCCCCGGCGGGCTGGACCATGCGGAGGTGGGCCATTGCTCGGCCGAGGCCGGGCACCGCCGGCTGCTGGCCGCGCTCGGCAAGGCGCCGCTGCTCGATCTCGGGATGCGGCTGGGCGAAGCCTCGGGCGCCGCGCTCGCCATCCCGCTGCTGCGGGCGGCCCTCGCCTGCCACGCCGGCATGGCGAGCTTCGAGGAAGCCGGCATCGCCGGCCCCGCCTGATGCTGCGCGCCCGGCTGGAGGAGCTCTGCGCCGCGCTCGGCCTGCTGACGCGCCTGCCCCTGGGCCGCCTGCCCTTCCCCACCGAGCCCCAGGGTTATGCCCGCGCCGTCTGGGCCTATCCGCTGGTGGGCGGCGCGCTGGGCGCGTTCTGCGGCACGGTGCAATGGGCGCTGGTGGCGGCCGGGCTGCCGCCGGCGCTGGCCGCGCCCTGGGCCATCGCCGTGCTGCTGCTGGCCTCCGGCGCGCTGCACGAGGATGGGCTGGCCGACACCGCCGACGGCTTCGGCGGCGGCCGCGACGCCGCCCGCAAGCTGGCCATCATGCGCGACAGCCGCATCGGCAGCTTCGGCGCCCTGGCGCTGATGCTGGCGCTCGCCACGCGCGGCCTGGGCCTAGCCGGGGCGGAGCAGCCGGTGGCGCTGATGGCCGGCGCCGGCGCGCTGGGCCGCGCGGCGATGCTGCTGCCGCTCGGCCTGCTGCCCCCGGCGCGCACCGACGGGCTGGCGGCGGGGCTGGGGAAGCCGCCACGCGCGGCGCTGCTGGCGGGAATCGCCCTGGGCCTGGTCATCGGAGCCGCGCTGCTGCCGCCAGCAGCCATCCTGGCAGCCCTGGCCGTGGGCGGCGGCATGAGCTGGCTGGCGCGGAAACAAATCGGCGGGCACACCGGGGATGTCCTGGGCGCCACCGCCCTGGTCGCCGAATGCGCGGCGATCAGCCTCGGCCAGGGGGCTCCGCCCCCTGGACCCCCGCCGGGGGGATAGGATCCCCCCGGACCCCGCCATCGGTCAAAAAACGCAAGACCAGGGTGCGGGGCTGGGGCGTCTCGGTGGCGCCAGGGGGCACGGTGGCACGCCAGAAAGCCAGGGCCGCCGGCAGGGCCGCCAGCTCCCACTGGCCGGGCAGGGCGGCGAACAGCCAGCGCGCCGCCCAGCGCCCCAGACCCGCGCGGCGATGCTGCGGCAGCACGTAGAATTCGGCGATGGCGTGGTCGAGCGGCAGGCCGAGGCAGGACCAGCGATTGACCAGGGCGAAGCCCGCCACCGCCCTGCCCTCGCGCAGCAGGAAGGGCATCCGCCCCGCCTCCGCCCAGTAGCTGTCGAGCCAGGGATAGTCGGCTGGCTCGCCCATTTCCGCCCGGTACCGCGCCAGCATGTCCCGCAGCAGCGCCTTGTCGTCAGGCCTGGCCACGGATGGCGGGGTCCGGGGGGACCCTGTCCCCCCGGCGGAGGGGTCTGGGGAGGCGGAGCCTCCCCAGAAGCCGTCAGACCGCCGCTTCGGCGAAGATCTTCGACACATCGCCGCTCCAGGCCTCGCGGTAGCGGCGCAGCCAGTGGTCTGCCTGGGTTTCGCCCGAGTCGAGGATGGCGTCGAGCGGGTCGAGATGGCGTTCCTCGCCCAGGCCGCGGGCGCGCAGCCCGTCGCGGGCGATGGCGACGACGTCGCGGCCGAGCTCCCGCAGGGTGCGGCCCTCGAATTCCGTGGTCAGCCCGCCTTCGGGCGCGGCGATGCGCAGCGCCTGCAGGCCGGCGACCGGCCAGGGGCGCACCAGCGCGGCGGCGGCTTTTTGGGCCGCATCGTCATAGAGCAGCCCGGTCCAGAAGGCCGAGAGCGCGACCATCATGGCCGGGCTGCCGGCATCGGCGCCGCGCATCTCCAGGAAGCGCTTCAGGCGGACATCTGTGAAGACGGTGGTGACGTGGTCGGCCCAGTCGCCCATCGTCGCCGCGATGCCGGGATGGCCGGGCAGGCCACGCGCCATGAACTGGCGGAAGGTCGAGCCCGTGGCGTCGATCCAGGCGCCGTCGCGCATGATGAAATACATCGGCACGTCGAGCACGTGCTGGGCGAAGCGCTCGAAGCCGAAGCCCTCCTCGAAGGCGACGGGGGGGATGCCGGTGCGGTCCGGGTCGGTCTCGGTCCAGACGCGGCCGCGCAAGCTGCGCAGCCCGTTCGGCTTGCCCTCGCGGAAGGGGGAATTGGCGAAGAGGGCGGTGGCCAGCGGCTGCAGGGCGAGGCTGACGCGCAGCTTCTCGACCATGTCGGCCTCGTCGCCGAAATCGAGGTTCACCTGCACGGTGCAGGTGCGCAGCATCATGTCGAGGCCCATGGCGCCGACGCGCGGCATGTATTGCCGCATGATGGCGTAGCGGCCCTTCGGCATCCAGGGCATCGCCTCGCGCGTCGCCAGCGGGTGGAAGCCGAGCGGCGCGAAGCCGAGGCCCAGCGCGCCGGCGACCGCGCGGGTCTCCTCCAGATGCGCCGCCAGCTCGGCCGCGGTGGCGTGCAGGTCGGGCAGCGGCGCGCCGGAGAGCTCGAACTGCCCGCCCGGCTCCAGGCTGATCGACGCGCCGCCCTGCTTCAGCCCGATCGGGTTGCCACGGTCCAGGATCGGCTCCCAGCCGCGCGCGGCCAGGCCTTCCAGCAGGGCGCGGATGCCGCCCGGCTCATAGGGCGGCGGCAGCAGGTCGGCGTGGCGGAAGCCGAATTTCTCGTGCTCGGTGCCGATTCGCCAATCGGCGCGGGGCTTGCTGCCCTGCGCGAACCACTCGGCCAATTGCCGCACGGATGTGATCGGCGTGAGATCGGCCTCGCCGGGATTCGACATGGTCACCTTCCGTGCGCCCGGGCCCGGGCAGGGCGCCCGGCGTGGCTGGGGGGAGAGAGTAAGCTCAGGAGGGAGCGGCCCAGTCTCCCGCCAATGCCTGCAGCACGGCGAGCCCTGCGACCGCTGCCGTCTCCGCCCGCAGGATGCGCGGGCCGAGCGCAGCCGGTGAAACAAAGGGGCGCCGGCGCACCGCGTCAAGCTCCTGGTCCGTGAAACCCCCTTCGGGCCCGACCAGAAGCCCGAGCGGCGGCGCTTTTCCGGCCAGAACCACGTTCAGCGATGGTGCTTTGCCGCGCGCATCGCCCACCAGCAGCGGCGCGCCATCCCAGGCATCCAGCGCCGCGTGCAGGTCGAGCGGCGCGGCGATCTCGGGCACGTCCAGCCGCTCGCACTGCTCCGCCGCCTCGCGCGCGATGGTCGAGAGGCGCTCCAGATTGACCCGGCCGATGACGCAGCGGGCGGTGAAGACGGGGCGGATGCTGCGCACGCCGAGCTCGGTCGCCTTCTCGACGATCCAGTCCATGGCGTCGCGCTTCACGGGTGCCAGCAGCAGGCGGAGGTCTGGGCCCGATTGCTGCGGGCGCAGCCGCGATTCGGGGCGGAACTGCACGCGGTCCTTGCGCAGGGCGGCGATGCGCGCCAGCCACTCCCCGTCGCGGCCGTTGAACAGGTGGACCGGGTCGCCCTCCTTCCGGCGCATCACCTGGCCGAGATAGTGGCCCTGGCCGGGCTCGCCCGGGATCTCGGCCGCCTCGGCCAGATCGGCCGCGACATGCAGGCGTGGGATGGACATGGCACACTCCGGCGAGGCTAATGGGCGCGTGATTCCGCACACCGATATCCGCGCGCTCGGCTGGGTCGCGCAACTCCCCCCCGGCGCACGGCCCTATGCGCTGCTGATGCGGCTGGACCGGCCGATCGGCTCCTGGCTGCTGTTCCTGCCCGGGCTCTGGGCCTTCGCCATGGCCGCGCCCGGCTGGGGCACCGGGCTGTGGCTGACGCTGCTGTTCGCCATCGGCTCGGTGGTGATGCGCGGCGCGGGCTGCGTGGTGAACGACCTCTGGGACCGCGACCTGGACCGGCAGGTGACACGCACGGCGGGGCGGCCTCTCGCCTCGGGCGCAGTGCGGCCGAAACAGGCGCTGGCCTTCCTGGCGGCGCTGCTGGCGATCGGGCTGGCCATCCTGTTGCAGCTCAATCCGTTCTGCTGGCTGCTCGGCGTGGTGTCGCTGGTGCCGGTGGCGCTGTATCCGCTGGCCAAGCGCGTCACCGACTTCCCGCAGGCGGTGCTGGGGCTGACCTTCTCCTGGGCGGCGCCGATGGGCTATGCGGCGGCGACCGGCCAGCTGGATGCGCCGGGCCTGCTGCTCTACGCCGCGGCCTTCCTGTGGATCCTGGGCTACGACACGATCTACGCCCATCAGGACCGCGAGGATGACGCGCTGGTCGGCATCCGCAGCACGGCGCGCTTCTTCGCCGAGCGCACGCGCGCGGCGCTGGTCGTCTTCTATGGCGGCATGCTGGCGCTGCTGCTCGCCGCCGGCGCCATGGCCGGCATGGGCTGGCTGTTCTATCCCGCGCTGCTGCCGGCGGCGCTGCTGCTGGTCCGGCAGATCCGCGCCCTCGACATCCACGACCCCGCCCTCTGCCTGGCGCTGTTCCGCAGCAACCGCGAGGTCGGGCTGCTGGTCGCCCTCGCCTTCCTGGCGGGCCGGCTGTGAGGCCGGACGCCGCCGGCTTCATCACCGCGCACACGGCGCTGGCCCGCCCGGCTTTGGTGCCGGAGGTGGAGCTGTATCTCGCCACCGAGATCACGCCCATCTGGCAGGCCAGCGAGGAGTGGCTCACCGAAAAAAACATCGAGCCGCCCTTCTGGGCCTTCGCCTGGCCGGGCAGCCAGGTGCTGGCGCGCATGATCCTGGATGGCGGGATCGATGTCGCGGGGCGGCGGGTGCTGGATTTCGCGGCCGGTGGCGGGCTGGCCGCCATCGCCGCCGCGCGGGCCGGCGCGGCGCTGGTCGAGGCGGCCGAGATCGACCCGCTCGCCATCGCCGCCATCGCGCTGAACGCCGCCCACAATGGCGTGGCGGTGCGGGCGGCGGTGGGCGATGTGGTGGGGGCGGCGCGGCGCTGGGACACGGTGCTGGCCGGCGATGTCTGCTACGAGGCGCCGATGACCGGCCACATCATGCCCTGGCTGCGCCGGCTGGCGGCGGAGGGGGCGGAGGTGCTGCTGGCCGATCCCGGCCGCGCCTATCTGCCGAAGCAGGGGCTGCGGGAGATCGGCCGCCACACCGTGCCGGTGACGCGCGAGCTGGAGGACCGCGAGACGCGCACCGTCACCATTTTCCGGGTCGAGGCCTGAAATGGTTCAGGCCCGGGGGATGCCCGGGCCTGGCGAAAGCGGTTGCGGGAAGGCTCAGGCCTGCAGCGCGGCGCGTTCCTCCGGCGTCAGGTCGACCCAGCGCAGCTTCTCGTCCAGCGGGAAGAGCATCGGCGGCTGGCCGGCCGGCGGCTCGGCCGGGGTGACGGCCAGCACATGGTCGCCATCCAGGAAGAAGGGGCGCGACTTGGCCGGCACCGCCCAGGCATGGGTCTGGCCGGCGGGGTCGGCCACCACCCATTTCACGCCGCCCGCCTCCAGCAGCCGCGCCGGCACCGGGCGCAGCCGCTTGTGGTCGAACTGCTCATGGATGCGGCGGCGCAGGGCGGCGTTGCTGAACCACTGCCGCACCCCCGCCCAGGCGGCGGCCAGGCCGAGCAGCAGCACCACGCCGGCGCAGATCACCCGGTTCCACAGCATGGTCATGCCGAGCTCGGTGGAGAGCCGGTCGGGCTGGCGCGCGTCGAACAGCACGCCGCTGTTGTAGTTGCCGCTGTGCACATCGACGAACAGGTAGTGCGCCCGGTTCTCGACCCGCGTCATGCCGTCGGGCCGCGCCGAGAGGGTGACGTCGCAATTGACGATGAACAGCTTGCTGCGGCAGCGGCCTTCCTCGATGCGGCCGGTCATCGCCGGCTGCGCCGTGTCGCGCAGGGCGAAATCGGTAACCAGGCTCGGGCCCAGCCACAGCGCCAGCAGCGCGCCGATGCCGATGGCCACGGCCAGCCCCAGCACGAGGCCGAAGAGGGAGCGCAGAGCGGTGACCGGCGGTTTGACCGTCAGGGGCCGCTCGGGGAAAGGGAGGGAGGGTGCGGTCGTCATGGACCCTCACCTAATCCTGTCGCCCGGCGCGAGAAATGGCCCCGCCCGCGGCTTCACCGGGACGTGTAACGCTCTGTAAATCTCTCACGCGTTCGTGTCGGGCACAGCGGTGTCACGCACCGCCGTGCCCGCGAGGAATGGCTCAGGCCGCGCTGGGCAGGCCGCCGGCCTCGGCCACCAGCCGCACATGCTGGTCGGTCTCGCCGAACTGGCCGATCAGCATGGTCAGCCGCTTGAAGTAGTGGCCGGCCTTGTACTCCATGGTCATGGCGATGCCGCCATGCAGCTGGATCGCCTCCTTGCCCACCAGTTCGGCCGAGCGGTTGACCAGCGCCTTGGCCGCGGCGATGGCCGGGCGGCGCACCGCCGGGTCCGGGTTCTCGGCCATCATCGCCGCATACATCGCCATGGAGCGCGCCTGCTCCAGCGCCACCAGCATGTCGGCGGCGCGGTGCTGCACCGCCTGGAAGCTGCCGATGGTGGTGCCGAACTGCTTTCTCTGTTTCAGGTAGTCCAGCGTCAGCTCGTGCAAGGCTTCCATGGCGCCAACGGCCTCGGCGCAGAGGGCGGCCAGCGCGATGTCCACCACCCGCTCCATCAGCGCCAGGCCCTGGCCTTCCGCGCCCAGCAGGGCCTCGGCCGGCAGGGTGGTGCCCTCGAACAGGATCTCGGCCGCGCGCAGCCCGTCCTGGGTGGCATAGCCGCGGCGGCTGACGCCCGGCGCATCCGCCGGCACGACGAACAGGGAGATGCCGTCGCGGTCGCGCCGCGCGCCGGCGGTGCGGGCGGAGACGATGAGATGCGTGGCGCTGTCGCCATGCAGCACCAGGCTCTTGGCGCCGTCCAGCACCCAGCCGGCCTCGGTGCGGCGGGCGGTGGTGGCGACGTCGTGCAGATCGTTGCGCGACTGGCGCTCGATCTGCGCGAAGGCGAGCGTCGCGCTGCCCTCGACCAGGGCGGGGATCAGCGCCTCGCGCTGCGCGTCGCTGCCGCCGAGGCGCAGGAAGCCGCCGCCGAGCACCACGCTGGCGAGGTAGGGTTCGAGAGCCAGGCCACGGCCCAGCGCCTCCATGACGATCATCGTCTCGACGGGGCCGCCGCCGAAGCCGCCCTGTTCCTCGGTGAAGGGCAGGCCGAGCAGGCCGAGCTCGGCATATTGCGACCACAGCGCCGGGCTGTAGCCCTGGGCGTTGTCCTGGTGGTGCTTGCGCTTCTCGAAATCGCCGTAGGAATCGGCAACCAGCCGGTCCACGCTGTCCTTGAGCAGGCGCTGTTCCTCGGTCAGATCGAAGTCCATGTCTCTCTCCTGGCGGAAGGTCCAGGAAACTCAGTTTCCTGGCGGGGGAGTGTGAGGGGGCGGCGCCCCCTCACAGGCCGAGGAAGGCCTTGGCGATGATGTTGCGCTGGATCTCGTTCGATCCGCCGTAGATCGAGACCTTGCGGTAGTTGAAGAATTGCGGCGCGACGCCCTCCGCCCAATCCGGCCCGACCGGCGGCTCGTTGTGCGAGTGGGACGGCATGGCGGCGGCGTAGGGCCCGGCGACGGTCATCATCAGCTCCGTCGCCATCTGCTGCAGTTCGGAGCCCTTGATCTTCAGGATCGAGGAGTTGGGGTCCGGCTTGTCGGAGGCGCGGTGCTGCTGCGCGGCGACGACGCGCATCTGGGTGATTTCCAGCGCCTTCATCTCGATCTCGGCGATGGCGACGCGGCGGCGGAAATCGGCATCCTCCCACAGCGTGGCGTCGCCCGAAGGCGTCTCCTTGGCGCGGCTCTTGATCATCGCGATCTTCTCCTTGGAGAAGCCGATGCGGGCGATGTTGCTGCGCTCGTTGGAGAGCAGGAACTTGGCGTAGTCCCAGCCCTTGTTCTCCTCGCCGACGAGGTTCTCGGCGGGCACCTTCACCTCGTCGAAGAAGACCTCGTTCACCTCATGCGCGCCGTCGATGGTGATGATCGGGCGCACGGTGATGCCGGGGGTCTTCATGTCGACCAGCAGGAAGGAAATGCCCTGCTGCTTCTTGGCCGCCGGATCCGTGCGAACCAGCAGAAAAATCCAGTCGGCATACTGGCCGAGGGTGGTCCAGGTCTTCTGGCCGTTGACGATGTAGTGGTCGCCCTCGCGCTTCGCGCTGGTCTTCAGGCTGGCGAGGTCCGAGCCGGCGCCGGGCTCGGAGAAGCCCTGCGCCCACCAGATATCGAGGCTCGCCGTCTTCGGCAGAAACTTCTCTTTCTGGGCCTGGCTGCCGAAATTGGCGATGACGGGGCCGACCATGGCGACGTTGAAGGAGAGCGGCATCGGCACCGCGTTGGCCAGCACCTCCTCATTGTAGATGTAGCGCTGGACGGGCGACCAATCCTTGCCGCCCCATTCCACCGGCCAGTTCGGCGTGGCCAGCCCTTCCGCATGCAGGATGCGGTGGGATTCGACGATCTCGTCGCGCGTCAGGTGATGGCCGTCGCTGATCTTCTTGCGGATCGCTGCGGGGATCTTCGAGCGGAAGATCGTCCGCAGTTCGTCGCGGAAGGCGATTTCCTCGGGCGTGTAGCGCAGGTCCATGGCGATGCCTCCTCAGACGATCTCGAACAGGCCGGCGGCGCCCATGCCGGTGGCGACGCACATGGTGACGATGGCGCGCTTGGCGCCACGCCGCTTGCCCTCCAGCAGCGCGTGGCCCACCAGCCGCGCGCCGCTCATGCCGAAGGGATGGCCGATGGAGATGGCGCCGCCATTGACGTTCAGCCTGTCCTGCGGGATGCCGAGCTGGTCGCGGCAATAGATCGACTGCGAGGCGAAGGCCTCGTTCAGCTCCCACAGGTCGATGTCGTTGACGGTCAGGCCCTGGCGCTTGAGCAGGCGCGGCACGGCAAAGACCGGGCCGATGCCCATCTCCTCCGGCTCGCAGGCGGCGCTGGCGAAGCCGCGGAAGATGCCGAGCGGCTTCAGCCCGCGCCGCGCCGCCTCCTCGGCCGACATCACCACGCAGGCGCTGGCGCCGTCGGAAAGCTGGCTGGCATTGCCGGCGGTGATGAACTTGCCTTCGTGGACCGGCTTCAGCTTCGCCAGGCCCTCCAGCGTGGTGTCGGGCCGGTTGCCCTCGTCCCGGTCGAAGATTTTTTTCTGTTTGGTCACTTCGCCGGTGGCCTTGTCGGTGACGGCGTAGGTCACCTCCATCGGCGCGATCTCGTTGTCGAACAGCCCGGCCTGCTGCGCGGCGGCGGTGCGCTGCTGGCTCAGCAGCGCGAACTCGTCCTGCGCCTCGCGCGAGATCTTGTAGCGCTCGGCCACCAGATCGGCGGTCTCGATCATGCTGTCATAGAGATGCGGGCGGTGCTCGGCCAGCCAGGCATTGCGCGAGGCGGCGCGGTCCACCTTCGGCACCGTCAGGCTGATCGATTCCAGCCCGCCAGCCACGGCGACATCGACGCCATCGACCATCACGCGGCGCGCCGCGCTGGCGATGGCATCGAGCCCCGAGGCGCAGAAGCGGCTGACCACCATGGCCGCCACATCCACCGGCAGGCCGGCGCGCAGCAGCCCGGCGCGGGCGATGTTGCCGCCCGTGGCGCCCTCGGGATAGCCGACGCCCATGGTCACTTCCTCGACCTCGCGCCCTTCCACCCCGGCGCGGGCGAGGGCGTGGGTGATGGCGTGCGCCGCCATCTCCGCGCCATGGGTGATGTTCAGGCTGCCCCGCGCGGCGCGCCCGATCGGCGTGCGGGCGGTGGAGACGATGACGGCTTCCCTCATGCGGGCGTTCCCTCGGTCTTGGCGGAGCGGGCCGCCTGTTCTTCTTCCTCGTCGCGCAGCCGCGCGGCGAGCAGCTTGCCGGCCGCGGAGCGCGGCAGGGCGGCGCGCAGTTCCAGCGCCGCCGGCATCTCGTGGCGGCCGATGCGGTCGGCCAGGAAGCCGCGCAGCGCGTCGAGCGTCAGCACCGGGGCGTGGTCGCGCAGCTTGACGAAGGCCTTGGCCGCCTGGCCGCGATACGCGTCGGGCACGCCGATGACGAGGCATTCCTCGACATCCGGATGCTCGTAGATCGCCTGCTCGATCGCCGCCGGATAGACGTTGAAGCCGGAGGAGATGATCATGTTCTTCCGCCGGTCGACCAGGGTGAAATAGCCACCCTCATCCATCCAGCCGAGATCGCCGGTCAGGAACCAGCCATCGCGGAAGGCGGCCGCGCTCTCGACCTGCTGCTTCCAGTAGCCCTGGAAGACATTCGGCCCGCGCACGGCGATCTCGCCATGCTCGCCCGGCGGCAGCGCGCGGCCGGGATCGTCCAGCGCCACGACGCGCATCTCGACCCCCGGCAGCGGCAGGCCGATCAGCCCGGGGCGGCGCGGGCCATGCGCGGTCAGCCGCGCGCCGGCCGGGCTGGTCTCGGTCATGCCCCAGCCGCCGCCGATGCGGCAGCCGATCAGCGCCTCCAGCTTCTGCTGCACCTCGAAGGGCATCGGCGCGCCGCCCGAGGAGCATTGCCTCAGCGAGGAGAGGTCGCGCGCCTCGATGCCCGGCAGGTTCAGCAGCGCGATCCACATGGTGGGCACGCCGGGGAAATTGGTGATGCGGTGGCGCTCGATCTCGTCCACCGCCTGCGCCACCTCGAAGCGCGGATAGAGGTAGAGCGTGTTGCCATCGGCCAGGTGCCGCAGGAACACCGCCGCCAGCATGTAGATGTGGAACAGCGGCAGCACGCCCAGCACGCGGTGCTCGCCGGGCGGCAGCGTCTCCTCATCCTGCCAGGCGCGGTAGATGGAGACGGCGGCGGTCAGGTTGCGGTGCGTCAGCATCGCGCCCTTGGGCTTGCCGGTGGTGCCGCCGGTGTATTGCAGCAGGGCGATATCGTCCGGCGACAGCTCCGGCCAGGCGGCGGGCGGCGCCGCGTCCAGCGGCAGCGCGGCGAAGTCGGGCGGCGCATCGCCGGCCGGGCCGCCCCAGGCGGCATCGCCCGCCAGATAGGCGCGGCGCAGCCCGCCCTCCTTCAGCAGCCGCGCGGCATTCGGCAGCAGCGTCGGGAAGTCGGTGGTGATGAGGCAGCGCGCGCCGCTATCGGCGATCTTGTGCAGCAGCTCGCGCGGCGCATCCAGCGGCGAGAGATGCACCACCCGCCCGCCCGCCAGCAGCACGCCGAAGAAGCAGGCCGGGTGCCAGGGCGTGTTGGGCAGGTACAGCGCCACCGCCTCGCCCGGCCGCAGGCCATCGGCCAGCAGCCCGGCGGCGACACGCTCCGCCATCTCCTCCAGCAGGCGGAAGGAGACGGCGCGGTCGCGATAGACCAGCGCCGGGCGGTCGCCGCCGCGCGCGGCGGCGTCCCGCAGCAGCGCGGTCAGCGTGCCCGCAGCGATCGGCGCGTCCCAGCGGCATTGCGCGGGGTAGGACGCCTCCCAGGGATGCGGGCGGCCCATGCTCAGGCGGCCTTCGCCGGCTCGGCCTTCAGGGTCGCGAAGCCCTGGCCGGACTCGGCCAGCCGCGCCAGCAGCGGCGCCGGGCGCAGCGAGTCGTCGCCGGTCGCCTCGGCGTAATGCGCCAGGCGCTGCGCGACATGGGCCAGGCCCACCGCATCGGCATGGTGCATCGGGCCGCCGCGCCAGGCCGGCCAGTTGTAGCCATAGAGCCAGACGATATCGATGTCGCCCGGCCGCGCGGCGATGCCTTCCTCCAGGATGCGCGCGCCCTCGTTGATCATCGGGAAGACGAGGCGCTCCAGGATCTCATCCTGGCCGATGGCGCGGCGGGTGATGCCAAGCTGGGCCGAGATGCCCTCGATGATCGCCTGCGCCTCCGGGTCCTCGACGCCGGCGCGGGCGCCCTCGGGATACGCATAATAACCCTTGCCGGTCTTCTGGCCGAGGCGCCCGGCCTCGCACAGCGCGTCGGCCACCGGGGCCTTGGCGCCGGTCGCCTTGCGGATGCGCCAGCCGATATCGAGGCCGGCGAGGTCCGACATGGCGCACGGCCCCATGCGGAAGCCGAAATCGGTCAGCGCCTTGTCGAGTTGCGCGGGCGTGGCACCCTCCTGCAGCAGCGCCTCCACCTGGCGGGTGCGCTGCGCCAGCATGCGGTTGCCGACGAAGCCGTGGCAGACGCCGACCACGACCGGGACCTTGGCGAGCTTGCGGCCCACCTCCATGGCGGTGGCCAGCGCGTCCGGCGCCGTCGCCTCGGCCCGCACCACCTCCAGCAGCTTCATCACATTGGCCGGGCTGAAGAAGTGCATGCCCAGCACATCGCCGGGCCGGCCGCTGGCGGCGCCCATGGCGTTGATGTCGAGATAGGAGGTGTTGCTGGCCAGCACCGTGCCCGGCGCGGTGATTTGTCCGAGCTTGGCAAAGATTTCTTTCTTCAGTTCCAGCTCCTCGAACACCGCCTCGACCACGAGGTCGGTGCCGGCGGCGTTCTCCAGCCCGACCGCGCCCTCGATCAGGGCGAGGCGCTTGGCGCGCGCCTCCTCCGCCAGGCTGCCGCGCTTGACCGAGACGGCATAGGTGTCGGCCACCCGCTTCAGCGCGCGCTCCAGCGCCGCCGCATCGGTCTCGATCAGGCGGACGGGGATGCCGGCATTGGCGAAGCTCATGGCGATGCCGGTGCCCATGGTGCCGCCGCCCAGCACGGCGGCGCGGTTCACGGCGCGCGGCTTCACCTCGCGCGGCAGGCCGGGGATGCGCGCCGCCTCGCGCTCGGCGAAGAAGACATGGCGCAGCGCCTTGCTGCGCGGATCGTCGCGCAGCGCCACGAAGAAGTCGCGCTCCTTCGCCAGCCCCTGCTCCAGCGGCAGTTCGAAGGCGTTGCGCACCGACTGGATGATCGCCGCGACCTGCGGCTCCTCCCTGGCGCGCTTCGCCAGCGCCGTGGCCGCCTGCTCGAATTCCTCGCGCGCGCCGGGGGCGTCGAGACGGTCGGTGCGGGTGTTCAGCCGCGGCGGCAGCGGCGCGGCGGCCAGCGCCTTCACCTTCGCCTTGGCGGCGGCCAGCAGGTCGCCCTCGACCAGCGCGTCAGCGAGGCCCAGCGCCACGGCCTTCTCGGCCGGCACCGGGTCGCCGGAGGCGATCATCGGCAAAGCGGCGGCGGCGCCGATCAGCCGCGGCGTGCGCTGCGTGCCGCCGGCGCCGGGCAGCAGGCCGAGCTTCACCTCGGGCAGGCCGAGCTGCGCCTTCGGCCCCACCAGCCGCGCGTCGCAGCCCAGCGCCAGCTCCAGCCCGCCGCCGAAGGCGACACCCTGGATGGCGGCCACCGCCGGCTTCGGGCTGGCCTCCAGCGCCGCCACCACCTCGCCGAGCGCGGGCGGGATCGGCGGCTTGCCGAATTCGGTGATGTCGGCGCCGGCGATGAAGGCACGGCCGGCGCCCAGCACCACCAGGCCCGCCACCGCCGGGTCCTCGGCGGCGCGGCGCACCGCCTCCATCACCCCGGCGCGCACCGGCGCGGAGAGCGCATTGACCGGCGGGTTGTCGATGGTGGCGACGGCGACACCGTCCTCGACGCGATAGGACACGGCTTCGGCCATGGCGTTCCCCTTCCCTGGCGGCGGGCGCCCTGGGGCGCCGTTGCGGCATTCATTCTGCAATGCGGAATTGTATTCCGCAGCTTTGTGCTATTGGGTCGCGCAAACGGCGCCGCCCGTCAAGCGGGGCCGCCGCCGATCTCCCGAGGAGCACCGCCATGCCCCGCCGCCGCGCCACCCCGCCCGAGACCGACACGCCCGGGGCCGACCGCCATTTCGTCACCGCCCTGGCGCGCGGGCTGGAGGTGCTGGGCTGTTTCCGCCGCGGCGAGGCGCTGCTGGGCAACCAGGACATCGCCAGCCGCACCGGCCTGCCGAAATCCACCGTCTCCCGCCTGACGCACACGCTGACCGAGCTGGGCTACCTGCACTACGTGCCGGAGCTGGGGCGCTACCGGCTGGGCATGGCGGTGCTGTCGCTGGGCAGCGCCATGCTGACCGGGCTCGACATCCGCCGGCTGGCGCGGCCGCTGCTGCAGGCGCTGGCCACCGAGACGCGCAGCATCGTGGCGCTCGGCGCGCGCGACCGGATGCGCATGATCTATCTGGAGCTGGCGCGCGGCGACGCGGCGGTGGCGGTGAATCTCGAGGCCGGCTCGCGCATCTCGCTGGCCACCAGCGCCATGGGCCGCGCCTGGCTGGCCGCCTGCCCGCCCGCCCAGCGCGACGCGCTG
>NZ_GG770780.1:326848-330023 GCF_000164635.1 Pseudoroseomonas cervicalis ATCC 49957 | reverse complement strand
GGGATTTCGCCGCCGCGCTGCCGCCGCGCGCGCTGGTGGTCGGCCATGGCGGGCCGCTGAAGCTGCTGGCCGATCTGCTGGCGGGCCGCCCGCCGGACCTGCTCGGCCCCACCCCCGCCCTGGGCAGCGTGACGCTGATCTGAATGCCCCGCTGAAGGCGGTGCAGGGGATCCTATCCCCTGCCGGGGGAGTTTGAGGGGGCGGAGCCCCCTCAAGGCTTCAGGCCGCGTGGCGCTGGTGCTGCCCGGCGGCGCGGGCCAGCAAAGCGAGGGCGGCGTCCGGCTCGGCCACGCAGCCGAGGCAGGTGATGTCATCGCCCTCGCTGAGCAGCACGCAGAGTCCTGCGACCTCGCGCTGCACGAGCAGGGCGGCCTCCGTGCCTTCCCAGGCGGCGGGGGTCAGCATCAGGGTGACGGCGCCTTCGGCATCGACATGAGGAAAGACCGACCAGGCGCCCTCCAAGGCACGCAGACCGGTGGTCAGGGCGGCGATCTCGGCTGCGGTGAGCCGGGCCGCCAGGGCGGGTTCGCACATTCTGTGCTCCTTCTCGCAGGACCTACGCGTCCGGGGGGATGCGGCGCAGCATGGGGGAAAATGGTGAATAACTCTTAAAGAGGGTAAACGGATCACGAAGATGTCAGGCGACTTGCCGGCAGGCCGGGGCCGGGGCAGCATGTTCGCATCTCGTTCACGGTTTGGCGGCGCCCCTGGCGAGTCGCGCCAGCGCGCACCACATTCGCCGCATCGCTCGCCGCAGGTTCCGGGCTCGCCACGCCGCAGCCTTTCCGCCGCCCTGGGGGTTCCCCGCGCATGAACCACGTCATTCCCGTCGCCAGCCCCTTCGTGCCGCCGAAGCGCCCCTCGCCGCCGTCCCTGCGGCGGCTGCAGGTGGTCTCCCCCTATGAGCCGGCGGGCGACCAGCCCGCAGCCATCGGCCAGCTGGTGGAGGGGCTGCGGCAGGGGGAGCGCGACCAGGTGCTGCTCGGCGTCACCGGCTCGGGCAAGACCTTCACCATGGCCAAGGTGATCGAGCATGTGCAGCGCCCGACGCTGATCCTGGCGCCCAACAAGACGCTGGCGGCGCAGCTCTACGGGGAGATGAAGTCCTTCTTCCCCGAGAACGCGGTGGAGTATTTCGTCAGCTACTACGACTACTACCAGCCGGAGGCCTATGTCCCGCGCTCCGACACCTATATCGAGAAGGACGCGCAGATCAACGAGCAGATCGACCGCATGCGCCACTCGGCGACGCAGGCGCTGCTCGAGCGCAACGACGTCATCATCGTCGCCTCCGTCTCCTGCATCTACGGCATCGGCTCGGTCGAGCTGTACTCGAACATGGTCATCAAGTTGCAGCTCGGCGGCCGCATGGCGCGCGACGTGCTGCTGAAGGCGCTGGTCGAGCAGCAATACCGCCGCAACGACGCCGCCTTCCAGCGCGGCACCTTCCGCGTGCGCGGCGAGACGGTCGATGTCTGGCCCTCGCATCTGGAGGACCGCGCCTGGCGCATCTCGCTCTTCGGCGACGAGATCGACGGGTTGCGCGAGTTCGACCCGCTGACCGGCGAGATCGCCGGCGAGATGGAAAGCGTCGCCATCTACGCCAACAGCCACTACGTCACGCCGCGGCCGACGCTGCTGCAGGCGATCCGCGACATCCGCGTCGAGCTGAAGCAGCGGCTGGAGGAGCTGAACGCCGAGGGCAAGCTGCTGGAGGCGCAGCGGCTGGAGCAGCGCACCACCTTCGACCTGGAGATGATGGAGACCACCGGCTCCTGCAAAGGCATCGAGAATTATTCCCGGTATCTCTCCGGCCGCGGCCCCGGCCAGCCGCCGCCGACGCTGTTCGAATACCTGCCGGAGAACGCGCTGCTGGTGGTCGATGAGAGCCACGTCACCGTGCCGCAGATCGGCGGCATGTATCGCGGCGACTTCGCGCGTAAGACCATTCTCTCCGAATTCGGCTTCCGGCTGCCCTCCTGCATGGACAACCGGCCGCTGAAATTCGAGGAGTGGGACAGCTTCCGCCCCGACACGCTGTTCGTCAGCGCGACGCCCGGCGGGTGGGAGATGGAGCGCAGCGGCGGCGTCTTCGCCGAGCAGGTGATCCGCCCGACCGGCCTGACCGACCCGGTCTGCGAGATCCGCCCCGTCGAGGGCCAGGTGGACGATCTGCTGGCCGAGTGCCGCACGGTGATGCAGCAGGGCGGGCGCGTGCTGGTCACGACGCTGACCAAGCGCATGGCCGAGGATCTCACCGAATACATGACCGAGGCGGGCATCAAGGTCCGCTACCTGCATTCCGACGTCGACACGCTGGAGCGGATCGAGATCATCCGCGATCTGCGCAAGGGCGTGTTCGACGTGCTGGTCGGCATCAACCTGCTGCGCGAGGGGCTCGACATCCCCGAATGCGCCCTCGTCGCCATCCTGGATGCCGACAAGGAGGGTTTCCTCCGCTCCACCACCTCGCTGATCCAGACCATCGGCCGCGCCGCGCGCAATGCCGAGGGGCGCGTCGTGCTCTATGCCGACCGCATGACCGACAGCCTGAAGCGCGCGCTGGAGGAGACCGACCGCCGCCGCGCCAAGCAGCAGGCCTACAATGCCGAGCACGGCATCACGCCGCAGACCATCCGCCGGCAGATCAGCGACGTGCTGCAGAGCGTCTATGAGCAGGACTATGTCACCGTCGCGCCCACCGCGGCCGAGGCGGACGGCCCGGCCGAGTTCGTCGGCAAGGATCTGCGCGCCAGCATCGCCGAGCTGGAGCGCAAGATGCGCGCTGCCGCCGCCGATCTGGAGTTCGAGACCGCGGCGCGGCTGCGCGACGAGATCAAGCGGCTGGAGAATCTGGAGCTGGGCCTGGCCGCACCGGGCGGCAAGGCGGCCGGGCTGCAACCCAATTTGGCCGGCCGCTCGATGCAGGAGGCGGCGCCGAAGCGCGGCGGCCGCGCCAAGGGGGAGTGGAAGCCCAAGCCGCTCGGCCCCGGCGGTGGCGGCTACGACCCGGAGAAGAAGCGCGGCGGCCGCCGCCGCAGCGGGCCCTGAGGCGGGGCGGGCGGCGCACGGAAAAAGGGCCGGGGATCGCCGCCCGGCCCTTCTTCCTGCCAGCGCGCGGCAGGCTCAGGCGGTCCGCCGGTCCGGCGCCGCCGTGGCCTCGGCGCGGGTCAGG
>NZ_GG770780.1:322298-324220 GCF_000164635.1 Pseudoroseomonas cervicalis ATCC 49957 | reverse complement strand
CTTGGCGCGGGGGGGGCCGCCGCCTCGGCCGGTGCCTGCGGCAGGGCGCTTCTCACCGCGGCAGCTCGGCCGGCTCGGGCCGCTTCCAGCGGCGCTGCAGCCACATCACGCCGAGGATGTCGGTGATGCCCACCGCCAGCCGGTCCAGCGTGCCGTAATTCGAGGTGCCGCGCAGCCGCGGCCGGTGGTTCACCGGCTGCGAGACGACGCGCCCGCCCTGGCGCAGCACCAGCGCCGGCAGGAAGCGGTGCATGTGGTCGAAGGCCGGCAGGCCGAGGAACAGCGCGCGCGGGAACAGCTTCAGCCCGCAGCCGGTGTCGGGCGTCGCGTCGCCCAGAAGCTTCGCGCGGATGCGGTTGGCCCAGCGCGAGGAGAGGCGCTTGACCTGGGTGTCGCGGCGGTTGACGCGCCAGCCGGCGACCAGCAGCGGCGGCAGCGCCGCGCCATCCATCGGGCCGGAGACCTCGCCCTCGGCGAAGGCCCAGAGGGCGGGGATGTCGGCCGGGTCGTTCTGCCCGTCGCCATCCAGCGTCGCGATCCAGGCGCCGCGCGCCGCGCGCACGCCGGAGACGATGGCCGCCGACTGGCCGCAGGAGCGCGCATGGCGCAGCACCCGCAGGGCCGGCACGCTGGCCATCAGCCCCTGCAGCGCCTCGGCCGTCGCATCCGTCGAGCCGTCATCGACATAGACGATCTCGTGCGGGATGGCGGCGAGCGCCGCGCCGATCTCGGCCACCAGGGGGGCGATGTTGGGCGCCTCGTTGCGCACCGGCACGACGACCGAGATCAGCGGGGCGGGAAGCGGGGCGGGGCTGGCGGACATGCCGGGACTCTCGGCTGCGGCGGGACGCGGGTGATCCGGCATGGTCGCGCGGGGTAGCAGGCGGCGCCCGGCGCGACAAGGCCCGCCGCCCGGGCCGGACCGGACCGCAGGGCATGGCTGGCCCGCCCCGGGGAGCCAGCGCCCGGGCCGGCGGCGCGCCGCCGCATTGACCCGGCGGCGGATGCCGCCACCTTTGGCGGGTTCCCTGTGATACTGTGACCGCGCCATGCCCTTCGATCCCCCTCCCGCCCCCCCCCGCCACCGCCCGCCACGCCGCCCCGCGCGCCGACCGCCACGCCATCGCCTGGTGGCTGCTCGCCGTCGCGGCGATGATCTGGGTGATGGTGGCGCTCGGCGGCGCCACGCGGCTGACCGGCTCGGGCCTGTCCATCATGGAATGGGCGCCGCTCTCCGGCACGCTGCCGCCGCTGTCGGAGGCCGAGTGGCAGCGCCTCTACGACCTCTACCGCACCATCCCGCAATATGCGCTGGTCAATGCCGGCTTCGGCATCGAGGGCTTCAAGCAGATCTTCTGGCTGGAATGGGCGCACCGGCTGTGGGGAAGGCTGATCGGCCTGGCCTTCCTGCTGCCGCTGCTGTGGTTCTGGTGGCGCGGCCGCATCCCCGCCGGGCTGCGCGGCCGGCTGGTGCTGCTGTTCCTGCTGGGCGGCGCGCAGGGCGGCATCGGCTGGTTCATGGTCGCCTCCGGCTTCGAGGCGGACCGCACCGCCGTCTCCCCCTACCGGCTGGTGCTGCATCTGGGCCTGGCGCTGGTGCTGTTCGGCCTGGTGCTGTGGACGGCGCTGTCCCTGCTGCGGCCGGAGCGCAACGGGCCGCGTGAGCCCGCCGGGCTGCGCCGGCTGGTGCACGCCACCGCCGGGCTGGTGGTGCTGGCCATGCTGGCCGGCGGCTTCGTCGCCGGGCTGCGCGCCGGGCTGACCTACAACACCTTCCCGCTGATGGACGGGCAATGGGTGCCGCCGGGCTATGCCGCGCTCTCGCCCTTCTGGCAGAATTTCACCACCAACATCGCGGCGGTGCAGTTCAACCACCGGCTGCTGGCGACGCTGGCCGGGCTGTCGGCCCTGGCCGCCGCGGC
>NZ_GG770780.1:303459-321480 GCF_000164635.1 Pseudoroseomonas cervicalis ATCC 49957 | reverse complement strand
TGCGGCGGGCCGGGTGGCGCTGGTCAACGCGGCGCTGCTGGCCATGCTGGGCCTGCCGCCGGACACCGCCCTGGCCGGCCGGCCGATGGCCGAGCTGTTCCGCCTGCTGGCCTTCCGCGGCCTCTACGGCCCCGGCGATCCCGAGGAACTGGCCCGCAGCGCGCAGGCGATCGACCGCGCCCAGCCGCAGCGGCGCAGCCTGCGCGCCGAGGATGGGCGCTGGTTCGACATCGCCTCCAACCCGCTGCCCGGCGGCGGCTGGGTCTGCGTCGCCACCGAGCAGACCGCGCCGCGCCAGCAGGAGGCGGCGCTGATGCAGCGGCTGCGCGAGCTGCACGAGGCGCTGCGCCGCCTGCCCGCCGGCTTCGGCCTCTATGATGCCGGGCACCGGCTGCGCCTGTTCAACGACACCTACGAGACGCTGCTGCTGCTGCCGCCCGGCACGCTGCGCCCCGGCCTGCACCTGGCCGAGGTGGTGGCGCTGATCCAGCGCCACCAGCCGATGGGGCCGGACGACCTGCAGATCTTCGCCGACCGCCTGGGCTTCGACCGCAACCGGCGGCATGAGGGGATGCGCCAGCGCCAGGATGGCCGCAGCATCCGCTTCGCCAGCATCCCCATGCCCGAGGGCGGCTTCCTGGTCACGCTCGAGGATGTCACCTCGCTGCGCGCGGCGGAGAACGAGGCCAAGCGCCGCGCCGCGCTGCTGGACGGGGTGCTGGCGGCGCTGCCGCACGGCGTCTGCGTCTATGGCGCCGACCAGCGGCTGCGCATGGCCAACGCCGCCTATGACCGGCTGATGCCGGAGGCGGCTTCCCGGCCCGGCGAGCATCTGCGCGAGATCTGCCGCCGCGCCATGGCCGGCTTCGCCGATGACGAGGCGCTGGAGGCCATCTACCGCCGGCAGCTCGATTTCGCCCGCCCCGCCCACAAGCGGGTGCGGCATGACGGCACCGCGATCAGCGGCCTGACCGCGCCGCTGCCGGATGGCGGCCACATCTCGGTGGTCAGCGACATCACCGCGCTGCACCAGGCGGAGGAGGCCGCCCGCCAGCGCGCCGCGCTGCTGCAGGCGATGGTCGATTCCATGCGCCAGGGCGTCTGCCTGTTCGACCGCCAGCACCGCGTGGTGGTGGCCAACGCCCTGGCGGCGCGGATGATCGGGCTGGCGCCGGAGGAGATGGCCCCCGGCACCCCGCTGCAGACCCTGCGCCGCCTGCAATACGAGCGCGGCGAGTTCGGCCAGGGCGCCGACGCGGAGGGCTATTACGAGGAGATCAGCCTGGAGCCCGGGCTGAAGCTCGACCACTTCCTGCGCACCCGGCCGAATGGCCAGGTGATCGAGATGAGCACCGACCCGACGCCGGATGGCGGCCATGTGCGGGTCTATACCGACGTCACCGAGGAGCGCCGGGCGCGCGCCGAGCTGGAGCGCGCCCGCGCCGTGGCCGAGGAGGCCAACGCCGCCAAGAACCGCTTCCTGGCGACGATGAGCCACGAGCTGCGCACGCCGCTGAACGCGGTGATCGGCTTCTCCGAGGCGCTGGCCGCCGATCCCTCCGGCCCCGACACCGCCGAATTCGCCACCGCCATCCACGATGCCGGGCGCCACCTGCTGGCACTGATCGACGAGATCCTGGAGGTCGCCAAGGCCGGCGCCGGCACGGTGCGGGTGGAGACCCGCGCCCTCTACCTGCCCAGCGTGCTGGAGGGCGCCGCGCGGCTGATGCGGCAGAGCGCCGAGGCCGCCGGCATCACCCTCACCCTGGCGCCGCCGCCGGCCGATCTGCCGCGCGCCCGCGCCGAGGAGCGGCGGCTGCGCCAGGTGCTGCTGAACCTGCTCTCCAACGCGGTGAAGTTCACCCCCGCCGGCGGCGAGGTCGCGCTGGAGGCCGAGGCGCTGCCCGGCGGCGCCGTCGAGATCCGGGTGCGCGACAGCGGCATCGGCATCGAGCCCGGCCAGCTCGAGCGCGCCTTCGAGCCCTTCGTGCAGCTGGAAACCAGCCATGCGCGGCGCTATGGCGGCTCCGGCCTCGGCCTCTACCTGGCGCGCGCCCTGGCCCAGTCCATGGGCGCCACGCTGGCGCTGGAGAGCCGGCGCGGCGAGGGCACCCTCGCCCGGCTGCGCCTGGCCCCCGCCACCCCTTCCCCCGCCCACCCCGACCAGGAGCCGACGGCATGAGCGCGCTGGAGACCACCGACCGTCTGTTCTACCGCGAACTGGCCCCGGAGCAGGCCACCGCCCGGCTGCGCGAGGCGCTGGCCGGCGCCGAGGATGGCGAGCTGTTCCTGGAATATGTGGAGAGCGAGGCGATCAGCCTCGACGATGGCCGCATCCGCAGCGCCAGCTTCGACGCCAGCCGCGGCTTCGGCCTGCGCGCCGTCGCCGGCGAGGCCGCCGGCTACGCCCATGGCGGCGAGATCACCGACGCCGCCCTGGCCCGCGCCGCCGCCACGGTGCGCGCCGTCTCGGCCGGGCGCTCCGGCACGCTGCAGGCGGCGCCGCGCGCCACCAATGCGCGGCTCTACGAGGCCGGCAACCCGCTCTCGGCGATGGAATTCCCCGCCAAGACCGCGCTGCTGGCCGAGATCGACGCCTATGCCCGCGCCCGCGACCCGCGCGTGACCCAGGTGATGGCCAGCCTCTCCGGCACCTGGCAGGCGGTGCAGATCCTGCGCGCCGATGGCGGCCGGGTGGCCGACCTGCGCCCGCTGGTGCGGCTCAACGTCACCATCGTGGTCGAGCAGAATGGCCGGCGGGAGAGCGGCAGCCACGGCATGGGCGGCCGCCACGGCTATGCCCGCGTCACCGGCGAGGCGAGCTGGAAGGGCGCGGTGGAGGAGGCGCTGCGCCAGGCGCTGCTGAACCTCGACGCCATCCCCGCCCCCGCCGGGGAGATGGAGGTGGTGCTCGGCCCCGGCTGGCCCGGCATCCTGCTGCACGAGGCGATCGGCCACGGGCTGGAGGGGGATTTCAACCGCAAGAAGACCTCGGCCTTCGCCGGGCTGCTGGGCAGCCGCATCGCCGCCCCGGGCGTCACCGTCGTCGATGACGGCACCCTCCCCGACCGGCGCGGCAGCCTGACCGTGGATGACGAGGGCACACCCTCCGGCCGCACCACGCTGATCGAGGACGGCATCCTGGTGGGCTTCCTGCAGGACCGGCAGAACGCCCGGCTGATGAACGTGGCCGCCACCGGCAATGGCCGCCGCCAGAGCCACGCCCACGCGCCGATGCCGCGCATGACCAACACCGTCATGCTGGGCGGGCGGCACCACCCGGAGGAGATCCTGCGCAGCGTGAAGCGCGGCATCCTGGGCGTGAATTTCGGCGGCGGGCAGGTGGACATCACCAGCGGCAAGTTCGTCTTCTCGATGTCCGAGGCCTATCTGGTCGAGGATGGCAGGATCGGCGCGCCGGTGAAGGGCGCCATGCTGATCGGCAACGGGCCGGAGGCGCTGACGCGGGTCAGCATGATCGGGAACGACATGGCGCTGGACCCCGGCATCGGCACCTGCGGCAAGCAGGGCCAGGGCGTGCCGGTGGGCGTCGGCCAGCCGACGCTGAAGATGACCGGCCTGACCATCGGCGGCACCGCGGTTTGATCCGCCCCGCCCGCCCGGCCGAGGCCCCTGCCCTGGCCGCGCTGGCGGAGCGCGCCTACGCGCCCTACCTGCCCCTCATCGGCCGCCGCCCGGCGCCGATGGATGACGACTACGCCGCGCGCATCGCCGCCAACGAGGCCTGGGTCTGGGACGCGGGCGGCCTCCTCGCGCTGCTGGTGCTGGAGCGGCGGGCGGATCACCTCTGGCTGGACAATATCGCGGTGGCGCCCGAGGCCCAGGGGCGCGGCCTGGGGCGGCGGCTGATCCGCTTCGCGGTGGCGGAGGCGCAGCGCCTCGGCCTGCCGGAGCTGCGGCTGCTGACCAATGCGGCCATGGCGGGGAATCTGGCGCTCTATCCGCGGCTCGGCTTCACCGAGGTGGCGCGGCGGCATGACGAGGGCTTCGACCGGGTGTTCTTCCAGGCAAAATTGGAAGCGATCAAAGCGTAAGATCTTCTTTTTCTGAAGAAAAAGAAGCAAAAAGACTTTTTCAGTTTGGCGTCCCGCTTCAGGCTTTAAGCGGGACGCCCACTGGCAAAAGTTTTTTGGTTCTTTTTTACAAAAAAGAACCCTTTTCCTTTAGCTGTCCTTCTTGCCCTGATGATTGCGCACCTGCTGCGACACGCTGCCCACCTGGCGCGGGTCGATGGTGCCGGGCACGGCCTGGCTTTCCACCGGGTTCATGCCAAGGCGCGCGGTGCGGCGGCTCGGGTGGCGGTGCATGCGGGCGGCGCGCTTCATCGCCAGGGCGCGGCGGGCGTTCTCGCCCTGGCTCTCCGGCTCCGGCGCCGCGTTCTGGCGCGACAGCTCCTTGTTCACCCGCTTCAGCGCCGAGGCGAAGACCTGCTTCTTGCGGGTCAGCCCGTCCGGCGCAACATCGGGGTTGGTGCCACGCGGCTCGGCCTTGCCGCGCTGGGCGCGGCGGCGCTCCCGCGCCACGTCCCGCGCCTTGCCGTGATAGTCGCGCAGCAGCCGCGCCAGCTCGACCAGCGCCGGCCGCTCCAGCCCGCACAGCACGGGGTAATGGCTGCGCGACACCACCTCGAATTCCGGGCCGGTCAGCAGGCGGCGCTCGGTGGCGATGGGCTGGCTCATGCGTGTCTCCTGTCTCGATATGCGACCTTCGATAAAAATGACAACGCGTTCATCTTTTCAAGGGTTGCCGCTGGCTGAAGCCTCGCCGACGGGCGGGACGAAAACCCGCACCGCCGCCGGCAGCAGCCGGAAGCGGGCCGGGGTGTGGGTGTTGATCTCGCCATCGGTGTTCACCGGCATGCGGCGCCGCGTCACCACCGCGCAGGCGGTGGTGGGGAAGGCGCGCACATCGCGCCACTGCCCCTGCGTGCCCCGCCGCAGCGAGGGCAGCAGCGCCAGCAGCCGCCACCAATGGTCGATCTCCAGGCTGTAGACGTCGAGCTTGCCGTCATCCGGGCGGGCGGTGCTCTCCACCGTCATGCCGCCGCCATAGTGGCGGCCATTGCCGACCGAGACCTGGATGGTGCGCACCCGCTCGGTGGTGCCGTCATGCTCCAGCCAGGCGGTGAAGGGCCGCAGCTGGCGCAGCAGCCGGAAGGCCGCCAGGGCGTAGCCGAGCTTGCCCCAGCGCTTCTTGTCGTCGCGCCCGAGGCGGCGGGCCAGCTCGGCGCTGAAGCCGATGCTGGCGACGTTGAAATAGGGCAGGCCATTGACCTCGCCGAGGTCGATCGGCCGCGTCTGCCCGGCGGCGATGATGCGCGCCGCCGCCACCGGGTCGGGCGGGATCTCCAGGCTGCGCGCCAGGTCGTTGGCGGTGCCGAGCGGCAGGATGCCGAAGGGCAGCCGCGTTTCCATCAGCGCCGGCGCGGCGGCGTTGAGCGTGCCGTCGCCGCCGCCCAGAATGACCGCCGAGAAACCCTCCGCCGCGCGGCGGGCGATCACCGCCGCGGCGCGCTCCTCCGGCGTGCAGCGATGCTCCTCCAGCCGCCAGCCGGCGCGGCGCAGCACGTCCAGCGCGGCGTCGATGGCGCTGCCGCCATTGCGCGCCTGGCGGTTGACGATGACGAGCGCGAACGGCGCCTCGGCCCCGGCCATGCGTGATCCTTTTCTGCCTGTGGCGCCCGCGTCCTGCGGCCCCGACCCCGGTCGTGCCCGGCGCAGAACGCGCCAGGGGCCGGGCGGGATGCGTGGCGGCAACCCTGGCCGGGGGGCGGCGTCTGTGCTGCATGGCCGCGTCGCGGTTGGATGCGGAAGGAGGATGCCATGGATTGGCGGGACAGGCTGCGCGGTTTCAGCTGGGCGCAGCTGGTCATGCTGGCGGCGCTGCTGGGCTGCGCCGGCGCGCTGCTCGGCTTCGCCGCCCTGGTGGACGAGGCGCTGGAGGGCGACACGCATGGCTTCGACCGCGCGGTGCTGCTGGCGCTGCGCGACCCGGCCGACACCGCCAACCCGATCGGGCCCTTCTGGCTCGAGATCATGATGCGCGACTTCACCAGCCTGGGCAGCCACGCGGTGCTGATGCTGATCGGGGCGCTGGCGCTGGGCTATATCCTGCTGCTGCGCAAGGGCCTCTCGGCGCTGCTGCTGGTGCTGTCCTTCGGCGGCGCGACGGCGCTGAACGGGCTGCTGAAGCTCGGCTTCGACCGGCCGCGGCCGGAGCTGGTGTCGCATCTGGTGGAGGTACACACGGCGAGCTTCCCCTCCGGCCACGCCATGCTCTCGGCCGCCTGCTACCTGACGCTGGGCACGCTGCTGGCCGGCGTCACGCCGCGGCGGCGGCTGAAGCTCTATGTCATGGGCGCGGCGATGCTGCTGACCCTGCTGGTGGGCGGCAGCCGCGTCTATCTCGGCGTCCACTGGCCGACCGACGTGCTGGCCGGCTGGTGCCTGGGCGCCGCCTGGGCGATGGGCTGCTGGCTGGCGCTGCGGCTGATCCTGGCCTGGCGCGGCCGCGCCGCCGCCGGGGCGGGCCATGCCGGCTGAGGCGCCGCGCCTGTTCTTCACCGCCGACACGCATTTCGGCCATGGCGGGGCGCGCGGCCTGTATCGCCGCCCCTTCGAATCGGTGGCGGCGATGGATGCGGCGATGGTCGCGCGCTGGAACGCCGTGGTCGCGCCGGGGGACGAGGTGTGGCACCTGGGCGATGTCGCGCTCGGCCCGGCGCCGGCGGCCGTGGCGGCGCTGCTGCAAGGGCTGCACGGGCGCAAGCACCTGCTCGCCGGCAACAATGACGGGGAGGCCCTGCGTGCCTGGCCCGGCTGGGCCAGCGTGCGGGACTATGCCGAGATCACGGTGGAGGGGCGCGGCCTGGTGCTGGGCCACTACCCCTTCCGCAGCTGGCGCAACATGGGCAAGGGCTGGCTCAACCTGCACGGCCACAGCCATGGCCGGCTGAAGCCCCTGGCGCGGCAATGCGATGTCGGGGTGGATGCGTGGGCGTTCCGGCCGGTGACGCTGGCGGAGATCCTGGCGCGGCGGGGCCGCCCGGCCCGGCCGCAGCCGGAGGGACATGCCGGGTGAGGGGATCGAACCCCCGACCTTCGGTTTACAAAACCGCTGCACTACCGCTGTGCTAACCCGGCCGACGCCCGGATCCGGCAACCGGACCGGCCCTCGGGGCGCCCGGCGGGATCGGACCCGGGCGCGCCGCCCGGCCGCAGGGGCCGGACCCGTCCGAGATGCCGCGCAGGCGCGGAAAAGTCCAGAGGCGACGGCACGGCCGGAGGCCGCGCGCGTCAGCCGGCGGCGCCCTCCACCCGCTCGCAATAGCGCCGCACGGCGCTGTAGCATTCGCAGGACGCGGCCTCGAGCCCGGCGCGGTCGGTGACGGTCATCTGGCCGCGCTCATAGCGGATCAGCCCGGCCTGCTGGAACAGCCGCGCCGCCACGGTGACGCCGGGGCGGTGGACGCAGAGCATCAGCGCCAGGAATTCCTGCGTCATCGGGAACTCGTCGCTGCCGGCCCGGTCCTGCGCCATCAGCAGCCAGCGCGCCAGGCGCTGGTCCAGCGCGTGGTGCCCGTTGCAGGCGGCGGTCTGCGTCACCTGCTGATGGAAGGACAGCATGTAGCGCAGCAGCGCCGGGCGCAGCGTCGGGCTGTCCGCCAGGGCGGCGCGCAGATTGGCCGCGCTCAGCCGCAGCATGGGCCCCGGCGCCTGCACCATGGATTCCACCCCGCTGACATCGCTGCCGAGCAGCAGCGGCAGGCCCACCATGCCGTCCGGCCCGACCATGCCGACCTCGGCCGATTTGCCGTCGGCCAGCAGCAGCACCATCGAGACCCAGCCGCTTTCGGGAAAATGCACCGCGGTGATCGGCGCCTCGGGCTGCAGCAGCAGGTGCCGCAGCTTGTACTCGACCGGCTCCAGCTGCGGCCAGAGCCGCGCCAGATCCTCGGGGGGAAGGCTGGCCAGCAGGCGGTTGCGCGGCGGCGGGGGGGAGGCGGGGGCCGAAGCCATGGCGGCGTGTCCTGGAACGGGGGACCGGCGAAAGCCCTGTCCTCTTCCAGCCGCCCGCGCCGGAAGACCTGCGGGCGATGATGGAGAGATGGGGTGGCCGGACATCCCGGCAAGCCTGGCCGGCGGCGGAAGCCAGGCCACGGCGCGGCCGCCGGCCCGGGCCGGATCGGCCAGGCGCGGCCATGCCATCACATGGCCGTGCGACGCGGGGAACCCGCCCGATTCCGGCAAAGCTCCGTATGGTAACGGACGGAGCACCTCCCCCTCCTGGCGCAGAACGCCCCCCTCAGGCAGCCAGGAGCGCAGCGACATGACGCCATCGAGGGAGGGATCAGGCATGGCTGGCGGCAGCCGGGCCCGCCGCGCCTTCCGGCGCCCGCCACGCGTGGCGGAGACGGAGCAGCCGGCGCTCCGCGCCGCCGCCGCGCGGCTGCGCCAGGTGCTGGACGGGGCCACGCACCATGCCATCGTCACGCTCGACCTCGAGGGCCGGGTGACGGGCTGGAACGCGGGCGCCCGCGCCATTCTGGGCTATGAGGAGGCGGAGATCCTGGGCCGCTCGGGCGAGCTGTTCTTCACCGCCGAGGACCGCGCCGCCGGCACCTTCCTGCGCGAATTGTGCCGCGCCATGGAGGAGGGCCGCGCCGTGAATGAGCGCTGGCATCTGCGGCGTGACGGCAGCCGCTTCTGGGCCAGCGGGCTGATGATGCGGCTGCTCGACGGCCAGGGCCAGCCGGAGGGCTTCCTGAACCTGCTGCGCGACAACACCGACACCCATGCCGAGGCGGAGCGCCGCGCCCTGCTGCTGGCCGAGGCCGCGCACCGGATCAAGAATGTCCTGTCCGCGGCCCAGGCGGTGGCGATGCAGACGCTGCGCCAGGCCGGGGTGCCGGCGGTGGTGCAGCGGGCGCTGGAGCAGCGCCTGGTGGCGCTGGCGGACTCCCAGACCCTGCTGGCCGGCGAGGGCGGCGGGGGCGCGCCGCTGTCGGCGCTCGTGCAGCGCGCCCTCGCCCCTTACGACGGCCCCGGCCGCGTGGCGATGGACGGCCCGCCGCTGCGGCTGCCGGCGCCGGTGGTGCAGATGCTGCACCTCGCCCTGCACGAGCTGGCCACCAACGCGGCCAGGCATGGCGCCCTGTCGGTTCCCACGGGCAGCGTCGAGATCGCCTGGAACCTGCAACAGGCGGCCGATGGCGCGCGGCAGCTTGTCATCCTGTGGCGCGAGCGGGGCGGCCCGCCGGTGCGCCGGCCCTGGCGGCGCGGCTTCGGCTCGCGGCTGCTGGAGCACGAGCTGGCGCCGCGGCTGGAGGGCGAGGTCACGCTGGACTACCGGCCGGAGGGGCTGGCATGCCGCCTGCGCCTCCCCTTCGGCGCCACCGCCGCCGGGTAGGGCCAGCGCCAGGGCCGGCCGCCGACGCGCGGGCAGCAGGCGGGCGGAGAGCCGGGCGGGGCGGGAAAGGGAGGCCGCGCTCACGCCATGCTCTGGGCCATGGCTGCCCTCTCGCGTAAGGTGGCGCCGCGCCGGGCGCCCCGTCGAACGGGTGGAGGGGCGCCGAACCCATTGCGGCCAGGCCGGTTGGGGCGGGAAGAATGATCGGCGCAGGTGATGCATGAGCGACCCCCTGACCCTCGACCAGCTGCGCGTGCTGGTCACGGTGGCCGATGCCGGCGGCTTCTCGGCGGCGGCGCGGCGGCTGGGCCGCGCGCAATCGGCGGTCAGCCAGAGCATCCAGGCGCTGGAGGGGCATCTGCGGCTGAAGCTGTTCGACCGCCGCACCAAGCTGCCGCGCCTGACCGAGGCCGGCCAGGCCATGCTGGAGGAGGCGCGCCGCCTGCTGAAATCGGCCGAGCTGCTGCGCGCCCGCGCCGAGGGCATCGCCGGCGGGCTGGAGCCGGAGCTGAGCATCGCCGTCAACCCGCTGCTGCCCCTGCCCCCCGCCCTGGCCGCGCTGCGCGCGCTCGGCAATGAATTCCCGCAGCTGCCCGTCACCCTGCTGACCGAGGGCATCGACGCGCCGGAGCGGCATCTGCGCGACGGCACGGTGCAGATGGCGATCTATCCGGTGGAGCGGGCGGTCACCGATCTCGAGGCCACGCTGCTGATGGAGGTGCGGCTGGTGCCGGTGGTCGCGCGCGGGCACCCGCTGGCCGAGCTGCCGGCCCCCCTGCCCCGCGCCGCCCTGGCCGAGCATGTGCAGCTGGTGCTGACCGACGGCTCGCCGCGCGGCGGCCCCGGGCGCGGCGTGCTCAGCCCGCGCACCTGGCGCTTCGCCGACCTCAACACGCGGCTGCAATTCCTGCTGGCCGGCTTCGGCTGGTGCAACATGCCCGAGCACATGGTGGCGCGGCTGATCGCCGAGGGAAGGCTGTGCCGGCTGCGGCTGGAGGAGCAGGAGGGCCTGACCCTGCCGCTGCACCTGGTGCATGAGCGCGGCCGCCCGCCCGGCCTGGCCGGGCGCTGGCTGGCGGCGCGGCTGCGCCAGGCGCTGGAGGAATGGTCGCCGCCCAGCACCGGCTGAGCCGCCGGGGCGGACAGAAGAAAGACCGGCGGATCGCTCCGCCGGCCTGCTTTCTCGGTGACGGGGCGGTGGCCCGCCCGGCGTCTCAGCCGCCCGGTCAGCCACCCACCGGGCCGGTGCCGAAGCCGCCAAAGGCATTGGCCGAGTTGCCCACCGGGCGCGGCAGGTGGCTGCCCTCATGCGCCAGGGTCAGCGGGGCCGGCGCCGCCAGCGGGTTGCCATCGGCCTGGGCGTTGTTGCCCACGCTCTCCGGCAGGACCATGGCATCGCGGGGCTGCGTCACCTGCATGGCATAGGCGGCCGGGCTGCTGGTGGCGCCATTGTTGGCGTTCTCCGCCAGGTCGCGGGCGGCGGCGAGGCCCGGCAGCGCCACCATCAGCCCGGCGGCGAGGGTCAGGGCGCGGAAGGCGTTCAGCTGGATCATGGTCGGTCTCCTGTTCTCGGTGGCGGGGTTCGTCCCGCCGTCGAGGAGACAGATAGGCGCCTGATCCATCTTTTCGAAGCTGGGATTTCGAATGGCTATCATCATCCAGGATGATGAAACCCGCCGCGCCCCGCCCGGTCTCACCCCGCCTTGCCGACCGTCTGGATCACCTCGAACCCCTCGAATTGCGGCGGGCCGAGATAGAGCGGCTTGCTCTGCCCGGCGCCGCGATGCGCCGCGCGGAACGCCTCGGATTGGGTCCAGGCCTCGAAATCCGCCTTGCTGCGCCAGATGGTGTGGGAGGAGTAGAGCGTGTGGTCCTCCCGCGCCGGGCCGCGCAGCAGGTGGAACTCGACGAAGCCCGGCACCGTGTGCAGATGCGAGTCGCGGCTGGTCCAGACCTGCTCGAACTCCGCCTCGGCCCCCTGGATGACCTGGAAGCGGTTCATGGCGATGAACATGGGCATCTCCTTGCTTGCCCGACAAGGATAGGCCGCCCGCGCGGTTTTGCGAGGGGTTCTCAACAAACGGGCGGCGCGAAACCGCCCTAGAACAGCCCGGCGAAGGGCAGGATGGTGATACGCTCACCGGGCGCCACCCCGGTCGCCGCCTCCGGCAGCTCGGCGAAGGCGTCGCTGCCGGTCAGCGAGGAGAGCAGCCCCGCCCCCTCCCGCGGATACTTGGCGGCCAGCGGCAGCCCGCCCTCCGCCGGGGGCGCCAGCCGCACCCGCACATATTCCCGCCGCCCGGCCTTCTTGCGGTAGGCGAAGCCCGCCTCCGCCACGAAGCGCGGCAGCGGCGAAGGCGCCGCGCCGCAGAGCTGCAGCACCAACGGCCGCGCCAGATGCAGGAAGGTGACGAAGCTGGCCACCGGATTGCCCGGCAGCCCCAGCACCGGCGTGCCGCCGACCACCCCCAGCGCCGCCGGCCGCCCCGGCTTCAGCGCCAGCCGCCAGAACACCAGCGACCCCGCCGCCTGGATGGCGGCGCGCACATGGTCCTCCTCCCCGGCCGAGACGCCGCCGGAGGTCAGCAGCATGTCATGCTCGGCCGCCGCCGCGCGCAGCGCCGCATCGGTCGCCCCCGCGCGGTCGGGCAGGATGCCGAGATCCACCGCCTGCACCGGCAGCCCGCCCAGCAGCGCCAGCAGCGAGAAACGGTTGCTGTCATAGGTCTGCGCCGGGCCGAGCGGGGTGCCCGGCGCCGCCAGCTCGTCCCCCGTGCTGAACACGCCGATGCGCGGCCGCCGCCGCACGCTCAGCACCGCCTGGCCCAGCGCGGCGGCCAAGCCGATGGCCGGCGCGTCCAGCACCCGCCCCGCCGGCAGGGCCAGCGCGCCCTCGGCCACGTCCTCCCCGGCCGGGCGGCAATTGGCGCCATGCTTCAGGCCGGGGGGCAGCAGCAGGAAGGCATCCTCCAGCCGCGCATCCTCCTGCATCATCACCGTGTCCGCCCCGGGCGGCATCGGCGCGCCGGTCAGGATGCGGCAGGCGGTGCCAGGGAGGAGCGGCTCGGACGCCGCCTGGCCGGCCGCCAGCCGGAAGGCCAGGCGCAGCCTTGTCTCGCCGGAGGGGTCGAGATCGGCATGGCGGAAGGCATAGCCATCCACCGCGCTGTTGAAGAAGGGCGGCAAGGGCTGCGGCGCGCGCAGATCCTCGGCCAGGATGCGGCCGCGCGCGGCGGTCAGCGGCACGCTCTCCGCGCCCGGCAGGGGCGGCACCCGCTCGGCGATCAGCGCCGCCGCGGCCTCGACCGAGAGCAGCGCGCCACCGAAGGCGAAGCAGTCATCGCTCAGCTGGGCCATGGCGCCGCATGCTCCAGCACCAGGGCGCCGATCGCCGGAATCTCGTCCAGCCCGGCCAAGGGCAGGCCGCCGGGCGGCGGCGCATCGGCGGCCACGGCGCGGATCGCCGCATCCTCCGGGTGCAGCCAGGGCTTGCCATTGGCGGCGCGGAACACCTCCAGCTTCGGATGCGTGTCGCGCTTGAAGCCCTCCACGATCACCAGATCCACCGGGGAGAGGTGCGACAGCAGCTCCGCCAGGCCGGGTTCCGGGGCGCCGCGCAGCTCGGTCATCAGCGCCCAGCGATTCGCCGAGGCGACCAGCACCTGATGCGCCCCGGCCTCGCGATGCGCATGGCTGTCCTTGCCAGGCTGGTCCACGTCGAAACGGTGATGCGCATGCTTCAGCGTGGAGACGCGCAGGCCCTGGGCGGTCAGCCAGGGCAGCAGGCGGGTCAGCAGGGTTGTCTTGCCGGCACCACTCCAGCCGGCCAGTCCGATCACGCGCATCCAGGCACCTTATCGGGGGAGCGGGATAAAAAAAGGCCGGGGGAATGAATTCCCCCGGACCCCCCATCTTTTTCCTGTCAGGGCCGGCCGCCGCTGGCGGCCGGCGGTCAGTCCGCGCCGGCCGGGCTGGTGCCGGGCGGATGCGCCACGCGGTGCGCCTTCTCCAGCTCCTGGTCCACCCACAGGCCGTGATGCTCGCGCGCCCAGTTGTAGTCGACCTGGCCGCTGCCCATCGCGTCGAAGGCGCCCTCCATGCCGATGGTGCCGATATAGATATGGCCCAGCATGGCGGCGAACATCAGCAGCGCCAGCACGCCATGCACGATGTGGCTGAGCTGCTGGCCGGCGATGTCCGTCACGGTGAAGGGGAAGACCAGCACATAGCCGCTGGCCGCCACCACGCCGCCGCCCAGGACGGTCATCCAGAACACGCTCTTCTGGCCGGCATTGAAGCGGCCCGCCTGCGGGTGCTTGTTGCCGATCAGCCCGCCCCCCTGCAGCACCCATTGCAGGTCCAGCCGGTTCGGGATGTTGTCCTTCGCCCAGAGCAGCAGCAGCAGCACCAGGCCGAGGGTGAAGGGGAAGGCCAGGAAGTTGTGCGCCACCTTGCCCCACATCGACACGGCGGTGAACGCCTCCGGCCCGATCAGCGGCAGCAGCAGGTGCCGGCCGAAGGTCAGGTTCAGCCCCGACAGGCCCAGCACGATGAAGGTGCCCGCCGTCATCCAGTGCGCCATGCGCTCGACGAAGGTGAAGCGCAGCATGGTGCGGCCCGACCAGCCATGCTGCAGCCGGATCTTGCCGCGCACCAGGTAGAACAGCACCAGCACCGCCAGCATGCCCAGGATGGCGACGGCGCCGATCCAGACCAGGGTGCGGTTGTGGAAATCACGCCACTCCCGCCCGGCCGGCTGGATCAGGTCGCCCGCCTTCGCATCGGGGATGCTGACACGGCCGGCGATGCGGCCGCCGGTCAGGGCGCGCTGCAGCTCCAGCTCCTCGGCCGAGAGCTGGTTGCGGTCGCCGAAGGGCATCGGCGCCGGGACCGCCTGCGCCGGCGCCGGCGCCACGCGGGGCTGCGGCGCGGCCGGCGTGCCGGTGGGGGTGCCGGGCTCCGTGCTGTTCGGCATGGCGCGCTGCCGGTTCTCGCCGGCATTCTGCGTCTCCGGCACCGGGGCCTGCACCTCGGGCGCGCCGCGCGCCGGGCCGGCGCCATTCGCCTGGCCCTGCTGGCCGGGATTGGCGGGCGTCGCCTGCTGCGCCGGGCTCTGGGCGAAGCCGGCGCCGCCCGGCGCCGCCAGCAGCGGCAGCGCCGCCGCGGCGGCCAGAAGAAGGGTCCGCATGCTCACGCCCCCACCGTTTCGCGATACGCGGTGCGCCAGCCCCAGGCGCCCGAGCCATAGCCGCGCTTCTGCACCCGCTCGCGATAGATGCTGGCGATGATGTCGCCATCGCCGGCCAGCAGCGCCTTGGTCGAGCACATCTCGGCGCAGAGCGGCAGCTTGCCCTCGGCGATGCGGTTGGCGCCATACTGCGCGTATTCGGCGGCCGTGTTGTCGGCCTGCGGGCCGCCGGCGCAGTAGGTGCACTTGTCCATCTTGCCGCGCCCGCCGAAATTGCCGACGCGCGGATATTGCGGCGCGCCGAAGGGGCAGGCGTAGAAGCAGTAGCCGCAGCCGATGCACAGATCCTTGTCGTGCAGCACGATGGCATCCGCCGTCGTGTAGAAGCACGAGACCGGGCAGACCGCGGCGCAGGGCGCGTCGGTGCAGTGCATGCAGGCCATGGAGATCGAGCGCTCCCCCGGCTTGCCGTCATTGATGGTGACGACGCGCCGGCGGTTGATGCCCCAGGGCACCTCGTGCTCGTTCTTGCAGGCGGTGACGCAGGCGTTGCACTCGATGCAACGGTCGCTGTCACAGAGGAACTTCATCCGGGCCATTGTTCTGGTTCCTCCCCGCTCAGGCCGCGCGGATCTGGCACAGCGTGACCTTGGTTTCCTGCATGAAGGTCACCGGGTCATAGCCGTAGGTGGTCAGCGTGTTGACGCTCTCGCCCAGCACGATCGGGTCGGTGCCGGCGGGATAGTATTTGCGGCGATCCTCGCCCATGAACCAGCCGCCGAAATGGAACGGCATGAAGGCGACGCCACGGCCGACACGGTCGGTCACCAGCGCCTTCATCCGCGCCTTGGCGGAGCTTTCCGGGCCATCGACCCAGACATACTGGCCATCCTTGATGCCGCGCGCCTCGGCGTCCGCCGTGTTGATCTCGACGAACATGTCCTGCTGCAGCTCGGCCAGCCACTTGTTGGAGCGCGTCTCCTCGCCGCCGCCCTCGTATTCGACCAGGCGGCCGGAGGTCAGCACGATCGGGAAGTCGCGCGCCACGGTGTTGCTGCGCGCCTGCACGCTCTGCCCCAGATGCGGCAGGCGGAAGCCGCGCCGGTCCGGCAGCGTCGGGTACTGCGCGATCAGGTCGGTGCGCGGGGTGTAGATCGGCTCGCGGTGCACCGGCACCGGGTCGGGCAGGTTCCAGGCATTGGCGCGCGCCTTGCCGTTCCCGTAGGGGATGCAGCCATGGTTCAGCGCCACGCGGATGATGCCGAAGGAGAGGTCGGTCGCCCAGCTCACCCGGTCGACATTCTCGCCGCCGACGCGGGCGATGATCTCCTTCTCGCGGTCGGTCAGCTCGTCATACCAGCCGAGCCGCTTCAGCACCGCGACGGTGAATTCCGGATAGCCGTCCTGCAGCTCGGAATCCTTGGAGTAGCTGCCCTCGGCCAGCAGGGTCTTGCCCTCGCGCTCCACGCCCCAGCGGGCGCGGAAGGTGCCGCCGCCTTCCTTCACATGCAGCCCGGTGTTGTAGAGGATGTGCGTGCCGGGGTGCTTCATCTCCGGCGTGCCCCAGCAGGGCCAGGGCAGGCCGTAATACTCGCCGGCGACCGGGGTGCCGGGGCGGCCGCGCAGCGTCACCAGGTCGAAATCCGCCTGGTGCTGCATGTGCAGCTTCAGCCGCTCCGGCGACTGGCCGGAATAGCCGGTGGAGATGGCGCCGCGGTTGAACTCGCGGGTGATGCTCTCGGCCACCGGCACCTTGCCGCGCACCTCGATGCCCTTGAACATCTCCTGCGCGAAGCCGAGCTTCTCCGCCAGGCGATACATCATCTCGTAGTCGTTCTTCGATTCGAAGATCGGGTTGACGACCTGCTCGCCCCACTGGATCGAGCGGTTCGAGGCGGAGCGGCTGCCCGTCGCCTCGAACTGCGTGCACATCGGCAGCAGGTAGGTGTTGTCGCGGCGGTTCGACATGCTGGCGAAGCTGGTCGGGTGCGGGTCGGCCACCACCAGCAGGTCGAGCTTCTCCAGGCCCTTCACCGCCTCCGGCATGCGGGTGACGGTGTTGCCGCCATGGCCCACCACCATCATCGCCTTCACCGTGTCGGGCTGCTGCACCTGGTCCTTGGGCAGCAGCACGGCGTCGAACCAGCGCGTGGTCGGGATGCCCGGCGTCTCCATCAGCGCCTTGCTGGCGAAGCGGCCCTGCATCCAGGTGTAGTCGACATCCCAGACCCGGCACCAATGGCGCCAGGCGGCCTCGTCCAGCCCGTAATAGGCGGGCAGCGTCGTGACATCGAGGCCGAAATCGGTCGCGCCCTGCACGTTGCAATGGCCGCGGAAGATGTTGGCGCCGGTGCCCGGCTTGCCGACATTGCCGGTGGCCAGCAGCAGGATCGAGTAGGCGCGCACATTGGCGGTGCCGACCGTCTTCTGCGTGGCGCCCATGCACCAGATCAGCGTCGAGGGCTTCTGGGTGGCGAAGATCTGCGCCACCTTCTTCAGCTGCTCACCCGGCACGCCGGTGACGCGCTCGACCTCGGCCGGGTTCCACTTGGCGACCTCGCGGCGGACATCGTCCATGCCGTAGACGCGCTGCTGGATGAACTCCTTGTCCTCCCAGCCATTCTCGAAGATGTGCCAGAGCAGGCCCCAGATGATGGGGATGTCGGTGCCCGGGCGGATGCGCACATATTCGGTGGCGTGGGCGGCGGTGCGGGTGAAGCGCGGATCGATGACGATCAGGTTCGCCCGGTTGATCTCCTTGCCCGACAGCACGTGCTGCAGCGAGACCGGATGCGCCTCCGCCGGGTTGCCGCCCATGATGATCATGGTGCGGGCGTTGCGGATGTCGTTGTAGCTGTTGGTCTGCGCGCCATAGCCCCAGGTGTTGGCCACACCCGCGACGGTGGTCGAGTGGCAGATGCGCGCCTGGTGGTCCACCGTGTTGGTGCCCCAGAAGGCGGCGAACTTGCGGAACAGATAGGCGCCCTCGTTCGAGAACTTGGCGCTGCCCAGCCAGAACACCGAATCGGGGCCGGATTTCTGGCGGATGTCGAGCAGCTTGTCGCCGATCTCGTTGATCGCCTGCTCCCAGGACAGGCGCTGCCACTGCCCGTTGACCATCTTCAGCGGGTATTTCAGGCGGCGGTCGCCATGCACCAGCTCGCGCACGCTCGCACCCTTGGCGCAATGCGTGCCGCGGTTGATCGGGCTCTCCCAGGAGGGCTCCTGCCCGACCCAGACGCCGTTCTGCACCTCGGCGGTGACGGTGCAGCCGACCGAGCAATGGGTGCAGATGTTCTTGATGCGCTGGATGGGGCGGCTGAAATCAGTCGGGCCGGCCTCGGCCGGGCGGGCGGCGGTCAGGCCGAGCCCGCCCAGCGCGGCGAGGCCGGCGCCCGAGAGCC
>NZ_GG770780.1:296883-302692 GCF_000164635.1 Pseudoroseomonas cervicalis ATCC 49957 | reverse complement strand
CCGCCGCCGCCACGGCATTGCCCCCCCGGCTCGGCCCCCGGCGCCGCGCCGGTCTCCGCCCCGGGCGCCTCGCCGGTCTCCTCGGCGGTCTCTTCCGGGGGCATGGCCTCGGCCATGGCCACGCCCTCGCCGGGCGAATCGGCCTCGGCCTCGCCGGGCTTCTCCGCCTCCGGGTCGGGGGCGCCGATCGCCTGGGCCAGCAGCCGCTTCACGTCGCCGCCAAGCTCCAGGGCGAAGCCGGGCACCCCGTCGGGGGCGTTGAAATCCCAGGCATAGTCGGCGGGGCCGACGAAATCGCGGATGCCGACATCCAGCGACCACATGCGCCGCAGCGCCGCCTGGCGCAGCGCCCAGGGCACCTGCGGCCGCAGGAAGGCGGTGAAGTCGCTCTCCGCCGTCAGGCTCTCCAGCGAGGGCAGGCTGGAGAGGTCGAATTCCGGCTCGGCCGGTGGGGCGGCGGCCGGGGCCGCGGCCTGCGGCGCGGCGGGGGCCGGGGCCTCGGGTTCCGGGGCCTCCGGCTCCACCCCGCGCTTGCGACGCGACCAGCGGCTGAGGAAGCCCTCCCCGCTCATGCGCCCCCCTCCCCCGGCCGGTCGCCGGGGGCGCGGCGGGCCAGGGCCTCGGGGTCGGCCTGGTCGCGGCGGCGCTTCCAGAAGCCGCGCTCGCGGTGGTGCTGGGCCACGAAGGCCGCCAGCGGCGCGCGCAGAAAGTCCGGCAGGGGCAGGCTTTCCAGCGTGTCCTGGCCGACATCGGCGTAGAGATGCGCCTCGCCGGGGTCGAGGGTGACGGCGTGCAGCGCCATGCCGGGCTCGCCGGGCGCCGGGCGCAGCACCACCCAGATGCGCGGCTCGGGCGATTCGAGGTTGTGCTTGTAGTTGTCCGTGTCGGTCGGGTGGAGCGCGATGGTGGCGCGGCCGGCCAGGAACAGGGCGCGGCCTTCCTCCTGCCGCAGCAGGGTCCAGGGGGCGATTTCGGGCGCGTCCTCCAGCACCTCCACCGCGCGCCAGGACCAGTCGGCCCAGGGGCTGGTGGAGGGGCGGCGCTCGGCGATCACCGCCACCTCGCGGTGCAGGCTGTCGGGCGTGTCGGTCAGGGGCATGGGGCCCTCCTACTGCGCCGCGCCGGCCGCGATCAGCGGCAGGCCGGTGGCCAGGTTCTGCGGCTTCATGCGCAGCATCTGGGCGCCGTTCATCGCCAGCGCCAGATAGACCGGCTTGCCGGCGACACGCGGCAGCACGCGCGTCTGCTCGCGGAATTCCAGCACGCCGAGCCAGAGGATGCGCGCCAGCCGCTCCTGCGCCACCGCGCGGCCGTGCCAGAGGTCGTTGGCGATGGCGGTGGCCTCGCTGTCCAGCCCGACATGCCAGGTCCAGGCCGGGTCCTCGATCACCGGCACCGGGCGGATCGAGACCTCCTCTCCCAGCACATGGCGGATGAAGCGCTCCAGCGCGCGGGCCACGCCGAGCTGGCCGGGCCGGCCCTCGGCGATGTCGAGCGCGTAGTCATGCGCGTCCGAGCGCGCCGCATAGGGGGCGAGGTCGGCCTCCCCCAGCACGTCCAGCTCGACCTCGCGCGGGGGGGAGCCGGCCTCGGTCAGCAGGCGGCCGAGGGCGCCGAAATCGCCATCGGCGGCGCGGGCCTCCACCACCTCCTCATCGGCCAGCAGCAGGGCGCCGTGGTGGATGGCGGCGCGCTGCGGGCGGAAGAGGCATTCGGCGGCGCGCCAGACGAAGGCGTCCTCCTCCCCCTCCAGCGCCGCGCGGGCGATGAGCTGGGTCAGCATCTGCAGGAACAGGGGCGGCACGCCGCGCACATCCTCGCGGTAGAGGGCCAGCCAGGCGGCCTCCAGCGTCGGATGGGCCATCACCCGGTCGCGGAAGGCCAGGAAGACCTGCCAATTCTCCGCCGCATCCGGATCCGCCAGCGCGGGCACGGTGACGGCCTTAAGCGGATCGGCGAGCAGCCCGGCATGCAGTTCGCGCTCGGCGGCGCAGGCTTCCTCGGGCGGCACCAGCTCCGGCCGCGCCAGGAAGGCGCGCCACAGATCCGGCGTGGCCACCAGCCGCCCCGCTTCGTCCCGGTCACAGAGCTGATGCCCCGACGCCACCCACACATCCATCATCTTTTCTTCCAGCTTCCGTTTTTTTTCAGCTGCCGGTCATGGCCGGGACGGGAGGCACTGCACGTGAAGCCTCCCTCTTCGGCCCAGTGTGGCGGCCCGCCTGGCAACAGGACGGCGGCAGCCTGACAGAAAAAGGGGAATTCATTCCCCCAGCCTTCCCTCTTTGATGTTCGTCAGATCGACTTCTTCGACGCTTTCGTCTTCCCCCTCGACGGCGACGATGCCGAAGACGGGAAGGCTGCCGAAATCGCTGTGCGGGGTTTCGCGCCGGTGCAGGGTGCGGAAGCGCTCGCGCACCTGGCCGTCCTCGACGCTGCGGGCCAGCGCCAGCACGGTGCCGGGCGGGTGGTCGCAGAGGGATTCCGCGAAGCCGATTTCTTCCAGGGCGGCGGCGCGGGCGGCGGCCTCGTCCGGGGCGCCATAGGCGGCGCGGATATGGGTGGCGAGGGCGGCGATGGCGGCCTCGCGCTCGGCGGGGCTGGCCTCGGCCACCTCGACCAGGGTGGAGAAGCCGAAGCTCGCCAAGCCGAGGAAGCCGGCGCGGAATTCCTGGCGGCGCTTGCCGGAGAGGCTGGCCGGGTCCTCGTCCCAGAAATCGAAGCCGCCGGGCACGGCCCATTCGCCCGGCGCGGCGGCGCGGGAGAAGACCACGGCGTCGGAGGGGTCGAGCCGCAGGGTGCGGGGCAGGCGGTGGGTCATGCGTCCGGCCCCGTGGGCAGGGGGTGGCGGGCCTCGGCGCCGTCCTCGCGGCGCAGCACCAGGGCGCCGCTCTGCGGGTCCAGGCCGCGCTTGGCGCCTTCCATCCAGGGTTCCACCTCGAGGCGCGCCAGCACGCGGTCGGCCATGGCGCGGAAGCCGCGCGACTGCCATTCCGACAGCCCGGCCATCAAATGGCGGGCCCAGGCGGCGACGATTTCTTCCGGTGGCACTTCCAGGAAGCCTTCCTCGGCCAGGACGGTGTGGCCGGGGGTGCTGCCGGGCTCGTGGCCGGGCTTGTGGCGCCAGTCGAGGGAGAGCGCCACCACCAGCCAGTCCGGCACCGCATCTTCCGCCGTGGCCGGCGGGGCGCCGAGGGCGAGGTGGCCCACCGCCGCGCCGTTCAGCACCAGGGTGGCGGGCCAGCGCAGCGTCACCGGGATCTCGGGCGGGCCGAGCACCACCAGCGCATCGGCCGCGGCGCTGGCGGCGGCCAGCAGCCCGGCGCGGGCGGCGCGCAGGCTTTCCTCCGGCTCCAGCACCAGGGCGGCCTGGAGAAGGGTGTCCGAGGCGCTCCAGGCCAGCAGCCCGCCGCCCTGCTCGGGGGCCAGGGCCATGGCGCGGGTCCGCGCATCCTCGCCCGGCGGCAGGGCCAGGGGGGTGAACAGGCTGGGCAAAGGGGGCAGGCCGCCGCGCATATTTCGTGCGTTTCCCTCGTCATCACGCATTCGCGTGGATATATGCGCTTCGTCCCGCCGGCGCAGCGGGCCGGAGGATGCATGACCGAATCCCGCCGCACGATTTTTGCCTGCAGTTGCGAAGACAGCATGGTGCTGGACGAGGGCGCGCTGAAACGCGGCTGTGGCGGGCGGCTGGCCACGGCCGAACAGCTCTGCCGCGGGCAGCTCGACCGGTTCCTCTCGGCGCTGGGCACCGGCGACGTCACCGTGGGCTGCACGCAGGAGGCGCCGCTGTTCCGCCAGGAGGCGGAGGCGGCCGGCCACCAGGGCGGGCTGCATTTCGCCAATGTGCGGGAGCAGGCCGGCTGGTCGGACCAGGGCGCGGCGGCGGGGCCGAAGATGGCCGCGCTGCTGGAGGCCGCCGCCCTGCCGATGCCGGCCACGCCGCTGGTGCCGCTGGAAAGCCAGGGCGTGACGCTGATCCTGGGCCGCGACGAGGCGGCGCTGGATCTGGCCGAATTGCTGAAGGACCGGCTGGACCTGACCGTGCTGCTGACCGGGGAGGAGGAGGTCGCCCCCCGCCCGCAGGCGGAATACCCGGTGCTGCGCGGCCGCGCCCGCGGCGCCACCGGCTGGCTCGGCACCTTCAACGTGGTGGTGGATGGCTATGCCGCCGCCGCGCCCTCCTCCCGCGCCGCCTATCGCTGGGGCACGCCGCGCGACGGCGCCGCCAGCCAGTGCGACATCCTGATCGACCTGACCGGGCGGGCGCCGCTCTTCCCGACGCATGAGGTGCGGCAGGGCTATTTCCGCGCCGACCCCGGCGATGCGGCGGCGCTGGCGCGCATCGCGCGCGAGGCGGGCGAGCTGGTCGGCCAGTTCGACAAGCCGCGCTTCATCCGCTTCGAGGCCGGGCTCTGCGCCCATGCGCGCAACAAGCGCACCGGCTGCACGCGCTGCCTGGATCTCTGCCCGACCGGCGCCATCACGCCCGGCAAGGAGAGCGTGCAGATCAGCGCCGAGATCTGCGCCGGCTGCGGCGCCTGCGCCGCAATCTGCCCGACCGGCGCGGCGCAATACGACCTGCCGCCCACCGATGCGATGCTGCGCCGCATCCGCGCCCTGCTGCTGGCCTATCACCGCGCCGGCGGCCAGGCGCCCACCCTGCTGCTGCATGGCGAGGGCGGCGAGGCGATGCTCGACGCGCTCTCCCGCCAGGGCAACGGCTTGCCCGCCCATGTGCTGCCGGTGCGGCTGGGCGAGGTGACGGCGGCCGATCTGGCCATGCTGGTGGCGCCCTTCGCCTGGGGGGCGTCGGATGTGCAGCTGCTGCTGCCCGCCCGCCGCCCGCACGGCGCCGAGGGCGTGCTGCGCAACATCGACTATGCCGAGGCGATGCTGGCCGGCCTCGGCCTGCCGCACGCGCCGGGGGTGATCGAGACCGACGACCCCTTCACCCTGCGCGAGATGCTGGACGCCGCGCCGCGCCCGGCGCCCGCGACCCACGCCGAGTTCCTGCCGCTGGGCGCCCCGCGGGAGATCCTGAAGACGGCGCTGGCCGCGCTGCGCGACGCCGCCGCGCCCGCCACCGCCGTGATCCCGCTGCCGGCGGCCGCGCCCTTCGGCGAGGCCAGCGTGGCGGTGGAGGGCTGCACCCTCTGCCTGGCCTGCACCATGGTCTGCCCGACCGGCGCCTTCGCCGCCAACCCGGACCGGCCGGAGCTGTCCTTCCTGGAGGATGCCTGCGTGCAGTGCGGCCTCTGCGCCACCACCTGCCCGGAGAAGGTCATCAGCCTGACGCCCCGGCTGAACCTGGCGCCCGAGGCCGCGACCCGCCGCGTGGTGAAGCAGGAGGAGCCGGCGATCTGCCCCTCCTGTTCCAAGGCCTTCGGCACCCGCGCCTCGATCGACCGGGTGAAGGGGCGGCTGCGCGCCAGCGGGCACTGGATGTTCAGCGACGCGTCGAAGCTGGCGCTACTCGACCTCTGCGAGGATTGCCGCGTCTCCGCCGCCACCAACGCCCAGGTGGACCCCTATGCGGGGCCAGCCCGGCCGCGGCCGATGACGACGGAGGATTATTTCAGGAAGCGGGAGGGGTAAGGGGCGCCCTGCCGCCCCGCCCCGCCCGCCACAGGATCGTCCCGGCCCGGCCCAGCAGCAGGCCGGGCCCGAGCAGCAGCAGCCACCAGAAGGGCGGTGCCGCCAGGGCGGCCTGGCGGTAGCCCTGCCAGTATTGCAGGCCGAAGCCGGCCAGCCCCAGCAGCAGCGCCGACCAGCCGCCGGGCAGCGCGACCTGCCCCGGCCCGGCCCA
>NZ_GG770780.1:290473-296529 GCF_000164635.1 Pseudoroseomonas cervicalis ATCC 49957 | reverse complement strand
CAGCAGCGCGGGCAGGTGCTCGCCCCCCGCCCGGCCGGCGGCCGGCAGGGCGAGCGCCAGCAGCACCAGGGGCAGGACCAGCAGCCGCGCGGGCGTGACAAGGCCCGGATGCCGCGCCCGCCAGCCGGACCAGAGCACCAGGCCCAGCACCAGCCAGACCCAGAGCGGCGTGCCTGCCAGGAGGGCCATGCCACGGACTCCATCTTTACGATGGAAAGATTCAGGCGGGCGCGCGGCCGCTCGTCAAGCCGAAATTTCCACTGTAAAGATCTGCATGGACCCGACGCCCCGCCCCTATCGCCATGGCAACCTGCCCGCCGCCCTGCTGCAGGCGGCCCGCGCCATCCTGGCCGAGGAGGGCATCGCCGGGCTGAAGCTGCGCGCCATCACCCGGCGCGCCGGCGTCTCCCACACCGCCGCCGCGCCGCATTTCGGCGATTTGACCGGGCTGCTCAGCGAACTGGCCGCCACCGGCTTCGAGGCGCTGGTGGCCGAGATGCTGGGGGCGGAGCCGGCGCGGGCCACGCCGCTCGCCATCGGGCGGGGCTATCTGGCCTTCGCCCTGCGCGAGCCGGCGCTGTTCAGCCTGATGTATCGGCGCGACATGCTGGACCCGGCGCATCCGCGGCTGCGCGCCGCGCAGGCGGCGGCGGATGCCGCCCTGTCCCGCGCCGCCGGCCGCCCCGACCATCCCGAACGCCTCTCGCCCGCCGAGGCCGGGCGCCAGGCCATGGCCTGGGCCAGCGTGCACGGGCTGGCGACCCTGGCCATCGCCGGGCAGCTGGACGGGCTGGCCCGCCGCGCCGACGCCCCGCTGCCCGCCTTGCTGGAGGCGGCGCTGGCCAGCATGGCCGATCCCAGCCGCTAGGGGCGGGCTTGGCATCCCCCTCCGGCGGCCCAACACTCCTGCTGCGTCACAGGAGAGAGGATACCGCCATGGCCGAGAGCAACCGCCAGATCCTGCTGAAGGCCCGCCCCAGCGGCCGCCCCGGGCCGGAGCATTTTGAGCTGGTCGAGCGCCCCCTGCCCGAGCCCGGCCGGGGCGAGGTGCTGCTGCGCCACCGCGTGCTCTCCCTCGACCCCTATATGCGCGGGCGGATGGACGATGCCGCCTCCTACGCCAAGCCGGTCGCGCTGGGCGAGGTGATGGAGGGCGAATGCGTGGCCGAGGTGCTGGCCAGCCACCATCCCGGCTACGCCCCCGGCGACTGGGTGCGCGGCGCCCGCGGCTGGCAGACCCATTCCGCCGCGCATGGCAGCACGCTGGTCAAGCTGCCCTCGACCGGCGGCGTGCCGCCCAGCGCCTATCTCGGCGTGCTGGGCATGCCCGGCACCACCGCCTGGGTCGGCGTCACCGAGATCGGCCGGCCCAAGCCGGGCGAGGTCTTCGTGGTCTCCGCCGCCTCGGGCGCGGTGGGCAGCGTCGCCGGGCAGATCGCCAAGAAGCTGGGCTGCCGGGTCATCGGCATCGCCGGCGGGCCGGAGAAGTGCCGCTACGTGACCGAGGAGCTGGGCTTCGACGCGTGCCTCGACCATCGCGGCGACCTCGGCGCGGCGCTGGACGAGGCCTGCCCCGAGGGCATCGACGTCTATTTCGAGAATGTCGGCGGCGCGGTGCAGGAGGCGGTGTTCCCGCGCATGCGCAGCTTCGGCCGCATCGCCTTCTGCGGCACGGTCGCCACCTACAATGTCCGCCCGCTGCCGCCCGGGCCCAATCTGGGCGCCCTGGTGAAGAAGAAGCTGCGCCTGCAGGGCTTCATCGTCAGCGACCACCCGCAAGCCTGGGTGGAATGGCAGCGCATCGGCGGCGCCTGGGTGGCGGAGGGCAGCCTGCGCTGGCGCGAGGACCGCGCGAAGGGGCTGGAGAACGCGCCGGAAGCGTTCATCGGCCTGCTCGAAGGCAAGAATTTCGGGAAGCTTGTTGTAGAGATTTAATTCCTTCTTTTTCTGAAGAAAAAGAAGCAAAAAGACTTTGTTCGTTTGGCGTCCCGCCTCAGGCCCCAGGCGGGACGCCAACGGACAAAAGTTTTTTGGTTCTTTTTTTCAAAAAAGAACGCTTTCTTCCTCCCTGTCATACACTTTCCTGCCCGCGACATAGGTCGCGCGCACGCAGCGCTCATCTCCGAGCGTCATCAGCACGAAGAGCCGCTCCAGCAGATCCGCGCAGAGCCCCATGCGGAAGCCGAGCAGCGGCGTCGCTGCCAGGTCCAGCACCACCAGGTCGGCCTCCCGCCCTGGCTCCAGGCTGCCGATGCGCCCCTCCAGCGCCAGCGCCTCCGCCCCGCCGCGCGTCGCCATCCAGAAGGCCTGGGCGGCGGTGATCGGCTCGCCCGCCAGGCGGGAGACCTTGTAGGCATCCCCCATGTTGCGCAGCGCGCAGAGGCTGGTCCCCGCCCCGATGTCGGAGCCGAGGCCGAGCGCCACCTCCCGCCCCTCGCGCCGCGCCTGGCGCGCGCGGAACAGGCCGGAGCCGAGGAAGAGGTTGGAGCCGGGGCAATGCGCGATGGCGCTGCCGCTGGCGTGGCAATGGCACAGCTCGCCCTCGGAGAGGTGGATGCCATGGCCGAAGATGGCGCGCCGCCCGGTCAGCCCGGCGCGGCGATAGACGTCGAGGTAATCCGACGCCTCGGGGAAAAGCTGCCGCACCCAGTCCAGCTCCGCCGGGCTCTCGGAGAGATGCGTCTGCATATAGCTGCCCGGATGCTCGGCCCAGAGCCGGCCGGCGGCGGCGAGCTGCTCGGGCGTGGAGGTGGGGGCGAAGCGCGGGGTGATGGCGTAGAGCTGCCGCCCCTTGCCGTGCCAGCGGCGGATCAGCGCGGCGCTTTCCGCGATGCCGCCGCCGGGCGGGTCCAGCAGCGCCGGCGGCGCGTTGCGGTCCATCAGCACCTTGCCGGCGATCATGCGGGTGTTCAGCCGCGCCGATTCGGCGAAGAAGGCCTCGGCCGAGGCCGCGTGGACGGTGCCGTAGACGGCGGCGCTGGTGGTGCCGGCGGCCAGCAGCTCGCGCAGGAACAGGCGGGCCACGCGGGCGGCGTGGTCCGGGTCGGCAAAGGCGGCCTCGGCCGGGAAGGTGTAGCGGGCGAGCCAGCCCAGCAGTTCCTCTCCCGGCGCGGCGACCATCGGCAGCTGCGGGTAGTGGACATGCGCGTCGATGAAGCCGGGGCAGAGCAGCGCGCCTGGCCAGTGCTCGACCGCCAGACCGGCCGGCGCCGCGCCGGGCCAGGGGGCGATGGAGGCGATCTCGCCCGCCTCGATCACCAGCAGCGCGTCCGGCCAGTGCTGCAACGCCTCCGCCGCCGGGACGCGGAACGGGTCCGCCCGGAAGCTGATCGCCGCGCCGCGCAACGCCCGTGCCGCCATGGCGGTTCCTCCTGCCCGATGCCGTCATCCTGCAACGCAGCGTAAAACCGCGAAACAGCGGCGGCGCCCACGCCCCAGCTGCCCTAGATCCGCCTTGAACCGGCCGGATACCGGTCGCGCCTTGGCGCCGCGTGGCGCCGACCCCTGGATGAGCGGACCCGATGCTGAGCTCCCTGCCCGACACCATCCTGGCCCTGTCGCTGCTGCTGATCGTGGTCAGCGCCATCCAGCCCTTGGCGCGGCGGCTGATGCTCTCCAGCACCGTGCTGCTGGCGGTGGTGGGGGTGCTGCTCGGCGCCGGCGCCACCTTCGTGCTGAACACCAGCCGCGCCACGCCGCTGGACGAGGTGGCGACCAGCCTGGTCCGCCTGCCGGTGAGCGCCGAGGTGTTCCTGTTCCTGTTCCTGCCGCTGCTGGTGTTCCACGGCTCGCTGTCGATCGATGTGCGGCGCCTGGCGCGGGACTGGGCGCCGGTGCTGGTGATGGCGGTGGTCGCCGTGCTGGTCACCACCGCGGCCATCGGCTTCGCCCTCGCCCCCATCGCCGGCGTGTCGCTGACCGCCTGCCTGATGCTGGGCGCCATCGTGGCGACCACCGACCCCTCCGCCGTGGTCGGCATCTTCCGCGAGATCGGCGCCAATAGCCGGCTGACCCGCCTGGTCGAGGGCGAGAGCCTGCTGAACGACGCCGCCGCCATCTCGATCTTCACCATCTTCCTGGCACAGCTGACCGGCGAGCACCCGGCGGCGCCGCTGCAGGCGGTGGTGACCTTCCTGACCTCCTTCGCGGGCGGCATGGCGGTGGGCTTCGTGCTGGCGCGGCTGATGCTGGCCGGGCTGCCCTGGCTGGGCGGCAACCGCACGGCGGAGGTGACGCTGACGCTCGCCCTGCCCTACCTCGCCTACATCCTGTGCGACGAGGCGCTGGGCTTCTCCGGCGTGGTCGCCGCCGCCGCCGCCGGGCTGACGGTCAGCGCCATCGGGCCTTCCACCTTCCGGCCGCGCTCCTGGCAGTTCCTGCAGGACGTGTGGGACCAGCTCTCCTTCTGGGCGAGCTCGATGGTGTTCATCCTGGCCTCGATGCTGGTGCCGCGGCTGCTGCTGGGCATGGAGCAGCACGACCTGCTGCTGATCGGCGTGGTGATCCTGGCCGCCATGGTGGCGCGCGCGGCGGTGCTGTTCGGCGTCATGCCGCTGCTGCTGCTGGCCAAGCTGTCGCAGCGCGTGCCCATTCCCTTCAAGGTGACCATGCTGTGGGGCGGGCTGCGCGGCGCCATCACCCTGGCCCTGGCCCTCGCCGTGACCGAGAACCGCGCCGTGCCGCGCGAGGTGCAGCAATTCGTCGCCATCGTCGCCACCGGCTATGTGCTCTCCACCCTGCTGGTGAACGGCACCACGCTGCGCTTCCTGGTGCGCGCGCTGAAGCTCGACCGGCTCTCCCCGGCCGACCAGGCGCTGCGCAACCAGGTGGTGGCGATCGGCCTCGGCGAGGTGCGCGACAAGCTGCGCAACACCGCGCGCGACTATGGCTTCTCCGCCGCCACCACCGCGCATGTGGTCGAGATGTACGACCACCGGGTGAAGGTGGAGACGGCGGCGAACACCTTCGACACCGCCATCTCCGACCGCGAGCGGGTCACCCTCGGCCTGATCACCTTCGCCAGCCAGGAGCGCTCGGTGCTGCTGGAGCTGTTCCAGGAGCAGGGGCTGTCGCGGCGGGTGATGGAGAACCTGCTGTGGAACGCCGAGAGCATGATCGACGGCGCCCGCACCGAGGGGCGGCTGGGCTACATCCAGGCGGCGCGGCGGCGGTTGCAGCCGGGCCTGCGCTTCCACGTCGCGCAATGGCTGCACCGGCGCTTCCGCATCGACACGCCGCTGATGCACTGCATGGCCGAGCGCTTCGAGATGCTGCTGCTGACGCATCTCGTCTCGGTGGCCATGGCGCGCTTCATGCGCCGGCGCATGGAGCCGGTGCTCGGCACCCGGGTGACCGAGGTGGTGGCCGACATCGTCGCCCGGCGGGAGGATCTGCTGGAGGACGCGATGGACACGCTGCGGCTGCAATATCCGGGCTATGCCGAGGCGCTGGAGACGCGGCTGCTGCGCCAGCTCGGCCTGCGGCTGGAGGCCGAGGAATACGCGACCCTGCGCCAGGAATCCCTGGTGGGCGAGGAGCTGCACGAGGAGCTGGTGCGCGGGCTGGAGACGCTGCGCCGCCAGGTGACGCGGCCGCTGCAGTTCAACATCCAGTCCGGCCTCGACCAGCGCATCGCCGAGTTCCCGCTCTTCGCCGGGCTGCAGGAGGCGCTGCGCCACGACCTGGCGATGAGCGTGACCAGCCGCTTCGTGGTGCCCGGCGAGACGCTCTACCGCCCGCGCCGCCGCGCCCGCTCGGTCTTCCTGATCAGCCGCGGCGAGGTGGTGCTGACCGAGGACGGGCGTGACACGCTGCTGACCCATGGCGACATCTTCGGCGACCAGGAGGTGCTGCGGAACACACGGCGCCGCGCCCGCGCCCGCGCCGCCAGCTTCTGCCACCTGCTGGAGCTGAGCGTGGCCGATTTCCACCGCCTGCTGGCCGAGGCGCCGTCGCTGGCCGGCCGCATCGAGCGCCTGACGGAGCAGCGCGCGGTGAGCCAGGAGCGCAGCGCCGCCCCGGACCGTGCCCCGCCGCCGCCGCAGCCCGCCTTGCCC
>NZ_GG770780.1:282845-288035 GCF_000164635.1 Pseudoroseomonas cervicalis ATCC 49957 | reverse complement strand
CGCGCAACACCCCGCCCCCCGCCCCGGCGCCGCCGCCGGCAACCCGGCCGAGGGCAGCCAGCTCGACCGCGTCGAGGCCTTCGGCAATGTCGAGATCCGCACGCCGTCCGAGGTGGTGCGCGGCGACCGTGGCGTCTATTCCGAGACCACCGGCATGTCCCGCCTGCTGGGCGGCGTGCGCATCACCCGCGGCGACAACCAGCTGAACGGGCAGGAAGCCATCGTCAACATGCGCAGCGGCGTGGCGCGGCTGGTGGCCGCGCCGGGCCAGCGCGTGCAGGGGCTGATCATCCCGCAGCAGGGCCAGCAGGCGCTGCAGCCGGGCGGCGCCCAGAACCAGGACCAGGGCCAGAACCCGGCCGCGCAACCCCCGAGCCAAGGCGGAGCCCGCCCCCGTTGAGCAGCACCACGACCACCCCGCAGGCCAGCCCGCCCCTGAAGGTCATCGCCGGCGATGCCGGCCTGGTCGCGACCGGCCTCGGCAAGCGCTACAAGAAGCGGCCGGTGGTGCGCAACGTCTCGCTCAGCGTCAAGCGCGGCGAGGCGGTCGGGCTGCTCGGGCCCAATGGCGCCGGCAAGACCACCACCTTCTACATGATCACCGGCCTGGTCCGCCCCGACCAGGGCCAGGTCTTCATGGACGGGCACGACGTCACCACCCTGCCCATGTACCGCCGCGCCCGCATGGGGCTGGGCTACCTGCCGCAGGAGGCCTCGATCTTCCGCGGCCTCAGCCTCGAGGACAACATCCGCGCGGCGCTGGAGGTGGTCGAGCCGGTGCGCGAGCGGCGCGAGCAGATGCTCGACTCCCTGCTGGCCGAGTTCGGGCTGACGCATCTGCGCCGCTCCCCCTCGCTCGCGCTGTCGGGCGGCGAGCGGCGGCGCTGCGAGATCGCCCGCGCGCTGGCCACCCACCCCGCCTATGTCCTGCTGGACGAGCCGCTGGCCGGCATCGACCCGATCGCGGTCGGCGAGATCCGCGACCTGGTGAAGCACCTGAAGAACCGCGGCATCGGCGTGCTGATCACCGACCACAACGTCCGCGAGACGCTGGAGATCATCGACCGCGCCTACATCCTGCACGATGGCCAGGTGCTGATGGAGGGCACGCCGCAGGACATCGTGGCGCATGAGGGCGTGCGCCGCGTCTACCTGGGCGAGCGGTTCAGCCTGTAGCATGGGCCCGCTGCACCGGCTTCGTGCGGCATCCGCCCCGCCCCCGGCCGGCTGACCGCCATGGCCGGGATCGGTCCGCGCCTCGATTTGCGGCAAAGCCAGTCGCTGGTGATGACGCCGCAGCTGCGGCAGGCGATCAAGCTGCTGCAATCCTCCAACCTGGAGGTCGGCGCCTTCGTCGAGGAGGAGCTGGAGCGCAACCCGCTGCTGGAGCGCGACGAGCGCCCCGACCTGCCGGCCGAGCCCGCCCTCCCCCACACCCCGCCCCCCGCCGACAGCTTCGAGGGCACCGCCGGCGCCACCCTGCCCGCCGAGGCGGAGGCGCCGCTCGACATCACCGACTGGTCGAACGTCTATGATGGCGAGGGCGGCGGCCCGGCCGAGGCCGGCTTCGCCGGCGGGCGCGGCGGCCGGCTCGATTTCGGCCAGGATGGGCGCGGCATCGACGAGCTGGCGGCCGAGCGCCCGCGCAGCCTGCGCGAGGAGCTGGCCAGCCAGATCCGCCTCGCCTTCGACCGCCCGGCGGACCGGATGATCGCGGCGCAGCTGGTGGCGCTGCTCGACCCCTCCGGCCGGCTGCTGGCCGAGGATTCGGCGATCGCCGCGGCGCTCGGCTGCGACGTGGCGCGGGTCGCCGCCATCCGCGCCCGCATGCAGCGCTTCGAGCCCACCGGCATGTTCTGCCGCTCCCTCGCCGAATGCCTGGCCGTGCAGCTGGCCGAGCGCAACCGGCTGGACCCCGCCATGCAGGCGCTGCTCGACAACCTGGAACTGCTGGCGCGGCGCGACATGCGCGGGCTGATGCGGCTCTGCGGCGTCGATGCCGAGGACCTGGCCGACATGGTGGCCGAGCTGAAGCGCCTCGACCCCAAGCCGGGCGCCGATTACGACGCCGCCCCCGCCCCCGCCCTGCTGCCCGACGTGCTGATGCGCCGCGCGCCGATCACCCCGGCCGCCACCGCCCAGGGCCACCCCCCGGCCATGGGCGAGGCCGGCGACTGGCTGCTGGAGCTGAACCCGGAGACCCTGCCGCGCGTGCTGGTCAACCGTGGCTTCCACGCCCGCGCCCTGGTCAGCGCGACGCGCGAGGAGCGCGCCTTCCTCTCGGAGAAATTCCAGGCCGCCAACTGGCTGGTGAAAAGCCTGGAGCAGCGCGCCGGCACCATCCTGAAGGTCGCCGCCGAGATCGTCCGCCGCCAGGACGGCTTCTTCCGCCACGGCGTCGAGCATCTCCGCCCGCTGATCCTGCGCGACGTGGCCGAGGCGGTGGAGATGCACGAATCGACCGTCAGCCGCGTCACCGCCAACAAATACATCGCCACGCCGCGCGGCCTGTTCGAGCTGAAATATTTCTTCACCACCGCCATCGGCGGCACGGCGGGCGAAACCTTCAGCGCGGAAGCCATCCGCCACCGCATCCGCGGCATGGTCGCCGCCGAGACGCCGGACGACATCCTCAGCGATGACGCCATCGTCGCAGCTTTGCGTCGGGAAGGGGTGGACATCGCCCGCCGAACGGTGGCCAAATACAGGGAAGCGCTGCGGATACCATCATCCGTTCAGCGCAAACGGGAGAAGGCCGTCCCGGCCTGACACCGGAGCGGGCGCGACCCGCCCGCTTCGCCGTCCCAGCGGGACGGCCCCTCCCCATTCAAGAAGGAGGGGTTACCCCGCCATGCACATCGTCGTCGCAGGGAAACAGGTCGAAACCGGCGAAGCCCTGAAGGTCCATGTGGCCGAGGGTTTGACCACGGTGACCAAGAAATACTTCGACCACGCCCTGGAAGCGTATGTCACCTTCTCCAAGAACCGCGCCTTCTTCGGCTGCACCATCGACATCCACGCCGGACGCGGGCTCAGCCTGCGCGGCGAGGGCGAGGGCGCCGACGCGCACCGGGCCTTCGACGAGGCCGCCTCGCACATCGCCAAAAGGCTGCGCCGCTACCGCCGCCGGATGAACGAACACTCGCGCGGCCTGGCCGATGAGCGCCTGCCCGCCAGCGCCGAGACCGCCCGCCAGGTGATCCTGGCCCAGCCGGCGGACGAGCCGGACGAGACCGTGGATGTCGACGCCCTGCTCGCCGACATCCGCGGCATCCCCGCCGATCGGCCCGACCCCGCCGTGGCGAACGGCCACGACCTCGCCAACAATGGCGAGCACGGCGCCATCATCGCCGAGACGCCCACCGAGATCGCCCGCCTCAGCGTCTCCGAGGCCGTCATGCGCCTCGACCTCGGCCAGATGCCGGTGATGATGTTCCGCAACCGCAGCAGCGGGCAGCTCAACGTCGTCTACCGCCGGCAGGATGGCCATATCGGCTGGATCGACCCGGCCGCCGCCTGAGGCACCAACAAAAAACCGGGAGGGCTCCGCCCTCCCGGACCCAACCGGCCAAGCGCCGGGAGGGCTCCGCCCTCCCGGACCCTCAGGCCGGGGTGGCAGGGCCACCCCGGACCCCGCCATCAGGTCCGGCGCGGCGGTGCCGCGCCGGGTCGCCCCGTCAGCGGCACATCAGCACGGGAATGTCGGCATTCTCCAGCACATGCCGCGTCACCCCGCCCAGGATCAGCTGCCGCAGCCGCGAATGGCTGTAGGCGCCCATGCACAGCAGGTCCGCGTTGAAGTCGCGCACGGCACCCAGCAGCCCGGCACCGACCTCGCGCGTCATCGGCTTGAACGGCACCGCCTCGGCCTGCACCTCGTGCCAGCGCAGATAGGCCTGCAAGCCCTCCGCCCCCGGGCCGCGCCGCTGATAGTCGTCGCTGTAGAGGATGCGCACCGCCTCGGCATGGTGCAGCCAGGGCAGCGCCGCCGCCACCGCCGCGGCACTCTCCGCCGTGCCGTTCCAGGCGCAGCAGACGCGGGTGCCGATGGTCCTGGGCGATTCGCGCGGCGCGATCAGCACCGGACGGCCGGAATCGAACAGCACCGCGTGCAGCGCGTCGGAGGAGGAGACATCCTCATCCGCCTCCGGATGCGGCACCACCGCCATGTCATAGAGCCGCGACTGCTGGGCGACGATGTCCTCCTCCCGCCCGGCGATCGACTCGAAGGACAGCGTCGGCCCCTCGGTCTTCAGCGCGCTCTCGGCCGACAGCGCGATGGTCACGTCGCGGCCCTGCACGAACTTCTCGAACAGGGCGCGCACCCGGCCGGCGCGCTCGCCGCTCTCGCGCTCGGTCGCCGCCATCATCTCCTCGATCATGGCGCCCGACAGGCCCTCGCCCGCCAGCGGCGCCACGTCGCGCGCATCGACCCGCACATGCAGGCAATGCACATGCGCGTTCCAGGTCCGCGCCACCATCAGCGCGGTGTTGAGCGCCGCCTCGCCCGCGGCGGTTCCGGTCAGCGGCAGCAGCAGCCGGCGATAGGCCATGGGTCGGTCTCCTTTGATCTGCCCGGATTATGGCTGCGCCCGGGCCTGACGCCAATGTAACCGCCAGGAGGGGGAGGTTAGGAGCCGCAGCCCGTCCCGGCCCGTTAAAAAAACGGAAGCCGGCCCCGCCCGCGCGGCGGGCCAGCGGACGGCATCACCCGCCGCGCGAACAACAGGCCCGCAAGGAACCGGTCACGCGCAAGGCCGGGGCGCCTTCAGGGAGCGGCCTCCGGCATCGTCGCGGTGACGTCCAGCCGGCGCCAGTCGATCGGGCCGGCCTCCGCCGCCGCCATGCTCTCCAGCACCGCGACATCGGCATCCGAGGCATCGCCGCGCCGCGCCGCCACGCGCTGCCGCAGCAGGTCCAGCGGCGCCTCCAGCCAGACGCCCTGGAAGGGCACCCCCGCTTCCGCCGCCACCGCCGCGATGCCCTGGCGCAAGGCGGGGTCGAGGAAGGCGGCATCGGCGATGACGCTGTGCCCGCCGCGCAGCGCCGTCTCCGCCAGGGCGAACAGCGCGGCATGCACGGCGGCGCTCTCGGCCGGCGCATAGGCCCCGGGGGGCAGGCGGGTCTCGGGGGGCAGGCCGTGGCGGCGCTTGCGGATCTCGTCGCTGCGCAGGATCAGCGCGCCGGGGG
>NZ_GG770780.1:268206-282548 GCF_000164635.1 Pseudoroseomonas cervicalis ATCC 49957 | reverse complement strand
CTCTTGCCGGTGCCGGGCAGCCCGCCCACCGCCAGCAGCCGCGGCGGCGCCGGATGCAGCGCCGCCTCGGCCGCCGCCAGCCAGGGCAGCCCGTCCTGGCCGACCCGCTGCAGGCAATGCGCGCGGATCAGGAAGCGCAGCGACAGCCAGAGCGGCAGACCGGCCACCAGTTCCGCATCGCCGCCGCGCGCGACGTAGCGGTTCAGCACCCGGTTGGCCGCGCCCGTCCCGACCCGCTGCATCAGGTCGGCCAGCAGGAAGGCGAGGTCATAGCCGGTGTCGATGGTGGCCAGCGCCTCGTCGAATTCCAGCGCGTCGAAGGCGACCGGCCTGCCCTGCCACAGCACCAGATTGCCCAGATGCAGGTCGCCATGGCAGCGCCGCACCCGCCCCGCGGCGGCGCGTTCGGCCAGCAGCGGGGCCAGCCCCTCCAGCCGGGCCGACAGCGCCACGGCCCAACCCTCCACCCGCGCCGCGGGCAGGCCGGTGGCCAGGGCGGCGTTGCGGCATTCGCGCGCCACGCGCCGCAGCGCGGCGGCGCTGTCCCAGCCCTCGACCGGCGCCAGCCGGTCATGCAGGGCGAAGACGGCATCGCCCAGCGCGTCCTGCAAGGGCGCGTCCAGCGCGCCGCGCGCCGCCATGGCGTCGAGGAAATCGGCCGCCGGCAGGGGGGCCATCTCCAGCACCCATTCCTCGGCCGGGCCGTCGCCCCCCAGGCGCAGCGCGCCATCCGGGCCGCGCGTCAGCGGATGCACGGCGCGGTAGAGGCCGGGGGCGGCGGGGGCGTTCAGCGCCAGCTCGCGCCGGCAGAAATGCGCGCGCGCGTCGAGCGCGGTGAAGTCGAGGAACTCCAGCGCCACCGCCTTCTTCAGCTTCAGCACCCGGTCGCGGCCGACATAGACGGCGGAGATATGCGTCTCCACCGGCGCCGCGCCGGTCAGCCGGCCGAGCAGCGCGGCGGCCTCCGCCTGCCCGGCCGGGATGCTCACGGGTAGAGGGACTCGATCCGCCAGCCTTCCGGGGCCGCGTGGAAGACGCGGCGATCGTGCAGGCGGAAGGGCATGTCCTGCCAGAACTCGATGCGCGCCGGCAGCACGCGGTAGCCGCCCCAGTGCGGCGGGCGCGGGATGGTGTCGCCCGGGTGGCGCGCCTCGGCCTCGGCCAGGGCGGCCTCCAGCTCGGCGCGGCCCGAGAGCGGGCGGGACTGGCGCGAGGCCCAGGCCCCCAGCCGCGACAGCCGCGGGCGGGTGGCGTAGTAGGCGTCGGATTCGGCGTCGGTGACCTGCTCCACCGCGCCCTCGACGCGCACCTGGCGGCGCTGGGTCTTCCAGTGGAAGATCAGCGCGGCGCGCGGATTGGCGGCGAGTTCATCGCCCTTGCGGCTCTGCCGGTTGGTGAAGAAGACGAAGCCGCGCTCGTCCAGCCCCTTCAGCAGCACGATGCGGGCGGAGGGGAAGCCCTCCGGCGTCGTGGTCGCCAGCGTCATGGCGTTGGGGTCGTTCGGCTCGGAGGCCTCGGCCTCGCGCAGCCAGTCGCGGAACAGCGCGAAAGGTTCGGTGGCGGCGATCGGCGCGGTCATGCGGCTCCCCCTTGCCCAGGCGACGGGGGTGTGCCACCACGACCCCACCCTTGCAACGGGGAAACACCCCGCACCCCCCCTCCCCTGAAGAAGCGGTCCTGCCTGCCCATGGAAGCTGCCGATCCCCAAGCGAAGATCCCCACCGGCACGCTGATGGCCGGCAAGCGCGGCCTGATCATGGGCGTTGCCAATGACCGGTCCATCGCCTGGGGGATCGCCCGCGCCCTGGCCGCTCAGGGGGCCGAGATCGCCTTCACCTACCAGGGCGAGACCCTGGAGAAGCGCGTCCGCCCGCTGGTGGAGAGCATCGGCGCCGACATCCTGCTGCCCTGCGACGTGACCGACGAGGCCAGCATCGACGCCGTCTTCGCCGAGCTGGAGCAGCGCTGGGGCAGGATGGACTTCCTGGTCCATGCCATCGGCTTCGCCGACAAGCAGTATCTGCGCGGCCGCTATCTCGACACGCCGCGCGCCGCCTTCCTGCAGGCGCTCGACATCTCCTGCTTCTCCTTCGTCTCGGTCAGCCGCCGGGCGGCGGCGCTGATGCCGGAGGGCGGCTCGCTGCTCACCCTGTCCTATCTCGGGGCGGAGCGCGTCACGCCGCACTACAATGTCATGGGCGTGGCCAAGGCGGCGCTGGAGGCCAGCGTGCGCTACATGGCGGTCGATGTCGGCGGCCAGAACATCCGCGTCAACGCGATCAGCGCCGGGCCGATCAAGACGCTGGCGGCCAGCGGCATCGGCGATTTCCGCTACATCCTGAAGTGGAACCAGTACAACGCGCCGCTGAAGCGCAACGCCACCATCGAGGATGTCGGCGGCGCCGGCCTCTACCTGCTCTCCGACCTTGGCGCCGGCGTCACCGGCGAGGTGCACCATGTCGATTGCGGCTACCATGTCGTCGGCATGAAGTCGGTGGACGCGCCGGACATTTCCGTCGTCTGAGCCGGAAGCCGGGGGCGGGCGCGCCTCCCCCCGGCAACCCCGCCCGCTTCCGGCGGTTGGTCCTCCACAACCCAGGAGGATCGAGGCATGTCGCACACCGACCGCAATGGCGGCCCCGGCAGCAGCCACCAGAACCGCCAGGACCCCGGGAAATCCGCCCCCACCGGGCACAAGCACGCGCAGCCGCCGCAGGGCCCGCAGCCCGGCGAGCCGACCAATCCTGATCGCAGCCGCGTCTCCGGCGGTGGCGGCGAGCGGGACCGCCACCACACCCATGACAGCCGCGAGAGGTCCTGAGCCATGCCTGAGGACCGCAAGCCCGACCCCGCCCCGCTCGAGGAGGAGGATCGCGCCACCGGCAGCGTCGGGCAGCCGATCCCGCCCGGCGAGGTGCAGCCGGGCGAGATGAACGAGCTGGCCGCCACGCTGGGCGGCCCGGTCGATGTCTTCCCTGGCCGCCGCCGCAAGCCCGTGCAATCCGGCGACTGACGGATGGCGGGGTCCGGGGTGGCCCTGCCACCCCGGCGGGAGGGTCCGGGAGGGCGGCGCCCTCCCGGCGTCTGGCGGATGGCGCGATGATCCCGCATAACCGGCGCCCCCGATCCCTGCCGCCGGTGCCCTGCCCATGTCCCACAACAGTTTCGGCCATCTGTTCCGCGTCACCAGCTGGGGCGAGAGCCATGGCCCGGCGATCGGTGGCGTGGTGGATGGCTGCCCGGCCGGCATCCCGCTCACCGAGGCCGACATCCAGCCTTTCCTGGACCGCCGCCGCCCCGGCCAGAGCAAGTTCGTCACCCAGCGGCAGGAGCCGGACCAGGTCCGCATCCTGTCGGGCGTGTTCGAGGGGCTGACGACCGGCACGCCGATCAGCCTGCTGATCGAGAACCAGGACCAGCGCAGCAAGGATTACGGGGAGATCAAGGACCGCTTCCGCCCCGGCCATGCCGACCTGGCCTATCACCTGAAATACGGCGTGCGCGACTATCGCGGCGGCGGCCGCTCCAGCGCGCGGGAGACGGCGGTGCGGGTCGCGGCTGGCGCCATCGCCCGCAAGGTGCTGGGGCCGGAGGTGGTGATCCGTGGCGCGATGGTGCAGATGGGCCCCCTCGGCATCGACCGCACTCGCCTCGACTGGGCCGAGGCCGACAGAAATCCCTTCTTCTGCCCCGACCCCGGCGCCGTCGCCGCCTGGGAGGAAAAGCTCTCCGCCACCCGCAAGGCTGGCTCCTCCCTCGGCGCCGTCATCGAGCTGGTGGCGGAGGGCGTGCCGGTGGGCCTCGGCGCGCCGCTCTATGGCAAGCTGGACGCCGACCTCGCCGCCGCGCTGATGAGCATCAACGCGGTGAAGGGCGTCGAGATCGGCGAGGGCTTTGCCAGCGCCGCGCTGGATGGCGAGGCCAATGCCGACGAGATGCGCATGGGCGCCAATGGCGAGGTCGATTTCCTCTCCAACCACGCCGGCGGCATCCTGGGCGGCATCTCCACCGGCCAGCCGGTGGTGGCGCGCTTCGCGGTGAAGCCCACCTCCTCCATCCTGACGCCGCGCCGCTCGGTGGACCGCTTCGGCCAGGAGGTCGAGGTGCTGACCAAGGGCCGGCACGACCCCTGCGTCGGCATCCGCGCCGTGCCGGTGGGCGAGGCGATGCTGGCCTGCGTGCTGGCCGACCACCTGCTGCGCCACCGCGCGCAGAACCCGGACGCCCCCCTTCGCCCCCGCCTGCCGCGCAACTGAAAGCGGGGCCGAGCCCGCGAGAAAAACATGGGCGAAAAAACAGCGCGGGCTTGGCAACGCCGCGCCGCTGTCGTGCATTGTCGCCCAGGCCCCCGACCGGCCTGCCCTCCGGCCCGCGCGCGGGCGGCTGCGCCCCGCTATACCCGACTTCCGCACTTGACTATTCGGGCCGGGATCCGGATAGGAGAGGCGACAGACCTGCCGAGGCACCGACATGCTCCAGGCTTCCCTCGCCGATCCGGATGACGCCCTGCACGCCTGCCGTGGCTTCATGGCCCTGGCCGGCGAAGCCGCCTGGCAGGCCCGCATGGCGGAACTCGCCACCCGCGCCCGGCCGCATTCCTGGCGCGGCCGCGCCGCCCAGCAGCGCCACGCGCTGGAGCTGCTGCTGGCCCGGCTGGCCGACCCCCGCCAGGCGCCGAGGCTGAACGCCGCCGAGCGCCGTGTGCTCTCCCTGGCGCGCGAGGCCGTGCAGCTCTCCGACACCCTGCCCGAGACGCCCCGCGCCCGGCTGCGCGAGCGGCTGCTGCACGGCCTGACCGGCGAGGCCACGCTGATCCCGCTGTTCCACCTGCTGCGCGAGGCCAGCCGCCAGCGCGCCCGCGGCTTCACCGTCCACTTCACCGGCCTGACCGAGGGCACCCCCTACGACCTGCTGCTGGAGCGCGACGGGGTGCAGGCCGAACAGGTCTGCCGCACCCTCTCGGCCGAGGAAGGCCGCCACCTGCACCGCACCGACTGGTGCGCCCTGGTGGACGGCATCAACCCCGACCTGCAGACCTGGCTGGCCGCGCATCCCGGCCGCTACCTGCTGAAGATGACCCTGCCCGAGGGCATCCAGGACCCCGACGCCCTGGCCGGGCTGCAACGCCAGGTCAGCGCCCTGCTGGCCACCGAGAAGCGCCAGGACGCCACCGCCGCCGCCGTGCTGAAGCTGGACCCGCTGATGCTGGCCGGCGTGCAGGCCGCCGGCCAGGGCCTGCCGCAGCGGCTGCGCGACCTGTTCGGCCCCGATGCCCACCTCGCCGTCACCGGCGACCCGGCCTGCGGCAGCGTCTTCGTCATGGCCGCCCGCGCCGGGCGCGAGAACGGCTTGGCCGCCGCCGTGGTCCGCCATCTGGGCCAGGCCGCCGAGGACTGCCTGAGCGGCACCCGCCCTGGCATCGTCTCCATCTTCCTCGACGATATCGAGCGCGCCGAATGGCGCGGCCTGCGCGACACGCTGGAGCTGGAAGGCGCCGTGCGCCGCTTCTTCACCACCGCCCCGGCCCGCCGCATCACCGCCGCCGCCTGCGCCACGCGGCTGGAGATGTTCGGCGCCGCCCCGCCCGATGCCGCCGAGGAAGGCGAGCTGCGCTACCGCAACCAGGCCCACCCGGCCTCGCGCGAGGCCGCGCTGCTGCCCGCCATCGCCTCCTGCGCCTGAGCCGGCCGGCCTGGAGAGGTGACAATCTTAAACAAAAAGTTACATCGACTCTCCCTCGCAAGGGCAAAGTTTCGTCGCGCTGCTGCCACTTTTCCCTGCATGCTGCGTTGCAATGCAATCCCGCAATTGCTGCCTCCGAGGAGGTGACGCCATGTCCGAGCGTGAGATGGAAGCCAAGCTGGCTGAGCTCGACCGCCTGCTGAACGACCCCGAGGTGCGCATGGACCCGCACCGCGTCTGGTCGCTGCTGCAAGAGATTTCCGGCGCCAGCCAGGCCGCCGGCACCCGGCGCGCCGCCTGAGGGCGGTCACGCCGCCGGCCCCGCGGGCCTTCTTCCCCCGCCCGGCCGGCGCAGGTCCCTGAAGGTGCGGGAGGGCCCCCTCAGCCCTCCCGCCGCGCCGCGATCAGGAATTCGCGGTTGCCCTCGGGCCCCAGGATCGGGCTCGGCTCGATCCCCAGCACCGCCCAGCCCGGCAGCGCGGACCACCAGCCCCGCACCCGCTCGCACACCTCCTCATGCACCGCCGGGTCGCGCACCACGCCGCCCTTGCCCACCTTCTCCGGCCCGGCCTCGAATTGCGGCTTGATCAGCGCCACCGCCCAGGCGCCCGGCGCCGCCAGGGCCAGCGCGGCCGGCAGCACGGTCGCCAGCCCGATGAAGCTGGCATCGCACACCACCACCCCCGGCGGCTCCGGGATCAACGCGGCATCCAGCCGGCGGGCATTGGTCTTCTCCAGCACCACCACCCGCTCGTCGCTGCGCAGCTTCCAGGCCAGCTGGCCATGGCCGACATCCACGGCATAGACCTTGGTGGCGCCATGATGCAGCAGCACATCGGTGAAGCCGCCGGTGGAGGCGCCGACATCCACGCCCACCCGCCCGGCGGGATCCAGGCCGAAGAAGTCCAGCGCGTGCGACAGCTTCATGCCGCCACGGCTGACCCAGGGGTGCTCCTGGCCCTTCACCTCCAGCGGCGTGTCCTCCGCCACCGGCTGGCCCGGCTTGTCGATCCGCTTCGTCTCGGAAAACACCTTGCCCGCCATGATCAGCGCCTGCGCCTTGGCGCGGCTCTCCACCAGGCCGCGCTCCACCAGGGCGAGGTCGGCGCGTTGCTTGGGCATGGCGTAAGGCTTTCAAAACACAGGAAAAAATCTTCTTTTTCTGAAGAAAAAGAAGCAAAAAGACTTTTGTCAGTGGGCGTCCCGCCCACGGCCGCAGGCGGGACGCAAGCTCAGGCGCGGGCGGGCTGCGTCAGCGCGGCATCGCCCAGGGCGGCGCCCACCGTCGCCACGATGGCTGCAGCATCCAGCCCGGCCTCGGCATATTGCCGCTCCGGCTTGTCATGGTCGATATAGCGGTCCGGCAAGGCCATCGGGCGGAAGCGCAGGCCGTGGTCGAAGGCCCCGCGCAGCGCCAGATGGTGCATCACCAGCGCGCCGAACCCGCCGACCGAGCCCTCCTCGATTGTCACCATCACCTCATGCTCGCGTGCCAGCCGCTCGACCAGCGCGGTGTCCAGCGGCTTGGCGAAACGCGCATCGGCGACCGTGCAGGACAACCCGCGCGCCGCCAGTTCCTCGGCCGCCTTCAGGCATTCCTGCAGCCGCGCGCCATAGCTCAGCAGCGCCACCTTCGTGCCCTCGCGCAGCACCCGGCCACGGCCGATCTCCATGACCTCGCCCCGCGCCGGCACGGGCTGCAGCCCGAACCCCTCGCCGCGCGGAAACCGGAAGGCGATCGGGCCCTCATCATAGGCGGCGGAGGTGGCGACCATATGCGCCAGTTCCACCTCGTCCGACGGCGCCATCAGCACCATCTGCGGCAGGCAGCCCAGATAGGCGATGTCATAGGCCCCGGCATGCGTCGCGCCATCCGCGCCCACCAGCCCGGCGCGGTCCAGCGCGAAGCGCACCGGCAGGTTCTGCAAGGCAACGTCGTGCATCACCTGGTCATAAGCGCGCTGCAGGAAGGTCGAGTAGATGGCCACGAAAGGCTTGATGCCCTCGGTCGCCAGGCCCGCGGCGAAGGTCACCGCATGCTGCTCGGCGATGCCGACATCATAGGTCCGCTTCGGGAAGCGCTTCTGGAACGCGTCCAGCCCGGTGCCGGAAGGCATGGCGGCGGTCACCGCCACGATGCGCGGATCCGCCTCCGCCTCGGCGATCAGCGCCTGGGAGAACACCTTGGTGTAGGTCGGCGGCCCCGGCGGCGCCTTGGCCTGGGTGCCGGTGACGACATTGAACTTCGCCACCGCGTGATACTTGTCGGCGCTGGCCTCGGCCGGGGCATAGCCCTTGCCCTTCTGCGTCACGACATGCAGCAGCACCGGCGCGCCATCCTCGGCGTCGCGCAGGTTGCGCAGCACCGGCAGCAGATGGTCCAGGCTGTGCCCGTCGATCGGGCCGACATAGTAGAAGCCCAGCTCCTCGAACAGCGTGCCGCCGGTCAGCAGGCCGCGCGCGTATTCATCGGCCCGGCGCGCGGCGCGCTCCAGCGGCGCCGGGAAGCGGCGCGCCAGCTTCGCCATCATCTCCCGCAGGGAGAGGAAAGGCCGCGAGGAGATCAGCCGCGACAGATAGGCCGACATGGCGCCGACCGGCGGCGCGATCGACATGTCATTGTCGTTCAGCACCACGATCAGCCGGGAGCGCATGGCCCCCGCATTGTTCATCGCCTCATAGGCCATGCCGGCGCTCATCGCGCCATCGCCGATCACCGCGATCACGTTGCGGTCGTCGCGCGGCTCGCCCGGCATGGCGCGCTTCAGGTCGCGCGCCACCGCCATGCCGAGCCCGGCCGAGATCGAGGTCGAGGAATGCGCCGCCCCGAACGGGTCGTATTCGCTCTCGGAGCGGCGGGTGAAGCCCGAGAGGCCACCGCCCTGGCGCAGCGTGCGGATGCGGTCGCGCCGCCCGGTCAGGATCTTGTGTGGATAGGTCTGGTGGCCGACATCCCAGATCAGCCGGTCCCGCGGCGTGTCGAACACCGCATGGATGGCGACCGTCAGCTCGACCACGCCGAGGCTGGCCCCCAGATGCCCGCCGGTCTGGCTCACCGCATGCACCGTCTCGGCGCGCAGCTCGGCGGCCAGCTGCTTCAGCTGATCGGCCGAGAAATTGCGCAGATCGGCCGGGATGCGGACGCGGTCCAGCAGCGGCGTCGCCGGCGGGGCATTGCCTCCCATGGGGCCGCCCGCCGGTGCGTTCGGGGTGTTCGCCATCAGGACCTCCGGGCGATGGTGTAGTCGGCCAGCATCCGCAGGAGATCGGCACGCTCCCCGAAACTGTCGAGATGCGAACGCGCCTGGGCGGCCAATCGTTCCGCCTGCACCCGCGCGCGCTCCAGCCCCAGCAGCCCGACCAGCGTCGCCTTGCCCGCCCCGGCGTCCTTGCCGGTGGCCTTGCCGGTCTCCTCGGCGCTGGCGGTCGCGTCCAGGATGTCGTCGGCGATCTGGAAGGCCGCGCCCAGCTCCCGCCCATAGGCGCAGAGCGCGTGCCGCTGCGGCCCCGGCGCCTTGCCCAGCACCGCCCCCGCCTCGGCCGAGAACTCGATCAGCTTGCCGGTCTTCAGCAGCTGCAGCCGGCCGATGGCGGATTCGGACAGCGCCTCGGTCGCCTCCTCGGCCAGCATGTCCAGCATCTGGCCGCCGCACATGCCCTTGGAGCCGGCCGCCAGCGCCAGGCGCAGGCACAGCTCGGCCCGCACGGCCGGGTCGGAATGCGTGTCCTCCCCCGCCAGCACGGCGAAGGCGTGGGCCTGCAGCGCGTCGCCCGCCAGGATGGCGGTCGCCTCGCCATAGGCGCGGTGGGTGGTGGGCTTGCCGCGGCGCAGCTCGTCATTGTCCATCGCCGGCAGATCGTCATGCACCAGCGAATAGGCGTGCAGCATCTCGATGGCGGCGGCCACCCGCAGCGCCGAGACGCGGGAGACGCCGAACTGCGCCGCCCCCTCCAGCACCAGGAAGCCGCGCATGCGCTTGCCGCCGCCCAGCACGGAATAGCGCATGGCGGCGTAGAGCTTCGCCTCCGGCCCTTCCTCCTGCGGCAGCAGCATGTCCAGCGTGTGCTCGATCTCGGCGGCGGCCTCGCGCAGCGCGGCGGAGAGCGGGGTGTCCCCAGTCATGGCGCTCAGCCCAGCTCGCGCAGGCCGGTGGCGCTGCCATCCGGCCCGGCGACGATGGCCTGCACCTTCTGCTCCGCCTCGGCCAGCTTGGCCTCGCAATGGCGGCGCAGCGCCGCGCCGCGCTCGTAATCGGCGATGGCGTCCTCCAGCTTCGCCTGGCCGCCCTCCAGCTTCTTCACGATCGTGTCCAGCTCGGCCAGGGCGGCCTCGAAGGACAGGGCGGCGACGTCCTGGTGGGGCGTCTCGGGCATGGGAACTCCGTCAGCAGGGAACCGGCAGGCAGGCCTCAGGCCCGCATCAGCGCCCGCACATGGCAGGCGGCCGAGGCGGCCAGCGCCTCCAGATCATAGCCGCCTTCGAGCGTCGAGACGACCCGCCCGCCACAGAGCCGGTCGGCGATGCGGCAGATTTCCGTGGTCAGCCAGCCGAAATCCGCCTCCCGCACCCGCAGCTGCGCCAGCGGGTCGCGCGCATGCGCGTCGAACCCGGCCGAGATCACCACCAGCCCGGGGCGGAACGCCTCCAGCGCCGGCAGCAGCCGGCCGGACCAGGCCTGGCGGAAGGCCTCGCCATCGGCGCCGGGCGGCAGGGTGGCGTTGACCACATTGCCCACCCCCGTCTCGCTCTCCAGCCCGGTGCCCGGATAGCAGGGCGACTGGTGCGAGGAGAGGAACAGGATCGAGGCATCGGCCTCGACCGCCGCCTGGGTGCCGTTGCCGTGGTGGACGTCGAAATCCAGCACCGCGACGCGGGCGATGCCATGCGCCGCCTGGGCGTGCCGGGCCGCGATGACCGCATTGGCAAACAGACAAAAGCCCATGGGCGTGGCGGGCTCGGCATGGTGGCCGGGCGGGCGCACGGCGCAGAAGGCGCGCCGCACCTCGCCCCGGCACACCGCATCCACTGCGGCGATGCCGGCGCCGGCGGCACGCAGCGCGGCCTCGGCGCTGCCGGCGCTCATCGCCGTGTCGCCATCCAGCGACACGCTCTCGCCCTCCGCCGGGCGGACCGAAAGAATACCCTGGATGTAGTGCGCCGGATGCACGCGCCGCAGCTGTTCCTCGCTGGCCTGTGGCGCCTGCTCCTGGATCAGGTCGGAGAACTCCTCCGCCTCCAGCGCGGCTAGCACGGCGCGCAGCCGGTCGGGGCATTCGGGATGCTCCGGCCCGTTGGAATGGCCGAGGCAGGCGCGGTGCGTGACCAGCAGCACGCTCATCCGGGCGGCTCCGCCACGGCGTCCTTCGCCTCCTCCCGCTTGCGCAGGGTGAAGCGGTACAGCCCGGCCGATTCGCTGAAGCCGACCAGGGCATGCCCGGTCTCCCGGCTATAGGCCTGGAAATCCTTGACGCTGGCGGGGTCGGTGGCCAGCACCACCAGCTTGGCGCCGGGCGGCAGCGACCGCAGCGCCTTGTTGGCCTTCAGCACGGGCAAGGGGCAGGTCAGGCCCTGCACGTCCAGCGTGGTCTCGCTCATGGCGGCATGATGGACGGCGCGGCGGCGGCGGCGCAAGGCCGCCCCGCGCGCTCAGTCAACGATGAACAGCTTCGCGCCGGTCGTGGTGGAGGAGCGGTGCGCCGCGTCGCCGAAATCGGAGACCTGGTAGCTCATGCCCGGGCGCAGGGTGAAGCGGCGGCCATCCTTCAGCTCGGTCTCCAGCGTGCCCTCCAGCACGAAGAGCACATGGCCGCGGTCGCACCAATGATCGGCCAGGTAGCCGGGGGAGTATTCGACCAGCCGCACCCGCAGGTCGCCCACGGTGAAGCTGCGCCACAGCGCCTCGCCGGTCTCGCCGGGGTGGCGGGTCGGCTCCACCTGGGACCAGTCGGTGACGGTGAAGGGAAGGGCCGGGATCTGCATGGGCTAAGGCTTAGCAGCGCTGTGCCGGAGGGCGAAGCCCCCTCCTTGCCGGCGAGACGGGGCGCGGGCATCGTCCGCCGCCATGAGCTTGCGCATCGGCATCGACCTCGGCGGCACCAAGACGGAAATCGTGGCCCTCGGCCCGGCGGGGGAGGTGCTGTTGCGGCAGCGCGCCGCCACCCCGGGCGATTATGACGGCATCATCGCCACCCTGGCCGGGCTGGTGGAGGCGGCGGAGGCCCGGCTCGGCGCCCGCGCCACGCGCCTCGGCATGGGCATCCCCGGCAGCCTCAGCCCGGCGAGCGGGCTGGTGCGCAACGCCAACACCCAATGCCTGAATGGCCGTGCCCTGGACCGCGACCTGGCGGCGCGGCTGGGCCGGCCGGTGCGGGTCTCCAACGACGCCAATTGCCTGGCGCTCAGCGAGGCCGCCGATGGCGCCGGGGCGGGGCATGCGGTGGTGTTCGCCGTCATCCTCGGCACCGGGGTCGGCGGCGGGGTGGTGGTGAGCGGCCGGGTGCTGGAGGGGCGCAACCGCGTCGCCGGCGAATGGGGCCACACCCCCCTGCCCTGGGCCGCGCCGCAGGAGCATCCCGGCCCGCGCTGCTGGTGCGGCCAGCGCGGCTGCCTGGAGACGATGCTCTGCGGCCCGGCGCTCGCCGCCGAGTGGAAGGGCGAGGGCGCGCGCGATGCCGGCGGCATCGAGGCGGCGGCGGCATCCGGCGACAAGGCGGCCCAGGCGGCGCTGGAGCTTCATGCCAGCCGGCTGGCCCGCGCGCTCGCTGGTGTGGTGAATGTGCTGGACCCGGACGCCATCGTGCTGGGCGGCGGCCTGTCCAATCTCGGCATCCTCTACGAGCGGGTGCCGGCGCTGATGGCGCCCTACATCTTCGGCGATGTCGCCGAGGTGCGGCTGCTGCGCGCCCGGCATGGCGATTCCTCCGGCGTGTTCGGCGCCGCGCGGCTGTGGGACGGGGAGCCCGATCCCGCCGGCTGACTCTGGAACATGCCGCGAACATCGGCTAAACTGAAAAAAGAATGCCCGCGCTCTGCCGCGACTGCCTCCGCCTGTTCGAGGACGGCCCGCGCTGCCCGGCCTGCCAGGGCCGGCGGCTGGTGCGGCATGCCGAGCTGGCGCTTCTCTCCATCGCCCATATCGATTGCGACGCCTTCTTCGCCAGCGTCGAGAAGCGCGACCGGCCGGAGCTGCGCAGCAAGCCGGTGATCGTCGGCGGCGGCCGGCGCGGCGTGGTCGCCGCCTGCTGCTATTTGGCGCGGATCCGCGGCGTGCGCTCGGCCATGCCGATGTTCAAGGCGCTGCCGCTCTGCCCCGATGCGGTGGTGATCCGCCCCGACCACGCCAAGTACAGCGCCGTCGGCCGGCAGATCCGCGCCATGATGGAGGATCTGACGCCGCTGGTGCAGCCGCTGTCGATCGACGAGGCGGTGCTGGACCTCTCGGGCACCGAGGCGCTGCACAAGGCGCCCCCCGCCGCCGTGCTGGCCGGGCTGGCGCTGCGGGTGGAGCGGGAGCTGGGGGTGACCGTCTCGGTCGGGCTGGCGCCGAACCGGCTGCTGGCCAAGCTGGCGGTGGAGCGCGACAAGCCGCGCGGCTTCGCCGTGATCGGCGCCGAGGAAGCCGCCGCCCTGCTGGCGCCGGAGCCGGTGACGGTGCTGCCCGGCGTCGGCCCGGTGCTGGCGCGGCGGCTGCAGGCGGCGGGCTTCGCGACGCTCGGCCAGTTGCAGGGGCTGACCCCGCGCGAGGCGGCGACGCGCCTGGGCGAGGAAGGCCCGGCGCTGGCCGCCCGCGCCCGCGGCGAGGACAGCCGCCCCGTCTCGCCGGGGCGGGAGACCAAATCGGTCAGCGCCGAGACCACCTTCGACACCGATCTCTCCAGCCTGGCGGCGCTGGAGCAGCCGCTCTGGCGGCTGGCGGAAAAACTGTCGCGCCGGCTGGCGGAGAAGGGGCTGGCGGCCGGCGGGGTGGTGCTGAAGCTGAAGACGGCGGGCTTCGCGCTGCGCACCCGCCATGCCCGGCTGCCGGCGCCGAGCCGCCTGCCCGACACGCTGTTCGCCGCCGCGCGCCCGCTGCTGGCGCGGGAGGCGGATGGCACGGCCTTCCGGCTGATCGGCATCGGCGCGCAGCCGCTGCTGCCGGGCAGCGCCGCCGATCAGGGCGACCTGGTGGACCCGGAGGCGCCGCGCCGCGCCGCGCGCTGGGCGGCGGAGGAGGCGCTGCGCGCCCGCTTTGGCGCCCAGGCGGTGATGCGCGGCCGCGCTTTGCCGCCGCGCCCGAAGGGCTGAGCTACCACTCCGCCGCGTTGCGCGGGCGGAAGAAGGGCGGCGAGGTCAGCACCAGCCGCAATTCCAGCACCACGCCGAGATCGGTCACCTTCAGGCTCTTCGCCGCCTGGGCCGGCATGGGGATGCCGGTGCCAATGCAATAGGCGATCAGCGTGGCGCCGAGGCCGGGGGCGGTCACCACCGCCTCGCCCGCGCGGCCCTGCGGGCCGAAGCGGAAGCGCACCGATTGCTCCTCGGGCAGCAGTTCGGCCGCCGTCACCTCCTCGGGCGGCAGGCGCATCTGGCCGCGCCCGGCATGGTGCAAAGCGGCGCAGAGCAGGGCCGGAGAGAAGGTGAGGATGCGGTGGTCGCGCAGCAGCACCGGCGGGGCGGCGCC
>NZ_GG770780.1:256136-267846 GCF_000164635.1 Pseudoroseomonas cervicalis ATCC 49957 | reverse complement strand
CACCCCAGCGCCGGAGCCGGCCGCCAGCGGGCGGAGTCGGGGGAAGGTCGCTCACGGGAGGCGGAAGCTCCGCCGCGCCTGTGAACGGTTTGTTAACAGCCCGGCGATGCCGCGCGCGGGCCGGTTGCGGCGGCGTCACTTCCGCGATAGACGGTCCACCGGCACGATGTATGATGACCAGACATCATGACGTTTCAGGGAAGGACCCGCACATGCCCATGACTCCCTCCGCGATGGCGCAGCAGATCGGCAGCGGCCTGCTCTCCTTCCCGGTGACGCATTTCCGGCCGGATCTGAGCTTCGACGAGGCGCCGTATCGCGCGCATGTGGCCTGGCTGCTGGAGCATGACCCGGCGGGGCTGTTCGCCGCCGGCGGCACGGGCGAGTTCTTCTCGCTCTCCCCGGCCGAGGTGGAGCGCGTGGTGCGCGCGGCGGTGGCCGAGACGGCGGGCCGGGTGCCGGTGATCGCGCCTTGCGGCATGGCGACGCCGATCGCGCAGGATCTGGCGCGCTCGGCCGAGTCGGCGGGGGCGGATGGGCTGCTGCTGCTGCCGAACTACCTGGTCAATTCCGAGCAGGCGGGGCTTGCCGCGCATATCGAGGCGGTGTGCCGCAGCACCGGCCTCGGCGTCATCGTCTACAACCGCGACAATGCGATCCTGAACGAGGACACGCTGGCGCGGCTGTGCGAGCGCAACCCGAACCTGGTCGGCTTCAAGGATGGCGTCGGCGATATCGAGCTGATGACGCGGGTCTATGCCAAGCTGGGCGACCGCCTGACCTATGTGGGCGGCCTGCCGACGGCCGAGACCTTCGCCCTGCCCTATCTCGAGATGGGCGTGACGACCTATTCCTCGGCGATCTTCAACTTCGTGCCCGGTTTCGCGCAGGCTTTCTACGCCGCGGTGCGCCGCCGCGACCGCGAGGCGGTGTTCCAGGGGCTGCGCGATTTCGTGCTGCCCTATATCGCCATCCGCAACCGGAAGAAGGGTTATGCGGTGTCGATCGTGAAGGCGGGTTGCGCGGCGGTGGGCCGTCCGGCCGGCCCGGTGCGGGCGCCGCTGACCGATCTGGAGCCGACCGAGATGGCCTCGCTGACCGCGCTGATCGAGGCGCTGCCCGCCCAGCTGGCCCAGGCGGCCTAACTGAAGGCGGGGTCCGGGGGGACCCTGTCCCCCCGGTGGAGGGGCCTGGGGAGGCAAAGCCTCCCCAGACTCGTTGTCAGCCCTTGGCCGTCGCCACCGCCGCGCGGGCGGCCTGCAGCAGGATGCCGCTGTCGTTCAGGATGGTGGTCAGCTTGAAGCCCATGCCGATCATGCGCTTGGCGTAGGCGGCGCTGCCATTGTGCAGGCCGACGGCGAGGTTGCGCTTGCCGCATTCCGACAGCAGGCGCTCGTAGATCTTCAGGATCTCCGGCTCCTCGCGGTCCAGCTTCGGCGGCAGGCCGAGGGAGAGGCCGAGGTCGGAGGGGCCGACATAGATGCCGTCGACGCCCGGCGTGTCGAGGATGGCTTCCAGGTTGTCGAGGGCCTGCTTGGTCTCGATCATCGGGATCACCGCGATGTCGCGGTTGGCCGTCTCGAAATAGGTGCCGGCCTCGCCATAGATGCCGGCGCGGATCGGGCCGAAGCTGCGGGTGCCCTCGGGCGGGTAGCGGCAGGCGGAGACGAGGGCGGCGGCCTGCTCGGCGGTGTTCACCATCGGGCAGATGACGCCCATGGCGCCGGCGTCGAGCACCTTGCCGATGATGCCGGGCTCGTTCCAGGGCACGCGCACCATTGGCGTCACCGGGTGCGGCTGCATGCCCTGGAAGCAGGCGACGGTGGAGAGGTAGTCCTGCACCCCGTGCTGCATGTCCACGGTCAGGCTGTCGAAGCCGGCCTGGGCCATGGTTTCCGCGCTGAAGGCGCTGGGGATGGCCAGCCAGCCATTGACCACGGCGCGGCCTTGCGCCCAGGCCTCTTTCACCTTGTTCGCCATTGTAATTCCATTTCCTCCGGGACGGCGGGATTGAAACGCTAGGACTCGCGCCGGGGGGCGTCAACGCGGGTCGGGCAGGAAAGCGCGTGGCGCGGGGCGCCGCCGATCGGCGCCCTTTCCGGCCGCCCGCGCCGGGCGTAGCCTGCGCGGCCATGCCGAGCCCGCTTCCCCCCTCGCCTTCCCCGCAGCCTTCCCCTTGGCGCGTCGCCTCCGAGACGGCGCCGCTGCGCGACGTGCTGGTCTGCCCGCCGGACCATTATCGCTGGCTGCCGACCAACAGCATCGCCCGCCGCACCTTGGCCGAGTCCCGCCAGGGGCCGGCGCTGCCGCACCTCCAGGCGCAGCATGCCGAGCTGGTGGCGGCGCTGGAGCAGGGCGGCGCGCGGGTACACCGGCTGCGGCCCGAGCCGCACCTGCCCTACATGGTCTACACCCGCGACAGCGTGGTGGTGACGCATCAGGGCCCGGTGCTGTGCCAGCTGGAACGCCCGCAGCGCCGCGGCGAATATTTTTTCCTGTTCGACTGGCATCGGAAGCAGGCCAGCGAGTTCTGGAAGATGTCCAATGCCGGCACGCTGGAGGGGGGCGACATCCACATCCTCCGCCCGGGCCTGGCCGTCATCGGCCATTCCGGCGGCCGCACCGACGAGGCGGGGGCGGAGCAGCTGGCGGGCTGGCTGCGCGCCGAGGGCTGGGAGGTCCGGCTGCAGCCCTTCGAGGAGCATTTCCTGCATCTCGACGTGCTGTTCTGCATGGCGGCACCCGGCCTGGCCGTCGCCTGCGAGGAGGTGCTGGACGAGGACTTCCTGGCCTGGCTGCGCGGCCATGGCATCCGCACCCTCCCGGTCGGCTATCGCGACGCCATGCAGCTCGGCTGCAACATCCTGGCGCTCGGCGGCGACAGGGTGATCTCGGCGCGCGGCAGCACGGCGCTGAACGCCGCCTTGCGCGCCGAGGGGCTGACCGTGCTGGACCCCGAGCTTTCGCTGTTCACCCTGGGGGGCGGCGGCCCCCATTGCCTGACCTGCCCGCTCGCGCGGGAGGAGGAAACTGCATGACCATCGACACCAACCCGCTCGACACCGTGCTGGCGGCGGCGCGCGCCTTCCTGGGCGAGCGGCTCTCCACCAATGCCTCGATCCGCGAGCAGCATTCCAAGGGCGAGGATTCCAACCCGCCGGTGCTGCCCGACGCCGTCGCCTTCGTCGAGACGACTGAGGAGGTCTCCCGCCTGCTGGCGCTGTGCCACGCGCATGGCGTGCCGGTGACGCCGTTCGGCGCCGGCACCAGCCTGGAGGGGCATGTGGTGCCGGTGCGGCGCGGCCTCAGCCTGGACCTGTCGCGCATGAATGCGATCCTGGAGGTGAATGCCGAGGACATGGACTGCCTGGTGGAGCCGGGCGTCACCCGCCACCAGCTGAACGACTTCCTGCGCGACCAGGGGCTGTTCTTCCCGGTCGATCCCGGCAGCCATTGCACGCTGGGCGGCATGGTGGCGACGCGCGCCAGCGGCACCAACGCGGTGCGCTACGGCACGATGCGCGAGGCGACGCTGGGGCTTGAGGTGGTGCTGGCCGATGGCCGCATCCTCCAGACCGGCGGGCGCACCCGCAAATCCGCCAATGGCTACGACCTGACGCGGCTGTTCATCGGCTCCGAGGGCACGCTCGGCGTGGTGACGAAGATCCGGCTGCGGCTGCACGGCATCCCGGAGGCGACCACCGCCGCGGTCTGCCAGTTCGACAGCCTCTCCGCCGCGGTCGAGACGGTCATCATGACCATGCAGGCCGGCATCCCGGTCGCCCGCATCGAGCTGGCGGATGCCGACCAGATGCGCGCCTCCATCGCCTATTCCAAGCTGCCCTATGCGGCCCTGCCGACGCTGTTCCTGGAATTCCATGGCAGCCCGGCGGGGGTGCGCGAGCAGGCCGAGGCGGTGGAGGCGATCGCCACGGAGATGGGCGGCCAGGGCTTCGCCTGGGCCGAGGACGCGGAGAGCCGCAACCGGCTGTGGAAGGCCCGCCACGACGCCTGGTGGGCGGCCAACGCGCTGTATCCGGGTTGCCGCGGCATCACCACCGATGTCTGCGTGCCGATCTCCCGCCTGGCGGAGGCGATCGTCGGCGCCAAGGAGGCGGCGGTGGCGATGGGGCAGAACACCTGCATCGTCGGCCATGTCGGCGACGGCAATTTCCACTGCGTCATCCTCTTCCCCGCCGACGATCCGGAGGGGCTGCAGAAGGCCTGGGCGCTGGACCGCCGCATCGTCGCGCAGGGGCTGGCGCTGGGCGGCACCTGCTCGGGCGAGCACGGCATCGGCCTCGGCAAGCGGGAATTCCTGGTGCAGGAGCACGGGGCGGAGGTGCTGGACGTGATGCGCGGGCTGAAGGCCAGCCTGGACCCGAAGGGCATCCTGAACCCCGGCAAGCTGTTCCTGGACTGAGGCGTGGCGCCGCCCCGGCCGGGACCGGCCGGGGCCGCCCGAAAAAAGTCACCCCTGCTGACCGGTCCGGGGGCCGCTGCATGGATGACAAGGCGAAAGGAATCCCCGAAACTGGGTGTGACCGGTGCGCGTCGCCGGAACGTCCAAGGGAGCCTAGAGCCAATGATCCGTCGTCAATTGCTGGCAGGCGGTGCCGTGATCGGTGCCTCCGCCCTGGCGGCCCCCGCCATCGCGCAATCCGCCCCCGAGATCCGCTGGCGCCTGGCCAGCTCCTTCCCCCGCTCCCTCGACACCATCTACGGCGCGGGCGAGCATGTGGCGAAGCGGGTCGCGGCGCTCACCGACAACAAGTTCCAGATCCGCGCCTTCCCGGCGGGCGAGCTGGTGCCCGGGCTGCAGGTGGCGGATGCCGTGCAGAACGGCACGGTGGAATGCGCCCACACCGCCTCCTACTACTTCGTCGGCAAGGACCCGACCTTCGCCTTCGACGGCGCGGTGCCCTTCGGCCTGAACATGCGCCAGATGAACGCCTGGCTGCAGCAGGGCGGCGGGCGCGACGTGATGAAGGACTTCTTCGCCAGGTACAACATCGTCTCGATCCCGGCGGGCAACACCGGCGCCCAGATGGGCGGCTGGTTCCGCAAGGAGATCCGGACGGTCCAGGACCTGAACGGGCTGAAGTTCCGCATCGGCGGCTTTGCCGGCAACGTGCTGCAGAAGCTCGGCGTGGTGCCGCAGCAGATCGCCGGCGGCGACATCTACCCGGCGCTGGAGAAGGGCACGGTGGACGCGGCCGAGTGGATCGGCCCCTATGACGACGAGAAGCTCGGCTTCAACCGCGTCGCCCCGTTCTACTACTTCCCCGGCTGGTGGGAGGGGTGCCTCAACCTCTCCATGTACATCAACAAGGCGAAGTATGACGAGCTGCCGCCGCTCTACCGCGAGGCGCTGGAGAGCGCCTGCCGCGACGCCACGATCGAGACGATGGCGAAATACGACGTGCAGAACCCGGCGGCGCTGCGCCGGCTGATCGCCTCCGGCACCCAGCTGCGCGCCTTCCCGCGCGAGGTGATGCAGGCCTGCTACAAGGCCGCCTTCGAGCTGTATGACGAGACGGCGGCCCGCAACGAGAACTTCAAGGCGGTCTACGAGCACTGGAAGGCGTTCCGCGAGACCCAGTATGGCTGGTTCCGCGTGGCCGAGAACAGCTTCGACCAGTTCGTCTACGCCATGTACGGGCAGGAGGCGCAGCAGCGCCGCTGAGCGCCAGCCCCCGCCCGCCGGCCGGGAGGCCGGGCGGGGGCCGTCCCGCAACTTCCGTCTGCCAGCACCGGGGTTTTCCGGCTAGTGGACGCCACCGGCCGGGGCCGGCGCCGCGCCGCCCCCTGCCACGCCCGCCCGCGCCGGGTCCCCGGCGCCGGCTTTCCTTGGTGATTTTGGGAGGACCCCCCGGATGGGTGCCCTGCTTGGCTTCAGTCGGGCGATGGACAAGGTCAGCACCGCCATGGGCGTGATCGCCTACTGGCTGGTGCTGCTGGCCGTCGTGACCAGTGCCGGCAACGCGGTGATGCGCTACGGCATCAGCTATTCGTCGAATGCCTGGCTGGAGGTGCAATGGTACTTCTTCGCCGGCATCGTGCTGCTCGGCGCCGCGCCCACGCTGATGCGCAACGAGCATGTGCGCGTCGACCTGGTGTTCGGCAGCCTGTCCGAGCGCAAGCGGCTCTGGGTCGACGTGTTCGGGCTGGTGCTGTTCCTGCTGCCGGCCATGGGGCTGATGGTCTGGATGACCTGGCCCTTCTTCCTCGACAGCTATCTGCGCATGGAGGAATCCTCGAATGCCGGCGGGCTGATCCGCTGGCCGGTGAAGCTGCTGCTGCCGCTGGGCTTCGCCCTGGTCTGGCTGCAGGGGCTGGCCGAGCTGATCAAGCGCATCGCCCTGCTGCGCGGCATCCGGCCGGCGACCGAGGTCGTGACCGAATACCAGCGTCCCGACCAGTAACCCGCAACCGTTATCCGGAACCCTCCTGCGATGCTGACCCTAGAGATGATGCCGCCGCTGATGTTCGGCGGCCTCGTCATATTCCTGCTGATCGGCTTTCCGGTGGCCTTCTCGCTGGCCGCGGTCGGGCTGTTCTTCGGCTTCCTCTCGATCGAGCTGGGCTTCTTCACCACCGCCTATCTGGGCAACATGCCCTTCCGCGTCTTCGGCATCATGTCGAACGAGCTGCTGCTCTCCATCCCCTTCTTCACGCTGATGGGGGCGGTGCTGGAGCGCTGCGGCCTGGCCGAGGACCTGCTGGAAGGCACCGGCCAGCTCTTCGGCAAGGTGCCGGGCGGGCTGGCGGTCGCGGTGGTGCTGGTGGGCGCGGTGCTGGGCGCCATCACCGGCACGGTCGCCGCCTCGGTCATCGCCATGGGCATGATCTCGCTGCCGGTGATGCTGCGCTACGGCTATGACACGCGCATCGCCACCGGCGTCATCGCCGCCTCGGGCACCATCGCGCAGCTGATCCCGCCCTCGCTGGTGCTGATCCTGCTGGGCGACCAGCTCGGCAAGAGCGTGGGCGACATGTATGCCGGCGCGATCGGCCCCTCGATCCTGCAGATCCTGCTGTTCCTGCTGTTCATCGCGATGGTCGCCATCTTCCAGCCGCAGCGCGTGCCGCCGCTGCCGCCCGAGGCGCTGGGGCCGCGCGGCTGGCCGCTCTACTGGCGCGTCGCCAAGGGCATGGTGCCCTCGGTCGTGCTGATCTTCCTGGTGCTGGGCACCATCTTCCTGGGCCTGGCGACGCCGACCGAGGCCGGCGCCATGGGCGCCTGCGGCGCCATCCTGCTGGCCGCCGTCAACCGCCGCCTCACCTGGTCGCTGATGCGCCAGGCGATGGAGAACACCATGCGGCTGACCGCCATGGTGATCTTCATCCTGGTGGGCGCCACGGTGTTCAGCCTGGTGTTCCAGGGCGTCGATGGCGGGCTCTGGATCGAGCACATGCTGTCCCACCTGCCGGGCGGGCAGACCGGCTTCCTGATCTTCACCAACATCTTCGTCTTCTTCCTGGCCTTCTTCCTCGACTTCTTCGAGATCGTCTTCATCGTCGTGCCGCTGCTCGGGCCGGTGGCGGCCAAGCTCGACATCAACCTGGTCTGGTTCGGCGTGCTGCTCTGCGTCAACCTGCAGACCAGCTTCATGCACCCGCCCTTCGGCTTCGCCCTGTTCTACCTGCGCGGCGTGGCGCCCAAGACCGTGCGCACCAAGGACATCTACTGGGGTGCCATCCCCTGGCTGTGCATGCAGCTGGTGCTGGTGGGCATCGTCATCTCCTGGCCGGAGCTGGTGACCTACTGGCTGCATTCCGGCCCCGACATCGACCCGAGCACGGTGCGCATCGACGTGCCGATGCCCGACCTGCCGATGGACGACGCGCCGATCATCTTCAAGTGACGCGCCGCGGCGGGGGCCGGAGCCCCCGCCGCACCGTCCTTGCGGGAACCCCGCGCCGGGCAGCCGGCGCGGGTTTTTTTGGGCCCCGCGGGCCGGTCAGGCCGGCCCGGCGGGGGGCGCGCCGCGGGTCTTCCACAGCGACCAGACGATGCCCGCCGCCAGGATGGCGAAGGTGACGCCGAGCGAGAGCGAGGGCGGCACCTTGCCCGTCTCCGGGAAGAGCAGGTCGGCCACGAAGATCTTCGAGCCGATGAACACCAGCAGCAGCGACAGCGCGTATTTCAGGTAGTGGAAGCGGTGGACCATCGCCGCCAGGGCGAAATACAGCGCGCGCAGGCCGAGGATGGCGAAGATGTTCGAGGTGTAGACGATGAACGGGTCGGTGGTGATGGCGAAGATCGCCGGCACCGAATCCACCGCGAAGATGACATCCGCCACCTCCACCAGGATCAGCGCCAGGAAGAGCGGCGTCATGAACCAGGCGGCGCGCCCGGTCTGCGGGTCCGGCCGGCGGATGAAGAAGCGCTCGCCATGCAGCTCCTCCGTCACGCGGAAGCGGCGGCGGATGAAGGCCAGCAGCGGGTTGCCCGCGATGTCGGGCTTGGCGTCGGCCATGCGCCACATCTTGACGCCGGTGAAGATCAGGAAGGCGGCGAAGAGGTAGAGCACCCAGCCGAATTGCTGCACGATGCTGGCACCCAGCCCGATCATCAGCGCGCGCAGCACGATGACGCCGAGGATGCCCCAGAACAGCACCCGGTGCTGGTACAGGCGCGGCACGGCGAAATAGCCGAAGATCATGGCGATGACGAAGACATTGTCCATCGCCAGCGTCTTCTCGACGATGAAGCCGGTCCAGTAGAGCTGGGCGGCGGTGGCGCCGTCGAGCGCGCCTTCCAGCGGCGGCCGCAGATGGTCGAAGGAATACCAGACCCAGCCGCCGAACAGCAGGCCGAGACCGATATAGACGGCCGAGAGCACCAGGCTCTCGCGCGCGCCGATCTCCCGCGTCTCGCGGTGCAGGACCCCGAGGTCGAGCACCAGCAGAAGGATGACGAGGGCCATGAAGGCCAGCCACATCCAGACGGGCGTGGCCAGGAAGCTGGCGGTGAGGAACTCCAATTTCGGCTCCGGCATGGTCGGGTTCCCCGGGGGGAACGGGATCAGGGCGATGTGTCCGACATCGCAGGCGCAGGAGGCTGCGCTGCCAGAGGGAACCGGACAGTGAAGGACATGGTCGCGCCGCCGCCGGCCATCAAGCGCCGCGCCCAGGCTGATGTCGATTTTCCTCCGGCAGGCCGGGCCTGACGCGGCGCCCCGGGCGGGCGGTGTCATGCAACGGTCACGCGGCGGCGCGCGGCGCCGGCGCTAGGGTCCGCGCCTCTGTCCAACACGCGGATCGAACCATGCGACGCCTGCTGCTCGCCACCTGCCTGGCCCTGCCCACCCTGCTCGCCGCCCCGGCCTGGGCGGCGCCCGAGATCACCATGCTGGAGAGCGACGACCCGGCGCTGCGCCTCGGCCGCCACCAGTTTCCGGGCGGGCGGGTGACGGAGTTCACCATCGGCATCGGCAGCGCCGCGCATCACCGCGCCGGCGACCCGGCCGACATCGTCTACACCCTGTCCGACCGCGGCCCGAACATCGCCTGCGCCGATGCCGAGGCCTTCACCGGCCAGAAGCCGGCCGAGATCTGCGCCGCCGATCCGCGCGGCCGCATCTACCCGGTGCCGGACTATTCCCCGACCCTCTATGGCGTGCAGCTGCTGCCCGAGCAGCGCCGCTTCCGGGTGTTCGAGGCGATCGCGCTGAAGCGCCCGGACGGCCGGCCGATCACCGGCCTGACCAACCCGCTGCCCGGCCGCACCGAGCAGCCGCTGGACGGCCAGGGCCGGCGCCTGGCCTTCGACCCCGCCGCCATCGATGCCGAGGGGCTGCTGCGCCTGCCGGATGGCCGCTTCTGGGTGGGCGAGGAGAACGGGCCCTCCCTGGTCGAGGTGGCGGCCGATGGCCGCATCCTGCGCCGCATCGTGCCGGCCGGCACCGAGGGCGAGTTCGCCGGCGCCGGCTACCGCATCGAGCCCGGCCTGCCCGCCATCCTGGCCCGCCGCCAGTCCAACCGCGGCATCGAGAGCCTGGCCGGCACGCCGGATGGCGCCACGCTCTACGCCATCCTGCAGAACCCCCTGGCCAACCCCGACGCCGCCGCCTACCGCGGCGCGCGCAACACGCGGCTGATCCGCTTCGACCCCGCCGCCGGCCGTGTCACCGGCGAATGGGTCTATCAGCTCGACGCGCCGCAGAGCTTCCGCAACGACCCGTCCGACCGGCAGAGCGACCCGCGCATCTCGGAGATGGCCTGGCTCGGCCCCGACCGGCTGCTGGTGCTGGAGCGCACGGAGAAGACCACCAAGCTCTACGAGGTGCGGCTCGACCAGGGCGCCACCGACATCGCCGGCAGCGCCTGGGACGATGCCGCCACCCGCCCCAGCCTGGAGCAGCTGCGCGACCTCTCCGGCAGCGGCGTGATGGCCGTGACCAAGCGCCTGGTGCTGGACAGCGCCGACCATCCCGAGCTGCCCGGCAAGATCGAGGGCATCGCCCTGCTGCCCGGCAACACGCTGATGCTGATCAACGACGATGATTTCGGCATTGGCGGCGAGCGCACGCGCATCGCCCTGGTGCGCGGCGCCCTCGAATGGTGAGAGGCTTCAGCCGCGCCCGGCCGCCCATCCGGCGCGGCTGGCGCGGTCCTCCGCCGCCACCGCCAGGCCGAGCAGCGGGCCGAACTTGAAGCCATGGCCGGAGAAGCCGCTCATCAGCATGGTCCGCTCGCCGAGCGGCTCCAGCAGGAAGCGCTCCTCCGGCTGCACATCGTAGTAGCAGGCGCGGGCGCCGAGCACGCGATAGGCGGCGGCCTCGCGCAGCCGCGGGCGGGCCAGGTCCAGGATCGCCTCGGCCTCCGCCGCGCTGGCCTCGCGCGGATCGGCCTCGGCATCGCCCTGGCAGGAGAAGCGGTGGTCGCCGATCTTCAGCGCCGTGCCGGCCACCGGCGGCACCGCGTAGAAGCCGCCCTGCGCCGAGAGGTCCAGCAGCATCGGCGCCTGCGCCCAGGCCTCGCGCTGCCCCGCCGGCGGTTCCAGATACACCACGATCTGGCGCGAGGCGGTGACCCGCCCGGCCAGGCCCGGCAGGAAGCGCGGCGCCCAGGGGCCGGCGGCCAGCACCAGCAGGTCGGCCTCCAGCACCGCGCCATCCTCCAGGTGCAGGCGGGCGCGGGCGGGGTCGGCCTCCGTGGCGCGGCCCCGGCGGAAGGTGACGCCGCGCCGCTTCAGCAGCGCGGCCAGCGCGGCGACGATGCGGTTGGCGAGCAGCACGCCGCCGGTTTCCATGTGGAAGGCGTCGCCCACCCCGGCGGCGCGCAGCATGGGGAAGCGCGCCTCCAGCGCCGCCGCGCCGAGATCGGCGAAGGCGTGGCCGTCGCCGGCCAGGGTGGCGCGGCTTTCCGCCAGCCAGCCGCCGCCGGCATCGCCCAGCGCCAGCACGCCGGTGGGCACGTAGAGGCGCTCGCCCAGTTCGGCCCAGAGCAGGTCCCAGGCGGCATAGGCCTCGTCCACCATGCGCATGTAGCCGCGCTCCGCCCCGTAGGCGTGGCGGATCAGCCGGTGCTCGTCGACGCTGGCGCCGCGCGGGTTGGGGATCTCGTCCTGCTCGACGATCGTGACGGACCAGCCGGCCCGGGTGAGCCCCCAGGCGGCGGAAAGGCCCATGATCCCGGCCCCGAGGACAAGCGCGTTCGGCATGGCGGGGAGGATGGCAAAAAGCGGAAGCCAGACAAGAGG
>NZ_GG770780.1:250985-255754 GCF_000164635.1 Pseudoroseomonas cervicalis ATCC 49957 | reverse complement strand
AAAGAAAACTTCTTTTTCTTCAGAAAAAGAAGGCTACTGAATTTCCTTGAAATCCACTTCAATCTCTCCCGCCATCCCTTCCCCCGGCGCCAGCACCCGCATCGCCCCCCAGGGCGCGAGGTCCGGCCGGTTGATCACCGCCGGCACATGGCTCACCGGCTCCAGGCAGAGCAGCGGCAGATGCGCGGGGGCATAGACTTGCAGGTTGCGCGCCCAGTCGCCGCGCGCGCGCAGGGTCAGGCAGCCATCCGGGCGGTGCAGCTCCGCCACCCCGTCCCAGCCGGCGAACTGCGCATCGAGGCCGAGCCATTCCGCTTCCCCCCCGGATAGGCCCGGGCTGGGCTCGGGCGGCAAAGGCAGCTTGCGGTCATCGGTCGGGAAGCGGTGGGTGGCGGCGAAGCGCACCGTGCAGCCCTCGGGGCGGGCGAACCAGGGGTGCCAGCCGAAGCCCATCGGGCAGGGCGCGTCGCCGGCATTCTCCAGCGCGAGCGACAGGCGCAGCCCGGCGGCGGAGAGCGCGATGCCGAGCCGCGCGCGCCAGTGGAACGGCCCGCCATCCCCTTGCTGGGCCAGGGTGGCGGCACCGGGCGTCGCGGCCTCCACCTGCCAGGGCAGGGCGCGGGCGAGGCCGTGCAGCGCATTGCCTTCCGCCGGATGGGTGATGGGGAAGGCATGCACCGCGCCGGCCCAGGGGAAGGCGCCGCCCTCCAGCCGGTTGGTCCAGGGCAGCATCCAGAAGGCGCCGGCCATGCCGGTGTTGGGGTCGGCGCCGTCCGGCAGCGGCGCCAGCAGGTCGCGCCCCTGCCAGCGCAGCGCCGCGAAGGCGGCGCCCTGGCCGGGACGCAGCATGGCGTCCCAGCCGGCGGCGGCCAGGCGCAGGCTCAATCCTCCAGCGCGAAGGCGTCGCGCGGGCTGAAGCCCTTGCGGCTGTAGCCATTGGCGCAATAGCTGCCGCCCTGGTAGCGCTCGGCCACCGGATTGCCGGAGAGGATGCCCTCCACCTTGGCGCGGAAGGCCTCGGCGCTGTCCTGCGGCTGCCAGCCGATGCGGTCGCGGTGGTCGGTGCCCCAGAAGCTGGCCGGGTTGTCGCTGGCGCCCCAGACCACGGCGTGGCCGACCTTCGGCGCCTCGACGAAGGCGAGGCAGAGCCGCGCCAGGTCGTCGAAGGACAGCCAGGTGGAGAGCATGCGGGCATCGACCGGCTCGGGGAAGCAGCTGCCGATGCGGACATTGAGGTTCTCGACCCCGTGCTTGTCCCAGTAGAGCCGGCCCATCAGCTCGCCATAGGCCTTGGACAGGCCGTAGAAGCTGTCGGGGCGGAAGGAGCCGGGGGCCTCCAGCTTCGGCTCGCCCGGGCCGGGGCGGGTGTGGAAGCCGATGGCGTGGTTGGAACTGGCGAACAGCACCCGCGCGCCGGAGCGCCGCGCCGCCTCATAGACCAGGTAGAGGCCGCGGATGTTGGGGTCCAGCACCTCCTCGAAGGGCCGGTCCACCGAGACGCCGCCGAGATGCAGGATGGCGCCGCAGCCATCGGCGATGCGCAGCATCGCGGCCTCGTCCCCCAGATCGGCGGTGACGAAGCGGGCGGTGCCGGGCAGGTCGTCGGGGAAGGGCTTGATGTCGGTGAGCCGCAGCGCGTAGCCGCGGGCGGCGAAGGCCCGGGCCAGCATGCGGCCGAGATTGCCGGAGGCGCCGGTGATCAGGACGGTGGTCTTCGGGTCGCTCATCGGGTCGGTCCTTGCGGTCACTGGCCGTAGCCCAGCAGCAGGCGCGGCAGGGTCAGCGAAACAGCCGGCACGTAGGTGGTCAAGGCCAGCGCCACCAGGATCGCGCCATAGAAGGGCCAGATGCCCTTCATCGCCGTCTCCATGCGGATCTTGCCGATGGCGCAGCCGACGAACAGCACGGCGCCGACCGGCGGCGTGGTCAGGCCGAGGCCGAGATTCATCATCATGACCATGCCGAACTGCACCGGGTCCATGCCGAGCTGCTGCACCACCGGCAGGAAGATGGGGGTGGTGATCAGGATCAGCGCCGCCATGTCCATGACGCAGCCGAGCAGCAGCAGGGCGATGTTGATCAGCAGCAGGATGATGATGGGGTTCTCGCTGATCGCCAGCATGCCGCGGGTCAGCGTGTCGGCGAAGCCGTAGAGCGCCAGCAGGTAGGCGAAGGCGGTGGCGGTGCCGACCAGCAGCAGCACCACGGCGGTGGTGCGGACCGAGGCGGCGAGCGCCACCTTGAAGCTCTCCCAGCTCAGGCCGCGATAGACCAGCAGCGTGGCCAGCACCGCCCAGATGGCGCCGAAGGCGGCCGATTCGGTGACGGTGAAGACGCCGCCCAGCACGCCGCCCAGGATGATGACGCCGGTCATCAGCCCCGGCAGCGCGTCGAGGAAGCTCAGCAGCAGGTGGCGGAAGCCGCGCCAGGGCTCGGCCGGGTAGCCGCGCCGGACGGCGACGGCGTAGGCGGCGATGGCCAGCAGGGTGCACATCACCACGCCCGGCACGATGCCGGCGAAGAACAGCGCCGAGACCGAGAGCCCGCCGCCCGCCGCCAGGCTGTAGAGGATCATGTTGTGGCTGGGCGGCACCATGATGCCGGCGATCGACGAGGTGACGGTGACGTTGACCGCGTAGTCGGTGTCGTAGCCGCGCTGCTGCATCGCCGGGATCAGCACGGTGCCGAGCGCCGAGGTGTCGGCCACCGCCGAGCCGGAGATGCCGCCGAACAGCATGGAGGAGGCGACGTTGACCACGCCGAGCCCGCCGCGCATCCAGCCCACCGCGTTGGAGGCGACGGCGATCAGCCGGCGGGCGATGCCGCCATGCATCATGATCTCGCCGGCGAAGATGAAGAAGGGGATGGCGAGCAGGGAGAACATGCTCATCCCCGCCGTCATCTGCTGGAACACCACGGCGGGGCTGATGCCTTCCCACAGGAAGCCGGCCAGCGCGGCGAGCCCCAGGGTGAAGGCCACCGGCACGCCCATGACGATGCCGCCGAAGAAGACGGCGAAGAGGATGACCAGGCCGAGATCCACGCGGCGTTACTCCAGGGCCAGCGCGGGGCGCGCTGCGGTGTGGCGGTGGCGCAGCGCCAGCAGCGCCTGCTCCAGGGCGAACAGGGCGACCAGCACGCCGCAGAGGGTGAGCGGCAGGTAGGTCCAGATCATGCTGATGCCGAGCAGCGGGATGCGGATGCCCTGGCTGGTCTGCACCAGCTCGAGCGACCACCAGGCCATGGCCAGGCCGAACAGCCCGACCAGGATGTCGCAGGCCAGCTCGACGCCCCAGCGGGCGCGTTCCGGCAGCGCCTCGCGGAAGCCGAGCACGGAGAGGTGGAAGCGCTCCCGCACGCCGACCGCCGCGACCGGCAGGACGATGGTGATGACGATGAGAGTGGCGGCGCGCTCGACCCAGGTGGGGGTGTCGTTCAGCACGTAGCGCCCGAACACCATCCATCCGGTGATCACGACCAGCAGCACCATGGCGGCGGAGGCGAGCAGGATGACGATGCGGGCGAGGATGTCGAGCAGGCGCGAGAAGGCGGCCATCGCGGCGAGGCTCCCTGCGGGGCGGAGGGACGGAGAACAAAAGACGCGGCATCCCGGGGGATGCCGCGTCGGTCGGCCCGGTCAGGGCGTCTCGCGGATCCGGCGCACCAGGTCGGCCATGCGCGGGTCGGCCGCGTATTTGGCGTAGACCGGCTCCATCAGCTGCTGCCAGGGCGAGCGGTCGGTGAGCTCGGTCACCTGCACACCGGCGGCCACCACCTTCTCGCGGCTGACCCGCTCGCGCTCGGCCCAGAGCTGGCGCTGGTAGGTGGCCGATTCGCGGGCGGCGGCGCGCAGCAGGTCGCGATCCGCCTGGTTCAGCCGGCGCCAGCGCGTGGCGGAGACGGCCAGCACCTCCGGCACGTTGGAATGCTCGGTGGTGATGAAGTGGCGCGCCACCTCGAAATGCCGGCTGCTCTCGTAGGAGGGCCAGTTGTTCTCGGCCCCGTCGATCACGCCGGACTGCAGCGAGGTGTAGACCTCGCCATAGGGCAGCGGCGTCGCGTTGGCGCCGAGCGCGCGGATGATGTCGATCCACAGGTCGGAGGTCTGCACGCGGATCTTCATGCCGCGCAGGTCGGCCGGCGTGCGCACGGGCCGGATGGTGTACATGCTGCGCGCGCCGGCGTCGTACCAGGCCAGCGGCACGATCCCGGCATTGGCCAGGTCCTCGGCCACCGTGTCGCCGATCGGCCCGTCCACCACGCTGTGCTGGTGCGCCACCGAGCGGAACAGGAAGGGCAGCGTCAGCACCTGGGTGCTGGGGACGATGTTGTTCAGCCCGCTCATGTTGAACTCGGCGAAGTCGATCGAGCCCAGCCGCATCTGCTGGATCGCCTCGTCCTGCTGGCCGAGCTGCGCCGAATGATAGGTGCGCATGCGGATGCGGTTGTTGCTACGCTGCGCCACCAGCTCGGTGAAGCGGTCCATCCCGCGGGAGACGGGGTAGTCGGGCGGATGGATGTTCCAGCCGCGCCATTCCTGCGCCGCCGAGGGGGTGACGCTGGCGCCGAGGCCCATCACCGCCAGGGCGGCGACCCCCAGCCAATTCGTCAGACGTCGGGTTATCATACGTCCTCCCACATGATCTTTGGTTGCGGAGAGGTTGCTCCGCTTCCCCCGCTCCTGTCAATGCGGACCGATCTCATTCCGAAACCAGGGCGGAACCGGCGCGCGGGGCTTGCGGCGCGCGGCCGGGCCGCTCCCGGCGGCC
>NZ_GG770780.1:245713-250693 GCF_000164635.1 Pseudoroseomonas cervicalis ATCC 49957 | reverse complement strand
GTCGCCGTGCAGGCCGAGGCGGCGCGCGCCACGGCGCTGGCGATGGACGCGCTGCGCGGCGCCGGGCGCGCCCCCTCCCCCTGGGCCGGCATCCCGATCTCGGTGAAGGATCTGTTCGACCAGGAGGGCGTGCCCACCCGCGCCGGCGCCGCCGTGCTGGCCGAGGCACCGCCCGCCGCCGGCACGGCGCCGGCCGTGGCGCGGTTGCAGCGCGCCGGCTTCGTCGTGCTGGGGCGCACCAACATGGTGGAATTCGCCTTCAGCGGGCTCGGCGTGAACCCGCATTTCGGCACCCCCCTCTCGCCCTATGACCGCGCCACGGGGCGGCTGCCGGGCGGCTCCTCCTCCGGCGCGGCGGTGGCCGTGGCCGACGGCATGGGGCTCGGCGCGCTGGGCTCCGACACCGGCGGCTCCTGCCGCGTGCCGGCCGCGCTCTGCGGCATCGTGGGCTACAAGCCGACCGCCCGCCAGGTGCCGCTCGCCGGCGTGCTGCCACTGTCGCCCAGCCTCGACAGCATCGGGCCGCTGGCCAACACGGTCGGCTGCTGCGCCGTGCTGCACGCGCTGATGGCCGGGGCCGAGAGCGCGGCCCCCCCCGTGCCGCGCCCGGTGGCCGGGCTGCGCCTCGGCATCCCCGAGGGCACCTTCCTGTTCGAGGGGCTGGAGCCGGCCGTGGCCGCCGCCTTCGACCGCGCCGTGGCCCGGCTGCGCGATGCCGGCGCCTTCATCGAGCGCTTCGCCCTGCCGGAGCTGGGCGACATCCCGGTGGCCAATGCGGCGGGCGGCTTCGCGGCGGCCGAATCCTATGCCTGGCACCGCGGGCTGATCGAGCGGGCGGGCGCGGGCTACGACCCGCGCATCCTCTCGCGCATCCGGCGGGGCGCGGCGATCAGCGCGGCCGACTACCAGGCGCTGGTCCAGGCCCGCGCCCGCATCATCGCCGCCGCCGCGCCGCGCCTCGCCCCCTATGACGCCGTGCTCTGCCCGACCGCGGCGCTGACCCCGCCGCCGCTCTCCGCCGTGGCGGAGGAAGCGGAGTACAACCGCATCAACCTGCTGCTGCTGCGCAACACGGCGGCCTTCAACTTCCTCGATGGCTGCAGCATCAGCCTGCCCTGCCACGCCCCGGGCGAGGCGCCGGTCGGGCTGATGCTGAGCCGCATGGGCGGCGGCGACGCGGCGCTGTTCCAGGCGGCGGCCTCGGTCGAGGCGGCGCTGGCCGGCTGAGGGCCCTGCGGCGGCGATCGGGGCGCCCGCGATCGCGGGGCTTCCCATCGCCGCCGCATCCGGCTAAACAGGCCCCCGGCGAGGACCCGTAGCTCAGCTGGATAGAGCGTTGCCCTCCGAAGGCAAAGGTCGCACGTTCGAATCGTGTCGGGTCCGCCAATCTTTTCAAGCACTTAGATTACAGCGTCTCCCGCCGCAGCGCCACCCAGCAAGCGCATAGCAAGCAGGACGAGACAGAACCGTGGTCTTCTGATCTCGGTCACCGGCCCCCGCAGCGTGGGCCTGACGGTCCCCAACACGGTTTCCGCGACGGTCTCTCCCGGCATCATCAGGATCGTCTCCGGCGGCATGATCCAACCGGGTTCGTCGTAGCTTCTGCACCATGGTCCCGCTGACCTTCCCGTAGATCAGCGACCGCAGCCCGATCTCCCACCGTTGCAGGTCCTCGGCGATCTCGATGAGGTGCTTGAGGGAGCGGCCGATCCGGTCGAGGCGGTAGGTCACGATGACATCGCCGGGCCGCGCGATCTCCAACGCCTTACGAAGCTCGGGCCGGTCGGTCCTCGCCCCGCTGGCCGCCTCGACGAAGACGCGCTCACACCCGGCGGCGTGGAGGGCGTCCATCTGAAGGTCATGGCGTTGAGACCCGCCGTCGCTCACGCGGGCATACCCAATAATCATGCAGTCCTCCTAAATATCGACCGCTCCGACTGAAGTCGGAAGAGTCCATTCAGGATAGGTTATCGCGGCCGTCTTTCAGCAAATAATTCAGCGGGAACGGCTCTCCATTCGAGATCCGTTTGTGCAAACTTAAATTGGACCGTTTGGTAGACCGTCATGGCGCACAAGCGCGGCGGTCAACGTCGGGCGGGCAGAGAGAGCGGCAGGGGCGGTGGGACGAGGCAGCCGGAAATCCCTGCCGCCGTGGCAACCTCAGAGCGGGATGCGTCACGCCGGGCGAATTTGCATCAGGTGCAACTTCTTTCCCTTGCGAGTGGAAGTCACGCTAACCTCGGTGTCCCATAGCGGCTTAACGATGTCACTCATCATGCCGGGCGGGACCACGACAGTTACCTTCTTCTTGTCGCTCATAAGAAGCTGGATTTCGTCCTGCTTCTTCATCGAGTTGGCGACCTTCAGCATGCCACTTAAGTGGACGGTTTCCCCTTCCTCGCCCTTGCCTTTGTCCTTCTCTGGCAGCACGTCTAGCGGGACAAGCTCTGGCGTCTCGTCTGAAGGCTGCCGCATTGCAACTTGCTTGACGCGCCCTCTGCGCACCGTGGTGAAACCGACCATGTTCAGCTTCGCGCCATCCGGCTGAAGCGTGCGAGCAAGGCTTACGAAGTTGCGGTAATATGCCTCTTCTTTGATCCGATGCCTAAGCTGCTCCGCATTTCCCTCAGCATAGAGTTGGAGGCAATCCAAGAGTTCATCTATCACCTCCTCGCCGGTCGAAAGTCCCGGAAGGGACCGCTGCGGCGACGAGCCAACGCGAAATGTCACCGCGAAGCACGCTGCTCGCGGCACCGACATGTAGAGTTCCAAATCCTGCGCCAGTTGCCCGCCCCGGCGCCCTTTGTCTCGGTATGGGCGGTTCTGCTTACGCTCCGCAGTTCGGAAGAGAAGCGTCTCCGTGCTGCGAACTCTAGAGAGTAAAGCATCAGTCGGGGCCATACCAAAGCCGACCGACTTGCCCGTGATCGCCATCTGTATTTCGTCGTCGCTGAGTTCTACGCCACGAAGCTCAAGATGACGCTGGAAGGAAACCTGCTCAAGAAGGTCTCGTAACTCATCAGCGATGTCGGAAGGTGGCTCTCCCGCGAGAGCCTTGTAAATCAGCTTCTCCGCATCTTCGAGTCGCCCGCAATCCTGAGCAAGAGTGGCGGCGCTCCGGAACAGCACAGATCGGGTTGGTTCCGCGCTAGTATCATGAAGCAGCGCATGCGCCGCAGTAGCCTCCAAATCGTAAGCCAACTGGAAATGAGAATGGGCAGCGGCAGTATTTCCCCTTGCCTTTTCCATCAAGGCAAGGTCGCTCTGCTCCATCGCTTGGCGATGGATTTTCTTGATATCCGTCACTTGCTTTCTACGCAGGCAATCGGCGTGCCGAACTCAATGACCGCAACTAGTCCCGGCGCCACATGGTCGGTGGGCTTCAGCTGATCCTTCTTCTGACGGACCCTCGCGTCGAGTTGTGCCTTCGTTCCGGTGAGGATGCCGGAGACTTCGAGGCGTCGGTTCCCCGCGAATGGCAGGCCCTCGTAGTCCTTCTCACCGAGCCAATAATCGAACCCGGTCATCTTCCTTGACCGCTCTACGACAACAAGGCCTGTCATCTCCTTGACTACGAGGATGGCAACTCCGCTTGCTCCACTCTCCGTCGCTTCCTGCATGTCCGCATAGCAACGCCGCTGCTGATCATCGACGGGAGGCCATTCAACATGGAAATCTTCGGGGACCAGACCCGCCTTCAGGACACGAACACCGGCCTGATGCTTCTCGTTCTCGAAGCACACGGCAGCAGCTTCGGCCATTCGCAACCCTGAAACAGGAGTTAGGCCGGGCATACCTTCGCCGAGCGCCGCAAGAGTCATTGTCGGCTTTTTGGACTTTTTGCCCGTTCCCTTCGCTGCTGAAGGTGACTTCGGTTCCCCCGGTGGCTTTCCCATTAGAGTTTCTTTGCCTTCCCCCGCGCCCTCTTGGCGATACCGTTGCAGCTCCGAGACGCCTAACATACGAGTGCGCCCCTCCCGTGCATAGCGGTGACGGTCTCCTCTCCCGCACCGACGATCAAGTGGGTTTCGTCGGAAGTCGCGGATGACGGCCGTCGTAGCGCGCGCGAAATCGCCGCCCCGATCCGTGGCGGCCGATAGTGATCCATCGCTGCCGTCCCTCGCTCATCCGGTAGAACAGGACGTAGCTGACCGCAGCGGACTGCTGGCGGCGGATACCGAAGCCGCTCACCGCTGCATCCCACACCATCTCGCCGGGGCCAATGGCGCGCACCTCGCGCAAGCCGATCCGCCGCCGTCTATCCTCAACCGTGCCGTCCATCGCGGGGCAGGTTGGCCTCGCAAAATGCGGCGCCAAGAATTTCCGGAGGTGGAATTCAGCAAGCAGGTAGCAAGCACCTCGTCGCCGAAACCGGGTTCGTGCTCGGCGCCTCGTGACCGCCACCGGCAGCGACTCGTTGAGGAATCACACCGCTACGTGGATCAGGCCCGGCGGCGCCTGCCCGTGGATTTCTCCGAAGGCAAAGGTCGTACGTTCGAATCGTATCGGGTCGGCCACCCTTCCCCGCCTGACCTGTCCCGCGCGCGCCAGCCAGGCGCCTAGCGCGGGCGCGGCGCGTTGGTCTCCACCACCTGCTGGTAGGCCACGAGGTCGAGGAAGGCCTCCGCCTCGACCACCACGCCGTCGCGCATGCGGAAGATCCAGACGAACTGGTTGCGGTAGGGCGCTCCGGAGGTGGTGGTGGCGGCGCCGTCGAAGCGGATGACGACATGCTCGCCCACCGCCCAGAGCTGGCGCAGCTCCGGCCGGATCGGCGTCGCCAGCCGGCTGACCAGCGGCTGCGAGGCGCGCGCCAGGAAATCCTCGACCCCCTGATAGGTGCCGGCGACCGGGCCGGAGCCGTGGATCGTCCAGCGCACATCCGGCGCCAGCAGGCGGAACACGCTCTCGCCGCGCTGCGCCCAGCCCTCGAAGGCGGCGCGCACCAGCGCGGCGTTGCGGTCGGCGGCGGCGTCGGGC
>NZ_GG770780.1:241107-244740 GCF_000164635.1 Pseudoroseomonas cervicalis ATCC 49957 | reverse complement strand
GCGGCACGACGGCGCCGGCCGGCCCCGCCTCCGGCCAGGATGCCGGCCAGGATGCCGGACCCTGGGCCAATCTGGGCTGGCGCACCCCGCCGGCGCAGGAGCTCGGCACGCTCTACCGCGCCGCCGCCCTGCTGGCGCATCGCGGCGACGAGGCCACCTGCCAGGCGGTGCTCGGCAAGGCGCGCGAGGCCTATGACGCGTATGCCGGCCAGCTGCGCGAGGCCGGGGTGGAGCCGGGGCAGATGGTGTCCTACCGGCAGCAGCAGCTCGCCGCCGCGCAGCCGGTGGCGCAGATGCAGCGCAATTTCCGCGCCGACGACATCACCGGCACCGATGTGCGCAACCCGCAGGACGAGTATCTGGGCAGCGTCGAGGACGTCATCCTCGACCCCGGCAGCGGTCGCGTCGGCTATGTGATCCTGTCGCGCGGCGGCTTCCTCGGCATCGGTGCCGACTATGTTGCCCTGCCCTGGGAGAAGCTGCGCGCGACGCCGCAGATGGACGCCTTCGTGCTGCGCGCCTCGGAGGAGGTGCTGGACGAGGCGCCGACGGTCGACCCCGACAGCTTCGCCGATGCCACGGCGGGCGCCGAGCAGCGCCAGGCGATCGACCGCTTCTGGCAGCAGCACAGCCAGGGCGGCTGAGCCCCGGCGCGGCGGCGGGGGGACCCGCCGCCGCGCCTCACGCCGCGCCGCGCCGCTGCGGCAGGTCGGGGCAGAGATGGCGCAGCGGCTCGGACAGGCAGATGCGGTTGCGGCCGCCCTGCTTGGCGGCGTAGAGGGCGCGGTCGGCCTCGCCATACAGCGCGTCGAAGCTGCCGGCCTGGCGCAGCGCCACGCCGGCCGAGATGGTCACCGACACCGCCCGCCCCTCCGCCACCACCGGCTGGTCCGCCAGCCGGTCGCGCAGCCGCACCAGCCGCGCCAGCAGCGCCGCCGGCGCCTCGCCGGGCGCGAGCAGGGCGAATTCCTCACCGCCCAGCCGGGCCAGCACGCCCTCCTCCCCCAGCTCCGCCGCCAGGATGCCGGAAACCGCCTGCAGCACCGCATCGCCCACGCGGTGGCCATGCGTGTCGTTGACTCGCTTGAAATGGTCGAGGTCGATGATGACCAGCGCCATCAGCGCCAGGTCGCCCCGCTCGGCCGCCTCCAGCAGGGCGCGGCGATTGGCCAGCCCGGTCAGCGGATCGGTGCGGCTGAGCCGCTCGGCCTGCTGCTTCGCCTCGTAGAGCGCCAGATGGGCGCGGCCGATCCAGCCCAGCAGCAGCACGCCGATGCCGGTGGCGATCACGATGGTCACCGCCCAGGAGCGCAGCGCGGTCGGCCAGTCGGTGAAGAAGAGCAGCTGCTGCGCGACATCGACCGCCAGGGCCAGCAGCACGGCGGCGCCGGTGGCGGTCGCCACGTAGCGCGCCAGCCCGGCGCGGTCGCGCAGCTGCGGCGCCGCGATCCGTCGGAAAAGCTCACGCAAGCCGGGCCTCGTCGCGGGGGTCGGAAGGGGAGGCCGCACGGGCGGCGGGCCCCCGCCGCCACCCCGGAGCGCTGCATCCTAGCATGGGCGGCCGGTGAAATCGCGCGCTCCCTGCGGCCGGCCCGCGCGGTCCCGCCGGCCGTGCCGCGAACCGGCTCAGTTCATCGCCGGGCCGGTGCCGAAGCCGCCCCAGGCATTGGCGGAATTGCCCACGGCGCGCGGCAGGTGCGCCGCCTCATGCGGCTCGGTCTGCGCCAGACGCAGCCCCAGCGGATTGCCGCGCGCCCCGGCATTGTGGCCCACCGGGCCGGGGATGCCGTCGGCCTGCGGCGCCCGCGTCACCGCCATGGCATAGGCGAACGGGCTGCTGGTGCTGCCATTGTTGGCGTTCTCCGCCAGGTCGCGGGCGGCGGCGAGGCCGGGCAGCGCCACCGCCAGGCCGGCGGCGAGGGTCAGGGCGCGGACGGCGTTCAGCTTGGTCATGGTCGGTCTCCTGTGTCTCGGTGGCGGGGGTGCCCCGCTGTCTGAGGCAGAGATAGACCTCGCAAACCAACATCGTTAGCGATGATTCCGGATTGCCATCATCACTCAGGACGATGAAACGCCCAGCCGCGCCAAGCGCTGCGCCGCGGCGGGATTGACCGCGTGCTCCGGCATGCGCCCGGCCGCCAGCGCCGCCACCTGCCGCACCGTGTCGAAGGCCTGGTGCTGCGCCGCCTGCGGCGTCAGCCCGCCGATATGCGGCGTCGCCACCACGTCCGGCCGGGCGGCGAGCGAGGGGTTGGGCATCTGGTCGGCGGCGCGGCCGACATCGAGCGCCGCGCCCCCCAGCTGGCCGGACTCCAGCGCGGCGGCCAGCGCCGCCTCGTCCACCAGCTCGCCGCGCGCCAGGTTGAGGAACAGGGCGCCGCGCCGCATGGCGGCGAAGGCGGCTCCGTTCATCATGCCCTCGGTTTCCGGCCGCGCCGGCGCCAGGCAGACCACGATGTCGGAGGCGGCCAGCAGCGTGGCGAAGGAGGCGCCGCGCGCCCCCTCGCGCTCCGCCCCCTCGGGCAGGGCCGGGTCGCTGGCCAGCACCGTCATGCCGAGCGACGCGGCCAGCCGCCCCAGCTTTCGCCCGATGGCGCCATGGCCGATGATGCCGAGCGTGGCGCCCGAAAGCTGGCGGCCCATGCGGACCGGCGGCGCCTGGCCGGCGCGATAGGCCAGCACCGCGTCGCTGATGCCGCGCGACAGGTCGAGCATCAGCCCCAGCGCCAGCTCCGCCACCGAATCGACGAAGCCGGGCGTCGCGCGGCAGACCAGCACCCCGGCCTGGCTGGCGGCCTCTACATCGATGTTGCGGATGTCCACGGCGACGCGCAGCAGGGCCGCGAGATCCGGCAGCCGCCCGAACAGCGCCGCCGGCGCCGCCGCCAGCCGGTCGGCCACGATGATGTCGCAGCCCTCGGCCAGCGCCACCAGCGCCTCGGTGTCGAGCGGCGCGTCGCTCTCGTTCAGCCGCAATTCGCCCTGCTCCGCCAGGGCCCGCAGCGCCGCCTCGCCGTAATAGAGGTCGCGGGCGCGCGGGGCGTGGGTCAGCAGGATGCGCAGGCGGGGCATGGCGATCTCTCCCTCGGGGCCGGGCAGCATAGGCGGGTGGCCGCCAGGACACAGGAGGGGCAGGGCCGGCGGGTTTCGCGCTTCGCGCGTAAACCCGCGCCCTCTCCCGCGATTGTGGTCAGCGGGGCGATGCGGCCCGCGCCAGGCCATCGCGCCGACCGGGGCGGCCCCGCGACGGCAGGGGCAGGACCATGCCCGCGACGACAGGAGCAGGACCATGCCCGCGACGACAGGAGCAAGACCATGAATGACGAGAAGCGGCAGCGGGAGGAGCGGATCCGCCAGCGCGCCTATGCGCTGTGGGAACAGGCCGGCCGCCCGCATGGGCAGGACGAGGCGCATTGGCACCAAGCCAGCGGCGAGCTGGACGCCGCGCCGGAGCAGGGGCGGGGCCGGGCGGCGGAAAGCGCGACGCTGGACGCCCAGCTGGCCGACACCTTCCCGGCCAGCGACCCGCCCAGCCTGACCGACCCCCATCGCGGCGCCGGCCGCGGCGCGGCGAAGCAGCCGGCGGCGCCCGCCAAGGCCGGCAAGGCGGCAGCGCCCTCTTCCGCCACGCAG
>NZ_GG770780.1:238644-240511 GCF_000164635.1 Pseudoroseomonas cervicalis ATCC 49957 | reverse complement strand
TTGCGGCGGGGTGGGCGCCGGGGGGACACAGGGGCGGCGCCGGCCGACCCGGCCCACCCCAGGAGATGCCGCCATGCCCCGCCGCCGCCCCGTCCCGCCCGCGCTGCCGCTGCTGGCGGCGCTGCCCCTCGCCCTCGCCCTGGCCGGCGACGCCACGGCGCAGAGCCGCGTCGGCGAGGTCAGCACGACCTTCCGCCTGGTCGGCCCCAACGACAAGGTGGTGGTCGAGCGCTATGACGACCCGCGCGTGCCCAATGTCTCCTGCTATGTCTCGCGCGCCGACACGGGCGGGCTGTCCGGCTGGGTCGGGCTGGCCGAGGACCCGTCGCGCTTCAGCATCGCCTGCCGCGCCACCGGCGCGGTGACGCTGCCGCAGGGGCTGCCGCAGAGCGAATCGGTGTTCCGCCAATCCGCCTCGGCGCTGTTCAAGTCGCTGACGGTGACGCGCATGCACGACCGCGAGAAGAACGTGCTGGTCTATCTCGTGACCAGCACCAAGATCGTCGACGGCTCGCCCTACAACAGCGTCACCGCCGTGCCGCTGGAGACGCCGCCGCGCTGAGCCCGCCGCCGCCCGCGACATAGCCGAGCCGCCGCCAGGCGGGCGGTTCGGCGGCGCGCGGCGGCGCCTGCTGCAGCACCACCAGCAGCATCAGCCAGAAGATCATCGGCAGGTCGGGGTTCAGCAGCGCGCTCTCGCTCTGGTTCAGGATCAGCAGCACGCCGGCCAGCATCAGCGTCCACATCGCGTGGCGGCGCGGGCCGCGCGCCAGCGCCAGCAGCGCCCAGAGCAGCGTCACCGCCGCCAGCAGCGCGACCAGCGCGGCGCCGACCCAGCCGAGCTGCAGCAGCACCTCCAGATAGCCGCTATGGGCGCTGGGCACCGCCCACTGCACCCGCTCCTGGATCGCCAGCACGCCGGGCGAGTCGGCGATCCAGAAGGCGGCATAGCCGGTGCCCAGCAGCGGCCGCTGGTTGATCAGGTTCCACACCTCCTCCCAGATGAAGGTGCGGCCGGTGAGCGAGGCATCCTTGCCGATCAGCTCGAACAGCCCCTCGGTGCCCAGCGCGGCGAACAGCAGCAGCGCCGCGCTGCCCCCCGTCACCAGGCCAAGCAGGATGGCGGCCGCCCAGGCGCCGCCGCGGTCGAGCCAGAGGAAGGCCACCGTCGCCCCGGCGCAGAGCAGCGCCAGCAGCAGCGAGGTGGTGGAGCGCGCCAGCACCAGCATCACCAGCAGCACCAGCAGGATCGCGCCATCGCCCCAGCGCAGCCGGCCGCGCTCCAGCACCAGATAGGACAGCGCCAGCACGCCGCAGAGCAGCGCCATGCCGAAGACGTTCTTCTGCGGGAAGACGCCGCGGATGGCGTTGGCGTAGTCGCCGGTGTCGTAGCCGATGGCGGGGCGCAGCGCCGCCTCGGCCAGGCTGAGCAGCACCAGAACCAGGGTGACGCCCAGCGTGATGCGCATGAAGCGCAGGATGCCGGGCCCGGCGAGGGTGGAGAGCACGAAGAGCAGCAGCACCACCACGCTGACCGAGCGGCGCAGCGTGTGCCCGGGCGATTGCGACCAGAGGGTGGAGGCGGCGATCATCGCCACGATCAGCAGGAAGGGCCAGAGCCGCAGGGCCAGCCCCAGCGCGCGCCGCGCGTGCAGCAGCACGGCCAGCCCGCCGCCGCCCAGCAGGACCAGCTGCATCAGCGTGTTCAGCGGGTCGGCGGCGCCGAGCTGCTCGGCCTCCGGCGCGCCGCCGCTGAGCTGGAACTTGGCGCCGCTGTAGAGCACCACCCCGATGGCGGCGAGCACCAGTTGCAGCGGCAGCAGCCAGGCCGGGGCGCGGAAGCCGGCGGGCGGCGGCGCCAGGGCCG
>NZ_GG770780.1:221419-235232 GCF_000164635.1 Pseudoroseomonas cervicalis ATCC 49957 | reverse complement strand
CACCGCGCGCCGCGCCGCGCCCGGCCGGGTGGCGCGTTCTTGCGGCGGGGCGGGGCCTGGGGGAAGATCGTTCCGCCCAGGCGTGACCAGCCTGCCCCGGCCGAATGCTCCCCGCGCCCCGTGCAGGATCCGCCATGCCGCGCACCGCCATCGTCATCTGCACCTACAACCGCCCGCTGCCGCTGAAGCGCGCGGTGGAGAGCGCCCGCGCCCAGGCCCTGCCGCCGGGCTACGAGGCCGAGGTGCTGGTGGTGGACAATTCGCCCGAGGGCAATGCCCGCCAGGCCGTCGCTTCCATGGCGGAGGGGCCGGGCCTGCCGCTGCGCTATCTCGGCCTGCCGCAGCCCGGCGTCTCCCAGGCGCGCAATGCCGGGGTCGCGGCGACCCGCGGCGAGACGCTGATCTTCCTCGATGACGACCAGTGGTTCGACCCGGGCTGCGTCGCCGCCCTGCTCGCCACCGCCGAGGCGAGCGGCGCCGACATGGTGTTCGGCCCCGTCCTGCCGGATTTCCCCGGCGGCGCGCCCAGCTGGGACCCGACCGGGCATCATTACCGCCGCCTGGTACACTGGCCGACCGGCACCACCATGCCGCTGGGCCACAGCAACCCGGCCGGCGGCCGCTGGATCGCCACCGGCAATCTGCTGCTGCGCCGCGCCACCTGCCTGGCCGAGCCGGTGCCCTTCGACCCCTCGCTCGGCATCTGCGGCGGCGAGGATTACGACCTGTTCGTGCGGCTGCACCGCCAGGGCCGCCGCATGGTCTGGTGCGCCGAGGCGGTGGCGCATGAGGAGGTGCCGGAAGGGCGCACGCGGCTCGGCTATTTCCGCCGCCGCAGCTTCCATGCCGGCAAGCTCTACGGGATGGTCACGCTGCGCCACAGCGCCTGCCGCCCCTGCACCGCGCTGAACCTGACGGCGCGCGCCCTCGCGCAATGCGGCGTGGCCGCGGCGCGCTGGGCGGGCGCGGTGCTGACGCGCGAGGCGCGCGCCGAGCGCCATTCGGTGAAGCTGGCCGAGGTGGCCGGCAAGCTGGTCTGGTGGAGCCTGTCCCGCCGGAGCCCCTGGTGAGCGCCCCCGCCATGCCCGACACGCCCCTCCCCCAGCCCGATGCCGCGCCGTCGCGCCGCGCCGGGCAATGGCTGCTGCTGGGCTCCTCGCCCGGCGGCTATGACCATCACTGGATCACCCGCTTCGTCTCGCCGCTGCGGCACCGCTTCTTCGACCTGCACGCCGATTACGACCATGACCGCTCGCGCCGCGCCACCTCGGGGCGGCAATGGCTGGACTATCTGCGGCATGCCGGGCGCGGGCTGCGCGCGGCGAATCTGTCGCGCGATCCGGGGGCGGGTCTGCTCACCGTCTTCCCGCAGCTGGCGCTGATGGCGGGGCTGCTGAAGCGGCTCTCCGGCAGCCGCCGGCCGATCATCGCCTGGAGCTTCAACCTCGGCCAGCAGCATGGCGGGGCGAAGGCCAGGCTGGCGCGCTACGGGCTGCAGGCGGTGGAGCGTATCATCGTGCATTCGCGGCGCGAGATCGCTTCCTATGCCGAGGCCTTCGGCCTGCCGCAGGAGCGTTTTGTCTTCGTGCCCTTCAGCGTCAACGCGCTGAACCCGACGCTGGAGGAAGACTCGAAAAAACCCTTCCTGCTGGCGATGGGCAGCGCCAATCGCGACTACGCCACGCTGTTCGCCGCCATGCGGGAGCTGCCGGAGGTGCCCCTGGTCGTCGTCGCCGGCCGCCACGCGACCGAGGGGCTGGAGCTGCCGCCCAATGTCACGCTGCGCAGCGGGCTCTCGCTCGCCGAATGCCATGTGCTGGCGCAGCGCGCACGGCTCAGCGTGGTGCCGACGGCGAACCGCTTCTCCGCCTCCGGCCAGGTGACCTTCATCGAGGCGATGATGTTCGGCCGCTGCTGCATCGTGACGGAATCGATCGGCGCCGAGGATTACGTGCAGGACGGGGTGAACGGGCTGCTGGTGCCGCCCGGCGATCCGGCGGCGCTGCGCGACGCCATCGCCCGCGCCTGGGAGGATGCGGGGCTGCGCCAGCGCCTCGGCGCCGAGGCGCGGCGCCACGCGCTGGAGCACTGGACGCATGAGGCGGCCTCGCGCCAGCTGGTGGCCTTCTGCGACGCGCTCTCCACCCCGCGCCCATGATCGCCAAACTGAAAAAGCTGCTGCCGGAGAAGGCGCTGGCGCTCGACATGGGCGTGCTGTTCAGCGGCTTCACCCTGCAGCTGCTGACGCAGATCGGCTGGCTGGTGCTGGCGCTGCGCGTGCTGGGCCCCGGCGGCTACGGGCTGTTCGCCAGCCTGACGGCGGTGACCATCGCGCTCTCCAGCCTGGTCGGCCTCGGCAGCGACCAGCTGCTGATCCGCCACGCCGCCGGCGACCGTGCAGCTTTGCCGCGCTGGACCGGCCACGCGCTGCTGGCGGCGACGCTGACCGGCCTGCCGCTCGGCCTGCTGCTGCTGGCACTGCTGCCGCTGTTCGAGATCGGCGCGATCGGGCTCTGGCCGCTGGCCGCGGTGCTGGCGGCCGACCTGCTGTTCGGCCGCTACGCCAATCTCTGCACCATGATCTACATCGCCACTGGCCAGGCCGGGCGGCAATCGCTCGCCACCGTGCTGATCGGCGCCATGCGGCTGGCCGCCATCGCGCTGGCCTGGGCGGCGCATGCGGCGCTCGGCAGCGGGCTCAGCCTGGGCGAATGGGCCTTCTGGTATCTTGGCGCCTCGGCGCTGGCGGCGCTCTGCTGCCTGGCGCTGGTGGTGCGCGACCATGGCTGGCCGGTCTTCGCCTGGATCCATGGCAGCTGGCGCGAGGGCCTCTCCTTCGCCGCCGAGGGCACGCTGCAGGCCTCGGCCGCCGATCTCGACAAGCCGATCGTGCTGGAACTGGCCGGGCCGCACGCCGCCGGCCTCTACGCCGCCGCCTTCCGCATCATCGGCACGCTGTACCTGCCGATCCGCGCGCTGGGCTACGCGCTCTATGGCCGGCTGTTCCGCATGGCCGCCGGGGACCGCGCCGGCTACGGGCTGCGGCTGCTGCCGGTGGGGCTCGGCCTCGGCCTGGCCGCCGCCCTCGGCGTGCTGCTGTTTGCCGACCTGCTGCCCTGGATCTTCGGCGCCGCCTATGCCGAGCTGCCGCCGCTGCTGCGGCTGATCTGCCTGACCCCCGCCGCCTATGCCGCCTTCTACATCGGCGCCGATGTGCTGAGCGCGACCGCCCGCCAGGATCAGCGCCTGGCCGTGGTGGCGCTGTCGCTCGGGCTGACGCTGGTGCTGTGCTGGATCGCCGTGCCGATCGGCGGGATCGAGGCGGCGGCGCTGGCCCGGCTGGCGGTGATGGCGCTGACCGCCGCCCTGGTCTGGCTGCTGGCGCTGCGCCGCCCCCCTTCAAGCTCTGGCCCCGCCGCATGACCGAGACCCTGCCCACGCTCGACACCAGCCCGGCCTGGGCCGGCGCCACGCCGCGCCTGTCCATCCTGGTGCCGACCTATGACCGCGACATCCGCCCCCTGGCGGCCGAGCTGCTGGCCGACATGGCGGCGCTGCCCGAGCCCGGCGCGGTGGAATTGCTGGTGCTGATCGACGGCAACCCCGCCCTCACCGGACAGGAAGAAATCCTGGAAGAGGCCGCGCAACGCGGACAGGCCGCAGGCCTGGCCAACTCGGAAAAAAATCTGGGCCGGGCGGGGGCGCGCAACGCGCTGGCGGGGCTGGCACGCGGCCAGGCGGTGCTGTTCCTCGACGCCGACAGCCTGCCGGACGCGCCGGGCTTCGTCGCCCGCGCTTTGGCGGCGGCGGCGGCGCATCCGCGCGCCGTGGTCTGCGGCGGCCGCAGCGGCCAGCGCCTGCCCCCCGTGCCGGCCGACAGCCTGCTGTTCCACACCCACAGCCAGAAGCGCGAATGGCTGCCGGCCGAGACCCGAAACCGCGACCCGGCCGGCCATTTCCTCTCGGCCAATTTCCAGCTCGGCCGTGACCTCTTCCTGGCCAGCCCCTTCGACGACCGCTTCCGCGGCTGGGGCTGGGAGGACACGGAATGGGCGCTGCGCATCGGCCCCCACGCCCCCGTGCGGCACATCGACAACAGCGTCAGCCACATGGAATTCCACCGTGACGCCGACTGGCTGGGGCGGCTCGACCGCTCGGTGGAGAATTACCGCCTGCTGTTCCAGGCGCACCCCGAGGCCGTGCGGCGCCACCGCATCTTCCCGCTGATCCGCGCGCTGCGGCCGGTCGGGCAATGGCGCTGGCTGCGGGGGCTGCTGTGGCATCTGGCGCTGTGGCGGGCGCTGCCGCCGGCGCTGCGCCTGCACATCGCCAAGCTGAGACAGGCCATGGTCTATGGCGCCATCCTGGAACCGCCGCCGACCCACTGAAGCGCCCCGCCTTGAGGGGGCTCCGCCCCCTCAAACTCCCCCCATCTTTTTCTTGGGCAGGGGACGGGGTCCCCTGCACCCGCCTTCGGTTTGAGTCGATATTGTGCGCCTGCGTCGCCATCACGGGCGCGTGATTTACTCTACGATAACCTCACGAAAGCGAGAGTGCGCCCGCCGATCCCCGGCGAAGGAGCACCCCTCATGCTGCGCTGCCTGCACCTCAAAGCCTTGTGGAACTGGCTTTCCCCCCGTGGCTACCGGCCGGAACGCCGCTACATGCGCGGCAGCCGCCCCGGCTGATCCACCCCACCCCCGGTTGCCCACCGGCCACCGCCGCCTTCAAATACCCGTGCGCGGGAAGAAGGCAGAGGGAGAGCCAGGAGGATGGGCAGCGGGTCGAGACCAGCGGCGCCGCCAGCACGGCACCGCATCGGCGGAATGCCAGGACGGCAAGCCGCATCACCCTTCCACAATCCGGTGTTTCCCGTGAAAACGGCGCAGCCCAGGCGGTCGCGTCGCGTTGCGCATTGCACGTTTCTCCCCGCAGGTTCCGTCGGTTTTCCGCTTCCAAGCCGGAAACAAGACAGTTTAAGCTTCAAAGAAATAGGGGAGATCGGGAGATGATGGACAGGCGTGGCTTCGGGCTTGGCGTCCTGGGCGCGGCGGCGGCCGCCCCCCTGCTGGCGCGGCCGGCCCTGGCGCAGGGCGCGCCGCTCAAGATCGGCATGGTCACCACCCTCTCGGGCCCGGGCGGCTATCTCGGCCAGGACATCCGCGACGGCTTCGCGCTGGCCGCCGAGATGCAGGGCGGCAAGCTCGGCAACACCGCCGTGCAGCTTCTGGTGGAGGACGACGCGCTGCGCCCCGGCCAGGGCAAGCAGATCGCCGAGCGCTTCATGAAGAATGAGCGCATCAAGCTGCTGACCGGCATCGTCTTCTCCAACGTGCTCGGCGCCGTGGCGCCGGACGTGCTGGACGCGGGCGGCATCTATGTCAGCCCCAACGCCTCGCCCTCGACCTTCGCGGGGCGCGAGTGCCACCGCAATTTCTGGTCCATCGCCTGGCAGAATGACGGGCTGCACGAGAGCGCCGGCCAGGCCGCCGTCAATCTCGGCTACAAGCGCATGTTCATCCTCGCCCCCAACTACCAGGCGGGCAAGGACGCCATCACCGGCTTCAAGCGGCTTTACAAGGGCGAGATCGTGGGCGAGGTCTACACCCGCCTCGACCAGACCGACTACGCGGCCGAGATGGCGCAGATCCGCGCCGCCCAGCCGGATGCCGTCTACCAGTTCCATCCGGGCGGCCTCGGCATCGCCTTCCTGCGGCAATACGTGCAGGCCGGGCTGCTGGCCAACATCCCGATGGTGCTGGCCGAGCCGTCGATGGACGCCACCACCCTGGCCGCGGTGGGCGAGGCCGCGCTCGGCATCCATGTCACCGCGCACTGGAACACCGATTTCGACAACGAGGCGAACCGGCGCTTCGTCTCGGCCTTCATGGCCAAGCACAACCGTATCCCGACCTACTACGCCCAGCATGGCTACGACACCGCGCTGGCGATCGGCGCGGCGCTGGCCGGCACCGGCGGCCGGGTGGACGACACCGAGGCCTTCCGCCGCGCCATGCTGCCGGCGAAGTTCGAGAGCCCGCGCGGCAAGTTCGCCTTCGGCCCCAACCAGCACCCGGTGCAGGACTGGTTCCTGGTGCGCGTCGAGCGCGGCGCCGACGGCAAGCCCGCCCTGGTGACCAAGGAGCGCGTGCTGGAGAACCATGGCGACGCCTACGCGTCGCAATGCCGCCTCTGACCGGGCCGGCGCCGGGGCGGACGCCCCGGCCCTCCCTGTCCTGACCGCAAGGACCGGCGGGCGCGGCCCGCCGGCGGCTTTCTGGAGAACCGCATGGCCCTGCTGCTGGAGCAGCTCCTCAACGGCCTGCAGCTCGGCGTCATGTTGTTCCTGCTGGCGGCGGGGCTGACGCTGGTCTTCGGCATCATGGGCGTCATCAACCTGGCGCACGGCTCGCTCTACATGGTGGGCGCCTTCGCCGCCGCCTGGGTGGCGGCCGAGACCGGCTCGGCGCTGCTCGCCACCCTGGCCGGGCTGGCCGCCGCGGCGCTGGCCGGCATGGCGGTGGAGTTCCTGGTGCTGCGCCGCCTCTACGCGCGCGACCACCTGGACCAGGTGCTGGCCACCTTCGGCCTGATCCTGTTCTTCAACCAGGCGACCGTGCTGCTCTTCGGCCGCCAGCCGCTCTTCGTGGACATCCCCGCCCCCCTGCGCGGCACGGTGGAGCTGCTGCCCGGCCTGCCCTACCCCGCCTACCGCCTGGCCATCATCCTGGTCGGGCTGCTGGTGGCGGGCGGGCTGTACTGGCTGATCCAGCGCACCCGCACCGGCATGCTGGTGCGCGCCGGCGCCACGCACCGGGAGATGGTGCGCGCCCTCGGCGTCGATGTGCGGCTGCTCTACACCCTGGTCTTCGGCCTGGGCGCGCTGCTCGCGGGGCTGGCCGGGCTGATGGCCGGGCCGCTCTTCTCCGTCCAGGTCGGCATGGGCGAGCAGATCCTGATCACCACCTTCGTCGTCGTCGTCATCGGCGGCATCGGCTCGGTGCGCGGCGCGCTGGCCGGGGCGATGCTGGTGGGCCTCGTCGACACGCTGCTGCGCGCCTACCTGCCGGCCACGCTGCGCGGCGTCATGCAGGGGCCGGACGCCGACGCGCTGGCCGCCGGCCTCGCCTCCATGGGAGTCTATCTGCTGATGGCGCTTGTGCTGCTGCTGCGCCCGCGCGGCCTGTTCCCCGCCCATGCGTAGCCGCCTGCGCGCCCGCCTGCCCTCGCGCGACGCGGTGGCGCTGGCCCTGCTGCTGGCGCTCGCCATCGCCCTGCCCTGGCTGGCCGAGGCGCTGGGCAGCCCGGCCAGCATCGGGCTGGCCACCCGCATCGCCATCTACGCCATCGCCGCCAGCGCGCTGAACCTGGCGCTCGGCCAGGGCGGCATGGTCAGCTTCGGCCACGCCGCCTTCTTCGGCCTCGGCGGCTACGCGGTGGGCATCCTCTACGCCCACTGGTCCTGGCAGGAGCCGCTGCTCGGCCTGATCCCGGGCAGCGTCTCGCTCCCCGTCACCCTGCTGGCGGCGGTCGGCCTTGGCGGCGTCGCGGCGGCGGTGATCGGCGCGCTCAGCCTGCGCACCAGCGGCGTGCCCTTCATCATGATCACCCTGGCCTTCGCCCAGATGCTGTTCTTCCTGTTCGTCTCGCTGAAGGCCTATGGCGGGGATGACGGGCTCAGCGTGCGCCGCCAGGGGGAGTTCCCCGGCCTGTCGCTGCGCGACCCGGCGCAGCTCTACTGGCTCTGCCTCGGCCTGCTGGTCGCCTGGCTGGCGCTGCTGCGCCGCGTCACCCGCTCCCGCTTCGGCCAGGTGCTGGGCGCGGCGCGGCAATCCGAGCGCCGGCTGCGCGCCCTCGGCGTCACCCCCTACCCCTACAAGCTGGTGGGCTTCATCCTCTCCGGCATGGGCGCGGCCCTGGCCGGCGCGCTGATGGTCAACCAGGCGCGCTTCGTCAGCCCCGACATGCTGCACTGGACCAAATCGGGGGAGCTGATGATCATGGTCATCCTGGGCGGCGTCGGCACGCTGCTCGGCCCGGTCTTCGGCGCCGCCGCGCTGGTCGGCCTCGAATCCCTGCTCTCCTCCTGGACCGAGCACTGGCAGGTCATCCTCGGCCCCATCCTGCTGCTGGTCGTGCTCTTCGCGCGCGGCGGGCTGATGGCGCTGCTGCGCCGGGCGCTGCCGGCATGACCCCGCTGCTCACCCTCGACGGGCTGCGCAAGAATTTCGGCGGGCTGCGCGCCACCGACGACCTCTCCCTCACCGTGCTGCCCGGCGAGCTGCACGCGCTGATCGGCCCCAACGGCGCCGGCAAGAGCACCGCCATCGGCCAGATCACCGGCGAGATCGCCCCCGATGCCGGCCGCATCCTGTTCGACGGCCAGGACATCACCCGCCTGCCGGCGGCGCGCCGCGTGCGCGCGGGCCTCGCCCGCTCCTTCCAGATCGTCCAGCTGCTCGACGAAGCCAGCGCCGAGGACAATGTGGCGCTCGCCGTGCAGGCGCATCAGGGCCATTCCTTCCGCTTCTGGCGCGCCGCCGCGCGCGACGAGGGGCTGCGCCAGCCCGCCCGCCTCGCCTTGCTGGAGGCCGGCCTGCCGCCCGCCCGCTGGGACCTGCCGGTGGCCGGCCTCGCCGCCGGCGAGCGCAAGCAGGTCGAGCTGGCCGTGGCCCTCGCCCTGCAACCCCGCCTGCTGGTGCTGGACGAGCCGATGGCCGGCCTCGGCCCCAGCGAATCCCGCGCCATGACCGAGACCCTCGCCCGGCTGAAGGGGAAGATCGCCATCCTGCTGGTCGAGCACGACATGGAGGCGGTCTTCGCCCTGGCCGACCGCGTCTCCGTCCTCGTCTATGGCCGCTGCATCGCCACCGGCGACCCCGAGGCGATCCGCGCCGACCCCGAGGTGCGCGCCGCCTACCTGACCGAGGAGGAGGCGGTCTGATGCTCCAGATCTCCGGCCTGCGCGCCGGCTACGGCGCCAGCGAGGTGCTGTTCGGCGTCGAGCTGACCGTGGGCGAGGGCGAGGTCGCCACCCTGCTCGGCCGCAACGGCATGGGCAAGACCACCACGGTGCGCGCCATCATGGGGCTGAACCCGCCGCGCGGCGGCGAGGTCACCTTCCGCGGCACGGCCCTCGCCGGCCGCCCGCCCGAGCGCATCGCCCGCCACGGCATCGGCCTGGTGCCCGAGGGGCGGCAGGTCTTCCCCACCCTCTCGGTGCGCGAGAATCTGGTCGCCACCGCCGCCAACCGCACCGGCCAGCCCTCGCCCTGGACGCTGCGCCGCATCTTCGACCTCTTCCCCCGGCTGGAGGAACGCGCCGGGCAATCCGCCCGCACCCTCTCCGGCGGCGAGCAGCAGATGCTGGCCATCGGCCGCGCCCTGATGACCAACCCGCACCTGCTGATCCTGGACGAGGCCACGGAAGGCCTGGCGCCCGTCATCCGCGCCGAGATCTGGAACACCCTCGCCGTGCTGAAGGGCGAGGGACAGTCCATCCTGGTCATCGACAAGAACCTGGCCGCGCTGACCCGGCTGGCCGACCGGCACCACGTGCTGGAAAAGGGCCGCACCGTGTGGAGCGGCGACAGCACCGCCCTCCGCGACAATGCCGAGGCGGTGAAACGCTGGATCGGCGTCTGACCACAGCAGAAGCGGCAGGGGGCGCCGCCCCCCTCTGACGCAGTGCGTCAGAGCCCCGCCGGGGTGGCAGGGCCACCCCGGACCCCGCCAACAGGAAGAAAACCGATGCAGGCGACCTATCGCGGCATGGACCGCGCCACGCTGGACCGCGAATACAACGCCCGCGCCACCGTGCCCGATGTCGGCCCCTTCCTCGCCGAATACCGCCGCCGCACCGACGCCGCGCGCGCCAGCCTCCCCTGCCGCACCGACATCCCCTACGGGCCGACACCAGACGAGCGGCTGGACATCTACCCCGCCGCCACGCCCGGCCCGGCGCCCGTCTTCCTGTTCATCCATGGCGGCTACTGGCGCGCGCTGGATTCCGCCGATTCCGGCTTCATGGCGCCCTACCTCACCGCGCGCGGCGCCTGCGTGGTCGCGCTGAACTACGCCCTCGCCCCCGGCGCCTCGCTCGACGAGATCACCCGCCAGTGCCGCGCGGCGCTGGCCTGGGTCCACGCCAACATCGCCGCGCATGGCGGCGATCCGGCGCGCATCCACCTCTCCGGCAGCTCGGCCGGCGGGCATTTGGCCGCCATGCTGATCGCCGGGGGCGACTGGCCGGCCGCCTTCGGCCTGCCGCCGCGCCCCGTCGCCGGCGCCACCCTGCTCTCCGGCCTCTACGACCTGGAGCCGATCCGCCTCTGCCACGTCAATGACTGGCTCGCGCTCGACGAAGCCGCGGCCCGCCGCCTCTCCCCCCTCGCCTTGCCGCCCCCCGCGCCCATCCCGGTGGTGCATTGCGTGGCCGCGACCGAGACGGCGGAATTCAGGCGCCAGACCCACGACCACGCCGCCTTCTGCGCCCTGGCCGGCTGCACCACCCACAGCATCCCGGCCCCGCCCGGCTCCAACCATTTCGACCTGCCCTTCGCCCTCTGCGAGGACACGCCCCTCTCCCGCGCCACCCTCTCGGTGATGGGCCTGGATTCGAAAAGCCTGTAACCGGATCGCTTTTTGACAGCCGCGCCCCGCTCTGCTCCCTGCCGCCCCTTTCGCAACCGGGAGAAAAGCGCATGTCGGATGGCTGGACCGAGTCGGCCGGGGCCTGGCTCGGGGAAATGGGCGACCACGGCGACTACGCCCGCCGCTTCGTGCTGGACCGGCCGATGCTGGCCCGCGCCACCGCCTCCGGCGCGCGCGAGGCCCTCGATATCGGCTGCGGCGAGGGCCGCTTCTGCCGCGCCCTGCGCGCCGCCGGCATCGCCGCCACCGGCATCGACCCCACCCCCGCTTTGCTGGACGCCGCCCGCGCCCGCGACCCCGGCGGCGACTACCGCCCCGGCCGGGCCGAGGCGCTGGACTTCCCCGATGCCAGCTTCGGCCTGGTGGTCAGCTACCTGACGCTGATCGACATCCCCGACCTCGCCGCCGCCGCTTCCGAGATGGCGCGCGTGCTGGCCCCGGGCGGCGAGCTGCTGATCGCCAACCTCAACCCCTTCATGACCGCCGCCTCCCCGCACCCCCGCATCCGCGACGCCGAGGGGCGCGAACACCTGCGCGTCGACCGCTACCTGGAGGCCCGCGCCGAATGGGTCGCCTGGCGCAATATGCGCATCCGCAACTGGCACCGGCCGCTACAGGACTACATGGCGGCCTTCCTCGGCCAGGGCCTGGTGCTGCGCCACTTCGCCGAGCCCGCCCCCTGGGGCGGCGACCCCGCCATGGCCACGCGCTACCGCCGCGCGCCCTGGTTCCACATCATGGCCTGGGGCAAGCCTTGAGCCTGGGGAGGCGCCGCCTCCCCAGACCCCTCCGCCGGGGTGGCAGGGCCACCCCGGACCCCGCCGCCAGTCAGGTCAACGTCACACGCGTCAGGCCTTCTTCCTGCGATACGCTCAGGCCCAGCGCCTCCAGGCCCTGCAGGGCCGCCGGCGGCGCCGCCCAGGCGGCGGTCAGGCTGGCCCCCTCCAGCACCAGCACCGGCTTCACCCCGCGCGGCAACGCCCGCGCGCCCCAGGCCAGGTCGATCAGCGCGATATCCACCGCCGGCCGCTGCGGCGCGATCATCGCGCTCGACCGCACCTCCACCACCACCGGGCGCCCCGCCGCCTGCGCCAGCACCGGCCGCACCGCCTCCAGATACTTGGCGGAATCCACCGCCGGCTGCTCGGCCGGGCGGCCGATGCGCAGATAGGCGCGCAGCAGGGCCTCCATGTCCTTCGCCCCCTGGCTGGCGCGCTGCAGCCGCAGCGTCGCCTTGTCCTCCGGCGGCAGGGTGGAGATCACCGAATCGAGGTTGGCGTGCAGCACCATGAACAAATTGTTCAGCGCGTGCTGCATCGGCCGCGCCAGGGCGGCCAGGTTGCGGGCGCCGGGATTCTCCTCCCCCGCCGCGGCGTCATCGCTCATGGGCGAAGCTCCTCCAGGATGTCGTGGAACAGCCGGGCGGGCAGGCTGCCGCCGCTGACGCTCTCCATCGGGCTGCCATCGTCATTGCCCAGCCAGATGCCGATGACCAGGGACTCGGCGAAGCCGATGAACCACGCATCGCGGAAATCCTGCGTCGTGCCGGTCTTGCCGGCGACCGTGAGGCCCGGCACCGCCGCCGCCCGGCCCGTGCCCTGCCGCACCACCGCCCCCAGCATGCGCCGCATCGCCGCCGCGTGCTCCGGCGCCAGCGCCCGCCGCGGTGCCTCGCGCGGCACCGCCAGCAGCCGCTCCGCCGACTCGGCCCGCGCCACGCCATAGGGGGTGACGCGCAGCCCGCCATTGGCGAAGGCCGCATAGGCGGCGGTCATGTCGAGCAGCGTCACCTCCGCCGTGCCCAGCGCCAGCGAGGCGTTGTTGGGGAAGTTGCCCTGCACGCCGAGCCGCCTGGCCACCTCCGCCATCGCCCGCGCGCCGCCGCCGCGCTGCATCACCCGCACCGCGGCGGTGTTGACGCTGTGCGCCAGCGCCTCCTCCAGCGAGATCTCGCCGCGGCTGCGCCAGCCGCCATTGCCCGGCGACCAGCGGCCGAGGCTGAGCGGCGTGTCCGCCACCCGCTCCTCGGGCCCCGCCCCCTGCTCCAGCGCGGCCAGGAAGGCGAAGGGCTTGAAGGCCGAGCCGGGCTGCCGCCGCGCCATGGTGGCGCGGTTGAACGGGCTCTGCCGGTAGGCGCGGCCGCCGGCCATGGCGCGCACCGCGCCGTCCCGCGCATCCAGCACCAGCACCGCCCCCTGCCCCACCTGCGCCGCCTGGCCGGGGCCGGAGAGCAGCGCCTCCAGCCGCGACTCCACCGCCGCCTGGGCGCGCAGGTCGAGCGTGGTGCGCAGCACCAGGTCGCCGGTGCCGGGATAGTCCTCGGCCAGCCCGTCCTGCACCCAGTCGGCGAACCAGCCCGCATCGCCCGAGGGGCGGCGCGGCAGGCTCATCCGCTCCGCCTCCTCCGCCGCGCGGCGCGGCGTGATCAGCCCGGCATCGGCCATGGCGGCCAGCACGTCGGCGCCGCGGCGCATCGCGGCTTCCGGCGCGCTGCGCGGGTTCAGGCGCGAGGGCGCCTTGGGCAGCCCGGCCAGGATCGCCGCCTGCCACAGCGTGACGCGCGCCGCCGGCACGCCGAAATACAGCCGCGCCGCCGCATCCACCCCGAACGCCCCGCCGCCCAGATAGACGCGGTTCAGATAGATCTCGAGCAGCTGGTCCTTGGTGAAGCGCCGCTCCAGCCACAGCGCCAGCAGCGCCTCCTGCACCTTGCGGCGCAGATGGCGCTCGGGTGTCAGGAACAGGTTCTTGGCCAGCTGCTGCGTCAGGGTGGAGCCGCCCTGCACCACCCGCCCGGCCCGCCAGTTCGCCAGCGCGGCCCGCGCCAGCCCGATCGGGTCCAGCCCGAAATGGCTGCGGAAGCGCCGGTCCTCCACCGCCATCAGCGCCGCCGGCAGATAGGGCGGCAGCTCCGCCAGCCGCACCCGCTCGCCATAGAGATCGCCCGAGGTGGCCAGCAGCCGGCCATCGGCGGCCTCCAGCGTCACCGAGGGGCGGCGCGTGGCGGCCAGCGCCGCATCCGGCCGCGGCATGTCCCAGGTGAAGAACAGCAGCGCGATCCCCAGCGCCAGCCCGCCCCAGATGCCGAGCAGCAGCAGCGCCCGCAGCAGCCGCAGCAGGAAGGGCCGCCGCCGGCGCTGCGGCAGTGCCGGGGCCGGCG
>NZ_GG770780.1:216471-220942 GCF_000164635.1 Pseudoroseomonas cervicalis ATCC 49957 | reverse complement strand
CGCGCTACGGCGCCATCTATCTGGCCGCCGCGCCCTCGGCCCGGTTCGGGCTGGTGGCGGGGCAGGCGGACCGGATCGCCGCGCATCGCCGCGCCGAGAGCCAGTGCATGGGCACGGACGGCACGCCCTGCCGGCTGGCCCTGGAGTTCCAGGAACGCTGCGGCAGCGTCGCCCATGGCGTCTCCGGGCGCAGCATGGTCGTCACCGACGACCCCAGCACCTATCTCGTGATGCTCGCCACCGCCGCCAGCGGCCGCAGCGCCGAGGAGGCGGAGCGCGAGGCGGTGGCCGATTGCCGGCTCCGCCACCGCAACGCGCAATGCCGCGTGGTGCGCACGCAATGCGGCCCCGCGGCGCCGGGCTGACGGCCTCTCGCCAAGCGCCGCGCAACCGCCCTAGGCTCGGGCTTTCCGTCCAGGGGGGAGCGCGACCGATGAGCCACCTGATCCACCGCAGCCTGCGCAGCGACCCGCCGCTGGCGGTTTCCGGCCAGGGCATCTGGCTGCGCGACGCGGCCGGGCGGGCGGTGATCGACGGCTCGGGCGGCGCGGCGGTGGCCTGCCTCGGCCATGGCCATCCGCGCGTGCTGGCGGCGATGCGGGCGCAGATGGAGCGGCTCTGCTACGCCCATACCAGCCTCTACAGCTGCGAGAGCGCCGAGGCGCTGGCCGACAAGCTGGTCGGCCACGCGCCGGGCGGGCTGACCCATGCCTATTTCGTCTCCTCCGGCTCCGAGGGGTCGGAGGCGGCGCTGAAGCTGGCGCGGCAGTATTTCCTGGAGATCGGCCAGCCGCAGCGCCAGCGCGTCATCGCCCGCCGGCAGAGCTATCATGGCAACACGCTGGGCGCGCTCGCCGCCGGCGGCAACGCCATGCGCCGCGCGCCCTACGCGCCGCTGCTGGCGGAGGCCTTCAGCCATGTCTCCGCCTGCTACCCCTATCGCGGCCAGGAAGCGGGCGAGAGCGAGGCCGATTATGTCGCGCGGCTGGCGGCGGAGCTGGAGGCGGAGTTCCAGCGCCTGGGCCCGGACACGGTCATGGCCTTCATGGCGGAGACGGTGGTGGGCGCGACGCTGGGCTGCGTCGCCGCGCCCGAGGGCTATTTCCGCGCGGTGCGCGAGATCTGCGACCGGCATGGCGCGCTGCTGATCCTGGACGAGGTGATGTGCGGCATGGGCCGCACCGGCACGCTGCACGCCTGGGAGCAGGAGGGCGTGGCGCCCGACATCCAGGTGATCGCCAAGGGGCTGGGCGGCGGCTACCAGCCGATCGGCGGCATCCTGGCCACGGGGCGGGTGGTGGCGGCTTTGCGCGACGGCTCGGGCGGGTTCAAGCATGGCCACACCTACCAGGCGCATCCCATGGCCTGCGCCGCCGCGCTCGCCGTGCAGCAGGTGATCGAGGAGGCGGGGCTGGTGGCGCATGTCGCCAGGCGCGGCGCGCAGCTGGAGGCGGCGCTGGTCGAGCGCCTGGGCAACCACGCGCATGTGGGCGAGATCCGTGGCCGCGGCCTGTTCCTGGCGGTGGAGCTGGTGGCCGACCGCGCCGGCAGGACACCCTTCGAGCCGGGCCTGGCCCTGCATGAGCGGGTGCGCGACGCGGCGCTGGCGCGCGGCCTCGCCTGCTATCCGATGAATGGCACGATCGACGGGCGGCTGGGCGACCATGCCATCCTGGCGCCGCCCTATATCGTCACCGAGGATGAGGTGGCGATGATCGCCGAGCGTTTCTGCGGGGCGGTGGAGGATGCGGTGGCCAGCGCGCTGCGCGAGGCCGCGCTGGCCTGAGGGGCAGATGGCAGGCCGGTCTAGAAGCGCAAATGTCTCGTGGGCTTGCGTATTGAACGTAAGCGTCGGCCAGAAGAATAGCTAAATTGATTAAGGTTTTAGCTCACGGAATATCATCAGCGGAGTGATGCCAAACGCTTCTGGTGGTCGGCCGAGGCTCGCCTGTGCAATCGTGCCTAGGCGAACTGCCATTTGGCCGATCGGCGTCGCAACAACACTAGCCAGCAACTCCACCAGTGGTTTTCCGTCCTCAGTTAGGTGCTCAGGGTCGTAAGGACGCGCATCAAGGATGCCTACGACGCTCCATTCACCGGAAACAAGTGCGCCGTACTTAAGAATTAAGTCGCTGGCACGCCCGACAATGGCTTCTTCCTCAAGAGTGCACCACAAGCTTGCATCCTTACCAAGGATGCGTGCCTGCGGAGAGTGCGGCAACATCGGTAGTAGCTGCAGCATCAAGTCAGCTTCGTTCAATGGCCTTCCTGCGTTTACGGCCTTCCGCACAGCGCGCGATTCTAGGTTTGGAGTTGGCTGACCCGCCATAATTGCAGCACGGACTGCCGATTTCTCCCATACTGTTTTCATCATGCTCAAGTCAGCGAGCACAACTGAGCCAGACACCAAAACAACATTACCAAGTTCAGCAGCCCAGGGATCGCGCTCCAGTAAGCCAGCGTTCTGAAGCTGCGTAAGCAGGCTAAGAGCTCGGGTCCAGAATGGATCATAATGGCGCTCGATCGCTTCGCGAGAAACGCTTCCGGCTTGGTTTTCGAAGTGCCCGGCGGTGCTGGCCAACGCGGGAATCTTGGCACCTGCATTGGCGCCAGCCTTGGATGTCTCGGAGTCCTCTATACCGCGCGTCTCCTTGACCGACTGCAGCAAGCCAGAGGCCTCAAACTGAGCCAGGAAAGCACCAATGCGACGAGCGTCATGGTACAAGAAATCATAGACGGAAAGGCTTGCCGGGCGGTCTTGCTCCACGCTTGATTTCTGCCCGTCCTTCTTCAACATGCTGCCTCACCTTCTCCTGCCTCTCGCGAACGCTCTGATGCGCATCAGAGATTTCTTTAGGTTTTTTTTGTAGCAAATTCGAAACGGAATCGCTAAGCGGCATTTCCAGCGCGGCCGGCCTCCCCCGCTTACGATCCTTTGTCATGCAAACAGCGCCTTCTCGGTAAACTGCATCTGAACCGGTCAGAGGTAGCGATTAGGGCGTCAACGGCGCAAATCTTCGCTCGTGTTGCACCGACTATAGTCTCCCAATCGCTTCATTAGAAGTGAATCGCTCCTTCCATCACCGGCACGGCGCCGCCGCCGACATGGGCACGGATCGCCCCGTCCTGGCGCTCGGCGCGGGCCAGCAGCAGGCTGGGGCGGCCCATCGCCTCGCCCTGGCGGACCCGCAGGCGCAGCGAATCGCCGCCGCGGCGGGAGAGCAGCCAGGCCGTCGCCGCCGCCGTGGCGCTGCCGGTCGCCGGGTCCTCGTATTCGCCCTGGATGAAGCAGCGGGATTGCAGCGCATCCTCGCCCTCCGCCACGCAGGCATAGATCGAGCGGCGGCCACCCGGCAGGCGCAGCGCGGCGAAGGCGGCACGGTCGGCGCGGGCGCGGGCGAGTGCCTCGGGGCTGGCGAGCCGCGCCACGCAGAAGGGCAGGCCGACCGACGCCATCACCGGATCCTCTGCCACATCATCAGGGCTGAGCGAGAGGCAGCGCGCCACCTCCTCCCGGCTGGCGGCCGGGGTGGTGGAGAGCGGCTCGGGGGCGGCGAATTCGGCGCCGGTGACGCGCCCCTCCTGCCGCAGCAGGCGCAGCGGGACGAGGCCGGCGCCCTCCTCGAACAGGAAGTGCTCCGGCGCCGCGCCGGAGAGGCGCTGCGCCAGGGCGACGGCGGTGCCGACATTGGGGTGGCCGGCGAAGGGCAGCTCCTCGCGCGGGGTGAAGATGCGCACCCAGGCGGTGTGGGACGGGTCGCGCGGCGGCAGCACGAAGGTGGTCTCGGAGTAATTGAACTCCCGCGCGATGGATTGCATCGCCGCGTCGGACAGGCCCTCCGCCTCCAGCACCACGGCCAGCGGATTGCCGCCGAAGCGGGTGTCGGTGAAGACGTCGAGGGTGACGTAGCGATGACCGGTCATGGCGCGGGCTCCGGTGGCGGAAGGCGGAAAAGACTAGTCCCAGAAGGGGCGGCGGGCTTCCCGGGCGGCGTCGGCCTCGGTCAGGCCGAGGTCGCGCAGCCGCCCGGGGGGCAGCTCCGCCAGCGCGGCGCGGGTGGCGGCGTTGCGGCGCCACAGGCGCAGCCGGGCGACCAGCAGGCCAAGCCAGGCCGGGCGACGGAGATTGATCCGATCTCTGGGAGAAATTGCTCCGATCAACATGGGATTGTCCTGCGATTTATCTCGGTGCAATCCGTGGCACGGCGCAAAAAAAGCTTCAACTGCGGAATTGTTCTCGGTACAATTTTCCCATGAGTGATTTCCGCCTGCTGGCCGAGCGCTATGCCACCGAGCTGACGGCCGATCTGCTGGCCGGCCGGCGCCGCCCCGGGGAGCGGCTGCCGACCAGCCGCGACTACGCGCATCGGCAGGGCATCGCCCCCTCCACCGCCAGCCGCGTCTATGCCGAGCTGGTGCGGCGCGGCGTGGCGGTGGGCGAGGTCGGGCGCGGCACCTTCCTGCGCCCGCC
>NZ_GG770780.1:212772-214994 GCF_000164635.1 Pseudoroseomonas cervicalis ATCC 49957 | reverse complement strand
CGGCCCTGGCGGCGCGGCGCTGCGCCGGCGCCTGGCCTTGCTGCGCGCCGTGGTGGTGCCGGAGCGGCTGGTGCTGCCCGACGCCGCCAACCTCACCGAGGATGGCTGGCTGCGCCATCCGGGCGACATCCCGTCCCGCTTCGCCGCGCTGCTGGACCGGCTGCACTGGTGGGCGCTGGTGCTGCGCCAGGCGCGGGCCGCCACGCTGCAGGGCCGCGCCGCCTGAACCGAAGGCGGGTGCAGGGGACCCTGTCCCCTGCTGGGGGAGTTTGAGGGGGCAAAGCCCCCTCAAAGCCCCATCAGGTCGAGGGTGCGGCCGATGATGCGCGCCTCGTCGAAGCGTTCCACCGCGCGGGCCCGCCCCGCCGCCCCCATCCGCGCACGCAGCTCCGGATCGGCGGCCAGCCGGTTCAGCGCATCGGCCAGGGGTTCGACGGTCATGGGCGGCACCAGGAAGCCGGTCTCGCCCGGCACCACCTGCTCGCGCGGGCCGCGGATGTCGGTGGCGACGACGGGCAGGCCGGTCAGCATCGCCTCGATCACCGACATGGGCAGGCCCTCGAAATGGCTGGGCAGGCAGAACACATCCGCCGCCGCCAGCAGGCGGTCCACATCGGTGCGGTAGCCCAGGCGCTTCAGCCTTGGCCCCAGCACCCGCTCGGCGCGGGCGAAATCCTCGGCCATGTCGGGGCCGTGGTCGGTCGGTAGCCGCTCCCCCACCACCCAGAGGGTGGCGTTGGGCACCGATTCCATCGCCCGCAGCAGCTCGGGGTGGCCCTTGTGCCGCACCAGGCGGGAGACGATGACGATGACGCACTCGCCCTCCGCCGCGCCCAGCTCGGCCCGCAGGGCGGCGCGGGTGGCGGGGTCGGGGCGGAAGCGCTGCGGGTCGCGGCCATTGCCGATGCCGATGGCGTTGCGGGCGATGCCGAGGCGCCGGGCATCCGCTGCCTCCTCCTCGCTCACCGTCAGGAAGACATCGGTGGCGCGGCCGCCCAGCCATTCCAGGCCCAGCGACAGCCCGCGCCGCCAGGCCGGGCCCGGCTGGTTGAACAGGAAGCCATGCCCCGTATAGGCGATGCGCGGCACCCCCGCCGCCTTGGCCGCCGCCCGCGCCAGCAGGCCGGAGATCGGCATATGCGCGTGGACGAGGTCGAAGCGCTCGGCGCGGAAATGCCGCAGCAGGGCGGCGAAGGCGCGGCCCTGGGCCAGCGGGTTCAGGCTGCGCGCCATCGGCACCGGCTCGATGCGAAAGCCCTCGGCGCGCGGCACATCGAGCAGCGGGCCCTCGGCGCAATAGCCCACCGCCTCATGCCCGCGGTCGCGCGCGCCGCGCATCACCGGCAGCAGGAAATGCCGCATGGCAAAGTCGACATTGCAAACAAACGCTATTTTTTTTGGCATCTGCCGGTCATGGCCCAGACGAGAGTCGCTTCACTGAGGCCGCGCGCTCCGGCCCAGCCGTGCCGGCGACCCCGTCACCACCAGTGCCCCTTGCGAGTGCAGCGTCCCGCCACCCCACCCGACGGCGGCAGCCCGAAAAAATCAGTCGGATGTGGTGGGGTTGGGGAGGTTCACGCGGCTCAGCGCCCATTGCACCGAGGCGGTGCCGGGCTCGGCCGAGAGCACCACCTGGGAGGTGCGGCGCGGCTCGCCGGCCATGAAGACGCTTTCCTCGACGGTGAGCCGGGCGCGGCTGGCGCGCAGCCGCCAGGAGGCACCGGAGGGCAGGCGCAGCAGCACCGCATTTTCTTCCTGTTGCGGGCTGGCCACCACGCCGGGATGCAGGTGGAAGCGCACCGCATAGGCGGGGATCTCCTCGCCCTCGACCGAATCCTCGCCGCGCAGGTCGTCGCCGGATTCGGAGAGGTAGAGGCGGCGGCGGTGCAGCGCGCCGAAGCCGCGCCGGTAGCCATCATGGCTGGCGTCCAGCCATTGCGCGCCATTGGCCTCCTGGCGCTCGGCCTCCACCGCCTCGGGCCGGCGGCCGAGGCCTTCCTCGCGCAGCTCGCTGCTGTTGGTGTCGGCCAGCACCAGGGTGGAATGCGCGGCGGTGGCGCGCAGCGCGTCGCGCCAGGCGCCCTCGGCGGCCGGGGCGGCACCGCAATTGACGATCAGCCGGTCGCGGCCGACCGACATCTCGAAGGCCAGGGTGCCGGCATGGTGGTAGCGGTCGGCATGGCGCGGCAGGCCGCCCGGGGCGGGGGCGCCGCGCCCCTCGG
>NZ_GG770780.1:208657-211765 GCF_000164635.1 Pseudoroseomonas cervicalis ATCC 49957 | reverse complement strand
CGCTGCCCTCGGCCCAGCCCTGGCCGCCCTCCTCGGCGGTGGTCAGCGGGCGGGCGGTGCCGCACACCTCGCATTCGCCGCGCAGCAGGCGGTGGCCGCGCGTCGCGTCGCCAGGCCAGAGGTCGCGGAAGGCGCGGGCCGGGGCCTCCGGCACCTTCACCGGCCGCAGCCCCGCGATGACCTTGCGCGCGCCGCGCAGCCAGTCGGACATCAGGCGGCGCCCCCCCGCAGGGCGGCGATGGCGGCGGCGTAGTCCGGCGCGCCGAACACGGCGGTGCCGGCCACCAGCACGTCCGCCCCCGCCTCGATGCAGCGCGGCGCGGTCTTGACGGTGACGCCGCCATCGATCTGCAGCGCGATGTCGCGGCCGGTGGCCTCGATCATCCGGCGCAGCGTGGCGATCTTGGGCAGCTGGCTGTCGATGAAGGACTGGCCGCCGAAGCCGGGATTGACCGTCATCACCAGGATCAGGTCCACTAGGTCCATCACATGCTCGATGGCCGAGACCGGCGTCGCCGGGTTCAGCACCACGCCGGGCGAGGCGCCGAGGGCGCGGATGGTCTGCAGCGAGCGGTGCAGGTGCGGCCCGGCCTCGGGGTGCAGGCTGATGCGCTCCGCGCCCGCCTCGGCGAAGGCCGCCAGGTAGGGGTCGGCGGGCGCGATCATCAGATGCACGTCGAAGCACATGCGGGTGTGGCGGCGCAGCGCCTTCACCACGGACGGGCCGAAGCTGATGTTGGGCACGAAATGCCCGTCCATGATGTCGAGATGAAGCCAATCGGCACCGGCGGCGTCGATGGCGGCGACTTCCTCACCCAGCCGCGCGAAATCGGCGGCCAGCAGGGACGGGGCGATTTTGACCGGTCGTGACACGGGGGATGTTATGCCTTTTGGCCTGGGGCGGGACAAGCGGCGGCGGCGGGAAGAGAGTCAGAAGTGGTAAGGATTTAGCGAGGGCGGAACCACGCAGGAATCGAAATTCGCGCCGCGTCTTTCCCTGGAGAGGCGAAATCTGGAACCGCGTGGCCCGTCCGGTCACAGCATGCTGGTGGCGAGGTCGCGTGCCCAGGCCTCGGCCTCCTCCTTCTGGTCGAGCCAGAGCCGGTCCCAGCTGCGGACGGATTTCGGGCCCATCGCCCAGGGCTTGCCGGGGGTGTAGTGCAGGAAGACGATGCGGTCGCGGATGGTCTCGAAATGCGCCGGGCCGAGCGAGCCGAAGATCCGCCGCCGCGCATTGTACCAGAGCGGCAGGCGCAGGAAGGGCTGGCGGCTGTCGGCGATGACGCGGGTGGTCAGGTTCTGCTCGTTGGGGAAGGCGGTGCCGCTGGCATGGGCGATGGCGCGGTCGAACACGGCCTGCGCCAGCAGCGGCCGCTCCAGCACGACGAAGCCGGAATTGATGCCGCGAATCGGGGTGACGCAGGGCGCGCCATACTCGGCCAGATAGGCGTCGGCGATCGCCTGGGCGTTCTCCGGCCGCGGCTCCTGCCCGATCGGAAAGACCGAGGCGCCGTATTCCTGCACCGCCTTGGCCGGCTGCGGGCCGGTCAGCAGGGCCGCGTCCGGCGCCCGCAGGCAGAGCATGTCGGCATCCAGGAAGATGTGCCGGTCATAGCCCCGGTCCTGGAACATGCTCAGCTTGAGGAAGGTGTATTTCGGCGCGAAGCCGGCATGGATGCGGGGGTCGATCCGCTCGCCGCGGATCGGCGCGAAGGCGGCCAGCCGCGCCGCGTCGAAGAACTCGATGCGGGTGGCGATGCGGCGGATGAAGGGGTCCTCCGCCACCACGGGGTCGTCGGTGATGATCACGGTGGGGCAGCCCTCGAAGGCGCCCTGCCGCATCAGGGAATGGCGCAGCACCCGCAGGGGCAGCAGGTAGTCCCGGTTCAGCACATGCAGGATGGCGGTGTTCTCGTAGGCGCTGCCCATGGGGTTCCTCCGGTGGCCTGCGGCTGACGCTGCGGCGGCTGGCGCCTCAGCCGGCCCTGAAGCGGGCCATGAAGAAGCCGTCCAGCCCGCCCTGCTCCGCCCAGAGATCGGGGCGGGTGCGCAGCCAGCCCTGCGGCGAGAGCGCGGCCTCCAGCCCCGGCACCTCCTCGGGGCGGATCGGGTCGGGGAGCAGGCCGGGCGGCGGGCTGGCGGCCTGGGCCTCGCCCTCCTCCGGCTGCAGCGAGCAGGTGGCGAAGACCAGCCGCCCGCCCGGCGCCAGCAGCCGCGCAGCGGCCGCCAGCAGCTGGCGCTGCAGCCCGGCCAGCGTCGCGATGTCGCCCGGGCGCTTCAGATGCGGCACGTCGGGGTGGCGGCGGATGGTGCCGGTGGCGCTGCAGGGCGCGTCCAGCAGGATGGCATCGAAGCGCGTGCCGGGGTCCCATTCGGCGACATCGGCCTGCACGCTCTCCACCGGGAGGCCGAGCCGCGCCATGTTCTCGCGCAGGCGGAGCAGCCGGGTCGGGTCGCGCTCGACGGCGGTGACGGCCGCGCCGGCGGCCGCCAGCTGCGCCGTCTTGCCGCCCGGCGCGGCGCAGAGATCGGCGACAAGCATCCCCGGCGTGACCGCCAGCAGCCGCGCCGGCAGGGCGGCGGCGGCGTCCTGCGCCCAGGCCAGCCCCTCCGCGAAGGCGGGCAGCTCGGTGATGCGGGTGCCGGCGGGGAAGCGGGCGGTGCCGGTGGGCAGCATCAGCGCCCCCTCCGGCGCCGGGGTGCCCGGCTTCAGCGAGAGGTCGAGCGGCGCCGGCAGCCGGTGGGCGCGGGCGATGGCGCGCACCGCCGGGCCATAGGCGCCGTGCCAGGCGCTCCACAGCCAGCCCGGCGTGTCCAGCCGCTCGCCATCCAGCTCCTCCAGCGCGGCGGGGCCGGCGGCGGCGACCTTGCGCAGCACCGCATTCACCAGCCCGGCGAAGGGGCGCGGCACCAGGTCGACGCAGCTGGCGACGGCGGCATGCGGCGGCGTCTCCAGCAGCAGCAGCTCGGCGGCGCCGATGCGCAGGGCGTTGCGCACCTCGGGCGGCGGCTCGCGCCGCAGCGAGGGCTCCAGCACCGCATCCAGGCTGCCCAGCCGGCGCAGCACGGCGGCGGCGATGCGGTGGGCGGCGGCGCGGTCGCGCGCCT
>NZ_GG770780.1:202146-205611 GCF_000164635.1 Pseudoroseomonas cervicalis ATCC 49957 | reverse complement strand
GCGCCGGCAGCGGCGGCAGCCCCTCGCGCAGCGCGGCCGCGACCAGCGCGTCGCCCGCCATCTGGCTGCCGCTGAGCGCGCGCGCGTAGCGCCGGGCGGGAGGAAGGCTTCGGAGCAGCTCGGCCTGGGTGACGGCGTTCATGACATGGCCCTCGTGACGTTCCTGGTTGCTGCGGCAAGATCGTGCCGGAAGTGAGAATGACAAAGCAAACGGATCCGATCCGCGCCGCCCTGCCGGGGCTGCTGCCCGAGCTGCGCGCCTTCGCGCGCTTCCTGGCCCGCGATGCGGCGCTGGCCGACGATCTGGTGCAGGAGGCGGTCCTGCGGGCGCTGCGCGCCGAATCCCAGTGGCTGCCTGGAACCAGCCTGCGGGCCTGGGTGTTCCATATCCTGCGCAACGTGTTCCTGGAACAGCTGCGCCGCCGCGGCACCGAGAAGCGCGCCCTGGAGCGGATGCCGCCGCGCGAGGCGATGCCGGCGGCGCAGGAGGCGCAGGCCGATGTGAACGACCTGTCCCGCGCGCTGGAACGCCTGCCCATGCCGCAGCGCGAGGCGCTGATCCTGGTCGGCGCGCACGGCCTGTCGCATGAGGAGGCGGCCGCGATCTGCGGCGTGCCGGTGGGCACGGTGAAGGCACGTGTCTCGCGCGCCCGGGGCGCCCTGGCACGGGGCTGGGCGCCGGCGGAGGGCGGCGAGGCCGCGCTGCAGGAGGAGGGAGGCTGAGGGGACGCGCATCGAACCCTCCTTCAAGGAAAGGCGAGGCGCGAAGGTTTCATGCGCGAAACGCATGTCAGACCCGCGGAAAATGGATATGCCCCATGCAACCGCTGGCCCTCCTGCCGCATTGGTGGGTCATGCAAGGCGAGCAGAGCACCATGAACAGCGTGACCCCCATCCGAGGCCAGGCCGCCGGCGCCGCGACGCCGGCCAGCGGCGGACCGAGCTTCCACGAGCAGCTGGTGGCGATCCTGCCGCGGCTGCGGGTGCAGGCGGTGTCGATGACCCGCAACCGCGCCGATGCCGACGACCTGGTGCAGGCGGCGGTCAGCAACGCGCTGGCGGCGCAGCACAGCTTCACGCCGGGGACGAATTTCGGCGCCTGGATGTTCCGCATCCTGCGCAACCGCTTCCTCTCCGACATCCGCCGCAAGCGCGACACCTGCGACATGGACAGCGCCCCGGCCGAGGCCCTGGCGCGCCCCGCCGCGCAGGAGGACAGCCTGGCGCTGCGCGAGCTGCGCCGCCGCCTGGCCGACCTGCCGGAGGACCACCGCACCGCCCTGCTGCTGGTGACGGTCCAGGGCATGTCCTATGAGGAGGCCGCGCAGGCGATGAACTGCGCCGTCGGCACCGCCAAGTGCCGCGTCTTCCGCGCCCGCCGCCAGCTCGAGGCGTGGCTGATGGGGGAGAAGCAGCCCTCCCGCCGCGCCCAGGCCGAGGCGAAGGCACCGGTGCGCTCTGGCGAACAGCGCCGCCGCAATGCTAGCCTGCGGGAGAGCTCCGCCGATGCGCGGAGCATGCAGCCGGGACTCTGATGGGCGAGAGAGAAGACAAGCGCATGTTGGCGGATCCGGCAATCGCCCCCCGCCCGAGTGCCGAGCGTGCCCGAAAGGGCACGCCGGATGCCGCTTTCGATCTCTGGCTCCAGCGAGGTCTGCATGCGATGTATGACGACATCGCCAAGGAGCCCATTCCGGAGGAGCTGCTTCGCTTGATCGACCAGGACAAGGCCAGAGGCCAGACGTGACGTCCCCGGCGCCCCCGCGAGGCCGGGCGCTGCAAAGAATGCTCCGCGGCGTTCGTGGCCGCATGCTTCTCCTGCTCCTGGTCGCCAGCGTGCCCGTCGTGGGCATCGCGGGCGCCAACGCCTTCCTGAGCTACGAGGCCGAGCTGGCCGCCGGGCGGCGCACCGCCGCCATCCTGGGCGAGGTCTCCGCCACCCGCCATGGCGCCATCCTGACCGTTCTCGATGCCACGCTGCACGGGCTGGCCCGCCAGGGCGCCGTGCTCGACGACCCCGCCGCCTGCACCGCCCTGCTCTCCGGCCTGCTGGCGGTCAACGGGTCGCACTACAGCAATCTCTGGGTCGCCGCCGATGACGGCACGCTGCGCTGCTCCGCCCGCGCGCCCAGCGCCCCGATCGACCCGCCGGTCGACCCGCTGCTGGCCGAGGCCCGGCCCGACCGCATCACCCTCAGCGAATTCCGCACCGGCCGCGTCAGCGGCCTGCCCGTGCTCAGCGCCGTGCTCCGCATTCCCGGCGGGGTGGTGGGGGCCAGCCTGCGGCTGCAGATCTTCGAGACCGCCGAGGCGGCGGCGCCGAAGCGCGCCGCGCAGCGCGTCTGGCTGGTGGACCGCGACGGCACCGCCCTGGCGCTGACCAGCGCCGCCGCCGACGAGCTGCCGGACACCGCCCTGCTGCGCGAGCTGGCCACCCTTCCGCAGGGCGGTGCGATCGAGACGCGGTCGCGGCGCGGCGACGACTACGCCTATGCCAGCGCCCGGCTCGACCCCGGCCTCGGCCTGCTGGTCGGCCTGCCCACCGGGGAGATCCGCCAGGCGGCGCACACCGTCCTGCTGCGCCGCGGGCTGGAGCTGGCGGCCTTCCTGCTGGCCTGCCTGGTGGTGATCGTGCTCGGCGCCGACCTGGCCATCGCCCGGCCGCTGCGCCAGCTGGCCTGGCGGGTGCGGCAGTGGCGCCCCGGCGCGCCCTTCGCGCCGATGTTCCGCCGCGGCGAGCCGGACGAGGTGCGCGCGCTGGAGCAGGCCGTGGCCGACGCCGCCAGCGCCATCGGCGGGCGGGAGGAGGAGCTGCGCGGCGCGCTGCGCCAGCGCGACCTGCTGATGGCCGAGATCCACCACCGGGTGAAGAACAACCTGCAGATCGTCGCCAGCCTGCTGAACCTGCAGGCCAACCGGCTGCGCGACCCGGCGGCGCGGGCCGAGTTCGCCACCGCGCGCGACCGCGTGCAGGCGCTGGCCACGCTGCACCGCCACCTCTACACCAACCAGACCTTCGAGGTGATCGCGCTGCGCCCCTTCCTGGAGGAGCTGGCGCAGCAGCTCTTCGCCGCCATCGGCGAGCGGCCGGGCCAGCGCATCCGCCTGACCGTCGAGGCCGACGAGCTGGAGATCGTCACCGACCAGGCCGTCTCCCTCGCCCTGCTGATCACCGAGACGGTGACCAACGCCATCAAGCACGGCTTCCCCGACGCGCGCAGCGGCAGCATCACCATCTCGGTGCGCAGCCTGGGCGAGGAGGCGGAGCTGCGCGTGCATGATGACGGGCTCGGCATGCGGCTGGACGAGGAGGCGGGCAGCCAGGGCATCGGGCTGACGCTGATCCGCGGCTTCGCCCAGCATCTGGGCGGCGAGATCGTCATGCGGCGCGAGGACGGCACCGAGCTGTCGCTGCGCTTCCCGCTGCGCCGGCGCGAGGCCGACCAGCACCCGCGCGCCACGCCG
>NZ_GG770780.1:191362-200972 GCF_000164635.1 Pseudoroseomonas cervicalis ATCC 49957 | reverse complement strand
CCCCACAGCACGCTGCCGCGCAGATCCTGCCGCGGCACCCGCAGCGCGGCCCCCCACAGGCCGAGCCAGACCGCCGCCGTCAGCAGCGCGCCGCTTTGCAGCGACAGCGCCGGCTCGGCCGCGAGCCCGGCCATCACCAGCGCGATGCCGAGGCCGAGCCCGCCGAGGATGCGGCGGATCCTGTGGTCAGCCAGAGTGCGCAGCGTATCCATGAGCCTTCCTTCCCCCCGCATGCTGACGCCGCGCACGCGAAGATGCCAGCCGGTTTTCGCCCCCGCCGGGGCGCGGCGCGGAAAACGCCGCGCGGCGGGCGGGTCCGGCGGGCCCTGCCGGGCCCTGCCGCATATGGGGCGAACGGGGCAGGCCGCCAAGCGTTGCGCGGCACCGCCGGCACGGCCGGGGCGGCCCCCTCGCCGGGCCGCAGGAGGTGGTTGCAGTGCGGCATGGGCTTGCCATACCGTGCGGAAGCGAATCGGTTTCCGATAATCGGATCACTGTTCGTCAAGAAGATGAAACCTTCGTAACTCAGCCACATGGCCGATTTCCGCGATTCCCTCCGGGCCGGCGGCGAGGTCACACTTCGACACAGCCCTTCCAGCCGCGCATCGGGCCGGTGACGGGCTCAGGACCGCGTATCCAAGAGCGCGGAAGATCAACAAGAACCGGGGGCGGCGGCGAACCGTGGCCTCCCGGGCAGGGCAGGATAGGTTCGACAATGGCATCCGCGATTCCACGGACAGAAGCGGCGAATCGGCCGATGACGCGCGAGGAAAAGCGCGTGATCCTGGCTTCCTCGCTCGGGACCGTCTTCGAATGGTATGATTTCTACCTGTACGGCTCCCTGGCGATCTTCATCGCCGCCAAGTTCTTCACCGTCCTCGGGGCGGATGGCAGGCCGATCTTCGACGAGGCGACCCGCAACGTCTTCGCCCTGCTGGCCTTCGCCGCGGGCTTCCTGGTGCGGCCCTTCGGCGCGCTGGTCTTCGGCCGCCTCGGCGACCTGGTGGGCCGCAAATACACCTTCCTGATCACCATCGTGATCATGGGCGCCTCCACCTTCATCGTCGGTATCCTGCCGACCGCCGAGCAGATCGGCATCGCCGCGCCGATCATCCTGATCGTGCTGCGCTGCCTGCAGGGCCTGGCGCTGGGCGGCGAGTATGGTGGCGCCGCGACCTATGTGGCCGAGCACGCGCCGCATGGCCGCCGCGGCTTCTACACCTCCTTCATCCAGATCACCGCGACGGGCGGGCTGTTCCTGTCGCTGATCGTCATCCTCAGCACCCAGGCCATCACCGGCGAGGCCGCCTTCCGCGACTGGGGCTGGCGCGTGCCCTTCCTGGTGTCGATCGTGCTGCTCGGCATCTCGGTCTGGATCCGCACCCAGATGGAGGAGAGCCCCGCCTTCAAGAAGATGAAGGCCGAGGGCACCCACTCCAAGGCGCCGCTGACCGAGGCCTTCGGCCAGTGGAAGAACGCCAAGATCGCCCTCTTCGCGCTGCTCGGCCTGGTCGCCGGCCAGGCGGTGGTCTGGTACACGGGGCAGTTCTACGCGCTGTTCTTCCTGGGCTCGGTGCTGAAGGTGGACAGCTACACCACCAACCTGCTGATCGCCTGGGCGCTGCTGCTCGGCTCCGGCGGCTTCGTGCTGTTCGGCTGGCTGTCCGACAAGATCGGCCGCAAGCCGATCATCCTCGGCGGCTGCCTGCTCGCCGCGCTGACCTATTTCCCCCTGTTCAAGCTGATGAGCGCCGAAGCCAACCCGGCGCTGCACGCCGCGCACCAGAACATCACCGTGGTGGTGCGGGCCGACCCGGCGGATTGCTCCTTCCAGTTCAACCCGACCGGCACGGCGCGCTTCACCAATTCCTGCGACATCGCCAAGGCGGCGCTGGCCCGGCTGTCCGTCAACTACACGGTCGAGAGCGCGCCCGCCGGCACCCCCGCCAGCGTCAGCGTGGCCGGCAACGTGATCACCAGCGGCCAGCCCAATTTCGCCCAGGCGCTGGGCGCCGCCATCACCGCGGCGGGCTACCCGGCGGCGTCGAACCCGACCGTGGTCAAGGTCAACCACCCGCTCGACATCTTCGGCGAGCAGCAGCTGGTGCTGATCCTGGTGCTGACCCTGCTGGTGATCTACGTCACCATGGTCTACGGCCCGATCGCCGCCGCGCTGGTCGAGCTGTTCCCGACCCGCATCCGCTACACCTCGATGTCGCTGCCCTACCACATCGGCAATGGCTGGTTCGGCGGGCTGCTGCCGGCCACCAGCTTCGCCATGATCGCGCAGACCGGCGACGTCTATTTCGGCCTCTGGTACCCGGTGGCCATCGCCCTCTTCACCGTGGTGATCGGCCTCTTCTTCGTGCCGGAGACCAAGGACCGCGACATCTTCGCCGAGGACACGGCGGAGGTGCCGCAGGGCAAGACCGCGCGCCTGCGCGGCTGAGGCCTCGCCCCGGGGCGGAATGGAGAGGGGGGGCTTCGGCCCCCCCTTTTTTCTTGCCAGGAAAAGACGTTCTTTTTTGAAAAAAAGAACCAAAAAACTTCTGTCGGTTTGGCGTCCCGCCGTGACGGGAGACGGCGGCAGCCTGGAAAAAAGTCTTTTTGCTTCTTTTTCTTCAGAAAAAGAAGAATGCTGAAATGAAAAAATCAGGGAGGTCGCCAATGAACGATGGCTATGACCGGATGCACGCGGCCTGGCGGCGCGACCCGGAGGGCTACTGGCTGCGCGCCGCCGCCGGCATCGACTGGGCCGTCCCGCCGACCCGCGCCTTCGACCCGGAGCAGGGCCCCTATGGCCGCTGGTTTCCCGATGCCCGGCTGAACATTTGCCACAACGCGCTGGACCGCCATGTCGCCGCCGGGCGCGGCGGCCAGGACGCGCTGATCTGGGACAGCCCGCTGGCCGGCGCGAAGGCGCGGCTGAGCTATGCCGAGCTGCTGGACCGCACCGCGCGGCTGGCCGGCGCCATGGCCGCACGCGGCGTCACCCAGGGCGACCGCGTGGTGATCTACATGCCGATGGTGCCGGAGGCGGTGATCGGCATGCTGGCCTGCGCGCGGCTCGGCGCCGTGCATTCCGTGGTGTTCGGCGGCTTCGCGGCGGCCGAGCTCGCCGCGCGCATCACCGATGCCGAGCCGAAGCTGATCCTCTCCGCCTCCTGCGGGCTGGAGCCGGGGCGGGTGGTGAAATACAAGCCGCTGCTGGACGCGGCGCTGGGCCTCTCCCCCCACCGGCCGGCTTCGGGCTGCCTGGTGCTGCAGCGCGAGGCCTGGCGCTGCGCGCTGGTCCCGGGCCGCGACGAGGACATGCTGGCGGCGATCGAGGCCGCCGAGCCGCATCCCTGCGTCGAGACGGCGGCGACCGACCCGCTCTACATCCTCTACACCAGCGGCACGACCGGGAAGCCCAAGGGCGTGCTGCGCGATTGCGGCGGCTATGCCGTGGCGCTGCACCACTCGATGGGGCTGCTCTACGGCGTGGGGGCGGGGGATGTGACCTGGACCGCCAGCGATGTCGGCTGGGTGGTCGGGCATTCCTACATCGTCTATGGCCCGCTGCTCGCGGGCTGCACCACCCTGGTCTATGAGGGCAAGCCGGTCGGCACGCCGGATGCCGGCGCCTTCTGGCGCGTCTGCGCCGAGCACGGGGTGAAGACCCTGTTCACCGCCCCCACCGCGCTGCGCGCCATCAAGAAGGAGGATCCGGAGGGGCGGATGCTGGCCGGGCACGACCTCTCCCGGCTGGAGGCGCTGTTCCTGGCCGGCGAGCGCTGCGACCCCGACACCGCCCTCTGGGCCGAGAAGCTGCTGGGCCGCCCGGTGATCGACCATTGGTGGCAGACCGAGACGGGCTGGTGCATCACCGGCAATTTCCGCGGCGCGGGGCTGTTCCCGATGCGCGCCGGCTCCGGCGGCAAGCCCGCACCCGGCCATGTGGTGGAGGCGCTGGACGAGGCCGGCCGCCCCCTGCCTCCGGGCCAGACCGGCAGCCTGGCGCTGCGCCTGCCGCTGCCGCCGGGCTGCGCGCCGACGCTCTACCGCGCCGATGCGCGGTTCCGCGAAGCCTATCTCGACGCCTTCCCCGGCTACTACAACACCGGCGATGCCGGCATGGTGGATGCGGAGGGCTATGTCTGGGTGATGTCGCGCACCGACGACATCATCAATGTCGCCGGCCACCGCCTCTCCACCGGCGCGATGGAGGAGGTGCTGGCCAGCCACCCGGATGTCGCCGAATGCGCGGTCGTCGGGGTGAAGGATGCGCTGAAGGGCCAGGCGCCGCTCGGCCTGGTGGTGCTGAAGGCGGGCGTCGAGAAGGACGAGGCAGCCCTGGCGGCCGAGCTGGTGGCGCTGGTGCGGGAGCGCATCGGCCCCGTCGCGGCCTTCAAGCAGGCGCGGGTGGTGCAGCGGCTGCCCAAGACCCGCTCGGGCAAGATCCTGCGCGCCACGCTGCGCAAGCTGGCGGATGGGGAGGAGTTCGCCGTGCCCGCCACCATCGACGACCCGATGATCCTGGAGGAGATCGGGGAAGTGCTGGCGCGGGCCTGAGCGGCCCCTTGAGCGAACCAAAGCGCGGGCCCGGCCAGGGTCCGCGCCGGCCGGCTCAGGGCCGGATCTCGCCGGAGTCGGCGCCGTTCCAGTAATGGATGCGCGTCGCGCGGACCTTGATCATCGCCAGGCCGGCGGTGTCGATCCCCTGCGGGAACCATTTGTCGAGATCGGGCGACCAGTGCGCGCGGAACTGCGCCTTGTCCTGGATGATCTCGGCCTCGCCCTCGACCGCGATGGAGAAGGCCTGGGCGCCCTGGAAGGTCAGCGACACCTTGGGGTCGCGGCGGATCTCGCCGACCGTGTGGGTGTCCTGCATGGCGAAGTAGCAGGAATCGCCCCGGTACTCGACCTGGCCATTGTTGCTCATCGGCCGGCTGGCGATGGAGCCATCCTCGGCATGGGTCGAGAGCATGGCGATGTCGATCTGGCGCATCCTGTCGGACAGCTCGGGCAGGGTCATCTGTGGCATGGCGGGGCTCCTCGCGGCGTCGCCTGTCCAACGCCGGGCGCGGGGGCGGGTTTACCGCGCGGCCCTGCCCGGCGGGCCGGCCGGGCGCCCTAGAGCCGCCAGTCGACCGGGTCGCGGCCCTGCGCGCGCAGGAAGTCGTTCGCCCGGCTGAAGGGGCGGGAGCCGGCGAAGGGGCTGGCGCTGCGCGCCGCCTGGGCCGCGGCCAGCGGCGAGGGATGGTCGGATTCCAGCAGCCGATGCCGCGTGCCGGTCAGCAGCTTCGCCCGCTGGCGCGCATGTCCGCCCCAGAGCAGGAAGGCCACCGGATCGGGCCGCGCATCCACCGCCCGCAGCACCGCATCGGTGAAGCCGTGCCAGCCGGCGCGGGCATGGCTGCCGGCCTTGCCCTCCTCCACGGTGAGGGCGGTGTTGAGCAGCAGCACGCCCTGATCCGCCCAGCGGGTGAGGCAGCCATGATCCGGCGCCGGGAGGCCGCAATCGGCGGCCAGTTCACGGTGGATGTTGCGCAGCGAGGGCGGGATGCGCACCCCCACCGGCACGGAGAAGGACAGGCCCATGGCCTGGCCCGGCCGGTGATACGGGTCCTGCCCCAGGATCACCGCCTTCACGCGCGCCAGCGGCGTGTGCCGCAGGGCGGCGAAGACCAGCGGCTCGGGCGGGTAGATCGCCTTGCCGGCCGCGCGCTCGGCCTGCAGGAACGCCGCCAGCGCGTCCATGAGCGGCATGGCGAAGGCGGGGCCGAGCGCGGCGCGCCAGCACTCCGGCAGAGCGGCCAGCGCCGGCTCCCAGGCCGGATGCGTCACGCGGCGGCCTCAGCGCGCGCTGGCGCTGGCCTCCGACCGGTGCGCGCCGACGCGGGACGCCAGGGCGGCGGCCATGAAATCATCCAGCTCGCCATCCAGCACCGCGTCGGGATTGCCCTTCTCGACATTGGTGCGGAGATCCTTGACCAGCTGGTAGGGCGCCAGGACGTAGGAGCGGATCTGGTGGCCCCAGCCGATATCGGTCTTGCCGGCCTCGATCCCCGCGGTGATCTCCTCGCGCTTGCGCAGCTCCAGCTCGTAGAGCCGCGCCTTCAGCATCTCCATGGCGATGACGCGGTTGCGGTGCTGGCTGCGATCCTGGGTCGAGGCGGCGACGATGCCGGTCGGGATATGCGTGAAGCGCACGCCGGATTCGGTCTTGTTGACGTGCTGCCCGCCAGCGCCCGAGGCGCGGAAGGTGTCGGTCTTCAGGTCGGCCGGGTTGATCTCGATCTCGATCTTGTCGTCGATCACCGGGAAGACATAGACGCTCGCAAAAGACGTCTGGCGGCGGGCGGCGGCGTCGAAGGGCGAAATCCGCACCAGGCGGTGCACGCCGCTCTCGGTCTTCAGCCAGCCATAGGCGTTGGGGCCCGTCACCTGGATGGTGGCCGACTTGATGCCGGCCTGCTCACCCTCGCTCTCCTCGGTCAGCTGCACCTTGTAGCCGCGCTTCTCCGCCCAGCGCTGGTACATGCGCAGCAGCATCTGCGCCCAGTCCTGCGCCTCGGTGCCGCCGGCGCCGGCATTCACCTCGACGAAGCAGTCGCGCATGTCGGCCTCGCCCGAGAGCAGGCTCTCGATCTCGCGGCGCTTGGCCTCGGCGGCGAAGCTGTGCAGATCAGCGATGGCGGCGTCCGCCGTGGCGCCGTCACCCTCGGCCTCGGCCAGCTCGATCAGCTCCAGCGCGTCCTTGACGTCCTGCTCCAGCTTCTTCACGCCCTCCACCTGGTCGGCCAGGCGGTTGCGCTCGCGCATCACGGCCTGGGCCTCGTCGGGCTTCTCCCACAGCGTGGGGTCCTCGGCGCGGGCATTCACCTCGTCCAGCCGCCGCAGCGCCACGTCCCAGTCGAGGTGGCGGCGCAGCAGGGCGATGGAATCCTCGATCTGGCCGCGCAGGGCCTCGGCATCGGCACGCATCTGTCACTTTCCTCCACGGCGCGGCGGCGGCTCAAGCGGGGCCGGCAAAAGTCCGGGGGAATGAATTCCCCCGGGCCCCCATCTTTTCTCTGTCAGGGCCGGCGGGCGATGCCCGCCGGCAGGCGGGGCAGCGTCCGGGGCAGCAAACGGGCTTAGTAGAGCCCGCCCAGGTTGCTGTCCACGCCAGCCGGCGTGTCGGAGGACATCACGCTGTCATCCACCGGCGGCCGGGCGGCATTCTCGGTGCCGGGGCGGAACGGCTCCAGGATGGTCTGGCCATTGTCCAGCTGGACGCGGACCAGGGCGACACCCGGGGGGGCGCGGAACGGCACCGGCGGGCTGTCCTTCAGCGCCGCGGCCACCACGTCGTGGAACACCGGGGCGGCGGTGCTGCCGCCGGTCTCGCCACTGCCCAGGCTGCGCGGCTCGTCATAGCCGATCCACACCGCCACCGCGATGTCGGGGGTGAAGCCCACGAACCAGTTGTCCATGTAGTCATTGGTGGTGCCGGTCTTGCCGGCCACCGGCCGGCCCAGCCCGGCCCCGGCCCGCGTGCCGGTGCCATACTGCACCACGCCCTGCAGCAGCGAGACCATCTGGTAGGCGGCGATCGGGTCGGTCAGCTGCCGGCGCTCATCCACCAGCCGCGGCGGCGCGCCATTCGGGCCGCTGTCGCAACCCTCGCAGCGGCGGTTGTCGGCACGCCAGACGACGCGGCCGAAGCGGTCCTGCACGCTGTCGATCAGCGTCGGCGCCACCTCCTTGCCGCCATTGGCGAAGGAGGCATAGGCGGCGGCCATGCGCATCACCGTCGTCTCGCCGGCGCCGAGCGCCATGGACAGCACGCGCGGCATGTTGGGGATGACGTGGAAGCGCGCCGCCGTCTCCGCCACCCGGTCGATGCCGATCTCCTGCGCCAGCCGCACCGTCACCAGGTTGAGCGACTTCTGCAGCGCCGTGCGCATCGTCACCCAGCCATTGTGGTTGCCGCTGTAGTTGCCGGGGCGCCAGATGCCCTGCGGCGTGCGGATCTCGACCGGCCCGTCCAGCAGCTGCTGGTTGGGCGGGATGCCCATCTCCAGCGCCGGCAGGTAGACGAAGGGCTTGAAGGAGGAGCCGGGCTGGCGCAGCGCCTGGGTGGCGCGGTTGAACCAGCTCTTCTCGAAGGCGAAGCCGCCGGCCATGGCCAGCACGCGCCCGGTCTGCGGGTCGAGCGCGACCACCGCGCCCTCCACCTGCGGGATCTGCCGCAGCGCCAGCCGCGCCGGCCGGGCCGGGGTGCGGCCCTGGGCGGCGGTGGCGGGCAGGCTCTCCACCAGCACGACGTCGCCCACCGAGAGCACGTCCTGCATGCGGCGCGGCGCCGCGCCCAGCCTTCCGTCGCGGCCGACCGGGCGGGCCCAGCCCATGTCCTCGAAGGGCAGGCTCGCCTGGCGCGGCTGGGCGGGGGTGGCGCGGTCGGGCTTCTCCACCCAGCCGAGCCGCGCCTCGCGCGCCTCGACGGAGAGCACCACGGCCAGGCGCCAATCCGGCAGCGCGCCGGGCGGGCGGGCCACCGCCTCCAGCGCCGGCATCCATTCGGTGGCGCCGGCGGCGATCTGCGCCACCGGGCCGCGCCAGCCGCCGCGCCGGCGGTCGTAATTCATCAGCCCCTCGCGCAGCGCCGCCTCGGTGGCGGCCTGCAGCCCGGGCTCCATGCTGGTGCGCACCACGAGGCCACCCATGGTGGTCTGGTCCTGGCCGAAGCGGGTGACCAGCTCGCGCCGCACCTCCTCGGTGAAGTACGGGCCGGCGGCCACCATGTCGGGGCGGGCGCGGCCGCGCGGCACGATCGGCTCCTGCTTCGCCGCATCGGCCTCGGCGCGGGTCACCGCGCCGTCATCGGCCATGCGGTCCAGCACCCAGTCGCGGCGGGCCTTGGCGGCCTCGGGGAAGCGGGCGGGGTTGTAGTTGTTGGGCGCCTTGGGCAGGGCGGCGAGGAAGGCGGTCTCGCCCAGCGTCAGCTCGTCGAGGCCCTTGTTGAAGTAGTTCATCGCCGCGGCGGCGACGCCATAGGCCTGGGCGCCCAGGAAGATCTCGTTCAGGTAGATCTCGAGGATGCGCTCCTTCGGCATGGCGCCTTCCAGCCGGAAGGCCAGCACCGCCTCGCGCACCTTGCGCAGCATGGTGCGCTCATTGCCCACCAGCATGTTCTTGGCGACCTGCTGGGTGATGGTGGAGGCGCCGCCGGCACGCCTTCCGCTCGCCAGCCCCTCGATGTTGCTGATCACCGCGCGGCCGATGCCGATCGGGTCGACGCCGTGATGCTCCCAGAAGCGCTGGTCCTCGGCCGCCGTGAAGGCCTGCTGCACGCGGCGCGGGATGGCGCCGATCGGCAGGAAGACGCGGCGCTCCAGCGCCAGCTCGGCCATCAGCCGGGAATCGGCGGCGTAGATGCGGCTCATCTGCGGCGGCTGGTAGTCGGCCAGCCAGGCATGCTCGGGCAGGTCGGCCGTCGCCTGGCGGTAGAAGCCATAGGCGGCGATGCCGCCGACCGCCGTGGCCGCCAGCCCGACCGCCAGGCCGAACCCGGCCAGCCGGGCGACCAGCCGCCCCAGGCCACGGCCGGACTTGCCGGGCTCGCCCCCCTTGCGGCCGCCCC
>NZ_GG770780.1:182315-190021 GCF_000164635.1 Pseudoroseomonas cervicalis ATCC 49957 | reverse complement strand
CCTGTCGCGCTGGCAGCGGGGCCACGCCGCCGCGGCGCCGCCGCATCCCGGCCTGCCGGCGCTGGAGCGGCACGCCATCCTGGTGGGCTATGGCCGCGTCGGCAGCACCATCGCCGCCGCGCTGCGCCGCCACAATTTGCCGCTGGTGGTGGTGGAGGAGGACCGGCGCATCGCCGACATCGCCCGCGCCGAGAGCCTGCCGGTGATCTGGGGCGACGCCGCCAAGGAGGAGGTGCTGCACGGCGCCCGGCCGCACCAGGCGCGGCTGCTGATCCTGGCCCTGCCCGGGGCGTGGGAGGCGCGGCAGGTGATCGCCATGGCGCGCGCCGCCAACCCCTCCATCGAGGTGGCGGTGCGCACCCATGACGATGAGGAGGTGGCCTGGCTGCGCCAGGAGGGCGGCGTCGGCATGGCGCTGATGGGCGAGCGCGAGGTGGCGCTCGGCATGGCCGATTTCGCGCTGCAAAGGCTGGGCGTCTCGCCCTCCACCGCGCAGGCGACGGTCGATGTGCTGCGCGCCCGCATGCCGGGCGAAGGCCTGGCGGGCGAGCCCCTGCCGGGGGCCGCCTGATGCCGCCCGACCACATGCCGCCGGCCACGCCGCTCTCCCGCCCCGGGCTGCGGCGCCACGCGGCGCCGGGCAGCCCGACCCTGCTGTTCCTGCACGGCGCCGGCTGCGGCGCCTGGGTGTGGGAGCAGGGCTTCGCCGCCCGTTTCTCCGAAGCCGGCTACCCCGCCCTGGTGCTGGAGCTGAAGCGCCGCGCCGGCGGGCGGGAGGCCGGGCTGTCGGATTACGTGGCGCAGGCGCGGACGGCGCTGATGCAGGCGGGCGGGCCGGTGGTGGCCATCGGCCATTCGCTGGGCGCGCTGGTGGCGCAGCGCCTGCTGCTGGAGCCGCGGCTGCGCGCCGCCGCCCTGCTGGCGCCGGTGCCGCCCGAGGGGCTCTGGCTGTCCAGCACCAGGCTGGCGCTGACCGACCCGGCGCTGTGGGCCGAGGCCGCGCGCATGGACGCCCCCCCCGGCAGCACCCCGCCCGAGCTGGCGCCGGCGCTGTTCGGCGCATCCATGCCGCTGGCGCTGGCGCGCGACTACGCGGCGCGGCTGGGCGGCGAATCCTCCACCGCCCTGCTGGAGGCGCAGCTGCCGCAGCCGGTGCCCTATGGCTGGCTGCATGGCCGCCCGGTGCTGGTGCTGGGCGCCGGGGAGGACCAGCTGATCCCCGCCGACGCGGTGCGGCGCTGCGCCCTGTGGCATGGCCGCAACGCCGAGTTCCTGCCCGGCCATGGCCATCTGATGATGCTGGAGCCGGACTGGCCGGCGCTGGCCGACCGGCTGCTGGGCTGGCTGCAAGGGCTGCCAGGCTGAAGCGCCCGGCGCCCGGATCGCGCGCCGCCGCTCAGCCCGGCGGCGTGCCGCCTTCCTGTTCCGCCACCAGCCGCACCAGGTCGCGCCAGCTGTTCTTGCGGTTGGCCATGCGGCTGCTGCCATCCGGCATCTTCGTGTGCAGCGTCAGCGCGCCCTTGGCCCAGAGGCCGTCGAACAGCGCCTCGCGCGACAGGGCCAGCTCGGCGGTGCGGGCGAACACCGCCTCCTTCACCTTCGGCTGCACCTTCAGCAGCCAATAGGCCATGCCGGCCGCCAGCAGCACCGCGCCGACATGGATATTGACGTATTTGGCGCCGAGGAAGCTCGCCACCAGGATGGTGACCGGCAGGGCCAGCGTCTCGAAGGGCCGGTAGGCGGGCGAGCCCGGCGTGTTCATCTTGCGGATATCGACGCCGAGCTGGATCCGGTCCTGCCGGATCAGCTCGCGCAGCGTCTCGAACTCGTTCATGCGCCGGGCGCTTCCCCATTCCCCATGCGCGGCCCGTCCGGGAAGGCGGCCCGCATCAGCGCCCTTGTGTAGTCGGCGCGCGGCGCGCGCAACACCGCATCCGCCGCGCCCATCTCCACCACCTGCCCGCCCTTCATCACCAGGATGCGGTGCGCCATGGCCCGCACCACCCGAAGGTCGTGGCTGATGAACAGATAGGCCAGCCGGTGCTTCGCCTGCAGCCCGCGCAGCAGCTCCACCACCTGCGCCTGCACCGAGACGTCGAGCGCGCTGGTCGGCTCGTCCAGCACCAGCAGCCGCGGCTGCAGCACCAAAGCGCGGGCGATGGCGATGCGCTGGCGCTGGCCGCCGCTGAACTCATGCGGGTAGCGCTCGGCGGTGGCGGGGTCGAGCCCGACCTCCTCCAGCGCCGCGCGCACCCGGAGCGCGCGGTCGGTGGCGGACAGGCCGGGCTCGTGCACCGCCAGCCCCTCGCCCACGATCTCGGCCACACTCATGCGCGGCGAGAGCGAGCCATAGGGGTCCTGGAACACCACCTGCATGCGCGCGCGCAGCGGCCGCAGCGCGGCGCGCGACAGGCCCTGGATCGGCTGGCCCTCGAAGGCGATGCGGCCCTCGCTGCGCTCCAGCTGCAGCAGCGCCAGGCCGAGCGTCGTCTTGCCGCTGCCGCTCTCCCCCACCAGGCCGAGCGTCTCGCCCTCCCGCAGGGTGAGCGACACGCCATCGACCGCGCGCACCTCCCCCACCTGGCGGCGCAGCAGGCCGCGGCGGATCGGGAAATGCACCCGCACCTGGTCGGCCTCCAGCAGCGTCGCGGCCTCCTCCGGCACCGGGGCGGGGGTGCCGCGCGGCTCGGTGGCCAGCAGCAGCTTGGTGTAGTCATGGCGCGGGTCGGTCAGCACCTGCCGCGCCGGGCCCTGCTCCACCACGCGGCCATGCCGCATCACCACCACCGTGTCGGCCTGCTGCCGCACGATGGAGAGGTCATGCGTGATCAGCAGCATCGCCATGGACAGGCGCTGCTTCAGCTCGGACAGCAGGGCCAGGATCTGCGCCTGGATGGTGACGTCGAGCGCCGTGGTCGGCTCGTCGGCGATCAGCAGGCGCGGGTCGTTGGCCAGCGCCGCCGCGATCATCACGCGCTGCCGCTGCCCGCCGGAGAGCTGGTGCGGGAAGGCGTCCAGCCGCTTCGCCGGGTCCGGCAGGCCGGCACGCTCCAGCAGCATCAGCACCCGCTCGCGCAGCGCGGCGCCGCGCAGGGGCTGGTGCAGCCGCACCGCCTCCCCCACCTGGCGGCCGATGCTGTGCAGCGGGTTCAGGCTGGTCATCGGCTCCTGGAAGACCATGCCGGCGACGCCGCCGCGCAGCCGTTGCAATTCGGCCGCATCGGCGCGCAGCACATCGGTGCCGTCCAGCAGGATGCGGCCCGAGGGATTGGCACCGGCGGCCGGCAGCAGCCGCAGGCAGGACAGGGCGGTGACGCTCTTGCCGCTGCCGCTCTCGCCCACCAGGGCGACCGTCTCGCCGGGGCGCACATCGAAGGAGACGCCCTCGACCACGCTGCGGCCGCGGAAGGCGACGCTGAGATTCTCGACGGAGAGAAGCGTCATGGCAGGGGGCTCCGCCCCCTGGCCCCCGCCGGGGTGGCAGGGCCACCCCGGACCCCGCCTTCAGTTGGCGCCAAACGGATGGCGGGGTCCGGGGGGACCCTGTCCCCCCAGCGGGGCCCGGGGCAGCGCCCCGGCTCTACCAATGTCATCCCTGGCTCCCCCCCGGCAGCTTGCGCGGATCGAAGGCGTCGCGCACCGCCTCGCCCACGAAGATCAGCAGGGTGAGCACGCCGCCCAGCACGAAGAAGGCGGTGAGCCCGAGCCAGGGCGCCTGCAGGTTGTTCTTGCCCTGGCTGACCAGCTCGCCCAGCGAGGGCGAGCCCGGCGGCAGGCCGAAGCCCAGGAAGTCCAGGCTGGCCAGGATGGTGACCGAGCCGGAGAGCAGGAAGGGCAGGAAGGTCAGCGTCGCCACCATGGCGTTGGGCAGGATGTGGCGCGCCATCAGCCGCGTGTCGGAGACGCCCAGCGCCTTGGCCGCGCGCACATAGTCGAGGTTGCGGCCACGCAGGAACTCCGCCCGCACCACGCCGGTCAGCGACATCCAGGAGAACAGCAGCAGGAAGACGAGCAGCGTCCAGAAGCCCGGCTCGATCACGCTGGAGAGGATGATCAGCAGGAAGAGCTGCGGCATGCCCGACCAGATCTCGATGAAGCGCTGGAAGCCCAAGTCGACCCAGCCGCCGTAATAGCCCTGCACCGCCCCCGCCGCGATGCCGATGACGGAGGAGACGAGGGTGAGGGCGAAGCCGAACAGCACCGAGACGCGGAAGCCATAGATGACGCGCGCCAGCACGTCGCGCGCCTGGTCGTCGGTGCCGAGCGGGTTCTTCCAGCTGGGCGGCGAGGGCGCCGGGCGGCCGAGATCCTTGATGATGGTGTCGTAGCGATAGGGCAGCAGCGGCCAGACCATCCAGCCGCCCTTCTCGCGGATCTCCTCCTGCAAGGCGGCGTCGCGCCAGACGGCGGCCGTCGGGAAGCCGTCGGGGATGATGTCGCTCTCGGCGTATTCGATGGCGACGGGGAAGAACCAGCGCCCCTCCACCTTGGCCAGCAGCGGGCGGTCATTGGCCACCAGCTCGGCGCAGAGCGTCACCAGGAACAGGGCAGAGAAGATCCAGAGCGACCACCAGCCGCGCCGGTTGGCGCGGAAATTGGCCAGGCGCCGCTGCGTGATCGGCCTCATCGGCGGGCCTCGAAATCGATGCGGGGGTCGATCAGCGTGTAGGTGACGTCGCCCACGATCTGCATGACCAGCCCGAGCAGGGTGAAGATGTAGAGCGTGCCGAACATCACCGGATAGTCGCGGCGGATCGCCGCCTCGAAGCCCAGCAGGCCGAGCCCGTCCAGGCTGAACACGATCTCCACCAGCAGCGCGCCGGTGAACAGGATGCCGATGAAGGCCGCCGGGAAACCGGCGATGATCAGCAGCATGGCGTTGCGGAAGACATGGCCGTAGAGCACGCGCCCTTCATTGGCGCCCTTGGCGCGGGCGGTCAGCACATATTGCTTGCCGATCTCCTCCATGAAGGAGTTCTTGGTCAGCATGGTCAGCCCGGCGAAGCCGCCGATCACCAGCGCCAAAGTGGGCAGCGCCATGTGCCAGGCATAGTCCAGCGCGCGCTGCCAGAAGGGCCAGGAATCGGCGCCCGAGGAGGCGAGGCCGCGCAGCGGGAAGATCTGCAGGAACGACCCGCCGGCGAACAGCACCACCAGCAGGATGGCGAACAGGAAGCCCGGCACCGCATAGCCCACCAGCACCACGGCGGAGCTCCACATGTCGAAGCGCCCGCCATCCTTCACCGCCTTGCGGATGCCGAGCGGGATCGACACCAGATAGATGATCAGCGTCGACCACAGGCCGAGGCTGATGGAGACCGGCAGCTTCTCCCACAACAAATCCACCACCTTGCGGCCGCGGAACAGGCTCTCGCCGAAATCGAAGGTGAGGTAGCCCTTCATCATGGTCAGGAAGCGCTCATGCGCCGGCTTGTCGAAGCCGAACATGCGCTCGATCTCGGCGACCACGGTGGGGTCCATGCCGCGCGCGCCGCGATAGGTGCCGGCCGGGCCGCCGCCCCCCTCGCCGCCGCCCTGGGCGGGGCCGCGCAGCTCGCCCTGGCTCTCGCCCGAGAGCCGGCCGATGACGCTGCCGCCCTGGCCGCGCAGCTCGGCCAGCATCTGCTCCACCGGCCCGCCGGGCGCGAACTGCACCACGACGAAGTTGATCAGGATGATGCCGAACAAAGTCGGCACCAGAAGCGCCAGCCTCCTGAGCAGATACGCTCCCATTTTTTTGTCAGGCTGCCGCGCAAGGGTTGAGAGGAGGGACGCTGCACTGTGCCGGGGCGCTCACGGTGCGGGAGCGCCGCGCCGCCACGGCCGGGCCGGAGCGCCACGCCCGTTCAGAGCGACCCCGTTCCGGCCATGACCGGCAGCTGAAAGAAAGGCAGCCGATAGAAAGAATCATGGGGTGCGGCGGTCGGTGGGGAGGGCGCGGTCCTTGGCGGGCTCGACCCACCAGGCCTGCAGGTCCAGCGCGTAGCGCGGCGTGCGCTCCGGCCGGCCGAACTTGTCCCACCAGGCCAGGCGGAACACCCGGCTGTGCCAGTGCGGCACCATGTAGTGGCCCCAGAGCAGCACGCGGTCGAGCGCGCGGGTGCGGTCGATCAGCGCCTGGCGGTCGGGGGCGGCGATCACCAGCTCGACCAGCGCGTCGATGATCGGGTCGGCGATGCCGATGATGTTGCGGCTGCCATTCTCCCGCGCCTTCTCCGAGGTGAAGAAGTCGCGCTGCTCATTGCCGGGGGAGAGGGATTGCGGGATGACATCGACCGTCATGTCGTAGTCGAAGGCGTCCATCCGCACCTGGTACTGGGCGGGGTCGACGGTGCGCACCCGCGCCTCGATGCCGAGCCGCTGCAGCGCCTGGATATAGGGCAGGGCGATGCGCTCGAAGGTGGCGCCGTCCAGCAGGATCTCGAAATTGAACGGCTCGCCGCGCTCATTGACCAGCCGGCGCTCCCGCACCGTCCAGCCGGCCTCGCGCAGCAGGGCCAGGGCGCGGCGGGCATTGTCGCGGTTGTTGTTGCTGCCATCCGAGGTCGGCACGCGGAACTCGGTGGTGAACACCTCCTCCGGCAGCCGGCCGCGGAAGGCGGAGAGCACCATCAGCTCGCCCTCGGAGGGCAGGCCGGTCGCCGCCAGCTCGGAATTGGAGAAGTAGGAGGTGGTGCGGGCGTAGCTGCCATAGAACAGGTTGGCGTTCATCCACTCGAAATCGAACACCAGCCCCAGCGCCTCGCGCACCCGGCGGTCCTGGAACAGCGGCCGGCGCAGGTTCATGGCGAAGCCCTGCATGCCGGTGGGCAGCTCGTGGCGGATCTCCTCGCGCTTCACCAGGCCGCGCCGGGCGGCGGGGAAGTCGTAGCCGGTGGCCCATTCGCGGGCGACATTCTCGGTGCGCAGGTCGATCTGCCCGGCCTTGAAGGCCTCCAGCGCCACGGTGGTGTCGCGGAAATACTCGTAGCGCATGACATCCACATTGTGGGTGCCCTTGCGGGTCGGCAGGTCGCGCGCCCAGTAATTCTCGACCCGGCGATAGGTGATGCTGCGGCCGGGCTCGAAGCGCTCGATCCGGTAGGGGCCGGAGCCGAGCGGGATGTCGAGGCCGGGCTGGGCGAAGTCCCGCCCCTCCCACCAGTGCTTCGGCAGCACCGGCATCTGGCCCAGGATGGTCGCCAGCTCGCGGTTCTCGTTGGTGCGGAAGCGGAAGGCGACGCGGTCCTCGGCCTCGGCCACCACCTCGGAGACATCGCCCCAATAGGCGCGGTAGAAGGGGCGGCCCTTCTCGCGCAGGGTCTGGAAGGTCCAGACCACATCCTCGGCGGTGATGCGGCGGCCATCATGCCAGCGCGCCGCCGGGTTCAGCACGAAGGTGACGCCGCGCCCGTCGCGCGGCACCTCGGCCTCGCGCGCCAGATGCGCGTATTCGGTGCTGGCCTCGTCGCCGCTCGGCACCATCAGCGAATCGTAGATCAGGCTGGTGCCGACCGCCGGGGTGCCGCGCAGGATGTAGGGGTTGAAGCTGTCGAAGCTGCCCAGCGCCGTCAGCGTCATCTGCCCGCCCTTGGGGGCGTTGGGGTTCACCCAGGGCCAATGGGTGAAGTCCGGCGGCAGCGCCGGCGCGCCCAGCAGGGAGAGCGCATGGGTGCGGCGCATCGCCGGCGCCTCGGCTGCCGCAGCCGCGGGGGGGGCGGCGGGCG
>NZ_GG770780.1:177415-182031 GCF_000164635.1 Pseudoroseomonas cervicalis ATCC 49957 | reverse complement strand
GGGCGCATCGGCGGCGGGGGCCTGGGCCCGGGCGCGCGGCAGCGCGGCGCCCGAGGCGAGGACGAAACCGGAGGCGAGCAGGTGTCGACGGCGCATGTCCCTAGGATGAGGGCTCCCCGCCGCCGCGACAACCATTCCCTGGCGCGGCTTGCGATTTGCAACAGGCGGGCGGGAAGGCGGGCGCTGGCAGCACCGGGGCAAGGGTCCCGGCGCGCCCCGTGGCGGTGGTCCCATCCCGCCGGGCCTCATTCATGGCATGAATGGTGGTGATCGGGACCCGAGCCTTGGCAGCCCCGCCGCGCCGCCGCATCCTGGCGGCAACCGGCGGTTTCCCCCGCCCTTCCCGCCCCAGGAGCACGCCCCATGGCCGAGCCGATCGACAGCGCCGCCCTCGACACCCTGTTCCGCGAGGCCCGCACCCACAACAAGTGGCAGGACCGCCCGGTGTCGGACGAGACGCTGCGCCAGCTCTACGACCTGGTGAAGCTGGCCCCCACCTCGGCCAATGCCAGCCCGGCGCGCTTCGTCTTCGTCCGCTCGGCCGAGGGCAAGGAGAAGCTGCGCCCGGCGCTTTCGGCCGGCAATCTGGACAAGACCATGACCGCGCCGGTCACCGTCATCGTCGCCTGGGATGAGCGCTTCTACGACAAGCTGCCGGTGCTGTTCCCGCACGCGCCGGACGCCAAGAGCTGGTTCACCGGCAGCGCCGCCTTCGCCGAGGCGACGGCCTTCCGCAACTCCTCGATGCAGGCGGCCTATCTGATCCTGGCGGCGCGGGCGCTCGGCCTCGACACCGGGCCGATGAGCGGCTTCGACAACGCCAAGCTGGACGAGGCCTTCTTCGCCGGCACCGGCTGGAAGTCGAACCTGCTGGTCAATCTGGGCTATGGCGATGCCAGCGGGCTGTTCGGCCGCCTGCCGCGCCTGTCCTTCGACGAGGCCGCCGACCTGGCCTGAGCCGCCCCATGGCGCCGGGCCGGCCCCTCACCGGCCCCGCCTCCGCCCCGCCCTGTCTTGCCCGGGCGGGGCGCCCGCCTCACCACATGCTGGCCCGCGCACGCTCCGGCCATTCGCGGTCATAGGCCTCGCCGCCGACGCGGCCCTGGCTGAGCTTGGCCAGGATCTGGCCGGGGCTGGGCAGAGTCGCCGGGTCCACCTGGCTCTCGGCCTGCCACAGCCCGGCGCGGAGGATGGCGCGGGCGCACTGGAAATAGACCTCCTGCACCCGCACCACGATGACGCAGCGCGGCGCCTTGCCTTCCATGGCAAGGCTCTCCAGCAGCGCCGGATCGGTGTCGAGCTCGGCGGTGCCGTTCACCCGCAGCGCGTTGCCGCTGCCGGGCACCAGGAACATCAGCGCCACGCGCGGGTCGCGCACGATGTTGCGCAGGCTGTCGATGCGGTTGTTGCCGCGCCGGTCGGGCAGCAGCAGGGTGCGCGGGTCGCGGATGCGCACCGCCTGGCCACGGTCGCCGCGCGGCGAGCAATCCATGCCCTCCGGCCCCACCGTCGCCAGCGCCAGGAAGGGCGAGGCCTCGATGAAGCGCGCGTAATCCGGGGTGACGTGATCCGTCACCTTGGCGGTGGAGGCCTCCCCCACCGCGCCCAGCGCGCCGTAGATCGCCTCCAGCTCCTCGACGCTGCGGAGGATGCTCATGCCCGCCTCACAGCCGCGGCGATTCGACGCCGCCCGGGGCGGCCAGGCCGTTGCGGCGCAGGCAGTCGCGATAGGCGCGCAGCCCGGCCACCCGCATGTCGTATTCGACCCGCTGCTGGTTGCCGAAATTGCCGGGGTTCTGCTGCCGGCTGAGCGCCACCACCGCCGGGTCGTTGCGCGCCTCGGCGCGGCAGGCGGCGTGGGCGGGGCTCTCGGAGGCATCGGCCACCGGGGCCGGGCGGCCGCCGCAGGCGGCCAGCGCCAGCAGCGCCAGGAGGGGAAGGGTGGCGCGCATCATGCGGACTCCAGCCAGTCCTCGATCAGCCGGCGCGCGATGGAATCGGCGCGCGGCAGGCCGAAGCCGTGGCGCTCATGGTTGCGGATCTCGTCACGGCTGAACCAGCGCGCGTCGCGCAGCTCCTCCGGGTCGATGGTGATGGCGTCCGACAGCGCCTCGGCATGGAAGCCCAGCATGATCGAGGCCGGGAAGGGCCAGGGCTGCGAGGAATGGTAGTGCACCTCCCCCACCGCCACGCCGACCTCCTCCGCCACCTCGCGCCGCACCGCCTCCTCCAGGCTCTCGCCCGGTTCCACGAAGCCGGCCAGCGTCGAATACATGGTGCTGTTGGGGAAGCGCACGGAATGGCCGAGCAGGGCGCGCGCCCCGTCGGTGACCAGCATGATCACCGCCGGGTCGGTGCGCGGGAAATGCTGCGCGCCGCAGGCGGTGCAGGCCATGGCGTTGCCGGCGCTGCGCGGCTCGCACACCCCGCCGCAGACGCCGCAGAAACGGTGCCGCACGCGCCAGTGCATCAGCCCGCGCGCATGCGCCAGCACGCTGGCCTCGCCCGCCGGCAGCAGGCCGGCGACGGCCCGCAGATCGGTGAACGCGCCGAACCCCTCGGGCAGCAGCGGCAGCGGGTCCTCGGCCGCCGAGCAATCCACCGCGAAGACCGGACGCCCCTCCCAGAAGCCCAGGAAGGCCCAGGGGCCGCCCGCCATGCGCACCGCCTCGGCCGCGGCGGGGGAGAGCAGCAGCGCCTCGGGCCGCCCCTCCTCCACCCCGCGCATCAGGCTGCGGCTGCGCCAGACCGGCACATACAGCGCCTCGGGCGAGGCCGCGCAGGCGGCGATGAATTCCGTGTCCTCCCGCCGGCCGGAGGCACGGTCGAGAGGGCTGCCAGTATAGGCATTGGGTCGGGAAGCCGGAATGGACAGCATGCGCGCCGGACCCTGCCACGCCCCTGCTTTTCCCGCAACTTTCTGCCGGGCTGCCGCCGTCCGGTGGGGAGGCGGGACGCTGCAGGCCGCCGGCGCTCCCGTTTTTCGGTGGGCTGCGGGGCGCGGCATGCCCCTTCGGCCGCTCCCGCCCCACCGCCACCCCGCCCCCGTGGCACGCCCCGCCTCTCCACAGGACAACGGCAGTCCGAAAAAAAGGAGGGGTTGTGGGGGGAGGGGGGCAGCATGATATGGTGACCTCGGAAGGCCGGTGGCGGACAGGCGCCTTGCCAACCCGGTCAGGTCCGGAAGGAAGCAGCCGCAGCGAGTTTCCGCCTGGGTCGATCCGCTGGTCTTCCACCTACGCCGCCGAGGCCCGCCGCGGGCCCAACTGGATCCGCCGCGCGCATGCCCAGCGACAGCCTCCCCGATCCGCTTGACCCGCCGCCCGTGCCCGAGGGCCCCGGCCTGTTCGGCGACCCGCCGCCGCCCGAGGGGCCCGGCCTGTTCGGCGAGGAGGCTCCGGCGGCCGCGCCACCCGTGACGGCCCAGCCCGAGCAACCCGCCACCCCCTATCGCGTGCTGGCGCGCAAATACCGCCCGCAGACCTTCGCCGACCTGATCGGCCAGGACGCGCTGGTGCGCACGCTGCGGAACGCCTTCGCGCAGAACCGCGTGGCGCACGCCTTCATGCTCACCGGCGTGCGCGGCGTCGGCAAGACCACCACCGCCCGCATCATCGCCCGCGCGCTGAACTGCGTCGGGCCGGACGGGAATGGCGGGCCGACCGCCGATCCCTGCGGCGTCTGCGCCGAATGCCAGGCGATCCTGGCCGACCGCCACCCGGATGTGCTGGAGCTCGACGCCGCCTCCAACAACGGCGTCGACAACATCCGCGAGCTGCGCGAGGCGGTGCGCTACCGCCCGGCGCGGGCGCGCTTCAAGGTGTACATCCTCGACGAAGTACACATGCTCTCCACTGCGGCCTTTAACGCGCTGCTGAAGACGCTGGAGGAACCGCCGCCACAGGTGAAGTTCCTCTTCGCCACGACGGAAATCCGGAAGGTCCCGGCGACGATCCTGTCGCGCTGCCAGCGCTTCGACCTCAAGCGCGTGCCGCAGGAGCAGCTGCGCGCCCATTTCGCCCGCATCGCCGAGGCCGAGGCCGTGCCCGCCTCGGAGGCCGCGCTGGCGATGATCGCGCGCGCCGCCGATGGCTCGGTGCGCGACGGGCTGTCGCTGCTGGACCAGGCGATCGCCCAGGCCGCCGGCAGCGCCGCGGGCGTCGAGGCCGATCTGGTGCGCGACATGCTGGGGCTGGCCGACCGCTCCCTGCTGTTCGACCTGCTGGAGGCCGCCTTCCGCGGCGACATCCCCGCCATGCTGGCGGCGATGGATGCGGGGCATGAGCGCGGCGCCGATCCCGGCGTGGTGCTGGCCGACCTGCTGGAGCTGACCCACACCCTGACGCGTCTGCGCGCCGTCCCCGCCCTGCGCCAGGACCCGTCCCTGCCGGAGCAGGAGCGGGTGCGCGGCGTGGCGCTGGCCGAGCGGCTGACCATCCCGGTGCTGGGCCGCGCCTGGCAGGTGCTGCTGAAGGGCATCTCGGAGGTGGCCGAGGCCCCCGACCGCCGCGCGGCGGCGGAGATGGTGCTGATCCGCCTCGCCCATCTGGCCGATCTGCCGAGCCCGGGCGACCTGGTGCGGCGGCTGACCGAGGGCGGCCTGGCCGCGCCGCAGC
>NZ_GG770780.1:169504-177101 GCF_000164635.1 Pseudoroseomonas cervicalis ATCC 49957 | reverse complement strand
GCGATGGGCGGCGGCGGCGCGGTGATGGCGGCGCCCGAGCCCGCCGCCCTGCCCCAGCCGCGCAGCTTCCGCGAGGTGGTGGCGCTCGCCTCCGGCCGCGCGCCGATGCTGCACGCGCATCTGCTGCACAGCGTGCATCTGGTGAATTTCGCGCTGGGCCGCATCGAGTTCCGCCAGGACCCGCGCGCCCCGCGCGACCTGGCCGCGCAGCTCTCCGCCCTGCTGGCCGAGCAGACCGGCACGCGCTGGACCATCTCCCTCTCCAACGCCGAGGGCGAGCCGACGCTGGCGCAGCAGCGCAGCCACATCGCCAGCGAGCGGCTGGAGATCGCCAAGTCGCACCCGCTGGTGCAGGCCATCCTGCTGGCCTTCCCCGGCGCCCAGGCCGACGCGCTGCGCGACGACACGCTGGATGATTACGGCCTGCCGCCCGCCCCGGAGCCGGAGGACGGGCCGGAAGGGGGCTATGACGGCCCGGATTTCGCCCCGCCCGACGCGGAACCGGCGGATCTGGACGATTTGTGACATCGCGGCCGCCCCGCCCGCGTTGCCTGTCACGAGCGATTTCCTGGAAGCCTTGGGAGAGTACCCATGAAGAATCTCGGCGCGATGATGAAGCAGGCCCAGCAGATGCAGGCCAAGATGCAGGAGATGCAGGCCAAGCTGGACGCCATGCTGGTGGACGGCGCCGCCGGCGGCGGCATGGTCAAGGTGACGCTGACCGGCAAGGGCGACCTGAAGAAGCTCGCCATCGACCCCTCCCTGGTCGATCCGGAGGAGCGCGAGGTGCTGGAGGACCTGATCGTCGCCGCCCATGCCGACGCCAAGGCGAAGGTCGAGGCGATGATGGCCGAGGAGATGCAGAAGGCCACCGCCGGGCTGAACATCCCCGGCATGGGCGGCGGCCTCGGCGGCTTCAAGCTGCCGTTCTGAGCGCGTGAGCGTGCGCGGCCCCGACCAGGTCGAGCGCCTGGTCGCCATGCTGGCGCGGCTGCCCGGCCTCGGCCGGCGCAGCGCGCGCCGCGCCGCGCTGAAGCTGCTGCAGGACCCGGGCGGGCTGATGCTGCCGCTGGCCCAGGCCCTGCACGAGACCGCCGAGGCGGTGCGCCCCTGCCGCATCTGCGGCAATCTCGACACCGAGGATCCCTGCCGCATCTGCACCGATCCGGGTCGGGAACAGGATGTGGTCTGCGTGGTCGAGGGCGTCTCCGACCTCTGGGCGCTGCAGCGCGCCCATGTGCATCGCGGCCTGTACCATGTGCTGGGCGGCGTGCTCTCGGCGCTCTCCGGCGTCGGGCCGGAGGATCTGCGAATCACCGCCCTGCTGGAGCGGGTGGCGGCCGGCGAGATCCGCGAGGTGATCCTGGCCCTGCCGGCCACCGTCGAGGGCGCCACCACGGCGCATTACCTGACCGACCGGCTGCGGCCGATGGGCGTCGCCGTCACCCGCCTGGCCCAGGGCGTGCCCATGGGCGGCGCGCTGGACGTGATGGATGACGGCACGCTGGCCGCGGCGCTGAAGGCGCGGCGGCCGGTCTAGGCATCGAGGGGGCCTTGCCCCCTCGAGCTCCCCCAGCAGGGGACAGGGTCCCCTGCACCCGCCTTCGGTCAGTCGAAGAACGGCACGCGGCCCTCGGCGGCACCGTATTGCAGGAAGTGCAGCAGCGGGTTGATCTCCGCCGCCGCCACATCCGCATAGGCCGCCAGATAACCCTGGGCATCGAACTCGCCCGGGGTCGAGCGGCCCTCCCGCCAGCCATCGGCCAGGTAGTGCGCCAGCGGATCGACGCCGGCCGCCGCCACATCGGCATTCAGCGCCAGGTAGGTCTCGCCCTCGAAATAGGCGTTGGCGTCGCGGCCCTCGGCGCGGCCATACTGCTCGTAATGCGCCCGCGCATCGATCCCGGCGCGCGCCACATCGGCATTGGCCAGGCGGTAGAAGGTGGCGTCGAAGGCGTCCGCGCCGATGTCGCGGCCGATGACGAACAGCGCCACGCGACCCTCCAGGAAGCCATTCGTCAGGTAGTGCAGCATCGGGTCGACGCCGGCCTCGGCCACATCGGCGTTGCGCGCCAGGTAGTCGCGCCCGTCGAACCAGGGGGAGGTCAGCCGGCCTTCCTGCGAACCGTATTGCAGGTAGTGCTGCAGCGGGTTGATGCCAGCGGCCGCCACATCGGCATTGTTCGCCAGATAGGCCTCGGTGCTGAACAGCCCGCTGGGGTCGCGCCCCTCGCGCCAGCCGAACTGGTCGTAATGCGCGCGCAGATCCACCCCGGCCTGCCAGACATCGGCATTGATCAGGGCGTAGCTCAGCGCGTCGAAGCCCTGCGCCATCGCGTCCAGCGCGACGGTGCCATCGGCGAAGCGCAGCAGCTCGATCGCGCGCAGCGTGGTCGTGCCATCCGGGCCGACCGCCTGCAGCAGGCCATCCACGACGTCGAAGCTGTAGCTGGCCAGCGGGCCGGACAGCACGACGGTGTCGCGGCCTTCGCCACCATCCAGCGTGTCATTGCCCAGGCCGCCGATCAGCATGTCGTCGCCCTGCTCGCCATACAGGACATCATCGCCATCGCCGCCCTCGATGATGTCGTCGCCCTCGCCGCCATAGAGGAAGTCGTTGCCGCTGCCACCTGTCAGCATGTCGTTCTCCGCGGTTGCGTCACTGCGGAGATAATCTAGCAAAGCCTTCAGCCCGATATCGGGCTGGTCGATGAACAGTCCGTCAACGCCGAGCGCGATCAGCGCGGCGACTTCCTGCGCCGCGCTCTGCACCGTGCCATCCGGGTTCAGCGCCTGGAAGCCTTCCTCGGCGCGCACCGTGTAGGGGATGACCTTCAGCCCCAGCTTGTGCGCGTTCTCGATCAGCGCGCTGGTCTGGCCGGTCAGCTGGAAGCGGATCTCGGCGACGCCGTCGCCATCGGCATCCACCGGCTCGGCCAGGCGCGCGCGCAGGCGGATGGCGTCCTTGCTGGGGCCGACGATGTCGGCATAGACGGCGATCTGCGCCAGCGCCTCCGGCGTCGCGGCGTTGCCGAGCTGCACGATCTGGAAATCGACCCCGGCGGCCGGCATGATCGTCTCGTGCAGCCGGATCAGGTTGCCGGATTCGAAGGACTGGATGAAGACGCGCTCGCGATCGGTGAAGCCCTCGCGCACCAGCACATCGACCAGCATCTGGCTGGTGTCGAAGCCGAGGGAGAGCGAATAGGTCGGGTGCTTGGTCTCCGGCGCGATGCCGATCTTGCGGCCCGTCTCGGCCTCGACCTGGCGCACCAGGGCGATGATCTCCTCCAGCGTGGTCAGCTGGAACTGGCCGTCATAGTCCTGGCTCTCCGGCCGCTGCGCGCCGAGCCGCTCCTTGGCGCGCAGCGTCTTCAGCTCGGCGAGGGTGAAATCCTCCATGAACCAGTCGGTCACGGTGTATCCGTCGATCACCTTGGTGACGCGCCGGTCGGCGAATTCCGGGTGGTCGGCGATGTTGGTGGTGTCGGAGAGCAGCGGCTCGTGCCGCGCCACCAGGTAGCCATCCCTGGTCGGCACCAGGTCGGGCTCGATCACCGAGACGCCCATCTCGATCGCCAGCTTGTAGGCTTCCAGCGTGTGCTCGGGGCGGTAGCCGCTGGCGCCGCGATGCGCGACGATCACCGGCGGCATGCCGTCCAGCGTGTTGAAGCTGACCATGGGGCGCGTCTTCCTCTCGGCTCGGGGCGCGAAGAGGGTGCCGCGCGGGCACGCCCCGGCGGAGCGCCGGGACGCAGCGCCCGCCGGCACCCATCGGCCGCCGGATTAGGCGGCGCGGATGGCGGCGGGATGAAGCCGGGATGACAGGGGGATGAACTGAACCTTGCCCCGCCGTCACGAAGCCGTGGAGACCGGTCCGGCCGCGTGCCGAGTTCGGCTGACCGAAGGCGGGTGCAGGGGACCCCGTCCCCTGCTGGGGGTCGAGGGGGCGAAGCCCCCTCGATTCAGCCGGCGGCGTGCCGGGCGCGGGCGTCCAGCACCGCATAGGCGGCGCGCACCGCCGCCTCGCCATAAGCGCGCTCCAGCCGCCGGATGGTGAAATGCGCCCTTCCGATGCCGCGGAAATGCTCCAGGAAGGCGAGGTTGATGGTGGCCCCCGCCGCCGCGCCGATCACCGGCGCCGCCTGGGCGCCGAGCTTGACCATCAGCGGCCCGGTGAAGCGCGCCGCGATGCCGCCGATGAAGCCCGGCAGCAGCGAGGCGCCCATGGTCGGCAGCAGCTGCGCCAGCGCCAGGCGGGTGGCGAAATAGCCGGTCTCGGTGGCGTCGTCGGCCGCGCCCGGGCCGCCGAGGGCGAAGACCTTCAGGCATTCCGCGCCGGTCTCGGGCAGGGCCATGTCCTCGCCCTGCTCGGCCGCCTCGGCGGCGATCTGGCGCAGCAGCAGGGTGGTGGAGATGGGCAGCTCCAGCAGCGTGCCCGGCAGGCCGAGCGCGCCGCCCGCCGCGCCGCTGGCCGCCGCCAGGCCGCGATTCAGCCAGTGGCCGGACAGCCCCGGCAGGCTGCGCTGCGGCTCGCTGCGCAGCGCGGCGTTCAGCGCGGCGGAGAGCGCCTTGCGCACCGCCGCGTCCACCATGCCCTGGGCGCCGGAGGGCAGGCGCCGGCGCAGCGCCTCCACCGGCGTGCCGGCCATCGCCGCCAGCCTGGCGGCCAGCGACTGCTCCTCCAGCACCCGCCGCGCCTCGGCCAGCTCGGCCTCCGCCGCGTCGGGCAGCGGCAGCGGCGCGGGCAGGGCTTCGGTCGGGGTGTCGGCTTGGGCCTCGGGCATGGCGGGTCCGGTCCTACAGGATGAAGCGGCTGAGATCGGCGCTGGCGGCCAGCGGCGCGACCTTCTCCTTCACATAGGCCGCATCGACGCGAACCGTTTCACCATGCCGGTCGCTGGCGCTGAAGGAGATCTCCTCCAGCAGCTTCTCCAGCACGGTGGCCAGGCGGCGGGCGCCGATATTCTCGACCCGGGCGTTGATGTCGGCGGCAAGGTCGGCGATCGCCTCGATGGCGTCCTCGGTCAGCTGCAGCGCCACGCCCTCGGTCGAGAGCAGGGCGACATACTGCTTGGCCAGGGAATGCTCGGGCTCGGTCAGGATGCGGCGGAAATCGTCCCGCGTCAGCGCGCCCAGCTCGACGCGGATCGGCAGGCGGCCCTGCAGCTCCGGCAGCAGGTCGGAGGGCTTGGCGATGTGGAAGGCGCCCGAGGCCACGAACAGGATGTGGTCGGTCTTCACCGGGCCGTGCTTGGTGGCGACCGTCGTGCCCTCGATCAGCGGCAGCAGGTCGCGCTGCACGCCCTCGCGCGAGACATCGCCGCCGCGGAAGCCGCTGTCGCTGGACCGCGCGCAGACCTTGTCGATCTCGTCGACGAAGACGATGCCGTTGTTCTCGGCATGCGCCACGGCGTCGCGGGTCAGCTTCTCCTGGTCCAGCAGCCGGTCGGCCTCGTCCTGGGTGAGGGCGCGGCGGGCCTCGGCCACGGTCATCTTGCGCGCCCGCTGCGGGCGGCCGAACATCTTGCCCATCATCTCCTGGATGTTGGCCATCTGGCCGGGCGGCATGCCGGGCACGTCCATGGCGGCGCCGGCGGCCGGGCCCTGATCGGCCACCTGCACCTCGACCTCCTTCTGCTCCAGGCTGCCCTCGCGCAGCATGCGGCGGAATTTCATGCGCGTCTCGCCCGAGGCGCCCTCGCCGACGAGCGCGGTGATCAGCCGCTCCTCGGCCGCCAGCTCCGCCTTGGCCTGGACCTCCTTGCGCGCCACCTCCCGCGTGCGGGTGATCGAGATCTCGACCAGGTCGCGGATGATGCTGTCCACGTCGCGGCCGACATAGCCGACCTCGGTGAATTTGGTGGCCTCGACCTTGATGAAGGGGGCGTCGGCGAGCTTGGCCAGGCGGCGGGCGATCTCGGTCTTGCCGCAGCCGGTCGGGCCGATCATCAGGATGTTCTTCGGCACCACCTCCTCGCGCATCGCCTCGGGCAGCTGCTGGCGGCGCCAGCGGTTGCGCAGCGCGATGGCGACGGCGCGCTTGGCCTCATGCTGGCCGATGATGAAGCGGTCCAGCTCGGAGACGATCTCGCGCGGGGAGAGGTTGACGGCTTCGGCGATCATGGTCTCGGACATGGGTCAGAGCGTCTCCAGCACATAGCGGCCATTGGTGTAGACACAGATGCCGGCCGCGATGCCCATGGCCTTCTTGGCGATCTCCTCGGCGGAGAGGCCGTCGACATCGATCAGCGCGCGCGCCGCGGCGAGCGCGAAATTGCCGCCCGAGCCGATGCCGATGATCTGGTCCTCCGGCTCCAGCACGTCGCCATTGCCGGTGATCAGCAGCGAGCGGTCCTTGTCCGCGACCGCCAGCAGCGCCTCCAGCCGGCGCAGGTAGCGGTCGGTGCGCCAATCCTTGGCGAGCTCGACGGCCGCGCGCTCGAGCTGGTCGGGGAAGCGTTCCAGCTTGGCCTCCAGCCGCTCCAGCAGCGTGAAGGCATCGGCCGTGGCGCCGGCGAAGCCGGTCAGCACCTTGCCATTGGCGATGCGCCGCACCTTGCGCGCATTGCCCTTCACCACGGTCTGCCCGAGGCTGACCTGGCCATCGCCGGCCATGGCGACCTGGCCATCCTTGCGGACGCAGAGGATGGTGGTGCCGTGCCAGCCGATCGGATCGTGAGACGAAGCGTTCATGGCGCAGCAGATGGCATTGCGCCCGGCCGGCAACAAGCGGCGCCGCGCATGGCTCGGCCGTGGCCGCGTCGCGGCTGGCCTGCCATGGCCGAGCGGCGGCTTGACCGGCCCGCCCCGCCTGCCCAGGTCAAGAGGACAGGCCCCTGGGGCGGAACCGGTCCATACCCCCCGTCCGAGCCCCCTCTTGCCCCTGGGCAAAGGGGGGCGCGCGGTCTAGGTAAGCCGCATGGACGCCAAGCCCCGCACCGCCGACATCGCCCGCGCCACCAGCGAGACGGAGATCCGCCTCAGCCTCGGGCTGGACGGGCAGGGCGACAGCCGCATCGCCACCGGCATCGGCTTCCTCGACCACATGCTGACGGCGCTGGCCCGGCACGGCATGCTGTCGCTCGAGGTCGAGGCCAAGGGCGACCTGCATATCGACTACCACCACACCACCGAGGATGTCGGCATCGTGCTGGGCCAGGCGCTGAAGCGCGCGCTGGGCGACAAGCGCGGCATCCGCCGCTACGGCCACGCCGTGGTGCCGATGGACGAGGCGCTGGCCGAGGCCGCCATCGACATCTCCGGCCGCCCCTTCCTCGCCTGGAGCGTGAGCTTCCCGCGCGACAAGGTGGGCGAGATGGACACCGAGCTGTTCGAGGAATTTTTCCGAGCGTTCGCGATGAATGCGGGCATCACCCTGCACATCGTCCAGCGCGCCGGCACCAATGCGCACCACATCGCCGAGGGCGTGTTCAAGGCCGTGGCGCGCGCGCTGCGGGAGGCGGTGGAGCCCGATCCGCGCGCGGCGGGCGCCATCCCCTCGACCAAGGGCGTGCTGGAGGGGTGATGCGCGCCTGGACGGTCCATCCGCCCACGCCCGCCCGGCCGGCGCCGCGCGGCTCCGTGCCCACGGCCG
>NZ_GG770780.1:153214-169184 GCF_000164635.1 Pseudoroseomonas cervicalis ATCC 49957 | reverse complement strand
TGGTGCTGGCCGCCGACCATGAGGCGGCGCTGTCCCGCGCGCTGGCCACCCGCCCCGACTGGGCGGCGGCCGAGGCCGCCGGGCTGCGCCCCGCCCAACCCACCCTCCAAGGAGTCCCGGCATGAAGGTCGCGGTCGTCGATCCCGGTTCGGGCAACCTCGCCTCCGTGCTGCGGGCGCTGCGCCGCGCCGCCTCGGATTCCGGCCTCGAGGCCGAGTTCACGGTGGAGACCGAGGCCGAGGCGGTGGCGCGGGCCGACCGCATCGTCATGCCCGGCCAGGGCGCCTTCGCCGCCTGCCGCCGCGGCCTCGACGCCATGCCCGGCATGGTCGAGGCGGTGTGCGAGGCGGTGGACCGCCGCGCCGTGCCCTTCCTCGGCATCTGCGTCGGCATGCAGCTGATGGCCGAGCACGGGCTGGAGCATGGGGTGCATCCGGGCCTGGGCTGGATCGCCGGCGACATCGCGCCGATGGACCCGCGCGACGCCGCCGGCGCGCCGCTGCCGCTGCCGCAGATGGGCTGGAACGCGCTCGACTTCCGCCCCGGCGCGCACCCTCTGCTGGAGGGCATCGCCCCCGGCGACCATGCCTATTTCGTGCATTCCTACGCGCTCTCCGGCGGGCGGCCGGAGGAGATCCTGGCCACCGCCGAATATGGCCGGCCGGTGGTCGCGATCGTCGGCCGGGACAACCGCGTCGGCACCCAGTTCCACGTCGAGAAGAGCCAGTTCACCGGCCTGCGCATGCTGGCCAATTTCCTGGCCTGGCGCCCCTGAGATGCCCACCACCGAACACACCTTGCTGGTCGAGCGCGTCGACACGCTGGACGATGCCGAGCTGGCCGATCTGTGCGAGGCGACGGACGCCGCCATCATCGAGGGCGGCGGCTTCGGCTGGGTGGAGCCGCAGGGGCGCGAGGCGCTGACGCGGCATTTCCGCGGCGTGCTGCTGGTGCCGGCCTGCGAGCTGTTCGTGGCGCGGCTGGACGGGGTACCGGTGGGTTCCGCCCAGCTGATCCGCCCGCCGCGCAACAACGAGGCGCAGGCCTTCTCCGCCCAGCTGACCCACGCCTATATCGCCCCCTATGCGCGCGGCCATGGCCTGGCGCGGCTGCTGGTGCGCCGGGTGGAGGAGCGCGCCGCGGCGCTCGGCCACCGCGTGCTGAACCTCGACGTGCGGGAGACGCAGAGCACCGCCATCGCGCTGTTCGAAAGCCTGGGCTACACGCGCTGGGGCACCCACCCGGCCTATGCGCGGGTGAAGGGCAGGACCGTCTCCGGCCATTACTACTACAAGCTGCTGGAGCCGCCGCATGGGCGGACGCTGGACATGCGGGCGGGAGCCTGAGAAGAAAGCGTTCTTTTTGTAAAAAAGAACCAAAAAACTTCTGTCAGTTCGGCGTCCCGCCTGGCCGGGAGACGGCGGCAGCCCGGAAAAAGTCTTTTTGCTTCTTTTTCTTCAGAAAAAGAAGGTCGCTTTCCTTCTAGTCGAGATCTCTGTCCATGGGCTTCACCCTCTACCCGGCCATCGACCTCAAGGGCGGCAAGGTCGTCCGCCTCAAGCGCGGCGACATGGACCAGGCCACGACCTATGCCGAGGATCCCGGCGCCCAGGCCGCGGCCTTCGATTCCGATGGCTTCGAATGGCTGCATGTGGTGGACCTCGACGGCGCCTTCGCCGGCAAGCCCGCCAATGCGGAGGCGGTGACGGCCATCCTGGCCGGCACCCGCCGCCCGGTGCAGCTCGGCGGCGGCATCCGCGACATGGCGACGGTCGAGGCCTGGCTGAATCGCGGCGTGAAGCGCGTCATCCTCGGCTCGGCCGCGGTGAAGAACCCGGATTTCGCCCGCGCCGCCTGCCGCGCCTTCCCCGGCCAGGTGGCGGTGGGCATCGATGCCAAGGACGGCATGGTGGCGACCGAGGGCTGGGCCGAGGTCAGCACCGTCTCCGCCCTCGATCTCGCCCTGTCCTTCGAGGATGCCGGCGCGGCCGCCATCATCCACACCGATATCGACCGCGACGGCATGCTGGGCGGGGTGAATGTGGAGGCGACGGCCGATCTGGCGCGGCGCCTCTCCACCCCGGTCATCGCCTCGGGCGGGGTCGCGGGGGTGGAGGACATCCTGGCGCTGAAGGCGGCCGGCAGCGTGGCCGGCACCATCATCGGCCGCGCGCTTTATGATGGCCGCCTGACCGCCGGCGAGGCGCTGCGCGCCGCCGCCGGCTGAGGCCTCCAGGCGGGCGGTTCAGCCGCCCGCCAGCCCCTGCGCGTTGACATAGACGGCGTAGATCGAGCGCGACGAGGCCATGAACAGCCGGTTGCGATGCCGGCCGCCGAAGCAGAGATTGGCGCAGCGCTCCGGCAGGTCGATATGGCCGAGCGGCTTGCCCTCGGCGCTGAACACCCGCACCCCGTCGCGCTCCGCATCGCCCATGCCCCAGCCGCACCAGAGATTGCCCTCGGTGTCGACGCGGAAGCCGTCCGGCGTGTCACCCGGCTCGCCCTGCACGACGGTGCGCTGGTTGCTGATGCGGCCATCCTCGGCCACGTCGAAGCCGACGATGCGGCGCGGCTCGGCGCGGCTCTCGACGATGTAGAGGATCTTCTCATCGGCGCTGAAGGCCAGGCCGTTCGGGCCGGCCAGCGCGTCGGTCACCATGGTGACGGCGCCGCTCTGCCCGTCGACGCGGTAGACGGCGTGCGGCAGCTCGGGGTCGGCCTTCTCGCCCTCGACATAGCCGGCGATGCCGAAGGTCGGGTCGGTGAACCAGATCGAGCCGTCGGACTTCACCACCACGTCGTTGGGCGAGTTCAGCCGCTTGCCGTCATAGCGGTCGGCCAGCACGGTGATGGAGCCGTCATATTCGGTGCGGGTGATGCGGCGGGTCAGATGCTCGCAGGTGACGAGCCTTCCCTGGCGGTCGCGGGTGTTGCCATTGGCGTTGTTGGAGGATTTGCGGAACACCGCGACCTGCTCGGTGGCTTCGTCCCAGCGCAGGATGCGGTCATTCGGGATGTCGGACCAGTAGAGCGCGCGCTGGTCGCCGAACCAGACCGGCCCTTCCGCCCAGGCGCAGCCGCCCGCCAGCTTCTGCACGGCGCTGTTCATCACGCGGAAGCGCAGGAAGGAGGGGTCGAAGGCGCGGAAGCGCGGCTCCGGGTAGCGCTGGCTGGGTTCCCAGGGCGTCTCGTTGGCGATGTGGCTCACGGCGTGCTCCCGTTCTTGTCTGATGACCAGACTAGTAAGGCTTGTGGCCTGGTTCTACCCCCTGATGGCGGGGTGCAGGGGGACCCTGTCCCCCTGCCGGGGTGGTCAGGAGGGGCGGCGCCCCTCCTGTTCCAGGTCTTGCAGCAGGCGGCGCATGGCGTCCTCCCGCGCATCCCAGGCGAACATGAAACGCGCGCCGCCGCCGATGAAGGTGTAGAAGCGCCAGCCTTTTTCCTTCAGCGCGTCGAGCACCGGTGGCGGCGCCTTCAGGAAGACGGCGTTGGACTGCACCGGGAACATGATTTCCACCCCCGGCAGGGTTTCGACCGCCGCGGCGAAGTCCAGCGCGCAGCGATTGCCATGCGCCGCGTTGCGCAGCCAGGCGCCGCTCTCCAGCAGCCCGACCCAGGGCGCCGCCAGGAAGCGCATCTTCGAGGCCAGCTGCCCCGCCTGCTTGCAGCGATAATCGAAATCCTCGGCCAGCGCGGCGTCGAAGAAGATCACCGCCTCCCCCACCGCCATGCCGTTCTTGGTGCCGCCGAAGCACAGCACATCGACCCCCGCCTGCCAGGTGATCTCGGCCGGGCTGCAGCCCAGGCTGGCGCAGGCATTGGCGAAGCGCGCGCCATCCATGTGCAGCTTCAGCCCCAGCGCGCGGCACTCGGCGGCGATGGCGCGGATCTCCTCCGGCGCATAGACCTCCCCCGTCTCGGTCGGCTGGGTGATGGTGACGGCGCGCGGCTTCGGATAGTGGATGTCGCCCCGCGCCAGCGCCAGGCGGCGGATCGCCTCGGGCGTCAGCTTGCCGCCGCTGCCTGGCGCCACCAGCAGCTTCGAGCCGTTGGAGAAGAATTCCGGCGCGCCGCATTCATCTGTCTCGACATGCGCGGCCTCGGCGCAGATCACGCTGTGATAGCTCTGGCACAGCGCCGCCAGCGCCAGCGAATTCGCCGCCGTGCCGTTGAAGACGAAGAACACCTCGCATGCACGGCCGAACAGGGTGCGGAACGCGTCCGCGGCGCGCTGCGTCCAGGGATCCTCGCCATAGGAGGGCGCATGGCCCGCATTGGCCTGCTGCAAGGCGAGCATCGCCTCGGGGCAGATCCCGGCATAATTGTCGCTGGCGAATTGCTGGTCCATCGGGCGCCCCTTTCCTCAACACAGGCCATCGAGGTGGGCGCCGTTGGATTGCCGGTGCGGCCACATCCCCCGTCGCCGGGGTGCCACCTTGCCACGGTCGGGGCAGGTTGGCGTCGGGGCGCGGAATGCGCCGGCCGACTCTCGATGCGGGGACGGTTCTAAAACCAAAATCGAAGCATCACCAGGGGGCTCCGCCCCCTGGAACCCCCGCCGGGGGGACAGGGTCCCCCCGGACCCCGCCATCAGTTTCGGAAACGCGACCAGAGACCGGCCACCGCATCGTAAGGCAGCGCCAACCCCTCGCGCAGGCGCCAGCGCCAGCGTTCGACCAGGCTGTGCGCGGCCTCGGGCGGCGGCGCGGCGCGCGCCGGCAGGCCATGCAGCCGCAGCAGCATCACGCAGCGCGGCAGATGGTAGCCGCTGCTGGCGGCATGGACCGGCCCGGCATGGTCGCGCAGCAATGCGGCACAGGCGCGGGCGGAGGAGAGCGTGTCGGTGCCGCTGCGCTCCTGCCGGATATCCCCGGCCGGGACGCCCAGATCCTGCAGCAGCCGCGCCATCACCTCGGCCTCGGGCGGGCCATGCCGGCCCTGCCCGCCCGTCGGCACATAGAGCGGCGGCGGCGACAGCGTGGCACCGAAGGCGGCGGCGGCCATCACCCGGCGGCGCAGCGTCAGGCTCGGCCCGCCATCGGCCCGCACCGCGGCACCGAAGATGATGATCGCGGCCCGCCCGCTCATCCCGGCGGCGCGGCCAGCAGCAGCCGGTTCAGCGGCTCCAGCGCCTCGCGCAGCGCCGCGAAGTCACGCTGGAACGCCTCCCGCGCGATGCCGTTCGCCGCCAGCGCCTCGCCGATCTCGCCGATGCTGCGCACCCCGTCGATGCGCGACAGGATGGCGCTCGCCAGCCGCGGCAGCGGCACGCCCATGCCGATGCCGTCGAAGGTGACGCGCAGCACCCCGTCCCGCGGCAGCCCTTTGGCCAAGGCCGCACCGTCCAGTTCCCGCAGCACCGGGATCGCGGCCGGGTCGTCCCAGGCCGGCGCCGGCGCTTCCTCCCGCGTCACATAGGCGATGTGGATGCCCATATTGCCGCACATCGCCTCGGCCAAAGCGGCGCGGGCGATCGGGTCCAGCCCTGCCGTGCGGGCGCGCAGCTTCGGGTCCGGCAGGTAGCGGTCGGGGTCGTAGCGGAACGGCTCGACGAAGCAGCGCAGCCGCAGCCCCGCCCCCGCGATCAGCGCCGCCAGCTGCGGCACGCTGAAAGAAACATCGCGCGGGTTGAGCAGCAGGTCGTACAGCCCGGCATCCCCGCCCTCCAGATGGTCGGTGATCCAGGGGTTGCGGCGCAGCCAGGCGGTCTCCGGCAGGTGCTTCCACAGCCGCTTCGCGGCCTCGACCCGTGCGGCCGGCGCCTCGCTGTCGGGGGCCAGCAGGCGCAGCGCATCCTGCAGCATGTAGACGCCGGTGCGGCCATGCGGCGCATAGACCATCAGCCCGATGCCACCCCCCGGCGCCAGCGACCCCGCCAGCGCCGCCAACCCCGCCGCCGGGTCCGGCAGGTGGTGCAGCACGCCGCAGCAATCGATGTAGTCGAACGCGCCCAGGCCGAGGGACGGCAGGTCAAGCAGCGAGCCATTGACGAAGCGGATGTTGGAGAGGCCCCGCTGCTTCGCCCGCGCCTCCGCCACCGAGCGCGCGGCGGCGGAGCGGTCGAGCCACACCACCTCCCCCGGCCGCCCGGCCCAGGCCAGTTGCTGCGCCAGCATCATGGTGCCGTCACCGCTGCCGCCACCGGCCATCAGCGCGCGGAAGGGCCGGCTGGCCGGGCGGCGGGCGCCGAAGATCCAGTGATCCACCTCCCGCAGATGGCTCGGGCTGCCGATGATCAGGCGCTTCGCCTCATCGCGCGGGTCGCGCTCGGGATAGGGATAGGCCTCGTACTGCGCGGCGAGGCGGGCATCGGTGGCGTCCATGGCAAGCGGATAGGCGAAGCCGCGCCGCCGCGCCAGCGGGGCTTTGCGCTGCCCGGCCCAGGGCCCATCTTCGGCCCATGCCGCCGATCAGCACCCTCTCCCGCATCGTGCTCATCCTGCTGGTGGTCAGCGCCGTGGTGCGCACCATCATGTTTGTCATGGAACGGTGACGCCCACGCCCATTGGCGGGGGCCGGCGCCAGGGCTAGGCAGCCTCCATGGCCGAGATCCCCCGCCTCACCACCGACCGCCTCATCCTGCGCGCGCCACTGGAAAAAGACTTCACCGCCTATGCCGCGCTGATGGCCTCGCCCCGCGCCGCCTATATGGGCGGGCCGCATGAAGGGCGCGCCGCCTGGGGCATGTTCTGCCACGACATCGCCTGCTGGGCGCTGTTCGGCCATGGCGCGCTGATGATCGAGCGCCAATCCGACGGCGCCTGCCTCGGCCAGGTCGGCATCAACCACGGCCCGCTCTTCCCCGAGAAGGAGCTGGGCTGGATGCTGCATGACGGGCATGAGGGCCAGGGCTACGCCACCGAAGCCGCCGCCGCCCTGCGCCTCTGGGCCTGGCAGGCGCGTGGTCTGCGCCGGCTGGTCAGCTATGTCGACCCGCGCAACCACGCCTCGATGCGGGTGGCCGAGCGCCTCGGCGCCTGGCGGGATGACGCGGCGCCGCGCCAGGACCCGCGCGACCTGGTCTATCGCCACCCCGATCCCGGCTGAGCCTCACAGCAGCACATAGCGCTGCGGCTGCAGCGGCGCGGGCAGGTCCTCCTCGCCCAGCGCCTCGCGCAGATCGATCTCCACCAGCCGCGCCATCGCATCCAGCGGCAGGTCGTTGGCGGCGCGGCCGAAGGGTTCTTCCAGTTCGTCCGCCAGCTCGTCCAGGCCGAAGAAGGTATAGGCCAGGATCGCCACCACGGCCGGCGTCGCCAGCCCCAGCGTGCCGACGAAGCCGAAGGGCAGCAGCAGGCAGAACAGCCAGGCGGTGCGGTTCAGCAGCAGCCAGTAGGCGAAGGGGGTCGGCGTGTTCTGGATGCGCTCGCAGCCCGTCTGCGCCTCGGTCAGCGCCGTCAGATGCCCGTCCAGCCGGGCATAGAGCACATCGCCGATCACCCCCGCCCGCCGCGCCGCCGCCAGCTCGGTGGCGCAGGCCCGCAACACCGCCTGCAGCGGGTTGCGCAGGCCGGGCAGCGCCGCCGCCTCCTCAGGCGGCAGGAAGGGCCGCAGCGCCGCCACCGCATCCTCCCCGCGCAGCTGCGCCGCCAGGCCGCGGGTGAAGCCGATCAGCCGGTGCAGCAGCCGCCGGCGCAGCGCCGCATCCTCGGGGAACAGCGCCACCGCCTCCCGCGCCAGGTCGCGCGTCGCGATCACCAGCCGGCCCCACAGCCCGCGCGCCTCCCACCAGCGCGCGTAGCAGGTGTTGGTGCGGAAGCCGAGGAAGATGGACAGCGCCAGCCCCATGAAGGTGAACGGCCCGGCCGTCACCTGCGGGAACCAGTGCGGCCAGCGCAGATCGGCCAGCGTCAGCAGCGTGGCCAGCAGCGTCACCACCGCCAGCCGCCCGGCGATCCGGGGAATGATGGAACCACGCAGGACGAAGAGCAGGCCGAACGGGCCGGGGCGGGGACGCAGGATCATGACCCGGGCACTTTCGCCGCGCCGCGCGCGGTGGGAAACAGGCGAAAACCCATGGCTGCCTCCCGGGCGGGGCGGCCGCCCCGCTGGATGCCGCTCATGCAGGTCCTGGTCCTCGAGAACTCCCCCCTCGCCCCCATCGGGCATTTCGGCGCCTGGCTGCGCGCCACGCGCGGCGCCAGCCTGCGCATCGAGCCCGGCCCGGCCCTGACGCCGGACCAGGCCGAGGGCCCGCTGCCCGAGGCCGATCTGCTGGTCACGCTCGGCTCGCCCAAGGCGGCCTACGACCCGGATGACTGGATCGCCGCCCAGAAGCGCCTGCTCGCCCGCTGGATCGCGGCCGACCGGCCGGTGATCGGCATCTGCTTCGGCGCCCAGATGATCGCCAGCGCCATCGGCGGCAGCGTCTCCGCCCTGGGCGTCTTCCACGAGGGCTGGATGGAAACCCAGCACGCCCCCTCCGCCCTCTGGCGCGGCCCCTGGGTGCGCTGGCACGGCGATCATGTGACGGTGCCGGAGGGGACGGAGGTGCTGGCGCGCTCGGAAGACACCATCCAGGCCTTCCGCCACCGCCGCGCCCTCGGCGTCCAGCTCCACCCCGAGGCCGATGCCGGCTGCGTCGGCGCCTGGCTCGGCTTCACCCCCGCCGAACGCCTGGCCGCCAAGGGCCTGGCCCCCGAGGCCCTGCTGGAACAGACCCGCAGCCGCGATGGGTCCTACGCCGCGCAGCGCGAGGCGCTGTTCGCGGAGATGCTGGATCTGGTGGGGGTTTGAGGGGATCGAAGCCAGGGTGAAGCTTGGGGGAAGAATGAATTCTTCCCCCAAACCCCCATCATCTTTTTCTGTCAGGCTGCCGCCGTCTCCTTCCGAGGCGGGCCGCGCCAACCGCACCGCCAGCGCCCCGGCTAAGTGCAGCGTCCCACCTCCCCACCCGACGACGGCAGTCTGACAGAAAAATTGACAGGGAGGGGTGGGGGGGGCATCTGCGGGCGGAATCTGGCGGAGAGTGGTTTCATGCGTCCTTCCGGCCGCGCGGCTGACGCGCTGCGCAGTGTGTCCCTGCAACCGGGCGTGGCCCGCCATGCCGAGGGGTCCTGCCTCATCCGCATGGGCGTGACGGAGGTGCTGTGCACCGCCAGTGTCGAGGGGCGGGTGCCGCCCTTCCTGCGCGGCAAGGGCGAGGGCTGGGTGACGGCGGAGTACGGCATGCTGCCGCGCGCCACCCACACCCGCGGCGACCGCGAGGCGGCGCGCGGCAAGCAGTCCGGCCGCACCCAGGAGATCCAGCGCCTGATCGGGCGCAGCTTGCGCGCCGTGGTGGATCGCAAGGCGATGGGCGAGGTGTCGATCGTGCTGGATTGCGATGTCATCACCGCTGATGGCGGCACGCGCTGCGCCGCCATCACCGGCGCCTGGGTCGCGCTGCACCAGGCGCTGGAGCATTGCGTGACGAAGAACCTGATCTCCGCCAACCCGCTGCGCGACCAGGTGGCCGCGATCTCCTGCGGGCTGTGGGAGGGCGAGCCGATCCTGGACCTCGAATATGTCGAGGACAGCGCGGCCCAGGCGGACGCCAATTTCGTGCTGACCGGCAAGGGCGGCATCGTCGAGGTGCAGGGCACGGCCGAGGGCGAGCCCTTCTCCGACGCGCAGCTGCTCGGGCTGATGGCGCTGGCCCGCAAGGGCACGGCCGAGCTGTTCGCCGCGCAGCGCCGCGCCATCGGGGCCGCCTGATGCCGCGCCGGCTGGAAGAGCGCCGCATCGTCCTGGCCAGCCACAATGCCGGCAAGGTGCGGGAGAATGCCGCCCTGCTGGCCGAGTATGGCATCGCGGTGGTGAGCGCCAAGGAGCTCGGCCTGCCCGAGCCGGCGGAGACCGAGACCACCTTCCTGGGCAACGCCACGATCAAGGCGCTGGCCGCGGCGCGCGCCGCCAACATGGTGGCGATGGCCGACGATAGCGGCTTCTCGATCGCCTCGCTGAACGGCGATCCGGGGGTCTACACCGCCGACTGGGCGGAGCAGCCGGGCGGCGGGCGCGACTATGCCAAGGCGATGGCGAAGGCCGAGGCTTTGGCGCGGCCGCACCCCGACCGCACCGCCTGGTTCACCTGCGCCCTGGTGCTGGCCTGGCCGGACGGGCACACGGAAGGCTTCGAGGGCAAGGCGATGGGCGAATGGGTCTGGCCGCCACGCGGCGCCGCCGGCTTCGGCTACGACCCGATGTTCCAGCCCAAGGGCCATGCCGAGACCTTCGCGGAGATGGACCCGGCGGTGAAGCACCGCATCAGCCACCGGGCGGAGGCGTTCCGCCTGCTGGCCGAAGGGTGCCTGAAGAAGTGAAAGCCTTCTTTTTCTGAAGAAAAAGAAGCTTTCTTTCAGTTGGCGTCCCGCTGCTGGCCATAGGCGGGACGCCAAACTGAAAAAAGTTTTTTGGTTCTTTTTTACAAAAAAGAACTCTTCTGGCAGATCCTGCTACCCACCCTGCCTGCAGCAGCGGAATCCGCCGCGCAGCCCGGGCGAAGCCCCTCGCCATCCTCCGCCAACCGGCCTAGCCTTCCAGCCCATCCGCCCCGGCAGTGCAGGTTGGCCATGAACCAGATCCATGTCTCGCGCCCGAACGACCTCGATGCGTTCTGGATGCCCTATTCCGACAACCGCTACTTCAAGTCGCATCCGCGCCTGCTGGCCCGCGCCGAGGGCATGTCCTACTTCACCGCCGACGGGCAGGAGGTGATCGACGGCACCGCCGGCCTGTGGTGCTGCAATGCCGGCCATGGCCGCCGCGAGATCACCGAGGCGATCCAGAAGCAGGCGGCGATCATGGATTTCGCGCCGACCTTCCAGCTCGGCCACCCGATCGCCTTCGAGGCTGCCTCCCGCGTCGCCGAGATGACGCCGGCCGGGCTCGACCGCATCTTCTTCACCAATTCCGGCAGCGAGAGCGCCGACACCGCGCTGAAGATCGCGCTGGCCTACCAGAAGGCGCGCGGCCAGAGCCAGCGCGTGCGGCTGGTCGGGCGTGAGCGCGGCTATCATGGCGTGGGCTTCGGCGGCATGTCGGTGGGCGGCATCGGCGGCAACCGCAAGCAGTTCGGCGCCATGCTGCCCTATGTCGACCACCTGCCGCACACCCACCTGCCGGAGCAGAACGCCTTCGCGAAGGGCCTGCCGCAGCATGGCGCGCACCTGGCCGACGCGCTGGAGAACCTGGTCGCCCTGCATGGCGACACCATCGCCGCCGTGATGGTCGAGCCGATGGCCGGCTCCACCGGCGTGCTGGTGCCGCCGGTGGGCTATCTGCAGCGGCTGCGCGAGCTGTGCGACAAGCACGGCATCCTGCTGATCTTCGACGAGGTCATCACCGGCTTCGGCCGCCTCGGCACCAATTTCGGCGCCGAGCGCCTGGGCGTGACGCCCGACATCATGACCATGGCCAAGGGGCTGACCAACGCCGCCGTGCCGATGGGCGCGGTCGCCGTGAACAACGCCATCTACGACACGGTGGTGAATGGCGCGCCGGACGGGATCGAGCTGTTCCACGGCTACACCTATTCCGGCCACCCGCTGGCCGCCGCCGCCGCCATCGCCACCCTGGCGCTGCACAAGTCGGAAGACCTGCCCGGCCGCGCCGCCGCCATGGAGCCGTATTTCGAGGAGGCGGCGCACTCGCTGCGCGGCCTGCCGAATGTCATCGACATCCGCTCCATCGGCCTGGTCACCGGCATCGAGCTCTCCTCGCGCCCCGGCAAGCCGACGGCCCGCGCGGTCGATGTGTTCCGCGACTGCTTCGACAAGGGCGTGCTGATCCGCACCACCGGCGACATCATCGCCCTCTCGCCGCCGCTGATCGCCGAGAAGAGCCATATCGACCGGATCTTCGGCACGCTGTCGGACGCGATCAAGAAGGCGGCCTGAGGCCTTCCGGCGGCCAGGGGAAAGCACTCGCCCTCCCCTGGCGCCAACGGATGGGTTTCCAAAGGCCTCAGGCCTTTGGTCGGGAGAGTTTGAGAGGGGCGAAGCCCCTCTCAAGAGCGCCCGCGACGGCGTCTCAGCGGGAGAGCAGCAGGCGCAGGCCGAGCGCCGCCATCACCGCGCCGGCCAGCCGGTCCAGCCAGCCCTTGCCGCGCAGATAGGCCGCCCGCGGCGCGGCGGCGGAAAACGCCAGGGCCACCAGCGCGTACCACCCGGCCTCCACCAGCAGCACCAGCGGCGGCAGCAGGACGGGCAGCCAGGCGGGCATCGCCGCCGGCAGCAGCGCGGCGAAGATGCCGGCATAGACCAGCGCCGTCTTGGGGTTGCTCAGCTGCGTCACCAGGGCCAGCAGGAAGGCGCGGCCCAGCCCGCCGCGCGCCATGGCGCCGGTCGCCCCATTGGCGGCCACCGGCCCCTCCTGCGCCAGCGGGGCGTCGGCGCCGCGCCAGATGCGCCAGCCGAGCCAGAGGAGATACAGCCCGCCCGCCACGCGGACCAGCAGGGCGAGCGCCTCCACCCGCAGCAGCAGGGCGACGAGGCCGAGCAGGGCCAGGGTGGCGAAGAGGGCGCCCCCCACCCCCATGCCCAGCGCCGCCGCCAGCCCGCGCGCGCGGGATTGCGTGACGGCGATGCGGCTGACCAGGACGAAGCTCGGGCCGGGGCTGATCGCCCCCAGCAGGAGCGCCCCCAGAATGGCGATCAGGGCTGTGGTCGCGGACATGGCAATCTCTCCTGACGATCAGGGTGGATTGCCCAGGCGAGCGGCAAACGGCATGGCCCCGCGCTCCCCGATGGTGCTCCATCTCTCTCGCCAGTCACGCGGGAGGGCAGGCTAGGACAGGCCCGCGTCCCGCGTCCAGCACAGGCTTGCGATGCGCCGCGCGGCGACCCCCGTGACCTTGCCGGGGAAGCGTATCATATAACACCCTGAACGCCGCCCCCCGGCAGGAGAGACCCGATGAGCGACAACGCCACCATCCCCGTCACCGTGCTGACCGGCTATCTCGGCGCCGGCAAGACCACGCTGCTGAACCGCATCCTCACCGAGAACCACGGCAAGAAATTCGCCGTTGTGATCAACGAGTTCGGGGAGCTCGGCGTGGACAACGACCTCGTCATCGATGCCGACGAGGAAGTGTTCGAGATGAACAATGGCTGCATCTGCTGCACCGTGCGCGGCGATCTGGTGCGCATCCTGGGCGGGCTGATGAAGCGCCGCGGCAAGTTCGACGGCATCATCGTCGAGACCACCGGCCTGGCCAACCCCGCCCCCGTCGCCCAGACCTTCTTCATGGACGAGGACGTCAAGCGCGCGACCCGGCTGGACGCCATCGTCACCGTGGTCGATGCCAAGAACCTGCTGGCCCGGCTGGAGGACAGCTCCGAGGCCGAGGAGCAGATCGCCTTCGCCGACCTGATCGTGCTGAACAAGATGGACCTGGTGAGCGAGGACGAGGCCGCCGAGGTCGAGCGCCGCATCCGCGCCATCAACCCCTATGCCGAGCTGCAGCGCGCCACCAAGTCGGCCGTGCCGGTGGAGAGCGTGATCGGCCGCGACGCCTTCAGCCTGGAGCGCATCCTGGAGCGCGAGCCGGATTTCCTGACCTCCGACGAGCATGAGCACAATGAGGACGTGATGAGCATGTCCTTCGAGGTGTCCAAGCCCATCGACGCGGAGAAGTTCAACGCCTGGATCGGCAACCTCCTCCAGAGCAAGGGGCAGGACCTGCTGCGCACCAAGGGCATCCTGGCCTATCAGGGGGAGGAGAACCGCTTCGCCTTCCAGGCCGTGCACATGATCGCCGATGGCGATTTCATCGGCCCCTGGAAGGAGGGCGATCCGCGCAAGTCGAAGATCGTCTTCATCGGCCGCAACCTGAACCGCCCGCAGCTGCGCCGCGGCTTCGAGGGCTGCGTGGCCGAATGAGCGAGACGATGAGCGGCACCGTCTCCGACGCCGATTTCCTGTTGCAGACCCGGGGTGCCTCGCAGGAGCTGGGCGCCTGGGTGGTGTCGGTGGCCTTCGCCGCCGACGCGCCCGGCCCGGCCTTCGCCCTCGGCGACGGCACGCTGCGCCTCTCCCGCGCCGAGCCGGGCGCCGAATGGGCCAGCGTCGCCGCGCATGACGGTGCCTGCCTGGACATGGTGGCCGATGTGGCGGGCGGCTTCCTCTCCGGCGGCGATGACGGCAAGCTGAACCACGTCTCCGCCACCGGCGAGCTCCGCGAGATCGCCGATTTCGGCATGATGAAATGGGTGGAGCACCTGGCCACCCATCCGTCCGGCCTGCGCGCCGCCTCGGTGGGCAAGGTGGTGCATCTGTTCGACAAGGCGGGGGCGAAGCTGAAGGCGCTGACGCACCCCTCCAGCGTCGGTGGTGTCGCCTTCGACGCCAAGGGCAAGCGCATCGCCGCCGGGCACTACAACGGCGCCAGCCTGTGGTTCGTCAACAGCAAGGACGACAAGCCGCGCGTGCTGCCCTGGAAGGGCAGCCACCAGGGCGTCGCCTTCAGCCCGGACGGCACGCATGTGGTGACGGCGATGCAGGAGAACGCCCTGCATGGCTGGCGCCTGACCGACCAGCAGGACATGCGCATGTCCGGCTACCCCACCAAGATCAAGAGCTTCTCGTTCAGTGGCGGCAAGGGGCGCTGGCTGGCGACGGCGGGCGCCGATTGCGTGGTGCTGTGGCCCTTCTTCGCCGGCGGGCCGATGGGCAAGCCGCCGCTGGAGCTGGCCGGGGGCGATGGCGTGCTCTGCACCCAGGTCGCCTGCCACCCGCAGCATGAGGTGGTGGCGGCCGGCTTCCAGGATGGCCTCGTGCTGATGGCCGAGATCGGCAGCGGCAAGATCGTGCCGATCGCGGCGCCGGGCCGCGGCGCCGTCTCGGCCCTGGCCTGGAACGCCTCGGGCACGCAGCTGGCCTTCGGGACGGAGACCGGCTTCGCGGGCGTGGTCGATCTCTCGAAGAGATAAGATGTTAGATAGAATCTTCTTTTTCTGAAGAAAAAGAAGCAAAAAGACTTTATTCGTTGGCGTCCCGCTGATGGCCTGAGGCGGGACGCCAAACTGACAAAAGTTTTTTGGTTCTTTTTTTCAAAAAAGAACCCTTACCTTAAGAATTATTCCCCCGCGCCAGCTCTTCCAGGCATGCCGCCTCCGTCCGCCGCTCCGTCCCCGCCGCGCGGGCGGCGGCGTAGCTGACGCGGAGCGGGCTGTCCGGCACGTCCTCGCGGTCCATCACCACGTCGAGGTGGCAATAGGGGCCCTGGTAGAGCCAGATCTGGGCATTGCCTTCGCTGCGGCGCAGGCGCGGCTCGCCCAGCCAGCGCTGCACGGTGTTGGGCGACTGGCCGAGCAACTGGGATGCGCTCTGGGGCGCGCCGGACAGGCGCGGCATCACCGGGGCGCTGGTGGGCTGCATGCCGGCCAGGTTGGCGCGGTAGCTGTCCAGCACCTCCTGCAGCACGGCCTGGCGGTCGATCTCCTGCGGCGGCGCGGCGCAGGCGCCGAGCAGCAGCAGCCATCCGAGGGGAAGGATACGCATGGGCGGGCGGCGGCGCGGAGGGCCGGGGCTCTCCGCGCCGGACGCGTCAGGCCTCGTCGGCGCCGACCGGGGCGGCGGCGGCGGCGGCGGCGTAGGAGGGGCGCGGCGCGCCATTGTCGCTCAGCATCTCCATGCGGCCGGAGAGCTGGCCGCCCTCCTCCACCTGAAGCCGGCGGCAGCGGGCGACGCCCAGCACCTTGCCGGTGGCGCGGATGACCAGGGTGTTGCGCGCGGTCAGCGTGCCGTCGAAGGTGCCGGCGATCTCGGCATCGTCCACCTCGACCTCGCCCTTGAACACGCCGCTATGGCTGATGTTCAGCTCGGCCGCGTGCATCATCTGGCTCTCGACCGTGCCCTCGACCACCAGGCGCTCGGCATCGGTCACCGTGCCCTGCAGGCTGATGCCCTTGCCCACCACCATGGTGCGGCGGTCCTGCGCCGGGGCGGGGGCGGCGGGGCGGGCACCGGGGGCGCCGGCATTCACCGG
>NZ_GG770780.1:141354-152867 GCF_000164635.1 Pseudoroseomonas cervicalis ATCC 49957 | reverse complement strand
GGCGCCGGCATTCACCGGCGGCCGCGGCGGCACGCCGACGCCGGCGGGCGGCTGGCTGGGCTTCGGCGGCAGGGACATGGCGGCGGCCTCCTTGCTGGGCGCGGGGCGGAAGGGGGGAACGGCGAGATCCGGGTCGCGCGCCACCGGAACGGTGGTGGGCGCGGCCTGGTCCTGTGTCCCTCCCGGCGCGGACGCGGGCGGTGTGGGCTCTTCGCGGCGGCGGAAGATGGACATGGTGCCCCCTCTGCACGGACGTGTGGTGAAGCCTGGCGCTATTTTGCCGAACCCTCGGCGCGCATCTGTGCGGGGCTATCACGCGCGCCCCCCGCCGGACAACGGGGGGTGGCAGGGAATGCTTCATTTTCCTGCGTCTTTCGCGTGATGCGCGATTCGATCGAAAGCCTTGCCCCGCCACGCCGCGCGCCCCGCTTCATCGCGCCACCGCAACCACCGCGCCGCCGAATGTGAGCGCCGCCCCCCATCTATGAAGCCGGCCGCGCGGCTGCTATCGCCGCCCGGCGGGGGCGGCGCGCTGGGCGTGCGCGGCGCCGCATCCACACAGCAGGGGCAGCGCGCCATGACGGCCACCACCTTCGACATCCTGGGCATCGGCAATGCCATTCTCGACGTGCAGGCGCGCGCCGAGGACGCCTTCCTGGCCGCGCAGGGCATGGTGAAGGGCAGCATGGCGCTGATCGACACCGACCGGGCCGAGGCGATCTACGCCGCCATGGGCCCCGGCATCGAGAGCAGCGGCGGCTCCGCCGGCAACACCTGCGCCGTCGCCGCGACGCTCGGCGCCCGCGTCGCCTATCTCGGCAAGGTGGCCGAGGACACGCTGGGCCAGGCCTTCGCGCACGACATCCGTGCCGCCGGCGTCACCTTCCCCACCGCCCCGCTCAGCGGCGGCGCGCCGACCGCGCGCTGCCTGATCCTGGTGACGCCGGACGGCCAGCGCACCATGAACACCTATCTCGGCGCCTGCGTGACCTTCGGCGAGGACGACCTGGACGAGGCGATGATCGCCTCCGCCGCGGTCACCTACATGGAGGGCTACCTGTTCGACCCGCCGGCGGCGCAGGCCGCCTTCCGCCGCGCCGCCGCCGTGGCGCACCAGGCGGGGCGGCAGGTCTCGCTCTCGCTCTCCGACCCGTTCTGCGTCGGCCGCCACCGCGACGCCTTCCGCGCTTTGGTCGCCCGCCAGGTCGACATCCTCTTCGCCAATGAGGACGAGATCATCAGCCTCTACGAGGCCGACAGCTTCGAGACGGCGATGCAGGCGGTGCGGCAGGAGGTGGGGCTGGCCGCGCTGACCCGCTCGGAGAAGGGCAGCGTCATCATCGCCGGCGACCAGACCATCGAGATCGCCGCCGAGCCGACCAAGGTCGTCGACACCACCGGCGCCGGCGACGCCTATGCCGCCGGCTTCCTGGCGGCGCTGACCAAGGGCCATGCCCTGGCCGAATGCGGCCGCTGGGGCTCGGTCGCCGCGGCCGAGTGCATCAGCCATTTCGGCGCCCGCCCGCAGGCCGACCTGAAGGCGCTGGTCGGCGCGAAGTAAGGCCGCCGGCCGGCCGGGGAGCGGCGCATGGGCCCGTGGCTCGACGCCTTCGTGGCGACCTTCGGCATGATCGCCCTTGGCGCCGTGCTGCGCCGCAAGCTGCTGCCCGACGTCGCCATCTGGGCGGGGATGGAGAAGCTGGTCTTCACCATCCTGCTGCCGGCGCTGCTGGTCTCCTCGATCGGGGCTGTGGATCTGGCGCGGCTGCCACTCGGCAGCCTGGCCGCCACCATCTGGGGCACGCTGCTGATCGGCACCGCGCTGTCCTTCGCCCTGGCCCGCGCGCTGCGGCACGGGCATGCCACCACCACCTCCATCCTGCAGGGCGGCATCCGCTACAACAACCTGCTGGCCTTCGCCGTCGCCGGCGCGGTGCATGGCGCGCCGGGCATCGCCTTCGGCGGCATCGCCACCGGGCTGATCGTGCCCTGCGTGCAGGTGATCATCACCATCGCCTTCGCCCTGGGCGGCCAGACCCGCCCCGACCCGCTGCGGGTGCTGAAGCAGATCGCCACCAACCCGCTGATCCTGGCCTGCGCCGCCGGGCTGCTGCTGGCGCTGCTGGGTGGCCCGCCGCCGGGGCTGAACGGGCTGCTGCGCGGGCTGGCCCAGGGCTCGCTCGCGGTCGGGCTGCTCTGCGTCGGCGCGGCGCTGACGCCGGGCGCCATGCGGGCGCAGCCGCTGACCCAGGCGCTGACCGGCGGGCTGAAGCTGTTCGTCATGCCCGCCATCGCCGTGCTGCTGGCGCGGCTGCTGGGGCTGGAGCCGCTGGCCGCCTCCATCGCCATCCTGTTCATGGCGCAGCCCACCGCCTCCACCGCCTATGTCCAGGCCCGCGCCATGGGCGGCGACGCGCCGCTGATGGCCGCGATGATCACCACCCAGCATGTCGCCGCCATGCTGACCCTGCCGATCTGGGTCTGGCTGCTGGCGCGCTGAGGCCGGACGCCGCATGATGCGGCGCACACCGGCCCTCCCCGCGCCGGTCGCTGCCCGAGGAAGGAAGAGGCCGGACATGCTGCTGGGTCGACGCGCGCTTTCGCTGGGTCTGCTGGGTGCCGCCGCCGGGGCGGGCGCCGCCCGCGCCCAGGCCCCCTGGCCGGAGCGGCCGCTGCGCTGGGTGGTGGGCTACCCCCCCGGCGGGCCGAGCGACACCTTCGCCCGGCTGGTCGCCGCCCAGATCGGGCCGCGCCTCGGCCAGAACATGGTGGTGGAGAACCGCGTCGGCGGCGGCGCCGTGCTGGCCAGCGAGACGGTGGCCCGCGCCACCCCCGATGGCTACACCCTGCTGCACACCGACAATGGCAACCTGGTCTACAACCCCGCCCTCTATGGCCGGCTGCCCTATGACCCGGATCGCGACCTGACGGGGGTCGGCTTCATCGGCCGCTTCCCCCTTTTCCTGGTGGTGCGGCCGGACAGCGCCATCCGCAGCTTCGAGGACTACGTCGCCGCCTCCCGCCGCCAGGCGCCGACCTATGGCTCGCCCGCCGTCGCCTCGCCGCACCACCTGGCGATGGAGATGCTGAAGCGCCGCGTCGGCTTCGAGGCCACCCATGTCCCCTATCGCGGCGGCCCCGCCGCCATGCAGGACCTGCTGGCCGGCACGGTGGACAGCGTGCTGATCGACTGCGCCACCGGCATCCCCTTCCTGCGCGACAACAAGGCGCGCGGGCTGCTGGTGATGTCGGAAACCCGCTCCGCCCAGGCGCCCGACGTGCCGACCACCGGGGAACTCGGCATCGCCCGCGCCATCGCCTTCGGCTGGCAGGCCATGTCCGCCCCTGCCGGCACCCCGGCCACGGTGATCGAGCGCCTGAACGCGGAACTTCGCGCTGCCGTGGCGTCGGATTCCATGCAGGAGCGGATGCGCGGCCTGGGGATCGAGAGCGCGCCCTGGTCGCCCTCGGAGTTCAACGACTTCGTGGCGCGGGAGAATGCCGAATGGCGGCCGCTGATCCGGGAGCTGGGAATCCGGCTGGATTCTTAAAGTAAGGGTTCTTTTTTTGGAAAAAAGAACCAAAAAACTTTTTTCAGTTTGGCGTCCCGCCTATGGCCATAAGCGGGACGCCAACGGATAAAGTCTTTTTGCTTCTTTTTCTTCAGAAAAAGAAGATAGCTAAAATACTTAAGCCGTCACCCGGGCGTTCTGCACCGCCTCGGCCAGCTCCCGCACCTGGTCGAGCACCTTGCGCACGGTATCGGGCCGCGCCCGGCCCTGCTCGTCCAGCGACTTCGCCAGCGTGTCGATCAGCGCCGAGGCCACCACGGCGCCATCCGCCACCTGCACCGCCTCCGCCGCCTGCTGCGGCGTGCGCACGCCGAAGCCGATGGCGATCGGCAGGTCGGTGAACTTCCGCACCTTCGGGATGGCCGCGGCCAGCGCCTCGCGCGAGGCGCTGCGCGTGCCGGTGATGCCGGTGATCGCCACGTAGTAGATGAAGCCGCTGGTGCCCTCGAGCACCTTGGGCAGCCGCGTCTCATCCGTGGTGGGGGCGATCAGGCGGATCAGGTCGAGGCCGTTGGCGGCCGCCGGGCCGGAGACCTCGTCGGCCTCCTCCGGCGGCAGGTCGACGATGATCAGCCCGTCCACGCCCGAGGCCCCGGCATCGAGGCAGAAGCGCTCCACCCCGTAGGAGAGGATGGGGTTGTAGTAGCCCATCAGCACCACCGGGGTCTCGTCATCCTCGCGCCGGAAGTCGCGCACCATGGCGAGCGCCCCGCACAGCGTGCCGCCGGCCTTCAGCGCGCGCTGCCCGGCCATCTGCACGGTCGGGCCATCGGCCATCGGGTCGGTGAAGGGCACGCCGAGCTCGATCAGATCCGCCCCCGCCCCCGGCAGGCCGCGCAGCAGGGCCATGGAGGTGGCGGGGTCGGGGTCATAGGCCTCCAGGAAGGGCATCAGCGCGCCCCGCCCCTCGGCCTTGAGCTGCGCGAAGCGCGCGGCGATGCGGCTCACAGCGTCTCTCCCATGTGCTTCGCCACGGTGAAGATGTCCTTGTCGCCCCGGCCGGACAGGTTCAGGACGATGATCTTGTCCTTCTCCAGCGTCGGCGCGAGCTTCATGACATGCGCCAGCCCGTGGGCGGATTCCAGCGCCGGGATGATGCCCTCCAGCCGCGAGCAGAGCTGGAACGCCTCCAGCGCCTCCTGGTCGGTGACGCTGACGTAGGTCACGCGGCCGATCTCGTGCAGCCAGGAATGCTCCGGGCCGATGCCGGGATAGTCGAGCCCGGCCGAGATCGAATGCGCCTCGGTGATCTGCCCGTGATTGTCCTGCAGCAGATAGGTGCGGTTGCCGTGCAGCACGCCGGGGCGGCCGCCGCCGATGGCCGCCGCGTGCTCGCCGCTCTCCAGGCCGCGCCCGGCCGCCTCGACGCCGTAGATCGCCACCTCCTCATCGTCGAGGAAGGGGTGGAACAGCCCCATGGCCGAGGAACCGCCGCCGACGGCGCAGACCAGCGCATCCGGCAGCCGGCCTTCGGCGGCCAGGATCTGCTGCTTCGTCTCCTCGCCGATGACGCACTGGAAGTCGCGCACCATCTGCGGGAAGGGCGCCGGGCCGGCGACGGTGCCGATGCAGTAATAGGTGTCCGAGACATTGGCCACCCAGTCGCGCAGCCCCTCATTCATCGCATCCTTCAGCGTGCCGGCGCCGGAGGTGACGGGCACGACCTCCGCCCCCAGCAGCTTCATGCGGAAGACGTTGGGCTGCTGCCGCTCGACATCGGTGGCGCCCATGTAGACGACGCATTTCAGCCCGAACAGCGCGCAGGCCGTGGCGGTGGCGACGCCGTGCTGGCCCGCCCCGGTCTCGGCGATGATGCGCGGCTTGCCCATGCGCTTGGCCAGCATGATCTGGCCCAGCACGGCGTTGATCTTGTGCGCGCCGGTGTGGTTCAGCTCCTCGCGCTTGAAGTAGACCTTGGCGCCGCCGAGGTGTTCCGTCAGCCGCTCGCACAGCCAGAGCGGGCTGGGCCGGCCGACATAGTCTTTGAGCAAGCGTCGCCACTCCGCCATGAAGGCCGGGTCGTTGCGGGCCTCGTTATAGGCCTGCTCGACCTCCTGGATGACGGGCATCAGCGTTTCGGCGACGAAGCGGCCGCCGAACTGACCGAAGCGACCGCGCCCATCCGGGCCCTGACGCAGAGAATTTGGCAGAGGCTTGTTCACTCATCCCTCCAGGCTGCGCGTCGTGGTGCGCGCGCAGGCATATGGGCGCATTGCCGGGCCTGACAGCCCGCCCTTGGCACCCGGGACGACTCTTTTACCCGAAAGAAAAAAGAAGGGGGCCAGGGGGAATTCATTCCCCCTGACTTTTTTTACCCCACCGCCTCGGCCGCGTGCGCCTGGGCGACGAAGCTGGCGATCAGCACCGGGTCCTTCACCCCGCGCGTGCGCTCCAGCCCGGAGGAGGCATCGACCGCCGGCGCCCCGGTGGCGCGGATGGCGGCGGCGACGTTCACCGGGGTCAGCCCGCCGGCCAGCATCCAGGGGCGCGGGATGGCGCGCCCGGCCAGCAGGCCCCAGTCGAAGCTGACGGCGTTGCCGCCCGGCAGGCTGGCGCCCGGCGGCGGCTTGGCGTCCAGCAGGAAGCGGTCCACCACCGGGGCATAGGCGTCCAGCCGGGCGAAATCCGCCGCCGTGGCGATGCCCAGCACCTTCATCACCGGCAGGCCGAAGCGGGCGCGGAGGGCGGCGCAGCGTTCCGGCGTTTCCTCCCCGTGCAGCTGCAGCAGGCCGAGCGGCGCGTGCTCCAGCGCCGCCGCGATCTCCTCGTCGCTGGCGTCGACGAACAGCCCGACGCAGAGCGGCCGGCGCCCGGTGCCGCCGCGCGCCGCCAGGGCGCCGGCCTGTTCCGGCGTCACCCCGCGCGGCGAGGGCGGGTAGAAGACGAAGCCCACCATGTCGGCCCCGGCGCGGCTGGCCGCGTCATAGGCCTCCGCATCGTTGATGCCGCAGACCTTGACCTGGACGCGGCCGGCCATGCTCAGGCCTCCACCAGCCCGGCGGCGATGGCGGCGGCGGCGGCGCCAGGGTCGGCGGCCGCGGTGATCGGCCGGCCGATCACCAGCCAGTCGGCCCCGGCGGCGATGGTCTCCTCCGGTGTCGCGATGCGCGCCTGGTCGCCCACCGCGCTGCCGGCGGGGCGGATGCCCGGCACCACCAGCAGCGGCGCGTCGCCGAAGGCGTCGCGCAGGCGGGAGACCTCCTGCGGGCTGCAGACCAGCCCGTCGGCGCCGGCTTCCAGCGCCAGCCGCGCCAGGCGCAGCACCTGCTGGGCCGGGCCACCCGCCACCCCGGTCTCGGCCAGGCCGGCGGCGGTGAAGCTGGTCAGCACGGTCACCGCCAGGATGGCTGGCCGCTCCTCACCGAGAGACTCCTCGGCGGCGCGGCGGGCGGCCTCGATCATGGCCGCGCCGCCGCCGGCATGCAGCGTCAGCATCGCGGGCTTCGCCGCGCAGACCGAGCGCACGGCGCCGGCCACGGTGTTCGGGATGTCGTGGAACTTCAGGTCGAGGAAGACCGGCCGGTGCCGCGCCACGCGGTGGACGGCGGCCAGCCCCTCGGCGCAGAACAGTTCCAGCCCGACCTTGACCAGCCCGACATGCGGCGCGACGGCGCCGGCCCAGGATTCGGCCTGGGCGAGGCGCGGCGTGTCGAGGGCCGCAATGATGCCGGGCCGGTTGGGCTTGCGGCGCATCAGGAGGCCCGGGCCAGGGCGGTGCCCCCACCGGCGGGGGCGAGCGGCGGCACCGGGGAGGGCGAACTGGCCTCCTCCTTCGCGCGCAGCTCGGCCAGCTCGGCCTCCAGCAGTTGCGCGGCGCGCTGCATCTTGCGGGCGCGGCGGCGGTAGTGCAGGGCGCCGCCCCAGGCGACCAGCGCGCCGAGCAGGAAGGCGATGGCGGCGGCGCCGAGCACGGCGCCGGCCAGCGGCACCTCCCAGGCCAGGTCGAAGGGCCAGAGCAGCAGCGAAACGGGCGCGGTGTTGCTGATGGCGAACAGCACCAGCAGCAGCAGCAGGATGGCGGTGAGGATCAGCCCGATGAGGCGCATCATGCCACGGCCGTCCCGCGCGGGGCGCGCTTCGGATCCTGCAGCGGGCCGCCATTGACGCGCTCGCGCAGCTCCTTGCCCGGCTTGAAATAGGGCACCGCCTTGCCGGCGACCTCGACGGCCTCGCCGGTGCGCGGGTTGCGCCCGGTGCGGGCGTCGCGCTGCTTGGCCGAGAAGGCGCCGAAGCCGCGCAGCTCCACCCGGTCGCCGCGCGACAGGGCGGCGGTGATCTCGTTGAAGATGGTGCCGACGATCAGCTCGACATCCGGTTGCCGCAGATGCGGGTTGGCCGCGGCCAATTGGGCGATCAGCTCGGACTTGGTCATGCCGCGACGCTCTCCTGCCGGATGCGGGGGATGGGGGAAAAGGCCGGCCCGGTCATGGCCGAAGCTGCCAAACGGCCCGCGCCCCGTCAATCGCAAGCCATTCTGAAACCACGCTTTTCATCAGCGCGCGGAGCGAGACGCCGAGCGCCCGCTCGGCCGCGCTGCGCGGGTCCAGGTCGCGCACGGGCGTGCTGGCCGGGATGTCCTGCTCGGCCGCCAGCCAGGCGCGCGCCTCGGGCTCGCCGCCGATGGCGTCGATCAGCCGCAGCTCCAGCGCCTGCCGGCCGGTGTAGATGCGGCCATCGGCCAGCTCGGCCACGCGCTCGCGCGGCAGGTTGCGGCCTTCGGCCACGATGGTGACGAACTGCTCGTGCAGGTCGCGCAGCACCGCCTCCAGCGCGGCGCGGCCCTCGGGCGTCAGCGGGCGGAACGGGTTGGGCTCGCCCTTCAGCGCGCCGGAGGTCAGCATCTCGGCGCGGATGCCGAGCGTGTCCAGCAGCCGGCTGGCCTCGAAGCTCTGCAGGATGACGCCGATCGAGCCGGTGAGGGTGGAGTCGCGGGCGAAGACGCGCTGCGCCGGCATGGCGATCATGTAGGCGGCCGAGGCGCCCATGCCGCGCATCACCGCGACCACCGGCTTGCCGCTGTCGCGGAAGCGGCGCAGCGCGGCGTGCAGCCCCTCGCCGCCCGCGACGGTGCCGCCGGGGCTGTCGATGGAGAGCAGGATGCCGCGCACGGCGGGGTCGCGCGCCGCCTCCAGCACCGCCTCGGTCAGCTTGCGGTCGTCGGAGATGGTGCCCTCGACCGTCAGCCGGGCGAGGTGGCCGCCGGCGACGGGCAGGCCGCGCCCGGCCAGCAGGGCGCCGGCGCCCAGCACCGCGACCACCGTCAGCACCCGCCAGAACAGCAGGCGCCGCTTCAGGCGGCGGCGGTCGACCAGCAGGTCCTGTTCCAGCGGCGTGCTCATCGCCGGCATCAATGGGGGGGCGGCAAGGGGGGGTCAAGGGGAAGGCGCAGCGGAACGGCCGGGCGCGCGGGGCGGGCACGAAAAAGGGGAGGGCTTTCGCCCTCCCCCCTGTCTCATCCGGCCTGCCCCGCCCCCGGCTGGCGGAACGCTGCGATGCAGCGTCCCGCTTCCCCGCCAGACGGCGGCAGCCCGAAAGATCAGTCCTCGGTGACCATCTGGTTGCGGCGGCGGATGGCCGCGCCCAGGATGTCGCCCAGCGAGGCGCCGGAGTCGGCGGTGCCGTACTCCTTCATCGCCTCGCGCTCCTCCTCGACTTCCTTGCCCTTGATGGTCAGGGCCAGGCGGCGGGCGGCGCGGTCGACGGCGGTCACCTTCGCATCGACCTTCTCGCCGATGGCGAACTTGTCGGGGCGCTGGTCGCCACGGTCACGGGCCAGCTCGGCGCGGCGGATGAAGCCCGTCAGGACCTCGTCGACCTTCACCTCGATGCCGTTCTGCTCGACCTTGGTGACGACGCAGGTCACGACATCGCCCTTGCGGACGCGGTCGAGGACCTCGGCGGCCGGGTCGGCCTGGAGCTGCTTGATGCCGAGGGAGATGCGCTCCTTCTCGACGTCAACATCCAGCACCTTGGCCTTGACGATGTCGCCCTTCTTGTAGGCGGCCATCGCCTGCTCGCCCGGGATCTCCCAGGAGAGGTCGGACATGTGCACCATGCCGTCGATCTCGGGCGCCAGACCCACGAACAGACCGAACTCGGTGATGTTGCGGATCTCGCCCTCGACCATCGAGCCGGGGCCATGCGCCTCGAGGAACAGCTCCCAGGGGTTGCCCTGGGCCTGCTTCAGGCCGAGGCTGATGCGGCGCTTCGGCTCGTCCACGTCCAGGATCATCACGTCGACTTCCTGCGAAGTGGCGACGATCTTGCCCGGATGGACGTTCTTCTTGGTCCAGCTCATCTCGGAGACGTGGACCAGGCCCTCGACGCCCGGCTCCAGCTCCACGAAGGCGCCGTAGTCGGTGATGTTGGTCACGCGGCCCGAGAACTTGGCGCCCACCGGGTACTTGATGGACACGCCCTCCCACGGGTCGGACATCAGCTGCTTCATGCCGAGCGAGATGCGCTGCGTCTCGGAGTTGAAGCGGATGACCTGCACGCGGACCTGCTGACCGATGGTCAGGGCCTCGGACGGGTGGTTGATGCGGCGCCAGGCGATGTCGGTGACATGCAGCAGGCCGTCCACGCCGCCGAGGTCGACGAACGCACCGTAGTCGGTGATGTTCTTGACCACGCCGTCGAGGATCATGCCTTCCTTCAGGCCCTGGATCAGCTCCGAGCGCTGCTCGGCGCGCGTCTCCTCGAGCACAGCGCGGCGCGAGACCACGATGTTGCCGCGGGCGCGGTCCATCTTCAGGATCTGGAAGGGCTGCGGGCTGCCCATCAGGGGCCCGACATCGCGCACCGGGCGGATATCGACCTGGGAGCCGGGCAGGAAGGCCACGGCGCCGCCGAGGTCGACGGTGAAGCCACCCTTGACGCGGCCGAAGATGACGCCGTTGACGCGCTGCTGCGCGTTGAACGCCTTCTCCAGGTTGGTCCAGGCTTCCTCGCGGCGGGCCTTCTCGCGCGAGAGCACGATGGAGCCGTCACGGTCCTCGTAGCGCTCGACGAAGAGCTCGATCACGTCGCCGGGCTTGACCTCGGCCTTCTGACCCTGGGGAGCGAACTCCTTGAGGGGCACGCGCCCCTCGGACTTCAGCCCGACATCCACAACCGCGAAATCGTCATCGACCCGGATCACCTTGCCGGTGACGACCGAACCGGCGAAGCCGGTGTCGGCGCCCAGCGTCTCGTCGAGCAGGGCGGCGAAATCTTCGGTCATGGACGGGCTGTTGGCATTAGCCATGAAGCAGAGTTTTCCTGATCCGCCCCCAGGCGGCGCCCGGGGAGGATTCCTGCGCCCCCGCTCGCGCGGGCACGGCTTGACCGGACGCCCCTTCCCTCGGGATGCGGGACGCCGCTCGGTCCAGGTTGCGACAGGCGGATGACGGCCCGCCTTTTCCGGCCCGGGCGCGGCGTTGCGCCGAGGCGCGCCACCGGACTCCGGACTCCCCGCCGCCAACCGGCGGTAGAGATGGGGGACTCGCCTAGGCCAGTTGGCGGCCCATCGTCAAGGAGATTCCCCCCATCCGCGCAACAATCCTGATGCTGCGGCGCGAAGAGGGATCGGGCCTCAGCCGGGCAGCTTCGCCCGCAGGATGGCCCAGGCGGCCTGGAAGGCGGCCTCGGCATCCAGCGCCGTGGTGTCGAGCAGCGCGGCATCCGCGGCCGGCTTCATCGGCGCGGCGCTGCGCCCGGCATCCTGGGCGTCGCGGGCGCGGAGCTCGGCCAGCACCTGCTCCGGCTCAGCCGCGACGCCGCGCGCCCGCAATTCCAGCCAGCGGCGGCGGGCACGTTCCTCGTCCCCGGCGGTGACGAAGAGCTTCACCGGCGCCTCGGGGAAGACCACCGTACCGATGTCGCGCCCATCCAGCACCGCGCCATGGCGGCGGCCGAACTCGCGCTGCCAGTCCAGCAGCGCGGCGCGCACGGCGGGGATGG
>NZ_GG770780.1:133089-140994 GCF_000164635.1 Pseudoroseomonas cervicalis ATCC 49957 | reverse complement strand
GCCGCCCCGTGGCGCGGTAGAGCAGCCCGGTGTCGAGATAGGGCAGGCCGAGTTCGGCGGCCAGGCGGCGCGCCAGCGTGCCCTTGCCCGCCGCCGCCGGCCCGTCCACCGCGACGACCAGCCCGGCCAACGCGCTGACCGGCGAACTGGCCGCCGTGTCGTTCATGCGACGGGCGCGCCGTTCAGCCGGCGCAGCACCTCGCCCCCCGCCACGCGGTTCACCAGCGCGGCGAAGCCGGGGAAGGAGGTGTCGATGAAGCTGGAATCATCGACCGAGACCGGCTGCTCGGTCGCCAGGCCCAGGATCAGCGCGCTCATGGCGATGCGGTGGTCCATGTGGGTGACGACATTGCCGCCGCCCGGCGGGTTGCCGGCGCAGCCATGCACCAGCATGTCGTCGCCCTCGATCTCGACCTTGATGCCATTGGCGGCGAGCAGCGCGGCGGTCGCGGCGACGCGGTCGCTCTCCTTCACCCGCAGCTCGGCCAGGCCGCGGAAGCGGCTGGTGCCGGTCGCGCATGCGGCGGCCACCGCCAGGATCGGGTATTCATCGACCATCGACGGCACCCGCGCCGCCGGCACATCGACCGCGCGCAGCGCGCCGAAGCGGGCGGTCAGGTCGCCCACCGGCTCGCCGCCCTCGACCCGCTCATTCTCGACCGTCAGCTCGGCGCCCATCTCGCGCAGCGTGGTGAACAGGCCGGTGCGCAGCGGGTTGAGCCCGACATGCTCGACCGTCAGCGCCGAGCCGGGCACGATCAGCGCCGCCACCAGCGGGAAGGCGGCGGAGGACGGGTCGCCCGGCACCGCCACGGGCGCGGCGACCAGCTCCGGCTGGCCCTCCAGCTCGATGACGCGGCGCGGGCCGTCCTCGGCCACGCGCACCGTGGCGCCGAAATGGCGCAGCATGTTCTCGGTGTGGTCGCGCGTCGCCTCCGGCTCCACCACCCGCGTCACGCCGCGGGCGCAGAGGCCCGCCAGCAGCACGGCCGACTTCACCTGGGCCGAGGCCATGGGCAGGGTGTAGTCCAGCGGCATCGGCTCCGCCGCCCCCTGCACGGCCAGCGGCAGCCGCCCGCCGGCGCGGGAGGAGAACCGCGCGCCGGAGGCGGCCAGCGGGTCGGTCACCCGCCGCATCGGCCGCTTGCGCAGGGAGGCATCGCCGGTCAGCACGGCGAAGACCGGGTGGCCGGCCAGCAGCCCGCAGATCAGCCGCGCGGCGGTGCCGGAATTGCCCATGTCGAGCACGTCCTCCGGCTCCACCAGCCCGCCGACGCCACGGCCGGAGACCTGCCAGGCGCCCTCGCCCAGCCGCTCCACCGTGGCGCCGAGGGCGCGCATGGCGGCGGCGGTGCGCAGCACGTCCTCGCCCTCCAGCAGGCCGGTGATGTCGGTGCGACCGACCGCCAGCGCGCCGAACATCAGCGCGCGATGGCTGATCGACTTGTCGCCGGCGACCGTCAGGCGGCCGGCGAGGCCCTGATGCGGCCGGGCGGCGCGCAACGGCCTGATATTCTGTCCGTGTCCCACGACGCAGGGGTTTGACATGGGGGCGGGGTGCGTGGCAATGCGCGCCGTGTTTCTCGGCCGGCCCATCCCTGGCCCGCCTTTCCCGGGATATTCACGCTGATGGCCAAGCCCGAACTGGGTCTGAAACGCACTTGCGTCGCCTGCGGCGCCAAGTTCTACGACCTCACCCGCCAGCCCGCCGTTTGCCCGAAATGCGGCACCGAGCAGCCGGCCGAACAGCCCCGCCTGCGCCGCGCCGCCGCCCCGGTCGAGGAGAAGGTCAAGAAGCGCGCCGTGGCGCCCGAGGCCGACACGGATGATGTCGAGCTCGAGGACGTCGATGGCGACGACGCGCTGGAGGACGCCGAGGACCTCGACGATGCCGAGGACGACCTGGACGGCGAGATCGAGGTCGAGACCGACCGCGAGGAAGAGAACTGATCCGGCCGCCGGGGGCTTCCCCCGGCACGCCGCTTCCGGCCCAAGCCGGCGGAGCAATCCGCCGGCTTTTTTTGTCCGTGGGCGGCCGCGTGTCCGGGGCCGGGCGGCGCGTCCCCGGCCCACCCCTTCGCAGGCCGCCCTGCGGCCGTCAGGGCCGCGGAGCAGGCGCCCGCCCCTTCCCTTCACTGTCCCGGACGGCTGGCCCTCCCCTGGGCCTCTGGACCGGCCTCAGCGCCAGTCCAGCGCCTCCGGCTCCCGCACCGGGCAGCCATTGCGCGTCAGCCGGAACCGGGACGACGCCGCATAGGCGGCGCGGCGGGCGCGCATGATGCCGCCCAGCGGCCGGTGCGCCTCCAGCCCGTGCCAGGGGCTGAAGGCCATGCCCTCATCCACCGCGCGGCGCGCCGCCTCGGCCCAGGCGGGCTGCGGCGGGGCGCGCAGCCGGGCGATCGGGATGTAGGGACTCTGCTCCTCCGGCCAGGCGACCGAGGCATCCTCCACCGGCATGGTGTCGCGGTCGGTCAGCAGCTGCACCCGCACCTCCCACTCGCCGCCCTCGCGCCGCAGCACCGCGTCCGCCGCCCGGCGCAGCGCGTCCGGGTCGTCGGAGACATCGACCTCCACCCCCTCCAGCGCGCGCAGCGCCGGCGAGCGCGGCGCCACCGACAGCTTGGCCACGTAGTCGCCATGCCGCAGCGGCACCTGGCTCCAATAGGTCTCGCCCAGGACATGGGTGGTCGGGTGGCCGCCCAGGCTGCGCAGCGTCGCGCTGCCGCCGCCCACCGCCTCGGCCAGCTTCTCCACCTGGCGCAGCACGGCGGACGCCGCCTGCTTCAGCCCCGGCGCCCGGTCGGTGGTGGCGGCCAGCAGCTTCAGGCTGGAGAGGAAGGCGCGCGGATCCGGCGCCAGGAAGACCGGGGCGTTGGCCAGCACGAAATCCTGCGTCGTGGCGGCCTCCGAGCCCGGCAGGCGGGCGCCCTCCACCCCCAGCACCTTCACCGCCAGGCCGCGCGGCACGCTGACGCTGTCGGCCAGCACGTCGCCCGGATTGGTGGAGAAGCGCAGCACCGCGTCGAACCGCCTGGGCGTGGAAAAGATCCCCTGTGCCAGGGTGGGCGGCAGATGGCCCAGCACCTCCAGCTCGCCATGCAGCAGCGCATGCGCCTTGGCATGCACGGCGCGCTCGGCATGGCCGGAATCGGCGTGCACCGTCTCGGCGATCTGGCGCAGCGCCGCGACCAGCCCCTCGATGGTCTCGGCCTCGTCCGGCTCGGGGCGTTCCAGGGCGGGGTCGTAGCGGATCGGCATGGCGGGAGCGTCCTTGCAGGGGTTTCCCTGGCAAACGCCGCCCGCGCGGGGCTGTTGCTCCCGAGGGGGCTTTGCCCCCTCGACCCCCAGCAGGGGACAGGGTCCCCTGCACCCGCCTTCAGTGGAGTCCCAACCGATGGGTTTCCAAAGGCCTCAGGCCTTTGGTGGGGAGTGAGAGGGGCAAAGCCCCTCTCAAACCTCAGCCGATGCGGATGATGCGCGCCAGCGCCGCCACATGCTCGGGCGGGGTCGGCGGCACGATGCCGTGGCCCAGGTTGAACACGAAGGGCCGCCCGCGCATCGCCGCCAGGATGGAACGCGCCTCCGCCTCCAGCGACGGGCCGCCGGCGACCACCGCCTGCGGGTCGAGATTGCCCTGCAGCGTGATCCCCTCCGGCACGTTGGCGGCCGCCCAGCGCGGGTCCATGCCGGTGTCCATCGCCACCGTGCCGACCCCCGTGCGCTGCGCGTATTCCGCCAGCAGCGGCCCGGCCAGGCGCGGGAAGCCGATCAGCGGGATGTCCGGCCGCACCTTGCGGATCGCCCGCACGATGGCGTTGGTCGGCTCGATCGACCAGCGGCGGAACTGCGAGGGCGACAGCAGGCCGGACCAGCTGTCGAACAGCATCAGCGCCTCGGCCCCCGCCTCGGCCTGGGCCAGCAGGTAATCCACCGTGCCATCCACCAGCAGGCGGATCAGCTTGCCGAACAGCGCCGGGTCGGCATGCGCCATGCGGCGGGCATGGGCGAACTCGCCGCCGCCGCGGCCCTCCACCATGTAGCAGGCCACCGTGAAGGGGCTGCCGGCGAAGCCGATCAGCGCCGCCTTCGGCGCCTCCTGGGCCAGCCCCTCACGCACCCGCGCCACCGTCTCCAGGATCGGCGCGATGCGGGCGCGCATCTCCTGCGGCCGCAGTGCCGCCAGCCCTTCCGCGTCGCGGATCGGGTCCAGCAGCGGGCCCTCCCCCTCGGCATAGCGCAGCCCCTGCCCCATGGCCCAGGGTAGCATCAGGATGTCGCTGAACAGGATGGCCCCATCCATGCCGTAGCGGCGCAACGGCTGCAGCGTCACCTCCGCCGCCAAAGCGGGGTTGGTGCAGAGGCTGATGAAGTCCCCCGCCTGTGCCCGCAATTCACGGTATTCGGGCAGGTATCGCCCGGCCTGGCGCATCAGCCAGAAGGGCGGGGGCCACAGCGCTTCGCCGGAGAGGGCCCGCAGCAAGGGCTTCGACGCGTTTTCCATGGCGCCCCTTTCTATGAAAAAGAGTCTTTAAGAAAGATGGGGGGCTTATAGGGCCTGTGGATAAGGGGGACGCAATCCCGTCCCGCCCTGTCCACAAACTTCTCCACAGCCCCGAATCGGGCGCAAAGCCAGCTTAAAGGCCGGTTTGCGGAGTTTTCCACCGAGTCGTTCAAGGCGATGTGCCCAAGCCTCCCCAGCCCCCTGGAAATGCGGATTCCATCCCCGATTCACGCAGGGGGGGTGGAGCCGGACGAATCTTGTCCCCAATCTCCACAGCAATCCCCGCTTTCCTCCACCGGGCGCAACGCCCCTTTCCAGACCGGGAGCCGATGCCAAGCCGCATCCTGAACCTGCATCTCGTCTCCGACAGCACCGGCGAGACGCTGAACTCCATCGCCCGTGCCACCCTGGCCCGGTTTCCCGACCCGCATGTGGTGCATCACCGCTGGTCCCTGGTCCGCTCCCACCTGCAGCTCGAGCAGGTGCTGGAAGGCATCAAGGCGGAGCCGGGGCCGGTGATGTTCACCCTGGTCGACCGCTCGCTGCGCCATGCCCTGGAAGAGGTCTGCCAGCGCATCGGCGTGCCCTGCCTGTCGGTGCTGGACCCGGTGATGGAGCTGCTGCAAAGCCAGATCGGCCAGCAGGCGCGGGAGAAGCGCGCCGCCCAGTATGTGCTGGACGCCGACTATTTCCGCCGCATCGACGCCATGCACTACGTGCTGGCGCATGATGACGGCCAGGGCGTCGCCGGCATCGCCGAGGCGGATTGCGTCCTCGTGGGCGTCTCCCGCTCCAGCAAGACGCCGACCTGCTTCTACCTGGCCAATCGCGGCATCAAGGCGGCCAATGTGCCGATCGTGCCGACCTCGCCCCTGCCGCCGGAGCTGGAGAACCCGCCCTGCCCGGTGATCGGCCTGACCATCGCCACCGACGCGCTGATCGACATCCGCCGCCACCGGCTGAAGATCATCGGCAGCGGCGGGGTGCGGCAGGACACCAACGACTATGTGGATTTCGAGGCGGTGAAGGCCGAGATCCAGGCCGCCCGCCGGCTCTGCACCAGCCGCGGCTGGCCGGTGATCGACGTCACCCGCCGCTCCATCGAGGAAACCGCCGCCACCGTGCTGCAACTGATGGAAGCCTGGCACGCCCGCCGTAGCCTGGGCGCCAGCCAGGGGCCGAAGCCGGGGATGATCGGCGCGTGAGCATCCCCCTCATCCTGGCCTCCTCCTCCGCGACCCGCGCGGCGCTGCTGCGCGGCGCCGGGCTGGCGTTCGAGGCGCGCCCGGCCCGGGTGGACGAGGCCGCGCTGAAGGAAGCCGCCCAGGCCGAGGGCATCCCCCCCGGCGACGCCGCCATCCTGCTGGCCGAGGCCAAGGCGCAGCGCATCGCCCGCCAGGCGCCCGATTCGGTGGTGCTCGGCGCCGACCAGCTGCTGGTCTGCGAGGGCCGCTGGTACGACAAGCCCGACGACATCGCCGGCGCCCGCGCCCAGCTCCAGGCGCTGCGCGGGCGGAGCCACACGCTGCACACCGCCACCGTCGCCTGGCGCGGCGGGCGGCGCATCTGGCAGCATTTGGCGGCGCCGCGCCTGACCATGCGCGACTTCTCGGATGCCTTCCTCGACCGCTACCTGGCGGCGGAGGGCGAGGCGGTCACCTGGTCGGTCGGCGCCTACCGGCTGGAAGGGCTGGGGGTGCAGCTGTTCCGCGACATCCAGGGCGAGCACAGCGCCATCCTGGGCCTGCCGCTGCTGCCCCTGCTGGGCTTCCTGCGGCAGCATGGGGTGCTCGAGGAGTGAAAACTGGGGAGGCTTTGCCTCCCCAGACCCCTCCACCGGGGTGGCAGGGCCACCCCGGACCCCGCCATCAGCCGGGCTTGCCCTCTACCCCAGCAACCGGCCGATCACCCGCGCGGTGTAGTCCACCACCGGGATCACCCGGCCGTAATTGATGCGCGTCGGCCCGATCACGCCAATGGCGCCGACGATCTGCTCCTGCCCGTCGCGGAACGGCGCCACCACCATCGACAGGCCGGCGCTGGTGAACAGCCCCGATTCGGCGCCAATGAAGATCTGCACCCCCTGGCCGCGCTGGGCCAGTTCCAGCAGGCGCAGCATGGTCTCCTGCGCCTCCAGCCGCTCGAACAGCGCCTGGATCTCCTGCAGCCGGGCGATCTGGTCGACATTCTCCAGCAGCCGCGCCTGCCCGCGCAGGATCAGCGAACCGCCGCCGCCCCCCGCCCAGGTGGCCAGCCCCTGCTCCACCATCTGCTGCGTCAGCGCGTCGAGCGCCGTGCGGTTGGCCTGGATCTCCTCCGCCACCACGCCGCGCGTCTCCTCCAGCGTGCGGCCGGAGAGGCGGGCGTTGAGGAAGTTGCTGGCCTGGGTGAAGGCGCTGGGCGGCAGCCCGGCCGGCACCTCGATGACGCGGTTCTCCACCTGGCCATGCGCGTTCACCAGCACCACCAGAGCGCGGCCCGGGGAGAGGGCGACGAACTCGATGTGGCGGATCGCCGCCTCGGTCTTCGGCGCCACCACCAGCCCGGCGGCGCCGGCCAGGCCGGAGAGCATCTGCCCGGCCTCGGACAGCGTCTCCTCCATGCTGCGGCCGGCGGCGGCGCAGCGGATGGCGATGGCCTCGCGGTCCTCCTCCGACAGGTCGCCGAATTCCAGCAGCCCGTCCACGAACAGCCGCAGCCCCTGCTCGGTCGGCAGCCGCCCGGCCGAGGTGTGCGGCGCGTAGAGCAGCCCCGCCTCCTCCAGATCCGCCATGGCGTTGCGGATGGTGGCGGGCGAGAGCGTCAGCGGCAGCCGGCGCGACAGGGTGCGCGAGCCCACCGGCTCCCCCGTCTCCACATACATCTCGACCACTTGGCGCAGGATGGCGGCGCCGCGGCTGTCCAGCCCCGGCAGGCCGGAACGCCCGGCCGGCCGCCCGGTGAACAGCGGCGAGGCGCCGCCGCCCAGCCCCCCCGCGCCCTTGGCCCCGAACTCCCTGGCCAAATCCCGTTGCCCCTTCATGCCGATCACGATCGGTCAAAAACCCGCTTCACGCCACCGGCTCAAGCATGCGTGACCCTGGAAAACCCGGCTTTGCCCCGATCTTGTCACAGGCCGACACATCATGGCCATGAACGCGTTGCACGTCTCTCTAATGGTGTGCCGCAGGGCGCGGACAAGCGCGGAGGGGCTCATGAGGGATATGACCGGATCGCGGCTCTGGCCGCTGGCGCTGATGGGGTGGCTCGCCGCCTATCCGCCGGTGGGCAAGGATGCCCGCGCCGAGACCGTGCCAGGCTTCGAGGAGCCGGAGACAACGCGCTGCCGCGCCGCCACCGGGGGCGAGCGCACCGCCTGGCTGCGCGCCGCCCGCCAGCGCTACGCCGCCATGCCGGCCGAGCAG
>NZ_GG770780.1:124109-132803 GCF_000164635.1 Pseudoroseomonas cervicalis ATCC 49957 | reverse complement strand
AATCCCGGTCGCCTCAGCGTGGCCCCGGCAGGGCCGCCAGCAGGGCGCGGATGCGCGCCATCGCCTCCGCCTGCTGCTCCAGCCGGTAGGAGCAGCGCAGCCCGCGCAGCCGCTCCCCCTCCGGCCACAACGCCAGCACCGCGCCGAGCTGCGCGCGGCTGGAGCGCAGCGCCGCCTGGCCCAGCGCCACCTCGCGCCGCCCGGCGCTTTCCAGCGCGAAGCCGGAGAGCGGCGTGTCGCGCACATCGCCCGGGCCCAGCACATCCCGCCGCTCCTGCGCCAGCCGCGCCGAGAGCCAGTAGCCCAGCTGCCCGATCGGGGCGCGCTGCGGGTCGGCCAGCTCCAGCAGGGTCGGCGGGCCGCCTGGCATGGCGGCGGCGCGGAAGCCGGTGCAGGCCAGGCTGCCCTGGGCGCAGCCCTCCCCGCCGCAGCGCAGCGCCCAATCCTCGGTGATGCCGCCGCTGCTCTGCCCCAGCCGCTCGGCGCTCCAGCCGGGCAGGCGGGGCGGCGCCGGCTGCGCGGCGGCTTCGCCCGCCAGCAGCAACGGCGCGAGCAGCAGGGCGGCGGTGGCGATCGGGCGGTGGCGCATGGCGGGCTTCCCGGCGAGGTCGGGCCCAGCTTTCCCCGCCCCGGCGCCGCTGTGAAGCGGCTTTCAGGCGGGGGCGGGCAGGCGCCGCGTCACGAAATCCAGCGCGCAGGACAGGTGGTAGAGGCTGCTGGCCGGCGCTGGCTCCTGGCTCAGCGTGCCATCGGCCAGGCGGCGCTCATGCCACAGCCCGTCCTCGCGCAGATAGGGCGCGATCGCCGCCTCGGCCGCGCGCAGCGGCGCGGTCCCCGCCAGCACCGCCGATTTCAGCCGCTCCGCCTGCGGCCAGAGCCGCGCGGCCTCCGACAGCGGCGTGCCATCCGGCGCCACGGAATCGCGCAGCGGGCCGGCGGGCAGGGCGCCGTGGCGCTCCACGAATTCCCGCAGCGCGGCCGCCTGGGCGGGCGCGGCGTGCTGGCCGGCCAGCCGGGCGTGCCAGTCCAGCAGCCAGACCCATTCGCAGTGATGGCCGGGTTCGACCGGGCCGGGCAGCGGGCGGAGGTCGTCATCCAGCAGCTCCACCAGCGTGCCGGTGGCGGGCTGGAAGAAATGCGCGCGGAACAGCGCCACCAGCCGGTGGGCGCCGTCGAGGAAGCGGGCATCGCCAAACGCCTCCGCCGCGGCGAGGCGCGCCTCCAGCAGGTGCATATGCGGGTTCTGCCGGCGCGGCAGGCTGGGCGGCAGGCTTTCCAGATAGCCGCCGCTGGCATGGCCGAGCCGGTGGACGAGGTAATCGTCCAGCTCCAGCGCCAGGGTCCGCAGCGGCGCCGACGGCAGCACCGCGCTGGCCGCCGACAGCGCCAGCAGCACGAAGGCATGGTCGTAGAGGTCGCGGCGCTGATCCAGCACCCGCCCATCCAGGCCGAAGCGCCAAGCATAGCCGCCATCCGCCTGCCGGGCGGTGCGGCGCAGGAAATCGACGCCGAGCTCCACCGCCTCCGCCGCGCGCGGCAGCCCGTGGCGGTGCGCCAGGGCGAAGCTGTGGATCTGCCGTGTCACGACGCGCAGCCGGCGGAACTCCGCCGTGCAGTGTTTCCCGTCCAGCGTCAGGTGCTCGTGGAAGGCGCGGCGCTGCCAGTCGACGCCATGGGCCAGCCAGCAGGGCCATGCCTTCCGGGTGAGCCAGTCCCAGAGTTGGGTCGGTGCCAGGTCGCGTTGCACCCGTCCGGACTACTCCCTTCGCCGCGCCGCAGCAACCAGGGCCGGATTGTGCCTCCGGCCCGGTGCCAGGGTCACAGCGCGCCGGCCGGCGCCAGCCGGGTGCCGTCCACCAGCCGGCTGTAGCGGTAGGAATGCGCATCGACGATCGGCGTGTCGCCGCTGACGATATCGGCCGCCAGCCGCCCCGCCGCCGGGCCGATGCCGAAGCCATGCCCGCTGAAGCCGGTGGCCAGGTAGAAGCCCGGATGCCCGTCCACCGGAGAGATCACCGGCACCGCGTCCGGCGTCGAGTCGATCGAGCCCGCCCAGGCCTCGGCGCAGCCGATGCCGGCGAGCGACGGATAGGCCGCGCGCAGCATGCCCAGCGCCTCCTCCACCAGCGTCATGTCCGGGCTGGGGTCGAGCACGCGGGTGCGCTCGAAGGGCGTCTCGCGGTCGAAGGACCAGGAGGCGCCCTGGAACAGCTCGGTGACGAAGGCGGAGCCCAGCCGGATCTTCAGCTTGGCGGCGCGCTGCTTGAAGGTGGGCCAGAACTGCCGCGCATAGCGCAGCCCGTCCGGCGTCAGCTCCAGCCGCCCGCGGCCGCGCAGCGCCACGGTGTAGCCGCCATCCTCGCGCCGCCGGATGCAATAGCCCGGCGTGCCCAGCGCGCCCTCGCGGATCACCGGCGCGGCGGTGGTGCGGAAGGCGGTGCCGATCACCATCGCCTGCGGCAGGGTGATGCCGTGGCGGCGGCAGAACAGGGTGGACCAGGCGCCGCCGGCCAGCAGCACGGCCTGCGTGCGGATGCGGCCCTTCTCGGTCACCACCGCGTCGATCGCGCCGCCCTTGGTCTCCATGCCGCGCGCCGCGCAGTTCTGGAACAGCTTCACCCCGAGCCGCCGCGCCGCCGCCGCCAGGGCGGGCGCCGCCATGGAGGGCTCGGCGCGCCCGTCGCTCGGCGTCTCCATGCCGCCGATCCAGCCCTCGGTGCTGTCGGGCAGGCGCTCGCGCACCTCGGCCGCGCTCAGCATGTGGCTGTGCACCTGCATCTGCCGCGCGTCATTGGCCCAGCGCTCCCAGCCGGCCAGTTCCTTCTGGTCCTTGGTGACCCAGAGCACGCCCTTGCGGCGGAAGCCGAGATCGGCGCCGATCTCCTCATGCAGCCCGCCCCACATCTCCAGGCTGGCGCGGGCCAGCGGGATCTCGTGCCGGTCGCGGCCCTGCTGCCGGCACCAGCCCCAGTTGCGGCTGGATTGCTCGGCGCCGACATGGCCCTTCTCGATCAGCGCGACCGAATGGCCCTTCTTCGCCAGGTGATAGGCGGCGGCCACGCCGATGATGCCGGCGCCGATGACCACGACATCCACCGCCTCCGGCAGCGTCTCGTCGCTGGCGATGCGGTCCACGGGAGGCGACATGCTGGGTGTCCTTGGCAGCTTGGTCGGAAGGAAAGGCGGCGCTCAGGCCGCGGGCAGGCTGGCCTGCAGCGCGATATCGTCGCGGATGCAGGCGGAAAAATGGCCGGGCCCCACCGCGCGCAGCGGCGGCACGGCCTCGGCGCATCCCGCGCGGGCGAAGCGGCAGCGCGTGCGGAAGGCGCAGCCCGAGGGCGGGTTCAGCGGCGAGGGGATGTCCCCCTGCAAGATCACCCGCCCCGATCCGCGCCGCAGCGTCGGGTCCGGCACCGGCGCGGCGGAGAACAGCGCCTCGGTATAGGGATGGCGCGGGTTGCGGAACAGCGCGCCGGTCTCGGCGATCTCCACCACCCGGCCGAGATACATCACCGCGATGCGGTCGGAGATATGCCCCACCACCGCCAGGTCATGCGCGATGAACAGGATCGTCAGGCCGAGCTTCTCTTTCAGTTCCAGCAGCAGGTTCACCACCTGGGCCTGGATCGACACGTCTAGCGCCGAGACTGGCTCATCCGCCACCAGGAAGCTGGGCTTCATGATCAGCGCCCGCGCGATGCCGACGCGCTGCCGCTGCCCGCCCGACAGCTCATGCGGGTGCCGCTCGGCATGATGCGGCTGCAGCCCGACCAGGCGCAGCATCTCCGCCACGCGCTCCCGCCGCTCCGCCCGGCCAACGCCGCCCTGGATGATCAGCGGCGTCGCCACGATGCGCTCCACGCTCATGCGCGGATTCAGCGAGGCGAACGGGTCCTGGAACACCAGCTGCATCCGCCGCCGCAGCGGCCGCAGCGCGCGGCGCGACAGATGCGTGATGTCCTGCCCCTCGAAGCGGATGGCGCCGCCGCTGGGCTCGGTCAGCCGCAGCAGCGTGCGGCCGAGCGTCGTCTTGCCGGAGCCGGATTCGCCGACCACCGAAAGAATCTCGCCGGGGGTCACCGCGAAGGAGACGCCGTCCAGCGCCTTCACCAGCTTCTGGCCACGGCCGAACAAGCCGCCACCGACCGGGAAATGCTTCTGGAGATCGCTGACTTCGAGAAGGGGGTTCATGCCAAGGGTCATGAAAGCGGCTCCGCCGGCCGGGGGGACAGGGTCCCCCCGGACCCCGCCATCAGTTCGGTCGCGACCTGCTGCCAGCGCAGGCAACGGATCTGCCGGTCATCCTCGGTGGTTTCGAGCAAGGGCGCCGTCTGGTCGCATTCGCCCGCGCGGAAAAAGTCGCAGCGCGGGTGAAAGGCACAGCCGGGCGGTGGGTGGCGCGGATCCGGCACATTGCCGCGGATCGCCGGCAGCGCGCCGGCGCGGCGGCCGGCCAGCTCCAGCCGCGGCACGGAGCGCAGCAGCCCCTGCGTGTAGGGCATCAGCGGCTGGCGGAAGAGCGGCACCACATCCGCCTGCTCCACCACCCGCCCCGCATACATCACCATCACCCGGTCGGCGATCTCCGCCACCACGCCCAGATTGTGCGTGATGAAGATCACCGCCATGCCGGTCTGCTCCTGCAGCCGCCGCAGCAGGTCGAGGATCTGCGCCTGGATCGTCACATCGAGCGCGGTGGTGGGTTCGTCGGCGATCAGCACCGAAGGCTCGCAGGACAGCGCCATGGCGATCATCGCCCGCTGCCGCATGCCGCCCGACAATTGGTGCGGATAGGCCGAAAGCCGCTGGCGCGGGGAGGGGATGCCGACCAACTCCAGCAGCCGCGCCGCCTCGTCCTCCGCCGCGCGCTGCGGCATCGGCCGGTGCAGGCGGATCGTCTCGGTGATCTGCGCGCCGATCGTCTTCACCGGGTTCAGCGAGGTCATCGGCTCCTGGAACACCATGGCCAGCCGGTTGCCGCGCACCGCGCGCATCTCCGGCTCCGGCAGGCTCAGCAGCTCCTGCATCGCGCCATCCGCGCCGCGCAGCCGGATGCTGCCCGAGACCTAGCAGAGCGGCGGCTTCGGCAGCAGCCGCATCAGCGCCAGCGAGGTGACGCTCTTGCCCGAGCCGCTCTCCCCCACCATCGCCAGCGTCTCGCCGCGCTTCAGGGTGAAGGAGACATCGCTGACCGCCGCCGCCTCCCCGCCATGGGTGCGGAAGCGGATGGCGAGGTTCTCGACCTCCAGCAGCGTGTCCATCAATGGCTGTCCATCCGCGGGTCCAGCGCATCGCGCAGCCCGTCGCCGAGGAAGTTGAAGCTGGTGACGGCAAGCGTGATCAGCAGCCCGGGCAGGATGGCCAGCCAGGGCGCGCTGGTCAGGTAGATCTGCGCATTGTTCAGCATGTTGCCCCAGCTGGCGACCGGCGGCTGGATGCCGTAGCCCAGGAAGCTGACATAGCTTTCCAGCAGGATCGCCTTGGCGACGTTCAGCGTGGCGCTGACCACGATCGGCGCCACCGCGTTCGGCACCAGCTCGCGGAACACGATGTAGCCGTCCGATGCCCCGAGCGCCTCGGCGGCGGTGGCGAAGTCGCGTTCGCGCAGCGCGCGGATCTGCGCCTCGACGATGCGCGCCACATCCATCCAGGCGGTGGCGGCGATCAGCAGGGTGATGGAGCCCACCCCCGGCTCGACCAGCGCGGCCAGCGCCAGCAGCAGGAAGATGGTGGGGAAGCACAGCACGGCATCGACGAAGCGCATCAGCGCCGCGCCCACCGCGCCGCCATAATAGCCGGCGATGGCGCCGACGCTGATGCCGATCACCATGCTGATCGCCATGGCGGCGAAGCCGACGGCGAGGGAAATGCGCCCGCCCATCATCAGCCGCGCCAGCATGTCGCGGCCCAGCTCATCCGTGCCCAGCACATGCGCGCCGGAAAATGGCGGCGCGAAGCGCTGCATGATGTCGATATGCGTGTCGTTGTAAGGGATCAGATAGGGGCCGGCCACGCTGCCGAACAGCAGGATGGCGATGATGATGGCGCCCAGCATCGCCAGCCGGTGCCGGCGGAAGCGCCGCCAGGCGGTGTTGCGCGGCGGCAGGGTCTCCGCCACGGGCAGGGCGATCGCGTCGGTGGTGCTGCTCATCGCCTGCCCCTCAGCCCAGCCGGATGCGCGGATCGGCCACCGCGTAGAGCATGTCGGCCAGCAGATTGCCGATCAGCACCAGGCTGGCCGAGAACATCAGGATGCCCATCACCACCGGGTAGTCGCGGTATTCGATGGAATCGAGGAAGAGCCGCCCCATGCCCGGCCAGGTGAACACCGTCTCGGTCACCAGCGCGCCGCCCAGCAGCGTCGGCAATTGCAGCCCGGCCACCGTGATCATCGGCAGCAGCGCGTTGCGGAAGGCATGGCCCGACAGCACGCGCCATTCCGGCAGCCCCTTGGCCCGCGCGGTGCGGATATAGTCCTGGTTGATCACGTCGAGCATGGAGGAGCGCATGAAGCGGCTCCAGATCGCCGTCTCCACCAGCGCCAGCACCAGGGCCGGCGCGATCAGATGGTGGATCATGTCGAGCAGCGAGCCATCGCCGATGGTCTGCCGGTTGCCCGCCGGCAGCCAGCCCAGCTCGACCGAGAAGATGAAGATGGCGACGAGGCCGAACCAGAAGGTCGGGATCGACAGCGCCACCATGGCGCCGATGGTGGCCAGGTAGTCGAACACCGAATAGCGGCGGATGGCGCCGAGAATGCCGATCCAGCAGCCCAGCAGCACGGCGATCAGCGTCGCCGTCAGCATCAGCTCCAGCGTCGCGCCGAGATGCGAGGAGATGACATGCAGCACCGGCTGGCTGTCGCGGTAGGAGATGCCCCAGTTCCCGCCCAGCATGCGCCACAGCCATTCGGCGTACTGCACCGGCAGCGGACGATCCAGGCCAAGCTGCGCCGCGATGCGGTCCAGATCCTCCTGCGACATGTTGGAGCCCATGGCGTATTGCGCCATCGGCCCCCCCGGCGCCAGGTGCAGGATGGCGAAGCCGATCATCGACACCAGCAGCAGCAGCAGCAGCGCCTGCCCCAGCCGGCGGACCAGATAGGACCCCATCGGGCTCAGCCCCCTCCGAGCCGCCTCACGCCCAGTACCATTCGCGGATGTTCCAGCAATTGGAGGAGGTGTTGATGTTCGGCCGGAAGCCCTGGAGATTGTCCTTCAGCCCCTCGACCAGCGCCTGCTGGAAGATCGGCAGGATCGCCAGCTCCTCGCGGATGATGCGCTGGATGCGGCCATAGGTGGCGCGCCGCGCCGCCTGGTCGAACTGCGTCGCACCCTGCTCCAGCAGCGCATCCACCTGGGCGTTCTCGAACTGGAAGGTGTTCTGCCCGCGCCCGCCCTTGGCCGGGATCGCCTTGCTGCTGAAGCGCGGCGTCACATCCGGGTCGGAGCCCAGCATGTAGTTCACGCTGACCATCACCGAGTTGAATTTCGACATCTGCCAGAACTCGCCCCAGATCACGGCGGCCGGCATGTTCTGCACCCGCATCGCGGCGCCGATGCCGCGCCAATCCTGCATCAGCAGCTGCTGCGCCTGCTCGCGCACCGGGTTGCCGACGGTGGTGGAGTTGGTGAATTCCAGCCGCACCCCGCCCTTGGCGCGCACCCCGTCGCTGCCGCGCTGCCAGCCGGCGGCGTCCAGGATCTCGTTGGCCTTGGCCGGGTTGTGCTCATGCGCCGGCAGGTCCGGGTTGATCGCCCAGGATTGCCGCGGCAGGAAGCTCTCGCTCGGCGTCGGCAGCCCGTAATACAGGACGTCGATCAGCGCCTTCTTGTTCATGCCGAGATACAGCGCCTGCCGCACCGCCTTGTCGGCCAGCGCCGGGAAGCCGAGATTGGGCGCGATGCTCTCGATCGAGGCGGTCGGGTTCACATGCACCTTCCGCCCGCGCAGCGCCTGCGCCTCGCGCGCGAAATTCGGGCTGATGCCGGCGATGCCGGTATAGTCCACCTGCCCGGTGCGGAACTGCGTGTACATCACCGTCAGGTCGGGGATGTACTTGAACACCAGCCGCTCCAGATACGGCCCCTTGCCGTGATAGGCGGTGTTGGCGGTGAGCTGGATGTTGTCGCCCGGCTGCCGGCTGCTCCAGCGGAACGGCCCGGTGCCGATCGGCGCCGCGTGGAACGGCGTGTTGTTCGGATCCGAAGCCTTCTCCAGCGCGTGCTTCGGCACGATGAAGGTCAGCGACAGGATCGACAGATACGGCGCATAGGGCGCCTCCATCTGCCAGCTGATCTCGGTGGGCGACACCACGCGGATGTCCTTCACCAGCCCGTGCCCGACCCGGTTGCGCACGCGGAAATTCGGGTTGTTGATCAGCTCCAGGCTGAACTTCACATCCTCGGCGGTGAAGGGCGTGCCGTCATGCCAGGTCACGCCGCTGCGCAGCTTGATCTTCCAGCTCAGCCCGTCCTCGGAAATGCCGCCATTCTCCTGCGTCGGCATCTCGGCGGCCAGGTCGGGGACGAACTTGCCCTCCGGGTCGATGTACCAGAGCGTGCTGAACAGGTTCCACCAGACGCCCTGGTCCACCTCGATGCCCGGCATCAGCGGGTGGAACACCGTGGGCTCCTGCGACAGGCCCACCACCACCTGGCCGCGCGGCCGCTCCGGCGGGCGGCCCTGCGCCCG
>NZ_GG770780.1:117064-123663 GCF_000164635.1 Pseudoroseomonas cervicalis ATCC 49957 | reverse complement strand
GCGCCAGCGCCGCCCCCGCGCCGCCGCCGATGGCGAACAGGCCGCGCCGCGTCGGCGCCAGGATGCGCTGCCAGCGCGCCCAGGATTCATCGTGAGTCATGGTCCCGTCTCCCGCTCGAACGGCCGCGCGGCGGGTCCGTCACCCACCACAGCCAGTCGCCGTATCGGCCCTTCCCCGCGACCCCGGTTTTCATTGGGGTCAAAATTCTTGCGTTGATGTTCACGCCCATGAAAGGTGGTTGTCAACCGCCTTGTGCAGCGGCACCTAGGCTGACACAGCCAGCCACCCACCCCATCTGGGGCGCTGGGCAGGAGGATACGGATGAAGGATCAGCCAGGCAGCGCGACGGCCGAGGCACCCCCCTTGGCCCTGGCGCCGGATGACGGCGCCAGCGACCGGCGCCTGGGCGAATGCGTGCGCCTGCTGCGCCAGCGCCTCGGCCTGTCGATCCAGGAACTCGGCCGCCGCACCGGCCTGTCCATCGGCATGATCAGCCAGCTCGAGCGCGGCCTCGCCACCCCCTCGGTGCGCACCCTCCGCCTGCTCAGCCTGGCGCTGCAGGTGCCGATCTCGTTCTTCTTCGAGGAACGGCCGGAAGGCGCCTCGCCGCGCTACATCGTCCGCCGCGCCCAGCGCCGCCTGCTGCGGCTGACGCCCTCCGGCGTGCTGAAGGAATCGCTTGCCCCCGACGCGCCGGGGCAGATGGAGATGTATGAGCTGACGCTCAGCGCCGGCGGCTCCTCCGGCGCGGATTTCGTCAAGCACCAGGGGGAGAAGGCCGGCTACGTGCTCGCCGGCACGCTGCGCCTCTGGCTCGACCACGAGGCGCACCTGCTGGAGGAAGGCGACAGCTTCCGCTTCCCCAGCACCGTGCCCCACATGTTCGACAACCCGACCGATGCGCCGACCCGCATCGTCTGGATCACCATGCCCAGCGCGGGGGCCTAGAAACAAAAAAAGGCCAGGGGAATGAATTCCCCTGGACCCCTTCTTTTTCTGTCAGGCTGCCGCCATCCGGTTCAGAGGCGGGCCGCTCCACTGGGCCGAAGCGACCCGGCGCAGTGCAGCGACCCTCGTCTCACCCATGACCGGCAGCTGACAATTAGGCGGCTTCGGAGTCGCTGCGGCGGGCGTGCTTCTTGCGCTCGTTCGGATCCAGGAAGCGCTTGCGCAGGCGGATGGCGGTCGGCGTCACCTCCACCAGCTCGTCATCCTCGATATAGGCGATCGCCTGCTCCAGGCTCATGCGGCGCGGCGGAGTCAGCAGCAGGGCCTCGTCCTTGCCGGCGGCACGGACGTTGGTCAGCTTCTTCTCCTTGATCGGATTCACGTCGAGGTCGTTCTCGCGCGAATGCTCGCCCAGGATCAGGCCGGTATAGACCTTGTGGCCCGGATCGACGAACAGCGTGCCACGCTCCTGCAGGGAGAACAGCGCGTACTGCACCGCCTCGCCATCGGAGTTGGAGATCAGGCTGCCCTTGATGCGGCCCTCGATCGGACCGGCCCAGGGGCGATAGCCCAGGAACAGCCGGTTCATCATGCCGGTGCCGCGCGTGTCGGTCATGAACTCGCCATGATAGCCGATCAGGCCGCGCGACGGGATGTGGAACACCAGCCGGACCTTGCCGCCGCCCGAGGGACGCATGTCCTGCATCATGCCCTTGCGGAGCGACATCTTCTCGACGACGACGCCCGAGAACTCCTCATCGACGTCGATGACGGCTTCCTCGAAGGGCTCTTCCTTCTCGCCCGTCTCCGGGTTGACCTGGGTCAGCACGCGCGGGCGGCCGATGGTCAGCTCGAAACCCTCGCGGCGCATCGTCTCGATCAGCACGCCCAGCTGCAGCTCGCCGCGGCCGGCCACCTCGAAGGCGTCCACTTCCTCGGAGACCTTCACGCGGATGGCGACATTGCCCTCCGTCTCCTTGAAGAGACGGTCGCGGATCTGGCGCGACGTGACCTTCTTGCCCTCGCGGCCGCCCAGCGGGCCGTCATTGATGCGGAAGGTCATGGTCAGCGTCGGCGGATCGATGGGGATCGCCGGCAGCGGCTCGGTCACCTCGGGGGAGGCGATGGTGTCGGGAATGGTCGCATCCGCCAGGCCGGCGATGGCGCAGATGTCGCCCGCCTGCACCTCGTCCACCGGCACGCGGTCCAGGCCCGAGAAGGTCATCAGCTTGGTCAGGCGGCCGGTCTCGACGATCGTGCCGTCCTGGCGCATCACGCGCACCGGCATGTTCGTGCGGGCGATGCCCTGCTCGATGCGCCCCGTGAGGATGCGGCCGAGGAAGTTGTCCGCCTCCAGGATCGTCGCGTTCATCGCGAAGGGCTTGTCGAGCTCGACCTTCGGCGCCGGCACATGGCTCAGGATCAGGTCGAACATCGGCGACAGGTCCTTGCGCGGACCGTCCATCGTCAGGTCGGCCCAGCCCTGGCGGCCGGAGGCGAACATGGTGTGGAAGTCGAGCTGCTCGTCCGAGGCGCCGAGCGCCGCGAACAGGTCGAACACCTCGTTCAGCACCTCATCGGCGCGGGCGTCCTGGCGGTCGACCTTGTTGATGACCACGATCGGCTTCAGGCCGCGGGCCAGCGCCTTGGTCAGCACGAACTTGGTCTGCGGCAGCGGGCCCTCGGCGGCGTCGCACAGCACGATCGCGCCATCGACCATCGACAGGATGCGCTCCACCTCGCCGCCGAAATCGGCGTGGCCCGGCGTGTCGACGATGTTGATCTTGACGCCCTTCCACTCGACGGCGGTGGACTTGGCGAGAATGGTGATGCCGCGCTCGCGCTCCAGGTCGTTGCGGTCCATGGCCCGCTCGGCCACGGCCTGGTTGGCGCGGAAAGCCCCCGCCTGCTTCAGCAGGTTGTCGACGAGCGTAGTCTTGCCGTGGTCGACATGGGCGATGATGGCGACGTTGCGCAGTTCCATAAGGCGGGCAGTCCCGGGGCTGCGCCGCCTGCGAACACAGCCCGGCATCCCTGCCATATCGGTATGGCGAGGATCGGGCGGGGCTGGCCTGGCGGCTTGTTGCGGCGCACAGATAGAATCATCGGGCGGAAAAAGCGAGCCTTTCCGGTCGGAGCGCCCCGCAGGGCTGACCCGCCCGAATCGGGATCGCAACCTTCGCCACCGCCCGGCGGCGGCGAAGGGCGCGCCGGCCTACAGCCGGTAGACGGCCCGCGACGCGCCGCCCATCGGCCGGCTGGGGGCGAAGCGGTCCACGACGCAGAGATGCAGCGCCTGGTGCATCGCCGGCTCCTGCGCCGCCTCCTCGGTGAAGGGCGCGGCGCCGGGCGGCGTGCCCGGGGCGCGCTGCGGCGTGCTGTCCGGCTTCGGCGCCTTGGCCTCCTGCCAGGAGACGAAGCGCGGCATGGCGGAGCGGAACAGCGGCGCGCTCTGCGAGCAGCCGGGGGCGCTGGCCATGCCGCCGGCGGCGGCCGGGGTGAAGGTGCCGCCGGCGGGGGCCGGGAGGGCGTCGCCATCGCGCTCGGCGATGGGGAGGACACCGGCGGGGGGCGCCATCGGGCGCATCCCGGCGGTGGGATGGTTCGTGGTCGCGGGACTCCCGGCGGGCGGGGGGGGAACCGCCACCGAGAGGCCAATCGCCACCGCTACCATGAGGGGGGTCAGGTGTCGGCGCATGCGAGTCCAATGAAGCAGGGCGCCCGCTCGTTGCGTGCCCGCCGCATCCTGGCGGAAACACGTTTATTTTTAAGAAACCCCGGGCTGGCGTCGGCCTTTCGCGTTGCCGTAGCCTGGAGCCAGAGGAGAGGGGCCCATGAGCGAGACTCCGAGCGAAACCCCGCGCGAGGATGACGAGGATGGCGAGCTGGATCTGGGCATCAGCCTGGAAGCGGTCGCCACCGTCGTCGACCATATCCGTGCCATCCAGGACGACGCCGCCAGCGAGTCCATCGAGGCCGACGATGAGGAGGGCGACGATGGCGACGATGATTTCGACGAGGACACCCTCGCCGCCTTCATCGAGGAGATGAACGAGGACGAGCAGGCCGCCCTGGTGGCGCTGGCCTGGGTCGGCCGCGGCGATTACGAGCCGGAGGAGTGGGAGGAGGCGCTGCGCCTGGCGCGCGAGCGCGGCGCCGCCAGCGGCGACACCGCCAGCTACCTGCTCGGCATGGAGATGGCCGGCGACCTGCTGGCCGAGGGCCTGGCCGCCTTCGGCATCTCGGTCGAGGATGTCGAGCGCTGAGCCGCTGACCGCCTGACCCGCCCGGCGCCCCCGCCTGGGGGCGCCGGCCCTGGCGGGCGGGCCGCGGCGTCAGCCCTGGCCTTCCGCCACCCTGTCGCGCCGCGCCAGCACACGCGGCGGCCCGGCCCGGCCGGCGATCTCGCGGATCAGCTTGCGCCGCACCGCCACGCCGAAGGCCTCGAAATCCTCCGCCGCGACCAGGAAGGCGCCCGGCCCGCCGATCACCGATTCCGCGTAGTACTGGTCCAGCGGGACGGCCGTGCGGCGGCCGAAGCTCGGCCGGTCGTTCAGGATCGGCAGCCCGTTGATGACGATGCCCGCCGCCACCGCCCGGTCGCGCACCGGCTCCACCGCCGGGCCGGAATTGTTCACCCCATCGCCCGAGACATCGACCACCTTGCGGGTGCCCTCGAAGGGGCAATCCTCCAGCATCGCCATGCTGAACTCCAGCGCGGCGGAGATCGAGGTCCAGGAGAGCGAGGCGCGCGGTGCCTCGGCCAGGGCGCTGGACCAGGCCTCGGCGTCGCGCTGGCCGGCGATGCGGGTCCAGGGCAGCACCTGGCGCTGGTACTCGGCGCCGGCCCATTCGACATAGGTCAGCGCGATGGCGCCGACCGCGCCGCCGCGGATCGCCTCCACCACGCGCGGATCGGTCATGGCGCTGCGATAGCCCTCGCGCTGCAGCCTCGCCTCGTCCTCGTCCACCGAGCGGGAGACATCGACCGCCAGCACCAGCAGCACATCGGCCGCCTCCTGCGCCCTGGCCGGCCTGGGGGCGCCGGCCAGCCCCCCCGCCACCAGGGAGCCCGCCAGCCCGGACGCCAACAAGGAGCGTCGCCGCATCATCGCCTCCTGCCCGTTCGCCTTCAGCAAACCGGTCCGGGCCGCGGAAATGCAACAATTGCTTCAGCAAAAGGATGTGCTCGGGGCGGGGTCCGCCCTGGCACGGCCCTTGCCGCGGACATGCCCGCGCCGGACAGGAGGAAGCCTAGGCCCGTCCTCCTCTCCGGCGCGTAAAGCGGCGGGCGAAAAGCGCGCGGCGCGTCAGGCGCTCAGGTGCTCGTGCAGGATGGCGGCGCCCAGCAGGATCAGCGCGGCCCCCGCCAGCGCCTCCGCCACCCGGCCGAGGCGGCGGCCGAGCAGCCTTCCAAACAGCACGCCGCCCGTGGCCATGCAGAAGGTGGCGGCGCCGATCGCCGCGGCGATCACCCAGATCTCCGCCTCCAGGAAGGCCAGCGACACGCCGACCGCCATGGCGTCGATGCTGGTGCCCACCGCCGTCGCCAGCAGCATCCAGGGGGAGCGCCCGGCCGGGGCTTCCTCCGCCGGGCGCCGCGCCGCCTCGAACAGCATCCGGCCCCCCACCAGCCCGAGCAGCGCGAAGGCGATCCAGTGGTCCACCGCCGCCATGGCGCCGGCCGCCAGCATGCCCGCGCCCCAGCCGATCAGCGGCGTCACCGCCTCGACCGCGCCGAACACCAGGCCCGTGCGCAGCGCCTCGGCCAGCCGCACCGGACGCGCGCCGGCGCCCCGGCTGATGGCGGCGGCGAAGGCATCCACCGACATGCCGAGCGCGAGCACGGCGATCGAGACAGGCGACATCGGGGAACCCTCCTGGCGGCACGGCGCGGCCACCAGCGGCCGAACGGCCGGGGGCTCCATGGCCGCGCCAGATAGGCCGCGCGCCCCAGCGCGTCAAATTTTTTCTTTTAAATCAGATACTTGTAGCCAAGGCGCCGGTTTGGAGCCCGGGCTACACCCTGCCGCCTCCCGCACAAGGCGAAGCTTGGGGCGCGCGCGGCCACGAAAAAGGCCGGGGCTGCGCGCAGCCCCGGCCCGGCCGGTTGTCGCCCCGAACAGGAGGCGCGCCTCAGGGCAGCTCCTGCAGCCGCCGCTCCACCAGGCCGCGCCAGGGCGCATCCGCCGGCGCCTCGGCCAGCAGGGCGCGCCAGGTGGCGCGGGCATTCTCCGGCCGGCCGGCGCGGGCCTCCGCCAGCCCGGTCAGGTAGCGCAGCCGCGGCTCGCCGGGGTCGATCTGCAAGGCGCGCGCCAGCAGCCCCTGCGCCGCCGCGAACTCGCCGCGCTCGATCTGCAGCTCCGCCAGCTCCGCCGCCAGCGGCCCCTCGAAGCGCAGCCGCAGCGCCGTCTCCCAGGCCTCCGCCGCGCGGTCCGGCCGGCCACGGCCACGCTCGGCATTGCCCAGCAGGATCCAGCCCTGCCGCGTCACCTCCGGCCCGCCGCCGCCCTGCGCCAGCCGCTCGCGCAGCCGCTGCAGCAGCGCCTCGTCCCGCGCCGCCGCCTGGGCGCGCTCCTGGAAGGGCGCGGCCGGAATGTCCGGCTGGCCGCGCCACAGATAGAGGCCCGCCCCCAGCGCCGGCAGCAGG
>NZ_GG770780.1:111746-116788 GCF_000164635.1 Pseudoroseomonas cervicalis ATCC 49957 | reverse complement strand
CTCCGCGCCCTCCAGCGCCACCCCCGGCGCCGCCAGCACGCGGCGCTGCACCTCCAGCCTGGCGGCGCGATAGGCCTCGGCCTCCAGCCGCCCGGCCTCGCGCTCGCGCTCCAGCTCGGCGAGCTGCGCGTGATACAGGGCCAGATCCGCCTCCTGGCGGTCCCTCAGCCGGGCGGGGCGCAGCAGCGACCAGCCCAGCGGCGCCAGGGCGAGCACCGCCAGCCCCAGGAAAAGCAGCCAGATCATCGGGGCGAGCGGTCCTCCAGCGCGGCCAGCCGCGCCTCTTCCTCGGGCGAGAGCGGGGCAGGGGGCGGCGCCGCGCCACCCCGGCGGCGCAGCAGCAGCACGGCCAGCAGCCCGCCCCCCAGCGCCAGCACCGGCATGCCCCACAGCAGCAGCGTCGCGGCGTTCAGCGGCGGCCGCAGCAGCACGAAATCGCCATAGCGGGCATGAACATACTCGATGACGGCGGCGCGGTCCTCGCCCAGCGCGATGCGCTCGCGCACGATGCGGCGCAGGTCGCGCGCCAGGTCCGCCTCGCTGTCCTCGATCGACTGGTTCTGGCAGACCAGGCAGCGCAGCTCGCGCCCGATCTCGCGCGCCTGCTGCTCCTTCACCGGGTCGCGCAGCATCTCCGACGGCAGGCCCACCGCCAGGGCGGCGCCACCCAGCAACAGTCCCAGCAGCAACGCTGCTGCACTGAAAAAAAGACGGGGCATCAGGCGTGGCGCCGCAGCAGGGGGCGGATGTCCTGCTCCAGCACCTCCGGCGTCACCGGCCCCGGCCAGCGCCAGCGCACGATGCCCTGCCGGTCGAGCAGATAGGTCTCCGGCACGCCATACACCCCCCAGTCGATCGCCACCCGCCCCGGCTCGTCCCGCCCCAGCCGCCGGAACGGATTGCCATGCCGGGTCAGGAACTGCGCCGCATCCGCCGGCTTGTCCTTGTAGTTGATGCCGAACACCGGCACCCCGTCGCGCGACAGCCGCATCAGCTGCGGATGCTCGACAATGCAGGGCACGCACCAGCTGGCCCAGAAATTCACCAGCACCGGGGCGGGCAGCTCGCGCAGCTCGGCATCGCCGAAGGAGGGCACGCCGCTGGCCTCCAGCGGCGGCAGGGTGAAGGCGGGGGCCTGCTTGCCCACCAGGACGGAGGGCACGCCGCGCGGGTCATAGCTGCCATCGCCCAGGCCGCGCAGCATTCCGTAGAAGCCCGCACCCCCGGCCACCGCCAGCCCGAGCGGCGCCAGCATGATCATGCGGCGGCTGGTCAGGGGCATCTCGGAACTCCTTCTTCCAGGAAGCCGCTGGGGGAATGAATTCCCCCAGGCCCCCTTCTTTTTTCTGTCAGGCTGCCGCCGTCTCCCGGCGAGGCGGGCCGCCACGCTGGGCCGGGGCAGGCCGGGCTAGGTGGCGCGACGCCCATGCGCGGCAGCGGGCACGGGCGCCGCCACGCGGATGCGGCGGTCGGTCAGCGACACCGCGCCGCCCAGCGCCATCACCAGCGCCCCCAGCCAGATCCACGGCGCCAGGATGTTGTGATGCACGCGCAGCACCACCTGGCCAGCCTCCTCCTCGCCCAGCACGGCATAGAGGTCGCCACGGGCACGGGCATGGATGGCGGCCTCGGTGGTGGTCATGCTGCCCACCGGGAAGAAGCGCCGCTCCGGCCGCAGCACCGTCACCACCGCGCCATCGCGCAGCACCGTCACCGTGGCGCGGCGGGCCGACCAGTTGGGGCCGATCACATCCTCCACCCGGTCCAGGCGCCATTCATAGCCGGCATGGCTGATCGCCTGGCCGGGGCGCACCGCGGCCAGCTGGTCGGTCGCCAGCCCCATGCCCGCCATGCCCAGGATCGAGATGCCGACGCCGGCATGCGCCAGCGCGGCCCCCCAGGCGGCGCGCGGCAGGCCGCGCGCGCGGCTCCAGGCGGCGGCCGGGCGGCGGAACAGGGCGATGCGGTCGAAAATGTCGGCCAGCGCGCCGCAGATCAGCCAGAGCGCGGCGGCGAAGCCCAGCGCCGGGCCGATGCGCACGCCGGAAAAAGCCAGCACCAGCGCCACCGCGCCGGCGGCGGCCAGCGCCGCCCACCACAGCCGTTGCAGCGCCGGGAACAGCTTCGCCCGCTTCCAGGGCAGCAGCGGCCCGGCCGCCATCGCCAGCACCAGCGGCACCGCCAGCGGCAGCAGGGCGGTGTTGAAGAAGGGCGGGCCCACCGAGATCTTCTGGCCCAGCAGCAGGTCGGCGAACATCGGCCACAGCGTGCCGGCCAGCACCACCGCCGCCATGGCGCAGAGCAGCAGGTTGTTCAGCACCAGCGAGCCCTCGCGCGACAGCGGCGCGAACAGGCCGGTGGGCGCCATCGCCGGCGCCCGCCAGGCGAACAGCGCCAGGCTGCCGGCGACATAGAAGCCCAGCAGGCCCAGGATGAACACGCCGCGCGAGGGATCGCTGGCGAAGGCATGCACCGAGTTCAGCACGCCCGAGCGCACCAGGAAGGTGCCCAGCAGCGAGAAGCCGAAGGCCAGCAGCGCCAGCAGCAGGGTCCAGATCTTCAGCGCCTCGCGCTTCTCCACCACGATGGCGGAATGCAGCAGCGCCGTGCCGGCCAGCCAGGGCAGCAGGGAGGCGTTCTCCACCGGGTCCCAGAACCAGTAGCCGCCCCAGCCCAGCTCGTAATAGGCCCACCAGGAGCCGAGCGCGATGCCGAGCGTCAGGAAGGCCCAGGCCGCCAGCGCCCAGGGGCGCACCCAGCGGCCCCAGGCGGCGTCCACCCGCCCCTCGATCAGCGCGGCTACGGCGAAGGCGAAGGTCACGGCATAGCCGACATAGCCCAGGTAGAGCAGCGGCGGATGGAAGGCGAGGCCGGGATCCTGCAGCACCGGGTTCAGCCCCTGCCCGTCCGGCGGCGCCGGCCAGACCCGGCCGAAGGGGTTGGAGGTGAGCAGGGTGAAGGCCAGGAAGCCCAGCGCCACCAGCCCCAGCACGCCCAGCACCCGGGCCCGCAGCATGCCGGGCAGGTCGCGGCCGAAGCCGGCCACCGCCGAGCCGCACAGCGCCAGGATCAGCACCCAGAGCAGCAGCGAGCCCTCGTGATTGCCCCAGGCGCCGGCGTATTTGTACAGCAGCGGCTTGGCCGAGTGGCTGCTCTGCACCACGGTGATGACGCTGGTGTCGTTCACCGCGAAGGCCCAGAGCAGGGCGGCGAAGGCGGCGGCGCAGGCCAGCGTCTGGCCATGCGCGAGCGGGGCCGCCGCGCCCATCAGCCGCGCATCGCGCCGCGCCGCGCCCCAGAGCGGCAGCACCGCCTGGGCCAAAGCGAGCGCGAAGGCGAGCGCCAGGGCGAAATGGCCGAATTCCGCGATCATCCGCCGGTGTTCTCCGCGTTGGGGGAGAGGGTGTTCCAGGTCGCCGCCGGCGGCGGCGCGCCGCGCGCCGGGTCCCAATGGCCGCTGCGCTTCAGCGCGTCCGCCACCTCGGGCGGCATGTAGGTCTCGTCATGCCGGGCGAGAACCTCGCTGGCGCGGAACAGCCCGTCCGGCCCCAGCTTGCCCAGCGCCACCACCCCCTGCCCCTCGCGCAGCAGGTCCGGCAGCACGCCGCGATAGGTGACGGGGATGGTGGTCGGCCCGTCGGTGACGCGGAACAGCGCCTCCGGCTTGCCATCGGCCGCCTGGCTGCGCTGCAGGCTGCCGGCCTCGACCAGCCCGCCCAGGCGGAAGGCGCGGTCGGGGCCTGGATTCTTCGCCGCGACGTCGCTCGGCGACAGGAAGAAGACGAGATTGTCCTGGAAGGCGGTGAGCGTCAGCGCGGTGGCGGTGCCGAGGCCGAGCCCGGCCAGCAGCACGATCCACATCCGACGCCGCTTGCGCGACAGACTCACCCTTGCCTCCTCTGCCGCCAGCGGGCGGTCCCTTTCGCGACCAGGACGGAGGCCAGCCCCGCCAGGTCGAAGATCGCGTTGCCCATGGCCCAGACCGCCAGGGCACAGGCCAGAGCGGGGATCAGCCCCCACCCGGCCAGCAGCATCAGCCCCGGCACCAGGGCCAGCGCCAGGGCGATGACCGCCAGCGCCAGCCCGGTGCGGGCCGTCCTCACTCCCGCCGCCGCTGGCGCGGGCCGAGCAGCGCCATGCGCCGCTTCGCCGCCGCGTGCCGCCGCGCCGCCAGCAGCGCCATGCCGCCGAAGCCGAGCGCCGCCAGGCCCCAGGAGAGGACGACATGCCACCAGTGCTGCGTCATGCCGCAATTCCTTTTCCGGCGCCTTGATCCGGCGCAAGAAGCCGGCTCATGCCGCGCCCTCCAGCCCGGCCGCCTCGTGCTGCCGGGCGCGGGAGAGCTGCATCTGCCGCAGCCGCTTCTCCATCACCGCGGCGCGGGTGCGCGCCAGCACCAGGGCGGCGAAGGCCAGGCTGAAGCCCAGCGCGCAGACCAGCAGCGGGTAGAGGATGTCCACATGCATCCCCGGCGCCGCGGCGCGGGTGACCGAGGCCGATTGGTGCAGCGTGTTGAACCAGTCGACGCTCCACTTGATGACCGGCAGGTTCACCACGCCGATCAGCGCCAGGATGGCGCCGGCGCGGGCGCCGCGCTCCTCCTCGTCGAAGGCGCGGACCAGGGCGGCATGGCCGATCCAGAGGAAGAACAGCACCAGCACCGAGGTCATGCGGGCGTCCCATTGCCACCAGGTGCCCCACATCGGCCGGCCCCACAGGCTGCCGGTGGCCAGGCACAGCGCGGTGACCATGGCGCCCACCGGCGACAGCTCCCGCGCCGCCAGGTCGGCCAGCGGGTGGCGCCAGATCAGCGACATGGCCGAGGCGATGGCCAGGCCGAGATAGCCGCCCATGGCCAGCCAGGCCATCGGGACATGGACATACATGATGCGCACCGTCTCCCCCTGCTGCCAGTCGGGCGGGGAGAAGAACAAGGCCCAGGCGGCGCCGGCGCCGAGCACCAGCGCCGCGAGCGCCCAGAGCCAGGGCAGCAGCCGCTCGGTCAGCCGCAGGAAGCGGCCGGGATTGGCGAAGCGGTGCAG
>NZ_GG770780.1:97231-111440 GCF_000164635.1 Pseudoroseomonas cervicalis ATCC 49957 | reverse complement strand
GGCGGCGGGGGCGGGGGGGCGGCTGGCGGGGCCGGGGCGGGACGGGGTGCTCACGCCGCGCAAACTAGGGGCTTGCGGCGCCGGATTGAAGCCATCGCCGCACGCGGTTACGTCATGACACAGCCCCGGCGCCGCCGCGGCCCCGTCAGATAGAGGAAAGCCGATGCTGTTCGCCATTCTCTGCGAGGACAAGCCCGCCGCGCTGGAGCTGCGCCTGGCCACGCGGCCCACGCATCTCGAATATCTCGACAGCAAGGTCGAGGCGCTGGTGCAGGCCGGGCCGGTGCTGGACGCCGAGGGCAAGCCCTGCGGCAGCGTGCTGCTGGTCGATGTCGCCGACCAGGCGGCGGCCGAGGCCTTCGCCGCCGAGGACCCCTACGCCAAGGCCGGGCTGTTCGCCAAGGTCACGGTGCGGCCCTTCCGCCAGGTCTATGCCGGCGGCCAGCGCGTCGGCTGAGGGGCGCGCGCATGGCCTACTGGCTGGTCAAGAGCGAGCCCGACGCCTTCTCCTGGCAGCAGCAGGTGGAGAACGGGGTCGAGCCCTGGACCGGCGTGCGCAACGCCCAGGCGGCGAAGAACCTGCGCGCCATGCGGCTGGGCGACCGCGCCTTCTTCTACCACTCGAATGTGGGGAAGGAGATCGTCGGCGTGGTCGAGGTGGCGCGCGAGGCCTATCCCGATCCGACCGAGGAGAGCGGCCGCTGGGCCTGCGTCGACATGCGCGCGGTGGGGCCGATGCCGCGCCCGGTGACGCTGGCCGAGATCAAGACCGTGCCGGAACTGGCCGGGATCGGGCTGATCCGGCAGTCGCGCCTGTCGGTGATGCCGGTCTCCGACGAGCATTGGGCGCTGCTCTGCCGCATGGGCGGCTTCGCGGGCTGAGCGGGCGCGGCCGGGGCGGTGTCCCGGCCGTGGCTCAGTTGCGGCGCCCGCGATCGTTGAACCAGGGCGTGTTGTGGCGCGGCGGCGGCTCGTTCATGAAAGGCGGCGGCTGCGTCAGCAGCTGGCCCGGATCGATATAGAGCTGTACCCCCGGCGGCCGGTAGGGTGGCGGGTAAGGCGGCGGATAGGGGGGCGGGTAAGGCGGCCGCTGCCGCGGGTCGCGCGGGATTTCCTCCCGCCCCAGATAGCGACCATCGGCATCGTAATGGCGCAGCACGCGACCGCCGCTCGAACGCTCGGACGAGCCCTCGTAGCGGCCATAGGAGTCGAAATGCCACTGCGTGCCGCCCTGCTGCTCGGTGCGGCCCAGATAGCGGCCATAGGCGTCGTATTGCGGCATGATCTGCGCCTGCGCGGCGCCCGCCAGCAGGCCCAGCATCCCCAGCCCCGACAGGGCCGCCCGAAGCCGCATCCGCGCCCCTCCTCACCGCCGGTCCAGATCGCTGGCCGGCACCGGCACCATGCTGGCGGCCAGGGATGGGCAAATCGTTAACCGGCCACCGTCAGCGCCGATCTTCCCGCCCGAGATAGCGGCCGGAGGAATCGTAGCGCCTGCCATCCGCGTCCACCCGCCCGGTGTAGCGGCCCGAGGCATCGTAGGAGCGGCCATTGCCCTCCGTCCGGCCCTGGTAGCGGCCGGAGGAATCGTAGCGCCTGCCATCCGCGTCCATCCGCCCGGTGTAGCGGCCCGAGGCATCGTAGGAGCGGCCACTGCCCTCCGTCCGGCCCTGGTAGCGGCCGGAGGAATCGTAGTGCCGCCCGCTCTGCTCCGTCCGGCCCAGATAGCGGCCGCTGGCATCGTAGTCCCGCTTGGCCTGGGCCAGGGCGGGGGAGGCCGCGAGCAGCGCGGCCAGCAGCAGCAGGCCGGTCGTCCAGCGGCGCGGCCGGGGGGAGGAGAGGTCTTGCATGCGGGGGTCCCTTCGGGCGATGCGGGGTGCATTCCACAGGCATGGCGCGGCGGAAGCAGGGCGGCGCCGGACAGGATTCTGCCGCATGAGCGATGAACGGAGGCTGTGCCACCGCGACGACATCCCCGAGGGCGGCTCGCGCGGCTTCGCCGGCACGCCGGGCAGCTTCATCGGCCTGTTCGCGGTGCGGCGCGGCGAGGCGGTGCATGTCTACGTCAATTCCTGCCCGCATGTCGGCGTGCCGCTGGAGATCGTGCCCGACCGCTTCCTGGACGGGCCAGGGCGGCAGATCGTCTGCGCCGTGCATGGGGCGCATTTCCGCATCGAGGACGGGTTCTGCACCTCCGGCCCCTGCGCCGGCGATTCGCTGGAGGCGGTGCCGGTGCGCATCGACGCGGCCGGGCAGGTCTGGGTGCCGGCCGACGCCGGGGCATGAGATTGGTTCCAGAATAAATCTTCTTTTTCTGAAGAAAAAGAAGCAAAAAGACTTTTTCAGACTGCCGCCGTCTCCCGTCACGGCGGGACGCTAAACGGACAAAAGTTTTTTGGTTCTTTTTTTCAAAAAAAGAACCTCTTGGCTTTCCGCGTCTGGAAAAGCGCGAGGCGGACCGCCGCTCCCCTCGCCGCTCTTGACGCGGATCAAGGCGAATTGTCCCAATAGGTCGGAACATGCTGCACCGCCTCAACCGGCGGATGCCATCGCGGGGAGGAATGAACGATGCCGGATGACGCGCTGATCGCGGTGAAGCCCGAGCTGGCGGAGGGCGCCCGGGTGGATGCCGCCCGCCACCGCAGCATGACCGCCGAGGCGCTGCGCGACCCCGACGCCTTCTGGCGCGAGGAGGCGAAGCGCATCGCCTGGATGACCCCGCCGACCAGGATCAAGAACACCAGCTTCGAGGGCGACGTCTCGATCAAGTGGTTCGAGGACGGCGTGCTGAACGCCTCCGTCTCCTGCCTCGACCGCCACCTGGCCGAGCGCGGCGAGCAGACCGCCATCATCTGGGAGGGCGACGACCCGAACAGCGACGCCAAGGTCACCTATCGCGACCTGCATGAGCGGGTCTGCCGCCTGGCCAACGCCATGAAGGCGCTGGGGGTGAAGAAGGGCGACCGCGTCAGCCTCTACCTGCCGATGATCGTCGAGGCGGCGGTGGCGATGCTGGCCTGCGCCCGCATCGGCGCGGTGCATTCCATCGTCTTCGGCGGCTTCAGCCCGGACAGCCTGGCCAGCCGCGTGCAGGATTGCGACAGCGTGCTGCTGATCACCGCCGATGAGGGCCGCCGCGGCGGCCGCAAGGTGCCGCTGAAGACCAATGCGGACGAGGCGCTGAAGACCTGCCCGACGGTGCGGCACGTCATCGTCGTGAAGAACACCGGCGGCGACGTGCCGATGCAGGAAGGCCGCGACCACTGGTACCACGAGCTCACCGAGGCCGCCGCGCCCGACTGCGCGCCGGAGCCGATGAACGCCGAGGACCCGCTCTTCATCCTCTACACCTCGGGCTCGACGGGCAAGCCCAAGGGCGTGCTGCACACCACCGGCGGCTACATGGTCTGGGCCAGCTTCACGCATGAGCTGGTCTTCGACTACCGCCCGGGCGAGATCTATTGGTGCACCGCCGATGTCGGCTGGGTCACCGGCCACACCTATATCGTCTATGGCCCGCTGGCGAATGGCGCGACCACGCTGATGTTCGAGGGCGTGCCGAACTGGCCCGGCATCGACCGCTGCTGGCAGGTGGTGGACAAGCACCAGGTCAACATCTTCTACACCGCGCCGACCGCCATCCGCTCGCTGATGCGGGAGGGCGAGGCGCCGGTGAAGAAATGGTCGCGCCAGTCGCTGCGCGTGCTCGGCAGCGTCGGCGAGCCGATCAACCCGGAAGCCTGGATGTGGTACTACCGCGTCGTCGGCGATGAGCGCTGCCCGGTGGTCGACACCTGGTGGCAGACCGAGACCGGCGGCATCCTGATCTCGCCGCTGCCCGGCGCCGTGGCGCAGAAGCCCGGCTCCGCCACCCTGCCGCTGCCCGGCGTGCAGCCGGCGCTGGTCGACAATGAGGGGCAGATCCTGGAGGGCGCGACCGAGGGCAACCTGGTCATCCTGGATTCCTGGCCGGGCCAGATGCGCACCGTCTACAAGGACCATGAGCGTTTCATCCAGACCTATTTCTCGACGTTTCCGGGCAAGTACTTTTCCGGCGACGGCGCCCGGCGGGACGAGGATGGCTATTACTGGATCACCGGCCGGGTCGATGACGTGCTGAACGTCTCCGGCCACCGCATGGGCACGGCGGAGATCGAGAGCGCCCTCGTCGCCCACCCCAAGGTGGCCGAGGCCGCCGTGGTCGGCATGCCGCATGAGCTGAAGGGCCAGGGCATCTACTGCTACGTCACCCTCAAGACCGGCGAGGAGCCGACCGACGCGCTGAAAAAAGAACTGGTGGCCTGGGTGCGCAAGGAGATCGGCCCGATCGCCTCGCCGGACGCCATCCAGTGGGCGCCCGGCCTGCCCAAGACCCGCTCGGGCAAGATCATGCGCCGCATCCTGCGCAAGATCGCCGCCAACGAGACCGACAGCCTGGGCGACACCTCGACCCTGGCCGACCCCACCGTCGTCCAGGACCTCATCACCAACCGCGTATAATTTTCAGGCTGCCGCTTTTCTTTCGGGCTGCCGCCGTCCCGTTTCCAGGCGGGACTCTTTTCGGGCTGCCGCCGTCTCGCTGTGAGGTGGGGCGCGGCAGCTTTTTCTTTCGGGCTGCCGCCGTCCCGTTGCGAGGCGGGACGCGGCACTCCGGCGGGATGCTTCCGCCTCGGCGGGCCGCAGGCCGGGGCGGCCTGCGGCCCGCCGTCACGCCCCGGCCAGTTCCAGCGCCGCGAGGTCCGTCAGCAGGCCGGGCCCCTCCGGCCGCCAGCCCAGCAGCGCCCGGGTGCGCGCGCTGGAGGCGGAGAGATCCTTGCCGGCGAAGGCCATCAGCCAGCCGAAATGCGCCGCCGCCTCGGCGCCCTCCAGCGAGACCACCGGCAGGCCGAGCCGCGCCCCGACCGCGCGGGCGATGTCGCGGAACGGGATCGCCCCCTCCGTGGTGGCGTGGTAGCGCGCCCCGGCCTCGCCCTTCTCCAGCGCCAGCCGGTACAGCCGCGCCGTGTCCGAGACATGCGCCGCCGACCAGGGGTTCAGCCCCTCGCCCAGCATCGCCGAGACACCGCTGCGCCGGGCCAGCGCGATCATCTCGCTCACCAGCCCCTGCTTCCGCCGGTCATGGATCTGCGACAGCCGCACCACCGACAGGTTGACGCCGCGCGCCAGCAGCGCCTGCCCCGCCACTTCGGAGGCGATGCGCGGCAGGGGGTGCCCCGCGTCGAAATTCTCTTCCAGGGCCGGCTGGCCGGGGGCGCCGGCGCCCATCGGCGTGGCCGAGGTGATCAGCAGGGGCCGGTCCGACCCCTCCAGCGCCGCGCCCAGCGCCGCGATGGCCAGGGCGTCGCGCCGGCAATTCTCGGCATAGCGGGTGAAATCGTGGTCGAAGGCGGTGTGGATGACGGCATCGCAGGCGGTGGCGGCGCGCCGCAGCCCGTCCGTGTCGTCGATATCGCCGAACCACGCCTCTGCCCCCGCCGCCGCCAGCGCCGCCGCCCCGGCATCGGAGCGGGTCAGCCCCAGCACCTGGTGCCCGGCCGCCAGCAGCTCGGGGAGGATGTGCGAGCCGACGAAGCCGGTCGCGCCGGTCAGGAAAACGCGCATGCTGCTGAACCTTCCTTGCATCGGCGGCAGGGCTACGCGCGGGCCCAAGGCTGTTAAAGCCGTGACCTTATCCTATGATAATGACTCACCGGCAGGAGGGGGGCGCATGGATCCGGACAACCGCCTCGGGCAGTATCTGCGGGACCGGCGGCGGCGGCTGGACCCTGCGGCGCTGGGCTTTTCCACCACGCGCCGCCGCACCCCCGGCCTGCGGCGGGAGGAGGTGGCCCAGCGCGCCCATATCAGCCCCGGCTGGTACACCTGGCTGGAGCAGGGGCGCGGCGGCGCGCCCTCGGCCGATGTGCTGGACCGCATCGCCCGCGGCCTGATGCTGACCGAGCCGGAGCGCGAGCACCTGTTCATGCTGGGCCTCGGCCGCCCGCCGGAGCCGCGCTACCGGCCGGCGGAGGGTGTCTCCCCGCGCCTGCAGCGGCTGCTGGACGCGCTGGAATGGAGCCCGGCGATCATCAAGACGCCGCTCTGGGACGTGCTGGCCTGGAACCGCGCCGCCGCCGCGCTGCTGACCGACTACGCCCTGCTGCCGCGCGAGCAGCGCAACGTGCTGCGGCTGATGTTCGCCCATGACCGGGTGCGGGCCAAGCAGGCGGATTGGGAGAGCGTCGCGCGCTTCGTCGTCGGCGCCTTCCGCGCCGATGTGGCGCGCGCCGGCCCCGGCGCCAGCGCCGAGGCGGCGCGGCTGGTCGAGGAGCTGTCGCAGCGCAGCGCCGAATTCGCCGCGCTGTGGCAGGATCATGAGGTGGTGGCGGCCGGCGAGGGGCTGAAGCGCATCCGCCATCCGGAGGCCGGGCTGCTGGCGCTGGAATTCTCCGCCTTCGCCGTGGAGGGACGGCCGGAGCTGGGCATGATCGTCTACAACCCGGCCACGCCCGCCGATGCCGAGCGCATCCGCCGGCTGATCGCCGCGACCCCGTCCGGCTGACCGGCCCGCGGCGCGGTGCCGACGGCCCCGCCCCACACCGCCCCTCCGCCCGAGTGCAGCGTCCCGCCTCCCAACCCGACGGCGGCAGCCCGAAAAAACTAACCGACGCCGGTGGGGCCGTCGAGGATGAGGCGGATCTTGCGGCTGAGTTCCAGCCGGCCATAGGGCTTGCCGATGATCTCGAATTCGGCGCCGCCGGCGGTGCTGCGTTCCAGCGAGGCCTCGGCATAGCCGGTGGTCAGCAGCACCTTCAGCCGTGGCCGGCGGCGGCGGGCCTCGCGCGCCAGCATGGCGCCGTTCATGCCGCCGGGCATGATCAGGTCGGAGAACAGCAGGTCGACCGGCCCGGCGCCGTCCAGCAGCTCCAGCGCCGCCGGGCCATTGTGCGCGACCAGGATGCGGTAGCCGAAATCCTGCAGGATCTCGCGCGCCAGCTCGGCGACGTCGGGGCGGTCATCGACCACCAGGATGGTCTCGGTGCCGGGGCGGTCCATGACGCGCAGCGCGCGCGGCTGCACGGGGCGGTCCTCCTCGCCCAGCGCCGGGAAATACAGGGTGACGGTGGTGCCCTCCCCCTCGCGCGAGGCGATGCGCAGCGTGCCGCCGGATTGCCGCGCGAAACCATAGACCATGGACAGGCCGAGCCCGGTGCCGCGCCCCTCCTCCTTGGTGGTGAAGAACGGGTCCATGACGCGGGAGAGGATCTCGCCCGGAATGCCGCCGCCATTGTCGTGGATCTCGAGCGCGACATAGCCGCCCGGCATCAGCTCGCCGAAGCGGCTGGCCTGTTCCTGGTCCAGCGTCTCGTTGCGGGTGGCGATGCGCACATGCCCGGCGTGCTGGGCCGGCATGGCGTCGCGCGCATTGATCAGCAGGTTCAGCAGCGCGACCTCGGCCTGGGTCGGGTCGATGCGGCAATTCCACAGCCCCGGCGCCGGGCGAAGCTCCAGGGTGATGGCCTCGCCCAGCGTGTGGTGGGCCATGTCGCGCACGCCGTCGAGCAGGTTGTTCAGGTTGAGGGTGCGACCCTCCAGCCGCTGCTTGCGGGCGAAGGCCAGCAGCTGCTGGGTCAGGGTGGTGGCGCGGCCGACGGCGCCGCGCACATTCTCGACCCCGCGGGTGAGCCGGGCGCGGTCCAGCTGCGGCTGGGTCAGCCCATGCCCCATCAGGTCCAGATAGCCCAGCATCACCTGCAGCAGGTTGTTGAAGTCATGCGCGATGCCGCCGGTGAGCTGGCCCAGCGCCTCCATCTTCTGCGCCTGGCGCAGCGCGTCCTCGGCATCGCGCCGGCGGCTGACATCGAGCTGCGAGCCGAAGAAATACCGCAGCCGGCCGTCATCGTCGTAGACCGGCGAGATGAACAGCGCGTTCCAGAAGGTCGAGCCGTTCTTGCGGTAGTTCAGGATCTCGATGGCGATCTCGCGCTCCTCGCGCAGCGCCTGGCGCACCGCGTCGATGCTGGCGCGGTCGGTCTCCGGCCCCTGCAGGAAGCGGCAATTGGTGCCGACGATCTCGTCCTGGGTGTAGCCGGTCATCTGCAGGAAGGCGTGGTTGGCGAAGACGATCGGCATGTCCGGCGCCCGCGCATCGGCCACGATCATCGGCATGCGCGTCGTCTCGACGGCGATGTGGAACACCTCGCCATGCTGCGGGTCGCGGCTGTCGAGGGGGGCGGAGGAGCCGCGCTGCGGCAATTCGGGCTGGTCGGGCATCGCGATCCCTGCTGGGTGAAGCGCCCGGCGGGGGGCGGGATATCAGGGCTGGAACTTGGCACCCGCGGCGGCGGCGGCAAGCGCCCCGGTGTCGCTTCTGCGGCGTTGGCGGGTCACGTTTGCCTCAGCCGGGTACCGCAGGCGCCCTGGCACCGCCCCGGTAACGTTGCGTGCCGCCCGGCGTTGCCGGCAAGGATGGCCGCACGATGCGGCGAGGGGCGAGCATGCGAATCCTGGTTCTGGGCGCGGGGGCGCTGGGCGGCTATTTCGGCGGGCGGCTGCTGGAGGCGGGGGCGGAGCTGGCCTTCCTGGTCCGCCCGAAGCGCCAGGCGCAGCTGCGCGAGCGCGGCCTGGTGCTGCGCTGCCCCGCCACCGGCGAGCTGCGCCGCCCCGTCACCGCCCTGACCGCCGCCGAGCTGCGCCCGGGCTGGGACATCGTGCTGCTGAGCTGCAAGGCCTATGACCTGGAGGCGGCGATCGACAGCCTGCGCCCGGTGGTCGGGCCGGAGACGGCGGTGCTGCCGGTGCTGAACGGGCTGTCGCATCTCGACCGCCTGCGCGAGGCCTTCGGCGCCGGCGCCGTGCTGGGCGGCCTCGCGAAGATCCGCGCCACGCTGAACCCGGCGGGGGAGGTCATCAACCTCTCCGACTGGCGCTATCTCACCCTTGGCGAACTCGATGGCACCATGACCCCCCGCGTCACCCGCTTCGCCGAGCTGGCCCGCCAGGGCGGCATCCTGGCCGAGGCGGTGCCCGACATCCGCGGCGCCATGTGGGCCAAGCTGGTGCATCTGGGCACGGTGGCGGCGGCGACCGTGCTGCTGCGCGGCAGCACCGGGCAGATCGCCCGCGCCCCCGGCGGCACCGCCTTCCTGCTGACCCTGCTGGAGCGCAACATGGCCATCGCCGCGCATCACGGCCACCCCGTGCCGGCGGGCTTCGCCGAGGAATACCGCGCGCTGCTCTCCGACCCCGCCGGCACCTACACCGCCAGCATGCTGCGCGACCTCGAATCCGGCGGGCGGATCGAGGCCGACCATATCCTGGGCCATCTGCTGCAGGCCGCCGGCGAGGCCGGGGTGGACCCCAGCCTGCACGCCATCGCCTATCTGCACGCCAAGACCTATGAGCAGCGCCGCGCCGAGGAGAAGGCCGCATGAACCCCGACCGCCACCGCATCGCGCGCGACGGACTCTCCGCCACCATCCAGGCCCGCGGCGGGGAGCTGGTCAGCCTGCGCGACGCGGCGGGCCGGGAATGGCTGTGGCAGGCCGGGCCGGAATGGCGGCGCCACGCCCCCTGGCTGTTTCCCATCGTCGGGAAGCTGGCGGGCGACACGCTGCGGCATGAGGGGCGCGAATACCGCATGGGCCAGCACGGCTTCGCCCGCGACCGCCGCTTCACCTGGCTGTCCCAGGACGCCGATCGCTGCCGGCTGCGCCTGTCGGACGATGCCGAGAGCCGCGCCCTCTACCCCTTCGCCTTCATCCTGGAGCTGGATTTCTCCCTGGCCGGCGGCTGGCTGGTGGCGAAGGCGACCGTCGCCAATCCAGGCCGCGTGACGCTGCCCTTCGCCTTCGGCGCCCACCCCGCCTTCGCCTGGCCGCTGCCCGGCGCCGGGGCGAAGGAAAGCCACCGCCTGGTCTTCGCCGAGGCCGAGCCCGGCCCCGCCCGCCGCCTGGAAGCCGGGCTGCTGGCGGGGGAGGAGGCGCTGCCCATGCGCGGCGACACGTTGCCGCTCTCCCCGGCCCTGTTCGAGAAGGACGCGCTGGTGCTGCCAGGGCTGCTCAGCCAGGAGCTGCGCTATGTCTCGGAGGCCAAGCCGGAGATCGAGATGCGCTGGCAGGGCTACCCCGATCTCGGCCTCTGGTCGAAGCCCGAAGGCGCCGGCTTCCTCTGCATCGAACCCTGGTGCGGCTTTGCCAGCCCCGCCGGGTGGGATGGGGAGTTTGCGGAAAAGCCCGGCATCGCCCTGTTGCAGCCAGGGGAAAGCCGGGATTTCACCTGGAGCGTCCGGCCGAAAGGATGAGGCCAGGGGCGCCGCCCCTGGACCCCGCCGGGGTGGCAGGGCCACCCCGGACCCCGCCGCCAGTTCGCGCGATGGCTCGAGGCGGAATCGCCGAAAAGCCCGAACCGCGCGACCCCAGAAGCCTTACAGCCCCGCCAGCACGGCGTCGGCCACGCGGTCCAGCTGCGCCTCGTCCAGATACGGGTGCATCGGCAGCGACAGGATGCGCTGGCAGATGTCCTCCGACACCGTCAGCGGTGGCGCCTGGCGCAGCCCCTCGGCATGCGCGCCGGCATAGGCCGGCTGGCGGTGCAGCGGCTTCGGATAGTAGATCGCCGAGGGCACGCCCCGCGCCTGCATCGCCGCCTGCACCCGGCCGCGCGTCTCGGCATCCGGCAGCAGGATGGAATACAGGCCCCAGGCGCTCTCCGCCCCCGCCATCTCGCCCGGCACGGTGACATGGCCGGACAGACGCGCGGCATAATGGCGCGCGACCCGGGCGCGGTCCTTCAGCTCCTGCTCCAGCAGCGGCAGCTTGCACAGCAGGATCGCCGCCTGGATCGTGTCCAGCCGGCCATTCATGCCGGTGCGCTCCACCTCGTAGCGGGTCTTGCCCTCGCCATGCGTGCGCAAGGACCGGTACAGCTCGGCCCGGTCGGCGTCATTGGTCAGGATGGCGCCGCCATCGCCATAGCAGCCCAGCGTCTTGGTGGGGTAGAAGCTGAGCGCGGCGGCATCGCCCCAATTGCCCAGCCGCCGGCCCTGCAGCGCGCCACCGAAGGCCTGCGCCGCGTCGTCGAGGGCGAACAGGCCCTCCGCCGCGCAGATCGCCTGGATCGCCGGCCAGTCGGCCGGGCGGCCGAACAGGTCGACGCCGACCACGGCGCGCGGCCGCAGCCTGCCTTCCGCCTTCACCAGCGCGATGCGGCGCTTCAGGTCCTCGATGTCGATGTTGAAGCCGTCCTCGGCCACATCGACGAAGACCGGCGTGGCGCCCAGCACCAGCGGCACCTCGGCCGTCGCGGTGTAGGTGAAGGCGGGCAGGAACACCGCGTCGCCACGGCCGATCCCCTCCGCCATCATCGCGATCTGCAGCGCATCCGTGCCGGAGGAGACGCCGACGGCGTGCGCGCAGCCGGCGAATTCGGCGAGCTTCTCTTCCAGCTCGCGCACATCGGGACCGTTGATGAAGGCGCCGCTGTCGAGGATGGCGGCGATGCGGCGGTCGATCTCCGGGCGGATCAGCGCCTGCTGCGCCTTCATGTCGAACAGCCCGATGGGGCGGGTGGTGGTGTCGGCGGTCATACGCGGATCGCTCCGTCAATCACGGCGGCCCGGGATAGCCTCAGGCCTGAATGACGGGGTGATAGGCCGGACCGGCCGCTTCTGGGAAATCACCGCGCGTTTCAAAGGGCAACGTGGCCGCCGCCGGCCGCGGCGCCGCCACCTCCACCGCCGCGTCGCGATAGACGCCGCGCGTGTCGACGATCAGCCGCGCATGCCGGCGCAGCAGGTCGAGATCCATGCCCGGCTGCGGCGTCACCAGCAGCACCGCATCCTGCGCGGCCAGCAGCGCCTCGGTGAGCGCCTGGCTCTCCAGCGCCGGCGCGCGGCCCTGCAGCCGCCTTGTCGCGGGGAAGCGCGGCACCAGCGGGTCGTGATAGGCGAGCGCGGCGCCGCGCGCCGCCAGCAGCCGGAAGATCTCGATCGCCGGGCTCTCCCGCGTGTCCGGCACGCCGCTCTTGTAGGCCAGGCCGAGCAGCAGGATGCGCGCCCCGCGCAGCGGGATGCCGCGCGCGTCCAGCGCGTCGCGCAGCCGCTCCACCACATAGCCCGGCATGGCGTCGTTCACCCGGCCCGCGAGTTCGACGAAATCGCTCGGCACGCCCAGCTCGCGCGCCTTCCAGGCGAGGTAGTAGGGGTCCACCGGGATGCAGTGCCCGCCCAGGCCGGGGCCGGGGCGGAAGGGCATGAAGCCGAAGGGCTTGGTGGCGGCGGCGTCGATCACCTCGTGCACATCGAGCGCGAGCGCGTGGCTGATCCGCTTCAGCTCGTTCACCAGGCCGATATTCACCGCGCGGAAGACGTTCTCATACAGCTTGGCCAGCTCCGCCGCGCGCAGCGAGGAGAGCGGCACCAGCCCCGCCGCCACCGGCGCGTAGAGCGCCATGCCGATCTCCAGGCACTCCGGCGTGGCGCCGGCCAGCAGCTTCGGCACGCGGTGTACCGTGCCCTCGGGGTTGCCGGGGTCCTCGCGCTCGGGGCTGTAGAGCAGGAAGGCGTCGCGCCCCGGCGTCAGCCCCGCCGCCAGCAGGGCCGGCAGCAGGAAATCCTCGGTGGTGCCGGGATAGGTGGTGCTTTCGAGGGCCAGGATATGGCCGCGCCGCAGATAGGGGGCGAGGGCAGCGACACTGTCGCGCACCGGGCCGAGATCCGGCTCCTTGTGCGGCCCGACCGGGGTGGGCACGCAGATCACCAGCGCGTCGCAATCGGCGGCCAGGGCCAGGCTGCTGTCGGCCTCGATCCCGGCGCGGGCGATGCGCGCATCCTCGATGCCATGCACCGGGCTGCGGCCGGCCCGGATGGCCTCGGTCTTGCTGGTGTCGATGTCGAAGCCGGTGACGGCGAAGCCCTGCTCGGCGAAGCGCAGCGCCAGCGGCAGCCCGGCATAGCCCAGGCCGATGACGCCGATGCGCGCCTGGCGGGCCTTCAGCCGGGCCAGGAGCTGGCCGCGCAATGTCGCATCGGGGTCGGGGAGACGGGGGGCGGCGCCGGCCCGGCCGGGGCGGCGCGGGCGGGGGCCGGTCTGGTCCGCCGCCGGTTTCAGGCGCTGGCGCCTGCGCGGGGGCGGGCCTGCCACCCCCGATGCGTGCTGCGTCACGTCTTCCCCTCCGGGTTGTGGTCGAATTCCGGCACCAGCCGGTCGAGCTGCGCCAGCGCCGCCTCGGCCTGGCCGTCGCGCGCGGCGGCGGCGATGGCGTCGATCGCCTGCCCGACCTGCACCGCGTCGGTCGTGCGCGGCGTGGCCACCAGCAGGCCGGGGAACTGCGTCGGCCGCGGCGGCTCCTGGCCGTGGAACAATTCCTCGAACAGTTTCTCGCCGGGGCGCAGGCCGGTGAAGCGGATCTCGACATCCTCGTCCGGCCGCAGCCCGGCCAGGCGGATCATGCGGCGCGCCATGTCGACGATCTTCACCGGCTTGCCCATGTCGAGCACGAAGATGCCGCCATCCTCCAGCTCCGGCGGCTGGCCCTGCGGATCGGCGACGCCGACCACGCTGGCCTGCAACACCAGCCCCACCGCCTCGCGCACCGTCATGAAGTAGCGGCGCATGTCGGGATGGGTGACGGTGAGCGGCCCGCCGCGCTCCAGCTGCCGGCGGAACAGCGGCACCACCGAGCCGGTGGAGCCCAGCACATTGCCGAAGCGCACCGTGACGCAGCGCATGCCCCCCTTCCCCTGGCGGGCCTGCATGTCCAGCGCCTGGCAATACATCTCCGCCAGCCGCTTCGAGGCGCCCATGACGCTGGTCGGGTTCACCGCCTTGTCGGTGCTGATGAACACCATGGCGCGGCAGCCCACGGCGCGCGCCGCGTCGGCGATGATGCGGGTGCCCTGCGCATTGGTCAGCAGCCCCTCCAGCGGGTCGCGCTCGACCATCGGCACATGCTTCAGCGCGGCGGCGTGGAACACCAGCTCGGGCCGTTCCTCCCGCATCAGCCGGGCGATGCGCGCGGCGTCGCGCACATCGGCCAGCACGGCGCGGCGGGGGATGCCCGGGTGGCTCTCCGCCAGCTCCAGGTCGATGCCGTAGAGGGCGAACTCGCCATGGTCGAGCAGCACCAGCTGGGCCGGGCCGAGCGCCGCCACCTGCCGCGCCAGCTCGCCGCCGATGGTGCCGCCGGCGCCGGTGACCAGCACGCGCCGGCCCTGCACCAGCCGCGCCAT
>NZ_GG770780.1:91823-94475 GCF_000164635.1 Pseudoroseomonas cervicalis ATCC 49957 | reverse complement strand
CGCGGCGGCCAGGGAAGCGGCCTCGCCGGGCGGGGTGGACAGGCCGCAGGGCCCCTCGGCCAGCAGCCGGGCGGCGCGGCCGGGCACATTGCCGACCACCGGCAGCCCGGCGGCCAGATAGTCCATCAGCTTGTTCGGCGCCGTCCATTCGGCGAATTCCGGCAGCGGCGCCAGGCATTGCAGCCCGACCTGCGCGCCGGCCAGCAGCGAGGCGAGCTGCCGCTTCGGCAGCGGCGCCAGGAAGCTGACATTGTGCAGCCCGCGCGACGCCGCCGCCTCGCGCAGCCGGGGCTTCTCCGAGCCCTCGCCCACCAGCAGCAGGCGGATGCGGCGCTCGCCCTGCTCCAGCAGCAGGGCGGCGGCGTCGAGCAGCTGCTCCAGCCCGTTGGCGCGGCCATGCGCCCCGGCATAGACCGCCAGCACCTCCCAGGGCGCCGCCTCGGCCGGGCGCCAGGGGGCGATGTGCGGGCCGAACAGCTCCAGGTCGCAGCCATTCGGCACCACATGCACATGCTCCGGCGCGGCGCCACGGGCCAGGGCGGTCTCCGCCATGCCCTCGCTCAGCGCCACCACGGCGGCGGCCTCGCGGCAGGCGGCATCCGCCAGCCAGCCCATGCCAGCCAGCGCCCAGCCCGGCACCCCGCCCAGCGCGCGCGGCAGTTCCGGCCAGGGGTCGCGGATCTCGAACACGAAGGGGGTGCCGCGCAGCCGCCGCGCCAGCAGCGCCGGCAGCGCCACGGTGAGCGGGGTGGAGCTGGCCACCACCAGATCCCAGCGGGAGGAGAGCGCCAGCCGCCCGGCGGCGGCGGCGTAGCGGCCGAAGGCGAGGCCGCGGGCGCCGAGCCCCTGGTCGTTGCCGCAGGGGATGTCGAACTCGACCAGCCGCAGCCCGCGCAGCAGCCCCTCGCGCCGGCCGCCGCGATAGGCGCCGGTGAGGCCGGTGACGGCGCCCTGGTAGCGGCCGCAGGCCAGCGTCACATGGTGGCCGCCGGCCACCAGGGCCGTGGCCATGGCGTGGCTGCGCGTCGCCGTGGCGCCGGAGGGGCCGGAATAATGCTGGTGCAGGTAGAGGATGCGCATGGCTCAGCCCCCCAGCAGGCAGGCGCGGACCACCTCGATGACGCGGTCCTGCTCGGCCGCGCTCATGGCGCCGCTGGGCAGGCAGAGGCCGCGCTCGAACAGCCGCCCGGAATGGCCGGGGCCGTGGCAGCGCGCACCGCGGAAGGCCGGCTGCAGGTGCAGCGGCTTCCAGACCGGGCGGCTCTCGATATTGGCGGCCTCCAGCGCGCGGCGCAGCGTCTCGGGCGTGGCGCCGCTGCGCTGCGGGTCGAGCTGCAGCACGCTCAGCCAGCGCGTGGCGCGGCCCCATTCCGGCTCGGGCATGAAGGTGACGCCGGGCAGGTCGGACAGCGCCTCGGCGTAGCGGGCCTGCACCAGCCGGCGGGCGGCGACGCGGGCCTGCAGGGCGCCGATCTGCGCCAGCCCGACCGAGGCGAGCACCGAGGACAGGCCGTAGGAATAGCCCGTCGTCTCGTGCTGGTAGTGCGGCGCCGCCTCCTTCGCCTGGGTGGCCAGGTGGCGGGCGCGGGCGATCAGCGCCGGGTCGTCGGAGACCAGCGCGCCGCCACCGCCGGCGGTGATGATCTTGTTGCCGTTGAAGGAGAAGGCGGCCAGCGCCGCGCCCTTGGCCACGGGGCGGCCGCGATACTGCGCGCCCAGCGCCTCGGCGCTGTCGCACAGCACCGGCACGCCCCAGCGGCCGCACAGCGCCAGGATGGCGTCGAGGTCGCAGGGCTGGCCATAGAGATCGACCGGCACCACGGCGCGCGGCAGCCTGCCGCGCCGCGCCGCCTGGCGCAGCTGGCTCTCCAGCACCTCGGGGTCGAGCGTCCAGCTCTCCGGCGCCACGTCCAGGAAGCGCGGCCGGGCGCCCATCTGCACCGCCGGGGCGATGGTGGCGACGAAGGTCAGGCTCTGGGTCCAGACCTCGTCGCCGCGCTCGACGCCCAGCACCCGGTAGGCCAGGTGCAGCGCCGCGGTGCCGGAGGCGACGGCGGCGGCGTGGGCGAAGCCGGTGGCGGTGCAGAGCGCGGCCTCGAAGGCGGCGGGCACCGGGCCGGCCGGGGCGATCCAGCCCTCGGTCAGGGTGCGGCTGAGCGTCGCCAGCTCGCCCCCCACCAGGCTCGGCGGCGAGAGGTGGATGCGCGGCCGCGCCGGCAAGCCTGGCCTCGCCCGGTGCGGAAAGGGCAGCACGCTGCCCGCGCCGCCGAAAGCCGTCTCGCCCGCCCAGCCCTGGATCGCCGCCATCTTTGCCACCTGCTCACGGTTTTGTGAACGCCCCTGAAAGGATCATACGGAGCGAGAGTTTTCAAGAAACAAATCAACCGGAGATGTTTAATTCGCGATCAACAGGCGACGTTGCTTCCGCGACCTGTGAGTCAAATCGCGGCATGGTGGCGTGGCCGGGGGCGTTGACACCCTTTCCTTTCAGAAGGATGAAGATTGTTCCTAAGGCGGCACGGAAATCGCCGCGCAGGGTGACGCGGCGCACATAGAGCGCGTCATGCGCGAGGCGCTCCTCCCAGGGCACGGCGTTGCGCCCCGCCGCCTGGGCCGGGCCGGCCAGGCCGGGGCGCGCCCGCAGCCGGCTGC
>NZ_GG770780.1:85741-88867 GCF_000164635.1 Pseudoroseomonas cervicalis ATCC 49957 | reverse complement strand
CCGCCGCCGCTGGTGCCGGGCAGCAGCCCCAGCCTCGGCCATCCGGGCCTCGCCCTGCCCTCCGCCCCCTCGGTCGCGCCGGTGGCGCCGCTGGCGCATCCCTATGCGCCCTGGTGGGGCGGGCCGCCGCCGGCCCAGGCCGCCCCGCCGGGCGAGCCGCTCTCCCCCACCGAGGCCTTCTTCGCCGCCAGGCTGGAGCAGCCGGGGCAAGCGCTGCGGCAATTCGGCTACGACACCTTCCGCGACCTGGCCGCCGCCCCGCCCGGCCAGGCGCCGGTGGCGCAGGTGCCGGATGACTACATCCTCGGCCGCGACGACGAGGTGCTGATCGGCATCCGCGGCCGGGCGCGGCAGAATCTCAGCCTGCGGGTCAACCGGGACGGCGCGCTGCTGCTGCCCGACCTGCCGCCCCTGCCGGTGGCCGGCCGGCCGCTGGGCGAGGTGCGGGCCGAGATCGAGGCCCGCGTCACCCGCGAGCTGGGCGGCTCGGAGGCCTTTGTCAGCCTGGGCCAGCTGCGGCAGATCGGCGTCTTCGTCGCCGGCGAGGTGGTGCGGCCCGGCCTCTACCCGCTGCCGGCCCTGGCCTCGGCGCTGGACGCGCTGGCGCTGGCCGGCGGCGTGAAGAAGAGCGGCAGTTTGCGCGCCATCCGGGTCGAGGGGCCGCGCGGGGCGCGGGTGATCGATCTCTACAGCGTCATCGGCGCCGAGCCGGGCAGCCCCGACCTCGCCCTGCGGGAGGGGGAGCGGCTGGTGGTGCCGCCGCTCGGCCCCGCCGTGGCGCTGGGCGGCGAGGTGACGCGGCCGGGCATCTACGAGCTGCCGCCGGGCGCCGAATCGGCGCCGCTGGCGGCGCTGCTGCGGCTGGCCGGCCAGGCGCTGCGCCCCTCCGGCAACCGCTTCCTGCTGCACGGCACCGATGCGCAGGGCCGCCGCGCCCTGTCGGAGATCGGGCCGCAGGGGCGGCTGCGGCGCGGCGACGCGGTGCTGGTGCAGCCGGGGGCGGATGTGCTGTCGGGCCAGGTGCGGCTGGCCGGGCATGTGGTGGCGCCGGTGCTGCGCGCCGCCGGCGCCGGGGGGGTGCGCGGGCTGCTCGCCGACCCGCTGCTGGTGAAGCCCGACCCCTATCTGCGCATGGGCATCGTCTGGCGCACCGAGGAGCGCACGCGCAGCCGGCGCTTCCTGGGCTTCGACCTCGGCCGGGTGCTGCAGCGCCAGGCGGAGCTGCCGCTGCGCCCGGCGGATGAGGTGATCCTGCTCTCCCAGGCCGACATCGCCTGGCTGGCCAGCCCGCCGGTGCAGCGCGCGCTGCGCGGCGAGCCCGGGGTGGAATGCCCGGCGCTGCAATCGCTCGCCATCGCCGCCCGCTCCTCGCCGGTGCGCTTCGCGCATGTGCGCGGCGCGGGCTTCCCCGATCTGGGCGCGCCGCCCTGCCCGCAGGTCTTCATCGACTATCCGGCGCTGCTGCCCTTCCTGCTCGACCAGTCGGTGCTGATCTCGGGCGAGGCGCGGCTGCCCGGCCTCTACCCGATCCTGGACGATACCGGGCTGGACCAGGCGCTGGCCGCCGCCGGCGGGCTGACCGACACGGTGGACCTCTCGGCCGTGGAATTGTCGCGCGAGCCGCTGGAGCAGGCGGGCGCCATCCCGCTCTCGCGCACGCTGCTCGACCTGCGCAGCGGCAATTTCGCGGCGGTGCGCCTCTCGCCGCGCGACGCCATCCGCCTGCCGCGCGGCTTCGGCGACCGCGACAGCGGGCCGGTGACGCTGATGGGCGAGTTCCTGCGCCCCGGCATCTACGACATCCGCCGCGGCGAGCGGCTGTCGGAGCTGATCGCCCGCGCCGGCGGCCTCTCGCCCCAGGCCTATCCCTATGGCGCCGTCTTCACCCGGGAGAGCGTGCGGCAGCGCCAGCAGGAAGGTTTCGCGAGAAGCGCGCGGGAGCTGGAGCAGAGCCTGATCCAGGTGGCCGCCGGCCAGGCGGTGGCGGGGGTGGGCGGGCGCGGCGGCGGCGGCGACCTGGGCGGCGCCATCAGCGCCGGGCGGGAGCTGGCCAATGCGCTGCGCGAGGCGCGCGCCGCCGGCCGCATGGTGGTGGAGGCCAATCCGGTGATCCTGGCGGCGCGCCCCGAGCTGGACGTGCTGCTGGAGCCGGGCGACCTGATCGTGGTGCCGAAGCGCCCCAATGAGGTGACGGTGGTGGGCGCGGTGCTGAACCCGGGCAGCCTGCAATTCACCACGGGCTGGCGCGCCGGGGATTATGTGCGGGCCTCGGGCGGCACGCAGCGTTTCGCCGATGGCGGGCGGGCCTTCGTGGTGCTGCCGAACGGGCAGAGCACCCCGGCCGGGCTCGGCGCCTGGCAGTCGGGCGGGCCGCCGGTGCCGCCGGGCTCGCTGGTGGTGGTGCCGCAGGATCCCTCGCCCTATGAGAGCTGGGGCTTCATCCGCGACCTGACGCAGACGCTGGGGCAGATCTCGATCAGCGCCGCCGCGCTGGCGGTGATTGCCAGGAACGCGCGCTGAGGGAAGAACGGGGTGGACGGGGCACCGCGCCCCTTCTCCCCTGCCCGAACGGATACGCCGCATGACCATTGCCCGCGCCACCACGCCCGCCGATCTGGAAGCCTGCTTCGCCATCCGCCGCGAGGTCTTCGTGCAGGAGCAGCAGGTGCCGGAGGCGATGGAGTATGACGAGTTCGACGCCACCGCCCTGCATGTCCTGGCGCGGCAGGAGGGCGCCCCGGCCGGCACGGCGCGGGTGGTGTTCAAGGAGGGCGGGCGGGTGGCCAAGATCGGCCGTGTCGCGGTGCGCCAGGCGCTGCGCGGCAGCGGGCTGGGGGCGGCCATCATGCGCGCCATCGAGGCGGACCCGGCGCTGGACGGGGCGGAGGAGCTGGTGCTGGAGGCGCAGAGCTACGCCATCCCCTTCTATGAGCGGCTGGGCTATGCGGCGGAGGGCGAGGAGTATCTGGATGTCGGCATTCCGCACCGGCTGATGCGCAAGCGCCGGTAGCAGGCCGGTTTCCTGGGGAGGCTCCGCCTACCCAGACAAAACTGAAAGACAATCCGGGGAGGCTCCGCCTCCCCAGACCCCTCCGCCGGGGGGACAGGGTCCCCCCGGACCCCGCC
>NZ_GG770780.1:79784-84724 GCF_000164635.1 Pseudoroseomonas cervicalis ATCC 49957 | reverse complement strand
TCCGACTTTCTGGCTCAGGGCTTCCTGAAGGTGATCGGCTTGTTGCCGTCCCACAGCACCGAGCGGCAGACCGTGGCCAGCTTGTCCAGGTCGCCCTTGATGGTCAGGAAGTGGTTGCCGGCGAGCTGGCCGGCCTTGCTGGCGAAGCAGCAGGGGCCGTAGGCGACCAGGATCTCGGTCTCGCTCATGCCGCCCGGGTGGACGATGATCTGGCCCGGGGCGGGGTAGGAGGTGGCGTTCTCATAGCCGATGCCGAGGTCGCGCTCGCCCATCGGGATCCAGCAGGCCTCGCCGGACCAGCGCACATGGATGATGCGGTCCTGGTAGGGCAGCAGGGTGCGGAAGCGGGCGACGGTGCGCGGCGCGGCGGCTTCCTCGAAATCGGCGTGGAAGATCTCGCCGCCGATGTCGATCGCGATGTCGGCCAAATCCGTGCTCCTTCTGTCAGGCTGAGGCGTGGGCGCCCAGCCTGCCAGAGGCCGCGCCCGGGCTCAATCCGCCTCCGCCGCCTGGCCCAGCCGGTAGGGATGCGCGGCATAGGTGCCGAGCACCTTCAGCTCGCGCGAGAAGAAGGCGAGCTCCTCCAGGGCGCGGCGGAGGCCGGGCTGCTCGGGGTGGCCATCGACGTCGCAGAGGAACTGGGTCGCGGTGAAATGCCCGTCGAGCATGTAGCTCTCGAGCTTGGTCATGTTGACGCCGTTGGTGGCGAAGCCGCCGAGCGCCTTGTAGAGCGCGGCCGGGATGTTGCGGACGCGGAAGACGAAGGTGGTGACCGGGTTGGGCAGGTCGACCGGCGGCGCGGCCGGCGTCTTCGACATGACGTAGAAGCGGGTGGTGTTGTGCGCCGCGTCCTCGACATTGCGGCGCAGGATGTCGAGCCCGTAGATCTCGGCGGCGAGGGAGGAGGCGATGGCCGCGTCCTCCAGGCTGTGCTGCTCGGCCAGCAGCTTGGCGGCGCCGGCGGTGTCGGCCTCGATCACCGGCTCCAGCTTCAGGTCGCGCAGCAGGTTCAGCACCTGGCCGAGGGCGACGGGGTGGCTGTGGGCGCGCTTCAGCCCCGCGATGGTGGCGCCCTTATGGGCCAGCAGGCAGTGCTCGACGCGCTGATAGTGCTCGCCCACCGTGTGCAGGCCGGAATCGGGCAGCAGGCGGTGGATGTCGGGCACCCGGCCGGCCAGCGAGTTCTCGCAGGGCAGCATGGCGAGCTGGGCGCGGTCCTCGCGCACCGCCTGCATGGCGGCCTCGAAGCTCGGGCAGGGCAGGGTGGTCCAGCCGGGATAGGCGCTGCGGCAGGCCAGGTCGGAATAGGCGCCCGGCACGCCCTGGAAGGCGATCACACCACTCATCTTCAGTTTTCCGTCCCGTCTTCTGGCCCGCCTGCCGGAGTTCATCCGGCGGCCCGGCGCGACGGCGCGTGGGGCTACGGGTTGAAGCGTCCGGCCTCTGCCACTATGGTCCGCACGCTTCTAGTCGAGGCCCCTGCCGCGCGCAAACCGCGCCCTCGACCGGATCGCGTCGCGTGGCATTTACGATGGATGGATCGGCAGCATGAGCTTGGAGGTCAACAAGGCGTTCGCGGCCGTCCTCACCGCCGGCATCGCCTTCATGGTGGCGGGCCTGGTGGGCGAAACCGTGGTGCATCCGCACCGCCTTGAGAAGACGGCGATCGCCATCGAGGGCGTCGGCGAGGCGGCGGCCCCTGCCGCGGCCGCCGAGCCGGCGCTGGATCCGGTGGAGCCGCTGCTCGCCGCCGCCAATGTCGATACGGGGCGCCAGCTGGCCGGGCGGCTCTGCGCCTCCTGCCACAGCTTCGACCAGGGCGGCGCCAACCGCGTCGGCCCGAACCTGTATGGCGTGGTCGGCAACCACCATGCGCATCTGGACAATTTCAACTACTCCCCGGCGATGAAGGCGCTGTCCGACAAGCCCTGGGACTACGCGGCGCTGAACGAGTTCCTGGCGGCGCCGTCGCGCGCCATCCGCGGCACCCGCATGGCCTTCGCCGGCATGCGCGACGTGAAGCAGCGCGCCGATGTCATCGCCTATCTGCGCAGCCTGTCCGACAGCCCGGTGCCGCTGCCCTGATGCGCGAGCTGCCCCGGTGAAGGAACTGATCGCGGCGGCCGAAGCGGCCGCCGAGGCGGCGGGGGCGGTCATCCGCCCCCTTTTCCGTTCCGCCCTGCTGGTCGAGGCCAAGGGCGATGCCAGCCCGGTGACGGAGGCGGACCGCGCCGCCGAGCGCGCCATCCGCGCCCTGCTGGCCGAGCGCTTCCCCGATCACGGCGTGATCGGCGAGGAATACGGCGCCGAGCGTGAGCATGCCGAGTATGTCTGGGTGATCGACCCGATCGACGGCACGCGCGCCTTCGTCACGGGGCGGCCGCTGTTCGGCAGCCTGATCGGGCTGCTGCACCGGGGCCGCCCGGTGCTGGGGCTGATCGACCAGCCGGCCACCGGCGAGCGCTGGCTGGGGGTCGCGGGCCAGCCCCTGCAGTTCCGCAGCCCGATGGGCGGCACGCCGCGCACCCGCCGCTGCGCCAGCCTGGCCGAGGCCGAGCTGTCCTGCACCAGCCCGGACATGTTTTCCGCCGCTCAGGCGCCGCGATACGCCAGGCTGCGGAACGCGGTCCGCCGCGTCACCTGGGGCGGCGATTGCTACGCCTATGGGCTGATCGCGCTCGGGCTGGTCGATGTCATCGCCGAGGGCGATCTGAAGCCCTGGGACTGGGTGGCGCTGCAGCCGGTGCTCGAATCGGCGGGCGGCAGCCTGACCGACTGGCAGGGAAAGCCGCTGCGGCTGGACGGGCCGGGCGAGGTGATCGCGCTGGGCGATGCGTCGCTGCTGCCGGCGGTGGTCGCGGCGCTGGCCTGACCGCCCGCGAGTCGCGCTGAAAAAAGGCCGGGGGCGAAACCCCCGGCCTGGCTCGTTTCCGGCAGGTGGCGGGACGCGCTCAGGCGTCGACCTGCTCCACCGCCATCACCTCCGGCACGTAGTGGCGCAGCATGTTCTCGACGCCGTGCTTCAGCGTGGCGCGGGAGGAGGGGCAGCCCGAGCAGGCGCCCTGCAGATGCAGCTTGACGATGCCGTCGCGGAAGCCGCGGAAGACGATGTCGCCGCCATCGCCGGCCACCGCCGGGCGCACGCGGGTGTCGAGCAGCTCCTTGATCTGGGCGACGATCTCGGCATCCGCCGGGTCGCTGTCCTCCAGCGCGGCGTCGCCTTCCTCTTCCAGCACCACCGGGCGGCCGGCCATGACGTGTTCCATGATGGCGCCCAGCACCTGCGGCTTCAGCGCCTGCCACTCCACGCCCTCGGCCTTGGTGACGGTGATGAAGTCGCTGCCGAGGAAGATGCGGGCGACGCCCTCCAGGCCGAACAGCCGCTCGGCCAGGGGGGAGCGGGCGGCGGCCCCGGCATTGGTGAAGTCGGCGGTGCCGCGGCTGCCCATCACATCCTGGCCGGGCAGGAACTTCAGGGTGGCGGGGTTCGGGGTCGCTTCCGTCTCGATGAACATGGCTCTCGACTTTTTCCTAGCGCGGCTCCGCCGGGATGGGACGCGGCTCCGTCGGGACGGGCCATCGGGGCGGAAGGGAGCAGGCCCCTGCGGGGCCAGATTCGTCTGCGTCCGATGTGGGCCATCCGGCGGCGCGCTGCAAGCACCGGGCGCGACCCGCGGGGCAGGGGCGCGCCGCCCGCCGGCCGCAGCGCGGCCGCACCCGGAAAGAAATCAGGTGACGCGGTCGAGTTCGCGGTCGTCCAGATTGCCCGGCACGATGGTCAGCGGCACGCGCAGCCGGGGCGCGTAGCGGCCGGTCAGCGCGGTGATCAGCGGCCCCGGCCCGCCGCCATTGCTGGCGCTGGCCAGGATCAGGATCGACAGGCGCGGATCCTCCTCCAGCAGGGTCAGCAGCGCGTCGCGCGGATCGCCCTCGCGGATCAGCAGGATGGGCAGGCCGCCGGTGATCTCCTGCACCTCGGCGGCGAGCGCCGAGAGCAGCTTCTCGGCATCCTCGCGCCGTTCCTCCTGCAGCATGGCGCCGACGCCGGCCCATTCCACCGTGCCCTCGGGCTCGATCACCCGCAGCAGGGCGACGCGGCCGCCGCCATGCTTGGCGCGCAGGCAGGCATAGCGCAGCGCCGTGTGGCGCTCCGCGCTGTCATCGACCACGACGAGGAAGACGCGGTCGCGCCGGGCGGCTTCGGGCATTCATCCCCTCCGGAACAGCACGCTGCCCAGCCAGCCGGCCATGGCCGCGAGCAGGATGCAGACCAGCCCGTATACCACCGGCCGTTCGGAGGCGACATCGGCGATGCGGGCGGCGGTGCCCACCCGCTCCACCCGGAAGCCCAGCTCCTGCCGGGCGACGACGCGGCCGTCGCGCACCAGCAGCACCTCGACCCGGTAGTCGCCGGTGCCGACGGTGGCGGGCAGCGGCAGCCGGGCGCGGAACAGCCGGGCGCCGGCGATGTGCAGCGGCTCCTCCTCCTCGTGCCACAGCCCGGCCTGCTGCTTCAGCTGCATCAGCGCCGCGCGGAATTCCGGCTGCTGGTCGCCGGTGGCGGCCAGGGGAAGGTATTCGAGGCCGAGTCGCTTGGTCTGGCGCTCCTCATCCTCCAGCATCTGGCGCAGCGGGCGGGTGCCGGTCAGCACGTAGAAGCCGGGCACTTGGCGGAACCGGGCGGAGGGGCCGTTCAGCCAGAAGCCCAGCACGCGGATCTTGCGGCGCACCACCATGGGCTCGGGCACCGCGCTCTGCGCCACCACCAGCACGTCGTCGCCGCCTTCGCCCAGCAGCCGCTCGGTGGCGCCGAAGACCAGCACCTCGGTGCCGCTGAAGCCGGTGGTGATGTCGACCCGCGCCTGGGACAGCTCGGCCACCAGCGGCGGGCGGGCGGCGCTGGGCTGGGCGGGGGGCGGGGGGGCGGCGGTGGCACCGGC
>NZ_GG770780.1:73942-77222 GCF_000164635.1 Pseudoroseomonas cervicalis ATCC 49957 | reverse complement strand
CCAGCGCCGCGTCCGGCAGCGCCGCCCCAGGGGCAGGCGGAGCGGCAGGCGGAGCGGCGGGCAGGTCGGCGGGCTCGATCGCGTAGCCATGGCGCCGCAGCAGGGCCGCGGCCTGCTCGCGATCCGGGCAATGGGCGAGCGCCGCGCCCAGCGATTGCCGCAGGCCGGGCTGCTCCTCCAGGTCCCGCGTCAGGCGCTGCCATTCCGACACGCTCATCGTTCTCTCCTCGCCAGGGGCCGGGCGGCGCCGTGGGGGCGCCCGGATGGGGTTGTCCGGCAGGATAGCACCGCTGCCCCGCCGGAACGATTGCGCGGCTTCTCAATCTCGGGCTTGCGCGTCTCCGCCCGTCAGGCATGTTCCATTCCATGGGCGGATGAAAACGGGGTTGTGCCGATAAATGGCACGATTTTTGCTAGAAATTGCCGGTCATCGGCTTTGCGGCGTCCTCCCCCTCGCCTATAGCCATCCGCACCATCCTCCCCAGGCCGAGGAACCGCCATGTCCGCCCCGCCCGCCCCGCGCCCGATCATCGATGCCCGCGGCCTGTGGAAACGCTTCGGCGCCACGCCTGTGCTGAAGGGCGTCGATCTCAGCGTCGCCGAGCGCGAGCTGGTCTTCATCATCGGCCCCTCCGGCTCCGGCAAATCGACGCTGCTGCGCTGCCTGAACCGGCTGGAGGAGCCGGATGACGGCTCGATCCATGTCGACGGGATCGAGCTGCTGAGCCCGAGGACCGACATCAACGCCGCGCGCCGGCGCATCGGCATGGTGTTCCAGAGCTTCAACCTCTACCCGCACATGACGGCGCGGCAGAACGTCATGCTGGCGCTGCGCAAGGTGCTGGGGAAGGGCAAGGCGGAGGCCGCCGAGATCGCCGGCGCCGCGCTGGCGCGGGTGGGCCTGGCCGAGCGCATGGAGCATTTCCCGGCGCAGCTCTCGGGCGGCCAGCAGCAGCGCGTGGCGATCGCCCGCGCCATCGCGCTGGAGCCGCGGGTGATGCTGTTCGACGAGCCGACCAGCGCGCTCGACCCCGAGCTGGTGGGCGGCGTGCTGCAGGTGATGCGCGAACTGCGCGAGAGCGGCATGACCATGGTGGTGGTCAGCCACGAGATGGCCTTCGCCAAGGCGGCCGCCGACCGCGTGGTGTTCATGGCCGATGGCCAGAAGCTGGAGGAGGGGCCGCCGGCGCAGCTCTTCGGCGACCCGCAGCATGAGCGCGCCCGGGCCTTCATCCGCCAGATCGGCCGGCACTGAGGCGGGGCGATGGGCGGGCTCGAGAACTTCCTCTTCTCCTTCTTCAACCTGAAGGTCATGGCCACCTACCTGCCGCTGGTGGCGCAGGGCTTGGCGCTGACCATCCTGCTGGCGCTGCTGATCGTCGTCTCCGGCCTGGCGCTGGGGCTGGCGCTGGCGGTGCTGCGGTCCTTCGGCATCCGGCCGCTGAACTGGCTGATCATCTTCACGGTCGACCTGTTCCGCGCCCTGCCGCCGCTGGTCATCATCGTGCTGCTGTTCTTCGGCCTGCCGGCGATGGGGCTCGGCCTGTCCGGCTTCGCCGCCACCTGGCTGTCGCTGACCCTGGTGCTGATGGCCTTCTCGGAGGAGATCTACTGGGCCGGCATCACCGCCGTGCCGAAGGGCCAGTGGGAGGCGGCGCGCTCCACCGGCCTGTCCTTCCTGGCGACGCTGCGCCTGGTGGTGCTGCCGCAGGCGCTGCGCATCACCATCCCGCCGCTGACCAACCGCACCATCGCCATCACCAAGGGCACCGCGCTCGGCTCGGTGGTCGGCGTGTCGGAGATCCTGGGCGCGGCGCAGAGCGCCATGTCCTTCTCCGCCAACCCGACGCCGCTGACCATGGGCGCCATCGCCTATCTGATCCTGTTCATCCCCGTCGTCGCGCTCGGCCGCTGGATCGAGACGCGCTTCGCCTGGAAGCGCTGAGGAGCGGCCACCATGGAAGATTTCGCCTTCGCCTTCCTGAACGGGGAGATCCTGGGCCAGGCCTGGCCGATCCTCTGGCAGGGCTTCCTCTACACCCTGGGGCTGTCGGCCATGACCGTGCCGCTCGGGCTGGTGGGAGGCGTCATGCTGGCGCTGCTCTCCACCGCCGGGCCGCGCAGCATCCGCTGGCTGGCCGCCGGCTGGACCGACCTGTTCCGCGCCATCCCGCCGCTGGTGCTGCTGGTCTTCCTCTATGCCGGCCTGCCCTTCGCGGGGCTGGATGTCGGGGCCTGGGGGGCGGTGGCCATCGGCTTCTTCCTCAACACCGGCGCCTATTACGGCGAGGTGCTGCGCGCCGGCATCGAGAGCGTGCCGCGCGGCCAGATGGAGGCGGCGCGCAGCACCGGCCTGAACCGCGCCCAGGCGCTGGCCCATGTCGTGCTGCCGCAGGCGGTGCGCAACGTGCTGCCCGACCTGGTCAGCAACACGCTGGAGGTGGTGAAGCTGACCTCCATCGCCTCGGTCGTCGCGCTGCCGGAGCTGCTGTTCCAGGCCCGCCAGGCGCAGAACGCCACCTACAACGCGACCCCCATCGTGGCCGCCGCGGTCGCCTATTTCCTGCTGCTCTGGCCGCTGGTGCGGCTGATCTCGCGGCTGGAGAACAAGGCCATGGCCGGGCGCTGAGGCCTTGAGAGGGGCTTTGCCCCTCTCAAACTCTCCCCACCAAAGGCCTGAGGCCTTTGGAAACCCATCTGTTTGAATCTTGCTGAAGGCGGGTGCAGGGGACCCCGTCCCCTGCTGGGGGAGTTTGAGGGGGCGAAGCCCCCTCAAGCCTCACCCCGCCCAGGGCAGGCGCAGCCGCAGCGAGAGCCGCACCGTGTCGGACAGCACCGGCTCGGCCACCATGCCGAAGGCGGCGCGCGACAGGGCGCCGCCGGCCTGGAAGGCGATGCTCCCGCCACCGCCTGGCTCGGCCCGGCGGTCGCGCAGCGCCGCCTCCAGCCGCAGGGGCTGCGCCGTGCCGCGCATCGCCAGCACCCCCCGCAGCGCGTAGCGGCCGGCGCCCAGCGCGGTGAAGGTCTGGCTGTCATAGCGCGCCTCCGGATAGCGCGCGGTGTCGAAGAACTCGGCGGAGCGCAGCAGGGCGGTGCGGCCGGGATCGTCCATCTCCACCGCGCGCATGTCGAGGGCGACCGACAGGGCGGCCGCCTCGGGCCGCGCCGGGTCCAGTTGCAGCCGCCCGGCGAAGCGCGGGAAGCGCCCGGTCAGGTCGAACAGGCCGAGGGCGGCGACGGCGAACTCCACCGTGGCGTGGCGCTGGTCGAACTCCAGCGC
>NZ_GG770780.1:68532-72015 GCF_000164635.1 Pseudoroseomonas cervicalis ATCC 49957 | reverse complement strand
GGCGGCCGGGACGCCGCGCCCCGGCCGGGCGCGGGAGGGCGCCGCCCTCCCGCCTCCGGGCTCAGTGGCCGCGCAGGATCTGGCTGAGGAAGCCCTTCAGCCGGTCCGTCTTCGGGTCGTTGAAGATCTGGTCGGGCACGCCGGCCTCGACCACCTCGCCGCGGTCCATGAACACCACGCGGTCGGCGACCTGGCGGGCGAAGCCCATCTCGTGCGTGACGCAGACCATGGTCATGCCGGTCTCGGCCAGGCCCACCATGGTGTCGAGCACCTCCTTGATCATCTCCGGGTCGAGCGCCGAGGTCGGCTCGTCGAACAGCATGATCTTGGGCTTCATGCAGAGCGCGCGGGCGATGGCCACGCGCTGCTGCTGGCCGCCGGAGAGCTGGCCGGGATATTTGCGCGCCTGCTCCGGGATCTTCACCCGGGTCAGGTACTGCATCGCCAGCTCCTCGGCATCCTTCTTCGGCATCCGGCGGACCCAGATGGGTGCCAGGGTGCAGTTCTCCAGGATGGTCAGGTGCGGAAACAGGTTGAAGCTCTGGAACACCATGCCGACCTCGCGGCGGATGGCGTCCAGGCTGCGGGTGTCGTCGGTCAGCTCCATGCCGTCGACGACGATCCGCCCCTCCTGGTGCTGCTCGAGGCGGTTGATGCAGCGGATCATGGTGGACTTGCCGGAGCCGGACGGCCCGCAGACCACGACGCGCTCGCCATTGCCGACGGTCAGCGACACGTCGCGCAGCACGTGCATGGCGCCGTACCACTTGTTGACCTTGTCGAGCAGGATCGCCGGCGGCGCGTCGGTGCGCAGGGCGGAGGCGAGGTGCGGGCCTTCGCCCGCGACATCCATGGTGGCGCTCATGCTGGGTGCGGTCCCTGGGTCTCGGTGTTGTGGCGGGGCATGCTCAGCGCACCCGGTGGCGGTTCAGCTCCGCCTCGAGGTTCTGGCTGTAGCGGGACATGGCGAAGCAGAAGACGAAGTAGATCAGGCCGACGACGACATAGACCTCGATGCCGAAGCCCTGCCAGGCGGGCTCGACGATCGCCGTCTTGCCGGCGGTCAGCAGGTCGAAGATGCCGATGATCAGCACCAGCGAGGTGTCCTTGAAGAAGCCGATGAAGGTGTTCACCAGCGGCGGGATCACCAGCCGCAGCGCCTGGGGCAGGATGATGAAGCCGGTCTTCTGCCAGTAGGACAGGCCGAGCGCCTCGGCCGCCTCGTACTGGCCCTTGGGCAGGGCCTGCAGGCCGCCGCGCACCACCTCGGCCAGATAGGCGGCGGCGAAGAGGATGATGGCGATCTGCGCGCGCAGCAGCTTGTCGATGTTGATGCCTTCCGGGAGGAAGAGCGGGAACATGACGCTGGCCATGAACAGCAGCGAGATCAGCGGCACGCCGCGGATCAGCTCGACATAGAGGATGCAGAGCAGCTTGATGGCCGGCATGCGCGAGCGCCGGCCGAGCGCCACCAGGATCGACAGCGGGAAGGCGAAGGCGATGCCGAAGGTGGACAGGATCAGGGTGATGACCAGCCCGCCCCAGCGCTCCTGCGGCACATAGGACAGGCCGAGCACGCCGCCCCACATCAGCACGCCGATCACCACCAGCGTGGCCACCCAGATCACCGCCAGCGCCGGGCGCCAGAAGCGGCGCATGGCGGAGACGATGTAGAGGCCGATGAACAGCAGGACGCACAGCGCCGGGCGCCAGTGCTCCTCATAGGGGTAGGTGCCGAACAGGATGAAGCGGTGCTTCTCCCCGATCACCGCCCAGCAGGCGCCGCTGCCCTGCAGGGCGCGGCAGGCCTGGGTCTGCGCCGTGCCATTGACCATCGGCACCGACCAGATGGCGTTGAGGAAGGCCCAGTCGATGAAGCCCATGGTCCAGCGGGCCAGCAGGTACAGCAGCGCCAGGGTGACGGCGGTGGACAGCCAGCCCGAGAACAAATTGGCCCGCGCCCAGGCGACCGGTCCGACCGCCAGCAGGGGCGGGCGGCGCGGCGCCAGGGCGGCGTCCTGGGCCGGGCGCGGGGCGGAGGCTTCGGCGGCGATCTCGGCCATGGCTCAGCGCTCCACCGGCGCGAGGCGCGCCAACAAGGCCCGGCTGGCCGTCAGGCCAGCGAAACCGGAAGAAATCGGCAGCTTGCGAGGGGCCATGGCTCAGCGCTCCACCAGCGCGATGCGCGCGTTGTACCAGTTCATGAACAGGCTGATCGACAGGCTGATGGTCAGGTAGACCGCCATGATGATGGCGATGCCCTCGATCGCCTGGCCGGTCTGGTTCAGCGTCGTGTTGGCGATCGAGACGATGTCCTGGTAGCCGATCGCCACCGCCAGCGAGGAGTTCTTGGTCAGGTTCAGGTACTGGCTGGTCATCGGCGGCACGATCACGCGCAGCGCCTGCGGCAGCACGATCTTGCGCATGATCAGCCCGCGCGGCAGGCCGAGCGCCTCGGCCGCCTCCCACTGGCCCTTGGCCACCGCCAGGATGCCGGCGCGGACGATCTCGGCGATGAAGGCGGCGGTGTACATCACCAGCCCGATCAGCAGCGCGAAATACTCCGGGGTGATGGTCAGGCCGCCCTGGAAGTTGAAGCCGCGCAGCGCCGGGATGTCGCCGGTCCAGGGGGCGCCGAGCCCGGCCCAGATCGCCAGCGGCAGGCCGATGATGAGGCCGAGCGCCGCCGGCCAGACGCGGCGGGGCTGGCCATCGGCCATCTGCCGGGCGCGGGCGGCGCGGGCATAGAACACCGTCAGCACGATGCCGGCCACGAAGCCCAGCAGGGCGAAGCTGTGCGCGTCCTGCCACTGGATCCAGGGCAGCTTCAGCCCGCGATTGGAGAGGAACACGCCCTCCATCGGGTGCAGCGCCTGGCGCGGCCCGGGCAGGCCCTGCAGGATGGCGTACCAGAACAGCAGCTGCAGCAGCAGCGGCAGGTCGCGCACCACCTCGACATAGGCGGCGGCGATGCGGGAGAGCAGCCAGTTCTTCGACAGCCGGGCGATGCCGAGCAGCGTGCCGAAGAGGGTCGCCAGCACCACGCCCACCACGGCGATCTTCAGCGTGTTCAGCACGCCGACCATCAGGGCCCGGGCATAGGTGTCGGTGGGGCTGTAGGGGATCAGGCTCTCGGCGACCGGCAGGCCCGCCTCGCGCTCGAGGAAGCCGAAGCCGGTGGCGATGCGCCGGACCTCGAGATTGTGCTGCGTGTTGCCGACCAGCCAGGCGATGATGGCGATGACCACGCCCAGCACCAGCACCTGCCAGACGATCGAGCGCAGCCTTTCATCGGCCCAGGAGAGGCGGAATCCTTTCTTCGGCGGCGCGCGCAGCAGCCTGGGATCGGCAGCGGTGTCGGACATGCGTTGAAGCCCCGTTGTGTCGTCTTTGTCCGATATCGGGAGGGCCCCCGCCGGGGCGGCGTCTCGGCGCCGCTTCGGGGCGGGGGCGCGGGACCGGCCAGCCGGCCCCGCGAAGGCG
>NZ_GG770780.1:63811-67722 GCF_000164635.1 Pseudoroseomonas cervicalis ATCC 49957 | reverse complement strand
CCCCGCGCGACCGGCCGGGCCGGTCCCGCGGGAGCAGGCCGGCGGCCCGGCCGGGCCGGGACCGCCGGTCAGGTCCGGCGCGAGCTTACCGGAAGGGCTGGGCGTATTGCAGCCCGCCCTGCGTCCACTGCGCGTTCGGGCCGCGCTGGATGCCGAGCGGCGTCAGGTGGCGCGTGAACATCTCGCCATAGTTGCCGGTGGCCTTGATGATGCGCGCGGCCCAGGCATTGTCGACGCCGAGCATCTGGCCCAGGCCGCCGGTCTTGCCCAGCAGGCGCTGCACCTCGGGGCGCTGGTCCTCGGCCACGGCCTTGTCGACATTGGCGGCGGTGATGCCGAACTCCTCGGCGGCCAGCAGGGCGTAGTGGGTCCAGCGCACCAGGTCGGCCCAGCGCTGGTCACCATGGCGCACGGCCGGGCCCAGCGGCTCCTTGCTGATCACTTCCGGCAGGATCACATGCTCGCCCGGGTTGGGCTGGGCGGAGCGGGTGGCGGCCAGGCCGGAGACGTCGGTGGTGTAGGCGTCGCAGCGGCCGGCGACATAGGCGGAGACCAGCTCCTCCAGCCGCTCGATGATCACCGGGGTGAAGCGGATGTTGTTGGCGCGGAACCAGTCGGTCAGGTTCTGCTCGGTGGTGGTGCCGGGCTGCACGCAGACCGTGGCGCCGTCCAGCTCCTTGGCCGACTTCACGCCCAGGCTGGCCTTCACCATGAAGCCCTGGCCGTCATAGAAGTTGATCGCCGGGAAATCGAGGCCGAGCGAGGTGTCGCGCGAGAGGGTCGCCGTGGTGTTGCGCGGCAGCACGTCGATCTCGCCCGACTGCAGCGCGGTGAAGCGGTTCTGCGCCGTGGTCGGCACGTAGCGCACCTTGCTGGCGTCGTTGAACAGGGCGACGGCCAGGGCGCGGCAATACTCGACGTCGAAGCCGGTCCAGCGGCCCTGGCTGTCGGGCTGGGCGAAGCCGGCCAGGCCGGTGTTGACGCCGCAGCTCAGCGTGCCGCGGGCCTTGATGGCGTCGAGCGTCGCCGACGCGCCCTGCTGCGGGGCGGGCTGCTGCGCCGCCGCCGGCAGCGCCAGCGCCCCGACCATGGCTGCCGCGCCGAGCACGCGAAGGGTGGCAAGCCGCATGGGCTTCATAAACTCTCTCCCAATCTTTTCCGGCCCCCGGCTGCTGCCGGCGGCTCCTCCCGCGACCTGGCGATGCTGCGCCAAAGGCCGGGGCGGGATCAACGCGCTGTTGCGCACCGGTCCGCGCCCACTTCGCCCGTTAGCGGTGCGGAAGGAATGACGCAATCGTGGTATGCCATCTTCGCCAGTTGACGAGGCTGGTCATCAGAGCCTTAGCAATCGGCGTGCCAGGAAATGCAACCGGTCACGGCTTCCGTCGGCGCCCCATCTGCCTAGGATGGCGGCAGATCCCGAGGGAGACGAAGCGCCGCCATGCGCCTGATGGACCGCGACGACACCACCGCCCGCCTGCCCTGGCCCGCGCTCCGCGCCGCCTTGCAGGCCATGTTCCGCGAGGGTTGCGCGGCCCCGCTGCGGCACCGCCACCCGCTGCCGCAGAAAGAGGCAGCCGAAGGTTCGCTGCTGCTCATGCCTGCTTGGCAGGCACATCGCTATACCGGCGTGAAAATTGTGCATGTGACGCCGTCCAACGCAAAAAATTCTGCAATCCAGGCCGTCCACTCGGTGTATCTGCTGTCGCACGGCGAATCCGGTCAGCCGCTGGCCATCCTCGATGGCGGCACGCTGACCGACCGGCGCACCGCCGCCGCCAGCGTGCTGGCCGCCACCTATCTGGCGCGGCCCGAGAGCCGGGTGCTGCTGCTGCTGGGCAGCGGCAAGGTCGCCCACGCCCTGGCCGAGGCCTATGCGGAACGCTTCCCCTTGCAGGAGATCCGCATCTGGTCGCGCCGCGCCAGCAGCGCCGCGAAGCTGGCCGCGGCGCTGGTGGCGCAGGGCCTGCCGGCGCGCGCCGTGGCCGAGGCCGACCCGCGCGGGGCCGACATCATCTCCGCCGCCACGCTCTCCACCGTGCCGCTGCTCGACGGGGCGCTGGTGCAGCCGGGCACGCATCTCGACCTGGTGGGGGCCTTCCGGCCCGACATGCGGGAGAGCGACTCGGCGCTGGTGGCGCGGTCGCGCCTGTTCGTCGACACCCGCCCGGGCGCGCTGGCCGAGGCCGGCGACATCGTGCAGGCCATCGCCGAGGGCGCCATCACCGAGGCGCACATCCAGGCCGATCTGTTCGAGCTGTGCCGCGGCACGCATCCCGGCCGTGGCTCGGCCGAGGAGATCACCCTGTTCAAGTCGGTGGGCTGGGCGGGGGAGGATCTGGCGGCTGCGGTGCTGGCGTATGAGAGTTAGGTAGGCAGCCAGGAAGCCAGGATCTTCTTTTTCTGAAGAAAAAGAAGCAAAAAGACTTTTTCAGGCTGCCGCCGTCTCCCGTCACGGCGGGACGCCAAACTGACAAAAGTTTTTTGGTTCTTTTTTTCAAAAAAGAACGAAAATCTGAAAACAATAAAAAAGGGGAAGACCTTCCGGTCTCCCCCCTCTTTCGTCCGGTCGTGCCGCGATCAGCGACGCAGGCCGAGGCGCTCGATCAGGCTCTGGTAGCGGGCCTGGTTCTTGCGCTTCACATAGTCCAGCAGGCCGCGGCGCTGGCCGACCAGGACCAGCAGGCCGCGACGGCTGTGGAAATCCTTCGGGTGGGCCTTCAGGTGCTCGGTCAGCTGCGAGATGCGGTCGGACAGCAGGGCGACCTGCACTTCCGGGCTGCCGGTGTCGCCGGGCTTGGTGGCGTACTCGGCGATGATCTTCGCGCGGGCTTCGGTGTTCATCGACATCGGCATGTGCCTTTCAGTCAGTCTCCCCATCCGGCAGCGCCTGGACGGGAAGGAGGGTGTTGTCGCCCGGGCTGAGCCAGCGCTCCGGCCGCACGCGGCCGGACTCCAGTCGGACCAGTCCCTTCAGGCGCTCCCCCGCCATTGCCCGCACAAGCCCACCATCGGGGCTGGCGTCGCCGGGTATCCGCCCCATGAAGTCGACCACGGAGAGGGTCTGCCCATGGGAGAGGCGTGCGGCCTCCGCTTCCGTGACGGCCAGAGCCGGGATGTCGGCCAGCGCGGTCGTCACGGGCAACAGAAGGTCCGGGGAAGGAGGCGGCGTATCCTCCATTCCCACCAGCTTGTCCAGCGGAATCGCGTTCTCTTCGAGGAAGGGGCCGACCCGCATGCGGCGCAGCACGGCGATGTGCCCGACCGTGCCGGCGGCGCGCGCGATGTCGCGCGCCAGGCTGCGCATGTAGACGCCCTTGCCCGACTGCACGGTGAACACCGCCGTGTCGGCATCGGGGCGGGATTCCAGCTCGAACTTGTCGACGCGCGCGGGGCGCGGCGCCATCTCGGGAATCTGCCCGTCGCGCGCCAGGTCATAGGCGCGCGCGCCATTGATCTTGATGGCCGAGAAGATCGGCGGCACCTGCATGATGTCGCCGATGAAGGCGGGCAGGGCGGCGCGGATCTGCTCGTCGGTCGGGCGGGCGTCGCTGGTCTCGATGACCTGGCCCTCGGCGTCGTCGGTGTCGCGCGCCTCGCCGAACTTCAGGGTGAAGCGGTAGGTCTTGGTGCCGTCCATGACATAGGGCACCATCTTGGTCGCCGCGCCGAAGGCGATCGGCAGCACGCCGGTCGCCAGCGGGTCCAGCGTGCCGCCATGCCCGACCTTCTGCGCGTTGAAGGCGCGCTTCAGCTTGTTCACCACATCGGTGGAGCCGATGCCGGAGGGCTTGTCGACGATCAGCCAGCCATCCAGCGGACGGCCCTTCGGCTTGCGGTGCGGGCGTGCCATGAAATTCCTGCGTCACTGAAGTGTGGGCGAGAGGGCTCCGCCCTCTCGCGCTCTCCCG
>NZ_GG770780.1:57886-61348 GCF_000164635.1 Pseudoroseomonas cervicalis ATCC 49957 | reverse complement strand
CGGCCGGCTTGGCGCCGGGGGTCGCCGGCGCGGCCGGCGCGCCACCCGCGCGCTTCTTCACCACTTCCACCTGCACGGTCTTGCCGCGACCATGGCTGAAGGACTGGCGCACCGTGCCAGCCGCCTCGGTCTTGCCAAGCTCGAGGCGGCCGCCCGGCCGAAGGCTCAGCCTGCTCTTCGCCGCGTCCTGCTCATTCTGGTCGCTCATTCGTTCGCCTGAACCCGATCCGTCTTGTGCCATCAATCCTATCGCGAGCCGTTGCCGGGCTCACGTCCCCGCTCCGCTCGCGATACCGGAGACAGCGGCCAGACGGCCCGCCTCCTGCACCAACATGTCGGCAATCCGTCCGGGGGCAATCGCTACGTGCACCGCATGGTCCCTTCCGAATACCGCGCCCAATTCCTTCGCCGTCAGCACCGCCACCATCGGGGTACCGCGGCGCCCGGCCAGCCTGTCCCGCTCGGACAGGCTGCCATCGCTCGCCTCGACCAGCAGCGCGGCCCGGCCGGCCTGCAGCCATTCGCGCACCTGCTGGAATCCGTTCACCGCCTGACCGGCCCGGCGCGCGAGCCCCAGCTGGTCGCGGATGCGACCCTTGAGGCCAGTCTCGATCCGGGCGCGAAGGTCTGGGGGCAATTGCACCTGGCCGCGGGCCGCCCTGTGAAAGGCGCCCCGGCTCAGCGCGCGTTCTAGCACATCGGCCCGCGCGCTCAACCACATTCCCCGGCCGGGCAGGCGCCCGGCCAGATCCGGCACCAGCTCGCGGCCCGGTCCCAGCACGAAGCGCAGCATGGCTTCCTTCGGCAGGGTCTCGCGGGTCACGATGCAGCGGCGGAGCGGGCCCTTCAGCTCCGGCTCCGGCTCGCCCGTCTTGAGGTCGGTGTCGGCGGCGGAGTCCTCCGCCGCCGACAGGGCCTCGTCGTGCCGCGTCTCGCTGTTACTGCTCGTCGTCCTTCTCCCCGGTCGCGTCCGGTGCCTGCGCCGCGCCGCCATCCTGGTTGCCTTCCTGGGCGAACCAGTGCTCGCGGGCGGCCATGATGATGGCGTTCGCCGTGTCCTCGTCCACCGCCTCGGTGCCCAGGATCTCGATCAGCTCGTCGGCCGCCAGGTCGGCCAGGTCGTCGAGCGTCTTCACGCCCTTCTCGCCGAGCGTCACCAGCATGGCGGGGGTGAAGCCGCCGGCCTCGGCCACCGCATCCTCGACGCCCAGCGCCTGGCGCTTCTCGTCCAGCTCCTGGTCGCGGCGGTCGAGGAAGGCCTGCGAGCGGCGCTTCAGCTCGGCGGCCACGTTCTCGTCGAAGCCCTCGATCTCGGCCAGGTCCTCGTCCGGGACCTCCATCAGCTCCTCGATGGAGCCGAAGCCCTCGGTCACCAGCAGGCCGGCGATCACGTCGTCCACGTCCAGCGCCTCGACGAACAGGCCGGTGCGCTTGCGGAACTCCTCCTGCCGGCGCTCCGATTCCTCGGCCTCGGTCAGGATGTCGATGTCCCAGCGGGTCAGCTGGGAGGCGAGGCGCACATTCTGGCCGCGCCGCCCGATCGCCAGCGAGAGCTGGTCATCCGGGACGACGACTTCAACCCGCTTGCTGTCATCGTCCATCACCACCTTCGACACCTCGGCGGGCGCCAGGGCGTTCACCACGAAGGTCGGGTTGTCGGCGGACCAGGGGATGATGTCGATCTTCTCGCCCTGCAGCTCGGCCACCACCGCCTGGACGCGGCTGCCGCGCATGCCGACGCAGGCGCCCACGGGGTCGATCGACGAGTCGCGGCTGATCACCGCCATCTTGGCGCGGCTGCCGGGATCGCGGGCCACCGCCTTGATCTCGATGATGCCGTCATAGATCTCCGGCACCTCCTGCGCGAACAGCTTGGCCAGGAAGCCCGGATGGGTGCGGCTGAGGAAGATCTGCGGGCCGCGCGGCTCCTCGCGCACGTCGTAGATATAGGCGCGCACGCGGTCGCCGTTGCGGAACGCCTCGCGCGGGATGGTCTCGTCGCGGCGCAGCAGGGCTTCCGCGCGGCCGAGATCGACCATCAGGTTGCCGTACTCGGTGCGCTTGACGACGCCGTTGATGATCTCGCCGACGCGGTCCTTGTACTCGTTGAACTGCTTCGAGCGCTCGACCTCGCGCACCCGCTGCACGATCACCTGCTTGGCGGTCTGGGCTGCGATGCGGCCGAAATCGATCGGCGGCAGCGGGTCGACGATGAACTCGCCCACCGCGATGCCGGGCTTGATCTTCTGCGCGATGCGATGCGGGATCTGCGTCGCCTCGTTCTCGACCGGCTCCTGCTCGACCACCTCGGTCCAGCGGGAGAGCTTCACCTCGCCGGTGCGGCGGTCGATGACGGCGCGGATGTCCTTCTCATGCCCATACTTGGCGCGGCCGGCCTTCTGGATGGCCTGCTCCATCGCCTCGAGCACCTCGTCGCGCTCGATCATCTTCTCGCGGGCGACGGCCTCGGCGACCTGCAGCAGTTCCGGGCGGGCAATGGCGACGTCGGCGGCCATGATGCTCAGTTCCTCTTGGCGTAGGGCGATGCGGCGTCGGCATCATCGTCCGGGGCGTCCTCGCCCCGGGCGCGTGCGGCATCCGCCGCCGTGGCGGCGATCAAAGCGTCAGTCAGCACCAGCTTGGCGCGGCGGATGTCGTGCCGGGGGAGCGCGTATTCCGTGCCCTCCTCCAGCCGCAGCCGCACGCTCGCCTCGTCGGCGCCGAGGATGGTGCCGCGGAAGCGGCGCCGCCCTTCGAAGGGAATGCTCATCTCGGCGATCGCCAGATGGCCGGTGAAGCGCAGCCAGTCCTTGGTGCGCGTCAGCGGCCGGTCGATGCCGGGGGAGGAAACCTCGAGATTCCACTCCCCGCTGAACGGGTCGTCCACGTCGAGCACGGCACCCACGGCATGGCTGATCGCCTCGCAATCGGCCACGCCGATCAGCGCGCCATCGGCCCGGTCGGCCATGACCTGGACGGTGGGGGTCTGCTTGCCATGGATCTGCACGCGCACGATCTCATAGCCCATCGCGGTCAGCGTCGGCTGGATGGCGGCGGCGATGCGGGCCTCAAGGCCCTCATTCTGTGGCAGATCGTCTTCCAAAAACAAAAAAGGCGGCCCGTTAAGGCCACCCCCCTGGCTGTGCAGCGAAGATGTGTCTCTCCGCCATATAGTCCTGCCGTGTCGCCGACACAAGGAAATGCGGCGCGGGCGCGGGCGTCAGCCGGCCGGCGCCAGCCGCGCCAGATGGGTGACGCGGCACAGACCATGCGCGCGCGGCGACAGCACGGCGCCGGAGAGCCGGTTGTCATGCACCTCGGCCAGGCCGAAACCATGCAGGCGCAACAGCAGGAAATGCCCGGTGACGCGCACCAGATACAGCCCCGGCGCCAGCCCGTGCCGCCGCGCCAGGCCGATCAGCGTCGGGCGCGGCTCGGCCAGCGGCAGCCGGGTCGCCGCCA
>NZ_GG770780.1:36796-55538 GCF_000164635.1 Pseudoroseomonas cervicalis ATCC 49957 | reverse complement strand
GGGCTTACCGCCCCAGCCCGTCCCAGAACTCCTTCACCTTGGCGAAGAAGCCCTCGCTTTCCGGGCTGGATTGCTGGCCGGACTGGCCGCCCTCGCTCTCGAACTGCTCCAGCAGCTCGCGCTGGCGTGGCGACAGGTTCTGCGGGGTCTCCACCGCCACCTGCACATACATGTCCCCGCGCGCGGCGGAGCGCAGCACGGAGAAGCCCTTGCCGCGCAGGCGGAACTGGTCGCCCGTCTGGGTGCCGGCGGGGATGGTGACGCGGGAGCGCCCGCCATCGATGGTCGGCACCTCCACCGCGCCCCCGAGCGCCGCCTGCGTCATGCGCAGCGGCACGCGGACATAGATGTTGGCGCCGTCGCGCTGGAACAGCGCATGCGGGCGGATCGAGATGTCCACATACAGGTCGCCCGCCGGCGCGCCGCGCAGCCCGGCCTCGCCCTCGCCGGAGAGGCGGATGCGCGTGCCATCCTCGACGCCCGCCGGGATGGTGACGTTCAGCGTGCGCTCGCGCTGCACGCGGCCGGCGCCGGAGCACACCTTGCAGGGGTTCTTGATGACGCGCCCGGTGCCGCCGCAGGTGGGGCAGGTGCGCTCGATCAGGAAGAAGCCCTGCTGGGCGCGCACCTTGCCGGCGCCGCCGCAGGTGGTGCAGGTGGATTGCGCGCTGCTCGCCTTGCCCTCGGCCCCGGTGCCGTCGCAGGCGTCGCATTGCACGCTGCTCTGCACGCGGATGGTCTGGCGGGTGCCGGCGAAGGCCTCTTCCAGGGTGATGGTGGCGTCCTGGCGGAGGTCGGCGCCGCGCCCGGTGGCGCCGGCGCCGCCACGGCGGCCGCCGAACTGGCCGAACATCTCGGCGAAGATGTCCTCGAAGCCGCCCGCCCCGAAGGGCCCGCCGCCGCCGAAGGGGCCGCCGCCACCCCCACCGCCGCCGCCCTCGAAGGCGGCATGGCCGAAGCGGTCATAGGCGGCGCGTTTCTCGGGGTCCTTCAGAACGTCATAGGCCTCGTTCACCTCCTTGAAGGAGGCCTCGGCGGCCTTGTCACCCGGGTTGCGATCCGGGTGATACTTCATGGCGAGCTTGCGATAGGCCTTCTTCAGGTCCTCGTCGCTCGCCCCCCGGGCAACGCCCAGGGTCTCGTAATAGTCCTTCTTGGCCATGGTGCGGCCTGTCCCCCAAGCTCCGGAACGAAGGAGCGCCCGGCCCTGTCGAAGGGAACCGGGCGCCCATGCTCAACGCGGCGTGCTCAGCCTAGCGCGGAGCGCCTCAGCTGGGCTTCTTCTTGTTGGGGTCGACATCCTCGAACTCGGCGTCCACCACCTTCTCGCCGGGCTTGCCGTCGCCGGCGCCGCCCTGGGCCCCCGCCTGGCCCGCCGCGGCCGCCGGGTCCTCGGCCGGCGCGGCCTTGTAGATCGCCTCGCCCATCTTCATCGCCGCGGCGCCCAGGCGCTCGGTGGCGGACTTGATGGCCTCGGCATCCTCGCCCTCCTTGGCGGAGCGGGCGGCCTCCAGCGCGGCCTCGACCTCCTTGCGGTCGGCCTCGCCCACCTTCTCGCCATTCTCCTTCAGCGTCTTCTCGGTGCTGTGGATCAGGGCGTCGAGCTGGTTGCGCGCCTCCACCGCCTCGCGGCGCTTCTTGTCGGCGGCGGAATTGGCCTCCGCCTCCTTCACCATGCGCTCGATGTCGGAGTCGGACAGGCCGGACTTGGCCTGGATCTTGATCTGCTGCTCCTTGCCGGTCGCCTTGTCCTTGGCGCTGACCGAGACGATGCCGTTGGCGTCGATGTCGAAGGACACCTCGATCTGCGGCACGCCGCGCGGGGCGGGGGCGATGCCGGTCAGGTCGAAATTGCCCAGCAGCTTGTTGTCCGCCGCCATCTCGCGCTCACCCTGGAACACCTTGATGGTGACCGCGGTCTGGTTGTCGTCGGCCGTCGAGAAGGTCTGGCTCTTCTTGGTCGGGATCGTCGTGTTGCGGTCGATCAGCCGGGTGAAGACACCGCCCAGCGTCTCGATGCCCAGCGACAGCGGCGTCACGTCCAGCAGCAGGACATCCTTGACCTCGCCCTTCAGCACGCCGCCCTGGATGGCGGCGCCGATGGCGACGACCTCATCCGGGTTGACGTTGCGGGCCGGCTCCTTGCCGAAGAACTGCTTCACCGCCTCGATGACCTTGGGCATGCGGGTCATGCCGCCGACCAGGATCACCTCGTCGATCTCGCCGGCGGAGAGGCCGGCATCCTTCAGCGCCTGCTTGCAGGGCTCGAGCGTCCGCTGCACCAGGTCGTCGACCAGCGCCTCCAGCTTGGCGCGGGTCAGCTGCAGCACCAGGTGCTTCGGGCCGGACGCGTCGGCGGTGATGAAGGGCAGGTTGATCTCGGTCTGCTTGGCGGAGGAGAGCTCGATCTTCGCCTTCTCGGCCGCCTCCTTCAGGCGCTGCAGGGCGAGCTTGTCGCCGCGCAGGTCGATCCCGTTCTCCTTCTTGAACTCATCCGCCAGGTAGTCGATGACGCGCTGGTCGAAATCCTCGCCGCCGAGGAAGGTGTCGCCGTTCGTCGACTTCACCTCGAACACGCCGTCGCCGATCTCGAGCACCGAGACGTCGAAGGTGCCGCCGCCGAGGTCGTAGACCGCGATCGTGCCGGTGGCCTTCTTGTCCATGCCATAGGCGAGGGCGGCGGCGGTCGGCTCGTTGATGATGCGCAGCACCTCGAGGCCGGCGATGGCGCCCGCCTCCTTGGTCGCCTGGCGCTGGCTGTCATTGAAGTAGGCGGGGACGGTGATGACGGCCTGCGTCACCTTCTCGCCGAGATAGGCCTCGGCGGTCTCCTTCATCTTGGTCAGGATGTTGGCGCTGATCTGCTGCGGCGCCTGCTTCTGCCCGCCGGCCTCGACCCAGGCATCGCCATTGTCGGCGCGGATGATCTTGAAGGGGGCGAGGCCCGCCTCCTTCTGCACCATCTTGTCGTCGTAGCGGCGGCCGATCAGGCGCTTCACGGCGAACAGGGTGTCGGTCGGGTTGGTCACCGCCTGGCGCTTCGCGGCCTGGCCCACCAGCCGCTCGCCATTCTTGGCGAAGGCCACCATGGACGGCGTCGTGCGCGCGCCTTCGGCGTTCTCCAGCACCTTCACATCGCCGCCTTCCATGATGGCGACGCAGCTGTTGGTGGTGCCGAGGTCGATGCCGATAACCTTGCTCATCCGAGTTCTCCTCCTGGCGGATGGGGGCGGCCCTCATTCCGGCGCCGCGCCCATCCCCTCTCTGCTCATCAGGCGATCTGGGGATCACCCCCCGGCCAGAATGGCGGGCCGGGTGGTTGTGCCAGCGATGTATTCAGCCCTGGCCCGCCGGACAAGGGCGATGATCGGGGCTGCGCAAAAAATGTGCAGTCAGCGGCGCGGCCGGCGCCGCCAGATACCGCACCACCTTGCCGTTGCGCGGGTCGGTGGCCTCGCCCACGGGCGCGAAGCCGAGGCGCGTGTGGAAGCCCATGCTGACCGGGTTGGGCGGTGCGAGATTGACCTCGCAGCCCAGCTCGGCCAGCCCGGCCTCCAGCGCCGCCGCGGCCAGCGCGGCATAGAGGGCGCGGCCCGTGCCCCGCCCCTGCGCCGCCGCATCCACCACCACGCGGTCGATATAGGCGGCGCCGGGGCGGTGGGCCTGCATCCAGCCATGGTTCGGGCCGGTCGCCGGGCCGGTGGGCCGCAGCGCGATCAGGAAGCCCAGCGGCTTCTCCTCCCGCCACAGCGCGCCGGTCCAGAAGGCGGCCCCGCACAGCGCGGCGAAGCCCGCCGCGTCCAGCGCGTTCACCGCCTCGGCATGCAGATTGTTCAGCGCCAGCAGCGCGGGGTGCTGCGCCGGCAGGATCGGCCCGGGCCTCCGCATCAGGCGGTTTCGGAGACGCCCTCGCCCGCCACCACCACCATGGCCGGCTTCAGCAGGCGGCCATTCAGCGTCCAGGCCGGGGTCCAGGCCTGGATCACCGTGCCGGCGGCGACCCCCTCCGGCGGCGGCTGCTGCGCCATCGCCTGGTGCAGCTCCGGGTCGAAGGGCTTGCCGGTGGCGTCCTGCTTGCTGACGCCGTTGCGCTCCAGGATCGAGAGGAAGGCGCGCTCCACCCCCTCGAAGCCGCCGCGCAGCTTGGTCAGCAGCTCGGCCTCGCCCTCCTGGGCGGGGGGCAGGGCGTCCAGGCCGCGGCGCAGGTTTTCCGCCGCCTCGACCACGTCGCGGGCGAATTTCTGCACGGCGAAGGCGCGCGCCTCCTCCACCTCGCGCTTGGTGCGGGTGCGCAAATTCTGCATCTCCGCCTCGGAGCGCAGCCAGCGATCCTTCAGCTGGGCGTTCTCCGCCTCCAGCTCGGCCAGCCGGGCCAGGGCGTCGGCCGGCTGCTCCGGGGTCGGCTGGGTCTCGGGGTGGGGCGCCGTCGGGTTGCTCGGGTCGGTCATGTCGGAATCAATCTTTTCAGTCATGGCGCAGGGCCACAAGCCCGCTTCGCCCCATCACCTAGGCAAGACGCCCCGCCAGGGCAAGGAAGAGGGGCGGCAAGGGGCCGGCCGGCCCCCGCGCGGGCGCCCCGATTTCACGCGCTTTGACCTTGACCGCAGCCCCCGGCATGGCATCTGCAAGCGCATGTCCGAGCACCGTCCCCGCGTCGCCATCATCCTGTTCAACCTGGGAGGTCCCGACGCCCCGGAGGCGGTGCGGCCCTTCCTCGAGAACCTGTTCCTCGACCCCGCCATCGTGCGGCTGCCCAAGCTGCTGCGCTGGCCGCTGGGCAAGTTCATCGCCGCCCGCCGCACCAAGGCGGCCAGCGAGAACTACGCCATCCTCGGCGGCAAGTCGCCGCTGCTGGAGCTGACCATCGCCCAGGGGGAGGCGCTGCAGGCGGCGCTGGCGCCGGAGATGGAGGCGCGCTGCTTCGTGGCCATGCGCTACTGGCACCCCTTCGCCGAGGCGACGGCGCGCGAGGTGAAGGCCTGGGGCGCGGACGAGGCGATCCTGCTGCCGCTCTACCCGCAATTCTCCACCACCACGAGCGGCTCCTCGATCGACGACTGGAAGGCGGCCTGCGCCAAGGTGGGCCTCGATTTGCCGAGCAAGACGCTGTGCTGCTGGCACTCGGACGAGGGCTTCGCCCGCGCCACCGCCGCGCTGGTGCAGGCCTCCTACGACAAGGCGCGGGCCGAGCTGCCGGCCGAGGTGCCGTTGCGCATCCTGTTCTCCGCCCACGGCCTGCCGGAGAGCATCGTCAAGCGCGGCGACCCCTATCAGTGGCAGGTGGAGCGCAGCGTCGCCGCCGTGGTCGGGCAGCTCGACATCCCGGGGCTCGACCATTCGGTCTGCTACCAGTCGCGGGTGACGCCGCAGAAATGGATCGGCCCCTCCACCGAGGAGGCGCTGGAGCACGCGGCGAAGGAGAAGGTGGCGGTGCTGGTCTGCCCCATCGCCTTCGTCTCCGAGCATTCCGAGACGCTGGTGGAGCTGGACGTCGAATACCAGGAGCTGGCCCACAAGCTCGGCATCCCCGGCTATTTCCGGGTGCCGGCGCAGAACAGCGATGCCGGCTTCATCGGCGCGCTGGCCGGGCTGGTGCGGCGGGTGCGGGCGGGCAACCGCACGCTCTGCTCCTTCGCCGGCGGGCGGCAATGCCCGAAGCAGCATGGCGACTGCCCGCATGCCCGCGCCCGGAACGCCGCCTGATGCCCACCCCCCGAAGGCCGTGCTGTTCGATTGCGACGGCGTGCTGGCCGACAGCGAGGCGCTGGCCGCCATCACCGTGGCCGAGGATCTGTCCGAGCGCTTCTGGCCGGTGACGCCGGAGGAATGCCAGGAGCTGTTCCTCGGCCGCGCCGTGCCGGACATGATGCCGCTGATCGAGCAGCGCTTCGGCCGGCTGCCGGATGACTGGCCGGCGCTGCTCTCCGCCCGGCTAACCGCGCGCATGGCGCGCGACGTGGTGGCGGTGCCCGGCGCGCTGGAGACGCTGCGCCGGCTGCGCGCGGCCGGGCTGCCGATCGCCTGCGCCTCCAACTCCTCGCGCGCCGAACTGCGCGCCAAGCTCGGCCGGCTCGGCATCGCCGGGCTGTTCGAGGGGCGGGTCTTTTCCTTCGAGGATGTGGCGCGGCCGAAGCCCTATCCGGACATGTACGAGGCGGCGGCGGCGGCCTGCGGCGCCGCGCCGGCGGAGTGCGTGGTGGTGGAGGACAGCCTGCCCGGCATCCGCGCCGGCCGCGCCGCCGGCTGCCGCGTGCTGGCGCTGGTCTGGGAGATGCCGGAGGCGCTGCTGCGCGCCCAGGGCGCCGAGCCCTTCCGCCACATGGACGAGCTGCCCGCCCTGCTCGGGGCCGCCTGATGTTCGACGCGCTGGTGCCCTGGTATCCCTGGGTGAAGTCGCTGCACCTGATCTCGGTCTTCGCCTGGATGGCGGGGCTGTTCTACCTGCCGCGGCTCTATGTCTATCATACCCAGGTGGCGGCCGGTTCGCCCCAGTCCGAGCTGTTCAAGGTGATGGAGCGGCGGCTGCTGCGCGCCATCATGAACCCGGCGATGATCGCCGCTTGGCTCTTCGGCCTGACCCTGGTGCTGACGCCCGGCGTGGTCGATTGGAAGGCCGGCTGGTGGCACGGCAAGCTCACCGGGCTGATCGGCATGACGGTGTTCCACCATGTGCTGAGCGGCGGGCGGAAGGCCTTCGCCGAGGACCGCAACCGGCGCAGCGAGCGCTGGTGGCGCGTCGCCAATGAGGTGCCGACGCTGCTGCTGATCCTGATCGTCATCATGGTGATCGTGAAGCCGTTCTGACGATCGCGCGCCCAGGCTGAAAAGCCGCGTCGCGGATCCTTGAAACGGAGTGTGAAAACCCCAGATCGCCCATTGACGGGACGGCCCGCGCGCCCCTAGCGTTGCGGCGCTTCCCGTCGATGGCGTGAGACAGGCGGCCGCCCGGCCCTCCGGGCGGGCTCTTTCTGGCGCCGAGACTCCCTCCTCCTGATCCGGGACATGGCTGGCTGCGCATCCCGCGGCGCCGGCCCGCCGGTGGGCCGTGCGCCCGCCCCGCGGACATGTCCCGCGCCTCCCGCCGGAACGGAATGCGTCCGACCCATGCATCTTTCTGAACTCAAGGCCAAGAGCCCCGCCGACCTGCTCGCCTTCGCCGAGTCCCTGCAGATCGAGAACGCCTCCACCCTGCGCAAGCAGGACATGATGTTCGCGATCCTGAAGCAGCTGGCGGAGAACGAGCAGGCGATCCATGGCGACGGCACGCTGGAGATCCTGCCGGACGGCTTCGGCTTCCTGCGCTCGCCGCAGTCGAACTACCTGCCGGGGCCGGACGACATCTATGTCTCCCCGGCCCAGGTGCGCCGCTTCGGCCTGCGCACCGGCGACACGGTGGAGGGGCAGATCCGGGCGCCGAAGGATGGCGAGCGTTACTTCGCGCTGCTGAAGATCAACACCGTCAATTTCGAGCCGCCCGAGGCGCTGCGGCACCGCATCAACTTCGACAACCTCACGCCGCTCTATCCGACCCGTCGCCTGAAGATGGAGAATTCGGAGTTCGAGAGCGTCGCGAAGGGGATGCAGAAGGACTACACGCCGCGCGTCATCGACCTGGTGGCGCCGATCGGCATGGGCCAGCGCGCCCTGGTCGTGGCGCCGCCGCGCACCGGCAAGACGGTGATGCTGCAGAACATCGCCCGCAGCATCAGCCTGAACCACCCCGATGTCTTCCTGCTGGTCCTGCTGATCGACGAGCGCCCTGAGGAAGTCACCGACATGGCCCGCACGGTGCGGGGCGAGGTCGTGGCCTCCACCTTCGACGAGCCGGCGACCCGCCATGTGCAGGTCACCGAGATGGTGCTGGAGAAGGCCAAGCGCCTGGTCGAGCACAAGCGTGACGTCGTCATCCTGCTCGACTCGATCACCCGCCTGGGCCGCGCCTACAACTCGGTCGTGCCCTCCTCGGGCAAGGTGCTGACGGGTGGCGTGGACGCCAACGCCCTGCAGCGGCCGAAGCGCTTCTTCGGCGCGGCGCGCAACATCGAGGAGGGCGGCAGCCTCACCATCATCGCGACCGCCCTGATCGACACGGGCAGCCGCATGGACGAGGTGATCTTCGAAGAGTTCAAGGGCACCGGCAATTCCGAGCTCATCCTCGACCGCAAGCTCTCCGACAAGCGCGTCTTCCCGGCGATCGACATCACCAAGTCGGGCACCCGCAAGGAAGAGGTGCTGATCGACCGCGCGACCCTCACCAAGATGTGGGTGCTGCGGCGTATTCTGAACCCGATGGGCACCCAGGATGCGATGGAGTTCCTGCTGGACAAGCTGAAGTACAGCAAGACCAACCAGGACTTCTTCGACGCCATGAATACCTGATTTTTTTCGGGCTGCCGCCGTCGGGTTGAGAAGCGGGACGCTGCACTCTGCGGGTTCGTCCCGGTTGAGTGGAGCGGCCCACCTGCCCGGCAGAGGGCGGCAGCCTGACAGAAAAAAGAAGGGGGTCCGGGGGAATTCATTCCCCCGGGCCTTTTTCATATCTGCCTTTCCTTTCCCTCCTGCGGGGCAGCCCTTCCGCCGCCGCGCTGGTCAGCGCCACGCGGCCCGTTAGGCTTTCGCCCACACTCGACAAGGCGGAGCGACGACCGGATGCAGGGCAAATCCTGGCAGGGCGTATCGGTGGCGGAGCTGGAGCGGGCCTCGCACAGTGCGGTGCCGGCGCTGCGAACGGCGTTCGATGGGCCGTTCCTGTTGCGCGCCTTCCTGGGCGGCACCGGGCGGGCCAATGCGGTCAGCTCGCTGGATCCGGCGCAGGATGGCGGGCTGGCGGCGCGGCTGGACCGCATCGAGGCGGCCTATGCCAAGATCGGCCTGCCGCCGCGCTTCCGCTCCACGCCGCTGGACCCGCCGGGGCTGGAGGAGGCGCTGCTGGCCCGCGGCTATGCCGAGAAGGATGAGTCGCTGGTGATGGCCGGGCCGCTGTCCGGCTTCGCCGCGCCGGATGCGGCGGTGGAGCTGCTCGACGGCCCGAGCGAGGAATGGTTCTCCATCCTGTCCACCGCCGACTACCAGACCGAGCAGCGCCGGGCGGAGAAGCGGCAGGCGGCGCAGATGATGCTGCTGCCGGCGGCCTGGCTGCTGCTGCGGGTCGAGGGCAGGCCGGCGGCGGTGGGGCAGGTGGCGTCCGACGGGCAGCTCGTCGGGTTCTTCGACATCGCCACGGCGCCGGAATTCCGCCGCCAGGGGCTGGGCGGGCGGCTGGTCGCCGCCGGGGCCGCCTGGGGGCAGCAGCAGGGGGCGCTGACGGGGTGGCTGCAGGTCTCGGCCGGCAACACCTCCGCCCGCAGCGTCTATGAGCGGCTGGGGATGCGGGAAATCTACCGCTACCGGTATTTCCTGCCGAAAAACTAGACAAGCTCGGGGCGCTGCCCCGAACCCCGCCGGGGTGGCAGGGCCACCCCGGACCCCGCCATCAGGGGATAAACACCGTGCTGCCGGTGGTCTTGCGGCCTTCCAGGGCACGGTGCGCCTCGGCGGCGTCCTTCAGCGCATAGGTCTGGTTGACCTCGATCTTCACCGCGCCGGACAGCACCACCGAGAAGAGGTCGGTGGCGGTGGCCACCAGGTCGGCATGCTTCGCCGTGTAGGTCGCCAGCGTCGGGCGCGTCAGGAACAGCGAGCCCTTGGCAGCCAGGATGCCGATATCCAGCGGCGGCACGGGCCCCGAGGCATTGCCGTAGGACACCATCATCCCGAACGGCGCCAGGCAGTCCAGCGAGGCGGTGAAGGTGTCCTTGCCCACGCTGTCATAGACCACGGGCAGCATGGCGCCCCCGGTGATCTCCTTCACCCGCGCCGGCAGGTCGTCCTGGCCGGAGATCAGCACGTGGTCGGCGCCATGGGCGCGGGCCAGCTCGGCCTTCTCGGGGGTGGAGACGGTGCCGATGACGGTGCAGCCCAGCTGCTTGGCCCATTGGCACATGATCAGGCCCACACCGCCGGCGGCGGCATGCACCAGGATGGTCTCGCCCGGCTTCACCGGATAGGTGCGGCGCAGCAGGTACTGCGCCGTCATGCCCTGCAGCATCATGCCGGCGGCGGTGACGTCGTCGATGCCGTCCGGCAGCTTCACCAGCCGGTCGGCCTTGATGGTGCGTGCCTCGCAATAGGCGCCGATCGGCGCCATGGCGTAGGCCACGCGGTCGCCGACCGCGAGGCCGGTCACCTCGCTGCCCACCGCCTCGATGCGGCCGGCGGCCTCCATGCCGAGCGTCGCGGGCAGGGAGGGCAGCTTGTAGAGGCCGGTGCGGAAATAGACGTCGATATAGTTCAGCCCGACGGCGCCATGGCGGACCAGCACCTCATCCGGCTTGGGGGCGGGCAGGGGCACCTCCTCCCACACCATCTTCTCCGGGCCGCCATGTTCGTGAATGCGGATGGCATGGTTCATAGGAGCGTTCCTTGCTGACGCAGGGTGCGACGTTCGAGGTCGAGAAGATAGCGCTTCGTGGCGGCGCCTTCGCCCCCCGAGAAGCCGCCCAGCTTTCCGCCCGCGCCGATCACGCGGTGGCAGGGGATGAGGATGGGGATCGGATTGGCGCGGTTGGCCTGGCCCACCGCGCGGGCGATGGAGCCGATGGTCGCGGCCAGCTCGGCATAGCTGCGTGTCTCCCCGCTGGGGATGGCGCGCAGCGCGGCCCAGACCTTCTGCTGGAAGGCCGAGCCATAGGGGGCCAGGGGCAGATCGAAGCTCGTCCGCTGGCCGTCGAAATAGTCCTGGACCTGGTCGCGGGCGGCGATCAGCAGGGGGGTCTCCTCCTGGTCGCGGCCACGCCCCCAATCCAGCGCCACGATCGCTCCGTCCTCCTCGGACAAAGTGAGCGTGCCGAGGGGGGTGAGGAAGGAAAGCTGCGGCATGCGGGCGCGATTCGACACGCTCCGCCGGCAGCGTCAAGGGCGAAGCGGCATGGCACGGCCGATGCCCTGGCCGGGGGGCGGGGGCAGGGCTACATGAAGGGGCAGAGGAGACCCCCCCGTGACCCAGCCCGCCGATCCGCCGCCCTATTTCCAGGCCCATCTCTTCGTCTGCTGCAACCGCCGGCCCGACGGCCATCGCCGCGGCTCCTGCGCCGCGCGCGGCAGCGAGGCGCTGAAGGACTACATGAAGGCCCGCGCCAAGGAGCTGGGGCTGAAGGGCATCCGCGTGAACCAGGCTGGCTGCCTGGACCGCTGCGAGTTCGGCCCGGTCATCGTCATCTACCCCGAGGGCATCTGGTACCGCGCCGAGACGCGCGAGGATGTGGACGAGATCCTGCAGGCGCATCTGGTCGAGGGTGGCCGCGCCCGGCGGCTGATGCTGACCGAGAAGGATGTGGTGGCGAAAGGCTGAGAGACCTGGCCGGGTCCGCGCCCCCGGCTTTCCCCAACGAATGGCGGGGTCCGGGGTGGCCCTGCCACCCCGGCGGGGGTCCAGGGGGCGGCGCCCCCTGGCCTCGCCCGGAGTGATGCGCTTGTCCGACACGATTTTTGCCCTCGCCTCTGGCGCCGGCCGCGCTGCGATCTCGCTGCTGCGCCTCTCCGGCCCCGACTCGGCCCTTGTGCTGACCCGCCTGGCTGGCCGCCTGCCGCGCCCGCGCCAGGCCAGCCTGCGCCGCCTGCGCCACCCCGAGACGGGCGAGCTGCTGGACGAAGCTTTGCTGCTCTGGTTCCCCGCCCCGCGCAGCTACACCGGCGAGGATTCGGCGGAACTCCACCTGCATGGTGGCCGCGCCGTGCTGGAGGGTGTCTCCGCCGCGCTGCTGGCCTGCGGCGCCCGCCCGGCCGAGCCCGGGGAGTTCACCCGCCGCGCCTTCCTCAATGGCCGCCTGGACCTGACCGCCGCCGAGGGCATCGCCGACCTGATCGACGCCGAGACCGCCGCCCAGCGGCGCCAGGCGCTGCGCCAGGCCGGTGGCGCGCTGGCCGCCCGCTATGCCGGCTGGGGCGAGCGGCTGACCCGCCTGCTGGCGCACCAGGAGGCCAGCATCGAATTCGCCGAGGATGGCATCCCCAACGACCTGGACGACGAGGTGCGCCAGGGCGCCGCCACGCTGGCCGCCGAGATCGCCGCGCATCTGGCCGATGGCGGGCGCGGGGAGCGGCTGCGCGAGGGGCTCTGGGCCGCCATCATCGGCGCGCCCAATGCCGGGAAGTCCTCCCTCCTGAACGCCCTGGCGGGGCGGGAGGCGGCCATCGTCTCCGCCCGCGCCGGCACCACGCGCGACGTGGTGGAGGTGCGGCTGGACCTCGGCGGCGTGCCGGTGCTGCTGGCCGACACCGCCGGCCTGCGCGACACGCCGGACGAGATCGAGGCCGAGGGCGTGCGCCGCGCCCGCCGCCGGGCGGAGGAGGCGGATCTGGTCATCGCCCTCTTCGCCGCCGACGCCGCGCCGGATGCGGAGACGCTGGCCCTGCTGCGGCCGGGCACGGTGGTGGTGGCGAACAAGGTGGATCTGGCAGCGCCGCCGGCTTCCATTGGCGGCATCGCGCCCATCGCCCTCTCGGCGCGGGATGGCACCGGCCTGGACGCGCTGCGGAGCCTGCTGGAGCGCGAGGCACAATCCCGTGCCGGCCTCAGCGAGGAAGCCAGCCTGACCCGGCCCCGCCACCGCGCGGCGCTGGGGGAGGCGGTGGACTGGCTCGAAGAAGCCCAGCGCGCGCCGCTGCCGGAACTGGCGGCCGAGTCGCTCAGGGCGGCGCTGCGAAGCCTGGGGCGGCTCACCGGAAGAGTGGGCGTGGAGCAGGTGCTGGACGTGGTGTTCGGGGATTTCTGTATCGGGAAATGAAAAGGGCAGGGGGCTCCGCCCCCTGACCCCCGCCGGGGGGACAGGGTCCCCCCGGACCCCGCCATCAGTTTGGTCGAGCAGGCGCACCGCGCGGCTGCTATAGGGCGCGCATGCGCGAGAACTCCTTTGATGTGGTGGTGATCGGCGGCGGGCACGCCGGCACCGAAGCCGCCGCCGCCGCCGCGCGCTGCGGCGCCCGCACCCTGCTGCTGACCCACCGGATCGAGACCCTGGGCGAGATGTCCTGCAACCCCGCCATCGGTGGCGTGGGCAAGGGACACCTGGTGCGCGAGGTCGATGCGCTGGACGGGCTGATCGGCCGCGCCGCCGACCTGGCCGGCATCCACTTCAAGCTGCTCAACCGCAGCAAGGGCCCCGCCGTGCGCGGCCCCCGCGCCCAGGCCGACCGCGCCCTCTACCGCCGCGCCATCCAGTCCCTGCTGGCGGCCCAGCCCGGCCTGACCCTGCGCGCCGAGGCCGCCGGCGGGCTGGAGCGTGATGCCTCCGGCCGCATCGTGGCGGTGCTGACCGAAAGCGGCACCCGCATCGCCTGCGGCGCCGCCATCATCACCACCGGCACCTTCCTGCGCGGCGAGATCCATATCGGCGAGACGCGCCAGCCGGCCGGAAGGGTGGGGGATGCGCCCTCCATTGGCCTGGCCCTGGCGCTGGAGGCGCTCGGCCTGCCGATGCGCCGCCTCAAGACCGGCACGCCGCCGCGCCTCGATGGCCGCACCATCGACTGGGCGGGGCTGGAGATGCAGCCGGGCGACGAGGCGCCCGAGCCGCTCTCCTGGATGACGGAGCGCATCGCCAACCCGCAGGTGCAATGCGGCATCACCGCCACCACCCCGGAAGGCCATGCGCTGATCCGCGCCAACCTGCACCGGGCGCCGATCCATTCCGGGCAGATCCAGGGGGCGGGGCCGCGCTACTGCCCCTCCATCGAGGACAAGATCACCCGCTTCGCCGGGCGGGAGCGGCACCAGATCTTCCTGGAGCCCGAGGGGCTGGACGACCCCACCATCTATCCCAACGGCATCTCCACCAGCCTGCCGGAGGATGTGCAGCGCGGCTTCATCGCCACCATCCCGGGGCTGGAGCGGGCGGAGATCCTGCGCCTCGGCTACGCCATCGAATACGACCATGTCGACCCGCGCGCCCTGCGGCCCACGCTGGAATTGCGCGCCGTGCCGGGCCTGTTCCTGGCCGGGCAGATCAACGGCACCACCGGCTATGAGGAGGCCGCCGCCCAGGGGCTGCTGGCCGGCCTCAACGCCGCGGCGCTCGCCGGCGGCGAGGCCGAGGGCCGGGTGCTGGCGCGGACCGAGGCCTATCTCGGCGTGATGGTGGACGACCTCGTGCTGCAGGGGGTGACGGAGCCCTACCGCATGCTGACCGCCCGCTCCGAACACCGGCTGGCGCTGCGGGCCGACAATGCCGGGCTGCGGCTGACCGAGAAGGGCATCGCCTGGGGCGTGGTGGGGCCGGAGCGCGCGGCGCGCTTCCGCGCCTTCGCCGCCGGCGTGGCGGACGCCCTGGCCCGCGCCCGGGCCGAGGGCGGCACCCCCGCCGCGCTGCAATCCGCGGGCATCCCGATCAACCAGGACGGCCGCTGGCGCAGCCTGCTCGAGGTGCTGGCCCTGCCCGATGTGCCGGGCGAGGCGGTGGCCCAGGCCTTCCCCTGGCTGAACGACCTGCCCGCCGGCGTGCGGGCGCAGCTGGAGGCCGAGGCGCTCTACGCCCCCTATCTGGAGCGGCAGGCCGCCGAGCTGCGCCTGCTGGAGCGGGATGAGCGGCAGGCCATTCCGCGCGGTCTGGACTTCGGGGCCATTCCCGGCTTGAGCAATGAAATGAAGCAGCGGCTGGAGACGGCGCGGCCCGAGACGCTGGGCGGGGCAGGGCGGGTGCCCGGCATCACCCCCGCGGCGCTCGCGGCGCTGGCCGTCCACCTTCGCCGCCGGCAGGAGCGTTCCACGTGAAACAGGATCTGATCGACACCATGCCGCCGGTCGCGGTTTCACGTGAAACAGAAGCGCGGCTGGAAGCCTTCCTGGCTTTGTTGCTGCGCTGGAACGCTCGCATCAACCTGGTGGCCAGCAGCGACCCCGCTGTGCTGCGCCAGCGCCACATCGCCGATTCCCTGCAGCTCCTGCCCCTGCTGCCGGAGGGCGAGGGTCCGATGGCCGATCTCGGCTCCGGCGGCGGCTTCCCCGGCCTGGTCCTGGCCAGCGCCGTGACCCGCCCCGTCCATCTCGTCGAATCCGACCGGCGCAAATCCGCCTTCCTCCAGGCCGCCGCCGCCGAGCTGGGCCTGTCCCATGTGAAGGTGCATGCCGAGCGGATCGAGGCTGTCTCTCTTCCTCCCATCGCCGTGCTGACCGCCCGCGCCCTGGCGCCACTCGAAAAAATGCTGCCCTGGGCCGAGCGCCTGCTGGCCCCGGAGGGCGTCGCCCTCTTCCCCAAGGGGCGCAATGCCGAGGCCGAGCTGGCGGCGGCGCAACCGGGCTGGACAATGGCGGTGCAGCGGTTCAAGAGCATGACCGACCCCGATGCCACCATCCTCAAACTCTCCGGACTCCGCCGTGCTGGCGCCTAAACACTCCCTGCGCCGGATCGCGCTCGCCAACCAGAAGGGCGGGGTGGGCAAGACCACCACCGCCATCAACCTGGCGACCGCGCTGGCCACCAAGAAGCGCGTCCTGGTCATCGACCTCGACCCCCAGGGCAATGCCTCCACCGGCCTCGGCCTGCCGCGCGCCGAGCGCGGCGCCGGCACCTATGCCCTACTGGTCGGCCAGAAGCCGCTCTCCGAGCTGCTGCGCCCGACCAAGGTGCCCGACCTGATGCTGCTGCCGGCCGACAACGACCTGGCCGGGGCGGAGATCGAGCTGGTCGGCATGGAGAACCGCGAGCACCGGTTGCGCCTGGCGCTGGAAGCCGCCGCCGACACGCTGAAGGATTTCGACTTCATCCTGATCGACTGCCCGCCCTCGCTCGGCCTGCTGACGCTGAACGCGCTGGTGGCGGTGGAATCCGTGCTGATCCCCTTGCAGACCGAGTTCTTCGCGCTGGAGGGCGTCTCGCAGATCACCCGTACCATCGACCGGGTGCGGCGGGTGCTGAACCCGGCCCTGGCCCTCGACGGCATCGTGCTGACCATGTTCGACCGCCGCAACAACCTGTCCGAGCTGGTGGCGGCCGATGTCCGCGCCTTCTTCCGCGACAAGGTGTTCGACACGGTGGTGCCGCGCAACATCCGCGTCAGCGAGGCGCCCTCGCACGGCCTGCCGGTGCTGCTCTACGACCCGCGCTCCACCGGGGCGCAGGCCTATATCAAACTGGCCGCGGAGTTGCTGCGGCGCGAGCGCGCGCGGGGGAGCAAGGCCGCATGAGTGGACGCAAGCCGCCCCGCCTGGGCATGGGGCTCTCCGCCCTGCTGGGCGACCAGAACGCGGTGACGCCGGCCAGCCCCGGCGCCTCCATCCCGCGCAGCCTGCCGGTGGAGGCGATCGAGCCAGGCCCCTTCCAGCCGCGCGGGCCGATCGACCAGTCGGGCCTGGCCGAGCTCGCCGCCTCGATCCGCGAGCATGGCGTGTTGCAGCCGATCCTGGTGCGCCCCAAGCCCGGCGCCCCCGGCACCTACCAGATCATCGGCGGCGAGCGCCGCTGGCGTGCCGCGCAGCTGGCGCAGAAGCACGAGGTGCCGGTCTATGTCCATGAGCTGGACGACCGTGCCGCCCTGGCCGCCGCGCTGGTGGAGAACCTGCAGCGCGAGGACCTGAACGCGCTGGAGGAGGCGCAGGGCTACAAGCGCCTCACGGAGGAATTCGGCCTGACCCAGGACGCGCTGGGCCAGGCGGTGGGCAAGAGCCGCAGCCATGTGGCCAACACGCTGCGCCTGCTGGCCCTGCCGCCCAAGGTGCGCGACATGCTGGCGCGCGGCAGCCTCTCCGCCGGCCATGCCCGCGCCCTGCTGACGGCGCCGGACCCGGTGAAGCTGGCCGAGATGGTCATCACCCGCGGCCTGAACGTCCGCCAGACCGAGGCGCTGGTGGCGACGGCCGAGAAGCTGAAGCCCGCTACCGGGCCGGTCAGCCCGGATGCCGACACCCGCGCGCTGGAGCGCGACCTGATGACCAGGCTCGGACTGAAGGTCGCCATCAAGCACGGCCGCAAGGGCGGCCGGGTGACCATCGCCTACAAGGATCTGGACCAGCTGGACGGGCTGGTGCGGTTGCTCTCGCCCGGCTGAGGGCAGCGGCGGGGCGCTGCCCCGCACCCCGCCGGGGGGACAGGGTCCCCCCGGACCCCGCCATCAGTGTTGCGTCCCGCCTGGCCGGCAGATTGCGGCAGCCTGACAGAAAAAAGATGGGGGCCTGGGGGAATTCATTCCCCCAGAATCTATTGTCTGCGCCGCAGCGCCACGGCCTGCCGCGCCAGGGTCAGCACCGCCGCCCGTGCCACCGTGGCATCCGGGATCGGCCGCGCGGCGGAGCCCGACTTGCCGCGCTTCTCCGCCTCCAGCAGCGCTGTGCCGGCGGCTTCCAGCAGGGCGGGCGACCACAGGCGCAGCGCCCGCTCGAAGCCCGGCTTGGCGCGGAAGAAGACCGGCGGCCGCAGCCCCTCCATGGCGGCGCTGGCGGGCTGGCCGCGCGCCACGGCCAGCGAGGCCAGGTGCAGCCGCTGCACATGCCGCAGCGCCGCGCGCAGCACGGCGATCGGGCTGGCGCCCTCGGCGAAGGCGGCCTCCAGCGCGCGGTCGGCCAGCGGGATGTCGCCGGCGGTGGCGGCGATCAGCGCCTCGTCCAGGTCGAGGGTCGAGCCCTCCCCGGCGCAGGCCAGCACATCCTCCTCCGACAGCCGCCCGCCCGCCCCGGCATAGAGGGCAAGCTTCTCCACCTCGCGCCGCAGCAGCATGCGGTCCTCGCCGAGGCGGGAGGAGAGCCAGTCCAGCGCCGGCGGGTCGATGGCGACGCCCTGCTCCTGCAGCATCCGGCCGATGCTGGCGGCCAGTTCCGCCCCGCGCTCGCGATAGCAGGCGATCACGGCGGCATCGCGCGCCGCCTCCAGCTGGGTGCGCAGCTTGGCGCGCGCGGTCAGCTCGCCTCCCTCCAGCACCAGCAGCGCCTCGCCGGGGCCGGCGAGCGCCTCCTTCACGGCGTTGGCGAGGGCGTCGGTGGCGTCGCGCACCCGCACCAGGCGGCGGCCGCCGGTCATCGCCAGGGCGGCCATCTCGCCCGCCAGGGCACCCGGCTTGGCGGCGGCCTCGCGCGGCAGCTCGGCCAGGCGGAACGGGTCGTTGCCGCCGACCACGCTGGCCACCAGCGCCTCGGCGCGCTCCTGGATCAGCCCGGCATCGTCGCCATGCAGCAGCACGGCGCGGACCGGGCCGGGATCGGCCAGGAAGGCCGCGACGCGGCGCGGATCGAGCTTCGCCATGGCGTGGCGGCCCGCCTCAGACCGTGCTGTCGCGCAGCCGCACCGACAGGTTCAGCACGAGATCGTTGGCCAGCTGCTCGATCAGCCGCTGCACCGTGGCATCGCGCGAGAAATCGGCGGCGAAGAACTGGTTGTCGGGGATGTTGAAGGAGTCGAAGGCGCGCTCCGTCCCCTCCGCCCGCAGCGAGGGTTCGGGGCCGAGCGTCACCAGCTGCCAGGTGGCGATGGCGTTGTAGCGCAGGCGGGAGGCGGTGCCGTCGCGGCGAAAGCCTTCCGGCTCCCCGGCCAGTTGCAGCCCGACGCGCAGCTCGTAATTCGGCGCGGCGCTGCCGGCCGCGCCGAGCCGCTGCTGCAACGCCCGGCGCAGCAGCTGCCCGCTGCGCTCGGGGATGATGGCGACGAAGGTGGAGGCCAGCACGGCGCGCACCGGCGCCGGGGCGTCGGGTCCGGCCGCCGCCTGCGGCGCGTAGACCGGG
>NZ_GG770780.1:31362-36417 GCF_000164635.1 Pseudoroseomonas cervicalis ATCC 49957 | reverse complement strand
ACCGGGCGAAAGCCGCAGCCGGACAGCGCCAGCGCCGCCGGCGCGCCCGCCAGCAGCGCCAGCAGGCGCCGCCGGGCAGGGGCCGGCCGCTCCGTCTCAGACGACGAAGTTGACGATGCGGCCTGGGACATGGATGCGCTTCCTGATGGGGCGCCCGGCGATGGCGCGCTGCACATTCTCCTCCGCCTCGGCGGCGGCGAAGATGGTCGCCTCGTCGGCGCCGACCGGCACCGAGATGGTGCCGCGCAGCTTGCCCAGCACCTGCACGGCGAGGGTGACGCTGTCGGCGCGGGCCAGATCGGCATCCGACTCCAGCCAGGGCAGGTTGGCCACCAGGCCCGCGCCGGGGCGCAGCAGGGACCACAGCTCCTCGGCCAGGTGCGGCATCATCGGGCTGACCAGGCGGGCCACCGCCTCCAGCGCCTCGCGCCGCGCCGCGCCATCGGCCTCGCCCGCCGCCTCGATGGCGTTGGCGAATTCGTGGATGCGCGCCACGGCGACATTGAACGAGAAGGTCTCCAGCGCCTCGGTGACGGCGGCGATGGTGCGGTGGGTGGCGCGGCGCAGGTCGCGGGCGGCGCCCTCGGCCGGTTCGGTGCCGGGGGCGGGCAGGGTGCCAGCCGCGCCGTTCACCAGCCGCCACAGGCGCTGGGTGAAGCGCGAGGCGCCGGAGACGCCGGATTCGGTCCACTCCATGTCCCGCTCCGGCGGGTTGTCGGAGAGGATGAACCAGCGCGCCGTGTCGGCGCCGTAATGGTCGATGATGGCGCCGGGGTCGATGGTGTTGCGCTTCGACTTCGACATCTTGTCGTTGCGCGAGACGGTGACCGGCAGGCCCGTGGCCTTGTCGGTGGCGCTGCCATCGGCCGCCACCTCCACCTCGTCCGGCGCCAGCCAGCGGCCATCCTGGGACTTGTAGGAGGCGTGCTGCACCATGCCCTGGGTGAACAGGCCGGCGAAGGGCTCGGCCGTCTCCAGCTGGCCCAGATGGTTCAGGCCGCGGGTGAAGAAGCGGGAATAGAGCAGGTGCAGGATCGCGTGCTCGATGCCGCCGATATACTGGTCCACCGGCAGCCAGCCATTGGCGGCGTCCGCCACCAGGGGCGTGCCCGCCTTCGGCGCGGTGAACCGGGCGAAGTACCAGGAGCTGTCGACGAAGGTGTCGCAGGTGTCGGTCTCGCGCAGCGCCGGCTTGCCGCAGGACGGGCAGGCGACGTGCTTCCAGGTCGGGTGGCTGTCCAGCGGATTGCCGGGCTTGGAGAAATCGACATCCTCCGGCAGCACCACCGGCAGCTGGTCCTCGGGCACCGGCTGGGTGCCGCAGGCGTCGCAATGGATGACCGGGATCGGGCAGCCCCAGTAGCGCTGGCGCGAGACGCCCCAGTCGCGCAGGCGCCAGTTGACGATGCCCTTGCCCTGGCCCTTGGCCTCCAGCGCGTCGATGGCGGCGCGCTTGCCGGCCGCCGTGGAGAGGCCGTCGAGGAAACCCGAATTGTAGAGCACGCCGTCATCGGTGTAGGCGGTCTTGCCGATGGCGAAGGTCGCGGGGTCCTCGCCGGGGGGCAGGATGACCGGCGGCACCGGCAGGCCGTATTTGCGCGCGAAGTCGAGGTCGCGCTGGTCGCCGGAGGGGCAGCCGAAGATGGCGCCCGTGCCGTATTCCATCAGCACGAAATTGGCGATCCAGACCGGATAGGTGGCGCCCTCGATGAAGGGGTGCTTCACCCGCAGCCCGGTGTCGATGCCGCGCTTCTCGGCCTGCTCGATGGCGGCTTCCGAGGTGCCGAGGGCGCGCACCTCGGCGATGAAGGCGGCGATCTCGGGGTTCTGCGCGGCGGCGGCGGCGGCCAGCGGGTGCTCGGCCGCGACCGCCAGGAAGGACATGCCGAACAGCGTGTCGGGGCGGGTGGTGAAGACCTCGACACTCTCCTGGCCCGCCACCGGCGTCGCCAGGTCGAAGCGGACGCGCGCGCCCTCGGAGCGGCCGATCCAGTTGGCCTGCATCAGCTTGACGCGCTCCGGCCAGCGGTCGAGCCCGTCCAGCGCCTCCAGCAGCTGCGGCGCGAATTTGGTGATCGAGAAGAACCACTGCGACAGCTTCTTCTTCTCGACCGGGGCGCCGGAGCGCCAGCCGCGGCCGTCGATCACCTGCTCATTGGCGAGCACGGTGTGGTCGACCGGGTCCCAGTTGACCCAGCTCTCTTTCCGCTCGACCAGCCCGCCCTTCAGGAACTGAAGGAAAAGCTTCTGCTGCTGGCCGTAATAGGCGGGGTCGCAGGTGGCGAATTCGCGGTCCCACTCGATCGACAGGCCCATGCGCTTCAGCTCGGCGCGCATGTTGGCGATGTTCTGGTAGGTCCAGGCGGCGGGGTGGGTGCCGCGCTCGCGCGCCGCGTTCTCGGCCGGCAGGCCGAAGGCGTCCCAGCCCATCGGGTGCAGCACCTGGAAGCCGCGCGCCCGCTTGTAGCGCGCCACCACGTCGCCCAGCGTGTAGTTGCGCACATGGCCCATGTGGATCTTCCCCGACGGGTAGGGGAACATCTCCAGCACGTAATACTTGGGCTTGCTGCCATCCGGCACGTCCGGGGCGGCGAAGCAGGCGCCCGCCTCCCATTCCCGCTGCCAGCGGGGCTCGGCGGAGGCGAAATCGTAACGGGCGGGGAGGGTGCTGTCGTTCATCGGGCCAGGGCGATCACTTGCGGAGGGAAGGCATAGGGTGTTGCGGCGCCGATGGGAAGGGCGCGGCCGGTCACCACCCGGCCAGGGCCTGGCCGGAGGCGGGCGCCCGGCCTGCCGCGCATGAAAAAGCCCGGGGGAAGCGCCTTCCCCCGGGCCGCATCCTCAGGCTTCGGGCCGGCGCGGCTCAGCGCGCGGCGGTCTGGCTGCGCAGCTCGCGCGCGCGGGTCAGCACCTGGTTCTCGAGGTCGGTCGCCGTCGCCTGCGCCACCGGCGCGTCGGCCCAGGTGCCGTTGCGGTTCTCCTGCCGGAACACCGAGATGCGCACCCCGTCGGAGCGGAGCTGGCGGCCCATGATGTAGGCGGTGGCGCGGAAGCGCTCGCCCGGCGTCGCCGGCGGCGAGTACCAGTCGGTGATGATGACGCCGCCGAAGGGATCGGCCGAGGAGAGCGGCAGGAAGGACAGGGTGTCGAGCGTCGCGCGCCACAGATAGGCGTTCACGCCGAGGCCGCTCTCGGCCCCCGCGCCGCCGCCGCGGTTCGAGCGGTCCGTGCCCATGATGAGCAGGCCGTCCTGCTCCCCGCTCAGCCGCCCGGCGACGCGGGCGCGGCGGGAATCGGTGTTGTATTCGTCGTTCTCGACGATTCGGCCACCGCCGCAGGCCGCCAATGCCAGGAGCATCAGGGGCGCAGCGACCAGGGGCCGGAGGATCAGCGCGGCTCGGGCACGGTGCTTCAGCATGGCGGCCACTTACGTCTCTCTGGCTGGGATAGGCAAGCGGGAAAAAAAAAGAGGGCGGCAGGTTGCCCTGCCGCCCTCCCGTCTCCGGTCCCGTGAGGGATCAGAAGGCGAAGCGGAAGCCGGTCAGGAAGACCTGGCCGTCGACCGAGTTGTTCAGGTTGTTGCGGCCGCCGGTGGCGAAGTTCACGCCCGGCTCCTTGATCTCGTAGGTGGTGTACTCGGCGATGTACTCGATGCCCGGGGCGATGCGGTAGGTGCCGCCGATGCTCCAGCCCTTGTCGGTGCGCGAACCGGTGTTGGCGACGCCGCCGACCGTGGTCTGCGAGCCAGCCGAGCGGGTCTCACCATACTGGGTGCCGATGGTGAACTGGCCCATCGTGTAGGAGGCGCCGACGTTGAAGGAGTTGTACTGGCGCTGATCGCCAGCAACCTTCAGGCGCGGGGTGAAGAAGGTGTTGCCCGCGTCGCCGAACAGGTACTGACCGCCGACCAGGAAGCCGTAGGCCGAGAGCTGCAGGCCGAAGGCGCCGACATTGATGCGGTCGGCCGAGACGCCGGTGGTGTTGGAGACGACGTCGGAGCCGATATAGGCGGCCGAGGCGCCGATGCCCACGCCGGAGAAGCTGCCGCGGTAGCGGACGGCGGCCACGACCTCGTTGCGGCGGCGGGCGATGAGCGTGTTGGTCGAGCCCAGGCGGTCGCACGAGGTGTTGCCGCTGGTGCAGCCCGACAGCGGGCCTTCGCCGGTGTTGAAGGCGAAGCTGGCGCCGAAGTCGAAGCCGGCGAACTGCGGCGACATGTAGATGATCTTGGTGTTGTCGCCAGCGTCGGACGGCTGGTTCAGGCTGGGCGAGTTGCCGGCCAGGCTGTCATAGAAGTCGCCGTCGAGGCCGCCGGTCGCGAAGTTCGCCACCTGGCCCTGGCTCATCAGGGCCCAGACGTTGTCTTCGTCACCCATGCGGACCTGGCCGAAGCTGCCGGCCACGTAGCCCCAGGCCTCGTCCAGATCCAGCGAGTTCTTGCTGGCCACGCCCGAGGTCGCCTGGCGGACGCCGTCGTTCTGGATCTCGATCGCCACACCGTAGCGCAGGCCGTTGGCGGCCTTGCCGTTGGCGACGACGTGGATCTCAACTTCCTGCTGGAAATCCGACTTGCCCTGGTTCGCCGTCGGGACGTTCAGGTAATCCTGGGTGGTGTTCGAGTAGTAGAAGCGGAAGTAGCCGCCCAGGCGGACTTCCAGGTCGCGGTGCGACATCATGGCCGGGCCGGCGGCCCGGAACGGATCGGCGCCCTGCGCCATCGCACCGGTCGAGGCCATCACAACGGCGCCGACCACGGCGGTCGTACCCAGCAGAAGCTTGCGCATCCCAAATCCTCCTCACGCGCCGACCTCGGTGGCCGGCAGGTCCCGCGGCCCCCTGTCCCCCTCGACAGGTGTCCGCCCAAGAAAAAGCGGACCGGTCAGGCCATGGCGCGGACTATGGTTCACGGGGATCGGGGCGGGCAATGCTCCGCTTGGCCGGTTCGCGACTTCATTGAAACACTGTGTCCTGGGCGCAACAGGGCGGTGATGGCGGCCAGGCCGCAGCAGGGTGGCGGCAGCCGCGCCGCGGTGCCCGCCACGATGCCGCCCAGCG
>NZ_GG770780.1:22638-29971 GCF_000164635.1 Pseudoroseomonas cervicalis ATCC 49957 | reverse complement strand
TGGCTGAGGCGCGCGCCACGCACCCGGCGGCGGGCTTCCGCGCCGGCTGAGGCCGCCCGGGTCTTTCCGCTTGGCCCGGTGGGCCAGGCGGCGCAGGCTCCCCCTGTCCATTGCCGGACAATGCACCGGGCCGCAGAGCCCGGGCGGGAGGAGACCCCATGCTGCCACGCCGACCCCTGCTGGGCGGGTTCGCCGCCGCGCCCCTGTTCGGATCCGCCGCCCTGGCCCAGGGCCGCGCCCCGGCCGCCGAGGCCGGCGACTATCCCACCCGCCCCGTCTCCATGCTGGTGGGCTTCGCCCCCGGCGGCGGCACCGACATCATCGCCCGGCTGCTCGGCCCCGCATTGCAGGGGGCGCTGGGCCAGCCGGTGGTGGTGGAGAACCGCCCCGGCGCCAGCGGCACCCTGGCCGCCGCCACCGCCGCGCGCGCCCGGCCGGATGGCTACACGCTGGTGATGGGCACGGTCAGCACCCAGGCCGTGGTGGCGCCGCTGATGCGCCCGCCGCCCTATGACCAGATGCGCGACTTCACCCCGATCGCCCTGGCCGGCACCGTGCCGCTGGTGGCGATCGTGCCGGCCAATGCCCCCTATCGCGACCTGGACGGGCTGCTGGCCCATGCCCGGGCGAATCCGGGCAGGCTGAACTACGCCTCCTCCGGCGTCGCCACGCAGCAGCATCTGGCCGCCGAGATGCTGTCCCAGGCCAGCGGCGTCCGCATGACCCATGTGCCCTATCGCGGCACCGGCCCGGTGGTGAACGACCTGCTGGCCGGCACGCTCGACCTCGCCATCGACACCATGCCGACGCACCTGCCGCACTTGCGCGCCGGCAGCACCCGCGCCCTGGCGGTGACCACGCCGGAGCGCGTCGCCGCCCTGCCGGACGTGCCGACGGTGGCGGAGAGCGGCCATCCCGGCTTCGCCATCACCGTCTGGTACATGCTGCTGGGCCCGGCCGGGCTGCCCGCCCCGGTGGTGCGGCGCTGGGAGGTGGCGATGCAGGGCGCGCTGGCCCAGCCCGAGCTGCGCCGCCGGCTGGAGGAGTCCGGCTTCCTGCCCGGCCAGGGCGGCGCCGAGGAAGCCGCCGCCCTGGTGCGGCAGGAGGCGGAGCGCTACGCCGCCCTGGTGCAGCGCGCCAACATCCGCATGGAGTGAGGCTCAGGCCGGGGTCAGCACATGGATGGCGCGGCTGGCCACCAGCTCCCGGGTGCGGGCGCCGAATGCCTGCATGTGCGGCGCGGCGGCGTGCGCGGCCAGCGCCGCCGGGCTGGCCCATTTCTCGACCACCACCACCGCCTCCTCGCCGAAGCTGGCGGGGCTTTTGGCGCCGGGCACGGCCAGGCTGTATTCGAGGCAGCCTTCCTCCGCCCGCACCGCCGCCAGATTGTCGTGGAAGGCGGCCAGCAGCGCGGCGCGCTGGCCGGGCTGCGCGGTCAGCACCGCGATGACGTGGATCATGCTTGTCTCTCTCCCTGCGCCGGCCCGTGCCGCGCCGGGAGAGGCTAGGCCGCGCGGCGCCGTGCCGCCAAGCCTCAGCGCCGCAGCAGGGCGATCACGTAGCGGCAGGGCAGGGTGCCGCGATTCTCGTAGCGCACCGCGTCCGGCGGGCCGAAGCGCAGGCAATCTCCCGGCTGCAGCGCGTGCCCGGTCTGCCCCTGGGTGAAGTGCAGCTCCCCCTCCAGCAGCAGCAATTGCTGGTCCTGGATGAAGGCGAAGGCGGCGGCGGGATATTCGACCGCCTGGCCGGGCGGCAGTTCCCCCCAGACCAGCTCCAGCGGCGTGGGCGGGCCGGCCGTGGGGGTCAGGGCGCGGCGGGTGAAGCCGGTCTCCGGGTCGCGCCAGACGGGCTGCGCCGCGGCGCGGGCCAGCAGCCCCGCCCCCTGCTCGGCCCGCGCCAGCAGCTGCGACAGGCTGAGCCCGAAGGCGCCGGAGAGCCGCCCCAGCAGCGCCGCGGTCGGGCTGACCTCGTCGCGCTCGATCTTGCTGATCATCGCCTTGGACACGCCGGAGCGTTCGGCCAGTTCGGAGAGCGACCAGCCGCGCGCCTCGCGCTCGGTCTTCAGGCGTTGCGCGAGCTGGGCGGAGCTGTCGTGCAGGGGCATCGCCGCAGGATAGGCGAAGACCGCGCCGCCATGAATGCCCCTCCCTGATGGCGGGGTCCGGGTGGATCCAAGGGGGCGGCGCCCCCTTGGCCACGCTGTATCAGGCAAGCGCCTCCGCCCGATGCGCCGCCGCCATCGCGCCCAGCGAGGTGAAGCGGAAATCATACCCCGCCCCCGAGGGCGGCGGCAGGGTGGCGCCCCAGCCTTCCTGCCCCTGCCGCCGGTCGATCCAGGCGGTGGCGAGGCCCAGGCGCTTGGCCGGCGCGTGGTCGTGGAACAGGCTTTGCGCGGTATGCAGGATCTCGCCCGGGCGATGGCCGCGGCGGTCCAGCGCCTCCAGCATGTGCTCGAAATTGCGCAGGCTGGGCTTGTGGCTGCCGATCTCCTGCGCGGTGAACACCGCGTCGAACTCGGTGCCGAGCCGCGCCTGGCTGCCCGCGAAGCCGGCTTGGTCGACATTGGAGAGCACCACCAGCCGGTAATGGTGCTTCAGATAGGCCAGCGCCTCGGCCGCATCAGGAAAGGCGGGCCAGAGCGGGACGGAGGCGCCGAAGGCATCGTGCAGCGCGTCGCTGGCCTCGATGCCCCATTCATCGGCCAGGCTGCGGGAAACCTCGCTCAGCAATTCGCTGTAGGGCAGGCCGGGGGTCTCGGCCTGGTGGGCGGCCTCGTGCCGGGCGAAGGCTTCCAGCACCGCCTCCCGCTCCAGGATGAGCCCGCCCTTGCGCAGCAGCGGCAGCAGCGCGGCCTGGATGCCGCTTTCCCAGTCGATCAGCGTGCCGTAGCAGTCGAAGGTCAGCACGCGGAAATCCTGCAATCGCATCGCGTCCTCTCCGCAGCCGGGGGCGGGGCAGCGTGGCATGGCGCGGCGCGGCGCGGGAAGCGGAATGTGAGGCGGGAGATTCCTTCTTTTCCTGAAGCATTTTTGTCAGGCTGCCGCCGCCTCCCGGCACGGCGGGACGCCAAACTGATAAAAGTTTTTTGGTTCTTTTTTTCAAAAAAGAACAAAACCTTGAGTCCAGCACCAAGAGGGCGCTCATGACCACGCCTCCGCCCACCATCCGCCGCGAGGATTACCGCCCGCCCGCCTTCCTGGTGGACAGCGTGGAGCTGCATCTGTCGCTGCACCCGGCGGCCACGCGGGTGCGGGCGCGCCTGGCGCTGCGCCGCAACCCTGCGGCCGGGCCGGGCGACACGCTGGAGCTGGATGGCGAGGAGCTGCGCCTGATCTCGGCGGCGCTGGATGGCGTGGCGCTGCCGCCGGAACGGCTGGCGCATCGTGGCGATGGCGGGCTGCGCATCCACGGCGTGCCGGCGGCCTTCACCCTGGAGACGGAGGTGGAGATCGACCCCGACGCCAACAGCGAGCTGTCCGGCCTCTACCGCTCCGGCGGCAACTACGTCACGCAATGCGAGGCGGAGGGCTTCCGCCGCATCACCTACTTCCCCGACCGCCCGGACGTGATGGCGCGCTACACCACCACGATCGAGGCCGGGCGCGAGGATTGCCCGGTGCTGCTCTCCAACGGCAATCCGGACGGGGCGGGGGAATTGCCGGAGGGCCGCCACTGGGTGCGCTGGGTCGATCCGCACCCCAAGCCGTCCTACCTGTTCGCGGTGATGGCGGGCGATCTGGTGGCGCTGCGCGACCGCTTCACCACCGCCTCGGGCCGCGAGGTGGCGCTGGCCATCTGGGTCCGCCGGGGCGACGAGGATGCCTGCGGCCACGCCATGGATTCGCTGAAGCGCGCGATGCGCTGGGACGAGGAGACCTACGGCCTCGAATACGACCTCGACGTGTTCAACATCGCCGCCGTCTCCGACTTCAACATGGGGGCGATGGAGAACAAGGGCCTCAACATCTTCAACACGAAGTACATCCTGGCGCGGCCGGAAACGGCGACCGACGCGGATTACGAGGGCATCGAGACCGTCGTCGCGCACGAGTATTTCCACAACTGGACGGGCAACCGCGTCACCTGCCGCGACTGGTTCCAGCTCTCGCTGAAGGAGGGGCTGACCGTCTTCCGCGACCAGCATTTCTCCGAGGACATGGGCAGCGCGGCGGTGAAGCGCCTGGCCAATGTGCGCCGCCTGCGCGCCGCCCAGTTCCCCGAGGATGCGGGGCCGATGGCGCATCCGGTGCGCCCCGATTCCTATGTCGAGATCAACAATTTCTACACCCCCACCGTCTACCAGAAGGGGGCGGAGCTGGTGCGCATGATGCGCCGGCTGATCGGCGCCGAGGCGTTCCGCCGCGGCATGGATCTCTACATCGCCCGGCACGACAACCAGGCCGTCACCATCGAGGATTTCGTCGCCGCGATGCAGGACGCCGCGGGCCGCGACCTGTCGCGCTTCGCCCGCTGGTACGCCCAGGCCGGCACGCCGGAGCTGCGCGTCGAGGAGGCCTATGATCCGGCGGCGCGGCGCTACACCCTCACGCTCTCCCAGGCGATCCCGCCCACCCCCGGCCAGCCGGAGAAGCTGCCGGTACCGATCCCCGTCGCCTTCGGCCTGCTGGCCCCGGACGGGGCGGAACTGCCCGGCGCCGGCCTGCTGCTGCTGGAGGAGGCGCGGCAGGACATCGTCTTCGAGAATGTCCCGGCCAAGCCCACCCCCTCCCTGCTGCGCGGCTATTCGGCGCCGGTGCGGCTCACCGGCCTGTCGCTGGAGCAGCTCGGCTTCCTCGCCGCGCACGATACGGACCCCTTCGTCCGCTGGGATTCGGCGCAGCAATACCGGGTGGCCGAGATGCTGCGCCTGGTCGGGGAGTTCCGCGCCAGGCGGCCGCTCGCCTTGCCGGAAGGGGTCGCCGCCATCGCCGCCGCCCAGCTCGGCCACGCGCTGGAGGATCCGGCCTTCGCCGCCGAATCCCTGCCCCTGCCATCGGAGGATTTCGTCGCCGACCAGATGGCGACCGCCGACCCCGAGGCGATCCACGCCGTGCGCCGCTTCCTGCGCCAGGCGCTCGGCGCCCGCTTCGCCGCGCGCTTCGCCGGGCTGCACGACGCGCTGGCCGAGGCCGGCCCCTACCGCATCGACGGCGCCGCCATCGGCCGCCGCGCGCTGCGCAACGCGGCGCTGCACTACCTCGCCGCCGGCGACGCCGCCGAGGGCGAGCGCCGTGCCCGCGCCCAGTTCGACGCGGCCGGCAACATGACCGACCAGCTCGCCGCGCTGCGTGTGCTGGCCCATGGAAGCGGCCCGGCGCGGCAGGAGGCGCTGGCCCGCTTCCACGCGCGCTGGAAGGCGGAACCGCTGGTGCTGGACAAATGGTTCGCCATCCAGGCCATGGCCGAGCGCGACACCGTGCTGGCCGAGGTGCAGGCGCTGGCCGACCATCCGGATTTCGACCTGCGCAACCCCAACCGGGTGCGCGCCCTGGTCGGCGCCTTCGCCATGGGCAACCCCTCCGCCTTCCACCACGCCTCGGGCGAGGGCTACCGCTTCCTCGCCAGCGTCGTGCTGGCGCTGGACGCGGTGAACACCCAGATGGCGGCGCGCATCGTCTCCCCGCTCACCGACTGGAAGCGCCAGGACGCGGCGCGTGGCGCCATGATGCGGGCGGAGCTGGAGCGCATCCTGGCCCGGCCGGGGCTCAGCAAGGGCACTTATGAGAAGGTGTCGAAAGGGCTGGGCCACTAGCGGGAGGGCGCCGCCCTCCCGCACCCTCCCGCCGGGGTGGCAGGGCCACCCCGGACCCCGCCCTCCGTTTCACCAGGGGCGGGGGGCCGCCGTGCCGGGCATGTCGGGGTCGGGGGGGAACATCAGTGACTCCAGCGGCTCGTTCAGCGCCCGGTGGTGCAGCCGCGCCACCGCGCCGCGCACCGCCACATCCAGCCCGGGGCGGTTGTAGTAGACGCCGCGGATATGCAGGCTGTGCGCGATGCAGCGCAGAAACCCCTCGCGCAGCGCCTTCTCCGGCGGCGCCGCCTCGGTCCAGAAGCGGTCCAGCGTGCCGGGGAAGACCAGCCCCGGAATCCGGTAGATCGCCTCGCCCAGCGCGAAGGTCGGCGTGTGGTCGATGATCGAGCGCAGCCCCACCGTGCTGTTCACCGTCACCGTGCCCTGCACCTGCTCGACAATGGCGCCCAGATTGCCGCCGCCGAGGTAATGCACGCGGTCGGGCACGCCGGCCGCCTCGGCGATGGCGCGGGTGCGGCGGCGCCAGTTCTTCAGCCCCGGATCCAGCGGATGCACCTTCACCAGCAGCTGCGCATTGGCGGGCGCGTGCGCGGCGAAGCTCTCCGCCACCTCGCGCAGCGCGGTGTCGAGATCCGGGTATTTCGAATAGGCGCGGATGGAGAAATCGCTCTCCATCTGCATCGCCATCAGGAACAGCGGCCCGGTGCCGGAGAGGCGCTGCAGGATGGCATCCGCGCGGCGGTTGTCGCGCTTGCGCTCCAGCAGCCGCCGCCCCACGCCGAGATAGTAGGCCACCGGGTTCTGCAGCAGGTGGCTGCGGTAATGCGGGAAGGGCCAGGGCAGCAGGCTGGCCAGGTGATACAGCATGTCCCACCGGGCCTGGCGGTTGAAATTGTCGCGGTGGCGCACGATCAGGTCGGGCGGCGGCAGCTTCGCGCCGGTGCGGATGATGGTCTTCGGGTCGCGGGTGAACAGGCTGGCGGCGTTCATCCCGTCCCGCTCCAGCACGATCCAGTCGGGGCGGATATAGCCGAAATCCGTGACCGCCACGCTGATGTCGCGCGCCTGCGCCGCGGCGATGGCGATCTTGTGGTAGTCCCGCTGCTCGCCCAGCAGCACCAGGTCGGTGATGCCCTGGCGGTCGAGGAAATCCGCCACGAAGCCCGGCCACTCCGCCGCCGTGCCGCGGAAATCCACCGCCCCCGGGCCGCGCCAGAACAGCTTGTCGCCGAGGTTCAGGTTGATGCGGTGCACCGTATGGCCCAGCGCGCGCAGCCCCGCCCCCACCTCGTCGAAGAACGGCGTGATGGGCCCTTGCAGGAACAGGAAGCAGCGCGGGGCCGGTTCGGCGGAGCTTGGCATCAGCGCGGGGCGTTCTCGTCTTCTGGCAGGGGCGGTGGACGACGGGGCGGCGCTCAACCGACCGGCGCGCACAGGGCGGCACGCAGATCGGACCAGCCGACCAGGCGCGCCCCCTGCCGCGCCGCCTTCCGCAATGCCCCGGCCGAGGGAAAGGGGCAATAGGCGCCGGGCGGCGGATCGGCCGCGCCGCCGCCGGGGTCGCGCCCCTCCTCCAGCGCC
>NZ_GG770780.1:19199-21886 GCF_000164635.1 Pseudoroseomonas cervicalis ATCC 49957 | reverse complement strand
GCGCTGCGGCCGGGCGGCAGCGCCACGGCGCGCTGCGCCAGGATGGTGCCGGCGTCGATGCGCGGCACCATGCGATGGACGGTCACGCCGAAGGCGGGCGGGCTTTCCTGCATCGCCCAGAAGGTCGGCACCGGGCCGCGATGAAGCGGCAGCAGGGAGGGGTGGATGTTGATGCCGCCGCGCGGCACCCGCGCCAGCGTGTCGCCCGAGAGGATCTGGTCGAAATGGAAGGAGACGATCAGCTCCACCCCCGCCGCCGCCAGCGCCGCCGCGAAATCGGCGCCGTTGACGTCGGCCACCGCCAGGGACGGCACGCCATGGCGGCGCGCCAGGCCGCTCAGCGCGCCGCCGCCCATCGCCCGGCGCAGATCGCCCAGCAGCTGCGGCAGCCCGTATTGCGTCATCAGGAAGGGCAGGAAGCGCGGGCCGGAGCGCCGCCAATGCGCCGCCAGCTGCCCCGCCATGCCGCCCGTGGCCGGGCGGTAGGGCAGCGAGCGGCCGATCAGCGCCAGCCGCCCGGCCTCGGCCTGGGCGCGGGCGAAGCCCAGCACCGGGGCCGCGCTCAGCGCGCTCTCCAGCGTCAGCAGGGCGATGCGCAGCGGCCGCGCGGGCGGGCGCCTCCCGGGCTCAGCCAAGCCCGGGCAGGCTCTCGACCCGGCCGACACCGGCCACCGCCGCGCTGACCGCCTCCGCCGTGCGGTCGAGATCCGCCTCGCTGTGCTCGGAGGAGACGAAGAAGCGCAGCCGCGCCGACTGTTCCGGCACCGCCGGGAACATCACCGTCTGCGCCGCGACGCCGCGCTCCAGCAGCGCCGCCGCCACCTTGGCGGTGCGCAGAGAGGAGCCCAGGATCACCGGCACGATGGCCGAGCCGATGCTGGAGCCGGTGTCGAAGCCGCGCGCCCGCAGCCGGTCGCGCAAGCCGGTGCCATTGGCCTGCAGCCGCGCCACCCGCTCCGGCTCGGCCAGCAGGATGCGCAGCGATTCCAGCGCGGCGGCGGCCAGCGGCGGCGCCAGCCCGACCGAATAGACCGAGCCCGGCACGGTGTGGCGCAGCCAGTCGATGACATCCGCCCGCGCCGCGATATAGCCGCCGCAGGCCGAGAGCGTCTTGGACAGCGTGCCCATCCAGAGATCGACCCCGGCCGGGTCGACCCCCTGCGCCTCGGCGACACCGCGCCCGGTCGGGCCGATGACGCCGACGCCATGCGCCTCGTCCACCATCAGCCAGGCCTCGTGGCGGCGGGCGATGTCGATGCAGGCGGCGAGGTCGGGGACATCGCCATCCATGCTGTAATGCCCCTCGACCAGCAGCAGCGCCCGCGCCTGGGACGGCGGGGCGGCGCGCCGGCCGGCCGCCATCTCGCGCTCCGCCGCCGCCATGTCGTTGTGCGCGAAGGGCAGGCGGCGGGCGCCGGAGAGGCGGATGCCCTCGGTGCAGGAATTGTGGATCGCCGCGTCATGCACCACCAGGTCGCGCGGCCCCATCAGGTGGCCGATGGTGCTGACATTGGTGGCGTGGCCGGAGACGAAGGTCAGCGCCGCCTCGGCCCCGTGCAGCGCCGCCAGCGCGCGCTCCAGCGCCAGGTGCAGGTCGCGCTCGCCCGAGGTGATGCGCGAGCCGGAGGGGGAGACGCCGTAGCGGTCGATGGCGGCCTTCGCCGCCGCCTGCACCCGCGGATCGCCGTTCAGGCCGAGATAATTGTAGCTGGCGAAGTTGATGACCGGGCGGCCGCCAATGGCGCTGTGCGCCCCGGCCAGCCCGTCATGCGCGCGGAACAGCGGGCTTTCCAGCGCGAGCGATTCCATCGCCGTCTTCAGCAGCGCGTAGTCGCGCATGCCGGGCAGGGTGGTGAAGTCGCGGGCGCTGCCGGCCTCGGGGCGCGGCGCCTCGGCCTTGCGCCGCTTGGAGAGGCGGGCCAGCAGGGCCAGCCGCGCCGTCGTCGAAAGCCCACCACTCATGCCGCGGGAACCACCTTCCAGAACAGGAGGGGGCCGGGCAGCGCAGGCGTCCCGGCCCCCTCCAGGGTTTCTAACCGCTGCATGACGCGGCTTCCAGGGTCCGCCAACCCCTTATGCCGCGGCTCACGGCATTGCGCCCGCGCCGCCGGCCCGCCGGCGCCTGGCCATGGCCGCCTATTCGGCGGCGGGGGCGGTCTGCGGCGCCTCGCTCGGCTCGAACTGCTCGACCAGCTGGGCGATCGCCTCCTCCGGCCGCTGGCCGGACAGGCCGTCGGCCAGGCGGCGGGCCAGCAGCTCGATGGTCAGCTCCTCGGTGACGGAGGCCAGCGGCACGGTCATGCCCAGCCGCTGCTCCAGCGCGCCGCGCAGCTCCAGCCCGCCCAGGCTGTCGAGGCCGAGCCCGGCCACCGGCGCGTCCGGCGCCACCGCCTCGGGCGGCAGGCGCAGGATGCGGGCGATCTCCTCCTGCACCACCTGGCGCAGCAGGGCGCGCTGCGCCTCGGCCGGCAGGGCGAGCAGATGCGCGCGCAGGTCGCCGCCCTCGGCCACCGCCATGCCGCCGCGCAGCCCGGCATAGAGCGGCTCCTCCAGGATCGGCAGCACCCGGCCGGCCTCGCGCCAGCCGATTCGCGCGATGCCCAGCACCGGCGCGCCGCTCTCCAGCATGGCGGGCAGGGCGGAGAGCGCCTCGGCCGCCGCCATCGCCTCGGTGCCGAGGCGCCGGG
>NZ_GG770780.1:17623-18643 GCF_000164635.1 Pseudoroseomonas cervicalis ATCC 49957 | reverse complement strand
CCAGGCGCCGGCCGCGCCCGGCCCGGCCGGCGGCGGCGCCAGCACCAGCTTGCCGATATGGTGGCTGGCCTGCAGCGTGCGGAAGGCGCCCTCGACCTCCGCCGCCGGGTAGCGGGCGAAGGGCAGGGCGTGCAGCTCGCCGCGCTCCAGCCGGGCGGCGATGTCGGAGAGCAGCTCCTGCGCCAGCTCCGGCCGCGCCTTGGGCAGCTGGTCCACATCCACCCCGAAATAGGTGAGGTTGTGGCGATAGGGGCGCAGGCCCACGCGCCGGTTCTCGAAGAAGTCGCGCTTGCCGAGTTCCACGAAGCGGCCGAAGGGCTTCACCAGCCCGAGCGTGCGCTCCATGGCGTCGCCGGCGAGCGAATTCAGCACGACGTCGACCCCCTCGGGCCAGGCGGCGCGCAGCTGGTCGGCGAAGCCGGGGTCGCGGCTGTCCAGCACCAGCTCGGCGCCGGCGGCGCGCAGGAAGGCGCGCTTGGCCGGGCTGCCGGCGGTGGCGGCGACACGCGCGCCGAGGCCGCGCGCCACCTGCAAGGCCGCCAGCCCCACCGCGCCGGCGCCGCCATGGATCAGCACCGTCTCGCCGGGCCGCAGCCGGGCGCAGTTCTCCAGCGCGTAGACGGCGGTCAGGAAGGCGACCGGCACCGTGGCGGCCTCGGCATAGCCCAGGCCGCGCGGCAGCCGGGCGATCGCCGCGCCATGCGTGCGCACCCGGCTGGCCAGCGCCGCCGGGGCGAAGCCGAAGACGCGGTCGCCGGTGGCGAAGCCGCTCTGCGGCCCGGCCTGCTCGACCACGCCGGCCATCTCCATGCCCAGCGTCGGCCCGGCGAAGCCGAGCAGCAGCGCCTCCTCCGGCAGCAGGCCCTGGGCCCACATCAGGTCGCGGAAGTTCAGCCCCGCCGCCTCGACGCGCACGATCACCTCGCCGCCGCCGGGCGGCGGCAGGTCCAGCGCCTCCCAGCCCAGGCTGCCGAGCTGGCCGGGCTGGCGCGCCACCAGCCGGGCCGGGCCGCGCGGGGT
>NZ_GG770780.1:13091-14771 GCF_000164635.1 Pseudoroseomonas cervicalis ATCC 49957 | reverse complement strand
GAGCAGCAGCGGCGGCGCGCTGTTGCGCACCGCCTTGGGCGCCGGCGCGGTGGCGGCGGGCGCGCGGCCCAGCAGCACGCTGGCATTGGTGCCGCCGAAGCCGAAGCTGTTGACGCCGGCCACCGCGTCCGGGGCCAGGTCCAGCGTCTCCAGCGCCGTGGGCACGCGGATGTTCAGCCCGGCGAAGTCGATGTTCGGGTTGGGGCTGTTGAAATGCAGGTTGGGCGGCAGGGCGCCGCGCTCCAGCACCAGCATCGCCTTGAACAGCCCGGCCATGCCGGAGGCGGGCTCCAGATGGCCGATATTGGTCTTCACCGAGCCCACCGGCAGCGGCGCCGCGCGCCCCTGGGCCAGCGCCGTGCCGATCGCCCAGGTCTCGGCCGGGTCGCCGGCCTGGGTGCCGGTGCCATGCGCCTCGAAATAGGCCAGCCGCTCGCGCGTCACCCCGGCTTCCGCCATGACACGGCCGAGCAGCGCCGCCTGCGCCTCGCGGTTCGGCAGGGACAGGCCGATGGTGCGGCCGGCGGCGTTGGTGCCGCAGGCCAGGATGACGCCGCGGATGGCGTCGCCCTCCGCCTGCGCCTGGGACAGCGGCTTCAGCAGCACGACGCCGGCGCCCTCGCCGCGCACATAGCCGTCCGCCGCGGCGTCGAAGGCCTGGCAGCGGCCGCGCGCCGAGAGCATGCCGGCGCGCGAGAAGCCGGCGAAGGCGAAGGGGGAGAGCAGCAGCTGCACGCCGCCGACCAGGGCCGCCTCCACCTGCCCGGCGCGCAGCGCGGCGATGGCGGCGGCGAGCGCCACCAGCGAGGAGGAGCAGGCGGTGTCCACCGTCTGGCCGGGACCGCGCAGGTCGAACACGTTGGTCAGCCGGTTGGCCAGGATCGACAGCGTGTTGCCGGTCATGAAGTAGCGGTCGGTGCCGGCGGAATCGCCCAGCCGCAGCTCGGCATGGTCGGTCGAGGAGCCGCCGACCCAGACGCCGATATTGCGCCCCGCCAGGCGGCTGGCCGGCCAGCCGGCATCCTCGACCGCCTCGGCCGCGACCTCCAGCAGCAGGCGCTGCTGCGGGTCCATCTCGGCGGCCTCGCGCGGGGAGAGGCCGAAGGCCGGCGCGTCGAAGCCGGTGATGTCGCCCAGATGCGCGGCGGCGAAGCTGTAGGAGCGGCCGGGCTCGCCCTTGCGCGGGTGGTGGAAGGCGGCCTGGGTGAAGCGCTCCTCCGGCAGGGTGGAGACCGCGTCGCCGCCGCTGGCCAGCAGCGTCCAGAACCGTTCGAGATCGGGCGCGCCGGGCAGGCGGCAGGCGGCGCCGACGATGGCGATGGGCTCGAGGGTGGCGCGCGGGCCGGCGGGCTTTCTGGCTCTGGTCATTCCAACTGCTCAGCGCGCCGCCGGGGGCAGCCCGCGCCTGGAGGTGAGTTCGGCGTGCGGCGGCGGGGGCCTCAGCGGCCCCGGCCTGGGCCGGGAGGGTATCCCGCGCCGGACCTGAACACGCGCCCCGCGCCGGGGCCGGATGCGCGCCCTGCGCGGGGGTTGGATGCGCGCCCCGCGCCGGGGGTGGATGCGCGTCCCGCGCAGGGGCTCATGGCACGGCCTGGGCCCTGGCGGCAACCGCGGCGCCACCGGCCACACCTTGCTGGCCGGCCCAGCCGGGCTCGTTGGCCGGGCGCGGGCGGGCGGGGG
>NZ_GG770780.1:4394-9556 GCF_000164635.1 Pseudoroseomonas cervicalis ATCC 49957 | reverse complement strand
AGCGGCGCCCCGCCGAGGGCCAGCAGCCGCCGCTCCGCCACGAAATGCCGCCAGCCGGCCTGCCGCGCCACCGGCTGGACGGCGCCGAAGATCTCGAACGCCCAGCCCTCGGCCCGGAAGCGCGCCAGCACCGGCCGCCCCGCGCCACGCCATTGCCACAGGGCGAAGCCGGATTCCCCGCCGAACTCCCGCCAGAGATGGGCCGAGAACGCCACCGCATCCGGCGCGTGGCAGAGCAGGTCGATGTCGCTCGCCGGGGTGTCGAGGCGCAGCGGCGGCGTGCCCGCCACATGCGGGTCGAACCCGGCCAGGCGGCGCAGCGCGCCACTGCGGCGCAGCGCCACGCGCCAATCCGGGCGAGGCGGGGCGGCCGCCTCAGTCAAGGCGGATATCGGCCTCCCGCACCAGCGTCGCCATGCTCTCCCGCCCCTCGCGCACGAAGCGCGCGAAGTCGGACGGGCTGCTGCCCACCGGCACGGCGGCGAGCTGGGCGAGGCGCGCCCGCACCTCCGGCTCGGCCAGCGACTCGGCGAGCGCGCCATGGATCCGCTCCACCAGCGGCGCCGGCAGCCCCGCCGGGCCGAACAGCGCCGCCCATTCGGAGATCGTCAGGCCGGGCAGCCCGGCCTCGGCGAAGGTCGGCACCTCGGGCTGCACGGCGACGCGCTGCTCGGCGGCGATGGCCAGGAAGCGGGCGCGGCCCGAGGCCACCACCGGCCCGGCCGAGAGCGCGGTGATGAAGGCGGCGTCCAGATTGCCGCCCGCCAGGTCGCGCGCCGCATCGGCGCCGCCGCGATAGGGCACGTGCTGCAGGCTGATGCCGGCCAGGCGCTGCAACTGCACCACCGCCAGATGCCCGGCCGTGGCATTGCCCTGGGTGCCGACATTGAGCTGCCCCGGCCGCTGCTTCGCCAGCGCGATGAAGCCGGCCAGGTCGCGCGCCGGCGATTCGGCCTTCACCGCCAGCACCTGCGGGAAGGTCGTCACCAGCGAGATCGGCGTGAAGGCGGTGGTGTAGTCGAAAGGCAGGCCGCGCAGCAGCGACGGGTTCACCAGATGCGAGGAGGCATCCCACAGCAGCGTCTGCCCGTCCGGCGCCGCCTGCGCCACCGCGCCGCCGCCGACACTGCCGCTGGCGCCCGTGCGGTTCTCCACCACGATGGTCTGGCCCAGCCGCTCGCCCATGCGCGGGGCGATGGTGCGGGCGGCGCTGTCCGCCGCCCCGCCGGCGGCGAAGGGCACGATCAGCCGGATCACCCGCGGCTGGGCCAGGGCCAGGCCAGGCAGCAGCAGGGCAGGGGCGGCAAGCAGGGTACGGCGCAGCATGGTCTTCCTCCCGGGAGCGTGTTGCCGCCTTCGTGCCAGAAAGCGCCGCGCCTGGGGAGGCTTTGCCTCCCCAGACCCCTCCACCGGGGTGGCACGGCCACCCCGGACCCCGCGATCCGTGGGCCCTTACGCGACCAGCGTGGGCAGCACCGCGCCGCTGCCGCCATCGGCAATGCCGAGATCCGTCACATGCGGCCCGGCATTGCAGGCCAGCGTGGCGCCGACGATCGCCTTGAACACCCGGTAGGGCGGCTGCCACTGCGTCAGCCCCTCCGCCGCCGCGCGCAGCGCCGCGAACTGCGCCGCCACCTCCGCGGCCGGCGCGTCGGAGAGCAGGCCGCAGACCGGCAGGGGCAGCAGCGCCCGCACGGCGCCCTCCTGCGCCACCGCCATGCCGCCGCCACAGCCGATCAGCGCATTGGCGGCCAGCGCCATGTCGCCCGGCGCATGGCCGAAGACGCAGAGATTGTGGCTGTCATGCGCGACCGTGCTGGCCAGCGCGCCCTGCCACGCGCCCCAGCCCTCCAGCACGCCAAGGCTCGGCGTGGCGGGCGCGCGGCCATGCCGGTGCAGCACGGCGAGCATCGTGGCCTCCGGCGGCAGCACCGCATGGCCGTCCCGCACCGGCACCGCGATCTCCCCCCAGCGGGTGAAGCGCGGCTGGGACACGGTGCGCAGCCGCGCCTCGGTGCCGGGGGCGGCGATGCGGAAATCCCCCGCCGCCACGGCGCCGAGCTTCATCGTGTCGCGCAGCCCGGGCGGCGTGGCGCCGGGCAGCGGCGCCAGCAGCCGGCCCGCCTCGGCGAGATGCGCGCCGGAGACGAAGACCTGCTCCACCGCCAGCTGATCGAGATCGGACAGCACCAGCAGGTCCGCCCGCCGCCCCGGCGCCAGCAGGCCGAGATCGGCGCGGCCGATGCGCTGCGCGGCGTTCAGCGTGGCGCAGCGCAGCGCCTCCAGCGCCGGCATGCCATAGCGCACCAGCCGCCGCAGCAGGTCGATCATGCCGCCCCGCTGCACCAGATCGTCGGGGAAGACATCGTCGGTGCAGAGCGTCAGCGTCTGCGGCCAGCGCGGCAGGGTCGCCAGCGCCGCGACGCACTCCGGCAGCAGATGGTCGTGGCTGCCGCGCAGCTCGACGGTCAGGCCCGCGCGCAGCTTCTCCAGCAGGTCCGCGCCCGAGACGATCTCATGGTCCGAGGCGATGCCGGCGGCGACGAAGCCCTGCAGATCGGGCCCCGCCAGGCTGCGCGCATGGCCGCAGACCAGCTTGCCGCTGGAAAGCCCCGCACCGACGATGCCGGCCATGCGCGGGCTGCGCTCCAGCACGCCGCGCATGTCCATCACCTCGGCGACCCCGGCGATCTCCGGCCAGGCCAGCATCTCTTCCAGTTCGGCGGGGCCGAAATCGGCGCCGGCGCGCTCCAGCCCGGGGGCGGAGGGCACGCAGGAGGGGGCCAGCACCAGCACGCGCAGCGGCAGGCCGCGCGACGCCTCGATGGCCCAGCGCACGCCGTCCAGCCCGGCGACATTGCCCAGCTCATGCGGGTCCCAGCACACCGTGGTGGTGCCCTGGGGCAGCACCGTCTCGGCATAGCGGCGCGGCGTCACCATCGAGCTCTCGACATGCATATGCGTGTCGATCAGCCCGGGGGCGAGGATGCGGCCGGGCCAGTGATGGATCCTGGCGGCGTCGGCCCGGCTGCCCGGCGCATGCACGCTGGCGATCAGCGGCCCGACCAGGCCGAGATCGGCCGCGCGCAGCTCGCCCGTCGCCATGTCGGCGACCTGCGCGCCGGTGATCAGCACATCGAAGGGCGCGAGGCCGCGCGCCGCGCGCACCGCGCGGTCGCGCAAGGCGGGGTCGTTCAGGTCAGCGTCGGGCGACATGGGCGGCGGCTCCGGGGGGCACCAACGAAAACAGGCTGCCCGTCACCGGGCAGCCTGTCGAACTGGTGGAGCCAATCGGAATCGAACCGACGACCTCTTGAATGCCATTCAAGCGCTCTCCCAACTGAGCTATGGCCCCTCAGGGAAGTGAGGCGGGCGTATAGCGGCGGGTTGGCGGCGGCGCAAGCGGCGGAATCGCGGGGCGCGGCCTGGCGGGGGCCGCAAATGAAAACAGGCTGTCCGTTACCGGACAGCCTGTCGAACTGGTGGAGCCAATCGGAATCGAACCGACGACCTCTTGAATGCCATTCAAGCGCTCTCCCAACTGAGCTATGGCCCCTCAGGGAAGTGAGGCGGGGGTATAACCACGCCATCCAGGGTGCGCAAGCGGGGCGCCCGCGATTCTTTTGCGGTTTTTTGGCAGCGATCGCGGCGGCAGGGACGCTCCGCCGCCCAGGCCCCGCCACCCCTTTCGCAGTCGCGTCATGGCCGGTAGCCTCCCCCCACCTGAAACTGGGGAGCGTCAAATGCGGAAAGTCTACCCGGATGCGCGCGCCGCGCTGGACGGCCTGCTGCGCGATGGGATGCTGGTCCATTCCGGCGGCTTCGGCCTGTGCGGCATTCCCGGGGCGCTGATCGAGGCGATCCGCGATTCCGGCGTGAAGGACCTCACCGTCGTCTCCAACAATGCGGGCATCGACGATGCCGGGCTCGGCCTGCTGCTGAAGACCCGCCAGATCCGCAAGATGATCTCCTCCTATGTGGGCGAGAACAAGACCTTCGCCGAGCAGTTCCTGGCCGGCGAGCTGGAGATCGAGTTCAACCCGCAAGGGACTCTCGCCGAGCGCATCCGCGCCGGCGGCGCCGGCATCCCCGCCTTCTTCACCAGGACCGGCGTCGGCACCGCCGTCGCCGAGGGCAAGGAGACGCGGGAGTTCGATGGCGAGACCTATGTGATGGAGCGCGGCATCATGGCCGACCTCGCCATCATCCATGCCTGGAAGGCGGACACCGAGGGCAACCTGGTCTTCCGCAAGACGGCGCGCAACTTCAACCCGATGATGGCCACCGCCGCCCGCGTCACCGTGGTGCAGGTCGAGCATCTGGTGCAGCCGGGCGAGATCGACCCCGACCACATCCACACCCCGGGCATCTATGTGAAGCGCATCGTCAAGCTGCCCGAGGGCTATGAGAAGCGCATCGAGCAGCGCACCACCCGCAAGCGCGCCTGAGGGGAAGGAACGGAAAAATGCCCTGGACCCGCGACGAGATGGCGGCCCGCGCCGCCCGTGAGCTGCAGGACGGTTTCTACGTCAATCTCGGCATCGGCATCCCGACGCTGGTGGCGAACCACATCCCCGACGGCATCAGCGTGCAGCTGCAGTCGGAGAATGGCATGCTCGGCATGGGCCCCTTCCCCTATGAGGGGGAGGAGGACCCGGACCTGATCAATGCCGGCAAGCAGACGGTGACGGCGCTGCCGACCACCAGCTTCTTCTCCTCGGCCGACAGCTTCGCGATGATCCGCGGCGGCCATGTCGACCTCTCCATCCTGGGCGCGCTGCAGGTGGCCGAGAATGGCGACCTGGCGAACTGGATGATCCCCGGCAAGATGGTGAAGGGCATGGGCGGCGCCATGGACCTGGTCGCCGGGGTGAAGAAGGTGGTGGTGCTGATGGAGCACACCGCCGGCGGCAAGCCCAAGCTGCTGAAGGAATGCACCCTGCCGCTGACCGGCAAGGCGGTGGTGGACATGGTGATCACCGAGCTTGCGGTGTTCGAGATCGATCGCAAGGCGGGCGGCGCCACGCTGGTCGAGCTGGCGCCGGGCGTCACACTCGAAGAACTGCGGGAGAAGACCGAGGCCGGCTTCGCGGTGAAGCCCGGCCTGGCCTGAGCCGCCGTCGCCGCCAGCCCGGCCCTGCCCCGGGGGAGCCCGCTCCCCC
>NZ_GG770780.1:0-3297 GCF_000164635.1 Pseudoroseomonas cervicalis ATCC 49957 | reverse complement strand
GCGGTCGAATTGCCGGCTGGAATAGCCCATCAGGTCGCCGCCCTGGCCGGTCTCGTTCGGCCAGCTCTGCGCCCGCGCGCCCCCCGGCAGCAGCAGGGCGGCCGCCAGCGCCAGCAGGGCCGGCGCCAGCAGGGCCGGGGTCCGGCGAGCCAGGATCGGAAGGGCCGGGACCGGCAAGAGGCGGCGCATCGCTGTTCATTCCCGCAAGCGGCGTGGCCGCCAGGATGACGGCAACGCCGCGCCGCTTCAAGCGAGGCCGCGGCGCGGCGCGTCCCGAAAACCGCGAAAGGTCACGGAAAGGAGAAGCCGGACGCCCGGAGCCCCGGCATGAAAAAAGCCCGGGGCGCGCGGCGGCCCCGGGCTTCACCGGAGAGGGCGGCGGCGGCCGTGCCTCAGCGCAGCGCCAGCCAAGCCAGGATGATCAGGCCGAGGCCGATGCGGTACCAGGCGAAGGGGGTGAAGCCGATGCGGCTGATCACGCTCATCAGCCAGCGCACCACCACCAGCGAGACCAGGAAGGCGGCGGCGAAGCCCACCGCGATCAGCCCGGCGCCGGAGAAGTCGAGATCGGCGCGGTTCTTCCACAGGCTGAACACGGTGGCGGCCACCATGGTCGGGATCGCCAGCAGGAAGCTGAACTCGGCCGCGGTGCGGCGATCGACGCCCACCAGCAGCGCGCTGATGATGGTCGCGCCCGAGCGGCTGGTGCCCGGGATCATCGCCAGCGCCTGGCCGAAGCCGATCAGCAGCGCCGCCAGCGGCCCGATCTCCGGCACCGAATGGATCTGCGGCGCCGGGCGCCAGCGCTCGATCGCCAGGATCACCAGCCCGCCGCCGATCAGCGCCAGCGCCACCACGAAGGGGGTGTAGAGCAGCTCGGTGACCGTCCTGTAGAGGGTGGCGCCCAGCACCAGCGCCGGCAGGAAGGCCAGCAGCAGGTTCAGCGCGAAATAGTATTCATGGCTGCCGATGCGCCACATGCCGGTGGCGATGCGCCAGATCGTCGCGCGGAACAGCCAGATCACCGCCAGGATGGCGCCGAGCTGGATGCTGATCTCGAAGGTCTTGCCCGGCGGGCCCTGGAAGCCGATGGCCTCCCCCAGCAGGATCAGGTGGCCGGTGGAGGAGATCGGGAGGAACTCCGTCACCCCTTCGACGACGCCCATCAGCAGGGCGGAGAGAAGCGAGGCAAAATCCATGGAGGCGTCCTGCGGCTGGGAGCCGCCCGACTAGCCCCGACCGCCCCCCGCTGTCACCCGCCGCCGGCGCCGTGGCGCCGATCCTTCCGCATTTTAACCGCCCGGCCTGCAACCGGAACGGGCCGGAGGCTTGCGCCCCCGGCCCGTCCGCGATCCCGCCCCGGCGGGGGCCGCCTCAGCGCACCGTCTGGCCGGCGGTGAAGGCGAAATTGTCGAAGGAGTTCTCGGCGACGCGGAACCAGGCATATTCGTCGTCGCGGAAGCGGCGATAGGACTCCCAGATCGTCTTGAACCGCTCGTTCTTCGCGCTGGTCTCGTCATACAGCTCATGCGCGGCCTTCCAGGCGGCGGCCAGGATCTCGCGCGGCCAGGGGCGCAGCTGCGTGCCGGCGGCGATCAGCCGGCGCAGCGCCTGCGGGTTGCCGGCGTCGTAGCGCGCGGTCATGTCCTGGTCGGCCTCGGCGCAGGCGGCCTCCAGCGCGGCCTTGTAGGCGGGCGGCAGCGCCTCGAAGGCGGTCTTGTTGACCATCAGGTGCAGCCGCGCGCCGGGCTCGAAGAAGCCGGGGAAGTAGTAGTTCGGCGCGACGCGGGCGAAGCCCAGCTTCTCGTCGTCATAGGGGCCGACGAACTCCACCGCGTCCAGCGTGCCGCGCTCGAGCGAGGGGTAGATGTCGGCCGCCGCCACCTGCGTCGGCACCGCGCCGAGCTTGGCGAAGACCTGGCCGGCGAAGCCGGCGACGCGGAACTTCAGCCCCTGCAGCTCGGCCAGCGACTTCACTTCCTTGCGGAACCAGCCGCCCATCTGCGCGCCGGTGTCGCCGGCGGTGAAGGCCACGATGTTGTAGGTGCCGAACAGCTCCGCCGCCAGCGCGGCGCCGCCGCCATGCCGGTTCCAGGCGTTGAACATGCGGGTGTTCAGGCCGAAGGGCATGGCGGTGAAGAAGGCGAAGGCGGGGTCCTTGCCGACATAGTAGTAGGAGGCGGTGTGCGCGCACTCCACCGTGCCGGCCTGCACCGCGTCCAGCGCCTGCAGCCCGCCCACGATCTCGCCGGCCGGGAAGACGCGGATCTGGAACTTGTTGTCGGTCATCGCCGCGACGCGGCGGGCGATCAGCTCCGGCGCGCCATAGAGGATGTCCAGGTTGCGCGGGAAGGAGCTGGTCAGCCGCCAGCGCAGCTCCGGCGCCGACTGGGCCAGGGCGGGGGCGGCGAGCGCGGCCGGCGCAGCAGCGGCGGCGGCGCCGAGCAGGGCGCGGCGATTCATGCGGGTTTCCTCCCAGCGAGTCGACAAGGCGGCCCCCCATGCGGGGGAGTGTGCCGCTTATCCCTCCGATCGCGTCGCAGCGGAAGGGTGAATTATAATTTTATTACCAAAAATGGCCGGTTTTGGTTGCGGCGCAGCATGCGGCGGGGGCGGCGCACCGCCCCCCCGGGCGGGCTCAGAACAGGCCGAGCAGCGCCGCGGCCCCCATCAGCAGCAGCGAGAAGCCCCACATCCACAGCACCGAATAGCGGATATGCGGCCCGATCTGCGCCCCGGCCAGGCCGAGGGCCAGCCACAGCGCCGGCGAGAAGGGGCTGATGAAGGTGCCGATGATGTTGCCGATGGTCAGCGCGTGCACCACCTCGGCCGGGGCCACGCCATGCGGGGTGACGATCTCCAGCACGATCGGCAGCAGGCCGAAATAATAGGCGTCGGTGCTCAGCACCAGCTCCATCGGCAGGCCGACCACGCCGAACAGCAGGTGCAGCACCGGCACCATGCCGGAGGGCAGCGCCTGCACCAGCCCCTCGGCCATCGCCTTCAGCATGCCGGTGCCGTCCATGATGCCGAGGAAGGAGCCGGCGGCCAGGATGATGATGCCCATGGTCAGGGCGGAAGGCGCATGGGCCGCGACACGCTGCATCTGCAGCGTGGGGTCGCGGTAGTTCAGCAGCAGCGCCACCGCCAGGCCGAGCATGAACACATAGCCGGCCGGCAGCAGCCCGGCGACCAGCGTGGCCAGCACCGCCAGGAACAGCGCCGCATTGGCCCAGAGCAGATGCGGCCGTTCCAGCGCCGCCTCCGCGGCGCTGGGCGCGCCGGCCTCGGCCGCGG
>NZ_GG770781.1:298871-314794 GCF_000164635.1 Pseudoroseomonas cervicalis ATCC 49957 | reverse complement strand
CGTGGCGGGCGGCTGCGGCCCGGCCAGCAGGTACAGCGTGCCCATGGCCAGCACCGCCAGCGCCTGCGGCAGCAGCGCCCACAGGGCGATGGCGGCGCCAAAGCTGGCCAGCCAGCCGAACGGCCCGGTCAGCACCAACAGCAGCACCAGCCCGACCAGCAGGGGCGTGGCGGAGGCAGCGCGGGCGGCCTCCGCCGCCGGGGTGGCGGGCGGGTCCGCCTCGGTCCGGGTCATGGCCAGGGCTTAGCCCTGGCGTGGGAAGCCAGCCAGGGGCGCGGGCTTCAACTTGCCGCGCCCCTGGCTCCGGGCGGCTTCAGAACTCCAGCCGGAAGGGCTCGGGCAGCAGGCGGTAGCCCTGGCCCTCGCGCAGCAGATGCGCGTGCCCCGGGAAGTGCAGATGCATGCCCGCCACCAGCAGCCGGTCGCGCGCCACCATGTCGAACATGCGGCGCCGCGTGGCGATGGCCAGCTCCGGCTCGACATCGAACTGCATGGTCACCTCGGGGCGTGGCACCTGCACCTCGGGCACATGCACGATATCGCCCCAGATCAGCAGTTGCTCGTGGCCCGAGCTGATGCGGAAGCCGCAATGGCCGGGCGTGTGGCCAGGCAGGTGCACCGCAGTGACACCAGGAAAAACCTCCGCCCCGTCAACAAAAGGCTTCAGCCGGTCGCGATAGGGGGCGAGCTGCGCCTGGGCGGCGGCGAAATAGGGCACGCCCTGGCCGGTGGCGGCGGCGCGGGCGGCGGCGGCCTCGTCCCGCCAATAGGCCAGCTCGGCCTGGTGCAGCGCCAGCTCGGCATGCGGGAACAGCGCCTCGCCATGCACATCGGCCAGGCCGTTGGCGTGGTCGGGGTGCAGATGCGTCAGCAGCACCGTGTCCACCGCCTCCGGCGGCACCCCGGCCGCCGCCAGATGGGCAAACAGCTTGCCGGCGGAGGGCTGCAGATGCGGGCCGCAGCCGGTGTCGATCAGCGCCACCCGCCCGGCCGACCAGACCAGGAAGGTGTTGATGGCGGTGCGCCGCGGCGTCGGGCGGAAGGCGCCGACCAGCATGGCCGCCACCTCCTCCTGCGCGATGCCTTGCAGCGTGGCGTTGGAGCCGTTCAGGAAACCGTCGCTGACGGCGCTGACCACGATCTCCCCCACCCGTCGGTGCATCAGCCCGGGAACCTGCGCCTGCGGCGCGGCGGCCATCATCCTGTCGGTCACGCGTCTCTCCGTCCTCGTCTCAGCCAAAAGCCAGGCGCAGCCCCGGCTCGGACCAGGGCAGCGCCGCCAGCCGCCCGGTGGTGGACAGCGTGACATAGGCGGTGCGCAGATCCGGCCCGCCGAAGCAGATATTGGTGGGCATGCGGTCGGGCATTGTCACCACCTCCACGATCTCCCCGGAGGGGGAGACCGTGGTGATCTCACCGCTCACCAGCGTCGCCACCACGACATTGCCGGAGGCGGCGACGGCCAGGCTGTCCAGCCGCCGGAAGCCGGGGAACTGGCAGAGCAGCCGCCCGCCATGCACGCTGGGCCAGGGCGCCTTGCGCAGCCGTCCGGGGGACAGGATGTCCCAGGCCCAGAGCCGCCCCGTCTCGGTCTCCGCCACATACAGCACCTCGCCATCCGGCGACAGGCCGATGCCATTGCCGCCGCCGAAGACGGGATAGGCGGCCTCGACGATGCGCGAGCCATCCTCGGCCGCCCAGTAGACGCCGCCATGGTCGCGGTCGCGCGCCCGCACCTTGCCGAGATCGGTGAACCAGAAGCCGCCCTTGCCGTCGAAGACCAGATCGTTCGGGCCCTTGAGCGGCACACCGTCGCAGCTGTCGTAAAGCCGGGTGACGGCGCCGGTGGCGGGGTCGATGCGCTCGATCCGCCCGCCGGAATAATCGGCCGCCTGCCCGGAGGGGCGCAGCAGCCCCGCCTCCTCATGCCAGGCGAAGCCGCCATTGTTGCAGAGATAGAGCGCGCCATCCGAGCCGACCGCCAGCCCGTTCGGCGCGCCCTCGACGGTCGCGATGGTGCTTTTCGCCCCGTCCGGCGCGATGCGGGTGATGCGCCTCGCCTCCAGCTCCACCAGCGCCACGCTGCCATCGGCGAAGGCGACGGGGCCCTCGGGGAAGCGCAGCCCCTCGGCCAGGATGCGCAGGTCGCTCATGCCCGCGCCTCCGCCGGGAGCGCGGAAGGGTGCTGCGCCAGCGGCGTCACCGTGATGTCCATGTAGGGAAACAGCGGCAGGCTGGAGAGCAGGGCGTGCAGCTCGTCATTGTCGGCGACATCGAAGATCGAGATGTTGGCGTAGCGGCCGGCGACCCGCCAGAGATGCGGCCATTTGCCCTGGCGCTGGATCTCCTGGGCCACCGCCTTCTCGCGCGATTTCAGCGCGTCGGCGCGGTCGGCGGGCATGTCGGGCGGCAGGCGCACCTGCATGGCGACGTGGAACAGCATGCTTGGGCTCCTTCAGAACATGTCCATCAGCCGCGCGGTGTCGGCGAGGTCGGCGGGCACGCCCTCGAAGATCACGCGGCCGGATTTCATCACGGCGACACGGTCGGAGACGGCGAAGGCCTCGCCGACATTCTGCTCCACCAGCAGGATCGACATGCCCGTCTCCTGCTGCCGGGCGCGGATCGGCGCCATCAGATCCTGGAAGGTCTTCGGCGCCAGTCCGATCGAGGGCTCGTCCAGCAGCAGGATGGAGGGGCGCGACAGCAGCGCACGCCCGACCGAGACCATCTGCTGCTGCCCGCCGGAGAGCGTGCCGGCGCGGCGCGTCCAGAATTCGCGGATGCGCGGCAGGATGGCCAGCACCTCCTCGGTGCGCGCCTCGGCCTCCGCCCCTTCCAGCCCGCCGGACCAGAGGGCGAGCAGGAAGTTTTCCCGCACGCTGAGACCGGGGAAGACGCCCCTGCCCTCCGGCACATAGGCGACGCCCGCGCGCGCCATCGCCTCCGGCCTCGGCCGCAACGGCGCGCCACGCAGCCGGATCTCCCCGGACGAGGGCGTGTGCAACCCGAAAAGCAGCTTCATCAGGGTCGATTTGCCGGCGCCATTGTGGCCGACCAGACAGAGCACCTCGCCCTGCGGCAAAGCGAGGTCGAGGCCGCTCAGCACCTCCCGCCCGCCATAGCCGGCGGCGAGGTTCTTCACGGCGAGCGCCGGTGCGGTGGTGACATCGCTCATGTCCGGCGCTCCCCGAAATAGATGGCGATGAGCTTCGGGTCGCGCAGGATCTCCTGCGGCTCGCCCTCGGCCAGCTTGGCGCCGCGGTCGAGGAAGGCGATGCGGTCGGCGAGTTCCGTGACGATGTCGAGATTGTGCTCGATCAGGCAGATGGTGACACCCTCGGCCACCGCCTCGCGCACCAGCCGCACGAAGCGGGCGCGCGATTGCGGGTCGAGGCCGGAGGCCGGCTCGTCCAGCAGCCAGATGCGCGCGCCCGTCGCCAGGATGCGGGCAACAGACAAAAATTTGCGCTCGGCATAGGCGAGGTCGAGGGCGCGGGCATCCGCCATGCCGGCCAGGCCGGTGCGCTCCAGCGCCTGCTGCACGGCATCCTCGCGCGCGGCGGCGGCGGCACGGCCACCGGGCTGCCAGAACCAGGCGGCCGGCTCGATGGCGGAGCGCACATTGTCGCGCACGCTCATCCGGCCGAACAGCCGCAGATCCTGGAAGGAGCGCGCGATGCCGCGCCGCGCCAGGCGGTGCGGCGCGAGGCCGCGCACATCCTGCCCGTCCAGCAGCACCTCCCCCGCATCGGGGGGGATGTGGCCGGTGATCAGGTTGAACACCGTGGTCTTGCCGGCGCCATTCGGACCGACCAGCGCGGTGGTGATGCCGGGGCGCAGCTCCAGATCGACCTTCTGCACCGCGGCGACGCCGCCGAAATGCTTGTCGAGGCCGCGCACGCTGAGCGGGGCGGGCTGCATCAGCGGCGCCCCGCGGCGAGACCGGCAAGGCCGGCCGGGCGATAGATCATCAGCAGCACCATGGCCAGCCCATAGACCAGCTGTTGCACCGCGCCGATCTGCGTCGGCGGGATGAAGGGCAGGAAGGACAGCCCCGCCGGCAGCAGCAGCAGCAGCAGCACGCCGATCAGCGGCCCGGCCAGCGTCGCCGTGCCGCCGATGATAACCATGGCCATCACCAGGATCGACTGCTCCAGCGTGAAGCTCTCGACATTGACGAAGGCCATGTAGAAGGCGAAGAGCGCGCCGGCGACGCCGGCGAGCGAACAGCCCAGCGCGACGGCCAGCGTCTTCAGCGCGCGCACATCCTTGCCGAAGGCCTCGGCGGCGCTTTCGCTGTCACGGATGGCCATCAGCGCCCGGCCGAAGCTGCCGCGCATCAGCAGCCGGATCAGCAGCAGCGCGCCGCCGAGCACCGCCAGGCAGACCAGCAGCAGCCGCGCCGGATCGGTCAGATCGAGGCCGAGCAGGGTCGCCGGCGGAATGCCCACCAGCCCGCCATGCCCGCCGGTCAGCGCATGCGCCTCGGAGAAGACGGTGACGGCCATCATCTGCAGGCCGAGGCTGGCGGCGACGAAATACTCGCCGCGCACGCGCAGGGCCGGCAGCGCCAGGCAGAGGGAGAGCGCGGCGGAGAGCGCCGCGCCCAGCAGGCAGGCCAGCAGCAGATCCGGCACCCAGAGCAGCGCCAGCTGCGCCCCCGCATAGGCGCCGAGGCCGAAGAACACCGCATGCGCCATGCTGAAGATGCCGGCATAGCCGATCAGCAGGTTCAGGCTGGCGGCGAGGATGCCGAAGATGGTGGCGAGCGTCGCCAGGTTCAGCAGATAGGCGGTCACCGAGCCACCGCCTGGCCGAACAGGCCGCTGGGGCGGAACAGGATGAAGGCGAAGAGCACGACGAAGCCGGCCGCCGCACTCCATTGCGTGTCCAGCACGGCGATGACGAGATTCTCGACCACGCCGAGCAGCAGCCCGGCCAGCGCCGCGCCGCGCAGGCTGCCAATGCCGCCCACCACGGCGGCGGCCAGGCTGACCAGCATGACCTGCGCGGCGATCGCCGGCTGCAGGCCGGAGGTGATGGCGGTCAGCACCGCCCCCGGCACCACCAGCGCCGAGCCCAGCGCGAAGGCCAGCATCGACAGGCGGCGCGAGGACAGGCCGAAGGCGCGCAGCAGCTCCGGATTCTCCGACAGGGCGCGCAGGCCGGTGCCGGCGCGGCTGCGCTCCAGGAACAGCGTCACCGCCGCGAAGAGCAGCAGCGCGGTGCCGAGCGCCACCCAGAACACATCGGCCAGGTAGAGGCCCGGCAGCACCTCCCGCGCCCGCGTCAGCGGCGTGGACAGCACGACGAAGCCACGGCCGAAGCCCAGCTCGATCAGGCTCTGCACCACGATCGACATGCCGAAGGCGGCGACGAAGACGGTGAAGAAGGAGCCCTCATGCCGCTGGATCGGCCGGTAGATGGCCGCGTCCATGAACAGGCCGAAGCCCATGGCCAGCGCCAATGCCAGCAGGATGCCGAGCGGCCAGGGCAGCCCGGCCTCCGTGCTGGCCAGGAAGGCGTAGCCGGCGAGCGCGAAGGCGGCGCCATGCGCGACATGGAAGATGCGCGTGGCGCCGAAGATCAGCGCGAAGCCCGCCGCCGTCAGCGCGTAGATCGCGCCGGTCTGCAGGCCGCTGAGGAAAAGCTGAAGCAGCAGCATGCGGTCAGGCGATCTTCTGCGCGCGGCCGTCGCGGACCTCGTTGATCTGAATAGGCATGCTCATGGTGCCCTGCTCGCTGAACTCGCCTTCGCCGCCGACGAGCGCGAAGCGGCGGGTGCGCAGCATCTCCTCCCGCAGAGTCTCGCCATCCACCGGCTTGCCGGCCTTCTCCAGCGACTGCGCCAGCAGGCCGAAGAGCCGCATCGCGTTGTAGTAGTTCTGGTGATAGGCGGAGGGATCATCGCCATGCCTGGCGCGCCAGTCGGCGACAAAGCGCTGCGTCACCGGGTCGGAACGCGACCAGTCGGCGGCCTGGCTGGTGTAGATCAGGCCCTGGCTTTCGGGCAGCGTCACCACCGAGGGAATGCTGCCCGCGGAATAGGAAATCAGCGGCTGGCTGACGCCATTGTCGCGCAGCTGCTTGATGATCTGCGCCTGCTGCGCGCCGTAGCTGGCGAAATACACGGCATCGGGCCGCGTATCCCGCACCCGCGCCGCGATGGCGGCGAATTGCTGCGTGGCGGGGGGAATGCTGAAGCTGCCGGCCAGCGTGCCGCCGATCGGCGGCAGGCCGTTCCTCAGCTCCTGCACGACGGCGTTGCCGAGCGGATCATCGACATAGATCAGCGCGATGCGCTTCAGCCCTTTCTGCTGCAGCCAGGGCAGCAGGGCGCGCACCTCCTGGTTCACCAGCGGGATGACGTTCCAGTAATAGGGCGACAGCTCGGCCAGGTCGGGCCCGACGCCGCCGCCATTGACCATGACGACCTTGGCGCGCGTGCCGATCGGCGCCGCCGCCTTGGACACGCCGGTGAAGCCCAGCATGACATAGACGGCGCGGTCCACATTGGCGAGCTTGGTCATGCCGACGGCGCCGCCCTGCGGCGTCGCCAGGCTGTCCTGCGCGCGCAGCTCGATCGGCCGTTGCAGCAGGCGGTCGTCGCGCAGATGCTGCAGCGCCAGCTCGATGCCGGCGGTGAAGATGGCGCCGTATTCGGCGTTCGGCCCGGCCATCGGGAACAGCGTGCCGATGACGTGGCTGGCGGGCTGGGCACGGAGCAGGCGCGGCGCGGCCAGGCCCAGGGCCGTGGCCGCCAGCAGGGTGCGGCGGGTGGTCATGTCTTGACGTCCTCAGGCGGGTTTTCGCAGCGGGGGCCGGCTTTTAATCCGCCGGTTTTGTCCGCTGGCCGGACTTATGTCCGAATTTACCCGCAGCGTCGGACCCGGACGGCGCCGCTGTCAAGCCTCTTCGCGCGGCCGCTTTCCGCTTGCCGCGATGCCGCCGGCGCGGCTAAGCGGCAGGACCGGCCCCCGCCCAGCCAAGGAGATGCGCGGCTTCATGGCGACCGACGCCGCCATTTCCCCCCCCTCCCCTGCCCTGAAGGAGGGGGATTTCGTCGCCGCCCTCGGCCGTGGCCTGCAGGTGCTGGAATGCTTCGGCCCGGGGCGGGAGCGCATGACGCTCTCGCAGGTGGCGCAGCAGACCGGGCTCAGCCGCGGCACGGCGCGGCGCTTCCTGCTGACGCTCACCGCGCTCGGCTATCTCGCCAGCGACGGCAAGCTGTTCTGGATGACGCCGCGCGTGCTGCGCTTCGGCCAAGGCTACCTGGCCGGCTTCGCCCGCGCCGAGGCGGTGCGCCCGGTGATCGAGGCGGTGTCGCGCGACCTCAACGAAAGCTGCTCGCTCGCCGTGCTGGACGGGGCGGATGTCGTCTATGTCGCGCGGGTCGAGGCGCGGCGGGTCTATTCCTCGCGCATCGATATCGGCACGCGGCTGCCGGCGCATGCCTCATCGCTCGGCCGCGTGCTGCTGGCGGCGCTGCCGGAGCCGGCGCTGGAGGAATGGCTGCGTCGCCACCCGCTGCGCGCCTGGACCGAGCGCACGGTGACCGACCCGGAGCAGCTGCGCGCGCGACTGACAGAAATCCGCCGCCAGCGCTACGCGGTGATCGATGGCGAGCTGGAGCTTGGCGCCCGCTCCATCGCCGTGCCGGTGCTGGATGCCACGGGGCGGGAGGTGGCGGCGCTGAACATCGGCACCTCGGCCGCCCGCGCGCCGCTGGAGATGCTGCGCCGCAGCTTCCTGCCCGTGCTGCGCGAGGCCGCCGGCCGCCTCGCCGGGGCCGTCACCGGCTGGTAGCTCCTTCCGAGGCCGGAATTAGACATGTCTAATTCGGCGGGCCATCCTGGATTTTCCGGCCTTTCGCTCGCTATTCCAGCGGCTTAATCTGCGCCGCATGGCTCGCACCCCGGCACCGCGCATCCTCCTAGTCTCCTCGCCCAAGGGCGGCTCGGGCAAATCCGTGCTCAGCCGGCACCTGCTGGTGGCAGCCGCCCAGGAGGGGCTGCCGGTGCTGGGGCTGGATTTCGACCGGCAGCAGACCCTGGTGAAATGGGCGGCGCGGCGCGAGCGCACGCGCGAGGCCTTCCCCGATTTCGCCGCCGTCCCCGTGCAGCCGGCCAGCCTGCAGGATTGGCGCGGCGCGCTGCGGCAGGCGGCGGGATACCGGCTCGCCGTGCTCGACACGCCCCCCAGCGTCGAGGACCACCTGCCCGCCATCGACGCGCTGGGCGAGGCCGCCGACCTGATCCTGGTGCCGGCGATCTGCACCCAGGACGATATCGACAGCGTCACCCCCTGGCTGCGCAGCCTGGCCGAGAAGGGACGGCGCGCCTCGGTGGTGCTGAACCGCGCCAATCGCCGCACCACCTCCTATGCCCGGATGCGCGGCCTGCTGGTCAAGGCCGGCCCGGTCTGCCCGACCGAGCTGCCGCAGCTCGAGGACGTGCATGTGCCGGCGGCCAAGGGGCTCACCCTGCTCGACTATTCGAAGTCGCGCGGCATCGCGCCCTTCGAGGAGGTCTGGGCCTATGTGAAGCGGGAGGCCGGGCTGTGAGCGGCAAGCGCTCGCGCGGCGCGCTGCGCGCCTTCCTGGCGCAGGAGGAGGAGGCCCCGCCCCCCGACCCGCGCGCCGCCGCGCTGCGCGGCCTGGCCGCCGAGGAGGCCGAGGGGCTGGAGGCGATCCGCAGCGTCTTCGCCGGCACCGGCCTGCCCGACGACCCGGCCCGGCTGCGGCAGATGCTGCGCATCCGCGCCGAGATCCGGAAAGAGTGGGGCGATGCGCGCGACAGCTTCCTGGCCATCGGCCGGGCCCTGCTGGCGCTGGAGCAGAGCCTGACAAAGGCCGAGATGCAGCGCCTGCGCCAGGGCACGGAACGGATTTTTCCGTTCTCCGACGCGACGGCGACGCAGCTGCGGCAGATCGCGCGCGCGGTGGAGTCCGGCCGGCTGCCGCAGCAGGACTGTCCCGGCTCCTATGGCACGGCCTACCAGATCACCCTGCTGAGCGATGGGCAGTTGCGGCTGGCGCGCGAGCGCGGGCTGATCCGCCCGGATGTGACGCGGCGGGAAATCCTGGAACTGCGGCGCGCCACGCCGCAATCGGCGCCCCGCCCCGCCGGCGCGGACCTCGCCGCGCTGCGCGAGGAGCAACGCCGCCTGGCGCAGCGCCGCGACCGGCTGGCGGAGGCGTTGGAAGCGGTGGAAACCCGCCTGCGCCAGATCGAGGAACAGCTCGCCCGCCGCGCCTAGGCTTCTTGACGTTCAGGAGAAGAAAAAAGGCCGGGGAAGGAATTCCCCGGACCCCTTCTTTTTTCTGCAAGTTTGGTGGCTGTGGTGGGCCTCCGGCTTGTCAGGCGAGCAGCGCCAGCCAAAAACTGATAAAAAAAAGAAGGGGTCTGAGGGGAATTCATTCCCCTCACTTTCTTCCTTTCCGCCCCGCGATAGGCCTAGCCGCGCCCGCCGGCGATGCGCGCCGCATCCGGCAGGCGGCGCAGCCGGTCCATGGCCAGGATGCCCAGCAGCGGCCCCGGCAACAGCACCAGGAACACCCATTGCCAGCTGCCGAAGGCCGCGGCGGCCCAGGGCAGCAGCCCGATGGCCAGCCCGGTCAGCGCGAAACCGAGGCCCAGTTGCACCGTCAGCGCCGTGCCGACCAGCGAAGGCTCGCCCACCTCGGTGACGATGGCGGAGAACTGCGCGGAATCGGCCACGATGCTGAAGCCCCAGAGCAGCCCGACCAGCACCAGCAGCCAGAGCGGCCCGGCATAGGCCAGCCCGATCACCGCCGCGCAGCCGCCCGAGATCGCCATCAGACCGATGGTGGTGCGCGTCCGCCCCAGCCGGTCCGCCAGCCTTCCGGCCAGCACGCAGCCGGGCGCGCCGGCGGCGACGATGGCGAAGGTCAGCCAGGAGGCGAGCCCTCCCGCCCCCTCGCCCACCCGCTCGCGCAGGAAGGCCAGCATCCAGCTCCACATGGCGTAGAGCTCCCACATGTGGCCGAGATAGCCGGCACTCGCCAGCAGCACGGCCCGCTGCGACAGCGCCTGGCGCAGCTTCGCCGGCTCGAAAGGCGCGCGCGGGAAGGGGTAGGGTCCTTCGCACAGGCCGAGGACGCCGAGGGCGCCCGCCAGCGTGGCCAGGCTGGCGGCGATGATGACTCCCTGCCAGGGCAGACCGCCCAGCGCGTTCACCGCATGCGGCAGGGCCGAGCCCAGCGTCAGCGCGCCAATGACGCAGCCCAGCGCCAGGCCACGCCCGGCGCGGAACCAGGTGGCGACCAGCTTCATCGCCGGCGGGTAGAGCCCGGCCATCAGCACGCCGGTCAGCAGCCGCAGCAGCAGGGCGCTGCCCGGCCCCGGCGCCCAGAGCAGGCCAAGATTCGCCAGCGCGGCGCCAAGGCCGCAGACCAGCATCAGCCGGCGTGGCGGCACCCGGTCGGGCAGGCCGCTCAGCGCCGCCCCCACCGCCCCCAGCACGAAGCCGAGCTGCACCGCGATGGTCAGCCAGCCCGCCATGGCATCGCCCATCTGCCACAACGCGCGCAGCTGCGGCAGCACGGCGGCGGCCGAGAACCAGCTGGTCATCCCCAGCACCACACAGGCGCAGAGGCCCAGCAGAACGCGCCAGCGCGCCGCCTGGTCCTCCCCCTCCTGCTGCCTTGTCTGCGGCATTGGCCCTTCTTCCTCCCAGGCTGAACGGCCTCCCTTGTGGCGAAGCGGCGGGGCCAGGGCAATCCACGGCGCCCGCCCCTGGCCCCACCCCTGGCGCGCGGCGACACGGCCCGCCATCCTGGCCGCCGCGCTGTCACGAGAAGGAGGGCCGCCCATGCCAAACGACCCCAGGCTGCTGCTGCGGGAAAGCTATCCGCTCTGGACGGGGGAGCTGGTGCGCTTCGGCGACACCGACCGGCTGGGCCATGTCAACAACGCCAAATACGCCACCTATCTGGAAACGGCGCGGGTCGCGCTGATGCAGCGCCTGCTGAAGGGGCCGGAGACCTATTTCGTGCTGGCCCGCATGGCCATCGACTACCGCGCCGAGCTGCGCGAACTGGGCCCGATCGAGATCGGCACGGCGGTGACGGGGATCGGCCGCTCCTCCTTCACCACCGGGCAGGGGGTGTTCCAGGGGCCGCTCTGCGCCGCGACCGGCGAGGGGGTGGTGGTGCTGGTGGAGGCGGCGACCCGCCGCGCCACCCCGCTGCCCGAGGCGCTGCGCGCCGCGTTGCAGGGGCTGGCGCTGCCGCCGCAATCAGGCTGAGCCGCTCAGGGCGCCGCGGCCTCGCCGCGCAGCCAGGCCTCGGCCCGCGCCGCCGGCATCGGCCGGCCATAGAGGAAGCCCTGCCCCTCGTCGCAGCCCAGGCGCTGCAGCGCGGCGTGCTGGGCGGCGGTTTCCACCCCCTCGGCCACCACCCGCAGGCCCAGGCCGTGCGCCAGCTCGACGATGCTGCCGATGATGCGGCCGTTGCGCGCGTCCTCCTCCAGCCGGGCGACGAAGCTCTGGTCGATCTTCAGCTCCTGGATCGGGAAGTCGCGCAGATGCGCCAGCGAGGCGTGGCCGGTGCCGAAATCGTCGAGCGAGATGGCGATGCCGCCGGCATGCAGCCGTGACAGCGCGCCGATCACGGCCGGCGCGGCCTCGCTCAGCAGCACCGTCTCGGTCACCTCGATGGTGAGCGCCGAGGGCGGCAGGTCGAGCAGCGCCAGCTGCGCCATGACGTTCTGCGCCAGGCCGCCGCCGATGAAATCCGCCTCCGATACGTTCAGCCCGGCCCGCACCGGCGCCAGCCCGGCCTCGCGCCAGCGGCGCAGATCGGCGCAGACCGCGCGCAGCATGTGCTGGCCCAGCAGGCGCGCCGTCTCCTCCTCCTGCAGGGCCGCCCAGAACTGGCCGGGACCCAGCACCCGCCCATCCGGCGGCAGGATGCGGACCAGGGCCTCGAAACCGCAGCGCCGCCCATCGGCCATGCGCAGCTTCGGCTGGTAGAAGGGCCGCACCCAGCCTTCGTGCAGCGCCAGGCGCACCAGCTCGATGGCCTCGCGCCGGGCCAGGAAGCGCTGCGCGATCTCGGGCGAGAACAAGGTGACGCGGCCGCGGCCGAGCCGGCGGCCATGCGACAGGGCGATATCGGCCTGGCGCATCAGCATCTCGCCCGTGTCGCCGTCGCGCGGGCCGAGCGCGACGCCGATGCTGGCCGAGACGCCGACCGGCACCCCCTCCAGCAGCAGGGGCTGGCGCAGCGCCTCGCCCACCAGCTCGGCGCGCTGCCGCGCGCCAGCCTCGTCGGTGACCGGCAGCAGCAGGGCGAATTCGTCGCTGCCGGTGCGCGCCGCCATGCCCTGGCCGCCGGCGCTGGCCAGCAGCTTCCCGGCGATGCCGCGCAGCAGCGCGTCGCCCTGGAGATGACCATGCCGGTCGTTGAGATCCTGGAAATTGTCGAGATCAAGCAGCAGCAGCGCCAGGGCGCCGCCCGGCGGGGTCTGCTGCAACGCCGCCTCCAGCCGCTGCAACAGCTGGGCGCGGTTGGCCAGGCCGGTGAGCGGGTCCTGCATCGCCAGCAATTGCAGGCGCTGGCGCAGTTGCCAGGCCTCGGTGATGTCCTGGATCAGCCCGACCGCGCGCACCACCTGGCCCTGCTGGTCGCGCTCCGGCTCGCCGCTCAGGCGGATGCGGCGCAGCCGGCCGGTCGCGGTGACGAAATCGGCCTCCAGCTCGGCGGTGCGGCCCTCCGCGAAGATCGCCTCGATCGCCGCCGCCACCCTTTCGCGGTCGCCCGGCGGATAGTGCAGCAGGGCGCCGGTGATGGTGACCGGATGGCCGAAGGGCAGCTCATGGATGCGGAACACCTCGTCCGACCAGAGCGGCCCATCGCCCTGCCGGCTCAGCTCCCAGCCGCCGAGCTGCGCCAGACGCTCGGTCTGCTGCAACAGCCGGGTCTTGCGCGCCGACAGCGCCGCCAGGCTGCGCGTCTCCTGCGCCGCGGCTTCCGCCCGGCGCGCCTGGGATTGCGCCAGCAGCAGCCCCTGGGCGAGCAGGCCGAACTGGCGCAACGCGTCGCGCTCCGCCTCGCCGAAGCGGCGCGGCTGGCGGTCGAGCAGGCAGAGCGTGCCGATATTGCTCCCCTCCACCGGCAGCGGCAGGCCGGCATAGAAGCGCAGGCCCGGGCTGCCGGTGACCGCGGGCAGGTCGTGGAAGCGCGGATCGCGCTGCAGATCCTCGATCGCCAGCACATCCTCGCCCTGGATGGTCCAATGGCAGACCGAATGCTCACGCGGCGAGTCCCAGCCGGGCACGCCATAGGTGGCCTTGGCCCATTGGCGGTCGCGGTCGACCAGGATCAGCATCGCCAGGGGGCAATCGAAATGCCGCGCCGCCAGCGCCACCACCGCGTCGAAATCCGGGCTTGGCGCCGTGTCCATCAGGCGCAACCGATGCAGCGCCGCAAGGCGATCGGCCTCGGCCCGCAAGGGGGATGATCGGTCGGGCGGTGTCACGACGGGAGATCCTTGAGCAGAGCGTTGCCGGGCAGCCCCGCCGGGCCGCGGGGCCGGGCTTACTCCGTCATCACCTTTCCATCCTCCATGCTCACGATCCGGTCCGCAATGTCCAGGATGCGCGGATCGTGTGTCACCAGAAGAATGGCGACGCCCTGGCTGCGCGCCAGATCGCGCATCAGTTGAACAACCTCCTGCCCGCTTGCCTTGTCGAGCGCCGCGGTCGGCTCGTCGGCCAGGATCAGGCCGGGCGCGCCGACCAGGGCGCGGGCGACGGCGACGCGCTGGCGCTGGCCGCCGGAGAGCTGGGCGGGCGGCTTGTGCCGGTGCTCGGCCAGGCCCACCGCCTCCAGCATGCGGTCGGCGCGCGCCAGGCGCTCGGCCTCGGGCAGGGCGGCGCTCATCTCCAGCGCCATGGCGACATTCTGCCGCGCCGAGAGGAAGCCCAGCAGGTTGTGCGCCTGGAAGATGAAGCCGATGCGCCGGCGCAGCGCCACGCGCTGGCGCTCGCCAGCGCCGGCCAGCTCCTGCCCCAGCACGCGGGCCGAGCCCTGCTGCATCGCCCGCAGCGCGCCGACCAGGGTGAGCAGCGTCGTCTTGCCGGAGCCGGAGGGGCCGGTCAGCAGCACGATCTCGCCCGGCGCCACGCGCAGATCGACCTCGCGCAGCACCGGGCGGCGCAGCTCGCCGCTGCCATAGGCGTAGGAGACACCGTGCAGCGCGACGGGCAGCTCGGCGGAAGACGGGGCGGCCATCAGAACATGTCCGCCGGGTCGGCGTCGCGCAGCTTGCGCATGGCCAGCAGCCCGGCCAGGCCACACATGCCGAAGATCATGCCGAAGATCATCAGGCTGCGGCCCCACTCCATGCCCAGCGGCAGGAAGGTGGCCTGCCCCACCACCTCGTAGAGCATGGCGGAGGCGATGGCGCCGGGGATGAAGCCCAGGATCGCCAGCAGCAGCGCCGCCGCCAGCACCACCCGCCCCAGATAGGCGTTGGTGTAGCCGATGGCCTTCAGCGTCGCGTATTCGCGCAGATGCCCGGCCACGTCGCTGAACAGGATCTGGTAGACGATGACCATGCCGACGATCAGCCCCATCAGGCTGCCGAAGGTGAAGATGAAGCCGATCGGCGTCGCCGTCTCCCAGTAGCGCAGCTCCCAGGCGACCAGCTCGGGCTGGGTCACCACCGCCACATCGGGCGGCAGCAGGGCGCTCAGCCGGTCGCGCGTGGCGGCCGGGTCGGCGCCGGGGCGCAGCCGGATCGCCACCAGATCGGCGTTGGAGAAGGGGCGCTCCGGCATCAGGCGGCGGAAATTGGTCTCGCTCATGATGACATTGCCATCGGCGCCGAAGGAGGCGCCGATCTCCACCAGCCCGACCACATCCACCTGGCGGTTGCCGATCTGCACCGGCAGCGTGCCCGGCCGCGCCGCCAGCAGCGCCTCGACGGGGCCGAATTCGGGGCGGGAGCGGCGGTCGAAGGCCACCGTGTCGGGGCGCTTCAGCGCCTCGGCCACGCGCTCGAGCCCCTCGAAGCGCATCGCACCCGCCTCGATGTCGAAGCCCACCAGCTGGATGGTGCGGCGCTCGCCATTCTCCGGGTTCCGCCAGGTGCTCTGCGCCATGTAGATCGGCACGGATTGCGCCACTTCCGGCAGGGCCAGGGCCTGGCTGGCGCGCACCCGCGGCAGCGGCTCTGGCCGGAAGCTCGCCAGCGTCATCGGGTGGATCAGGAACACCTCGCCCCGCATCGCGGCGATCAGCGAGGTGGCGGAATCGAACAGGGCGGCGCGGAAGCCGAGCTGCATGAACACCAGCACGCAGGCGAACATGACGCCGGCGATGGCGGTGGCCAGCCGGGCCTTCTCGGCGCGCAATTGCCGCCAGGCCAGGCGCAGCGGCAGCCAGATCAGGGTGGCGGCGCTCATGGGCGGATCGCCACCTGCACCTGCATGTTGGAGCGGCGCGCCAGCAGCGCCACGCCCTCCGCATCCAGCGTCAGCCGCACCGGCACGGTGCGGGCATCGACGGCGGCGACCGGGTCGGTGCCGGCCTGGGTGGTGCGGCGCACCTGCCAGCCGATCTCGCGCAGCGTGGCGCCGAGGCGCTGCGGATGGCCGGGCACCAGCACCTCCGCCCGCTGGCCGAGGCGCAGCCGCGGCAGGTCGGTCTCGTAGACATCGGCCACCACATCCATGCGCTCCAGATCGGCCATGTCGAGCAGCCCGTCATTGCCCACCGGATCGCCGGGGCGGACATAGAGGGTGAGGATGGTGCCGGCGATGGGGGCGCGCATCTGCGCCAGGTCCAGCTCGGCCTCGGCGGCGCGCAGCCCGGCGGCGGCGGCGTCGCGCTGGGCGCGGGCCATGGCGACATCCTCGGGGCGCGGGCTTTGCAGCCGGGCGAGCTCCGCCTC
>NZ_GG770781.1:286737-298547 GCF_000164635.1 Pseudoroseomonas cervicalis ATCC 49957 | reverse complement strand
CCTTCTGGGGGGCGTCGGCCAGCTCGGCCAGAAGCTCATCCGCCGCGACGCGCTGCCCCTCCTCGACCAGCAGCCGGCCGAGCCGGGTGACGTTCATGCCCCCCGGCGCGCCGATGCGGCGGATGCGCGAGGCGGGCTCCACACGGCCAAGCGCGCCGACACCGAGGGCGGTCCCGGCGGGCGCGGGGTCGCGCGCCGACAGTGGCGCGGGCGAGAGGGTCAGGGCCAGCGCCAGGGCGGTGGCCAGCAAGGTCAGGCATCTCATGGGCGGGTCGGTTCGCTCCTCCGGCGCTGCATGTGCCATCCGGTTGCGGCGCAACAAGGGCAGGCGGCGTTGACAGCTGTCAATGGCGAGGCCGGCGCGGTGGCCGACGCCGCGGAGCGCCACGGCGCCGTTGACAGCTGTCAACGGCCAAGCCTGTATTCGACGGGACAGCGTTGTGCTAACGCTGAAAAGCCTCATTTCCGGAGAAAAGCGTCGGCCATGTCCGCCACCACCGCCGCGCCCGAGCCGATCGACCAGCGCATCGGCGCCGATGCCAGGGCGCTCAGCGCCCAGCTCGCCCTGCTGCGCAACCGCATCTTCCCCCCCGCCGCGCAGAAGACGCTGCGCCGCTTCTCCAGCGGCGAGGTCGCCAGCCTGCTCGGCATCAGCGATTCCTATCTGCGCCAATTGGCGCTCGCCGGGGAAGGCCCGGTGCCGGAAAAAGGCCCCGGCGGGCGCCGCGCCTACACGCTGGAGCAGATCCACGCGCTGCGCGGCCTGCTGAAGGGGAAGAACCGCCAGGCCCCGCCGCGCCGGCAGGAAGGCGAGCATCTCCAGGTCATCGCGGTGGCCAATTTCAAGGGCGGCTCCGGCAAGACCACGACGGCGGCGCATCTGGCGCAGTACCTGGCCTTCCAGGGGCACCGGGTGCTGGCGCTCGACCTCGACCCGCAGGCCAGCCTCTCGGCGCTGTTCGGCTACCAGCCCGAGCTGGATATCGGCGAGAACGAGACGCTCTACGCCGCGCTGCGCTACGACAGGCAGCGCAAGCCGCTGCGCGAGGTGATCCGGCCGAGCTACATCGCCGGGCTCGACATCGTGCCGGCCAATCTGGAGCTGCACGAGTTCGAACACGACACGCCGCGCATGCTGGCGCAGTCCGAGCGGGCCAAGGAGACGCTGTTCTTCACCCGGCTGACCGAGGCGCTGGCGACGGTCGAGGCGGAGTACGACATCGTCGTCATCGACTGCCCGCCGCAGCTGGGCTTCCTGACCCTGGCCGCCCTCTGCGCCGCGACGGGCGTGCTGATCACCGTCCACCCGCAGATGCTCGACATCGCCAGCATGTGCCAGTTCCTGCTGATGACGGCCGATCTTCTCTCGGTGGTGCGGGAGGCGGGCGGGCGGCTCGACTATGATTTCCTGCGCTACCTGGTCACCCGCTACGAGCCGCAGGACGGGCCGCAGACCCAGGTGGTGGGCTTCCTGCGCAGCCTGTTCGGCGAGCGGGTGCTGACCAACCCGATGATCAAGTCGACCGCCATCTCCGATGCCGGGCTGACCAAGCAGACCCTCTACGAGGTGGGGCCGCAGAATTTCAGCCGCGAGACCTACAACCGCGCGGCGGAGGCGCTGGACGCGGTGAATGGCGAGGTGCGCCAGCTGGTCGCCCAGGCCTGGGGCCGCGCCGCCCGATGAGCCGCAAGGACACGCTGAAGCGCCTGCTCGGCGCCGGCCCGGCCGAGGCGCCGGAGGCGGCGGACGCCACCCCGGCCACCGCCCGCGTCCCCTCGGGCGCGGTGCGCGCCATGGGCCTCAGCCTCGGCCAGCTGCGCGAGGAGGCGGAGGCGCTGCGCGCCCGCGTCGAGGGCGGCGAGACGGTGGTGGCGCTCGACCCGGCGCTGGTCGAGGCCTCCTTCGTCGCCGACCGCATCGCCGGCGACAGCGAGGCGGAGCTGTCCGAGCTGGTGCAGAGCATCGCCGGCTCCGGCCAGCAGGTGCCGGTGCTGGTGCGGCCCCACCCCGAGAAGCCGGGCCATTACCAGATGGCCTATGGGCATCGCCGCCTGCTGGCGGTGAAGCGCCTCGGCATCCCGATCAAGGCGGTGATCCGCGCCCTGTCCGACGCCGAGCTGGTGGTGGCCCAGGGCAAGGAGAATATCGAGCGGCGCAACCTCACCTTCATCGAGCGCGCCCTCTTCGCCGCGCATCTGGAGGCGCGCGGCTTCGACCGCCCGACCCTGCACGCGGCGCTGGCCGTGCAGTCGGCGGAGATGACGCGCTACCTCCAGGTGGTGCGCGCCATCCCGCGCGCCGTCATCCTGGCGATCGGCCCGGCGCCGCGCACCGGGCGGCCGCGCTGGCTGGAATTGCAGCGCCTCTTCGCCGAGGCGGGCGCGGCGGACCTGGCCGAGCGCGCCATGGCCAGCCCCGGCTTCCGCGCGCTGAACAGCGATGCCCGCTTCCAGCGCGTCTTCGCGGCGCTGCGCGACGGCAAGCCGGCGGTGGAGGCCGACCCGTGGTGGCGCACCCCCCAGGGCGACCCGCTGGTGAAGATCGAGCCCGGCCCGCAGGGGCTGCGGCTGACGGTGAATGAGCGGCTGGAGCCGGAATTCGGCCGCTTCCTGGTGGCGCGGCTGGACGCGCTCTATCGCGACTTCCGCGAAGGGGAGGGGGGGTGACCCCCTCCACGCCCCGCATCGCGGCCCCTGGCCTGCGGTGCGGGGCGTGGACTTTGGCGACCATCCCACGGCGCAGCCCGCGCCCCGCATCCGAGGCGGCGCTCCACGCCGCAGCCGCGTGGACTTTGCCGACCCGGCCCAGGCATGCCGCAGCGCCAGCGGAAAACACGGCCTTTCCAGCGGATCAGGGGCTTGGCGAGGGCCGAAGCCGGTCGGCAAAGTCCACAGGACCGCAAGCCTCGATGCGCCCCTGCACCGGTTTTCCAGAGGCTTGCGAGTCGGCCACAGCCACCGGCGTGGACCCTGCCGGCCCGGGCGTGGACTCTGCCGCCGGGCGTCACGGCGGAACAAAGGCTTGCGCGCCTTATCCCGAGGACTTTGCCGGCATATACAAATACTAAGAACAAATATCTTCCAACTAGCTCTGGGTCGGCAGAGTCCACGTCGACAGGGCGGAGCCGCCGCGCCAATGTCCGGCCGGCAAGCAGCAGCGGATGGTCATGGGCACGGTCCACACCCTCATCGAGACGCATGGGCGCCAGGCCAGCCGGGAACTGGTCGAGGGCCGGCGCGGCGCGCGCATCGTCGAGGCGGCGGCGTCCTGGGCCTCGGATGAGGATGTCGGCATCGGCTACATCCATTCCGGGTGGTGCCAGACCGCGCTGCCGCACCGGCGCCCGGCGGATGATGCCTCGATCTGGAAGCTCGAGACCGACAGCCTGACGCTGCTGGTCGAGCCAGGCGTGCGCCTCGGGCCGGATGGCACGCCGGCCCATGTCGGCGTGCCCTTCGGCGCCATCGCCCGGCTGATCCTGATCTACCTCCAGTCGGAGGCGCTGCGCACCGGCTCGCGCGACGTGCAGCTGGGACGTTCGCTGCGGGACTTCCTAGGGCGCCTCGGCGTCTCGGTGGGTGGCAAGACGACCAAGCTGGTGCGCGAGCAGGCCGACCGCATCAGCCGCTGCCGCCTGTCCTTCCACTTCACCCGCAACGGCACCTCGGTGCTGGTGAACCAGAACATCGTCGACATCGCCATGTTCGTCGATGACCCGAACGCGCCGGGCGGGCAGGGGGATCTCTTCGTCGAGACCGCACGGCTCTCGGAGAGCTTCTTCCAGCAGCTGCGCCAGCACGCCGTGCCGCTGGACGAGGCGGCGATCCGCCACATCCGCAATTCCTCCATGGCGCTCGACGTCTATTGCTGGCTGGCCTACCGGCTGCACTCGCTGAACGACAGCAAGCTGATCAGCTGGACGGCGCTGGCGACCCAGTTCGGCGCCGGCATCCGCCTGCGCAAGCATTTCAAGGCGGCCTTCACCGAGAACCTGCAACTCGCCCAGGCCGTCTACCGCGACGCCAGGGTGGAGCTGACGCCGGACGGGCTGCTGCTGCACCCCTCCGCCCCGCCGGTGCGCAAGCTGCTGCGCTGAGGCCCAGGGCCAGCCACGGCCAGGTCGGCAAAGTCCACGCCCTGTCCCCCGCGTATCCTTTTTGCAGTGCGGCGCGTTAGCCCAGCGGATTCAACCCCCGCCGGAGACCGACCCCATGCCCGAACCCCCGCTGCGCCCCCCTGGCCCGGCGACAAGGGCCAAGGTCGCCCCGGCCGAGACCCCCGATCTGCGCAGCCTGACCACCCTCGCCGGCGGCGTGGTGGTGATCGCGGGGCTCTATCTCGGCCGCGACGTGCTGATCCCGGTGACGCTGGCCATCCTGCTCAGCCTGGTGCTCTCGCCCCTGGTGCGGCTGCTGCGGCGGCTGCGCATCGGCCGGGCCACCGCCGTGCTGCTGGCGGTGCTGGTGGCGCTCGGCATCATCCTGGCCGCGGCGGCGCTGATCGGCGCCCAGCTGGCCGAGCTGGCCCAGAATGCGCCGCTCTACCAGCACACCATCCAGCAGAAGCTGGACACGCTGCGGCAGATGACCATCGGCCGCGTCGGCGCCATGGTGGAACGCCTCGGCGCGGATTTCGGCCGCGCCCCCCCGGCCGTGCCCTCCATCGTGCCGCAGGGCGATGCCACCCCGCCCCCCCTGCCGGTCGAGATCCATGATCCCGACATGACGCCGATGCAGATGGTGCGCGCCTTCCTGGCACCGCTGGCCGGGCCGCTCACCCAGGCGGGCATCGTGCTGATCGTCACCATCTTCGTGCTGCTGCAGCGCGAGGACCTGCGCGACCGGCTGATCCGCCTCTTCGGCTCGACCGACCTGCACCGCACCACCATCGCCATGGACGACGCGGCCTATCGCCTCAGCCGCTTCTTCCTGGCCCAGCTCTGCATCAATCTGGGCTTCGGCGCCATCATCGGCCTCGGCCTGCTGGTGATCGGCGTGCCCAGCCCGCTGCTCTGGGGCCTGGTCGCGGCGCTGCTGCGCTTCGTGCCCTTCATCGGCGGCATCCTCGGCGCCGTGCTGCCCATCGGCCTCGCCGCCTCGGTCGATCCCGGCTGGTCCATGGCGCTGTGGACGGCGGCCCTCTTCCTGGCCGTCGAGCCGATCGCGGCGCATGTGGTGGAGCCGCTGACCTATGGCCACAGCACCGGCATGTCGCCGGTCTCGGTCATCATCGCGGCGATCTTCTGGAGCTGGATCTGGGGCCCGATCGGCCTGCTGATCGCCACCCCCGTCACCCTCTGCCTCGTCGTGCTCGGGCGGCATGTCGAGCGGCTGGAATTCCTCGACGTGCTGCTGGGCGACCGGCCGGCGCTCACCCCGGTGGAGAATTTCTACCAGCGCGCCCTGGCCGGCGATCCGGACGAGGCCCAGGAACAGGCCGAGGCCCTGCTGAAGGAACGCTCCCTCTCCTCCTACTATGACGAGGTGGCGCTGAAGGGGCTGGCACTCGCCGCGGCCGATGTGCGGCGCGGCCTGGTCACCCCGGCCCAGCTCGACCGCATCCGCGACAGCGTGACCGAACTGGCCGAGGCGCTGGACGAGCACGACGATACCGAGCCGACCCCGCCCAGCCCCGGCAATGGCGCCGGCCGCATGCTGCGCCTCTCCGGCGCCGAGCAGCGCCTGCCGCGCCCCGCCCCCATGGCGCTGCCCGCCGCCGACAGCATCCCGCCCGCCTGGCAGGCGGAGGGCGCCGTGCTCTGCATCGCCGGGCGCGGGCCGCTCGACGAGGTCTCCGCCACCATGTTGGCGCAGATCCTGCGCAAGCACGGCCTTGGGGCGCGCGTCATCTCCTATGCCGAGGTGTCGCGCCGTGCCATCGGCCATTTCGACGCGCCGGAGGCCCGCATGGCCTGCATCTGCGCCGTGCAGATGCGCGGCGCGCCCACCCATCTGCGCTACCTGCTGCGCCGCCTGCGCCAGCGCCTGCCGCGCCTGCCGCTGATGGTCGGGCTCTGGGCCACGCCGGACAACGCGCTGGACGAGGCCTTGCACCAGTCGCTCGGCGTGCCGCTGGTTGTCGGCACGCTGCGGGAGGCGGTCATCGCCTGTGCGCGCACGGCGGCGAAGGCGCCGGAATAGGCAAAACAGGCCAGGGGAAGGAATTTCCCTGGACCCCATCTTTTTTCCCTCGGGGCCGGCCGCCGCTGGCGGCCGGCGTCACACCGGCAAGGTCGCGCGCAGCCGGCCGACCTCGATGCCGTTCCAGTTGCGCAGGACGGGGGCGGCGAACGGCGCGACCACGGCGCGCTCGGCCTCCGACAGCGGCAGCAGCCGCAGCAGCAGGGCGGCCATCACCACCTCCGCCGCGCGGCCCGCGCCATCCTCGCATTTCAGCGCCACGCCCAGGCCAAGCTCCGGCAGCGCCGCGCAGAACACGCCCTCGGCGCCGGTCTTGGTGAAGGCGCGCTCGCCGAGCGCCTCCATCACCACCGTGTCGAACCGGCCGGTGCCGCCCACCATGAACGGGTGCCGGGCCACCGCCCGGCGCAGCCGCGCCGCCGCCTGCGCCCGTGCCAGCGACACCCCATGCCCGCTGCCCAGCCGCGCGAAGCCCAGCGCCAGCGCCCGCAACGGGATGGCATAGGTCGGGATGGAACAGCCATCGATGCCATGGCTGCCCTCCGCCAGCGCGAAGCCGGTCACCTCCTCCAGCGCCGATTTCACCGACCGCTGCACCGCATGCTCCGGCTGGATGTAGCCGCGCGGCTCGGCGCCCAGGCCGCAGGCCAGGCACAGGAAGCCGGTATGCTTGCCGGAGCAGTTGTTGTGCAGGGCGCTGGGCGAGGCACCCTGCCGTGCCAGGCGCTGGCTGGCGGCCGGCAGGCTCGGCCAGTGCGCGCCGCACTCCAGCGCCGCCTCGTCGAGCCCGAGCCGCGCCAGCCCGCGCGCCGCCACCTCCGCATGCCGCTCCTCGCCATTGTGCGAGGCGCAGGCCAGCGCCAGCGACTCGTCATCCAGCCCGAAGCGGTCGGCGGCGCCGCTCTCCACCAGCGGCAGCGCCTGGATCAGCTTGACGGCCGAGCGGGGGAAGACCGGACGGTCGATATCCCCCTCCGACAGCACCAGCGCGCCCTCGGCATCCACCACCGCGAAGGCGCCGGCATGGCGGGATTCCACCCGCCCCCCGCGCGTGACCTCGACCAGAACCGACATGGAAAAATCCTCCCGCCCCAGCCATAGCCCGGCGCGATGGGGCAGGGGAGGGGGGGTCTACAGCGCCGCCTCTGCCATCGCCCCGCGCGGCGCGAAGGCCGCGTCCAGCCCGGCCAGGAATTCCTCCTTGCCGATCACGTCGCGCACCGTCACGCCAAGCCGCGCCCGCGTCTCGGGCCGGCCCGCCTCGACCAGCACGCGGGCCAGGTCGACGGGGGAGGCGCGCTTGAAATGCAGCCCGTCCACCTCGTGCCGCACCTTCTCCGCCATGCCGCCGATGTCGGAGGCGATCAGCGGCGTGCCGACGCGCCGCGCCTCCTGGATGACGACGGGGGAATTCTCCCACCAGATCGAGGGGATGACGACCCAGCCCACCGCCCCCATCAGCGACAGCACATCGGCCGGGTCGTAGCGCCCGGCGAAGGCGATGCTGTGCGCCGCGTCCTCGATGATCGTCTTGGTCTCGGGGAAGAAGCGCAGCATGTCCTCGCGCTCGGCGCCGAACACGGTGAGGGTGATGTCGGGGTCCTCGACGAGGGCCAGCGACAGCGCCTTGACCAGGATGTCCAGCCCCTTGAACGGCGTCGGCTGGCCGAAGAAGCCGAAGCGCTTGGCCATGGCGGGCGCGGGCGGCGGCGGCCGCGGCACCGCCAGCAGCTCGTCGCCCAGGTAGTTCTCCAGCACGCTGGCGCGCACGCCGCGCAGGCCCCAGGCCTCGTAGCGCGCCTGGATGAACGCGCTCGGATACAGCACATGGTCGAAGCGGCGCAGCGTGTCGAGCAGCACCGCCTTGCGCAGCACCATCGTCTCGATCGCCTTGTCGGGGAAGCAGCCGAGGCAGCGCAGCGGCGATTCCGCGCGGCACAGCTCGCGCCCGCGGGTGCGGATCATCTGGCCGTGATGCAGGCAGATCGCCAGCATCTCATGCAGCGTGATGACGAAGCGCGCATCGGGCCGCGCCTGCATCAGCTCCGAGATCATGTCGGCGCCGATCCGCCAGTAATGGTGGAAGTGGTAGACCTGCACCGGCAGCCCGGCCAGGAAGCGCACCAGGTTGCGGCGCTGGAACGGGTCGTCCCACCACAGCCGGTCCGGGTCCATGCCGCCGAAGGCGAAGAGATACTCGTCCTCCGCATAGGGCATGACGAGATCCATCGTCCGCTGCGCCGCGTAGGCGGTGTTGACCTCGGAGGCGGCGACATAGATCGCCCGCTGGCCCACGCTGCGATGCGTCAGCACCTGGCGATGCGCGGAGACCTCGCCGCCGCCCTTGGAGAAATCCGGATGGGAATGGGCGATGACGCAGATGGCGGGACGGTCGGACATCAGGCGGGGACCTCGACGGGGGCCGGGCTGGCGGGGCCCGGATCGGCCTCGGCCGGGAGGGGGCGGGCGGGCAGCGTCCACAGCCGCTCCAGATGGGCATTGGCCAGATGCGCGGCCAGCGGGCTGCGCCAGGCATGGCCGGGGGGCTGCCAGGGCTGGCCGGGCTGCTCGCGCAGCCGCAGCAGCCGCGCCAGGCTGTCGGCCAGGTCGGCGCTGCAGCCGGCGGCGGCGTGCAAATGGCGCAGCAGCGCCAGCTCCTCCCCCTCCAGCCGGTGGGCGAACAGCGCCGCCAGATCATCCTCGATCACCGCGCGGCCGAGGCGCAGCGGGTCGAGCGGCACCACCGCCGCCCCCGCCTCGGCGGCGCGGCCCAGCGCGATCGCCGCCTCGCGCTCGGTGCTGGCGCGGATGCGGCCGCGGCGGCGGAACACCTGCACCGCCTGCTCCGCCCGCTGGCCGACCAGCAGCAGGGATTCGCACATCGCCTCGATGCGCGGCGCCAGGATGTCGAGCAGCGGCACGCAGGCCGGCTCGTCGACACCGACCATGATGGCCAGCCCCGGCTGGCCGGACGGGCGCGGCGTGGCGCGCGCCAGCGCCTCGAGCGCCGGCAGCATCCCCCGCTCGCGGTTGGCCAGCACCCCTTGCAGCAGCGCCGCGGCGATGCTGCCATCCATCGCCTCGCCGGGCAGCAGGGCCAGCCCGTCCAGGAAGCCCGGCACCGGCTCGGCGCGCGGCTCGGCGCGCAGCCAGAGCATCTCCTCGTCGAAGCTGACCTGCGCCACCAGCTCCAGCCGGCGCAGCCGCGGCAGCAGCGCCGGCGGCACCCGGCCATAGGCGCAGCCGAAATTCGCCGCCTGATGCGCGACGCCATCCTCCTGCGGCAGCAGCACCATCTCGTCCGGGCCGCCATCCTCGGCGCGCAGCGCGCCGATGGCGATGGTCTCGATCTGCAGCCGCCGCTCCGGCCGCCCGGCGAACTGCACGCCGAGCGCGTATTCCCCCGCCGGCGAGGCCAGGCATTCCAGCCGCGCCATGATGCCGAACTGCTCGGCCCGCTGCTTCACCAGCGGCAGCCGCGCGATCCAGGCGGCGAAGGCGCCATAGGGGCGGTACTGGTGGCGCATCAGCGGCAGCCCCTCGCCGCGTTCCAGCGCCGCGCGCAGCAGGCGGAAATTGATGCGCCAGTCCTGCCCCGCGATCACCGCCTGCAGGTCGCGGCTGATGCTGCTGTCGCGCAGGTTGATGCGGCCGCCCAGCTCGCCCGAGCGCAGCATCACCTCGAGCGCGCCGGACTCCGGCACCCCCTCGACCACCAGGGTGAAGCCGCTGACCAGTGCCGCCTGCGGGTCGGGCGGCGTCACATCGGGCCGGGCGTAGAGCAGGCGGAAGGCGGCGCGGTGCTCATGCCCCTGCGGCCCCAGCACGCGCATGTCGAAGGGCGTGCCGCGCGGGGTCATCACCCAGCCGCAGATCAGATGCTGCCGTGGCCCGAGCAGGGCGACGCAGTCGATCGCGATCTGCAGGCTTTCGGAGAAGTAAATGACCATCCATGGCTCCCCGTCGCGCCGGCCTCCCGGCCAGGCACGTTGCATCCCGCCCGGTCCGCTGCGGACCTGTTTTCCTCGCCGTCCCCCGCCCGGCCCGGCAGGCTAGCCGGAGCGGCCTCGTTGCGCCAGGAGGACGAGCCCGCCGCCTCAGGCGGCCCGGCGCGGCGGCGCCTCCATCCCGCGCGACTGGTCGGCGATGGCCTGCAACGCCCGGCGCGACACGGCGCGGCCGAAATGCCGACGGCCGAAGCCATGCGCCGCGGCCGACAGGCGCTGCCGCTCGGCCGGGTCGCGCAGCAGGCGGTCGAGGCCGGCGACGAACTCCGCGCGCGAGCGGGCCAGCAGATAGGCCTCGCCCGCCCCCCCCTCGATGCCGAACACCGCCTCCTCGCTCAGCACCGAGGGGATGCCGCGGCAGAGATACTCGACCGTCTTGATCTTCAGCCCGCCGCCATAGAAGACCGGGTTGATGCCGATGTCGCCGGCATCGAGGAAGCCGGCGAGGTCGGCCACCTGGCCGTGCAGCACGATCCGCCGCGCGGGCAGCGCGAGGTCGCGCAGCGTCTCGCAAACGCCGCCCGCCACATGCAGCTCCGCCTCGCCATGCTGGAAGCAGGGCCAGACCTGCTCGACGAACCAGCGCAGCCCGTCGCGGTTCATCGGGCTGTCGCCGCCGACGAAGATCACCCGCCTCGCCGGGCGGCTGCTGTCGATGCGCGGCGCGGCCGGCATGGAATGCGGCAGGTAGAGCGACTTGCCCGGCAGGCTGCCCGAGAGGAAGCGGTGCTCCTCCGCCTGGATCGCCAGCAGCAGGTCGAAGCCGTCCATGATGCGCAGCTCGTCCGGCACCTCGATGCGGATGTGGTGGTCGAGGCCGAAATGCGCGAAGTTCTGCGCGCGCAGCGACATCACGTCATGCGTGTCGAGCACCGAGAGCGCCGGGAAGCCCTTGGCGTGGCGCAGGTAGCTCAGCCGGATGTATTCGACGAGGCCGATGGCGTAGCTGTGCTGCGCCAGATGCGCCTCCAGCGCGCCGAAGAAGGCGCGGGCGAACTGCGTGCGCTCGAAGGGCTGCATCAGCCCCGCCGTCTCGATCCAGCTCGGCAGCGGGTTGCTGCCGGCCGGGTAGTCCTTGAACGAGAACACCCGGCCGCGCCCGCCCACCAAGCGCTGCGCCGTGCCGCGCTCGGCCGGCGACAGGCTGCGCAGCACGAAGACGTCGAGATCCATCAGCTGGCGGCCGACCCGCAGCAGTTCGGCGATGCGGGCGTGGTTGCCGAGGCTCTCCTGCCAGAAGGGCAGGTCGGTCACCAGCAGCACGCGCGGCCGCTGCAGCGCGGCGCGCAGGGCGGCGCGGTTGCGCAGCAGGGAGGCCTGCCGCTCCACCGTGGCGACGTAGCGGGCATAGAGCGCCTGGCTGGCGGCGGCGACCTCGGCGCGGAAGCCGGGCTCGGCGGCGTAGCGCAGCAGGTGCGGCGCCAGCGCCGCGGCGCCGGGGGCGGCGTGGTAGGGCGCCTCCGGCTCCAGCCCCAGGAAGGCGTCCACCGTGCCGAGCACCGGCCGGCCATGCGCCAGCGCCTCGACCGTCTTGATCTTCAGCCCGGTGCCGCCCTGGTGCGGGTTCACGGCCAGGTCGATGCCGGCATAGAAGCCGGCCAGCTCCGCCACCTCGCCCACCGGCTGCACCGGGGCGGGCTGGCCCTCGGCGGCGCGGCTGGC
>NZ_GG770781.1:281390-286307 GCF_000164635.1 Pseudoroseomonas cervicalis ATCC 49957 | reverse complement strand
CGCCCCCCCCGCCGCCAGCGCCGGCAGGTCGAGCGCGCCGAGCAGGGCGCGCAGCGCCGTCTGGTTGATCGGGTTGGCGCTGCCGAGATAGCCGATCACCGGCGCCGCCGCCGGGCCGCGCGGCGGCAGGGCGCTGGCCTGCGGCACATGGCCCAGCGTCACCACCCGGGCGCGGCAGCGCTCCTCCAGCTCCGCCCGCTCCTCGTCCTGGATCGCCAGCACCAGGTCGGCGCGGTTGAGGCCGCGCGCCTCCTCCTCCGGCGTGGTGTGGAAGAAGGAGGGCTCCAGCCCGATCGCCTGCAGCCGCCGGTCGCGATGGGCGAAGACGTCATGCGTGTCGATGACCTTCATCGTGCCCGGCGGGAACAGCTCCAGCGCCTTGCTGAAGAAAACATATTCCACCAGCACCAGGTCGTAGGAATCGGCGTCGGCGATGGCGGCGATCGAGGCCTGCAGCGAGGCCGGGAACCAGTCGTCGATGCCGAAGGTATGGCCCAGGCTGCGCTGCTCCTGCCGCCGGTCATAGGGCAGGGTGATCAGCGAATCCCAGGCCTCGCGCATGGCGGCCAGGTCGGGCTCGCCCACCGACTCGCGCATGACGAAACAGAAATGCACCTCATGGCCGAAGCGCTTCAGCCGTGCGAGCAGCGACTGGATGCGCTGGCGGTTGCCGGCATTGCCGGGATGGCTCGGGGTGGGCGAGATGACCAGGCAACGCATGGGCTGAGGCAATCCTCCTCGGGCAAGGCCAGGTTAACATTTTTGGTGGCGCCGGCCCAGCCACGCCGCCACAGCATATCCAGCCCTGCCGCGTCGCGGTATAGAGACGGTCCGGATCCCGTTCTGCGGCCCCGCGCCGCGCCCACGCCCCTCCCTTGCCGCGCGAGGCCCCTGCGAGACGATGCGCATTGCTTTGATCATGAGCCACGCCGACCGCTCGATGGGCGGCGCGACCCGCGAGCTGCACTTCATGCGGACGTTGCGCGAGCAGGGGGCGGAGGTCGCCGTGTTCCGCATCCATCCGGGGCCGCAGACCGAGCAGGAGAGCTTCCTCGGCGGCAGCGTCACCGTCACCTTCACGCCCGAGGATGCCGGCGCCCATCCGGTGCCGCACCACAAGGTCTCCGCCGCCATGGTCGGGGCATTGCGCGGCTTCGCTCCCGATGTCGTGATCTTCAAGGGGCTGAGCTACGCCATCAACGCCTATGTGGCCGAGGCGCTGGGCCATGGCCCCGCCTATGGCTTCATCGTCGGCGGCAGCGTGACCGACCCGGTGCTGGACCGCGCCGCCTTCGTCTTCGGCGAGTATGACGAGCAGATGCGCGCGCATTTCGCCCGCTTCAGCGCCGCCGGCACCGGCTTCGTGCTGCCGAAATACATCGACCTGGAGGCGACCCGCCCGCCCGAGCCGCCGCCCGCGGCCGAGTACGACATCGCCAATGTCGGCAATTTCTACGAGAAGCGGAAGAACCAGCGCGACCTGCTGCGCTTCGTCCCCGAGTTCCGCCTGCTGCTGGCCGGCGGCGGCCGCCCCGACAAGGCGGTGTTCGGCGCCGCCGAGCAGAGCGGGCGGGTGCATTTCCCCGGCCGGCTGGACCATGCCGCGCTGTTCCCGCTGCTGCACCGCAGCCGCGTCATGGTGCACACCTCGACCATGGACGGGCTGCCGCGCGCCATGGTCGAGGGCATGGCCTGCGGCCTGCCGGTCGTCGCCTATCGCGGCACGGTGCAGGGCGGGCTGGAGCACGGGGTGCAGGGCTTCCTGGTGTCGCCCGAGGAGCTGGACGGGACGGTGCGCCGCCTGCTGGGCGACGAGGCGCTGCGCCGCCGCATGGGCCAGGCCGCGCGCGAGCATGTCGAGCGCCAGCACGGCGTGCCGGCGATCCGCGCCGCCGCCGCGCGCTTCCTCGATTTCCTGCAACGCACGCTCTGAAGCTGGTTGGAGCCGCCATGCGCCCGGTCGAGCATCTCATCGTCACGGGCGACTTCCTGCGCCCGACCGATCGCGGCTTCCGCTCCTCGCAGACCGAGAACATCCGCTGGCTCTACCGGCTGATCCGCGGCCATCTGGCGCGCGCGGCCGGCCTGCCGGTCGATTGCCTGGTCTGGGGCGAGGGGCTGCCGCCCGAACCCTTCTACGAGGCCTTCGGCGCCGAGTGCAGCGCCGCCGGCTGGGCGTCGTTCTTCCACGCCGAGGCGGTGCCGCCGGCGGTGCTGGAGGCGCTGGAGGCCCGCTTCGGCCGCGCCCTGGTGATCGGCTTCGAACTGGCCGAGTGGTGCAAGGCGGCGCTGTCGCATCTCGGCATCGCCTTCATCGACCTCAACATCCACCCGGTGCGCTTCCTGCCCGACGTGTTCTTCGGCGCGCAGACCAACGACCCCGAAATCTTCGCGGCGCTGCTCGGCCACCACAGCGACCCCGACGGCTTCTATGGCTGGGCCGACCTGCTGGCGGCGACGGCGGTGAAGTTCACTCCCGATCTGCGGCTGGATTCGCCGGCCCTGCTGGTCGGCCAGACCCGGGTGGACCGATCCCTGGTGCGGGGGGGCGAGCTGCTCGACCTCACCCGCTTCACGCCGGAGCTGCAGGCGCTGCTGCTGCGGCACCGCATGCTGGGCTTCAAGCCGCACCCCTACAATCCCGGCGATTTCGGCCTGTTCACCGCCGGCGTGCCATTCCGCCGGGTGCAAATGCTCAAGGCCAATGCCTATGCGCTGCTCGCCAGCGACCAGCTGAAGGAGGTGGTCGGCATCTCCTCCTCCCTGCTGGTCGAGGCGCCCTATTTCGGCAAGCGCGCCAGCTTCCTGCACCGCTCGCCCTTCGACCTCGCCGGCGCCCGGCAGCAGGCGCGGGAAGGGCAGCATCTGAGCATCGTGGACGGCGTGCTGAGCGCCGATTTCTGGCGCGACGCGCTGGCGCCGCGCCTGGCGGTGACGGCGAAGGATGGCCTGCGCATGGCGCTGCCGCCCAACAGCCTGCGCATCTCGCTGCGCAATTTCTGGGGCTTCAACGAGCTGAGCAGCGATTTCGTCGTGCAGCTCTACCAGGCGGGCGCGGCGCGGCGCTGAGCCGCGCGGCCCGCGCCTCAGGCGGCGGCGTCCAGCCGCTCGATCTCCAGGCGCACCAGCCCCGGCCCCAGCGCCCGCGTGTCGCCGCCCGAGGGGGCGGTGTGGCGCGGCGCCACCAGCACCAGGGAGAGCGGGCCGAGCCCGGCATCATCCTCCACCGTGACCTCGCCCTGCAGCAGCGGCTGGGTGCTGTCGGGCGGCGTCAGCAGCCGCAGCGGCACCGGCTGGGCGTTCAGCACCAGGGTCGAGCGCTCGGCATTCCAGCGGGCGCCGAAGGGCATCACCAGCTGCAGCGTCAGCCGCAGCCGGCCGGCGCCGAGGCTCGGCAGCAGCAGGGTGCAGGTCTCGCCATTGCGGCCGCTCCAGCGCCAGTCGCGGCTGCCATCGCTCTCCGCCCCGTGCCAGCCGGCGCCGGAGAAATGATCGTCGCGCGGCATCAGCACCAGGCGCGGCGGCGGCGGCGGGGCGGCGGCGCGGCGCGAGGCGGGGATGTAGCGCAGCGGGTCGAGCCGCACCCAATCCTCGCGGCTGCGCCGGGCGGCGGCCACTTCCTGCCGCAGCGTCTCGGTGGTGACGCCGAGGCGGGCGATCTCCTGCGCCAGCGCGTGGCCCAGCGCCTGCATCGCGGGGTCGAGGCGCGAGAGCACCGGCTGCAGCCGCGCCAGGATCGGCTCGGCGCGGGCCCGCAACCCGGCCTCGGCGACCAGGGCGTCGGCCCGCTGCAGGCTGGCCAGATCGAGCTCCGCGGGGGGAGGGGTGTCAGCGGCCACGGCAGGCTCCCGTCAGGCGAGAAGAGGCCGCACGATACCACAGTGCTGCGCTGCGGCAATCGGCGCGGCCAGCAGCGCACCGGCGGCGCCCGTTAAATCTTTCGGTCTTCTTAACAGAAATCTTTCCGATGTCGCAACTGCGAGATAGTCTCATTTCCCGTCTGCCATGGCTGGCCAGGGGAAGAACGGGAATGCTCAGAGGCGCGATCGAAAGCGTGATCGGCAACAAGATCAGCGGTTGGATCTACGCGCCGCTGGACAATTTCCGGGGCACCACCGTGCTGGCCTTCGTCGATGAGGAATGCGTGGGCAGCGGCACGGTGGAGCTGTACCGGCCCGACCTGGCCGCGGCCGGGCTGGGCGATGGCTATCTCGGCTTCTCCTTCTGGGTCACGCTGCGGCACCGGCGCGATGCGCCGCGCATCGTCATCCGGCTGGAGGGCAGCGATGCCGTGCTGCTGCAGCGGCAGAGCCGGGTGGTCGATGGCAGCGGCGCCGACGCCACGCAGGGGGCCCGCCTGTCCGACCCGCCGGCGCTGATGCGCTGGCTGCGCGCACGCGGCTGGCTCAGCGAGGCGGATTTCGACCTGGCCCGCCACCTGCCGCAATTCGGCGTCTATGACCGCAGCCTGGTCGAGCTGACCCCGGCGCGGGACCATGCGCCGCCACGGCTGAAGGAGGTGGTGCAGACCGCGGCCGATCTCCTGCGGCTGGTGACGCTGCAGGATGGCGAGGTGGAGCAGGCGCTGCTCGCCGGGCCGGAGGAACTCGCCGGGCTGGGCGCGCTGCGGGGCGGCGAGAACGGCATGCTGGTGGCGCTGTGGAGCCGTGCCCCGGGCCAGCTCGACATCATCCCCGGCTCGCATCGCGGGCAGGAGGAGGAGATGGGCGGGGTGATGACCCTGGCCGACCACGCGGTCGGCCCCGACCGGCTGCTGTTCCTGGACACGCGCTGCCGCATCGGACCGAACAGCCGGGTGCCGGCCGAGGGGCTGCAGGCCTTCTTCATCCCGGCCCGCTGAGGCGCCGCCCCGTTCGCGCCGCCGGCTCAGCCGGCGGCCGGCGCGGCCGGGTCCGG
>NZ_GG770781.1:277878-278857 GCF_000164635.1 Pseudoroseomonas cervicalis ATCC 49957 | reverse complement strand
GCGGGTGCAGCGGGTCGGTGACGCGGCGCGCCTCCGCCTCGCCCGCCACGGTCAGCGCGAAGCGCGGCAGCTCCTCCGCCTCCAGCCGTTGCAGCGCGCGGGCGGAGAGCGCCGCGCGGCTCTCCAGCCGGATGCCGCCCAGGATGGCGCCGCGCGCCCGCTCGGCATGCGCCAGCATGCTCTCGGGGCGCTTGCGGTAGAGGAAGCCGGCCTCCGGCAGATGCTGGCCGCGGAAGCCCGCGCGGCCGGCGCGCAGCCAGAACTCCCAATCCTCGAACCCCTCGCGCAGCCGCTCGTCGAAGCGCAGGCCGCGCTCGAAGACGCGGCGGGCGATCAGGCTGCCGGCATCACAGAAGTTCTCGTGCAGGTGCAGGAAGGCGGAGTATTCGCCATCCAGCGCGTAGTGCTGTGGCAGGCCGAAGCTGTCGAGATCGGGATAGACCCAGCCGACCTGCTCCGGCGCCGCGTCCAGCGCCGCCGCGGCGCGCGCCAGGAAATGCGGGCGCAGCCGGTTGTCGGCGTCCAGCATCAGCAGGGCGCGGCAATCCGGCCAGGCGCGCAGCGCGAAGTCGATGCCGCTGTTGCGCGCCGCCGGCAGCCCGCCATTCGGCCGGCGCAGCAGCACGACGCGGCCGGGATGGCGCCGCGCGTAGGACAGCGCGATCGCGGCGGTCTCCGGCAGCGGGCAGCCATCATCGACGACGATGATGGCGTGGCGCGGCGCGCCCTGCTGCGCCAGCGCATCCTCCAGCGCCTCGGCCAGCAGGCCGGGCTGGCGGTGGACGGGGATGATGATGGCCAGTTCCGGCCCCGCCACGCTCCGCACCCCGCCCGCCTCCGCCGCCCGCTGTCCCGGCGGTGTCATAGCGGGCTTCCGGCGGGGGCGGAACCGGCCTCGGCCAGGCCGGGCAGGGCGCGCAGCAGGTCGCGGTAGCGCGCCAGCATGGCCGCCTCGTCCTGCCGCGCCGCATGGGCGGCG
>NZ_GG770781.1:269427-276452 GCF_000164635.1 Pseudoroseomonas cervicalis ATCC 49957 | reverse complement strand
GGGCGGTTCGCCGCGCGCTGTCGCGTCTGTCTGCACGGGGCTAGGCTGGTCCAAGCGGGCAAGTCCATCGGGCTGGTCGGCGGTCAGGCAGGTCGGCGGGGCCGACACGCGCCGGGGCGCGGGGCCGTCCCGGCCGCCACGCCCCCGGTCCCGGGCAGGTCAGAGGCGGTTGGGCACGCCGTTGTGCTGCAGATAGGTCTGCATCGCCGCGTAGCGCTGCGGATAGACCTTGAGGAAGGGCGCGAAGGCCTCCGGCCGGTAGAAATCCCGCCAGGAGGCGCCGGCCAGCTGGCTTTCCTCGATCAGCGGGATGCGGAAGGTCTCCGCCAGCTCGGCGCTGCGCTCGTCGTAGTTGACCAGCATGCCGGGCACGCCATTGGCCAGCGCCGGCAGCACCCCGTGCACCCGCCAGCCGATGGCGAAATCCTGGGTGCGGATGAACTCGTCATACTGCTCGACGCTGGTGTTGAAGAACAGCTGGTTGCGGTAGATGCGCAGCATCTGCGCCTCGTTCTCGGGCGTGATCCAGCCCGAGGAGCGCAGCTTCACGGTGGCCATCTCGCGCCGCGCGGCGTCGCGGAAGAAGAAGGCCTTCTCCTCCGACTCGCCATGCAGGGTGACGGTCATCTGGCTTTCCTCGTCGACCTTCAGCATGAAGTCGCGCTGGATGCGCAGATAGCTGTCGACGTCGCGCGCGTAGTTGCCGCTGGTCTCGCGCCGCAGGCTGAAGGCGACCTTGTGCACGTCGAAGGCCGGCTTCAGCTTCAGCTCCAGCTTCGGCTTGCACATGCGGAACACCGAGGGGCAGCCCACCACCTGGACGTTCTTGATGCCGTTATGCGCCAGCACCTCGGCCGAGTAGTCGCCGCGCACGCCGATGCTGCCGCAATGGTCGGCGATCGCCTTCCAGACGCGCAGGCCCGCTTCTGGCAGGTCGATCATGCGCCGCCGCTCGGCCTGGGCGCCGACGCCGATGGCGAAGACCGGGATCTTCAGCCGCTCGATCAGCTCGCCCGCGCGCTCCCAGTTCATGTATTCGTGGATGAAGTTGGAGCCGCGCAGGAAGGCGAAGTCGAACTCGGAATTGTAGTAATCCACCTCCTTGTCGGTGAAGGTGGTGATGTTGCCGACCTCGACGGTCTCGAAATCGAGCATCTTCAGCGTCGAATCATAGACCATCAGGTCGCCGATGTTCGAGTAGGTCTCGATGACGCGGGAGATCGGCCAGTTGTGCAGGCGGATCTTGTCGTGCTCGTAGCGCGAGCCGGCCGGGATCAGCACCAGGGCGCGCGCCTTGCGCTGCTGCGGCAGCGGCTTGCGGCCGCCATTCGGCAGCAGCTCGCCGGTGCTGCGCAGGCGGAACTCCACCTCCGGCCGGCCATGGGCGTCGGGGATGTCGCAGGGCATGCGGATGCGGAAATAGGTCCGCCCGTCCGGCATCTTGCGGCCGGTGGCCGCCAGCGCGGCGGGGGCGAAATTGGCGAAGCGCCGCCCCCCCACCATCAGCACCAGGATATCTTTGGCCAGCGCGCCGCCCGGTGCCGCCGTGGAGAGCACCGCATGGTCGCAGGTGATGGTCTCCACCCGCACATCGACCGGCGCCGGCGCGGCGTCCGGCTGCGGGGCCAGCACCGCCGCATCCCCGGCCATCTCGGGCTTGGATTCCACCATCGGACCCTCTCTCTCGTGACGACGCCGCACCCGCCCGGGTGGCGGAGACGAACCTGTCTGTAAAGCAATCCGCCCGGCCCGGCCATCCCGCTGAAAGCGGCGGGCACGGCGCGGCCGGACGGGGCCGCCCGGATTTGCCTGCCCCGGCGGGGCCGTGTCATTCTGCGCCCCTGTCCACCGCCCGCCATCGCCGCATTGCGACGGAGCCGCCATCATGACGCTTGCCGCTGAGGTCACGTTTTCGCGCGAGCATCTGATGGTCGCCTGCGAGGCGGCGCCGGGCGAGAGGCTGCAGCTGCGGCTGGGCGACAGCCTGGCCAGCTCCGAGCCGGTGGCCGAGGGGGAGGGCCGCGCCAGCCTCGCTCTGCCCCTGGCGCCGCTCTACGCCCAGGCCACGCTGCCGCAGGCGCTGTGCCTGCTGGCGCCGGACGGGACGGAGCGCCAGGCCCTGCCGGCGGACGCGCTGCTCACCGCCATCGACATCCGCACCCACCGCCAATTCTTCGAACGCGTGCAATCCAACACCGCCCGCATGTCGGATGCCGAGGCGGCGCGCTTCTGCGCGCGCCGCCTGCTGCGGCGGGAGAAGGCGGAGTTCGCCGTGCGCTGCGCCGCGCTCTGTGTGCTCGGCTACCGGATCCTTGAGGTCGCCGACCCTCAGGACAGCGATCTCGACGAGCTCTGGGCCGAGGCGGAGGCGACGCTGCTGATCCCGCAGGAGGGCGAGGCGGCGGTGCGCTGGCGCAGCTCGGTCAGCATGATGCTGACCTACATCGCCATCCTGCAGCGCGACCCGGCGCGCTCGGAGCGCATGCTCGGCATCACCCTGACCTATCGCGGCAGCCTGTCGCGCCTGCTGTCGCCCAACTACGCGCGCTCCGAGGTGCTGCTGGCCGCGCAGCGCCTGGCGCAGGGGGCGAAGGAGGCGGCGCTCGACCTGCTGCTGGATGTCGAGACGGTGTTCCGCGCCGGGGTGCAGGGCAGCTCGGTGGAGCTGCCGGGGCGCGGCTACTACCCCTATACCGAGGTGCAGGCGGCGCTGCGCGTGGTCCGCATGGCCTACCAGATGCGCCAGCGCGCCGAGCGCGCGGCCGACCGAAAGGCGATGCTGCTGGTCGCGCAGGATCCGGGCTTCAAGGCGATGTCCTCGATCATGCGGCTGCTGGTGGAGGGCGGGCACCTGGCCGGCTGGCTGCAGGCGGCGACCGGGCTGCCGCCCGGCCCGGCGCCGCTGGAGACGCCGCAGCGCCGCTTCACCGCCGAGGCGCGGGCGCTGCAGGCCCGGCTGTGGCAGGCGGTCGAGGCGGAGGAGCACGCGGCGGGGGCCGAGGCCATGCCGGCGCTGCAACGGCTCGCCGCGCAGTTCGACGCCGCCCCGCCGCACGGGCTGCTGCCCTGGGACGGCCTGGCCGAGCTGGCGCGCACCGGCTTCGGCCGCGATGCCGATTTCACGGCGATGAACGCCTTCATCGCCGCGGTGATGATGAACTACCTGGCCGCGCACAGCCAGCTGCGCCCGGTGCCGACCTATGCCAACGCGACGCGCTTCACCGCCCACCTGCTGGCGCTGGCGCGCCAGGTCTTCGGCGCCCGCACCCCGCAGGCCGAGGCGGTCGCGGCCTTCGCCGCGCACTGCGCCGAGCGCCGCCAGCAGCCGAGCCTCGCCACCTCCGGCTGAGGCGGCGCGCCGTTCAGGCGACGCCGGCGCGCAGCAGGTCGTGCATGTGCAGGATGCCGCTCGGCCGCTGCTCCTCGACCACGAACAGGCTGGTGATGCGGTGCGCGTTCATCAGCGCCAGCGCCTCCTGCGCCAGCATGTCGGGGGGGATGGTGCGCGGCTCGCGGTTCATCACCTCGCGCACCGGCCGGTCGACGAAGGCGCCCTCGAAGGAGCGGCGCACATCGCCATCGGTCACCGCGCCGACCAGCCGCCCGGCCTCGTCCACCACGGCGGTGACGCCGAAGCGCTTGCCGGTCATCTCGACGATGGCCTGCGACAGGCTGGCGGTCTGCGGCACCATCGGCACGGCGGTGCCGTCATGCATCAGCTCGCGCGCGCGGCGCAGCTGCGCGCCGAGCTTGCCGCCCGGATGGAACTGGCGGAAATCCTTGGCCGAGAAGCCGCGCTGCGACAGCAGCGCGACCGCCAGCGCGTCGCCCAGCGCCATCTGCATGGTGGTCGAGGTGGTGGGCGCCAGCCCGTTCGGGCAGGCCTCCGGCATGGCCGGCAGGATCAGCGCGATATCGGCGGCGCTGGCCAGAGAGCTGCCCTGCCGCGCGGTGATGGCGATCAGCGTCACGTCGAAGCGGCGGGTGTAGGCGACGATGTCGGAGAGTTCCGGCGCCTCGCCCGACCAGGACAGCGCCAGCACCACATCCTCGCTGCGGATCATGCCGAGGTCGCCATGGCTGGCCTCGCCCGGATGCACGAAATAGGCCGGCGTGCCGGTGGAGGCCAGGGTGGCGGCGATCTTGCGCCCGACATGCCCCGACTTGCCCATGCCGGTGAGGATGACGCGGCCATTGGCGGTGTCGCGGATCGCCTGGATGGCGCGCGCCAGCGGCTCGGCCAGGCCTTCCTCCAGGGCGCCGCGCAGCGCCTGCAGCCCCTGGATCTCCAGGTCGAGCGTGTTGCGGGCCGCATCCAGGCTGCCCGTGCCGCCGGCCATCATTGTCTCCATCGCAGCCTGCTCTCCCGTGCCTGGCGCGGCGACCGCCGCCGCCTTCCCTTACCGCGATCGGCCTGTCCTGCCCAGCGCCGCCGCCGGAAGCGGCACCGAGATGACAAAACGGCCATTTTGACTTGCCAGATGGCTCGCGATGCGCTTCAGGCCGCCCCTGCGCTTGACCGGCCTGGGCCGTTTGTGTCTCTGCTGGCCGGCATTCCCTTATCCTGGAGTTCGCCTTTTGACCGAAGAAACCCGCCCGCTCAGCCGCCAGGACCTGGTCGATGCCGCCGCCGCGGCCACCAGCCTGCCCAAGACCCAGGCCGACGCCGTGCTGAAGGCCGTGCTGGCCGCGGTGGGTGACGCCCTCGGCGCCGGCCGCGAGGTCCGCCTTGCCGGCTTCGGCAGCTTCGCCGTGAGCGAGCGCGCCGCCCGCCAGGGCCGCAACCCGGCCACCGGCGAGGTCGTGCAGATCGCCGCCAGCAAGTCGGTGAAGTTCAAGCCGGCCAAGGATCTGAAGACCCGCCTCGGCGAGTGATCCGCGTCGCGGCGCGGCTTTCTCGCGGAAGCCGCGCCGCCCCGCTTCAGCCTTCCGTCTCCGGCGCGTCCGGCAGCAGCACCAGCCGGCCATGCTTCACGCCGCGCTCGGCCATCACATGCTCGCCGAAATGGCGCAGCGCCGCCGCCTCGCCGCGCAGCACGGCGACCTCCAGGCAGGTCTCGTGGCTCAGATGCAGGTGCAGCGACGACACCGACAAATCATGGTGATGATGGAAGGCGCCGGTCAGCCGCCGCGCCAGGTCGCGCTGCTCATGCGCGTAGGTGTAGACCAGCGCGCCCAGGCTCGGGCCGGATTCCCCCTCCGCCGCCGCGCTCTGCTGCAGCCCGGCGCGCAGCAGGTCGCGCACCGCCTCGGAGCGGTTCCGGTGGCCGCGCCGCGCCACCATGGCGTCGAGTTCCTCCGCCAGCGCCTCGTCCAGGGTGATGGTCACGCGCTGCATGCTGTCTCCGCCTTCGCCGTCCTGGCCAATGTGGCGCCGGGCGCTGCCAGGGTCCAGACGCGGCGCCGCGGGTGATTCTCTTGACCCCGGCGCGCGACGGCGGGACGCTGCCGCCATGCCGCACGACCCGCACCACGACCACCCGCATGACCATGACCATGAGCATGGCGCCAGCGACCTCTCGCCCATCGAGCTGCGGGTGCGCGCGCTGGAATCCCTGCTGGTCGAGAAGGGCTATGCCGACCCGGCCGCCCTCGACGCGCTGATCGAGACCTATGAGACGCGCATCGGCCCGCGCAACGGCGCCCGCGTCGTGGCGCGCGCCTGGAGCGACACAGCCTTCCTGGCGGCGCTGCGGCGCGACGCCAGCGCGGCGATCCACGGCATGGGCTTCTCCGGCCGCCAGGGCGAGCACATGGTGGCGGTGGAGAACACGCCGGAGGAGCACAACATGGTCGTCTGCACCCTGTGCTCCTGCTACCCCTGGCCGGTGCTGGGCCTGCCGCCCACCTGGTACAAATCCCCGGCCTACCGCTCCCGCGCGGTGATCGACCCGCGCGGCGTGCTGGCCGATTTCGGCGTGACGCTGCCCGAGGCCACGCGCATCCGCGTCTGGGATTCCACCGCCGAGACCCGCTACCTGGTCATCCCGATGCGCCCCCCCGGCACCGAGGGCTGGAGCGAGGAGCGCCTGGCCGATCTGGTCAGCCGCGATTCCATGATCGGCACCGCGCTGGCGCGGCGGCCGGAGGAGGTCGCATGAACGGCGCGCAGGATCTGGGCGGCATGATGGGCTTCGGCCCGGTGCGGCCGGAGCCCGAGGGCGAACTGTTCCACGCCGCGTGGGAGCGGCGCGCTCTGGCGGTGACGCTGGCGGCCGGCGCGCTGGGGCAATGGAACATCGACGCCTCGCGCCACGCGCGCGAGACGCTGCCGCCCGGCGAGTACCTGACCAGCTCCTATTACGCGATCTGGATCAAGGGGCTGGAGAAGCTGCTGCTGCAGCGTGGCCTGGTCTCGGAGGAGGAACTGGCCAGCGGCCAGGCCCGCCAGCCCGGCCCGGCCCTGCCGGCGCTGCGGGCCGAGCAGGTGGCGCCGGTGCTGGCGCGCGGCACGCAGTATGACCGCCCGGCCACGGCGCCGGCGCGCTTCGCGGTGGGCGATGCGGTGCGCACGCGGCACTTCAACCCGGCGCACCACACCCGCCTGCCGCGCTACGCGCGCGGCCGCCAGGGGGTGGTGGACAAGGTGCATGGCGTTTTCGTCTTCCCCGACAGCCACGCGCATGGCCAGGGCGAGGCGCCGCAATGGCTCTACACGATCCGCTTCACCGCCGCCGAGCTGTGGGGCGAGGGGGCGGACCCGACGCTGACCGTCTCGATCGATGCCTGGGAGTCCTATCTTGTCGCGCTGTGAGCCGCCGCCCGGCCCCGGTGAGGAACCGGTCTTCGAGGCGCCCTGGCAGGCCCAGGCCTTCGCCATGACGCTGGCCCTGCACCAGGCCGGCTGCTTCGCCTGGGGCGAATGGGCGGAGACGCTCGGCGCCGAGATCGCGCGCGGCGGCAAGCCCTATTACGAGCACTGGCTGGACGCGCTGGAGCGCATCGTGGCGGCGAAGGGCATCGCCTCCGAGGCGGTGCTGGCGGCGCGGCGCGCGGCCTGGGCGCGCGCCGCGGCGCGGACGCCG
>NZ_GG770781.1:254078-269020 GCF_000164635.1 Pseudoroseomonas cervicalis ATCC 49957 | reverse complement strand
CGCCCGCCCCCCGCGCGTTCACGCCGCGACCGGCCGGCGCGGCGCCATGGCGCCGCGCGCCAGCATCAGCACCCAGATCAGCAGCGTCGCCACGCCGAGCGTGCCGGCGATCGGCCGCTCGAAGAAGGCCAGCAGCGCGCCGTCCGACTTGATCATCGAGGTCATGAAGTTCTGCTCCAGCATCTCGCCGAGCACCAGGCCCAGGATCAGCGGCGCCACGGGGAAGCCGTTCTCCTCCATGAACCAGCCGACCAGCCCGAAGACCAGCATCAGCAGGATGCCATAGGGGCTGTTGGTCATGGCGAAGGAGCCCACCAGGCAGAACAGCAGGATCAGCGGCAGCAGCAGGCTGCGCGGCACCCGCAGGATCTGCTTGGCGCATTTGATCACCGTCCAGCCCAGCGGCAGCATGATCAGGTTGGCCAGCAGGAAGATCAGGAACACCGCGTAGATCAGCTGCGGATTCTCGGTGAACACGGTGGGGCCCGGATTCATCCCCTTCATGTAGAGCACGCCGATGACGATGGCGGTGATCGAATCGCCCGGGATGCCGAAGACCAGCGCCGGGATCCAGGCGCCGCCCAGCGCCGAATTGTTCGCCGCGCCCGATTCCACCACGCCCTCCACATGGCCGGTGCCGAACTTCTCCGGCGTGCGCGAGAAGCGCTTGGCCACCGCATAGGCGATCCAGGCGGCGATGTCGGCCCCCGCCCCAGGCAGCGCGCCGATCACCGTGCCGAGCGCCGAGCCGCGCAGCGCGTTGCGCCAGTAGCGCCGCGCCACGCCGCCGATGCCGCGGAACACATTGCCGATCTGCGGCACCACCGTGGCGCCGCCGCCGGCCCGCAGCGCCGCGGCGCCGCGCAGCAGCTCGGAGAAGGCGAAGGCGCCGATCATCACGGCGATGAAGTTCACCCCCGACATCAGGTCGACATTGCCCATGGTGAAGCGCGGCACGCCGGCCGCCGGGTCGATGCCGATGCAGGCCAGCAGCAGCCCGCCCAGCAGCGCCGCGAAACCCTTCACCGCGTCGCCGCCGCCGATGAACACGGCGCAGGTCAGGCCGAGGCAGGCCAGCCAGAAATACTCGAAGGAGGAGAAGTTCAGCGCCAGCTCGGCCAGGCTGGGCGCCGCCAGCATCAGCACGATGACGCCGAAGATGCCGCCCACCACGGAGAACACCAGGTTGACGCCAAGGTTCAGGTCGAGCTGCCCCTTGCGCGCCATGGCGTAGGATTCATCGGCGTAGGCGGCCGAGGCCGGGGTGCCCGGCATGCGCAGCATCGCCGCCGGGATGTCGCCCGAGAAGATCGCCATGGCGGTCGCCGTGACGATCGCCCCCAGCGCCGGCACCGGCGGCATGAAGAAGGTGACGGGCACCAGCAGCGCGGTGGCCATGGTGGCGGTCAGCCCCGGCATGGCGCCCACGAACATGCCGAACACCGCCGCGCCCAGGATGACGCCGAGCACGGCGGGATCGAAGACCAGGACAAAGGCCTGCAGGATCGGATCCATCATTCCCCCGTCACAGGAACAGGTCGGGCAGCGGCCCGCGCGGCAGCGGCACCCGCATCAGCCCGGCGAAGAACCAGTGCACCAGCCAGGTCGCCGCCAGCGCCACCGGCAGGGCGCGCCAGCGCTCGCCGAACCACAGGAACAGCCCGAGCAGCAGCAGGAAGGCGACCGGCAGGAAGCCCAGCTTCTCGGCCAGCAGCAGATAGGCCAGCGCCGAGAGCGGGATCAGCAGGAAGGAGATCAGCGTGACCGGCCGCCGCGCCCAGTCGGCCGGCCGCAGCCAGGGCTCGCCCTGGCGCCGCGCCGCCAGGCCGCGCGGCAGCAGCAGCAGCCCGCACAGCGCCATGCCGGCGGCCAGCAGGCGCGGGAACAGCGCCGGCCCATACTCCTGGCCGGGGAATTCGGGAAAGGCGAAGGTGGCCCACAGCACCGCGCCGGCCAGCGCCAGCAGCACCAGGCCGAGCAGCGAATCATTCACCCGCATGCCGGGTCTCCCTTGGCAGGAGGGGAGGGAGGCGAAGCGGGCGCGGCACCCCGCGAGGCGCGCGCCCGCCGCCGCTCAGCCGCGCGCGAGGCCGGCGGAGCGCATCGCCTCGCCCATCGCCTTGTCGGATTCGCTCATGAAACTCGCGAAGGCGCCGGCATCGGCCCAGACCATGCCGAAGCCGCGCGCATTCATGAAGTCCTTGTATTCGGCGCTGTTGTAGGCGCGCTCCACGGCGGCGGTCAGTTGCTGCCGCATCGCGTCCGGCAGGTTCTTCGGCGCCGCGATGCCGCGCCAGGCGCCGGTCGAGAAGTTGATGCCGAGCGTCTCGTTCAGCGTCGGCACCTGGCCGAATTGCGGGTTGCGCTGCGCCGCCATGATGGCGAGGCTGCGCGCCCGCCCGGCATCGATCATCGCCCGCGCCTCGGGCACCGAGCAGGTGACGATCTCCACGCCGCCCGCCGCCAGATCCTGCATCGCCGGCGCCGCGCCGTTCGAGGGCACCCAGCGCACATGGTCGGGCTTCAGCCCCATCGCCTGCAGCCAGCCCACCAGGCCGAGATGCCAGATGCCGCCCTGGCCGGTGCCGGACGCCTTGAACCGCCCCGGCGGCGCCGCCTTGATCGCCTCGGCCAGCGCCTGGATGTCCTGCCAGGGGGAATTGGCGGCGACCTGCACGCCCGGCGGGTCCTCGTTCACCAGCGCGATCGGCGTGTAGTCCTGCCAGCTGAGCTGGGTCAGCCCGGCATGGCGGAGCATGGCGATCTCCACCGTCAGGATGCCGATCGTGTAGCCATCCGGCTGCGCGGTCGCGATCGCCGAATGCCCGACCACGCCATTGCCGCCGGTGCGGTTCACGACATTGATGGGCTGGCCGAGATCCTTCTCGATCAGCGCCGCGATGATGCGCGCCGTGGCATCGGTGCCACCGCCGGCGCCCCAGGGGCAGAGCAGGGTGATCGGCCGGTTCGGGTAGCGCGGCTGCGCCCGCGCCACACCCGGCAGGATGAGCGGGGCGGACAGCCCCGCGGTGAGCCCGGCAGCCAGCAGGCCGCGACGACGCAGCTCCTTCATGAACCTTCTCCCTCCGACGCCCGGCTTTGTTTTGGGTGGGCGCTTGCTTGTGCGATGATCAGCCTAGAACAGGAATTGCGTGGCTGGGAACCGCCGAACCGCCCCGCGCCCGGTAAAACCTCCCGGCCGCGCAACATTCCGTCAGGGCGCGGGCAGGCCGCATCCGCGCAGCACCAGCCGCAGCACCGTCTCCCTCGCCGCTGCGAACTCCGCCTCGCCCAACGCCGCGACGCCCAGCACGGGGCGGATCTGCGCGGCGAAATCGGCATAGGTCTGGGTCATCGCCCACAGCGCGAAGAACAAATGGCGCGGCGCGATCGGCGCCATCCGCCCGGCCTCGATCCAGCCCTGCAGCACGCGCGACTTCTCCTCCACCAGCGCGCGCATTGGTCCGGCGAACTCGGCCTCCAGCACCGGCGCGCCATGCAGCACCTCATTGGCGAAGACGCGCGAGGCCAGCGGCCGGCTGCGCGACCATTCCATCTTGGCGCGGACATAGGCGGTGAGCGCCTCGGCCGGGTCGCTCTCGGGGCGGATCGCCTCGGTGGCCGACAGCCACAGCGCCAGCACCTCCCGCAGCAGCGCGGCGTAGAGTGCCTCCTTGGTGCCGAAATAATAGTGCAGATTGGCCTTGGGCAGCCCGGCGGCGGCGGCGATGGCGGCCATGCTGGCGCCTTCGAACCCCGTCTCGGCGAAGATCCGCTCGGCCGCCGCCAGGATCTGCGACCGCCGCGCCGCGCGCTGCCGGGCACGCGGGCCGGTCTCCCCTGCCGCGCTTTTGGTCATTCTGCCGCTCATCGCCGCAGAAGAAACCGCCACGGGGCCGCTGGCAAGAAACTTGACCAATCGGTCAGCAAAAACCTAGCCTCGAAGCACGGCCGCACCCGGCCATCCCGGCCCGGGCCGCCTCCTGCGAGGTGACACGCCACGATGAGCAGCCTGAACCGCCTGCGCGACGGCCAGGGCGCCGCGCCCCGCCCGATCATCCTGACCTCGCACCCCAGGCCCGGCGCGGCCACCGCCCCGGCGCTGCACTGGGGCCATGCCGACCCGCTGCGGCGCGGCCCGGTGGTGGCCACCCTGCACGACCCGGCCGCGCGCAACGCCATCGGCACCCATGCCGGTTCTTACGCCCTCTACCGTGCGCTCGCCGTTGCCTCCGGCCAGCTCAAGGCCGACCACCGGCCGGATTTCCACAACACCCGCCCCGCCGTGCCGATCGGCCCCTTCCCGGCCTGGGGTGACGCCGAAAAAATCGTCTCGCTCGACCCCTTCGGCCATCTGGTGCCGGAGCTCTATGCCGATGCCCTCGCCGCCGGCCTCGACATCCGCCCGAGCATCGCCGTCACCCGCGCCCACATCAACATGCCCGAACTGGCCGAGGCCGTGCGCGCCGGTCGCCTGCGCCCCGACGGCACCGTGCTGCTGGCCAATGGCGACGCCTGCGTCACCAAGATCGCCATCGAGCCGGTCTGGTGGCTGCCCGGCATCGCCGCCCGCTTCGGCGTCTCCGAGACCGAGCTGCGCCGCAACCTCTTCGAGCAGACCGGCGGCATGTTCCCCGAACTCGTCACCCGTCCCGATCTGCGCGTCTTCCTGCCGCCCATCGGCGGCATGACCGTCTATCTCTTCGGCGACACGGAAAAACTCGGCCGGGCGGAGACGCAGATCGCCTGCCGCATCCACGATGAATGCAACGGCTCGGACGTCTTCGGCTCCGACATCTGCACCTGCCGCCCCTACCTCGCGCATGGCATCGAGGCCTGCATCGGCATGGCGCAGGAAGGCGGCATCGGCCTCATCGTCTACAACCGCAAGGAAGGCCGCGCGCTGGGCGAGGTCACCAAGTTCCTCGTCTACAACGCGCGCAAGCGCCAGGAAGGCGGCGACCGCGCCGAGGCCTATTTCACCCGCACCGAATGCGTCGCCGGCGTGCAGGACATGCGCTTCCAGGAATTGATGCCCGACGTGCTCCACTGGCTGGGCATCACCCGCATCGACCGCCTCGTCTCCATGAGCAACATGAAATTCGCCCCCATCGTGCAGAGCGGCATCGAGGTGGTGCGGCGCATCCCCATCCCCGACGAACTCATCCCCGCCGATGCGCGGGTCGAGATGGATGCGAAGAAAGCCGCCGGCTACTTCACCGAAGCGGTGCCGGACGCGGCGGAACTCGCCATCGCCAAGGGGAGGGCGCTGTGACCATCCACGGGAGAAAGAGCAGGGGGAATGAATTCCCCCTGCACCCCCTTCTTCTTTCTGTCAGCTGGGATATCCCCGCTTGAACGAGACCGTCGCCCTGCTGCGCCGGCCGGACACCATCCGCGCCCGCTGCCACGCCTTGCTCGACCTCGCCACCCGCGACGCGCTGCCGCATTTCACCTGCCACCCGGACAGGCTGCCCGAAGCGGCCGATTACGTCGCCGAGACCATCCGGCGGAACTACCCCGATTTGCGCATCCCCTACCACGCGCGCTGGCGCCACTTCGCCGCCGGCGGCACGGATCGCTGGGGCGCCCTGGCCGCGCGCCTCGCCGGCGAGGATCCGGCCGAGACCGCCCGCCGCCGCTTCGACCTCTGCGTCGTCTCCGTCCTGCTCGATGCCGGCGCCGGCCCTGGCTGGTCCTACACCGAGCCCGACGGCACACGCCTCGCCCGCTCCGAGGGCCTCGGCGTCGCCAGCCTGCACGCCTTCGCCGCCGGCCTGTTCTCCAGCGACCCCGCCGACCCGTTGCGCGTGGACGCCGCCGCGCTGCGCGCCCTCGGCGCACCCCGCCTCGCCGCCGCCTTCCAGGTCACCGAAAAAAATCCGTTGGAGGGCATGGAGGGACGCGCCGCACTGCTGCGCAACCTGGGCACGGCCCTGGAAGAAAACCCCGCCTTGTTCGGCGCGGAGCACCCGCGCCCCGGCGGGCTGTTCGACCATCTCCGCGCCCGCGCGACCGCCGACGGCCTGCCCGCCGCCACCATCCTGGCGGCGGTGCTGGAAGGGCTGGCGCCGATCTGGCCCGCCCGCCTGACGCTGGACGGCGAGAACCTGGGCGATGTCTGGCGCCACCCCCTGGCCGCGCCGGAGGGCCCGGCCCCCGGCCTGGTGCCCTTCCACAAGCTCTCCCAGTGGCTGAGCTATTCCCTGGCCGAGGTGGTCGAGGAAGCCGGCATCCCGGTGCTGCAACTCGACGCCCTGACCGGCCTGCCCGAATACCGCAATGGTGGGTTGCTGCTGGATTTGGGCGTGCTGGCCTTGCGCGACCCCGCCCTGGCGCGGCAAACCCTGCCCGTGGACCATCCGGCGATCGTCGAGTGGCGGGCCCTGACGGTCGCGCTGCTGGACCGGCTCGCCGGGGCGGTGCGCGACCGGCTGGGCCTGGATGCCGCCGCCATGCCGCTGGCCCGCGTGCTGGAGGGGGGCACCTGGGCCGCCGGGCGCCGCATCGCCCGCGAGAAGCGCCCGGGGGGCGGCCCGCCCCTCACCGTCGCCAGCGATGGAACCGTGTTCTGATGGAAGTACCGACCATGACCGACGCGCCGCACATCACCGGCGATGTGACCGTGATCCAGCATCCGCTGGTGCAACACAAGCTGACGCTGATGCGGCAGAAGCACGCCTCGACCGGCGAGTTCCGCCGCCTGGCGCGCGAGATCAGCCTGCTGATGGCCTATGAGCTGACCCGCGACCTGCCGATCGAGACCACCGAGATCGAGACGCCGCTGGAGACCATGCAGGCCCCGATCCTGGCCGGCAAGAAGCTCTGCATCGTCTCCATCCTGCGCGCCGGCGACGGCATCATGGAGGGCATGCTGGACCTCGTGCCCTCCGCCCGCGTCGGCCATATCGGCCTCTACCGCGACCCGGCGACGCTGGTGCCGGTGGAATACTACCTGAAGCTGCCGGATGACATCGCCGAGCGCCTGGTGATCGTGGTCGACCCGATGCTGGCCACCGGCCACTCGGCCGCCGCGGCGCTCTCCCGCCTGAAGCAGGCGGGTGCCACCCAGCTGCGCTTCGCCTGCCTGCTCACCGTGCCCCAGGGCCTGCGCGTGCTGACCGAGGCGCATCCGGACGTGCCGGTCTTCACCTGCTCCATCGACCGGGAGCTGGACGAGCACGCCTATATCCGCCCTGGCCTCGGCGACGCCGGCGACCGCCTCTACGGCACCAAGTGATTCTTTCGGGCTGCCGCCGTCGGGTGGAGAAGCGGGACGCTTTCCCCCGGCGGCGGCGACGCCCTCAGGGTTGCGGCAGGGTGTGGTAGGGCAGGGGGGCGATGCGGAAGGGGCGGATCTCGATCTGCCGCCAGACATCGCCCTGGCTGTAGGGATCGGCGGCGATCCAGGCCCGCGCCGCCGCCTCATCCGCCACCTGCAGCAGCAGCGACGAGCCGATCATCTTGCCGGCCTCGTCCAGGATCGCCCCGCCGACGATCAGCCGCCCGGACGCGGCCTCGGCCGCCGCGCGCTCGAAATGCGCCGGGCGGGCGGCCATGCGGCGCTCCAGCGCGGCGGCGTCGGTGCCGTCATGGGCGATGATCAGGAAGACCATGGGGATTCTCCGGTAGAGTTCTTTTTTGCAAAAAAGAACCAAAAAACGTTTTCCAGTTGGCGCCCCGCCCCAGGCCTGAGGCGGGACGCCAACTGAAAGAAAAGCTTAAATCCCCATCGCGTCCAGCACCCGGCCCTTCCACACCGTCGCCGCCACGCCGAGCTTCCAGAAGCCATGGAAGGGCATCGGGCGCACCGGGCTGAACGGCATGTCGATCGCCTCCGGCGCCGCGCCGGCCAGCCGCCGCGCCAGCTCGTGCCCCATGGCCGTCGCCATCGCCACGCCGCGCCCATTGTAGCCCAGCGCGGCCAGCAGGCCGGGAGCGGGCTCGTGCAGATGCGGGTAGTGGTCGGCGGTCATGGCCAATTGGCCGTTCCAGCCATGGCTCCAGCGCCGGCCGCGCAGCACCGGCCACAGCCGCTCGGCATAGGCGATGAGGTAGCGGATCGCCTCCGGCCCCTGGATCGGCGCCTGCGGGCCGCGCCCGCCCATCAGCAGCCGGTTGCCCTGGTCGATGCGGTAATAGACGGTGATCCGCCCGCTCTCATAGACCGAGCCGCGCAACGGCAGCACCTGCCGCGCCACCTCCTCCGGCAGGGCCTCGCTGCTGGCGATGGAGGAGAACACCGGCGCCACGCTCTGCCGCAGCCCGGGCCAGAGATCGCCCGTATAGCCATTGGTGGCCAGCACCACCTGCTCGGCCAGCAGCGCGCCGCCGGGGGTGGTGACGCGCCACAGCGCGCCCTCCCGCGTGAGCGACAGCGCTGGCGTGCCGCCATGGATGCGCGCGCCCAGCTGCGCCGCCGCCCGCGCCAGCCCGCGCGCATAGGAGAGCGGGTTCACATCGCCGCCGCGCCGGTCGAGCATCGCCCCGGCATAGAGCGGCGTGCCGAGCAGCGCCGTGGTGGCGCGGGCATCGAGGAACTCGACCGGCATGCCGCGCCGCGCGCACTGCTCGGCGGTGGCCGCCACGGCGCGGGCGTTGGCCGGGCGCAGCGCGGCGCGCAGCGTGCCGTTCTGCCGCGCCTCGCAGGTAATCTGGTGGCGGCGGATGATCTCGAACACCCGGTCCGGCGCGCCATAGGACAGCGCCAGCATGCGCCCGCCCAGCTCCTCGCCATGCTCGGCGACCACCTGGTTCGGGTCCGGCTTCAGCCCCGGATTGACCTGCCCGCCATTGCGGCCGGAGGCGCCCCAGCCGGGCTCCGCCGCCTCGATCAGCGTGGCCAGGATGCCGCGCTCGGCCAGGTGCAGCGCGGTGGACAGGCCGGTGAAGCCGCCGCCGATGATGGCCACCGGCACCCGCTGCTCGCCGGAAAGCGGCGGGGCGGGGTGCGCGGGGATGGCGGTCTCGGCATAGAGGCTGGGCGGCAGGGGTGCGGTCATGGCGTCGTCTCCAGCGGCCGCAGCACGCGGCGGAGGAAATCCTGGGTGCGCGGCTGGCGCGGCGCCACCAGCACCTCGTCCGGCGGGCCCTCCTCCACCACCTGGCCGCGATCCATGAACACCACATGGTCGGCGACCTCGCGCGCGAAGCCGATCTCATGGGTGACGACCATCATCGTCATGCCCTCCCGTGCCAGGTCGCGCATCACGGTCAGCACCTCGCCCACCAGCTCGGGGTCGAGGGCGCTGGTCGGCTCGTCGAACAGCACGGCGCGCGGGCGCATGGCCAGCGCCCGCGCGATGGCGACGCGCTGCTGCTGCCCGCCGGAGAGCTGCGCCGGATAGGCGTCCTCCTTGCCGCCGAGGCCGACGCGGGCGAGCAGCTCGCGCGCCAGCGCCTCCGCCGCGCGCCGCTCCTGGCCGAGGGCGTAGATCGGCCCCTCCGTGACATTCTCCAGCGCCGTGCGATGGGCGAAGAGGTTGAAGCGCTGGAACACCATGCTGACGCGCTGGCGCACGGCGCGGAGGCGTGCGCGGTCGCCGCGGTCCACCGCCACGCCATCGACGCGCACCGCGCCGCCCTGGTAGCTCTCCAGCCCGTTCACGCAGCGCAGCAGGGTGGATTTGCCCGAGCCGGACGGCCCCAGGATGCACACCACCTTGCCCTCCGGCACACGGAAAGAAATCCCGTCCAGCACGCGCAGCGGGCCGTAGCTCTTCTCCAGCCTGTCGATCTCGATCATCGCCGGCCGAACCTTTTTTCCAGCCGCCCGACCAGGATGATCAGCGGCACGCTGAGGGCGAGGTAGAGCAGCGCGGCCAGGGTGAAGACCTCCTGGTTCTTGAAGGTGGAGGAGGCGATCATGCGCGACTGCGTGGAGATCTCGGCCACCGTGATGACGCTGGCCTGGCTGCTGTCCTTCAGCATCATGATCAGCATGTTGCCATAGGGCGGCAGCACGATGCGCGTCGCCTGCGGCAGGATCACCCGCGTCATGATGCGCAGGCGCGACAGGCCGAGGCTCTCCGCCGCCTCCACCGCGCCGGGATCGACCGCCAGCATGCCGGAGCGGAACACCTCCCCCATATAGGCCGAATAGGCGACGCCGAGGCCGATCACCCCCGCCTGGAAGGCGGTGAGGTCGATGCCGAGATCCGGCAGCACGAAATAGATGTAGAAGAGCTGCACGATGATCGGGATGCCGCGCAGCGTGTTCACCACCGCCTTGGCCGGCCATTCCAGCCAGCGCGTGCCGGAGGTGCGCATCAAGGCCCAGACCAGGCCGAGCAGCGTGGCGATGACCAGGGCGCCAAGGGTGACGCCGATCGTTACCCAGACGCCCTGCAGCAGGATCGGCAGGAAATCCCGTGCCGATCCCAGGAAGCTGTCGAAGCTCATCCCTGCACGGAGGGCGGCAGGTTCCACTTGGTGATGAGCCGCTGCACGCTGCCATCGGCGATCAGCTTGGCGAGGCCCGCATTGATCTTCGCCATCACCGGGTCGCCCTTGCGCGTGCCGATATTGACGGTGCCGACGACGGAGGGCGTGTAGCCCGGCAGCATGCGCACGCCGCGGAAGGCGCCCTGGGCGATCTGGTAGCCGAGGATCGGCCCGTCGCCGAAGCCCACCTTGATGCGGCCGAGCGACACGTCGCGCATGATGTCGGCCACGCTGTCATAGGTGCGCAGGTCGAGCCCGGCATTCTTCGCCGCCTCGGCATAGGTGGTGCCGAGCTGCGCGCCGGCCGAGAGCCCCTTCAGCGCCGCCATGGTGGTGCCGGGCATGGTCTCGCCCTCCTTCACCACGGCGCCCTCGCCATAGGCATAGACGGGCTCGGAGAAATCGATCTGCTCGCGCCGCGCCGGCGTCGCCGACATGGCGGCGGCGATGATGTCGATGCGGCTGCTGGTCAGCGACGGGATCAGCGCCGCGAAGGGCGTGCCCTGCACCTGCACGCCGAAGCCCTGGTCCTGGCCGATCGCGGTGATCAGGTCGACCATGAAGCCGGTGATGGTGTTGGTGCTGGTGTCGAGGAAGGTGAAGGGCACGCCGGTCGGCGTGGAGCCGACCTTCAGCACCGGAGCCTGGGCGCGGGCCGGCAGGCCAGGGGCGGCCAGGGCGGCGGCGGCCCCGGCCAGCAGAACACGGCGAGTGGTCATCATCCGTCTCCGATCATGGCGGCGCGGCGTGTCACCGCGGCGTCATCATCAGGGCATGGCCGGGCGGCGGCTTACAAGGCGGTTTCTTTCGATCAGGCTGAAAATGATGTGCCGTATGAAGGCAGGAATGAAACAGGATCTGCCGCGCCTCAGCGGAAGCGCGCGGCGGCGAAGGGCGCGATCGGGATCTCCGGCGCCTGGCCGGAGAGCAGCTGCGCCACGATCCGCCCGGTGCGCGGCCCGCCCACCATGCCGACATGCCCATGCCCGAAGGCGTGGATGACATCCGGCGTGGCGCGGCTGGGGCCGAGGCAGGGCATGCCGTCCGGCGTGCTCGGCCGCTGCCCCATCCAGAACTTCACCCGCTCGGCCGGGAAGGGATTCGGCAGATCGGGGAAGGCGCGCAGCAGATGGTCGCGCAGGATCTCCGCCCGCTTCCAGTTGGGGGGCGCGTCGGGGCCGGCGATCTCCACCTGGCCGGCGGCGCGCAGCCCCTCGCGCATGGCGTTCACCACCATCTTGGCGCCGGAGAGCTGCATCGAGCGCTGCGGCCCGAGCTGCGTGCCCAGCAGCATGACGTGGTAGCCGCGCTCGCCCTGCAGCGGCACGCGGTCCCCCGCCTGGGCGGCGAGCGGGGCGGAGCGCAGCCCGGCGGCGATCACCGCCGCGTCGCACTCCAGCGCGCTGCCATCGGCGAGCGCAACGCCGCGCAGCCGCCCGCTTTCGATACGCAGCCCGCGCGCGGCCACCTGGCGGAAGGCGGCGCCATTCCGCTGCGCCAGGGCGAAGAGCGCGCCGACATAGGCGCCGGGGTCGAGGCAGCGCCCCGCCTCCTCCACCAGCACGGCGAAGCGGTAATCCGGGGTGAGGTGCGGCTCGCTGGCGCGCAGCTCGGCCTCCTCCACCTCGCGCCATTCGACGCCGACCTGGCGGCGGATGCGCCAGGCCATCGCCTCGGCCTCGAAAGCGGCGCGGCTGGCATAGGCGTGCATCAGCCCGCGCTGCTCGACCAGCTCCGGCACCCCGGCCTCGCGGGCGAGCGCCGCGTGCAGCACGGGCGAGTCCTGCAGCAGCGGCCGCAGCGATTGCGCGATGCTGAGCAGCTTCGCCTCGGTCGATCCGGCGGCGAGGTAGCGCAGCAGCCAGGGCAGGGCGCGCGGCAGGTGCGACCAGCTTATGGCCAGCGGCCCCAGCGGATCGGCCAGGAAGCCCGGCACCTTGCGCCACAGCCCGGGCGCGCTGGGCGGCAGCACCGACATGGAGGAGAACCAGCCGGCATTGCCATAGCTCGCCGCCTGCTCGCCGCCCGGAATGCCGGGGTCGAGCAGGGTGACGCGGTGGCCGGCGCGCAGCAGCTCGAGGGCGCTGCACAGCCCCTCGATCCCGGCGCCAAGGATGGCGACGTGGCGGGGCGGGGTGCCAGTCTGGGTGGCGGGATGGGCGGCGGGCGTGGCGGGATCACTCGGCATGCCGCGCATTCTGCCCGAAACGCCGGCCCGGGAAAGCCCGCCTCAGGGCGCCCGGGCCGGGAGGCGGGTTACTTCCCCTCGGCCGCGATGCGGCGGCAATGGTTCAGCGACGCCTCGATCAGGTTGTCGCTGGCCTCCGGCGTGCGGAAGGCGGAATGGGCGGAGAGGGTGACATTCTCCACCGTGGTCAGCACATGGCCGGGCGGCAGCGGCTCGATGTCGAAGACGTCGAGCGCGGCATGGGCGAGCCGCCCCTCGCGCAGCGCCGCCACCATCGCCGCCTCGTCCACCACCGCGCCGCGCGCGGTGTTCACCAGCAGGGCGCTGGGCTTCAGCTTCGCCAGCTTCTCGGCCGAGAGGAAACCGCGCGTCTCGTCGTTCAGCAGCAGGTGGATGGAGAGCACGTCGCTCTCGGCCAGCAGCCGGTCGAGCTCGACGAACTCGACGCCCTCGGCGGTCTTGGGCGAGCGGTTCCAGGCGATCACCTTCATGCCGGCGCCGCGGCAGAGCCGCGCCATCTCGGCGGCGATGCCGCCATAGCCCAGCAGGCCGACCGTCTTGCCGGTCAGCTCCACCCCATCGGTGCGCAGCCACTGGCCGGCGCGCATGCCACGGTCCATCCGGGCGATGCCCTTGGCGGCGACCCACATCAGGGTGAAGGCCATCTCGGCCACGGCGGTGTCGCCATAGCCCTTGATGATGTGCACCTCGATGCCGCACTCGGCCTTCAGCTCCTCGGGGTTCATGTAGCTGCGCGCCCCGGTGCCGAGGAACACCACATGCTTCAGCGAGGGGATCTGCCTGGCGATGGCGGTGGGTAGCGCGGTGTGGTCGATGATGACGATGTCATGGCCCGCGACCAGCGCCGGCAGCTGGTCCGGCGTCACGTCGGGCTGGACGTTGACGGTGACGTCCATGTCGGTGTCGCGCCGCAGGCGGCGCATCACCGCGCCCAGGGCCTCGCCGGCATCCACGAAGATCGCGCGCATGGTCATTCCTTCTCCTGGCTGGGATGGGCTGTGGGAAAGGGCGGGTCCGCCGGCAGCCCGGCCGCTTCGGCCATGGCGTTGCCGGTGTGGATCTCGGCGAAGCCGGCGCGGATCGTGGCGCCGATCTGGTCCATGCGCCGCGCGATGTGGCGCTGCATCCGCCGGCAGGCGGCCTCGGCGTCGCGCGCCGCCAAGCGGGCCAGGATGTCCAGGTGCTCCTGCTGCGTCTCGCCGCGCCGCCCCTCGCGCATGTCGATCCAGCGCAGGAAGCGGATCCGCTCGTTCAGCGCGCGCAGCGCCCGCAGCATCTCGGCATTGCCGGACAGCGCCGCCAGCCGCTCGTGGAATTCCTCGTCCAGCGCCAGCAGGCGCAGCGCCTGGCGGTCGCCCTCCGGCGCGTCGCGGCTGCGCTCGGCGAAGGCGGCGAGCCCGGCCAGCGCCGCGTCGCTGGCGCGCAGGCAGGCCAGCCGCAGCGCCCCCGTCTCCAGCACCGCGCGGTATTCGTACAGCGCCATCACCTGCGCCGGGTCGAGCGGCGGCACGCTGTAGCCGCGATGCGCCGTGGCGCTGAGAAAGCCCTCCGCCGCCAGGCGGTTCAGCGCCTCCCGCAGGGGCGTGCGGCTGACGCCGAGCAGCCGGGCCAGCTCGACCTCGTTGATCCGCTCCCCCGGGCGCAGCCGGTAGGTGATGGCCATGGCCTTGACCTGCTCGTGCACGCGGTCGGCCGAGCGGGAGGGGAGCAGCGGATCGGTCACGGGTGCAGGGTAACTGAATACAGTTCTGCATACAAGATGCCGGCGAAACGGAACCGGATCCATATGAACGCTCAAGGTCTTGCCGGGCCTGGATTCAGCAGTGATTAACGAAGAGGGTGCAGAAGGCGGGACTGGAGGACCAGCACCCATGCGTATCCGTACTCTTCTGCTCGCCGGCTTCACCGCCATCGCCCTGCCCGGCGCGGCGGGGCTCAGCTGGCAGGCCAGCCGCGCCTGGTCGTCCTGGCGCATGGCCGAGCAGGCCACCATCTCCACCCGCGTGGTCAGCGAGGCGCTGCGCGGCTACACCGCCCTGGCGGTGGAGAGCGGCCTGCTGACCAGCGCCGCGCGCAGCGGCCGGGCGGATGCGGCGGCGCTGGCGGCCAGCGCCCGGGCCACCGACACCGCGCTGCGCAACGCCCGCGACAATGTGGCGGCCGAGGGGCTGGACGCCGCGCCGCTGGAGCAGACGCTGCAGGCCATGCAGGGCCTGCGCGCCCGTGTCGCCACGGCCGTCTCCGGCGGGCGTGGTGACGAGGCGCTGGTTGCCGCCGTGCTGGCCGCCCG
>NZ_GG770781.1:243720-253586 GCF_000164635.1 Pseudoroseomonas cervicalis ATCC 49957 | reverse complement strand
CGCCGCCGGCGAGGCCAGCGGCGGCGTGCGCACCGTCGCCGCCGCGGCCGAGCAGCTGGCCGCCTCGATCCAGGAGATCAGCCGCCAGGTCGGCCAGGCGACGCAGGTCGCCGGCCGCGCCGTGGAGGACGCGCAGCGCACCGACGCGACCGTGCAGACGCTGGCCGCCGGCGCGCAGAAGATCGGCGATGTGGTCAAGCTGATCTCCGACATCGCCGGCCAGACCAACCTCCTCGCCCTGAACGCCACGATCGAGGCGGCGCGGGCGGGAGAGGCGGGCAAGGGCTTCGCCGTCGTCGCCTCCGAGGTGAAGTCGCTGGCCGGCCAGACCGCCAAGGCGACCGAGGAGATCGGCAGCCAGATCGGCCAGATCCAGGCGGCGACGCAGCAGGCGGTCTCCGCCATCGGCGAGATCTCCCGCACCATCGAGGAGGTCAGCAGCATCGCGGTGGCCATCGCCGCGGCGGTGGAGGAGCAGAGCAGCGCCACCACCGAGATCGCCCGCACCGTGCAGCACACCGCCCAGGCGACCGAGCAGGTCAGCAGCAATGTCGACGCGCTGCGCCAGGGCTCGGCGGAGACCGGCGCCGCCGCCCAGCAGGTGCTGGCCGCCGCCTCCGAATTGTCGCGCCAGGCCGAGCAGCTGACCGGCGAGGTGGGCCATTTCGTCACCGAGGTCCGCGCCGCCTGAACCACCCGCCCCGCCGCGCCGCCCACCGCCGCACCCCCCTGGGGGTGCGGTTTTTTTTTGGACTGCCGCTCTCCTGCGGGCAGGCAGGACGCTGTGTGGATATATATCACGATATATCATCGTAATTATTTCCGCGCGCCTTGCCTCTCGGCGCGGACTTGGCGCGACGTCAGGGAAAAAGGGCGTGCGAAAGAAAATTATTGACTATTTTAATGAGGGTAATTTCTAATCAATTCCTGATAAAACGCGAAAAAAATACGTGATATCGCTGCCAGGAGGCGCCATGCCCTTCCGCCCCGCTCCCGCCCGCCCGCATCTGGTGGCGCTGCGCCGCCAGGCGCTGTCGCTGCTCGGCCTCTCCGACTGACGCAGAAGGAAACGCCCGCATGAGCGAAAATCGCCGGTACCCCGAGACGCTGCACCCCGAGACCCTGGCCCTGCATGCCGGCTGGCGCGCCGCGCCGGAGAATGGCGCGGTGGCCGTGCCGATCTACCAGACCACCTCCTTCCAGTTCGACGGCAGCGAGCAGGCGCGCTCCCTCTTCGCACTGGAACAGCTGGGCTTCATCTATTCCCGCACCGGCAACCCCACGGTGGACGTGCTGGAGCAGCGCCTGGCCGCGCTGGAGGGCGGCGCAGCTTCGCTCGCCCTCGGCTCCGGCCAGGCGGCCTCCGCCTTCGCCGTGCTGGCGCTGGCCCGCGCCGGCGACAACATCGTCTCCTCCACCGATCTCTATGGCGGCACCTGGAATCTCTTCGCCAACACGCTGAAGCGCCAGGGCATCGAGGTGCGCTTCGTCGACCCCGCCGACCCCGAGAATTTCCGCCGCGCCACCGACGACCGCACCCGCGCCTATTACGGCGAGACCCTGCCCAACCCGAAGCTCGTCGTCTTCCCGATCGCCGAGGTCGCGGCGATCGGCCGCCCGCTCGGCATTCCGCTGATCCTCGACAACACCGCCGCCCCGCTGCTGGCGCGGCCCTTCGCGCATGGCGCCGCCATCGTGGTCTATTCCGCCACCAAGTATCTCGGCGGCCACGGCACCAGCATCGCCGGCGCCATCATCGATGGCGGCCATTTCGACTGGACCGCACACCCCGCCCGCCAGCCTTTGCTGACCGAGCCCGACCCCTCCTATCACGGCGCCATCTGGGTGGAGGCGGCGCCGAAACTCGGTGTGCAGCCCTATATCGCCGCCGTGCGCTCCTCGGTGCAGCGTGATCTCGGCGCGCCGCTCTCGCCCTTCAACGCCTTCCAGATCCTGCAGGGTATCGAGACCCTGCCGCTGCGCATCCGCCGCCACAGCGACACCGCCGCCGAGATCGCCGCCTGGCTGGCGAAGCGGCCGGAAGTGGTGCGGGTCATCCATCCCTCGCAGCAGGGCGGCACCGCCCGCGCGCGTGCCGATCGCTACCTCACCGGCGGCTTCGGCGGCCTGGTCGGCATCGAGCTGGCCGGCGGGCGCGAGGCCGGGGCGCGCTTCATCGACGCGCTGCAACTGCTCTACCACGTCGCCAATATCGGCGACGCCCGCAGCCTGGCCATCCACCCGGCCAGCACCACCCATTCGCAACTCTCCGCCGAGGAACAGGCGGCGACAGGCGTGACACCCGGCTATGTGCGGCTCTCCATCGGGCTCGAGCATCCGGAGGATATCCGCGCCGATCTGCTGCGCGGGCTGGAAGCCGCCGGCACGGTTAGGGCCGCCGCCTGAGAAGCATCCGGGGGAAATGAATTTCCCCCGGACCCCCTTTCTTTTTTCTCTCCGTTCACGCGCGGGCCTGCGGCCGCGCGCCATCAGGGAATGACGTCGATGTCCGCCACGCTCGAAGCCACCACGCGCACCAATCTTCCGCTGCTCGACATCAGCCGGCTTGAGGCCGGGCCGGAGCAGCGCGCCGCCTTCCTGCGCGAGCTGCGCCAGGCGGCGCGCGATGTCGGCTTCTTCTACCTCACCGGCCATGGCGTGCCGGCCGAGCTGGAAGCGCGCGTGCGCGACGTCTCCCGCCGCTTCTTCGAACTGCCCGAGGCCGAGAAGCTGAAGGTGCAGATGATCCACTCGCCGCATTTCCGCGGCTACAACCGCGCCGGCCTGGAGCTCACCCGCGGCAAGCCCGATTGGCGCGAGCAGTTTGACATCCATGCCGAGCGCGAACCCCTGCCGATCGGCCCCGGCACGCCCGGCTGGGCGCGGCTGCAGGGCCCCAATCTCTGGCCCGACGAGGCGCTGCCCGAGCTGCGCCCGACCCTGCTGGAATGGCAGGCGCGCCTCACCGAGGTCGCCATCCGCCTGGTGCGCGCCTTCACCGAGGCGCTGGTGGGCGACCCGGAGGCGCTGCGCCCGATCTATGAGGGCAGCCCGAACCAGACCATGAAGATCATCCGCTATCCCGGCGTCGAGCGCGGCGATGCCGACCAGGGCGTCGGCTCGCACAAGGACAGCGGCCTGCTGACCTTCGTGCTGCAGGACGAGATCGGCGGCCTGCAGGTCGAGAAGCCGGAAGGCTGGGTCGATGCCGTGCCTTTGCCCGGCACCTTCGTCGTCAATATCGGCGAGCTGCTGGAACTGGCCTCGAACGGTTATCTCAAGGCCACCGTGCATCGTGTCGTCAGCCCGCCGGCCGGGCGCGACCGCCACTCCATCGCCTTCTTCCTCGGCGCGCGGCTGGATTCCGAGGTGCCGCTGCTCGACCTGCCGCCGGAGCTGGCGGCCGAGGCGAAGGGCCCGGCGAGCGATCCGGAGAATCCGCTCTTCCGCAATGTCGGTGCCAACTATCTGAAGGGCCGCCTGCGTTCGCACCCGGATGTGGCCCGGCGCTACCACGCCGACCTGCTTGGCTGATCCCGGCGCAGAGAGTCGTTGCATCGCGCCGCATCCTTCCGGATGATCGGCGCAGCGGAGAGAGGAGGTCAGGATGACCCGCCTTGCTGTGCCCCGCCGTTTCGTCCTGGGCGCCGCGCTGGCTGGCGCGGCCTGGCCCGGCGCAGCCGCTGCGCAGGGCACGTCGCAGCTGCTCAACGTCTCCTATGACCCGACGCGGGAATTCTATCGTGAGTTCAACACGGGATTCGCCGCGCAATGGAAGGCGCGCACTGGCCAGACCATCCGCGCCAATGCCTCGCATGGCGGCTCCGGCCGCCAGGCGCGGGCGGTGATCGACGGGCTGCAGGCCGATGTCGTCACCCTCGCTTTGGCCTATGACATCGACGCCATCGCCGCGCGCGGGCTGATCGCGCCGGACTGGCAATCCCGCCTGCCGCAGAACAGCGCGCCCTACACCAGCACCATCGTCTTCCTGGTGCGCAAGGGCAATCCGAAGGGGCTGCGCGATTGGGGCGATCTGGTGAAGCCCGGCATCGCCGTGGTCACGCCCAACCCCAAGACCTCCGGCGGGGCGCGCTGGAACTACCTCGCCGGCTGGGCCTGGGCGCTGCGCCAGCCCGGCGGCAGCGAGGCCAGGGCGCAGGACTATCTCACCACCCTGTTCCGCAACGTCCCCGTGCTGGACACCGGCGCGCGTGGCTCCACCACCAGCTTCGTGCAGCGCGGCCAGGGCGATGTGCTGCTGGCCTGGGAGAATGAGGCGCATCTGGCCTTCGCCGAATTCGGCGCCGACAAATTCGACATCGTCTATCCCTCCCTCTCCATCCTGGCCGAGCCGCCGGTCGCCGTGGTCGACCGCAATGTCGACCGCCGTGGCACCCGCGCACTCGCGGAAGCCTATCTGCAGGCGCTCTACGCGCCGGAGGGGCAGGCGCTGGCGGCCAGGCACCACTACCGCCCGCGCGACGCGGCGGCGCTGGCCGCCGCCGGCGACCGCTTCCCGCGGCTGGAGCTGGTGACCATCGACGACCCCGCCTTTGGCGGCTGGCAGCGCGCCCAGGCGCGGCATTTCGACGATGGCGGGCTGTTCGACCGGATCTACCAGCCCGGACGATGAGCAGGACAAGCGCCCCCGCATGCGCCTGACCCGCCGCGACCCGCTGCCCGGCTTCGGCCTCAGCCTCGGCGTCACGCTGGTCTGGCTGGGCGGGCTGGTGCTGCTGCCGCTGCTGGCCCTGCTGTTGCGCCCCATGGAGCTGGGGCCGCTCGGCCTCTGGCATTCGGTGACCGAGCCGCGCGTGCTGGCGGCGCTGCGCCTCTCCTTCCTGGGCGCCCTGGCGGCCTCGGCGGTGAATGTGCCATTCGGATTGCTGATCGCCTGGGTGCTGGTGCGCTACCGCTTCCCCGGCCGCCGCCTGCTGGATGGCATGGTCGACCTGCCCTTCGCCCTGCCCACCGCCGTCGCCGGCCTGGCGCTGACCGCGCTCTACGCGCCGAATGGCTGGCTCGGCGCGCCGCTGGCGGCGCTCGGCGTCAAGGTGGCCTACACCCCGCTCGGCGTCGCCCTGGCCATGGGCTTTGTCGGCCTGCCCTTCGTCGTGCGCACGGTGGAGCCGGTGCTGCGCGACCTGCCGCCCGAGGCCGAGGAGGCGGCGGCGACGCTCGGCGCCAGCCGCGGCCAGACCTGGTGGCGCGTGGTGCTGCCGGCGCTGGCCCCGGCGCTGCTGGCCGGCTTCGCCATGGCCTCGGCCCGCGCCATCGGCGAGTATGGCAGCGTCATCTTCATCGCCGGCAACACGCCGATGTGGAGCGAGATCGCGCCGCTGCTGATCGTCACCCGGCTGGAGCAGTTCGACTATGCCGGCGCCGCCGCGGTGGGGCTGGCCATGCTGGCGCTGTCCTTCCTGATGCTGCTGGCGCTCAACCTGGCCCAGCGCCTCTGGCGCCGCGCATGAGGCCCGCCGCCGCCGAGCCCGCCTGGCTGCGCGCCCTGCTGGTGGGGGCGGCGCTGCTGCTGGCCGTGCTGTTCCTGCTGCTGCCTTTGGCCGCCATCTTCACCGAGGCGCTGCGCCGCGGCTGGCCGCCGGTCTGGGCGGCGCTCTCCGACCCCGATGCGCTCTCCGCCATCCGGCTGACCCTGCTGGTCGCGGCCATCGCCGTGCCGGTCAACACGCTGGGCGGGCTGGCCGGCGCCTGGTGCATCGCGCGCTACCGCTTCCCCGGCCGCGCCCTGCTGCTGGCGCTGGTCGAGCTGCCCTTCTCCGTCTCCCCGGTGATCTCCGGCCTGGTCTGGGTGCTGCTGTTCGGCGCGCATGGCTGGTTCGGCCCCTGGCTTGCCGAACACGATGTGCAGATCATCTTCGCCGTGCCGGGGCTGGTGCTGGCGACGCTCTTCGTCACCTTCCCCTTCGTCGCCCGCACGCTGATCCCGCTGATGCAGGAACAGGGGCGGGAGGCGGAGGAGGCGGCGGCAACCCTCGGCGCCTCGGGCTGGCAGAGCTTCTTCCGCGTGACGCTGCCGCAGATCCGCTGGGCGCTGCTCTCCGGCGTGCTGCTGTGCAATGCCCGCGCCATGGGGGAGTTCGGCGCCGTCTCCGTCGTCTCCGGCCATATCCGCGGCGAGACCAACACCATGCCGCTGCATGTCGAGATCCTCTACAACGAGTACCAGTTCGTCGGCGCCTTCGCGGTGGCCGCGCTGCTGGCGCTGCTGGCGCTGGTGACGCTGGCCGCCAAGGCGGTGCTGGAGCGCGGCGCGGCGCGCGCGGCGATGCTGCCTTGACCGCCCCCTGGAGAGAGCCCGCATGAGCGTGACGCTGCGTGGCGTGACCCGTCGTTTCGGCCCGGCCATCGCCCTGCACGGCATCGATCTTGAAGTGGGAAGCGGCGAGTTCGTGGCGCTGCTCGGCCCTTCGGGCTCCGGCAAGACGACGCTGCTGCGCATCCTGGGCGGGCTCGACTTCGCCGATGCCGGCCGCGTCGAGATCGATGGCCAGGACATGTCGGCGGTGCCGGCGCGGGCGCGGCGCATCGGCTTCGTCTTCCAGCATTACGCGCTGTTCCGGCATATGAGCGTGTTCGAGAATGTCGCCTTCGGCCTGCGCGTGCGCCCGCGCCGCCAGCGCCCGCCCGAGGCGGAGATCGCCCGCCGCGTGCGCGCCCTGCTGGAGCGCATGCAGATCGCCGAGCTGGAGCGGCGCCTGCCGGAGCAGATCTCCGGCGGCCAGCGCCAGCGCGTGGCGCTGGCCCGCGCCTTGGCCATCGAGCCGCGGCTGCTGCTGCTGGACGAGCCCTTCGGCGCGCTGGATGCCGAGGTGCGCAAGGGGCTGCGCCGCTGGCTGCGCGAGCTGCATCTGGAGATGGGCCTGACCAGCCTGTTCGTCACGCATGACCAGGAGGAGGCGATGGAGCTGGCCGACCGCGTCGCGGTGATGGAGCGCGGCCACATCGCCCAGTTCGACCGCCCGGCGGCGCTGGTGGCCGGGCCCGCCAGCGCCTTCGTCGCCGGCTTCCTCGGCCATGCCACGCGGCTGCCGGCGCAGCTGCGGCAGGGCGTGCTGCATTTCGACACGCTGCCCCTGCCGCCGCTGCCGCGCGAGGCGCTGCGCGGCCCGCTGCCGCCGGAGGGCCCCGTGCAGGCCTTCATCCGCGCGCATGACTGGCAGGTCGCGCCGGCGGCGGCGCCTGAGGCGAATGCCCGGCTGCGCAGCCTGCGCCCGGCCGGCGGCCATGACCATGCCGAGCTGGACCTCGCCGACATCGTCGTGGAGGCGGAGAGTCCGGCGGGCATGTTCGCCGCCGGCCAGCCCTGCCGCCTCTCGGCGCGGGCGGCGCGGATCTTCCCGGCCTAGGGTTCCGCCGCCGGCCGCTGCCGCACCACGGTGACCGAGCAGGGCGCCTTCTCCGCCAGCTCGGCCGAGACGCTGCCCGACCAGCGCGGCCGCTGCGCGGGTGGCCGGCAGCCCAGCACCACATGGTCCACCCGGTTGGCCGTCACATAGTCGAGCAGCGCCGCCGGCACCGAGACCGCCTCCAGCACATGGCAGCTCACCCGCTCCTCCGGCAGGCCGAGCGGCGCCGCCCAGTGCTTCAGCCCGGCCAGCGCCAGGGCGTGGCGGTTGCGCCCCTCGCGGTCCAGGTCGCTGTCGGGCGCCACCAGGTTCTGCTTCTGCACGGTCAGGCAGGCCAGCCGCGCCCCCGGCAGCGTCGCCAGGATGCGCGCCACCGCGTCGCGCAGCGCCTCGGGCGGGGTCTTGGGCGGGTCGGCAAGGTCCACGGCGACCGCCAGGATCGGCGCCCGCGCCTGCTGCCGCGCCGGCCCCGGCAGGCGGAAGACCGGCTGCGCCTCCGGGTTGAAGCGGCGGCGGATCACCGCCGCCCAGCCATCGCGCCGCAGCTTCGCCGCGCGCGCGGTCAGCGCCACCTGTTCCGGCTGGGCCAGGTCGAAGGCGAGCTGCGCGGCGCTCGGGTGGCGGCGCGCCGGGTCGACCTCCAGGCAGCGCAGGATGGTTTCCTGCAGCCAGGGCGGGCAGTCGGGGCGCAGCGCGCGCGGCGGCACGGGGTCGCGCCACAGCCGCCGCTTCAGCCCCGACAGGCGCTGCGGATCGCCGAAGGGGCGGGCCCCGGTGGTGAAGAAATACAGCAGCACGCCGAGCGCGAAGAGGTCGCTGCGCGGATCGCCGCGCAGCCCCATCACCTGCTCCGGCGCCATGTAGGGCGCGGTGCCATAGGGCAGGCGGAACTCCTCGCGCATCAGATCGGGCAGGTGCGCGTGGTGCGACAGGCCGAAATCGATCAGCACCACCCGCCCATCCGGCCGCAGCAGGATGTTGGAGGGCTTCACGTCCAGATGCACCACATGCTGGCGGTGCAGCGAATCCAGCGCCCGGGCGATGCGCGCGCCGAGATCGGCGACCTCGGCGATGGGGCGCGGCAGATCCTCCAGCATCGGCCGCAGCGAGGCGCCCTCGATCCGCTCCATCACCAGATAGGGCTGCGCCTCGAAGCCGCGCGCGGCGATGAAGCGCGGCACATGCGGCCCCGACAGGCGCGGCAGGATCATCAGCTCCATCTCGAAGGAGACGATGGCGGCCGGGTCCTCCCCCTCCTGCAGCCGGGGCAGCTTCATCAGCAGCTTCGTGTCGGGCCAGTCGGGATGCGTCGTCTCGTACAGCCCGGCCATGCCGCCCTTGTGCAGCAGCGGGCCGAGGGTGAAGCCATCCAGCACCGTGCCGGGCGGCAGCCGGGGCAGCGCCATCTCAGCGTCCCTCCGACAGCCGCGCGGCCAGCCGCTCCGGCAGGCCGGCGGCGCGGATGCGCGCGGCGGCTGCCTCCACCTCATAGGGCACGCGGTGCCAGGTGCATTCGGCGCGGCCGCTGTCGAGGATCGCGTAGCAGGCGGAAGGGTCGCCATCGCGCGGCTGGCCGACCGAGCCCATCACCGCCAGCCAGCGCCGCGCCCGCAGCAGCGGCACGGCCTGGCCGGGCACCGGCCGCAGCGCCGCCAGCTTGTCGGTGGCCGTCAGCCCGTAGAGGCGCGGCGCATGCACATGGCCGCACAGCGTCAGCCAGTGCGGCGAGGCGTCGAGCCCGGCCCGCGCGGCCTCGGCATCGGTCACGTAGTTCCAGGAGTCCGGCGCCGCCGGGTCGGCGTGCAGCAGGCGGATCTCCTCCGCCATCGCCTCGCGCGGCAGGGCGCCGAGGAAGGCGAGGGAAGCAGGTGGCAGCACGCTGCGGTGCCAGGCCACGGCGGCGGCGGCGTCCCCGGTCATGCCGGCGCTGCGGCCGGTCGCCACCGCCTCGTCATGATTGCCGAGCACGGCGAGGGCGCCCTGGGCCACCGCGCCCTGGGCGAATTCCGCGGCCCAGAGCGGGTCGCCGCCATAGCCCACGATGTCGCCCAGCAGCACCAGCCGGTCATAGTGCTGGCCGCCGGCATGCAGCAGGCAGGCCTCGATGGCCTGTCGGTTGGCGTGCAGATCGGCCAGCACCGCGTAGCGCATGCGCCCCTCCCTGGTCCGGGCGGGGCTGTTGCGCTCAGCCTTCCGCCACGGTGTCCCTGGCCCCAGCTTCCAGCCATTTCTGCGTCAGCGCCAGATCCATCCGCGTCAGCCCGTGCCCGGCCGGCAGGTTGTGGTGGGCGACGCGCGCCCCGGCGGCGGAGAGCGTCGCCGCCAGCGCCGCGCTGCCGGCGGCGGGCACGATCGGGTCATGGCTGCCGGAGAGCAGCAGCACCGGCGTGCCGGCCAGATCCGGCGAGGGCGGCTGGCGCAGCGGCGGCATGGCGCGCAGCAGCGCCGCCCCCGCCAGCAGGCCGGGATGCAGCAGCAGCAGCGCCGCGGCGATGTTGG
>NZ_GG770781.1:237898-242585 GCF_000164635.1 Pseudoroseomonas cervicalis ATCC 49957 | reverse complement strand
CTGCCGGGGGAGGGGCTGTCCGGCATCCGCGCGCTGCGCCGCCTGGCGGCGGGCGTGCCGGAGCCGCGCATCGCCGCGCGGCTGGACAGCGTGCTGGGGCTGACGGCGGCGCTGCGGCGGGGGCTGGGCATCGGCTACCTGCCCTGCTTCGCCGGCGACACCACCCCCGGGCTGCACCGCCTGGCACCGCCCCGGGACGACCTGTCCGGCACGCTCTGGCTGCTGACCCATCCCGATCTGCGGCAGGCGCCGCGCATCCGCGCGCTGATGGACTGGCTGGGCGAGGAGATCGCCGCCTGCCGTCCGCTGATCGAGGGGCAGGGCGGCTAGAACCGCCGGATGCTGGCCCCGCCATCGGCCAGCAGCGCGCTGCCGGTGACGAAGCTGGACGCGTCGGAGGCCAGGAACAGCGCGGCGCGGGCGATTTCCTCCGGCTGCGCCACACGGCCCAGCGCGTGCAGCCGCTCCACCGCCGGGCGGATCTCCGGCGCGGCGCCGGGCTGGTTGGCGGGGAACATCGGCGTGTCGGTGCCGCCGGGCAGCAGGGCGTTCACCCGGATGCCCTGGCCGCCCAGCTCCACCGCCAGGCAGCGCGCCAGCCCGACCAGCCCGGCCTTGGCGGCGCCATAGGCCGCCATGCCGGCGATGCCGCTGCAAGGGCCGACGAAGGATGCGGTGAAGATCAGCGAGCCGCCGCCGCGCCGCAGCAGCGCTGGGATCTGCTGCCGCGCGCCCAGATAGGCGGCGGTCAGGTTGGCGTCGAGCAGCGAATGCCATTGCGCCGGCGCCAGATCCTGCAGCGGCAGGGCGGGTCCGGTGTCGCCGGCATTGTTGAAGGCGATGTCGAGCCCGCCGAAATTCCGCTCGGCCGCCTGCACCAGCGCCTCCGCCATGGCCGGGTCGCGCAGGTCGCCTGTCAGGCCGATCGCCGCGCCGCCCTGGGCCTCGATGGCGTGCAGCACGGCATCCAGCCGCGCGCGGTCGCGGCCGGCGAGGACGAGGCGCGCCCCCTCCGCCGCGAACAGCCGCGCCGCGGCGGCACCGATGCCGGAGCTGGCCCCGGTGATGAGGGCGATCTTGTCGTGAAGCTGCATGGCGGCCTTCCGTGTTGGCGAGGCCGCCCTGCTAATCCGCCCGCGCCGGGCCCGCCTTCCGGCCGTTGCCCCGGCACGCTGCCTCAGGCGGGAGGCAGCCCGCCCAGGCGGCGCACCGCGGCCTCGCAATCGCGTGCCACCTGGCGCCAGCCCTCCTTGCCCTCGGCCACCGCGTCGAAGCGCAGCGGCGCGCCGATCGTCAGGCGCAGCTTGCCGGGGCGCGGCAGGGCGCGCGTGGCCGGCCAGGCGGCGTGGGCGCCCTCCAGATGGCAGGGCACCACCGGGATCGGCGTGCCGGCCACCAGCGCGCCGATGCCGGGCTGGAAGGGGGCCATGGCGCCGTCGCGGCTGCGCGTGCCCTCGGGGAACAGGATGAAGACCAGCCGGTCCTCGGCCAGGCGCTGGCGCAGCAAATCGATCTCGCCGGCGCGGGTGCGGCGGCGCCAGACCGGCAGCGCGTTCACCGCATAGGCGGCGAAGGTGGCCGCGCGGGCCGAGGCGAAGAACACGTCGCCCGCCGCCAGCGCGTAGCAGCGCCGGGCCAGCGGGGCGGGCAGGGCGGCCGCCAGGCTCAGCGCGTCCAGATGGCTGCTGTGGTTGCCGATCAGCAGGAAGGGCCCCTCGGCCGGCAGGTGCTCGCGCCCCGTGATCTCCAGCCGGTGGGCGCAGCGCAGCCAGAGCCGGCTGGCGCGGCGCCACAGCCCCTGCAGCAGCGCGCCCGTGAGGCCGGTCTCGCGCCCCTGGCTGCGCAGCCTTTGCAGCGGGGTCAGCCCGGCATCGCGGGCGGGGCGCAGCTGCCATTCCATGGTTCAGCCCCCGGTCAGCAGGCGGGTGGGGCCGGTGCCTTGCAGCCCGACCAGGTAGTTGACGAAATGGAACACCGCCGGCGAGACCAGCAGCAGGCTGTTGTAGCGGTCCAGGATGCCGCCATGGCCCGGCAGCAGCGTGCCCATGTCCTTGATGCCGATATCGCGCTTGATCGAGGACAGCATCAGGTCGCCGCATTGCCCGGCGGCGCTGATCAGCAGGCCGAGCAGCGCCAGCTTCGGCAGGCTCTCCAGCGGCGTGCCGGCGAAGATGTGGCTGCCGAGAAACATCACCAGCAGCGTGCTGACCACGAGCGCGCCGACCGCGCCGGAGATGGTCTTGTTCGGGCTGGTCTGCGGCAGCAGCTTCGGCCCGCCGATCAGCTTGCCGCAGGTGAAGGCGGCGACATCGTTCAGCGCCACCACCGCCAGCAGCATCAGCACCAGCGGCCGGTAGCCCGGGTCGTTCGCCATGTAGCCGAGATGGCCGAGGCCGAGCCCGAACAGCATGAAGGCGACCAGCGACAGCGCCACGCGCTGCACATAGCCGGAGGGCCGGTCGAGCGGGATGGAGACGACCAGGATCGCCACCGCCGTCAGCGGGCCAAGCGCCACGAACAGCCCGTACCACTGGTCGAGCGCGGCGAAATTCACCAGCAGCAGGCCCGCGACCACCACGCCCACCATGGCGTATTCGCGGAACAGCCCGGTCGCGCGGTCGAATTCCCGCAGGCAGGCGAGGCCGAGCAGCGTCACCGCCGCGATGGTCCAGACCCGCCCGGCCAGCACCGGGCCGAACATCAGCGGCAGCAGCACCACCCAGGAGCCGAGCCGCAGCCACAGCTCCCGCCGCAGCGCCGGGCTGCCGCGGCCGAGCAGGGTCAGCGCGCCGATCACCGCCGCCGCCAGCGCCACCACGCCGATGGTGGCCAGCGTGATCCACAGCGTCACCGGATGGGCGAAGGCGGTGCCCATCAGCGGACCCCCCCGCGCAGCGCGGCGGCGATGCCGGAGAGGCGCCGCAGCGTGGTGAGCAGCGCGAGCAGGGCGATGGCGGCCAGCACCAGGGTGACCAGCGGCCAGCCCGCCACCGCCTCCCAGGCCGGCGGAACGAGCGCGCACCAGATCGCCAGCGCGGTACAGAGCGCCATGCGCTGCTGCTTGGCCATCGGCCCGCGGAAATCGGAGGGCGCGCCGGCCGCCTTGCCGACCGCCCGCGCATAGGCCGTGGCCATCGCCGCCAGCGCCGCCGCATAGCCCAGCCAGGGCAGCCCGCCCGCCGCATAGCCCAGCCCGATCAGCACGGCGCTGTCGGAGACCCGGTCCGGCACCTCGTTGAACAGCTCGCCCACCGGGGAGGCGATGCCGCGCCCGATCGCCACCATGCCGTCGAACAGATTGGCCAGCAGCCGCAACTGCATCAGCGCCGCGCCGGCCAGCCAGAACAGCCAGGCCTGGGCGGGCAGGACGGCGGTCAGCACGAAGCAGAGCCCGGCCAGCAGCCCGCAGACCATGCCCGCCAGCGAGATGCCATTGGGCGAGGCGCGGCGCCGCACCAGCCATTCCGCCACCCGGCCCGACAGGGCCAGATTGCGCGCCGCGATCGGCCGGCGGTCTCCGGCATGCTGCATGGGGTTCGTCCTGCGCAGATTTGTAACAATTTCTATGGCATGGCCGGGCCGCGCCATCCAGCCGAGACCGCCGCACCCGACCGGCCCGAAAAACATTTCAGGACAATGGCTTGGCGGGCTTTGCCTGGACCGGCCGCCGGTCACCTTTGCGCCAGCGGAGGGGCGGATCAGCCCAGCCCCCGGCGGCCGCGCGTGGCGCCAGGGGCAAGGCCGGGCGCCACCGCGGGGCGAGGCGGCACCATCGACAATTGGCGGAGCCCATGCAGGATCAGGCGATGAACCATCGTCAGCTTGAGGTCTTCCAGGCTGTCATGCTCGGTGGCTCGGCCTCCCGCGCGGCCGAGCTGCTCGGGGTGACCCAGCCCGCCGTCAGCCGGATGATCGCCGATCTGGAGGCGGCGATCGGCTTCGCCCTGTTCGACCGGGTGCGCGGGCGCCTGGTCGCCACGCCCGAGGGGCAGATGTTCTTCGCCGATGTGCGGTCGAGCTTCCTGGGCCTCGACCGGCTGCGCGCCTCGGCGGCGCGGATCCGGGATTTCGGCGCCGGGACGCTGCGCGTCGCCAGCCTCGCCGCCTATGGCAACACGGTGCTGCCGCGCGCCATCCGCCTCTTCCGCGAGCGGCATCCCGACATCGCCATCACCTTCCAGATCGCGCTCTCCGCCCAGGTGCGGGAGCTGGTGGTCAATGGCGGCTTCAGCCTCGGCCTGGCGGCGGACGAGGTTGACCTGTCCGGCGTGGAGCATCGCGTCTTCTCGACCGGGCGCGCCTGCTGCGTCATGCCGCAGGGCCACCCGCTCTCGGCGCGGGCGGTGATCCGCCCGGCCGATCTCGATGGCGTGCCGTTCATCGCCCTCTCGGCCGAGGACCGGGCGCGCGGCCGCTTCGACGCGGTGCTGGGCGCCGCCGGGGTCGCCCCCAAGATCGTCGTGGAGACCCCCTTCGCGGCCACGGTCTGCGCCCTGGCGCTGGAGGGGGTAGGCGTCGGGCTGGCGCAGGCGGTGGCGGCGGAGGGCTATCTGGCGCGCGGCCTGGTGCTGCGGCCCTTCGAGCCTGAGGTGTATTTCAAGACCTATCTGCTGTTCCGCCCGGACACGCAGAAATCCATCCTGGTCAAGCATTTCATCGCCGCCCTGCTGGCGGCGCGGGACCGTGG
>NZ_GG770781.1:229191-236266 GCF_000164635.1 Pseudoroseomonas cervicalis ATCC 49957 | reverse complement strand
GCGCGGGCTTGGCGGCATGGGCGGCTATGCCGCGGGCGGCGCGGCGGGCGGGGTGCTCGGCCTGCTGCTGGGCGGCAAGCGCAAGAAGAAGAAGGGTGGATTTGGCGGCGTGCTGAGCCACGGCGCCGCCGCGATGCTGGGCGCGCTGGCCAGCCGCGCCTATGAGAACTGGCAGAGCGGGCGGAACCCGGCCTCCGCCCCGGTGGCGACACCGCAGGAGGCGGCGCGGGTCGAGCCGCGCTACCTGCCGCCCGCCGCGCCGGCGGCCGATGGCCAGCCCTTCGAACTGGCGCTGGTGCGGGCCATGATCGCCGCCGCCAAGGCTGATGGCCATATCGATGCCGAGGAGCATCAGCGCATCTTCGCCCGCGTCGAGGCCTTGGGGCTGGACGCGGAGGGCAAGGCTTTCGTCTTCGACGCGCTCTCGGCCCCGATCGGCCCTGGCGAGATCGCCGCCAGCGCCCGCACGCCCGAGCAGGCGGCGGAGCTCTACCTCGCCTCCCGCCTGGCGGTGGACCCGGACCAGCCGGCGGAGCGCGCCTATCTCGAGGCGCTGGCGCACCGGCTGAAGCTGCCGCCGGGCCTGGCCGAGCATCTCGACCGTCAGGCCGACGCGGCCGCCGAGGGCGCGGCGGGCTAAGCCGCCGCGCGCTCCACCCGCACGGGGATGGATTTCGCCGCGGGCACATGGCTTTCGCGGGCATGGTGCCACAGCGGCAGCAGCGGGTTGCATTCCGGGTAGTAGCCGGCGGCGCTGCCCGGCGGCAGGTCGTATTCCACCACCTGCAGGTTGCGCACGCAGCGCTCCACCCCGTCATCGGCCGCGGTGGCGAGGTCGACGCGGTCGCCCTCCTGCAGCCCCATGCGCCGCATGTCCTCGGCGTTCAGCATCACCACCGTGCGGCTGCCGCTGATGCCGCGGAAGCGGTCGTCATAGCCATAGATGGTGGTGTTGAACTGGTCGTTGCTGCGGATGGTCATCAGCGCCAGCGTGCCCTCCTGCTGCGGCATGTCCGGATTGCTGTCCAGGCTGCGCAGCGTCAGGAAGTTTGCGCGGCCCGTATCGGTCTGCCAGACGCGCTGCCGCGCCGGGTTGGCGCGGAAGAAGCCGCCGGGCTCGCGCATGCGGCGGCTGTAGTCATGGTACCAGTCCGGCTTGGTCTCGGCGATCAGCGCGCGGATGCGCTCGTAATCGGCGATCCAGCCATCCCAGTCGAGCTTCGGGTTCGGCTCCAGCACCGCCTTGGCCAGGCCCGCGATGATGGCGGGCTCGGAACGCAGTTCGGAACTCGCCGGCTCGCGGATGCCGCGTGAGGGATGGATGCAGGAGGTGCTGTCCTCCATCGAGGTGATCTGCGGACCGCTCGCCTGGCGGTCGATCTCGATGCGGCTGAGGCAGGGCAGCAGGTAGGCGCGGCGGCCATGCACCAGATGGCTGCGGTTCAGCTTGGTGGTGATCATCACCGTCAGCGGCAGCTTGCGCCAGGCCGGCACCAGCAGCCCGTGCTCCGGCAGGGAGCGGACAAGATTGCCGCCCAGCTGCAGCACCGCGCGCGCGGTGCCGTCAATGACACGGCCGGCGGCCTCGACGACATCCGTGCCTTTCTCGCGCGGCGGCGCAAAGCCGAACATTTCTGCCAGTTTGTCGAGCGGGGCGAGCTCCGGCTTCTCGGTGATCCAGACGGCGCGCTGGCCCTGCACATTGGAATGGCCGCGCACCGGGCAGATGCCGGCGCCGGGCTTGCCCATCTGGCCGCGCATCAGCAGCAGGGAGACCAGCATGCGCACCGTCTCCACCCCCGCGCGGTGCTGCGTCAGCCCCATGCCATAGACGCCCAGCACCCGCTCGGCCTTGGCGTATTCGCGCGCCAGGATCTCGATGGCGCTGCGCTTCAGGCCGGAGTGCTGCTCGATCTCCGCCCAGTCCTTGCTGCGCAGCGCATCGGCAAAGGCGTCGAAGCCCTGGGTGTGCTCGGCGATGAAATCATGGTCCAGCACCGGGCTGCCGCCCTCGCGCTTGGCCGCATCCTCCATCTCCAGCAGCGTCTTGCAGAGCCCGGCGATCAGCGCCAGGTCACCGCCCGGGCGCGGCTGCAGAAGGTGGCGGGCGATCTGCGTCGGCGTGCCGGCGGTCATCTGCACCGGGTTCTGCGGGTTGGTGAAGCGCTCCAGCCCGCGCTCGCGCAGCGGATTGATCACCACGATGGGCACGCCGCGGCGCGACGCCTCGTCCAGCTGGTGCAGCATGCGCGGGCTGTTGGTGGGCGTGTTCTGCCCGAAGATCATGATGAAATCGGTCTGCTCGAAATCCTCGAGCGTGACGGTGCCGACCGGCACGCCGATCGCCTGCGGCAGCGCGACCGAAGTGCTCTCGTGGCACATGTTCGAGGAATCGGGCAGGTTGTTGGTGCCATAGGCGCGAGCCAGCAGCTGCCACAGATAGGAGGCCTCGTTGCTGGCGCGGCCGGAGGCGTAGAAGATCGCCTCATCCGGCCGCATGGCGCGGAGTTCCGCGCCGATCTCGGCGAAGGCCTTCTGCCAGGTGACGGGCACGTAGCGGTCGGTGGTCTCGTCCCAGCGCATCGGCTCGGTCAGGCGGCCGGCCTGTTCCAGCGCGTGGTCGGTCCAGCCCTCCAACTCGGTCACCGTGTGGCGGGCGAAGAAATCCGGCGCCACGCGCTCGCTGGTCAGGTCCCAGGCGGTGGCCTTGGCGCCGTTCTCGCAGAATTCGAAGAGATGCGGCGGCGACGGCTTGGCCCATGCGCAGGAGACGCACATGAAGCCGCCTTCCTTGTTCTGCTGCCGCAGGGCCAGCGCGGTGCTGGCGGCATTGCCCTCGCGCCGCAGGATGTTGCCCAGCGAACGCACCGAGCCCCAGCCGCCGGAGGGGCCCCGATACGCCTCGTGCCGCAGCTTCTCCGCCATGATGCGCCCTTTCCCGCCGTGCCGTGCTCGGGGCTAAACCGGCGGGAGGGGCGGGGAGTTGCCGCCGGCGCGCCCGGCTTATGGCCAGGCCCGCGCCGCGCGGCGGCGCTGCGTCAATAGGCGGCCTCGTACATCGCCAGGATCTGCGCCTGGCTGAGGTCGCGCGGATTGTTGTCGAGCAGCCGGCGGATGGCATGCGCCTCCGCCGCCATGGCGGGCAGGTCGTCGCGCGGCACGCCGAGCGCGCCCAGCCGCATCTCGATGCCGAGACCCGCGCAGAAGCGGTGCGTCGCCTCGCGCACCGTGCTCTCCTCGCTGCTGGCGGGCAGGCCCAGCGCGTCGAGCACCAGCGCGGTCTTCTCCGCCATCACCGGGGCGTTGAAGGCCAGGGTGTGCGGGAAGATCACGGCGCAGGCCAGGCCGTGCGGGATGTTGTGGCGGGTGCCGAGCGGATAGGCCACCGCATGGCCGGCCGTGGTGTTCACCGGGCCCAGGCAGAAGCCGCCATAGAGCGAGGCCAGCGCCAGGCCGGCGCGCGCCTCGCGGTCGCTGCCATCGGCGACGGCGCGGGCCAGGAAGCGGCCGACCAGGCGGATGCCCTCCAGCGCGTAGAGGTCGATCGCCGGATGCGCCTTGCGGCTGGTGAAGGCCTCGACGCAATGCGCCATGGCGTCGACGCCGGTGGCCGCCGTCACCGCCGGCGGCACGGTCAGCGTCAGCTCCGGGTCCAGCAGGGCGATGTCGGCCAGCATGTGCAGGCTCTGCACCGCGATCTTGTTGCGCGTCGCCGGGTCGGTCACCAGGGCGCGGATGCCGCCCTCGCTGCCGGTGCCGGCGGTGGTCGGCAGCTGCGCCAGCAGCACCTGGCGGCCGGCCACCTTGTCGGGGCCGGCCACGTCATGGATGGACTGGCCGCTGCCCGGCAGCACCGCCACCAGCTTGGCCAGGTCCATGGCGCTGCCGCCGCCGAAGCCCACCACCAGCTCCGGCCGCACCGCCTCGGCCATGGCCACCGCCTTCTCCAGGTTCGGCACGTCCGGCTCGGGCTTCACCGCGCCGAAGACATGCACCTCGCCCGGCAGGTCGAGCAGCGCGACGCGGCCGGCATTGAAGGCATCGGCGACGACCAGGCTGCGGGTGACGCCGCGGGCGCGCGCCCATTGGCCGAGCTTGGGCGCCACCCCGCCGCCGAGCTCGAGCAGCGGCGGGCGGGCGATCTGCAGGGGGCTTGCGAGGTCGGTCATGCGGAGCATCCTGAAGGGCGGGCAGGCGGGGTTGCCAGGGGCGGGAAGGGCCGGCAGGAGAGCCTCCTGCCGGCCCGGCGGGCGGGAAGGGTTCAGTCGGCGCTGGCGCCGGAGGCCTGCACCAGCGCCCGCCACATCGGCCGCTCGCGCGCCGCGCGCTCGGCCGCCTGCTGCGGCGTGGTCCAGACCGGCTTGGCGCCGATCTTGGCGAAGCGCTCCTGCTGCGCCGGATCCTCCACCGCCTGCTTCAGCGCGGCGTTGATGCGGGCGATGATCTCGGCCGGGGTGCCGGCGGGGGCGACGAAGCCGCCCCAGACGGTGACGACGAAATCCGCCATGCCCGCCTGGCCCATGGTCGGCACCTCGGGCAGGGCCGGCCAGCGCTCGGCGCTGGTGACGGCGAGCGCGCGCATCTGCCCGCCCTGCACCAGCCCCATATAGGAGGCGACGCCGTCGATGGCGAAATCGACATCGCCATTCAGCAGCGCCGGGATGGTCTGCGACGCGCCGCGATAGGGCACATGCACCGCCTCCACCCCGATGCGGCTGAAGAACAGCGCGCTGGAGAGATGCGTGGTGGTGCCGATGCCGGTGGAGCCATAGGTGATTCCGCCCGGCTTGGCCTTGGCCCAGGCGATGAACTCGGCGAGGCTGGTGGCCGGCACCTTGCCCGGGGCGACGACGGCGATGTTGGGGAATTCCCAGCCCAGCGCCACGGGTGCCAGGTCGCGCTCCACGTCATAGGGCACGTTGCGGTAGAGATACTGGTTGATCGAGAAATTGCTGACCGTGCCGGCGCCGATCGTGTAGCCATCCGGCGCCGCCTTGGCGACGGCGTCGATGCCGATATTGCCGCTGGCGCCGGGGCGGTTCTCGATCACCACCGGCTGGCCCAGGCTGCGCGAGAGCTGCTCGGCATAGAGCCGGCCGAGCACATCGGTCGCACCCCCGGGCGGGTAGGGCACGATCAGCCGCACCGGCCGCTCCGGCCAGCGGGATTGCGCGCGGGCCAGGCCGGGCAGGGCCAGTGAACCGGCGGCCCCGAGGGCGGCGGTGCGGAGCAGCGTGCGGCGTTGCATGGATCTCGTTTCCTTCGTCTTGTTTGGTGAAGAGTGGGCGCCGGCGCTAGGCGTCGGGCAGCACCTTGCCCGGGTTCATCAGCCCCAGCGGGTCGAGCAGCGCCTTGACCCGGCGCATCCAGGCGAGGTCGACCGGATCGGCCACGCGGGCCAGCCGGGCGCGGTTGGTGATGCCGATGCCATGCTCGGCGCTGATGGCGCCACCGAGGCCCGCCGTCACCGCATCCACGACCTCGTTGATGCGGGCGGCCAGCGCGGCGAGGGCGGCGGCATCGGCGCATTGCGCGCGGTCGAGAATGGCCAGCACATGCATGTTGCCGTCGCCGACATGGCCATGCATGACGATGCGCGCCTGCGGCGCGACCTCGGCGATGCGCGCCTCCACCTGGCGGACGAATTCGGCCTGGCGCTCCAGCGGCACGGCGCTGTCATGGCTGACCACATGGCCGGCGGCCTTGCTGCCCTCGGAGACGCTGTGGCGGATCTTCCACAGCGCCTGGGCCTGGGCCTCGCTCTCGGCCAGGATGGCGTCGGTGACGAGGCCCTCCTCCATCGCCGCGCCCAGCACATCCTCGAGCGGGGTGCGCAGATCGATGCCGGCCAGGCTGTCGGTCAGCTCGATCAGCAGGTACCAGGGCGCCTCCAGCGCGAAGGGGATGGCGACATGCGGCACATGCTCGGCGATCACCGCGACCTGGCCGCGCGACATCGCCTCCAGGCTGGCCAGGCGGTCGCCCAGGGCCCCGCGCAGGCGTTCCAGCAGCGCCAGCGCCGCCTCGATCTCCGGCAGCGCCACCAGCGCCAGGGCATGGCTGCGCGGCCGCGGGAACAGCTTCAGCGCAGCGGCGGTGACGATGCCGAGCGTGCCCTCGGCGCCGATGAAGAGCTGCTTCAGGTCGTAGCCCGAGGAATTCTTGCGCAGACGCTGCAGCCGGTCGAGCACGCTGCCATCGGGCAGCACCACCTCCAGCCCCAGCACCAGCTCGCGCGTATTGCCGTAGCGCAGCACGGCGGTGCCGCCGGCATTGGTGGCGATGTTGCCGCCGATCTGGCAGCTGCCCTCGGCGCCGAGGCTGAGCGGGAAGAGCCGGTCGACCGCCGCCGCCGCCTCCTGGATCTGCGCCAGGATGCAGCCGGCCTCGACGGTGATGGAATTGGCCAGGGGCGAGACGGCGCGGATGCGGTTCAGCCGGTCCAGCCGCAGCACGATGGAGCGGCCCTCGGCCCCGGGCGTCGCGGCGCCGCACATGCCGGTGTTGCCGCCCTGCGGCACGATGGCGACGCCCTGCGCGGCGCAGAGCTTCACCACGGACGCGACCTCCGCCGTGTCGGCCGGCTTCACCACGGCGATGGCCCGGCCGTGATAGCGGCCGCGCCAATCGGTCAGGTAAGGCTCCAGGTCGCCGGCCTCGGTGATGACATAGGGGGCGCGGCAGATGGCGGCCAGCGCGGTGACCAGCGCGGCATCGTCCAGAGGCGCATCGGCGGCGCGGGCCGCCTGGCGGGTGGTGCTGCTCAAACCCTTCCTCCTCGCGGCGGGACGCCTTCCCGCCTTGGGCGGTGTGGCCAAGCTCTACGCCGCATGCGTGAATTGCGCAATTAATTATGCGCAAAATGCGCAGAAAGATTGAAGCCGCCGCAAATGCCGCTATGGTCGTCCTGCCCCAGCCCGAGAGCGCCATGCCCCGCCACCCCCCGATTCCGCGCGCCCGATGACGCGCTGGCTGATCCTGGCCGATGATCTGACCGGGGCGGCGGATTGCGCCGTGGCCTTCGCCCGGCGCGGCCATGCCGCCGCCGTCGCCTGGCCCGAGGGCGCCGGCGCCC
>NZ_GG770781.1:225580-228234 GCF_000164635.1 Pseudoroseomonas cervicalis ATCC 49957 | reverse complement strand
GCCAGGCGGCGGTCCTGGCGGCGCTGCGCGCGGGCGCGGATGCGCTGGTGACGATCGAGGCGGCGGGCGAGGCGGTGGAGCTTGCCGGCGGCGCCGTGCTGGCCGAGAGGCTGGCGCTGCTGCTGCAGCCGGCCGGGCCGCACCTGGCCGGGCTCTTCGCCACGGGGGGCGAGACGGCGCGGGCGCTGCTGCCGCGCCTTGGCCTGGCCGGGCTGTGGCTGGCCGAGGAGGTGGAGCCGGGCATGCCGCTCGGCCACGGGATCGGCGATGGTTCGGCGCCGGGGGATGCGATGGCGGGGCTGCCGGTGGTCACCAAGGCCGGCGGCTTCGGCGATGCGGGTACGATTTCGCGGGCGCTGTCCAGGCTGCGCCGCGCTGCAGGGAAGGACAGGCCATGACGCAGGATACGCGTCCGATCGTCGCCATCACCATGGGCGACGCCTCGGGCATCGGGCCGGAGATCATCATGAAGGCGCTGGCGCGGCCGGAGGTGCGCGCGCTGTGCCGCCCGCTGGTGGTGGGCGATGCCGCCCGGCTGCGCGAGGCCGGCGCCATCCTCGGCAGCGCGCTGGAGGTGGTGGCCCGCCAGACGCCCCAGGGCGCGACCTATGCCGAGGGCGTGGTCGAGTGCATCGATCTCGGCCTGATCCCGGCCGGGCATCCCTTCGGCCAGCTTTCCCCCGTCTCGGGCGAGGGCTCCTACCGCTTCATCGAGCGCGCCACGCGGCTGGTCGAGGCGGGGGAGGCGGATGCCATCTGCACCGCGCCGCTGTCGAAGGAGGCGCTGCACGCCGCCGGCCATAAGTATCCCGGCCATACCGAGCTGCTGGCGCATCTGACCGGCACGCCGGAGGTGTCGATGATGCTGGTGGCGCCGCGCCTGCGCGTCATCCATGTCACCACGCATATCGGTCTGGTGGATGCGATCCGGAAGATCGAGCCGGGGCTGGTGGAGCGGGTGATCGCGCGCGGCCATGCGACGCTGGTGAAGTCGGGCATTGCCGATCCGCGCATCGGTGTCTGCGGCATCAACCCGCATGCCGGGGAGAACGGGCTGTTCGGCCAGGGCGAGGAGGCGGAGAAGATCATTCCCGCCGTGCAGGCCTGCCGCGCCAGGGGCTGGAAGGTGGATGGCCCGCTGCCGGCGGACACGCTGTTCTTCCGTGCCACGCGCGGCGATTTCGACCTGGTGGTCGCCATGTATCACGACCAGGGCCATGGCCCGGTGAAGGTGCTGGGCCTTGAGGCCGGGGTGAACATCACGGTGGGGCTGCCGGTGATCCGCACCTCGGTCGACCATGGCACGGCCTTCGACATTGCCGGCAAGGGCGTGGCCGATGATGGCAGCCTGGTCGAGGCGCTGCGCCAGGCGGTCGACCTCGCCCCCCGCCGCGCCCACTGATGGCGGGGTCCGGGGGGACCCTGTCCCCCCGGCGGGAGGGTCTGGGAGGGCGGAGCCCTCCCAGTTTTCCTTCATTTCGCCTACCCTGACCTGATGCGACAGAAACGCGCGCGGCGCGACGAGATCCTGACGGCGCTGGAGGCTGGCAGCGCCGATGTGGAGGCGCTGGCGGCGCGGTTCGGCGTCTCCGCCTCCACCATAAGACGCGACCTGCAGGACCTGTCGGCGCAGCACCCGATCGCGCGCACCTATGGCGGTGCCATGCTGGCCGGTTCTGCGGTGGAGCAGAGCCTGGGCACCCGCGCCACGCAGCGCCGCCCGGCCAAGGCGGCCATCGCCGAGGCGGCGCTGGCGCTGCTGGCGGAGGGGGAGACGCTGATCCTCGATGGCGGCTCGACGGTGGAGGCGCTGGGGCGGCGGCTGCCGGGCTGGCTTTCGGGACGGCGGCTGCGGGTCATCACCAACAACCTGCCGCTGATCCCGGTGCTGGCCGGCGCGCCGGGGCTGGAGCTGATCGTGCTGGGCGGCGTGGTGCGGCCGATCAGCATGGGCACCACCGGGCCGTTTGCCGAGCAGAGCCTGCGGCAGATGAGCGCCGACCGGCTGTTCACCAGCGCCGACGGGCTGCTGCCTGGCTACGGGCTGTGCGAGGCGACGCCGGAGCAGGTTTCCCTGAAGTCGCTGATGATGCGGCAGGCGGCGTCGGTGGTGGTGCTGGCCGATGCCAGCAAGCTTGGCCAGGGCAAGCAGCCTTTCTGGGCGCCGCTGCCGCCGGGCGCCGTGCTGGTGACCGATGCGGCCGAGGCGGAATGCGCCCCCTACCGGGCCGAGGGGCTGCGGGTGATCCGGGTGGCGCCGCCCGGCTGAACGGGGCCGTCAGCGGGCATCGCGGCTGGGCGGCAGGCGCGGCGGCGGATGGCGAAGGGCCGGGCGTGGCGGTCCGGGAGCGCGGGCGGCTGGGTGGGCCATGGCGCATGGTTCCACCGGGGCATTCGAACGCAACAAGAACAGACGGCTGGCCCCGCGCTCCCGCCCGGCCGCGGCAGCCCCACGCCCCGGAACGTGATCCTTGCTCCGATTGCTGCGCCCGCCCAGGCTGCGTTAGCAGCTTGGCTTTTACGGAGGATGGCGCGCATGGCGCAGTTCGTTGCCGGCGTCCCGCTGCGCCGGGCATGGCCCGGCCGCGGGCGCAAGGCTTTGGCCCTGGCCCTGGTGACGCTGGCGGCGATTCCCGCCGCCGCGCTGGCGCAGC
>NZ_GG770781.1:215740-224030 GCF_000164635.1 Pseudoroseomonas cervicalis ATCC 49957 | reverse complement strand
CGCTGAGGCCCGGCGCCGCCCGGCCGCGCCGGGCTCAGCCGAAGGTGCGCAGCAGGTCGTCCACCTGCGCCGGCGTCAGCTCGCGCGGCGACTGGCCGCGCAGCATCAGGGCGAGCTTGGCGGATTCCTCCAGCTCCTCGGCGGCATAGACGGCATCCACCAGCGTCTTGCCGGAGACCACCGGGCCGTGATTGGCCAGCAGCATCGCCCGCGCCTCGCGCGCGGCGGCATGGATCTCGGCCTCCATCGCCGCATCGCCCGGGCGGTAGTAGCGGATCACCGGCAGGCGGCGGCCGACGCGCATGACGAAATAGGGCGTCAGCGGCGGGATCGGCATGGCGTCCTCCGGCCCCGCCAGGCAGCCGATGGCGGTGGCGCAGGTGGAGTGCAGATGCACCACCGCCCCCGCCTCGGGCCGCGCCGTCAGCACGGCGCGGTGCATGAAGACCTCCTTCGAGGGCTTGTCACCGCCGACATGGTTCCAGTCGGTGTCGAGCTTGCTGATGCGCTCCGCGCGCAGCCGGCCGAGCGAGGAATTGGTCGGCGTCATCAGGTAGCCATCCGGCAGGCGGACGCTGATGTTGCCGGCGCTGCCGACGGAATAGCCCCGCGCGAACAGGCTGGCGCCGAGTTCGACGAGGAGGTCGCGCAATTCGGACTCGGTCATGTGGGTCTCCCCCAGGGGTGGAAGCGGCGGCGCCGAGAGCGAAGCAGGGCGGTCAGGAGGGACGGGGCCCCGTCGCCGGGGCCCCGCCAGGCTCATGGTGTCAGCCGAAGAGGGCGTTGGCCACCAGCAGCGTCACCAGGCTGGTGGCCCAGCCGATGGTGGTCGGCACCGACCAGGTGATGATCTGGTGCTTGGCGTTCTTGACGCCGAGGATGCGGTTGATCACCCAGAAATAGCTGTCGTTGAAATAGCCGAACACCATCGAGCCGATGCAGGCGGCCTGGGCGGCGAAGACCATGTTCACATCCGGGATCTGCGCCAGGATCGGCGCCGAGATCGAGGCGCCGGTGATCATGGCGACCGTGCCGCTGCCCTGGATCAGCCGCACCAGGCTGGCGATGACGAAGGGGATCAGCACCGCCGGCAGCGGCAGCGTCGCCACCCACTGGCCGATATAGGTGCCGGTGCCGCTGTCGCGCAGCACGGCGCCGAGCGCGCCGCCGGCGCCGGTGACCAGCATGATGATGCCGGCCGCCTCGATGCCCTTCTCCATCTGGGCCACCGCCTCGTTCTTCGAGAGGTTCCCGGCCAGGCCGTAGACCGCGATGATGACGCCGAGGCCGACCGCGATCACCGGGTTGCCGATGAAGGCGCAGAGCTGCACCAGCGTGCTGGCCTGCATCGCCTGATTGCCGGCGGCGATGCTGGAGACGACGGTGTTGAGGAAGATCAGCAGGATCGGCACCAGGATCGGCAGCATCGACAGCCAGAGCGGCGGCAACTCGCGCTCGCGCTCGGCGGCGTTGCGCTTGAATTCCTGGAAGGCGTCGCCGGAGGTGAGCGGCAGGCGCTCGCCGGTCTCGCGCTCGATCATCGCCTCGATCTTCGGGCCCATGGCGCGGGCATAGAGGATGATCGTGAAGCTGGCGGGCAGCGTCAGCACCACGCCCCAGAAGATCATCAGGCCGATATCGATGTTGAAGATACCGGCGGCGCCGAGCGGGCCCGGCGTCGGCGGCACAGCGTGGTGCGTCAGCATCAGGCCGCCGGCCAGCGCGATGCCCAGCGTCAGCACCGAGCGGCCGGCATTGCGGGCCAGCGCGCGCACCAGCGGGCTGAGGATGACGAAGGCACTGTCGCAGAAGATCGGGATCGAGACGATGTAGCCGGTGGCCATCATCGCCCATTCCTCGCGCTTCTCGCCGAGCCAGCGCACCAGGCTGATGGCCAGCTTCTCGGCCGCGCCGGAGACTTCCAGGATGCGGCCCATCATCACGCCGAAGCCGATCACCAGGCCGATGGTGGAGAGGGTGGCGCCGAAGCCGGTGGTGATCGAGCGGACCACGGCATTGGGTGCCATGCCGGCGGAGAGGCCGGCGATCGAGGCGGCGATGACCAGGGCGACGATGGCGTGCACCTTGGTGCGCAGCACCAGGAAGATCAGCAGGGCGATGCCGGCGATCAGGCCGACGATCGCGCCCGGGCCGACCGCGGATGCGGCAGCGTTCATGGAAGTCTCCAGCTTGTCATTGGGCCCGCCGGGGCAGACGCCCGGCGGGAAACACACTCAGCGGACGAATTCGTCCTTGTACTGGCGCACCACCGCGTCGAAATCGCCGTCGCGGGTGAAGCCGAGGGCGAGCGGGCGGCTGACCTCGAAATCGCCGGGCCAGGAGCACACGATGTCGATGATGCGCTGCTCCAGCTCATGGCTGACCAGGGCGCGCGGGGCGGCGCCGCCGACGCGCTCCAGGCTCGCCAGCATCTCGGCGACGGTCACGCAGATGCCCGGCAGGTTCAGCGTGCGCCAGGGGCCGATGCGCTCGCCCTCGACCGCCAGGGCGTGCACCAGGTTCGCCACCACCACATCGGGGGAGGAGAGCCACATCCGCGTCTCCAGCGGCACCGGGCAGTTGGAGGCGACGCCCGCCAGCGGTTCACGGATGATGCCGCTGGCGAAGGAGGAGGCGGCCGAGTTCGGCTTGCCCGGGCGCACCACGATGGTGGGCAGGCGGCAGACGCGGCCATCGACGAAGCCCTTGCGGGAATAGTCATTGACCAGCAGCTCGCCGATCGCCTTCTGCGCGCCGTAGGAGGAGGCGGGCATCAGCGCCATGCTCTCGGGCACGGTCTCCGGCATCTCGCCGCCGAACACCGCCAGCGAGGAGGCGAAGACGAAGCGCGGGCGGTTGCCGGTGGCGCGCGCCGCTTCCAGCAAAGCGCGCGTGCCATCGACATTGACCCGCATCGAGAGGTCGAAATCCTGCTCCGACTGTCCGCTCAGCACCGCGGCCAGGTGGTAGACGCCCACCGTGTCGGCGCCGATGACCTGGCGGGCGAAATCCGGGTCGGAGATGTCGCCGGTCAGCGAGGCGACACGCGCATCCTCGACCGGGCAGGGGGCGAGGTCGACCGAGAGGATGCTGTCGAAGGCGGGCAGGCCCGGCTTCTGCCCCTGGCCGGCAAGGAGGGCGCGGATGACACGGCTGCCGAGGAAGCCGGCGCCGCCGGTGACGATGATCTTCATGCTGCGGTTTCTCCCTGGGCCAGGGCCGGCTCGGCCGTGGCGATGTGCAGCGCGACGCCGCGCTGGCGGATCGCCAGGCGGACATCCTCCGGCAGGCCGGAATCGGTGACGATGGCGGACAGCGCCTCCAGCGGCACGGCGTTGAAGGTGCCGATGCGTCCGTATTTGCTGCTGTCGGTGACGAGCAGGCTGCGCGAGGCGCTCTGCGCGATGGCGCGCTTCACCGCCACCTTGTTCTCCGACGGCGTCGAGACGCCGCGCAGCCCGAAGGAGGAGGTGGAGATGAAGGCGATGTCGAAGTTGAAGCGGCGGATCGCCTCGGCCGCCGGGTCGCCGACGCAGGATTCATTCTCCCGCTCGACCTGACCGCCGGTGTGGTAGAGGCGGCAGCGGCTCTCCCGCGTCAGCAGGGCGGCGATGACGAAGTCGTTGGTGACGACGGCGATGTCGTCGCGCGCGGCCAGATGGCGCGCGAGTTCCAGCGTGGTGGTGCCGGCATCCAGATAGACCACGGCGCCGGGGGCGGGGGGTGCGACCTCCAGCGCCAGCCGGCCGATCGCCACCTTCTCGGCATGCGCCATCGCCGCCTTGGCGCTGTGCGACGGCTCGAAGGAGATCCGCTCCGGCAGGCTGATGCCGCCGGCGACCGACATGACCCGCCCCTCGCGCTCCAGCTGCTGGATGTCGCGCCGCACCGTCATGTGCGACACGCCCAGCAGCTCGGTCAGCTCGGCGATGCTGAGCACGCCGCGCCCCGACAGCCGCGCGACGATCAGGTTCTGCCGCTCGGCAGGGATCATCGCCGCCTCAGCGCGCCTTGTAGGAGGCGAACCAGCCGAGCCCGGCCTCGGTCGCGGCGCGCGGATTGTATTCGCAGCCGATCCAGCCCTTGTAGCCCACGCGGTCGAGCACGGCGTAGAGATGCGGGTAGTTCAGCTCGCCCTCATCCGGCTCGTGCCGCTCGGGCACGGAGGCGATCTGCACATGGGCGAAGCGGCCGGCGAGCTTCTCGATCAGCTTCGTCAGGTCGCCATCCATGATCTGCGCGTGGTAGAGGTCGAGCTGCAGCGCCACATTCGGCCGCGCCACGCGCTCGATCAGCGCGATGGCGTCGAGCTGGTGCGCGATGAAGTAGCCCGGCATGTTGCGGCTGTTGATCGGCTCCACCAGCAGGGTGATGCCATGCGGCGCCAGCGCATCGGCGGCGTAGCGGAAATTCTCGACGAAGGTGGCCTCGCAGGCGGCGCGGTCCAGCCCCTCGGTGAGGCCGGACATGGCGTGCAGCGTCTTGCAGCCGAGCGCGCGGGCATAGGTGATGGCGGTCGCGACATTGTCGCGGAATTCCTGCTCGCGGCCGGGGATCGCGGCCATGCCACGCTCGCCCGCCGCCCAGTCGCCGGGCGGCATGTTGAACAGCGCCTGGGTCAGACCGGCGCTGTTCAGCTTCTCCGCCACCACCTCCGGCGGGTGGTCATAGGGGAAGAGGAATTCCACCGCCTCGAACCCCGCCGCCGCGGCGCGCGCGAAGCGGTCGAGGAAGGGCACATCGGTGAACATCATGGAGAGGTTGGCGGCGAAACGCGGCATGGTGATCCTCCGATGCCGGCTCAGCCGGCGATGTCCTGCGCGTCGAAGAAGAAGCGCTCGGCGCCGAAATTGCCGGATTTCAGCGCCAGCGAGATGGGCGCCTCCACCGCGCGCACCCAGGGCACGCCGGGGGCGATCTGCGGGCCGATATGGAAGCCGCGGATGCCGAGCGACTGCGTCACCACGCCCGAGGTCTCGCCGCCGGCGACGATGAACTGGTCGAAGCCGGCATCCCGCAGGCGCTGCGCCAGCGCGCCGAAGACGCGCTCCACCGCCTCGCTCGCCTCGGCCGCGCCGAAGCGGGCCTGGATCTCTTTCAGTTTTTCCGGGTCGGTCGTCGCATAGACCAGCGGCGCGGGCCCCGAAATCGGCTGCGCCAGCACCCATTCGGCCAGCTCATCGGCATAGCCCGGCTCGGCGATGCAGCGCTCCACCTCGACCAGCAGCGAAGGCGCCGCGGCGCGATAGGCGGCGACCTGCGCATTGGTCATCTGCGAGCAGGAGCCGGAGAGCACGATGGCGCGGCCCTGGCGGGGCTTGCCGGCCTCGGCGGCGCTGGCGGCATCGCCGCGCAGCTCGGTCCAGGCCCGCGCCATGCCGTCCGCCAGGCCCGAGCCGCCGGTGACCAGCGTCATGTCGGCGACCGCCTGGCCCATCACCTCCAGATGGCGGTCGTTCAGCGCGTCCAGCACGGCGTAGCTCTTGCCCTGGGCGCGCAGCGCTTCCAGCGCCTGCCGCACCGCCTCAGGCCCCTGGTCCAGCACCGGGGCGGGGACGTTGCCGGCCTTGCCGCGCGCCTGCGCCTCCATCAGCCGCATGACATTGCTGTCGGTCATCGGCGTGACGGGGTGGTGGCGCATGCCGGATTCATCCAGCGGCACGCCATTGACGAAGAGATGGCCGCAATAGATGGTCCGGCCATTCACCGGCAGGACCGGGCAGATCACGGTGAAATCCTCGCCCAGCGCGTCCAGCAGCGCATCCGTCACCGGGCCGATATTGCCGCGCGGCGTGCTGTCGAAGGTCGAGCAGTATTTGAAGAAGAACTGCCGGCAGTCGCGCGCGCGCAGCCAGTCCAGCGCCGCCAGGCTCTGGCGCACCGCCTCGGCCGGGTCGCAGGAGCGGGTCTTCAGGCTGATCACCACCGCATCCGCGTCCACGCGCAGCGCGGCGTCGGGCACGTCGTTCAGCTGGATGGTGCGCAGCCCGTTCGCCACCAGGAAGCCGGCGATGTCGGTCGCACCGGTGAAGTCGTCGGCAATGACACCCAGGCGCATCACTTGGCCTCCTCGTCGCCCGGCAGGCGGATGCCGGCGAAGCTCTTGATCACGGCGGCATCGTCCAGCTTGCCGAAGCCGGCATTGCTGGCATTGGCGAACATGCTGTAGGCGGTGGTGGCGAGCGGCAGCGGGAAGTTCAGCGAAAGCCCCGTCTCGGTCACCAGCCGCAGATCCTTGACGAAGATGTCGACCGCCGAGCGCGGCGTGTAGTCGCCATCGACCACATGCTTCATGCGGTTCTCGAACATCCAGCTGTTGCCGGCGGCGTTGGTGACGACGTCATACATCAGGTCGAGCGGGATGTTGGCGCGCGCGGCCAGCGCCATCGCCTCCGCCCCCGCCGCGATGTGCACGCCGGCCAGCAGCTGGTGGATGATCTTCACCGTGGCGCCGAGCCCGGCGCTCTCGCCGATCTCATAGACCTTGCCGGCGACCGCATCGAGCACCGGGCGCAGCCGGTCGAAGGCGGGGCGGGGGCCGGCGGCCATCACCGTCATCTGGCCGGCCGCGGCCTTGGCGGCGCCGCCGGAGACCGGCGCGTCCAGCGCCAGCAGCCCGCGCGATTCCAGCTCCTGCGCGATGGCCTGGGCATCGGCCACGGCGATGGTGGAGGAGACCATGACCCCCGTGCCGGGGCGCAGCCTGGCGGCCAGCCCGCCCTCGCCGAACAGCACGGCGCGGCATTGCGCGGCGTTGACCAGCAGCAGCAGCACGGCGTCGAGCCGGTCGGCGAATTCCGCCGCGCTGGCGGCGACGCCGGCGGCGCCGGCCTCGCGCAGCGCCTCGCGCGCCGCCGGGTTGAGATCGGCGCCATAGGTCTCGAGGCCGGCCTCGATGCAGGAGCGCGCCGCGCCCATGCCCATGGAGCCAAGGCCCACCACACAGACGCGGTAGCGGTTGTCGCTCATCGGAGGATCCTCCCAAGTGAGACGCGGGGCGTGTGAAATTCTGATCGGTCGCCGTGCTGGCTCCGCAGTTACGCCCAGAATCTCCCGCAGGGAAGTCCGGTCAGGAACAAATTTTCACATATTCTTCCCACGATGCCGGCCTGGTGGCCGGCGCCATGGGTCCTGCTCAACCGGGCGTGGCGGCGGCGACCAGCGTCTCCGCCAATTGGTGGAGCGCCTTGAGCGGCCCCGGCGCGGTCAGCGCGCCCGTGGCGTCGAAGGCTTGGTGCGCGGCGGGCACCGCCACCATGGCCGGCAGCACCCGGGCGCCGAGGCCGAGCTCCAGCGTGTGGCGCAGCGCGATCAGCCCGCGATAGCCGCCGAAGCCGCCCGGCGAGGCGCTGCCCAGCGCATAGACGGGCGTGCCGAAGGCGGCGCCCTGGCCGCCCGCCTCCTTCACCCGCGACACCCAGGAGAGGGCGTTGACCAGCAGCGGCGTCAGCCCCGCATTGTATTCCGGGCTGGCGATGAAGACGCCGCGATGGCCGGCCAGCTGCGCGTGCAGCGCCTGCGCGGGCTGCGGGATGCCGCCGCTCTGTTCCAGGTCGCCATCATAGATCGGCAGCGGATACTCCTTGAGGTCGAGCAGCGTCACCGCCGCCCCCTGCTCGCGCAGCGCCGCCGCGGCGCTGTGCGCCAGCTGGCGGTTGAGCGAGCCGGCGCGCAGCGAGGCGGCGAAGACCAGGATCGGGGTGGCGGCCATGGGGAGGTTCTCCGGAGCGCCCGCCGGGGCATCCGGCGGCGCGGGCGGAGCAATGCTATGGCGCGCCGGCAGCGCGGCCAAGCCGGGCCAGGGCCCCGCCGCCGGCAAGCAAAGAACTCCTCAAACCATGTCAGGACTTTTGAAAATCGCGAAAATTCGGTGCTGGATGCTGAGATTGACTGTGTGAGGCTCGCGGAATGGTCAATCGGCGATAACGGATGCGTGTCTCGACTTGCCACCTTTCCGCCGCAACGGGCCGTCTAGCGTGACGCGACACAGCCATGGAGCAGACCGGATGAGCGGCACCGCCTGGAACGGACCGGCGCATTGGGAAGGCGACGCGCGCCCGGCCGGCAACATCGCCACGGACCTGGACGGCGCCGCCTCGGTGCTGGACAGCGCGCTGCATGGCACGCCGGTGGCCCAGGGCCTGGGCAACCTCGCGCTGGGCGCGAAGCTGGCCGACATGATCGACCACGCCTGGAATGGAGAGCTCGGCGCGCTGACCGTCGACGGCTTCAGCCTGGCCGGCGGCGCCGCCGGGGCGGCGGTGGGTGGTGCCGCGGGCGGCGCGCTGGG
>NZ_GG770781.1:212164-215165 GCF_000164635.1 Pseudoroseomonas cervicalis ATCC 49957 | reverse complement strand
GCGGGCTCGGCGGTGCCGGTCGCCGGCACGGCGGGCGGGCTGGCGCTGGGCGGCGGCACGGGCGTCGTGGTCGGCACCGGCATCGGCACCGTCTATGGCGGCTATCTGGGCGGCGAGATCGGCGAGGGCGCCGGCGAGGCGGTGGTCAGCCTGGCCGGGCAGGCGGCCGATTATCTCGGCTGGGGCGATGGCAAGACCGACCGGCTGGAGGGCGCCGCCGCCTTCGACGCGGCGTTCGACAGCGGCCGCTTCGGGGAGGACAGCTTCGATTCCGGCCGTTTCGGCGATGCCGCCGGCTTCGACACCGGCCGCTTCGGCGGCGCCGGGAATGGCGGGAGCGGTTTCGACGGTCTCGGCACCGGGGTAACCGGCTTCGGCGATTTTGACGGCACCGGCTGGGGCGGCAGCTTCGATGGCGAGGCCGGGCTCGGCTTCAGCGAGACAGGCTTCGACAGCGATGGCTGGAGCAGCGGCTTCGACAATGGCCGGTTCGGGGATGCGGGCGGCTTCGACAGCGGGCGCTTCGGCGATTCCAGCGGCTCCGGCTGGGATGGCGGCTTCAGCGAGACGGGCTTCAACAGCGATGGCTGGGGTGGCGATGCCACCGCCACCTCCAGCAGCGATGGCAGCAGCGATGGCAGCAGCGATGGCTGGGGCGGCGGCAGCGTCGACTATGGCGGCTCCGGCTGGGATGGCGGCTTCAGCGAGACAGGTTTCAACAGCGATGGCTGGGGCGGCAGCGATTCCTACTGGTGAGGGCCACGCCCTCAGCCCAGGGCGGCGCGGACCAGGCTGCTGCGATGGCGTTGCGGCGCCGCCGCCAGGCGCTCGGCCAGGGCACGCCGCGCCTCGGCCCCGCCCTGCCGCAGCGCCTCCAGCTCCTCGGCCCGCAGCAGCACCACCGGCACCGCCTGCACCGGGGAGAGCGGCATGCCGGGGATCCGCACGGCGAAATCCGGCGCTGGGCCGCCGATCAGCACGCCGAGCGAATCATCCGCCGTGGCGAAGCCCGCCGGCAATTGCCTCGGCAGGCTGTGCGCCTGGCTGAAGCCCGGCAGCTCCATGGACAGCACGCCGTGGCGCTGCAGCATCGGCATCACCCCGCCGGCGCCGGCCACGCTGGCGGCCACATTCTGCAGGATCTCGAAGGCCCAGGAGCGGCCGAGGCCGCTGATGTCGCCAGGCGCCCCGGCCAGCGCCGGATCGATCTCGGCGGTTTCCAGGAACAGCTCCATGCCGAAGCCATTGCCGCCACCGGTGACGCCCTCGAAAGGATCGGACAGGCCGTCGGTGGCCAGGATCAGCGACCCGCCGCGCCGCACCACGCGATAGGCCTGGCGGGTGGCGGGCCAGGCCGGGCCGCCCATCAGGCCGGGGCTGATCAGGGGTGCCAGCAGATCGGGCTCGACCTGGCCGATGCCGGACCAGTAAGCGTCGCGCGCCGCCTGGCTGGCCTCGCAGGCGGCCGAATCCGGCGGCGGCGCGACGGCGGCCTGCGGGGCCGGGGGCGTGGCGGGCCGCCCGCCGAACAGGGCGCGCAACCGGTCGAACACACCCATCCTCAACTCCCTCGCTGGTCCCGGCAGGAGATGCCCGGCCCGCCACCCCCTGGCCAGTGACGAGGGGGTGAACAGGGGGGCGGCGGGCGCGCGCCGCCGCCCCTCCGGTCAGACGATGCCGCCCTGCTTCATTGTGGCGATCTCGGCCTCGGCGAAGCCCAGGCCGCGCAGCACCTCCTCCGTGTGCTGGCCGAGCAGCGGCGCGGCGGAGCGGTAGTCGGGCGGCGTGGCCGAGAGCTTCACCGGGTTGGCGATCACCTTCACCGTCTCGCCCGAGGCGTGCGGCATCTCCACCACCATGTTGCGCGCCACCACATGCGGGTCGGCGAACACGTCCCGCAGCGTGTTGATCGGGCCGCAGCCGATCTTCAGCGCCTCCAGCTGCGCGATCCATTCCCTGGTCGGCTTGGTGCGCGTCACCGTCGTCATCGTCTCGGTCACCAGGGCCCGGTTGGCGACGCGCGCGGCATTGGTGGCGTAGCGCTCATCCGCCAGCAGGTGCTCCAGGCCGAAGCTGCGGCAGAAGCGCTCGAAGGTCGGGTCGTTGCCGATCGACAGCACCATGTAGCCATCCGCGGTCGGGAAGACCTGGTAGGGCACGATGTTGGGGTGCTGGTTGGACAGGCGCGGCGGGTTCTCGCCGGTGGCCAGGTAGTTCATGCCCTGGTTCGCCAGCCAGGCCACATGCGTGTCCAGCATGCCGATGTCGATCTGCTGGCCCTGGCCGGTGGCCTCGCGGTGCCGCAGCGCGGCCAGGATGCCGATCGTGCCGTAGAGCCCGGCGAACAGGTCGGCCACCGGGATGCCGACCTTCTGCGGCTCGCCCTCGATCTCGCCGGTCAGCGACATGACGCCGCCCATCGCCTGGATCAGCGCGTCATAGCCCGGGCGCGGGGCGTAGGGGCCGGTCTGGCCGAAGCCGGTGATCGAGCAGTAGATCAGCTTCGGATACTTCTCTTTCAGCTGCTCCCAGCCGAGGCCGTACTTGGCGAGCGCGCCGACCTTGAAGTTCTCCACCAGGATGTCGGCGGTCTCCAGCAGGCGGTGCACGATCGCCTGGCCCTCGGGCTTGGCGATGTCGACGGTGACCGACTTCTTGTTGCGGTTGACGCCGACGAAATAGGCGCTCTCCCGCGTGTTCGGCACATAGGGGGGGGCGAAGCCGCGGGTGTCGTCGCCGGCCTCGGGCCGCTCGATCTTGATCACCTCGGCGCCGAGATCGCCCAGCATCTGCGTGGCGGTGGGGCCTGCCAGCACCCGGGTCAAATCCACCACGCGAAGCCCCTTCAGCGGGCCGGTCGGTTCAGCGGTCACGGTGTTTCTTCCTTCTTGAGACGTGGCCAGGCGGGGGCCGCGACAGGCGGCCCCCCCTCCCCGTCGGACTCAGTCATCCTGGCGCGCCGGGGCGGCGGGCTCGGCCGCCGGCGGGCTTGCGGCCGGGC
>NZ_GG770781.1:201555-210436 GCF_000164635.1 Pseudoroseomonas cervicalis ATCC 49957 | reverse complement strand
GTCGGGGATCGGCGCCACGGCGCCATAGCCCTGCGTGGACAGCGCCGCCGCGCAGGCGGCGTAGCGCGCGGCCTGCTCCGGCGCGTCGCCCGCCAGCAGCCGCGCCAGGAAGCTGCCGCAGAAGGTGTCGCCGGCGCCGGTCGCGTCCACCGGGCGGCAGGGGAAGGGCGGGATGCGCAGCCGCCCCTCCGGCGTCGCCAGATAGGTGCCGGCGGAGGACATCTTCAGCGCCACCAGCCTCGGCCCGAGTGCCAGGTAGAAATCCAGCACGGCGTCGGGATCGCTGAGGCCGGTCAGCGCCGTCGCATCGTCGAGGCTGGGCAGGGCGATCTCCGCCTCCGCCATGGCGGCGTGGATCAGCGCGGCGGCGCGGGCGCGCGGCCAGAGGCGCGGGCGGTAATTGGTGTCGAGCGCCACCGGCACCCTCGCCTGCCGCGCCGCGCCGATCGCCGCCAGCACCGCATCGGCCGCGCTCTCCGAGATGCCGAGGCTGATGCCGGAGGCGTAGAACAGGCGCGCCGCGCGGATGGCGTCGAGCGGCAGATCCGCGGCGCGGTAGCGGCTGGCGGCGGAGTGGCTGCGGTAGAACTGGAACTCGTGCCCGGAGGCGCCATGCGTCACCAGGTAGAGGCCGGTCGGTGCCGCCGCGTCGCGCCGCACATGCGCGATGTCCACGCCCTCCGCCTGCCACAGCGACAGGAAGGATTGGCCGGGCGCATCCTCGCCGATGGCGGTGATGTAGCCGACGGCGCAGCCCTGCCGCGCCGCGGCGATGGCGGCGTTGGAGGTGTCGCCGCCATGGCCCTGCAGGAAATGCACGCGGCCCTCCGCGCCGGCCGGCTGCTGGTTCAGCTCCAGCATCGGCTCGCCCATGCAGAGCAGCATGGTCAGGCGCGCTCCTGGCCGAGCATGCGCGCCGCCACGGCCTGGATGGCGGCGCGGTCGCCGGCGGCGATGCGCTTCTCGTCGACCAGCGCGCCGCCGATGCCGACAAAGGCCGCGCCGGCCGCCAGATAGTCCGGCATGTTGCCGGGATCGACGCCGCCGGTGGGGCAGAAGGCGACGCCGGGGAAGACGCTGCGCAGCGCCTTCACATGGCCCGGGCCGCCGGCCGAGCTGGCCGGGAAGATCTTCACCGCGTCGGCGCCGGCGGCGAGCGCGGCGCGCACCTCGGTGGGCGTCATGGCGCCGAGCAGCAGCGCGGCACCGGCCTCGCGGCAGGGGGCCGCCAGCTCGGCATCGACCCAGGGAGCCACGAGGAACTTCGCGCCGGCATCGAGGCAGGCGCGCGCGGCCGCCGCGTCGCGCACCGTGCCGGCGCCGACCAGCAGCGAGGGGTCGGCGGCCAGCTCGCGGATCAGCGCCGGCGCGTCCGGGATGGTCATGGTGATCTCGAAGATCGAGAGCCCCGCCTCCTTCAGCCAGCCCACCACCGCCGCCGCATGGGCGGCGGTGCTGGTGCGGATGACGGGAATGGCGCGGGCGGCGCGGAAGCGCTGCAGCAGGGCTTCCGCGCTCACAGCGGCAGGCCCTTGGTCTGCGCCAGGGCGCGCATCACGCCGCGCAGCTCGGCCAGGCCCTTCATGCGGCCGATCAGCGGATAGCCGGGGAAGGTGCCACGGCCGAGATCATAGGCCAGCTCATGCCCGTGATCGGGGCGGAAGGGAATTCGCCAATCGGCGCGGCCCGCCGCCTTGCGGCGCTGCTGCTCGGTCAGCAGCACCTCGACCACGCCCACCATGTCGGTGTCGCCATCCAGATGGTCGGCCTCCATGAAGGAGCCGTCGGGCTCCTTCGCGACATTGCGCAGATGCGCGAAGTGGATGCGGTCGGCGAAGCGGCGGGCGATGGCCACCGGATCGTTCTGCGGCCCGGCGCCGAGCGAGCCGGTGCACAGCGTCAGCCCGTTGGCCGGGCTGTCCACCATAGCCAGCAGGTCGGCGATGTCCTGCTCGGTCGACACGATGCGCGGCAGGCCGAAGAGCGGGCGCGGCGGATCGTCGGGATGCATGCACATCCGCATGCCGACCTCCTCCGCCGTCGGGATCACCTCTTCCAGGAAGCGCTGCAGATTGGCCTGCAGGTCGGCATGCGTCATCTGGCCGTATTCGGCGAGGATGCGGCGCAGGCCGGGAATGTCGTAGCGGTCATAGGCGCCCGGTAGCCCGGCCATGATGGAGGCCAGCAGCGTGTCCTTCTGCGCCTGGCTGGCGGCATCGACCCAGGCCTTGGCGCGCGCCAGCAGCTCGGCCGGCACGCCATCGGCAGCGCCCGGGCGCTCCAGCATGTAGACATCGAAGGCGACATAGTGATGCGCGTTGAAGCGCAGCGCCGTGCCGCCGCCCGGCACCGGATGCGCCAGCTCCGTGCGCGTCCAGTCCAGCACCGGCATGAAGTTGTAGCAGATGACCTTGACGCCGCAGGCGGCGAGGTTGCGCAGCGAGGCCCGGTAATTGTCGAAGAGCTGCGCGCAATCGGCATCGCCGCGGCGGATCTTCTCATGCACCGGCAGGCTCTCGACCACCTCCCAGGTGAGGCCGAGCGAGGGGTCGGCGGCGAGGATCGCCTTGCGCTTCTCGATCTCCTCGACGCTCCACACCACGCCATAGGGCAGCTGGTGCAGCGAGGTGACGATGCCGCGCGCGCCGGTCTGCCGGATGTGCTGCAGCGTCACGGCGTCGTCGGGGCCGAACCAGCGCCAGGTTTCTTGCATGGGGAAACTCCTCCGGGGGTCGGTTCGATCAGGCGAGGGCGGCGCGGGCGCCGGCGGCGAGCAGGCGGCGATAGGCGTCGGTGACGGCGTCGGTGAAGCGCGGCTCGGCCGGCAGATCCGTGCCGAAGATGGCGGGAAAGCCGAGCGCCGCGCGCACCCGCGCCGCCGGGTCTCCGCCCGCCGCGTCGAGCGCCTCGCGCAGCGCGGCCGCCAGCGGGTCGCGCACATCGATGGCGCCGCCGCGCTCGTCGACGCCGCCGACATAGCGGATCCAGGCGGCGACGACCAAGGCCAGGCGCGGGATCGGCAGGCCCTGCGCCAGACGCTCGCGCACCGTGCCGAGCAGGCGCTGCGGCAGTTTCTGCGACCCGTCCATGGCGATCTGCCAGGTGCGGTGCCGGATGGCCGGGTTGGCGAAACGCGCGGCCAGCGCGTCGGTGTAGGCAAGAAGATCGGTGCCCGGCGGCGGCGGCAGGGTGGGCAGCATCTCCTCGCGCCACAGCGCGCGCAGGAAACCGGCGAAGGCGGCATCGGCCATGGTGTCACCGATCGTCTCATGCCCGGCCAGATAGCCGAGATAGGCCAGCGCCGAATGCGCGCCGTTCAGCAGGCGCAGCTTCATATGCTCGAAGGGCGCGACATCGGCGGCGAATTGCGCGCCGGCCAGCGCCCAGTCGGGGCGCGCATCGCCGGCGAAGCGATCCTCGATCACCCATTGCCGGAACGGCTCATGCACCACCGGCGCCGCGTCCTCATGGCCGGTCAGCGCGCGCGCCTCGGCCAGGTCGGCTTCGGTGAGCGCCGGCACGATGCGATCGACCATGGTGCAGGGGAAGGGCACCTCGGCCTCGATCCAGGCGGCCACAGCATCGTCGCGCAGCGCCGCATGGTCGCGCAGCAGCCCGGCCAGCAGCCGGCCATTGTGCGGCAGGTTGTCGCAGCACAGCACGGTGAAGGGCGGCAGCCCCGCCGCGCGCCGCCGGCGCAGCGCCGCCACCAGGAAGCCCGGCGCGCTGCGCGGCGCATCGGGCTGTTCCAGATCGGCGCGGATCTCGGCATGGTCGGGGCGCAGGCGACCGGTGGCCGGGTCGTGGCAATAGCCCTTCTCGGTCACCGTCAGGCTGACGATGTGGGTCTCCGGATCCGCCAGCCGCGCGACCAGCGCCGCCGGATCCTCGGGCGCCACCAGCACGCCCAGAAGATTGCCCACCACGCGGGCGCGGGCGCCCTCCGGCCCGTGCTCGATCGCGGTGTAGAGCCCCTGCTGCGGCGCCAGCCGGTCACGCTGGTCGGGCCGCTGCAGGCTGGCGCCGACGATGCCCCAGTCGCCGCCTTGCGCGTTCAGCACATCCTCGGTGTAGAGGGCGCCATGCGCGCGGAAGAAGGCGCCGAGGCCGAGATGCACGATGGCCGGGCGCAGCGCCGCGCGGTCATAGCGCGGCCGCGCAATGGCGTCCGGCAGGGCGGCGAGGCTGTCAGGGCCGAGGCGGGGAAGGGCGGGCATGGCGCGGCTCACGGCAGCAGGAAGCCCGGCAGCCACAGCGACAGGCCCGGGATGAAGGAGACCAGCATCAGCACGATGATGTTGCAGATCAGGAAAGGGATGATGGCGCGGCTGACCTGGCCGAGCGAGACCTTTGCGATGTTCGCGGCGACGAAGAGGCAGACGCCGACCGGCGGCGTGGTCAGGCCGATCATCAGGTTCAGCACGACGATGATGGCGAAATGGATCGGGTCGATGCCGACCTGCAGCGCCACCGCCAGCAGCGGCGGGAACAGGATGATCAGCGCCGCGATCGTCTCCATGAAGGTGCCGACGATCAGCAGCAGCACGTTGACCATCAGCAGGATGACGTATTTGTTCGTCGTGACCGACAGCATCGCCGCGGCGATGGCCTGCGGGATCTGCTCGCTGGTCAGGATCCAGCCGAACACATTGGCCAGGCCCACCAGCAGGATCAGCCCGCCCGAGCCGATGGCGCTCTCCAGCAGCAGCCCCGGCACCTGGCGCAGGGTGAAGCCCTTGTAGACGAAGAGGCCGACGACGAAGGCATAGAGCGCCGCGACGATCGAGGCCTCGGTCGGCGTGAAGACGCCGCCGACGATGCCGTAGAGGATGACGGCGGTCATCAGCAGCGCCCAGAAGGCGCCGCGGCTGGAGCGCAGGATCTCGCCGAAGCCGCGCCATTCGCCCTTCGGGTAGTTGCGGCGGCGCGACAGGATATAGACCGTGACCATCATGCCGAAGCCGAGCAGCAGCCCGGGCACCGCGCCGGCCAGGAACATCTTGCCGACCGACAGGCCCGAGAGGGTGCCGACAATGATCATCGGCACGCTGGGCGGGATGATCGGGCCGACCGTGGAGGCGGCGGCGGTGACGGCGGCGGCGAAGGGCGCGTCATAGCCGGCGCGGCGCATCGCCGGGATCATCACCGAGCCGATCGAGGCCGTCTCGGCCACCGCCGTGCCGGCGATGCCGGCGAAGACCATCGAGCCGGTGACATTGGCGAGGCCCAGCCCGCCGCGGATATGGCCGACCAGCGCATTGCCGAAGCGCACGATCTGGTCGGTGATGCCGCCGCCATTCATCAGGTTGCCGGCCAGCACGAAGCCCGGGATGCAGAGCAGCACGAAGCTGTCCATGCCGGCGAAGCTGTATTGCGCCACGACCGAAAGGTCGATGTCGGCGCCGAACAGATACACCGCCGAGGCGACGCCGAGGGCGATGCCGACCGGCGTGCCCAGCACCAGGCAGAGGGCGAAGCTCGCGAAGAGCAGGGTCACGAGCATCAGGTCAGCTCCCCATGCGAGGCGGGCGGCTTCTCGGCGAAGCCGAGCAGGCGGAAGACGGAGAACAGCGCGAGCGAGGCCGGGATCAGCAGCATCACCGCGTAGATGACGATCATCGGCATGTCGAGCGAGCGGGCCCGCTCGCCGGCGCTGAAGGCGACATAGTCCCAGGCGCCGGGCAGGATGGCCAGGCAGAAGCCCAGCACGATGAGGTCGACGAGGCGGTCGATGACGCGCCGCGCCGCCTCCGGCAGCGGCGCGGTGAACAGGTCGACATTGACCATCTCGCCGCGCAGCAGCGCCAGGCCGCAGGAGAAGCCGACGAGATAGACCAGCGCGAAGCGGGCCACCTCCTCGGTCCAGGCGAAGGAGGGGAAGCCCGGCACGCGGCCCAGCACCTGGATGGTGACCACCCCGATCAGCGCGAGAAAGGCGGCCAGCGTGCCGGCGCGGCAGACGGCGCGCGCGGCGGCGAGGAGGCCGGCAAGGACGAGGCGCATCAGGCTTCCCCCCGGATCAGCCGGCCAGGATCTGCTCGTAGAGCGGGCGGATCTCGGCGGAGAGCGCATTGGCCACCGCGTCGCGGCCGCGCGCGGCGAAGGCCTGCTTGTCGACATCGACGAAGCGCATGCCCTTGGCGGTCAGCTCGTTCGCCAGGTTGCGCTCATCCTCGATGAACAGGCCGCGCTCATACTCCTGCGCGGCCTTCGCCGCCTCGGCGATCGCCGCCTGCTGCTCGGCCGGCAGGCGGGAGAGCTTGCGGCTGCCGCCCACCAGGTAGATCCAGCTCAGCACATGCTCGGTGCGGTTGATGTGGCTCTGCACCTCGCTGAAGCTCGCCGACTTGATCAGCGCCAGCGGGTTCTCCTGCGCGTCGATGGTGTGGTTCTGCAGCGAGGTGAACACCTCGGAGAAGGCCATCGGCGTCGGCTTGGCGCCCAGCGCCTCCCAGAACTTCACGAAGAGCGGCACGTTGGGCACGCGCAGCTTCAGGCCGTTCAGCTCCTCCGGCTTGGTGATCGGCCGGTTGGAGGTCAGGTAGCGCGGGCCGCGGGCGAAGTAGCCCAGCGGCTTCAGCTGGGTGCGCGCCGTGATCTCCTCGGCGATGCGCGTGCCGATCGGGCCGCCCACCACCTTGTCCATATGGCCGAGGTCGCGCACCGCATAGGGCACCGCCAGCAGCGCCGCGGCCGGGGCCCAGTTCTGCAGCGATTCACCGGTGATGGTGAAATCGACCGTGCCGAGCTGGATGCCCTTGATCAGGTCGGTTTCCTTGCCGAGCTGCTCGTTCGGGAAGACGCGCACCTCGATGGCGCCATTGGTGCGGCGCGCCACTTCCTCGGCGAACTTCACGCAGGCCTTGTGCCAGGTGTTGTCCTCATTGGCCAGGTGGCCGAGCTTCAGCGTGGTGCGCGACTGGGCGCGCAGCAGGCCCGGCGCGGCGCCGAGCGCCAGCACGCCGGCCAGGCCGCCCAGCGCGGCGCGGCGGGGAAGGCGGATCTTGTCGTTCATTGAAAGCGTTCCTCCTGGAAGAATGGCGCGGCGCCCGCGCGGTCAGTCGAAGGCCAGCTGCACCTTCAGCGTGCTGGCCGGGTCGCGCTCGATCAGCGCGAAGGCCTCCGGCGCATCGGCCGCGGCAAAGGTCTGGGTGATCATGGCGGCGGGCTGCAGCCTGCCCTCGGCCAGCCATTGCACCACCTGCGGCAGCAGGCGGCGGTTCAGGCGCGAGCCGACCAGGCTCAGCTCCTTCTTGACGATCTCCTGCTGGCTCACATTGCAGGGCGCCGGCGAGAAGCCGAGGATGCCGATGCGCCCCGCCGGGCTCGCCACGCGGCAGGCCTCATCCAGCAGCGCCGGGATGCCGGCGCCGTCGATGACGACCGAGGGGCCGAGCCCGTCATGCTCGCCGGCCACCGCCTCGGCCACCGATCGCGCCTTGGGGTTGACGGTGAGATCGGCGCCGAAGCCGCGCGCGCGCTCCAGCCGCGCCTCGTCCGGGTCGGCCACGATGCAGCGCGCGCCATGCAGCTTGGCCACCTGCAGCACGGTCAGCCCGACCGTGCCGGCGCCGTAGATCAGCACGGAATCCTGCGCCTCGATGCCGGTGCGCGACAGGACGTTGGCGGCGATGGAGAAGGGCTCGGCCAGCGCCGCCAGCGCGATCGGCAGGCTGTCCGGGATCGCCACCAGATTGGCCTCGGGCAGCACCAGCCGGTTGCGGAAGCCGCCATCGCGGTGCACGCCGAAGACTTCCAGCCGGCCGCAGACATTGGAGCGGCCGACGCGGCAGGCATAGCATTCGCCGCAGGAGACGACGGGATCGGCCACCACCCGGTCGCCCTCGGCCAGGCGCGTCACCCCGGCGCCCACCGCCTCGACCACGCCCGCGAATTCATGGCCGATGATGCGCGGATACTTCGCGAAGGGGTTGCTGCCGTGGAAGATGTGCAGGTCGGAGCCGCAGATGCCGCCGCGCTGCACGCGCAGCAGCACCTCGCCCGGGCCGGGCGCGGCCGGGCTCTCCTCGAACAGCTGCAGCAGATGCGGCTTGGCGACGGCGATGGCGACCATGGCGGACCTCAGCGGGCGGGGGCGAAGTATTCGGGGCGCGTCTCGCGCAGCTTCTCGATGGCGGCGAAGACGGTGCGCAGATGCTGGCGCATCACGGCTTCCGCCGCGTCGGCGTCGCGCGCGGCGACGCTCTCGGCGATGCGCTCATGCTCGGAGAAGATCATCTCGAGCCAGGCCTGGCTCTCGGTGGAGAGGTAGCGGACGCGGTCGAGCTGCGTCTTCACGTCCTGGATGACGCGCCAGATGGCGGGCCGGCCGGCCATGCGGATCAGCGCGGCGTGGAAGCTCTCGTCGCTGGCGAAGAAGCCCAGCGCGTCGCCGCCCTGCACCGCGGGGCGCTGCCGCTCGATCTCGGCGCGCAGCGCGGCGATGTCCCCGTCCTGCGCCTGCTCGGCGGCCATGCGCACGGTGCGGCATTCCAGCGTCTCGCGCACGAACTGGCTGTCATGCACGGCGTCGAGCTGGATCGGGGCGACGAAGCTGCCGATCTGCGGCCGCACTTCCAGCAGCCCCTCATCGGAGAGGCGGCGGAACACCTCGCGCACGGGGGTGCGGGAGACGCCGAGCTGCTCGGCCATGGGGGCCTCGGCGATGGCGGTGCCGGGCACCAGCTCGCCGGTCAGGATGCGCTGGCGCAGCGCCGCGTAGAGTTCGCGGGCGATCGGTTCGCGGCGTTCCAGCGCGACCTGCATCATGGACGGCCTGTTTTCCCCTTGGACTGGTATACTAGTATGCCAGTGGCGCCGCGCCGTCAAACCGCCCGGCGGAGTCCGGGCGGCGCGGCGGCCGGCGGGGCGGGGAGGCGGG
>NZ_GG770781.1:199121-200972 GCF_000164635.1 Pseudoroseomonas cervicalis ATCC 49957 | reverse complement strand
GGGGAGGCGGGCCGGGGCGGCCGGCCCGCCAGGCTCAGGCGAGGTCGGCCAGGGTGATCGGCAGGTGGCGCACCCGCCGGCCCGTGGCGTGGAACACCGCATTGGCGATGGCCGCGGCGACGCCGACGATGCCCAGCTCGCCCACCCCCTTGCCGCCGAGGGCCGAGGCGTGCGGGTCCGGCTCGCCCACCGAGATCGCCTCGATCGGCGGGATGTCGGCCTGGGTGGGCAGCAGGTAGTCGGCGAAATTGCCGTTCACCAGCCGCGCATGGCGGCGGTCGACGATGCCGCCCTCCAGCAGCGCCTGGCCAACCCCCATGACGACGCCGCCCTTGATCTGGCTCTCCGCCAGGCGCGGATTGTAGAGCAGGCCGCTGTCGAAGGCGGTGACGATGCGGCGCAGCCGGATGCTGCCCAGCGCCTCATCCACCGCCAGCTCGACGAAATGCGCGCACCAGCTGTGCATCGAATGGTCGCCATCGGTGGGCGCGCGCATCGCCGAGACGGTGGTGAAGGCGCGGTGCCGGTCCTCCGGCGCCACGCCATTCTCCCCCAGCGTGTCGCGCAGCGCCTCCACCCGGTCGCGCCCGGTCAGGGCCAGCAGCTCGGCGATTGGCAGCGGCGCCGCCTCGCCGCGCAGCGGCACCAGCATTCCGTCGGTGACCGAGAGCGTGTTGGCGATGCCGCAGAGCGGCGAGCGCGGGTCGCTCAGCGCCAGGCCGATCAGCGCGTCCCGCGCCGCGCGCGCCGCCTTGTCCACCGCCCCCGTCATCAGCCCGGCCATCTGCGAGCCGCCGCTGACCGGCGCGCGCGGCAGGGTGGAATCGCCCAGCGTCACCCGCACCCGCGACAGCGGCAGGCCGAAGACCGAGGCGGCGGTCTGGCCCAGGATGGTGTAGGCGCCGGTGCCCATGTCGCTGGTGCTGCTGGCGACCTCGACGCCGCCATCGGCCAGGATGCGCACCATCGCCTCGCCCGGGCTGCGCCGCACCGGATAGGTGCCGGCGGCCATGCCCCAGCCGATGCGCTGCACGCCCTCGCGCATCGCGCCCGGCCTGGGGTCGCGGCGCGACCAGCCGAAGGCCGCCGCCCCCGCCGCATAGGCCTCGCGCAGCCGGCGGCTGGACCAGGGCTTGCCGGAATGCGGGTCGCGCTCCGGCTCGTTGCGCAGCCGCAGCTCCAGCGGGTCGAGGCCCAGCGCATGGGCCAGCTCGTCCATGGCGCATTCCAGCGCATAGGCCGAAGGGTTCTCCCCCGGCGCGCGCTTGGCCGAGGGTGTGACCGTATGGACCGGCACCAGCCGCTGCTCGCTGCTGAGATTCGGCACCGCGTACATCAGCGCGGTCACCGCGTTCAGCGGCTCCACCCAGCCCCCCTCCTGCGAGGTCTCCTGCCAGCCTTGCTGGCGGATCGCCAGCAGCCGGCCCTCGGCATCGGCGCCGAGCTCCAGCCGCTGCCGCGTCGCCGCCCGGCCGCCATGGCCGGTGAAATTCTGCGCCCGGGTCAGCGCCAGCTTCACCGGGCGGCCGAGCAGCCGCGCCGCCTGGGCGGTGATGGCGCCATGCGGCAGGGCGATGGCCTTGCTGCCGAAGCCGCCGCCGATGAAGGGGGAGACGATGCGCACCTGTTCGAACGCCAGCCCGAACCATTCGGCATAGTTGCGCGCCATGCCGTCCAGCCACTGGCTCGGCTCCCACAGGGTCAGCCGGTCGCCCTCCCAGCGGGCGATCAGCCCATGCGGCTCGATCGGCGCCTGGTATTCGCGCGCCGTGCGGTATTCGGCCTCGATGCGCACCGGCGCCCGCGCCAGCGCCGCGGCGGCGTCGCCGCGCTGGATGGCCAGCGGCGGCA
>NZ_GG770781.1:195270-196748 GCF_000164635.1 Pseudoroseomonas cervicalis ATCC 49957 | reverse complement strand
GACCCTGCCGCTGGAGCCGGGCTGGCCGCCGCCGCGCCAGCCCGCCGCCGCCGACATCCCGCTGCTGGACGAGGCCGGCATCGCCGCGCACCGCGCCACGGCGCCCAGGATGCTGCGCCTGGCGGAGAATCCGCGCATCTTCGTGCTGGACTTCCCCGACCTGGCCAGCCAGGGCGCCGCGCTGAACCGCATCGCCGCCCTGGTGGAGAAGGCCGGCGCGCCGCGCGACCGGGTGCTGACCGAGGCCGAGCTGCGCGCCCTGCTGGCCCGCACCGGCCAGCGCGCCGAGAGCTACTATTACGGCCATGACTATCGCGGCGGCGACGTGGCGCGCTTCCTGGCGCTGGCGGCGCGCGACGGCATCGCGCTGACCCCGGGCGAGCAATGGGTGGCGGAGCAATATGCCCTGGCCCGCCGGGCCGAGCCGGCGGGGGAGATCGCGCTGCTCTCCATCGTCGCGCCCGGCGGGCCGGTGGACGCGGCGGCGCGCCGCACCACGCTGCGGCACGAGATCGGCCATGGCCACGATTTCACCCTGCCCTTCTACGCCGCGCATGTGCGCCGCGTCTGGCGGGAGCAGCTGGTCGAGGCCGAGCGCGAGGCCTTCCGCCGCTTCCTCGGCCGCGAGGGCTATGACACGCGCAATGACGACCTGATGGCCGGCGAGATGCAGGCCTATCTGCTGTTCACCCCGGATCGCCGCTTCTTCCGCGCCAGCCTGCTCGGGCTGGGCGAGGCGCAGCTGGAGAACCTGCGCGCCACACTGCGCGACGGCGCCTTCTTCGAGGGGCTGCCGCTCGACCCCGCCGCCGCGCGCTGAGCCTCAGCGGCGCGGCGCCACCGTCACCACCAGCGGGCGGATCTCGGCGCGGCCGCCCTGCTGGCGCAACCGCGGCAGCGCCTCCCGCGCCATCGCGAGGAACTCGGCCAGCGGCTGCACCACCGCACGCCCGGCGGGAAACACAGGCCGGTCCGAGGTGACGACCAGCAGCAGGTCGGTGCCATAGGGTTCCTCCAGCACCCAGCCGGGGAAGCCGGGACCGGGATCGCCCTTGCGCAGCCGGGCGCCGGCGGCCTGCGCCTCGGGGGGCGCGAGCTGCACCACCTGGCCGTCGGTCGTCAGGTAGAGCAGCTCCAGATAGGAGGGCGCCTGCGGCATGGCGATGTCGAGCCGCAGCAGGTCGCCGGCCAGCAGCGGCGTGCCGCCATCGCGGCGCACCGCCGGCGCCGCGCCGGGCGAGGCCAGGAAGGGCGCCAGCACCGGCACCAGCGCGCAATAGGGGCCGTTGAATTCCTGCAGTTCCAGCCGCACCGCCCCGGCGGGCAGCCCGGCGCGTTGCAGGGCGGCGGCCAGGATGGCGGCCTCGCCCTGGCGCACCGCGCCGCTCAGCACGCCGCCCTGCTCCCCCGCGCTGCCGGCGACCAGGGCGCAGCTGGAGGCGGACAGCGCCTGCCGCATGGCGGCGGCGACACCGGCC
>NZ_GG770781.1:189412-192460 GCF_000164635.1 Pseudoroseomonas cervicalis ATCC 49957 | reverse complement strand
CAGGGCGGCGGGGCAGGGCGGGGCGGCATCGGCAAGCGGCATGGGCGGTCCTGGCGGGGGGTGCCGCCGGGGCGGCCTCGGCCCGCATCTTGACCGCCCTCCGGGCCGCGGCAAGGCGCGGCCCGGAGGGTCAAGCAAGTGTTATGGCCGGCTCAGATGGTCTTGCCGGCGCGCGGATCGTGCCGCGCCACGCGGGCGAGCAGGTATTCCACCTCGGCCTTGGCCTTGGCGGTCAGGCTGGCGCCAGGCTTGCGCTGCGCGTCGGAGGCGATGATGCCGCGCTTGGCCATCACGTATTTCCGCACCGCCAGACCCGTCGGGCCCTGCTGCTGCTCGTAGCGCAGCAGCGGCAGATGCGCGTCGAACAGGTCATGCGCCGCGTCGCGCTGGCCCTCGGCCTGCAGGCGCACGATGTCGCACAGCATGTCGGGGAAGGCGTAGCCGGTCATCGCGCCATCGGCGCCGCGCTCCACCTCGAAATCGAGGAACAGCCCGCCATTGCCGCAGAGGATGGAGATCGGCCGCATCGAGCCATCCGCCTGGAAGCCGCGCAGCGTCGAGATCTTCTCCAGGCCCGGCCAATCCTCATGCTTCAGCATCACGCAGGCCGCGTTGTCCTGCACGATGCGACGGATGACGCCCGGCGTCATGACCACCGAGAAGGTCTGCGGGAAATCCTGGATGACGAAGGGGATGTCCTCGCCGATGGCCTCGCTGGCCTGGCGGTAATAGGTGACGATCTGATCGTCGGTGCGCAGCGTGTTGGGCGGGGCGATCATCACGCCGGCCGCGCCCTTGTCCATCGCCGCGCGCGCCAGGGTCCGCATGGCGGCGAAGCCGGGGGCGGAGACGCCGACGATGACGGGGATGCCCTTGGCGCGGGTGACGAAGCGGGTGGCGAGTTCCAGCGCCTCGGCCCCGTCCAGCTTCGGCGCCTCGCCCATCACGCCGAGCACGGTCATGCCGGTGCTGCCGCATGCCAGGTAGAAATCGGTCATGCGGTCGACCGAGGCGTAGTCGATCCGCCCCTCGGCGTCGAAGGGGGTGGGGGCGATCGGGTAGACGCCCTTGGCGGTGTGGTCGAGCGGCATGGGATTCCTCCGTCAGGCGCCGCCAGCGGCGGCACAGGGCTGTATGGCGGGACCGGCCCGCGCGGAAAACCCGATTTGTTCCTGGGTCAGACATCGGATATTCCGCGCTCTGGAGGGATCGCCATGAACACCCGCTTCCTGGCCAGCTTCTGCGCGGTGGTGGAGGCCGGCTCGCTGGCCGCGGCGGCGCGGCGGCTGAACCTGGCCAGCGCCTCGGTCGCCGAGCAGGTGGCGGCGCTGGAGCGCGAGCTGCGCGCCCGGCTGCTGGTGCGCCATGGCCGCTCCCTGGTGCCGACCGAGGCCGGGCGGGCGGTGCTGGGCCTGGCCGGGGAGATGCTGGCCCGGGTCGAGGAGATGCGCCACGCGGCGCAGCTCGGCCAGCCCTCGGGGCAGCTGCGGGTGGGCTCGATCTCGACGGCGCTGATCAGCCTGATGCCGCCGGCGCTGCGCCGCATGGCCGAGCGGCATCCGGGGGTGGAGATCAAGGTGGTGCCCGGCACCTCGGCCCAGCTGCACCAGCGGCTGGAGCGCGGCGAGCTGGATTGCGTGCTGGCCGTCCGCCCGCCCTTCGCCCTGCCCAAGAGCCTGGCCTGGCACAGGCTGCGGCGCGAGGCGCTGACGCTGATCGCGCCCGCCGGGCTGGAAGGGGAGAGCGTGGCGGCGCTGCTCGGCGCCGCGCCGCTGATCCGCGCCGACCGCGAATCCTGGAGCGGCCGGCTGGTCACCGACTATCTGCGCGACCACCGCCTCGCGGTGCGCGAGCTGTTCGAGCTGGACGCGCAGGAGGCGATCGTCATCCTGGTCGCCCAGGGTCTGGGCGTGGCGCTGCTGCCGGATTGGGGGATCGAGGCGCCTTCCGGCCGCGCCCTGCGTCGCCTGCCGGTGCCGGAGCCGCGCTATGCGCGCGAGGTCGGCATGCTGGTCGGCCGCGGCCGCCGCGAGAGCCTGGCGGCGCTGCTGACCGATTCTCTTCGGGAGGGAGCGGCGGAGCAGGAGGCCCCGCCGCCCGGCTGAGTCAGGCCACCGCGTCGGCCAGCAGCCCGACCGCCAGCCCGTAATTCATCGGCGAGTTGTAGCGCCGGATCACCCGCAGATTGGGCAGGCCGAGGAAGACCTGGCCGGAGCTGCGCGTCGGCACCGCCAGATTGGCGTCGCCGCTGGCCGGCAGGGGCGCGCCATCGGCGCGGCGCCAGCCCAGCCGGCTCCATTCGGCCATGGAGCGGCGCGTCTCGGTGTCGACCCGCTGGATGTCGAAGCCGGCGGGCGGCCGCGCCTCGATCGCCCAGCCCTGGCCGGCCTGCCAGCCGCTGCGCGCCAGGTAGTTGGCGATGGAGGCCAGCGCGTCGCCGCGATTGTCCCAGATGTCGCGATGGCCGTCGCCGTCGAAATCCACCGCCAGCCGCTCGAAGCTGGTCGGCATGAATTGCGGCTGGCCCATGGCGCCGGCCCAGGAGCCCTGCATGCGCTCCGGCGCGATGTGCTGGCCCTCCAGGATGCGCAGCGCCGCCATCAGCTCGGCGCGGAAGAAGCTGGCGCGGCGGCCCTCCCAGGCCAGCGTCGCCAGCGCGTCCACCACGTTGAAGCCGCCGGTGTTGCTGCCGTAATTCGTCTCCATGCCCCAGATGGCGACGATGACGCGCGGCGAGACATTGTAGCGCGCCTCGATCGCCTGCAGCAGGGCGCGGTTCTCGGCATAGGCGCGGCGACCGTTCTGGATGCGGGTCTGCGACACGATGCGGTCGCGATACTGCTCCCAGCTCAGCACGCCCTCGGGCTGGCGGCGGTCCAGCTCCAGCACGCGCGGCTGCGGCTTCGCCCGGTCCAGCGAGCGCGCCAGGATGGCGTTGGACACGCCGTTGCGCGCCGCCTCCTGCCGCACCCCGGCGAGGAAGCGCTGGAAGGCGGCCTCGTCGATCACCACCGGGCTGGCGGCGGGCGGGGTCGGCGCCGGGCTGGG
>NZ_GG770781.1:185523-188430 GCF_000164635.1 Pseudoroseomonas cervicalis ATCC 49957 | reverse complement strand
CCGGCGGCGCGACGGGCGCTGGGCTGGCGGCCGGGGCGGGGGTCTGGGCGGTGGAGCAGCCGGCGAGCAGAGCGCCCGCGCCGCCGAGCAGGAAGCGTCGTTGCAGCATGGGCGAGAGGTGCCAGCTTGGCTCAGGCGGCGCAACAGTTTCCGGGCCGATCCGCCTGGAAAACCGGGGTTTTGCCGGTCACAGCCGCGCCATCTCGCCGCCGGGCGCCGCAGGGTTGCGCGGCGGTTTTGGCTCTTGCAATACTATAACATCCGGCTAGGGTCACGCGCATGCACCCGACCCTCCTGACCCGCCGCCGGCTGGCGCTCGGCGCCGCCGCGCTGCCGCTCGCCGGCTTGGCCCGCCCTGTCCTGGCGCAGCCGGCCGCCGACCAGTTCCGCCTGGTCACCGCCAATGAGATCAACGGCCTCGACCCGGCCCGCTCCGGCTATGTCTTCAGCCGCATGCAGGTGGCCGAGACGCTGCTCGGCGCCGATGCCGGCGGCCGGCCGGTGCCGATGCTGGCCACCGGCTGGACCCTGTCGGAGGACCGGCTGGAATGGCGCTTCGCGCTGCGCCCGACCGCCCGCTTCCAGGATGGCAGCCCGGTCACCGCCGAGGCCGTCGCCGCCTGCCTGCAGCGCGCCGCCCGCCTGCCCGGGCCGCTGGCCAGCGCGCCGCTGGAGGCGATCCGCGCCGAGGGCAGCGCGGTGCTGATCCGCACCACGCGGCCCTTCCTGTCGCTGACCGCCTTCCTGGCGCATTACAGCACGCTGATCCTGGCACCCGCCGCCTTCGAGGGCGAGGCGGTGCGCAGCGTCATCGGCAGCGGCCCCTACCAGGTGGCGCGGCTGCTGCCGCCGCAGCGGCTGGAGGTGGAGCGCTCGCCGCATTGGGACGGGCCGCCGCCCGCCATCGCGCGCGCCAGCTACCTGGCCGCCGGGCGCGGCGAGACCCGCTCCGCCATGGCCGAGAGCGGCCAGGCCGAGTTCGTGACGCATCTGGCGCCGGAGACGGTGGAGCGGCTGCGCCGCAACCCGCGCGTGGCGCTCGACGTGCAGCCCATCCCGCGCACCCGGCTGATCAAGCTGAACTGCGCCCTGCCGGTGTTCCGCGACGCCGACGCGCGCCGCGCGCTGAGCCTGGCGCTGGACCGCGCCGGCATGGCGGCGGCGCTGCTGCGCTCGCCCGCCTCGACGGCGACGCAGCTCTTCCCGCCCACCATGGCGGAATGGCACGTGCCGTCCCTGCCGCCGCTGCGCCGCGACCTGGCGGAGGCGCGCCGCCTGCTGGCCGGGCTCGGCTGGGCGCCGGGGGCGGAGGGCATCCTGCACCGCCAGGGCGCGCCCTTCCGCTTCACCCTGCGCACCTTCTCCGACCGGCCGGAGCTGCCGGGGCTGGCCACCGCCATGCAGGCGCAGCTGCGCGAGATCGGCATCGACATGCAGGTCGCCATCGTCAACAGCGGCGAGATCCCGGCCGGCCATCGCGACGGCACGCTGGAGGCGGCGCTGATGGCGCGCAACTTCTCCCTGGTGCCGGACCCGCTGGGCACGCTGCTGCAGGATTACGGCCCGCAGGGCGGCGATTGGGGCGCCATGAACTGGTCCAGCCCGGAGCTGGCCAGTGTGCTGGAGCGGCTGGGCGCCGAGGCCGACCCGGCCGCCCGCGCCGCGCTGCGCGGCCGCGTCTCCACCATCCTGCAGCAGGAGATGCCGGTGATCCCGGTCTCCTGGTTCGACCTGGCCACCGCCGTCTCGCGCCGCGTCGCCGACATCCCGGTGGATCCGCTGGAACTCTCCTACCGCATCGCGGGGGCGAAATGGGCGGGCTGATCCGGCTGCTGGCCGGGCGGCTGCTGCAGGCGCTGCTGGTGGCGCTGCTGGTCGGCACCGCCTGCTTCCTGATGGTGCGCATGCTGCCGGGCGACATGGCCTACCGCATCGCTGCCAGCCGCTATGGCTACGACATCGTCGACAGCGCGGCGGCCGAGGCGGTGCGGCAGGAGCTGGGGCTGGACCGGCCCTGGTTCCTGCAACTCGCCGCCTGGTTCGGCGATCTGGCGCGGCTCGATCTCGGCGTCTCGCTCGCCTCGGGCGAGACGGTGCTGGAGGCGCTGTCGATCCAGCTCGGCGCCACGCTGCTGCTCTCGGTCGCCGCCCTGGCGCTGTCGCTGCTGATCGGGCCGCCGCTCGGCGCGCTGGCGGGTCTGCGCGCCGGCGGCTGGTGGGATGGCGCCAGCCTGGTGCTGGCCGCCGCCTTGCGCGCCCTGCCGCCCTTCATCCTCGGCATCGCGCTGATGCTGTGGCTGGCGGTGGAATGGGACTGGCTGCCGGTGGCCGGTGTCGGCGGCTGGCGGGAGCTGGTGCTGCCGGCGCTGACCCTGGCGCTCGGCCTCGCCGCCGCCTCCTCCCGCGTGGCGCGGGATGCGGTCGCGGCGGTCGCCGCCTCGCCCTATTTCGCCTTCGCGCGCATGAAGGGGCTCGGCGAGGCCACCGCCTTCCGCCGCCACGCGCTGCGCAACGCCTCGATCCCGGTGGTCGCCTATCTCGGCCTGCAACTCGTGGCGCTGGTCGAGGGGGTGGTGGTGGTCGAGAGCCTCTTCGCCTGGCCCGGCATCGGGCATGCGCTGGTGCATGCGGTGCTCGGCCGCGACATCCCGATGGTGCAGGGCACGGCGCTGCTGATGGGGCTGCTCTTCGTCGCGCTGAACACGGCGGTGGATGTCGCCTGCTGGGCGCTCGACCCGCGGCTGCGCCAGGCCGGAAGCAAGGGGGCGCCGGCATGAGCGCGACCTCCTCCCGCGCGCCGGATGGCATCTGGCCGGCATCGCGGCGCGGCCGGGTGGGTGCCTGGCTCACCCGCCGCCGCGCCATCGGCGCCGCGCTGCTGGCGCTGGTGGCGGCGCTGGCGCTGCT
>NZ_GG770781.1:180583-181747 GCF_000164635.1 Pseudoroseomonas cervicalis ATCC 49957 | reverse complement strand
GCGCTGGTGGCGACCGGCCGCAGCCCGCTGCCCTCCTGCAAGGCCGGCGCGGCCGAGAGCGCGTCGACGAAGGCGAAGGCGACGTCGCCGCCGCGCAGATCGGTCAGGATCTGGGTGACGTTGCGGTAGGACACGCCCGTCAGCTCGATGCCCGTGGCCGCGCGCAGCAGTTCCGGCGGCACGCGCGAGGAGGAGGAATAGTAGCCGAAGAACAGCCCGCCCCGCGTGGCGCGGGCGGCCGCGACCAGATCCGCCACGCTGCGGTGCGGCGAGCGGGCATCGACCAGGAGGATCGACTGGAAACTGCCGAACAGCCCGACCATGGCGAAGTCGCGCACCGGGTCATAGGGCAGCTGCTTGAACAGGAACGGATTGGCGGCGTGGGTCGAATTCGTCGCCAGGACGAAATTGTGCCCATCCGCCGGCATCGACTTCGCCGCGTCCGTGCCGATGACGGCGCCCGCGCCGGGGCGGTTCTCGATGATCACCGGCAGGCCGGGCCGCTCCAGGAAGCGGCCGAACACCCGGGCGGTGAAATCGGCGCCGCCGCCGGGGGCGGAGGGCACGATGATCCGCACCGGCCGGGACGGCCAGGCCTCGCCGCCCTGCGCCCGGGCGGCGCGCGACGCGGCCCCCGCGGCGGTGGCCATGGCGGCCAGGATGGCGGCGCGTCGGCCCATTCGATGCATTGGCGTTCCTTCCAGCTCTTGTCTTGGTGCTTGGGCGGAACTGAAGCGGAATTGCGACGGTTTGGGTAGGTGCCGGCAAAGCGGCGCGTCGCTGGATTTCTGCCATCTGCCATCTGCTATTGCAGAATCGGGGCCGGGTGGCCTAGCCTGCCGCCATGCTGCCCAGCGACGCCCCGAAACTGCTGCCCTTCGCCGCCGAGGATGTGATGTCGCTCGCCGAGCGTGCCTATCGCCGGCTGCGCGACGCCATCGTCGATGGCAGCCTGCCGGGTGGCGAGAAGCTCTCCGAACGCTCCCTGGCGCAGAGCCTCGGCATCTCCGCCCAGCCGGTGCGCGAGGCGCTGCACCGGCTGGAGGCGGAGGGCATGGTCGTCACCCTGCCGCGCCGCGGCACGCTGGTGGCGGAGTTCGGCGCGCGGCGCCTGGCCGAGATGGGGCTGATGCGCGTGGCGCTCGAAGGCACCGCCGCCAGCCT
>NZ_GG770781.1:171355-176408 GCF_000164635.1 Pseudoroseomonas cervicalis ATCC 49957 | reverse complement strand
AACCACCGCTGACGCCCCGCCCGCCGGCGCCGCCGGACCCGGGCACCGCCGCCGCCTTGCCGCCCCAGGAGACCCCGGCGCCCGATGCCTGACGCTGTTTTCCTCCCCGCCGCCATCCTGCTGCCCTTCCTGGGCGCGCTCGCCGCCGCCCTGCTGCCAAGCAATGCCCGCCGGCTGGAATCCTGGCTGGCCGGGGGCGTCGCCCTGGCCGCGCTGCTGATGGTCTGGCTGGCCTATTACCGCACGGTGGCCGGGGGCGGGGTGGTGCGGCTCGACATTCCCTGGGTGCCGCAGCTCGGGCTCGACCTGGTGCTGCGCCTGGACGGGCTCTCCGCCGTCTTCGCGGTGATGGTGGCGGGCATCGGGCTGCTGGTCGTGCTCTACGCCCGCTACTACATGTCGCCGGACGATCCGATCCCGCGCTTCTTCGCCTTCCTGCTGGCCTTCATGGGCTCGATGATGGGCCTGGTGCTGTCGGGCAACCTGATCCAGCTGGTGTTCTTCTGGGAGCTGACCAGCCTCTTCTCCTTCCTGCTGATCGGCTACTGGCAGCACCTGGCCGCGGCGCGCGACGGCGCGCGCATGGCGCTCACCGTCACCGCCAGCGGCGGCCTCGCCCTGCTGGCCGGCGTGCTGCTGCTCGGCCACATCGTCGGCAGCTATGATCTCGACCAGGTGCTGGCATCGGGCGACGTCATCCGCAACCATTCGCTCTATTTGCCGGCGCTGGTGCTGATCCTGCTCGGCGCGCTGACCAAGAGCGCCCAGTTCCCCTTCCATTTCTGGCTGCCGCACGCCATGGCGGCGCCGACCCCGGTCTCGGCCTATCTGCATTCGGCGACGCTGGTGAAGGCCGGCATCTTCCTGATGGCGCGGCTTTGGCCGGTCATGGCGGGCACCGACGCTTGGTTCTGGATCCTCGGCACCTGCGGCATGATCACGCTGCTGGTCGGCGCCTATGTCGCCATCTTCCAGCACGACATGAAGGGGCTGCTGGCCTATTCGACGATCAGCCATCTCGGCCTGATCACCGTGCTGCTCAGCCTGAACTCGCCGCTGGCCATGGTCGCCGCGATCTTCCACACCATGAACCACGCGACCTTCAAGGCCTCGCTGTTCATGGCCGCCGGCATCATCGACCACGAGACCGGCACGCGCGACATCCGGCGATTGTCCGGGCTGAACGCCACCATGCCCTTCACCGCGCGGCTGGCCATGGTCGCCGCCGCCGCCATGGCCGGCGTGCCGCTGCTGAACGGCTTCATCTCCAAGGAGATGTTCATCACCGAGACGCTGAGCCAGGCCAGCGCGCCGACCCTGCTGCACAGCCTGCTGCCGGTCGCCGCGGCCATCGCCAGCGTCTTCGCGGTGGCCTATTCGCTGCGCTTCATCCATGGCGCCTTCTTCGGCCCCACCACCGGCGACATGCCCAAGACCCCGCACGAGCCGCCGCAATGGATGCGCCTGCCGGTCGAGGTGCTGGTGTTCGGCTGCATGGTGGTGGGCATCCTGCCGGCGGCCACGATCGGGCCGTTCCTCGACGTCGCGGTGCGCTCGGTGCTGGGCGAGGCCACGCCCTATTACAGCCTGGCGGTCTGGCACGGCTTCAACCTGCCGCTGGTGATGAGCTTCGTGGCGCTGGCCGGCGGCGCGCTGCTCTACCTGCTGCTGCAGCGCCACCTGAATGCCGGCATCGACGGCACCCCGCTGCTGCGCCGCCTGGACGGCCGCCGGCTGTTCGACCGGGTGATGGTGTTCCTCTCCTGGCGCTTCGCGCGCACGCTGGAGCGGCTGCTCGGCACCGCCCGGTTGCAGATGCAGCTGCGGCTGCTGGTCTGCGTCACCGTGCTCGCCGCCATCCTCGCCCTCGCCCCCTACGGGCTGGTGCTGGGCGGGCTGCAGCTGACCCCGCCCGACCCGGTGATCGGCCTGGTCTGGGCGGTGGGCGCCGCCTGCGCCATCGGCGCCGCCTACCAGGCCAAGTATCACCGGCTGGCCGCGCTGATCCTGCTCGGCGGCGCCGGGCTCGCGGTCTGCATCACCTTCGTCTGGTTCTCCGCCCCCGACCTCGCCGTCACCCAGCTGCTGGTCGAGGTGGTGACGACGGTGCTGCTGCTGCTCGGCCTGCGCTGGATGCCGAAGCGGCTGGAGAATGCCGGCTCGGGCGAGATGCTGGCGCGGCTGCGCCGGGGCCGCGATTTCGTCATCGCGGTCGGCGCCGGGCTCGGCCTGACCTTCATCTCCTACGCCACCATGACGCGCGTCTCGCCCGAGGGCATCTCGCGCTTCTTCCTCGAGCGCGCCTACAGCGAGGGCGGCGGCACCAATGTCGTGAACGTCATCCTGGTGGATTTCCGCAGCTTCGACACCTTCGGCGAGGTGGTGGTGCTGGGTGTCGTCGCGCTGACCGTCTTCGCCCTGCTGCGCCGCTTCCGCCCCGCGAAGGAGAGCATCGGCGTGCCGGAGCAGCGCAGCGGCCAGTTGCAGGAGGACGCGCATGGCTGGCTGCTGGTGCCCGCCGCCATCATGCGGCTGATGTTCCCGCTGGTCGGGCTGGTGGCCATCTACCTGCTGTTCCGCGGCCATGACCTGCCGGGCGGCGGCTTCGCCGGCGGGCTGATGCTGGCGATCGCCATCCTGCTGCAATACATGGCCGGCGGCACGCGCTGGGTGGAGGACCATCTGCGCGTCCACCCGCTGCGCTGGATGTCGGCGGGCATGCTGCTGGCGAGCTTCACCGGCTTCGCCGCCATGCTGGTGGGCCAGCCCTTCCTGACCTCCTACTTCGCCTATGCCGATCTCGGCTGGCTGGGCAAGCTGCCGCTGGCCAGCGCCATGCTGTTCGACATCGGCATCTTCGCCCTGGTGTTCGGCGCCACCGTGCTGATGCTGATCGCCATCGCCCACCAATCGGTGCGCAGCCAGCGCGCCGCGCCGACGCCGCCGCCCGGCCCGGCCTTCCCGGGAGAGGAATGATGGAACTGATCCTGGCCCTCGCCATCGGCATTCTCGGCGGCTCCGGCGTGTGGCTGCTGATGCGGCCGCGCACCTTCCAGCTGATCATCGGCCTGTCGCTGCTGGCCTATGCGGTGAACCTGTTCATCTTCAGCATGGGCCGCTTCCCGGTCGGCCGGCCGCCGGTGCTGGAGCCGGGTGGCGTCGGCGACCCCGCGCTCTACGCCGACCCGCTGCCGCAGGCGCTGGTGCTGACCGCGATCGTCATCGGCTTCGCCACCACCGCGCTGTTCCTGGTGGTGATGCTGGCCGCGCGCGGCCTGACCGGGGGCGACCATGTGGACGGCCGGAGGCAGGGCCGGTGAGCGGCTGGCTGTCGCACCTCGCCATCGCGCCGATCCTGCTGCCGCTGGCGGTGGGCGCGGCGATGATCCCGATGGACGACCACCGCGCCCGGCTGCGCGCCGGGCTCGGCATCGCCTCGGCCCTGGCGCTGGTGGCCATCGCCATCGCCCTGGTGGTGCTGGCCGGGCGCTCCGCCGCGCCGCCGGTCTTCGTCTACCGCGTCGGCGACTGGCCGGTGCCCTTCGGCATCACCCTGGTGGTGGACCGGCTGGCGGCGCTGCTGCTGCTGCTGACCGCGCTGCTCGGCCTGGCCGCCCTGCTGTTCTCGCTGGTGCGCTGGCAGCGCATGGGGGCGCAGTTCCACGCGCTGTTCCAGTTCCAGCTGGTCGGGCTGAACGGCGCCTTCCTCACCGGCGACCTGTTCAACCTGTTCGTCTTCTTCGAGGTGCTGCTGGCCGCCTCCTACGGCCTGGCGCTGCACGGCTCGGGCGTCGCGCGGGTCAAGGCGGGGCTGCACTACATCGCCATCAACCTCGCCGCCTCCCTGCTGTTCCTGATCGGCGTCAGCATGATCTATGGCGTGGCCGGCACGCTGAGCATGGCCGACCTCGCCGCGCGCATCCCGCATCTGCCGGCCGAGGACCGGCCGCTGCTGGAGGCCGGCGCCGCCATCCTCGGCATGGCCTTCCTGGCCAAGGCGGCGATGTGGCCGGTGGGCTTCTGGCTGGCGCCCACCTATTCGGCGGCGAGCCCGCCGGCGGCGGCGATCTTCTCGATGATGAGCAAGGTCGGCTTCTACGCCGTGCTGCGCCTGTCGCTGCTGCTGTTCGGCCCGGATTCGGGCGAGTCCGCCGGCTTCGGCAGCACCTTCCTGTTCGTGGGGGGGCTCGCCACCATCGGCTTCGGCGCGGTCAGCGTGCTGGCGACGCAGGATCTCTCGCGCCTGGCCGGGGCCAGCGTGCTGATCTCCTCCGGCACGCTGCTGGCCGCCGTCGGCGCCGGGCAGGTCAGCGTCACCTCCGGCGCGCTGTTCTACCTGGCCAGCTCCGCGCTCGCCATCGGCGCCTTCTTCCTGCTGATCGAGCTGCTGGAGCGCGGCCGCGAGCTGGGCGCCGACGTGCTGGCGGTGACCGCCGAGGCCTTCGGCGATGGCAGCGAGGAGGAGGACGAGGAGGAGGCCGAGGTCGGCGTCGCCATCCCCGCCAGCATAGCGGTGCTCGGCGCCTGCTTCCTGTGCTGCGCGCTGCTGCTGGCGGGACTGCCGCCGCTCTCCGGCTTCATCGCCAAATTCGCCATGCTGGACGGCATCCTGAACCCCGAGGGGCTGGGCCGCGGCGGCGAGGCGGTGCCGCTCTCCGGCTGGGCGCTGCTGGCGGCGCTGATCCTCTCCGGCCTGGCCACCGTGTTGGCGATGACGCGCGCCGGCATCCGCAGCCTCTGGGCGGCGGGGGAGCGCGCCGCGCCGCGCGTCGGCGTGGTGGAGATCGCCCCGGTGCTGCTGTTGATCGGGCTGTGCATCGGCATGACGGCGGCGGCCGGGCCGGTGCTGGGCTACATGCAGGACACCGCGGCCGCGCTGCACCAGCCGCGCGCCTATATCGGCGGCGTGACGGGGGTGGCGCGATGAGCCGCCTGCTGCCGCACCCCATCGTCTCGCTCGGGCTGTTCCTGTTCTGGATGCTGGCGCACAACACCGTGGCGCCGGGCCCGGCGCTGCTCGGCGCCGCGCTGGCGCTGCTCGGCGGCTGGGCGC
>NZ_GG770781.1:165367-170156 GCF_000164635.1 Pseudoroseomonas cervicalis ATCC 49957 | reverse complement strand
CCCCAGGCGCGGCGCCGCCACCCCGGCCAGCCCGCCCTGGAAGCGGCCGAGCGGGGTGCGCGCGGCGGCGGCGATCACCACGGGATCGCGCTCGGTCTCGGTCATGGCGTTGTCCTCCGCGGCCGAGCCTAGCGCGGGCCGGCCGCAAGGTGCGAGCCTCCGGCGCCGGGCAGGGCGGCAAGAAGCTGAGCCAAGAAAACGAGATGGCTCTGCAGGTGAAAATCTCACCGCACTGTTAAGGTCGTGCCGGGAGAGCGGTCCAGGGCAGCCATCGCCCGGCCAGGACGGGCATGGCCCTCCCTGCGGCGCCGCCGGGCGTGCGCGGCCCGCCCCGCCTGCGAGGTGACCCCGCATGACCGCCTACAACCCGCTGACCGGCATCACCTGGAATGCCAGCCTGTCCCATCCCGATGTCCGCTTCCGACTGATTCCCGGCGGGCTGACGCTCAACCTGCCGCTGGATCAAGACGAGGACGGCAACTACATCGAGTTCCGCCCGATCCAGACGGAGGCCTGGAACACCTATGAGCGCGCCCAGCTCCTCCAGGTGTTCGAGCTGTATCAGGCCATCACCAACCTGACCTTCACCGAGGTGGACACCGAGAGCGAGGCGGATTTCCACCTCCTGCTCGGCGACCTGCCGTCGCTCGAAGGCGCCACGCCGGCCGCCATCTTCAATCCGCCGGTCGGCGGGGAACTCGATGGCTACGGCATGTTCAACATCATCCCCCGCGCCTGGAGCCGCGAGCCGGGCGGGCGGCTGGACCAGGGCGGGTCGGCGTTCCAGACCCTGATCCACGAGATCGGCCACGGGCTGGGCCTGGCGCATCCGCATGATGACGGCGGCGGCTCCACCGTCTTTCCAGGCGTGGAGGACTCCTGGGAGACGGGCGAGTTCGATCTGAACCAGGGTGTCTGGACCATGATGTCCTATGTCCGCGGCTGGGCCACCGGGCCGGACGGGCCCCCGGTGCTGCCGGAATACGGCCACAGCATGACGCCGATGGCCTTCGACATCGCCGTGCTGCAGGCCAGGTACGGCGCCAACACCACCTACGCCACGGGCGACGACATCTACGAGCTGTGGGACACGGACGGCCCCGGCACCGGCTATGCCGCCATCTGGGATGCCGGCGGCGACGACGCCATCCGCTACAGCGGCGCGCGCGACGCGGTGGTCGATCTGCGCGCCGCGACGCTGGAATGGGCGCCGGGCGGCGGCGGCTTCGTGTCCTATGTCTCCGGCGTGCATGGCGGCTACACCATCGCGCATGGCGTGGTGATCGAAGTCGCGCTGCTCGGCGCCGGCAATGACCGCATCACCGGCAACGACGCCGACAATCTGTTCTTCGGCGGTTCCGGCAACGACATGATCGATGGTGGCGGCGGCCGCAACGCCGCCGGCTTCACCACCAGCTTCACCGAGCTGGCGAGCTTCGGACGCTACGGCAACACGGTCATCCTCGACGGGCCCGAGGGCCAGGACACCCTCGTCAACATCCACCGCCTGATGTTCGCCGACGGCACGATCGAGCTGGACCGCGGCAGCCCGCTGGTCGACCCGCTGCACTACTATTTCGACAATCGTGACGTGTGGCTCGCCGGGATGAACGCCGAGGAGCATTTCGCCAGCTATGGCTGGCGGGAGGGGCGCGACCCGAATTTCTACTTCTCGGTCTCCTCCTATCTGGCGGTGAACCAGGATGTCGCCGCCGCCGGCCTCAACCCGCTGGAGCACTATCTGGACTATGGCTGGCGGGAGGGCCGCGACCCCTCCGCCTGGTTCGACACCGACCTGTACCTGGCCCGCAACCCGGACGTCGCGGCCGCCGGCCTCAACCCGCTGCTGCACTACCTGACCTACGGGCAGAACGAGCAGCGCAGCAGCTTCCAGGCGCTGGGCAAGGAGATCCGCGACGGCTTCGACGCCGAGTTCTACCTGCTGGCCAATCCGGACGTGGCGCGTGCCGGCATCGACGCGCGCCAGCACTACGAGGAGTTCGGCTGGCGTGAGGAGCGCAGCCCGAATGGCTGGTTCAGCACCGAATACTATCTCGACATGAACCCGGACGTCGCCGCCGCCGGCATCAATCCGCTGGCGCACTATCACACTGACGGCTGGCGCGAGGGGCGCGACCCTTCCCCGCTGTTCGAGACCGGCCGCTACCTGGCGAACAATCCGGACGTCGCCGCGGCGGGCATCGATCCGCTCGAGCATTACCTGCGCTTCGGCCTGGCCGAGGGCCGCGACGCGCCCTTCTGACCGGCGCGGGCGGCGCGGCCCCGGCCGCGCCGCCCGCCGTTCAGAAAGTCACGCTGTAATGCAGCTGGGCGCCGTAATCATTGGCGGACTGCCCCTCCTCCCGCAGCCGGCGCCAGCCGAGGGTGGCGTCGAAACCCTTCAGCCAGGCCGCCAGCTCGCCGAGATCATAGGTGACGGAAGCGGTGTTCTGCGCCGCCTGCTGCGGCGCCGGGCCGCGCTCCTTCAGCCATTCATAGGCATAGGCCAGCGTCACCGGGCCGCGCTGCAGCGACAGGCCGGCGGTCAGCACGTCGCGGCGCAGCCCGCCGATGCCGTCCGCGTCGCGCTGCCGCAGCCATTCGACCAGCGGCGTGGCGCTCATCTCCAGCGGCAGCGGGATGGTCCAGGCGAGGCCGGCGACGCTGCCGCGCTCGGTCGCCGCCGTGCCGGCCGCCGCGCTGTCCAGCCCGGCGCGGCGCGAGGACAGGCCCAGCGTGTAGTCCAGGCTGCCCAGCGGCAGGGCGATGCCGCTGCCCTCCAGCGACAGCACCGCGTTCTGGTAGCCGCGCGTGTTGTCCGCCCCGCCATAGGCCCGCCGGTTGCGCGCGCTGTAGCGGGTGCGCCCCGAGGCATCCAGCACCGCGTGGCGGTAGGAGAAGAGCGAGGAGGACAGGGCGGTGCGGTCGGCCTGGAACATCTCCAGCTGCAGGCTGTGCCGGCCCCAATCCTCGTCCAGCCCGGCGAGGTCGGAGAGGGAGAGGCTGGCGCCGAAGCCGATCTTCTCGCTCAGCTCGTAACCTTCCGCGAAATCGGTGCCGTAGAGGCCGGGGGCGCGGTCCCAGGCGAAGCCGAAGCGCGGATGCAGCTTGCCGGCGAACAGCCGCAGCGGGCCTTCCGTCCAGCTCAGCAGCAGCGTCTCCACCCAGGCGGCCTGGCCGCGGAAGGCGCGGTCGCTGCCATCCGCCTCGCGCGGCGCCGGCTCGCTCTTGACGCTGCCCTCGATGGCGAAGCCCCGCGGCAGGGTCAGCGTCACCTCCAGCTCGGTCTTGTTGTAGAGGTCGGTATAGGCGCGGCGCCCGCCGCGGCGGCCGTTGCGGTCCACGTCCAGCTCGGTGTCGAGGCTGCCCTCGATGGCGAAATCGCCGGCGGCGAGACGCACCGGCGCCTCCTCGGCCCGCGCCAGGCCGGCGCCGAGCAGCAGCGGCGCGGCCAGCAGCAGCGCGGTCCCGCGCGGACGGCGCGGGGAGGAGGCAGGGCAGGGAGGGATGGGACACATGGCATGGCGTTCCGGCAAGGCTGCCGGCGCGGTTACCATGCGGGTCGAGCAATATTATAACATTTGGAAAATTTAAGCCGGCCGCCATGCGGCGGGCGCCCCGGCGCACCGGGACGCGCCCGCCGCCACGCCTCACTCGACGCGGATGTTCGCCCGCCGCCCCACCTCGCCCCAGCGCTGCGTCTCGCTGGCGATGAAGGCGCGGAACTCCTCCGACGTGTTGCCCACCGGGGTGATGCCCAGCTCCTGGAAGCGCTGCGCCACGGCGGGGCTGCGCAGCGCCGCGACCGCCTCGCGGTTCAGCCGCGCCACGATCTCGGGCGGCGTCCCGGCGGGGGCGAAGAGCCCGTGCCAGGACAGGCTCTCGAAGCCCGGCACCGTCTCGGCGATGGTCGGGATGTCCGGCGCCGCCGGGCTGCGCGTCAGCGAACCCACGCCCAGGATGCGGATCTTGCCGTCGCGCTGGAAGGGCAGGGCGGAGGAGAGGTTGTCGAAGGCCAGCGGCAGCTCGCCGCCCAGCAGCGCCGTCATGATCTGGCCGCTGCCGCGATAGGGCACATGCTCCATCTGCGTGCCCGTCAGCTGGGTGAACAGCGCGCCCGCCAGGTGGACCGAGGTGCCGACGCCGGAGGAGCCGTAATTGTAGTGGCCCGGCCGCTGCTTCAGCAGCGCCACCAGCTCGGCCACGTTGCGCGCCGGCAGGTCGTTGGTCACCGCCAGCGCGTTGGGCTGCGCGGCCAGCTGGGTGATCGGCGCGAAGTCGCGCAGATTGTCGTAGGGCATGCGCGCGAAGATCGCCGGGTTGATCGCATGGCTGCTGATCGTGCCGAGGCAGATGGTGTAGCCATCCGGCGCGGCGCGGGCGCAGGCCTCGCTGCCGATGTTGCCGCCGGCGCCGGGGCGGCTCTCCACCACCAGGGGCTGGCCCAGGCTCTGGCTCATCTGCTGCCCGACCAGCCGCGCCACCGTGTCCGAGGTGCCGGCCGAGAAGGGCACGATCACCCGGATCGGCTGCGTCGGATAGGCGCGGTTCTGCGCCGTGGCGGGCAGGGCGGCGAGCGGCAGCAGCGCCCCCGCGGCCAGCAGGGCGCGGCGGAACATCTTGGTCATGTTTCCCTCCTGGGCGGGGTTGGCCCTGCCCGTTTTGCTGTCCCGGGCCTCGCACCCGGCCGTCCCGCCGGCCCCGCGGCCGCCGGTCTGCTGTCTGTCACCCCGCCGGGCTCGCCGGCAGCGCTACCGCGCCGGGAAAGGCGACGGCGAGCGAGCGCAGC
>NZ_GG770781.1:161408-164791 GCF_000164635.1 Pseudoroseomonas cervicalis ATCC 49957 | reverse complement strand
CAGCCCGCGCTCCGACAGCCGCCCGCCCGGCGCCAGCAGCCCGGTGACGATGGCGTCGCGCAGCACCGCGTGCACCCGCTCGGCCAGCGGGCGGGCGTCCTCGGGCAGCGGCGGCAGGTCGGGGTGGGGCGGCATGGCCATGGCAACTGCAATATCAGTGAGGCGGTGGCTTGGCAAGAACTGCAATAGCAGTGCGGCGGCGAATCAGGCTGTCAGGACATCAGGCGGGCAGGCCGATCCGCCCCAGCCCCGGCAGCTTCACCGCCGGCCGCCGCAGGTCGAAGCCGGCGACGGCGCCGAGGATGCTCAGCTCCACCCCCTCGACCCAGCCCAGCGTCAGCCCGCCATAACCGCCGAGATTCAGCCGCAGCCCGGTGCCGGAGGGCGTGGCGCGCAGCCAGCGCCCGTCATAGGGAAAATCCTTGCCGATGGCGGTGGGCGGCAGGGCCAGCTGCACCTCCGGCAGCCCGTCCAGCACGGCGGCGACGAAGGTGTTGGAATTGGGGCCCGGCCAGGCGCGGTAATCGCCGCGGTTGCGGAAGGCATAGGCCTCGATCGACTGCCGCACCCGCGGGATCAGCGCCGCCGCCGCCGCGCCATCGGCGGCATACACCACCTCGGGCACGGCGCCGAACCAGCGGCCATCCGGCTCGAACCCGTTCATGCGGATCGGCTCGCCCCAGGCGGTGTAGTCGTAGCGGGTGTAGCGCGCGCCGCCCTCCTCCTTGAACACCACCCAGCAATGCACGGCGAAGATGCCGCGCCAGCGCACCGTCTGCGCCGCCAGCACCCGCAGCACGGCCGGGCGGTGCGTCGCCGGGTCGGGCAGCAGCCCGGCGCTGGAGCGGTCGGCCGTCTGCCAGCCGGCGCCCTGGCCGCTGGCGGCGTAGAGCGCGGCGGAGACGCCCAGCGGCAGCAGGTAGAGCAGCGTGAAGCCCAGCACGGCGTATTTCAGGACAGCGATCATGTCCTGTCAGATGACCGCGCCGCCGCCACAGACAAGCCTCGCTCCCTAATCCGCGACGATGCCGGCGCGGCGGATCACCGGCTCCAGCACCCGCTTCTCCTGCGCGATCATCGCCGCGAACTCGGCCGGGCTGCCGCCGCCGAGGATCGCGCCCTGCTCGGCCAGCCGCCCGCCGGTCTCCGGCTCGCGCAGCGCGGCGGTGACCAGCGCCGCCACCCGGTCGAGGATCGGCTGCGGCGTGCCCGCCGGCGCCGCCATGCCGAAGGCGGTGCCGAAGACGAAATCCACACCCTGCTCGCGCAGCGTCGGCACCTCGGGCAGCTGCGCCAGCCGCTGCGCCGAGGCCGCGCCCACCACCCGCACCCCGCCGCCGCGGATCTGCCCCAGGATGTTCGGCAGATTGTCGATCACCAGATCGATCTGGCCGGAGACGAGGTCGACCACCGCCGGCGCCGCGCCGCGATAAGGCACGTGCTGGATGTCGACGCCCACGGTCTGCTTGAACAGCTCCAGCGCCAGATGCAGGCTGCTGCCCGCGCCCGCCGAGCCGGCCGTCAGCTGCCCCGGCGCCGCCTTGGCGGCGGCGATCACCTCGGCCACGCTCTTCCAGGGGCGGGCATTGGCCACGCACATCACCTTGGGCGTCTGCGCCAGCAGCACGATCGGCGCGAAGGCGGTCTGCGTGTCATAGGGCATGGCGCGGTAGATGAACTGGTTCACCGCCAGCGGGCCCAGCGAGCTGGCCAGCAGCGTGTGCCCGTCCGGCGCTGCCTTGGCCACCGCATCGGCGCCGATATTGCCGCCCGCCCCGGCGCGGTTCTCCACCACCACCGGCTGGCCCAGCTGCGCCGACAGCCGCTGCGACACGCTGCGCGCCAGCACATCCACCAGCCCGCCGGGCGGGAAGGGCACGACAATGCGCACCGGGCGCGTCGGCCAATCCTGTGCCCGGACAGGACCGGGGGCAAACAGAGAAAAAAGCGGCGCGGCCAGCAGGGCACGGCGCGGGACGGACAGTCTTGTCATGCTCTCTCTCCCTGAGGCGCGGCTTCGGCCGCTTCTTCGTTGTCGTGGGAGGGCGCCGCCCTCCCACACCCTCCCGCCGGGGGGACAGGGTCCCCCCGGACCCCGCCTTCGGTTAGGGCTGCAGCCCCGGCGGGAAGGGGTAGTGGCCGGGGGCGGTCTCCACCGTGATCCAGCGCAGCTCGGTGAACTCGGCCACGCCCGCGCGGCCGCCGAACCGGCCATAGCCGCTCGCCTTGGTGCCGCCGAAGGGCATCTGCGCCTCGTCATGCACCGTCGGGCCGTTGATGTGGCAGATGCCGCTGTCGATCCGCGCCGCCAGCGCCAGGCCGCGCGCCACGTCGCGCGTGAAGATCGCCGCCGACAGGCCGTATTCGCTGTCATTGGCCACCCGCACCGCCTCCTCGGCGTCGCGCACGCGGATCATGGCGACGACCGGGCCGAAGCTCTCCTCGGCATAGATGCGCATCGCCGGAGTCACCCGGTCCAGGATGGCCGGCGGCATGATGGTGCCGCGCCGCGCGCCGCCGCCATGCAGCACCGCGCCCTGGCTCACAGCGTCATCGACCAGCGCATCCACCTTCGCCGCCGCCGCCTCATCCACCACCGAACCGAGGAACACCGGCCCCGACGGATCGCCCACCGGCAACTGGCCCACGAAGGCGGCGAGGCGGCGGACGAATTCGTCCGCCACGCTGTCCACCACCACCAGCCGCTCGGTGGACATGCAGATCTGGCCCTGGTTCATGAAGGCGCCGAAGGCGGCGGCCTTCACCGCCTCCCCGAGATCGGCATCCTCCAGCACCAGCATCGGCGCCTTGCCGCCCAGCTCCAGCAGCACCGGCTTCAGGTGCCGCGCCGCCATCTCCGCGATGATGCGGCCGACCTTGGTGGAGCCGGTGAAGTTGACCCGCCGCACCGCCTTGTGGGCGATCAGCGCCTCGACCACCGCCGGCGCGTCCTCGGCGCGGTGGGTGACGATGTTGACCACGCCCGGCGGCAGCCCGGCCTCGGTCAGCACCGCGCCGATCAGCCGGTGCGTGGCGGGGCAGGTCTCGCTGGCCTTCAGCACCACCGCATTGCCACAGGCCAGCGGCAGGGCGATGGCCCGCACGCCGAGGATGACGGGCGCGTTCCACGGCGCCATGCCCAGCACCACCCCCACCGGCTGGCGCACCGACATGGACAGGCAGCCGGGCTTGTCGGAGGGGATGACCTCCCCGGTCAGCTGCGTCGTCATCGACGCCGCCTCGCGCAGCATGCCGGCGGCGAGCTGCACGTTGAACCCGGCCCAGCCCGCCGTGGCGCCGATCTCCTCCGCCATCAGCTTGATGAAATCGGGGGCGCGGGCGGCCAGCGCATCGGCCGCCTTCAGCAGCAGCGCCCGCCGCGC
>NZ_GG770781.1:149433-159236 GCF_000164635.1 Pseudoroseomonas cervicalis ATCC 49957 | reverse complement strand
CGGCCCCCTTCCCCGGCGGCGGAGACCGCCGGGGAAGGGCGGGAGCTGGAGCAGCTCGACAGCCTGGCTGGCGGCGCCCGCCCGGCCAACCGCGGCAGCTCCTGACGCGGCGGCGCGGCCGGCCGGGTGGCGTGATGTTTCGGCCACAAGGCCGGACTTCCACGGGGGCGGCGCAACATTTGCCCGCCCTGGCGGGTTTCGGTCCTGTGACAGTGGAGCACGCATGATGGGCCAGGCCGAATTCAGCACCGGACAGCAGGGCAGGGCCTGGCCGCGCCTGTCGCCGGCCGAGCGGGCGCTGGATGGCTGGCTGCGCGAGGGGCTTCAGCGCCGCTACGCCGCGCCAGCCGGGGAGGAAATCCCCGCCGAGCTGCTGGCCCTGCTGGAGAGCGAGGCGGAGCGGCTGGAGGCGGCGCCCGACCGGGCGAACTGAGGGCGGGCCGGGTGCCCGCCGCGCGCGGCGTTTGACAGCGGCGGCCTGATCGTCAAGCTGTCAGACGCCGTGAGCCGCAGGAGCCCCGCCATGCCGCAGACCACCGACCGCCCGGAGGAGACCGCGCTGCGCGACGGCTTCCGCCAGCACAGCTCGCATTGGGGCGTGTTCACCGCCCGCATGCGGCCCGAGGGGCTGGAGGTGCGGCCGCATCCGGGCGACCCGGACCCCAACGCCATTCTCGACAATTTCCCCGCCGCCCTGCGGCACGAGGCGCGCATCGCCCAGCCCATGGTGCGCCGCGGCTGGCTGGAGCGCGGCCCGGGCCCCGATGACCGGCGCGGGCGGGACGAATTTGTGCCGGTTTCCTGGGACAAGGCGCTGGAGCTGCTGGCCGGGGAGCTGTCGCGGGTGCGCGACCGGCACGGCGCCGGGGCGGTGTTCGGCGGCTCCTATGGCTGGGCCAGCGCCGGGCGCTTCCACCACGCGCAGAGCCAGGTGCACCGCTTCCTGAACACGGCGCTCGGCGGCTATGTGCGCTCGGTCAACAGCTACAGCTCGGGCGCGGCGACGGTGATCGTGCCGCATATCCTCGGCGACTACGAGGACCTGACCAAGCACAACGTCACCTGGGAGCAGATGGCCGAGCACAGCGACGTGGTGCTGGCCTTCGGCGGCATGGCGCTGAAGAACTCGATGGTGGCGGGGGGCGGCATCAGCCAGCATGTCGAGCGCGGCGCCATGGAGCGCGCCCGGGCGCGCGGTTGCCGCTTCGTGCTGGTCGGGCCGCTGCGCAGCGATCTGCCGGAGGAGGCGGGGGCCGAATGGCTCAGCCTGCGCCCCAACACCGACACGGCGCTGATGCTGGCCCTGACCCACACGCTGGTGGCGGAGGGGTTGCATGACCGCGCCTTCCTCGACCGCTACACCACCGGCTGGCCGGTCTTCGAGGATTACCTGACGGGCCGCAGCGACGGCCAGCCCAAGGATGCCGCCTGGGCCGCCGGCATCACCGGCGTCGCGGCGGAGGAGATCGTGGCGCTGGCGCGCAGCCTGGCCGGCAAGCGCGTGCTGGTGGTCGTCGCCCATGCGCTGCAGCGCGCCGAGCATGGCGAGCAGCCGGTGTGGATGGGCATGACGCTGGCCGCGGCGCTGGGGCAGATCGGCCTGCCCGGCGGCGGCTATGGCTATGCGCCATCGGCTATTACGGGCGGCGCTACAACGCCGTGCCGGTGCCGACGCTCTCCCAGGGCCGCAACAAGATCGCCGATTTCATCCCCGTCGCGCGCATTTCCGACATGCTGCTGAACCCGGGCGGCGCCTATCGCTACAATGGCCAGACGCGGCACTACCCCGACATCAAGCTGGTCTACTGGGCCGGCGGCAACCCGTTCCACCACCACCAGGACCTGAACCGGCTGCGCCAGGCCTTCGCCCGCGTCGACACGCTGGTGGTGCATGAGCTGGCCTGGACCGCGACCGCCCGCCACGCCGACATCGTGCTGCCCTGCACGATGACGCTGGAGCGCGAGGATCTCGGCGCCAGCTCCAACGATCCGCTGCTGGTCGCCATGCACAAGCTGGCCGAGCCCTATGGCCAGGCCCGCGACGATTACGACATCTTTGCCGGCCTGGCCGAGCGGATGGGCGTCGGGCCGGCCTTCACCGAGGGGCGCACCAGCCGGCAATGGCTGGAGCATCTCTATGAGCGCACCCGCGCGGCGCTGGAGGCGATCGGCGCCCCCGCGCCGGGCTTCGAGGAATTCTGGCGGCAGGGCACGCTGCCCTTGCCGCAGGCCCCCGATGATGGCGGCAAGCTGCGCGCCTTCCGCGAGGACCCCGAGGCCAACCGCCTCTCCACCCCCTCCGGCCGGCTGGAGATCTATTCCGAGACGGTGGCCCGCTTCGGCGAGGCCGACTGCCCCGGCCACCCGGCCTGGCTGCCGCCCGAGGACGTGCCGCGCGCCGAGGCGCCGCTGGTGCTGGTGGCCAACCAGCCGGCGACGCGGCTGCACAGCCAGCTGGATTTCGGCGGCCATTCGCAGGAGTCCAAGCACCGCGGCCGCGAGGTGGCGCGCATGCATCCCGAGGACGCCGCCGCGCGCGGCATCAGCGATGGCGACGTCATCCGCCTGTTCAACGAGCGCGGCGCCTGCCTCGCCGGCGTGCGGCTGGATGAGGGCGTGCGGCAGGGCGTGGTGCAGCTGGCCACCGGCGCCTGGTACGACCCGGCGGATCCCGAGGAAGAAAAATCCCTCTGCGTCCACGGCAACCCGAATGTGCTGACGCGCGATGTCGGCACCTCGAACCTGGCGCAGGGCTGCACGGGCCAGCTCACCACCATCGAGGTCGAGCGCTTCGACGGCAATCTGCCGCCGATCCAGGCCTTCCGGCCGCCCCAGGCGGCCTGAGGGGATGGGGTTTCCGGGGGCCGGGCAGCGCGGCCGCTTCATCGGCCGCGACACGGTGCTGTGCATGTCGCTGGCCGGGCGGCCGGGCCAGTTCGGCTCGCGCTTCCACAACCATCTCTACGAGCAGCTGGGGATGGATTGGGCCTACAAGGCCTTCACCACCGCCGATCTGCCGGCGGCGATCGCCGGGCTGCGCGCCTTCGGCATCCGCGGCTGCGCCGTGTCGATGCCGTTCAAGGAAGCCTGCATCCCGCTGCTGGACGGGCTGGCCCCCTCGGCGGCGGCGATCGGCTCGGTCAACACCATCGTCAACGATGATGGCGTGCTGACCGGGCATAACACCGACTACGCCGCCATCGCGCCGCTGCTGGCGAAGCATGGTGTGCCGCCCACGACACGCTTCGCCGCGCGGGGCAGCGGCGGCATGGGCAAGGCGGTGGTCTCCGCGCTGCGCGATGCCGGCTTCCGCGACGGCACCGTGGTGGCGCGCAACGAGGCCGCCGGGCGTGCCCTGGCCGATTCCTGCGGCTATCGCTGGAGCGCCGAGCCGGTGGCCGCGCCGCTGCTGGTCAACATCACGCCCATCGGCATGGCGGGCGGGGCGGAGGCCGAGGCGCTGGCCTTCCCCGAGGCGATGATCGAGGCGGCCGAGGCGGTGTTCGACGTGGTGCATCTGCCGCCGGAGACACCCCTGCTGCGCCGCGCCCGTGCGCTGGGCAAGGTGGTGATCACCGGCGTCGAGGTGGCGGTGCTGCAGGCGCTGGAGCAGTTCGTGCTCTACACCGGCCAGCGCCCGACCGAGGCGCAGGTGGACGCTGCCGCCGCCTATGCGCGGGGCGAGAGCGCGCGCTGAGGCGCGCCCGCCGAAGCAGGAAACAGCATGTCGGAATACACGGATTACTACGCGCTGCGCACCGACGACCCGGCGCGGCTGCGCGACGCCCTGGCGGCGGCGGGGGCCGAGGCGGTGATCTTCGACACGGAGATCGAGACGCAGGCCGGCCCCGCCTGGTGCCCCGTCGCGCTGTTCGGCGACGATGCGGTGCTGCCACGGCTCGGCCCCGCGATCCATATCCGGGTGGATGAGGACCAGCATGGCTGGCAGCTCAACCTGCTGTCGGAGGAAGGCTACCGCAGCATCACCTTCTTCGACCGCCCCTTCGGCCAGGATGGCCATGTGCCGGACGGCTTCTTCCCGGTGCCGCCGGCGCCGATCCCGCCGCAGGGCGCGGCGTTTCTCGCCGGCTTCTTCGGGCTGGACTGGGCGGTGCTGCGGCCGGTCCTGGTGCCGGGCGGCTTCGAGGCCTTCTGCGACGCCATCGGCCTGCCCTGCCTGATCCTGCTGGACCAGCATCTCCGCATCGCGCCGCCCGGCGGCGCCGTGCTGGCCTCGGAGATGGGCTGACCGCCCCGCGCGGGATTGTCAGCGCCCCGCTGCTTGCCCCGCCTCGCCTGGCTGCTAGCCTCCGCCGCCTGACGCCAGAGGGAAAGCCCTGTCCATCATGCCCGGCCCGGCCCATCACCGCCCCGCCCGCCCGACGCACCGCCCGGGAGGCGCCGCATGATCCAGGGCATGCAGATGGACTGCCCGCCCGGCTGGCAGGACCGGTCCATGCTGATCCTGAGCGCGGCGCAGCCCGGCGGCTCCGGTGTCACCCCCAACATGGTGGTCACCCAGGACCGGCTGCCGCCCGACCTGCCCGAGCCGCCGGAGGAGCGCATGGCGGCGCTGCTCGACCGCCAGGTGGCGCAGATGCGCGGCCAGCTGGCCAATTTCGCCGAGGTGTCGCGCCGCATCCTGGCCGGCTCCCGCCGCCCGACCGCCGAGCTGCGCGTCGATTGGAGCTCGCCCCAGGCGCTGCTGACGCAATGGGTCACCTTCGTCGATGCGGGTGAGGGGCGGCTGCTGGTCGCCACCGGCACCGCCGGGCGCGCCGATTTCGCCGCGGCCGAGCCGGTGTTCCGGGAGATGCTGCGCAGCTTCCGGCTCGGCTGATGGCGGACGGGCTTCCCGCCGCCAGGGTGGGCGACCCGTTCGGGCACAGCGCCGCCATGACCGGCGTGCTGGTCGGGCTGGCCGTCGGCGCGCTGGTGGGGGTCGCCATCGTGGCGACGGGCGGGCTCGGCGCCATCGCCATCGGCGCGGCCATCGCCACCACCGGCGGCGCGGGGCTGGCCGGCCAGGCGATCGGCCAGACCATCGAGGGGCCGGTGACCGGCGCGCTGATGATCGGCTCGCCCACCGTGCTGGTGAATGCCCGCCCCGCCACCATGACGGTGCTGGCCAACGGGATGTGCGCGCAGGATTCCGGCCCGCCCCGGCTGGTCGCCACCGGCGCCGCCACGGTGCTGGTGCATGGCCAGCCCATGGCCCGTGTCTCCGAGCTGATGGATTGCTCCGCCACCATCCGCGAGGGCTCGCCCAACGTGCTGGTGGGCGGCCCCAGCGTCGAGATCATCAAGCCCGAGCCGGAGGTGCCGACCTGGCTCAGCAACACCATGATGGCCATGGCGATCGGCGGCACGCTGATCGCGACCGGCGGCATCGCCGCCGGCTACGGGCTCGGCGCCGCGGTGGGCAGCCTGGTGGGCGGGGTGGGGGGTGGCTATCTCGGCGGCAAGGCCGGCGGCATGGCGGCGGCGGCGATGGGCTTCGGCGCCACCGGCCAGGCGGTGGGCGAGGTGGTGGGCGGTGTCTTCGGCGGCGCGCTGGGCGGCGGCTTCGGCTTCCGCGGCGGCCAGGCGGCGGGCAACCGCATCTGGACCAATCCGACGACGCGCACCGGCGTCATGCTGCGCCAGGGCACCAGCGGCGGCAACCCGGCGGCCGTGGCGGCGGTCAACCGCATGCCGCCGGATTTCCGCAGCGAATACGCCGCCGCCCGCGCCGCCAACTGGAAGAAGCCGAATGGCGACACCTGGTGGCCGCCGAATGATGGCGCGGTGGGCAAGCCGGTGCGCACCACCATCGATCCCACCACCTCCGGCCCGCCGACCACGGTGGACCGCTTCGGCGGCGAGCATGGCAGCTTCCTCGGCAAGCCGGGCGATTCCTTCTCGGCCCGCGCCCTGCCGGGCGAGCCATCGGGGCCGCCCAATGTCTACAAGATCGACAAGCCGACGCATGTGGAGCAGGCGGAGATCGCCCCCTGGTTCGACCAGCCCGGCGGCGGCACCCAGTACAAGCTGGTGCATCCCACCAATGCGACGACCGCCGATGGCAAGCCGGTGCCCTATTCGGTGAAGGACGCCAAGCGCGACGGCTATATGAGCGACGGACCCTGAGATGCTGATCCTTGCCGACTACGTCACCGGGCTGGAGCGCCAGCGCTTCCGCCGGCACGAGGCCTTCAACGCCGCCGCCGGCGCCGCCGACCGCGCCTGCATCGCCCCGCGCGACCAGGGCTGCGGCCGCGCGCATGAGCTGGAGGCGCTGTACGGGCCCGAGGATTTTGCCCGGTTCCTCTATGCCACCGAACTGACCCTGCCGGCGGGGCGGGAGCGGCTGGTGCTGCATTGCGCGCTGGACGCCGCCATGCAGATTCTTTCCGTTCTGGCCGACCAGCCGAAGCTGCTGGCGCTGCTCTACACGCTCGACCCGGCCGGCGGCGATGAGGGCGTGCTGGCCGCCTTCGGCATCGACCCGGCGGAGAGCTGCCGCGCCGGGGTGTCGCCGCGCGAGGCCGGCGCCTTCCTGGCGCCGCATGAGGGCGGCTACGCCTATTTCACCGTGGATGTGCGCGGCGAGCTGCTGCTGCAATCCTGGAGCCGGGCGCTGCCGCCGGTCGCGCTGCATCTGCGGGCGGAGCAGGAGGGCGACCGCACCGACATCTGGAGCCGCATCGGCCGCACGCCGCTGCCGCCGGAATAGGGCGGCGCGGCGGGCTCAGACCTCGCGCGAGATCAGCCGGTTCAGGGTGCGGCAGCCGGCGACGATGGCCAGCAGGGTGATGCCCTGGGTGATCAGCCCCACCGGCGTCCAGACGGTGCCGGCGACCAGCAGCTGGCTCGGCACATATTGGAGGAATTGCTGGATCTCGGGCTCCAGATGCAGCGTGCCGACCACCCGGACCACGGCCAGCCAGGCCAGGCCGCCCAGCAGCAGCAGCGGCGCCACCCATTCGGCGACCAGCTCGACGAAGGTCAGCGCGAAGCTGACCACCGCCCAGACGGTGAGCCGCAGCGCGCGCCAGAGCGGGGAGGGGCCTTCGGCCTCGTCCAGTTCGTCCTGGTGGGAAGGGGCGTAGCCGGACATCCTGTCCTCCTGCCGTGGGGGTTGGCGCCCCCGGCATAGCGCCCCGCGCGCCCCAGCACAAAGTTTCCGCGCGGCGCGGCGGGGCGCACGGCCTTATCGCCCGACGGCGTAGGCCTGCATCAGACGCGGCGTGGCGGCGGCGACGATCATGCCGTCGCGCCGGCCGGCGGCGCAGACCCGGCCCAGCGACCAGGGCGGCTCGATGCGCAGATCGTGCCCGCGCTTCAGCAGCCCGGCGATGGCCGGGGTGCCGATGCGCTCCTCCACCAGCAGCCGGTTGGGCGAGAGGGTGCGCGGGTAGAAGGATTGCGGAAAATGCTGGCTGGTGAAGAGCGGCAGGTCGATCGCCGCCTGCAGATCCAGCCCGTGATGCAGGTGGCGCAGCAGCACCGCCAGCGTCCACTGGTCCTGCTGGTCGCCGCCCGGCGTGCCCATGGCCAGCCAGCCCTCGCCCTCGCGCGTCACCAGGGTCGGCGTCAGCGTGGTGCGCGGCCGGGCGCCGGCGACCACGGTGGAGGGGTGGCCCGGCTCCAGCCAGCCCATCTGGCCGCGCGTGGTGATCGAGAAGCCCAAGCCCGGCACGGCGGGCGAGCTTTGCAGCCAGCCGCCCGAGGGCGTCGCCGAGACCATGTTGCCCCAGCGATCCACCACGTCGAGATGCACCGTGTCGCCCCATTCCACCGGCAGCGGCGCGAAGGTCGGCTCGCCATGGCCGAGGCCCACCGGGGTTTCGGCGCCGGCCATGGCCAGCACCCGCGCCATGCGCTCGGCCGCGCCCGGCAGCTCGCTCGGCCGCAGCGCGGCCGAGGCCGCCTCGCCGATCAGCTTGCGCCGCGCCGCGCCATGCTCGGGCGAGAGCAGTGTCGCCAGCGGCACATCGACCACGTCGGGGTCACCGTAGAACACCTCGCGATCGGCATAGGCGAGCTTCATCGCCTCGACCACGGTGTGGATGAAGCGCTCGCCCGAGGGGTCCATGGCGGCGAGGTCGAAGCCCTCCAGGATGGAGAGCGCCTGCAGCAGCACCGGGCCCTGGCCCCAGGGGCCGGTCTTGTGCACGGTGACGCCGTGATAGTCGCGGCTGACCGTCGGCTCGTAGCGCGCCTGGTAGCGCGCCAGGTCGTCCCCGGTCAGCAGGCCCCCGTTGCGGCGGCCGGTGGAATCCATCAGCTCGGCGCTGCGGTAGAAGCGGTCCACCGCCTCGGCCACGAAGCCGCGGTAGAAGGCGTCGCGCGCCGCCTCGATCTGGCGGATGCGGTCCGCCCCGGCGGCCTCCGCCTCGGCCAGGATGCGGCGATAGGTGGCGGCGATGGCGGGGCTGGTCAGCAGGCTGCGCGGCCGCGGCACCTGCCCGCCCGGCAGCCAGGCCTCGGCCGAGCTCGGCCATTCCGCCTTGAAGAAGCCCTCCGCCGCCAGGATCGAGGAGGCGACGCGCGGCAGCACCGGGAAGCCGTTCTCGGCATAGTCGATGGCGGCCTCCAGCACCTGCGCCGGGTGCCAGGTGCCGTGGTCGCGCAGCAGCAGCATCCAGGCGTCGAAGGCGCCCGGCACCACCGAGGGCAGCAGCCCGGTCCCCGGCACCTGGCGCAGGCCGAGGGAGGCGAAGCGCTCCGGCGTCGCCGCCATCGGGTAGCCGCCCTGGCCGCAGATCACCTGCGGCGCCTGGCCGGGGCGTTGCAGGATGATCGGCACCTCGCCGCCCGGGCCATTCAGGTGCGGCTCGACGATTTGCAGGGCGAAGCCGGTGGCCACCGCCGCGTCGAAGGCATTGCCGCCACGCTCCAGCACCCCCATGCCGACGGCGCTGGCGATCCAATGGGTGCTGGCGACGGCGCCGAAGCGGCCGCGGATCTCGGGGCGGGTGGTGAACATGCGGGCTCCCGGTTCTGGGACCAAACCAGATTGGTCCTTGGCCCGCCATCCTAGGCCGGGCGTTTTTTGCTGCAAAGCGGCAGAAGGGTGCTTCCGCTGCCGCAAAACCTTCGTATCATGGTCCCATGAGCAAAGGCGATGACGCGCTGCGCGCCCTGCGCAGCCATCTTGCGGGACTGGAGCTGCCCGAAGGCGCCCGGCTGGCGCCGGAGCGCGAGCTGTCCTCCCATCTCGGCATCAGCCGCCGCGCGCTGCGCGAGGCCCTCTCCCGGCTGGAGCTGGAGGGGCGGATCTGGCGCGGCATCGGCCAGGGCACCTTCCTCGGCCCCCGCCCGCCGGAGGAGCCGGCGCGCAGCCTGCCGGCCTCGCCGCCCACCGACATCATGGAGGCGCGGCTGGCGCTGGAGCCGCAGCTCGCGGGCCTCGCCGCCACCAAGGCGCGCGCCGAGCACCTGGCCGCCATCGAGCAGGCGGTGCGCCGCGGCGCCGAGACCGCCGACCTGCAGAGCTGGGGCCGCTGGGACGCCGCCTTCCACCGCGCGGTCGCGCAGGCGGCGCAGAACCCGCTGCTGCTCGGCCTGTTCGACCAGTTGCAGGCCTGCCGCGCCCGCGCCGAATGGGGCCGGCTGCGCGCCAATGCCGCGACCGAGGCGATCCGCCGCCGCTCGGTGGCCGAGCATCGCCGCATCCTGGAGGCGATCGCCGGCCGCGACCCGGCCGAGGCGCACGCCGCGATGTGGGAACACCTGCAATCGATCACCGCCATGGTGCGCGAGGCGCTGCGCGCCGGCCATGGCTGGTCCGGCGCCGCCGCCGCCCCGCCCGAGGACCC
>NZ_GG770781.1:133127-149113 GCF_000164635.1 Pseudoroseomonas cervicalis ATCC 49957 | reverse complement strand
CCGGCCCCGCCGGCCAAGAATCACGCCGTCACGCCTCCCGCTTCGAAGAAGGCCGATCATGACCGAGATTTCCCGCCGCGCCGCGCTGGGCCTGCTGCCCGGCCTGGCCGCGCTGCCCGCCCTGCCGGCCCTGGCGCAGACCGCCCCCCGCTGGCCCGACCGGCCCGTCACCATCATCGTCCCCTGGGCGCCCGGCGGCTCGACCGACATCCTGGCGCGCATCGTGGCCGAGCATCTGCGCGCCGCCATCGGCCAGCCGGTGCTGGTGGAGAACCGCTCCGGCGCCTCGGGCAATATCGGCTCGGCCGCCGTCGCGCGCGCCAATCCGGATGGCTACACGCTGCTCTTCGGCTCGATGAGCACGCATGCGATGAACGACGCGCTGTTCACCACCATGCCGTTCCACGGCGTGGACGCCTTCGCGCCGGTCGCGCTGCTGGCCTATGTCACCAACACCATGGTGATCCACCCCTCGGTGCCGGCGCGGACGGTGGCCGAGTTCATCGCCTATGCGAAGGCCAATCCGGGCAAGATCACCTACGCCTCGGCCGGCGTCGGCTCGACCAACCATCTCTGCGCCGCGATGTTCGCGCAGATGGCGGGGCTCGACATGGTGCACGTGCCCTATCGCGGCGGCGCGCCGGCGGTGCTCGACACCATCGCCGGCCAGACCCAGCTGCTGTTCAGCGCCGGCACCCAGACCTTCGCGCCGGTGCGCGAGGGGCGGCTGCGCCTGCTGGCGGTGACCGAGGCGCAGCGCAGCGCCCTGCTGCCCGAGGTGCCGACCCTGGCCGAGACCGTGCCGGGCGCCGTCATGGCGGTGTGGTATGGCGCCTTCGGCCCGGCCGGCATGGACCCGGCGCTGGTCGCGCGGCTGAACACCGAGATCAACCGCGTGCTGATGCTGCCCGAGGTGAAGACCCGCATGGCCGAGATCGGCGTCGAGGTGGTGAATGCCAGCCCGGCCGAGTTCTCCACCACGCTGCGGCAGGACGCGGCGCGCTGGGGCGGGCTGATCCGCCAGCTCGGCATCACCGCGGACTGAGCGTGCTGGCCAGCCCCGCCATGGCGGAATTCGCCGCCGCCGAACTGCACCAGCTGGAGGCGGCGCTGGCCGAAACCGGCCAGCCGCTGGCCGCGCTGCGCGCCCTGGAGGCGCTGGCGCGGCCGCGGCTCGGCCATGCCCTCTGCACCGCCATGCGCTTCGACGCGGCCTCGATGACGGTGCAGCGGCTCTACAGCTCCGACCCGGCCGCCTATCCGCCGGGCGGCCAGAAGCCCAAGCGCGACACCGCCTGGGGCAGGCAGGTGCTGCTGGAGGGCCGCCCCTTCCTGGGCGAGGGCGAGGCGGCGATCCGCGGCGCCTTCGACGACCATGCGCTGATCCTGGGCCTCGGCCTGCGCTCGGTGCTGAACCTGCCGATCCGGCTCGGCGGGCGCTGCCTCGGCACGCTGAACTTCCTGTGGCGGGAGGAGCATGTGCCGGCCGGGCGCCGCGCCACGGCGCAGGCGCTGGCGCTGATGGGCAGCGCCGCCTGGGCGGCCTGAGCGGCCGGCACGAAAAAGGCCCGGGGAGAGCGATCCCCCCGGGCCGGCGGCGCCGCGGCGCCAGGCTCAGTCGTTGTAGCGGAAGCCCGGCAGCGCCTTGATCTGCGCCTCGGTCATCGGCACCGTCACGCGCTCGTTGCGCGCGGCGGGGACGCGGACCTGGTCATAGGGCACCGCGACATACTTCTCGCGCAGGCCGAGCCGGCCCTCCACCTCGATGATCGCCAGCACGGCGCGGCCCTGCGCGTCCAGCACCACATCCTCGATCTCGCCGATCTCGACATTGTCCGAGCTGTAGACATCGCGGTCGGTCAGCGTCTTGACGCTGCGCTGATTGGCCTCGATCTGCGTCGGCGTCTGCGCCAGGACCGGGGCGGACATCAGCATCAGCGCGGTGCCGGCCAGGATCAGGGGGTTGCGCATCGGCTTTTCCTCTCGTGTTGCTCGCGCCCGCAAGGGCTCGGCGGGACAACACCGCAAGGCGCCGCGCGTTGCCGCGCCCCCGCCCGGTCGGGGCAGGGGCGCGGCGGGCGGCTCAGCCCTTGGCCATGTCGAGCGGCGGCTCGGCCTCGGCCGGGATCGGGCATTCATAGGGCTGGCCGCCCAGGCGCCGGGCGAGATCCGCCTTGGCCGCCGCGATCAGCTCCGGCTGCTGCAGGGCGGTGGCTGCGGTGGCCGCCATCACCTTGGCGACATGCACCATGCCCTTGTGCGCATGCGGCGACTTGCCCTGCGCCGTCAGCTGCCAGGAATGGAAGGGCGTGCCGATCGCCGCCGTTGCGCCGGAGGCCTGCACCGTCGGCAGCACCCAGGAGACATCGCCGACATCGGTGGAGCCCAGCGCCAGCACGCGCGGCGTGCCGCGCGGCACGATGATGTCGCAGAGCGGCTTGCCTTCCTCATAGGGCAGGCCGGCGGCGGAGAAGGCGGCGCGCAGATCCTCGGGCCGCAGCGTGGCGCGGATCTGCTCGGCATAGTCGCGATCGGCCGCGTCGAATTCCGGCGGGCCGAGGCGCTCCAGCTCCGCCTGCATGGCGGCTTCCAGCGGCTCGTTCGGCAGCAGGTTGGCCACCGCGCTGAGCACCTTGATCTCCACCTCGGTCTCGGTCATCAGCGCGGCGCCGCGGGCGATCTTCTTGACGCGCTCGATCAGCGCCGCCATGCCGCGCAGATCCGGGTGGCGCACCGCGTAGCGCACCTTGGCGCGGCCCTGCACCACATTCGGCGCGATGCCGCCGGCATCGAGATAGGCGTAATGGATGCGCGCGCCGCTCTCCATATGCTCGCGCATGTAGTTGACGCCGACATTCATCAGCTCGACGGCATCCAGCGCCGAGCGCCCCAGATGCGGCGCCGCGGCGGCGTGGCTGGAGCGGCCGGTGAAGGTGAAGTCGATGCGCGTGTTGGCCAGCGACGCGGCCGGCATCACCTCGGCGAAATGGCCGGGATGCCAGGTGATGGCGAGATCGGCGTCGGCGAAGAGGCCGGCACGCGCCATGAAGGCCTTGGCGGCGCCGCCTTCCTCGGCCGGGCAGCCATAATAGCGCACGCGGCCGGCGATGCCCTGCTCGGCCAGCCAGTTCTTCACCGCCGTCGCCGCCAGCATGGCGCCGGCGCCGAGCAAATTGTGGCCGCAGCCATGGCCGAAGCCATTGTGCTTCTCGACCGGCTTCGGCTCGGCGATGCCGGCCTCCTGGCTCAGCCCGGGCAGCGCGTCATATTCGCCGAGGATGGCGATGACCGGCCCGCCCTCGCCGGCCTCGGCCATCAGCGCGGTGGGGATGCCGGCGACACCCTGCTGCACGCGGAAGCCCTGGCGCTCCAGCTCCGCCACATGCTCGGCGGCGGAGCGGAACTCGGCATAGAGCGGTTCCGGCATGTCCCAGACGCGGTCGGCGAGGGCGATCATCTCCGGCGCCTTGGCATCGACATGGCGCCAGATCTCGGGGGCGTTCTGCATCGGGGCATCCCGGCTGAGTGACAATCCAGTCGCCGCCGGCGGGCTGCGCGAGTCCGCCGCGGCGATGCGGCTGTCATAGGCCTATGCCGGGGGGCTGGCCAGGGGCGGGGGCTCCGCCATGCGCGCGCGGGTCGCGGCGTCGAGCAGCGCGCGCAGCCGCGCCAGCAGCGGATCGGCCCCGGTGCGGTCGCGGCCATAGCCGAGGTTGAAGCCGTAATCGAAGCCGGGCGGGTTCAGCCCCTGGCTGTGCTGCAGCAGCGTCTCCAGCTTGTCGAGGCCCTTGACCAGCATCGCCTCGCGCGTCGTGCCGGCCTCGTATTCCTCCCACAGCGCCAGGATCTCGGCGCGCTCGGCCGGCGGCAGCGGCGCGGCGAGGGTGGCGAGATCGCGCCGCTCCGCCTCGGCCTTGCCGCCGGGGCGCTGCTGGGGCGCGGGGATGTCGCCATGCAGCGCCTCGCCCAGATCATGCACCAGGCAGAGCTTCAGCACGCGCAGCAGATCGACCGGGGCCAGCCCGCGCGCCAGCACCATCGCCATCAGCGCCAGGCGCCAGCTATGCTCGGCGGTGCTCTCCTGCCGGCCGCGCGTGCCATGCGCGCTGCGCAGCGTTTCCTTCAGCCGCTCCGCACCGCGCAGGAAATCGAGCACGCCTTCGATCTCGCGATCATCCATGACCTGTCCTGTGCTCCCCGCCCGGTTGCCGTCCTCGCCAGCACGGCGTGGCCGGCAAAGCGCCTCGGGTGTCCCGGCGGAGCCGCCGGGGAGGGCGTTGACAGCCATGCGCCGCATCGGCGTATAGTTGCATGATACAACTTTATGGCGCCCTGTCGATGCCGCTTCCACCGTCTCCGCTGGTCGAGCCCATCCGCACCGCCTCGCGCGAGCTGGTGCGGGCGCTGGGCTTCACCGGCACGAACTTCGCCGGCACCGCCCTGCCGCCCTCGGCCGTGCACGCGCTGATCGAGATCGAGGCGGGCGGCGTCACCGCCCGCGCGCTGGGCGAGCGGCTCCGGCTGGAGAAATCCAGCGTCAGCCGCATGCTGCGCAAGCTGGTCGCCTCGCGCCTGGTGCAGGAGGGGCGGGATGGGGAGGATGGGCGGATCAAGCGCCTGTCGCTGACGCCGGAAGGCCAGGAGCGTGTGGCGCAGATCCACGCCTTCGCGCAGGCGCAGGTGTCGGGCGCGCTGGCCCGGCTGCACCCGGACCAGGCCGGCACCGTGCTGGACGGGCTGCGCCTCTACACGGCGGCGCTGGGGCAGGCGGAGGCGCCGCAGTGGGCCGAGATCGTCCAGGGCTACCAGCCGGGCCTCATCGCCGCGGTCACGCGCATGCACGCCCTGTATTACGCGCGGGTGGCGGGCTTCGGGCAGCGCTTCGAAAGCGTCGTCGCCGCCGGGCTGGCAGAGTTCTGCAACCGGCTGGACCGGCCGTGCAACGGCCTCTGGACGGCGGTGCGACAGGAAAAAATCCTCGGCTCGGTCGCCATCGATGGCGAGGATCTGGGCGGGGGCGTCGCGCATCTGCGCTGGTTCATCGTCGAGGACGGGCTGCGCGGCGGCGGTGTGGGGCGCCGGCTGTTGCAGGCGGCGCTGGGCTTCGTCGACGCGCAGGGCTTCGCCGAGACCCAGCTCTGGACCTTCGGCGGCCTCGCCGCGGCGCGGCATCTCTACGAGGGCTTCGGCTTCGCGCTGGTCGAGGAGCGGCCGGGCGCGCAATGGGGCAGCGAGGTCCTCGAACAGCGCTTCACCCGCCGGAGGCCCTGACGGCCCGCCGGAGCGGGGAGGGAGCATCCTCCCCGCCCGGCCTCAATCCTCGCCGCGATGGCGCAGCAGGCGCAGCGCGTTCAGCGTCACCAGCACGGTGGCCCCCGTATCGGCCAGCACCGCCGGCCACAGCCCGGTCACGCCGGTCACCGTGGTGACCAGGAACACCGCCTTCAGCCCGAGGGCGATGGCGACATTCTGCCGGATGTTGGCGAGCGTGGCGCGCGACAGCGCGACCAGCGCCGCGAGGTCGCGCACCCGGCTGTTCAGCAGCGCCGCATCGGCGGTCTCCAGCGCGACATCGGTGCCGCCGCCCATGGCGATGCCGATGGAGGCCGCGGCCAGCGCCGGCGCGTCATTGATGCCGTCCCCCACCATGGCGACGGGGCCCGCGACGGCGAGGGCGGCAATCTCGCGCTGCTTGTCGGCCGGCAGCAGCCCGGCCTTGACCTCGAGCCCGAGCCGCTCCGCGATGGCGGCGCCGGTGCGCGGATTGTCGCCGGTCAGCATCACCGGCGTCAGCCCGAGGCGGCGCAGCGCGGCGATGCCCTCCGCCGCATCCTCGCGCGGCTCGTCGCGCAGGGCGATCAGCCCGGTATGGGCGCCCTCGACGGTGACGACGACCACGGTCTTGCCCGCCGCCTCCCAATCGGCCACCGCCTGGCGCGCGGGTTCCGGCAGCGGCGCCAGGCTTTCGGCATGGTGCGGCGCACTGACGGCGACACGCTTGCCGCCCACCACCGCCTCCACGCCGCGGCCGGGCAGGGCGCGGGCCTCGCGGGTCGGGCGCAGCGGCATGCCTTCCTCCGCCGCGCGCTGCTGGATGGCGCGCGCCAGCGGGTGGGAGGAGGCGCTCTCCGCCGAGGCGGCCATGGCCAGCAGCACCCGCTCCGGCCCCGCCAGCGGCAGCGTGTCGGTGACGCGCGGCCGGCCCTCGGTCAGCGTGCCGGTCTTGTCGAAGGCGATGGCCCGCACGCGGCCGATCATCTCCAGCGCGCCGCCGCCCTTGACCAGCAGCCCGCGCCGCGTGCCGGCGGCGAGGCCGGAGGCGATGGCGGCGGGGGTGGAGAGCACCAGCGCGCAGGGGCAGGCCACCAGCAGCAGCGCCAGGCCGCGATACAGCCAGGTGCCCCAGTCGCCGCCGGCCAGCAGTGGCGGCGCGACCACCACCAGGGCGGCGACCAGCACGGCGGCCGGGGTGTACCAGGCGGCGAAGCGCTCGATGAAGCGGGCGGTGGGCGCCTTGGCCTCCTGCGCCTCCTCCACCAGCCGGATGATGCGGGCGATGGTGTTGTCGGCCGCCGCACGGGTGACGCGCAGCTGCAGCGCGCCGGAGGCGTTGACGCTGCCGGCGAAGACCGTGTCGCCTTCCGCCTTCACGACGGGGATGGATTCGCCGGTGACCGGGCTTTCATCCACCTCCGAATGGCCCTCCACCACCACGCCATCGGCCGGGATGCGGTCGCCGGGGCGGACCAGCACGAGGTCGCCCGGCGCCAGGCTGGCGGCGGGAACGGGGCTGGCGACGCCGCCCTCCAGCTTCAGCGCGTGGCGCGGCACCAGCGCGGCCAGGGCCTGGATGCCGGCGCGCGCCCGCCCGGCGGCGACCCCCTCCAGCAGCTCGCCGATGGTGAACAGGAAAACGACCATCGCCGCCTCGGAGGCCGCGCCGATCGCCAGCGCGCCGAGGGTGGCGATCGACATCAGCATCTCGATGCTGAAGGGGCTGCCGGCACGGGCCAGCGCGATGGCCTTGCGGCCGAAATAGGCCAGGCCGACCAGTGCCGCCGGCCACCAGGCCGCGCCCTCCAGCTGCGGCCACGCGGCGCCGGCCAGGACGCCGAGCCCGACCAGCCCGCCCAGCAGCAGCGCCAGCCTGGCCTTGGGCTCGGCCAGGACGCGCCGCCAGAGCGGGGGCTCCGCCTCGGCGGCGATTGGCAGGGCGCCGGCGAGGCGCGGCGCCGCCTCCTCCTCCATGCCATAGCCGAGGGCGCGGATGCGCGCCTCGACCTCGGCGCGCGGCGTCGCCGCCTCGTCCAGGCGGAAGGCCAGGATCTGGGTCTGGAAATTGATGCGCACCGCGGCGGTGCCGGGCAGGCGGGAGAGCGCGGTCTCCACCTTGCCGGCGCAGGAAGGGCAATCCATGCCCGCCACGCGGTAGCGCAAGGCGGTGCCGGCGATGCGGGTTTCGGTCTCGGCCATGGCGGCCTCCTTCGGCGCGCCTCCACCCGGCGATGCTTGCCGGAGAAGGCTCGCCGCCCCAGATAGGGCCTGTAGTCGCTACAGGGTCAAGCCCCATGCCGCCTCTGTCGATCGGCGCGCTCGCCCGCGCCACCAACACCAAGGTCGAGACCATCCGCTGGTATGAGCGGGTCGGGCTGCTGCCGCCGCCCTCCCGCACCGAGGGCAATTACCGCGCCTATGGCCCGGCGCAGCTGGCGCGGCTGAGCTTCATCCGCCGGGCGCGCGATCTCGGCTTCTCGCTGGAGCAGGTGCGGGCGCTGCTCGACCTGGCGGGGCATGGCGACCATTCCTGCGCCGCCGTGCACGACATCGCGCGCGAGCACCTGGCCGAGGTGGAGCGCAAGCTGGCCGACCTGACGGCGCTGCGTGCCGAGCTGTCCAACCTGCTTTGCGGGCGGGAGGGCGGCACCATCGCCGAATGCCGCATCGTCGAGGCGCTGTCGCCGCGCAGCGACGCGACCGCCGGCTGAATATTTTACATAATTTATCTTATGTGATCAATGCGCCGCCCTGCCTCAGCCGGCCTTGGCCTCGAACACCGCCTCCGCCGCGTCCTGGCGCCGCGCCGGGCCGCCGCCCATCCAGGAGGACCAGCCGAGCCGCGCCCCGCCGCCCAGCGCCGCCTGCGGCACCGCCTCCGCCGCCAGCACCGGGTTGATGGCGAAGCCGATATCCAGCCCGACATGCAGCCGCGCCAGCGCCACCAGCCGCTGATGCAGCGGCCGGCCGGGCAGCAGCGCCTCGAAGGCCTCGCGCGGCAGCGGGCCGATACGGATGACGAAGCGCGACTGCGCGTCCCAGACCTGCGCGCCCAGCGCCGTGCTGACACCCAGCGCATTGTGCGCGCCGGCGGCGCCGAGGCGCGAGCGCTCGCCCTCCGGCAGGCGCAGCCAGCCGCCGGCGAATTCCTCCAGCGCGACGGGATGCCCCGCCTCCTCCTGCAGCAGCGCGCGCAGCCGCTCCGCCGAGCGGCTGCGCGCGGCGAGATGCCCCGCATGGTAGAGCAGCGCCGCGGGCTCCAGCCCGGCGCGCTCCGCCAGATGCGGCGTGCCGAGGCCGATGGCGGCGGCGAGCAGCTGCTCCGCCGGAACCGCGTCGCGGGTCGGCCGGTATTTCCGCCCCGCCGCCGCCCAGAGACCCGCGAAACGCCCACCCAGCAGGTCCAGGAAGGCGTGCAGCGCCTCGGAGCGCTTGCGCTTCTCGGCGGCCACCTGCGCCGTGTGGTGGCGCGGCAGCACGCCCCCCGGCCCGACCAGCCCGAAACCGCCCAGGGTCAGCGCGCCGGAGTCCGGGTCGGCCGCCACCACCGCCGCCTCGGCATGCGACAGCCGCGCGGTGGAGCGGTAGGTGACGGCGCGCGGATCGCCGCCCGGCGCCACCAGATCGATCGCCTGGTCGAGCTCGAAGCGCTCCGGCGCCTCGGCCAGGCGCTGGCGGGGCGGCGTGGTCACAGCAGCAGCCTGGTGCCGCTGCGCGGCGCCCAGCGCGCGGCGACCCCTGCCCGGCCGCGCAGCACCACGGCGGTGCGGGTGAAGGCATTGACCGAGACCTGTAGCGCCAGGAAGCGCTCCAGCACCGCCGCCAGCAGATGCAGCCCGCCGGATTGCCAGGCGGCGGGGTCGAAGGCCAGCGTCACATCCAGCCCGCGCAGGAAGGCGCCGGGCCGGCCGCCCGGCAGCCGCGCCACACCCGGCTTCGCCTCCACCGCCAGCAGGGCGGCGATGGCGGCGCGGTTCTCCGCCGTGTCGCGCCGGTCATGCAGGCGCAGCATCTCGCGCAGCGCCTGCGCCCCCTGCTCGCCCCCGGTGATGCCGAGATGGTTCAGCGCCAGATGCGAGACCAGCTTCCAGGCGCTGCGCTCCCCGAGCGCCGGGCGCAGCGTCGGCGTCGGCGCCGAGAGGCATTCGGCCCCGGCCAGCGAGACGCCGCCATCGGCCACCCGCAGCCGCGGCTGGCCGCCGCCGAAGGGCAGCATCGCCGGCAGGTCGCGGTTGCAGCACAGCGCGTCGATGGACAGCACGGCATCGGCCGGCCGCGCCGGGTCGAAACCCGCATCGCGCAGCGCCAGCGCCGTCTGCGTGCCGCCGAGCGGCGGCGGCGCCGGGCGGCGCAGCGGCAGGTAGTGGATGGCGGCGGTCTCCGCCGTCTCCTCCGCCCCCTCGCGGCCGAGGCGGTGGAAGGGCAGCACCTCGCGCCGACTGCCATCGGGGCGGCTTTCGCGCACGCGGCTGACCGAATGCACCTCCAGCGCCGCCGGGCGGCGCGCATCCGGCACCACCGGCCATTCGCTGCGCGTGCCATCCAGCGCCACGGGCTCGCAGCGCACCGGGAAGAGGTTGATGGCCGGCGTGCAGCCCAAGGCAAAACTCTCGGCCGAGACGCTGCGCTCCAGCTCCGGCACGGCGCGGCTGAGCCAGATGAAGATCTCCATCCGCTCGCCCTGCTGCAGCAGGCTGCGCGCCTCCAGCCCGCCGAGGTCGAGATAGAGGAATTTTTCCGGGAAGGCGAAGTACTCGGAGAGCAGCCGGTGGCCGTCGAAGGCCCGCTGCGGCCAGGGCAACGCCGCCTCCTCCGGCGCGAAGCCCGCCGGTTGCAGGCAGGACGGGCCGAGCAGTGTCGGCCGCGCATCATTCGGCCCATCCGCCAGGGCTATGGCGAGCACCGATTGCGACAGCAGCTCATGCAGCAGCGCCGCCTGGCTGCCCTGGCCTCGCAGATGCAGCCGCAGCTTGTCGAGGCCGATCTCGGCGAAGGGCAGATCCGGCGCCACGCTGCGCAGCACCAGCCGCAGGCAGGCGGCGGCGCCGCTGGCGGCGCGGTTGGGCGGCGCGGCAAAGGGCAGGCCGGAGAGCGTGGCGCGCTCCACCAGCAGCGGCCAGAGGGTGACATCGTGGCAGCTGCGGAAGCGCACCGCCTCGCCGCGCACCGGCTCGCTCTCCACCGACAATCCGCGCGGGATGTGCAGCTTCGCGCGCAGCTCCGGCGAGGCGCGCAGCCGCAGCGTCGTCATCGACGGCACCGGCGCCAGCATCTGCGGCGAGAGCATCTCGAGCAGCGCGTCCGACAGCTCGGGCAGCTCGTCATCCAGCCGCTGCTGCGCCCGCGCGGCGAGGAAGGCCACACCCTCCAGCAGCCGCTCAACATAGGGATCATCCGCCGCGTCGCCGGAGAGGCGCAGCCGGCCGGCGACCTTCGGATAGGCCTCGGCGAAGGCGCCGGCATCGCGGCGCAGCGCGGCGAGCTCGCGATTGTAGTAGGGCAGCAGCGAATCGCTCATGTCTCGCGCACCGTCACATCCAGCGTCGCGGGACGCAGCACCGTCTCGAAGGCCACCTGCTCCGGCGCCGGGTCGGTGCGCAGGATGGCCTCGACGCGCAGCTTCAGGCTGCGGTCCAGCGCCTCGCGCTGCGGCTCGGCCAGGCTGACGGTGAGCGCGGCCAGGCGCGGCTCGAAGCGGCGCAGCACCGCCTCCACCTCGCGCGCCAGCGCCTCGCGCGCTTCCTCGGTGGTGAAGCTGCCGGCCGTCGGGTCGGGCACGCCATAACCCAGCGGCGAGGCGGCGAGCTCCGTCAGGCCGGAGGGCAGCGGGCGGCGGCGGCGGCGGGCGTTCAGCAGCGCCTCGACATCGCGCCGCACCGCGTCGCGCATCACCGCGATGGCCATGGGCTGGGTCAGCGGCGGATCGGGCGGCCCGTCCGGATCACCGTCCAGCAGCCGGTCCAGCAGCGGCAGATGGATGCGCCTGGACTCGCTCATGCGAAACCGAGTTCCGTGACCTCGGCCAGGGACAGCGTGTCCTGCGGCAGGCCATCGGCCAGGAACAGGCGCAGCCCCGTGCCGGTGACCGGCCCCTCGCCTTCCGACCAGGCGGTCTCGCGGCCCAGGCGCTGCGCGTCGTTTTCCGAGTTCCGCGCATAGAGCAGTGGCAGGAAGACCAGCCCTTCCGTGCCATCCTTCAGCACCAGCGTGGCGCGGCGGAAGGCCAGGTCGCGCGGCCGGCGGATCGGTTCCAGCGCCAGGCTGGACAGCCGCTCCAGCGGCACCCACAGCGCGTCGCCGCCGCTGGTCAGAACTTCGAGTTGCGGCGCCAGCAGGTCATCGGCGTCGCGCAGATCGCTGAAGCCGACACCATCCGCCGTGCCGGTGATGCGCGGGCGCAGCGCCTCGGCCTCGGCCGCCGCCTCGGCCGCGCCAGCGGCATCGCCGGCGCGCTGCAAGGTGAGCGCGCGCAGCGCGGCACGCTGCGCGGGGGTCGGGTCATCGCCCTGGAAGGCGGGCAGCCGGCCGGCGGCGTAGACATCGCGGCGCTGCTGCTCGGCGCGCAGCAGGCGGCGGAATTCCAGCACCGCCGGGCCCGGTTTTTCTTCCAGCACGGCGTCGAGCGCGGTGTCCGCGCGCGCGATCTCGCCGCACAGCAGCAGGATTTCGGCCAGGCGCCAGCGCAGCCCGGCATCGCGCGGCGCGGCGCGAACCGCGCCCATGGCGGCGGCGCGCGCGGCCTGGAGGTCGCCGGCGCGGAAGGCCTCGCCGACCGGATCCTGGGTGATGCTCATGCCGCGGCCGCTCCCGGCGCCTGAAGATCGGTGACCAGCCGGAAGGCAGCGCCCACCTCGTCCAGCTGGTAATGCGGCTGCAGATGCAGCACGCAGCCATAGGTGCCGGGACGCCCCGGCTGCTCGCGCACCTCGACCCGCGCGCTGCGCAGCGGGTAGCGCGCCGCCGTCTCGCCCAGCGCGCTGCCGGAGGCATTGGTGAAGCCGGTCAGCCAGCGCTGCAATTGCCGCTCCACCTCTTCCGGCGTGCGGAAGGCACCGACCAAATCGCGCCCCATCACCTTGATGCAATGCGCGAAGCGGCTGACGCAGAGGATGGCGTTGAACTGCGCCGAGAGCCGCTGATTGGCCTCCGCCCCCTCCCCCGTCATGCGCGGCGGGCGGTGCAGGCTGGGGGCGGCGGCGAAGCTCGCCTCGGGCAGAAATTCGAGGCCCAGCAAGGGAAGAATCCCGGCCTCGACCAGTTGCCGTTCCTGCAGATCGGTCAGCGCCAGCTCGACCGGCGGGCGCGGCGGCACACCGGGCGCGTCGCCGGAGAGCCGCTCATAGGGCAGCGCGTCGACCACGCCGCCGCGCGCCTCCTCCGCCACGGTGGCGCCGCGCAGATCGGCCGGCCAGCCATAGAGGGCGAAAGCACGCAGCACCACGGCGCCCATCGCATAGACCGGGCTGCACCAGAGGCGCGGGCCGAGCGCGCCGCGCGGGCGGAAGCCATCGGCGCGCACGGCGTCATCCGCCCAGGGCGGACGGGCCAGCAGGCGCGGCAGCAGCACGGAGACGAAGCGCGCGTCCTCGCGCGTCTGCATCCGGCGCCAGCGGCGATGATCCTCGGCGCGCAGCGCCTCGGTCAGGTCGAGCGAGGCGCCGGCCTCGGCGAAATCATCCAGGCCGAACAGCGCCGGGTCGGCGGCGATGGCCAGGGGCGCGAAGGCCGCCGCGGCGATGCCGGCCAGCGCCTCCAGCACCTCGATATCATCCGTCGGGTGGCCGGGTGCCGGGGCGTGGCGCAGCGTGTAATCGGCCAGCAGCAGGCCGAAGGGCTCACCGCCGGGGCGGCCGAACTCTTCCTCGTAGATGGCATGGAACAGCGCCGACTGGTCGAATTCCACCGCGCGCTGCACATCGCGCGATAGCTCCGCCCAGCGCGCCACAAACAGCCGCAGCTTGATGCGCGCGGCATAGGGCACGCGCCCGGCCAGCCAGTGCAGGCCGCGCCAGGAGCCTTCCAGGCGCTGAAGCCGTGGATGCGCCAACAGCGCGGAGAGCTGCGCGTCGATCAGCGCATCGAGGGCAGCGATATCGCGGTCGATCGCCTCGCGCAGCGCCTCGGCATCACGGAAGCGGGCCGCGCCGAACCATTCGTGCAGATCCGGCGCGGCGAGGAAGCCGGCCAGCGCCGAGGCGCCCTGCCCCTGCCCGGCGCCGACAAAGGCGCCGGACAGCACCACCCCGCGCAGCCCGTCCGGCATCACACCTTGTGCGGGATGCGCGCCACCATGCGCATGGAGGTGGTCAGCTCCTCCATCTGCAGCCAGGGGCGCATATAGGCCACGGCGTTGTAGACGCCAGGCTTGCCCGGCACCTCCTTCACCTCGACCTTCGCCTCGCGCAGCGGATACTTCGCCTTGCTCTCCGGCCCGGCATTCTCATTGGCGTTGACGTAGTTCTTGATCCAGCGGTTCAGCCAGACCTCGCAATCGCTCGCCTCCATGAAGGAGCCGATCTTGTCGCGCGCCATCACCTTGAGGAAATGCGCGAAGCGGCCGGTGGCCATCAGATAGGGCAGCCGCGCCGAGATCGCCGCATTGGCCGTGGCTTCCGGCCGGTCATACTTCTTTGGCTTCTGCACCGACTGCGCGCCGAAGAACACCGCATGGTCGCTGTTCTTGTAGTGGCAGAGCGGCAGGAAGCCGAGCGCCGAGAGCTCCGCCTCGCGCCGGTCGGTGATGCCGATCTCGGTCGGGCATTGCGCATCGATGTCGCCATCGTCGGAGACGAAGGTGTGGTTCGGCAGGTTGGACACCTTGCCACCGCCCTCGGCGCCGCGGATCGCCACACAGAAACCGTGCTGGGCGAAGGCATCGGTCAGCCTTGCGCCCATCACATAGGCAGCGTTCATCCAGCAATAGTCGCCATGCACCATCTGCTGCGGCCGGCCGGCGGCGTCGGTCGGCGCCTCCTCATAGCCGAACTCGTCGACGGGCACCGTGTTGGCGCCATAGGGCAGCCGGGCGATGACGCGCGGCATCACCAGGTTGACGAAGCGGCTATCCTCCGTCTCACGGAAGGCGCGCCACTTGGTGTATTCGGCGGTGTCGAAAATCTTGGCGAGGTCGCGCGGCTTGGACAGCTCGCGCCAATCCTCGAAGCCGAACATGCCAGCGCCGGCAGCCGAGATGAAGGGCGCGAAGGAGGCGGCGGCGACGTTGGAGACCAGGCGCAGCGTCTCGACATCGTCCGGGTGGTTGGTCCACTCGTAGTCGCCGATCAGCGCGCCATAGGGCTCGCCGCCCGGCATGCCGAACTCGTTCTCGTAGAGCTTCTTGAACAGCTGCGACTGGTCGAACTCGGTCGCGCGCTGCAGGTCACGCGACAGCTCGCGCTTCGAGGCCTGCAGAAGGCGCAGCCGCAGCGAGGTGCCGGTCTCGCTGTTCTTCACCAGATAGTGCAACCCGCGCCAGGAGCCTTCCAGCTTCAGGAAGCGCTCATGATGCATCACCGCGTTCAGCTGCTCGCTGACCTTGCGGTCGATCTCGGCGATGGCGCGGTCGAAGGTCTGTTGCAGGTTGCGGTTGAAGGTGACGGTGCCCTTCAGCGCCTCCTCGGTCAGCGCCTTGATCAGCTCCTGGGCGCGGTCGCGCTCGGTCTGGCGTGTGGCGCCCAGCACCTGGTCGAGCAGCCCGCCGCCGGCTTCCGCCTCGGTCGTTGTCGTGCCGGCGCTGGCCGGCGCGTTCTGGGTGCCGCTCATGCCGCGCTTCCCTTGCCGCCAAGCCCGAGCTCACCCGAGAGCTTGTCGAGCTTGGCCTTGTCCTGCAGCACCTCCTCGAGCAGCGTCTCCAACTCCTCCGAGCGGTCGACCTTGCTCATCAGGTCGCGCAGCTTGGCGCGCGTCTCCAGCAGCGCCTTCAGCGCCGGCACCTGCTCGGCGACCTTCGCCGGCTCGAAATCCTCCATCGAGCGGAACTTCAGGTCGACCGCCATCTCGCTGCCATCGCCGGCCAGCGTGTTCTCGACGCGCAGCTTCAGGCCCGGCTGCACGCGGGCCATCACCTCGTCGAAATTGTCGCGGTCGATCTGGACGAATTTCCGTTCGGCCAGCGGCTTCAGCGGCTCCGCCGGGTCGCCGGCGAAATCGCCCATGATGCCGAGCACGAAGGGCAGCTCGCGCTCGATCTCGGCGCCCTCGGTCTCCACCTGATAGGTGATATGGACGCGCGGCTTGCGCACACGCGCCAGCTTGTCGTGAACGCTACCGCTCATGCAGGCGATCTTCCTCTGTGGCTCGACAACGCTTCTGACGAACAGGATGGGGCGGCCATCCCGCCCCCGCAACTACCAGACGATGCCCTTCGCCTCACCCGCCGGTGCTGCGGCCGGCTCCGCGGGCGGCTCCGCGGGCGGCACCGGCGCCTGCGGCGAAGGCTGCGCCGCCGGCGGCGGTGATGCCAGAGACTGGATGCCGAGCATGCTCAACATCGCGTGACGCGCGGCCTTGTCAGGCAGCACCTCCTCCAGCAGCGCCGGCAGCGGCATGCGGGCGCGGCGCGCCAGCGTCTCGATGGAATAGGCGATCGGCGAATGCGGCTCGGTGGCGCGGAAGAAGGCGGCGATGTCTTCCAGGCGGCGGATCGCCTCCTCGCGCGAGGCAGGGGCGCCGCCGGACGCTGGCGGTAGCGCAGCCGGTGCGGGCGCGGCGAT
>NZ_GG770781.1:127614-132703 GCF_000164635.1 Pseudoroseomonas cervicalis ATCC 49957 | reverse complement strand
GGCGATCGGCGTCGCAGCGACGGCCGCCGGTGCAGCCACGGGCGCCGCCGCCGGGCTGGTCGCGCTGGCCGCGCCGCCGAAACGCACAGCCAGGTCCTGCATGCGTTCCAGCACCTCGGCCACGCGCCGCGTCGGCGGCGCCGCCTCGCCGAAGCGGGCGCTGCATTGTGCGTCGAAGGCATGCCATGCGGACAGCGCGTCTCCGGCGGCCTGGCGCAGCGCCTGCCATTGCGGCGCCGCAGCCGCGGCCTCGCGTTCCAGCACCGACAGATCGGCAATGCCGGAGGCCAGCCGCGCCTCGCGCCGCTTCGCGTCCGCCAGCGCCGCTGTTTCCTCGGCGAGGTTCCATTGGTAGAGCGAGACGCCGCTGCCATCGGCGCGGCGGAACAGCGCCAGGCGGCGCAGCGGCTGCATCAGCGTGCCGTCGGCGCTGCTGCCAGCCAGCCCCGCCAGCGGCGCCGCACGTCCTTCCAGCCCATCCTCGTCGGGGCGCGGATGCAGCACGTCCCAATACTGCTCCAGCAGGCCCGCGAGCAGCTGCGCCGCGTCGCGCAACCCGGCCAGCCCGTCGAGGCGCACCAGCGCCTCGGCCAGCCAGGCGGCGATCTCGATGTCGCGGCTGCGCTCGGCGAGGCAGAGCTGGCCCAGCCGCTTCACCTCGCGCCAGGGAAGCGGCACGGAATCCTCGCCGCCCTCGGCATCCTGCGCGCGCTCCTCGGCCCGCGCCTCGGCCCGCGCGTCGCGCAGCTTCTGATAGGACGAGGCGGGCGAGTAATCCTCGCGCAGATCGACACCCGCGCCCCCATCGCCCTCGGCCAGGGGGGTCAGCAGCTTCTCCAGCTCGACGGCAGCGCTCATGCTGGTGGTTTTCCCCTCTTTTGCCCGTCATGCAAGAGCGCGTGATCCGCGCTCACGTGAAGGTTGGCGACCCGCCCCACTGGTTGCCGCGCTGCAGCCTTCTGCATATGCAGGATGCGACAGCGGGGAGCGCAGGCACGGGCATGGTCGCATTGGATTTGAAGTCGCTTGTCGGGCGGCTCAACGATCTTTGCCGTCGCCAGCTGGAAGCGGCCGCTGGGCTGACCCTGTCGCGCGGCCATTACAATGTCGAGATCGAGCACGTGCTGCTCAAACTCGCCGAAGCCCCGGGTTCTGACATTTCCGCGATCCTGCGCGGCAGCGATGTCGATGCCGGCCGCCTGGGCGCCGAACTGACGCGCGCGCTGGACCGCATGCGCGGCGGCAACACCCGCGCCCCCGCACTGTCTCCCGATATCGTGAGCTGGCTGCGCGAAGCCTGGCTGATCGCCTCGATCGAGCGCAACGAGGCGCAGCTGCGCTCGGGTCATCTGCTGGCGGCGCTGCTGTCGGAGGATTCGCTGCGCCGCAGCGTGCAGGACAGCGCGCCATCGCTGATGGCGCTCTCGGCCGAGGCGCTGCGGCGCGACTGGCCATCGCTCGCCGCCGGCAGCGCGGAGGAGGGCAGCAGCGCCGCGCTGGCCCCCGCACCGGCGGACAACCCCGCCGCCGCGCCCGCCGGCGGCGGGCCGCTGGAACAGTTCTGCAGCGACCTCACCGCCGCCGCGCAAGCCGGCAGGATCGACCCGATCCTCGGCCGCGATGGCGAGATCCGCCAGGTGATCGACATCCTGACGCGGCGGCGCCAGAACAACCCGATCCTCACCGGCGAGCCCGGCGTCGGCAAGACGGCGGTGGCCGAAGGCCTGGCGCTGCGCATCGCCGCCGGCGAGGTGCCCGAGGCGCTGCGCACGGTGCGGCTGCTCTCGCTCGATCTCGGCCTGCTGCAGGCCGGCGCCGGCATGAAGGGCGAGTTCGAGAACCGGCTGCGCGGCGTCATCGACGCGGTGAAGGCCAGCCCGCGCCCGATCGTGCTGTTCATCGACGAGGCGCACACGCTGATCGGCGCCGGCGGCCAGCAGGGGCAGAACGACGCCGCCAATCTGCTGAAGCCGGCGCTGGCGCGCGGCGAGCTGCGCTGCCTCGCCGCCACCACCTGGGCCGAGTACAAGAAGTATTTCGAGAAGGACGCGGCGCTGACCCGCCGCTTCCAGCTCGTGCAGGTGGGCGAGCCTTCCGAGGCGCTGGCGGCGTCCATGCTGCGCGGCCTGGTCGCGGTGCTGGAGACGCATCACGGCGTGCGCATCCTGGACGAGGCGGTGACCGAGGCGGTGCGGCTCTCCGCCCGCTACATCCCGGCGCGACAATTGCCGGACAAGGGCGTGTCGCTGCTCGACACCGCCTGCGCCCGCGTCGCCATGAGCCAGGGCGCCATCCCCGCCGCCATCGAGGATCGCCGCCGTCGGCTGGAACTGATCGAGACCGAGACCGGCGTGCTGCAGCGCGAGTCCGCCTCCGGCGTCGATCACGCGGCGCGGCGCGCCGCGCTCGAGGCGGAGCGCGAGGCCGTGCAGCAGGAACTGGCGGCGCTGGAAGCGCGCTGGGCCGAGGAAAAGACACTGATCGCCGAGCTGGCCGCGCTGCGCGCCCGCGCCGAGGCGGGCGAGGCCGAGGCGGCGACCGCTCTCTCGGCCGCGTCGCAAAAGCTGCGCGCCCTGCAGGGCGAGGCGCCGCTGGTGCATCCGGTGGTGGATGGCCAGGCGGTGGCCGAGGTGGTGGCGACCTGGACCGGCATCCCGGTCGGCCGCATGCTCGGCGACGAGATCCGCACCGTGCTCGAGCTGAAGCCGAAGCTGGAGGAGCGCGTCATCGGCCAGCCGCATGCGCTGGAGGCGATCGCCCAGGCGATCCGCACCCAGCGCGCCGGGCTGACCGACCCGCGCAAGCCGGTCGGCGTCTTCCTGATGGCCGGCACCTCCGGCGTCGGCAAGACCGAGACAGCGCTGGCCCTGGCCGATCTCCTCTATGGCGGCGAGCAGAACCTCACCGTCATCAACATGAGCGAGTTCAAGGAGGAGCATAAGGTCTCGCTGCTGATGGGCTCGCCGCCCGGCTATGTCGGCTATGGCGAGGGCGGCGTGCTGACCGAGGCGGTGCGCCGCCGGCCCTATTCCGTCATCCTGCTGGACGAGATGGAGAAGGCGCATCCCGGCGTGCAGGACGTCTTCTACCAGGTGTTCGACAAGGGGCAGATGAAGGATGGCGAAGGGCGGGACATCGATTTCCGCAACACCGTCATCATCATGACCTCCAATGCCGGCAGCGACACCATCGCCCGGCTCTGCGCCGATCCCGAGATGGCGCCGGAGCCGGCCGCGCTGAACGAGGCGCTGCGGCCGGACCTGCTGCAATGGTTCAAGCCGGCCTTCCTCGGCCGCTGCACCCTCGTCACCTACTACCCGCTGGCGCCGGAGATCCTGCGCCGCATCGTCGCGCTGAATTTGCGCCGCATCGAGCGGCGGCTGCGCGAGACCTATGGCGTCGCGCTGCAGATCGGCGAGGGCGTCCTGGACAGCATCGCGGCGCGCTGCACCGAGACCGACAGCGGCGCCCGCAATGTCGAGACCATCCTCACCCGCACGGTGCTGCCGGAGCTGTCGTCACGCATTCTTGCAGTGATGATGCAGGGCGGACGCCTCTCCGGCGTCACGCTGGGCGTGGGCGCGGATGGAAACTTCGATTACCACATCACCAGCGTTGCGGCCTGACGCCGCCGCTGCGGGCAGAGGGCAAGGAGACCCATCATGGCGATCTACATGAAGTACCAGGGCGTGGACGGCGAGAGCACCACCACGGGCTTCGAGAAGCAGATCGAGCTGCAATCCTTCCAGATCGGCGTCGGCCGCGGCATCTCGACCGCGCGCGGTACCTCGACGCGCGAATCCTCCGAGGCCAGTGTCAGCGAGGTGACGCTCACCAAGCTGACCGATGGCGCCTCGCTGAAGCTGTTCGAGGAGTCGCTCTACGGCAAGCTGGACCATGAGGTGGTGATCACCTTCGTCCGCACCCAGACCGGCGGCGGCGTGCAGCCCTATCTGCGCTACACCCTGACGGGCGCCGGCGTCAGCGGCTTCTCGCTCAGCTCGGGGGGCGAGCGCCCGGTGGAGAGCATCAGCCTGAACTTCGACAAGATCGAGATGACCTACGGCATGATCGGCGACGACCAGTCCGGCAGCAACGCCTCGACCAGCTACGACCTGGCGACCGCCAAGCGCGCCTGAACGGCGCGACAGGGCACAGGACAGCGGCGCGGCGGGGCAACCCGCCGCGCCGTGACCCCTTCAGCGGGCAGGCACGCGCGGCAGGCCGGGCAGCGTGTCCTCGGCGCCGTCATGGCGCAGCACCACGGCGCTGACATTGTCGCGCGCGCCGGCGGCGACGGCGCCCTGCACCAGCGCCGCCGCATCGGCGCCCTGGCGCAGCAGCCGGGCGATCGCCTCCTCCGGCAGCGCCTTGAACAGCCCGTCGCTGCAGAGCAGGAAGACATCGCCCGGCTGCAGGCCGTCCGACACCTTGTCGAGCAGCAACGGCCCCTCGCCGCCGCCCACGGCGCGCAGGATGATGTTGGCCTGCGGATGGCGCTCCGCCGCCTCGGCCGCCAGCTCGCCGCGGTCGACCATCTCCTGCACCAGGGAATGGTCGCGGGTCAGCATCTGCAGCGCGCCCTCGCGCAGCCGGTAGGCGCGGCTGTCGCCGGCCCAGAGGCAGGCGAAATGCCGGCTGCGCAGCAGCAGGACCACAATGGTGCTGGCCATCACCCGGCCGGGGCCCTGCTCCGCCGCGCGGCGGCGCAGCGCCTCATGCGTGGCGCTCAGCCGCAGCCGCAGCTGCGCCAGCATCTCGGCGGCCGAGAGGCCGGGCGGGATGCCCTCCAGCGCGCTGGCGACCGCAGCGGCCGCGACATCGCCGCCGCCATGCCCCCCTGCCCCATCGGCCACCGCCCAGAGGCCGAGATCCGGGCGGTGCACCACCGCATCCTCGTTCCTCGACCGCACCGTGCCGACATGGGTGCGCGCATCGGATCGCAGGCCCGGAATCATGCCGGCGCCCCGCCCAGCAGGCGCAGCGCGTGCGGCAGCGGCGGCAGGGCGGGCACCGCCCATTCCAGCGCCGCATTCCACCAGCCGCGCGGCGCGCCACCCCCCTCCGGCGGCGGCAGGCTGGCCAGCAG
>NZ_GG770781.1:123776-126671 GCF_000164635.1 Pseudoroseomonas cervicalis ATCC 49957 | reverse complement strand
CCACCTTCTCGGCGACCGCGGAGGGGGTGAGCTGCGCGGTGATGCCCTGCAGCAGCCCGCGCAGCGGGGAGTTGGGCGCGCCCAGGATGTTCAGCCCCTCCGCCGCCGCCGGCAGGCCGGCGAAGGGCGGCAGGACGAGGTCGTCCAGCAGCGCCTGCCAGGCATCGCCATAGTCGCGGGCGTAGAGGGCCAGCACCTCGGCCTCCAGCCGCGCCGGGTCCTCGGCGCCGGCCTGCGCCGCCTCCGGGCCCAGCACCCAGCCCTCGGCGGCGGCGGCGCGCACCGCCCCGGCCAAATTGGGCAGCAGCGCCTGGCGCAGCCCGTCCAGCGTGTAGAGGCCGGGCACGCCCTCGGTCAGCGGCCGGCCGGAGGCGCGCACGAAATAGCGCTGCCCGGCGGCGCCCAGCGCATCGGCCGGGCGCCAGGGCGCCAGCGCCTCGCCCGCCGGGCGCAGCCGCGAATAGACCCGCCCCGCCATGGGCAGGCGGGAGAAGACGCGCCGCGCCGTGTCCACCAGCGCGCCATCGATCGGGTAGCGGGCGAAATCCTGCGCCAGCAGCGCGTCCAGATGGCGCGCCAGCGCCTCCCGCGCCGGAAGGTGGATGGCGCCGGGATAGAGCAGCGCCCAGTCGGCCACCACCCAGCGGCGCAGCAGCGCGGCATCCAGCGGCCCCTCGCGACCCAGCATCAGATAGGCGCGGGTGGTCTCATACAGCGCCTCCTGCTGGGTCAGCTCGGCGCGCATGCGGCCCTCCATGCGGGCCAGCAGGCGCGGCAGCAGGGTGCGGTCCAGCGCGTGGCGATAGGCGATGCGGCCGCCGGCCGCCAGCTTCTCCGCCTGGTCGAGGCCGAGCAGCCCCTCCTCCCGCCCCGCCGCCTCGGGCAGGTCGCGCGCGGCATCGAGAGAGGGCAGCACGCGCAGGAAATCGGCCTCGGTCACCGGGTCGAAGGGGATGCCCTGCGCGGCCTCCTCCGCCCGGGCGACGGCCTGCTGCACCGCCTCGGCGCGGCGCTGCTCCGCGGCGCGGCTGGACCAGCCCCAGAACCCGCCCCCCACCACCAGCAGCAGCGCCAGCCCCCAGGCGGTGGCCGCCAGGATGCGGCCGCGCCGCTCCGCCTTGCGGTCGCGCGCGGCCAGCCTGGCCTCACGGAACACCACCTCGCGCAGCAGGCGGCCGAGGAAGAAGCTCCGCCCCTGCTGGCCACCGGCGCGCGCCACGCGCTGCCCGTCCAGCCCGAAGCTGCGCGACAGCGCCCCGGCCAGCCGGTCGATCGGCGAGCCCTCCTGCGTGCCGGAGGTGAAATAGACGCCGCGCAGGAACAGCGCCGGATCCATGCGGGTGCCGCCGAAGGCGGCCTCGGCGAAGTCGCGCACCGGCTGTTCCAGCGAGGCGAATTGCGCCGGGAAGCCGGCGATGGCGGCGCGCTGGGCGGGGCCGCGCTCGGCCTGCAGGCGCTCCAGCAGCCGCGCCTGCAGCCGCGCCAGCAGCGCCTGGAACTCGGCGCCGAAGCGGGCGAGCGGCCCCTCCGGCCCCGCCTGGACGGGTAAGGTGAAGCCCCAGACCTGGGCGCGGCTGTCGCGGTCCAGATCGTCGAAGCTCTCGGTGAAGCCGGGCAGCAGATCGGCCTTGGTCACCAGCAGATAGACCGGCAGGCGCTGGCCTAGTTTTTCTTCCAGTTCGCGGATGCGGCGGCGCACGCTGCGGGCATGCGCCTCCCGCCCGGCGGCGTCCAGGCTGGCCAGGAGATCGGTGCCGAAGGCCACCAGCACGCCGTTCAGCGGCTGGCGCGGCCGGGTGCGGCGCAACAGGGCCAGGAAGCTTTCCCAGCCCGCGCGGTCGGCGGCGGCGTCCGAATCCTGGGTGGTGTAGCGCCCGGCGGTGTCGAGCAGCACGGCGCGGTCGGAGAGCCACCAATCGCAATGCCGCGTGCCGCCAATGCCGGGCAGCTTGCCCTCGGCCACCGGGAAATCCAGGCCGGAGCGGGCGATGGCCGTGGTCTTGCCGCTGCCGGGCGGGCCGATCAGCACATACCAGGGCAGCTCATACAGAAAATTGCCCTGGCGCGCGGCGGAGCGGCGCAGCACCTCCAGCGCCCGGCCCAGATTTTCTTTCAGGGCCGCCTGTTCCTCGGCGGCGCGGCCGTCGCGGTCTTCCGTGCTGGTCACCGCCTCCGTCAGCGCGCGGTCGCGGGCGCGGCGGGCGCGGGCGCGCCAGAGCATCAGGCCGAGATAGATGGCCAGCACAAGCGCGGCGATGATGGCGCGCGACCAGGGATCCTCGAAGGGCCGCGTGCTGCCGAAGCCGAGCAGCGGCAGGAACAGCCAGATCACCGGCAGCAGCAGCAGGATGACGGCCAGGCCGGCCAGCGCCGGGATGGTGGCGAAGGCGGAGATCAGGCTCCCCATCACTCGGGTCTCCGGTTCAGCACCACCACCTCGATGCGGCGATTGGCCTCGCGCCCCTCGGCCGTGCGGTTGTCGGCCACGGGCTCGGCATCGCCGCGGCCCTCGGCCTGGAAGCGCGCGGCCTCCAGGCCGGAGGCGCGGCGGATCACCTCCAGCGCCGCCTCGGCGCGCGCCTGGGACAGATGGAAATTCGACGGGAAGCGCAGTGTGCGGATCGGCTGGTTGTCGGAATGGCCGAGGATGTCGGTGCGCCCCGCATCCTCCTCGCGCACCGCCTCGCCGATGCGGGTCAGCAGCGGCACGAAGCGCTCATTCAGCGTGGCCGAGCCGGAGGCGTACATGCCGCTGCCCTGGATGCGCACCATGGTGCGCTGGACATCGCCGGTGACGGTGACCAGGCCCTGCGCGATCTCGGGCGCCAGGAATTCGCGCAGCCTGGCGGCCAGCGTCGGGCGTGGCGGCACGGCGGCGGCGGGCGGCGGTGGCGG
>NZ_GG770781.1:115957-120650 GCF_000164635.1 Pseudoroseomonas cervicalis ATCC 49957 | reverse complement strand
CAGCTCCAGCAGCGGCAGCAGCGGCGGCAGGGCGACCGCCAGCTTGCCGGCGGGCGCGGGCGGCGGCGCCGGCGGGGAGGGCGCGACAGGGTGGGGCTCGGGCATGTTCAATTGATGCGGACGATGCCGCCCTGCAGGATCATCGTGCCCGAGGCCTCCTCCTGGATCAGCGGCGCCTCGAGCTTGACCGAGCCGCCGGCCTTGGCGTGGATCAGCGTGCCCTCGATGGTGACGCCGGAGGGGTCGATGGTGATCTTCGAGCCGCCCACCGTCAGGGTGATCGACTGCATCGCCTCGATCTCGATCTTGCCCTGCTCGGCGCTGACGGAGATATTGCCCTTCTCGACCACCAGGCTGTCATGGCCCTTCTGCAGCCGGGCGCTGCGATTGTCGCGCACCAGGACATTCATGTCCTTCTCGGCCTGCAGATAGACCTCTTCCGATCCGGCCTTGTCCTCCATGCGCAGGATGTTGGCGTTCTCCGGCCCGCCGCCCTTGGAGGAGCGGGTGGAGATCCAGCTCTGCGTCATGTTGCCGGGCAGCGCCTGGGCGTGGCGCGCCGGCTCGTTGTAGAGGCTGCCGATGACCACGGGCTTGTCCGGGTCGCCATCCATGAAGCCCACCAGCACCTCGTCGCCGACGCGCGGCAGGAACCAGGTGCCGCCCCAGCTGCCGGCCCAGGGCTGCGCCACCCGCACCCAGCAGGAGGAGCCGTCATGCCGCGGCCCGGCGCGGTCCCAGTGGAAATGCACCTTCACCCGGCCATGCTCGTCGCAATGGATCTCGCCGCCCTCGGGGCCGGTGACGATGGCCGATTGCAGGCCGGGGATGGTCGGGCGCGGCCAGGCGGCGGGGCGGCGCCAGCTGCGCGCCGCCGGGATCAGCGCCAGGCTGTTGCCGTAATGCGCGCCGCCGCCGCCGACCATGTGGCTGTCATCGACGGCGTTGTGGGTGATGGCGGTGACCAGCCAGGGCACCGGCGCCGCACCCAGGGCGGGCGCCACCATGACACGCCCGCCGGCGAACAGGGCCGGCTCGGCACCCTGGGCGCGCACCGTCTCGGCCGCGGCCTCCTCCCGCTCCATGGCCAGCCGCGCCGGGTCGGCATCCGGGCGCGGCGCCTGCTGGCCGGGCCAGGAGAACAGCTCGGCCTCGGCCCTGGAACTGGCCAGCATGGTGCTGGAACTGGCATTCAGCAGCGCGCCCGGGCGCAGCATGTCATAATCCAGTGCCGCCGCCCTGCCCGGCCGCTGCTGGGTGGAGGACGCCCAGTCCCACAGCGTGTCCGGCCCGCCATTCTCGGCGCCGGGCCGGCTGGTCAGCGGCGGGCAGGGAATGGCCGGGAAATCGGCATTGGCGCCGGTGATGTGCAGCGTGTGCTCGCCCATCTCGTGGCGGAAGAAATAGCCGCCGCCGACCTCGTCGATCAGCCGCTGCACGAAATCGAGATCGGTCTCGTTCCACTGCACGCAGTAATTGCGCGGCGCGCCGGGCAGGCTGCCGAAGCGCACCGGGCTGACCTGCCCTTCCTCCAGCACCGTCTGCACGATCTGCTTCGCGCTCTGGCTCTGGAAGATGCGGCAATCCGAGGTGCGGCTGAGCTGCCAGAGCTTCGGCAGCGCCACCATGCGGTAGCGGCTGAAGCCGCGCTCGTAATCGCCGGTGCGGCTGAAGGCCTGCACCATGCCGTGGAAATGCCGCGGCGGCCGGCCGGGCGGCGCCACGGTGCAGGTGATGCCGCGGCCGATCATCTCCTCCGGCGTGATGTCGGGGCGCAGCGACACCGCCTCGGCCTCGATGCTGTAGAGGGCGCCGATCTGCTCGCTGACATGCAGCGCGCGCAGCACCAGAACATCGGGGCCGAGCGGCGTCGTCATCTGCAACAGGCGATCCGCCTGCACCAAGCCGGACGACATGCGTTTCCCTTCGCCATCGGCGCGCAGCGCGATCCCGCGGAGCGCCAGTTCGACACTGGGTTTTCCCACGATCACGCGTCGCGCGGTAGAGGCACAACCCTGCCGCGGGGCAAACGCTTTCTTGATCGGCGGTCTGCTTGCGCCGAACCGCCGCGACCGGCAGCCAGCCAGGGCGGATCGACAAGGGAGCGGAACCGCCCATGACCCAGGCACTGAACGAGGAGGCGTTCTCGCAGCCGCATTGGCTGCTGCTCGCCAAGGGCTTCAACCTGCAGGACTGGTACGGAAGGCCGCAGCACGGCACGGCGGTGGAGCGCAATGGCGGGATCGAGAACCCGAACCGCACGCGTCTGCACACGCGGCGCACGCTGTATTACCGCTTCGCCGATTCCCGCTATGGCGAGGATGGCCAGCAGGGCGGCGGCTGGTGGCTGGAGTATGAGCAGCTGGAGAAGGTGATGCGCGGCTGCGCGCCGCGCGGCCTCAATCTCGGCCAGATGGCGCGGCATTTCCTGGCCGTGCCCTGGGAGTGGAGCCATATCGACCGTGTGATCTCGGCGGTGTTCGAGCAGCCGATGGACGCCTATGAGGGGCGCGGCCGGCCGGTGGAGCTGACCGGACGCTATGGCGGGCGCAACAGCGTCGATGCCGGCCAGGGCTATGGCGGCGACCGCAACGTCATCCAGCTCTACATCCCGGCGATGCGCCAGCATTGGCGGCTGGCGCTGGGCCAGGTGCGGGTGCAGGACATCCGCGATTTCGCGCGCGGCCACCGCGACCTGATCCGCGTCTGACGCCGCCGCCGCGCCGCGCCGTCAGCGCGGCGCGATGCCCAGCGGGAAGCTGCGCAGGTCGCGCGTCGCGGTGCGGAACACCGCATTCTGCCGGTGCTGCTTCTCGCTGGCCAGTTCCGGCACGCGCCGCGAGACATATTCGCCCAGCGCCAGCGCGCTGATCCGCCCATCGCTGTCCTTCGCCGCACGGCCCGCCAGCCCTTCGCGCAGCGCATAGGCGAAGACGCCGTTGCGGTCGTCATAGCTGTCCAGCGCCTCCTGCACCGAGGAGGAGGCGGCGAGCAGATAGCGACCCGTCTCATTGCCCAGCGCCGAGAGGCTGTCCAGCGCCACCTGCCCCGCATAGCAGGTGTCGATGAGAAGAAAGCCGTCGCGGGCGCGGATGCGCGCCAGCGCCGAGATCATCGCGTCATCATCCAGCGCCCGCCGCGCCGCCTCGGTCATCGAGCGCGGCCGGCCGATATCGGCGGGCAGGAACAGGAAACGCCCATTCTCCTCCACCCGCACGCCATGGCCGGCGATGTAGAAAACAAAAGTGTCCTCCGGCCGCACCCGGCGCGCCGCATCGTCCAGCGCGCGCAGGATGCCCTCGCGCGTCGCATCGCCATCCAGCAGCAGGGTGGTGTCGACGCCCTCGAACAGCCCGACGCTGCCGGCGCGCAGCGTGTCGACCACGGTGCGCGCATCCGGCACGGCGAAGCGCAGATCCATGTCCGGCACGCCGTAATTGTTGACGCCGACGGCCAGGATGACGAGGCGGCCCGCCCCGGGCGGCGGCGCCGCCTGGCCCTCGCGCCGCAATTCCAGCCCCGGCCCTTCCGAGAACAACCCGCGATCGGCGGCGTAGAGCCGGGTGGCGATGGTGTTGGGCCCGGGGTCGAGCGGGATCTCCGCCTGGAAGGGCGCATCGCCCCGCGCGCCGCCGCCGCGTGGCGGATCGATGCGCGCGGCGATGCGGCCATTCAGCAGCACGTCGAGCGGGCCGAGGCCGAGGCCGCGATCCTGCGGCAACACGGAGAAACGCAGCGCCGTGGCTTCGGCCGGCAGCGCGGCCTCGGTCCAGTTCAGCACCGGGCAGCTGCCGTCCGGCAGCACGGCGCAGATCTCGCCCGGGCGGGCCAGCGGGGTGTGGCCGATGCGGGCGCGCAGATCGGCCAGGCGCCCGGCCTGCGGCAGCACGCCGCCGATGCGCGCGCGCACCGCCTGCGGCGCGTAGAGCGCACGATAGGCCTGCTGGAAACTGGCCCATTCCGGCGTCGCCGCGCGGCCCTCGTTCAGATGCACGCCGACCAGCTCCTGCCCGCCGGAGGGCGCGTGGTCGAACAGCCCTTCCGGAGTCCACAGCGCCCAGCGCAGCGTGTCGGGCTGGATGAACAGGGCGGCACGCTCGGTGATGCGGTTCTCCGCCAGCCCGTACCAGCGCAGCGTGCCATCGGCATGCGCGGCGACCAGCAACGAGCCATCGCCGGTCAGCGCCAGCCCCCAGCTCGCGCCCGGGCCGGGCAGCGCATCGAGCGGGTTGCCGCGCGCGTCGTACAGCCGCAGATGCGTGTCGGTGCCGAGCACGAAGCCGAGCCCGCCCGGCAGCACCGCGGCGCTGCGCGCGAACTCGCCCTGGCCCAGCGCCAGCGGGCGGCCATTCAGCCGGGGCTGGGTGGAGTTGCGCCATTGCGTCAGGCTGATGCCGCCGGCGCTGTCGCTGGCCGGGCGCAACCCGTCGCCCTCCATCGGCTTGCTCGGGCGCAATTCGCCGCGCGCCACGTCGAAAGCCAGCGCCGGCTGGCCCGGGCGCGGCACCACGCGCAGCCGCATGCCATCCTCGCTGAGCGCCAGGCTGTCGCCGGTGGCGCGGAACTCGGCGGTGCCGGAGCGCGGGGCGAGCGCCAGCCTGCCATCGGGCGCCAGACGGCCCCAGCCGGGATCGGCGGCGGCGAAGGCCAGGCCGCCCTGCGGCAGCGGCAGCAGCTGGGCGATGGAATCCCG
>NZ_GG770781.1:110867-112908 GCF_000164635.1 Pseudoroseomonas cervicalis ATCC 49957 | reverse complement strand
AGCATGCCGCCGGGCTGGCCGGCGGGGGTGGCGCAATGCCATTCCACCAGCACCCGGCCGCCAGGCTGCGACAGCGCGCCATGCTTCAGCGCGTTGGTCGCCAGCTCGTGCATCGCCATGGCGAGCGGCTGCGCCGCGCTGGGCGGCAGCAGCACGGGTGGGCCCTGCAGCTCGGCGCGCGGGCCATAGGCATCGCCCTCCAGCGCGACGAAGGGCGCCAGCTCGGCGCGCAGCAGCGCGGTCAGGCTGGCGCCGCGCCAGCGATCCTCGGCCAGCAGGGTCTGCACCCGCGCCAGCGCCGCGACCCGCCCCTCCACCGCCGCGGCATAGGCCACCGGGTCGTCCTTGGGGGTCAGCCTGAGCGCCGCCTGCACCACCGCCAGGGCGTTCTTGCAGCGATGGTCCACCTCGCGCGCCAGCAGGCGCTGGCGGGCCTCGCTGGCCTGCAGCGCCGCGGTGCGCCGCGCCACGCGCCGCTCCAGGCTGGCGTTCAGCTCGTGCAGCGCCAGGCTGTGCCGGCGCACCATCAGGCCGAGGCCGAACAGCGCCGCCGCGGCCGCCAGGGCGAAGCCGCCATAGACGAGGAGCCGGCCGCGCCAGGGGGCCAGCGCCGCCTCCCAGGGCACGCCATAGACCAGCCGCGCCGGGAAGCCCTGCAACTGGCGCACCACCAGCAGCCGCTCGATGCCGTCCACCAGGGAGGTGGCGCGCACCGCCTCGCCCTCGGGCAGGCCGCCGAGGAACCGGACCACCGCCGGCGCCGAGGGGAACTGCGCCGCATCGTCCGGCAGGGGCGGGCGGCGCACCAGGATCACCCCGTCCTGCCGCGTCAGCGCCACCAGCACGTCGCGCCCCGGCACGGCCCGGTCCCAGAAGCCGGTCAGCGTGGTCTGGCGGATGCCGGCGGCGATGACGCCGAGGAAGCCGCCATCCGCCGCGTTGCGGCGCTGGCTGAACAGCAGGATCGGCGAGCCATCCACCCGGCTGCGCACCGGCTGGCCGAGATGCGGCACCGAGCCCGGGCGGCCGACATGCCAGGCGAAATACTCGCGGTCGGCGACATTGATGCCGGTGACCGGGATCGGCCGGTCGCTGTCCACCAGCGGCTCGCCCCCGGCGCCGAAGACGGTGATGCCGATGACGCCCTCGGCCTGCCGGCGCAGCGCGTTGAGGAAGTGGTGGTGCCGCTCGCGCTCCACCACGATCTCGCCGGCTTCCAGGACACCCAGCCACTGGTCGGCGGCGCCGAGCGCCAGCTTCTCGAATTGCAGCAGCTTCTCGGCATGGGCGCGCAGCGTCTCCGAGGTGCTGAGCAGGTCCTGCCGCGCCGTCGCCAGGGTCTGGCGCCGGTCATAGCCGGCCACCGCGCCGAACAGCAGCAGCGGCAGCACCAGCGAGGCGGCGAGCAGCAGGTCGATCGCGTGCGGGCGGCGCCGGCCGGCGCGGGACACCGTGCTGCACGCCCGGCACCGCTCGGTGGAACGGGGCGCGGCGGTCGTCTCTCCAGCCATGATCATCCCCCGGGGGTGGCGGCCGGCTTTTGCCAGGCCCTGCCCCTTGGCCGCGCCCGGCTTGGCGGTGCGCTGCCGGCGAGGCTAGGCGTGGCCGGCCCCGCAGGGGAAGGCAGGCGGTGCCGCAATCGGCCAGGGGTGGATCAGCGGTGGATCAGGGGCGGGTCAGGGGCGGGTCAGCCGGGCAGCCGTTCCGCCGGCAGCTCGATCTGCACCAGCAGCCCCTGGCCGCGCCGCCATTCCAGCTGCAGCTGGCCGCCGAGCTGGCCGCACAGCGTCTGCCGCACCAGGGTGGTGCCGAAGCCCTGGCGGACCGGCGCCTCCTCCAGCGCCGGGCCGCCGGATTCCGCCCAGCGCAGCCGCAGCAGGCCGGGCAGCGTCTCCCAGCCGATCTCGACCAGCCCCTGGGGCTGCGACAGCGCGCCATGCCGGGCGGCGTTGGTGGCCAGCTCGTGCAGCGCCAGCGCCAGGGCGGCGGCAGCGGCGGGGCCGATCTCCACCGCCGGGCCGGACAGCCGCACCCGCCCCTC
>NZ_GG770781.1:101497-108173 GCF_000164635.1 Pseudoroseomonas cervicalis ATCC 49957 | reverse complement strand
CGTCGGAGCGCCGGCGCGACGAGGAGCAGCGCCGCATGCTGGAGCGCCACCGGCAGGACCGCGAGCAGGCGCGGCAGGAGATCGAGCGGCAGCGGCAGCGCCAGGCGGTCGAGGCGCAGCGCCAGCAGGTGGAACGCGACCGCCGCCGCATCGAGGCGGAGCGGCGCCGCATCGAGCAGCAGCGCCGCAACTAGGGTCCGGCGGCGCCACCGGCGCCGCCCCCCTGGACAAAAAGTCAGGCGGCGCGGACGCCGGTGACGAAGCCATCCACCGTGCGGGTCAGCTGCTCCGCCTGGCGCGACAGGTCGGCGGCCGAGGCCAGCACCTGGGCGGAAGCGGCCCCGGTATGGCTGGCGCCGCTGCTGACGGTGGCGATGTTGCGCGTCACCGTGTCGGTCGCCTGGGCGGTCTGCTGCACGGTGCGGGCGATCTCGCCGGTGGCGGCGCTCTGCTCCTCCACCGCGGCGGCGATCGCCATGGTGATGCGGCTGACCTCCTCGATGGTGGCGGCGATGCCGCTGATGGCGCTGACCGCCTGCTGCGTCGCCGCCTGGATCTGGCCGATCTGGGCGCCGATCTCGTCGGTGGCGCGGCTGGTCTGGCTGGCGAGGTTCTTCACCTCCGAGGCCACCACGGCGAAGCCCTTGCCGGCCTCGCCGGCGCGTGCCGCCTCGATGGTGGCGTTCAGCGCCAGCAGGTTGGTCTGGGCCGCGATCGAGGTGATCAGCTCCACCACCTCGCCGATCTTGCCGGCCCCCTCGGCCAGCACGCGCACCGTGGCATCCGTCTCGCGCGCCCGCTCCACCGCCTGGCCGGAGACGCTGGTGGCCTGGCTCACCTGGCGGCTGATCTCGCCGATCGAGGCGGCCAGCTCCTCGGCCGCCGAGGCGACCGTCTGCACCCCGCCGCTGGCCTGCTGCGCCGCCTCGGAGACGGCGCCGGCCTGGCGCATCGTGTCCTCCGCCGTGCCGGACATGGCGCGCGCGGTGGCCTCCAGCTCGGTGGCGGCGGCGGAGACGATGCCGACGGCATCGCCCACCTTGGCCTCGAATTCATGGACCAGCGTGGCCAGCGTCTCGGCGCGGCGTTCGCGCGCGGCGCGTTCCCGCGCCTGCTCCGCCGCCAGGGCGTCGGCCTGGCGGAGCCCGTCGCGGCATTCGCCGACGGCGCGGGCGATGTCGCCGATCTCGTCGCCGCGATCCGTGCCGGCCAGCGTGACATCATAGTCGCGCCGCGCCAGGCGGCGCATGGCGGCGGCCAGGGTCGCGGTGCTGCCGGCGACGTGCCGGTCCAGCCACAGCGTGGCGGCCAGGCTGATCAGCAGCGCCAGCGCGACGCCGAGGCCGACCGCCCAGAGGCTCTGGATGAAGGCGTCGTCGGCGGCTAGGGCATCGGCATCGGCACCCTGGCTGGCCAGCGCCGCCAGCTCGTCCATCAGGCCGAACACCTGGCGGATGGCGGCGGCGCTCGCCCCGTTGAACACGCGCATCGCCTCGGCATCGCCGGGCGGCGCCGCCAGCAGTGGCTGCAGCCCCTGCTGGTAGCTGGCATAGGCGGCGCGCAGCCGGGTGAAGACGGTGCGGGCGGCCTCGGTGCGCAGCCGCGCCTCGTTCTCGGCGAAGCGCTGCTCCACCTCGCGCGTGATGGCCTCCACCTCGCGCCGCACCACGATCCGCTCCTCGGCGCTCGGGGTGGCGATGTAGCGCGCCACGCGGGTGCGCTCGCGGCTGACCGTGTATTGCAGCTGGCCGGCGGCGCGGACCGCCGGCAGCCACTCCTCGTGCAGCGCGTCCAGATGGCTGTTGGCGATCTGCAGCTGCGCCAGGCCGATGGCGCCGACGGCCATGGTCAGCAGCATCACCGCGCCGAAGGCGCCGAGCAGCTTGGTGCGCAGGCGCAGGCGCCCCAGGAAGGCGGTCATGGCGGCGTCTTTCCGTGATTTCACGGAAGCGTGAAAAATATTTCTTTCTGTTTAATTAACCGGACGGCGCATCCCTGCCCCGCGTGTCAGCCCCGCTCGGAAAACCGCTCCAGCGCGGTCAGCCGGCGCATCGGGACGTCCACCTCGCCGGCATAGATCTCGCTGCGCAGGAAGGCGGTCTCGGCCTCCAGCTGCTCCTCCGCCACCTCGATATACCAGGCGCGCGGGCGGCCATTGGCCTCGCCATTCCAGCGATAGCCGCGCGCCTTCAGCCGGTCCTTGGCGGCGAAGGGCGCGCCCTCGGCCCAGATGCGCCAGCTCGGCCGGCGTGCCGCCTCCAACAGCCGGACAAGGGCGGGCACGCCGCTGCGCGGCAACGGGCGGGCCAGGATCTCCAGCGTCGCCTGGCAGTCATGCACGGCGCGGTGGCCGTCGAAGAACAGCCCGTGCCGCGCCGCGAGGTCGCCGAGCCGCCGCCCCTCGAACCCCTCCGCCGCCCAGTCCACCCCGTGCAGCGAGCAGGCCCAGGGCTTGGCGGCGAAATCGGGGCAGAAGGCCTCGGCGAAGCGGCGGTCGAAGCCGGCATTGTGGGCGATGACCAGGGCCGCCGGTCCGATGAAGGCGGCCACTTCCTCCGGCGTGAAGCTCTGGCCGGCCACCATGGCGTCGGTCAGGCCGGTCAGCGCCGTGACCTCGGGCGGGATCGGGCGGGCAGGCTGGCGCAGCCGGCTGAACGCCTCGCCCACGGAATACAGCGTGCCGTCCAGCCCATAGGTGAAGGGCAGCATCGCCAGTTCGATGATCTCGTCCTGGCCATGGTCGAGGCCCGTGGTCTCGACATCCAGCACCAGGCCGAGCCGGGTGGCCGCGCCCTGCGGCACGGGGAGCGATGGGCGCGGGGCGATGCGGCGCAGCACGCGGTACTCGCCGCTGGCCTCCAGCGCCGCGGCCATCGCCTCCAGCGCGGCGGGGTCGGGGGGCGGCGGGGCGTCGAGCGGCATATGGCAGGCATGCCGCAGCGCGGGGCCGGGGGCTACGGGATCAGACCGGGAACAGCGCGTCCCTAATCGGCGATGTGATAGCCGCCATCGACATAGAGGGTCTGGCCGGTCATGCCGGCGCCGGCCTCGCTGGCCAGGAAGGCGGCGGTCATGCCGACCTCCTCGATGCGGGCCAGGCGGCGCAGCGGCGCCTCGGCCGCCGCCTGCTCGGCCAGGCTGTCGAACTGCGCGATGCCGGAGGCGGCGCGGGTGCGGATCGGCCCTGGCGAGATGGCATGCACCCGGATGCCTTGCGGCCCCAGCTCGGCCGCCAGGTAGCGGGTGGCGGATTCGAGCGCCGCCTTCACCGGGCCCATCAGGTTGTAGTTCGCCACCACCTGCTCGGCGCCCAGATAGCTCATGCAGAACAGCGTGCCGCCCTGCGGCATCAGCGGCTCGGCCAGCTTGGCCATGCGGATGAAGGACCAGCAGGAGATGTCCATGGCCTGCAGGAAGCCCTGGCGCGAGCAATCGGTGACGCGGCCCTGCAGATCCTCACGCGGGGCATAGGCGATCGAGTGCAGCACCAGGTCGAGCCGCCCCCAGCGCGCCCGCACCGCCTCGAACACCGCCTCCAGCTGCCCCTCCTGGCCGAGATCGAGGGGCAGCAGCAGCTCGGCCTCCGCGGCCTCGGCCAGCGGCGCCACATGCGGGCGGGCGCGCTCGTTCAGATAGGTCACCGCCAGCGCCGCGCCCTGGGCGCGGAAGGCCTGGGCGCAGCCCCAGGCGATCGAGCGGTCATTGGCGATGCCGGTGACCAGCGCCACCTTGCCGTCCAGCCGCAGGCCGGGCAGCGGGCTCACGGCGCCGCCCCCAGCATGTCGAGCACGTGGCGTGCCACCATGCGTTCCTCGTTGGTCGGGATGATGTGTACCGGCAGGCTGCCGGGGGCGTGGATGCGCGGCGCATGCGCCGCATTGGCCGCCGGATCGAGCCGGATGCCGAGCCAGGCGCAGCGCTCGGCGATCATGGCGCGCACCGGCGCCGCGTTCTCCCCCACCCCGGCGGTGAAGACCAGCCCGTCCAGCCCGCCCAGCGCCGAAGCGAGCGCGGCAATGGATTGCGCCGTGCGATAGGCGAAGTAATCCAGCGCCAGCCGCGCCGCCGGGGCGTCGCTGGCCAGCAGGTCGCGCACATCGCCGGACAGGCCGGACAGGCCGCGCAGCCCGCTTTCGTGGTAGAGAATATGCTCGATCTCGGCGGCGCCGCGGCCCTGCTGCGCCAGATAGAGCACCACCCCGGCATCGAGCAGCCCCGGCCGCGTGCCCATGGGCAGCCCGTCCAGCGCGGTGAAGCCCATGGTGCTCTCGACCGAGCGGCCGGCGCGCATCGCGCAGGCCGAGGCGCCGGAGCCCAGATGCAGCACCACGACGCGGCCGCCGGCGATCTCCGGCGCCAGCTCGGGCAATCTGGAAGAGATATATTCGTAGGAGAGGCCGTGGAAGCCGTAGCGCCGCACCCCTTCGGCATGCAGCCGCTCGGGGATGGCGAAGCGCCGCGCCAGCTCCGGCAGGGTGGCGTGGAAGGCGGTGTCGAAACAGGCGACCTGCGGCAGGTCCGGCCGCCGGGCGCGGATCGAGCGGATCGGCGCCAGGTTGTGCGGCTGGTGCAGCGGCGCCAGCGGCACCAGCGCCGTCAGTTCGGCCAGCACCGTGTCATCGACCAGCGCCGGGCCGGTGAAGCGGCCGCCACCATGCACCACGCGGTGGCCGACCGCATCCGGCGGCCCGCCCATGTGGTCGGCGATCCAGCCGCCCAGCGCCGCCTGCGCCGCCTCGCCATCGGCGGTGCGGGCCGGGTCCAGGGCGCGATCCTCCAGCGCCACGTCGCCGGCGGCCCAGGCCAGCAGCCGCGGCCGCGCGGTGCCGATGCCCTCCAGCCGCCCCTTGAAGCGGCGGGTGAGCGCGCCGCCCGCCTCGTCATAGAGCTGGAACTTGATGCTGGAGCTGCCGGCGTTCAGCACCAGGATGGCGCGGCCGCTCATGCCACCCCCTCCAGCCGGGCCGCGAGGTGCCGGGCGTAGAGGGCGGCGACGGCGCAGGAGGCGAGGCGCGTGCGCTGGTTGTCGGCGCGGCTGGTCAGCACGATCGGCACCCTGGCGCCGAGGACGATGCCAGCGGCATCGGCCCCCGACAAAAAGCTCAGATTCTTGGCCAGCATGTTGCCGGCCTCGAGATCGGGCACCACCAGCACCTGGGCGCGGCCGGCGACCTCGGAGACGATGCCCTTGATGCGCGCCGCCGCCGGGCTGATGGCGTTGTCGAGCGCCAGCGGCCCGTCCAGCACGCCGCCCTGGATCTGGCCGCGATCGGCCATCTTGCACAAGGCCGCCGCGTCCAGCGTGCCGGGCAGGCGCGGATTGACCGTCTCCACCGCCGAGAGGATGGCGACCCGCGGCGTGCCGAGGCCGAGCCCGTGATGCAGGTCGATGGCGTTGCGGATGATGTCCGCCTTGGTCGCGAGATCCGGCTGGATGTTGATGGCGGCGTCGGTGATGAAGAGCGGCTCCGGATAGCTCGGCACGTCCATGATGAAGACGTGGGAGATGCGGCGCTCGGTGCGCAGCCCGGCCTCGCGCGCCACCACGGCGGACATCAGCTCGTCGGTGTGCAGGCTGCCCTTCATCAGCAGCCCGGCCTTGCCCTCGCGCACCAGGGCGACGGCGCGGGCGGCCGAGGCATGGCTGTGCGGCGTGTCGATCACCGGCAGGTCGCCAAGATCGAGCCCGGCACGGGCCGCGATCTCGCGGATGCGCGCCTCCGGCCCCACCAGCAGCGGGCGGATCAGCCCCTGCCCCGCCGCCTCCAGCGCGCCGGCCAGCGCGGCCTCGTCGCAGGGATGGGCGACGGCGCAGGGCACCGGCGCCTGGCCCTCGCAGCGGGCGATCAGCCGGCCGTAATGCGAATGCCGGTGCAGCATCAGGTCCGGCGTCTCGCGCGGCGGCAGGAACAGCTTCGTGGCGGGGGCGCAGACCTCGGCCAGCCCCTCGAACACCGTCTCGCCGCGCTGGTTGGTGCCCTGGCAGTCGAGCCGCACCAGCCGCCCCGCCTCCTGCTTGTCGCGCACGGCGACGCGCACGGTCAGCGCGTCGCCGGCCTGGAGCGGCAAGAGGAAGCGCAGCGTCTGCCCGGCATAGACGGTGCCGGCACCCGGCAGGCGGGTGCCGAGCAGGGTGGAGATCAGCGCCGCCCCCAGCATGCTGTGCGCGGTCGGGCGCGGCCCGCCGGATTCGCCCTCCGGCGTCGCCAGATGGGTCGGGTTGGCGTCGCCGGTCAGCGCCGCGTAAAGCTCGATATCCTGCTGGGTGATGCGCCGGGTCAGGCTGGCGCTGTCGCCCGGGGCGATCTCGGCGAAGGGGCGGTTGGCGACGAGCTCGGCCGTCATGCGGAAGCCTCCATGCAGCCGGGGGAGGATAGGCGCTGCGGCGGCGCAGCGGCACCCCCCGGCTGTGCCGCGGCGCACCATTAAACCGAACGGACGGTTTGTGAATTGACGCGGATCAACCCCAGGGGCTTTGTGCGCGGGCTGGAGCCGGGCCGCGGGCGCTGACAAGAATGTCATCCGCTTTCGCGGGAACCTCGCGCCGGTGCCCTGCCGCCCTTTGCCCCCTCCCGACGTTGCTGCGGAACCATGATGCCTGCCCTGCCCCCTCCCGCCCCCGCGCCCGGCCGCCGCCCGGCGGCACCCCGCGCATGAGCGGGACGGCGCGGCCGCT
>NZ_GG770781.1:94030-100987 GCF_000164635.1 Pseudoroseomonas cervicalis ATCC 49957 | reverse complement strand
TCGCCTGCCATTGCTGCCACCGCGTGGCGCCGGCCCGCCCGGGCGACCCGTGCGAGCGCTGCGGCACCGCGCTGCATCCGCGCAAGCCGCGCAGCCTGCAACGCGCCTGGGCGCTGATCATCGCAGCCAGCATCCTCTACATCCCCGCCAACTACTACCCGGTGATGAGCATCGTCACGCTGGGCCAGGGCGGGCCGCACACCATCCTGGGCGGCGTGGTGGAGTTCGTGGAGACCGGCTTCTGGCCGCTCGGCCTGATCGTCTTCCTGGCCAGCGTCGCGGTGCCGATGCTGAAGCTGGTCGGGCTGATCGTCATGCTGGTCTGCGTGCAGCGCCGCTCCGCCTGGCGGCTGGCCGGCCGCACCCGGCTCTACCGCGTCATCGAGGTGCTGGGCCGCTGGTCGATGATCGACGTCTTCGTCGTCGCCGTGCTGATCGCGCTGGTGCGCTTCGGCGTGCTGGCCTCGATCACCGCCGAGGTGGGCGCCGCCTGCTTCGGCGCCGTCGTCATCCTGACCATGCTGGCGGCCGAGGCCTTCGACCCGCGCCTGATGTGGGACGCGGCCGGGCGCAACGCCCCCGCCATCGCGCCCTCCGCCCCCTCTGGCGCCTCCTCGCCGGCCCCCCGCCCCGCCTCCGGACACCCCGCCGCCGATGCCTGAGATCGAACCCGAAATCGTCGAGGCGCAGCCGCGGCGCCGCCACGTCTCCTGGATCTGGCTGATCCCGCTGGCCGCCGCCGCCATCGCGCTCTATCTCGGCTACACCACCTACAGCGCGCGCGGGCCGCTGGTGACGCTGCGCTTCGCCAGCGCCGACGGGCTCTCCGCCGGGCAGACCCAGGTGCGCTACAAATCCGTCACCGTCGGCACGGTGGAGGCGATCCGCCTGACCGGGGAGCTGGACGGGGTGGATGTCGCGGTGCGCATGAGCCGCGACATCGCCGACCGGCTGACCGAGCCGGCGCGCTTCTGGGTGGTGCGGCCGCGGCTCTCGGCCGGCAATCTCTCCGGCATCGAGACCATCGTCTCCGGCGCCTATATCGAGTTCGACCCGGGCCCGCGCGAGGCCGAGCGGCGCGACGAATTCCGCGGCCTGGACGACCCGCCCGGCGTGCGCGCCGGCGAGCCGGGGCGGGTGGTGACGCTGCGCGCGCCGCGCCTCGGCGCCATCAGCCAGGGCTCGCCGGTGTTCTTCCGCGACGTGCCGGTGGGCGAGGTGCTGGGCTACGATCCGCCGGCGCTGGATGGGCCGACCAATCTGCGCGTCTTCATCCGCGCCCCCTATGACGGCTATCTGCGCGCCGGCTCGCGCTTCTGGAACAGCTCCGGCGCCAATCTCAGCTTCGGCGGCGACGGGGTGAAGCTGGAGATCGAGAGCGTGCAGGCGCTGTTCGCCGGCGGCATCGCCTTCGACACGCCGCGCGACGAGCATGACAAGCCCGCCGCCCCGCCCGACACCACCTATTTCCTGTTCGAGAGCGCCGATGCGGCGCGTGCCGCCACCTCGCCCGACCGGCTGGAATTCCTGGTCTATCTGGAGGGCTCGGTGCGCGGCCTGTCGCCGGGCGCGCCGGTCGAGCTGCGCGGCATCCGCATCGGCAGCGTCACCCGCGTCGAGCTGACCTATGACCGCGAGAGCGAGCGCTTCCGCGTGCCGGTGCGCATCGCCATCGAGCCCAGCCGCATCGCCTTCCCCGCCGGGCGGCCGCCGCTGGAGGTGATGGCGATGGCGCAGCACCTGGTCGACCAGGGCATGCGCTTCACCCTGCGCAGCGGCAACCTGCTGACCGGCCAGAAGGTGCTCTCGGCCGAGACGGTGCCGGATGCGCCGCCCGCCCAGGTGCGGGTCGAGGGCGACATGATCGTGCTGCCGAGCGCGGGCGGCGATGGCGACGACATCATGGCCGCGGTCAGCGCCGTCGCCGGCAAGCTGGAGCGCTTCCCGCTGGACGAGATCGGCCGCAACCTCAATGGCGCGCTGGCCGCGGTGAATGGCGTCGCCTCCAGCCCCGCCCTGCAGCAATCGCTGGAGAACCTGGCCGGCGCGCTGGCCGGGGTGCAGGAGCTGGTGCGCAAGGCGGATGGCGGGATCACCCCGCTGCTGCGCCGCCTGCCCGAGATCGCCAACAATCTCGACCAGACGGTGCGCAGCGCGCGCAGCGCCATCGCCTCGATCGAGCGCGGCTATGGCGGGGATTCGCAGGTGAACCGGCAGATCGACCGCACGCTGCAGCAGCTCTCCGACACCGCCCGCTCGATCCGCCTGCTGGCGGATTTCCTGGAGCGCCACCCCGAGGCGCTGATCCGCGGCCGCCGCGAATGAGCATGGGAGACCGCATGCCCAACCCCACCCGTCGCCATCTCGGCCTGCTGGCGCTGCTGCCGCTGGCCGCTTGCGCCTCGCCCGAGCCGCGCTACTACCGGCTGACCGCCCGGCCCGGCCCGGCCCAGGGCGGCGCCGCGCCGCTGATCGAACTGCGCCGCATCGGCCTGGCCCGCTATCTCGACCGTTCGGAGATCACCCGCGGCGGCGGCGGCGCGCGGGTGGCGCTGGTCTCCGGCGCGCGCTGGGCCGAGCCGCTGGGCGAGATGGTGACCCGCATCACCGCCGAGAATCTCCGCCAGCGCCTGCCGGGCAGCGGCATCCTGGCCGAGGGCAGCGCCTTGACCGCCGTGCCCGAGGCCCAGGCCGAGGCCGAGATCGCCCGGCTGGAGGAGGATGAAGAGGGCCGCGTGGTGATCGAGGCGCAGCTGGCGGCCAGGCGGCTCGGCGGCAATGCCAGGCCGGTGCTGCGCAGCCTGCGCGAGACGGTGCCGCTGGCGGGGACGGACACCGAGGCGCTGGCGGCGGCGATGAGCCAGGCGCTGGCCCTGCTGGCCGATGCTCTGGCCGAGATGCTCCGCCGCGCCTGATTTTTGTCGGTTCCGCGCTCCGTTGTCGCGCGGGGGCGTGCTTCCTGTTGCGGGGCGGCGATCCTCCCGATCGCCGCCCTGCTCTTTTTCAGTGGCCGCGCCGGGGCAGGGTCGCGGCGCCCGGCTCGCCGAGATCCCAGAACAGGCCGGCCATCATCGCCAGCGCCTCGCGCGCGACCGGCACCAGCAGATGCTCATCCGGCGCGTGCTGGCCGCAGGCGGCATAGGAATGCGGCAGCCACAGCGTCGGCAGGCCCAGCATGTCGGCGAAGACATGGTTGGGCAGCGAGCCGCCGATATTCGGCAGCAGCGTGGGCGCCCGGCCGAGGCTTGCCTGCATCGAGCCCAGCGCCCAGCGCACCCAGGGCGAATCCGGGTCCAGGCGCGTCGCCGGCGCCGCCTCCTCCCGGTTGGCGTCCAGCGTCACATCGGCGAAGCCGGCCTCGTCCAGCCTCGCGCGCACGGCCGGCAGCAATCCGTCCGTGTCGGTGCCCTTCACATAGCGCAGCTGCAGCACCGCGCGGGCCGCGGGCGGCACGGCATTGACCGGCGCCGCCGGGTCGGCCGCGCCCATCGCCAGCACCTCCAGCGTGTTCCAGCCATAGAGGCGCTCGGCCATGCTCAGCCCCTCGGCGCCCCAATCCGGGTCGACCGCCGGGTCGTCCGTCCCGCCGCCCACCGGCAGGCCCTCGAGCGCCGCGCGCACCGCGGGCGGGATGGGCGGCGGCAGCATTCCGGGCACGCGCAGCCGGCCGCGCCCATCGACCAGCGCGGCCACCGCATTGGCGATGATGGTGGCCGGGTTGCGGATGACGCCGCCCCAATTGCCGGAATGATAGCCGCGCGCCCGCGCCTCGACCGCCAGGGTGAAGGTGAAGGCCCCGCGCGAGCCGAGGAACAGCGTCGGCCGGTCCGCCGCCAGGCGCGGCCCGTCGGAGGCCAGCAGCACATCGGCGGCGAGCCGCTCGCGATGGGCGGCGCAGAATTCCAGCAGGCCGGGGGAGCCGATCTCCTCCCCCATCTCCAGCAGCAGCACGGCGTTGAAGCCGAGCCGCCCGCCGCGCGCCGCCATCACCGCGCGCAGCGCCTCCAGGTTCAGCGTGTACTGGCCCTTGTTGTCGGCGCTGCCACGGCCGTACCAGCGATCCCCGGCCTCCTCCAGCCGCCAGGGGTCGCGGCCCGCCTGCCAGCGCCCCGCCATGCCGCGCACCACATCGCCATGGCCATAGAGCAGCACGGTGGGCAGCGCCGCGCCCTCCTGCCGCCGCGCCACCAGGAAGGGCGCTGCGCCCAGCGGATTGTCCAGCACCTCCACCGCGAAGCCCATGCCCTCCAGATCGGGGCGCATCTCCTGCTCCAGATAGTCGCGCAGCAGGGGGGCGCGGGCGGGCTCCTGGCTTTCGGTCGGCCAGGCGACGCGGCGCGACAGCACGCGCCACAGCGTCCCGTCCTGCAACAGCGCCTCGGCGGCGGCGATGGCGGCCTCGCGGCTCATGGCGATCTCCTTCTGCGGCGCGCGGCCGGAAGGGCGGCGGCAAGGGGGTGCTTTGCCGCGTCCCTCCCCGCCCCGCAAGCCGCTCAGGGCGCGCCGAGGAAGGCGATGATGTCGCGCCGGTCCTGCTCGGCGGGGACGCGCAGCACCATGCGGGTGCCGCGCGCGACGCCGGCCGGGTTCGCCAGATAGGCGTCGAGCGTCTCGGGCGTCCATTCCCGCCCCAGCGCCTTCAGCGCCGGCGAGTAGTTGTAGCCCTCCAGCCCACCGGCCATGCGGCCGACCACCCCTTGCAGATGCGGGCCGACGCCGTTGCGCGGCTGCGCGACCTGGTGGCAGGCTTGGCATTGCCGCTGGAACAGCGTGCGGCCGCGCGCCGCGTCGCCCTCCTCCGCACGGGCGGGGGCGGCGGAGAGCAGGCCGGCGGCGAGCGCGCCAGTGAGCACGACAGCAGAGAAAAGGCGCATCAGGCGGCTCCGAGGCGGGCTTTGGACAGCGGCAGGCTGCGGATGCGCTGGCCGGTCAGGGCGGCCACGGCATTGACCACGGCGGGCGGCACGCCGGGCAGGCCCGGCTCGCCAATGCCGCCCATCGGCGCGCCGCTCTCGATGATCCGCACCTGCACGCGCGGCATGCGGCCCGGCGGCAGGATCGGGTAGCCATCGAAATTGCGCGCCTGCGGGATGCCGTTCTCATACACCACCTCCTCCAGCAGGGCGGAGGAGAGGCCGAGCGCCACGGCGGAATTCACCTGCGCCTCGATGATCGCCGGGTTGACCATGCGCCCGGGATCGACCGCGACCCAGACCTCGTGCACGACGACCTCGCCCTCGCGCAGCGACACCTCGGCGATGGTCGCCACCTCGCTGCCGAAGGGCGAGGCCATGGCGACGCCGCGGGCGCGGCGGGTGCCGTCCGGCGCGTCATAGGGGCCGCGCCTCCAGCCGCCGGAGAGTTCGCCCACCGCCTCCAGCAGCGCCTTGTGGCGCGGCTTGTCGGCCAGCAGCCGCAGCCGCAGCGCGTAAGGGTCCTGCCCGCCGGCCTCGGCGATCTCGTCGAGGAAGGCTTCGTAGAAGAAGTCGTTCATCGAATGCCCGACCGAGCGCCAGAAGCCGATGATCGCCGGATGGGCGTGCGGCACCTGCACCACGAGGCGGTTCGGGATGGCGTAGGGCTTTTCCGAGATGCCCTCGACGGCGGAGGGGTCGGCGCGGCCCGGCTGGCCGCCGAAATAGCGGCCGACCGGCCCCTCGCCCACCGCCTCGGCCGCGAAGGCCACCGGCAGCCCGTCAGGCCCGAGGCCGGCGCGGAAGCGGGCCAGCCCCATCGGCCGCAGCGCGTCGCGCAGGAATTCCTCCTCGCGCGACCAGATCAGCTTCACCGGCCGCCCCACCGCCTTGGAGAGCAGGATCGCCTGCGGGAAGGGGTTGGCGTTGTCATAGAGAAAGTGCCGGCCGAAGAAGCCGCCCAGCAACGGCGAATGGATCACCACCTTCTCCGGGGCGATGCCGGCGACCCGCGCGGCGGCGCGCTGGAACATCTCCGGCGCCTGGTTGGGCAGCCACAGCTCCAGCGTGCCATCGCCCTTCCAGTGCGCGATGGCCGAGGGCGGCTCCAGCTGGCCATGCGCCAGATAGGGGGCGTCGTACTGCGCCTCGAGGGTGCGGGTGGCGGTCTTCAGCGCCGCCTCGGCATCGCCATGCGATTCCGCCGGCAGGGCGTTGCCACGGGCCTTGGCCAGCGCCTCGCGCATGGCGTTCGAGGAAAAATCGGCCGGCATGGCGCGGCGGGCGCCGGCGGCGGGCTCGGCCCAGTCCACCTGCAACGCCTCCACCGCGCGGCGGGCGCGCCACCAGCGATCGGCCAGCACGGCGACGGCGCCGGGCAGGCGGTGGATGGAATGCACGCCCGGCATCGCCCGCACCTCGGCCTCATTGGCCAGGGCGCGCGGCTCCTGCCCCAGGCGCGGCGCGTGCTGCACGGCGGCCTGCAGCATGCCCTCCACCGTCAGGTCGATCGCATAGACCGCCTGGCCGGTGGATTTGGCGCGCACATCGAGCCGCGCGACCGGCTTGCCGATCCAGCGGAAATCCCGCTCGGCGCGCAGCGGCGCGCTCTCCGGCACCGGCAGCGAGGCGGCCTCGGCGGCCAGCGCGCCATACGCCAGGCTGCGGCCGGAGGCGGCGTGGATCACCCGGCCGGGTTCGGTGGCCAGGCTGTCGGCGGCGACGCCCAGCCGCGCGGCGGCGGCCTGGAGCAGCATCTGCCGCGCCCTGGCGCCGAGCTGGCGCAGCACCGGATAGGCGCTGCGCACCGAGTAGCTGCCGCCGGTGATGCGCATGCCATTGACCAGGGCGTAATCGGCGCCGGGCGGGGCGCATTCGACGGTGAAGCGCGCCGGCTCCACATCCAGCTCCTCGCCCAGGATCTGCGCCATCGCCGTGTCGACGCCCTGGCCGCCCTCGATGAAGGGGCTCTTCAGCAGCACGGTGTTGTCGGGGCGGATCTCCAGGAAGGCGGCGACGCGGCTGCCCGGGCGCGGCGCGGCCG
>NZ_GG770781.1:72379-93159 GCF_000164635.1 Pseudoroseomonas cervicalis ATCC 49957 | reverse complement strand
CGCGCCCAGCGCCGTGTCGGAGGGCAGCGGCGGCAGCCCGGCGGTGCCCGGCCCCTGCGCGGTGCGCGGCCCGCCGCCCTCGAAGCAGCGCTCCACCATCTCCAGATAGACGCGGCTGGCCTCGGCATTGGACAGGCCGATGGCCAGGCTGGACTGGCGCGGCGTCTCCCCCTGCCCCTCGGCGAGCGTCACCGCCACCACCCAGGGGATGAAGGGGTCGTTCACCGCGCCGGAGGGGTTGATCTGCCCGCACACCGCGTAAGCGCCGGGCAGGTGCTGGCGATAGACCTGGATGGCGCGCAGCCGCATCTCGCCCTGGATGCGCAGCCGGGCGCGCACCTGCTCCAGCGCGGCGCGCCGGGCGATCTCGCGGGACGGCGCATCCTCGGCCGTGGCGGCCGCACCCTCGCCGGGCTTCGGGTCGTCGCAGCCGGCGAGCAGCAGCAGGGCGGCCAGCGGCAGGATGGCGGCCAGCGCCGCCAGGCGGCGCGGCAGGGGATGGGGGAGCGGCAGGGGCTTTGGCATGGCGCAGGCATAACGCGGCAGCGGCCCCGCTGTCGCATGAGCTTGTCGCAAGCCGGGCAGGCCGCGACCGGCGGGCTAGTCCTGGCCGTCGATTTCGCCTTTGAACAGCAGCGCGATCTCGCTGCCGCCCTGGGTGCCGAAGGCCGCCATCATCACCCGCAGCCAGTCCCGGTACAGAACCCATTCCTCGCCGGCCCGCTGCAGGTCGGAGAAGTGCTGGTGCGCCGCCCGGTAGACCGCGACCGAGCCGGTGCGGTGAATCCGGGTCTGCTCGATCGACAGCGTCAGATCGGCCATGACCGTCGCGATGGGAAGCCGCGCCCCCGGGGCATGGCGCGCCTCCTGGCTGCCCCAGCCACGATCGATCAGGCAGCCAAAATGCTGCACGTCATTGTAGCTGTACCAGCGGCAGGGACTGAGTTGCTGCGCCGATGCCGGCACGCCCAGAGCCGCCGTGAAGCCGGCCAGGAGGATCAGGAATTTCATCGTTATTCCGCATCGTTACGGATTAACTATAATTTCCGGCCCTTAACCTTCAACTTAACAAACTTCACGAGTCTGTGACGTTGGCGCAATGGGTCAGGCTTTGCCCCACACCACCCCATCAGGCCGCCCTTCGCCACGGCCCTCCGGTTCCGCCTGGCGGGCCCGCGAGGTCGCGCTGTTCAGCCGCCCACCGAGGCGGGCGGGTCCGCCGGCAGCCGCCGCCGCACCAGCGCCGCGAAATAGCGCACCCCGTGCGGCAGGGCCGCGTCGTTGAAATCATAGGCCGGGTTGTGCAACGGCGCCGACTCCTCGCCATTGCCGAGGAAGGCGAAGCAGCCCGGCACATGGGCCAGGAAGCGCGCGAAATCCTCCGAGCCGGTGTGCGGCGCCTCCAGCAGCGCGACCTGGCCCTCGCCCAGCGCGTCGCGCGCGGCGGCCAGCGCCGTCGCGGTCGCCGCCGGGTCGTTGATCGTGGGGACGAATTCGCGGCTGTAGGTCACTTCGGCCGTGCAGCCATGCGCGGCGGCGGTGCCCTCCGCGATGCGGCGCAGCCAGGCCTCGATCCCGGCGCTCACCTCCGGGCGGAAGCTGCGCGCATCGCCCAGGATGCGCGCCTCCCCGGGCAGCACGTTGCGGGTGCCGTCGGTCAGCAATTCGGTGGCCGAGACCACGGCGGTCTCCGCCGGGTCCAGCCGGCGGGCGACGATGGATTGCAGCGCCACCACCGTGGCGCAGGCGGCCAGCAGCACCTCCCGCCCCGCCTGCGGGCGCGAGGCATGGCCGCCCTGGCCGCGCAGGAGGATCTCGAAATTGTCCTCGGCCGACATCACCGGGCCGGGGCGGGTGCGCAGCTGCCCCACCGGCAGGCCGGGCCAGTTGTGCAGCCCGTGGATCTCCTCGAAGGGGAAGCGCTGCAGCAGCCCGTCCTGCAGCATGGCCAGCGCGCCGCGGCCCCATTCCTCGGCCGGCTGGAACAGGAAGCGCACCGTGCCGCGGAAGCCGCCCTCCGCCGCCAGCAGCAGCGCGGCGCCCAGCAGCATGGCGCTGTGCCCGTCATGGCCGCAGGCATGCATCAGCCCCTCGCGGCGCGAGGCATGCGGCAGGTTGCTGCGCTCGGCGATGCGCAGCGCGTCCATATCGGCGCGCAGCGCGATGGCCGGCCCCTCGCCGCGCCGCAGCGTGGCGACCAGCCCGGTGCCGCCGATGCCCTCCGCCACCTCGAGCCCCGCCTGGCGCAGCCGGGCGGCGAGCCGCGCGGCGGTGCGCGCCTCCTCGAAGCCGAATTCGGGATGGGCGTGCAGATCCTGGCGCAGCGCGCGCAGATCCCGCCAGAGCTCGTCCTGATCCATCGCGCACCTCCGCCGCGATGCTAGCCCTCAGGCCAGGCTGGTCCAGTAGCTGCCCTGCATCGGCAGGGCGGAAAAATCGCGGTCGATGCGCTCCAGCAGCCGCTCGGGCGACAGGCGCGGGGCGAGGGCCGGATGCAGCCAGCCGGCCAGCGCCTCCAGCGCGACGAGGTGCAGCGGCGTCTCGTTGAAGCCGAGCCACAGCGCATGCGCCCGCCCCGCCCGCACCGAGGGCAGCGCGTCCAGCCCCTGCGCGCGCAGCATGGCGGCGAGGCTGTCGCGCGCCGCGCCCGCAGAAATGCCGGCGCCGAGCGAGACGCCGCCGCGGCCATTGTAGACGCCGCCCGTGGCCAGATAGACCGGCGCGTCGGAAACCAGCACGGTCTCGCGGTGCAGCTGGCCGAGCGCGCCGGGCAGCAAATCGGCGGCAATGCTGCGCCCGCCCATGCGCGCCAGGAAATCGGCGAAGCTGCCGCGCGCGATGCTGTAGCAGCATTCCCGCCCGCCGGCATTGTTGTGCAGCAGCACCGGCACCGGCGCGGCGGGCTGGGTGGCGCGCAGCGCGTCCAGCGCCGCCAGCCGCGCCCGGTAGACCGCCGACAGCGCCGCCGCCTGGTCGCGGCGGTCCAGCAGCGCGCCGAGGATGGCCAGGCTCGGCAGCGTCTCGGCCAGCGGATCGGCCATGAAATCCACCACCGCCGCCGTCAGGCCGAGCCGCTCCAGCCGGGCCAGCACCTCGCTGCCACCGCGCGCATCCAGCGGCGCGATGGCGCCGCGCGTCAGCAGCACGAGGTCCGGCTGCAGGGCGAGCACGGATTCCACCGACATGTCGGCCAGGATGCGCCGCCCGAGTTGTGGCACGCCGCGCAGCGCCGGGAAGCGGGCGGTCCAGGCGGCCTCCTCATCCGGCAGGGCCTGGGCCATGTCGCTGGCGCGGCCGGCCAGCAGCGCGACCGGATCGGGATGCAGCAGCCCCATCGTGCCGAGCAGCCGGCCCTGCGCCAGCACGATGCGGCGCGGCGGGCGTGGCAGGCTGACGCGGCGGCCGAGCAGATCGGTCACCGTGACCGGCGCGTCGCTGGCGGCACGCAGCAGGCCGGGGCGCGCCAGCAGCGGCAGGGCCAGCCCCGCCGCCAGCACCCGGCGCCGCCCGATGTCAGAACCGCGCGGTGACACTGGCCACGACCTGCAGCGGCTCGCCGATCGCGACGCCCAGATTGCTGCCCTGGGTCGCGGTGTAATAGGTCCTGTCGAACATGTTCTTCACATTGAGCTGCAGCCGCAGCGCCTGGCGCTCGATGCGCGTGTCATAGGCGACGAAGGCGTCGAACACCTGGTAGGAGGGCAGGTCGAAGCTGTTCTGCGTATCGCCCGCGCGCTCGCCCATGAAGCGGCCGCCAAAGCCGGCGCGCAGGCCCTCCGAGCCCAGCACCGCGCCGAAATCATGCACCCAGAACAGCGAGGCGGTGTGGCGCGGCACGTTCCACAGCCGGTTGCCCTGCAGCGTCGGGTCGCGCGTCACCGAGGCGTCGGTATAGGCGTAGGAGCCGATCACGCTGTCCTGCCGGGTGATGCGCCCGGCGATGTCGATCTCCACCCCGCGCGAGCGCACCGCGCCGGCCGTCGCCGTGAAGGTCGTGCCGTTCTGCACGAAATTATAGGCGACATTGCGCTTGTCGATGTCGAAGACGGCGAGCGTCGCGCTCAGCCCCTCGCCGATGTCCAGCTTGGCGCCAATCTCGTAGGAGTGCGCGGTTTCCGGCGGCAGCGCGCCATAGGCGGTCGCGATGGAGGAGTTCGGCTTGAAGGATTCGCTGTAGCTGGCATAGAGCGCCAGCTCCGGCAGCACCCGGTAGACCAGGCCGAGGCGCGGCACCAGCCGGCCATCCTGCACATCCGTGTTGCGGTTGAAGGGCCGGCCGCGCCCGGCCAGCTGGTCGAACTGCTCGTAGCGCAGCCCGGCCACCAGGATCCATTGCTCGTTCAGATGGATGCTGTCCTGGGCGTAGAAGGCCACGCTCTCCAGCCGCTCCATCTGGTCGCTGTCGGAGGGCGTGCCGATCCGCCCCGGCGCCGCCAGCCGGCCATAGACCGGGTTGTAGATGTTGAAGCCGCCGGTGTTGCGGCCACGCACCATCTCCGAGCGGCGTGTGCTCTGATAGTCATAGGAGGTGCCGAACACCAGATCGTGCCGCAGGCCGAACAGGGTGACACGGCCTTCGAGATCGGCGCGCACCGCGTGCGAGAAGCGTGTCGAGGCCTCGGTCGCGTCAGCCCGCCGCACCAGCGCGCCGGTCGCCGGGTCGTAGCTGATGATGCGCGCATTCTGGTCGGAATAATCGTTCAGGCTGTAGGCATAGCCCGCCGAGACGCGCCAATCTTCATCCAGCTGGTGGCTGCCGCGCAGCCCGACATAATCCGAATAGCCGCGCGAGGTGTTGTAGGGCTCGTCGAATCGCGTGCGCCGCCCGGTGGGCACGGCGCGGCCGGTGCGCGGGTCGAAGATGGTGCCGCGGTCGAAGGGCACCGCGTAATCCTCGTGGAAATAGCGCAGCTCCACGCTGCTGCGGTCGTCGCGCCAGGCCAGCGAGGGCGCGATCTGCCGCCGCTCGACATGGCCGAAATTGCGCCAGTACTCCTCGCGCTGATCCTCCCCCGCCAGGCGGAAGGAGAAGCCCTGCGCGACCGGCCCGGTCACGTCGAACCCGGCCGAGCCGCCGCCGAAGCTGGTGGCGCGCAGATTGACCATGCCGGCGAAGCGCTCCTCCGGCCGCAGCGGCACCAGATTGACCATGCCGCCCGGATCCAGGATGCCATACAGCATCGAGGCCGGACCCTTCAGCACCTCCACCCGGTCGGTCATCACGCTCATGCTGCGCGGCAGCATGGTGCGCAGCCCGTCGATCATGATCGAGCCGTCGCGATTGTCGCCGAAGCCGCGCCGCATGAAGGCGTCCTGCGTGCCGCCCAGCGAATTGGCGGCGGCGACGCCGCTGACATTGGCCAGCACCTCGTCCAGGCTGCGCGCCTGCTGGTCCTCGATCACGGCGCGCGGCACCACGGCGATGGATTGCGGCAGTTCCATCAGCGGCACGGCGCCGCCGCCGCCCAGCGTCGTGGTCAGCGGCTGGTAGCCCTCCACCGCCTGGGCCGGCTGCGCCGTCACCGACAGCTCCGGCAGCGCGGTTGGCGCCGCCGGCTGCGCCGCCACGGGCTGGGACGCCAGCACCAGCAGCGCGGCCGCCAGCCCGCCACGCCACCCTGGGGCCATCGACATTCCGCTAATAGGAATTATTCTCATTTGCAGTTCAGAGCGGAGCGGCATGGACAATGGCCCTGGGCGGGATCGAGAAATCCGATGGCAGGCGCGGCCCGGCGCGTCACGCGCCCTCGCTGGCTGGCCGGCCTCTGGCAGAGCGGTTACACGCTGCCCGGCGCCCTGCAAACCAGGAAAATTTGCGCAGAGACCATCAGGAAATCCGATAGAGCATGGCCGCCCTGACCCCCGGCACAGAGCATATCCTGGCCTTCCTGGCCGTGGCCGAGCAGGGCAGCCTCTCCGCCGCCGCCCAGGCGCTGAACCGCACCCAGTCCAGCATGACCTACGCCATCCAGCGACTGGAGGCCGAGCTGGGCGTTACCCTGTTCGAGCGTGGCCAGCGCGGCACCAGCCTGACGCCGCAGGGCATGGCGCTGCTGCCCGTCGCCCGCCGCATGGCGCAGGAGCTGGACACGCTGCGCCGCACCGCCGATGGCCTGGCCGCCGGCGTCGAGGTGAAGCTGGTGATGGCGGTGGAAGCCGCCTTCCCCGAGGCGCGGCTGCTCGCTCTGCTGGCCGCCTTCCGCCGCGCCTTCCCGCTGGTGCGCGTGCGCATCGAAACCGAATCCATGCACGCCACGGCGGAAGCCCTGCTCTCCGGCCGCTGCGCCCTCGGCATCCTGGGGCCCGTCATCGAGCGCTATCCGGGCCTGGCCGGCGTGGCGCTGGGCGGGGTGGAGCGCATCCCCGTCGCTTCCCCCGATCACCCGCTGGCGCTGCTGCCGACAGAAATCCCGGCCGAGGCTTTCCGCAGCCAAATCCTTCTGGTGCTGGCCAGCCATTCGCGCGAACCGCGCAAACGGCCCCTCGCCACCCCCAATGGCGGCATCTGGCGGGTCAACACCCTCGCCGCCAAGCGCAGCCTGATCCTGGCCGGGCTGGGCTGGGGCCGCATGCCGGCACCCATGGTGGCGGACGACCTGGCCGCGGGGCGGCTGGTGCGGCTGCGCCCGGCCCGGCTGGAAGGGCTGGACTGGACCGCCCCCCTGCCCTTCTTCCTCGCCCACCGGCGAGACGAGGCGCTGGGGCCGGCGGCGAGCTGGGCGCGGGCGGCGCTGCTCGAGCAGTCACAAGAATAGAAAAGGCCGGGGGGACAGGGTCCCCCCGGACCCCGCCTTCAGTCGGGCAGGTTGATGGGGGCGGCACTGGCGGCCAGCAGCTGCTGGCTGTACGGGTCCTCGGCGCGGCCGGCGCGCAGATCGGCGACCGGCAGCTCCTCGACGATGCGGCCCTGGCTCATGATCGCCACCCGGCCACAGAGATGCGCCACCACCGCCAGATCGTGGCTGACCATGACATAGGTCAGGCCGCGCTCGGCCCGCAGCCGTTGCAGCAGGTTCAGGATCTCCGCCTGCACCGAGACGTCCAGCGCGCTGGTCGGCTCGTCCAGCAGCAGGATCTCCGGCTCCAGCACCAGGCAGCGCGCGATGGCCACGCGCTGCCGCTGCCCGCCCGAAAGCTGGTGCGGATAGCGGAAGCGGAAGCCGGCGCCGAGCCCCACCGCCTCCAGCACCGCATCCACCCGCTGCTGCGGCCGGTCCAGCCCATGGATCGCCAGCGGCTCCAGCAGCACCTGGTTGACCATCTTGCGCGGATGCAGCGAGCCATAGGGGTCCTGGAACACCATCTGCACCCGCCGGTGGAAGGCGCGGTCGCGGCTGTGCGGCAGCTCCTTCCCCTGCATCAGCAGGCTGCCGCCATAGGCGCTGTTCAGCCCCGACAGCGCGCGCAGCACGGTGGACTTGCCCGAGCCGCTCTCGCCGATCAGCCCGAAGGCCTCGCCCGGCATCACCCGGAAGGAAACCTCGCGCACAGCGTGGCTGGTCCGCGCGCCCTTGCCGAAGCGGATGTCGAGGCCGATCGCCTCCAGCATCGGCACAGAAGGAAGGCTCATGCCGGTTGCTCCAGGCGATAGGTCGGGCCGTCGCGCCAGGCGGGGTCGCGCGTCGGCACCGCCAGCTCCTGCACCGGATGGTCCAGCCGCGGCAGGCTGCGCAGCAGCGCCTGGGTGTAGGGGTGCCGCGCCCGGGCCAGGTCGCGCGCATGCAGCTCCTCGACGATGCGCCCGGCATACATCACCAGCACCCGGTCGCAGAATTCGGCGACGAGGTTGAGGTCGTGGCTGATGAAGATCAGCCCGGCGCCGCGCCGCGTCACCAGCTCGTCCAGCACCGCCAGCACCTGCCGCCGCACCGTGACGTCGAGCGCGCTGGTCGGCTCGTCGGCGATGATCAGGTCCGGCTCGGTCACCAGCATCATGGCGATCATGATGCGCTGGCCCATGCCGCCCGACACCTCATGCGGATACAGCGCGAAAACCCGCTCCGGATCGCGGATCTGCACCGCCTCCAGCATGGCGAGCGACCGCGCCCGCGCCTCCGTCCGGCCCAGCCTCTGGTGCAGCCGGCAGGCCTCGACGATCTGCGCGCCGACCCGCATCAGGGGGTTCAGCGAGTATTTCGGGTCCTGCAGGATCATCGAGATGCGCGCGCCGCGGATGCCGCGCATCCGCCGCTCCGAGGCGCCGAGCAGGTCGATGCCGTCGAAACGCATCTCGGCGGCGGTGAGCCGGGCGGCGCGCGGCGACAGGCGCAGCAGCGCCCGCCCCGTCATCGACTTGCCCGAGCCGCTTTCGCCGACGATGCCGAGCTTCTCCCGCCCCACATCGAAGGACACGCCGCGCACCGCCTCGATCGGCCCGTCCGAGCCGGGGAAGGCAATGCGCAGGTCGCGCACGCGCAGCAGGGGCTCAGCCATGACGCGGATCCAGCATGTCGCGCAGCCCGTCGCCCACCAGGTTGAAGGCGAGGCTGGTGAGCAGGATGGCGCAGCCGGGCATCGCCGCGATCCACCAGCTGGTCATGACGAATTGCCGCCCCGTCGACAGCATCGCGCCCCATTCCGGGCTGGGCGGCTGCGCGCCAAGGCCGAGGAAGCCCAAGCCCGCCGCCGTCAGGATGATCGCCGCCATGTTCAGCGTGATGCGCACGATGACGGAGGGAATGCACATCGGCATGACGTGGTGCACGATGATGCGCAGCCGCGACGCCCCCTGCAGCCGCACCGCGGCGATGTAGTCGGAGCCGCGCACCGTCAGCGTCTCCGCCCGCGCCAGCCGTGCGATGGGCGGCCAGGCGGCGAGCGCGATGGCGATCACGGCGTTCTCGATCCCCGGCCCCAGCGCGGCGACAAAGGCCAACGCCAGCACCAGCGAGGGAAAGGACAGAAAAACATCGACCAGCCGCATCAGGATGGTGTCCGTCCAGCCGCCGAGATACCCCGCCGTGGTGCCGATGACGAGGCCGAGCGGCGCCGCGATCAGCGCCGCCAGCGTCGCGATATACAGGGTGATGCGCGCACCGAACACGATGCGGCTGAAGATGTCGCGCCCCAGATCGTCGGTGCCGAACCAGTGCGCGGCGGAGGGCGGCTGCAGCCGCGAGGCCAGGTCCTGCGCATAGATGTCGTGCGTGGCGATCCAGGGGGCAAACGCCGCCATCAGCAGCAGCAGCGCCAGGATGATGGCGCCGGCCAGCGCCGGCGGATTGCCGCGCAGCCGGCGCCAGCCGAGATACAGCGCCTGCATGCGCGCCTGGAAGGGCGATTGCGGCACCGGCGCGCGCAGCCAGGCGCCGAGGCCGCCGCGCGGTGTGGAGGTGGTGGTGCTCATCTCAGCGCGTCCGCGGGTCGAAGATTCGGTAGAGCAGATCCGAAAACAGGTTGAGCGCGACGAAGATGACGCCCACCAGCAGGGTGCAGCCCACCACCGCGTTCATGTCGCCGGCCAGCAGCGCATTGGTCAGGTAGCGGCCGAAGCCGGGCCAGGCGAAGACCGTCTCGGTGAGCACCGCGCCCTCCAGCAGGAAGGCATAGGCCAGGGCGACGACGGTGACGACCTGCACCGCGACATTGCGGAAGGCGTGTACCCACACCGTGCGCATCCAGGACAGGCCCTTCACCCGCGCGGCGATGACATATTCCTGCGCCAGCTGCTCCAGCATGAAGCTGCGCGTCATGCGGCTGATATAGGCCATGGCGCCGAAGCCCAGGATCGCCGCCGGCAGGATGATGTGCGACAGCACGTTGAAGAAGATGTCCCACTGCCCGGCCATGGCGGTGTCTAGCAGCAGCAGGTCGGTCACCGGCTCGATATCCCATTGATAGGCGGTGTCGATGCGCCCCGGCCCGCCGACCCAGCCCAGTGTCGCGTAGAACAGCACCAGCCCCATCAGCCCGAGCCAGAAATTCGGCGTGGAATAGCCGAGCAGCCCGACCACGCGCGCGATGTAGTCGAGCGGCGTGTCGCGATAGGCGGCCGCCATGACACCGAGCGGAATGCCGAGGCCCGTGCCGATGACGATGCCGACCGTCGCCAGCTCGATCGTCGCCGGGAAGACGCGGGCGATATCGTCCAGCACCGGCCGCCCCGTGGTCAGGGCGATGCCGAAATCGAGCTGCGCCACGCTCGCCACATAGCGCCCGAACTGCACATAGAGCGGCTGGTCGAGGCCGAGCTGGCGGCGCATCGCCTCATAGGCTTCCTGCGTCGCATTGTCGCCGAGGATGGCGGCGACGGGATCGAGCGGCAGCAGCCGCCCGATGAAGAAGGTCAGCGCCATCAGCCCGAACAGCGTGACGGCGACCGAGACGAGCAGGCGCAGCGCCTGCCCGACCCAGTCCGGCAGTCCGGGGGCGGCCTGCGCCTGCCCCCCTCGCGCCGGCGCCGCGGCGATCTCCGCCATGATGCGGCGGCCTTACTTCGAGACGAGGTTGTAGTAGGTGCCGAAGCCGTGCCAGGTCCAGTCGCGCAGGTTGCTGCGCAGCCCGGCGATGCTGAAGGTCTGGAACATGATGGCCGTCGGGCCGCGCTGCATCACGTCGCGCTGCAGCTCATGGTACAGCGCCTCGCGCCGCGCCGTGTCGCGCTCCAGCAGGGCGGCGTCGACACGGGCGTTGATCTCGGCATCGAAATAGGCGTGGCGCCAGGCGGGATACTGGGTCAGCCGCGCCTCCAGCCGGTTGTCCGGATTCTTCACCAGGCGCGAGGCATTGCCCTGCGCATCCGGCACGCCGGTCTGCCAGGCCAGCATGGCGGTCTGGAACTCGCGGCCGCGATGGCGGGCGAAGAGCTGCGCATTGGCCATCTGCTCCAGCCGGATGCGCACGCCGATGCGCGCGGCATTCTGCTGGATGTGCTGCGCGATCGGCGCCGAATAGGGCAGCGTGCCGAAGATCAGCGAGGTCTCGAACCCGTCCGGATAGCCGGCCTCGGTCAGCAGCGCCTTGGCGCGCTCGAGATCGAGGCTGAAGGGCTGGCCGGCGCGCTCATCCAGCGCGCCGAAGGCGCCGAGCTGCACGAAGCTCGCCCGCGGCACGCCATTATAGGCCATGATGGTGCGGCCCAGCGCCTCGTAGTCGATCAGGTAGCGCATCGCCAGGCGCACCTTCTCATTGGCGAAGATCGGGTTGGCGTTGTTGAAGCCCCAATAGACCAGCTGCGGCCGCAGCGCGCGCGACAGGGTGATGCCCGGCATGCGCTCCAGCGCCTGCATGTCCTCCGGCGTCAGGTCGCGGGCGACATCGATATCACCCTTCTCCAGCAGCAGGCGCTGCGTGCCGGCCTCGGCGACGTGGCGGATGATGATGCGGCGCAGCTTCGGCGCCGGGCCCCAGTAGCGCGGGTTCGCCTCCAGCACCACGCTCTCGCCGGCATTCCACTGGCGCAGGCTGTAGGGGCCGACGCAGGCGGTGCGCGTCGCCAGATAGCGGTTGCCGAGGTCGTTGTTGTTCTGGTTGGCCAGCAGGGTGCGGCGGTCGAGCAGCGTGGCCACGCGGTTGGCGGCGATCGCCTGCAAGATCAGATCCACCGGATAGGGCTTGTCGAGCGTCAGCACCACCGTCCGATCATCCGGCGCGGTGATCGACTGCTCGGCATTCTCGCGGGTGAAGCCGTATTCGGTGAGCGTCGCCGCATTGCCGAAGCCGAGCTTGACCACACGCTGCAGCGACCAGGCGAGGTCCTGCGCCGTGGCGCGCTCGCCCGAGGGGAAGGTCAGCCCGTCGCGCAGGTGGAAGGTGATGCGGAGCCCGTCAGGCGATACTTCCCAGCGCTCGGCCAGGGCGGGAACCACTTTCTTCTCGTCGGTCGGATCGAAGCGGGCGAGGAAGTCGCAGGTGTTCTCGATCAGCTCATTGGTCACCACCTCGCCGATCTGCGCCGGGTCGAAGGTGCTGATGGCGTCGATGTTCCAGGCCATCACCAGGGCATTGGCCGGGGTCGCCGCGCGGGCCGGCAGCGCGGCCGGCGCGGCGAGCGCCCCCGCCAGCAGCGCGAGGCTCAGGCTGTGGAAAGAGCGTCGGACGAAAAGGACCATGCTGCGTGCTCCCGGTGGCTGGTTCCGCGCCCTGGCCCATGCAATCCTCAGGCCATGCAGGGCCGCTGAGTGGCGGAACAATTCCCCGCCGGAAGGATAGGACGAGGATGCGCGAGGAGACCAGCCCGCAGGCGGAAACGGGGATCGGCGACTGGCCGCGCTGGGCCAGCCCGGCCGCCGCCGGCTGGGATGAGGGACAGCTGCGCCTCGCGCTGCGGCATGCGACCGGTCTCGACACCAGCGCGCTGCTGCTGGTGGTGGGCGGGCGCGTGCTGCTGGCCGAGGGCCAGGTCGCCGCGCGCTACAATGTCCATTCCATCCGCAAGAGCATCCTGTCAGCCCTGATCGGCATGCAGGTGGCGGAAGGCCGGCTGGATCTGGATGCGACGCTGGAACAGCTCGGCATCGATGACAGGCTGGGCCTGACCGCGCGGGAGCGGCTGGCGACACTGCTCGACCTGCTCTGCGCGCGCTCCGGCGTGTATCACCCGAGCGGCTATGAATCGCCCTGGATGCTGTCGATCAAGCCGGCGCGGCACAGCGCCGGGCCGGGCACCACCTGGTGCTACAACAACTGGGACTTCAACGCGCTGGGCAGCATCTTTCGCGAGCGCTGCGGCGACATCTTTGCCGAGTTCTCCACCCGTCTGGCAGGCCCGCTCGGCATGCAGGATTTCGACGCGGCGCGCGACGGCGCCTATGTCGAGCTGCCGGAGTCGCAGCACCCCGCCTATCCCTTCCGCATGAGCGCACGCGACCTGGCGCGTCTCGGAGAACTGTTCCTGCGCCGCGGCACCTGGCAAGGCCAGCGCCTGCTGCCGGAGGAATGGGTGCGGCTCAGCACCCTGCCGATCTCCGAGGCCGGGCATCACGGCGCCTATGGCTATATGTGGTGGGTGGCGCGGCAGGGCATCCTCTACCCGAATGTCGTGGTGCCTGAGGGCAGCTTCGCCGCGCATGGCACGCGCGGCCACAAGCTGCTGGTGATGCCGGCGCTCGACGCCGTGCTGGTGCACCGCACCGACACCGACCAGCCGAACACCTCCGTCTCCGCCGCCCAGTTCGGCCGGCTGCTGGCGCTGCTGCTGCGCGCGGCGCCGCGCTCCTGACCCTTCATCGCCCGAGGACGAGCCCATGCGCATCGCCGTGCTGCAATTCTCGCACGAGACCGTCACCTTCCTGCCCTATGACACGACGCGGGAGGATTTCATCTATCCCGGCTCGCCGGTGGGGGGCGAGGCGCTGCTGGCCACCGACGCCAAGGGCTATATGGGCGGCTTCGTGCAGGTGGCGCGCGAGCATGACGGCGTCGAGCTGGTCGGCATCGAATCGCCGCTCTGGCCGCGCACCGGCTCGGGCTCGGGCTGGGTGACGCAGGACGCCTTCGAGCATTTCCTGGGCCGCATGCTGGCGCAGATCGCGGCGGAGGCGCCGTTCGACGGCGTCTACATGGCGCTGCACGGCGCCATGGCGGTGCGCGGCGTGGCGCGGCCCGAGGCCGAGATCGCCCGCCGCGTGCGCGAAGCGGTGGGGCCGAAGGCGGTGCTGGCCGCGACTTTCGACCCGCATGGCAATGAGGATGCGGAATTCCTGCGCCATGCCGATCTCGCCTTCGCGGTGAAATACTACCCGCATTACGACGCGCATCTGCAAGGCGAGCGTGCGGCGCGCATGCTGCTGCGCATGCTGCGCGGCGGCTTCCGGCCCAGCCATGCGGTGGTGAAGCTGCCGATCATCTCGCCCACCGTGCTGCAATGGACCGGCGCGCCGCCCTGGTCCGACCTGATCCAGCGCGCGCTGGTGTGGGAGGCGCGCGAGCCGGATGTCTATGTGAATGTCTTTTTCGGCTTCCCCTGGAGCGATGTGCCGGATGCCGGCATGACGCTGCAGGTGACGACCAATGGCGATGCCGCCCTGGCCCGGCGCGTCGCGCAGGACATGGCCGACTATGCCTGGCGCCGGCGCGAGGCGCTGCTGAACTCCACCCAGGTGCACCGCATTTCTGAAGGTGTCGCCCTAGCGCGGCAGGCCGTGGCCGCGGGCCAGGTGCCCGTGGTGCTGTGCGACCATAGCGACCGCTCCGGCTACGCCACCTGGCTGCTGCGCGAGATCCTCTCCGCCGGGCTGCGCCGCACCCTGGTCGCCACCATCGCCAGCCCCGCGGTGCTGGAGGGGCTGCTGCGCGGCGACACGCCGATCGGCGGCGAGGTCACGCTCGCCGTCGGCGGGCTGGCCGATGAATCGGCCGGCGAGCCGCTGGAGATCACCGGCCGCCTCGTCGCCCTGCCGGAGAACCCGCTGCCGCGCGCCATGGGCGGTGGCCAGCGCTGGGCCTGCATCGCCTTCGGCGAGGGCAACATGCTGGTGCTCAGCGCCTACCTGGCGCAGGTGATCGAGCCGGAGGAGCTGTGGTCCACCGGCCTCTCGCCCGCCGATTATGACATCATCGCCATCAAGTCGCGCGTGCATTTCCGCCGCGGCTTCGACGATAGCGGCTTCGCCCGGCGCATCCTGCTGGTCGAGCCGGACCAGCCCTTCCTCGGCACGGTGCGGCTGGACGGGCTGAACTACGAAAACCTGGAGCTGTCGCGCTTCTACCCCTATGGCACTCCGGAAGGCCCGCAATGGCTGATGGGCGGGCCGGACTGAGCGCGGCCGCTCAGAACCCCGCCGCGCCGCGCCGGCGCGGGCGCGCCGAACCGTCCACCGTCAGGAAGGGATGGCCGCGCGAGCAGCGCTCCAGCCGCGCCTCGACGCCATAGGCCTGGTGCAGCAGCGCCGGCGTCAGCGTCTCCACCGGCGCGCCGGCGGCGATGATGCGGCCCTCGCTCAGCACCGCCACCTGGTCGGCGAAGCGCAGCGCCTGGTTCAAATCGTGGATGGCGATGACGATGCACAGGCCCTGGCGGTCGGCCAGCTCGCGCAGCAGGGCCAGCACCTCGACCTGGCGCTGCAGGTCGAGCGCGCTGGTCGGCTCGTCCAGCAGCAGGATGCGCGGCCGGCGCACCAGCGCCTGGGCCAGCGCCACCAGCTGGCGCTGCCCGCCCGACAGCTCGCCAAGGTTGCGGGTGGCGAGATCCTCGATCTCCAGCATCATCAGCGTGGCGGTGACGGCATCGGCCTCGGCATCGCTGACCGACCAGCTGCCGCCGCCCTGCTTGCCGGCCAGCAGCACCGCCTCGAACACCGTCAGCACCGCGGCGGCCGCATTGTCCTGCGGCAGGTAGCAGGGCCGCGCCGGGTCCTGCGGCGCCAGCCGCGCCAGGTCCTGCCCGTCCAGCGCCACGGTGCCGGGGCCGGCGAGCTGGCCGACAATGCGGCGGAACAGGGTCGACTTGCCGGCGGCGTTCGGGCCCAGCAGCGCCGTCACGCTGCCGCCGCGCAAGGGCGGCAGGGTGACGCCGCGCAGCACCGCGCGCTTGCCGTAGGAGACGGCGATGTCCTCGACCGCGAGATGCAGGGTGGGAAGCGGCGGGATGGCGTTCACCAGCTGCGGCTCCGCGTGCTGAGGATCAGGCTGAAGAAGAAGGGCACGCCGACCAGGGCGGTGACCACGCCGATCGGCAGGATCAGCCCGGGGATGATCGACTTGCTGAGCACCGAGGCGGCGGAGAGCAGCAGCGCGCCCGAGATCGCCGAGGCCGGCAGGAAGAAGCGCTGATCCTCGCCCACCAGCATGCGCGCGATATGCGGCCCGACCAGGCCGACGAAGCCGATGGTGCCGACGAAGGCGACCGAGATCGCGGCCAGCGCGCTGACCAGCAGGATGGTCTGCAGCCGCAGCCGCCCGACCTGGATGCCGAAGCTGGCCGCCTTGTGCTCGCCGAGGCGCAGCGCGGTGAGCGACCAGGCCTGGCGCACGAAGAAGGGCCAGACGATGACCAGCATCGCCGCGGCGATGCCGAGCTTCGGCCAGGTGGTGCGGCCGAGGCTGCCCATGGTCCAGAACACCACCGCCGCCAGCGCCTGCTCCGAGGCGATGAACTCCAGCGCCGCCAGCGCCGCGTTGAAGGTGAAGACGAGGGCGATGCCGAGCAGCACGATGGTCTCGGTGCCCATGCCGCGACGCTGGCTCAGCGCGTGGATCAGCAGCGAGCAGCCCATGGCGCAGAGGAAGGCATTGGCCGGGATGGTCCAGGCCGACCAGCCCGAGGGCAGCAGGTTGACGCCGAGCACGAAGCCCAGCGCCGCGCCGAAGCCGGCGGCGGCGGAGATGCCGAGCGTGAAGGGGCTGGCCAGCGGGTTGTTCAGCACGGTCTGCATCTGCGCGCCGGCGACCGACAGGCTGGCGCCCACCACCACCGCCATCAGCGCCACCGGCATGCGGATCTCGCGCACCACCACGGTGACGTCGAGCGGCGCCTCGAAGCCGAGCAGCGCGCGCAGCACCTCGCCATAGGCGTAGCGCGCCGGGCCGAGGGCGAGGTCGGCCACCAGGCTGGCCAGCAGCAGCCCCCCCAGCAGGAAGAGCAGCGCGAGGCGCCGGCGCGACAGGGCGCGATAACTGCTGCGGCTCTGCGCCAGTTCGGCGGCGGGCGCGGCCTGTTCCACCAGCCCGCTCATGCGCCGAGCGAGACCCAGTAGCCCGGCTTGTAGTCCAGCGGCAGGAAGCGCGCATGGAAGTCGCGGAAGGTGGCGTCGGGGTCGAGATCGGCGAACAGCTCGGGGTGCAGCCACTTGGCGATCGCCTGGATGGCGACGAACTGGTAGGGGCTGTCGTAGAACTGGTGCCAGATGGCGTGCACCCGGCCGCTGCGCGAGACCGGCAGGGTACGGTAGGCCGGGCGCTGCATCAGCCGCGCCAGGCGCGCGCGCGACTCCGCCTGGTCCGCGCCGGGGCCGACGCCGACCCAGGCGCCATCGGGCACGAACAGCTTCCAGTTGCTGCCGGTGACGATGACGACATCCGGCCTGGCCGCCACCACCTGCTCGGGATTGACCGTGCCGAAGGTGCCGGGGATCAGCCCGGCGGCGATGTTGACGCCGCCGGCGACGCTGACCATGCGGCCGAAATTCTCGTCGCCGAAGGACATGCAGCAATTCTCGTCATAGCCGGCGGCGCGCTCGATCATCACGCGCGGCCGCGGCCCGGCGAAGTCGCGCAGCCGGTCGGTGACGCGGGCGATCTGGGTGCGGCGGTATTCGGCCAGCTCCTGCGCCCGCGCCTCCTGCCCCAGCAGCGCGCCCAGGATGGCGATGCTGCGCTCGGCATGCTCGAAGGGCTTCTCGCGGAAATCGATGAAGACCACGGGGATGTTGACGCGCGCCAGCTTGCCGATCAGCCCGCCATCGTCGATCGCCGCCTTGGCCTCGAGGTTCATCACCACGACATCGGGGCGCAGCGCGATCACCTGCTCGATGTCGAAGGCGCCGTCCTTCCAGCCGCCGAAGCTCGGCAGCCGGGCGATCTGCGGGTAGCGGCGCTCATATTCGCTGTAGCCGTCGAAATCCGCCTTGCGGAAATCGTCGCGCCAGCCGACGACGCGGGCGAAGGGGTTGTCGCGGTCCAGCGCCGCCACGGCATAGGTCTGCCGCCCCTCGCCCAGGATCATGCGGCGCACCGGCGCGTTCACCGTCACCTCGCGCCCGGCAATGTCGGTCAGCCGCAGCGGCGCGGCGGCGCGGGCGGCGCCCGGTGCGGCCAGCAGCGCGGGGCCGAGGGCGGCAAGGGTCAGGAAATCGCGGCGTGTGGCGCGCATCGGGGGCCTCGTCTGGCAAGGGCGGCGCGGCCCGGTTCCGGCCCGACGCCACGGCGTGGCCGCCGATATCCTATGAATGAGAATTACTCGCAAATAAAAAACTTGCCATGCGGGGCGCGCCCCGCCGCGCCCGGCCCTCAGGGCCGGCGGGCGTGCAGGATGAAGCGGCGATAGAGCAGGGTGCGCAGCCGGTCGCGCAGCGGCGCGCCCTGGCGCTGGGCGCGGGCGATCGGCGCATGCGGGCCCACATCGATGGCGGTGAAGCCGGCCCGCTCCACCAGCGGCGCCAGGATCTCCGGCGTCAGCCCCTGGCCGAAGGGCAGTTCGCGCATGATGGCGGCGTGGCGGTCGAGATCGGCGGCCGGCGCCACACCCGCCCTGCGGTCCAGCCAGGCCAGGGCCCGCCGCGCCAGCCGCCCCGGCAGGCCGTTGGGCGTGGCGAAATCGCCATCGAACACCAGCAGGTGCCCGCCCGGCTTCAGCACCCGCGCCCATTCGGCCAGGGCCGCCTGCGGGTCGGTCAGGGTCCAGACCAGGTGGCGGCAGACCACGGCGTCATAGCGCCCCGCCGGCTCGCGCGTGTATTCGGCATCCGCCAGGATGAAGCGGGCCCCGGCATCGCCCGCATGCTTGGCGCGGGCGCGCTCCAGCATCGCCTCGGAGAAATCGAGCCCGGTGACGCGGTGGCCGAGCCGGCGCAGCGCGCCCGTCACCTCGCCGGTGCCGCAGGCCAGTTCCAGCACCTCGAGCGGCGCGGCGCCCAGCCGGGCGCGGATCGCGGCCTGCCAGGCCTCGCGCTCGGCGCCGGGCGGGATGCGGTGGCCGAAATGGCTGTCGAAGCTCTCGGCCCGCGCGCTCCAATAGTCGCGGATCTCTTCCTTGAGGGCGTAGTTGGCGGACATGGCGTCACCGTCCGGGAGGGAGAACCGCGCTATAGCCGCGGCCGGGGCGGGGCGGGAAGCGCCTGGCGCGGCAGGCGGCATGAAGTCGCTGTCATCCGGGCCTCGACGGCGGCCCCAGACGTGGCAGGCTGGGCGCCCCACCATGCGAGGCGCCCCGCCATGTCGCTCCAGATCGGCCTCTTGCTGTTCCCCAAGGTGCAGCAGCTGGACCTGACCGGCCCGCACGAGGTCTTCGCCGCCATCCCCGATGCCCGGGTGCATCTGGTGGCGCGCGACCGCCAGCCCGTCGCCGCTTCCAGCGGCCTGGTGCTGACGCCGGATGTGGACTTTGCCGGCTGCCCGCCGCTCGACATCCTCTGCGTGCCGGGCGGCGCCGGGGTGAATGCGCTGCTGGAGGATGCGGCGGTGCTGGACTTCCTGCGCCGCCAGGCGGCCGGCGCGCGCTACGTCACCTCGGTCTGCACCGGGGCGCTGGTGCTGGGCGCGGCCGGGCTGCTGCGCGGCCGCCGCGCCACCACCCATTGGAACGCGCAGGATCTGCTGCCGCATTACGGCGCCATCCCCGTGGCCGAGCGCGTGGTGCGGGACGGCAACCTCATGACCGGCGGCGGCGTCACCGCCGGCATCGACTTCGCCCTCACTTTGGCGGCTGAGCTGGCCGGGCGGGAGGTGGCCGAGGCCATCCAGCTCGGCCTCGAATACGCCCCTGCCCCGCCCTTCGAGTCGGGCCGGCCGGAGACGGCGCCGCCGGCGGTGCTGGAGCGGGTGCGGGCCCGCACCGGGGCGATGCGCGCCGAGCGGCAGCGCCTGGCCGAGGCCCATGCGGCCAGCGCCGGCCAGGAGGCCCACTGAAAAAAATCCCGGCTGGGCGTGGAACCGCCCGGCCGGCAGGGCCGCCTCAGGCGGCGGCGTAGGTGACGCGGATCTCGCCCACGCCCTCGCAGGTGCCGTGCAGCGTGTCGCCGGGCTTGACGCTGCTGACGCCGGCCGGGGTGCCGGTCATGATCAGGTCGCCCGGCTGCAGCGCGACATAGCGCGACAGGAAGGCGATCGCCTCCGGCACCGTCCAGATCATCTGGTTGAGGTCGCCGGTCTGCTGCACCTTGCCGTTCACCGTCACCTCGATCTTGCCCCGGGTCGGGTGGCCGATGCGCGCGGCCGGCACGATCGGGCTGATCGGGCAGGACTGGTCGAAGCCCTTCGACAGCTCCCAGGGGCGGGCCAGCTTCTTGGCCTCGGCCTGGATGTCGCGGCGCGTCATGTCGAGGCCCACGGCATAGCCATAGACATGCTCCAGCGCCTGGTCCTCGGCGATGTTGCTGCCGCCCTTGCCGATGGCGACCACCATCTCGATCTCGTGGTGCAGATCCTGGGTCACCGAGGGGAAGGGCAGGTCGCCGCCCGGATTCACCGCATCGGCCGGCTTGGCGAAGAAGAAGGGCGGCTCGCGGGTCGGGTCATGCCCCATCTCGCGCGCATGGTCGGCGAAGTTGCGGCCGACGCACCAGATGCGGCGCACCGGGAAGACGGCTTCCTCCCCCTGCACCGGCACAAAGGGAAGCGGCGGCGCGCTGACGACGTAGTTCATCGGTCCGATCCTTCTCTGCCGCCGGGGCGGCGGCTCAACCAATCCGCAAATTGGTTATGCCCGGACCGGGGCGGCGTCAAGCCGGGGGCGGCCGCCGCAGCGTGGCGAAGGCGACCACCAGCGTCACCCCGGCGATCAGCGCGGCGATCGCCGCCAGGGCGAGGGAGAGCGAACCGGCCGTCAGCAGCGCGCTGGCCAGGATGACGCCGAGCGAATTGGCGGTGCGCAGCAGGGCGAAAAGCTCGGCGCGGCGGTGCGGCGGCGCCAGCGCGTCGAGGGTGAGCGAGTAATGCGTGCCCAGCGGCGCCAGCACCGCCCCCACCAGCACCGCGCCCAGCACCGTCACCGCCATCGAGAGGTTGAGCGCGACCAGGCCAGCGCCCAGCGTCATCAGGCCGAGCTGCGCCACCACCAGGGCGCGCCCCGGCCGGCGGTTGCGCCAGCTGACCCAGAGCCCGCCGGCAACCGCGGCCAGGCAGAGCGGCACGGTGAACAGGATGGCGAGCGCCGGCGGGTGGCCGAAGCGCAGCGCCAGGGCGAC
>NZ_GG770781.1:57334-71356 GCF_000164635.1 Pseudoroseomonas cervicalis ATCC 49957 | reverse complement strand
CGCCGCCGCCATCGCCGCCGGCGACGCGGAGGCCGCGGCGGCCGAGATGCGCGCCCATGTCGAGGGGGTGCGGCGCCGCCTGCCCGGCTGAGGCGGCGACGCCAGAAATCCTGGCGCGGCGCCGCCGCAGGAAATCCTGGCGCGCCGGCGCCGCGCGGTCCATGCCGGGCGGGCCGCCAACGCCCTGGGGAGGACGCCGCATGCGCCGCATCATCGACCTGTCGATCCCGATCGAGAACGACGTGCCCGCCGACCCGCCGATCCAGCGGCTGGAGATCACCTACCAGACGCATCGCGAGACGGCGGGGCTGGTGGCCTCGCTGTTCCCGGGGCTGCGGCCGGAGGATCTGCCGGAGGGCGAGGGCTGGGCGGTGGAGACGCTGCGCCTGTCCACCCACAATGGCACGCATCTCGACGCGCCCTGGCACTACCACAGCACCATGGATGGCGGGCGGCGCGCCATCACCATCGACGAGGTGCCGCTGGACTGGTGCCTGCAGCCCGGCGTGAAGCTGGATCTCCGGCACCTGCCGGACGGGCATGTGGTGACGCCGGAGGAGCTGGATGCCGCGCTGGCGCGCATCGGCCACACGTTGCGGCCGCTGGAGATCGTGCTGCTCAACACCTCGGCCGGCGCCGCCTTCGGCCAGCCGGACTACATCCATCGCGGCTGCGGCGTCGGGCGCGAGGGCACGCTGCACCTGCTGCGCCAGGGGGTGCGGGTGGTCGGCACCGATGGCTGGAGCTGGGACGCCCCCTTCCTGCACACCGCCCGCCGCTATGCCGAGACCGGCGATGCCAGCCTGATCTGGGAGGGCCACAAGGCGGGGCGCGAGGCCGGCTATTGCCAGATCGAGAAGCTGCACGGGCTGAAGGCGCTGCCGGACAAGGGCTTCCTGGTCTCCTGCCTGCCGGTGAAGATCCGCGGCGCCTCGGCCGGCTGGACGCGGGCGGTGGCGATCCTGGAGGCGTGAGCCGGGCGCGCCTCGCGCAACCCGGGATGGCGGGGCTGGCCGCCGCCGCGCGCCTGGCGTGCTGGGGTGGCGGCCTTCTCGCGCCAATAGTATAAAGCTAACAATTTATTACTCGATTTTCCGCTTTTCGGACATCTTATATTTCAACAATTCATGAACTACACTTTTCCGTGGAATCATCGAGGCGATTTGGTTTAGGGTGTTGCTTGGCCGGGCCCCGCGCTGCGCCCGGGATCGACGCCTGACCGTGGCCGGGCCAGCCGCGCCGCGCGCCGGCGCCTGCTGGAGACCCCTGCATGTCCCAGATCCTCACCCCCGAGCAGAAGCGGCGCTTCGCCGTTTTCCGCATGACCGAGGAGGATGTGGCCGCGCTGCAGGGTCTCTCGGAGTTCGCGCAGCAGCGGCTGCCCGCCCTGCTGGTCGCGCTGCATGCCGAGCTGTCCGCCTGGCCCGAGATCCGCGAGGCGCTGAGCAAGCCCGAGGTGCACAAGGTGCGCGTGGCGCATTGGGTGCGCGTCGCCTCCGGCCAGTTCGGCGATGGCTTCATGGAGTCTGCCCGCGCCCTGGCCAGCGCCTTCTACAAGCATGGCGTGCCCGGCTATGCGGTGACCATCTGCCACGCCACGGTGATCAACGCCATCTATGCCGAGCTGGACACGATGCCCGCCAAGGGCGGCTGGTTCGCCCGCAAGGACCAGGGGCTGGCGCTGCGCCGGGCGCTGAACCGCGCCGCCTGGGTGGATCTCGAAGTGCTGCTGGAGACCTATGCCGAGGCGGAGAAGGCCAGCCAGCGCGCCGCCATGAATGACGTGGCCAATGACTTCCAGGGCCGCGTGCAGGGCGCGATCGGCGCCATCGGCCAGGCGGTGCGGCAGATGGACGAGGCGGTGCGCACCATGTCCGGCAGCGCCGAGCAGTCGCTGCGCAATGTCGAGGCGGTGTCGGGCGCCAGCCGGGCCGCCTCGGGCGAGGTGGCGACCGTCGCCGCCGCCGCCGACGAGCTTTCCGCCTCGGTGAACGAGATCACCCGCCAGGTCAGCCAGTCCGCGACCATCGCCGCCCAGGCGGTGGCCGAGGCGCGGCGCACCGACGGCATCGTCCAGGCCCTGGCCGAGGGCGCCGGGCGCATCGGCGAGGTGGTGCGGCTGATCAGCGACATCGCCGGCCAGACCAACCTGCTGGCGCTGAACGCCACGATCGAGGCGGCGCGCGCCGGCGATGCCGGCAAGGGCTTCGCCGTCGTGGCGTCCGAGGTGAAGAACCTCGCCACCCAGACCGCCAAGGCGACCGAGGATATCAGCCAGCAGATCGGCCAGATCCAGGCCGCGACCGGCCACGCGGTCAACGCCATCCAGGGTATCGCCGCCACCATCGACGGCATCAACCAGGTGGTCTCCAGCATCTCCGCCGCCGTCGAGGAGCAGGGCTCGGCCACCGCAGAGATCGCCCGCAGCGCGCGCATGGCCGCCGAGGGCAACCAGCGCGTCAGCAACCTGATGCAGGAGGTCGGCCAGCGCGCCGAGGAGACGCGCCAGATCGCCGGCACGCTCAGCCGCAGCTCCGCCGAGCTCAACCAGCAGAGCGGCACGGTCAACCAGGCGGTCGGGCAGTTCCTCGACAATCTGCGCCGCGCCTGAGGCAGCCGGCGCCCCCCCCCCCGCCCGGCCGGGTGGGGGGCGTTGGGCTTCAATCCGGCTGGATGCGCGCCTCGCGCACCAGCTGGGTCCATTCGGCCAACTCGCGCTCGACCCGCGCCTGCAGCGCCTCGGGCTGCTGGATGCGGATGATGGCGCCCTGCTCCCCGGCGCGGCGGCGGAATTCGGCGCTGTCCACCACGGCGTTGCAGGCCTCGGTCAGCCGCCGCAGCACCGGCTCCGGCGTGCCGGCGGGGGCGAAGACGGCGAACCAGCCGATCACCTCCAGATCCGGCATGCCCGCCTCGGCCAGGGTCGGCACCTCCGGCAAAGCCGGGTGGCGCTCGGCCGCGGTGATGGCGATGGCGCGCAGCCGGCCATCGCGCACGAAGGGCATCAGCGGCGGCGGCGTGGTCATCATCATCTGCACCCGCCCGGCCACCAAATCCTGCGTCGCCGGTCCGGTGCCGCGATAGGGCACATGCACCATCTGCGCGCCGCTGCGCAGCTTCAGCAGCTCCGTCCCCAGATGCTGCAGCGAGCCGGTGCCGGCGGAGGCGTAGTTCAGCTGCCCCGGATTCGCCTTGGCATAGGCGATCAGCCCGGCCAGGTCGGTGGCCGGGATCGAGGGGTGCAGGAAGATCACCTGCGGCGCCTCCAGCAGCAGGGAGACGGCGGCGAAGTCGCGCTTCACGTCATAGCCGGGATTGGGCAGCAGCGCCGGCGTGCCGGTGTGGTAGCCCGAATACTGCACCAGCAGCCGGGTGCCGTCGGGGCGGGCGCGCGCCACATCCTGGGTGCCCAGCGCGCCATTGGCCCCCGCCTTGTTCTCCACCACCACGGTCTGGCCAAGCTGGCGCGACAGCGGCTCGGCCAGCAGGCGGGCGGCGAAATCGGTGGTGCCGGCGGGCGCCGTCGGCACCACCAGCGTGATGCCGCCGGATTGCGCCCGCGCGGCGCCGGCACCGGCCAGCGCCGCCCCGGCGCCCAGCGCCACCCCCAGCGCCTGGCGGCGCCCGATGCCTGTCGATCGCGACATGATCCCCTCCCCTGTCTTGCTTGCCATCAGCATGGCGGCGGCGCGGCGGCAGGCCAAGCGCTTCCTGCGCCGGCCGCTGTCCAGCATCCGGGGGAAAGGAAGAAAGGTGAGGGGAATGAATTCCCATCAGACCCCTTCTTCTTTTTTTCGGTTTTGGGTGGGCGCTGCGGCGTGCGCCCCGGTCTGGGCCTGAAAAGCCGGACGCCTGCCACAGCCACCAAACTTGCAGAAAAAAGAAGGGGTCCGGGGAATTCCTTTCCCGGCCTGCTTCTCTTATCCTGAATGTGAATGGGTCTAGGCGGGCGCCCAGGCCGGGTTGAGCAGCGGCGAGGCCGCCCCCAGCGCGCGCCGCGCCGCCCAGTATTCGGCGTGCAGCTTCCCGACCAGGTCGGCGGCGGGGCGCACCGCGTCGATGCCGGAGACGCTCTGCCCGGCGCCCCAGATCTCCTTCCAGCGCTTCTTGCGGTCACTGCCGAAATCCATGGCGCTGGGGTCGGAGACGGGCAGGTTCTCCGGGTCCAGCCCGGCGCGGCGCAGCGAGGGCTTCAGGTAGTTGCCATGCACGCCGGTGATGAGGTTGGTGTAGACGATATCCTCCGCCCCGGCCTCGACCAGCATCTGCTTGTAGTCCGGCACGGCGCGCGCCTCCTCCGTCGCGATGAAGGCGCTGCCCAGATAGGCGAAATCGGCGCCCATCGCCTCGGCCGCCAGGATGCCGCGGCCACTGGCGATGGCCCCCGACAGGGCGACGGGCCCGTCGAACCAGCGGCGGGTTTCCTGCAGCAGGGCGAAGGGGCTTTGCGTTCCGGCATGGCCGCCGGCCCCGGCGGCGACCAGCACCAGCCCGTCCGCCCCCTTCTCCACCGCCTTGTGCGCGAAGGTCTGGTTGATGACATCGTGCAGCACATGGCCGCCATAGCTGTGTACCGCCTCGAACACCTCCGGCCGGGCGCCGAGCGAGGTGATGACCAGCGGCACGCGGTGCTTCACGCAGAGCGCCAGGTCCTGCTCCAACCGGTCGTTCGAGCGATGCACGATCAGGTTGATGGCGAAGGGCGCCGCGGGGCGGTCGGGATTCGCCGCGTCATGCGCGGCCAGCCTTTCGCGGATCTCGGACAGCCAGTCATCGAGCTGCTCGGCGGGGCGGGCGTTGAGCGAGGGCATGCTGCCGATCACCCCGGCGCGGCATTGCGCCACCACCAGCTCCGGCACTGAGATGATGAACAGGGGCGAGCCGATCAGCGGCAGGCGCAGCCGCCCCTTCAGGCCGTGCAACAGGGTCATGCCGAACTCCAGGACGTTTCTCCTGGCCCGGAGTGTGCGGCGGAACCGGGCGCCGCTCAAGCCGCGGCGCCCGGGCGGTGGTCAGGCGCGGAACCAGCCCTCGATGCGCGAACCGTGCTCGCTGATATAGGCCTCGACGGCCTCGCCAGGGGTCTTTTCCTGGGCCACCAGCATGGCGCTCTCCAGCTCGGCCAGCGGCAGGTTCAGGCGGGAGAGGAAGCGCGCCAGCTCCGGCTGCTGCTCGCCGAGGCCGGGCCGGCCCAGCGCCAGCACCTCCTCCTGCCCGCCCAGCGTGCCCTTGGGGTCCGCGAGATACCGCAGATCATGCTTGCCGAACATCCAGTGCGGGCTCCAGGCCGTCGCCACCACCCAATTCTCGCGGCGCATGGCGCGCTCGACCATGCTGAGCATCGCGGCCTCGCTGGATTCCTGCAGCGTGTAGTCGAGGCCGTATTCCTCGATCGTCTTGCGCGACAGGCGGGTCAGGCCGGCACCCGGCTCGATGCCCTGGATGCGGCCGCCGAGCTTGCCGCGCACATCCGCCTTGGCGAGATCGGCGATGGAGCCGAGCTCGGCCTCCGGCACATAGGCCGGCACCACCCAGCCCAGGCGCGCGCCGCTGTAGAGCACGCCAAGGCGCTCGACGCGGCCCTCGACGCGCGACCAGTAATCGGCATGGGTCTGCGGCAGCCAGCACATCAGCATGGCGTCGACATCGCCGCGCGTCAGCCCTTGGTAGAGCGGCGCGACATCGGTCTGCACCAGTTCCACCTTGGTGCCGAGGCGCTGCTCGGTCAGCCGCGCGGCGAGGCGGGTGATGAACTCGGCATCCGCCCAGGGGGCGAAGCCGAACTTCACCGTGCCGGCGGCACGGGCGAGGCGCGGGGCGGACAGGCCGAGGGCGGTGGTGGTGACGGCGGTCGCCGTCAGGCCGAGAAGGGCGCGCTTGCCGATCATGCGGAATCCTTTCGTGGACAGGGAGAAGCGGAAGGGGAGGCGCAGGGCGGGCGCTCGGCCGCACGCGGCGCGGCCGGTGTCCTGCGTCGCGTGCGGTCCGGGGTCAGGCGCGGCGGGGCTCGCCGTCCGGCACGGTCTCGGCCTGCGGCGCCGCGGCGCCACGGCCCAATGCCTGGCGCAGCGTGGTGGCGAGGCCGGGGCGGCCCTGGCCGAAGCTCTGCGTGATGCGGTCGAGCAGCACGGCGAGCACGACGACCGCCAGGCCACCCTCGAAGCCGGTGCCGACATCGAGGCGCTGGATGCCGGTCAGCACCGTGTTGCCGAGGCCGCCGGCGCCGATCATCGAGGCGATGACGACCATCGACAGCGACAGCATGATGGTCTGGTTGATGCCGGCCATGATCGAGGGCAGCGCGTTCGGGATCTGCACCTTCAGCAGCAGCTGCGTCGGCGTGCAGCCGAAGGCGAGGCCGGCCTCGATGAACTCCGAATGCACCTGGCGCAGGCCGAGATTGGTCAGGCGCACCACCGGCGGCATGGCGAAGATCACGGTCGCGATGGTGCCCGGCACGGCGCCGAGGCCGAAGAACATCGCCGCCGGGATCAGGTAGACGAAGGCCGGCATGGTCTGCATCAGGTCCAGCGCGGGGCGCGCCACGGCCTGCACCCAGGCGCTGCGCGCCATGGCGATGCCGAGCGGCACGCCGACCAGGATGGCGAAGCCGGTGGCCGCCAGGACCAGCGACAGCGTCTCCATCATGCGCACCCAGAGGCCCATGCCGTCGATCAGCAGCAGCGCGGCCAGCGCGAACAGGGAAAACTTCCAGCCCACCCGCCACAGCGCCAGCAGGGCGATGACGGCGATGACGGCGGGCTCCGGCATGCCGACCAGCGCGCCGCGCAGCGCGCCGGTGACCAGTCCGATGGCGGCGGCGATGCCGTCCAGCGCCGGGGTGAAATGGTCGAGGATGTAGTTGACGGCGGCATCGGCGGCCTCGCCGACGCGCAGCTCGAGATCCAGCATGGAGATGGTCCTTGTGCGGTGGGCGGGCTCAGTTGCCCGAGCGGTCCAGCGTCATCAGCAGGGCGGATTTGCTGATCGAGCCGACATAGCGGCGCGACGCATCCACCACCGGCACGGGAAAGGGGCTTTGCGCGACGCGGCCCATCACCTCGGAGAGCGTCTCGCCGGCATCGACCGGCTCGACCTCGGGCAGGAAGGCGCGGTGATAGGGGTCGGCCTCGCCGCCGCGCGCGGCGCGGGCGAGCGATTCGGCGCTGACCATGCCGTGATACTTCTTGTCGCGGCCGACGACGATGGCGATGTCGCGATCGTGCCGCCGCATGCGCTCCAGCGCCGCCGGGATGGCGAGGCCCTTGCGCTCGATCAGCGTCACCTGCGTCTCGCGCGCGATGTCGCCGGCGCGGAACACCTGGCTGACATCGACATTGCGGAAGAAGGAGCGGACATAGTCATTGGCCGGCTTGGTCACGATCTCGTCCGGCGTGCCGACCTGCACCACCTCGCCATGCTGCATGATGGCGATGCGGTCGCCGATGCGCATGGCCTCGTCGAGATCGTGGCTGACGAAGACGATGGTGCGGCTGTGCTCGGATTGCAGGCGCAGCAGCTCGTCCTGCATCTCGGCGCGGATCAGCGGGTCGAGGGCGGAGAAGGCCTCGTCCATCAGCAGCACGGTGGGCTCGCTCGCCAGGGCGCGGGCGAGGCCGACGCGCTGCTTCATGCCGCCGGAAAGCTGGTCCGGCCGGCTCTGCGCATAGGCGGCCAGGCCGACGCCCTCCAGCGCCGCCATCGCCTTGGCGTGGCGCTCGGCCTCCTTCACCCCGGCGACCTCGAGGCCGAAGGCGGCGTTGTCGAGCACGCTGCGATTGGGCAGCAGGGCGAAGGACTGGAAGACCATGCTCATGTCGCGGCGGCGCAGCGCGATCAGCTCGGCCGGCGACATGCGGGTGATGTCCTGGCCCTCGACCAGGATGCTGCCGGCGGAAGGCTCGATCAGCCGGTTGATCAGCCGCAGCAGCGTGGATTTGCCGGAGCCCGAGAGCCCCATGATGACGAAGATCTCGCCGGCATGGATGTCGAAGCTGGCGTCGCGGACGCCGATCGTGCAGCCGGTCTCGGCCAGGATCTCGTCCTTGCCGCGGCCCTGGCGGACCATCTCGACCGCCGCGTCGGGCCGGTCGCCGAACACTTTGAAGACGTTGCGGAGCGCGATCTTCACCGGCGGCTGGGCGTCGCCGCCCATCGGGGTTGTGGGTTCCATTGCGTCCTCTGGCCTGCCGCCCGCCTTCGGGGACGACACCACCTCCATAGGGTTTCGGTCAGGCGGCGGGCACCGGACGCGCCCTGAAAAAGCCACAAATCTGTGGAGCCGCCGGCTCAGTTGGCACCGGTCTAGAGCGTCAGGATCGAATTGTCCAGCCTGACGAGCAAATCGACCGTTCACATTCTCCCCAGAAATGCAATCAACGCCCGATCACTTGCCGCATTCCATGAGAATATGTGCGGATACACGGCAGCGAAGTTCTCATGGCGCTGCTACATTTCTGATCTTGATGCTGCATCGAACAGAGTATGGTCTTTTCCGCATCGCGGAGCATTCATCCGCCACCCTGCCGGCATCGCCGCAGGTGGCGCGCGGACTGCCATGCTTGCGGGCAGACAACGCCACGCCCATGCTCGGGTTGCGCCACCTGGCCGCGACCGGGCCAGCGCCAGGGAGAAGACCGCCATGCTGAAGGGCCTCGACCCGCTGCTGACGCCCGACCTGCTGCACACGCTCTGCGCCATGGGGCATGGCGACAGTGTCGTGCTCGCCGACGCCAACTTCCCCGCCGCAGCGCGGGCGCGCCGCCTGCTGCGCCTGCCAGGCGTGCCGGCCGATGCCGTGCTGCGCGCCATTCTCAGCGTGCTGCCGATCGACGACTTCATCGCGCATCCGGTGCGCAGCATGCAGGTGGTGGACGATGCGGCGGCGGTGCCGGAAGCGGTGCGGGCCTTCACCGATGTGCTGGCGCAACACGGGCTGCGACCCCCCGCCCCGCTGGAGCGCCACGCCTTCTATGCCGAGGCGGAGCGCGCCTTCGCCATCGTGCAGACCGGCGAGCGGCGCCTCTATGGCAATCTGCTGCTGACCAAGGGCGTGGTCGCATGAACCGCATCGACGCGCACCACCACATCTGGGATCTGTCACGCCCTGGCTATGGCTGGATTGGCGCGGACTCGCCGCTGCGGCGCGATGTCGCGCTGGCCGATCTGCGCCCGCTTCTTGGCCCTGTGACGGCGACGCTGCTGGTGCAGGCGGATGATTCGGATGGCGAGACGGAGTATCTGTTGCGCCAGGCACGGGAGTCCGGCGGGCTGGTGCGGGGCGTTGTCGGCTGGGCGGACCTCGCCGCGCCCGACGCGCCGGCGCGCATCACGGCACTGGCGCGCAACCCGCTGCTGAAGGGGCTGCGGCCGATGCTGCAGGACATCCCCGAACGGGACTGGATCCTGCGCGCCGATGTGGCGCGCGGCCTGCACGCCATGCAGGAGGCCGGGCTGCGGCTCGACCTGCTGGTCCTGCCGCATCACCTGCCGCTGCTGCCGGAGCTGGTGGCGCGCCATCCTGACCTGCCGATGGTCATCGACCACGCCGCCAAGCCACCGATCCGCGCCGGGACGTTCGAGCCCTGGGCCAGCGACATGGCCCGTGCCGCCGCCTGCCCTGGCCTGCACTGCAAGCTCTCCGGCCTGCTGACCGAGGCGCCTCCCGGCGCCGATGCCGACACGCTGCGCCCCTGGGTCGCGCATCTGCTGCGGCATTTCGGCTCTGGGCGCCTGATCTGGGGCAGCGACTGGCCAGTGCTCGAACTCGCCGCGCCCTATGCGCGCTGGCTGGACCTGACCGATCATCTGCTGGCACCGCTGGAGGAAGCGGCGCGCGCGGCGATCCTGGGCGGCAATGCCCGGCGCTTCTACGGCCTCGGCTGAGCGCGAGCGGCAGCAGCGGCTGCGCCGCCCCCTCGACGCGCTGGCCGAGGAAGCGGGCTCTCCGCGGCGCTGGGCGGCTTACATGCCCGGCATCATGTTGGCGTCGAGATTCTGCATCACCCAGAGCGAGCCGATCACCACGATGCCGACCACCACGGCGGTGAACAGGAAGGCCATCAGCGTCCAGCGCTCGCCGGGCGCGGTGCGCAGGTGCAGGAAATACACCAGATGCACCGCCATCTGCGCGACGGCGAGGAGCAGAACGGCGGGCACCGCCAGTTCGCGCGGCAGCCAGCCGCCGAGCACGATGGCGAAGGGCAGCGCCGTCAGCGCCAGCGACCAGAGCAGGCCGCGCAGATAGCCCAGCGCGTCGCCATGCGCATGCGCCGATTGCGCCGCGGCGGGGTCGGGCCCCGGGCGGGCCGGATGGCGGGAGGCCAGCATGCTCAAAGAACTCCCAGCAGGTAGACGATGGTGAAGACGCCGATCCAGATGACGTCGAGGAAGTGCCAGAACATGCTGAGGCAGTTCAGCCGCGTCAGGTTGGTGTCGCTCAGCCCCTTCACCGCGACCTGCGCCATCAGCACGCCGAGCCAGAGCAGCCCGGCCGTGACATGCAGACCATGCGTTCCCACCAGGGTGAAGAAGGCGGAGAGAAAGGCGGAGCGGTCCGGCCCCGCGCCCTCGGCGATCATGTGGTGGAACTCGTTCAGCTCCATCGCCAGGAAGGCGAGGCCGAGCAGCGCCGTCAGCCCCAGCCAGGACAGCGCCACGCGGCGCCGGCCGCGCACCGCCGCGAGCATGCCCATGCCATAGGTGATGCTGCTGGCCAGCAGGATCATCGTCTCGGTGAAGACATAGGGCAGGTCGAACAGCGCATGGCCGTCCGGCCCGCCGGCGGTCGCGTGGCTGAGCACCGCATAGGTGGCGAAGATCCCCGCGAAGAGGATGCAGTCGCTCATCAGATAGATCCAGAAGCCGAGCGCGACGGTCGGCCCGGCATGGGCCTGCGCCTCGGCGGCCGAATGGCTCTGCGCCGGCGTGTCGGTGCCGAGATGCTCGATCTCGAAAGTGTGGGCGGACATGCTCAGGCCTCCTGCAGGGTGTGGCCGGCCTGCATGCGCCGCGCATGCGCCGCCTCGGTGCGGGCGACCAGCGCCGCCGGCACCTCATGGCCGTGATGCTCGAACCAGGAATGGGTGATGGCGGAGAGCACCATTCCGGCCAACCCCAGCCCCGCCATCCACCAGATGTGCCAGACCAGCGCGAAGCCAAGCACGACGCTGAAGCCGCCGATGACGATGCCGGTCGGCGTGTTGCTCGGCATGTGGATCGGGTGGAAATCCTCCCGCTTCGGCGACAGGCCCTGCGCCTTCATGTCCCAATAGGCGTCGATGTCGCGCACCTGCGGCGTCTCGGCGAAATTGTAGAAGGGCGGCGGCGAGGCGATGGCCCATTCCAGCGTGCGCCCGCCCCAGGGGTCGCCGGTCAGGTCGCGCAGGCTCTCGCGCTGGCGGATGCTGACGACGATCTGCGCGATCTGGAACAGGATACCGCAAAGGATGACCAGGGCACCGAAGGCGGCGACGTAGAGATAGGGCTGCCAGAGCGGGTTGTCGGAATGGTTCAGCCGCCGCGTCATGCCCAGGAAGCCGAGGATGTAGAGCGGCATGAAGGCCAGGTAGAAGCCGACGATCCAGCACCAGAAGGCCTTGCGGCCCAGCCCCTCATGCAGGCGGAAGCCGGTGGCCTTCGGGAACCAGTAGGTGAAGCCGGCGAAACAGCCGAACACCACGCCGCCGATGATGGCGTTGTGGAAATGCGCGATCAGGAACAGGCTGTTGTGCAGCACGAAGCTGACCGGCGGCAGCGCCATCAGCACCCCCGTCATGCCGCCGATGACGAAGGTGATGATGAAGCCGATGGTCCACAGGACCGGCGTGTCGAAGCGCACCCGGCCGCGATACATGGTGAACAGCCAGTTGAAGACTTTCACCCCGGTCGGGATCGAGATGATCATCGTCGTGATGCCGAAGAAGGCATTGACGTTGGCGCCCGAGCCCATGGTGAAGAAGTGGTGCAGCCAGACGATGAAGGACAGCACGGTGATGCAGACCGTGGCCCAGACCATGGCGTGGTAGCCGAACAGGCGCTTGGAGGAGAAGGTCGAGACGATCTCGGAGAACACGCCGAAGACCGGCAGGATCAGGATGTACACCTCCGGATGGCCCCAGGCCCAGACCAGGTTGATGTACATCATGGCGTTGCCGCCGGCCTCGTTGGTGAAGAAATGCGTGCCGGCGTAACGGTCGAGCCCGAGCAGCGCCAGTACCACCGTCAGGATCGGGAAGGCGGCGACGATCAGCATGTTGGCGCAGAGCGAGGTCCAGGCGAAGATCGGCATGCGGAACATCGTCATGCCGGGCGCGCGCATCTGCAGGATGGTGACGATCATGTTCACCCCGGCCAGCAGCGTGCCGAGGCCGGAGATCTGCAGCGCCCACAGATAGTAGTCGACGCCGACGCCGGGGCTGTAGTCGAGCCCGGAGAGCGGCGGATAGGCCAGCCAGCCGGTGCGCGCGAACTCGCCGACGCCGAGCGAGATGTTGACCAGGATCGCGCCCGCCGCGGTCAGCCAGAAGCTGAGATTGTTGAGGAAGGGGAAGGCCACGTCGCGCGCGCCGATCTGCAGCGGCACCACCAGGTTCATCAGGCCGACGATGAAGGGCATCGCCATGAAGAAGATCATGATGACGCCATGCGCGGTGAAGATCTGGTCGTAATGCTCCGGCGGCAGGTAGCCGGCGCCGCCGCCCGAGGCCAGGGCCAGCTGCAGCCGCATCATCAGCGCGTCGGCGAAGCCGCGCAGCAGCATCAGCCCGGCCAGGATGATGTACATGATGCCGATATTCTTGTGGTCGACCGAGGTCAGCCATTCCGACCACAGCCAGCCCCAGCGGCGCTGCCGCGTCAGCAGCAGCGCGACCGCCAGCACGGCCAGCGCCATCATGCCGACCGCCGCCATGACGATCGGCTCGTGATAGGGAATGGCCTCGAGGGTGAGCTTGCCCAGCATGGCGTTACTCCTTCGGCGCGGCCAGCGCCGCGTGATGCGCGGGCGCGGCCGTCGTGGAGAGAGGCCGGTCCATCATGCCGCCCGGTGCGCTGCGGCGCAGGATCGCGGCGAAGAGATCGGGCGTGACGCGACTGTAATGCGTCACGGGCGCGCGTTCGCTCGGCCTGGACAATTGTTCATAGGTCGCGGCGTCCAGCGCGCCGCCCCCGGCGCGCACACGTGCCACCCAGGCGTCGAAACCGGCGCGGTCCGAGGCATGCGCGGTGAACTTCATGTCGGAGAAGCCGGCGCCGCTGTAATTGGCCGAGAGGCCGGCATAATCGCCCGGCGCGTCGGCCAGCAGGTCGAGCTGCGTCACCATGCCCGCCATCGCATAGACCTGGCTGCCCAGTTGCGGAATGAAGAAGGAGTTCATCACGCTGCCGGAGGTGATGCGGAAATGCACCGGCGTGCCGACGGGCAGCGCCATCTCGTTGACCGCGGCGACGCCCTGGTCGGGGTAGATGAACAGCCATTTCCAGTCGAGCGCGACGACCTCGACATTCACCGGCGGCACGGAGGATTCGATGCGCCGATAGGGATCGAGCTGATGCGTGGCGCGCCAGGTGATGACCGCCAGCGCCAGGATGATGGCGCAGGGCACCGCCCAGACCACCGCCTCGATCCGTCCCGAATGGTCCCAGTCCGGCGCGTAGCGCGCCGCGCGGTTGCCGGCGCGGTAGCGCCAGGCGAAGGCCAGGGTCATGACGATGACCGGCACCACCACCAGCAGCATCAGCCAGGTGGCCGTCAGCATCAGCGATTTCTCGGCCAGTCCGATCGGCCCCTGGGGGTCCAGCACGCCCTGCTGGCAGCCGGCCAGCAGGGGCAGCGCGGGCAGGAGCGGCAGGCAGGGGCGCCAGCCCCGCCGGGCGCTTGCCGGTGTGTCTCTCATCCTCGATCCCATCCTCGCGGGCGCGGCGCGCCAGGGCGCCACCGGCGGCGCAGCCGCGCCGGCCGGGCGATCCGCCCGGTTTCATCCTGTGCTGTTCCTGGACGTCCCTGGCCGGGGCGACGCCGCG
>NZ_GG770781.1:54077-56941 GCF_000164635.1 Pseudoroseomonas cervicalis ATCC 49957 | reverse complement strand
GGGCGGATCAACGGCGGCATCCGGGCCGCGCAACGGCGGCCCGCCTCGGGCCGACGGCAGGCGCCGGCTCTTGCTGCACCGCACTAGCGAGGCCGGCCAGGCGGGGCAAGCCAGGCCCCGGAAACGCATGAAGCCCGCATGACGCGGGCTTCATCGCTGTCGTGCAGCGCAAGCTTGCGCAACACGGCGCAACAGGATCCGGCGCGGCGCAGGGCCGCGCCGGGCCGGGTCAGGCGGCGCGCACGCCGGTCAGGAAGCCCTGCACCTCGGCGGTCAGCTGCTCGGAATGCCGCGACAGGGTGGAGGCGGCGGCCAGCACCTGCGAGGAGGCGGCCCCCGTCTCGGCGGCGTTGCGGCTGACATCGCCGATGTTGCGCGTCACCTGCGCCGTCGCCTCGGCGGTGGTCTGCACGGTGCGGGCGATCTCGCCGGTGGCGGCACTCTGCTGCTCGACGGCCGCGGCGATGCTGGCGGTGATGCCGCTCACCTCCTCGATCGCCGTGCTGATGCCCTGGATCGAGGCGACGGTCGCCGCCGTCGCCTGCTGGATCTCGGCGATCTGGGCCGCGATCTCGTCGGTCGCCTTGCTGGTCTGGCTGGCCAGGTTCTTCACCTCGGAGGCGACGACGGCGAAGCCCTTGCCCGCCTCGCCCGCCCGCGCCGCCTCGATGGTGGCGTTCAGCGCCAGCAGGTTGGTCTGCCCGGCGATCGAGGTGATCAGCCCCACCACCTCGCCGATGCGGCGGGCGGAGGCGTCGAGGGCGCGCACCGTCTCATCCGTGCCGCGGGCGTTCTGCACCGCGCGGCCGGTCATCTCGGCCGCCTGGCTGACTTGGCGGCTGATCTCGCCGATCGAGGCGGAGAGCTCCTCGGTGGCCGAGGCCACGGTCTGCACGCCGCCGCCGGTCGCCGCCGCGGCGGTGGAGACCGAGCCCGCCTGGCGGTCGGTCTGCGCCGCGATCTGCGACATGGCGCGCGCCGTCGCCTCCAGCTCGGTCGCGGCGCTGCCGAGCTGCCCGGCCAGGCCCTGCACGCTGCCCTCGAAACCGCCGATCAGCGTGGTCAGCCGCGTGCTGCGCGCCTCCTTGGCGCGCTGCTCGGCGGCCTGCGCCTCGGCCATGCGGCGCGCCTCGATGGCGTTGCGCTTGAACACGGCCAGCGCCCGCGCCAGGGCGCCGATCTCGTCGCCGCGCCGCTCGCCCACCACCTCGACCTCCAGCTCGCCGCCGGCCAGCCGGCCCATGGCGCCGGTCATGCCGGCCAGCGGGCGGCCGATCTGGTACTGGCCGATCCAGAACAGCAGCAGCATCACCAGGCCGAGCCCGAGGATGGCGGCGAGCAGCAGGTTGCGCTGGGCCACCCGGGTCTCCTCCTGGGCCGCGGCGAATTCGCTGCGCAGCTCCTGCCGCGCCGCATCCGCCAGGCCGCGCAGCGCGTCGCTCATGCGCAGCCGCGCCTCGCGCGCCGCGCCCAGCGACAGCTCGGTCGCCGCCTCGTCCTGCTGTGTCTCCGCCAGGGTCAGGATGCGCTGCACCACGGCCTGGTAGTCGGCGGCGGCGGTGCGGGCCGTCTGCAACAGCCCCTCATGCTCGGCATGGATCAGGCCGCGCAGCTCGTCCATGCGCCCCAGCGCGCGCTGCATGGCGTCGCGATAGGCCTCGCCGCGCCGCCGCACCGAATCGATGTTGGAGGCCAGGATGGCGTTCTTCTCCTCGGTCGAGGCGGCGAAGGCCGAGCCCGCCGCCTCCAGCGCGAAGACCGCGCGCGGCGTCAGCTCCACCGCGAATTCCTCCGCCATCCGCTCCACCCGCTGCGTGGTCAGGAAAGCGAAGCCGAGCAGGCCGGCGGTGATGCCCAGCATCAGCACGGCGACAATGGCAAGCTTGAGCCTGACACTGAGATTCGAGAGCAAGGTGGTCATGGGCCATCCATCCGGTTGGGGGGCGCTGCGGATCTTCCGCACCGGTTCCGGCGGCCAGGCTGAGACATCAGTGTTAACCTGTTATTGTCGTCCTTTAACTTGTTTTCAAACACATTCCTGATTCGAAGCGAGTTCCGGCGGGCTGGCGCCCAGGCCCGCGATGCGCGACCCTGCCCTGCCACGGGACCAGGGGGAGGCGCCGATGCGGGCGATCAGGATCACGGCCGGGCCCGCCGCGCCGGGGCGCCGCGCGTGACGGCCGAGCTGGGTCTGGTGCTGGGGCTGCTCGGCCTCGCGGTGCTGCTCTTCCTGCTCGGCCGGCCGCGCATGGATGCGGTGGCGCTGCTGATGCTGCTGGCCCTGCCGCTGAGCGGCGTGCTGACCCTGCCCGAGGCGCTGACCGGCTTCAGCGACCCGTCCGTGCTGCTGGTGGCGGCGCTGTTCGTCATCGGCGAGGGGCTGGTGCGCACCGGCATCGCCCGGCGCCTGGGCGACTGGCTGGTGCGCTCGGCCGGCGGCAGCGACACCCGGCTGGTCGTGCTGCTGATGGCCAGCGTCGCGCTGCTCGGCTCGGTGATGAGCTCGACCGGCGTGGTGGCGCTGTTCATCCCGGTGGCGCTGCGCGCGGCGGCGCGGCTGCGGCTGGCGCCGGCGCAGGTGATGATGCCGCTCAGCGTCGCCGCGCTGATCAGCGGCATGCTGACCCTGGTGGCCACCGCCCCCAACCTGGTGGTCGATGCCGAGCTGCGGCGCGACGGGGGGCCGGGCTTCGGCTTCTTCAGCCTGACCCCGTTCGGCCTGCCGATCCTGGCGCTCGGCATCCTCTACATGCTGGCGGCGCGGCGCTTCCTGGGCGGTGCCGCGGCGCCGGAGGGGGCGCGCGGCGGCCGTCCCAGCCTGGCCCGGCTGGTCGCCGATTACGGGCTGGACGGGCGCGCCCACC
>NZ_GG770781.1:48846-52461 GCF_000164635.1 Pseudoroseomonas cervicalis ATCC 49957 | reverse complement strand
GGCCGGGCTGGCCGCCGGCTGGCGCAGCCGCCGCTTCGGCAAGACGCTGCAAAGCGTGCTGGGCAGCGGCGGCGAGGAGCAGCTGGCCAGCAGCCTGGCGCGGCTGCGCGACCAGGCCTGGCGCGACCCGCTGACCGGGCTGCTGAATCGCGCCGGCTTCGCCGCCTGGCGCGAGGCACGCTCCGGCGCCTGGAGCGGCTGCGCCGTGCTGGCGCTCGACCTCGACGGCTTCAAGCCGATCAACGACCGGCACGGCCATGCCGCGGGCGATGCGGTGCTGCGCGCCATCGGCGCCTGGCTGCGGGCGCATCTGCGCGAGGGCGACGCGGCGGTGCGCCTCGGCGGCGACGAGTTCCTGCTCTGCCTGCCCGGCCCGCCCGAGCAGGTGCTGCCGGCGGCGGAGGCGGTCGGGCGCGACCTCGACGCCATGCTGCGCGAGGGGGTGGCGACGCCGGCCGGGCGGCTGTCCCTCGGTTGCAGCATGGGCTGCGCGCTGCTGCCGCCGGCGCAGCCGGATTTCGAGGCGGCGATCGCCGATGCCGATGCCCGGCTCTACGCCGCCAAGCGGCAGCGCCAGGCGACCTCCGGCTGAGGCCGCCGGCTCAGGGCAGCGGCAGGGCGGTGATCTCCGCCTCCACCCCGGCCTCGGCGCTGCCCAGGATGGTCAGCGCGTCATTCTCCGCCACCAGCTGCTCCAGCCGCAGGCTCGGCCGGGTCAGGCTGACGCGCAGCCCGCCGGTCAGCGCCGGGTCGGCGGCGCGGGCGCGCAGCGCCGCCAGCGCCTCCTGCATCACCGCGCTGAGGTCATAGACCGCGATCCCCTCCAGCCAGGCGCGGATGCGGCCCTCGAACAGCAGCGTCGCCAGCGACCACAGCGTGCTGTCGAGGTCGCGGGCGAAGCGGAGGTCGGTCAGCGCCACGCGGCGCCCATCGGCGTCCAGCACCGGCCGGGCGGAGAAGGTGACATGCCCGGTGGTGTCCGGCAGCAGCCCGGGCAGGCTGGCCTCGAAGGTGACGGAGAGCGCCAGCGCCGGGTGGCTCGGATAGAGGAAGATGTCGCGCACCCGCAGCGTCAGCGTGCCGAGCGGCGTCTCCACGGGGATGTCGCGGCCGCCGAACTCGGCCATCAGCCAGTCGCGGATCATGTCGTAGCCGGCGCGCACCGGGATGGCGACGCGCAGGCGCCCGTCGCGCTCGCTCCAGCGCTCGGGCAGGGCGCGCAGCGGCGGCAGGAAGCGCGGCCCGGCCGGCGGGCGGGGCGGGGCCGAGGTGATGGCGGTGCTGGCCCGCAGCGCCAGCATCACCGAGAGCGTGTCCGGCTCGAAGCCGATCTCGGACAGCGCGACCGCCTCGGGCCGCAGCGCCAGATAGAGGGGCGGCGCCGCCGGCAGCTGCACCGCCACGCTGCGCGGCTGCCACAGCGCATAGGCCTGCTCGCGCAGCGCGGCGCAGGGCAGCAGGCTGGCCAGCTGCGCCGGCAGGCCGCGCAGCGCCTCGTCGAGCTGGCCGCGCAGCCGCTGCTCCACATCGATCCAGACGCCGCCGATGATCTCGAGGCGCGGGCTGCGCAGCCAGCGATAGCGCGAGGCGACGCTCCAGACCGGGCACCAGCCCTCGTCCAGCGTCAGCTTCAGGTCGAGCTGCAGCTCGGCCTCGGCCTCGATGCGGTTGGCGTCCAGCGCCAGCAGCGCGGCCAGCCCGCCGCCCAGCCCCGCCGTGCCGCCGAGGCCGAGCCGCGCGGTGGCGCGCAGCCCCTCCCCCGTGCTCTGCAGCGCGACGGGGCCCAGGCGGCGCAGCGTGATGTCATACACCGTGTCGGCGCCGGGCTCGCTGGTTTGGCGCAGCGCGGCGGGCAGGTTGCGCTCGGCCGCCTGGCGCAGCAGGTCGAGCGGCAGGCGCAGCTTCAGCGCCACGCGGCTCTCCCGCTCGGGCAGCGCCAGCCGGGAGGATTGGCGCGGCGGCTCGCCCGGCAGCGCCGCCTCCCGCCGCTCCAGCCAGACCAGCCCGGCCGCGCCGAGCGCCGCCAGCACCGCCAGCGGCATCCATCGCAGCCATCTTCGCCGCGTCCTGCGCCGTGTCTCCGCCTCACCCGCCATGCGGCGGCCTCCTAGCAAGCGCGGGCGGGAGAGGCCGCATCACGTCGCTGTCAGGCTCCTGCCGCCACCCGGCCGGCTCAGGGCTCGCGGCACAGGCGCTCCACCGCCTCGGGCTGGCCGAGGATGACCGGGCGGCGCCACGGGCCGGGATCGCCCTCGAAGCGGTCGAAGGGCTGCCAGCCCGCCTCCCCCAGGACGCGGATGGCACCGCCCGCCGCCCGCACCAGGGCGAAGCCGCCGGCCACGTCCCAGGTGTTGGGCCGTTCGAACCGCGCCACCTCCAGCAGGCCGGCGGCGACGAAGGCGCATTCGATGGCGGCCGAACCGGTGCGCCGCGCCTCCCATCCCTGCGGCGAGCGGGGCGAGGCATCGACGAAGCCGGCCAGGCGGCGGCGCACCTCGGGATTGTGCAGGGGCTGCATCGGCTGGCCCTCGAAATGCAGCGCCCCGCCCTGGATGGCGTGGTAGACGCCGGCGCGCAGATCGTGGCTGGTGGCGCACCAGACCGCCCCGGCCACCGGCGCGCCGTCCAGCAGCACGCCGATCGAGCCGGCGAACAGCGGGAAGCCGTTGATGTAGTTGGCCGTGCCGTCCACCGGATCGACCGCCCAGAGGAAGCGGGCGCCGCGCGCCGGGCGCTCGGCCGATTCCTCGCCCAGCACGTCGTGATCGGGGAAGCGCTCGGCCAGGCGGGCGCGGATCTCGGCCTCCACCGCCTGGTCGACCTCGGAGACCGGGTCGCGCAGGCTCCCGCCGCCGCCGGGCTTGTAGCGCACGGCCGGGCTGCGGCCGATCTCGCGCTTCATCTCGCGCCCGGCGAGCGCCGCCAGCTCCACCGCCAACCCGCCGATCTGCCGCAGCAGGGCGGGCGGCACCGCCTCCGCCGCGCTCACGCCGCGCGCTCCAGCGCCCGCGGCACCAGGATCGGCAGCACCGTCTCCTCCAGCCCAAGCGTCACGGCCATGGCCTCCTCCGTCAGCGGCGTGTCGTCCAGCCGCACCGGGCCGCCGGGCCAGTCGATGCGGATCTCGCGGCCCCGGCGCAGCAGCACCGGCGCGCAGCCCTGCTCCGGCGCGTCCAGCCAGGCCAGCAGCGCCTCGCGCCGCCCGGGCGGCAGCAGCACCAGGTCGAGCTGCCCGTCATCCGGCTCCGCCCCCGGCGCCAGGCGCAGATTGGGGCCGAGGAGCGGGATGTTCATCACCTCCAGCAGCAGCGTCTCCCCCTCCCAGGCGGCGCCATCGACGCGGAGCGCCACGCGCTGCGCCTCGGTGTTGGCCAGGATGGCGCGGAAGGCGGCGCGGCCGGCCTCGATGCCCTTCAGCCCCTTCTCGTCGGCGCGGTCGACGGCGCGGGCGAAGGCGCCGAAGCCCGCGGCCTCCAGGAAGGGAAGGCGGCCGAAGCGGCCCTCGGCATAGGCCAGGTTCAGCGCGCGGCGCGGGGCGGCGCGCCAGCCCTGGGCCAGCGCCTCGGCCGAGCGCCAGGGGCCGAGGGCGCTGGCCAGGTTGTTGGCGGTGCCGCA
>NZ_GG770781.1:42504-46436 GCF_000164635.1 Pseudoroseomonas cervicalis ATCC 49957 | reverse complement strand
CCGGGGCGTGCTGGGCACGGCGGTGGCGGGCGGCGGCAGCGGCACCGGCCAGAAGCATTCGGCGCGGCCTTCCTCGCCGCGCAGGGCCAGGAAGACGACACGCTCGATGCCGCCGCGCTCGGCCGGCTCCAGCGCGAAGCGGAACATCAGCCCCTGGCTGCTCTCCGTCTCGCCGCCGAAGGCCATGGCCATCTGCGCCGCCTCATCCTCCTGCTGGCGCAGGGTGCGGCGGTTCGGGTCCTCGGCATCGCCGCGATAGAAGCGCACGGGGATGCCGTCGATCAGGAAGACGAAGTGATGCGTGCGGTCGAGCACACCGAGCCAGGGATAGCGCCCGGCCTCGGCGGCGGCGCGCAACTGGTGGCGGCTGAAGGAATAGGCGCGGCAGCCGACCGACCAGGGATCGTCGCCGGCCTCGTAATCGGCCATGCGCAGCGCCTGCTCACGGCCGCGGACCAGCAGCCGCGCGGCGGCGACCAGGCGATCTTCCCTCAGCGACGGATGCAGCTCCCAGGGGAGACGGCTCCGCATCGACCGTTGCGCATCGCTCATAATGGTACAGATAGGCAACCTTGCCGGGGCGGAAAAGGGTTTTCTGCACCAAGATCCTGTGATTCCTGCGATTTCGCCGTGAAACCCTGGCCGGGGGACGCGCATCCCCGGCCAGGCGCCGGCAGCGGCGCGTCAGTTCAGTCCGGACAGCGCCTCGGCGATGGTGCCGAACAGCCGCTCGATCTCGGCGTCCGAGATGATCAGCGGCGGCGACAGCACCAGCGTGTCGCCGGCGGCGCGGATCAGGATGTCCTTGTCGATGCAATGGCGCAGCACGGCGGCGCCGCGCTCGCCCGCCGCCCCCGGGCGCGGCGCCAGTTCGATCGCGGCGAGCAGGCCGATATTGCGGATGTCGACGACATGCGGCTTGCCCTGCAGCGCATGCGCCGCCGCTTCCCACACCGGCGAGATGTCGGCGCAGCGCGCGAACAACCCTTCCTCCTGATAGGTATCAAGGGCGGCGAGGCCGGCGGCGCAGGCCAGCGGATGCGCGGAATAGGTATAGCCATGCATCAGCTCGACCGCTTCCGGCGCACCTTCCATGAAGGCGTCATGCACGCGGCGATGCACCAGCACGCCGCCCATCGGTACCGCGCCATTGGTCATGCCCTTGGCGCAGGTGATGATGTCGGGGGTGACGCCGAAGGCGTTGGCGGCAAACGGCGCGCCGATGCGGCCGAAGCCGGTGATCACCTCGTCGAAGATCAGCAGGATGCCGTGCCGGTCGCAGATCTCGCGCAGACGCTCCAGGTAACCGACCGGCGGCGGCAGCACACCACCCGAGCCGGTGACCGGCTCGACGATGACGGCGGCGATGGTCGAGGCGTCATGGATCTGGCACAGCGCCTCCAGCTCATCGGCCAGATGCGCGCCCCAGGCGGGACGGCCGCGGGAGAAGGCGTTGTGCTCGGGGTGGTGGGTGTGCGGCAGATGGTCGACATCGCCCAGCAGCGGGCCGAAATCGCGCCGGTGGCGGGCGATGCCGGCGACCGAGAGCCCGCCGAAGCCCATGCCGTGATAGCCCTTGGCGCGGCCGATCAGCCTGGTGCGGCGGCCATCGCCGCGCGCCTGGTGATAGGCGCGGGCGATCTTCAGCGCGGTGTCCACCGCCTCCGACCCGGAATTGACGAAGAAGATGTGGTCGATGCCCTGCGGCGCCATCGCGGTGATGCGCGTGGCGAGGGTGAAGGCCAGCGGATGGCTCATGCCGAAGGAGGAGACGTAGTCCAGCGCACCGGCCTGGCGCTTGATGGCGTCGGCGATGCGCGGCGCGGCATGGCCGGCATTGACGCACCACAGCCCGGCCATGGCGTCCATCACCTGCCGCCCCTCGGCGGTGGAATAGTACATGCCGCGCGCGCCGGTGAAGATCCGGGGATTGGCCTTGAACTGGCGGTTGGCGGTGAAGGGCAGCCAGAAGGCCTCCATCGCCTCGCGGCTGAGCGGTGCCTCGTCCAGGGTGGTGGTCATCACAGCCTCCGCAGCGCGCGCCCCGCCCGGCCCGCCTGCCGGGCTTCGGAATGAAGCGCATTTTCTAATGCTAAAAGACATTCCGCCCGGAGGAAGGCCGCGCGTCAAGCGGGAAGCGGCGCGGCCCCCGCCTCGGCCGCGCGGCGCAGCCCCTCCTCCTGCCCGGGATGGTGCGGCAGCACGCTGGCGCGCTCCAGGTGGCGGCGCAGCAGCAGCGAGGCGATCTCCATCTCGCCCTGGTCGATGCGGTCGAGGATCTCGAGATGCTCGGTGCAAGAGGCGACGACGCGGGCGAAGCCATAGCCCCAGTCATAGTTCAGGAAGCGGCGCAGCCGGTTCTGCTGCTGCACCACCAGCAGCATGTGCCGGTTGCCCGCCCCGGCCACCAGCCCCTCATGGAAGGCGGCGTTCATCTCGAACAGGCGGATGCTGTCGGTGTCCTTCCAGGGCCGCTCCAGCATCGCCTGGTGGGCGCGGCGCATCTGCTCCACCCAGCCCGGCGCCAGGGCGTAGCCCGGCTGCAGCAGCGCCGCCGGCTCCAGCACCAGGCGCAGCGCGTAGCTCTCGGCGCGGGAGCGGCGATCCTCCAGGCTCGGCATGAACTGCCAGCCATGGCCGGGCTTGCGCTCCACCATGGCGACCTCGGCCAGCCGCCCCAGCACGCGCAGCAGGAAGGCGCGGCGGACATCGTAGCGGCGCATCAGGTCGGCCTCGGTCACCTCGGCCGGCAGGCGCTGCGCCACCCGGTCCTCGGCGATGCGGATGCAGAGCTGCTCGACCGCATCCGCCCCCTCGGCCGGCTCGCCATCGGCCTCGGGCGGCGGCAGCGCGGCCAGCAGGTAGCCGCCGCCCTCGCGCCGGGCCAGCACGCCGCGCCGCGCCAGTTCCTCCATCACCGCGCGCACCGGGGTGCGGGAGACCTGCAGCATGCGGGCCAGGCCCGGCTCGGTCAGCCTTGTGCCGGGGGGCACCGCGTCGCGGCGCAGCGCCTCGACCAGGCGGTGGATCAGGTCGCGTTGCAATCGGCTGGGTTCGGGCGGCATTTTCTGTTTCCTGTCCGCTCAAAGTACACTAGCGTTTCGGGACCGACCAGCGGAGTTCGCGATGTCCCGAGCCCAGCCCTTCCTCTCCGTTGCCGGAGCCGCCGCATGAGCCTGGCCCAGCATAGCCTGGCGGCCGGCGAGACGGATGCGCTGTGGCAGGCGGATGCGGCGGAGCTGGCACAGCGGATCCGCCAGGGCGAGATCTCCAGCCGCGAGGCGGTGCGTTCCTGCCTCGACCGCATGGACGCGCTGAACGGGTCGCTGAACGCCGTGGTGCGGCGCATGGATGCCGAGGCGCTGGCGGCCGCCGACGCCGCCGATACCGCGCGCCGCCACGGAGAGACATTGCCGCCGCTGCATGGCGTGCCGGTGACCATCAAGGTGAACACCGACCAGGCCGGCCACCCGAGCGATGGCGGCATCGCCGCCTATCGCGACCACATGGCCCATGAGGACAATCCGGTGGTGGCCAATCTGCGCCGCGCCGGGGCAGTGATCATCGGCCGCACCAACACCCCCTGCTACTCCATGCGCTGGTTCACCGAGAACAGCCTGCATGGCGACACGCGGAACCCCTGGGATGCGCGGGCGACGCCGGGTGGCTCCTCCGGCGGCGCGGCGGCCGCCGTCGCGGCGGGGTTCGGCCCGATCGCGCATGGCAATGACATCGCCGGCTCCGTCCGCTACCCGGCCTATTGCTGCGGCGTGTTCGGGCTGCGCCCGGGGCTCGGCCGCATCCCCTCCTTCAACCCCAGCGCCAAGGGCCATGCCAGCATCACCAGCCAGCTGATGGCGGTGCAGGGGCCGCTGACGCGCTCGCTGCGCGACCAGCGCCTGGCCTTCGCCGCCATGGCGGTGCCCGATCCG
>NZ_GG770781.1:28302-42064 GCF_000164635.1 Pseudoroseomonas cervicalis ATCC 49957 | reverse complement strand
GGCGGCAGCACGCACCCGGCGGTGCAGGATGCGGTGCGCGCCGCCGGCCGCGCCCTGGCCGCCGAGGGCTGGGTGGTGGAGGAGATCGAACCCCCTGCCCTGGTGGAGGCCGCCGAGCTCTGGGGCCGCATCGGCGGGCCCGACACCATCGCCCGGCTGCTGCCGCTGGTGGCGCAGCATGGCGATGAGGGCATCCGCGAGGCGCTGTCGCTCTGGGCCGGGTACTGGCCCTTGCGCGACCCTGCCGCCTGCCTGGAGGGGCTGACCCGCCGCATGGCGCTGCTGCGCGAATGGCTGCTCTTCCTGCAGGACTGGCCGGTGATCGTGGCGCCGGTCTCCACCGAGCCACCCTTCCCCGTGGCGCATGACCGGCGCGACACCGCCACCACCGCCGCCATCATGCAGGCGCAGCGGGTGATGCTGGCGGTCTCCGCCCTCGGCCTGCCGGGGCTCTCCGTGCCGACCGGGCTCGCCGAGGGTCTGCCGATGGGCGTGCAGCTGATCGGCGCCCTGCACGCCGATGAGGCGCTGTTCGACGCCGCCGAGCCGATCGCCGCCGCCCTGCCCATGCCCGCCTTGCCGCCCATCGCCTGAGGAGACCGACATGCCCCGCCCCGCCGGCCATGGACGCCGCCTCAGCTATTACGATTTCGGCCGCACCACGGTGCGCGCCTGCCAGGCCGATCAGCGTTTTTCTTACTGTGCCTATGTGCCGGAAAGCTATGAGGAGGATGGCAGCCAGGATTATCCGCTGCTCGTCGCCATGCATGGCACGGGCCGGATGATGGAGCTGTATCGCGACACTTTCGCGCCGCTGGCCGAGGCGCGGCAGGTGATCGTGCTGGCGCCGCTCTTCCCCGCCGGCATCACCGGGCCGGAGGATCTCTCCAGCTACAAGATGCTGCGCGCCGGCGCGCTGCATTACGATGCCGTGCTGCTGGCGATGGTGGAGGAGATGCGCGCGCGCTACCGCATCCGCGGCCACCGCTTCTCGCTGTTCGGCTTTTCTGGCGGCGGGCATTTCGCGCATCGCTTTCTCTACCTGCATCCTGGCCGGCTCTCCGCCGTGTCGATCGGCGCGCCCGGCCTGGTGACGCTGCTGGACGACAGCTACGATTTCTGGCCCGGCGTGCGCGACTGGGAGAGCCGCTTCGGCCAGCGCATCGACATCGGCGCGATGCGCGACGTCGCCGTGCAGATGGTGGTCGGCGGCGACGACACCGACACCTGGGAAATCACCATCCGCCCCGGCGACCGGCTGTGGATGCCGGGCGCCGACGCTGCCGGCGCCAACCGGCAGGACCGGCTGCGGGCGCTGCGCGCCAGCCTGGAGGCGCAGCGCATCGCCGTGCGGCACGACACCGTGCCGGGTGTCGCGCACTGGATGCCGGGCGTCGCCCCGGCGGTGATCGACTTCTTCACGGAGCATCACGCGGCCTGAAGACCGCGGATGCCAGGGGGGTGCCGGCAGCGCCGGACGGAGAGAAAGGGACGACGAGATGACGAGATCGCGCAGCATGGCGCTGGCCGCCCTGGTGGCGCTGGCCGCCTGGCCGCTGGGCGCCGAGGCCCAGGACACGCCGCAGCGCGGCGGCCGGGCGACGGTGGCGCTGAACGCCGATATCCGCAGCCTGGAGCCCGGCATCAACCGCGATGCCAACACCGACGCCGTGGTGCACCACCTCTTCGAGGGGCTGGTCGCCTACCGCGCCGATGTCAGCGTCGGCCCGGCGCTCGCCGAATCCTGGACCGTGTCGGAGGACGGGCTGAGCTGGCGCTTCACCTTGCGCGAGGGGGTGCGCTTCCACAATGGCGCGCCCCTGACCTCGGCCGAGGTGAAGGCGAGCTGGGAGCGGCAATGGAGCAATAGCGGCTGGAGCTGCCGTCGCTTCTTCGATTCCGCCGACGGGCTGCAGGTGCAATCGGTCGAGGCCGAGGATGCCCGCACCATCACCTACCGCCTGGCGCGGCCGAGCGCGCTGCTGCTGCCGCAGCTGGCCAATATCCAGTGCGGCACGGTGGTGTTCCACCCCGACAGCATCGGCGCCGATGGCAAATGGCGCGCGCCGATCGGCACCGGCCCCTTCCAGCTGCAGGAATGGCGGCGCGGCGAATTCGTCACGCTGCGGCGCTTCGACGGCTATGCGGCCTCCACCGCCCCCGCCAGCGCCTTCTCCGGCGCGCGCCAGGCGCTGCTGGACGAGGTGGTGTTCCGCGTCATCCCCGACCCCAACGCGGCCGAGGCGGCGCTGCTGACCGGCGCCGTCGACATCCTGCCCAGCGTCGAGCCGGAGCGCGCCGAGAAGATGCGCGAGGCGGGGGTGCAGATGCTCAACGCCCCCGGCCTCGGCTGGACCACGATGCTGGTGCAGACGCGCGACGCGGTGCTGAAGGATGTGCGCATCCGCCGCGCCATCGCCCATGCCATCGACCTGGCGCAGATCGCCGAGGTGCGCACCGGCGGCGGCGCCGGGCCGAACCCCTCGGCGGTGGGCGATTCCAGCCCCTTCTTCGACGAGGCCTTCCGCGCCTGGCCGGCCCATGACCCGGCCGCGGCGCGGCGCCTGCTGCGCGAGGCCGGCTACCGCAACCAGGTGATCAAGATCCAGGCCAATCGCCGCTATCCCGGCATGTATGACAATGCGGTGGCGATCCAGTCGATGCTGACCGCCGTCGGCCTGCGCGTCGAGCTGGAGGTGCTGGACTGGGCGACGCAGCTGAACAACTACCTCAACGGCAATTTCCAGCTGCAATCCTTCTCCTATTCCGCGCGGCTCGACCCCTCGCTGATGTTCAACTCGATCATCGGCGACAAGACGGCGCAGCCCTGGGCGCAATGGGAGGATGCGGAGGCGCGCCGCCTGCTGGCCGAGAGCATCACCACCACCGACAATGCCCGCCGCGGCGAAGCCTTCCGCGCCCTGCATGCGCGCATGCAGGAGCAGGTGCCGATCATCGGCCTGTATTACGACCCGCAGCTGGCCGCGGCGCGGCCCGCGATCCGCGGCTATGCGCCGCAGGTGGCGGGGCGGATGATCACCTGGGGCGTGTGGCGGCAGCCATGAGCCGCGCATCGCAAGGAAAGGGCTGAGCCATGCCGCTCTATGCCCTGAAGCGGCTGGCGATGGCGCTGCCGACGCTGCTGCTGGTCTCGCTCGGCGTCTTCCTGCTGCTGCGGCTGGTGCCGGGCGACCCGGCGGAGCTGATGCTGGGCGACAGCGCCGATGCCGTGGCGCTGGCCGCGCTGCGCGCCGAGATGGGGCTGGACCGCTCGCTGCCGGTGCAGTTCCTGCGCTGGCTGGGCGCGGCCCTGTCCGGCGATCTCGGCCGCTCCATCGGCAATGACCTGCCGGTGCTGCCGCTGGTGCTGCAGCGCTTCCAGGTCACCGCCTCGATCGTCTTCGCCGCCGTGGGGCTGGCCGCGCTGGTCGCCGTGCCGCTCGGGCTGATCGCCGCCTGGAAGCAGAACAGCGGCACCGACCTGGCCATCGTCGGCGGCGCCACCCTGCTGCTCTCGGTGCCGAGCTTCTGGCTCGGCCTGCTGATGCTGCTGGCCTTCGGGCTGAAGCTCGGCTGGGTGCCGGTCGTGGGCTATGTCGGCTTCTCGGAGAATGCGTGGGAGGCGCTGCGCTACATCGCACTGCCGGTCGCCACCCTGACGCTGATCGAGATCGGCGTGCTGACGCGCATGTCGCGCGCCGCCGGCATCGATGTGCTGCGGCTGGAATTCGTGGCGCATGCCCGCGCCAAGGGCCTGCCGGAGCGCACCGTGCTGCGCCGCCATGTGCTGCCCAACGCCTTCGCGCCGACGCTGACGCTGATCGGCATCGTGCTGGGCAATCTGCTCGGCGGCGTCGCGGTGATCGAGACGGTGTTCACCCTGCCCGGCCTCGGCCGGCTGCTGGTCGATGGCATCTATGCCCGCGACTACCCGGTGGTGCAGGGCTGCATGCTGTTCGTCGCAACCATCTATGTGCTGGTCAATCTGGCGGTGGACCTGCTCTACCCGCTGTTCGACCCGCGCGTGACGGCGGAGTGAGGCCGATGCGCCTGCGTCTGAACGCGCTGGCCGGCGCCGTGCTGGTCGGCTTCATGGTCGCCATGGCCCTGCTCTCCCTGGTCTGGACGCCGCGCGACCCGATGGGCGTGGCGCTGCGCCAGCGGCTGAAGCCGCCCTCGGGCGAATACTGGCTCGGCACCGATGAGGTCGGGCGCGACGTCTTCAGCCGCATCATGGAAGGCGCCGGCGCCAGCGTCACCGTCGCCGCCTGCACCGTGCTGCTGGCGGTGCTGCTGGGCTCGGTGATCGGGCTGCTGGCCGGCTTCCTGCGCGGCTGGCCGGACCGGCTGCTCTCCATGGTCAATGATTCGCTGCTGGCCTTCCCCGGCATCCTGCTGGCGCTCGGCCTGCTGGCGGTGTTCGGCGCCAGCCAATGGGGCATCGTCGCGGCCCTCGGCCTGGCCTATGCACCGACGGTGGCCCGCATCATGCGCGGCACGGTGCTGTCGCTGCGCGAGCGGGAATTCATCGAGGCCAGCCGCGCCATCGGCAATTCCGAGGGCTACACGCTGTGGCGGCATGTGCTGCCCAACACCGTCTCGCCGATCATCGTGCTGGCCACCAGCATGTTCGGCTGGGCGATCCTGTCGGAAAGCGCGCTGTCCTTCCTGGGCCTCGGCGTGCCGCCGCCGGCGCCGAGCTGGGGCAACATGCTGGCCGCCAGCCGCCCCTATCTGGACAGCGCGCTATGGCTGAGCCTGTCGCCCGGCCTGTGCATCGCGCTGACGCTGCTCGGCGCCAATCTGCTGGGCGACGCGCTGCGCGACCGGCTCGACCCGCGGAGCGAAGCCCGATGAGCCCGAGCCACGACACGCCCCTGCTCTCGGTCGAGGGGCTGCGCATCGCCGCCGGCCAGGTCGAGGTGGTGCAGGATGTCTCCTTCGCCATCGCGCCGGGCGAGATCCTGGCGCTGGTGGGGGAATCCGGCAGCGGCAAGACGGCCACCGGCCGCGCCGCCATCGGCTTGCTGCCGCCTGGCCTGCGCGCCTCGGGCGGCGCCATCCGGCTGCGCGGCGAGGATCTGCTGGCGGCGCGCCCCGACCGGCTGCGGGCGCTGCGCGGCGCCGAGATCGGCATGGTGTTCCAGGAGCCGATGGTCTCGCTGAACCCCGCCATGACCATCGGCGCGCAGATGGCCGAGGGGCTGGCGCTGCACCGCAAGATGTCGGCGGCCGAGATCCGCGCGGCCAGCCTCGCCATGCTGCGCCGGGTACAGATCCGCAACCCGGAGAGTTGCCTCTCCGCCTTCCCGCATGAATTCTCGGGCGGCATGCGGCAGCGGATCATGCTGGCCTCGGTGATGCTGCTGCGCCCTTCGCTGCTGATCGCCGATGAGCCGACCACCGCGCTCGACACGCTGGCGCAGCGCGAGATCCTCGACCTGATGGTCGAGCTGGCGCGCGACCATGGCACCTCGGTGCTGCTGATCACCCACAATCTGGGGCTGGTCGCGCGCTACGCGCATCGCGCCGTGGTGCTGCAGCGCGGCCGGGTGGTGGAACAGGGGCCGGCGGCTTCGCTGCTCGGCGCGCCGCAGCACGCTTACACGCGGGCGCTGGTGGAGGCGCTGCCGCGCCGCACGCCGCGCCCGCCCCGCGCCGTCGACACGGCGCAGCCGGTGCTGGAAGCGCGCGGGCTGGAGGTGACCTATCCCGGCCGCCGCCGCTTCTTCCGCCGCCAGCCCGCGGTGGCCGCGGTGCGCGGCATCGACCTGGCCATCTATCCGGGCGAGACGGTGGCGCTGGTGGGCGGCAGCGGCTCCGGCAAGACGACGCTCGGCCGCGCCATGCTGCGGCTGGTGCAGCCCACCGCCGGCCAGCTGCTGTTCCGCGGCGAGGATGTGACGCAGGCCAGGGGTGACCCGCTGCGCCGCTTCCGCCTGGCCTGCCAGATCGTCTTCCAGGACCCCTATTCCTCGCTCGACCCGCGCATGCGCATCGGCGAGATCGTGGCCGAGCCGCTGCGGCATCTGCCCGATCTCGACGCCGGCGCGCGGCGCCGCCGCACCGAGCAGGTCTTCGAGGAGGTCGGCCTGCCCGGCTTGGCCCACCGCTTCCCGCATGAGCTCTCGGGCGGGCAGCGGCAGCGCGTGGCGATCGCCCGCGCCATCATCCGCAACCCCGCCCTGGTGGTGGCGGATGAGCCGGTGAGCGCGCTCGACATGAGCGTGCAGAAGCAGATCCTGGCGCTGTTCCGCCGGCTGCAGCAGGAGCACGGCTTCGCCTGCCTCTTCGTCTCGCATGATCTGGCGGCGGTCGAGGAGGTCTCCGACCGCGTGCTCGTCATGCAGCAGGGCGTGCTGGTCGAGCAGGGCCCGCGCGACCGCATCTTCGACCATCCCGAACATCCCTACACCCGTGACTTGCTGGCGGCGGCGCCCCGGCTGGACGCGCTGCCGCAAAGGATCCTGGCATGAGCAGCATCGAACCCTTCCCGCTGATCGAGCTGAGCGGCACGCCGGAGGCGCGCGGCCGCGCCTATGGCCGGCAGGCGGCGGCGCGGGTGCACCGCTCGCTGGCGCATTACGGCCAGCAGCTCACCGCCGGCGGGCAGGATGCGGCCACGGTGCGCGCCATGGCGCGCGATTTCGTCCCGCAGGTCGAGGATTTCGACCCCGCCTATGTCGCCGAGATGCGCGGCATCGCCGAGGGCGCCAATGTCGCCTTCGAGGACATCCTGCTGATCAATTGCCGCACCGAGATCCTGCAGCTGGCCAAGCGCCGCGCCGACCGGATGCGGGAGGAGGAGGCGCGCAACCCGGATGGCTGCACCGGCGCCATCCTGCTGCCCTCGGTGACGCAGGATGGCAGGCTGGTGCATGGCCAGAACTGGGACTGGAAGCAGGAATGCGCCGAGACCGGGGTGGTGCTGCGCATCCGGCGCGAGGACGGGCCGGACATGCTGACCTTCGTCGAGGCCGGCGGCCTGGCGCGCTGCGGCATGAACGCCGCCGGCATCGCGGTGACGGCGAACTATCTCAGCAGCGACCGCGACTACACCCGCCAGGGCGTGCCGCTCTCCCTGCTGCGGCGCAAGGTGCTGGAGCAGGAGCAGGTGGCGCTGGCCTTGCGCACCCTCTACGCCACGCCGAAATCCGCCTCCAACAACCTGATGCTGAGCCATGTCGACGGCTTCGCCCTCGACATCGAATGCGCTCCCGATGAGAGCTTCCTGGTGCAGCCGGAGGCGGGGATGCTGGTGCACGCCAATCACTGGCAGAGCCCGGTGGCGCTCTCCAAGCTGCGCGAGGCCGGGGTGGAGAGCACGCCGGACAGCCTGTATCGCGACCTGCGGGTGCGGCAGATCCTGGAATCCCATCGCGGCGCGCTGGGCATCGAGGCGATGCGCGAGGCGCTGTTCGACGATTGGCAATCGCCCTGGTCGGTCTGCCGCCCGCCGCGGATGAATCTGGGCGGCAATCTCTCCGCGACCGTCGCCATGATCCTGATGGTGCCGGAGGAGGGACGCATGGAGATCGCGCCGCTGCCGGCGCTGAACCGGCATTTTACCCGTTACGATCTGCAGGCCGGGCGGCAGAGCGCGGCCGCCTGACACCCCGGCGCGCTGAACAGGAAAAAGGCCGGGGCGGCGCTGGCGCCGCCCCGCGATCGGCTCAGGCCAGGCTGGCGTCCAGCGTGATCTCGGCCTTGAGCAGCTTCGAGACCGGGCAGCCCGCCTTGGCCTTGCCCGCCAGTTCCTGGAACTGCTCCGCCGTGGCGCCGGGCACGCGGCCCTTCAGCACCAGATGCACGGCGGTGATGGCGAAGCCCTCCGCCTGCTTCTCCAGCGAGACGGTGGCCTGGGTGTCCAGCCGCTCGGCCTTCAGGCCGGCCTGCTCCAGGATCAGCGACAGCGCCATGCTGAAGCAGGCGGCGTGCGCCGCGCCGATCAGCTCCTCGGGATTGCTGCCGGGCTTGCCCTCGAAGCGGGTGGCGAAGCCATAGGGATAGGCGGAGAGCGCGCCGCTCTCGGTCGAGATCTCACCCTTGCCGTCCTTGATGCCGCCCTGCCAGACGGCGCTGCCCTGCTTCTTGATCATGCTGGTCTCCTGCGGAAAGAGTGGCGTCCGCGGGGAGAATGCCGCAGGCGGCGGAAGGATGCCCCGCCTCAGCGCCGCGCCAGCCGGCGGGCCAGCGCCATGCCCAGCGCCATGCCGGGCAGGAAGGCCAGCACCCCCGCCGCGCCGAGGCCGAGCCCGGCCAGCGCCGGGCCGGGACACAGCCCGGCCAGCCCCCAGCCCAGGCCGAAGACCAGCGCGCCGGTCACCAGCCGCGCGTCGATGGCGCGGGCGGTGGGCAGCTGGAAGCGATCGGCCAGCAGCGGCCGGCCGCGCCGCCAGGCCAGGCGATAGCCCAGCGCCGTCACCAGCACCGCACCCAGCATGGTGAAGGCCAGCGACGGATCCCAGGCGCCGCCCGCGAGGTCGAGGAAGGCCAGCACCCGCGCCGGGTCCAGCATGCCCGACAGCAGCAGGCCGAGGCCCAGCAGCAGGCCGCACAGCGCATGCGACAGGACGCTCATGCCACGCCCCCCAGCAGGTGGCGGCGCAGGAAGACGGTGGCGAAGGCCGCCGCCATGAACAGCGCGACCGCGACGGCCGAGCGCGGCGACAGCCGTGCCAGCCCGCACACCCCATGGCCCGAGGTGCAGCCACTGCCCCAGACCGCGCCGAAGCCGGTCAGCAACCCGGCCAGCGGCATCAGCCAGAGCGGCGCGGCGATCGCCTGCGCCGGCTTCTCCCCGAGCACCGCCCAGGCCAGCAGCGGCGCCGCCACCAGACCGAGGGCGAAGCCGAGCGCCGGCCCGGCCTCCCCCCGGTCGCGCGGCGGCAGCAGCCGCGCCAGGATGCCGCTGATGCCGGCGATGCGCCCCTGCAACGCCATCAGCAGCACGGCCGCTAGGCCGATCAGCACGCCGCCCAGCAGCGGCGGCAGGATGGCGAACTCAGCCATGCGGGGTCTCCTCGGCGCAGAACAGGTCGTGCAGGGTGCGGATGAAGGCGGCGACGCGGCCATCGGCCAGGCGGTAGAACACCGCCTTGCCGGAGCGGCGGGTGGCCACCAGCCCGGCGGCGCGCAGCCCGGCCAGCTGCTGCGACAGGCCAGGCTGGCGGATGCCCAGCATCGCCTCCAGCTCGCCCACCGAGCGTTCGCCCTCCACCAGCGCGCAGGCGATCAGCAGCCGGTCGCGATGCGCGAAGCTCTTGAGGAAGGCGGTGGCCTCGGCGGCGCGGGCCTGCATCGCGGCGGCATCCATGCGGCTAGTCCCAGGCCGCGCCGGGCAGCGCGTCGAGCGGGATGGACAGGCAGCGCCGCCCGCCCGGCCCCGGCTCCGGCAGCCGGCCCCCGCGCAGGTTCATCTGCAGCGCGTGCAGGATCAGCTTCGGCATCGGCAGGGTTCGGTCGCGCGCCTGGCGGGCGGCGACGAAGCTCGCCTCGTCGGGGTAGCGGGTCAGGTGGATGTTATGGGCCTTCTGCTCGGCCACGCTGCTCTCCCAGCGCGGTTCGCGGCCGCCGGGGCTGTAGTCATGCCCGGTGAACAGCCGCGTGGCATCCGGCAGGGCCAGGATCGCCTGGATCGAGCGCCACAGCGCCGCCGCGTCGCCGCCCGGGAAATCCGCCCGCGCCGTGCCGGCATCGGGCATGAACAGCGTGTCGTGGATGAAAGCCGCGTCCTCCACCACATAGGTGATGGAAGCCAGGGTATGGCCGGGTGAGAGCAGCACCCGCGCCTCCAGCCCGCCGATGCGGAAGGTGTCGCCCGGTTCGAACAGCCGGTCCCAGGCATCAGCGCGGAAATAGCCTTCCGGGAAGCCGTAGAGCCCCGTCCACAGCGCCTGCACTTCGGTCACCTTCGCGCCGGTGGCGGTGGGCGCGCCGGTGCGCTGCCTCAGGTAGGCGGCGGCCGAGACATGATCGGCATGCGGGTGCGTATCCAGGATCCAGGCGACGCGCAGCCCGCGCGCCGCCACGAAGTCCAGGATGCGGTCGGCCTGGATCGTCGCGGTGGCGCCGGATTTCTCGTCATAGTCATGCACCGGGTCGATGATGGCGCAGTCCCGCGTCGCGGGATCGGCCACCACATATTGCACCGAGCCGGTGCGCGCCTCGTGGAAGCCGGTGACCTCGGGGCGGCCACTCATGCGGTGCGCCGCCCGGCGCGGCAGGTGTCGAGGCCGAGCCACGGATAGGCCGGGCAGTGGCGCAGCAGCGCGGTGCCCAGCGGCAGAAGGCCGAGCAGCCCGGCCCAGCGCCAGGGGCCCTCCAGCCAGAGCGGCAGGGACAGCAGAGCGAGGCCGATCAGCAGGCGCAGCACGCGGTCGATGCCGCCGACATTGCAGGTCATGGCGAGACTCCCTTGCAGGGGCGCGGCCAGCTTCTCCGGCCCGCCTGGCGGCAGCCTTGCATCGTTTAGAAAAAATCGAAAGCGTTTTTTTGAAAGTGTCGGGGTTCAGGAGTCGTGGAAGGTGGTGAAGGCCGTGGCCGGCTCGCGCTCGGAGGCCAGGCGGTTCACCGCCGCCTCCGGGTCGGCCCAGCCCAGCGCCATGCCGCAGACCACCATCTCCCCCTCCGGGATGCCGAGCTCATCGCGCAGCAGATGCGGGTAGTTGGCGAAGGCCGCCTGCGGGCAGGTGTCGAGGCCGTGCGCCCGCGCCGCCACCATGACGGATTGCAGGAACATGCCGTAGTCGAGCCAGCTGCCCTGCTCCATGTCGCGGTCGATGGTGAAGACCAGCCCGACCGGCGCGCCGAAGAAGCGGTAGTTCCGCCCCTCCTGCCGCAGCCCGCCCTCGCGGTCGCCGCGCTGCACCCCGGCCAGTTCGTACAGCCGCCAGCCGACGGCACGCCGCCGCTCCAGATAGGGGGAGCGCCATTGCCGCGGATAATACTGGTATTCGCGCCGCGGCGCCTCGCCCGCCGCATGGGCGGTGGAAAGCCGGTCGCACAGCCGGGCCAGCGCCGCGCCGGTCAGGGCGTGCAGCTTCCACGGTTGGATGTTGCTGCCGCTGGGGGCACGGGCGGCGGTGTCGAGGATCGCCAGCAGCGTCGCGCGCGGCACCGGGCGCGGCAGGAAGGCGCGGATGCTGCGCCGGCTGGTGATCGCCTCGATGGCGGCCTGGTTCATGGCGGCTTTGTCTCCCCTGGATCGCGGGGAGCCTGCCATGCGGGGCGGGCACGAAAAAGGCCCGGGGGGGCGAACCCCCGGGCCTGGCCTCACTCGGCCGGCTGCATCACCGGGCCGGCGGGGGCGGGCAGCTCCACCGCCTCGCGCGGCAGCGGCCGGCCGGCCATGGCGGCGTCCAGCCGCTCGCGGTCCAGCTCGCCCTCCCAGCGGGCGACGACGATGGTGGCCACCGCATTGCCGACCAGATTGGTCAGCGCCCGGCACTCCGACATGAAGCGGTCGATGCCGAGGATCAGCGCCATGCCGGCGACCGGCACGGAGGGCACGACGGAGAGGGTGGCGGCCAGGGTGATGAAGCCGGCGCCGGTGATGCCGGCGGCCCCCTTGGAGGAGAGCATGGCCACCAGCAGCAGCAGCAGCTGGTCCCACAGCGACAGCTCGATGCCGCAGGCCTGGGCGATGAACAGCGCCGCCATCGTCATGTAGATGTTGGTGCCATCCAGGTTGAAGCTGTAGCCGGTGGGCACCACCAGCCCGACCACCGACTTCGCGGCGCCGGCGCGCTCCATCTTCTCCATCAGCGTCGGCAGCGCGGCTTCCGACGACGAGGTGCCGAGCACCAGCAGCAGCTCCTCCTTGATGTAGCGGACCAGCGCCAGGATGGAGAAGCCGTTGTAGCGGGCGACGGCGCCGAGCACGACCAGCACGAAGAGCAGCGAGGTCAGGTAGAAGGTGGCGATCAGCATCGCCAGATTGGCGATGGAGCCGATGCCATACTTGCCGATGGTGAAGGCCATGGCGCCGAAGGCACCGACCGGGGCGGCCTTCATCAGGATCGCCACCAGCTTGAACATGCCGGCCGAGGCGGAATGGAACAGCTTCATCAGCGGCTCCGCCTTCTCCCCCACCGCGGCGAGCGCGATGCCGAGCAGCACGGAGAAGAACAGCACCTGCAGGATGTCGCCCGAGGCGAAGGCGCTGACCGGCGAGGCCGGGATGACGTTCATCAGGAAGCCGGTGATCGTCGTCTCATGGGCCTTCGCGGCGTAGCCGGAGACGGCGGCGGCATCGAGCGTCGCCGGGTCGATGTTCAGCCCGGCGCCGGGGCGGATGACATTGCCGGTGACCAAGCCGATGATCAGCGCCAGAGTCGAAAAGACCAGGAAGTAGAGCATCGCCTTGCCGGCGACGCGCCCGACCTTGCCGAGGTCGCGCACCCCGGCGATGCCGGTGACCACCGTCAGGAAGATGACCGGGGCGATGACCATCTTCACCAGCTTGATGAAGGCGTCGCCCAGCGGCTTCATGTCCGCGCCGGTCTGCGGGTAGAAATGGCCGAGCAGGATGCCGGCGGCGATGGCCGCCAGCACCTGGACATAGAGATGCTGATAGAACCGCTTGGGCGAGGCCGGAGCCAGCGCCGCGTGATCCACGTAAGCCATGGACGTTCCTCCACCGGGGCCGCGCCGCACCCTGCGGAGGCCGGCCCGACAAACACGAAAGCAGCGCCCGTTTTCGACGGGCCTGGCCCGGTGATGGCAAGCGCGGTGCCAGAGCCGGCAACCGGCGGGAAGATTTCTAACTCTTTGGTCTTATACATGTTTGCGATGCAGCATTTTCCCGGCGGGTGCCCGGTCTGTGTGGTTTTCCGCCCAGCGCCGCCGGGCTGCGTGCGGCTTTCCGCCCAGGGCCGGGCGGCGGCATGAAGCGCGGGCTGCGCCGCGCCGCGCTGCTGCTGGGCGGCCTCGCCCTGCTGCTGGCGCTCGACCGGCTGGCGGTGACGCTGGCCGGCCGCGTGGCGCTGGCCGATCTGGAAACCACCTCCCGCGCCGCGGCCGGGCTGCGCGCCGCCGTGCTGCGCGCCGAGATCGACAAGCAGCGCAGCCTGCCGCTGATCCTGGCGCAGGACCCCGACCTGCGCCGCGCCCTGGACAGCCGCGACCCGGCGCGCCTGGCCGCGCTGAGCGCCAAGCTGGAGGCGCTCGGCCAGGGCACCGGCAGCGCCGTGCTCTATGCGCTGGATGCGCGCGGCCTGACCCTGGCCGCCAGCAACTGGCGCCAGCCCGACAGCTTCGTCGGCAGCGACTATGCCTTCCGCCCCTATTTCCGCGACGCCCTGGCCACCGGGGCCGCGGAGCATTTCGCCCTCGGCACCGTCAGCCACCGCCCGGGTCTCTATCTCTCGCGCCGGGTGGAGGGGGAGCGCGGGCCGCTCGGCGTCATCGTCGTCAAGGCCGAGTTCGGCGCGGTGGAGGCGGCCTGGTCGCTCTCGCCCGAGCCGGTGCTGGCCACCGATCCGCGCGGCATCGTCACCGTGACCAGCGTGGCCGACTGGCATTTCCGCATGACCGCGCCGCTGGACGCGGCCGCGCAGCGGGCGATCCGCGACAGCCTGCAATTCGGCGAGGCGGAGCTGCTGCCGCTCGGCCTGCGCCCGGCCGCCCTGCCCGGCCTGCCGGCGCTGCTGCGGCCCGATCCGGTGCCTTCCGGCTCGCATGTGCCGCCCGGCCCCTTCCTGGCGGTGCGGGAAGCCGTGCCCGGCACCGAATGGGCGCTGACCCTGCTGGCCCCGGTGCG
>NZ_GG770781.1:16859-26205 GCF_000164635.1 Pseudoroseomonas cervicalis ATCC 49957 | reverse complement strand
CTCAGGCGCCGCGCGGCTTCCCGTTCCGTCCGGCGGGGCGCTGGCCCAGCGCCTGCTCGACCCGCGCGATCATGCGCTGCAAGCCGGAGAGGCGGCCGGTGCTCGCCGGCGGCCGGCCGGTGCCGAGGGCGTGGGAAATATGCAGCCGGCGCGCCTCGAGCGCCGAGCGGCGCAGCATGCGCAGCTTGTCCATGTCCGACATGGGGTTCCTCCCGCTTTTGTGCCGCCCATCTGCGCGCTTCCGCGGCGCGGGGCAAGGGCGGCCGCGGGATGGCCGCCATGCCCGCGCCGGGTCCCTGCGCCCCGCCCGCGGCGACAGAGCGTCAGCCCAGCAGGGGCTGCATGGCACCGGGGGTCAGCCGCGCCTCGGTGCGCGCCTGCAATTCCTCGAAGCTGAGGCCAGGCAGGATCTCCTCGACCAGGACGCCCGCCTCGGTCACGGCGAGCAGAGCGAGGTTGGTGAAGATGCGCTTCACCACGCCCCGCGCGGTCAGCGGGTAGTGGCACTGGCGCAGGATGCGCGGCGCGCCATCGCGCGCAGTGTGCTCCATCATCACCCAGATCTGCCGCGCGCCGACCGCCAGGTCCATGGCGCCGCCGACCGCGGGAATCCCGTCCCCCGTGCCGGTGCTCCAATTCGCCAGATCGCCGCGCTCCGACACCTGGAAGGCGCCCAGGACGGAGATGTCGAGATGCCCGCCGCGCATCATGGCGAAGCTGAGCGAGCTGTCGAAATAGCTGCCGCCGGTGCGCAGCGTCACCGGCTGCTTGCCGGCATTGATCAGGTCCCAATCCTCCTGCCCCTGCGGCGGGCGCGGGCCGATATGCAGCACGCCATTCTCGCTGTGCAGGAAGATCTCGATGCCGTCGGGGATATGGTCCGGCACCATGTCGGGCAGGCCGATGCCGAGATTGACGAAGGCGCCATCCGGCATGGCGCGGGCGACGCGGCGGGCGATCTGCTCGCGGCTCAACGGAGTGGTCGGGCTCATTGCGGCGCCTCCCTGCGCACCACGCGGTCGACGAAGATTCCCGGCGTCACCACGCTTTCCGGATCGAGCGCGCCCAGCTCGACGAACTCCTCCACCTCGGCGACCACGAGCTTCGCCGCAGTGGCCATGGCCGGGGCGAAGTTGCGCGCCGTCCTGTTGTAGGTGAGGTTGCCCAGGCGGTCCGCCTGCCGCCCGCGCAGCAGCGCGACATCGCCGGGCAGCGGTGTCTCGAAGACATGCTCCCGTCCGCCGATCAGCCGCGTCTCCTTGCCCTCGGCCAGGGCGGTGCCGGCGCCGACGGGGGTGAAGAAGCCGCCCAGCCCGGCGCCGGCGCAGCGGATGCGCTCCACCAGCGTGCCCTGCGGCACCAGCTCAAGCTCGATCTTGCCGGCGCGGTAGAGGTCGCTGAAGCTGCTGGTCGTGTTGGCCTTCGACTTCGGGTAGGAGCAGACCAGCTTGCGCACCTGCCCGGCGGCCAGCCAGAGGCTGAGATCGGCCGTGGCGCTGCCGCCATTGTTGCAGACCACCGTCAGCTCGCGCAGCCCGGCGGCGTGAATGGCCGCGATCAGGCCGAGCGGCGTGCCGGCGCCGCCGAAGCCGCCCAGCAGGATGGTGGCGCCGTCACCGATCCCGGCGATGGCTTCCGCGAATGTCTCGACGCGCCTGTCCAGCATGGAATGCGCTTCCCCTTCCCGTGTCTCTGCGGGCCGGTCGGGGCGTTGCCCGCCGGCCTCTTGGTCCTTGTCGGCGGGTGTTCAGCCGCCGCTGTTCAGCAATTTCCAGATGCCGTCGGCCGCCAGGATGGGGCGGTCGCCGACGCTGAGCACACCGCGCACGAAGACGACGCTGCGCGTGCGGCGCAGGATCTCCGCGCGCGCCTCGATGAAATCGCCCGGCTGGGCCGTGGCGAGGAAATGCGTGTTCAGCTGCATGGTCACGGCGGGCTGGCGGCCCGTCGCCTCCCACACCGTCATGCCGAGCGCGTTGTCGGCCAGCGTCACCAGCAGGCCGCCATGCACGATGGCGCGGCCATTGGCATGGTGCGGCTTGGTCTGCAGCCCATAGGCCCAGCCATCCCCCTCCTTGCGCGCCCAGAGCGGGCCCACCAGGTCGAGGAACTCGTTGCCCGGCGCCAGGCGCCATCCCGCGGCGCCGGCGCCGCTGGGCGGGGTGTCAGCCGCCATGGCGCGGCCTGCGGAGGGGCATGCGGATCTCCATCGCAATTCTGCCTTGCGGAATAGCATTCCGCGCCTTCGGTCGAGTATGAGCCGGCCGGCGGGCGCGTCAAGAAGGCAGGCCGCTGGTTCAAACCGCGCGCCGGAGCGCCTAGATCGGTGCATGCCCTTCGCCCCCGAATACCGCCCCAGCCAGGTCCACGCCGCCCTCGGCGAGGATTTCTTCGACCGTGTCGCGCCGGCCCGCTTCCCGCGGCAGATCCTGCGCTACCGCAACCAGCGCTGGGCAGAGGCGCTCGGCCTCGGCCCGCTGAGCGAGGCGGAGTGGCTGCAGCATTTCGCCGGCTTCGCGCCGCTGCCCGGCAGTTTCGACACGCCCCTGGCGCTGCGCTACCACGGCCACCAGTTCCGCCAGTTCAACCCGCAGCTCGGCGATGGCCGCGGATTCCTCTTCGCCCAGCTGGAGGATGCGCAAGGCCGCCTGCTCGATCTCGGCACCAAGGGGAGCGGCCAGACGCCCTGGTCGCGCGGCGCGGATGGCAGGCTGACGCTGAAGGGCGGGGTGCGCGAGGTGCTGGCGGCCTCGCTGCTGGAGGCGCAGGGCGTCGACACCTCGAAGCCGTTCAGCCTGGTCGAGACCGGCGAGCAGCTGGTGCGCGGCGACGAGCCCTCCCCCACCCGCAGCGCCGTGCTGGTGCGGCTGAACCATTCGCATCTGCGCATCGGCACCTTCCAGCGCCTGGCCTATCGCCGGGACGAGGCGGGGCTGCGCGCGCTGCTGGCGCATTGCCTGCGCCACTACCTGCCCGAGGCGCAGGGCGCGGAGGGCGAGGAAGCCCAGGCGCTGGCCTTCCTGCAGGCGGTGATGCGGCGCGTGGCGCGCGTCGGCGGGCAGTGGATGGCGGCGGGCTTCGTGCATGGCGTGCTGAACACCGACAACATCAACATCACCGGCGAGAGCTTCGACTACGGCCCCTGGCGCTTCCTGCCGCATTACGATCCCGGCTTCACCGCCGCCTATTTCGACCATGGCGGACTCTACGCCTATGGCCGGCAACCGCAGACGCTGCTTTGGAACCTGGCGCGGCTGGCGGAATGCCTGCTGCCGCTGGCGCCGCTGGAAAAGCTGGAGGCCGTGCTGGATGGCTTCGCGGGCTGCTTCGGCACGGCCTGGAGCGCGGCCTGGCTGAAGCGCCTCGGCCTGCGGCCGCGCGGCAGCGAGGCCGATATGGAGCTGGTCGCCACCCTGGAAAAATTCCTGCAGCAGAGCCAGGCGCCCTTCGAGCAGGCGGTGTTCGACTGGCAGGGCGGGCTGCTCAGCGAGGCGCGCGCGGCGCGCAGCCCCTCCGCTGTGCATTATGGCAGCGAGGCCTTCGCCCCGGTGCACGCGCTGCTGACGCGCTACGACGCAGAAAATCCGGCCCGGCTGGAGCATACCTATTTCCGCCGCGCCCGGCCGGTGACGCTGCTGATCGACGAGGTGGAGGCGCTCTGGGCACCGATCGCCGAACACGACGACTGGAGCTTGTTCGAGGCGAAGATGGCGGAGATCACGCTGCTGCGCGAGGCCGGCTGAGACGCGGCCGGCGGGGCGCGCCCCGCCGGCCGGAACCTCACCACATCGGGCGGCCGCCGGTCACCGGCAGCACCACGCCGGTCATGTAGCTCGCCTCATCGGACGCCAGCAGCACGAAGGGCCCGGCCAGTTCCGCCGGCTGGCCGGCGCGGCCGAGCGGCGTGTTCTTGCCGAAGCTCTCCACCTTGTCGGGCGGCATGGTGGAGGGGATCAGCGGCGTCCAGATCGGCCCCGGCGCCACGCTGTTCACGCGGATGCCCTGCTTGGCCAGCATCTGGCTGAGTCCCACGGTGAAGTTGGCGATGGCGCCCTTGGTCGTCGCATAGGCCAGCAGGCTGGGCGACGGGTCCTTGGCGTTGATCGAGCTGGTGCCGATGATCGAGCTCCCCGGCTGCATGACCTTCGACGCGGCCTTGGCCAGATAGAAGTGCGCGTGGATGTTGGTGCGGAAGGTCGCATCCCATTCTTCTGCGCTGATCTCGTCGATGCTCTCATGGGTGCGCTGGAACGCGGCATTGTTGATCAGGATGTCGAGCCGGCCGAATTCCTGCATGGCGCGGTCGACCAGGCCGTTGCAATGGGCTTCCTGCGAAACGTCGCCCGGCACCAGCACGGCCCTGCGCCCGGCCTCGCGCACCCAGCGCGCCGTCTCCTCGGCATCCTCATCTTCCTCCAGATAGGAGATCAGGATATCCGCGCCTTCGCGCGCATAGGCAATGGCGACAGCGCGGCCAATGCCGGAATCGCCGCCGGTGATGAGCGCCGCGCGTCCATTAAGCTTGCCGCTGCCACGATAGGAGCCTTCACCGTGATCGGGCTTGGGCTGCATCTCGGGCGTCGTGCCCGGCGGCTCCTGCTGCTGCCTCGGCTGCGGCGGGGTCGGATGGTTTTGGGTCGGATCAAGCGGCATTGTGGGCTCCTGCATGAAGGGTCAGGCGCAGCGGTGGCAGCTCGGGCGAGATCTCGCCCAGCACCAGGCCACTGGCCGGGGAAGCGGGCATCGTTGCCAGGTCGATGGAGAGATCCTGGGGTGGCAACACGCAGCGCATGCGTGACAGCAGCCGCACCGCCTGCATGACCAGCAGAATGGTCAGATCCTCGCCGGGGCAACGATGCCCGGCGATACGGTCGCCAGCGCCCTGCGGGATCAGGCTGTTCGCATCGCCGGACCAATTCCGGAAACGCTCCGGCCGGAACCGCTCCGGCTCCGGCCAGAGGCGGGCATCATGGTTTGTGCCGTAGAGATCCAGCAGCACCCAGTCGCCGGCAGTGAAGTCATGGCCGCGCCAGGTGAAACACTCCCGCACACGACCGCCAATGGCCGGGAAGAACGGGTAGAAACGCCGCACCTCCTGCACGAAGTGCGGCAGCTCCGTCTCGTCGCCGCTGGCGAAGCGTGCCCGCCAGGCCGGATGGTCATGCAGTGCCAGAGCCGCGAAGACCATGTAGCGGCCGACAGCCAGGATGGGGCGCAGGATGTTCAGCATCTCCACCGCCAGCACCTCGGGAGGAAGCGGCTCGCCCTTCAGGTCGCGATGCTGGAGAAAGGCCTCCAAAGCGCTGCCCGGCGCCACATCGCCGGAAGCCCGCTGCGCCAGCATGGCCTTGGCGACACGCCGTTCCGCCCGGCGGCGCAGGCGCAGGGCGCGCCACTGGCGCGGTCCGATACGGCCAGCCTCCGACACCATGGCGGCAAGCTCGGTGGCCAGAGGCTGGATCTCCTCCTCGGGCAGGCGCAGCCCGGCCCAGTCGCAGGCGGTGCGCGTCAACACCGGCGACATCGCCTCCAGCAGAACGATCTCCCCCGCAGCGCTCCAGCCTGGCAGCGCGCCGCGCCAGTGCTGTTCGAGGAGCGTGGTGGCACGCCGCAGCGAGGGCTCGTCCATCAACGACAGGAAGGCAGCGCGGCGATGCCGATGCGCGGCGCCATCCAGCATCTGCACGCTGCCCTTGTCCTGCAGCAGGCGCAGCACCGTCTGCGGCATGGCGCCGACGCGGGTGAAGCGGCCCGGCGTGTAGAACATCGACGCAGCCTCGGCGCCGCGCAGGAAGATCGCTTTGGTCAGCATGATCCGCGCGGCGAAGATGTCGCTGCCGAAGCGATCGCAGCGATCGCCGATGAAGCGGTAGCCCTCCTCCAGCAGCGCCAACGACGCATCCAGGGCGGGATCCTGCGGGATGTCGCGCATGCGGCCTCCGTCCGATCTCTGCCAGGAGAACCGGCGCGGCCCGGCGGGGTTGCCGCGGGCCCGCATGCAAACGGCCCGGGCTGCGCTGCCCGGGCCGTGCCACCCTGCGATGAGACGCAGGAACCTCAGTCGTAGCGGAGATCGGCCGCCTTGCCGCCGAAGATCTTCCAGGCCAGCAGCGTATAGAGCGCGATCACCGGCAGCACGAAGAGCGCGCCCGCCAGGATGATGGTCAGGCTCTCCGGCGCCGCCGCCGCCTGCCACAGCGTCAGCTGCTCCGGCACGATATAGGGGAAGAAGGACCAGGCGAGCCCGGTGAAGGACAGCACGAACAGCCCCGTCGCGCCCCAGAAGGGCAGCGTCTCCAGCGCGTCATTCTGCAGCGGCAGGTGCTTCAGCAGATGGTGCAGGCCGAGCAGCAGCACGAAGGTGGTCGCCGGCAGCGGCGCCAGCAGCACGAGGTTGGGCATCTCGAACCAGCGCGCCAGGATGCGCGGCGAGGCGATCGGCGTCGCGACCGACACCGCGAGAATGCCGGCGCCCAGAAGCCAGAGCGTGGCGCGCGCCCAGGCGACGGACTGGCGCTGCAGCGCGCCCTCGGTGCGCCAGATCAGCCAGCAGGCGCCGATGAAGGCGTAGCCGGCCGCGAGCCCCACCGCGGAGAGCGCGGCGAAGCCCTGCGCCGCCCAGCCCTCGGCGAAGCCCAGCACATAGCGGCCGAGCATCCAGCCCTGCGCCAGCGACGCCAGCAGGGAGCCGGCGAAGAAGGTGTGGTCCCAGCGCCGCTTGCCCATGACGGAGGCCGCCTTGGCGCGGAACTCGAAGGCCACGCCACGCAGGATCAGCCCGGCCAGCATCACCGCGACCGGCAGGTAGAGCGCGGTCAGGATGGCGCCATGCGCGATCGGGAAGGCCACCAGCAGCAGGCCGACGCCGAGCACCAGCCAGGTCTCGTTGGCGTCCCAGAAGGGGCCGATGGAGGCGATCATGCGGTCGCGCTCCGCCTCCTCCGCCGTCGCGTTCAGCAGCAGGCCGACGCCGAGATCGAAGCCGTCCAGCACGACATAGGCGAGGACGGAGAGCGCCATCAGCGCGGCGAAGGCGACCGGCAGCAGCTCGGGGTCAAGGAAGGGGGTCATGCGGCCATCTCCTCAGCTGGCGCGCGCGGCGAGCGCGCCATCCGGCAGCCCCGCCTCGGGCTTGGCGCGGCTCTTGCGCGCCAGGCGGAACAGCGCGGCGATATAGGCGGCGAGCAGCACGGCGTAGAGCGAGAGATACATGCCGAGGGTCAGGCCGATATTGCCCGCCGGCACCGGCCCCGCGGCCTGCGCCGTGGTCAGCACGCCCTGCACCAGCCAGGGCTGGCGGCCGATCTCGGTGACATACCAGCCGGCGAGCGTCGCCACCCAGCCGGCGAAGCTCATGCCGGCCAGCACGCGCAGCAGCAGCACCGGCAGCGTGCCGCGACGCCACAGCAGGAAGGCCGCGCTGGCGCTGACCGCGATCATCAGCAGCCCGGTGCCGACCATCACGCGGAAGGCGTAGAAGACCGGCTTGACCGGCGGGTGGTTGCCCTCGAACTGGTCGAGGCCCGGCACCACGCCATTCGGGTCGTGCTTCAGGATCAGGCTGGCGCCGAGCGGGATGCCGATCTCGAAGCGGTTCTCGCGCGCCGCCTCGTCCGGCACGGCGAAGAGCAGCAGCGGCACGCGGCCCTGGGTGGTCCAGTTGCCCTCCATCGCCGCGACCTTGGCCGGCTGGTGCTCCAGCGTGTTCAGCCCGTGCAGGTCGCCGACGAAGGCCTGCAGCGGCGCCAGCAGCGCGGCCATGACGATGCCGGTGCGCAGCGCCACGCGCACGCCCGGCGCGCGGTCGCCCTTCAGCCAGCGCCAGGCGGAGAGGCCGGCGACCAGGAAGCCCACGGTCAGCGCCGAGGCCAGCAGCATATGCGTCAGGCGATAGGGCATGGAGGGGTTGAAGACGATCGCCCACCAATCGGTCGCGTGGGCGATGCCGTCGCGCAGCTCGAAGCCCTGCGGCGTGTGCATCCAGGAATTCAGCACCAGGATCCAGAAGGCGCTGAGCGTGGTGCCGACCGCCACCAGCACGGTGGCCAGCGTGTGCAGCCAGCCCGGCACGCGGCGGAAGCCGAACAGCATGATGCCGAGGAAGGTGGCCTCCATGAAGAAGGCGGTCAGGATCTCATAGGCCAGCAGCGGCCCCGCGATGTTGCCGACATGCTGCATGAAGCCCGGCCAGTTGGTGCCGAACTGGAAGCTCATGGTGATGCCGGAGACGACGCCGAGGGCGAAGGAGAGCGCAAACACCTTCACCCAGAAGCGGTAGGCGTCCATCCAGGCTTCGTCGCCGGTGCGGTTGAAGCGCAGCTTGAAGAACAGCAGCACCCAGCCCAGCGCGATGGTCACGGTGGGGAACAGGATATGGAAGGAGATGTTCGCCGCGAACTGGATGCGGGCGAGGATGAGCGGGTCCATGGCGGTTCACTCCACGGGATCGGACTGGCCGCGCCGCGGGCGGCCGAGGGAGACGATGCGGTCCTTGGCCTCGAGCAGCCGGGTCACCTTGGCGCCAAGCGCCAGCAGCGAGGCCAGGCGCTCGGTCTCCAGCCGCTTGACGTCCTCGTACCAGGTGGTGAGCTGCTCGATCAGCCCGTGCATCTCGGCGATGCGGGCCTGGGCGAAGCGCTCCGGCTCGCTGCCCGGATGCTGCATCTGCAGTTCGCGCAGCACCGAGAGCGTCGGGTCCACCTCGCGTTTCTTCCGTTCCTCCGCGAGCGTGCGCAAAATCTGCCACACATCGTCCGGCGTGGTGAAATGGTCGCGCCGGTCGTCCGGGATGTGCTTCGGGATGATCAGGTTCCAGGCCTGCAGCTCGCGCAGCCCCATCGACACGTTGGAGCGCGAGACGCCGAGCGCCTCCACGATCTGCTCGGCGTTCAGCGGCGCCGGCGAGACGTAGAGCAGGGCGTAGATCTGGCCCACCGTGCGGTTGATGCCCCAGCGGCTGCCCATCTCGCCGAAATGCAGCACGAAGGCCTGGGCGATCGGGGGGAGGTTCATGGTGTCCTGCACATCCTGCTGATTCGGTAATTTCAGGAAAAGCTGAAAATTGATATAGCGCAAGTTTCCGGACGGCAAGGGCTTTCGCAGCCCGCCAAGCCCCCGCTCTCTCTACAAATGCGACTCATTTGCAACACTGCCGGCTGATCCGCCGGAGGGGGTGATCAAGCGCTTGCGAGGCGGCCGCGCCCGCGCTCTCTTTATGCGAACGATTCTTAGTATCAGGAGCCACCCTTGCCCGCTTCCCGACCGGCCCGCCGCCCGGCCGCCAGCCAGGCCTCCCTCGCCGCCCTCGCCCTGCTGGTGCCGGTGGCAGCGCCCGCAGGCCTCGCCG
>NZ_GG770781.1:13657-16270 GCF_000164635.1 Pseudoroseomonas cervicalis ATCC 49957 | reverse complement strand
CGCCGAGCCCGCGCCCGCCGCCTCCGCCGTCACGCTGCCGCCGCTGGCCGTCACCGCCACCCGCGCGCCGCGCCCGGTGGACGATGTGCCCGCCACCATCACCGTGACCGACGAGCTGGAGCTGGAGCGGCGCAACGTCACCTCGCCGCGCGACCTGCTGCGCTACGAGCCGGGGGTGAACTTCGGCAACCAGCCCTCGCGCAATGGCGGCACCAACTTCGTCATCCGCGGCATCGGCGGCAACCGCGTGCGGGTGCAGGTGGACGGCATCCGCCTGCCCGACTTCCCCGAGAGCAATGCCGGCTCCGGCAACTACACGCGCGACTTCGTCGATCTCGACACGGTGCGCCGGGTCGAGATCCTGCGCGGCCCGGCCTCGGCGCTGTATGGCTCGGACGCGCTGGGCGGCGTCGTCTCCTATTTCCTGAAGGACCCGTCCGACTATCTGGAGCCGGGGCGCAACAGCTTCTTCAGCGGCCGCTTCGGCTACAACGGCGCCGACCAGAGCCTCAGCCAGACGGTCACCGGCGCGGCGCGCGCCGGCAATGTCGAGGCGCTGCTGACCTACACCCATCGCGAGGGGCATGAGATCCGCCCCAATGGCAATGTCCTGCCCAACCCGCAGGACTACACCGCCAACACCGTGCTCGGCCGCCTGGTCTACCGGCTGAACGATGCCGAGCGGCTGCGCCTGACCGGCGAGCTGTATCAGCGCGACACCGACACCAATCTGCGCAGCGAACTGTCCAGCGCCATCCTGACCAGCCTGGGCGAGGACCGGGCGACGCGCGGCCGCATCGCGCTCGACTATGTGCGCGAGGCGCCCTTCCTCTTCGCCGACCGGGTGGAGGCGCGGCTCGGCTGGACCCGGCTCGACCGCACCGAGTACACGAACCAGCTGCGCAGCGGCAACACGCTGCGCAACTCCATCTTCGGCTTCGAGCAGGAGGTGTGGAGCAGCGACGTCCAGTTCGGCTCCAACGTGCAGGCTTTTGGCCTGAACCACGTGCTGACCTATGGCGTCTCGCTCGACCGCACCGAGAGCAGCCGCCCGCGCGACCGCTGGCAGACCAACCTGACCACCGGCATCAGCACCAGCACGGTGGCCGGCGAGACCTTCCCCAACAAGAACTTCCCCGACACCACCACCTGGCAGGCCGGCGCCTATCTGCAGGACGAGATCACGCTGGGGGCGGTGACGCTGACGCCGGCGCTGCGGCTCGACTATTACGGGCTGCGGGCGAATTCCGACGCGGAGTATCTGCGCGCCTCGCTCGGCGGTGCCGCGCCGCAGCTCGAGGACATGGACAAGTTCGCGCTTTCGCCGAAGTTCGGCGCCGTATGGCGGCTCGACCCGGTCTATTCGGTCTATGGCCAGTACGCGCATGGCTTCCGCGCGCCGCCCTATGATTCGGCGACGCTCGGCTTCCGCAACACGGTGTCGCGCTACGAGATCCTGCCCTCGACCGACCTGAAGCCCGAAACCAGCGATGGCGTGGAAATCGGCTTCCGCGGCCGCTTCGCCAATGGCAGCTTCTTCCAGCTCTCGGGCTTCTACAACCGCTACGAGAACTTCATCGACACCCGCCAGATCGGCATCTCCTCGGCCGGGCTGCTGCAGTTCCAGTACCGCAACCTCAGCCGCGTCAAAATCTACGGCGCCGAGGCGCGCGGCGAGTGGCAGTTCGCCGAGGGCTGGGCGCTGCGCGGCAGCGCCTCCTACGCCCGCGGCGAGGATGACGACACCGGCCGGCCGATCGACAGCGTCGATCCGCTGCGCTTCGTGGGCGGCCTGGCCTGGCAGCACGAATCCGGCTTCGGCGCCGAGGCGATGGTCACCCACGCCCTGCGCCACAACCGCGTCAGCCAGGACAGCTATTTCCGCGCGCCGCGCTACACCGTGCTCGACCTCGCCATGCACTACGACTTCCGCAACGACATCAGCATCAACGCCGGCCTCTTCAACGTCACCAACGAGAAGTACTTCAACTCGCAGGACGTGATCGGCGTCGCCGCCAACAGCACCACGCGCGACCTCTACGCCCAGCCCGGCCGCTACGCCGCGGTCAATCTCGTCGTGCGCTTCTGAGCCTGACCCTGCTACCCTGTCGAACGGAGACAGACATGACCGATCTTCTCTCTCGCTTCCGCGCCCTGCAGGCGGAGACCCCGCATCTGCGCGCCCGCGACGCGGCATCGCGCCTCGGCACCACCGAGGCGGCGCTGCTGGCCAGCGGCGCGCTCGGCCCGGTCACCGCGCTGCGCGCCGACTGGGCGGCGCTGATCGGCGCCATGCCGGCGCTCGGCCGCATCATGGCGCTGACCCGCAACGACATGGCCGTGCATGAGCGCTACGGCCAGTTCCGCGACGTCTCCTCCGGCCCCGGCCATATCCTGGTGCTGGGACCGGAGATCGACCTGCGGCTGTTCCCCGGCTGCTGGGCGCACGGCTTCGCGCTCGGCGGGGAGCGGCCGGCGATCCAGATCTTCGACGATCGCGGCGTGGCCGTGCACAAGATCTACGCGACCGAGGGCACCGACCGCGCCGCCTGGGCCGCGCTGGTCGAGCGCTTCGCCGACCCGGCGGCGGCGGCCCCGCCGGAGCAGCCGGCC
>NZ_GG770781.1:7230-13000 GCF_000164635.1 Pseudoroseomonas cervicalis ATCC 49957 | reverse complement strand
GCCATCGACGCCGGCCACCTGACCTTCGGCCCGCGCGCGGCGCTGGCGCGGCGGGAGGTCGCGGCGCTGCTGCATCCCGGCCTGGCCCTGCCCACCCTGCCGGAGCGGCCATGGTACCGGGCCTGACCTTGCCGCGCCCCGCGCGGCGGCATCCCTGGGCCGGCGCCTGGGGCTTCGGCGTGCTGGCGCTGCTGGCGGCGCTGCTGGCCGGGCTGGCGCTCGGCCCCGCCTCGGTCTCCGGCGCCGCGCTCTGGGCGACATTGCTGGACGCGCTGGGCCTCGCCCCGCTGCCGCGCGCGCTGCAGCGGGAGGCGGCGGTGCTGACCGTCATCCGCCTGCCGCGGGCGCTGCTGGCCATGATGGTCGGCGCCGGGCTCGGCGTGGCGGGGGCGGTGATGCAGGGGCTGTTCCGCAACCCGCTGGCCGATCCGGGGCTGATCGGCGTCTCCGCCGGGGCGGCGCTCGGCGCTGTCACCACCATCGTCTTCGGCGGCGCGCTGCTGGCGCTGGGTGGCGGGCTGCTCGGGCTGTGGCTGCTGCCGCTGGCCGCCTTCGCCGGCGGGCTCGGCGCCACGCTGCTGATCATCCGCCTCGGCCGGCGCGAGGGGGTGACGGCCGTGGCGACGCTGCTGCTGGCCGGCGTCGCGGTCAATGCGCTCGCCGGCGCGCTGACCGGGCTGCTGGTCTTCATGGCCGATGAGCGCCAGGCGCGCGACATCACCTTCTGGACCATGGGCAGCCTCTCCGGCGCGCGCTGGTCGCAGATGCCGGTGCTGCTGGCCTTCGTGCTGCTGCCGACGCTGGCCCTGCTGCGCCTGGCCCGGCCGCTGAACGCCCTGGTGCTGGGCGAGGCCGAGGCCTTCCATCTCGGCCTGAAGGTGGAGCGGGTGAAGCGCCAGGCGACGCTGCTGGCCGCCATCGCCGTCTCCGCCGGCGTCGCCTTCACCGGGCTGATCGGCTTCGTGGGCCTGGTCGTGCCGCATCTGGTGCGGCTGGCCTGGGGGGCGGATCACCGGCTGGTGCTGCCGCTCTCCGCCCTGCTCGGCGCCGCGCTGCTGGTGCTGGCCGACCTCGCCGCGCGCAGCCTGGCCGCCCCGGCCGAGCTGCCGATCGGCGTCGTCACCGCCCTCCTCGGCGCGCCCTTCTTCCTGTGGCTGTTGCGGCGCGGGGGGGTGGCATGATCGCGCTGCAGGAATGCCGCCTGTCGCGCGGCGGCCGGGTGCTGCTGGAGGGTGTCTCCCTGGCGCTGCGCCCGGGCGAGGTGCTGGCCCTGGTCGGCCCCAATGGCGCCGGGAAATCCACCCTGCTGCGGCTCTTCTCCGGCGAGCTGGCCCCCGATGCGGGCGCGGCGCGGCTGGACGCACGCGACCTCGCGAACTGGGACCCGCTGGAATTGTCGCGGCGGCGCGCCGTGGTCAGCCAGAAGATCGCCCTCTCCTTCCCGCTGCGCGCGGCGGAGGTGGCAGCGCTCGGCCGGCTGCCGTGGCACGGCACCGAGGCCATGCGCCAGGACCGCGCCGCGGTGGCCGAGGCGATGGCCCGCGCCGGCATCGCGCATCTGGCGGAACGGCCCTATGGCCGGCTCTCGGGCGGCGAGCAGCAGCGGGTGCAGATCGCCCGCGCCCTGGCGCAGCTCGCCGGCATGGCGCGGCCGGCGGCGCTGCTGCTGGACGAGCCCACCGCCAGCCTGGATGCCGGCCACCGCGCCCAGCTGCTGCGCCTGTTGTGCGAGCTGGCGGCGGAGGGTCTGGCGGTGCTGATCGTGCTGCACGACCTGAACGAGGCGCGCTACGTCGCCGACCGCGTCGCCCTGCTGGAGCAGGGCCGGCTGGTGGCCGAGGGCCCGCCGGAGGCCGTGTTCCAGCCGGCGCGGCTGGAGGCGGTCTATGGCATCCCCTTCCTGGCGACGGAGGAGGCGCTGCTGCCGCGCTACGCCGCCGCCCTTCGCCCCTGACGGCACGGCCGCCGCCGAAAACCCTTGAAGCGGCGGCCGCCCCGCCCCATCATCTGCCCCATGAATGGGACATCTGTTGAGGCAGTGCGGATGGATCCGCGGTTCATCGCCGAGGTGATGGGGCCGGATGGCTACATCACCGCCGACCGCCTGGTGGAGCAGTTCCGCATCACCAAGGGGGAGCTGGCGCTGGTCGCCGGCCTGTCGCGCGACGCCGTCTCCAAGCTGGCCCGGCTGAAGGCCGGCGCCACCCAGTCCCGGCTGCGCGACATGGTGGAGATCATCAACCGGGTCCGCCCCTGGGCCGGCTCCACCGCCCAGGCCTTCGCCTGGTACCGGGCGCAGCCCCTGCCCTCCTTCGGCGACCAGACCGCCGAGGCGCTGGTGAAGGAAGGCCGGGCGGAGGCGGTGAAGCGCTATCTCGACCGGATGGCGGTCGGCGGCTACGCCTGACCGCGGCGTGCTGCTCTCGGCCACGGTCTACCGCGCGCATCACCCGCGCTGGTCCTTCGACCCGCTCTCGGGTGCCGGGGCGGCGCGGTATGGCGGGCGCTTCAACCCGCGCGGCATGGCCGCCCTCTACACCTCGCTGCGCTTCGAGACCGCCTGGCGCGAGGCGCAGCAGGGCTTCGCCTTCAAGGCCCAGCCGCTGACCCTCTGCGCCTATCGCGCCGAATGCGACGACGTGCTGGACCTGACCGACGCCGCCACGCGAGAGGCGCATGGCATCCGCCCCGCCGACCTCGCCTGCGCCTGGGAGGATCTGGCCGATCGTGGCATCGAGCCGCCGAGCTGGCGCCTGGCCCGGCGGCTGCGCGAGGCCGGCATCGCCGCCATCCTGGTGCCGAGCTACGCCCCCGGCGCCACGCCGGAGGATGTGAATGCCGTCTTCTGGGACTGGGGCGAGGCCGCGCCGCACAGCCTGCGCCTGGTCGATGACGAGCGGCGCCTGCCGCGCGACGATGCCTCCTGGCGATAGAAGCGCGGCCAAGCTGGACGGCGGGCGCGGCGCGCCCCATCCTTGGGAGCATGAGCTTCCTCTCCCTCTACCGCCACGGCTTCGCCCGCGTCGCCGCCTGCACCACGCGCTGCAGCATCGCCCATCCGGCGGCGAATGCCGCCGCCATGCTGGAAGCCGCCCGCCGCGCGCATGAGCAGGGCGCGGCGCTGGTGGTGTTCCCGGAGCTGGGCCTGTCCGGCTACGCCATCGACGACCTGCTGCTGCAGGACACGCTGCTGGACGCGGTGCAGCAGGCGCTGGCCACCATGCTGGTGGAGAGCGCGGGGCTGCGGCCGCTGCTGCTGGTGGGCGCGCCGCTGCGCCACCAGGGGCGGCTCTACAATTGCGCCGTGGCCATGCAGGGCGGCAGGGTGCTCGGCGTCACGCCGAAGCAGCATCTGCCGAACTACCGCGAATTCTACGAGCACCGGCATTTCGCCTCCGGCCAGGGCATGGCGGGCAGCATCCGCCTGCTGGGGCAGGAGGTGCCCTTCGGCGGCGACCTGATCTACCGCGCCGAGGATCTGCCGGGCCTCACCATCCATGCCGAGATCTGCGAGGATTTCTGGGTGCCGATCCCGCCCAGTTCGCAGGCGGCGCTGGCCGGCGCGCTGGTGCTGGCCAATCTCTCGGCCAGCAACATCACCGTCGGCAAGGCGGAGACGCGGCGGCTGCTCTGCCAGTCGCAATCGGCGCGCTGCCTTGGCGCCTATCTCTACGCCGCCGCCGGCGCCGGCGAATCCACCACCGACCTGGCCTGGGACGGCCAGGTCTCGATCTTCGAGAATGGCGCGGTGCTGGCGGAGAGCGAGCGTTTCCCCGAGGGCGAGCAGATGGTGCTGGCCGATATCGACCTCGACCTGCTGCGGCAGGAGCGCGCGCGCCAGGGCACTTTCGACGACAACCGTCGCGGCTTCGGCGCCCCCTTCCGCGAGATCGCCTTCCGCCTCGACCCGCCGCAGGGCGATATCGGCTTCCTGCGCGCGCTGGAGCGTTTCCCCTTCGTCCCCGCCGACGCGGCGCGGCTGCACCAGGATTGCTACGAGGCCTACAACATCCAGGTGGCGGGCCTCGTGCAGCGCTGCCAGGCGACGCGCAACCGCAAGATCATCATCGGCGTCTCGGGCGGGCTGGATTCGACCCAGGCGCTGATCGTCGCGGCGCACGCGATGGATGTGATGGGGCGGCCGCGCAGCGACATCATCGCCTATACCATGCCCGGTTTTGGCACCAGCGCCGGCACCAAGACCAATGCGCATGCGCTGATGGCGAGCCTCGGCGTCACCGCGCATGAGCTGGATATCCGCCCCGCGGCGCGGCAGATGCTGGCCGATCTCGGCCATCCCTTCGCGCAGGGCGAGCCGGTCTATGACGTGACCTTCGAGAATGTCCAGGCCGGGCTGCGCACCGACTACCTGTTCCGCGCCGCCAACCGGCATGGCGGCATGGTGCTGGGCACCGGCGATCTGTCGGAGCTGGCACTCGGCTGGTGCACCTATGGCGTGGGCGACCAGATGTCGCATTACAACGTCAATGCCGGCGTGCCGAAGACGCTGATCCAGCACCTGATCCGCTGGGTGATCCAGTCCGGCCAGTTCTCCGCCGAGGTCGGCGCCACGCTGCAGGCGATCCTGGAGACCGAGATCTCGCCCGAGCTGATCCCGGCCGATGGCGAAGGCCAGGCGCTGCAGAGCACCGAGGCCAAGATCGGCCCCTATGCGCTGCAGGACTTTCATCTGTTCTATACGCTGCGCTACGGCTTCCGGCCCTCGAAGATCGCCTTCCTCGCCTTGCAGGCCTGGGGCGACGCGGCACGCGGCCATTGGCCGCCGGGCTTCCCGGAGGAGCGGCGCAACACCTACGACCTGGCCACCATCCGCCATTGGCTGGAGGTGTTCCTGCAGCGCTTCTTCGGCTTCGCGCAGTTCAAGCGCTCGGCCCTGCCGAACGGGCCGAAGGTGGTGGCGGGCGGCTCGCTCTCGCCGCGCGGCGATTGGCGCGCGCCCTCCGATGGCAATGCGGAGATCTGGCTGGAGGAGCTGCGCCGCAACGTGCCGCAGGCCTGAGGCGTTGGCCTCCTGGTCACCAACCGGGAGGGCACACCATGGCCGCGAAACGCGGGCTTCGCTACGGCCCCTTGGGGGCGCGTTGCCACCATCTCTGCGTCGACATGCAGAACCTCTTCGCCGAAGGCTCCGCCTGGCACACGCCCTGGATGGCGCGTGTGCTGCCGGTGGTGGAGCGGCTGGCGGAGGCGCAGCCGGCGCGCACCATCTTCACCCGCTTCATCCCGCAGCCCCGCCCCGGCGAGGGCCAGGGCGCCTGGCGCCGCTACTATGAGAACTGGCCGCAGATGACGCTGGAGAATCTGCCGCCCGACGCGGTGGAGCTGCTGCCCAGCCTGCGCCGCTTCACTCCGCCGGCGCCGGTCATCGACAAGACGGTGTATTCACCCTGGCTGGAGGACGGTCTGGAGGCGCTGCTGCAGGAGCGGGGCGTGGACACGCTGGTCATCAGCGGCGCGGAGACGGATGTCTGCGTGCTGGGCGCGGTGCTGGGCGCGGTGGATCGCGGCTATCGCGTGGTGGTGCCGGTGGATGCCATCTGCTCCTCCTCCGACCGCACGCATGACGCGCTGCTGACGCTCTACCAGGAGCGCTTCGGCCAGCAGATCGAGGCCGCCGCGACGGAGGAGATTCTCCGCGCCTGGCCGTGAGGGCGGCGGGGGCGCGTGGCGCCCCCGCCCCGCGCGTCACTCGGCCAGCACGGCGATGCCGCTGCCGCCGACGCCGATGCCCACCGCATCGCCCGCCGCC
>NZ_GG770781.1:0-6894 GCF_000164635.1 Pseudoroseomonas cervicalis ATCC 49957 | reverse complement strand
CCTGCGCCGCGCCGGGTGCCCGGCCGCGATGCGGCAGGGTCAGCCGCGCCTCGCCCAGCAGCACCTCGGCCAGCTCGCCCTCGATGCGGCCGATCGTCACCGGCAGCTGGTTGGCATCGCCGATGAAGCCGGCGACGAAGGCGGTGCGCGGCGCGTCATACAGCTCGGAGGGCGTGCCCTCCTGCGCGATCACCGCGTTGTTCATGACGATGATCTTGTCGCTGATCGCCAGCGCCTCGCTCTGGTCATGCGTCACATAGACCACCGTGACGCCAAGGCGCTGCTGCAGCTCGCGGATCTCCTCGCGCATGTGGCGGCGCAGGCGGGCGTCGAGGTTGGAGAGCGGCTCGTCGAACAGCAGCACGGAGGGTTCCAGCACCAGCGCGCGCGCGACCGCCACGCGCTGCTGCTGGCCGCCCGACAGCTCGGAGGGCAGGCGGGCGTCGAAGCCGGCCAGCCCGACCGAGTTGAGCGCGGCCTTCGCCGCCTCGGCCGCCTCTCGCTTCGGGCGACCGGAGACGGTCAGGCCATAGGCGACGTTCTCCAGCACGCTCATATGCGGGAACAGCGCGTAGGACTGGAACACCATGGAGACGTCGCGCTCGGCCGGCGGCAGGCCGGAGACGTCGCGCCCGCCGATCATCACCTGGCCCTCGGTCGGGTATTCCAGCCCCGCCACCATGCGCAGGATCGTCGTCTTGCCGCAGCCCGAGGGGCCGAGCAGCGTGCAGAGCTGCCCGGCGGGGATGGTGAAGGACACGTTCCGCACCGCGGTCGCCGTGCCGAAGCGCTTGACGACGTTGTTGAAGCGGATCTCGGCGGCGCGGCTCATGCGGCGGTTCCTGCAACGGGAGTGGCGGCGCGGCGGCCGATGCGGCGGCGGCCGACCGCCAGCTGCGCCAGGCCGAGCACGGCCAGCATCAGCACGATCAGCGCGACGGCGACGGCGATGGCCAGGCCGTAATCGCCATTGATGACACGGTTGACGATGAAGACGGTCGCCAGCTCGGTCTCGGCGGTGACGAGGAAGATGACCGCGCTGATCGTCGTCATGGCGCGGACGAAGGCGTAGGTGAGGCCGGCGATCAGCGCGGGGCGCAGCAGCGGCATCAGCACGCGGCGGAAGGCGTCCATTCCGCCGCCGCCCAGCGTGTGCGAGGCCTCGTCGAGCGAGCGGTCGATCTGCGCCATCGCCGCCATGCCGGAGCGCAAGCCCACCGGCAGGTTGCGGAAGATGAAGCAGAGCACGATGATCGCCCCCGTCCCCGCCAGCTCCAGCGGCGGCAGGTTGAAGGCGCGCAGATAGGCGACGCCGATCACCGTGCCCGGCACCGCGAAGGAGAGCAGGGTCGCGAATTCCAGGAAGCCCCGCCCGGCGAAGCGGGTGCGGCTGAACAGCCAGGCCGCCAGGATGCCGAGCATGGCGGTGATGGGGGCGGCGATGGCCGAGAGCTCCAGCGTGGTCAGCACGCTGTTCCAGGCCATGCCGGTCAGCTGCAGCCCGTCCGCCCATTCGAAATCGAAGGCCTTGACCATGTGGCGCAGCGTCGGCGTGTAGTCGCGGCCCCAGATCTCGACGAAGGCGCCGGAGATGGCCAGCACATAGAGCGCGATGGTCAGCCCCGCCCAGGGCAGCGCCAGCGACAGGCACAGCCGGCGGATACGCGGCGGCAGCGCCGGCGGCAGGCCGGAATCGCCCTTGCCGCCGATCGAGACGAAGGATTTGCGCCCCCCCGTCAGCCGCTGCTGCGCGATGAAGATCAGGCAGGCCAGCGCCAGCAGCACCAGCGACAGCGCCGCCGCCCGGCCCGGATCGGCCTGGGCGCCCACCACGGCGAAGAAGATCTCGGTGGCCAGCACGTTGAAGCTGCCGCCCAGCACCACGGCATTGCCGAAATCGGCGATGCTCTCGATGAAGCCGAGCAGGAAGGCATTCGCCAGACCCGGCATCAGCAGCGGCAGGGTGACGGTGCGGAAGGTCTTTTCCGGCGAGGCGCGCAGCATCGACGCCGCCTCCTCCAGCGTCGGCGACAGCCCCTCGACCACGCCGATCAGCACCAGGAAGGCGATGGGGGTGAAGGCGAAGAGCTGCGCCAGCAGCAGGCCCGGCAGGCCATAGATCCAGCGGCCGAGCTCGATGCCGAACCAGTTGGCCGCCGCCAGCGAGACCAGGCCGGAACGGCCGAAGATCAGGATCAGCCCGAGGCCCAGGATGAAGGGCGGCGTGACGATGGGCAGCACGGTCAGCCAGCGCAGCGGCGCCGCGTAGCGCAGCCGCCCGCGGGTGACCAGCAGCGCGAAGGCGAGGCCGAGGGCGGTGGTGCCGAAGCCCACCAGCGTCGCCAGGAAGACGGTGTTCCACACCACGCCGCAGCGCGGCGCGCCGACCAGGCAGCCCAGGCCCCAGAGCCGGTCATCCAGCAGCCGCGGCGCCGAGGCCAGCGGGCTGAAGGCGCCGGCCGGGTCGCGGAAGGCATCGCCCAGCAGCGCCGCGATGGGCAGGAAGGTGAAGAGCAGCACGCCGACGGCGATGGCCATCGCCGCGCTGGCGGTGAAGGCATCGCCCCGGAAGGCGCCACGCCCGGCCAGCCCCGCCGCCAGCACCTGGCAGAGGCCGAGCGCCACCACGCTGCCGCCCCAGCCGATGCCGAATTGCCGGTCCTCCATCGGGCCGAGCAGCGGTTCCAGCCAGGCATGGTTCCAGCCGCGCACGCCGATCGCCTCGCCCTGCGCCACCAGCAGCAGCAGGCCGAGCCCGCCGGCCAGCAGGTAGAGATCGGCGCGGCGGGCGCGCGGCAGGGGGGCGAGCCCCGCCGCCAGCGCCAGCAGGGGGGCCAGCACCGCCGGCCAGAGCCACCAGCGGCCCTGGGTCAGCGCCTGGCCCAAGGCGGGCGCGTAGTCGGGGTCGTTCAGCCAGGCGAAGCCGGCCAGGGGAGTCGTGAGGATCCCGTCCTGGAGCAGATACCAGGGCAGGAGCAGCGCGGCGACCAGGGTGATCGCCGCGCCGGACAGGCCGGCTGCGCGCATGGTCGGATCAGCGCGGCAGGCTGTTGACTTCGCGGTCCCAGCGCTCGATCAGCCGCCGCCGCTCCGCGCTGGTGCCATACTTGGCGAAGTCGTAGTCGATGAGGCGGATCTGGCTCATCTGCGGCGCCTCCGGCGGCACCGGGGTGTTGCGGTTGGAGGGGGTCTGGAAGGACTTCGCCTCGGCCGCCACGCGCTGCCCCTCGGGCGACAGCGCCCAGTCGTAGAAGCGGCGGGCGTTGCGCTCGTTGCGGGCGCCGCGGATGATCGACATGGAGCCGATCTCATAGCCCGTGCCCTCGCAGGGCACCGCGTAGCCGACCGGGAAGCCGCCCAGCCGCTCGGTCACCACGTCATGCACGAAGGAGATGGAGACCCCCGTCTCGCCGCGCGCCACCGCCTTGATCGGCGCCGTGCCGCTGCGCGGATAGGCGTTGATGTTGCGGTGCAGCTGGCGGAGATAGTCGAAGGCCGGCTCCTCGCCCATCACCTGCACCATCGTCGCGATCATCACATAGGCGGTGCCGCTCGACTGCGGGTTGGCCATCTGGATCTCGTTGCGATAGGGCGCGGTCAGCAGGTCGCGCCAGCAGGCCGGGGGCTGGATGCCACGGCGGGCCAGCAGCTCGGTGTTGAAGCCGAAGCCCAGCGCGCCGGCATAGATGCCGACCGTGCGGTACTGGGAATCGCGCGCCTGCTTCTGCGCCCAGTCATGCAGCTGGTCGAGCAGGGGGGAGCGGTATTCGGCGCTCAGATTGTCCTCGGCCGCCTGCAGGTGCGGGTCGCCGGTGCCGCCATACCAGATGTCGCCGCGCGGGTTCTGCGCCTCGGCGCGGATCTGCGCCAGCACCTCGCCGCTGCCCTTCTGCGCCATGTTGACGCGGATGCCGGTGTCCCGCGAGAAGGCATTGGCCGCAGCCTGGCACCATTCGACCAGGGCGGAGCAGTAGATGTTGAGGCTGCCCTGGGCGGCGGCGGGCTTGGCCGCCAGGCCGGCGGCCAGAACGAAGCCGGCGCCCAGCAGGGCGCGGCGCAGCGAGATCGTGGTCATGGGTCTCCCCCTCTCCGCCCTTCGGGGCGGCGCGTTTGAGCTGGCGGGGCCCTCAATGCAACAAAATTGTCACATTCACAATGCGGACAGGGGGCATGGCCGTCAGGAGGCGGTCTCCGGCGCGGGCGGCAGCGGTGCCGTCTCCCGCAGGAAGCCCGCCAGGGCGCGGAAACTCTCGCGCCGCGGATCGGTGCCGCGCCAGACCAGGCCGATGCGCCGCCCGGCCTCGGCATCCTCCAGCCGGCGCAGCGCCACCAGCCCGCCCAGGTCGCTGCGCCCCTGCGCCGCCAGCTGCGGCAACAGGGAAATCCCCTCCCCGGCCGCGATCATGTGGCGCAGCATCTCCAGGCTGGTGGCGAAGCGGCCGTCGCGCTCGCCGCGCGGCATGGCGCAGAGGGAGAGCGCCTGGTCGCGCAGGCAATGCCCCTCCTCCAGCAGCAGCAGGTCGCTGCCGCGCAGGTCGGCCAGCGTCAGCTCCGGCTGGTCGAGCAGCGCATGGCCCTGCGGGCAGGCCAGCAGGAAGGGCTCGAAGAACAGCGGCGCGGCGGCCAGGCTGTCGGTGGGGGCCGGCAGGGCGATCAGCGCCGCGTCCAGCTCGCCCTGCTCCAGCGCCGCCACCAGGGCGGCGGTGCGCCCCTCCTGCAGCCGCAGCACCAGGCGGGGGAAGCGGTCGCGCACCGCGCGCAGCACGCCCGGCAGGTAGTAGGGGCCGAGCGTCGCGATCACCCCCAGCCGCAGCGGGCCGGAGAGCGGCTCGGCCTGCTGCTGGGCGAGGTCGAGCAGCCCGCGCGCGGCCCGCGTCACGGCGCGGGCCTGGGCCAGCAGCGCCTCGCCCTGCGGGGTCACCTCGACCCGGCGGGCGGCGCGCTCGAACAGGGCGACGCCGAGCAGCGCCTCCAGCTTGCGGATCTGCTCCGACAGCGCCGGCTGGCTGACGCCGCAGCGCTCCGCGGCACGCCCAAAATGTCGCATTTCCGCAACGGTCACGGCATATTCGAGGTCCCGCAGCGACAGGCCTGCGAGCGTCGAGGGGGGGACCGGCATTCTTCGGTTTTCCCTATCGCACGAAAATACAAGATCGATTTAACCGATCGAAGCGAGGCTGTTAAGTCAGTTCGCACCCCTGCCAGAGGAGCTGCCAGAATGTCCGAGACCCCGCGCCCGATCCTGACCACCACCGCCGGCGCCCCGGTGCCCGACAACCAGAATTCGCTCTCCGCCGGGCCGCGCGGCCCGCTGCTGCTGCAGGACTACCAGCTGATCGAGAAGCTGGCGCACCAGAACCGCGAGCGCATCCCCGAGCGCGTGGTGCATGCCAAGGGCTCCGGCGCCTATGGCACCCTGACCATCACCAACGACATCACGAAATACACCAAGGCGAAGCTGTTCGACGGCATCGGCAAGCAGACCGAGGTGCTGCTGCGCTTCTCCACCGTCGCCGGCGAGCGCGGCGCGGCGGATGCCGAGCGCGACGTGCGCGGCTTCGCGCTGAAATTCTACACCGAGGAGGGCAATTGGGACCTCGTCGGCAACAACACGCCGGTCTTCTTCATCCGCGACCCGGTGAAGTTCCCCGACTTCATCCGCACCCAGAAGCGCCACCCGGCGACCAACATGCGCTCGCCCACCGCCATGTGGGATTTCTGGTCGCTCTCGCCCGAGAGCCTGCATCAGGTGACCATCCTGTTCAGCGATCGCGGCCTGCCGCAGGGCTACCGCTTCGTGAACGGCTATGGCAGCCACACCTTCTCCTTCTGGAACGATGCCGGCGAGCGCTACTGGGTGAAGTTCCACTTCAAGTGCATGCAGGGCATCAAGACCTGGACGAATGACGAGGGCAACGCCGTCATCGCCCAGGACCGCGAAAGCTCGCAGCGCGACCTCTACGAGGCGATCGAGCGCGGCGAATTCCCGCGCTGGCGCATGTGCGTGCAGATCATGCCCGAGCTGGACGCGGAGAAGACGCCCTACAACCCGTTCGACCTGACCAAGGTCTGGCCGCATGGCGACTACCCGCTGATCGAGGTCGGCATCCTCGAGCTGAACCGCAACGCCAAGCACTATTTCGCCGAGATCGAGCAGTCCTCCTTCTCGCCCTCGAACATCGTGCCGGGCATCGGCTTCTCGCCGGACAAGATGCTGCAGGGCCGCATCTTCGCCTATGCGGACGCGCATCGCTACCGCGTCGGCACGCATTACGAGGCGCTGCCGGTGAACCGCCCGAAGGCGCAGGTGCACCACTACCACGCCGACGGGTCGATGCGCTTCGACGCGCCGGTGGGGACGGACGCCTATTACGAGCCGAACTCCTTCAACGGCCCGGTCGAGGCGAAGTCCGCCCAGGAGCCGCCGCTGCGCATCACCGGCGATGCCGACCGCTACAACCACCGCGAGGGCAATGACGACTACAGCCAGCCCCGCGCGCTGTTCCACCTGCTCGGCGCCGAGCAGCAGCAGCGGCTGTTCAAGAACATCGCCGGCGCCATGCAGGGCGTGCCGCAATTCATCATCGACCGGCAGCTCGGGCATTTCGAGAAGGTGGACCCGGCCTATGCCGCCGGCGTGGCCGAGGCGCTGAAGCACCTGCAGCCGGAGGCGGATTCCGCGCCGACCAACGCGCAGGCCGCCGAGTGAGCCGAACCGGAGGGGACGCGCCGCGCCCCCTCCCCTGACCCGGGGCGCGGCGGCCACTGATACCCCTGCCGCCGGCGCCGACCGGGGGCGGGCCGGCCCTGACTTCGCCGGCCCGCGCCTCCTCCCCCGGCCTCTGACCTGCCTGGAGCCGCCCATGTCCGCCGCCTTGCAGCATGCCGCGCCCG
>NZ_GG770782.1:209422-211909 GCF_000164635.1 Pseudoroseomonas cervicalis ATCC 49957 | reverse complement strand
GCTCAGCCGCCTGGGCGCGCCGCCTGGGCGGCGGTGACGGCGCCGGCCAGCCGCTCCAGCATGGGGTCGGCGATGCCGAGGCGCCGCAGCCCCTCCCGCGTGTTGAACAGGTACTCGGCGCAGCTGCCCAGCCGGCCGCTGGCCGTGGCCAGGCGGTGGACGATCTCGGCCTCCGCCAGGTCGGCGTATTGCGGGCCGTCGGGGTTGATGACGAAGGCGATGCCATGGCCGAAGGCGCGGCCATCCTCGGCCTGCAGCGGCAGCCAGAGCGGGATGTAGGCGCCGCTCAGCATCTCCCGCCGCCAGACCAGCGACAGCTCGGCCTGCAGCCCGGCCTCCTCCAGCCGGAAGGCGACGCCCTCGCAGGCGCCGCCGCGGTCGAGCGCCAGCACCAGCCCCGGCCGCTCCGGCGTGCCGCGGCCGATCGGGGTGGAGAGGCAGAAATGCCGCTGCCAGCCCTCGATGCGGGCCCGGCGCTGCTCGGCGAAGTGGATGGTCGGGTTCCAGATCAGCGAGCCATAGCCGAACAGCCAGACCGCCTCGGCCTCCGGCGGGCGCGCCGCCAGCGTCGCGCGCAGCGAGGCCTCGCGCGCCTCCTGGCTCAGCAGCGTGGCGCCGAGCGCGGCGCGCGCCATCTCGTCGATGGCGCCGCTCTGCAGGTAGTCGCGGGTCAGCGCCATGGGGGCGGCCTGCGGGGCGGGGGCGGCCGGCTGCTGCCCGGCGGCCTCGATCACCGCCTCAGGCACCGCCTCGGGCGTGGCGTCGGCGGGGGCCTGCCGGCCAGGATCGGGGCGGCGGTCGGGCGGCGGGGGGGTCTCGGCCAATCCATCTCTCCTGGCGGGGCGGTCGCTGCCCGCCTTGTGCCAGGAATCCGCGCCGCGTTGAACCGCCGCCCGGTGCGGGGCTGCCCGGCCCGCCCTGTGCGGCGGGCCGGGCCGGCCGGTCAGCGGGTCAGCCGCAGGTCCAGCCCCTTGTACAGCGCCACGCCATAGAGCCCGTGCGGCCGCACCCCCTCGACCCGGCGGGTGGAGGCGACCCAGAGCGGCTGGCGCAGCAGCGGCAGCCAGACATTGGCCTCGGCCACCCGGCGCTGCACCGCGCCGATCAGCCGCGCCCGCTCCGCCGGGTCGGTCGCCTGCCGCGCCGCCGCCAGGTCGCGGTCGGTCTCCGGGTCGTTCCAGTTCATCCGGTTGGGCGTCGGGCGGTTGGTGCTCGGGAAATACAGCGAGAAGGCGTCGGTGGCCGACATGTAGGGGTAGGACATGACGAAGGCGTCGAATTCCTGCGTCGCCAGCTTGCCCCAGCCCACCGTGGCGTCCCAGAGCTGCACCCTGAGCTCGATGCCGACACGGCGCAGATCGGCCTGGATCGCCTGCATCACCGTGCTGTTGACGCTGGTCTGCAGCGCGTAGAGCAGCAGCGAGGCGCGCTGCCCGTCCTTCACCCGCACCCCGTCGGGGCCGGCGCGCCAGCCGGCCTCGTCCAGCACGCGGCGCGCGGCGGCGGGGTCGTGCTGCGGCACCAGCGCCGCGGCCTCGGCGCTGTAGTCCAGCGTCTCGGGGTTCAGATAGGCGGTGGCCGCCTCGCCCGCGCCGAAGAACACCGCGCGCGCGATCGCCTGCTTGTCCACCGCCAGGTTGACGGCGCGGCGGATGGCGGGGTCGCCGGCCACCGGCTTGTCGACCTTGAAGCCCAGGAAATGGTCGAACAGATGCACCGGCTGCTGCTGCACGGTGAGCGTCGGCAGGCGGCGCAGCCCCTCCAGCGCGATATGCGGGATCCACTGCGTCACATCGCCCTGGCCGGTCTGGATGGCGGCCAGCCGCGTCGTGGCTTCCGGGATGACGCGCAGGATGATGCGCTCGATCTGCGGCGAGGGGTTGCTGTAGATCGGCGAGCCCCAGTTGTAGCGGGGGTGGCGGGTCAGCACCATCTCCTGCCGCGGCGTCCAGGACTGCCAGCAATAGGGGCCGGTGCCGTTGAAGCCCTGCACGCCGAAATTGTCGCCCAGCCGCTCCACCGTCGCCTGGTCGACCATGCTGCCGAAGTAGTGCGTCAGCTGCAGCAGCAGCTCGCCGAAGGGCTCGTTCAGCTCATAGACCAGGGTGTGGTCGTCGGTGGCGTGGATGCGCTTGACCGGCCCGGCGCGCCAGCGCACCGGGCTGCGCGTCGCGGGGTCGGCCCAGCGGCTCAGCGAATAGGCGGCGTCGCGCGCGGTGAAGGGCTTGCCGTCGCAGAAGGTGACGCCCTGGCGCAGCTTGAAGGTGTAGGTGCGGCCATCCTCGCTGACCGTCCAGCTCTCGGCGAGGCCCGGGCGGACCGTGCGCTGGTCCCAGTCCAGCGTCACCAGCGTGTCGGAGAGCAGGAACAGCGCCTCGCCGGCGGCCAGCGCCGAGGTGCGGGCGGGGTCGTAGCGGTCGGCGTCGATCTCGCGCAGCACCACCAGCGCGTCGCGCGGCAGCGCCTGGGCCTGCGGCGCGGCGGCGG
>NZ_GG770782.1:204083-207005 GCF_000164635.1 Pseudoroseomonas cervicalis ATCC 49957 | reverse complement strand
GAGGCCGCGCCGCGCCGGCTGCGGCTGAATGCCGAGCTGCTGGCCTGCGGCGTCGCCCCCGGCCTGGAGGTGGCGCCGGGCACGGCGACCGCCATTGCCACCGGCGGCGTCATCCCGCGCGGCGCCGATGCGGTGCTGATGGTCGAGCACAGCGCGCTGGAGGAGACGCCGGACGGCCCCGCCATCGCGGTGCAGCGCGCCGTGGCGCCGGGCCAGTTCATCGGCTTCGCCGGCAGCGACATCGCGCGCGGCGAGACGCTGCTGCGCCGCGGCGCCGTCATCACCGCGCGCGAGATCGGCATGCTGGCCGCCGCCGGCCATGCGGCGGTCGCGGTGGTGCGGCGGCCGCGCGTCGCGGTGCTGTCCACCGGCGACGAGCTGGTGCCGCCCGGCGCGCTGCCCCTGCCGCCGGGCGCCATCGCCGACAGCAACGCCGCCATCCTGTGCGCCGCGGTGGCCGAGAATGGCGGCGAGGCGCTGCCGCGCGGCATCCTGCCGGATGACGAGGCAAGGCTGGAGGCCGCCGTGCGCGCGGCGCTGGCCGAGGCCGACATGGTGGTGCTGTCGGGCGGCACCAGCAAGGGGGCGGGGGATGTGTCGCACCGCATCCTGGCGCGGCTCGGCCCGCCCGGCATCGTCGCGCATGGGGTGGCGCTGAAGCCGGGCAAGCCGCTCTGCCTGGCGGTCGCCGGGGGCAAGCCGGTGGTGGTGCTGCCGGGCTTCCCGACCTCGGCCATCTTCACCTTCCATGAATTCGTCGTGCCGGTGCTGCGGGCGCTGGCCGGCCTGCCGGTGCGCGAGGAGACGGAGCGCGAGGCGCGGCTGGCGCTGCGCACCCCGAGCGAACTCGGCCGCACCGAATACGTCATGGCCTCGCTGGCCGAGGCGCCGGAGGGCGGGCTCACCGCCTGGCCGCTCGGCAAGGGGTCCGGGAGTGTCACCGCCTTCGCCCAGGCCGACGGCTTTTTTTCGGTGCCCGCGCTCTCGGCGGGGGTGGAGGGGGGGGCGCCGGTGCGGCTGCGGCTGATCGGCGGATCAGCGCGCCTGCCGGACCTGGCCATCATGGGCAGCCATTGCGTCGGGCTGGATGCGGTGCTGGACGCGCTGGCGGAGCGGGGCCTGCGCGCCCGCTGCCTGGCGGTGGGCAGCCTGGGCGGGCTGGCCGCGGCGCGGCGCGGCGAATGCGACATCGCGCCGGCGCATCTGCTGGAGGCCGCCAGCGGCGCCTACAACACCCCCTATCTGGAGCCGGGCCTCGCCCTGGTGCCGGGCTGGCGGCGCATGCAGGGGGTGGTGTTCCGCCCCGGCGACGCCCGCTTCGAGGCGCTGGCGGCGCGCGACGCCATCGCCCGCGCGGTGGCCGACCCGGCCTGCCTGCTGGTCAACCGCAATGCCGGCTCGGGCACCCGCATCCTGCTGGATGGGCTGCTTGGGGGCGCGCGGCCGCCCGGCTACGCCAACCAGCCGAAATCGCACAATGCGGTGGCCGCCGCCGTGGCGCAGGGCCGCGCCGATTGGGGGCTGGCGATCGACACGGTGGCCCGCGCCTATGGCCTGGGCTTCCTGCCCGTCGCGGAGGAGCACTATGACTTCTTCCTGCCCGAGGCGCGGCGCGAAAGGCCGGCGGTGCGCGACTTCCTGGCGGCGCTGGCCGAGCCGGCGCTGCGGGCGCGGCTGGCGGCGCTCGGCTTCCGGCCGTCCGGCTGAACGGCGCGTTATCCACCGAAACTTATCCACCGAATCTGGGGATCGGCCTGTGCGTAGCCCTGTGGACAGATCGCCCGGAGGCTGTCGGGCGCGCGGGCGGCAAGGCTTGGCGCCATGCTGACGCTGCGCCAGATCGAGGTGTTCCGCGCCGTGCTGCAGGCCGGCAGCATGATGGGGGCGGCGCGGCGCCTGGGCATCGCCCAGCCCACCGTCACCCGCGTCATCCGCCGCATGGAGGATGTGATCGGCGTGCCGCTGTTCGACCGCGCCGCCGGCCGGCTGACGCCCACCGCCGAGGCGCGCCGGGTGCTGGAGGAGGTGGACCGCGCCTTCGAGGGGCTTAGCGCCGCCTTGCAGCGCGCCAGCCGCGCCGCGCGGCCGGAGGAGGGGCATCTGCAGCTCGGCGTCTCGCCCAGCCTGGGGCGGGTGCTGGTGCCGCGCGCCTTGGCCGGGCTGGTGGCGGCGCATCCGGGGCTGTCGCTGCGGCTCGACGTGCTGTCGGTCAGCCAGGTGGTGGCCTATCTGCGCGACGGGCCGGGGGAGGCCGCCGTCACCCTCTACCCGCTGCTCGAGGCGGGCATCCACAGCCAGCATGTGGGGCAGGGCGCCATGGTCGCGCTGGTGCCGCGCGGCTGGGACCTGGCCTCCCGCCCGGCGCTGCGCCCGCGTGACCTGGAGGGGCGGGCGCTCGCCATGTTCGAAGGCTATTCGGTGCATGGCCAGGCGCTGAGCGCCTGGCTGGCGCTGGATGGCGCCAGCCCCGGCCGGCGCCACCAGGTGCGCTTCGCCGAATCCGCCGCCGCCCTGGCCGAGGCGGGGCTGGCCATCGCGCTGGTCGATGCCTTCAGCGCCATGGCGGTGGATGAGCGGCGCGTGGCGATCCTGCCGGCGCTGGGAGCCGGGCGGTTCAACGTCTATCTGCACCGGGTGCTGGACCGGGTGCAGGGCCGCTTCCTGCCGCCCTTCGCCACGCTGCTGAGCCAGGCCATCGCCGAGCGTTCCGCCGGGCTGCCCATGCCCTGAGGCTATGGCCCCCTTCCAAGCTGGCGCTTGCCAGGGAAGGGGCGGCGCGCGCCTATGCCGGCTGAACGCGGCCCCCGAATGGCCGGGCCGCCAAGACGCGACGATGGAGGAACGCCCATGACCCGACCGAACCCGCTCGGCCATCCCCTTGCCCGGCGCGCGGCGCTGAGCGGCGCGGCGGGGCTCGGCCTC
>NZ_GG770782.1:197627-202158 GCF_000164635.1 Pseudoroseomonas cervicalis ATCC 49957 | reverse complement strand
CCGCCGCCTGCGCCCAGCGGCGCAGGGCCGCCAGCAGCGCCGGCATGCAGGCGGGCGGGCCGTCGCGCCAATCCTCCCAGGGGAAGTAGCGATACCAGCCGCGCCAGCCGGCGGCGCCATCGCCCGAGGCCTCGCCCTCCCGCGTCAGGCCGAGATAGGAGATGGAGATGACGCGCTGCGCCTCGCCCAGCAGACGGTCGCCATCGGCGAAGGTATAGAGCTGTTCCAGATAGCCGAGCGGGTGGTGGGTCTGCCGCTCGACCTGCTCGCGCAGCCCGGATTGCAGCGAGCGATGCGCGGTGACGAAGGGGCCGGAGGGCAGCGCCGCGCCGTCGCCGATGGTCAGGATGCGTGGCATGCCGTCCGTGACGGCGACCAGCGCGGCGATCAGCTCCACCACCAGTTCCGGCATGGCCGGCGCCGGATCCGGCGCGGTCGGGCGGGAGGGGGGCGCTTCGGGCATGCGCGGCTTATCGCATGGCGCGCCGGGCGGCGCCAACCGGCGGCAGGCGCCGGCAGATGCTGCCGGCTCACGGCGTCTTGCGACGAACCGGGCTGTCCGGGGGGCGGGCCAGGGCGTTGCATGGGGGTGCAGAGCATGGCGGGGATGCGGGATCTCCACCGCCGGCCTGTTCTCCCCTGCCGCCCGGGTCCCCTGCCCGGCGATGCGTCCTGCCCGCACCCCGGCTCCGCCCCGCATGGCGCCGGGTTCTCCCGCCGAACGTGTCACCGACCAGGCCGGCCCGCCTTGACGAGGATCGGTGATGCCCGGTTCGACACGCCGCCAATTGCTGGCCGCCTCCGCCCTGTTCGGGCTGACCGGCACGGCCTTCGCCCGCAGCCACACCGAGCGGCCGCCCTGGCGGCCGGGCGAGGCCTATCCGCCGCCCGCCATCAACCCAGGCGGCTGGCACTACCTGAACGCCGCCGAGGTGGCGACGCTGGAGGCGATCGCCGACCGGCTGATCCCGGCCGATGATCTCAGCCCCGGCGGGCGGGAGGCGGGCTGCGTCGTCTTCATCGACCGCCAGCTGGCCGGGCCCTATGGCACGCATGAATGGCTCTACATGCGCGGGCCCTTCGCCGAGCGCCCGCTGCCGCAGCAGGGGCTGCAATCGCCGCTGACGCCGCGCCAGCAATACCGCCAGGGGCTGGCGGCGCTGGCCGCGCATTGTCGCGATGCCTTCGGTGGCCGCCGCTTCGAGCAGCTTTCCACCGAGGAGCAGGACCGGCTGCTGGCCGGGCTGGAGAAGGGCGAGGTGCCGCTGCCCGGCTATGGCGGCCCCGGCCTGAGCAACCGGTCCTTCTTCGAGCTGGTGCTGCAGAACACCATGGAAGGCTTCTTCGCCGACCCGGTCTATGGCGGCAATCGCGACATGGCGGGCTGGCGCATGATCGGCTTCCCCGGCGTGCGCTACGATTTCCGGGACGTGCTGGAGCGCCCCGGCCAGCGCTACACGCGCCCGCCCGTCGCCATCATGGGCCGGCCCGAATGGAATGGGAGGCCGGCATGAGGCGGCTGCCGAAGAAGGATGTCGTCATCGTCGGGCTGGGCTGGACCGGCTCGATCATGGCCTATGAGCTGTCGCGCGCCGGGCTCGACGTCGTGGCCATCGAGCGCGGGCCGTGGCGCGACACGGCGGCGGACTACAATCTCGGCACCGCGCCGGACGAGCTGCGCTACGCCATCCGCCAGGACATCTTCCTGCGCCCGGCGCAGGACACGCAGACGGCGCGCAACAGCCTGGACCAGGTGGCGCTGCCGATCCGCAAATACGGCTCCTACCTGCCGGGCAATGGCGTGGGCGGCGCGGGCGTGCATTGGAACGGCCATACCTGGCGCTTCATGCCGAGCGACTTCAACCTGCGCTCGCACCTCACCGGCCGTTATGGCGAGGGCTTCCTGCCCGAGGGCAGCACCATCCAGGACTGGCCCGTCAGCTATGACGAGCTGGAGCCGCATTACGATTTCTTCGAGAAGGTCTGCGGCATCTCCGGCAAGGCCGGCAATCTGCGCGGCGCGATCCAGCCCGGCGGCAACCCCTTCGAGGGCTGGCGCTCGGACGAGTATCCGACGCGGCCGCTGCGCATGAACCTGGCGCAGACCATGTTCGAGAAGGCGGCGACCGATCTCGGCCTGCATCCCTTCCCGCTGCCCTCGGGCAACATCTCCGAGCCCTACACCAACCCCTATGGCGTGCGGCTGGCGCCCTGCACCTATTGCGGCTTCTGCGAATGGTTCGGCTGCGCCAACTACTCGAAATCCAGCCCACAGACCTGCGTGCTGCCGGTGCTGATGCGGCAGCCGAATTTCGAGGCGCGCACCCTGTGCGAGGTGACGCGCATCAACACTAGCCGCGACGGCCGCATGGCCACCGGCGTCACCTATGTCGATTCCAGCGGCGAGGAATGGGAGCAGCCGGCGGAGATCGTGCTGCTCTGCGCCTATGCGCTGTTCAATGTGCGGCTGCTGATGCTGTCGGGCATCGGCCGGCAATACGACCCGGCGACGGGGGAGGGCACGCTCGGGCGCAACTACGCCTACCAGACCAATGCCGGCAGCGTCGGCTATTTCAGCCGCGACACGCATTTCAACCCCTTCGCCGGGGCCGGCTCGCTCGGCATGATGGCCGATGACTACAATGGCGACGTGTTCGACCATGGGCCGCATGGCTTCATCGGTGGCGCCAACCTGAACTGCACCACCACCAATGGCCGGCCGATCATGAGCCGGCCCGTCCCGCCCGGCACGCCGCGCTGGGGCGCGCAATGGAAGCGCGCCACGGCCGAGACCTATGGCCACACCGCCAATGTCGGCTCGCAGGGCAGCTCCTACAGCTATCGCGATGTCTATCTCGACCTCGACCCCACCTATACCGACCGGCTGGGCCGGCCGCTGATGCGCATGACCTTCGACTTCAAGGAGAACGAGCTGAAGATGTCGCGCTTCATCGTCGACCGCACGGCGGAGATCCTGCAGGCGATGGGGGCGGAGCGCATCGTCAAGAACAACAAGAGCGGGCCCTGGAGCGTCGTGCCCTATCAGACCACGCACAACACCGGCGGCGCGGTGATGGGCCACACGCCGCGGGACAGCGTCGTCAACCGCTACACCCAGCATTGGGACGTGCCGAACCTCTTCGTCTCCGGCGCCTGCCTGTTCCCGCAGAATGCCGGCTACAACCCGACCGGCACGGTGGGGGCGCTCACCTATTGGGCGCTGGACGCCATCAAGACCCGGTATCTGCGCAACCCCGGCCAGCCCATGGTGCAGGCGTGATGCGCGCGCCCCTCGCTTTGGCGGCGCTGCTCGGCCTGCTCTGCATGGGCACGGCGCGGGCCGACCCCGACAATTTCACCGAGGTGGAGCGCGGCCGCTATCTGGCGCGTGCCGGCGATTGCATCGCCTGCCATCTCGGCCCCGACCGCCAGTCGCTGGCGGGCGGGCACCGGCTGGAAACGCCCTTCGGCGCCATCGCCGTGCCCAACATCACGCCGGATGCGGAGACCGGCATCGGCAGCTGGAGCGCCGACGACTTCCACCGCGCCATGCACAAGGGGGTGCGGCCGGACGGGTCGCATCTCTACCCGGCCTTTCCCTACACCGCCTTCACCCGGCTCTCGCGCCAGGACAATGACGCGATCTACGCCTATCTGCGCACGCTGGAGCCGGTGCGGAACGCGGTGGACCGCGACACGCTGCCCTTCCCCTTCAACATCCGCGCGCTGATGGGCGTCTGGAACTGGCTGAACTTCACGCCCGGCGAGTTCCGCCCCGACCCGCAGCGTTCCGCGGCCTATAATCGCGGCGCCTATCTGGTGGAGGGGCCGGCGCATTGCGGGCTGTGCCACACGCCGCGCAACCTGCTGGGCGGCGACAAGGACGGGCAGCATCTGCGGGGCGGCGCGCTGCAGGACTGGTTCGCCCCCAACATCACCGCCGACCGGCGGGTGGGCATCGGCGGCTGGTCGGAGGACGAGATGGTCGAATACCTGCGCACCGGCCGCAACACGCACAGCGCCGCCAGCGGGCCGATGGCGGAGGTCGTGTCCTACTCCACCAGTCGGATGACCGAGCCTGATCTGCGCGCCATCGCCACCTATCTGCGCGAGCGCGGCGCGGCGGCCGAGGCGCCACCCGCGCCGCTGGCGGCGGAGGAACCCCGCATGCAGGCGGGCGCGGCCATTTATGCCGATAGCTGCGCCGCCTGCCATCGTGGCAATGGCATGGGGGTGGACCGCATGTTCCCGCGCCTGGCCGGCAGCGCGCTGGTGCAGCAGGGCGATGCCACCAGCATCCTCCGCATGATCCTGCAGGGCGGCCAGGCGGCGGCGACGCCGCTGGCGCCGACCGCCCCGGCCATGCCGGCCTTCGGCTGGCGGATGAACGACCGGCAGGTGGCCGATGTCGCCACCTATCTGCGCAACGCCTGGGGCAATGCGGCGCCGCCGGTGGCGCCGGAGCGTGTCGGGGCGTTGCGGGAGTCGCTGGCGGGGCGCTAGGCCGGCGCGGCGCCGGGCGGCTCAGCCC
>NZ_GG770782.1:193681-196587 GCF_000164635.1 Pseudoroseomonas cervicalis ATCC 49957 | reverse complement strand
GCTCCGCCAGCAGCGGCACCCAGAGCTCGCCGCCGGCGAAGGCGAGCCGCGTCAGCCCGCGCTCCGGCGCGTGTTCCCCGACGCGGCAGGGCAGCACCACCCCCGCATCGCGCCGGCCGGCGAGCAGGGCCAGGTCGGTGCGCAGCGACAGCGCCTCCGGCGTGCCGCAGGCCAGCACGCGGCCCTCCCGCATCAGCACCAGCGTGTCGGCCAGCCGGTCCACCTCGTCCAGCGCGTGGGTGACGTAGAGGATGGGGATGCGCAGATTCTCGCGCAGGCGCTGGAAATAGGGCAGCAGCTCCGCCTTGCGCGGCGCGTCGAGCGCGGCCAGCGGCTCGTCCATCAGCAGCAGGGCAGGGCGGCTCAGCAGGGCGCGGCCGAGCGCCACGCGCTGCTTCTCGCCGCCCGAGAGCGCCGCCGGGCGCCGCCCCAGCAGATGCGGGATGCCGAGCAGCTCCACGACCTCCCCGAAGCCCGGCCCCGCCGCGCCGCGCGGCGCGCGCCTCATCCCGTAGCGGAGATTGCTCTCCACCGAGAGATGCGGGAACAGCCGCGCCTCCTGGAAGACCAGGCCGCAGCGGCGGCGCTCGGCCGGGATGTCGCGCCGTGCCGCGCTGTCGAACAGCACCGTCCCGCCGAGGGCGATGCGCCCCTCGCGCGGGCGCAGCAGCCCGGCGATGGCGGCCAGCAGCGTCGACTTGCCGCAGCCGGAGGGGCCGAACAGCACGGTGGTGCCGGGCAGCGGGGCCTCGAAGGCGGCATCGAGCCGGAAGCCGTCATCCCCGGCGAAGCCGTGGCGCAGCGCGACCTGCAGCATCACGCCGGCTCCCGCCCCAGCGCCCGGCGCAGCCGGCGCCCGGCCCATTCGGCCAGCAGCAGGCCCGCGACGGCCAGCGCGAAGGAAATGCCGGCGAGCTTGGCCGCCGTCGCCTCGCCGCCCGGGGTCTGGGTCGCGCTGTAGATCGCCAGCGGCAGGGTCTGGGTCTCGCCCGGAATGTTGGAGGCGAAGGTGATGACGGCGCCGAACTCGCCGAGGCCGGCGGCGAAGGCGGTGATGGCACCGGAAAGAATACCCGGCGCGATCAGCGGCAGGGTGATGGTGACGAAGCGGTCGAGCGGCCCGGCGCCCAGGCTGCGCGCCGCCGCCTCCAGCCCGGGGTCGAGCTGCTCCAGGCTCAGCCGCACGGCGCGCACGATCAGCGGGAAGGACATCACCGCGGTGGCCAGCGATGCGCCGGCGGTGGTGAAGACCAGGCGCAGCCCGAACCATTCGTTCAGAAGCCCGCCCACCGGGCCGCGGATGCCGAAGGTGACCAGCAGCAGCCAGCCCACCACCACCGGCGGCAGCACCAGCGGCAGGTGCACCAGCGCGTCCAGCACGGCGCGGCCAGGGAAGCGGCCGCGCGCCAGCAGCCAGGCCGCCAGCACCGCCGGCGGCAGGCCGAACAGCACCGAGCGCAGCGCGACCGAGAGGCTCAGCCGCACCGCCTCCCATTCCTCGGGCGTGAGGAAGCCGGTGGGATCCATGCCGCTCCCCGCGCCTCAGGGCGCCGGCACGGTGAAGCCGAGGCGGCGATAGACCGGCGCCGCCTGCTCCCCGGTGATGAAGTCGAGGAAGGCGCGCGCCTGGGCATTGCCTTCGGCGCGGCGGGCGAGGGCGAAGGGGTAGGTGACGGGCGGGTGGCTCTCGGCCGGGAAGTGGCCCAGCAGCCTCACCCCGCGCGAGGCGGCGGCGTCGGTGGCGTAGACGATGCCGAGCGGCGCCTCGCCGCGCTCGACCAGCAGCAGGGCGGAGCGGACATTGTCGGCCCGCGCCAGGCGCGGCGCGACGCGCTCCCACTGCCCCATCCAGCCCAGCGCCGCGCGGGCGTACTGGCCGACCGGCACGTTGGAGGGGTCGCCGGTGGCGATGCGCCCGCCCTGGCCGGCCAGGGCCAGCAGGTCGGTCTGCCGGGTGATCGCGAGCGGCGCCAGGCGGCTGTCGGCGGGGGCCACCAGCGCCAGCCGGTTGGCCAGCACGCTGCGGCGCGTCGCCGCCACGATCAGGCCGCGCTGCTGCACGTAGTCCATCCAGGGCTCGTCGGCGGAGGCGAAGAGGTCGGCCGCCGCGCCCTGCTCCATCTGCCGCGCCAGCGCCGAGGAGGCGGCGAAGGAGAAGCGCGGCGCCGCATGGCCGCCGGCGCGCCAGGCCTCGGCCAGGGCGCGCATCGCATCCGTCAGGCTGGCGGCGGCGAAGACGGTGGGCCCTGCCTCCGCCTGGGCGCGGGCGGCCGGGGCGCGGAGCGGCAGCAGGGCGGCGGCGAGCAAAACCCGGCGATGCATGGCGGGGACCGTGCGCTGTTCCCGAGCGGCTATAGCGCCCGGCCGCCCCCAGCGACAAGGCGGTGGCGCCCGGCGCCTGCCATCCGCTGCCGGGCGCCAGCGGCGCCCGGCCCTGACAGGAGGAAGAAGGGGGTCCGGGGGAATTCCTTCCCCCGGATCTTTTTCCGTTTGTCTCTCCAACCCGTGTCCGGGCGGCGGATTGACCGTCTCCGCCCCGCCCCGGTTACTGGCGCGATCCCGTTCCGGAGCCCGGATATGCGCCGCCTGACTCTGCTGACGACCCTGCTCGCCCTGCCGCTTGCCGCCCTGGCGCAGGAGCTGCCGGTGAGCGCCGTGGTGATGTCCTCCGGCGGGCTGATGCAGGTGGAGCGGCGCGGCGAGCTGCCGGCCGATGGCGTCGCGCGGTTCCGCGTGCCGCTGGAGGCGGTGGACGACGTGCTGAAGAGCCTGGTGGTGCGCGACCCGGCCGGGCGGGTGGAGAGCGTGCGGCTGCCGGCGGCCGACCTGGCGGGCGAGGCGTTCCGCGGCCTGCCGCTGCGGCCGGCCGATTTCGCCAGCCGCGCGGCGCTGCTGGGCGCGCTGCG
>NZ_GG770782.1:187286-190761 GCF_000164635.1 Pseudoroseomonas cervicalis ATCC 49957 | reverse complement strand
CGGGGCGCGGAGGCGCTGCCAGCCGACCCAGGCCAGCAGCGCCGCGCCGGCCAGGGCGGCGAGCGTCAGCGGGCTGGGGTCGGGGCCGATCTGCCGCGCCAGCCAGCCGCCCAGGCTGCCCGGCATCAGCATCAGCGGCGCCCAGACCAGGGCGGAGAGGATGTTGGCGCTCTGGAAGGGCCAGTTGCGCATGCCGGTGATGCCGGCCGCCAGCGGGGTGACGGCGCGCATCGGCCCGATGAAGCGGCCCATGAACACCGCCCACCAGCCCCAGCGGCGGAACACCACCACCGACCAGGCATAGACCCGGCTGCAGGATTTCGGCAGCCAGCGCCGCACCCGGGCGGGGCCCACCGCGCGGGCCAGCCAGTAGCCGGCGGCATCGCCCAGGATGCCGCCCAGCACGCAGCCCAGCAGCACCGGCAGGGGGTCGATCATCCCGGCGCCCAGCATCGCCCCGATGCCCAGCAGCAGCGCCGTCGAGGGCACCACGATGCTGACCACGGGGAAGGATTCCAGGAAGGCGATCAGGAAGGTCACCGGCGCCGCCCAGGCAGCGTTGAGGCGTACCCAGGCGTCGAGCGCCGAGATCCAGTCTTCCAGCATGATGCCGGCGAGGTATCAGTTTGCCGGCCGCCCCGCCAGCGGGAAAACGGGGGGTTGGCGCGGGCGTGACGGTCGCGCGGCTCAGCCCTGGACGTGGCTCTCCCGGATCATGCGGTGCAGCGCGGCGGCGGCGGGCGCCAGCGCCTCCCCCCGCCGCCGGACCAGCGCCAGGGAGCGCCGCAGCGCCGGCTCGACCAGCGGCACCTCGACCAGGCCGGAGAGCAGCCGGCCGCGCTGCGCCGCCGAGGGCAGGATGGCGACGCCGATGCCGGTGGCCGCCAGCGCCATGGCGCTCGGCGTGTTCTCCACCACGAAGCGGCCGCGCAGCGACAGGCCGGAGGCCGCGAGCTGCTGCTCCACCGCCGCACGGTTGCCGCTGCTGCCGCCCAGGGTGATCAGGTCCTGCCCCGCCAGCTCCGCCCAGCGCAGCGCGCCCCGCCCGGCGAGCGGGTGGGAGGGGTGGCAGACCAGCACCAGCGGGTCGGTGGAGAGCAGATCCTCCTCTAGCTCCGCCTGCGGCGCCTGCATGATGTGGATGCCGAATTCGGCGGCGCCGCTGCGCACCGCCTCGGTCACCGCGCTGCCGGAGCGTTCCAGCAGCATCACCCGGTTGCCGGGGTGGCGGCGCGCATACTCGGCCAGCAATTGCGGCAGCCGCTCATAGGCGACGGCCGGCATGGTCGCCAGGGTGACGTCGCCGGCCGAGAGGCGGGAGGTGGTGCGCAGCCGCTGCAGCCCATGCGTCAGATCCTCCACCACCCGCCGCGCCAGCGGCAGGAAGTCGCGCCCGGCGGCGGTCAGCCCGGTGCGGCGGGTGGTGCGGTCGAGCAGCGCCAGGCCGACATAGGCCTCCAGCCGCTGGATGCGCCGCGTCAGCCCGGTCTGCGTCAGGCCGAGCCGCTCCGCCGCGCGGCTGAAGCTGCCGAGCTCCGCCACCATGACGAAGGCCTGGATGTCGTCCATCGGCAGATGCATGATCACGCCTCATCAATCGATGCCATTAATGCATTATACTTGCGTCAGCGCCTGCGCCAGACTTCCCGCGACACAACAAGGCCGCGCCCAGCGGCCGGCCCGGAAACGCCAGGACCAAGGCCGCAAGCCCGATGCCCACGCCCCCGCATGGCGAGGCCGCCATGCCCGACCTCTCCTTCGTGCCCGAAGGCGCCTGCGATGCGCATCTGCACATCCTGGATGCGCGCTTCCCTGCCGCCGGCCCGACGCCGCCGGGCGCGACGCTGGCCGATTACCGGGCGGTGCAGCGGCGGCTCGGCCTCTCGCGCGCCGTGCTGGTGCAGGCCAAGCATCACGGCACCGACCCGGCCTGCCTGCTGGACGCCCTGGCCGCGCTCGGCGCGGCGGGGCGCGGCATCGCCGTCGCCACCCCCGATATCGGCGACGCCGCGCTGCGCCGCCTGGATTCGGGTGGGGTGCGCGGCCTGCGCTTCAGCCTGTGGAACCCGGCCGACAGCCAGACCAGCCTGGAGATGCTGGCGCCGCTCGCCGCGCGCATCGCGCCGCTGGGCTGGCACGCCCAGCTGCACCTGACCGCCGGCCAGATCCTCGACGCCGCGCCGATCCTCGGCACGCTGCCCTGCCCGATGGTGTTCGACCACATGGCGCGGCTGCCGGCGGGCCAGGGCGTGGGTCAGGGCGCGGCGCATCCCGCCTTCGCCGTGGTGGCGCGGCTGCTGCAGCAGGGCCGCGCCTGGGTGAAGCTCTCCGGCGCCTATCTGGTCGACCCCGCCGGCCCGCCCTGGGGCGCCGCCGGCGCCATCGCCCGCGCCTTCCTGGCCGAGGCGCCGGAGCGCCTGGTCTGGGGCAGCGACTGGCCGCATGTGACCGAGCGCCACAAGCCCGACGCCGCCACGCTGCTCGGCCTGCTGGCCGAATGGGCCGGCAAGCCGGTGGCCGCCCGCATCCTCTCCGACAATGCCGCCGCGCTCTACGGCTTCGCCGACGGGACCCGCACGCCATGACCCTCGCCCCGCTCACCGCCATGCGCAGCAAGCTGTTCCTGCCCGGCTCGCGGCCGGAGCTCTTCGCCAAGGGCCAAGCCTCCGCCGCCGATGCGCTGAGCTACGACCTGGAGGATTCGGTGGCCCCCGCGCGCAAGGCCGAGGCACGCGCGGCGGTGGCCGCGGCGCTGCGCGCGGCGCCGGGCGGCAAGCTGGCCATCGTGCGCGTCAACGCCCCCGGCACGCCCCATTTCGAGGCGGATATCGCCGCCATCCTCGGCGCCGGGCTGGACGCCATCAACCTGCCCATGGTCGAGGACGCCGCCGGGTTGCGCGACGCCATCGCCGCCATCGAACGCGCGGAGCGCGACGGCGGCCACGCCCCCTGCGCCATCCTGGCCAATATCGAGACGCCGCGCGGCCTGCGCCTGGCCGGCGCGATCGCGACGGCGCATCCGCGCGTGGCCGGGCTGCAGATCGGCTATGGCGATCTGTTCGAGCCCTTCGGCATCGCCCGCGACGAGGAGGTGGCGCTGCAGCAGGTGCGGCTGCAGGTGCGGCTGGCGGCGGCCGAGGCGCGCATCCCGGCCTTCGACGGCGCGCTGGCCGATATCGCCGCGCCGGAGCGCTGCCGGGCCGAGGCGGAGGCCGCGCGGCGCCTCGGCTTCGCCGGGAAGTCCTGCATCCATCCCAGCCAGATCGCCGTGGTGAACGCCGCCTTCCAGCCGACGGGGCGGCAGATCGCCCATGCCGCCCGCGTGCTGGCTGCCGCCGCGACGGCCGAGGCGGAGGGCGTCGGCGCCTACACCGTCGATGGCCAGATGGTCGACGCGCCCTTCGTCGAGAGCGCCCGCGCCCTGATGGCGCTGGCCGAGCGCCTCGGCCTCGCCCCCGCCGGCGCCGCCGCGCCC
>NZ_GG770782.1:171615-186858 GCF_000164635.1 Pseudoroseomonas cervicalis ATCC 49957 | reverse complement strand
CCCCCGCAACTGAACCGGACGCCGCGCGAGACGGCGCCGTGGAGGAACCCCAGGACATGACCGAACCGCTTCCGCTCCGCCGCCGGCGCCTGCTGCAAGGCGCGCTGGCGGCCCCGCTGCTGCCGGCCCTGGCCCGCCCGGCCCTGGCGCAGGGCGCCTGGCCCAGCCGCACCGTGCGGGTGATCGTGCCCTTCACGCCCGGCGGCTCGAACGACGCCGTGGCGCGGCCGCTGGCCGACCACCTCCAGCGCCGGCTGGGCCAGGCCTTCGTGGTGGAGAACCGCCCCGGCGCCGGCAGCACGCTGGGCTCGGCCGAGGTGGCGCGCTCGCCCGCCGATGGCTACACGCTGCTGGTCACCTCCTCGACCTTCGCCACCAGCGCGGCGACGCAGCGCACCCCCTATGACGCGACCGGCGATTTCGAGGGCGTCGCGCTCTGCGCCACGGCGCCGCTGCTGGTGCTGGCCACCAGGGATTTTCCGGCGTCCACCCTGGCCGAGGCCGCCGCCTATATCCGCGCCAATCCCGGCAAGGTGGATTACGGCTCGGCGGGGCCCGGCAGCATCAACCAGCTCTCGGCCGAGCTGTTCGCGCAGCGCGCCGGCGGGCTGCAGCTGGTGCACATCCCCTATCGCGGCATGGGGCCGGCCACCACCGACCTGGTCGCCGGCACCATCCAGCTGCTCTTCACCACCGTGCCCTCCGCCGCCGGGCTGGTGCGCGAGGGCGCGGTGAAGGTGCTGGGCTGGACCTCGGAGGCGCGGCCGGAAAGCGGCCCCGTGGCGCCGACGCCGAAGGAGAGCGGCCTCGACTACAGCGCCGAGATCTGGTGGGGGCTGCTGGCCCGCCGCGGCACCCCGCCCGAGATCCTGCAGCGCCTGAACGCCATCGCCAACGAGGCGCTGGGCGAGGGGCGGCTGGCGCAATACCTGCGCAGCGAGGGTGCCACCCCCGCGACGCGCCCGCCCGGCGAGTTCGACGCCTTCCTGCGGCAGGACGTGGCGCGCTGGCGCCAGGTGGCCGAGACCGCGCAGATCCGGATCGACTGAGCATGACCGACACCGCCCCGACGCCCCCCCGCCTGGCCCGCAAAAGCTTCGACCCGGAGGCGCGCGGCGCGCTGGACGGGGTGCGGGTGCTCGACCTCGCCCGGCTGGTCGCCGGCAACACGCTGAGCATGGTGCTGGCCGACCATGGCGCCGAGGTGGTGAAGGTCGAGCCGCCCGAAGGCGACACGCTGCGCGCCTGGAAGGTGCGCGGCGTCGAGACCTCCTGGAAGAGCTGGTGCCGCAACAAGAAGAGCATCTGCCTCGATTTGCGCTCCGAAGAAGGCCAGGGCGTGGTGCGCGCCTTGGTGCGCGAGGCGGCCATGCTGACCGAGAGCTTCCGCCCCGGCGTGCTGGAGGCGATGGGGCTCTCGCCCGAGGCGCTGCTGGCGATCAACCCGGCGCTGGTGATCGTGCGCATCAGCGGCTGGGGGCAGGACGGGCCCTATCGGCACAAGCCCGGCTTCGGCACGCTGGTGGAGGGCTATTCCGGCTTCGCCGCCGTCAACGGCTTCGCCGATCGCGAGCCGGTGCTGCCGCCGATGTTCATGGGCGATTGCTATGCCGGCCTCTATGGCGCGGCCACCGCCATGATCGCGCTGCGCCATGCCGAGCGCACCGGCCAGGGCCAGGTGATCGACCTGTCGCTGATCGACCCGATGCTGGCGGTGATGGATCCGCAGGCGGCGAATTACCGCCTGACCGGCCAGGTGAAGCAGCGCACCGGCAGCCGCAGCACCAACACCGCGCCGCGCAACGCCTATCGCTGCCGCGATGGCGGCTGGGTCTGCCTCTCCTCCTCCACCCAGGGCATGACGGAGAAGCTGCTGCGCAGCATCGGCCGGCCCGAGCTGATCGAGGATCCGCGCTTCCGCACCAACCCCGACCGGCTGCGGCACTGGCAGGAGCTGGACGCGATCATCGGCGATTTCATCGGCGCGCGCGACAAGCGCGAGGTGCTGGCGCATTTCGACGCCGCCGGCGTCACCATCGGCCCGATCATGGACGCCGCCGACCTGCTGCAGGACGAGTATGTCGCGGCACGCGAGGCGCTGATCGAGGTGCCGGACGAGGACATGCCCGATGGCCATGTGCCGATGCATGGCATGGTGACGCGGCTGTCCGCGACACCCGGCATCCTGGCGCGGCCGGCGCCGAAGCTCGGCGAGCACAATGAGGCCATCCTGCGCCCGGCCCTGGGCGAGGACGCTTATGCGCGGCTGGCCGCGCAGGGGATCATCCGCGGCGGCGCCTGAGCCGACGCGGCGAGAGAGGGAATCGAGATGGACAAGAACCAGGCGCCGCTCGGGCGCATCGGACGGCGCGGCCTGCTGGGCGTGGCGGCGGCGGGGCTGCTGCCGCTGCCGCTGCGGGCGCAGGAGAGCTGGCCGGCGCGGCCGGTGCGCATCATCGTCAGCTATGGCGCCGGCGGCGCGGTGGACACGGTGGCGCGGCTGGTCTTCACCCGCGTCGGCACCAGGCTGGGCCAGAGCCTGGTGATCGAGAACCGCGCCGGCGCCGGCGGCAGCATCGCCGCCAATGCCGTCGCGCAGTCGCGGCCGGATGGCTACACGCTGCTCGACGATGCCAGCGGCTTCGCCATCAATCCCGGCCTGCTGGCGCGGCTGCCCTATGATGCGCGCAAGGATTTTGTCCCGGTTTCGGGCATTGTCACCGTGCCGAACGTGCTGCTGCTGGGCCCCGCCTGCCCGGCGAAGGACGTGGCGGAGCTGGTGGCGCTGGCCAAGCAGCGTCCGGGCGAGCTGACCTGCGCCAGCACCGGCACCGGCTCCTCGCAGCATCTGGGGCTGGAGCTGTTCAACCGCATGGCGGGCACCGAGATCACCCATGTGCCCTATCGCGACACCCCGGCGGCGCAGAACGATCTGCGCGCCGGGCGGATCTCGATGATCGTCTCCACCGCCACCTCCGCCCTGCCGCTGCACGGACAGGAGAATCTGCGCGTCATCGCCCATGGCGGCGATGCGCCGGTGGAGAAGCTGCCCGGCGTGCCCGCCGTGGCCGCGACGCTGCCGGGCTATCAGAGCCTGGAATGGCACGGGCTGTTCGCCCCCGCCGGCACGCCGGCGCCGATCGTCGCCGCGCTGCACGCCGCCATCGACGAGACCCTGGCCGAGCCGGAGCTGGTGGAGCGGCTGGCGATCCTGGGCGCGCGGCCGAACCGCGTCTCGCAGGCGGCCTTCGCGGGCTTCGTCGCCGGCGAGATCGACAAATGGGGAAAGCTGATCCGCGAGGCCGGCATCACCCCGGGCTGAGCCCAGAGGGCCGGGGCGCTGCGCCGCCCCGGCCGATGCGCGTCAGCGGATGCCGGCGCGCATGAAGCTCTGCACGAATTGCCGCTGGAACAGCAGGAAGCCCAGCAGCAGCGGCGCCGCCGTCAGCAGCGTGGCGGCGCTGATGATCGCCCAGTCGATGCCCTGGTCGGTGGAGGCGAAGATGGCGAGGCCGACGGTGAGCGGCCGCGTCTCCACCGTGTTGGTGACCACCAGCGGCCAGAGGAAATTGTTCCAGTGGTAGGAGACGGAGGTGAGGCCATAGGCCAGGTAGGTCGGCCGCGCCAGCGGCACATAGACCCGCCACAGGATGGCCCACAGCCCGCAGCCCTCGACCCGCGCCGCCTCCTCCAGCTCCTTCGGCACCTGCAGGAAGGTCTGCCGCAGCAGGAAGATGCCGAAGGCCGAGGCGACATAGGGCAGGCCGATGCCGAGCACCGTGTCCACCAGCCCGAGCGCGCGCATGGTGCGGTAGTTCTCGACGATCAGCATGTCCGGCATGATCATCAGCTGCACCAGCACCAGGGCAAACAGCGCGCTCATCCAGCGCGAGCGGCTGCGCGCGAAAACGAAGGCGGCGAGGGTGCAGAGGATGAATTGCGAGCCGGTGACGAAGCTGACCAGCAGCACGGTGTTGAGGAAATAGCGCGCGAAGGGCGCGGCCTGCCAAGCGGCGGCGAAATTCTCCAGCGTCAGCGGCGCGAAGATCTCGAAGCGCGTGGCATAGCCGGTGGGGTGGAAGGCGGCCCAGAGCGCGTAGAGCACCGGCGCCGCCCAGAGCAGCGCCAGCGTCCAGGCCGCCAGGCTTTCCAGCGCCAGGCCGAAGGGGAGGGCGCGGCGCGGCGCGGCGGCCTCCACGCCCTCGGGGTGCAGCACCGCGCTCACCGGTAATGCGTCCGGCGGCCGAGCAGCAGGAACTGCGCGGCGGCGACGAGGGCGAGCAGGCCGAGCAGCACGGCGGTCGCCGCCGAAGCCTGCGCCGTGTCCCAGAAGCGGAAGCCGGTCTCGTAGATATAGGTCATCAGCAGGGCCGTCGCATTGTCGGGGCCGCCCTGGGTCATCACCAGGATATGGTCCACCAGCCGCACGCTGTTGATCACCGCATTCACCGCGATGAACAGCGTGGTGGGGCCGAGCAGCGGCAGGGTGACGCGCCAGAAGATGCGCGCGCGGGAAGCACCCTCGACCGCCGCCGCCTCATGCAGTACGGGCGGGATGGATTGCAGCGCGGCGAGGTAGAAGATCATGAAGAAGCCGGCTTCCTTCCAGATGGCGATGGCCATCATGGCGCCCAGCGCGGTCTCGCGGCTGCCCAGCCAGTTTGTCGGGCCCCAGCCCAGCAGCAGCGCGGTGGCACGGTCGACCAGCCCGTAATCCGGCGTGTAGAAGAACAGCCAGAGATTGGCGACCGCGATCATCGGCAGCACGGTCGGGGTGAAATAGGCGACGCGCAGCGCCGCCTTGCCGCGGATGCGGCCATTCACCCAGAGCGCCATGGCCAGCGCCAGGCCGATGGAGAGCGGCACCGTGCCCAGCGCGTAGAAAAAATTGTTCCACAGCGCCTGCAGGAAGACCGGATCGTCGAACAGCGCCGCGTAGTTCTCGGCGCCGACGAAGCGGGCGGGGCGCCCGCCGCGCGGCGTCGAGAACAGCGAATGCCACAGCGTGGCCAGGGCCGGCACATGGGTGAAGGCGGCCAGCAGCAGCAGGGCCGGGCCCAGCATCAGCCAGGCATGCAGCGTCTCGCGTCCGCGCATCTCTCCGGCCCCTTCCTGCTCAGCGATAGCGGCGCAGGATGCGCTCGGCCTCGCTCTGCGCCGCCTGCATCGCCGGCACCGGCTGCTGGCGGCCGGTCAGCACCGCCTGCAAGCCATCATTCAGCGCCTTGGTGACGCGCTGGTTCTCATGCGTCGACAGCTCGGCCACCGCATGCGGCAGCTGGTCGCGCGCGACGGCGGCGGCGGGGAAGCCGGCGACATATCGCCGCATCTTCTCGGTCTCGAACGCGGCGGGGCTGACGGCGACATAGCCGGTGTCGATGCCCCATTGCGCGGCGCGCTCCGGCGCCGTCAGGAAGCGGGCGAACTTCACCGCCGCCTCGCGCTTCGCCGCATTCGCCGCCTTGAAGACATAGAGATTGCCGCCGCCGGTCGGGCTGCCCGGGCGCCGCCCGGCGGGCAGCATGGCGACACCGAAGGGGAAGGGCGCGTTGTTCTTGACATTGGTCAGGTTGCCGGTGGTGGTCCACATCATCGCCACCTTGCGCTCGAAGAAGTCGCGCGGCGTGGTGCCCCATTCGACGATGCCAGCCGGATGCACGCGGTGCTTGGTGGAGAGGTCCAGCCAGTATTGCAGCGCCTCGGCCACCTTCGGGTCGGCGAAATAGGTCTCGTTGCCGGCCTCGTTCATCAGGCGCACATCGTTCTGCGTGGTCAGCGCCTGGAACAGCCAGTAGGGGAAGCCGGAGGAGGGGATCTGCATGCCCCATTGCGTCACGCTGTCACCCTGGCGCTTGGTCAGGCGCTGGGCAAATTCCACCTGCTCGTTCCAGTTGCGCGGCGCCTGCTCGGGATCGAGCCCGGCCTCACGGAACGCGTCCTTGTTGTAGTACATGACGATGGTGGAGCGCTGGAACGGAATGCCCCAGACCTTGCCGCCGCTGCGGCTGTTCTCCATGAAGCCGGGATAGAAGCTGCCGGTCCAGGCGGCATCGGTGCCGGGCAGCTCGTCCCAGGGCACCACCACCTCCTCGTCGATCAGCGTGAACATGTCGGTGGACAGCAGGCAGGCCATGTCCGGCGCATCGCCGCCGCGCGCCGCGGTCAGCGCCTTGGTGATCGAATCCTGGTAGGAGCCGGTATAGACCGGGCGCACCCGGATGCCCGGATTCTCGCGCTGGAAATCGGCGCAGTAGCCATCAATGATCCGCGCGATCGGACCGCCGACGGCGATCGGATAGTTGAAGCTCAGCTCGACCGGCGATTGCGCGCGCAGCGCCGGCGCGGCCAGCAGGGGCGAGGCGGCGAGCGCGCCGAGGGCGGCGCGGCGGGTCATCGTCATGGCGGGTTCCTCTGGGTCAGGCGAAGGCAGGGTCGCGTGCCGGCAGTGCCAGGCGGCGGCCGGATTCGGCGTCGAAGAAGTGCCGCGTGGGCGGCAGGCGCAGCCGGATCGGGCTGCCGGCCGCCAGCGCGTGATGGCCGGGGATGCGCGATTGCAGCAGCCCCTGGCCGATGCGGCAGGAGAGCACCGTCTCGGCGCCGAGGAATTCGCAGCCCTGCACCAGGGCGGGCAGGCCGTCGCTGTCGCTCGGCGCGACCTCCTCCGGCCGCAGGCCGAGCAGCGCGCCGGCTGCATCGGGGGGTGCCACCGCATGGTCCGGCAGCCCGTCGATCACGGCGCCCTGCGGCCCCGGCGCCAGGCGCAGCAGCGACATGGGTGGCGTGCCGATGAAGCTGGCGGCGAAGGCCGTGGCGGGCCGCGCATAGAGCTCGGCCGGTGTCGCATCCTGCTCGATGCGGCCATCGCGCATCAGCACCACCTGGTCGGCCATGCTCATCGCCTCGGCCTGGTCATGCGTGACATAGACCATGGTCAGGCCGAGCCGCTGCTGCAGCGCGCGGATCTCGCGCCGCATCTCGGCGCGCAGCTTGGCGTCGAGGTTGGAGAGCGGCTCGTCCATCAGGCAGATCGGCGCCTCGGAGACGATGGCGCGGGCCAGCGCCACGCGCTGCTGTTGCCCGCCCGAGAGCTGCGCCGGGCGCCGCCGCAGCAGCCGCTCCAGCCCGAGCAGCCCGGCGGCGCGCTGCAGCCGCGCCTCGCGTTCCGCCCGCTTCAGGCCACGCGCGCGCAGGCCGAAAACGATGTTCTCCGCGACGTCCAGATGCGGGAACAGCGCATAGGACTGGAACACCATGGAGATGCCGCGCGCGGAAGGCGGCAGGTTGGCGACGTCGCGCCCGGCCAGCTCCACCCGCCCGCTGCTGGCCGGCTCCAGCCCCGCCAGGATGCGCAGCAGCGTCGATTTCCCGCAGCCCGAGGGGCCGAGCAGCACGACGAAACGGCCCTGCGCCGCGCGCAGCGTGATATCGCTGAGCGCCGTGGTGGCGCCGAAATCCTTGCAAAGCGCATCGAGGCGGATGGCATCCGCCGGAGGGGTGGCCGCGTTCATGGCGGCGGCAGGTAACGGGTTCGTGCGACCGGCCGATGACGGTGCTGTGTCAGTTCCGTGAAGGAACGCTGCCAGCGGCGTGACGGTCGGGCGCTAGCCCGGCGGGTGCGGGATGGCGGCCAGCAGCTCGCGCGTATACTCGGCCTGCGGGGCGTGCAGCACCTGCTCGGTCGGCCCCTGCTCGACGATGCGGCCCTGGCGCATGACGATGACGCGGTCGCAGAGCAGCCGCACCACATGCAGGTCGTGGCTGACGAAGAGATAGCTCATGCCCAGCCGCAGCTTCAGATCCTGCAGCAGGTTCAGCACCACCGCCTGCACCGAGACATCGAGCGCCGCCGTCGGCTCGTCGAGGATGACGAGGTCCGGGTTCAGCGCGATGGCCCGCGCAATGCCGACCCGCGCCTTCTGCCCGCCGGAGAGCTGGTGCGGGAAGCGGTGCAGCAGGGCGCGCGGCAGGCCGACGAGATCGGCCAGCTCCGCCACGCGCTCGCGCAGGGCGCCGCCGCGCGCATCCCCCATGCGCAGGATCGGGTCGGCGATGGCGCGCGCCGCGGTCAGGCGCGGGTTGAGGCTGTCGGTCGGGTCCTGGAACACCATCTGGATGCGCCGGCGCAGCGGCGAGGCGGCGAAGCCGCGCGCCGGCATGGCGCCGATCTCCTGGCCCAGGAAACGGATGCTGCCGGCGCTGGGGTCCAGCAGCCGCATCAGCATCATCGAGGTGGTGGATTTGCCGCAGCCGCTCTCGCCCACCAGGCCGACGCTCTCGCCGCGCCGCAGGGTGAAGCCGATGCCGTCCACGGCGCGGAAGGGCGCCGGCGCCTCGCCGCGCCGCAGCCAGCGCGCCAGCAGCCCGGCCTTGCCCTCGCGCGGATACTCTTTCACGAGGCCCGTGACTTCGAGCAGGGGCGGCGCATCCGGGGCTGCCTTCGCCGCCGGCGCGTCGGGCAGTGGCGCGGCGCTGCCCTCCGGCAGCAGATCGCGCAGCTGCGCGCCGGGGCGCGGCGTGGCGCGCATCAGCCGCCGCGTATAAGGGTGCTGCGGCGCGCGGAAGATTCCTTCTGCGGCGGCCTGCTCCACCACCTCGCCCTGCTGCATCACGGCGACACGGTCGCAATAGGCGGCGGCGAGGCCCAGATCATGCGTGATCAGCAGCGTCGACAGGCCGCGCTCGCGCGTCAGCTCGGCCACCAGGTCCATCACCGCCTTCTGCGTCGTCACATCGAGGCCGGTGGTGGGCTCGTCGGCGATCAGCAGGCGCGGGCGGCAGGCCAGGGCGAGGGCGATGACGACGCGCTGGCACATGCCGCCCGACAGCTCGAAGGGGTATGCGTCATAGCGCTCGGCGGCGCGGGCGATGCGCACCTGCTCCAGCGCCTCGATCGCCTTGGCGCGGGCATTCGTCCGGGTCGCCTGGCCGTGGCGGCGCAGCACATCGGCGATCTGCCGGCCCACCGGGCGGATCGGGTTCAGCGCGGCGCGCGGGTTCTGGAAGATCATCGAGATCTCCCGCCCGCGGATATCCTGCATCTCGCTTTCGCTGAGGTCGCGCAGCGCCACGCCGGAGAAGGCGATGGAGCCCTCGGCGATGCGGCCGGCGCGGTCGAGGATGCGCATCACCGCATAGGAGGTAACGGATTTGCCGGAGCCGCTTTCGCCCACCACACCCAGCGTCTCGCCACGGGCGATGGAGAGGTCGACGCGCTTCACCGCGCGCACCGTGCCGCGGCGCGTGGCGAATTCGACGGTGAGGTTCTGCACCTCCAGCAGCGGGATGGCTTGGCTGTCCATGCGCTCAGCTCCGGCGCTGCGGGTCGACGATGTCGCGCAGACCGTCGCCCAGCAGGTTGAAGGTGAAGACGGCGAGCATCAGCGCCAGGCCGGGGAACAGCGCCACCCACCATTCGCCGGAGACGATGTAGGAGGCGCCCTCGGCCACCATGATGCCCCATTCCGGCGTCGGCGGCTTGACGCCGAGGCCGATGAAGGACAGGCCGGCGGCGTTGAGAATGGCATAGCCCATGGTCAGCGACATCTGCACCGCCATGATCGGCAGGATGTTGGGCAGGATCGTCGTCAGCAGCACGCGGTATTCGCCATTGCCGGTCAGCCGCGCCGCCTGGACATAGCCGGCCTCGCGCCGCACCGCCGCTTCCGCCCGCGCGATGCGGGCATACAGGGGAAAGTTCACGATGGCGGTCGCGATGACGATGTTGGTCACCGTGTTGCCCAGCGCGGCGACGATGCCCATGGCCAGCACGAAGAGGGGGAAGGCCATGATGGTGTCGGCCAGCCGCCCCACGATGCGGTCGGTCCAGCCGCCGAAATAACCCGCTGCGATGCCGGACAGACCGCCCAACAGAAAAACAAGCGCGACGGAGGAGAGGGCGATGCCCATGTCGAGCCGCGCCGCCACCATGACGCGGGAGAGGATGTCGCGCCCCAGATGATCCGTGCCGAAGGGGTGGCGGGCGGAGGGCGCCGCCAAAGCGCGGCTGGTGTCGCTGGCCAGCGGGTCGAAGGGCGCCAGCGCCGGGCCCAGCACGGCGCAGAGCAGCAGCAGGAAGAACAGCACGAAGGCGGCGGCGGTGACCGGGTTCTCCGCCACCACATGCCGCGCATGGCGCAGCAGGGCGGCGAGGGGCGAGCCGCTCTCGGCCGCGGGCAAAGCAGGGGTCTCGGCCATCACGCCACCTTGCGCATGCGGGGATCGATCAGCCCGTAGAGCAGGTCGATCGCCAGGTTCAGCAGGATGTAGAGCACCGCCATGGTCAGCACGAAGCCCTGCACCGGCGCGAAATCGGAGGCGATCAGCGCCTCCACCGCATAGGAGCCGATGCCCGGCCAGGCGAAGACCTTCTCCACCAGCACATTGGCGCCGAGCAGGAAGGAGAAGACCATGCCGAGCGTGGTCAGCACCGGCAGCATGGCGTTGCGGAAGGCATAGGTGAAGACGATGGTGCGGCCGGACAGGCCGCTGGCCCGCGCGGTGCGGATGAACTCGGCCGAGAGGGCGGCGAGCATCGCCGCGCGCGTCATGCGCGCCAGCGGGGCCAGGGCGAAGAGACCGAGGGTGGCCGCCGGCAGGATGATCTGCGCCAGCGCCGCGCGGAACACCTCGCCATCGCCCGCCAGCAGGCTGTCGACCAGCAGAAAACCGGTGCGCGCCGGCGGTTCACTGAGAAAACTGTCGAGCCGGCCGAGCGGTGCCGGCACCCAGCCCAGCAGGTAGTAGAAGACATAGACCGCCAGCAGCCCGGTGAAGAACACCGGCAGGGAAACGCCGGCGGTGGTGACCAGGCGGCAGAGATGGTCGATCCACGACCCCTGGCGCAGCGCCGCCAGGATGCCGAGCGGCACGGCGACGGCGACCGCCAGGAACAGGCCGAGCAGCGTCAGCTCCGCCGAGGCCGGCAGCCGCGCCGCGATCTCGGCGGCCACCGGCTGGCCGGTGGTCAGCGAATTGCCGAGATCGCCCTGGGCCAGCGCGGTGATGTAGCCGAGGAACTGCACCCAGAGCGGCTGGTCGAGGCCGAGCTGCGCACGGATGGCGGCGATCGCCTCCGGCGAGGCGACGGGCCCGGCGAAATAGATCGCCGGGTCGCCGGGCAGCACGCGGGTCAGCAGGAAGGTGACGATGATCACCCCCGCCAGGCTGGGCAGCGCCGTGCCCAGCCGTGTCAGCGCGGTGCGCAGCATCGGTGTCGCTCCTCAGCCCTTGGTGAAGGCGCGGAAATCCGGCTCGCGGCAGGGCCAGAACTGGTAGCCGCTGATGTTCTTCTGCATCGCCATGTCGTGCAGCGGCTGCGCCAGCGGCAGCACCGGTGCCTGTTCCTGCGCGAGACCCACGAAGCCCTTCACCGAGCGCTCATACTCCGCCGGGTCGGCGGTGAAGCGGGCGGCGTCGATCAGCTTGTCCATCTCCGGGTTCTGGTAGGAGGCGACGTTGAAGATCGAGTTGCTGCCGTGGAAGTTCCAGAAGAAGTAGTAGTCGGGCCAGTCCAGCCAGCCGGCGAAGCGGTTGATCACCATGGGCGCCGTCTTCTTCGCCAGCTCGCCACGGAAATTGGCGCCGGGCACCTTGTTCAGCTCGACATTGATGCCGAGCGGGGCCAGCGCCTCCTTGATCAGCACGGCGATGGGCTCGGCGACGGTCGCCTGGCCGGCATCGAACAGCACCGAGGTGGTCAGCCCGCCCGGCGCCACCTGCTGCACCAAAGCGCGCGCCTTCGCCATGTCGGTATTGTAGGGGAAGGGCTGCGGCCAGGCGGTGGTCGGGCCGCCCTGGGCGCCATACATGCCGACGCCGCGGCCATACAGCGCCACCTGCATGATCTTCTCATAGGGCAGCGCCCAGGCCACCGCCTGGCGCAGCCGCATATCGGTGAAGGGGCCGGTCGCGCTGTTCATGGCGCAATACCAGATGCCGTTCGGCACCGGCACACCCACCACCTTCACCCGCCCCGCCGCGGCAAGGTCAGAAAAGTCCTTGGGCGGCAGCAGGGCGGAGACATCGGCATCGCCCCGCTCCAGCAGCGCGCGGCGCGTCGAGGGCGAGGGGATGTCGCGGGTGATGATGCGGCGCAGCTGCGGCTTGCGGCCCCACCATTCCTCGTTGCGGACATAGATGGTCTCGGTGCCCGGGCGCCAGGCCTCGACGCGGAAGGCGCCGGAGCCGGCGACATTGTTCTTCAGCCACTCCTTGGCCCAGGGGTCGCCGCCGGCATTGGCCTTGGCGGTCTCGCTGTCGATGACATAGGGGATGGTGACGCCGAGATTGGGCATCAGCAGCTTGTCGCGGCGGATGAAGTCGATGCGGAAGGTCTTGTCGTCCAGCGCCACGAACTGCTCGGGCTTCTCCATCGAGCCGGCGGCCATCTGCGTGGTGGCGAAGCCGCCGATCGAGACGGCGCGGTCCAGCGACCATTTCACATCCTGCGCGCGCACCGGGCGGCCGGAATGGAACTTGGCGTCGCGCAGCTTGAAGGTCACGCTCATGCCGTCGCTGGCTTCCTGCCAGCTCTCGGCCAGCTCCGGCTCCAGCTCGTGTAGGGTGAAGCTGTGGCCGCCGCCATCGGGCAGCGGCACCTTCTTGTAGCTCAGCAGCCGGTCATAGCAGTTCAGCGCCACGCCATTCACCGGCTGCGAGGCGCCGATGCCCTGCATGTCCATGCTGTTGGGGCCGTATTCCTGCACCAGCAGCAGGGTCTCGGCGCGGCTGGCGGATTGCGCCGCGGCCGGAGAGGCGCGCAGCGCCGGGGCGGCGAGGGCGCCGGCCGTGGCGGCCAGGAAGGCACGACGTTGCATGGGCTGTCTCCGGTCCGGTGCGGATGGGGAAAGGTCGCGGCGGCGCATCAGGCGGGCGCCGTGTCGCGGCGGGCGAGCCAGGCGCGCCAGCCGCCGCTGTCAGAAATATCCTCGGCCTGGCGGGTGCCTTCGGCCTCCACCAGGAAGCCCTTGGGGGTGGTGCCATCCTCCAGCAGCAGCGTGCCGAGGCCGAGCGGCGCCGGGATGGCCGCCAGCAGCGCGCCGATGCGCGACAGCGGCAGCGACCACACTTCCAGCGCGATGGCATGGCCGGCGCCGGGTGCGACGCGCAGCAGGCCGGGCCGCTCCGGCGGGCCGCCGGGCAGGCGGTAGAGCCGGTAGCAGGGCATTGTGCGCGCGGCGCGCAGGAAGCTCGCCTCCAGCGCCAGCAGCTCGCCATTCAGCGGCAGGCCGGACATGTGCGCGCCGACGACGGCGATCTCCAGGCGCGGGCTCATGCCGCCGCCTCGAAGCGCAGGCCGAGCGCGGCCAGCGCCGCATCCGACCCGCCGGGGCCGATGAAGGTGGCGCCGGCGGGCAGGCCGTCCGGCCGGTCCGGCCCGGGCACGGCCAGCGCCGCCAGCCCCAGCAGGTTGACGAAATTGGTGTAGGTGCCGAGCCGGGCATTCGGCCCGATCGGGTCGGCCTCCAGTTCTTCCAGTGTCGGGAAGAGCGGCGCGGTCGGCACGGCCAGCGCGTCGATGCCGGCCCAGAGGGGCTGCGTCGCATGGCGCAGCGCCTGCAGCCGGTGCAAAGCACGGAAGGCGTCCGCGGCGCTGTGGCGGCTGCCCTGGCCCTCGATGATGCCGCGCGTCACCGGCAGCACCGCGCCATCCGGCGCCCCGTCGAGGAAATCCTCCAGCGCGGCTAGGCGCTCGGCCACCCAGGCGCCCTCATAGAGCAGCGCGGCGACCTCGAAGAAGGGCGAGAAATCGACCGGCACCAGCGCCAAGCCGAGGCCCTCCAGCCGCGCCAGCGCCGCGTCCCAGGCGGCCTCGGCCGCGGCGTCGAAGCGGCGCCGGCTGGCCTCGTCCGGGACGCCGATGCGGCGCGCGGCGGGCGCCGAGGCGGGGTCGCCCAAGGGGAATTCGCGGGACCAGGGGTCCTCGGCGTCGGGGCCGGCCAGAACAGCCTGCACCGCCCAGGCCTCGGCGACGCCGCGGGTGAAGAGGGAGACGCAGTCGAGCGAGCGGCAGGCCGGCACCACGCCGCGGCTGGAGACGGCGCCGGGAGTGGGCTTCAGCCCGACCAGCCCGCACAGCCCGGCCGGGATGCGCCCCGAGCCGGCCGTGTCGGTGCCAAGGGAGAAGGGCAGCAGCCCGCGCGCCACGGCAACCGCCGAGCCGGAGGAGGAGCCGCCCGGCACCCGCCCTGGCGCGCGCGGGTTGCGCGGCACCGGGTGCGGGGTGCGCACCCCCACCAGCCCGGTCGCGAACTGGTCGAGATTGGTCTTGGCCATCGGGATGGCGCCGGCCTCGACCAGGCGCTGCACCGCGCCGGCATCGCGATCGGGGGCATAGGCGAAGGCGGGGCAGGCGGCGCTGGTCGGCATGCCGGCCACGTCGATATTGTCCTTCACCGCGAAGGGAATGCCCCAGAGCGGCTTTTTTCCGGTGGCCGGGCCGAGGGCAGCCAGCCGCGCCGCCAGCGCGGCCTCGTCGATGACATGCAGGAAGATGCCGGGGTCGTCGCAGGCCAGCAGCCGGCCCCGCAAGGCGGGCAGCAACTCGGCCGGGTGGGCGCCGGCGGCATAGGCGCGCTGCCAGTCACCCAGATCGGCCAGGGGAAGGGTGGAGAGATCCATGCGCCGGCCCTGCAACGGCCTCGCCCGGACCTCCGGGCGAAAGGCTCAGCCAGGGCTAAGCAAGGTGCATGCCAGAAATTTTCGCCGCTGTGGAAGGCAATTTCGGCGCAGCCGGGTCATCATTGCATGCAAACCGAAAAAAATGCCTATGAAATGCTCAATTGCCGGCCTGCAGAAAAGCGGCCCCGCCCGCCAAGCTCTCCCAGGAGGCCCCACTGAAAAAAATGTGGCGGCGCATGGCGTCGGCGGCGGCCTCGGCATCGGCGCGCAGCAGGGCGGCCACCACCGCCGCATGCTCGGCATGGGAGCGGGCGAGGCGGGAGGGCGCCTCGAACTGCGCGCCGCGGAAGGGCGCCAGCTGGCGATGCGTGGCCAGCGCCACCTCGGCCAGGCTCGGATTGTGCGCGCCCTCATAGAGCAGGGCGTGGAAGCGGCGATTGGCCTCGCGATAGCCGGCGCGGTCGCCGTCCCGGACCATGGGCGCCATGGCGGCGTGCAGCGCCTCCAGCGCCGCGCGTTCCCGCGCCGTCATGCGCAGCGCCGACCAGCGGGCGCAGAGCGCCTCCAGCTCCGCCAGCAGCTCGAAGCCGGCGCGCAGCCGGGCAGGGGCGGGGCAGGCCACAA
>NZ_GG770782.1:164719-171242 GCF_000164635.1 Pseudoroseomonas cervicalis ATCC 49957 | reverse complement strand
GGCGGGCGGCGGCAAGGCGGCGTCTCTCCGGGCAGGGTGCCGGCATTGGCGCATGGCGCCGGCCGGCCTGGCCAGGGCTTTTTCCGCGCCCTGGCCTGCCTGTCAAAGCGCGGCCAGGGCCTCCGCCGGGCGCAGCAGCGCCGCCGGGTCGGGCAGCGGCGGCAGGGTGGTGGTGGTGGCGCCGTTGCGCTCCGTCCAGCCGGTCATGTCGATGACGAACATGCGCTCGGGCTCCACCAGCGCGTGCTCGGCCCGGCCATCGGCGTGCAGCCGCCATTCCAGATAGCCCGGGCGCGGCAGGCGCCCATCCCGCTCCAGCCCCTGCCGCGCATTGACCATGGCGGTGGCCGGCGCCCAGACGATCGGCAGGCCGCGATGCCGCATCTGCCGGTAGACATGCAGATGGCCGCAGGCGATCACCCGCACCCCGCCGGCGGCGCAGAGGCCGAGGAACTCCGCCCGCGCCGCATGCGGCAGGCAGGATGTGGTGAAGCGCGCATCCTCCACATCCCCGGCGAAGGGCGGCATGTGCAGCAGCACGAAGACGTGGCGGTCCTCGCGGCTGGCCAGGGCCTCGCGCAGGAAATCGTGCTGCGCCGCTTCCTCGGCCAGGCCGCTGGCCATCAGCGCGCTGTCGAGGCCGATGATGCGCCAGGCGCCAAGGTCGTGCCGCCACCATTGCGGCCCGACATGGCGCCGCCAGGCGGCGATGCGCGCGGGGGTCAGCGGCTGGTCCAGCCGCGCATGGCCCGGCGCCTCGCCGATATCGTGGTTGCCCGGCACGGCCAGCCAGGGAATGCCGAGTGCGGCCATGCAGGCGGCACCATAGCGCAGATCCTCCTCCGCCGCCGGCCCGTTGAAGGAGAGGTCGCCGCCATGCAGGATCAGCGGCGGCGGGTCGGCCAGCATCGCCGCGCGGAAGGCGGCGAAGTTGACAGCGAAATAGCCATGGCTGGCGGAGAGATGCGTGTCGCTGACCTGCACCAGGCGCAGCGGGGTGTCGGCGTGGCTCATGCGAAGCTCAGATTGTCCGGACGCAGATCCATGAAATAGAAGGTGTAGGGCCGCCAGCGAATGTTGCTGCGCACGGCGTAGAACTCGGCCGGCTGGTAGAGCACCGTGCCGGGCGATTCCGTCTCCCAGGCGTCGAGCATGGCGGCGAACAGGGCGCGGCGGCGGTCCGGGTCGGTCTCGGCCTCCAGCGCGCGGCCGGCGGCGTTGAAGGCCGCGGTCGAGCGGAAGGCGCCGGAGGTCTGGAACCAGCTGGACGGGCCCCAGGACAGCCAGAGCGAGCCCAGCGGGTCGGGCAGCCGCGTCGAGTTGGAATTGTTGCCGATCTGCTGGCCGGGGCCGCGCATCTGGCTGAAATTCTCCACCACCTGCAACCGCGCCCTGACGCCGATCTCGCGCCACATCTCGATCATCACCTGCGCCGCGCGCAGCGCATTGGTGTAGTAATGCGGCATGGTGCGGTAGGTGATCTCCTCCCCCGCATAGCCGGCTTCGCGCAGCAGGCGCCGCGCCTCGGCCGGGTCGTGGCGCAGGCCGCGGCCTTCGAGGAAGAGCGGGCCATACTCCGGAAAATTGTGGCCGGGCGGCACCACCGCGGCGCCATCCCACAGCGTGTCCACCAGCAGCTGGCGGTCGATGCCGAGGCCGAGCGCCTGGCGCAGCCGCCGGTCGCCCATGCCCGGGCCGCGCTCATCGAAGGTCAGCACATGGGCATTGGCCAGCACCACCTGGCGGATGTCGATGCCGCGCTGGCCGCGCAGCGGCGCCACCTGGTCGGGCGGGACGTTGGTGATCAGCCCGACATCGCCGGCCTGCAGCGCGGCGACCCGCGCGGCGAGCTCGGGGATCTGGCGGAACACCACCTGGCGCGCGGTGGGCCGGCCCATCCAGTGATCGTCGAAAGCGTCGAGGGTGATGCGCTGGTCGGTCTGGAACTCCCGCAGCCTGTAGGGGCCGCTGCCCACCGGGTCGCGGCTGAAACCGTCGAAGCCGCGTTCCTCATAGGCGCGGCGGTTGACGATCCAGGCGCACCAGGAGGCGAGGCGCTGCTCCAGCAGCACATCCGGCACGCGGGTGCGGAAGCGCACCACATTCTCGCCCACCGCCTCGACGCTGGCCAGCGTGGCGAAATAGGAGCGCGCCTCGGGCATCAGCGCCTCCGGCCCGTGCATGCGGCGCGACATGAAGGTGTAGACGACATCCTCGGCCGTCAGCAGGTCGCCATTGTGGAAGCGCACGCCCGGCCGCAGCGTCAGCACCAGCTCGGAGGGGCCGTTGCGCTCCCAGGCGGTCGCCAGATGCGGCCGCAGCCCGGCGCCGCCGCCATCGGGCGAGCCCAGGAAGTCGCGCCGGATCAGCGTGTCGAAGATCGAGTAGGTGACGCGGGTGCCGACATTGGACAGCTCGCGCGCCGGCTCCAGCGTCGGCGGCAATTCCGGCACGCCGATCTGCAGCACCGGGCGGGGGGCGGCGCCCTGCGCGAGGGCGGGGCGGGCGGCGGCGCCCAGCGCCAGGCCGGCGCCGAGCAGGGTTCGTCTGGTCCAGGGCATGGCGGCTCATCCGGATATGCGGAGGCCTCTCTGCCAAAGCGCGATGAAGCCGGCTTGACGGTTCGGCGGCAATTGCGTGATGCCGCCGGGGGCGGAACGAAGGCGCCGGGGGCGTGACCGCGGGCAAGCCGCCGGGGCAGGATCGCGCGATGCGGGCCGCGCCGGCCCGCCCGAGCGCCGAGGAAACCGCCTTGCCCCAGCCAACCGACCCCGCCCCGCATGCCGTGCTGACCGGCGCCTCCTCCGGCATTGGCGAGGCCATCCTGCACCGCCTGCTGCGCGATGGCTGGCGCGTCACCGCGCTCAGCCGCCGGCCGCCCGCCATCGAGCACCCGGCGCTGACCCACCGCCCGGCCGATCTGGGCGATGCCACGGCGCTGCGCGCGGCGGCCGAGGGGCTGCGGGCCGATGCCTTCATCCATGCCGCGGGCCTGATGGCCACCGCCCCGCTCGGCGAGCTCCAGGCCGAGGCCGGGGCCAGCATGTGGCAGCTGCATGTGCAGGCCCCCAGCCTGCTGGCCGATCTCCTGCTGCCCGGCATGGGCGAGGGTGGGCGCATCGTGCTGCTGGGCAGCCGCACCGCCAATGGCGCCGCCGGGCGCAGCCAGTATGCCGCCAGCAAATCGGCGCTGACCGGGCTGAGCCGGTCCTGGGCGGCGGAGCTGGCGCCGCGCGGCATCACCGTCAACGTCGTCGCCCCGGCGGCCACCGACACGCCAATGCTGCGCGACCCCGCCCGCGCCTCGGTCGCGCCGCGCCTGCCGCCGATCGGCCGGCTGATCCGCCCGGAGGAGGTGGCGGCCACCGTCGCCTTCCTGCTGGCGCCCGAGGCCGCCGCCATCACCGGCCAGACCATCGTGATCTGCGGCGGCAGCTCGCTGTGACGCGGCCGGCGGCGGTTGACAGGGGAGGGGCGAATGGAGGACGCTAGGAAAAGACGAACACAAGTTCGCAATCCGAACATCAGGAGCGGGACGGTGCCAGCAGCAGAGGCGGAGGAGGTGGTGCGCAAGCCGCGCCCGGCCGCCGCCGAGAATCCGAAGAATGTCGTGCAATCCGCCGCCAAGGTCTTCGCGGTGCTGCGCGCCTTCGGCCCGGACCTGCCCGAGCTGACGCTGGCCGAGATCGCCGCCCGCGCCGGCACCGATCGCGGCACCGCCTTCCGCCTGGTGCACACGCTGGAGGCGCTGGGCTATCTGCGCGCCGTCCCCGACAGCCGCCGCTTCCGCCTGACCCTGCAATGCCTGGAGCTGGGCTTCTCCGCCCTGGCCGCGCATGGCCTGCCCGACCACGCCACGCCGCTGCTGCGCGAGCTGGTGCCGGGCTTCGGCGACGCCGCCTCGCTGGGCGCGGTGGAGGGCGGCGACGTGGTCTATCTGGCGCGGGTGCAGAAGGGGCTGGAGCGGCTGGGCATGGCGCGTGGCCCCGGCACCCGGGTCGGCGCCTATGCCACCGCGCTCGGCCATGCCGTGCTGGCCTTCCTGCCGCGCGAGGAGCAGCTGCGCGCCCTGGAGGCGCGCGAGCGCGTCAAACTCTCCGAACGCACCGTGACCGAGCTGCCGGCGCTGCTGGCGCGGCTGGAGGCGGTGCGGGCGCAGGGCTACGCCGTCTCGGATGGCGAGAATGCCTATGGGCTGCGCACCGTCGCGGCGCCGGTGCTGGATGCCGCCGGCCGCCCCTGCGCGGGGGTCAGCCTGACCATCGAGGCCGGGCGCGCGCCGCTCGAGGATTTCGTCGCCGCCGGCCTGCCGCGGCTGCGCGCGGTGGCCCGCTCGCTGGAGGAGGCGCTGCGCCTCTCCCGCGGCGCCATCGCCGCCCCCGGCGCCGGCTGACGCAGCGTGGAGGAAACAGCGCAGCCATGATCAGGACCAATGCGGAAGGGCGGCTCGATCTCGGCGAGGCCGGGCTGGTCCGCCCGGCGCCCGAGGATCCGGCGCGGCTGGAAGCCTATATCCCGCCGGCCACGGTGCAGAGCCATGCGGCCAATCTGACGCCGCTGCCGGATGGTTCGCTGGGCTGCGTCTGGTTCGGCGGCACGCAGGAAGGCGTGCCGGATATCTGCGCCTGGTTCTCCCGCCTCGATCCCGGCGCGGAGCGCTGGTCGGCGCCGGTGCGGCTGTCGGAGGATGCCACGCGCTCGGAGCAGAATCCTCTTCTGTTCCCAGCGCCCGATGGCACGCTCTGGCTGATCTGGACGGCGCAGATCTCCGGCAACCAGGACACCGCCATCGTGCGCAAGCGCATCTCGCACGATATGGGGCGCAGCTGGGGGCCGGTGGAGACGCTGTTCGGCCCGCGGCCGGAGGGCGGCACCTTCATGCGCCAGCCCGTGGTGGTGCTGGACAATGGCGACTGGCTGCTGCCGATCTGGGTCTGCAAGAGCACGCCCGGCAAGAAATGGGTCGGCGACGAGGATGTCAGCGCCGTCAAGCTCTCCACCGACCAGGGGAAGAGCTGGACCGAGATCGAGGTGCCGGACAGCCTGGGCTGCGTGCACATGTCGATCGTCGATCTGCGCGACGGCACGCTGGCGGCCTTCTACCGCAGCCGCTGGGCGGACAATGTGTATGTCTCGCGCTCGACCGATGGCGGCCGCTCCTGGAGCGCGCCGGAACCCACCGAGCTGCCGAACAACAATTCCTCGATCCAGGTGGCGCGGCTGTCGAACGGCCATCTGGCCATGGTGTTCAACCACAGCAGCGCGGCGGACGCGACCGAGCGTCGCCTGTCGCTCTATGACGACATCGAGGATGACAGCGACGATGGCAAGGTGGTCGCCGCCATCGACACGACGCGCCGCAGCACCTTCTGGGGCGTGCCGCGCGCGCCGATGACGCTGGCCATCTCCGAGGATGGCGGCCGCAGCTGGCCCTGGCGCCGCAACCTCGAGACCGGCGACGGCTATTGCATGACCAACAATTCGCGCGAGGGGCTGAACCGCGAATTCTCCTACCCCACCGTCACCGAGGGGCAGGATGGGCGGCTGCACATCGCCTACACCGTCTATCGCCAGGCCATCAAATACGTCTCGGTCCCCGAGGCCTGGGTCAAGGAGCAGACCGCATGAGCATCGCCGCCGCCCCCGTCGCCAACACCGCGCTGCGCGGCCCGACCGGCGTGTTCTGCGCCGCGCTGACCCCGCTGACCGAGGATCTGGCGCCGGACCACGCCGAATTCGCCGCGCACGCGAAATGGCTGCTGGCCGAAGGCTGCGACGGCATCGCCATGCTGGGCACCACCGGCGAGGCCAATTCCTTCTCGGTGGCCGAGCGTCAGGCGCTGCTGGAGGCGACCATCGCCGCCGGCGTCGCGCCCGGCACGCTGCTGCCCGGCACGGGCGTCGCCGCCTTCACCGAGACGGTGCAGCTGACGCAGCACGCGCTGTCCTGCGGCGTCACCGATGTCGTGATGCTGCCGCCCTTCTACTACAAGGGCGTCAGCGATGATGGCGTCTATGCCGCCTATTCGGAGGTGCTGCAGCGCATCGGCGATTCGCGGCTGCGCGTGGTGCTCTACCACATCCCGCAGATGTCGTCGGTGCCAATCAGCCACGCGGTGATCGCGCGGCTGCTGCGGGACTTTCCCGAAACCGTCGTCGGCATCAAGGATTCGGCCGGCGACATCGCCAACATGGAAGCCATGGTGGAGCGTTTCCCCGGCTTCTCCGTGCTGGCGGGGGCGGATCCGCTGATGCTGCCGCTGCGCCGCAAGGGCGGCGCCGGCTGCATCACCGCAACCTCCAACCTCGTCGCCCGCGACCTGGCCTTCGTCTACCGCCACGCGCTGGAGGATGACCGCGCGGCGGAGGTGGATGCGGCGCAGGCCCGCGTGGTGGCGGCGCGCAACAAGGCCTCGCGCTTCCCGCAGATGGCGTCGCTGAAGGCGATGACCGCCGCGCGCACCGGCAAGCCCGGCTGGGCGCGGCTGCGCCCGCCCCTGCTGCCGCTGGCGCCGAGGACGCG
>NZ_GG770782.1:162302-164013 GCF_000164635.1 Pseudoroseomonas cervicalis ATCC 49957 | reverse complement strand
GGCCGCCGGCTGAATCCGCCGCGCCCAGAAGGGGCGCGCGGCCGCGCGGGGGCGCTGGCCCCTGCGCTTCCTTGCCGTGAACCACGGCAATCTCGGAAAAATACCGGCGCCGGTGATGGCCGCGGCGATTGACGCCGCGGCCATTGCCATGACATGGTTTCCGCAGTTTCCCGGACAAGTGTTCGTATTCCGAACATCAACCGGGAGAGAGGGAAGGCGTCCATCCGGAACAGCACCGCCGGGCCGATCGGCCGGCGGGGGCGGCGGCCGCCTTCCGCCCTTTGCTCATGCCAAGCCGCGCGGCCATGCATCGCCGCGGCACCGGAGGATGTCTCAGATGAACAGGCGAACCCTTCTCGGGCTCGGCGCGGCGGCGGCCGCTGGCGGGCTGCTCAAGGCCCCGGCGGTCTGGGCCCAGGATGCCTGGCCGCGCGCCCGGCCGATCCGGCTGGTCTGCCCCTTCGCCCCCGGTGCCGCGACCGACGCCATGGCGCGGCTGGCGGCGCAGAAGATCACCGAGAAGCTCGGCGCCAATGTGGTGGTCGAGAACCGCACCGGCGGCGGCAGCGTCATCGGCGCGCAATCGGTGCAGCAGGCGCCGGCCGATGGCTACACGCTGCTCGGCTCCAGCCTGACGCACACCATGCTGAAGCATGTGCTGCGCAACGTGCCCTTCGATCCGCTGACGGATTTCGCGCCCATCGCCCGCACCGGCCGCGGCCCGCTGATGATGGTGATGACGCCGAAGCGCCCGCCCATGGGCATCGCCCAGATCGTCGAGGCGGCGAAGAAGAGCCCGGCCGACTGGACCTTCGCCATCTCCTCGCTCGGCGCGCCGGGGCATCTGGCCACCATCGACTTCAACCGCCGCACCGGCGCCAATATCGAGGGCACCTCCTATCGCGGCACGGCGCCGGCGCTGCTCGATGTCGCGGCCGGCAATGCGCATGTGATGATCGACGCCACCTTCGCCCTGCTGCAGGCGGCGCGCAGCGGCCAGGTCCACCCGATCGGCATCTCGACGCGCGAGCGCTCGGCCCTCGCCCCGGAGATCCCGACGCTGATCGAGGCCGGGCTGCCGGATTTCGAATTCTATTCCTGGTACGGCGTCTGGGCGCCCAAGGGCACGCCCAGCGCCATCTGCGACACGCTGAACGGCGTGCTGACCGAGGCGATGCGCGATGCCGACGCGGCCGAGCGGCTGAAGAGCCTGGTGGTCGAGCCGGTGTCGCAGACCGTGCCGGAGATGCGCGCCTATATCGAGGCGGAGGTGAAGCGCAACGCCGAGTTGCTGCGCATCGCCAATTTCCAGCCGGAGTGAGCCGGCGGCGCGGCGCGGCGCGGGCCGCGCCGCCCGAAGCTTTCCCCCATGACAAGGTTTCGCGCGGCTGCTAGCCAGGGCGCCGGATGATGCGCCACGCCCGATCGCTGCTCGGCCTGCTGTCGCTGCTGCTGCTCCTGCAATGGGGGGTGGGGCTGGTGCCGCATCTGCGCGCCATGGCGGCCACCTCCTCCGACGCCATCGTCATCTGCTCGCCGGACGGGATGCGCACGCTGCATCTCGATGCCGAGGGGCAGCCGACCGACCCGGACAAGGCGCCGGGCATGGGCTGCTGCATGCTCTGCCCCGGGCCGCTGGCGCTGGGCGCGCCGCAGACCGGGCCGGTGCCCGCCCCCGTGGCGCTCTGGCAGCGCCTGCTGGCGGCGCGGC
>NZ_GG770782.1:158748-160660 GCF_000164635.1 Pseudoroseomonas cervicalis ATCC 49957 | reverse complement strand
CGGCGCTGCCCGGCCGCAGCCTGCTGCTCGGCATCTCGCCGCTGCCGGGCGGGGTGACGCTGCGCCTGCGCGACCTCACCCCGCTGCGCCGGGCCGAGGAGAAGCTGCGCGCGGCGAAGGACCGGCTGCGCGTGGCGCTCGATGGCAGCGGCATGGCGACCTGGGATCTCGACCTCGGCACCGGCCGCATGCGCTGGTCGCAGCGGCTGTTCCAGCTGCTCGGCCTGCCGCCGCGCGAGGACGGGTCCGGCCGCTTCGAGGAATGGCAGGCGCTGATCGACCCGAAGCAGGCCGGGGCCGTCGGCCAGGCCTGGGGCGCGGCGCACAAGGGCGGGGTGTTCCGCAGCATCCACCGCATCCAGCGCGGCGATGGCGACCTCCGCTGGCTCGAGGCCTATGGCGCCCTGACCCAGGCGCCGGAGGGGGGCCGCTTCCTCGGCGTGGTCCTCGACGTCACCGCGCGGCAGCGGGCGGAGGAGCAGCGCGCCCTGCTGACGCGCGAGATCGACCACCGCGCCAAGAACGTGCTCTCCACCATCCAGGCGATCATCCGCCTGACCGCGCGCCACGACCCGGAGCGCTTCGCCGCCGCCATCGAGGGGCGCATCGGCGCGCTCGCCCGCGCCCACAGCCTGCTGGCGCGCGAGGGCTGGTCCGCCGTCGCGCTGCGCGACCTGGCCTGGGCCGAGATGGCGGCCTGCGGCGGCGACGCGGCGATCGACCTTTCCGGCCCGGCCGTGCTGATCGTCCCGGCGGCGGTGCAGCCGCTGGCCGTCGCGCTGCACGAGCTGGCGGGCAACGCCCTGGCGCATGGCGCCCTGTCGCGGCCGGGCGGCGCGGTGACGCTGCACTGGTCGCCGCATCCCGAGGGCGGGCTGGCCCTGCTCTGGCAGGAGCGGCGCGGCCCGCCCCTCGCCGCCGCGCCGGAGCGCAAGGGCTTCGGCCGCCGCGTCATCGATTCCGCCATCCATGACCAGCTGGAGGGCAGCATCGCCTATCAGTGGGAGCGGGAAGGGCTGACCTGCCGCATCCGCCTGCCGCCGAGCCGCTTCGAGGCGCAGTGGCAGGCGCCGGACGCGCCACGCCTGCCGCCGCCCATGCTGCGGCCCGAGGCCGAGGCGCCCGCCGCCGGCGAGGCGCCGCTGCGCGGCGCGCGCATCTTCCTGGTGGAGGACGAGCCGATGATCGGCGAGGCGCTGGCCGCCATGCTGCGGCAATGGGGCTGCCAGCCGCTCGGCCCCGCCCGCTCGATCGACGAGGCGCTGCGCCGGCTGGTCGACATGCCAGGGGCGATCGACCTGGCGCTGGTCGATGTCAACCTGAACGGGCAGGAAGCCTTCCCCGTGGCCGAGCTGCTGGCCGGGCGCGGCGTGCCGGTGATCTACCTGACCGGCTATGCCGAGCTGCCGGATGCGCGGCTGGGCCACGCCGCCGCCATGCTGCGCAAGCCGGTCGAGGGCGAGCAGCTGAAGGCGGCGTTGCGCCGGATCCTGGCGCTGCGGCCGCGCCGCGGCGAGGATTGAGGGGGCTCCGCCCCCTCAAGCTCCCCCGGCAGGGGACGGGGTCCCCTGCACCCGCCATCGGGGGCAGGGGGGTGCGCGGCGGCGCGGGGCGCGCTACTGGTGCCGCCCCGATGCTGCGATGGAGAGAGCGATGCCGGCAGCCCCCGAATTCCCGGCGGAGGCCGAGGCCCGCGCCCGCGAGCTGGCGCCCGAGCTGCGCTCCATCGTGCTGACCCACTACCCGGATGCCGAGACGCTGGACCTGATGCGGCCGGGCGCCGGGCTCAGCCTGGCCGGGCACCAGGCGGCCAACCGCGCCGTCGCCCGCGCCATGGCGGAGCAGGGGGTCGCCGTGCTGGTGCAGCAGGCCGAGCGCGGCGCCTTCCGCCGCTGGGCCGATGCCAACCCCG
>NZ_GG770782.1:151345-158189 GCF_000164635.1 Pseudoroseomonas cervicalis ATCC 49957 | reverse complement strand
GGCGCCGCCTTCGAGGCCTGCGCCGAGGCGCTGATCGGGGAGGGGCGCGACGGCGTGCTGGAGCAGGCGGTGCGCCGCGTGGCGCAGCGCTATGGCGAGGAGGCGGCCGGGGATCTGTCGCAGGAGCTGCTGGACCTCGCCGCCGAGGGCGCCTTCGGCCCCTCCGGCTGGGCCGGGCTGGTGGCGCTGCCGGTGGCCCTGCCGCCCGGCGAACCGCCGGAGCCGGCGGCGCTGATCGAGGGTTTCCTGGCGTCCGGCGCGCTGCCGGGCAATGTCGCGCTGCATCTGCTGCCGCAATGGCGCGCGGCTGAGAGCCTCGCCGAACTGACCCCCTGCCGGCTGCGCGGCGCGCTGCATCAGATGCTGGACGGCCAGGCGCCCGACGCCCTGCCGCCAGCGGCGCCCGAGGCGCTGCGGGCCGCCGGCTTCGGCCTGCTGCTGGGCGTGCAGCTCGACTGGGGCCTGCCGCTCTGGGAGGAGGTGCTGCGCGACGGCCTGCCCGCCCTGCCGGCCGAGGACGCGCCGCCCACCCCCGAGGAGGCGGCGCGCGCCGAGGCCTTCGAGCGCTGGCGCCACGCCGCCTTCCAGGCGCAGGGCGGCTGCGTGCCGCTGGCCCTCGTCCCGCTGCCCGAGGCCGAGGCGGAGATCGCCGATTTCCTGGAGGAGGCCGGCGAGCAGAGCGGCGGGCTGGACGAGATCCGCGATTTCGTCGAGGTGGCGCGGCAGGAGGCGCCGGGCGAGGATCTGGTCTGCGTGCCGCGCGCCGTGGAGGGCGCGCTGCACCTGGCGCTCTACACCGCCGCCGGCCGGCTGCTGGACGAGATCCGCCTGGAGGCTGACCGCCTGCCCGTGCCGCTGACCGAGATGCCGGCGCTGCTGGAAGGCATCGTGCCGCTGGCGAAGCACCCGCCGGGCTGAGGCGGCGCAACACGCCGCGCCCCCAAGCGGAAGCGCGGCACGCTTGCGCCCCCGGCCCAGTCAAAGCCATGTCCACGCTGGACCGCCGCGTGCGCAAGGCAATAGCGCGCGCGATCCTCTTCGCCACGGTGCCGGCGGGGAGGCGGGCTCTTGTGGCGCATACTCTGCGGCGATAATGTCACGCCCAGCCTTTACACGCGGCTTTCACCGGGAGCGTCACGATGCCTCACCAGGCGGCGCAGCGCCTCATGGAAGACGAACTGGCCGGCCTCATCACCCGGCACGCCCTCGAGGCGATCTTCCTGCTCGATGGGCAGGGCCGCACCGTCTTCGCCAACCCCGCCGCCGAGGCGCTGTTCGGCTGGTCGATGGCGGAGCTGCTGGACCGCCCGCTGCACGACATGCTGCACCATCACCACCCGGATGGGCGGCCCTTCCCGATGCAGGACTGCCCGCTCGGCCGCGTCTTCGCGACCGGCGAGAGCCTGCGGGCGCATGAGGATGTGTTCTTCCACCGCGATGGCCGGCCGATCCCCGTCTCCTGCTCCAACGCCGCGGTGCTGCGCGACGGGGTGGTGACCGGCGGCGTGCTGATCGTGCGCGACATCTCCGAGCGGCGCCTCTACGAGCGGCACCGCGAGCTGCTGCTGGACGAGCTGAACCACCGCGTGCGCAACATGCTGGCGGTGGTGCGCGCGGTCGCCAACCAGTCGCTCACCGGGCAGGACATGGCGGCGGCGCGCGAGTCCTTCCTGTCGCGCCTCGACGCCATGGCCGAGGCGCAGGCGCTGCTGACCCAGGATGGCGGCATCGAGGCGCCGCTGCGCAGCGTGATCGAGCACGCGCTGCGCGCCTTCCCGGCCGGCGATGGCGCGGTGCGGCTGGAGGGGCCGGCGGTGACGCTGTCGCCGCGCAAGGCGCTGACCCTGGCCATGGCGGTGCATGAGCTGGCGACCAACGCGACGAAATACGGCGCGCTGTCGCGCCCTGGCGGCGCGGTGCGGGTCAGCTGGTCCGGCGCCGACAGCGCGGCGCAGCCGCTGCGCCTGGTCTGGCAGGAGGCGGGCGGGCCGCCGGTGCGGCCGCCGCGCCACACCGGCTTCGGCACGCGGATGATCCGCCAGGCCCTGGCCGCCGAGTTCGAGGCGGAGATCGACCTGGATTTCGCGCCCGGCGGGCTGGTCTGCACGCTGCGCCCGGCCAGCGCCGCCTGAGCGCTTACCCCTCCGCGCAGAGGTCGAGCATGGCGCGCGCGGCATCCAGCACCGGCTCGGGCAGGGCGTAGCCGGGCTCGGCCTGCTCTATCGCCTCGACGATCGTCCACAGCAGGCGGTACAGCCCGGCGCGCTGGTGCTCGGCGCGCAGCCACGGATCGACCGAGGTATCCTCGGCCTCCACCTCCTCCGGGATCACGCCTCGACCTCCTCGCGCAGCGTGGCGACCACGGCGCCGACCTGCTCGGGGCCGGGCAGGGCGGAGCGTGTCCAGGAGGCGCCGCGCCGGATCACCCGCGCCGGGATGCCGGCCGCCACGCAATGCCGCGGCAGCGCCTTGGTGACCACGGCCCGCGCGCCGACGATGGAGCCGGCGCCGATGCGCACCCCCGGCATCACCAGCACCTCCTGGCCCAGCCAGACATGCGGCTCCAGCAGGATCGAGCGCGGCGGGTTGGTCTGCCGGCGGGTCGCCAGGTCGATGATGCCGTGGCCATCGGCGGTGCGCAGCCAGATCTCGGTGGCCAGCATGCAGTCCTCGCCCAGCGCGACCGAGGTGGCCTCGCCCTCCAGCCAAATATGCGCGCCGCCGCAGGTGGCGCCTTCACCCACGAAGAGCAGCCCGTGCTGGGCGCGCAGCGTCATGGTCATGGTCAGGCTGGTCTTGCCGCTGGCGCCGAGCAGCACGGCATTGTGGTGGCCGGAGAGGCGCAGCCGCCCCTTGATGAGCTGCTGCGGGCCGCCGAGCAGCACCAGATTGCCCTGCTTGCCCTTCAGCTCCACCACCAGGCCGCGTGTCACCGTGTCGCGGTCCAGCACGATCAGGTTGCCCGGCCCCGGCTCGCCCTCGATCTTGATGGCGGCGCGGCGGAGCGCCTCGGCGGCGCCGGGCTGGCCCGGGTCGATGACCAGGGGGGCGCGCAAGGCCGGCAGGGCGTAGCCGGTAGAGCCGATCAGCCCCAGCGATGCCACTCCCGCATTCTGCTGCAGCCGCGCCAGGACGGCACGCGGATCGGTCCAGTCCATAGCTTCACCCCCGCCTGGCGAATTATCGCACCCGTAACGGAGTGGCAATGGAGTTGTGCAACGCGGGGCGGGAAGGAAAAACGCTCCCGGTATATTAAATTTATAATCTATATTATGTAAAATATCTAGGCGATCTGATGCAGCACCCAGCGCCGCCCCCGGCAGCGAGAAGGCCAGGCTGCCATCCTGCATGCGCAGCGCATCAACGCCCTCGGGGCCCAGCACCAGCTGCCGCTGGCGGCGCTGTCATGGCGCCGAGGGAGGCGGCCTGCAACTCGGACATGACGGTTTCCCGGTTGCCAGGCAGGCGGCCGCCTTAGACGGCGGCGGGAGGGGCTTCGTGCATGGCTTCATGGTAATTCTTCATGTTCCGTTCATGCTGGCGCCATGGTCCGCCATGGCCGCGTTGCGCCGCGCCAGGCTGTGCCCGGCGATGTAGCCCCAGGCCATGTTCGGCCCGATCGTCGTGCCGGTGCCGACATTGCGGGTGCCGATCGGGTTGGCCATGGCCAGCCCCGCCGCGTAGAGGCCGGGGATGACGCTGCCATCCGGGCGTAGCACCTCGGCCCTTTCGTTGGTCCGGGCGCCGCCCTTGGTGCCCAGGATGGCGCGGCTGAACGGCATCGCCAGATAGGGCGGGCGGTCGATCGGCTTGATGCCCGCCCGCCGCCTTTTGTCCCCGGCCGAGGCGGCGTCGGCCCGCGCCGGGCGGTGGAACTCGGCATCCTCGCCGGCCAGGGCGGCGGCGTTGAAGCGCGCGACGCTCTCCGCCAGGGCGTCGGGCGGCAGCGCCGTCAGCCGCGCCAGCTCCTCCAGGCTGTCGGCGCGGCGCAGCCAGGCGGGATCGGCGGCGGCGGCCCAGCGCACCGGCGGCACCTCCTCCAGCATGCGGGAATCGGTGATCACCCAGGCCGGCAGATGCAGCGGCTGGCCCGTGGCGTCGCGGCGGTCCAGCGCCTCGCCGATGTTGAAGGTCAGCTCGTTGACGAAGCGGCGGCCATGGCGGTCGACCAGCATGGCATAGGGCTCGGTGTGGAATGGCACGGGCTGGGCCAGCAGGCGCCCCTCGTAGCGGGTGGGGACGGAGGGGGTGAAGGTCGCCTGGTCCATCCGGGCGAGCGCCGCGCCGGCCGCCACGGCCATGCGCTGCCCGTCGCCGGTGTTGGCGGGCGGGCTGCCGCGGTAATCCACCGGCCCCGGAAAATGCTCTTCCAGCCGGGCCGGATCCCATTCGAAGCCGCCCGTGGCCAGCACCACGCCGGCGCGGGCGGTCCACGCCTCCTCACGGCCGCGATGGCGGATGCGCGCGCCGGTCACCGCGCCCATCGCATCCTGGGTCAGCGCCAGCGCCTCGGCCTCTGGCACCACCTGCACGCCCGCGTCGAGGCAGCCGCGCAGCAGCCCGGTGACCAGCGCCGTGCCCTTGCCGCGGCTGTTGGTCAGCAGCCGCCACAGCAGGCGCGGCCACAGCGCCAGCGCGGTGCGGTAGGGGTGGTGGTAGAGGTCGGTGGTGACCGCCTCGTGATAGGTGAAGATCTCGGGGATGGTGGAGCGGCGGATGCGCAGCGCATGCCGCCCCGCCCGCCAGCGGCTGAGCGGCAGCGGCGAGAGCATGCGCCCGCGCGGCAGCGCCCCCGGCAGGGTGCGCAGCGGGTCGGGCTCCGGCGTCAGGGCGAAGCGCAGCGGCGTGTGCTGCTCGACGAAGCGCAGCATCCGCGGCGCCGCCGCGACGAAGGCCTGCCAGAGCGGTGCCTCCTGCTCCGCCCAGCCCGCGGGCGCGGCGGCGTGCAGATAGGCCAGCGCCGCTTCCGCGCTGTCCTCGATGCCCGCGGCTGCGGCGTGGTGGTTGGCCGGGATCCAGGTCCCGGCGCCCGACATGGCGGAGGTGCCGCCCAGCCGGTCCGTCTTCTCCAGCACCGCGACGGCAAGCCCCTGCCGCGCCGCCACCAGCGCCGCCACCAGACCCGCCGCGCCGGAGCCCAGCACCAGCACATCCACCGCCCGTTCCGCCATCCGCCCTGCCCTGCCCTGCCCTGCCGCGTTGCCGCCTGCTCCATCGCATCCGGCGGCGCGGCGCGCCAGGGTGGCGGCTCAGCCTTCGGCCGGGGCCTTGGCCTCCCCCTGGCCCCGGCGGCGGGAGAGCCGCTCGCTCACCCCCTGCACGGCGGCATAGAGCGTCGGGATGACCAGGATGCCGAGCGTCGTCGCCGCCAGCATGCCGCCCAGCACGGTGATGCCGATGGCCTGCCGCGCCGCCGCCCCGGCGCCCGAGGCGATGGCCAGCGGCGCCACGCCCAGCACCAGGGAGATCGCCGTCATCAGCACGGCGCGGAAGCGCTGCTGCGCCGCGCGCTGCGCCGCCTCGGCGATGCCGCGCCCCGCCTCGCGCTCGTTGCGGGCGAATTCGACGATCAGGATGGCGTTCTTGCTGGCCAGCCCGATCAGCAGCACCAGCCCGATCTGCGCGTAGAGGCTGTTCTCCACCCCGGCCAGCCACAGCGCGAAGGTGGCGCCGAGCGCCGCCACGGCGAGCGACAGCAGGATGGAAAGCGGCAGCGTCCAGCTCTCATACTGGCCGAGCAGGAAGAGATAGGCGAAGGCCAGCGCCAGGGCGAAGATCACCGGTGTCTGCGCCGCCGAGCGCAATTGCTGCAGGGCCAGGCCGGACCATTCATAGCCATAGCCCTCGGGCAGCGTCTCCGCCGCCACCCGCTCCATCGCGGCGATCGCCGCGCCGCTGCTCTGGCCGGGCGCGGCCTGGGCGTTGATCTGCGCCGCCGGGAACAGGTTGTAGCGCGGCTGCGAATAGGCGCCGAGCACCGTCTCCAGCCGCGCCAGGCCGCGCAGCGGCACCATCTCGCCCGCGCTGTTGCGCAGATGCAGGTCCAGCACCTGCTCCGGCGCCGCGCGCTGCGCCGCCTCGGCCTGCAGGATCACCTGATAGAGCCGGTTGCGCAGCACGAAGTCGTTGACGTAGCGGGAGCCGAACTGCGCGCCGATGGCGGCATAGGCCTGCCCCACCGGCACGCCGAAGCTCTCGGCGCGCAGCCGGTCCAGCTCCAGCCGCAGCTGCGGCACGCTGGCCGAGAAATTGGTGCTGGCGCCGCCGATCGCGGCCTCGGCGCTGGCGGCCGCGGCCAGGCCGCGCGCCACCTCGGCCAGGTCCTCGGGCGACTGCCCGGCCTGGGCGGTCAGGCGGAAATCGAGGCCGCCCACCGCGCCCACACCGGGGATCGGCGGCGGCGGGAAGACGCCCACGATGGCGCCCGGGATGGCGGAGAAGCGCGCCTGCAGCGTGCCGATCAGCCCGCGCAGCTGCTGCTCCGGCGCGTCGCGCTCGCCCCAGGGGGAGAGCGCCGCGATGCCCAGCCCGCCATTGGGCAGCAGCGCGCTTTCGAGGATGCTGAAGCCGGCGACGGTGACCGAGGCCTCGACCCCCGGCGTGGCATCCAGCACCGCCTGCACCTCGCGCATCACCGCCTCGGTGCGCTCCAGGGAGGCGCCGTCGGGCAGTCGCACATCGACGAACAGCGCGCCCTGGTCCTCGTTCGGCACCAGCGTCGCCGGCAGCGCCAGGAACAGCCAGGCGGCGGCCGCCATGGCGCCCGCCACGCCGAGCGGCACCAGCACCGTGCGCCGCACCAGCCAGCCGATGGCGCGGCCATAGCCGCCGCGGGCGCGCTCCA
>NZ_GG770782.1:147480-150802 GCF_000164635.1 Pseudoroseomonas cervicalis ATCC 49957 | reverse complement strand
CGGCGCAGCAGCGCCGCCGCCAGCGCCGGCGCCAGCGTCAGCGCCACCAGCGAGGACAGCAGCAGCGCCGCCGAGATGGTGATGGCGAATTGCCGGTAGAGCTGGCCATTGATGCCGGGCAGCAGCGCCGTCGGCACGAACACGGCCAGCAGCACCAGGGTGGTGGCGATGATCGGCCCGGTCACCTGCCCCATGGCGCGCCGCGCCGCCTCGGCCGGGGCGAGGTCGGGCTCCTCCTCCAGCAGGCGCTGGACGTTCTCGACCACCAGGATGGCGTCGTCCACCACCAGGCCGATCGCCAGGATCAGCGCCAGCAGGCTGACCGTGTTGGCCGACAGGCCGGCGGCGTAGAGCACCGCCAGCGTGCCGATCAGCGAGACCGGAATGGTCAGCGCCGGGATCAGCGTGGCCCGCCAGCTCTGCAGGAAGACGAAGGTGACGGCGACGACGATGGCGAAGGTGGCGGCCAGGGTGACGATGATCTCGCGCACCGTGGCGCGCACGAAGCGCGTCGAATCATAGACGATGCTGTAGGCGAGGCCCTCGGGGAAATCCGCCTCCAGCCCGCGCAGCGCCTCGGTCACCGCGTCCACCGCCTCCAGCGCGTTGGCGCCGGGGGATTGCGAGATCTGCAGCAGCGTGGTCGGCCGGCCGCCGAGATACGCCTCCGCCTGGTAGCTCTGCGCGCCAAGCTCGACGCGGCCGATGTCGCGGATGCGCAGCACGGCGCCATCCTCCGCCGTGCGCAGCACGATGCCGGCGAAATCCTCCGGCGTGTCCAGCATGCCGCGTGCGACGATGCTGAACTGCTCCTGCTGCCCCTGCGGCGCCGGCGCCGCGCCGACCTGGCCGAGCGAGGCCTGCACGTTCTGCGACTGCACCGCGGCCATCACGTCCTCGGCGGTGATGCCGAGCGCCGCCATGCGGCGCGGGTCGAGCCAGAGGCGCATGCCGTATTCGGCATTGCCCACCACGCGCGCCTCGCCGACGCCGTTCACGCGCGAGAGGGCGTCGGCCACCGTGGTCGCGGTGAAGGCGCTGACCGCCAGCGGGTCGGGCCCGCCTTCCTCCGCGTAGAAGCCGATGGCGAGGAGGAAATCGGGCGAGCGGGCGCGCACCGTGACCCCCTGCTGCGCGACCGCCGCCGGCAGCTGCGCCGTGGCCAGCTGCACCCGGTTCTGCACATTGACCTGGGCGATGTCGGGGTCGGTGCCGACCTCGAAGGTGACGCTCAGCGAATACTGCCCGGCATTGGAGCTGGTGGAGGACATGTAGAGCATGCCCTCCACCCCGTTCACCGCGGATTCGATCGGCGCGCCCACCGTGTCGGCGATCACCTCGGAGCTGGCGCCCGGATAGCTGGCCGAGACATTCACCGTGGGCGGCGTCAGGTTCGGGTATTGCGTCACCGGCAGCACCAGCCCGGCGATGCCGCCGGCCAGCACGATCACCAGGCAGAGCGCGGCGGCCAGGCGCGGCCGGCGGATGAACAGGCCGGAGATCACGGGCGGCGCCCCGCGCCGTCCTGCCTATCACCCCGCCCGCCCTGCGGCATGTCCTCCCGCCCGCCCTCCGGCATGTCCTCCCGCGCGCCCTCCGGCGCGACCGCGCGCACCGCCATGCCGTCGCGCAGCCGTTGGCCGCCCTGCAGCACCACCGTCTCGCCGGGGGCCAGCCCCTCGGTCACCGCCCAGCCGCGCGCCAGGCGTGGCCCGACCGCGATGCGCCGCCGCGCCACCACACCCTCCCCGTCCAGCACGAAGACCGAGCGGCCCTCGCGGTCCTGCTGCACGGCCGAGAAGGGCACCATCGGCAGGCGCGGCGGGTCGCGTTCGGCCACCTGCAGCGTGACGAACTGGCCGGGCAGCAGCAGCGTGTCGGGGTTGTCGAAGGCGATGCGCACCGGCACCGTGCCGGTGCCGGGATTGACCTCGCTGCCGACGAAATCGGGCCGCCCCTCCAGCGGGTAGTCCCGGCCATTCGGCAGGCGCAGCGTCAGCCGCCAGGCGGCGCTGTCGGTCTGCGCCTGGCGGAAGCCGATCCACTCGCTCTCGGTCAGCGAGAACACCACGCGGATCGGGTCGAGCTGCACGATGCGCGCCAGCGGCCCGGATTGCGGCCCGACCAGCGCGCCGCGGGTGAACAGCGCCCGGCCGACGCGCCCGGCGATGCCGGCCTCGACCCGGGTATAGGCTAGGTTCAGCTCGGCCATCCGCACCGCCGCCTCTGCGGCGCGCAGCTCGGCGGCGGCGGCGGTGGCGTTGGCCTCGGATTCGTCCAGCGTGGCGCGGGAGACGATGTTGCCGCGCGCCAGCTCGCGCTGCCGCGCCAGGCTGCGCACCGCCTCCTGCCGCGCCGCCTCGGCGCGGGCCCGCTGCGCCTCGGCCTGGGCCAGCTGCGCCTCGTATTGCGCGGGGTCGAGCCGCAGCATCAGCTGCCCCGCCTCCACCGCCGCGCCCTCGGTGAAGGCGACCTCCTCGATCACGCCCTGCACCTGCGGCACCAGGTCGAGCACGCGCACCGCCTCGACCCGGCCGATGAAGCTCTGCGGCGCGCGCACCGGCTCCTCGGCCACGGGGGCGGCGATCACCGCCGGGCGCGGCGCCTCGCCCGGCTGCGGCGATTGCGCCCGCGCCGTCGGCGGAAGCCCGAGGAACAGGGCGCAGGCCAGCGCCAGCGCGGCCGGCAGCGGCAGGGCCGGCGCCGCAGCGAAGCGCCGGGCAGGGGGACGGGGCTGGGGCATGGGCGGCCTCACGGAGCAAGCGGCGGGCGCCGCCCGGCCGGCGAGGGGCTGGGCGGGCGCGGGCGCCCTCAGGGCCGGCGGCGATGGCGGCCGCCGGCTCCGGGCAGCGGCTTAAGCGTCCGAAGACCGATAAGTTGCCGGTTTTTCATGTTTCGACCCGGCGCAGCGCCTCAGAAGGCGGCGGCGGCGCCGGTCTCATAGGCGATCCGCCCGCCATGGCAGAACACGTCGAAGCGGCCGCCGCGGGCGCGCGCCACCAGCGTCATGCCGCAGGCCTCGGCGCTGCGCAGCGCCAGCGCGGTCGGCGCCGAGACGGCGACCAGCACCGGCGCGCCCAGGATCGCCGCCTTCTGCACCATCTCCACCGAGACCCGGCTGGTCAGCAGCACGGCGCCGCGGCGCGGGTCGATGCCCTGGGCGACCAGCGCGCCCACCAGCTTGTCCAGCGCGTTGTGGCGGCCGACATCCTCGCGCAGCGCCAGCAGCCCGGTGCCCGGACCCTCGCCCGGCACCCAGAAGCCGGCGGCGTGCAGCGCGTGGCTGGCCTGGTGCAGCGCCTGGCCCTCGGCCAGCGCCGCC
>NZ_GG770782.1:142051-144696 GCF_000164635.1 Pseudoroseomonas cervicalis ATCC 49957 | reverse complement strand
GAGCGGGCCACCAGCATCACCCGCGCCCCCTCGGCCGCCAGCCGCCGGGCGATGGCCAGGCCGATGCCCTTGCTGGCACCGCTGACCAGGGCGGCGCGGCCCTCCAGGCTTCGCGTGGTCTCGGTCATCGGCATCGTTCTCCCCTGTTCGGGCTCCGGTATGCCAAAGCGGGGCGGCCGCGCCTATTGCGGGGTGATGCCCGCCGCCCGCACGATGCCCACCCAGCGTTCGACATCCGCGGCGATGCGCTGGCGCAGCACCTCCGGCCCGCGCTCCTCGGGCGGCGGCGCGGTCGTGGCCAGGTCGGCGAAGCGCGCGGTGACATTCGGGCTGGCCAGCGCCGCCTCCACCGCCCGCACCAGCCGCCGCAGCGCCGGCTCCGGAATGCCGCGCGGCCCGACGATGGCGTTCCAGATCACCATGTCGAAGCCGGGCACGCCCGCCTCGGCGAAGGTCGGCACCTCGGGCAGTTGCGCCAGGCGCTGCGGGCCGGTCACCGCCAGGGCGAAGGCGGTGTTGCCGCGATGCGCCGGGATCATGGTGACGGTCTGGTCGATCACCGCATCCACCGTGCCGGAGGCGAGGTCGCCCATCGCCGGACCGGCGCCGCGATAGGGCACCAGCGTCGCCTGCAACCCGGTCAGCGACAGCAGATAGGCCGGCGCCAGATGGCCGGTGGTGCCGGTGCCGGGCGTGCCGAAGGTGACACGGTCGCCGCGCTCGCGGATGCGCGACAGCAGCGTGCCCAGGTCGCGCACGCCGGATTGCGGGCTGGCCGCGATCACCATGGGCACGTTGGCGACGATCGAGACCGGCGTCAGGTCCTGGCGCGGATCGAAGCCGAGATCGCGCGTGATGGCGACATTGGCGGCGAGCGAGCCAAGATTGCCGAAGCCGATGATGTGCCCATCGGCATTCGAGCGGACCAGCCGCTGCATGCCGACGATGCTGCCGGCGCCGCTGACATTCTCCACCACGACATTCTGGCCGAGCTCGGCCGCCATGCCCTGCGCCATCAGTCGCCCCAGCGCGTCCAGCGTGCCGCCCGGCGCCGAGGGCACGATCATGGTGACGGGACGGGATGGGAAATCCTGCGCCAAGGCGGGGCTGGCGCACCACAGCGCCAGCAGGGCGGCGCAGCGCAATGCTCCTCGCATGCTCGGTCTCCTCCTGCGGTTCTTCTGGGCGGCGTCTGCGCGCCGCGTGGCCGCAGGCAACCATGACCGATGCCGGCCGGCAATCTTTTTGTCTAACAATCTTACGACGCCTTGCCGCCCCCTCCCCCCGGCCGTAAGCTCGCCCCCGGAAGACGGCGCCCCGCAACGCGCCGCGCCAGGAACGCCCAGGAGAGCCAGGATGAGCAAGCCGATCCCGCAATCCGCGCAGCGCGACCGCGTGCGCAAGACCGTGCCCGCCCTCGTCGCCTACACTGAGGGCGTGGTCTACAGCGATCTCTGGGAGCGCGAGGATCTCTCGAAGCGTGACCGCAGCCTGGTGACCGTCACCGCGCTGGCCGCCACCTACCGGCCGGAGCAGCTCGCCGTGCATATCGGCCGCGCCCTCGACAATGGCGTGACGCGCGAGGAGATCGCCGGCGCCATCACACATCTCGCCTTCTATGCCGGATGGCCGGCCGCCATGTCGGCGGCGCAGGTGCTGACCGAAGTGCTCGAGAAGCGGGATTCGTGAGCGCCATGCGGGTCGGATTCATCGGCCTTGGCACCATGGGCGCCAGCATGGCCGCCAACCTCGCTTGCGCCGCGGGCGTTGTCCTCACCGTGCATGACATGCGGCGCGAGGCCGCCGCCGCGCTGCTGGAAGGCGGCGCGCACTGGGCCGACAGCCCGGCGGCGCTCGGCGCGGCGTGCGAGGTGGTGTTCACCTCCCTGCCCGGCCCGAAGGAGGTCGAGGCGGTGGGCGCGGCGCTGATCGGCAGCATGGCGCCGGGCGGCGTCATCGTCGACCTCTCGACCAACGCCGTCTCCACCGTGCGCGCGCTGCACGCGGCGGCGGCGGAGCGCGGGGTGCATGTGCTGGACGCGCCGATCAGCGGCGGCCCGCGCGGCGCCGCCAGCCGCAAGCTGGCCTTCTTCGTCGGCGGCGACCGCAGCGTCTTCGACCGCGTGCGGCCGCTGCTGGATGCGATGGGCGACCGCGCCATCCTGGTGGGCGGGATCGGCGCCGGCAGCATCGCCAAGCTGGCGCACAACCTCTCGGGCTATGCGCTGAACGCCATCATGGCCGAGGTCTTCGCCATGGGCGCCAAGGCGGGGCTGGAGCCGCTGGCGCTCTACGCCGCCATCCGCCAGGGCGTGCATGGCCGCCGCCGCACCTATGACGGCGTGACCGAGCAGTTCCTGCCCAACAGCTACGACCCGCCGGCCTTCCAGCTGCGCCTGGCGCACAAGGACGTTGCCCTGGCCTGCGCGCTGGGGCGCGAGGTCGGCGTGCCGATGCGCTTCGCGGCGCTGACGCTGGAGGAAATGACCGAGGCGCTGAACCGCGGCTGGGGGCATCGGGATTCCCGTTCCGCCATGCTGCTGGAGCTGGAACGCGCGGGTGTGGAGATCGCGGTGGACCGCGCGAAGCTGCAGGCGGTGATCGATGCCGATGGGAAAGACTTTTAGAAAGTAAGGGTTCTTTTT
>NZ_GG770782.1:116401-139743 GCF_000164635.1 Pseudoroseomonas cervicalis ATCC 49957 | reverse complement strand
CCGCGCCCCCGGCCGCCACGGCGGCCAGCGGGCCGGTCCAGCCGGTCGGCCGCCATTGCCGGCTGAAGCGCGGATTGACCATGTGCCGGCCAAGCTGCGCGCCGACCTCGTAGCCCACCGCGGCGGCCTCGGCGAAGGCGGCGCCGTCGACGCGCCGCTGCTGCGCCAGCGCCAGCAGCACCGGCAGCACCACGATGCCCAGATGGCTGCCGGAGCCGGCATGCATGTCCTCGCGCACCAGCCCGTGCCCGGCGGCGGCATTGGCGAAGGCGGCGGCGCCCGGCAAGGCGCGCTGCGCCAGGCCGATCAGGGTGGCGTCCCCCGGTTCCTGCTGCGCCAGGGCGCGCGCGGCGCGGCTGGGCGCCGTGTCCCGCGCCTCCAGCGCGCAGGCGAGGAAATCCCGCAGGCAGAGCGCGACCGCCTCGGCCGCGCCGGGCGGCGGCGCGGCGTGCAGCACCGCCCCGGCCAGGCGGGTGGCCAGCGGCGCGCTCATTGCATCACCATGCCGCCATCGGCGACCACGGTGCTGCCATGCAGATAGGCGGCGGCGGGGGAGAGCAGCCAGGCGATCACCTCGGCGATCTCCTCGGCCGTGCCGAGCCGGTGGAGGCTTGTCATGCCCTCGATGCGCATGCGGATCTCCGGGTTGGCGAGCGGCACGGCGGCGAAGGGCGTGTCGATCATGCCCGGCGCCACGCAATTGACGGCGATGCCGCGCGGCCCCAGTTCGCGCGCGGCGGATTTGCTCAGCGCCATCACCGCGCCCTTGCTGGTGGCGTAGGCGGCGGTGCCGGCGAGGCCGCCGCCGCGCAGGCCCGCGACACTGCCCACGGTGCAGATGCGCCCGCCCGGCCGCATGCGCCGCGCGGCCTCGCGGACACACAGGAACGTGCCGGTGACATTGACCGCGTGCACGCGGCGGAAGGTTTCCGCGGTGCTGTCGAAGAAGGGCGTGGTGTCGTAGATGCCGGCGCAGGTCGCCAGCGCGTCGATGCCGCCGAGCGCGGACTCGGCCGCCGCGATGGCCTCGGCGACCGCCGCCTCATCGGCGACGTCGACGGCGATCACCGGCTGGTCGCCGGCCACGGCGCGCGCCGCGCTCTCGTTCCGGTCGAGGCAGGCGACCCGCCAGCCCTGGGCCAGCAGGCGCCGCACGGTGGCCGCGCCGATGCCGCTGCCGGCACCGGTGACGATGGCGCGCCCGCTCATGCCCCCGCCTCCCTCGGCGCCACGTCGAGCCGCACGGCGATGCCCTCCAGCGCCGGCGAGACGGCGGGGTAGCGGCGCATCACCTCCGGGTCGTGGCCGGGCACGATATGCGCTGGGCTCGGCGCCGCCTCGCGCAGCCGCTGCTGGCTCTCCAGCGAATCGGCAATGCTGACGCAGGTGGGGAAAGGCCGGCCGGTTTCCATGTTTTCGTAGAAATGCGTCACGTCGGAGGCCAGCACCACGGCACCGCGCGCCGTGTTCACCCGGACGAATTGCAGCCCGGCCGAATGGCCCGGCGCCGGATGCAGGGTGATGCCGGGCGCCAGCTCCACCGGGCCGGTGTAGAGCCGCACCCGCTCGGCATAGTTCAGCCGGACGATGCCGACGACATCCTCCACCTCGAAGGAGTGGCGCAGGAAGCCGTGCCGCATGTGGCGGCCGCAGGCGAAGTGCAGGTCGGCCTCCTGCAGATGGAACTGGGCCACCGGGAAGCGGTGGAAATTGCCGACATGGTCGTAGTGCAGATGTGTCAGCACCACATCCTGCACCGTCCCGGCATCACAGCCCAGCAGGCGCAGCGCGTCGATCGGGTCGCGCAGATGGGTGCGCTTGCGGCGCGCCGCGACCTCGGCGGTGAAGCCGGAATCGACGACGATGCAGCGATCCGCGCCGCGGATCAGCCAGACGAAGTAGTCCATCGGCATCGGGCCGTCATGCGGGTCGCCGCCGATGAAATGCTCGGCGCGCCGGGCCTCGCGTGTCGCGTAGCGCAGCGCGAAAACCTCGTAGGTGGGTGTCTCGGTCATGCGGAATTCCTCAGGCGCCCAGATAGGCTTCGCGCAGGCCCTTGTCGGCCAGCAGCTCGGCCCGCGTGCCGCGCATCACCACCTGGCCGGTGGAGAGCACATAGCCACGGTCGCAGGCCTCGATCGCCTCGATGGCGCGTTGCTCGACGATCAGCACGGTCAGCCCCGCCTCGCGGTTGAGCCGCTGCACCGCCTCGAAGATCGTGTCGACGATGGTGGGGGCGAGGCCCATCGAGGGCTCGTCCAGCATCAGCAGGCGCGGCTCGGAGGCGATGCCGCGGCCGATCGCCAGCATCTGCTGCTGGCCGCCGGAGAGCGAGCCCGCCAGCTGGCTCCGCCGATCGCGCAGCACCGGGAACAGGTCGTAGCAGCGTTCCAGGCTGCGGCCGGCGGAAGCGCGCTCGCGCAGCGCGATGGTGCCGAGCAGCAGGTTCTCCTCGACGCTGAGATCGCTGAAGACCTGCCGCCCCTCCGGCACATGGGCGATGCCGCGATGCGGGCGTTCGGCCGGCGGCAGGCGGTCGAGCGGCTCACCCTCCAGCGTGATGCGGCCGGCGGCGAGCGGCACCACGCCGGAGATCGCCTTGAACAGCGTGGTCTTGCCGGCGCCGTTCGGGCCGATCACGGCGACGACCTCGCCCTGCTGCACCTGCAGCGAGACGTCGCGCAGCGCGACAAGCCCGCCATAGCGGATCTCGACCCCCTCAAGCGCCAGCATGTTCGACCCACTTCTTGCCAAGATAGGCGGAGACCACCTCGGGCTCGCGCACCACCTGCTCCGGCAGCCCCTCGGCCAGGTTGCGGCCGCGGTCCAGCACCACGAAGCGGGTCGCCAGCCGCACCATGGCCTTCATCGTGTGCTCGATGATCACCACCGTCATGCCCTCCGCCGCCAGACGCCGGATCTGCCGCATCATCACCTCGACATCGGCGCTCGAGAGTCCTGCAAAACTCTCATCCATCAGCACCAGCTTGGGGTTGGAGGCGAGGGCGCGGGCCAGCTCCATCAGCCGCAGCTCGCGATTGGTCAGCTGCGAGGCCGGCACCAGCGCGCGGTCGGCCAGGCCCACGCGCTCCAGCATGGCGCGGGCGACCTCGAGCGCCGCGTGATCGTCGCTGTTGGCGCCGAAGGCGCCGACCACGACATTCTCCAGCAGCGTCAGCCGCGGGAAGGCGCGCACCGTCTGGAAGGTGCGGGCGATGCCCATGGCGCTGACCTGCTGCGGCGCGCGGCCGAGCAGCTCCACGCCCTCGAGCTGCGCCGAGCCGGCGCTGGCGCGGGTGATGCCGTTCAGCACGTTGAACAGCGTCGTCTTGCCGGCGCCGTTCGGGCCGATGATGCCGAGGATCTCGCCGCGCCGCACCTCCAGCGAGACATCGGAGAGCGCCTGCAGCCCGCCGAAGCGCACCGAGACGCCGCGCACCACCAGCAGCGCCTCGCCCGGCGCCTCGTGATAATCGGGATGCGGCACCGCCGCCTCCGGCGCGGGCGGCGCCGCCAGCTCGGGCGCGACGGCCGGTTCCCGGAAAAAATGATCGCGCACCGCCCAGTAGATGCCCTGCGGGCGGAACAGGATCACCGCCATGATGGCGATGCCGAAGACCACGCCCTGCATGCCGGGCAGCCGCGCGCCGATGGTGGCGTTCAGCATCTCGGCCAGCGGCACCAGGATGATGGCGCCGATCACGGGTCCCCAGGCAGCGCCCAGCCCGCCGAACATCGAGACGATCAGCCCCTGGGCGGAGACCAGCATGCCGAACACCGAATGCGGCGTGACCACCAGCACCACCGTCGCATAGAGCGCGCCGGCGAGGCCGGCGATGCCGCCCGAGATGGCGCTGGCCACCAGCTTGGTGCGCAGCGTCGCGATGCCGGCGCATTGCGCCGCCAGCTCGTTCTGCCGTATGGCGAAGAGCTGCAGGCCGAGCCGCGTGCGCTCGATGCGCAGGCAGATGAACAGCGCGATGCCGAGCGCGCCGAGGATGATCAGCGGCATCACCCGAGGGTCGCTGAACTGCATGTAGTGCAGCGGGTCCTGGCGCTGCAGCGGCAGCGCCAGCTCGTGCCAGCCGGCCCAGGTGAAGACCGGGATCAGCGCCAGCGGATAGGCCAGCATCGCCAGGCTGAAATAATGCCCCTTCAGCCGGAAGGTGATGGCGCCGATCAGCACCGCCAGCAGCGCGCCGATGCCGGCGCCGAGCAGGCAGCCGATCCAGGGCGTGACGCCGTAATCATGGAACAGGATGGCGACGGTGTAGGCGCCGCCGCCGAAGAAGGCGGCATGGCCGAAGCTGACCAGCCCGCCATAGCCGCCCAATATGTTCCAGGACAGGCCGAGCATGGCCCAGATGCCGACCATGGAGATCACCAGCAGCTCATAGCCGCTGATCAGGAAGGTGGCGGCGACGCCGCCGAGCAGCAGGGCCAGCAGCGCCAGGCGCTGGCGGCCGGAGGGGGCGAGGAATTGCATCAGGCGCGCTCCACGCCACGGCCGAACAGGCCCTGCGGCCGGATCAGCAGCACCGCCAGGAAGACGATGAACACCGCCGTGTTCTGCAGCTGCGGCGGCAGCACCAGGTTGGAGAGCTGCTGCACCAGGCCGATGATCAGCCCGCCCAGGAAGGCGCCGCCGACGCTGCCCATGCCGCCCAGCACCACGCCGGCATACATGATGATGACGAAGTCGAAGCCGGTATAGGCCTGGAAGGGATAGAAGGTGGCGACGCAGACACCCGCGACCGCGGTCAGCGCCAGGCCGATGCCGAAGGCGGTGCGGAAGGCGCGGTCGACATGGATGCCCATATAGAGCGCGGCGACCGGGTTGTTGGCCACCGCGCGCAGCTGGCGGCCGATGCCGCTGCGCGCCATCAGCAGGATCACCAGCAGCACCGCGGCCACCGCCATCACCGCCGACCAGGCGCGCGCCTGGTTGATGAACAGCATGACGTCGCCGCCGGCGAACTCCATCGTCCAGGAGCGCGTCGCCGCCTCGTTCGGGATCGAGACGGGCGATGAGCCGAACAGCATCAGCCCGCCATTCTGCAGCACCAGCGACAGGCCGAGCGTCAGGATCAGCTGGCCGGTATGGCCGGCATCGGCGGTGCCGATGGCGCGCGCGCCGCTGACGCGGCTGACCAGCGCCCAATGCGTCGCGGCGCCAATGCCGTAGAACAAGGCGGCGGCGGCGCAGGCCACCAGCATGGCGATGGCGAAGGCCCAGGAGCGGCCCGGCGCCAGCAGCGCGACGCCGGCGAGGCCCGTGTACATGGCCAGCATCATGAAGTCGCCCTGGGCGAAGTTGATCACCCGCATGATGCCGAAGATCAGGCCGAGGCCCGCGCACATCAGCCCGTAGAGGCAGCCCAGCAGCAGCCCGGCCGCCAGGATCTGCAGCAGGGCCTCGATCTCACCCGCATAGCTCATGGCGCTGCCGATCAGCCCGGCCGCGGCCAGGAGAGCTCGGCCTCGGCATCCGCCTCGGGCAGCACGGTCAGCGGCCGGCCGTTCTTCCACTGGTAGACGGCGGGGACCGGGTTGGCGCGGCGGCCATTCGGCTCGAAGCGCAGCCGCTCGCCGAGGAACAGCTTCGCCGGGCCCTCGGTGGTGTCGGTGGCCAGCAGCGCCTGCATCAGCGCGTCGCGATCGGCGCGGCCGGCGCGCTCCAGCGCATCGGCCACCAGCAGCACATGGCCGTAATTGGACAGCGTGTCCTGGATCAGCCAGGGCTCGCCGGCGCGCTGCAACAGGGTCTGGTTCAGCGCCGCCTGCTGCTTCGAGGTCCAGTTGCCGGCGACGCCGATGACGCCCTCCAGATAGGTGGCGCCCATGTTGCGCAGCATCTCCGGCGTGCCCCAATTGGCCGAGGGCGCGATCACCGGCACCTTGCCCTGGCCGAGGCCGAATTCGGTGAGCGTCTGCAGCAGCAGGCGGGAATCCGAGGTCGCCGTGGTGCCGAGCAGCACCAGGTCCGGCCGGCTGCGGCGCAGGCGCTGGATCAGCGGCGCGGCATCCGAGAGCGGCACGCTGAAATTCTCGTCCATCACGGTGTTGAGGCCGAGCCGGGCGAAGCCGCCCTCGCGCAGCGGCTTCATGTTCGCCTGGTTCACCGCCGTGTCGTCGTTGATGCAGGCGATGGTGGCGGGCTTCTTGCCGGCGGCGCGCTCGGCCATGGCCAGCAGCGGCCGCAGCGCCGCGGGGATGATGCTGCTGGAGGGCGGCGAGGTGGCGATGACGTAGTGGAAGCCGCGCTCGGTGATGCTGTCGGCCCAGGAGAGGGTGATCCAGGGCAGCCTGGCGCGCTCGGTCACCTCGGTCGCCGCCAGGGTGAAGGAGGAGGCCCAGGCGCCGAGGCCGGCGACCAGCCCGCGATCGGCGACCAAGCGCTGCGCCGCGGCCGTCACCTGCTCCACATTGGCGCCCGCGTCGGCGATGCTGAGCTCGAGCCGCGCGCCGCCCAGCGCCTTGATGCCGCCCTGGCGGTTGATGTCCTCCACCGCCAGCACGGCGCCGAGCCGCTCCAGCTCGCCCTGGCGGGCGAAGGGGCCGGAGAGCGGCGTCAGCAGCGCCAGACGCACGGTGGATGGCTGCGCATGGGCGCTGGCCTGGATGAAGGCAGGCGCCGCCAGGGCGCCGCCCAACAGGGCGCGCCGGGTGATCCTTGTCATGACCGTCTCCTCCAGGCCGGGCTTGCCGCCGGCTCCTGTCTGCGCGGGCGTTTCTGTCGCGCCGGACCGGCAGGGCCGCGCCGCAGCGCGGCCCCGACGCAGGCGCATCCCGTGTGATGGCGGAGAGCCTAGGCCCCGTTTTCAGGAGCCGTCAATATGACAATCTTTCAGGAAGAATCGGCACGGATTGCCGGAAATTTGCCGAAAAAATCATACAAAACAGAATAATAATCTCCCTTTCCGCAGGCGGCGACGCTGGCGGACTCAAAGATTTTCGGTAGGATTGTAGGGCAATTTTGCGGATCGCAGCGATGGCTGATCCACCAGGGGCGGCCTGCTCCCCCGGCCGGGCCGGAGCCGGCGGCTCCCCGCGGCCCCCGCCCCCGGGGGCCGATGCGGCCGCCCCCCGATCAGGGGCGGCCGCGCCGCCTCAGCGCGGCTGGAAGTCCAGCGCGACGCCGTTGATGCAGTAGCGCAGCCCGGTGGGCGGCGGCCCGTCCGGGAAGACATGGCCCAGATGGCTGCCGCAGCCGGCGCAGCGCACCTCGGTCCGCACCATGCCGTAGGAGCGGTCCTCATACAGCTCGACCGAGCCCTCCACCGGCTCGGTGAAGCTCGGCCAGCCGGTGCCGCTCTCGAACTTTCCGCCCGATTCGAACAGCGCCTGGCCACAGCCGACGCAGACGAAACGGCCCTGGCGCTTCTCGCGCAGCAGGCCGCAACTGCCCGGCCGCTCCGTGCCGTGCTGACGCATCACCGCGTATTGCGCCGGCGACAGCAGGGCACGCCACTCCGCGTCGCTGCGCATCACGGGATAGGTCTTGTCCATGGGCTGATCCTTCTCGCTGTCCCTGCCAATGTATTGGCGCGGCGCGCCATTGCGAGATGCGGCGCCGGCTGGACAGGCCCGCGCCCGGCTCGGTATGATTTTTTGGCAAAATCTTCATACCTCTGCGGAAGGCCGGACGCATGCTGCGCCGCTCCCTGCTCCGGGCCCTGCCCGGCGCCCTGGCTCTGCCCCCGGCCCTGCTCCGGCCCGCCCCGGCGCGCGCGGCGGCGCCGCGCCGGCTGCGCTTCTCCTGGCCCTCCAATGCCGGGCGGCTGCACCCGCAGGGCTATTCGCCCAACCAGATGTATGCCCAGTCCATGCTCTACGAGCCGCTGCTGCGCTATGTCGAGGGCGGCGGCCTGGCCCCTGCCCTGGCCACCGCCTGGCGGGCGGAGGCGGATGGGCGCGGCTGGGTCTTCACCCTGCGGCCCGGCGTGCGCTTCAGCGACGGCGCGCCCTTCGACGCGGCGGCGGTGGTCGCCAATGTCGAGGCGCTGCTGCGCGACCGCAGCCGCCATGCCTGGCTGGAGCTGGTGGCGCAGATCGAGGGGGCCGAGGCGCTGGATGCCGGCACGGTGCGGCTGCGGCTGCGCGGCCCCTACTATCCGGCGCTGATGGAGCTGGCGCTGATCCGCCCGCTGCGCTTCGCCGCCCCTGGCGTGCTGCGGCCGGATGGCGGCATCGACGCGCCGGTCGGCACCGGCCCCTGGATGCTGGCCGAAAGCCGCCCCGGCCAGCACGACCTGTTCCGCCGCAACCCGCATTACCATGGCACGCCGCCGGCGCTGGAGGAGGTGCTGGTGCGCGTGGTGGCCGACAGCAACACCCGCGCCCTGGCGCTGGAGGCCGGCGAGATCGACCTCGCCTATGGCGCCGACCAGCTGGATGCCGACAGCTTCCGCCGCTTCGCGGCCGATCCGCGCTTCACCACCGCCATCTCGCCGCCGCTGGCGACGCGGCTGGTGGCGCTGAACTCGGCCCGCTTCCCGACCGACGATCTGGCGGTGCGCCAAGCCATCGCCCAGGCCGTGGACCGCGCCGCCCTGATCCGCCATGTGCTGCTGGACACCGAGCCGCCGGCCGAGGCGCTGTTCGCCCCGAACTTCCCCTATGCCGATCTCGGCCTCACCGCGCCGCGCCTCGATCGCGCCGCCGCCATGGCGCGGCTGGAGCGGGCCGGCTGGGTGCTGCCGCCCGGCGGCCGCGTGCGGCAGAAGGAGGGGCGGGAGCTGGCGCTGGAGCTCTGCTTCATCGGCAGCGACGCGCTGCACAAATCGCTCGCCGAGGCGGTGCAGGGCGATCTGGCGCGCATCGGCATCGCCGCCAGGCTGCGCGGCGAGGACAGCGCCTCCTATCTCGGCCGGCAGAAATCCGGCGAGTTCGGTCTGATCTTCACCGAGAGCTGGGGCGCGCCCTACGATCCGCACGCCTATCTGGGCTCGATGCGCCAGCCCGCCCATGCCGACTACCAGGCGCAGCGCGGCCTGCCGATGAAGGCGGAGATCGACCGCCGCATCGGCGATGTGCTGGTCACGACCGACGAGGCGGAGCGCGCCGGGACCTATCGCTGGCTGCTGACCACGCTGCATGAGCAGGCGGTCTATCTGCCGGTCTCGCACCTGACCAACAAGCTGGTGCACCGGCGCGGCCTCGGCATCGTGCCCTTCGGCGACACGCGCTACGAGATCCCCTTCGACCGCATCCAGCTGCGCGGCTGAGGGCGATGCCGGGTTTCGCGCTGCGCCGCCTGCTGTCGCTGCCGCCGCTGCTGCTGGCGGTTTCTTTCGGCTTCTTCGCCATGCTGCGGCTGGGGCGCGGCGACCCGGCGCTGGACTATCTGCGCCTGGCGCAGATCCCGCCCACCGATGCCGCGCTGGCCGCCGCGCGGGCGGAACTCGGCCTCGACCGGCCGCTGCTGGCGCAATATGGCGCCTGGCTGGCCGATGCGCTGCGCCTCGATCTCGGCACCTCCTGGTTCACCCGCCGTCCGGTGATGGAAGAACTCGGAGAATTCCTGCCGGCGACGCTGCAACTGGCCGGCAGCGCCATGCTGGTGACGCTGGCCGTCGGCATCCCGCTCGGCCTCTGGGCGGCGCTGCGACGCGACCGCTGGCCGGACCATGCGACGCGGCTGATCGCCTTCCTCGGCGTCTCGCTGCCGAATTTCTGGCTGGCCTTCCTGCTGGTGCTGCTGTTCGCCGTCACGCTCGGCTGGCTGCCGGCCATGGGGCGCGACGGCCCCGCCAGCCTGGTGCTGCCGGCCCTGGCCACCGCCTGCATGTCGGCCTGCGTCATGCTGCGGCTGGTGCGCGCCTCGGTGCTCGGCACGCTGGGGGAGCCGCATCTGCGCTTCGCCGCCGCGCGCGGCCTGCCGCGCCGCGTGCTGATCGGCCGGCATGTGGCGCTGAACGCGGCGCTGCCGCCGCTCACCGCCATGGGGCTGCATCTGGGCGAGCTGATTGGCGGCGCCATGGTGGTGGAGACGGTGTTCGGCTGGCCCGGCATCGGCCGCTGGGCGCTGCTGGCCATCACCAATCGCGACTATCCGGTGCTGCAGGGCTTCGTCATCGTGCTGACCCTGGTCTTCGTGCTGGGCAACCTCCTGGTCGACCTCGCCTATGCCTGGCTCGACCCGCGCATCCGGCTGGAGCGCGCGGCATGAGGCGCCTGGCCTTGCCCTTCGCCCTCGGCCTGATGGCGCTGCTGCTGGGCGCGGCGCTGCTGGCGCCCTGGATCGCCCCCCACGACCCGGCGCTGACCGACCTGTCGCAGCGCCTGCTGCCACCCTCCGCCACGCATTGGCTGGGCACCGATCATCTGGGGCGCGACCTGCTCTCCCGCCTGCTCTGGGGGGCGCGCGCCTCCTTCGCCGCCGTCGCCGGCATCCTGGCGCTGGTGCTGGCCATCGGCTGTTCCGTCGGCCTCGCCGCCGGCATGGCGGGGGGCGTGGTGGATGCGGTGCTGATGCGCATCTGCGACGCCTTCATGACGGTGCCGACCCTGGTGCTGGCCCTGTTCATGATCGGCGCGCTGGGCACCGGCCTCGCCAATGTCGTCATCGCCATCGCCCTCTCCCACTGGGCCTGGTATGCGCGGCTGGTGCGCGGGCTGACGCTCTCGCTGCGCAGCCGCGAGCATATCCTGGCCGCGCGCCTGGCCGGGCTGTCGCGCCTGGCCATCCTGCGGCGGCATGTGGCGCCGGTGCTGGCCGGGCAGCTCGCCGTGCTGGCCTCGCTCGATCTCGGCCACTGGATGCTGCATCTGGCGGGGCTTTCCTTCCTGGGCCTTGGCGTCGCGCCGCCGGCACCGGAATGGGGCATCATGATCAACGACGCCCGCCCCTTCTTCCGCAGCGCGCCGATGCTGGTGCTGCTGCCGGGCGCGGCCATCCTGCTCACCGTCATGGCGTTCAACCTGCTGGGCGACGCGCTGCGCGACCGCCTCGACCCGGCGCTGCGGGGGGCGGCGCATTGAGCCCGCACACCCTCTCGATGGACGGGCTGTGCCTGGCCGCCGGCGACACTCCGCTGCTGCACGATGTCGGGCTGACGCTGCGGCGCGGCCGGGTGCTGGCGCTGGCCGGCGCCAGCGGCGGCGGCAAGAGCCTGACCACCGCCGCCCTGCTCGGCCTGCTGCCGCCGGGCGTGCGGCAAAGGGGCGGCACGCTGCGCCTGGACGGCGTGGCGCAGGACGCCAGGGCGCAGGCGGCGCTGCGCGGCGCCGTGCTGGGCTTCGTGCAGCAGGCGCCGCGCGGCGGCTTCAACCCGCTGGTGACCATCGGCCGCCACTTCCTGGAGACGCTGGCCTGCGACGGGCTGCGCGGCGGCGCGGCCCGCGACCGGGCGGCGTCGCTGCTGCGCGAGGTCGGCTTCGACGCGCCGCAGGCGGTGCTGCCGCTCTACCCCTCGCAGCTCAGCGGCGGCATGCTGCAGCGGGCGATGATCGCGCTGGCCCTGGCGCGGCAGCCCGCCTTCCTGCTGGCCGACGAGCCGACCACCGATCTCGACCTGATCGTGCAGGCGCAGATCCTCGATCTGCTGGAGGCGATGGTGCGGCAGCGCGGCATCGGCCTGCTGCTGGTCACGCACGACCTTTCCGTGGCCGCGCGGCTGGCCGACGAGGTGGCGGTGATGCAGGCGGGCCGCATCGTCGAGCGGGCCGCCGTGGAGGATTTCTTTGCCGCGCCCCGCCACCCGCACAGCCGCGCTTTGATGGCGGCGCACCTCGCGCTGTATGGCGAGGCGCTGGCCGAGGCCGAGGCGCTGCCGGCGTGACCCCGCTGCTGGAAGCGCGCGGCCTGCGCCACGCCTATCGCCAGGGCGGGCTGCTGGCGCGCCGCCGCGTCCCCGTGCTGGAGGACGCGACGCTCTCCATCGCGCCCGGCGAGTGCGTCGCCCTGCTCGGCCCCACCGGCAGCGGCAAGAGCACGCTGGGCCGGCTGCTGCTGGGGCTGGAAGCCCCCGATGCGGGCGAGATCCTGTTCGAGGGCACGCCCCTGCGCGAGGCGCGCGGCCGCATCGACCCGGTGCGGCGCCGCGCCCTGCAGGCGGTGTTCCAGGACCCGTTCGGCGCCACCAGCCCGCGGCTCTCCGCCTTCGAGGTGGTGGCCGAGCCGCTGCTGGCGGAGCGCCTTTCGCCATCCGTGCTGCGCGAGCGTGTCGCGGCGCTGCTGCGCCAGGTCGGGCTGGAGCCCGGCCTCATGGACCGGCTGGCGCACCGGTTCAGTGGCGGGCAATTGCAGCGCCTCTGCATCGCCCGCGCCCTGGCCCCCGCGCCCCGGCTGGTGGTGCTGGACGAGGCGGTGAACAGCCTCGACCTCGAGACGCAGGCGCGCATCCTCGGCCTGCTGCGCGGGCTGCGCCGGCAGGGCGGCACCGCCTTCCTGTTCATCACGCACGACCTGCGGCTGCTGCGCGGCTTCGCCGATCGCTGCTACGTGATGCAGGACCGGCGCGCCATCGCGGTCGAGGATCCCTTCGGCACGGCCACGCCGCCGCCGGTGCTGGCCGCGCTGCGCGCCGCCATCCTGCCGGCGCGTCCATCACCCAGCCGTCACCGGGCTGGCCTCTCCACCACACCGCGCTGAAAACCGCCAGCGGCACAACCGCCGCGGGTGGACAGGCTCGCCGGCGCTCGGCACCTTGCCGCGCGGAACTGGAGGAGGAAGGCCGTGCTCGAGCGTATCCGGGCCATGTTCATCTACTTTAACAACGCCGTGCCGTTCCGGCTGAAGCCGGCCATCATCACCACGCTGGTGCTGTTCGCCCTGCTGGCGATCCCGACGCCCGAGGGACTGACGCCCAAGGCCTGGGGGCTGGTGGCCATCTTCCTGACCACCATCGTCGCCATCATCCTCAAGGTCATGCCGATCGGCGTGATGGCGATGATGGCCATCGTCATCGTCTCGCTTTCCCAGGTCACCGCCACCTCCTCCCGCGCCGCGGTGGCGGATGCGCTGGCCAGCTTCTCCAGCCCGCTGATCTGGCTGATCGTCGTCGCCATCCTGATCTCGCGCGGGCTGAAGAAGACCGGGCTCGGCAGCCGCATCGGGCTGATGTTCATCGCGCTGCTCGGCCGCCGCACGCTGGGCATCGGCTATGGCATCGCCGCCTGCGAGCTGGCGCTGGCCCCCTTCACCCCGAGCAACACGGCGCGCGGCGGCGGCATCGTCCACCCGATCATGAAGTCGATCGCCGGCGCCTTCGACTCCGACCCGGCCAAGGGCACGGAGCGCAAGATCGGCTCCTACCTGGCGCTGGTGAACATCCACGCCAACACCATCACCTCGGGCATGTTCGTCACCGCCACGGCGCCGAACCCGCTGGTGGTGGATTATGTCGCGCGGGTGACGAACCAGAGCTTCCACCTGTCCTGGACCACCTGGGCGCTGTGCATGCTGCTGCCGGGCCTGGCCTGCCTGCTGCTGATGCCGCTGGCGCTGATGCTGCTCTCCCCGCCCGAGATGCGCGCGACGCCGCACGCCGTGGATTACGCCAAGGGCGAACTGCACCGCATGGGCCCGCTCACCGGGCCGGAGAAGGTGATGATCGGCACCTTCGGCCTGCTGCTGGTGCTGTGGGCGAATGTGCCGGCCATGCTGTTCGGTCCCGCCTTCACCCTGGACCCGACGGCGGTGGCCTTTGTCGGGCTGTTCGCGCTGATCATCACCGGCACCATCGACTGGGACGACGTGCTGTCCGAGAAGAGCGCCTGGGACACGCTGATCTGGTTCGGCGCGCTGGTGATGATGGCCGAGCAGCTGAACAAGACCGGCGTCATCGCCTGGTTCTCCGCCGGCTTGCGCGACGGCATCATCGCCGCCGGCATGGGGTGGGAGCTGGCGGCGGGGCTGCTGGTGCTGCTCTTCGTCTTCTCGCACTACTTCTTCGCCAGCACGACGGCGCATATCAGCGCCATGATGCTGGCCTTCCTGACGGTCGGCGTGCAGCTGGTGCCGGCCGACTACCATATCCCCTTCCTGCTGATGATGGTCGCCGGCTCCACCATCATGATGACGCTGACGCATTACGCGACCGGCACCTCGCCGATCATCTTCGGCAGCGGCTATGTGCCGCTCGGCGAATGGTGGCGGGTCGGCTTCGTCATGTGCGTGGGCGAGCTGATCATCTTCGCCACGCTGGGCATGCTGTGGTGGAAGCTGCTCGGCTTCTGGTGAGGCGACCTCAGGCGGCGGCGCGCATCGCCGCCGCCTCCTCCAGCAGCCAGGCGCGCAGGGCGGCGAGGCCGGGCTCGGCCAGCCGCGCCGCCGGCAGCAGCAGGGCATAGTCGCCGGCGCTCCCGATCCGCGCGGTGCTGGCGCGCACCAGCCCCTCCGGCGCGCCGCCCTCGGCGAGCGGCGGCAGCAGGATATCGGGCAGCAGTGCCACCCCCTCGCCGCGCCGCGCCGCCTCCAGCGCCATGAAGAAATGGCCGAAGCCGGGCCCCGCTCCGGGATCCGGGATCCGCTTCACCCCCTGCGCGCGCAGCCAGTCCGGCCAGGCGTGGGGGCGTGTCGTGGTGTGCAGCAGCGGCAATTGCGCCAGCGCCGCGGCGGCCAGCGGCCGCCCGCCCGGCAGCAGGTCGCGCCGGCAGACCGGCACCAGCACGTCCGGGAAGAGCGGCTCGGCCACCACCCCCTCCCAGCCCGCCACCATCTGCAGCTCGACACGCGGCGCGCCCGGCTGGTAGCGCCGCCCCGGCAGCTTGCCCACGCGGATGGCGAGGTCCAGCACCCCCGGCGCCAGCACCGCCGGCTCGATCGAGGAGAGCAGCCGCAGCTCCAGCTCCGGATGGCGGCGGGCGAAGCGGTCCAGCCGCGGCATCAGCCAGGCCGAGGTGATGCTGGGCAGCGCCCCCAGCACCAGCCGCTGCCGCGCCGCACCGCCCCGCAGCCGGGTGGCGCCCTCCTCCAGCGCGCCCAGCGTCTCGGCCGCCAGCCGCGCCAAGGCCCGCCCGGCCTCGGTCAGCTCAACGCGGCGGGTCAGGCGGCGGAACAGAGGCTGGCCCAGCCATTCCTCCAGCGCCCGCACCTGCCGGCTGACCGCGCCCTGGGTCAGCCCCAGCTCCGCCGCCGCCAGGCTGAACGAAAGATGGCGGGCGGCGGCGTCGAAGCCGCGCAGGGCGTTCAAGGGTGGCAGGGTGCGGCGGGCCATGCATGAGCCTAGCGCATCCATGGCGGGCGGGAAATTCGGTTGTCGCCCCGGCACGGCGCCGCTGTGATGGCGGCAGGACAATTCCGGGATGATCGCCTTGGCCAAGCCTCCGCTCCGCATCGCCATCGCCGGGCTCGGCGCCGTCGGCCTGCAGGTCGCCCGCGCCCTCGATGCCGGCATTCCTGGCTGCGAGCTCGTCGCCGTCTCCGCCCGCGACCGGGAGGCGGCCGCCGCGCGCCTCTCTACCCTGCGCCGCCCGGTGCCGGTGCTGGAGATCGCGGCGCTGGAGCCGATGGCCGACCTCGTCATCGAATGCGCCCCCGCCGCGCTGCTGCCGGAGATCGCCGAGCCCTTCCTCGCCGCCGGCAAATCGGTGGTGGTGCTGAGCGCCGGCGCCCTGCTGCAGCATGAGATGCTGATCGAGCTGGCGCGCCAGACCGAGGGGCAGATCATCGTGCCGACCGGCGCTCTGCTCGGCCTCGACGCCGTGCTGGCCGCCGCCGAGGGCGAGATCCGCGCCGTGCGCATGGTCACCCGCAAGCCGGTGCGCGGCCTGGTGGGCGCGCCCTATCTGGTCGAGCACAACATCGCCATCGACGACATCCGCGAGCCCTTGCGCATCTTCAACGGCACACCGCGCGAGGCGGCGGTGGGTTTCCCGGCCAATCTCAACGTCGCGGTGGCGCTGTCGCTCGCCGGCATCGGGCCGGACCGCACGACGCTGGAGATCTGGGCCGACCCGGCGCTGACCCGCAACACCCACCGCATCGAGGTGGAGGCGGATTCGGCCAGCTTCTCCATGACCATCGAGAACATCCCGTCGGAGAATCCGAAGACGGGCAAGATCACCGCGCTCTCGGTGATCGCCTGCCTGCGCAAGCTGCGGGCACCGCTGCGCGTCGGGACCTGATCCCGGCGCAGACGACCGGGCGCGGCAACGACCGCGCCCGCGACGGACAAAAAGCCACGCCAGGCACAGGGTCCACAACCGGACCGGGATACCGCCCATGCAACGCCGCCAGCTTCTGGCCGCCGCCGCCGCGCCGCTCTTCCTGCCCCGCCTGGCCCGCGCCCAGGCCTGGCCCAGCCAGCCGATCCGGCTGCTGGTCCCCTTCTCCGCCGGCGGGCCGACCGACCTGCCCGCCCGCCTGGTCGCCGATGAGCTGTCGCGCAGCCTCGGCCAGCGGGTGGTGGTGGAGAACCGCACCGGCTCCGGCGTCATCGTCGCCAGCGACGCCGTCGCCAAGGCGCCGAAGGATGGCCACACCTTGCTCTACACCACGGTGGGGCATGCGGTGGCGCGGGCGCTGTTCCCGCATCTGCCCTTCGACCCGATCGCGGATTTCCAGCCGGTCGCGCATATCGGCCGCATCCACAATGTCGTCATGGTCCACCGCGACGTGCCGGCGCGCACCCTGCCGGAGCTGCTGGCGCTGTTCCGCAACAACCCCGGCAAGTTCAACTACGCCAGCAACGGCAATGGCGGCTCGATCCATCTGGCGACCGAGCTGCTGCTCTCCATGGCCGGCGGGCTGGAGGTGACGCATGTCGCCTATCGCGGCTCCACCGCCGCCATGCCCGACCTGCTGAGCGGCCAGGTGGCGATGATGCTGGATGTCGTCTCCAGCGGCATGCCCTTCATCCAGCGCGGCGAGACGCGCGGCCTGGCGATCACCGCCGCGCAGCGCTCGCCGCTCTACCCCGACCTGCCGACGGTGGCCGAGACGGTGCCGGGCTATGAATCCTTCACCTGGCACATGGTGCTGGCCCCCGCCGGCACGCCGCCCGAGATCGTGCGCCGGCTGAACACCGCCATCAACGCCGTGGTGGCCGATCCGCGCCACAACCGCACCCTGCAATCCCAGGGCATGGATGTGGTCACCGACAGCACGCCGGAGAGCAGCGCCGCCTTCCTGCGCGCCGAGATCGCCAAATGGGAAGCGGTGATCCAGAAGGCCGGCATCAAGGCCACTTGATGCAAGGCGCGGCTCAGCCGCCGGGCCGCCGCAAGGCGCCGAGCGGCAGCCGCGCCGATTGCTTCAGCCGCTCCAGCACGATGGAGGAGCGCAGCCGCGCCACGCTGTCATGCGCCAGCAGCACCTCATTGACCAGGCGCGACAGGGCGGCGAGGTCGGTGACACAGGCCTTCAGCAGGTAGTCGGTGTCGCCGGTCAGCGCATAGGCTTCCTGCACCTCCTCCACACTGTCGAGGAAGGCGCGGAAGCGGCGCGAATTCTCCCCGCTATGGGCCGAGAGCGTGACCTGGATGAAGGCCAGCACCCGCAGGCCGAGCGGCTCCGCCGCCAGCTCGGCGCGGTAGCCGCGGATCAGCCCGGCCGCCTCCAGCGCGCCGCGCCGGCGCGAGCATTGCGAGGCGGAGAGGCCGATGCGCTCGCCCAGCTGCTGGTTGGTCAGCCGCGCCTCCTCCTGCAGCGCCGCGAGCAGGCGCAGGTCGAAACCGTCCAGCTCGACGCTTCCGTGCATGATCCGGGCCCTCCATGCATGATCCATGCACCATCCTGCCGCAGCGGGCGCGGTTTGCACACTCCGTGCAAGGGGCCGCGCCTATCCTGGCCGGAACCACGAACTGGCAGGAGACTTCCATGGGCCCCTTCCCGCATGACGCGCCGCGCCCCAGCCTCTCCGAGCACAACCCGATGGGCACGGATGGCTTCGCCTTCGTCGAATACGCCCATCCCGAGCCCGCGCAGCTGCACGCGCTGTTCCGCCGCATGGGCTTCACCGCGGTGGCGCGGCACCCGCACCGGAAGGTGACGCTCTACCGCCAGGGCGACATCAACTACCTGGTCAATGAGGAGCCGGGCAGCCACGCCACGCGCTTCGCCGCGCTGCACGGGCCGAGCGTGCCCTCCATGGGCTTCCGCGTGGTCGATGCGCAACACGCCTATCGCCGCGCGCTGGAACTCGGCGCCGAGCCGGCGGAGGGGGGCCTCACCCTCGACATCCCGGCGATCAAGGGCATCGGCGGCAGCCTGCTCTATTTCGTCGACCGTTATGGCGAGGCCGGCTCGGTCTATGACGACAATGGCTTCGAATGGCTGGGCGAGCGCGAGCCTGCGCCGCAGGGCGCCGGGCTGTTCTACATCGACCACCTGACGCACAACGTGCATCGCGGCCGCATGGATGTCTGGTACGAGTTCTACGCCAAGCTCTTCAACTTCCGGCAGATCCGCTATTTCGACATCAAGGGCGAGTATACGGGGCTGTTCTCCCGCGCGCTCACCAGCCCGGATGGCCGCATCCGCATCCCGCTGAACGAGAGCGCCGATGAGGAAAGCCAGATCGAGGAATACCTCCGGGAATACAAGGGCGAGGGCATCCAGCACATCGCCTGCGGCTGCGACGACATCTACGCCACCATCGAGGGGCTGCGCGAAGCCGGCCTGGCCTTCATGCCGGCGCCGCCCGACACCTATTACGAGCGCGTCGATGCCCGCCTGCCCGGCCATGGCGAGGATCTGGCGCGGCTGAAGAAGAACGGCATCCTGGTGGATGGCGAGGGCGTGGTGGAGCACAAGCAGGCCCGGCTGCTGCTGCAGATCTTCTCCGGCAATGTCATCGGACCCGTCTTCTTCGAGTTCATCCAGCGCAAGGGCGATGACGGCTTCGGCGAGGGCAATTTCCGCGCGCTGTTCGAGAGCATCGAGGAGGACCAGATCCGCCGCGGCGTGCTCTCCGCCACCAGCCGCGCCGCCGCCGAATAGGGCCCCCGGCCGCGACACGGCGCCGTCCATTGCGGCCCCGCATTGACATGGCGGGGCCGGCCCCGATACTCGGCCGGCGGCGCGGCGTGGCGCCAGGGAAACGCGGGGAAGCAGCGATGAAGCGTCGTCACCTGATCGGCAGCGCGGCCGGGCTGCTGGCCGCCCCCGCCCTGGCGCGGGCCCAGGGCCATGCGGGGCACGGCCCCTCGCTGCGCGAGGCGCTGCCCTCCCCCGACCCCTATCACAATGTCTTCCAGGGCGGCGCGCCGCACCACCTGACGCCGGCGCAGGAGGCGCAGCGCGTCTTCGACAGCCCCGCTCCCGCCGGGCCGGAAGGCCGCTGGGTGGCGCGCGCCGCCATGCCGATCCCGCGCAGCGAAATGGCCTGGGCCACCGCCTGGCAGGGCCGCATGCATGTCGTCGGCGGCTATGGCGAGGGGCGGTTCGACCGCGCCTACCACTCGATCTACGACCCTTCCACCGACCGCTGGTTCGACGCGGCGCCGCTGCCGCGCGGCGCCAACCATGTGGCGGTCGCCGCCGATGCGGGCCGCGTCTATGCGCTGGGCGGCTTCATCCAGCAGAACCGCCTCTGCGACGACAAGGCCTTCTTCTACGACATCGCCGGCGACCGCTGGCAGAGCATCGCGCCGCTGCCGCGGCCGCGCGGCGCCGCCGCGGCGGTGGTGCTGGACGGAAAGCTGCATCTGATCGGCGGCGCCACGGACCCGGCGCCGGAGCGCGCCAGCATCGCCTGGCACGAGGTCTATGACCCAGCGGCCGACAAATGGGAGCTGCGCCGCCCGCTGCCGGCGGCGCGCGACCATGTCGGCTGCGTGGCGCATGCGGGGCGCATCCATGTGGTGGGCGGGCGCTTCAACACCTTCCAGTACAACACGGCGATGCACCATGTGTATCTGCCCGGCCAGGACAGCTGGGAGGAACGCGCGCCGATGCCGACCGAGCGCTCCGGCCATGGCATGGTGGTCTATCGCGGCCGGCTCTGGTGCATGGGCGGCGAGGGCGGCATCCTGCGGAACGGCCAGCCCGTGGTGGCGAAGGTGTTCGGCCAGATGGAAAGCTACGACCCCGAGGCGGATTCCTGGCAGCGCCATGCGCCGATGGTCACGCCGCGCCATGCGGTGGCCGCCGCCGCCATCGGCGACTGGATTTACGTCGCCGGCGGCGGCGCGGTGCTGGGCGGCTCGGTGCAGTCCTCGATCCATGAGGCCTTCACCCTGGGATAGGGCGCGGGCCCTGGCGCGTCGCGGCGGCGCATGCTCCGATGGCGCCGCATCGCCCGGCCGCGACGCCAACAACGCCCCGATAACCACGCCAAGAACGACACGGAAACGCCCATGCCGCCCCTCGACCGCCGCCAGCTCCTGCACGCCCTGGCCGCCGCCCCCCTCGCCCTGGCGCTGCCGGGCAGGGCGCGCGCGCAGGCCGCCTCCTGGCCCTCCGGCCCGCTGCGCTGGATCGTCGCCTACCCCGCCGGCGGCGGCACCGACGCGCTGGCCCGCATCCTGGGCGCCGCCCTCTCGCGCGAGCTCGGCCAGCCCGTGGTGATCGACAACCGCCCGGGCGCCGCCACCAATATCGGCGCCGACGCCGCCGCCAAGGCGCCGCCCGACGGCATGACCCTGTTCAGCGCCGACAATGGCACGCTGGTCTTCAACCCCGCCCTCTTCGCCCGCCTGCCCTACGACCCGGCGAAGGATTTCCGCCCCGTCGGCCTGATGGCGCGCTTCCCCCTGGCGCTGGCGGTGAAGCAGGATTCCACCCTGCGCAGCGCCGCCGAGCTGGTGGAGGCGGCGCGGCGCGCCCCGGGGCGGATCGACTATGGCTCGCCCGGCATCGGCTCGCCGCACCACCTGACCATGGCGCGGCTGGCGCGGGAGACCGGCATCGAGCTGAACCACATCCCCTATCGCGGCCTGGCCCCGGCGATGAACGACCTGGTGGCCGGGCGGTTCGAGGCGGCGATCCTCGATATCCCCTCGGGCGGCGCCTATCTGCGCGAGGGGCGCGGGGCGCGGCCGCTGGCGGTGTGCGACGCCACCCGCCATCCCAGCATGCCGGAGGTGCCGACCATCGCCGAGGCGCTGGGCCTGCCGAATTTCCAGGCCGCCGCCTGGCAGGGCCTGGTGGTGCCAACCCGCACGCCCGACGCGGTGGTGGCGCGGCTGAGTGCCATGCTTGGCGCCGCCCTGGCCGATGCCGGGGTGCGCGAGCGGCTGGGCGGCACCGGCATCGAGCCGCTGCCCGGCGGCCCGGCCGAGTTCGAGGCGCTGCTGCAGGCCGAGCGCGATGTCTGGGTGCCGCTGATCCGCGACCTCGGCATCACCCTGGAATGAGGCAGGGGGAATGAGCCGGCGGATCGCGGCGGATTGAAGCCCGGCCAGGGTGGCGGGGATAGGCAGCGCGGCGCGTCCGGCCTAAGCCGGGGGATGGCTCGCTTCCTTCTCCGCGCCGCCACGGCGGCGCTGCTCGCCGCCCCGCTCGCCCCCCCTGTCCTGGCCGGTGTCGCCACGTCCAGCGGCGGCTTCCCCACCACCCTCACGGCCGAGGGCCGGCAGCGGCTGGAGGGGTTCGACGCGCTGCGCGAACAGGCCATGGCCCGCGCCGCCGAGGCGCCCCCGGCCGACCGGCGGGTGCTGGAGCGAGCGCTGTCCGGCACGCCGCAGCGCCTGGCCCCGGCCCACATGGCGGGCGAGTGGCGCTGCCGCTCGATCCAGTTCGGCCCGCGCGGCGTCACCGTCTATGGCGAATTCCGCTGCCGCATCACCGATGACGCGGCCGGGCTGCGGCTGGAGAAGCTGACCGGCTCGCAGCGGCAATCCGGCACCTTCCACGACATCGGCGAGGCGCGGCTGGGCTATCTGGGCGCCGCCGCCTGGGGCGATGGCGAAGGGCCGCGCCGCTATGGCGAGGATCCGGAGCGCGACCAGGCCGGCTATCTGGTGCCGCTCTCGGCGTCGCATCTGCGGCTTGAATATGTCTCCCGCTTCGGCTTCGACATGCTCGACCTGCGCCGCTGAGGCGCCACGCCGCCGGAGAGGAGGAATGATGCTGACCCTGGGGAGCCTGCTCGCCGAGAAGGAGGCGCGCCGCAAGGCGCGGCTGGCCGAGCGCGAGGAACAGGAACGGCAGGCGCGCGAGCGGGCGGCGGAGGAGCGCCGCCTGTTCGACGACTACGCGCTCACCCCGGAGGAGCGCGGGCGGATCGAGCGCCGCATCCGCAAGGCGTTCGAGCATGGTGACCGGGAGGTGATGCTGCTCGCCTTCCCGAGCCTCTACTGCACCGATGGCGGCCGCCGCATCAACCACGCCCTGCCGGGCTGGGAGGGCACGCTGACCGGCGCCGCGCGGCAGCTCCATCGCCTGTGGCAGGAGGAGCTGCAGCCCGGCGGCTTCGGCTTCGCCGCGCGCATCATCTCCTACCCTGGCGGCATGCCGGGCGATGTCGGGCTGTTCGTGACCTGGCACGAGACGCTGGAGTGAGCGCGGGCTGACGCCACGGCCTCAGCCCGCCGCGCCATCGTCCAGCCCGGCCTCGGCCACCAGCCGGCGCAGCAGCGCCAGCTCCCGCGCCAGGCGGCGGCGGAAGCCGGGCAGCGTGCCGGCCACCGGCCGCGCCCCGAAGCCGGCCAGGATGCGCGGCAGTTCCGCATCCTGCGTCGCGTAGTCCAGCGCCGCCTCCAGCGTCAGCCGCGCCTCGCGCGGCGTCTCGTCGGGGATGAAGGCGGCAACCCAGTTGGCCAGCCCCGCCCCTTCCTCCTCCCGCCCCTGCGGCCCGAAGCGGTCGAGCTGCGGCAGGTCGGCCGGCAGCCCCTGCCAGGTGCCGCTCGACATGGCCAGCGGCGCGGCGCGCCCGGCCGCGGCCAGCGGCAGGAAGGCGGCCGGCGTCAGATAGGCGGAATCGAGCCGCCCCCCGGCCAGGTCGCGCACCAGATCGGCGCTGCCGCGATAGGGCACGTGCTGGAAGCGCAGCCCGGTGCGGCGGCCGAGCAGCGCCCCCGCGACATGGCCGATGCTGCCGATGCCCGGCGTGCCATAGGCCAGCGGCAGCTCGGCCAGCCGCGCCGCGTCGAGATAGGCGTCGAGGCTGGTGATGCCGCTGCGGCGCGAGGCGGCCAGCAGCACCGGCATCTCCGCCAGGGCGCCGACCGGGGTGAAGCCGACCGGATAGGCGGCCGGCCCGGTCACCGCCAGCAGCGGCGCCACCAGGAAGGAGAGGTCGTCGATCAGCACGGTGTGGCCATCCGCCGGCGCCGCGGCCACGCTGTTCAGCGCGATCATCCCGGCGCCGCCGCCCCGGTTCTCCACCACCACCGGCTGGCCCAGGAACTCGGCCAGGCGCGGCTGCACCAGCCGGGCCACGCGGTCCACCCCGCCGCCGGGGGGAAGGCCACCACCAGCCGCAGGCCGCGCTCAGGCCAGGCGGCCAGGGCCG
>NZ_GG770782.1:104036-113095 GCF_000164635.1 Pseudoroseomonas cervicalis ATCC 49957 | reverse complement strand
GCGCCGCCGGATGCGCCGCCCCCGCGCCGGCTGAACCGGCTCAGCCGGCCAGCGCCAGGATCTCCTCGGCCCGCCGCACCACCGGCGGGTCGATCATCCGCCCGTCGAGCTGGAAGGCGCCGCGCCCCTCGGCCCGCGCCGCCGCATCGCCCGCCACCACGCGCCGCGCCCACTCCACCTCCTCGGCCGAGGGCGCGAACACCTCGTTCATGATGGCCACCTGCGCCGGATGCACCGCCAGCGCGCCGCGGAAGCCGAGCTGCCGCGCCTCGGCGATGGTGCGGCGGAACGCCTCCAGATCGGCGAACTGGCCGATGCTGCCGACGAAGCCCATCGGCAGCAGCCCGGCCGCCCGCGCCGCCGCCAGCACGGCCAGGTTCGGCCCGAGCAGCGCGCCCGGCCCCGGCACGGCGCCGAGCGCCGCGCAGAAATCCTCCGGCCCCAGCATCATCGCCGCGATGCGCGGATCGGCCCCCGCGATGGCCGGCAGGTGGAACAGCGCCGCCGGGGTCTCGATCTGCAGCAGCAGCCGCACCGTGCCAGGGGCGATGCCGCGCTCGGCCTCCAGCTCGCCCACCGCGGCGGCGATGTGGCGCAGCAGGCCCGGCTCCTCCACCTTGGGCAGCACCAGGCCGGACAGGCCCGGGCGCACCGCCGCCTCCAGATCGGCCGCCAGCGCCCGCAGCCCCTGGTTGACCCGCACCAGCACCGCCGGCCCGCGCGCCGCCAGCGCCGGGATGCTGGCCTCCAGCCCTTGCCGCGCCGCTGCCTTCTCCGGCGGCGGCACCGCGTCCTCGAGGTCGAGGATGATGCCATCCGCCCCCCGCTCATGCGCGCGCGCCAGGAAGCGCTCCACATGCGCCGGGACGAAAAGCAGCGAGCGCCAGCGCGGCAGCGGCGCGGGCTGGGGCGTGGGGGCGGTCATGCGGCGTTCCTTCTCCCGGGATGCGCCACTCTCCCCCGTGCCGGGCGGGCTGTGAAGGGCGGCCGCCGGACACGGCGCGGGCTGCAATACCGATCGGTATCATTTCGAGCGATATCGGCTATTCGCCAAAGCCGCATTCCAGGAAATGCCGCGCCGCTCCAAGAATCCGCCCACTATTGACCGGCACAGGATCAAGTCGATCCGACCGGAAGCAAAATTACGTCAGATTTATTTCTGCGCTTCGGGACGCTGGATTTCACGCTTTCGGGAGCCCCCACGGCTCCGGCAAGCGGGGCCGCCCGCGCGCGCCTGCATCCGGAAGGAGATCGCCATGGATTTCGGTGCCCCGCTGCGCGACCTCGGTCCCGTCGATGTCTCCGGCCTGCTCGAGGTGGTGGCCGGGCTGACCGAGGCCGACTGGACCGGCAACACCTTCCGCCAGGAGGCGCTGGCCGCCGGGGTCCACTCGGCCACCGACAACATCCTGATGAAGACCGAATGGCACCCCTCGGCCAGCGGCACCGGGCTGCAGCATTTCGAGGACCTGGTCTTCGTCTGGGCGAAGCAGAAGGGCCTTGACCCCGCGCCCTACATGCCCATCGCCCGCGAGGACACCGATCTCTGGCCGGTCTACACCATGCCCGACTGGCGGCGCTTCCAGGCGGTGCTGGAGCCGGTGGTGCGCCAGGCCATCGCCCCGCTGCGCAAGCCGCATGGCGTGGTGACGCGCCTGGCCCTGGTGCGGCTGCGCGGCGGCGCCACCATCGCGCCGCATGTCGACGGCCAGCCCATGGCCGCCCGCGCCCACCGCATCCACGTCTCGCTGAGCAGCACGCCGAGCGTCGAATACAAGATCGACGGCCGCAAGTTCACCATGCTCAAGGGCCACGCCTACGACTTCAACAACCGCCTCCGCCACTCCGTCCGCAACAAGGGCAGGGCCGACCGCATCAACCTCTTCGTCGACTACTATCCGGATCCGGGCCTGTCGCTGCGCAACCCGCTCGACGTCTCGGCGCCGCGCTTCGCGCCCCCCGCGCCGCTGCGCCAGGGCGCCTTCGCCTGACGCCCCTCCACCGGCCAAGACTTGACGCGGAGCGCGCCAGACGCGAACCCGGCAGGGACCGGCCCGATGGAGAGCCCCCCTGGACCAGCCCGCCTCGCCCCCCACCCGCCCCGCGGTGAAGCAGCCGCGCTCCCCCCGCGCCATCGCCACCCGCGAGCGCATCCTGGAGGCGGCGCGGGCGGAATTCGCGCGGCTCGGCCTGGCCGGCGCCCGGGTGGACGAGATCGCCGCCCGCGCCGATGCCAACAAGCGCATGCTCTACGCCTATTTCGGCAGCAAGGAGGAGCTCTGGCTTACCGTGCTGGAAGGCGCCTACGCCGCCAAGCGGGAGGAGGAGCGGGCGCTGGACGTCGACGCCCTGCCCCCCGCCGAGGCCATGGCCCAGCTGGTGCGCTTCAACCTGCGCTACACCGCCGCGCATCCGGAATTCGTGGCCCTGCTGAACCAGGAGAACCTGCATCAGGCGCAATACCTGAAGCAGAGCGCGCGGGTGCGAGCGCTCTACTCCCCGCTGCTGGAGACGCTGCGCGCCGTCCTGGCCCGCGGCGAGGCCAGCGGCGCCTTCCGCCGCGGCGTTGACCCGCTGCAGCTCTACGTCACCATCGTCGCCCTCGGGCATTTCTACGTGGCGAACCTCCATACCCTCTCCACCATCTTCGGGGCGGGGCTGGGGGAAGAGGCCGCCCTGGCCACCCGCGAAACCCACTGCATCGACGTCGTCCTCGGCTATCTGCGCGCCTGACGGCGCGACGCGGGGGCGCCGCCCCCGCACCCCCGCCGGGGAGGCAGGGCCTCCCCGGACCCCGCCATCAGTAACTAATCAGTTATGAAATGCGTCGGGCCGCTTGACGCAGCCCCTCTGCGCGGCGCAGGGTAACCACATGGTTACCTTTCCGGTGGCGCGACCACCGGAAGAGAGGGGAAACGACAAGATGGCAGACCGCCGCATCGGCATCGTCATGAACGGTGTCACCGGCCGCATGGGCATGAACCAGCACCTGATCCGCTCCATCGCCGCGATCCGGCAGGATGGCGGGGTGCGCCTGGCCAATGGCGACCGGCTGATGCCCGACCCCATCCTGGTCGGCCGCAACCGTGAGAAGCTGGAGGCGCTGGCCCGCGCCCACAACATCACCCGCGTGACCACCGACCTGGAGGCCGCGCTCGCCGCCGCCGAGGACGAGATCTTCTTCGACGCCGCCGCCACCTCGATGCGCGCCGGGCTGATCCGCCAGGCCATCGCCGCCGGCAAGCACATCTACTGCGAGAAGCCCTCGGCCGAGAACCTGCAGGACGCGCTCGACCTCGCCCGCCGCGCCGAGCAGGCCGGCGTGAAGAACGGCATCGTGCAGGACAAGCTCTTCCTGCCCGGGCTGCGCAAGCTGAAGATGGTCATCGACAGCGGCTTCCTCGGAAAAATCCTCTCGGTGCGCGGCGAGTTCGGCTACTGGGTGTTCGAGGGCGATCTGCAGCCCGCCCAGCGCCCCTCCTGGAACTACCGCAAGGCCGATGGCGGCGGCATCATCCTCGACATGCTGCCGCACTGGCGCTACGTGCTCGACAACATCTTCGGCGAGGTCGAGAGCGTCTCCTGCCTCGGCGCCACCCATATCCCGCGCCGCATCGCCGAGGATGGCATGCCCTATGCGGCGGATGCCGACGACGCCGCCTACTGCACCTTCCAGCTGGCCGGCGGCATCATCGCGCAGATCAACAGCAGCTGGGTGACGCGGGTCCGCCGCGACGACCTCGTCACCTTCCATGTCGACGGCACCCATGGCAGCGCCGTCGCCGGGCTGACACGCTGCCGCACCCAGGCGCGCGTCAACACGCCGAAGCCGGTCTGGAACCCCGACCAGCCCCAGGGCATCGATTTCTACGCCGGCTGGGAGGAGGTGCCGGACACCACCGCCTACCCCAATGGCTTCCGCCTGCAATGGGAGATGTTCCTGAAGCATGTCGTGGGCGAGATCCCCGACTACCCCTGGAACCTTCTCGCCGGCGCCAAGGGCGTGCAGCTGGCCGAGGCCGCGCTGCAATCCTGGACCGAGCGCCGCTGGGTCGACCTGCCGCGGCTGGAGGCCTGAGCGGTGCCCGCCATCACCCTGCCCACCGCCGCCGGCACGCTGGAGGAATTCCGCACCAGCCCGCCGCGCGACTTCGCCCGCGCCACGCCCCCCTTCCCACGCATCGCGCTGGCCGCCGCCCATGTGGTGGCCGATCCGCTGGCGGCGCAGGATCCCTGGCTGGACGCCAAGATCGACTGGGACCGCACCATCGCCTTCCGCCGCCACCTCTGGTCGCTCGGCCTCGGTGTGGCCGAGGCGATGGACACCGCGCAGCGCGGCATGGGGCTGGACTGGACCTCGGCGCAGCAGCTGATCCGCCGCTCGCTCGACGCCCTGCGGGATTTCCCCGAGGCCAGCATGGCCTCCGGCGCCGGCACCGACCATCTGGCGCCGGGGCCGGACGTCACCATCGACAACGTCATCCGCGCCTATGAGGAGCAATGCGCGGCGGTGGAGGCCATGGGCGGCCGCATCATCCTGATGGCCTCCCGCGCCCTGGCCCGCGCCGCGCGCTCCCCCGCCGATTACGAGCGTGTCTATGCCCGCGTGCTGTCGCAGGTGAGGCAGCCGGTGATCATCCACTGGCTGGGCGAGATGTTCGACCCTGCCCTGGAAGGCTATTGGGGCCATCACGACCACAACGCGGCGATGCAGGTGGCGCTCGACGTCATCGCGGCCCATGCCGACAAGGTCGATGGCGTGAAGATCTCCCTCCTCGACAAGGACAAGGAGATCGCCATGCGCCGCCGCCTGCCGAAGAACGGCCAGGGTGGGGTGCGCATGTACACCGGCGACGACTTCAACTACGCCGAGCTGATCGCCGGTGACGAGGATGGCCATTCCGACGCGCTGCTCGGCATCTTCGACCCGATCGCCCCGGCGGTGGGCGGCGCGCTGGCCAGCCTGTCACGCAACGACCTCAGCACCTTCCACGAGATCCTGGCGCCCACCGTGCCGCTGTCGCGCCACATCTTCCAGGCGCCGACGCGCTTCTACAAGACCGGCGTGGTGTTCATGGCCTGGCTGAACGGCCACCAGGACCATTTTGTCATGGTCGGCGGCCAGCAATCCGCCCGCTCCCTCCAGCACTTTTCTGAGCTTTTCCGGCTCGCCGACAAGGCGGGGCTGCTGCGGGATCCGGAGATGGCGGTCACCCGCATGCGGGCGCTGCTGGCGACCCATGGGGTGGCGTGAGATGTATCCGCTCTCGCTGAACACCGTCAGCGTCAAGGAGAAGTGGGATCTCGCCGCCTGCATCGAGGGCTGCGCGCGGCACGGCATTCCCGGCATCTCGCCCTGGCGCGACGTGCTGCAGGCCATGGGCGTGGGCCAGGCGGCGCGGCGCATCCGCGATGCCGGGCTGCGCGTCTCCGGCCTCTGCCGCGGCGGCATGTTCCCGGCCGCCGACCGCGCCGGGCGCCTCGCCGCCATCGAGGACAATCGCCGCGCCATCGGCGAGGCGCAGGCGATCGGCGCCGAATGCCTGGTGCTGGTCTGCGGCGGGCTGCCGCCCGGCTCCAAGGACCTGCCCGGCGCGCGGGAGATGGTGCGCGAGGGCCTGCATGCCATCCTGCCCGAGGCGCGCGCCGCCGGCGTGACGCTGGCGCTGGAGCCGCTGCACCCGATGACCTGCGCCGATCGCAGCGTGCTCTCCACAATCGGCCAGGCGCTCGACCTCTGCGACGAGCTCGGCGAGGGCGCGGGCGTCGCGCTCGATGTCTACCATGTCTGGTGGGATCCGGATCTGGCGCGGCAGGTGGCGCGCGCGGGCTCGCGCATCGCCGGCTTCCATCTCTGCGACTGGAAGGTGCCGACCACCGATCTGGTCTTCGACCGCGGCATGCCGGGCGAGGGCGTCATCGACATCCCCGCCATCCGCGCCATGGTCGAGGCCACGGGCTATCGCGGCTGCGCCGAGATCGAACTGCTCTCGCATGCCTGGTGGAAACGGGATCCGGACGAGGTCCTGGCCATCATGAAGGAACGTCACGCCACGGTCTGCTGAAGACAGGCCGGGCGCGCAGGGAGGAAATCCGCATGTCACTGTCCCGCCGCCATTTTTCTGTCGGTTTGCTCGGCGTGCCGCTGCTGGCGGCGCCCGGGCTGGTGCGCGCCGCGGCGCCGGGCTGGAAGCCCAGCCATCCGGTGCGCTTCGTTGTTCCCTTCCCCGCCGGCGGCGCCACGGATGTCGTGGCGCGCGTGCTGGGGGAGCATATGACCGGCACGCTCGGCCAGCCGGTGGTGGTGGAGAACCGCACCGGATCGGGCGGCAATATCGGCATGGAGAATGTCGTGCGCAGCGCGCCCGACGGCCACAGCATCGTCATGGCCACCACCGGCACGCTGACCATCAACCCCTTCCTCTACAAGACCATGGGCTTCGATCCGCGCCAGGCTCTGGCGCCGATCTCCATGGCTTTCTCCACCGACCATGTGCTGGTGGTGAACAAGGCGCTGCCCGTCGCCACGGCGCAGGAGCTGGTGGCGCTGGCCCGCAGCAAGCCGGGGCAGCTCGCCTATGGCTCGGCCGGCTCCGGCTCCTCGACGCATATGGTGGCGGAGCTGTTCAAGCTGGTGGGCGGGCTCGACATCCAGCACGTGCCCTATCGCGGCAGCGCGCCGGCGCTGAACGACACCATCGCCGGCAATGTGCAGCTGATGCTGGACCAGCTGCCCTCTGCCATCGGCCAGATCCAGGCCGGCACGGTGAAGGTGCTGGCGGTGACCGGCGCGCGCCGCAACGCCCTGCTGCCCGAGGTGCCGACCATGGCCGAGATCGGCCTGCCGGCGGCCGAGGCCTCCTCCTGGGGTGCCATCATGGCGCCCGCCGGCACGCCGCCCGCCGTGCTGGCCGGGCTGAACCAGGCGGTGCTGGCAGCCCTCGCCAACGGCACTGTGCAGGAGCGACTGGCGGCGGCCGGCGCCGATGCGCGCAGCTCCAGCCCCGAGGAGCTGCGCCGCTACATGGACAGCGAAAGCGCCAAATGGAGCCGCGTCGTCACCGAGGGCAAGATCACCGTGAACTAGGCGGGGCTTGACCGCGCCGCCGCCGCCATCGCATGCCGCCCTGCGGAGGGCGGCGATGCGGCAGGATGGGATCGAATTGCGCCATGGCGCGGCCCGGCTGCGCCTGGCGCTGACGGGCGCGGAGCCGCGCTCCTGGCAGGTCGGCGGGCAGGAGTTGCTCTGGCCCGGCGATGCCGCCTCCTGGCCGCAAAGCGCGCCGGTGCTGTTCCCGACCGTCGGCTGGTGCCGCGGCGCCGAGATCCGCCATCGCGGCCAGGCCTATCCGATGGGCGTGCATGGCTTCGCCGCCGCACAGCCCTTCCGCCTGCTCTCGCACCGCGCGGACAGCGCGCTCCTGCTGCTGCAGGACAGCGCGGCGACGCGGCGCCACTTCCCCTTCGCCTTCCGCCTCGCGCTGCGCTACCGGATCACGGACGATAGCCTTTCGGTCGGCTTCCGCCTCGACAATCCGGGCGACGAGGCGCTGCCCTATGCGCTCGGCCTGCATCCGGGCTTCCTGTGGGATCCGGCGCAGCCGGGCCAGAGCCTGCGGTTTTCGGCGGCAGAAACACCCTCGGTTCCGGTCATCGCGCCGGGCGGCCTCTTTTCCGCCCGCCGCCGCCCGGTGCCGTTGCAGGGGCGCGTGCTGCCGCTGAGCCCGGCCCTGCTGGCCGAGGAAGCGTTGTGCTTCCTCCATCTCGACAGCCGCAGCGTCCTGCTCGATCGCGGCGCGGCCGGGCGGCTGCGCCTGCGCTTGTGGGATTTCCCGCATCTCGCGCTGTGGTCGCTGCCGGGCGCGGGCTTCCTCTGCCTCGAAGCCTGGACGGGGCATGGCGACCCGGAGGACTTCGCTGGCGAGATCACGGAAAAGCCCTCGATGCGGCTTCTGCCGCCGGGCGGCACGGCGCGGCACCGCCTGCGCTTCGAGGCGCTGCCGCCGCGCGGCTGAGACGCCTGTCGCGGAAATTTCCGGGAACCCGCAAGGCGCTGCCCGTTTGGTCGCCGTCGGCACAGCCTGGAAAACTTCCAGCTCGTGCCTCGATTCCCGAGGAGCCCCCATGTATTTCCACGACAAGCGCCTGCAATACCCGGTTCGCGTCGAAACGCCCGATCCGCTGTTCGCGCGCCAGCTGCAGCAGGCGATCGGCGGTGTCGAGGGCGAGATCCGCGTCTGCCTGCAGTATTTCTTTCAGGCCTGGGGCGCCCGCGGTCCCGACACCAAGTATCGCGACATGCTGCTGCACACGGCGACCGAGGAGATCGGCCATATCGAGATGCTGGCCACCGCCGTCGCGCTGAATCTCGACAAGGCGCCGCTCTCGCTGCAGGAAAGCACCGCCGCGGCCAATCCGGTGGTCAATGCGGTGATGGGCGGCGAGCGGCCGCGCCATGTGGTCGAGGGCATGCTGCAACGACACCTGCTCTCCACCGGCCTCGCCGCCATGCCGACCAATGCGGATGGCGTGCCCTTCGACTGCTCGCATGTCTATGCCAGCGGCAATCTCGCCGCCGACATGTATGCCAATGTCACGGCCGAGGCGACCGGACGGACGCTGGCGGTGCGCCTGTTCAACGCCGCGCATGATCCCGGCATGAAGGACATGCTGAGCTTCCTGATCGCGCGCGACACCATGCACCAGCAGCAATGGCTGGCCGCGATCGAGGAGCTGGGCGGCGCCGCCGCGCTGCCGATCCCGGACAGTTTCGACCAGGGCCAGGAGCGTGGCGAGTTCAGCTACGTCTTCTTCGGCACCGAGGTGGGCGGCGCGCTGCCACCGGATGGCCGCCACACCCAGGGCCCGTCGCTGGACGGCAAGGGCAGCTTCAGCACCATGCAGAACACGCCGATGGGCGAGGAGCCGGTGCTGGGCCCGGCCCGCGAGGGGTCTGGCGCGCAGGCCAGGCAGATCGGCAAGCCCGCCGCCGGCTGAGGCCGCTGGCAGGGCCAGGCGGCCCTGCCCCCCACCCGCCCGCCCGCCGCTTCGGCCGGGGG
>NZ_GG770782.1:98258-103729 GCF_000164635.1 Pseudoroseomonas cervicalis ATCC 49957 | reverse complement strand
AATGCCGGCGCGCAACCCTGCGCGCCGGCTTGCCGTTACGCCGCTGCGCCCTGCGCCGGCGCCCCCCGGGTCAGGAGGCCGGCGCCCCCCGGGTCAGGAGACTGCCGATGAGCGAGAGGGTCCTGCTGTGGCGCCGCCACCTGTTGCAGGCGATGGCGGCTGCTCCGGCCGCGATGATGTTTGGCCCCGCGCCACGGGGCGCCGCGGCGCAGCCCGCCGCGCCAACCGGCTATGCGGTTCTCAACCCGGCGGAGGCCAGGCTGCTGGAGCCCATCTTGGCGCGGCTGATCCCCACCGATGATCTTGGGCCTGGCGCGCTCGACTCCGGCGTCGCCACCTTCATCGACCGGCAGCTGGCGACGCCCTGGGCGGAAGGCGACCATTTCTACGCCGAGGGTCCCTTCCAGCAGGGCGTGCCCAGCCAGGGCTACCAGCTGCAGGACACCCCGGCGATGCTGCTGCGCAGGGGGCTGGCGCGCCTGCTCGAGGTGGTGCCGCAGCAGCGGGGCGGCCGCAGCTTCGACCAGCTCAGCGCCGCCGAGCAGGATGCGCTGCTGGGCGAACTTGAGCGCGGCGACCTCGACCTTTCTCCGGTGCCCGGCCCGCTCTTCTTCCAGACCCTGCTCGACGTCGCCATCGAGGGCTATTTCGCCGACCCGCTTTATGGCGGCAACCAGGGCATGGTCGGCTGGAAGCTGGTGAACTTTCCCGGCTACTACGCCTCCTATGTCGCGGAGATCGAGCGGCACAATTTGCCCTTCCGCGGCCCGCAGCAATCGCTCGCCGATCTGGCGCGGGCGCATGCCGAGGATCACCAGCACGGCCTGCCGCCCTCGCCGCAATCCGTGGGACCCTCGCATGCGGGGCATGAGCATGGCGGCATGACGCCGCGCGACCGCCAGCCGGAGAATGCCCGATGAGCCGCACCCTTCCCGCGGTGGACGCGGTCGTGATCGGCAGCGGCTGGACCGGGGGCATCGCCGGCAAGGAGCTGGCCGCCGCCGGGCTGCGCGTCGTGATGCTGGAGCGCGGCCGCGCGCAGTGGACGGCGCCCGATTTCGCCAGCCCGCAGGTGCATGACGAGCTGAAATACCAGCGGCGCAACACCATGCACCAGAACACGGCAACCGAGACCTACACCTTCCGCAACACCACCGACCAGACGGCACTGCCGATGCGGCGCTGGGGCTTCGCCTATCCGGGCACGCATCTGGGCGGCGCCGGCGCGCACTGGGCCGGCGTCTGCTACCGCTTCGACGAGGTGGAGTTCCGCCTGCGCAGCCATTACACCGAGAAGTATGGCGCCGGCATCCTCGAAGGCCTGACCTCGCAGGACTGGCCCGTCACCTATGCCGATCTCGAGCCGCATTACGAGAGGTTCGAGGCGCTGGCCGGCATCTCGGGGCGCGCCGGCAATGTCAACGGCCAGACGCCGCCCGACGCCAATCCCTTCGACCCGCCGCGCCGCAAGGATTATCCGAACCCACCGATGAAGGTGCCCTTCGCCGCCGCGCTGTTTGGCGAGGCTGCGGCGCGCATGGGCTACCATCCCTATATCCAGCCCTCGGCGCTGGTGACACGGCCCTATACCAATTCCGAGGGGCTCAGCATGAGCCCCTGCTCCTATTGCGGCTTCTGCGCGCGGCATGGCTGCGAGCATTTCGCCAAGGCCTCGCCCAATATCTGCATCCTGCCGGCGGCGCTGAAGCTGGAGAATTTCGAGCTGCGCACCGAGGCGCATGTGCTGCGCATCGAGCTGACGCCGGACCGCAAGCGCGCCCGCGGCGTAACCTATGTCGACGCCCGGGGCGAGGAGATCTTCCAGCCCGCCGATCTGGTCTATTGCTGCACCTTCGCCATCAACAATGCGCGGATGCTGATGCTCTCCGGCATCGGCCAGCCCTTCGACCCGGCCACCGGCGAGGGCCAGCTCGGCCGCAACTACACGCACCAGACCACCAGCAGCGTGCAGCTCTTCTTCGCCGAGGATTTCCACCTCAACACCTTCATGGGTTCCGGCGCCTCGGCGGTCACCATCGATGACTACAACAACGACAATTTCGACCATACGGACAGGGGCTTCGTCGGCGGTGCCTACATCCAGGTGCAGGTGAACGGCGCAGGCCCGATCAACTTCCACCCGACGCTGCCCGAGACGCCGAAATGGGGCAGCGCCTGGAAGCAGGGCGTGCGGCGCTACTACAACCACTGCTGCAACATCACCATCACCGGCGCGCAGCAATCGCATGCGGGAAGCTGGCTCAGCCTTGATCCGACCTACAAGGATGCCTGGGGCCAGCCTCTGCTGCGCATCACCGGCGACATCCATGACAGCGACATCCGCATGTCGCATTTCGTGACCGAGCGCGGCACCGAGATCGGCCGCGCCATGCGCGGCGTCGAGCGCGCCATCGGCAATCCGCGCAACAAGCCTTATAGCAGCACGGTCTATCAATCGACGCATCTGACCGGCGGCACCATCATGGGCGACAGCCCGGCCAGCAGCGTGGTCAACCGCTATGGCCAGAGCTGGGACGTGCCGAATGTCTTCGTGCTCGGCTCCAGCGTGTTTCCGCAGAACGCCTCCTACAACCCGACCGAGACGCTGGGCGCCCTCGCCTATCTCTCGGTGGATGCGGTGAAGGGCGAGTATCTGCGCAACCCCGGCCCGCTGGTGCCGGCATGAGCCGCCTCACCTCCGCCGCGCCCATCATCGGCGCCCTGCTGCTCGCCGTTCTCGGCGGGGGTCTGCTGACCCGTTGGGTCGGCAACGAGCCCGCGCCGGTGGGCGACGCCCGGCCCTCCCCCCGGCCGGAGCCGCTGGCCGGCTGGGCCCGCCAGGCGCTGATCGCCAATGCGCAGGATGGCGAGCCGATCTACCTCCAGGGGCTGGGCAATGTCGCCAGCTGCGCCACATGTCACGGGGCCCAGGGCGTGCCGGAGCGGGGTGCGCCCTATCCGCGCCTGGCCGGGCTCTCCGCCGACTACGTGGCCAAGCAGCTGGCCGACTACGCCGACGACATCCGCCACAATGAGCAGATGACCCCGATCGCGCGTGCCCTGAACGGGCCGCAGCGTGGCGCGGTGGCGCAGTATGTGGCCTCCCTGCCCGCGCCGGAGACTCGGCTCTCCACCGCCGAGCTCGATCTGCGCGGGCGCGAACTGGATGAGGTGGGCGACAATGCCCGCGCCCTTCCGGGCTGCGGCAACTGCCACGGCCCGCGCGGCCGCGGCGAAGGGGTGATGCTGCCGCCGCTGGCCGGTCAGCCGGAGGCCTATCTGGTCTCGCAGCTCAACGCCTTCCGCCAGCAGCGCCGCCACAACGACACGGTCGCGGTGATGGAGGGCATCGCCTCGCGCCTGACGGACGATGATATCCGCGCCGTGGCGCGCTATTTCAGCCAGCTCGGCCCTGCGCGGCAGGAAGCGCGCGGCCAGCCCTGAGCAGCCCCGGCCAGGCGCCGCCCAGGGCGCCCGGCCGCGCCGCCCTCAGCCCGGCGCCATCAGGCTGACATGCGCCGCCACCACCTTCCAGCCTTCGGGGAAGCGCACCCAGGACTGGCTCTGCCGGCCGCGCCGGCCATCGGCCAGCAGCACATATTCCGTGTTGGCCACGCCGAAATCGCGGCCGAAGGTGTGCAGCACGGTGCGCTCCAGCCGCCGCGCGCGGCGCGCCAGCTCGGCCGGCTGGCGGCCGGCGCGGAAGGCGGCGATCTCCGCATGGCCGTAGAGATTCTCGCCGACGCCGTAGCGCAGCGTGCGCGCATCCTCCCAGAAGCTGTCATCCAGCACGGCGACGTCATTCTGCTCCAGCGCCAGGTCGTAGCGCAGGAAGGCCTCGCGCAGCTCGGCCAGCGCCTCGGGGTTGTCGATCTCGTGGGTCATGCTGTGCTCCTCAGCCCTGCGCCGCTTCCAGCGCGGCGGCGATGCCGACCAGGCGCGCATCGCTGCCGCGCGCGCCGATGATGGACAGGCCGCAGGGCTTCCCGCCAGCCCGGCCCAGCGGCAGGCTGAGCTGCGGCAGCCCGGCCATGCCGGCGAAGGAGGTCAGCTGGCTGATCCGCTCCGTCAGCGCGTCCAGCTCCGGCAGGGGCAGGCCGAGCGGCGGCGCGGTGAAGGGGGTGGAGGGGATGCACAGCACCGCGCCCCCCTCCAGCAGCGCCGCGGCGCGCGCCCGCACCCGCTCCCGCACCGAGGCCGCGACCACTTCCTGCGCCTCGGTGAAGGCGGAGGCGATGGCCAGATTGCGCGCGACATTGAAGGCGAAGCGCGGATTGGCGGCCTCGATCCAGGGGCGGAACTGCCGCCAGCCCTCGCGCCGCTGCAGGATGTTGCGCTGGCCGCTCCACACCGCCAATTCGCCCGGCGTGCCGAGGCTGACGCGCTGCGCTGGCCCGCCGAGCAGGTTTTCCAGGGCCGCGAGCGGCGCCTGGAGCGCCTCCCGCACCTCGGCCTCGGCCAGGGCGAAGGCGTCCTCGGCCAGCAGCAGCGGCGTGGGGCCGGGCGCGGGGATCGGCTCATCCAGCAGGATTGCCGCCACGCGGGCGAAGGTCGCGGCGTCGCGGGTGAACCAGCCGGTGGTGTCGAAGCTCACCGCCTGCTGGCAGACCCCCTCGAAGGGCAGCCGCCCATGCGTCGGCCGCAGCCCGTAGATCCCGCACAGGCTGGCCGGCACCCGCACCGAGCCGCCGGTGTCGGTGCCGAGGCCGATCTCCACCTCCCCCGCCGCCACGGCGGAGGCCGAGCCGCTGGAGGAACCGCCCGGCAGGCAGCCCGGTGCCGCCGGATTGGGCGGCGTGCCATCGAACTGGTTGAAGCCGAGCAGGCCGAGCGAGATCTCGCAGGTCACCGTCTTGCCGGCGAGGTCGGCGCCGGCGTCGAGTAGGCGCTGCACCATCCAGGCATGGCGCTGCGGCACGGGGTGGCTCCGCGGCCAGTCGGGATTGCCCGCGCCGGTCGGATGGCCGGCGATGTCGAACAGATCCTTGGCGGCGAAGCGCAGCCCGGCGAGCGGGCCGCCGGGACGCCCCGGCAGCGTCAGGCGCGGCCCGGGCAGGAAGGCGGAGGGGGTGGGTTGGGTCATGCGCAGGGCCATGCAAACGCCGCGCCGAAGCCCTCCCCAACGAAAAGGGGCGCCTCGCGGCGCCCCTTCCGAACTCCGATCGCGGCGTCCGGCTTAGCGGAGCACGATCTCGACGCGGCGGTTCTGCGGCTCGCGCACGCCGTCGGCGGTCGGCACCAGCGGGCGGCTCTCGCCGAAGGCCTGGACGCTGATCGCGGAGCGGGCGACGCCGAGGCGGACCAGCTCGGCGGCCACCGCATCGGCGCGGCGCTGCGACAGGCGCTGGTTGTACTGCGGCGAACCGGCGCGGTCGGCATGGCCGGCCACCTCGATGCGCGTGGTCTGCACGCGGCCGGAGTTCTGCGCCGCCTCGCTGATGATCTGGCGGGCACGGTCCGTCAGGTCGGCG
>NZ_GG770782.1:93189-97839 GCF_000164635.1 Pseudoroseomonas cervicalis ATCC 49957 | reverse complement strand
CACCGGCTGGTTGAAGGCGTAGCGCAGGCCCAGCATGATCGAGTGGTTGTAGTTGTCCACCTCGGCGCCGCCGCGGGCCAGCGTCACATTGCCCTGGCGGATGGTCGAGTCGACATCCGGCTGCAGCGTGCCCATGAAGCGGTACTCGGCGGTCAGCGCCAGGCCCGGCACGGCGGTGATCGGCAGGGAGAGACCGGCGATGCCCTGGAAGGCGAACTGCCCGTCATCGCCATTGAGGCGGACATTGCCGCCATTGGCCGCGCTGGCGCGGACATCGTCATAATCCGTCCAGACATAGCCGATACCGGCGCCGATATACGGGACCACCGGCCAGTTCAGCTGGTGGAAGTCGTAATAGGCGTTGAACATCGCGCCGTAGGAGCGGACGGTGCCGCTGCTGCGCAGCGGGCCGAAGCCGGTGTAGCCCGAGATCTTGTCGACGTCGTTCTGGCGGTAATTGCCCTCGATCTCGGCGCGGACGCCGTTGCCGAAGCCATAGCCCAGCGCCAGCGCGCCGGCGAAGCCGGCATCGAACTCGGCGCGGCCGGAGGGGCGCACGCCATTGCTGCGCAGGAAGGCGGCCGAGCCGCCAGTGACGTCGAGATCGGTCTTCTGCAGGAAGTTCACGCCGGCGCCGGCGCCGACATAGACGCCGGTCACGGGCTGCGCCTGCGCGGCCAGCGGCAGGGCCAGGATGGTGGCGGCCAGCAGGGCCTTCCTGAAGGTCATCGGGAGTTCCTCGCGAATGCAGGACGATCTGTTGAAGCCAATCTAGGCCCGCCCTGCCTGAAAGAACAGTGACAGCGGAGACAGTCGCCTTCGCGCGGCGCAACTGGCCTCGACTTGTGGCAGAGCTGCAACAGCGGGGGCGTTGACACGAAAACGTGTGATGAAGTGGCCGGCACCCGCCCCCATGTGGTGCCGCCATCAGGCCGGCGTCGCGCCGTCCAGCGTCTCCGGCCCGAAGGAATGCGGCAGCAGCTCGGCCAGGGTCAGGCGCAGCCGCTCCCGCCCCGTGGCGTCGACGATGCGCAGCAGGGTCTCCGGCCGGCCGAATTCGCGGATCTTCTGGCGGCAGCCGCCGCAGGGCGTGCAGGGCGCATCCCCGCCGCCCGCCACCACCAGCTCGGCGATGCGCCGCCCCTCGGGCGCGCCTGCGGCCAGCACCATGGCGGCGATGGCGCCGGCCTCGGCACAGCTGCCTTCCGGATAGGCGGCGTTCTCGACATTGCAGCCGGCATGCAGGCTGCCATCGGCGCAGCGCAGGGCGGCGCCCACGGCGAAACGGGAATAGGGCGCATAGGCCCGCGCGCGCGCCGCCAGGGCGGCGCTGACCAGGGGATCGGACATGCGCCCTTCCTGCCACGGGCGCGGCCGCGCCGCAGCGGCAGATTCCGCTTGCCCCGGCGGCGCATCGGTCCAAGCTGGCGCGCTTCGGGCATCCGGGCGCCGTGCCGCGCCCCGCCGCAGCAGAAGGTCGCCACCATGCGCGCCAACCATCTCCATGACGCCGACAAGGCGCATCTCGTCCACCAGCAGACCGACCTGAAGGGCTTCGCCGTCGACGGCCCGCTGCTGATGGCCGAGGGCGATGGCGTGCATGTCACCGACACCGAGGGCCGCCGCTACATCGAGGGCATGGCCGGGCTGTGGTGCGCCGGCCTCGGCTTCTCGGAGAAGCGCCTGGCCGAGGCCGCCTACCGCCAGATGCTGAAGCTGCCCTACTACCACACCTTCTACGGCCGCGGCCACGGCCCCTCGGCCGAGCTGGCGGAGCGCCTCGCCGCCATCGCGCCGGCGGGGCTGAACCACGCGCTGTTCCAGTGCTCGGGCTCGGAGAGCAACGACGCCGCGATCAAGCTGATCTGGTACTACAACAACGTCCTCGGCCGGCCGCACAAGAAGAAGATCATCGGCCGCATGCGCGGCTACCACGGCAACACCGTGGCCGCCGCCTCGCTCTCCGGCCAGCCGCACATGCACGCGGATTTCGACCTGCCCTATGGCGGGCGCTTCCACCACATCAGCAACCCCAACTACTACCGCGCCCACCAGGAGGGCGAGACGGAGGAAGACTTCTCCGCCCGCATGGCGGCGGAGCTGGAGGCGCTGATCGCGGCCGAGGGCGCCGACACCATCGCCGCCTTCTTCGCCGAGCCGGTGCAGGGCGGCGGCGGCGCGCTGACGCCCCCGCGCGGCTATTTCGAGGCGATCCAGCCGATCCTGCGGCAGCACGACATCCTGCTGGTGGCCGATGAGGTGATCTGCGGCTTCGGCCGCACCGGCGCCATGTGGGGCAGCGAGACCTATGGCATGCGGCCCGACCTGCTCTCCTGCGCCAAGCAGCTCTCCGCCGCCTACCAGCCGATCTCGGCGCTGCTGATCTCCGACCGCATCCATGACGCGCTGGTGCGGGGCAGCGAGCGCAACGGCGTGCTCGGCCATGGCTACACCTATGGCGGCCATCCCGTGGCCTGCGCCGTCGCGCTGGAGACACTGAAGATCTACGAGGAGCGCGACATCCTCGGCCATGTGCGCCGCGTCTCGCCCGCCTTCCTGGACGGGCTGGCCGCCCATGCGGACCATCCGATGGTGGGCGAGGTGCGCGGTGTCGGCCTGATCGCCGGTGTCGAGCTGATGGCCGACAAGGCCACCCGCACCCCCTTTCCCGCCGCCCGCAAGGCCGGGCTGCTGGTGCAGCGCAAGGCCGAGGCCGAGGGGCTGATCCTGCGCGCCATCGGCGACCGCATCGCCTTCTCGCCGCCGCTGATCATCGACGAGGCCGAGATCGCCGAGCTCTGCGCCCGCTTCGGCCGCGCCCTCGACGCCGCCTGGGCGGAGCTTTCCGCCAGCGCCGAGCCGGCCCTGGCCTAAGGCACCGGGCGGGGGCTTGCCCGCGCCCGGCATCCAGGGCATGCAGGCGCCGCCCCCGGGACGACCGGCGGGGCGGCGCCGCCGCCCGGCCAGGCCGCCTGCCCTGCCTGCCCGGAACGCCCTCGATGCGCTTCTTCCTGATCGCCGCCCTGCTGGGCGCGGCACTGCTCGCCCCCGCCGCCGCCCGCGCCGAGGAGGGCGACCCCGCCCGCGGCCGATCCCTGTTCCAGCGCCAATGCCAGGCCTGCCACCAGGCGGTGCAGCCGCGCCACGGCGTCGGCCCCTCGCTGCAGGGCGTGGTCGGCCGCGCCGCCGCCGCAGCGCCCGGCTACAACTATTCCCCGGCCCTGAAGGCCGCCGGCCTGACCTGGACGCCGGAGGTGCTGGCCGACTTCCTCGGCGCGCCGACCACGAAGGTGCCCGGCACCCGCATGGTGCAGCGCGTCGCCGCCGAGCCGGACCGCCGCGACATCGTGGCCTTCCTGGCGCAGCAGGCGGCGCCGTAAGGCAGGGTCAGCGCACCCGCACCGCCGCGCTGGCCGCCACCCCCTCGGCATCCAGCACGGTGATGCGGTAGAGCCCCGGCCCCCGCGGCTCCCACGGCGTGTCGCGCCGCGCCGCCTGGCTGTCCAGCGGCGCGCCATCCACCAGGAAGGTCAGCGGCCGCTGGCCGCCGGCGGCGCGCAGCCGCATCGGCCCCTGGTTCAGCTCCGCACCCGGCGGCGGGAAGATCAGCCGCAGCCGGTCCGCCGCCGGCGCCCGCGCCAGGGTGGCGGGGCGCCGCATCGCCAGGGGTGGCGCCGGCCTGGGCGAGGCCGGCAGCACGGAAAAAATCCGCGCCAGCAGCGGCAGGGCCAGATGCGTGCCATTCGCCTCGCCGCTGCCGGCGACGACCGGCGCGCCATCCGGCCGCCCGACCCACACCCCCGCCACATGCGCGCCGTCGAAGCCGATCGCCCAGCCATCCCGCCCGCCCCAGGAGGTGCCGGTCTTCCAGGCGATGCCCGCCGGCCCGCCGCCGGGAAAGGGCCGCGTCAGGATCGCCGCCACCTGCGCGGCGGCGGCCGGCGCCAGGACGATGCTGCCCTCCTCCGCCGCATCCGGCGTCCAGCGCAGCGGCACGGCGCGGCCGCCATCGCCCAGCAGAGCGCTGGCGCCGACCAGCTCGCGCAGCGTCACGCCGACACCGCCGAGCGCCAGCGGCAGCGTCGGCTCCGCAACGGCCGGGAAGCGCGGCGGCGCACCCGCCCGCTTCAGCAGCGTGGCGAAGCGCAACGGCCCGAGCTGGTCCAGCAGCTGCACCGCCGGCAGGTTCAGCGAGCGCCGCAGCGCATCCGCCACGCTGATCCTTCCGGCGAAGCCATGGTCGAAATTCTCCGGCGCGTAGTTGCCGAAGCGCGTCGGCGCATCGTCCAGCAGCGTGTCCGGCCGCGCCAGCCCGGCCTCGAACACCTGCGCATAGAGCAGCGGCTTCAGCGCCGAGCCCGGCGAGCGCACCGCCCGCGTCAGGTCCAGCGCGCCGGCCCGCGCCTCCTCGCCCCAGGCGCCGCCATCCAGCGCGCGGATCTCGCGCGTGCGCAGATCCGCCACCACGGCGGCGATCGAGGCGCGGTCGGGCAGGCGCAGCCTGGCCTCGGCCAGCATGCGCTCCAGCGCGGCTTGTAACGGCGCGTCCAGCGTGGTGGCCAGCTCCCCCTGCCGCCGCGCCTCCCGCGACAGATGCGGCGCCAGCGACGGCATGGCCTGGCGGCGGCGCGGCACCGGGCTCTCGGCCAG
>NZ_GG770782.1:89637-92651 GCF_000164635.1 Pseudoroseomonas cervicalis ATCC 49957 | reverse complement strand
CTCTGCAGCAGCCGGGCGCGGGCGACCTCCGCCGCCTGCGGGTGGCGGTCCGGGCGCAGCGCCTCCGGCCGGCGCGGAATCGCCACCAGCAGCGCCGATTGCGCCGGGTCCAGATAACGCGGCTCCTGGCCGAACCAGGCCAGCGAGCCGGCCCGCACCCCCTCCAGATTGCCGCCCATCGGCGCCAGCGTCAGCCAGATGCGCAGCACACCCTGCTTGCCATGGCGTGCCTCCAGCTGCAGCGCACGGAACGCCTCGATCAGCTTGGCGCGCAGGCTGCGCGGGCGCGGCTCCAGCAGCCGCGCCGCCTGCATCGACAGCGTCGAGCCGCCCGAGACCACCCGGCCCGCCCGCACCCACTGGAAGGCCGCGCGCCCGATCGCCAGCGGGTCCACGCCCGGATGCCAGCGGAACCGCGCATCCTCGGCGGCGATCAGCAGGTCGATGAAATGCGGCGGCACATCCTCCGCCCGCGTCTCCAGCCGCCAGACACCGCCAGGGGCCGGCAAGGCCGAGAGCGTGCGGCCGGAACGGTCGCTGACGACGACCGCCGCCTGCTCCAGCCGGGACAGATCGGGGGGGAAGATCCGATCAAGGGCAAACGCAGAAGAAAATAAAACAAAAACAAGAAGAAGGCCGGGGAAAATGAATTTTCCCCGGACCCCTTTTCTTTTGTCTGTCAGGGCCGGCGGGCGCTGCCCGCCGGCATCGTCACTGGGCATCTCAGCGCGGGGCGATGGTCAGGCGGCCACTGTTCTGCCGCGCGAACACACCAGGGCGATACATGTCCTCCAGCTGCGCGCCCGGCAGCTCGAAGCTGCCCGCCGTCACCGCCCGCACCACCACCGCCACCCGCGCCAGCGGCGCGCCCGGCGTCAGCGTCATCGCCACGGCCACCCGGTCATCCAGCGCCGCCACACTGTCCGGCGCCGTCAGCGTGCCCAGGAACGGCATGCCCGACACCGTGCCGGAGGGCAGCTGCGTCTCCACCTCCCAGCCCGCCGGCAGGCCCTGCTGCAACAGCGACCGATGCGCCTCCCCCGTCTCCGACCGCGCCTCCAGCAGCAGGATGAAGCGGTCGCCCTGGCGCAGCATGTCCAGGTTCACATCCGTCCCCTCCAGGGTCAGGAAACGACGGCTGACCCGCATGCCCAAGCGCGCCGCCGGCAGCGGCTGCGCCGGCAGGCCCGTCACCGAAACCGACTGCACCACCGGGCGGTCGGCCACGTTGCGCGCGGTGAGGCCGCCCTCGGGCACCGTCAGGCTCAGCACCGGCTCGCCCGCCCGCTCCTGCCCGTCGATGGCGATGCGCGCCGGCCGCCCGTCCCGCCCCAGCGAGGCCGCCAGCAACACCGCCCAGGCCTGCTCCTGGGTCGAGGTGCTGCCGGGCGACAGCTCCGGCCCGGCCGGCAGCCGGGCCAGCAGCGGCGCCATCTGCTCGGCGCGCAGCCCGCTCTCCCGCATCAGCAGGGCCACCGCCAGCAGGTCGCGCAGCGGCGTGCCGAAATCATGCGCCCAGCGCCGCCGCACACCGCTCTCCAGCGCCGCGTCGAAGGCTGCCTCGGCCCGCGCCACATCGCCCATCCGCGCCAGCGCGGCCCCCAGCTGCGCCATCGACAGCGGCGTCGGCAGCCGCTCCACCATCTGCGCCAGCCGGCGCGTGGCGCCCGGCCGGGCCCGTCCGGCCAGCGCCAGCACATGCAGCCGGTAGGCCTGGTCGGCATACTCCTCCGGCGAGGTCGGGCTCTCCTCGGCGGCCTGCTGCAGATGGTTCAGCGCCGCCTCCAGCGCGCCCTCAGCCACCGTCGCCCCGGCGGCGCGGGCGCGCAGCAGCGCCTCAGTCGCATAGGCCGTGACCCAGGGATCCAGCCCGCCCTGCGCGCTCCACAGCCCGAAGCCGCCATCCCAGCGCTGCTTGTCGAGCAGCGCGGCGACGGCGGCGGCGAGCTTCGCCTCCCGCCCCTCCGCCGCCGGCCAGGCGGCGAGCGCCAGCGCCTTGGTCGCCGATTGCTCGGTGCACCAGAGCGGGAAGTCCAGCGCCGCGCGCATCAGCGCCTCGGCATCGTAGCGCACCGGCTGGCCCCAGCTGGCGCGGGCCACCGCCGTGCCCGGCACGTAGCGCGACAGGTCGGGCGCCAACCGCGCCTCGGCGCGCGGCGCCAGCTCGGTGATCGCCACCTCGGTGACGCGGGGGCGGGAGGAGCGGAGGGTGATCCGGCTCTCCTGCGTCGCGCGATAACCCTCGGGGCCGGTGACGGAAAGCCGCACCACCCCCTCGCCGGCGCCGGTGGCGCGCAGCAGGGTGGCGGGGTCGGCCCGCTCCCCGGTGCCGAGCGTGGCGCTGAGCCGCGCCTCGCCCTCCAGCGCCAGCGGGCCCTCCACCGCGATCTCCGCCGTCACCACGCCGCGCGGCAGCTCCAGATTGTGCAGCAGCAGCGGCATGCGGGCGGTGTCGCCCGGTGCCAGGAAGCGCGGCAGCAGCGCCTCGGCCACCACCGGGTCGCGCACCAGCAGCGGCCGGCTGGCCGAGCCCACGCGCCGCCCGGCCCAGGCCACCGCCATCAGCCGGATCTCGCCATTGAACTCCGGCAGGTCGAGCGGCACCCGCGCCACGCCATCGGCGCCCACCGCCACCACGCCGGAGAACAGCGCCACGACACGCTGCGGCGGGGTGATGCCGCTGGCCGCCGCATCGCCATCGCCGCCCTGGCGCAGCGCCGCCAGCTCGCCCTCGGGCGGCGGGATCAGCCTTCCGTAATCGTCGCGCAGATCGGTCCCCAGCCGCCGGCGGCCGAGGAAATGCGCCGCCGGGTCGGGGCTCTGGAACTGCGTCAGCCGCAGCACCCCCTCATCCACGGCGGCGAGCGTCAGATGCGCCATGCCCTCGGCGCCGGTGATGCGCAGCGGGATCTCGGCGCGCTGGCGCGGCCGCAACTTCTCCGGCGCCTCGATGGCGACGCCGAGCCGCCGCGGCGCCGGGTCCAGCGCCACCCAGGCCAGGCCGAGCGCGCGGC
>NZ_GG770782.1:84578-86986 GCF_000164635.1 Pseudoroseomonas cervicalis ATCC 49957 | reverse complement strand
CGCGCCCTGGTCTCGGCCTGGGCGCGCAGCTGCGGGCTGGCCGCCGCCGGGCCGCGCCGCAGCAGATCGCGCGCATAGGCGCCGGCATCGCTCTCCAGCCCCGGCGGCGCGAAGCGCATATCCTGCGCGGCGGCGAGCGGCGCCAGCAGCAGGAGCGGCAGCAGAAGCGGCAGCAGCCGGGCCAGGCTCCGCGTCGCCCGGAGCAGGGCGGCGGAAGGGGGGCGGGAGGGGCGCATGGGCGAATCCTCGGTCAATCGCCGCGAAGCTAGGCTGGAACGTTTTCGCAGCCCACCGGCCTCCGCCCGCCACGGTGCCCTGGTGCCGCGCTTGTGACAGTGCGCAACACGCGCCGAATTCTGTGAAGCGGATGACGCTTTCTTCAGCCCGGCCGCCGGGGAGGCCGCGCTAGGCTGCCGCGCATGGACAGGCGCGCCCATCAGGCAGCGATCCGCTTCGGGCTTGGGCCCCGGCCGGATCAGCCCCTGCCTGACGACCCCATCGCCTGGCTGGACGCGCAGCTCGACGCGCCGGACCGGCCACCGCCGCCGCCCCAGGGCATGGAGCGGCCGCCGGAGATCGCGGATGGCTACCGGATCTGGCGCGAGCTGGACGCCGCCGGCCAGCCCGGCCCCGGCCAGCGCAACCCGATCGAGGAGAATTTCCAGGCCGAGGCGCGCGCCGCCCTGGCCTGGCGCATCGACACCGACGCGCCCTATCGCGAGCGGCTGGTCGAGTTCTGGGCGAACCACTTCACCGTCAGCAAGCGCGCCGGCTATCCGGTTTCCACCGTGCTCGGCCCCTATCTGCGGCAGGCGATCCGGCCGCATGTCACCGGCCGCTTCGCCGAGATGCTGCTGGCGGTGGAGCGGCACCCGGCGATGCTCGGCTATCTCGACCAGAACGCCTCGGTCGGGCCGAACAGCGCCTGGGGGCGGCGCAGCGGCCGCGGGCTGAACGAGAACCTGGCGCGGGAAATCCTGGAGCTGCACACCCTCTCCCCCGCCGCCGGCTACAGCCAGCAGGACGTCACCGAATTCGCCCGGCTGCTGACCGGCTGGGGCTATGAGCGCAACCGCGAGCCCTTCGGCACGCTGTTCCGCGCCGCCAACCACGAGCCGGGCGAGAAGCGCCTGCTGGGCCGCGCCTGGCCGGAAGGGCCGGAGGCGTCGGAAGCGGCGCTGCGCTTCCTGGCCGACCACCCGGCGACGCATCGCCACCTGGCGCTGAAGCTGGTGCGGCACTTCGTCGCCGACGACCCGCCGGCCGAGGCGGTGGCGCGCATCGAAAGCGTGCTGCGCGACACGGACGGCGACCTCAAGGCCGTCGCGCGCGCCTTGCCGCGGCTGGATTCGGCCTGGGCGGCGCCGCTGTCGAAGCTGCGCGCGCCGCAGGACTACGTCACCGCCGCCTTTCGCGCCTGCGGCGCCTCGGGCGACGCCATGGCGCGGCCGGCCTATGGCGCCGGCTTCACCCTGAACCAGCCCTGGTGCAGCGCGCCGCAGCCCAATGGCTGGCCCGACACCGCCGCCGCCTGGCTGGGGCCGGAGCCGGTGATGCAGCGCCTTGACTGGGCCTTCGACACCGCCGGCCGCTTCGCCCGGCTCGACCCCATGGCGGTGCTGGAGACCGCCCTCGGCCCGCTCGCCGGCGAGGAGACGCGGCAGGCGGTGCGCCGCGCCGGCTCGCCGCGCGAGGGGCTGGCCCTGTTATTCGCCAGCGCGGAGTTCCAGCGCCGATGAGCCACCTTCCCCAACTCGGCCGGCGCGGATTGCTGCTCGGCCTCGCCGCCCTGGCGGCGACCCGCCATGCGCGGCTGGCCGTCGCCGCCACCCCCGCCCCCGGATTGCCGGCGCCCGAGGCGCGGCTGGTCGTCGTGCTGCTGCGCGGCGCCATGGATGGCATGACCGCCCTCGCCCCCTATGGCGATGCGAACTACGCGGCGGCGCGCGGCGGCATCGCCCTGCCCGAGCCCGGGCAGGAAGGCGGGCTGCTGGATTGCGGCGGCTTCTTCGGCCTGCATCCGCGCCTCGCCGCGCTGCATGGCTTCTACCGCGAGGGGGCGTTGCTGCCGGTGCACGCGGTGGCCGGCCCCTATCGCAACCGCAGCCATTTCGAGGCGCAGGACATGCTGGAGAGCGGCGCGCCGGAGCGGCTGAGCTCCGGCTGGCTGAACCGCGCCCTGGCCGGGCTGCCGCCGCCGCGCGGGACGCAGCCGGATCTGGCGCTGGCGCTCGGCCTCGACCTGCCGCTGCTGATGCGCGGGCCGCGCCGTGTCGGCATGTGGGCGCCGCCGCGCCCCACCCGCCCGGCGCCGGACCTGTATCTGCGCATGGCCGACCTGCTGCACGCGGACCCGGAGATCGGCCCGGCCGTCGCCGACGGCTTGCGCGGCCGCGGCTATGCCGAGG
>NZ_GG770782.1:55952-83367 GCF_000164635.1 Pseudoroseomonas cervicalis ATCC 49957 | reverse complement strand
GGCGCCCTGGCGCTGCTGGCCGTGCTGCTCGCCCTGCCGGAGAGCCACGCGCCGCGCGGGCATGGCGAGGGCGGGCTGCGCCAGAGCCTGACGGGCTATGCCCGCGTGCTGCGCTGCCGCCCCTTCCTGGGCTATGCGCTGGCCTCCGGCGCCGCGATCGGCGGCGCCTATGCCGAGGTGGCGGCGGCCCAGGCGCTGTTCCAGGGACATCTGGGCTGGGGGGCGGGCAGCATCAGCCTGGCCACCGCCCTTTACGCGGCGGGCTTCCTGATCGGCGGGCTGGCGGCGCCGCGGCTGCGGCTGGGCCCGGCGCAGCGCATCCAGCTCGGCGTCGCGCTGATGCTGGGGGCGGCGCTGGCGCTGCTGGCGCTCGGCCTGACCGGCACGCTGGGCGGCGGGACCGCCATCGCGCTGATCATGCTCTCCCAGGCCGGGGTGGGCTGCATGGCGCCGCCCGCCATCGGCCTGGCGCTGCTGGCGGTGGAGGGCGCGGCGGGCACCGCCAGCGCCGTGCTGGGCGCGCTGCACATGGCGCTCGGCGCCGCCTCGGCCGCGCTGATCGGGCAATTGGTGGCGCAGATCGCCCCGGGGCTGCCGGCGGTGCTGCTGGGGTTTTCCGTGCTGGCGCTGCTGGCGCTGCGGCTGGCGCGGCCCGGCCGGGGCTGAGCCCGGCCGGCGGGCGGCTTACTCCTCGCCCAGCGCGCGGCGGAAGGCGGCGAATTCGGCCGCGCCGGCAAAGGCCTTCTGCGTGCCCTGGCGGGTGATGGAATCGGCGGCGTAGCGCGCGCCCCAGCGCATCGCGGCCAGGGTGTCGCCATGCTCCGCATAGTGCTGCGCGAAGGCGCCCAGGAAGGCATCGCCGGCGCCGCTGGTATCCACCGGCTTCACGGGCACGGCCGGCACGTGCTGCGCCGGGCCGTCGGCGGTGACCAGCAGCGCGCCCTCGCCGCCCAGCGTCACGATCACCTGCTTCACGCCGCGCGCGACCAGGGTGCGCGCCGCGGCCTCGGCCTGATCGCGCGTCTCGGCCGGCAGGCCGGTCAGGATGGAGAGTTCCGTCTGGTTCGGCGCCAGGAAGGTGACGCCCAGGATGCGCGACACGTCGAGCTCCGGCACCGCCGGCGCCGGGTTCAGCAGCACCGGAATGCCGCGCGAAGCCGCCCAGGCGATGGTGTGGTAGACGGTCTCGAGCGGGATCTCGAGCTGCAGCAGGATCAGCCCGCAGCCGGCCAGATCCTCCGCCGCCGCGTCGACATCGGCGGGCAGCAGATGCTCATTGGCGCCCTTGACGATCAGGATGCGGTTCTCGCCCGAGGGCTCGACGAAGATCGGCGCCACGCCGCTCTGCGTGCCCGGCACGGCGCGGGCATGTTTTGTATCGATCCCAAGCTCGCAAAAGTTCTTCAGCGTGCCCTCGCCGAACAGGTCGTCGCCGACGCGGGTGACGAGCATGACATCGGCGCCGAGCCTGGCGGCGGCGACGGCCTGGTTCGCCCCCTTGCCGCCATGGCCCATGCTGAAGGAGGGGGCGGCGAGCGTCTCGCCCGCCGCCGGCAGCCGGTCGGTGTAGGTGATCAGGTCGACCATGTTGCTGCCGACCACGGCGATGCGCGCGCCCATCGAAGCCGCTCCGTTCAAGCCAGGGAAGAGATGGTGCCGGCCAGCCGCGCTGCGGCGTCCCGGTCGAGATAGCCGGCGCGCACGGCGAAGTCCACGCGGCCCTTCGGCGGCAGCAGGCGGACATGGCCCTTGCGCTTCTCCGTCGCGTAGCCCTCGGGCTGGCAGGTGGAGGGCAGCGCGAAGGCGGCCACCTTCTGGTCCGGGTCGTTCAGGATCCAGCGCACGCAGTGCGGCAGCGCCTCGGGATCATAGGACAGGGCGAAGCCATCGCCCTCCGGCCGGCGCAGCATCAGATGCGTCTTTCCATCGCCATCGCGGCCGAGGCCCGACAGATAAAAAACCTGTTCGGGGTCGTAGAGATGCGGCTCGTCCAGCTTCGCCATGCGCGCCGGGTCGCTGGCCAGCGCCTCGATCAGCGCCAGGTAGTCCGGGTTGGGCGTGACATGCGCCGGCACGGCGCGGCGCACCGCCACGCGATCGGGCGTGTAGGGCGCGGCCTGCAACAGCTCCGCCCCCGGCACGAAGGCGAAGTTGACGTGGCACATATACATCAGCTCCATCGGCTTGCCGGAGCGGTTCTCCACGGCGAGGCCGATGTCGAACAGGCTCCGCCCCGGGCGGAGCGTGACCGAGGGCTGGGCGAGGTAGTGCGGGCCGAAGCCCATGACATGGTCGCGGGCGGAGACGGCGCGGAGATACGGGCCGTCCGCATCCTCGCCCCATTCCAGCCAGGCCGATTGCATCTCGGCGCAGGGGAATTCGCCATGCGGCGCGTGGTCGTCCTCGGGCGTCGGCACGCCGTTGCGCAGCAGGCCGCTGTGGAAGGCGAAGCAGCCATAGGTGCCGCCGATGACCGTCGCCGGGCGCGGCATGTCGAAGCCGCTGGCCATGGTGAGGTCGACGCCATCGAAGCGCGCCGCCCAGATCATGCCGCCCATCCAGGGCAGGATTTCTATGAGTCCACGCGCGTTGCTGACGCGCAGCGCGGCGACACCGGACGCATAGCGGTGCAAGGTAGCGCGCAGCTCGCCGGCGGCGAAGACCTCGCGCGGGGCCTCGCCGCACAGCGCCGGGTGCAGGGGGATGGTGGCGGTGACGGCCATGTCAGCGGCTCCGCATGCGCCAGGCGGCGAGGGCGATGGAGAGCAGCAGGAAGCCGCCCCAGATCAGATCCACCAGGAAGTTGCTGAAGCGCATGATCTGCAGCCCGGAGGAGAGCAGCATCAGCGCCACCAGCGCCAACGCGATGCCGGGCACCGAGCCCTTGCCGCCGGCCGGGTTGGTGCCGGCCAGCACCGCGATCAGCACCGCCTGCAACAGATAGGAGGTGCCGTAATCCGACTTCGCCGCATTGGTGCGGCCGGAGAGCAGGATGCCGGCGATGGCGGCCAGCCCACCGGTCAGCATGTAGGAGAGGAAGACGGTGCGCGCGCTGCGCAGCCCGGCGAAGACGGCGGCCTTCGGGTTGGTGCCGATCAGCGTCAAATTGATGCCGAAGGCGGTGCGCGCCAGCAGGAACCAGACCAGCCCGGCGACGACCACGAACACCACCAGCGGCGCCGCGATGCCGAACACCGTGCCATTGCCGATCTGCCCCCAGATCTTTGGGAAGCCGACCACCGCCGGCCCGCCGGTCAGCACCAGGCAGATGCCGGTGAAGACCTGCCCCGTGCCGATGGTGGCCAGGATTGGGGTGACGCGCAGCCGGGTGATCAGGAAGCCGTTGATGGCCCCGGCGATCAGCCCGACGCCGAGGGCGATGCCGATGCCGGCCAGCACCAGCGGCAGCGGCAGGTACACCAGCTCCGGCCCGCGCGGCGCGCCGACGCTGTGGAAGAACAGCCCGGCCAGGATGCAGGCCAGGTTGGCGATGCCGATCACCGACAGGTCGATGCCGCCGGTGAGCATCGCCACCATCATGGCGATGGCCAGCAGGCCGAGCTCGGGCGCGATGAAGGTGATGGATTCGAAGACATAGGGGCGCAGGAAGCGCTCCGGGTTCAGCGCCGCCATGCCGGCGAAGATCAGCACCGTCAGCAGCAGCAGCTGCAGCAGGTTGGTGTCGGTGCGGCGCAGGCGCTGCAGGAGTGCGGACATGCTCTCTCCTCCCCTCAGGCCAGGCGCTTGCGGTCGCGCCAGGCGGTGACCGCGGTGGCCGCGATGACGATCAGCCCCACCACCACACGCTGCCAGGTGGTGTCGACGCCCAGGATGATCAGGCTGTTGGTGATGACCACCAGCGTCAGCACGCCGAGCATGGTGCCGATGACCGAGCCGCGCCCGCCGAAGATGGAGGCGCCGCCCAGCACCACGGCGGCGATGACGTCGAGCTCCAGCCCCACCATGTCGCGCGGGTTGGCGGTCCAGATCATGGCGCCGTGCAGCAGGCCGGCGAAGCCCGCCAGCGCCCCGGCCAGGCCGTAGATGACGAAGGTGGTGCGGCGGATGTTGAAGCCGACGCGCCGCGCCGCCTCCACGCCCCCGCCCATGGCGTAGATGCCACGGCCCAGCATGGTGTGGCGCAGCAGCAGATGCACCGCGATGGCCAGCCCCGCATAGACCAGCACCATCGAGGACAGGCCGGCGACGCTGCCATCGGCCTGGGTGACGTGCAGCACCTCGCCGCGCGCGAAGTCGATCAGCTGCGGCGGCATCTGGCCAATGTTGATCTGGCTGGTGCCGACCACGCCCAGGATGAAACCGCGCACCGCCGTGCCGGTGCCGAGCGTGACGATCAGCGGGATCATGCGCAAATAGTGCACGAAGGCGGCATTCACCAGGCCGAGCCCGAGTCCGATGCCGCTGGCCATCAGGAAGGGCAGGATGACGCCGTCGAAGCCCCAGGCGATCATCGCCTTGATGGTCAGGTACATCGCCGCGATGGCGAAGGCCGGGAAGGACACGTCGATGCCGCCCGAGAGCATCACCAGCAGCACGGCGAGAGCCAGAATGCCGGTGACGACGCTGGCGCGCATCAGGCTGAACAGGTTGGAGGGCTGCCAGAAGACCGGGTTGATGGTGCCGATCACCACCACCGCCAGCACCAGCACGGCGGCCACCATCAGCTCCGGATGGCGGCGCAGCGCATTGGCCAGGCCGCTCATTGCAGCGCCCCCAGCGTCTCGCTCAGCGCGGCCTCGCTGGTGGCGGCGGCGTCCACCTCCTCCACCAGCCGGCCCCGGTGCAGCACCAGGATGCGGTTGCAATTGTCCACCAGCTCCGGCAGGTCGTCGGAGATCATCAGCACTCCCAGGCCGTGATGGCGGGCCAGTTCGCGGATCTTGCGGTGGATGCCGGCCTTGGAGCCGACATCGACGCCGACCGTCGGGCCGTTGAGGATGAGGATGCGCGGCTCGTTCAGCAGCCAGCGGCCGATCACCACGCGCTGCGCGTTGCCGCCGGACAGCTCCGTCACCGGCCGGTTGCCGGTGGGGGTGGCGATGGCCATGGCGTCGATCATGCCGGCCGCCTCCTGCGCCGCGCGGCCGGACTGCAGCACGCCGAAACGGCTGAGCCGGCCATGCGAACTGGCCAGCATGTTGCGGTCGATGGTGGCGGAGAGGAACAGCCCCTCGGTCAGCCGGTCCTCGGGCACATAGGCGATGCCGGCGGCGATGGCGTCCTGCACCGAGCGCAGCCGGGCGGCGCGGCCATCGATGCGGATCTCGCCATCATGCCCCGGCTTCATGCCGAACAAGGCGAGCGCCAGCTCGGTGCGGCCGGAGCCCAGCAGGCCGGAAATGCCGACGATCTCGCCCGGCATCAGCCGCAGGCAGATGTTTTCCAGTTGCCCGGGCACGGTGAGGTTCTCGACCTCCAGCAGCGGCGCGGCCGCCGCGTCGCCTTCCCAGCGATAGCCCTCGGACGCAATCTCCTGCCCGGTCATGGCGCGGGTGATGCTGGCCTCGTCGAACTCGGAGATCGGGCCGGCGGCCACCACCTCGCCGCTGCGGATGACGGTCAGCCGCTCGCTGATCTCCAGCATCTCGCGCATCTTGTGGCTGACGAAGAGCACGGCGATGCCGCGGCTCTGGATGTCGCGCACCACGCGGAACAGCGCCTCGACCTCGCGCCCGGTCAGCGCGGTGGTGGGCTCGTCCATGATCAGCAGGCGCGGGTCGGACATCAGCGCGCGGGCGATGGCCACCAGCTGCTTGCCCGCCGTGGGCAGCGTCTCCACCAGCGCGTCGAGGTCGAGCGCGACGCCGAGCTTGCGCGTCGCCTCCTCGGCGATCCGGCGCACCCGGCGCCAGGAGACGATGCGCGTGCCCGCCTGCAATTCCGTCGACAGCGCCAGATTCTCGGCCACCGTCAGGTTCGGAAACAGCGAAAAATCCTGGTAGATGACCTGCACGCCGCGGGCGATCGCCTCGCGCGGCGTCATGCCCTCGACCTTCTCGCCGTCGATCAGGATCTCGCCGCGATCCGGCCGGTTGACGCCGGAGATGACCTTGATCAGCGTCGACTTGCCCGACCCGTTCTCGCCGGCCAGGCAATGGATCTCGCCCGGGCCGATGGTCAGGGAGACATCCTTCAGCGCATGCACCGCCCCGAAGCTCTTGCCCAGGTGGCGCAACTCAATCAGCGGTCCACTCATTTTTCTTTCGGCTTCCGGTCATGGCCGGGACGGGAGTCGCGGCACGGGGGCCGGGCGCCTGGGCCCTGCCGGTCAGAGCGGCCGCTCCCCTGGAACGGCGGAACGCAGCCACGGCCACCTGGGCCGAGTGCCGCGTCCCGCCACCCCACCAGGGAGCGGCAGCCTGTTAGAAGTTGTACTGGGACATGTTGTCCTTGGTGACGCCGACCCAGCCCTGGCCGGCCAGCACGTTCGGGCGCTGGGCGTTCGGCGTCTCCAGCTTGGTGTAGCCGGCGAGGCCGAGATCGAGGCCGGCGGTGATCGACTTCTTGGCCAGCGCCATCACCGCCATCACGTTCATGGCGTAGCCGGCGACCGCCGGATCCCAGAACTGGATGTACTGGATGTCGCCATTGCGCAGATACTGCCCGGCGACCGAGACCAGCCCGGTGCCGCTGAAAAACAGCTTGCCGGCCAGGCGACGCTCGGCGATCAGGCGGCCGGCGCCGGCCGAGGTCGGCATCGGCGCGCCCAGGATGCCCTTCAGGTCCGGATAGGCGGTCAGCACTTCCTTGAGCTTGTTGTAGTCGGTCGTCGCATCGTCATAGGTCTCGATGCGGCGGGTCGCCTCCTGCATGCGCGGGAAATGCTGCTTCTGGTAGGCGACGGCGCCGTCGATCCATTCCATCTGCGACTGCGAGGTCAGGCTGCCGACCGTCGCGACATACTTGCCCTCGCCGCCCATCTGCCGGCCCAGCACTTCCATCAGCTTGGCGCCGTAGGCGTGGTTGTCGAAGGCCTCGATGTCGTAGTCGATGTTCTGCAGCCCGGCGGCCTCGTGCGAGATCACCACGATGCCCTGGCGGCGCGCCTTCTGCAGCACCGGCTCCACCGCCTCGACCGAGAAGGGCACGATGCAGATGGCATCGACACCCTGGGCGATCAGGCTCTCCACCAGCTGCACCTGGGCGGCGGCGTCGGCCTGGCTCGGCCCCACCATCCAGGTGTCGTGGCCCTGGTCGGCGCCGAACTGCTTCACGCCCTCGCGCATGCGGTCGAACCAGGCGATGCCGTCGACCTTGACGACGGTGGCGATCACCTTCTTGCGCGCGGTGCGCGCATGGATCTCGCCCGAGACCTTGCTGGCATCGACGGCCGCCCCCTGCGCCCAGGCCGGGCGGACGAGCGAGCTGGCCAGCAGACCGCCGGCGGTGAGGGCGCCGAACTAGCGACGGTTGATCATGGCTATTCCTTCCCCGTGTTCTGCTCTGAGACGAGCGAATTCAGTAGCCGCTGGCGGCGGGCTGCGCCGCGCCGGAGACCAGCGCGACGCCCGAGCTGGCGCCGATGCGATTGGCGCCGGCGGCGATCATCGCCTGCGCCTGGGCCAGCGTTCGCACGCCGCCCGAGGCCTTCACCCCGATCCCCGGCCCCACCGCGGCGCGCATCAGGGCGATATCCGCCTCGGTCGCGCCGCCGCTGGAGAAGCCGGTGGAGGTCTTGACGAAATCCGCCCCCGCCTCGACGGCCAGGCGGCAGGCCGCGCGCTTCTGCGCGTCGGTCAGCAGGCAGGTCTCGATGATGACCTTGAGCACCTGGCCCGCGCAGGCGGCGCGCACGGCGGCGATGTCGTCGCGCACCACGTCCAGCCGCCCGTCGCGCAGCGCGCCGATGTTGATCACCATGTCGATCTCGCCGGCGCCGTCGCGCACCGCCTGGGCGGCCTCGGCCGCCTTGATGGCGCTGGCGCTGGCGCCGAGCGGAAAGCCCACCACGGCGCAGGTCGCGACACCGCTGCCCGCCAGCAAACCGGCGACAAAGGCCACATTGACCGGATTGACGCAGACGGAGCAGAAGCCGTGCGCGCGCGCCTCCTCGGCCCAGCGGCGCAGCTCGGCCTCGCCGGCTTCCGGCTTCAGCAGGGTGTGGTCGATCAGCTTCGCCAGTTCGGCGGGCGCGACCAGCACGGGTTGCGGATGGGCCATCAGCGTCATTCCTCCGCGGCCCGGGCCGGATGCCTTCACCGCGTTTGTCAGTTTTTTAACACTTGTTATAATCCTCACACCAGGGCTTCTGTTCGTCAAGCGGCGCTGGCAGGGAGAGGACATGGCGGTGTTGGAACGGCAGGGCCTCACAAGCCAGCGGCGCGGCGAGCGCCTGGCGCGGCTGGAGGCGCTGCTGCAGGAATCCGGCCCGGCGCGGCTGGAGGAGGCGGCGCGGCAGCTCGGCGTCTCCTCCATGACGCTGCGGCGCGACCTGGCGCGGCCAGGGCTGGCGGAATCGCGCGGCCTGGCGCTGCTCGGCGGCCATGTGGTGCCGGCCCGCGCCTCGCCGCGCCCCGGCCCCTATGCGCTGGAGCGCGAGCAGGACCAGCACGCCGCCGCCAAGCGCCAGGCGGCGCAACACGCCGCGCGGCTGGTGCGGGAGGGCGACACGCTGTTCATCGATTGCGGCACGACGACGCCGCATCTGGTGCAGGCCCTGCCGCCCGGCCTGGCGCTGACGGTGGTGTGCTACGCGCTGAACATCGCGACGCTGCTGGCGCGGCGGCCGAACACGCGGCTGGTGCTGCTGGGCGGGCTGTATCATCCCGGCGCCACCACCTTCAGCTCGGACGAATCCCTGGCCAGCCTGCGCCGGCTGCGGCTGAACACCGCCTTCCTCTCGGCGGCCGGGGTGGATGCGGCGCAGGGCGCCACCTGCGTCCATTTCAACGAGGTGCCGGTGAAGCAGATGGCCCTGGCCGGCGCGGCGCAGCGCGTGCTGGTGGTCGATGGCAGCAAGCTCGGCCAGCTGCGCCCGGCCTATTTCGCGCCGCTCTCCGCCTTCAGCCGGATCGTCACCGATGCCAGCGCGCCGGAGGCGGCACAGGCCGCGCTGCGCGACGCCGGCTGCCCGCTGGACGTGGCGCCGCCAGCGCCCTAACCCGCGCGGCACCGGCAACCGAAGGAGAGACCCGCATGCAGGACATCGTCATCGGCGTGGATGTCGGCACCGGCAGCGCCCGCGCCGGCGCCTTCACGCCGCAGGGCGCGATGCTGGGCCAGGCGGCGCGGCCGATCCGCATGTGGCGGCCGCGCGCCGATTTCGTGCAGCAATCCTCGGACGACATCTGGCAGGCGGTCTGCGCCGCCGTGCGCGGCGCGCTGCGCGATCTCGGCCCGGTGCGGGTGCTGGGCATGGGCTTCGACGCCACCTGCTCCCTCGTCGTGCTGGACGCGGAATTCCGCCCGGTTTCGATCAGCCCGCAGGGCGAGCCCGAGCAGGATGTGATGGTCTGGATGGACCACCGCGCGGCGGCCGAGGCGGAGGCGATCAATGCCGGCGAGCACGAGGTGCTACGCTATGTCGGCGGCCGCATCTCGCTGGAGATGCAGGCGCCGAAGCTGCTCTGGCTGAAGCGGCACCGGCCGCAGGCCTGGGCGCGCGCCGCGCATGTCTTCGACCTGCCCGACTACCTGACCTGGCGGGCCACCGGCAGCCTGGCGCGCTCGCTCTGCTCCACCGTCTGCAAATGGACCTATCTGGGCCATGAAGGACGCTGGGACGCGGATTTCTTCCACGCCATCGGCCTCGGCGAGCTGGCGGACGAAGGCTTCCGCCGCATCGGCACGGAGATCCTGCCGCCCGGCCAGCGCCTCGGCACGCTGGGGGCGGAGGCGGCGGCGGCGCTCGGCCTGGAGGCGGGCATCCCGGTCGGCGCCTCGGCGATCGATGCGCATGCCGGCGGGCTGGGTGTCATCGGCGCGGCGCTGAACGGCGTGGCGCCGGATGCGGCGACGCTGAACCGGCGCGTGGCGCTGGTGGGCGGCACCTCCTCCTGCCACATGGCGGTCTCGCCCGAGGCGCGTTTCGTGCCCGGCGTCTGGGGCCCCTACCATTCCGCCATGCTGCCGGGGCTGTGGCTGAACGAGGGCGGGCAATCGGCGACCGGCGCGCTGATCGACCATGTCATCACCACCCATGCCGCCTATCCGGCCATGGCGGCGGCCGCGCAGCAGGCGGGCGAGACCATCTACCAGTCGCTCAACCGCAAGCTGGCAGACATGGCGGAAGGGCTGCCCTTCCCGGCGCTGCTGACCGAGGGGCTGCATGTGATGCCGGATTTCCACGGCAACCGCTCGCCGCGCGCCGATGCCTCGCTGCGCGGCATGGTCTCCGGCCTGCGGCTGGCGGCGGGGGAGGAAGATCTGGCGCTGCTCTACCTGGCGACGGTGCAGGCCGTGGCCTATGGCACGCGCCACATCATCGAGGCGATGAACGCGCAGGGCTATGCCATCGACACCGTGATGGCCTGCGGCGGCGGCACGAAGAACCCGGTCTTCCTGCGCGAGCATGCCGATGCGACGGGATGCCAGCTGGTGCTGCCGCGCGAGCCGGAGGCGATCCTGCTCGGCGCCGCCATGCTGGGGGCGACGGCCGGCGGCGTGCAGGATTCGCTGGCGGGAGCGATGGCGGCGATGAGCGGCGCCGGCGAGGTCATCGCGCCGGGCGATGCGGCGGTGCGCCGCTACCATGACGCGAAATACGCCGTGTTCCGGCGCATGCACGACGACCAGCTGGCCTATCGCGCGCTGATGCAGGCGCGCTGAGGCGCGGCGGGCGCGGGGAAATCCCCGCGCCCGCCCGCTCAGGCCGTGGCGAGGGCCGCCTTGCGTCGCCCGAGCTGCTGGTCCGCCAGCACGCCGAGCAGGATGACGCTGCCCATCACCGCGAAGTTCAGCGAGGACGGGATACCGAGGATGTTCACGAGGTTCTGCAGGATCTGCAGCAGCACCGTGCCGAGCACGATGCCGAGCACGCTGCCCTCCCCGCCGCGCAGCGAGCAGCCGCCCAGCACCGCGGCGGCGATGGCGTAAAGCTCGTAGAAATTGCCGAAGGAGGAGGGCGAGACCGAGCTGGTGTAGAAGACCAGCAGCACGGTGGAGAGCCCCGCCAGCAGCCCGCCCAGCAGATAGGCGCCGATCACCACGGCGCGGGTGTCGATGCCGGAATGCCGCGCCGCTTCCTCGTTGCGGCCGACGGCGTAGAGATAGCGGCCGAACACCGAACGGTGCAGCAGCACGCCGACGATCACCGCCACCACGATCAGCGCGATGAAGGGGTGCGGGATGCCGAAGCTGCGGCCGGAGGCCAGCCAGGTCAGCATGTCGAGGTCGCCGGCATAGCCGAAGCCCATCGTGCCGTCCTGCGTGTAGTAGCGCGCCGCGCCGCGATAGATCAGCAGCCCGCACAGCGTGACGACAAAGGGCTGCATGCCGAGCCGCGTCACCAGCAGCCCGTGCAGCGCACCGAGCAACAGGCCGAGGCCGAGCACGATCAGCACCGCATAGGGCCAGAAGATCTCGTAGTTCACCAGCAGGTCGACGAAGATGACGCCGAGCAGCGCGAACATCGCGCCGACCGAGAGGTCGATGCCGCCGGTGATGATGATCAGCCCCTGGCCGATGCTGAAGATGCCGAACAACCCGATCAGGTTCGCCATGTTCAGCAGGTTGACGGTGGAGAGGAAGAGCGGGTTCAGCACCGCCGTGATGGCGCCGATGACGATCAGCAGCGCCGCCAGGCCGAGATCCTTGCGGCTCATGCGGCTTCCTCCTCGTCATGGCCGATGGCCAGGCGCAGCACCGCCTGCTCGCTGAACAGGTCGCGGTTCAGGATGCCGCTGATGCGGCCCTCATGCATCACGGCGATGCGGTCGGAGACGCCGATCACCTCTTCCATGTCGCTGGAGATCATCAGGATGGCCACCCCCTTATCGGCCAGCGCGCGCATCAGCGCGTAGATCTCGCCCTTGGCGCCGGCATCGATGCCGCGCGTGGGCTCGTCGAACAGGATCACGCGCGGCGCCATGCTGAGCCATTTGGCCAGCACCACCTTCTGCTGGTTGCCGCCCGAGAGCGTGCCGGCGGCGACACCGACACTCGGCGCCTTGATGCGCAGCGAGCGCGCCTGCGCCTCGGCCACCTTCCATTCCTCGCGCCGGTCCACCAGGAACATCCGCGAGAAACGGCGCAGCGAGGCCAGGCTGACATTCTCGGCGATCGGCAGCGACAGCACGAGCCCCGCCGCCTTGCGGTCCTCCGGCGCCAGGTAGATGCCGGCGCGCACCGCGTCGCGCGGCGAGGCCAGGCGCAGCGGCTTGCCATCCAGCGTGATACGGCCGCCGCGCAGCGGGTCCAGCCCGAACAGGGTGCGCGCCAGCGAGGTGCGCCCCGCCCCCACCAGCCCGGCCAGGCCGAGGATCTCGCCGGCGCGGATTTCCAGGTCCGCCGTGGCGGCGGGGAAGGAATCGGTCACCACCCCCTCCAGCACCAGCCCGCCCGGCCCGGGCGCGCGGCGCGGCGGGGTATAGAGGGCACGCAACTCGCGCCCGATCATCAGCCGGATCATCGCCGCGTGGTCGATCTCGCCGCGCGCCAGCGTACCGGCCAGCCTGCCGTCGCGCAGGCAGACGACACGGTCGGCGCAGTCGACGATCTCGGCGAGCCGGTGGGTGATGTAGATGATCGAGGTGCCGGCGGCGCGCAGCTCATGCACCAGGGAGAGCAGCCGCGCCGTCTCCGACAGGGTCAGCGACGAGGTCGGCTCGTCGAAGATGATGATGCGGGAATCGGCCGCCAGCGCCTTGGCGATCTCGACCAGCTGGCGCTGCGCGATGGACAGCGCGGCGACCGGCGTGTCCGGCGTGAAATCCGCGCCGAGCCGCGCCAGCAGCGGCGCGACACGCGCCCGCGCCGCCTGGCGATCGACCAGCTTCAGCGGCCCGCCACGCAGCGGTTCGCGCCCGAACAGCACATTGGCCGCAACGTCGAGATTGTCGAAGAGGTTCAGCTCCTGGTGCACGAAGGCGATGCCGGCGGCCTGCGCGTCGGAGACGGTCAGGCGCGGCCAGTCCCGCCCGCCCACCCGGATGCGGCCGGCGCTGGGGGCGACGACGCCCCCCAGCACCTTCATCAGCGTCGACTTGCCGGCGCCGTTCTCGCCGATCAGCCCGAGCACCTCCCCCGGCATCAGGTGCAGGCTGACATCATCCAGCGCCCGCACCCCGGGATAGCTCTTGCCGATGCCCTCGAGCGACAGGATCGGGGCCGCTCCCTGCATGGCGCTTACCGGCCCCGCAGCAATTCGCGCATCTGCGCCTGGAATTCCTGCACGTTGCCGCGGTCGATGATGCGCGTCGGGATGATGATCTGCTTGCTCTCGGGAATGAAGGAGCGGTCGCCGCCGAGATACTTCACCATGCCGACCATGCTCTGGTAGCCGAACTCGAAGGGCTGCTGCACCACGGTGGAGTGGATCACGCCCTCGGCCACGCCGCGCAGCGTCAGCCCGTCCTCGTCGAAGCCGACGATGCGGACCTTGCCGTCGCGCCCCGCGCCCTTCACCGCCTGGTAGATCTGCGGCGTGTTGTAGGCCCAGAGCCCGACCATCAGGTCGATATCGCTGCGCCGCGCCAGCGTGTCCTCGACATTGCGCTTGGCGCGCGCCATGTCGCTCTCATCGGTGCGGATGTCGACGACCTCGATATTGCCGCCCTGCAGCGCCTCGCGGATGCCCTGCACGCGCTCGCGCGCATTGTCGGCGTCCATGGTGCCGACGAACAGCATCGCCTTGCCGCCCTGCGGCAGCGCCGCCTTCATCTGCTTGCCGGCCTCGCGCCCGGCGGCGACATTGTCGGTGCCGATATAGACGACGCGGTTGCTGTTCGGCGCGTCGCTGTCGGTGGTGAACAGTACCGCCTGCGACGCCGCGCGGTTCAGCATCTCGGTGCTGTTGCCGGGGTTGATCGCCGAGATGGCGATGCCGGCGACGCGGCGCGCCAGCAGCTCGTCCACGATGCGGCGCTGCTCGGCGGCGCTGGCCTGGCCGGGGACGATCATCTCCATGTTGAACTGCGGATGCTCGCGATTCGCCTTCTCGATGCCGCGGCGCGCGATCGTCCAGAAATCGGCCGAGACATTGACGACGAAGGCGAGCGTCCGGCGCTCCTGCGCGGCGGCCGCGCGCGGCAGGCCGGCAGAGGCGAGGGCAAGGGCGGCGGGGGCCGCCAGCAGGCTGCGACGTTTCATGGAACTTCTCCCTGAGGCGTTGTGATCCGGCCCCCTCTCATCGATTCCGGGGGGCCTGGACCGGTCACACCGGCGGGAGGATTTGGCCCCGCCGGGAAGCCGCGCCGCCAGCGCCAGCAGGCCGGCGCGCCATCACCTTGGCGTGAAGGCGGTCAGGTCCAACCGCCATCCACGGTGAATTCCTGCGCCGAGCACATGGCGGAGGCGGCGGAGGCCAGGAACAGCGCCATGTCGGCGATATGCGCGGGCCGGACGCGGCCGGCCAGCACCTGCCCGGCCTCGATCTCCTTCTCCGCCTCCGGCGTCACCCAGAGCTTCAGCTGCCGCTCGGTCATCACCCAGCCGGGCACCAGCGTGTTCACCCGGATGTTCTGCTTGCCATAGTCGCGCGCCAGGCCGCGCGTCAGCCCGTGCACCGAGGCCTTGGCCATGGTGTAGGCGGGCATGCCGCCCTGGCGCAGCTTCCAGCTCACCGAGCCGAAATTGACGATGGAGCCGCCGCCGGCGCGCTGCATCTGCGGCACGATCGCCTGCGCCGCGAAGAAGAGCGGGCGCTGGTTGATCGCCATGCGCTCGTCCCAGTACTCCGGCGTCACCTCTTCCGGCTTGTGGCGCTGGTCGTTGGCGGCGTTGTTGAGCAGCACGGTGATGTCGCCATGCGCCGCCTGCGCCTCGGCGATCGCCGCGCGCAGGGCGGCGATGTCGCGGATGTCGCAGGGCAGGAAGAGGGGCGCGGTGGCGCCCTCGGTCGCTGCCAGCTTCTCCGCCAGGGCGCGGCTTTCCGCCTCGGCGATGTCGACGAAGGCGACCCGGCTGCCCTGAAGCGCGAAGGCCTCGGTCAGCGCCGCGCCGATGCCGCTGCCGCCGCCGGTGATGAACACGCTGCGGCCGGCGAGATCGGGGTAGATGGCGTTGCGCGTCATGGCATCTCCTGACTGCGCCGCCGGCCGCATCAGCCGGCGGTGATGTTGTTGGCCTTCACCACCTCGCCCCAGCGGGCGTGGTCGCGGCGCAGCATGGCATCGAAGGCCTCGGCCGTGCCGCCGCCCGGCTCGTCGCCCTGGCTGGTGATGCGCTCCCGGACATTGGGGTCGCGCAGCGCGGCGTTGAGGGCCTCGTTCAGCTTCGTGATCGCCTCGGCCGGCGTGCCCTTCGGCACCGACAGGCCGATCCAGCTGGTGATGATGAAGTCCTCCAGCCCCTGCTCGGCCGCGGTCGGGATGTCGGGGAAGGCGGGGGCGCGGTTCTGCCCGGTCACCAGCATGCCGCGCACCTGCCCCTCCTTGACATAGGGCGCGACCACCGAGGCGGCGTCGAACATCAGGCTGAAGCGGCCGGCGATGAAATCCTGCATGGCCGGGCCGCTGCCGCGATAGGGCACGTCCTGCATGGCGGGGCGGCCGATGCGGCTGCGGAACAGCTCCATCGCGCAATGCGACATGCTGCCGGCGGCCGGCGTGCCGTAATCGACGCCATTGGGCTGCGCCTTCAGCCAGCTCACCAGCTCCGGCAGCGTCTTCGCGGGAACCGAGGGATGCACGCAGAGCACCAGCGAACTCTGCAGCGCCAGACCCACCGAGACCAGCTCCAGCGGGTCGATCTTCATGCCCGGGAAGGTGTGCGGGTTGATCGCCATCGAGCTGGAATTGGCCGCCAGCACCGTGTAGCCGTCGGGGCGCGCGCGCAGCACCGCCTCGGTGCCGATATTGCCGCCGGCGCCGCCGCGATTCTCCACCACCACCGGCTGACCCAGCGCCGCCGCCATGCCGTTCTGCACGATGCGGGCGGCGAAATCCGTCTGTCCGCCGGGCGGGAAGCCGACGATGAGGTTGACCGGACGCTGCGGCCAGGCGCCCTGCGCACGGGCCAGGCCGGGGGCGATGGCCGGCAGGGCCAGCCCGGCGCCGGCGGCCGCCAGCAGGCCGCGGCGCGTCGGCGCGAAACCGCCTTCCTTCGTGATGCTCACGCAGGTCTTTCCTTTTCCCTGGACGTCGTCACACGGTGCGGTCAGCGCCGCCCGATGGTGTTGTTCCCTGGATAGGAGAGCGCAGCGATATCGTCTAATGTGATTTTGAGAACGAACCATAACAAAGAGGATATCGCCCGCATGCAGCCCCCTGCGCCCAAGCGGCTGCCACCCAACTGGTTCGCCCGCGCGCGGCTGAAGCTGCGCCATCTGCAATTGCTGCAGGCGCTGGACGAGACGCGCAACCTGCATCGCGCCGCCGCCGCCCTCGGCCTGACCCAGCCCGCCGCCTCGAAGCTGCTGGCCGAGGTGGAGGCGATGCTGGGCGGGGCGCTGTTCGAGCGCCATGCCCGCGGCATGCGGCCGAATGAATGGGGCGAGGTGATGCTGCGCCGCGCCCGCTCCGCCCTGGTCGAGCTGGAACAGGCGGCGGCCGAGCTGAACGGGCTGCGCGAGGGCAGCGGCGGTGTCGTGGCCTTCGGCACCGTCACCGCCGCCGCCGCCGATGCCGTGGTGCGCGCGGTGGAGCGGGTGCAGCGCGAGCATCCGGCGCTGCAGGTGACGGTCGAGGTCGACACCAGCGCGCCGCTGGTGGCGCGGCTGCGCGAGGGGCGGCTCGACTTCATCGTCGCCCGCCCGCCGGCCGAGCCGGTGCCGGGCCTCGACTACCGCGAGATCGGTGAGGAGGAGCTGTGCTTCCTGGTGGCGCAGGGCCACCCGCTGCTCGGCCGCGGCGGCGTGGCGCTGGCGGAGATGCTGGACTATGGCTGGGTGTTGCAGCCGCCGGGCAGCCTGCTGCGGCAGGAGGTGGAGGAAATGTTCCTCCGCCACGGCCTGCCCTTCCCGCGCCGCGTGCTGAGCACGGCGTCGATGCTGCTGAGCCTGGCCGCCCTCGGCCAGGGCCATTCGATCGGCGTGTTCAGCGCCTCGGTCATCGGGCTGTTCGCCGGGCGCGGCGCGCTGCAACGCCTGGCGCCGCCGCGCGAGCAGCCGCGGCTGACGGTGCGGCCCTTCGGCCTGATCCGCAGCCGCGACCGCCCGCTCTCCCCCTCCGCGCTGCGGCTCTACGAGGCGGTGGCCCGCGAACTGGCCTCCGCCGCCCTGGGCTGAGGCGCTACTTCCCCCAGCGCAGCACCTGCGCGTCCAGCCGGCGCGCCAGCTCCACCAGCCCGGCGCGCGTCGCCGGGTGCAGCGGCGCCAGCGGGTGGCGCGGCGCGTCGCAGCGGATGACGCCGCCTTCCTTCATCAGCGCCTTGGCCGCCAGCAACCCGCATTGCCGGTTCTCGTAATTGATCAGCGGCAGCCAGCGCTCATAGGCGTCCAGCGCCGCCGCGCGGTCACCGGCGACATAGGGGTCGATGATCTGGCGGATGCCGTCGGGGAAGCCGCCGCCGGTCATCGCGCCGGTCGCCCCGGCATCCAGATCGGCCATCAGGGTGATCGCCTCCTCGCCATCCCAGGGGCCGATGATGGCGTCGCCGCCCAGCTCGATCAGCGTGCGCAACTTGGCCGCCGCCTGCGGCACCTCGATCTTGAAGTAGGAGACGTTGCGGATCTCCCGCGCCATGCGCGCCAGCAGCGCGGGCGGGAGCGGCGTGCCGGCCACCGGCGCGTCCTGGATCATGATCGGGATGTCGATCGCGTCCGAGACCTGGGCATAGAACTCGTAGATCGCGCTTTCGCCGGCGCGGATGGTGGCGCCGTGATAGGGCGGCATGATCATCACCATGGCCGCCCCCGCCTGCTGCGCGCGCCGGCTGCGCTCGGCGCAGAGGCGGGTGGAGAAATGCGTCGTCGTGACGATCACCGGCACCCGGCCGGCGACATGCGCCAGCACCTCATCCTGCAGCTGCTCGCGCTCGGCGTCGCTCAGCACGAACTGCTCGGAGAAATTGGCCAGGATGCAGAGCCCGTGCGAGCCGGCATCGATCATGAAATCCACCGCCCGCTTCTGCCCGGCGAGGTCCAGCGCCCCGTTCTCGTCGAAGATGGTCGGCACCACGGGGAAGACGCCGCGATAGGGGGCGGGACCGCTCATTCTGTGTTTCCTCCTGGGCTTGGCCTGGCGGGCATTGGGCGACGGCGGCGCGGGCCGGTCAATGCCCTCGCCGCCGGCGGCCCCTCAGTGATTGTCGCGCGGCACCGGCGCGCCGCTGCGCCCGACCAGAAAATCCAGATCGGCGCCCTGGTCGGCCTGCTGCACATGGTCGATATACATCTTCACATAGCCCCGATCGGCGGCCGGCGGCGGCGGGGTCCAGGCGGCGCGGCGGGCTTCCAGCTCGGCTGGTTCGACATGCAGGTGCAACCTTCGCGCGGCAACGTCGAGGGTGATCAGGTCGCCATTCCGCACCAGCGCCAGCGGGCCGCCGGCCGCCGCCTCCGGCGCCACATGCAGCACCACCGTGCCATAGGCGGTGCCGGACATGCGCGCATCCGAGATGCGGATCATGTCCCGCACCCCCTGGCGCAGCAGCTTCTTCGGGATCGGCATGTTGCCGACCTCGGCCATGCCCGGATAGCCCCTCGGGCCGCAATTCTTCAGCACCATGATGCAGCTGGCATCGATGTCGAGATCCTCGTCATCCTTGCGCGCGTGCAGATCCTCGATGGTCTCGAACACCACGGCGCGGCCGGTGTGTTGCATCAGCTCGGGCGAGGCGGCGGAGGGCTTGATGACGGCGCCATCGGGGGCGAGGTTGCCGCGCAAAATCGCCATGCCGGATTCCGGCTTGAACGGCGTCTCCAGCGGCGTGATCACCTCGCGGTTCCAGCATTCGGCGTCGCGCACATTCTCCCACAGGCTGCGGCCATTCACCGTGGGCGCGTCCTTGTGCAGCAGGCCCGCCTCGCCCAGCGCCCGCAGCACCACCGGCAGCCCGCCGGCATAGTAGAAATCCTCCATCAGGAAGCGGCCCGAGGGCATCAGATCGACCACGCAATGCACGCCGCGGCCCAGCGCGTCGAAATCCGCCAGACTCAGCTCGATGCCGACGCGCCGCGCGATGGCCAGCAGATGCACCACCGCATTGGTCGAGCCGCCAATGGCGCCCAGCGTGCGGATGGCGTTCTCGAACGCCTCGCGCACCAGGATCTTCGAGAGGACCAGATCCTCCTCCACCATGCGCACGATGCGCCGGCCGGCCATGCGCGCCAGCTCGTTGCGCCGCGCATCGGCGGCCGGGATGGCGGCGTTCTGCGGCAGGCCGACGCCCAGCGCCTCGACCAGCGAGGCCATGGTCGAGGCCGTGCCCATCGTCATGCAATGGCCGGAGGAGCGGTTCATCGCCGCCTCGGCCTCATGGAATTCGTGCAGCGTGATCTCGCCGGCGCGCAGCTGCTCGCTCATCGAGATGATGTTGGTGCCCGAGCCGATCATCTGCCCGCGATAGACCCCGCGCAGCTGCGGCCCGCCGGAGACGCCGATGGTCGGCAAATCGGCCGAGGCCGCGCCCATCAGCAGCGCCGGCGTCGTCTTGTCGCAGCCCATCAGCAGCACCACGCCATCCAGCGGATGCGCGCGGATCGCCTCCTCCACATCCATGGCGGCCAGGTTGCGGTACAGCATGGCGGTGGGCCGCATCGTCACCTCGCCCAGCGAGGAGACGGGGAATTCCAGCGGGAAGCCGCCCGCCTCCAGCACGCCATAGCGGACATGCTCGGCGATGGTGCGGAAATGGCTGTTGCAGGGGTTCAGCTCGGACCAGGTGTTGCAGATGCCGATGACCGGCTTGCCCTCGAACTGGTCCTGCGGGATGCCGCGATTCTTCAGGAAGGAGCGGTAGTAGAAGCCCATCTTGTCCTGCCGGCCGAACCAGGCCTGGCTGCGCAGGGTGCGGGCCGGCTTGTCCCCCTCGCCGCTCATCGGGCGTGGCTCCGCCCCGCCGCGCCATGCCGGCGCATCCGCTGCTGCATCCTGTCCTCCCTCGGGCCGCGTTTCAGGCCATCCTGGGCCCTGGAGCGATACAGGTCCAATGCGGAGTTCCGCCTGGATGATATCCAGAATGGTATCAAGAAGGGGTGCAAACCCCTGGAATCCTGGCCCCTCCCCTGACATTGAGTCGCAACATCGTATATGACAGGGCCAGCTCACGACGCCCCGCCCGGGGCCGCCAGGCAGGAATCAGGAGAGCAGCGTGCAACCCACCACCGGCAACGCCGCGCCGCAGCAGAATTTCGGCACCGCCAACATCGCCCCGATGGGCGGCACCAGCCGCATGACGCGCTTCTTCATGGGCATCGTCGCCTGGGCCGAACGCCTGAACCTGCGCCATACCAAGGTCGGCAACCCGCCCGTCTACGACAACGCCACCTTCCCCTGGACCGCCGAGATCGAGCGCGAATGGCCCCTGATCCGGGCCGAGCTGGAAAAAGTCCTGGTCCGCCAGTCCGAACTGCCGAGCTTCCACGACATCTCGACCGATGTGCAGACCATCAGCAAGGACAGCGCCTGGAAGACCTTCTTCCTGGCCGGCTACGGCCTGTCCTCGCAGGAGAACATCAAGCGCTGCCCGGAAACCTGGCGCATCGTCCAGAAGATCCCCGGCCTCAAGACCGCCATGTTCTCGATCTTCGAGCCGGGCAAGCACCTGCCCGCCCATCGCGGCCCCTACAACGGCGTGCTGCGCCTGCATCTCGGCCTGATCGTGCCGGAACAGAGCGACCGGCTCGCCATCCGCGTCGAGAACCAGATCTGCCACTGGCACGAGGGCAAGGCCCTGGTCTTCGACGACGCCTATGAGCACGAGGCCTGGAACCACACCGACAAGACCCGCGTCGTGCTCTTCGTCGATTTCGTCAAGCCGCTCCGCTTCCCGGCCCGGCTGGTGAACTGGCTGCTGCTCAACCTGGCCGTCTTCACCCCCTTCATCCGCGAGGGCCTCGACAACCACAAGGAGTGGGAGAAGAAGTTCTACGCCGAGGCCGAGGCGCTCCGGAACCGGAAGTAAGGCTCCCTGGGGAGGCTCCGCCTCCCCAGACCCCTCCGCCGGGGTGGCAGGGCCACCCCGGACCCCGCCTTCAGTTTTTTACTCCAGGCTTTCGTACCAGGTGCGGCCATCGCGCTCGATCATGGCGATCGCCGCGGTCGGGCCCCAGCTGCCCGCCGCATAGGGGCGCGGCGCCTCGGGGCGGTCCGCCCAGCCCTGCAGGATCGGCTCCACCCAGTTCCAGGCGTGCTCCACCTCGTCGCGCCGCATGAACAGCGTCGTGTTGCCGCGCACCACATCCATCAGCAGCCGCTCATAGGCGTCCGGATAGCGCGTGCCGAAGGTCTTCTCGAAACTGATGTCGAGCGCGGTCGGCCGCAGGTGCAGCCCGCCCGGCCCCGGCTCCTTGGTCATCATCTCGAGGCGCATCCCCTCCTCCGGCTGGAGGCGGATCAGCAGCCGGTTCGGTTGCATGCCCACCGCCTCGCGCGGGAAGATGCTGAAGGGCGGCGTGCGAAACTCGATGATGATCTCGGAGACCTTGCGCGGCAGCCTTTTGCCGGTGCGCAGGTAGAACGGCACCCCGGCCCAGCGCCAGGAATTGACCTGCAGCTTCAGCGCCACGAAGGATTCCGTCAGGCTCGCCGCCCCGTCCAGATCGGCGCGGTAGCCCGGCACCGGCTGGCCGTTGATGGCGCCCGCCGTGTACTGGCCGCGCACCGTGTGCAGATGCGCCTCATGCGGGGCGATCGGCCGCAGGGCGCGCAGCACCTTCACCTTCTCGTCCCGCACCGCATCGGGGTCGAGCGAGATCGGGCTCTCCATCGCCAGCAGGCAGAGCAGCTGCAGCATGTGGTTCTGCACCATGTCGCGCAGCGCCCCGGCGCGGTCGTAATAGCCGCCCCGCCCGCCAATGCCGACCTCCTCGGCCACCGTGATCTGCACATGGTCGATCATGTCGGCATGCCACAGCCGCTCGAAGATCGGGTTGGCGAAGCGCAGCGCCATCAGGTTCTGCACCGTCTCCTTGCCGAGATAATGGTCGATGCGGAAGATCTGCGCCTCGGGCAGCACCTCGCCCACCGCGCGGTTGATCTCCCGCGCGCTGGCCAGGTCGTGGCCGATCGGCTTCTCCAGCACCACGCGCGACTGCGCATGCAGCCCGCCATGCCGCGCCAGGCGCTGGCAGATCGGGCCATACAGCTCGGGCGAGGTCGCCAGGTAGAATTGCCGCACCTGCTCCGGCCGCTCGGCCAGCAGGGCGACGAGCGATTCCCAGCCCTCCTCCCCCGCCGCCTCGACCCGGCGGTAATGCATCAGGCCGAGGAACTCGGCCAGCGTCGCCTCCTCCAGCGTGCCCTCGGGCAGGTAGCGCTGCAGCGCCGCCTCGGCCTGGGCGCGGAAGCCGGCATCGTCGAGGTTGGAGCGCGCCGCGCCGATGATGCGGCTGCTGGCCGGGAACTGACGGTCGCGCCAGCGCTGGTACAGCGCCGGCAGCAGCTTGCGCATGGTCAGGTCGCCGGTGGCGCCGAACACCACGCAGTCGAAGGAGGCAACGGGGAGGATACGGGCCATGCAGCGACCTTCCGGAAAGCTGGCGGCAGCCTAGCACCGACCGGCCCCGCGCCGGAAACCGCGGCGGCGTGACAGCGCCGGCCGCCAGCGGGGCGGGGCGGGACATCCACATGCTTATCCCCAGGCCCATCCACCGGAATGGTGGATAACTCCGCCCGCCCGGCGCAACCCGGGCGCGGCGCCGCCGTTCCTGCCGGGACATGACAGCATGCTGTCATCCTGACGGAGGACGGACACCCCCGATGGCCACTTCCCCCCCTGCCACGCCCTGCCCCAGGGCGCGGGAGGCCTTCTCCACCCTGGTGGTGGAGCTGTTCCGCCTGAATGGCGCGCTGCTGGAGGCGGGCGACCGGCTGGCCCGCGATCTCGGCCTGACCAGCGCCCGCTGGCAGGTGCTGGGCGCCATCGCCCTGGCCCCTGCGCCGCGGCCCGTCGCGCATCTGGCCCGCGGCATGGGGCTGGCGCGGCAATCGGTGCAGCGCCTGGTCGGCGAGATGCTGCGGGACGGCCTGCTGCGCCTGGAGCCCAACCCGCGGCACCGCCGCGCGGCCCTGGTGGCGATGACCCCGCGCGGCGAGGCCGCCTATCGCCGCACCATGGCGCGCAAGGATCTCTGGGCCGATGGGCTGACCCAGGGCCTGCCGCCCGAGGCCCTGCAGCAGGCCGCCGCCCTGTTGCACGAGCTGCGCCGCCGCGTGCCGGACTCGCACGAGCATATCGACGCCATCGCCGCCGCCGAGGAGCATCCGGCATGACCGACCGCACCGCCCCGCCGCCGCCCGATGCGGAGGTGATCGTCATCGGCGCCGGCCCGGTCGGCCTGACCACCGGCTGCGCCCTGCGCCATCATGGCATCGACTGCCTGCTGCTGGAGCAGCGCCAGGACATCAAGGCGTATTCGCGGGCCAACAATCTCTGGGCCCGGCCGCAGGAGCTGCTGGCCGGCATCGGCCTGCGCGACAGCCTGGCCGGGCAGGCCTATGCCATCCACAGCATCAACTTCTTCCTCCATGGCCGGCCGACCGCGCCGATCCCGATCGCCGAGGTCGACAGCCCCTATCCGCGGGTCCTCTACAGCGGCCAGGACGTCATCGAGCGCACCCTGTCCGAGACCTTCGAGGCCCGCGGCGGCCGGCTGCAGCGCGGCTGCCGGGTGACCGGGATGCGGCAGGACGAGGCGGGCGTCACCCTCCAGCTCGAGCGCGAGGATGGCACGCAGGAACAGCGCCGCGCCCGCTACCTGGTCGCCGCCGATGGCGCGCGCAGCACCATCCGCCCGCTGCTCGGCCTCGATTTCGAGCCCACGAAGCTGCCCGGCTGCATGAACCGGCAGGGCGATGCGCGGCTCTCCTGGCGCCGCTCGGGCGAGGCCGACCAGCTCTGGTTCTTCTATTACGAGCGCGGCTTCGCCGGCATCATGCCGGTCTGGGGCGGCTATCACCGGCTGTTCTTCCTGGCCGACGACAGCGGCGTGCCGGAGCGCGACCCGACGCTGGAGGAATTGCAGGCCCTGGCGCGCGAGGTGACGGGCGACGAGACCCTGACCCTGAGCGACCCCGCCTGGCTGACCCATAGCCGCTTCGAATACGGCGTCTCCCCTTCCTATGCGCGCGGCCGCGTCTTCCTGGCCGGCGATGCCGGGCACCTCTCCCTGCCGATGGGCGGCCAGGGCATGAATGCCGGGCTGCACGACGCGGTGGAGATCGCCTGGCGCCTGGCTATGGCGCTGCGCGGCCAGGCGGGGCCGGCCATCCTCGGCTCCTACGATGCCGAGCGCGGGGCAGAGCATATCCGCCTCAGCGCGCAGCAGGCGCGCGGCTTCCGCTGGACCGTCTATCGCGGCCCGGTCACCGACAGGGCGCTGGAGCTGGCCGCCGCCGCCCTGCCCAATCTCGGCTCGCTGCTGCAGGGGACGGATGACATGCAGCAGATGCGGGTGGCCTATCCCGACAGCCCGCTGAACGAGGATCATCTCGCGGGTCTCTCGCGCCTGCTGCGCCCGGGGCCGAAGCCGGGCCAGCGCGCGCCGGACGCGCCGGTGGTGCGCGACGGCGCGGCCACCACCCTGTTCTGCCATCTCTACAACCCCGATGGCTGCAGCACCGGCTGGGCGCTGCTGGGCTTCGACGGCCGCTCCGCCGAGGCCGGCGCGGCGCTGCGCGAGGCGATCCGGGCGGTCGCGCCCTGGCCCTGGCTGCGCCCGCGCCTGGTGCTGGCCGGCCCGCTGCTCGCCGCGGGCGACACGCCGGTGCTGTCGGATCTCGATGGCCGGGCGCATGGCGCCTATGGGCTGGAGGGGCAGCCGGCGCTGGTGCTGGTGCGCCCCGACGGGCATATCGCCTTCCGCGACCGGGCCGAGCGGGCGGACCGCCTGGCCGCCTATTGCCGGCGGGTCTTCGGCGCGCCCTGACCTAGCCCACCCGCGCCAGCGACCGCCGCAGCCCGAGCAGCGCGGCGCCGAGGAACAGCAGCCCGAGCCCCAGCAGCGCCGCCAGCCGCGGCGCCACGATGTCGAAGCCGGCGCCGCGATACAGCACCGCCTGGGCGAAGGCGACGAACTGGGTCGAGGGGGAGAGCTGCACCGCCTGCTGCAGCCAGGCCGGCATGCTCTCCAGCGGCGTCATGCTGCCGGAGAGCAGCATCATCAGCATCAGCGCCGGCAGCGCCAGCAGGCCGAACTGGCCGGTGCTGCTGGTGGCCGTCGCCAGCAGCACGCCGAGCGCCGCGACCGAGGCCTGGAACAGCACCGTGCCCAGCAGGAACAGCGCGAGCGACCCGGCCAGCGGCACGCCGAGCAGCCCGCGCACCACCAGCAGCAGCGACAGCAGCGCGGCGCCGACGATGACCAGCGCATTGGCGCCGATCTTGGCCAGCAGGATCTCGGCCGGCGAGACCGGCATGGCCAGAAGGTGTTCCAGCGTGCCGTGCTCGCGCTCGCGCAGCAGGGCGGCGCCGGGCAGGATGATGGAGAGGATGGTGATGCTGTTCACCACCTGCATCACCGCCGTGAACCATTCCGGCACCGAGTTCGGGTTGAAGCGGGTGCGCGCCACCAGCTCGACCGGCGCGGCCGCGCCGCCCAGCCGCGCCGCCACCTCCTGCCGGACGATCTGCTGGATGTAGCTGCTGCCATTGCCGGCCTGCGCCATGGCGGTGGCGTCGATGTCGATGGCGAGCCCGGTGGGGCGGCGGGCCAGCAGGTCGGCCTCGAAGCGCGGCGGGATCTGCAGCACGAAGACATAGCGCCCGGCATCCAGCGCCGGCGCCACCTCGCGCGCCGCGATCAGCGGGGCGGCGCGGAATTGCGGCGGCAGCAGCGCGGCGCGCAGCGCGCGGGAGAGGTCGGAATGATCCTCGTCCACCACGGCGATGGCGGCGTTGCGCACCTCCATCTTCACCCCGTTGGCGACCGAATAGACGGCGACGCTGAAGGTGTAGGCCAGCAGCAGCAGCAGCACCGGGTCGGCGCGCAGCACCCGCAGCTCCTTCAGCCCGAGCCAGAGGATGGTCAGCAGCCGCCGCATCTCACGCCTCCTGCTTGCGCAGCGCCAGCGCGGCGGCGCCGATGAACAGCAGCGCGAAGCCGGCCAGCGCCAGGTGGCTGGGCCAGAGTTCGGCGAAGCCCAGCCCCTTGGTCATGCTGCCGATCGAGATCTGCTGGAACCAGGCGGCGGGAAAGCCGAGGCCGATGGCCCGCGCCGCGCCCGACAGGCCGGAGACCGGCACCAGCAGCCCGGAGAAATTCACCGCCGGCACGATGCAGAGGATGGCGGCCGCGAAGATCGCCGCCACCTGGCTGCGCACGAAGGCCGAGACCAGCAGCCCGAAGCCGGTCGCGGCCAGCACATAGAGAAACCCGCCCAGCGCCAGCGCCAGCCCCGAGCCGCGCACCGGCACGCCGAAGACCAGCCGCGCCCCCGCCACCAGCATCGCGAAGCTGAGCAGCCCCACCGCGACATAGGGCAGCTGCTTGCCCACCAGGAATTCCAGCGCCGTCACCGGTGTGGCGCGGAAATTGGCGATGGCGCCGCCCTCCTTCTCCCGCACCACGCCGACGGCCGCCATCATCGCCGGGATCAGCACCAGCATCAGCATGATGATGCCGGGCAGGATGGCGACCGCGCTGCGGAAGGCCTGGTTGTAGCGGAAGCGCGGCTCGATCCCGAGCAGCTCGGGCGCGGGCGGCAGCGGCGAGCGCGCCTGCCGCTCGGCCAGCCAGGATTGCGCCAGGCCGGTGACATAGCCGCGCGCCGTCTCGGCGCGGAAGGGCATGGCGCCGTCCAGCGTCACCGCGACCTCGGGCTGCCGGCCGGCGCGCAGATCCTCGCCGAAGCGCGGCGGGATCTCGATGGCCAGCGCGATGCGCGCGGCGCGCAGGCGTTCCTCCGCCTCGGCCGGGCCGGCCAGCGCCGGCCGTTCGGTGAAGTAGCGCGAGCCGGCGAAGCTCTGCAGCAATTCGCGGCTCTCCGGCGTGCGGTCCTGGTCCAGCACCGCATAGGGCAGGTTCTCGACATCGAAGGAGATGCCGAAGCCGAAGGCGAACATCAGCAGCAGCGGCCCGAGCAGGGCGAAGGCGATGCGGATGCGGTCGCGCAGCAATTCCAGCGCCTCCCGCCAGGCGCAGGCCCAGAGCCGGCGCGGGTCGAAGCGCCCGGGCGCGCGGCGCGGCGCGGCGGCC
>NZ_GG770782.1:51137-54893 GCF_000164635.1 Pseudoroseomonas cervicalis ATCC 49957 | reverse complement strand
GCCTGCTCGGCCTCGGCCAGCTGCGCCGCGGCGGCGCGCAGCTGCGCCTGCTGGGTGCTGGCATCGAGCCGCGCCACCACCGCGCCCGCCTCCAGCATCTGCCCTTCCTCGATGGCGAGGCTGGCGACGCGGCCGGCGATCTTGCTGGCGATGTCGATCTGCTCGGCCTCGATTCGGCCATTCACCGCGACGATGAAGGGCGGCAGGGCGGGCTCGGCGGCGAAATACCGCCAGCCCGCCCAGGCCGCGCCCGTCACCACCGCCAGCGCCGCCACGCCCCAGATCCAGCCCCGCCTCGCCACGGCCACTCTCCCCTTGCCTGCCACCGGCCCGCGCCGGGCCGCTCCGCCCGGCTGTAGCGCCCTGGGCCCCACCCGGCCTTGATACAGGGCAAGCCCGGCCGCGCGGCGTCACGCCGGCGCGACGGTGGCCCCGAAGGCCACGGATCGCCCACCCCGGCCCACCGCAGGGCAGCACCGCCGGAAAAGCCGGCAGGCAGGAGCTGACAGGATGCCGCCTCCTGTGCTTCATGGGGCCTCCTAGCGCCCGGCAGCCTCCGCCCCGGCGGCGGATCGGTCCGGCCCCGGGGCATGCTTCCCCGCCCAGGATCGCCCCGTCCCGCGCGTTGCACCGCGGTCCGACCACACACGGAGAGGATAAGCCCATGTTCACGCTCGAGATCGGTGGCCGCGCCATCGCGGTGATCGGCACCGATGAGGAGGATGCCCGCGACCTGGTGGCCAACCCCTCCTTCCGCGAGGATCTGCAGCGGCTGCTGAGCGACGACCAGCCGCTGTGGGACGGCCAGGCCGAGCTGGTGCTGCGCCCGGCCAATGAGGACGAGATCGCCGAGTTCGACGAGAGCGAGGACGAGCCGGAGGCCGAGGCCGGCGACGAGGAAGAGGACGAGGAGGACGAGGAGGACGGCGCCGTGGTGCTGTTCCTGGTCCCGATCATGGACCCGGACGAGGAGGAGGATGAGGACGAGGCCTGAGCCATAGGCTCCGGCCCCGCTTCCCGCCTATAGTCCGAGGAACGCCCCGCCCCTGGCGGGGCGTTCTGCGTTCGGGGTGGCGGCTTGTCGGGAGGCTGGGCGATGCGGCGAGAGGGCGGAACCATGCGGGACACGCCGCGCCGCCCGCCGCTGCTGCCGCGCCGGCCCTTCGCGCATCTCAGCGAGCGGCGCTTCGGCCTGGCGCTGGCCTTCGTCGCCGGCGCGATCAATGCCGGCGGGCTGATGCTGGTCGGCCACTACACCTCGCACATGTCGGGCTATGTCTCGGCCCTGGCCGATGACCTGGCGCTCGGCGCCTTCGCCGCGGTGATGGCCGGGCTGGCGGCGCTGCTGCCCTTCCTGGGCGGCGCCGCCCTGTCCGCCATGCTGATCAACTGGGGCAGGCGGCGCGGCCATGCCAGCCCCTACGCCCTGCCGCTGCGGCTGGAGGCGGCGCTGCTGCTGGGCTTCGGCCTGCTCGGCGCCGCCTTCCAGGGCGCCGCGCTGGTGGTGGTGCCGGCGGTGCCGCTGCTCTGCTTCCTGATGGGGCTGCAGAACGCCACCATCACCAAGATCTCCGGCGCGCGCATCCGCACCACCCATGTCACCGGCATCGTCACCGATCTGGGCATCGAGCTGGGCAAGCTGGCCTATTGGAACCGGCTGGGCGGGCCGCAGGACGCGCTGTTCGTGCGCGCCGACCGCGCCAAGATCCGGCTGCTGGCCGGGCTGCTGGGCGGCTTCTTCCTGGGCGGGCTGCTGGGCGCGCTGGGCTTCGGGCATCTGGGCTTCGCCTCCTGCCTGCCGCTGGCGGCGCTGCTGCTGTGGCTGGCAGAGACGCGAATCCTGCCGGGCAGCTGACAGAAATCCATGCAAATACCTGTTTTTTCGATCTTCCCCGCACAGCCTTGTGACCAAGGTCCAATGCCTGGCCACGCCGCATGACCAAAGTCCAAGACCTGGCCGCCCTCCCTCCGGCGGCGCCGGTGGTGACCAAGGTCCAACCTCCCCGCGCCCGCCGCGGCCCGGCGTGGGACCACCGGGCAAGACCAAGGTCCAAGCGCCGCGCCATGGGCGGCGGCGGCCCGCGACTCCGGCCGGAGCGCCCCCCCCTGTGACCAAGGTCCAACCCCGCGCGACCTCGGACGCCGGGGTGGCGGGCGGCGCGGTGGACGGGCTGGCGCGAGTCGTTGTCCACCGCCGGGCAACCGCCGCTCCTGGACCTTGGTCAGGCGGATTTGGACCCTGGTCAGCGGCGGCTTTTGGCCGTCACAGTGGAATCAGGCACTTGCCGGTTTCATCCCCTTGGACCTGGGTCACACAGCAAATATCCAAGAAAACCAAATATCCTTCCAACTAGCCCGCTGACCAAAGTCCAAGCTGCCAGCGCCGCCGCCTCTGGGCTAATCGGAGACAGGCTTCGGCATGGGGAGTGAAGTCATGGAGGAGGTCCGCTCCGCGCGTCGCCTGGTCGAGGAGCATGGCAGGCTTGGCGCCATCGCCCGGCACGATGACCGGCGGCTGGTCGAGATCATCGCCTCCTACGGGGCCGACGAGGAGGTCGGCATCCCCAACTTCCTCTATTCCGGCTGGTGCATGACCGCGCTGCCGCACAGCCGCATCGCCGACGACAAGGCCTGGCGGCTGGAGAACGGCAATGTGGTGCTGCTGGTCGAGCCCGGCCGCCGCGCCCTGCCCGGCGAGGCCGATGAGTGGATCGGCGTCCCCTTCGGCCCGACCGCGCGGCTGATCATGATCTACCTGCAATCCGAGGCGCTGCGCACCAACAGCCGCAACATCGAGCTTGGCCGCTCGATGAACGAGTGGTTCGGCCGCATGGACAAGAAGGCCGGCGGCAAGAGCTACAAGCTGGTGCGCCAGCAGGCCGAGCGCATCGCCAGCTGCCGCTTCAGCTTCCATGCCGAGCGCGACGGGGTGCGTGCCATCCGCAACCAGTCGATCGTCGACGAGGGGCTGCTCTTCCTCGACGGGCGCGAGCAGGACAGCCGGCAGCAGAGCCTGTTCCAGGAGGGCGTCGTGCTGTCGGAGAGCTTCTTCCGCTCGCTGAAGGAGCACGCCGTGCCGGTGGAGGAGCGGGCGATCCGCCACATCTCCAACTCCTCCATGGCGATCGACACCTATTGCTGGCTGGCCTACCGGCTGCACTCGCTGAAGCGGCCGACGCCGATCTCCTGGGCGGCGCTGCACAGCCAGTTCGGCTCGGGATACGGGCAGGTGGCGGCGTTCAAGCGCGCCTTCCTCAGCAAGATCCTGCCCTCCGCCCTCGCGGTCTATCCGGAGGCAGGGGAGCGCGGGGTCGAGGTCTCGGACACAGGCCTGATCCTGAAGCCGACCCGTCCCCCCATCCTCAGCCGCAACGCGGCCTGACCCGCCCGGTGAACCGCGCCGCATGCCCAGGGTCCAAACCCTGGCGCCGCGTTCCACAACCCAGAGTGGCAGTGGCGCGACGGGTTCCATTGACGATCATCATGGATCAGGCGATGCTTGCGCATGCGTTTGCACGGCGCATGACCTCCCCGACGGTTGATTCCTTTCACGACCGACCGGTTTCAATCCCTTGGCACTGCGCGATTTGGCGGCCAGGACCGACAGCGCCCGAACAGCACAGCGGAAAAACGATCCGAATCCGGATTGATTAACAATCCCGCAGCATTCTTCGTCCCCTGTTCGGGCATGCCCTCCGCGTCCCGCCTCGCCGCCGCGATCGCCGCCCTGCGCGCCCGCTCCGCGGCGCGGCTGCG
>NZ_GG770782.1:44915-50489 GCF_000164635.1 Pseudoroseomonas cervicalis ATCC 49957 | reverse complement strand
CGCCGGTTGCAGGGGCTGGCCCCCTCCGGCCCGCCGCTGGCGCGTCCGGGCGGCCGCAGCGTGGCGCTGCGCGCGCATCGCCTGGCCGACAGCCTCGTCACCACCTGCAGCGACGTGACCGAGGCGGCGGCGGCCGAGGCGGCGCTGCGCGAGAGCGAGGCGCGCTTCCGCCTGATCGCCGAGAATTCCGGCGATGTCGTCGCGCTCTGCGACATGGACGGGACGCGGCGCTATGTCTCCCCTGCCTCGGAGCGGGTGCTGGGCTACGCGCCCGAGGCGCTGACCGACCGGCCGGTCGGCGATTTCGTGCATCCCGACGACCAGGACTGGGTCGATGCGGCGGCGACCGCGCTGCGCGGCGGCGACCCCGAGGCCTCGGCCACCTACCGCTTCCGCCGCCCCGACGGCGACTGGCTCTGGGTCGATGTGCGGGCGCGCAGCCATGCCGACCCGGCCACCGGCCAGCCGATCGGCTATGTCGCGGTGATGCGCGACGCGACCGAGGCCAAGGCCGCCGAGGCGCGGCTGCTGGAGGCGCTGGAGCGGATGGAGGAGATGGCCACCACCGACGCGCTGACCGGCCTGGCCAATCGCCGCCGCTTCGAGGAGGCGCTGGCGGTGGAATGGCGCCGCTGCGCGCGGGAGGGGCAGCCGCTCTCGCTGCTGGTGCTCGATGCCGACCGCTTCAAGCGCTTCAACGACCGCTACGGCCATCCGGCCGGCGATGAGTGCCTGCGGCTGGTGGCCGATGCGCTGGCCAGCGTGGCGCGCCGCCCCGGCGACGTGGCGGCGCGGCATGGCGGCGAGGAATTCGCCCTGCTGATGCCCAAGACCGACGCCGCCGGCGCCGCCCTGCTGGCCGAGCGGGTGCGCGCCGCGGTGGCCGATGCGCGGCGGCCGCATCTCGGCAACACGCCCTCCGGCATCGTCACGGTGAGCATCGGTGTCGCCACCACAAGGCCGATGCCGGAGACCGGGCCGGCCGGGCCGGGCATCCTGTCGGGGGCGGATGCGCTGCTCTCGGCCGCCGACCGGGCGCTCTACGCCGCCAAGATGGGCGGGCGCAACCGCATCCGCGTCGCCTCGCCCGAACTGGGCGCGCTGCTCGGCTGAGGCGGCTCAGCCGAACAGGGCGAGGTCGCGGCCGAGCCAGGCGGCCTCGAAGCCGCGCAGCCAGAGCGTGCCCTCGCCCAGATCGAGCAGCAGCCCGCCGCCCTGGCCCTGCGCGCCGGCCAGGGCCGCCGCCCATTCGGCCTGGCTCCAGCCCTGCAGCAGCAGCCGGTCGCCCTCCTCCGGGTTGAAGTCGAGCAGCCGGTCCTGGCCGAAATGGCGGCCGAAGACGAAGCGGTCGGCGCCGGCGCCGCCGGCCAGTTCGTCATCGCCGGCGCCCCCCTCCAGCCAGTCATCGCCCTCGCCGCCGCGCAGCTGATCCTGGCCGGCGCCGCCGATCAGCACGTCGTCGCCGCCCATGCCCCAGAGCCGGCTGCCGGCGTCATGGCCGATGATGCGGTTGTCGAGCCGGTTGCCGGTGCCCTTCAGCGGCGCCTCGCCCAGCAGCACCAGCGCCTCGACATGGGCGGGCAGCTGCGTGTCCACGAAGGCGAACACGGTGTCATAGCCATTGCCCTCGAACTCCAGGATGCGGTCGCGCGGGTCGCGCAGCCAGTAGATGTCGTTGCCCGGCCCGCCATGCATGCGGTCGAAGCCCGCGCCGCCATCCAGCACGTCATGGCCACTGCCGCCGATCAGCCAGTCATCGCCCTCGCCGCCCTCCAGCCAGTCATCGCCGGCCATGCCGTAGAGCATGTCGTTGCCGGCGCCGCCGGCCAGGCGGTTGTCGAGCGCATTGCCGGTGATCCGGTTGTGCGAGGCATTGCCGGTGCCGTTGCGCGCGACATGGCCCCACAGCTCCAGCACCTCGACCCAGTCGGGCAGGGCATAGTCCTCGATCCAGGAGCGCACCGTGTCGAAGCCCTGGTGGATGTGCTCCACCACGATGTCGCGCGGGTCGTTGACGCTGTAGGTATCGTTGCCGAAGCCACCCAGCATCACATCGGCGCCGCTGCCGCCCTTGAGGAAGTCGTTGCCATGGCCGCCTTCCAGCCGGTCGTCGCCGCCGCCGCCCTCCAGCCAGTCATCCCCGGCGCCGCCCTGCAGCCAGTTGTCGAGCGCGTTGCCGTCGATCAGGTTGCCCAGCGCATTGCCGGTGCCGCGCCGCGCCAGGCCTTCCAGCAGCAGCTCCTCGACATGCTCGGGCAGGGTGTAGTCGATGCTGGCGACCACCCGGTCATGCCCCTCCCCCGCCCGCTCGACGACGCGGTCGCCCGGATGGTCCACCCAATAGACATCATCGCCGGCGCCGCCCTCCATCCAATCGGCGCCGCCGCCGCCATTCAGCCGGTCGCGGCCGCCGCCGCCCAGCAGGATGTCGTCGCCCTCCTGGCCGAACAGGTGGTCATCGCCGGCGCCCCCCTCCAGCCGGTCGCCGCCGCCGCCGCCCTCCAGCCAGTCGCGCCCCTCGCCGCCCAGCAGCAGGTCGTTGCCGGCGCCGCCCAGCAGCCGGTCGTCGCCCGCCCCGCCTTCCAGCCGGTCCTGCCCCTCGCCGCCCTCCAGCACGTCATCCCCGGCGCCGCCCCGCAGCACGTCGTCGCCGGCAAGGCCCAGCAGCCGCACCCCGCCATCATGGCCGATGATGACATTGCCCAGCGCGTTGCCGGCGCCGATCCGCGCGCCGGGCAGCAGCTCCAGCCGCTCGACATGCGCGGGCAGGGCGTAGTCGATGCTGGCGCGCACCGTGTCATAGCCCTCGCCCTCCTGCTCGATCACGGCATCGCGGGGATCATCGACGCGGTAGAGGTCATCGCCCGCGCCGCCCAGCATGCGGTCGGCGCCGGGGCCGCCCTCCAGCACGTCGTCGCCGGCATCGCCGATCAGCAGGTCGTCGCCGGCGCCGCCCTCCAGGATGTCGTTGCCCTCCAGCCCGCGCAGCGTGTCGCTGCCGCGGTTGCCGATGAGGTGGTTGTCCGCGGCATTGCCGCCGAGCCAGTCATCGCCGTCGCCGCCCAGGGCGTGCTCGATCACCGTGCCCTCGGCGATCACCAGGCGCTGCCCGGCGATGCGGCTCTCGGTCGCGCCGGAGAGGTCGATGCGCACCGGGCCGCTCACCGCCGCGGCGTTGATGCGGTCCTCCCCGGCCTCGTCGCGCAGCACCTGCCGCTCCGGCATGGCGGCGGCCAGGGCGGCGTACTCATTGGTGAAGATGTGCTCGCTATCCTGGCCGGGGGCGGCGCCGAAGAGCTGCAGCGACCAGCCCAGCAGCCGGCCGCCATTCCCGGGGGCGGCATCCTCGATCACCAGGCGCCATTCGCCGGCCGCCGCCTCGCCCAGGAAATGCGTGCTGGAGAGGGTGAAGCGCAGCGTGCCATCCGCCAGGGTGTAGGCGCCGAGGCCGAGCCGCTGCAGCAGCACGCTGGCGGTGCCGGAGGGCGAGACCAGGGTGATGCGCAGATCGCCGAGCCGCGCATGCTCGAGCGCCAGGGTGAGCTCCGCCCGCTCGACCAGCAGGGCGGCGTCGATCCGCGCGCTCTGGCTGGCGCGGCCCTGCTCCGGCAGGTCGAGCCCGCCCTCCCCCGCCGCCTCGGCCGAGAGCAGGTTGGCCACGGTGGATTGCGCGCGCCAGCTCTCGGCCAGGCGCACCGCGGCCTGGGCGTCGATCAGACCGAAGCCGGCGCGGCGGGAGACATGCAGCCCGCCGCCATTCCACCCCGCCGCGCCATTGTAGGCCCAGCCGGCGCCGTCATCGGTCATGCGGGCCGAGAGCGCCAGGATGCTCTGCACATCCCGGTAGCCCAGCGCCGGATTGGCCTCCAGCATCAGCGCGATGGTGGCGCTGGCCAGCGGCGCGGCATAGGAGGTGGCCGTCGCCGGCGCCACCACCAGCAGCGCCGCGCCGGGGTTGGAGAAGCCCTGCACCTTGCCCTGCGCGTCGGTGGCGCCGACCAGCACCGTCCAGCGGTTGTTGGAATAGGAATGCGTGTTGACGTCGTCGCCCGTGCCGCCGTTGTTGCCGGCCGAGCGGACGAAGATGGTGCCGAGCCCGCCGCGCCCCACGGCCGCCGCCTCGGCCATGGCGGCGGCGGCATATTCGTCGCGGCTGAAATCGTCGCGGAAGGATTCGCCCGAGCGGCTCCAGGAATTCTGCGAGATATCGACCTCCTTCTGGAAGGCCAGCATCTCCGCCTCCTGCGCCACGGTGCGGTGGGCGCGGCTGTCAAAGCCGTAGGAGACCAGGGTGGCGCCGAAGGCGGCGCCGATGCCGCCCGTGCCATTGCCGGCGCGCGCCGCCAGCACCAGGGCGACGCTCTGCCCGTGCAGGTCGCCATCATCGGCCGGGTTGTGGCCGGTGGCGACGCGGCTGGCCGCCCAGTCGATCTGCCCCTGCAACTCGGCCAGGCCGGGGTTCGGCGGGGGGGTATCGACCAGGCCGATCCGCACGCCGCGCCCGCTGTACTCGTCATAGAGAGGGGTGGCGTTGATCCCGGTGCCGGGGCGCAGCTGCCACTGCCCGGGGAACAGAGGATCGTTGAAACTCGCCATGCCGGCCCTGGCCCATCCCGTCTGGAGCGGCCACCAGGGCTAGGGCTGAAAGTTGAAGGGACCGGTAAGGCGGCACGCGAGAAGGTGAAATGCCGGCGGCACCGCGGCGGTGCGGTTCTTCTGGCCTTCGGGGTGGCCGGCGGGGCAGACGGGAGGCATGTCAGCCCGTGCCACGCCCGCCCGGGCCGCCGCCCGCCCGGACGCCGCCGCGCCCCCTGCCGGGGAGGCGCTCAGCTTCGGCTCCTATGACGCGCTGCTGCGGCGCCAGAAGGGGGCGACGCGGCTGATGATCGCGCTGACCGGCGTGGGCGATCCGTCCAAGCCCTTCTCCGGCTTCGATTTCAGTGACGCGCTGGCGCGGCTGCCCGGCACCGATTCGCTGCTGCTGCGCGACCGCGCGCGCAGCTGGTGGCAGGCGGTGGAAGGGCGGGAGGCGCTGCTGGCGCATTGCCGCGCCGTGCTGCGGCAGGGCGGCTATCGCGGCGTCGCCACCCTCGGCATCAGCATGGGCGCCTTCGGCGCGCTGTGGCTGGGCGAGGCGCTGCCCGAGGCGCGGGTGCTGGCCCTGGCGCCGCCCTATTCGGTGGACACGCAGCGGCATGGCCGTTTCATCGTCCGTTACAAGCGCTGGCTGGATGCGCAGCCGGAGGGTGCCGGCGCCGGCACGGATCAGCGCCCGGGCGGCGACCCGGCGCGCTACCTGCTGCTGTTCGGCGATGAGGAGCCGATCGACTTGGCCAATGCCGAGCTGTTCCGGCAGGCCGGCTGGCCCGGCCTGTTCCTGCTGCCGGGCGGCGCGCACAATCTCGGCCATCTGCTGAAGCGCAGCAACGCGCTGGGCCGCATGCTGGCGCTGCTGGCCGGGGATGCGCCCATGGCGGCGGTGGCCGGCGCCGCCGGGGCGCTGGCGCTGCACCCGCATGGCCACGGCCCGGCCATGCTGCGGGCCCGCCGCCTGCTGTATGAAGGTGATGCGGA
>NZ_GG770782.1:35147-44556 GCF_000164635.1 Pseudoroseomonas cervicalis ATCC 49957 | reverse complement strand
GCGCGGCCTGGACCGCGCGGCGCTGGCGCGGCGCAGCCTGGCGCTGGGCCAGGGCGCGGAGCTGGAGTTCGAGAGCAGCACGGCCTGGGCGCCGAACAGCAGCGCCGACGGGTTGCCGCTGGCGCTCGGCCCGCTGGCCTTCGGGCGGCTGCGCTGGCCTGGTGGGGCGCGCGCCGTGCTGCGGCTGCGCGCCGAGGCGCCCGCCCGGCCGAATGCCGCCGGCCATCTGGCGCTGGCCGGCTTCGTCCCTGAGGGCAGCGCCGGCTGGCGGGTGCTCGGCGTGGCGCAGCAGCCGGCGGATCCGCTGACCCTGCGCCTTGACCTCCAGCAGGGCGAGGCGCGTTTCCTGCTGCGCCGCCGCTGCTTCTCCTCCGGCTTCGACGCGCTGCGCACCGAGGACCAGCTGACCTGGGCGATGCGGCTGCGCGGCGTCGAGCTGGAGGCGGCGCCGGGCTGAGCCGGCGCCCCGCCCGGCTCAGCGCAGCATCGGGCAATTGCCTTCCGACAGCGGGCGGAAGGCCTCCTCCGCCGCGACGGTGCCGCTCAGCTTGTAATAGTCCCAGGCGCCGCGGCTCTCCTGCGGCGCCTTCACCTCGAACAGGTAGGAGGGGTGGATCTTGCGGCCATCGGCGCGCACCTGGCCGGCGCCGAAGCAGTCATCATCGGTCGGCATCGCCTTCATCCGCTCGACCACGGCGCGGCCGCTGGCGCGCGCCGCCGGGGCGCCGAGATCGGCCACCGCCTTCAGATAGTGCAGGCAGGCGGCGTAGGTGCCGGCCTGCTCCTGGTTGGGCCAGTTGGTCGGGGTCTTGGGGCGGATGCGGGTGTTGAAGGCGCGGGTGCGGTCGTTCAGGTCCCAGTAATAGGCCTCGGCCAGCAGCAGGCCCTGGGCGGTGTCGAGGCCGAGCGCATGGATGTCGGTGACGAACATCGGCGTGCCCGCCAGCTTCACGCCGCGCCGCGCCACGCCGAATTCGCGCGCCTGCTTGATGCAGTTCACCATGTCGGTGCCGGCCATCAGCAGCCCGACCACCTTGGCGCGGCTGGATTGCGCCTGCACCAGGTAGGAGGCGAAATCGGTGGTGCCGGGGAAGGGAAAGCGCGCGCTGCCCATCACCTTGCCGCCGGCGCCCTCGACGAAGCGGGTCAGGTCGCGCTCCATCTGGTGGCCGAAAGCGTAGTCGGCGACGATGAAGTACCAGGAATCGCCGCCATTGCGCACGGTGGCCTTGCCCACGGCGTTGGCCAGCATCCAGGTGTCGGCGGTCCAGTGGATGGTGTTGGGCGAGCAGCGCTCCCCGGTCAGCGCCGCGCTCAGCGCGCCGCTGTTCATCTGCACCTTGTCCTTCTCCTGCACGAGGCCCGCGACGGCGAAGGCGATGGCCGAGTTGTTCACCTCGGTGATCATGTCGACGCCGTCCTGGTCGATCCAGCGGCGGGCGAGCGCGAGCGCGACATCCGGCTTGTTCTGGTGGTCGCCCTGCAGGACTTCCACGCGGATGCCGCGCTCGGCCAGGCCCAGATCCTCCACCGCCTGGCGGGCGCAGGCCAGCGCCGTCGGCCCCGAGGTGTCGCGGTAGGGGCCGGAGAAATCGGCCAGCACGCCGATGCGGATGGGGGCGGCGGCCTGGGCGCGGGCGGGGCGGGGGGCGATGGCGGGCAGCGGGGCGAGCAGCGTCGCCCCGCCGGCCAGCAGCTGCCGGCGGCGGATCTCGGTCATTCCTGGACTCCTCCTGGGCGGCGCTGTCGGCCGCCTTGCGCCGGCAGTGTGGCGGCGATGCCGGCGGGGCGACAAGGCGGATTCCGTGATCACAGCCCGGCTCGGGGTGCTGGATCATCCCTCCGCTTCGTGCCAGTCTCATCACCAGAGCCGATCCATCGGCCGGATAGACGAGGGAAACGTGCGATGACGACAGCGAATCCCGCGCCCCAGGGCGCGGTGGGGCGGCGTGGCCTCATGCTCGGTGGCCTGGCGGCGGGCAGCCTGGTGCTGGCCGGGCGCAGCGGCGCCGCGCAGGCCCAGGCGGCGAAGCCCGCCGAGATCAAGGTGGGCATCGCCACCTATCTCTCCGGCCCGGCCAGCGTGTTCGGCGTGCCCGGCCGCCAGGCGGCGGAGATGTTGTTCGACGAGCTGAACGAGGCGGGTGGCATCGGCGGCGTGCGCATCCGCCCGGTCTTCGTCGATGAGGGCCCGGGCGTCGACCATTTCGTCGGCGAGTATCGCCGGCTGGTGCAGAGCGAGAATGTGGCGATCATCTTCGCCGGCATCTCCTCGGCCGACTGCCTGGCCTGCGCGCCGCTGGCCGACGAGCTGCGTCGCCCGACGCTGCTGTGGGATTGCGGCACGCAGCGCATCTTCGAGGATGGGCGCTACGACTATGCCTATCGCACCCAGGCGAACGCGACGCCGGAGGTGCTGGCCTCCCTGCTCTACCTGCTGAAGACCAAGCCGGATTTCCGCAGCCTGGCGGTGGTGAACCAGGACTATGCCTGGGGCCGCGATTCCTGGGACATCTTCCGCACCGCGCTGAACACGCTGAAGCCCGGCGTGCGCATCGCCGCCGAGCTGTTCCCGCGCTTCGGTGCCACCGATTTCTCGACCGAGGTGACGCGGCTCCTCGCGCTGCGGCCGGATGTGGTGTTCTCCACCTCCTGGGGCGGCGACCTGGACGGGCTGATCCGCCAATCCTCCGACCGGAGGCTGTTCGAGCGCAGCACCTTCGTGCTGCCGCTGGCCGAATCCTCGCTGGAGCGCGTGGGCCGCGCCCTGCCCGCCGGCCACATCATCGGCGCGCGCGGCGACCATTGGTTCCTGCACCCGAACCCGAAGGACCCGGCGCTGCTGGCGCGCTTCACCGAGAACTACCGCAAGCGCTTCAACGCCTGGCCGATCTACTCGACGCACCACATGGCGCAGGCGGTGTTCGCCATGAAGGCCGCCTATGAGAAGGCGATCGCCGCCAAGGGCGGCGGCTGGCCGAACGATGCCGAGCTGGCGGCGGCCTTCAAGGGGCTGGAGTTCCCCTCGCTCACCGGCAGCATCCGCATCCGCGAGGATGGCCAGGGGCTGGAGGACCAGCTGATCGGCACCACGGTGCAGACCGACAAGTATCCCTTCCCGGTGATGACCGACATGGTGGTGTTCCCGGCCGCCAGCGTCACCACCCCGGTCGGGCAGAAGAGCCTGGACTGGCTGAAGACGCTGACGCCCGCGGTGCTGGAGAGCATGCCGCAGCCCGTCGCGCACCGGCCCTGAGCCAGCGGGATGGGAGCCTGGCTTTCCGACAACGGGCTGCTGCTCGGCCTCGCCACGCTGGACGGGCTGTCCTACGCGGCGGCGGTGTTCATGGTGGCGGTGGGGCTGAACCTGGTGTTCGGCGTGCTGCGCGTGCTGAACGTCGCGCATGGCAGCCTCTATGCCATTGGCGGCTACGCGGCGGCGTCGCTCGGCCTGTTCCTGGCGGCGAGCGGCGCGCCCGCCTGGGTCAGCCTGCCGGCGCTGCTGGTGGCGGCGCTGCTGGTGGGCGCCATCCTCGGCCCGCCGATCGAGCGGCTGCTGCGGCGGACGCAGGACCATGAGCCGGTGCTGCAGCTGCTGGTCACCTTCGCGCTGTTCATGATCCTGGAGGATCTGCAGAAGCTGCTCTGGGGCGTGCAGCCGGTGGTGTCCGACACGCCGGTGAAGCTGCTCGGCACGGTGGACATCCCGTTCGGCGCCGATGTCATCCCGTTCAACGCCTATCAGCTCTATGTCCTGCCGGGCATCGCGCTGCTGACGCTGGCGGGGCTGGCCTGGTTCCTGCGGCGGACGCTGTCGGGGCGGATGATCGTCGCCGTCACCGCCGACCGGGAGGCGGCGCGGGCGCTGGGCATCGACGCGGCGAAGGTGACGCTGCTCACCTTCACCGCCGGCGCCGCGCTGGCGGCCTTGGGCGGGGCGCTGGCCTCGCCCACCGTCTCGCTTGTCCCTGGCGTCGGCGCGCAGACCATCGTGCTGTCCTTCGCCGTGGTGGCGACGGCGGGGCTGGGGCAGATCGAGGGCGCGGCGATCGCCGCCATCCTGATCGGCCTGGGCCGCTCGATCGCCGTGTATTTCGAGCCGGAGCTGGAGGTGGTGGTGCCCTACCTGATCATGGTGGCGGTGCTGCTGGTGCGGCCGCAGGGCCTGTTCGGCGTGACCGAAACCCGCCGCATATGACCTTGCTTGCCCTGTGCTCCCGCCGGCCGCCAGCGGCGGCCGGCCCCGACAGACAAAAGATGAGGGGGCCTGGGGGAGAATTCATTCTCCCCCAGCCTCCGGAGGGCCGTTCATGACCCGCCTCCAGGAGCTGCTGCTGGCCTTGCTGGCCGCGGCGCTGATCCTGTTCGTCGCCTGGTCCGTCCCCTGGCTGCGCTTCGTGCTGACCATCGCCCTGGCCAAGGGCCTGGCGGTGCTGGGCATCCTGCTGCTGCTGCGTGCCGGCCAGGTCAGCTTCGGCCATGCGCTCTACCTGGCCTTCGCCGCCTATGCCGTGGCCTTCCTCTCCACCCTGGTCCCCGAGGCGCTGGTCCTGCTGCCCATCGCGGCCATCGGCGCGGCGCTGCTCGGCCTGGTGGTCGGGTTGTTCGTCTCCCGCTACCGGGAGATCTTCTTCGGCATGCTCAATCTGGCGCTGAGCATGGTGTTCTATTCGGTGCTGGAGAAGTTCTACAGCCTGACGCATGGCACCGATGGCATCCGCCTCCCCCCGCTGCGCTTCGCCGGCCAGTCGCTGACGCCGGAGGCGCAGGGCTGGGTGGTGCTGGTCCTCGCCTTGGTGCTGTCGCTCGGCTTCGGCGCCCTGGTGCGGGTCTATCTCGCCTCGCCGATGGGGCAGGCGCTGTCCGGCATCAAGACGCGGGAGGCGCGGCTGGAATTCATGGGGGTCTCGGCCAGGCGGGTACTGCTCTCGGCCTATGTGCTGGCGGCGCTGATGGCCGGCTGCGGCGGCGCTGTCATCGCGATGACCAGCCGCCACGTCACCCCGGCGCTGGCCTACTGGACCGCCTCGGGCGAGCTGGTGTTCATCGCCATCCTGGGCGGCGCCGGCAGCGTGTTCGGCCCCTTCCTCGGCGCGGTGGCCTATGAGCTGACCCGCGTCTACGCCGCCGCCCTGGTGGCCGATGCCTGGCAGATGATCCTGGGCGGGGTGCTGCTGCTGGTGATCCTGTTCGCGCCGGGCGGCCTCTGGGGCCTCGGCCGCGCCGCGCTGGCGAAGCGGAGGGCGGCATGAGCGTGCTGCTCTCGGCGCAGGGGCTGCGCCTGGCCTTCGGCGGCGTGCGCGCCGCCGACGGCATCGACCTGGAGGTGATGGAGGGCGAGTTCCTCGCCATCATCGGCCCGAACGGGGCCGGCAAGACCACCTTCATCAACATGACCACCGGCTATCTGCGGCCGCAGGCGGGGGCGATCACCTATCGCGGGCAGAACCTGATCGGCCTGTCGCCGCGGCGCATCGTGCAGCTCGGCGTCGCGCGTTCCTTCCAGCTCCCCCAGCTCTTCACCGAGCACACGGTGCTGGAGAACGCGGCGCTGGCGATCGCGGCGCGGGACGGCATCTGGTCGCCCTTCGCGCCGCTGCTGCGCCCGGCAATCCGCGAGGAGGCGCATGAGCTGCTGGCGCGCTTCGGCCTCGACCACCTGGCCGAGCGGCGCGGCGACGCGCTGAACGAGGGGGCGCGCAAGCTGGCCGACATCGCCATGGCGGTGGCGCTGCGGCCGCGCCTGCTGCTGATGGACGAGCCCACCAGCGGCGTCGCCGCCGCCGACAAGATGGCGGTGGTGGAGACGCTGGTGCGGGTGCTGCGCGAGGCCGGCGTCACCGCCGTCTTCGTCGAGCACGACATGGAGGTGGTCTCCCGCTTCGCCGACCGGGTGGCGGTGTGGAGCCAGGGGCAGATCATGGCGCTGGGCCCGCCGGCCGAGGTGCTGGCCGATCCCCGGGTGCAGCGCGACGTCATCGGCATCCTGCCGCAGGAGGTGGGCCATGCTCCGGCTTGAAGGGGTTTCCGTCGACATCGCCGGCGCCTCGGTGCTGCGCGGCGTCTCGCTGGTGGTGCCGGCGGGCGGGCGGGTGGCGCTGATCGGCCGCAACGGCGCCGGCAAGACGACGACCTTGCGCGCGCTGATGGGGCTGCTGCCGCTGCGCGGCGGCCGCATCGCGGTGGACGGGCAGGATTGCGCCGCCATCCCGGCGCATCACCGCACGCGGCTCGGCCTCGGCTACGCGCCGGAGGAGCGCCGCCTGTTCGGCAGCTTCACCGTGCAGGAGAACCTGCTGCTGCCGGCCGAGGTGCTGGGCCTGCCGCGCGCCGAGCTGCAGCGCCGGCTGGAGGCGGTCTACGCGCTGCTGCCGGAGCTGCGCGGCTTCGCCCCGCGCAAGGCGGCGGGGCTGTCCGGCGGCCAGGGCAAGATGGTGGCGCTGGGCCGGGCGCTGATGGTGGGCAGCCGCGCCGTGCTGCTGGACGAGCCGTTCCAGGGCCTCGCCCCCGCCTTGGCGCTGCGCTACGCCGAGGCGCTGGCGCGGCTGCGCGAGGCGCTGCCGGAGCTCGCCATCCTGATCACCGAGAGCAGCCCGGACCTGCTGCGCCCGCTGGTCGACAGCACCTATGTGATCGAGCGCGGCGAGATCGCCGCCGCCTGACCCGCCGCCGCTCCCTCCCCTCCTGGCGGCGGGAGGGGGCGGCACGGCCCAGCCCGTGATTTGTCACCGCGCTCGCGGCGGCGTTATAAGCGGCCCTTCCGGCCGCCGCGCCAACCTCCGTCGCGAAGGACCACGCGCCGCCATGACCGGCCTGTCGCGCCGCACGCTCTGGCTGCTGGCCCTGCTGCTCTGGGCGTTCTGCTCGCTGGGGGCGGGCTATGCCGGGCTGCGCCATATCCGCCATGTCGAGGCCGAGGCCAAGGCCGGCGCCCTGGCGCGGGCCGAGACCGCCTCGCGCGCCGTCGAGCAGATGCTGCTGCGCAGCTTCGAGGCGATCGAGGGGCTGCAGGACCTGGCCGAGGCGCGGCAGCGCCTGGCGGCGCTCGGCCACGCCAATGCCGCCGCGGCGCTGGAGGAGCAGCTGATCGGCACGGTGCGCCAGGCCCGCTTCGGCGTGCGCCAGGTGGCGGTGATCGACGCGCAGGGCATGCTGGCCTGGTCCTCCCTGCCCGGCTGGCAGCCGGTGGCGCTGGCCGACCGCGCGCATTTCCAGGTCCCGCGCGAGGGCGAGCGCCGCCCCTATATCAGCGCGCCGCTGGTCGGCCGCGCCTCCGGCCAGGTCAGCGTGCAGGTGGCGCGCCGCATCGAGGATTCAGCCGGCGGCTTCGCCGGTGTCGTGGTGGTCTCGCTCGACCCCGGCCCGCTGGCCGGGGCGCTGAAGGAATTGCAACTCGGCGAGGGGCGGCGCATCCGCGTGCTGCGGCGCGACGGGGTGATCCTGGCCGAGAGCGGCGGCGGCGACACGCTGGGCACCGCCCTGCCGCCCGACGACCCGCTGCGCCGCGCGCTCGCCGAGGCGCCGAGCGGCCATGCCGAGATCGCGACGCCCGAGGGCATGCGGCTGGTCGGCTACCAGAGCCTCTCCGCCGTGCCGCTGGTGGTCGAGCTGTCGCTGGATGCCGAGGCGGAGATGGCCTCGCTCGGCTTCGTCGGCCCCTCCATCGCCGCCGCCGTCGCCGCGGTCAGCCTGCTGCTGCTGGCGGCGCTGGCGCTGTCGCTGCTCTGGCTGGAGCGGCTGCGCACCCAGCGCGCCCTGCTGCGCGCCGAGAGCGAGCGGGAGCACGCGCTGGAGCGGCTGGCGCATGCCCAGCGCATGGAATCGCTCGGCCGGCTGGCCGGCGGCATCGCGCATGATTTCAACAACGTGCTGCAGGCGGCGCTGGGCGGTGCCAAGCTGATCGAGCGGCGCAGCACCGAGGCCGGCATCCGCCGTCTGGCCGGCATGGTGATCCAGGCCGGGGAGCGCGGCGCCTCGGTGACGCAGCGCCTGCTGGCCTATGCCCGGCGCGGCCAGCTGCGCGCCGAGCCGGTGCCGCTGGCCCCCCTGCTGGAGGGGCTGCGGGAGGTGCTGGACCACACGCTCGGCGCCAGTGTCGAGGTGCGGCTGGCCATCGCCCCCGGCCTGCCGCCGGCCCAGGCCGATCGCGGCCAGCTGGAGGCGGTGCTGATCAACCTCGCCGTCAATGCGCGCGACGCGATCCGCCCGCTCGGCCGGGGCAGCGTGGTGCTGGGCGCGGTGCTGGAGGAGGTGCCGCCTCCCCCGCCCGGCGCCGAGTGCCTGGCCCCCGGCCGCTATCTGCGCATCGACGTCACCGACACCGGCACGGGGATGGACGCGGCGACGCTGGCGCGGGCCACCGAGCCCTTCTTCACCACCAAGCCGAAGGAGGAGGGCACCGGCCTTGGCCTCGCCATGGCGATCGGCTTCGCCGAGCAGTCGGGCGGCGCGCTGGCGATCGAGAGCAGCCCTGGCAAGGGCACGCGCGTCCGCCTCTGGCTGCCCGAGGCGGTGCCGGAGGAGCTGCTGCCCGACGGGTGCGACGACACCCTGCCGGCGCTGCCGCAGGGCACCCGCGTGCTGCTGGTCGAGGATGAGGCGGTGGTGCGCACCCTGCTGGCCGAGGCGATGCGCGACCGTGGCCTGTCCGTCACCGAGGCCGAGGGCGGCGAGGCGGCGCTGGCGCAGCAGGCCCAGGCACCCTTCTTCGACCTGGTGGTGAGCGACCTGGCCATGCCGGGGCTGGACGGGCTGGCGCTGATCCACCGGCTGCGCGAGCGCCAGGCCCGGCTGCCCGCCCTGCTGCTGACCGGCCACCTGGCCGAGGCCGACCCGCAGGCGCTGCGCCAGGCCGCCGCCGAGGGGCCGTTCCTGATGCTGCACAAGCCGGTGGCGCCGGAGCAGGTGATCGCCGGCACCGCCGCCCTGCTGTCTTCCCTGTTGCGGCAGGAAGGCTGAGTTTCCGGCGGCGGTTGCCGCCGGCCCCCGCCGCGCCTAAGCAGCGCCGCGATGCGTCATCTGCCCATCCATCTCGATCTGCGCGGCCGCACGGCGCTGCTGCTGGGCGGCGGCGCGGCGCTGGCCACGCGCGCCAGCCTGCTGGAACAGGCCGGGGCCGTGCTGCGCCATGTCGAGGCGCTGGCGCCGGACAGCCTGGACGGCGTCGCCCTGGCCTGCGCCGGGGAGGCGCCGGAGGCCGCGCTGCAAGCCCTGGCCGCCACCTGTCGCGCGCGCGGCCTGCCCTTGCAGGTGCTCGGCCGGCCGGAGCTGAGCGACCATTATCTCCCCGCCATCATCGACCGCGACCCGGTGACCCTCTCGATCGGCACCGGCGGCGCCGCGCCGGTGCTGGCGCGGCTGCTGCGCCAGCGGGTGGAGGCGGCGCTGGCCCCCGGACTCGGCGCCATGG
>NZ_GG770782.1:23904-32459 GCF_000164635.1 Pseudoroseomonas cervicalis ATCC 49957 | reverse complement strand
CGGCGAGGGCGGCGCCGGCCTGTCGGGCGGCCAGTCGCGCCGCCTGACGCTGGCGCGGCTGCTGCTGCGCGACGCGCCGCTCTGGCTGCTCGACGAACCGACCGAGGGGCTGGACGCCGCGCTGGCGCGCGACGTGCTGGCGCGCCTGGCGGCGCGGGCCTGCGGGCGCAGCCTGCTGATCGCCACCCATCTGCGGCGCGAGGCCGAACTGGCCGACCGCCTGCTGCTGCTGGAGGGCGGCCGCATCGCCGCCTGCCACCGGCGCGGGGAGCCCGGCTTCGCCGCCGCCCTCGCCTCGCTGCGGCCGGACTGACACCCGGCCGCGGGCTTTCGGGCGCCGTATCCGGCGACGCCCCGCGCAACACCGAGAGGAGCCGGGCCCCCGCCCGGCAGGATCGGATGGAACTGGACGTCGTTTCCCTGTCGCGGCTGCAATTCGCGCTGACCGCGCTCTACCATTTCCTGTTCGTCCCGCTGACGATCGGCCTGTCGATCCTGCTGGCGATCATGGAAACCGTCTATGTGATGACGGGCCGCACCATCTGGCGCGACATGACGCGCTTCTGGGGCACGCTGTTCGGCATCAACTTCGTGCTCGGCGTGGCCACCGGCCTGGCCATGGAATTCCAGTTCGGCATGAACTGGAGCTACTACAGCCACTATGTCGGCGACATCTTCGGCGCGCCGCTGGCGATCGAAGGGCTGATGGCCTTCTTCCTCGAGGCCACCTTCGTTGGCCTGTTCTTCTTCGGCTGGGACAAGCTGTCGAAGCTCGGCCACCTGGCGGCCACCTGGGCGGTGGCGCTGGGGTCGAATTTCTCGGCGCTGTGGATCCTGATCGCCAATGGCTGGATGCAGAACCCGGTCGGCGCCGCCTTCAACCCCGAGACGATGCGCATGGAGGTGACGGATTTCTGGGCGGTGCTGTTCAACCCCGTCGCCCAGGCGAAATTCGTCCACACCGTCTCGGCCGGCTATGTCACCGCCGCCATCTTCGTGCTGGGCGTCTCCGCCTGGTACCTGCTGAAGGGGCGGCATGTGGCGCTGGCGCGCCGCTCGATGACGGTCGCCGCCTCCTTCGGCCTCGCCGCCTCGCTCTCCGTCGTCGTGCTCGGCGATGAGAGCGGCTACCTGGCGACCGAGCACCAGCAGATGAAGCTCGCCGCCATCGAGGCGATGTGGGAGACCGAAGCAGCGCCCGCCGCCTTCACCGCCTTCGGCTTCCCCGACCAGGCGGCGCGGGAGACGCATTACGCCATCCACATCCCCGCCGTGATGGGGCTGATCGCCACGCGCTCGCTCAACACCGAGGTGCCGGGCATCAAGGACCTCGTGGCGCGGGCGGAGGAGCGGGTGCGCCAGGGCATCCTGGCCTATGACGCGCTCCAGCAGATCCGCGCCCTGCCGCGCGGCGCGGCGGTGCCGGAGAGCCTGAAGCTGGCCTTCGAGGCGCATGGCCGCCAGCTCGGCTACGCCTATCTGCTGCGCCGCTATGTCGAGGATCCGCGCCAGGCGACCGACGCGCAGATCGCCCAGGCGGCCTGGGACACGGTGCCGCAGGTGGCGCCGCTGTTCTGGTCGTTCCGCGTCATGGTGGGCCTCGGCATGTTCTTCATCCTGCTGACCGCGACCTTCTTCTACCTGTCGGCGCGGCACCGGCTGGACCGCCATCGCTGGCTGCTCTGGGTCGCGGTGTGGAGCATCCCGCTGCCCTGGATCGCCGCCGAGCTGGGCTGGATCGTCGCCGAATACGGCCGGCAGCCCTGGATCATCGAGGGCGTGCTGCCCACCGCCCTGGCGGTGTCGCATCTCGGCGTCACCGAGGTGCTGCTGACCATCGCCGGCTTCACCCTGTTCTACAGCGTGCTGGCGGTGGTCGAGATGGGGCTGATGCTGAAGGCCATCCGCAAGGGGCCCGAGCCCAGCCTGGCCCCTCCCCTTCCGGGCCGGCCGGCGCTGCGCGCCGTGGCGGCGGAGTGACGTGCCATGATCCTGCATGAGCTGATCGACTATCCGACGCTGCGGCTGATCTGGTGGGCGCTGCTCGGCGTGCTGCTGATCGGTTTCGCGGTGACCGACGGCTTCGACCTGGGCGTCGGCGCGCTGCTGCCCTTCGTCGGCCGCACCGATGGCGAACGGCGTGTCGCCATCAACGCCATCGGCGCCACCTGGGAAGGCAACCAGGTGTGGCTGATCCTGGGCGGCGGCGCCATCTTCGCCGCCTGGCCGCCGCTCTACGCGGTGTCCTTCTCGGGCTTCTACCTCGCCATGTTCGTGGTGCTGGCGGCGCTGATCCTGCGGCCGGTGGGCTTCAAGTATCGCGGCAAGCGCGACGATCCGCGCTGGCGCGGCGCCTGGGACTGGGCGCTGTTCGCCGGCGGCTTCGTGCCCGCGCTGATCTTCGGCGTGGCGGTCGGCAATGTGCTGCAGGGCGTGCCCTTCTACCTGACGCCGGAATACGGCATCCGCTACGAGGGCAGCTTCTTCGGCCTGCTGAACCCCTTCGCCCTGCTCTGCGGCCTGCTGTCGCTCAGCATGCTGGTGATGCATGGCGGTGCCTGGCTGTCGCTGAAGGCGAGCGGCGTGGTGGCCGGGCGTGGCCGCCGCTATGGCAGCGCCGCGGCGCTGCTGGCCCTCTGCCTGTTCGCGCTGTGCGGCGTGCTGGTGGCGGGGGGCGGGATCGGCGGGTATCGCATCACCAGCCCGATCGACATGGCCGGTCCCTCCGCCCCGCTGCTGAAGAGCGTGACGCGCGAGGGCGCCAGCTGGCTCGCCAACTACGCCACATACCCCTGGATGATCGCCGCGCCCGTCGCGGGCTTCGTGGGCCTGGTCGGGGCGCTGCTCGGGCTGCGCGCGGGGCGCGAGGTCAGCACGCTGCTGTTCAGCAAGCTGGCCAATTTCGGCATCATCGCCACGGCGGGCGTGTCGATGTTTCCCTTCCTGCTGCCCTCCTCGCTGGACCCGCGCTCCAGCCTGACGGTGTGGGACAGCTCCTCCTCGCATCTGACGCTGTTCATCATGCTGGTCGCGACCGTGATCTTCCTGCCCATCGTCCTGGCCTACACGGCCTGGGTGTACCGGGTGCTGTGGGGCAAGGTCAGCGAGGACAGCCTGGCGAAGAGCGCTGACAGCTACTGAAAGGAATCGCACGATGTGGTACTTCGCCTGGCTGCTTGGCCTGCCCCTGGCCGCCGCCTTCGCCGTGCTCAACGCCATGTGGTTCGAGCTGATGGAACAGGGCGGCACCGCGCCGCAGGATTGAGGCCGGAGCGGCCGGGGTAGCCCCGGCCGCTCCCCGCCGGAGGGGGAGAGCATGCAGGGCCTGGGCACCGACATACCCATCGCGAAGATGGAGGCGCGGGCGGCGGAGGCGGCCGATCTTCTGCGGCTGCTGGCGAATGAGCGGCGGCTGGTGCTGCTGTGCCATCTGATCCGCGAGGGCGAGATCACGGTGGGGGGCCTGGCGGAGCGGCTGGGCCTGTCGCAGCCGGCGCTGTCGCAGCATCTGGGCAAGCTGCGCGAGGATGGGCTGGTGGCGACGCGCCGCAGCGGCACCACCATCCACTACCGCGTGGCCGATGAGCGCGTGCTGCGCGTTCTGCGCGTCATGCACGATCTCTTCTGCCACTGACGGCGGGGTCCGGGGGGACCCTTGTCCCCCCGGCGGGGGCCAGGGGGCAGCGCCCCCTGTTCTGCTTTCAGTTCTCCCCTGGCGGCACCGACCGCCCCAGCGACTGCATCAGCCGGTTGGCGTTGGCGAACATGGCGATGGCGTGGATGAGGTCGAGGATCTCCAGATCGCCAAGCCCCGCCGCGCGCAATGGCGCCAGATCGGCGGCCGTCATCGCCTGCGGTGTTGCCGTCAGCTTCGCCGAATAGTCGACGATGGCGCGCTGCCGCGCATCCAGCGCGTCGGTGTCGATGCCCTGTTCCAGCAGCGCCCGCATCACCGCCTCCTGCTTGCTCAGCTCGACGAAGCGGCGGGCATGGACGGAGGTGCAGTAGATGCAGCCATTGACGATGGAGACGATGGCGGTGGCCAGTTCGCGCTCGGCGCGCGGCAGGCCTTTCGGCGCGTACATGACCTTGGTGAACAGCGCGCCGCGCTCGCCGAGCGAGCCCGGGTCGTGCACCAGGGTGCGGAAATAGACCGAATGGCGCTGCGCCGGCGGGCAGGCCTCCAGCGCCGCGCGCTGCGCCGGGGTGGCGCTGTCCAGCTCGACCGGCGGCAGGCGCGGTTCCCAGCCGACCTCCTGCATGGTGAAGCGGCTCATGCGGCGTTCTCCTGCTGCAGCTGGCGCAGCCCGGCCAGCAGCCGCACCTGGTAGGGGATGAAGGCGACGAGCTGGGTCACCGCCACGATGTCCTGCGCCGAGAGGCCGAAGCCGCGCAGCCGGTCGATATCCGCCTGCTCGCAGGCTTCCGGGTTGCGGGCGACCATGTCGGCATAGCGGAACAGCACGGGCAGCCGCCCCTCCCCCGCCGGCGCGGGGAAGATCTCGGCGGCCTCGCTCAGCGCGGCGTCGCCATGGGTGGCGAGCAGGGCGCGGTAATGCGCGGCCAGCGCCGCATCGCCCTCGATCAGCGCGCCGCGCAGGGCCAGCGCCGCGCGCTCGGCCAGGGAGACATGGCCGGGCTCGGGCGCCAGCACCAGCTCGCGATAGGCGCCTTCCTCATGCTTCAGGATGTCGGCGCGCTGGCGGCGCAGCGCGCCGAGCGGCCCCTCCGGCGCGAGGCCGAGCAGATGCTCGGCGAGGTCGGGGATGTCGCGCAGGGCGGCCTGGGTCTCGGTCATCATCTCAGCCTTCGGCGGTGACCATCTGGGCGGCGGTGCGGTCGCTGGTCAGCGGCGTGACCTTCAGCCCGCGCTTCGCGGCCCAGAGATTCTGGTAGTGGAAGAGCGGGATGATGCCGACATCGCCGGCCACCACCCGCACGGCGCGCTGCAGGATGGCCTCGCGCTTCGCATCGTCGAATTCGGCGTTGGCCTCGTCCAGGGCGCGGTCCACCTCGGCGCTGGCATAGCGGCCCCAATTGGAGACGCCGCGCCCCTGCGCCGCGTCGTAGCTGCCCAGGATATGGGTCAGGGCGTAGCTGCCCTCGCCCGTGCCATTGCCCCAGGCGAGCGTCGTCATGGCGTAGTCGCCGGTGCGCACCTGGGCGGAATAGACCGACCAGGGCACCGCCTCGACCTGGGTGCGCACGCCGATGCGCGCCCACATCTGGGCGATGGCCTGCGCCGCCTGCGGGCCCAGCACGTAGCGGTCATTCGGCAGGTGGATGGTGAGCTGGAAGCCGTTGGGATAGCCGGCCTCGGCCAGCAAAGCGCGGGCGCGCTCGGGCTCGAAGCCCGGCACGGGGGTCTGCGGGTCGTAGCCGAAGCTGCCCTCCGGCATCCATTGCCCGGTCGGCGTGCCGGTGCCGAGCAGCAGGCGCTCGCACAGCGCCTCGCGGTTGACGGCGATGGACAGCGCCCGGCGCACCCGCACATCCAGCAGCGGGTTGCGCGGCAGGGGCTGCCCGTCATGCGACAGCGCGTAGCGGCTCGGCGACGGAGAGAAGCTCGGCTGCAGCAGCAGCATGCGCAGGCCGGGATAGGCGTAGAGCCGCACATCGTCGCGGCCGCGGATCTGCGCCAGGTCGGAGACCGAGACCTTGTCGATGACATCGACATCGCCGGCCAGCAGCGCCGCGGTGCGCGCGGCGGCGTTGGGGATGTAGCGGTAATCCACCTCCGCCCATTCCGGCTTGCGGCCCCAATAGGACTCGTTGCGGCGCATGCGCACCCGCTCGCCCGGCGTATAGGCCTGGAAGCGATAGGGGCCGGTGCCGATCACCGCCTTGCCGCTGTTGAAATCGGCATTGCTGGCGCCCTCCGTCGCATGGCGGCTGACGATGTGCACCGAGGCCAGGTTCAGCGGCAGCAGCGGGTTCACCTCCCGCGTGCGGACATGCAGGGTGTGGTCGTCGACCGCCTTCACCTCGGCCACGGTGCGCAGATAGCCGGCGAAGCTCGCCGTGCTGCCCGGCACGCTGGGGGCGCGGTTGTAGGAATAGACGACATCCGCGGCGGTGAAGGGCCTGCCATCGTGCCAGGTGACGCCCTGGCGCAGGGTGAATTCCCACAGCGTCGGCTCCAGCGTGCGCCAGGCGGTGGCCAGGCCCGGCTGCAGCCCGCCATCGCGGTTCTCGATCAGCAGGTCGAAGAAATGCAGGTCGACCGAGCGGTCGCCGGCGAAATTGTTCAGCTGCGGGTCGAGGGAGGAGACCGGGTCGCCGAAGGCGATGGACAGGCGCCGCGCCGCCTGGGGCTGGGCGCGCAGGGTGCCGGGCAGGGCGAAGGGCGCCAGGCCCAGCCCGGCAAGAAGCGGCAACAGGTCACGACGCTGCATCGGGCTGGTCCTTCTGGTCCGGGGCAAAGCCGAAAGGAGCGATGGCAAGAGGGGATCAGGCGGCGGCGCTGGCGAGCCTTGCGGCCGGCCATTCGTCGCCCAGCAATTCCGGCGTGTCATAGGCGCGCAGCGCATCGAAATGCATCTGGCGGTCCTCGACGAAGAAATGCCGGGCGATGGCCTCGGCCAGGCGCTTCGCCCCGGCGCTGACGGCGGGGATGTCGCCGGTCAGCTTCCCGTGGCTCAGCGTGGCCGGGTAGTTGAAGCAGTGCAGCCGGGCGAGCGCCGGGCAGGCGCCGGGCTGCTTCTCCTGGAAGGAAAAATCCGGCGCCAGATCGGGAGAGTCGGAGAGTTCGGCATTCTCCTCGCCGGGCTCGGGCGTGAAGCGGTCGCGCCAGAAGCGGATCTGCGGCGCGAGGGCGGCAAGCTCCGGCCGCGCGGCGAGATCGACGCGGAAGCCGGTCGCGAAGATGACGAAATCGCCTTCCCACACGCTGGCGGGCAGGGTCAGCCGCACCCCCTGCCCCGCCGCCTCCGCCGCCAGCACCGGGCTGCCGAGGTGCAGCCGCGCCTGCGGATGGCGGGAGACGCGCAGCGTGCTGTCGCGCGGCGGCGGTGTCTGCTCGGAGAAGACATGGTGCAGGAAGCGCCATTTCCACGCATCCGGCAGGCCGGCGAAGCCATGCACCACGCCGGCGCTGCCGATGCCGGTGAATTTGTTGACCCGCGGCAGCGCCTTGCGGCGGACGAAGAGGTCGAGGCTGGCCGCCCCCGCCTCCAGCGCCGTCGCCGCATTGTCCATGGCCGAGGCGCCCGCCCCCAGCACCGCGACCCGCTTGCCACGCAGCGCGGCGAAATCGATGGCGTCGCGCGAATGCGCCCAGAGATGCGGCGGCAGGCGCTGCGCCAGCTCCGGCACGGCGCTGCCGCCCAGCCCGTCCCGCCCCGTCGCCAGCACCACGCGCCGCGCCAGGATCGGGGCGCCGGCATCGTGCTCGACCCGCAGCAGCCCGTCCGCGCGCGGCAGGATGGCGGCCACCGCGACGCCATTCTCCACCGGCACGCGCATGACGCGGCGATACCAGCAGAGGTAGTCCATCCAGTCGCCACGTGGGATCTTGCCGAGCGAAGCCCAGCCGGCGCTGCCATGCTGCGCCTCGTACCAGGCGCGGAAGGTCAGCGCGGGCAGGCCGAGGGCCGGGCCCGACAGGGTCTTCGGCGAGCGCAGCGTCTCCATGCGCGCCCAGGTCACCCAGGGGCCTTCCTGCCCGGCGGGCGCACGGTCCAGCACGCGCTGATTGTCGATGCCGAGCAGCCGCAGCGCCGCCGAGGCCGCCAGGCCGCACATGCCGGCGCCCAAGATGACGACATCGGTGACGCGCTGGCCCTCGGCCTCGCGCGGCGGCACCCAGGGGCGGCCGGGCAGCTCCAGGCACTCCAGATCATGGCGCAGGCGCGCCTCGAGGGCCGGCAGGCCGATGGCGGTCATCAGGACACTCTCCCTGGCGGGGCGGGATGCAGCATGGCCAGCAGCGCCTCCATGGAATGGGGCGGGTGCTGGCGGAAGCCGGGCAGCGCGGCGGCCTGCTCGGCGGCGGCGGCGATCAGCCGGCGCGCGGCCTCGCCCGGCGGCCGCGCGACCGGGCTGGCGACACCCCAGAGGAAGGGGATGGCGGGTTCGATCGGACGCAGCACCAGCCCCTCGATCGGTACGCCGAGCGCCGTCACCGGATCAACCAGGGCGATGCCGAGCCCGGCGCGGGCGGCCAGCATGGCGTTCAGCGAGGTGTTGACGGCCAGGCTGCCGCCGGGGTCGAGCCCGGCCGCCGCCAACGCCGTGGCGATCCGGCCGCCCAGACGGTGCGGATCGGCCATGGTGACCAGCCGCTCGTCCTTCAGCTCGGCCAGGGCGATGCTGTCCTGGCGGGCCAGGCGGTGATCGGGCCGCAGGGCGGCGCAGCAGCGCCCCTCCCCCAGCCAGTGCAGGGTCAGGCCGCGATGCTCGACCGGCAGGCTGAGGAAGCCGAGATCGGCGCGCCCGCCCAGCAGGGCGCTGGCGGCCTGCCCGGCCGGCAGGGCGGTCAGCTCCAGCCGCGCCGGCAGGGTCGCCGCCCCGAGCCGGCCGAGCGCCGCCGGCACCAGCCCGGCCGCCAGGGCCGG
>NZ_GG770782.1:16621-23582 GCF_000164635.1 Pseudoroseomonas cervicalis ATCC 49957 | reverse complement strand
CCCGCCCCGGCCCCGGCGGCCAGCCGCCCGGCGCAGTCGCGCAGCCGGCGCAGCGCGGCGAGCGAGCGCTCCACCTCGTCATGCAGCAGCAGCGCGCGCTCGGTGGGGGTGATGCGCGGACCGTTGCGGTCGAAGAGCGGGAAGCCGCAGGCGGCCTCCATCTCCTGCACCAGCCGCGTCACGGCAGGCTGCGAGCGGCCGGTCAGCCGCGCCGCGCCGGTGAGGCTGCCGCTGGCCAGGATCGCCGAGAAGAGCTCAAGCTGCCGCACATCCATGACGGAAGCGTTGCATGCGTCGAATGCATGCTGCAACGGGTATTATAAGAAAAAAGGAAAATAGGGATGGTGCCGCAGCCGGCGCGCCGCCGGGGCGTTGCCTCCCGGAACAGACCGGGAGAGCCTGCCATGGACCAACCCCTCGCCGCCCTGCTGACCGAGCCCTTCCTGGAAGGCGCGGCCGAGGCGCTGACGCGCACCGGCTTCCTCAGCGACGAACATGATTTTGTCGGCGTGCGCGACGTGCTGGCGCGGCACCCGACGGAGATCGAGGCGGCGCTGCGCCAGCGGGGCCACGCGGTGTCGCTGCATCCGGTCACGGTGCAGCATGACGCGCTGGGGCCGCAGACCCTGCTCTACAACAGCGAGGTCTTCGCCGGGGAAGCGGCGGCGCGCGATGCCATCCGCAGCTGGATGGACCTCAGCTTCGACCAGAGTTGAGGCGCCGGCGCGCCGGGGGCGTCAGCCGCCGTCCAGCCGGCGGGGCTGGCGGCGATTGGCGGCCTCGCCGGCTTCGCGGAAGCGCGCCTCGCTCATGGTCGGCAGGTCGAAATAGTCGCGGGTCGAGGCATAGCCATGCCCGCCCATGCGGCCCACCGCGTCGATCCGCGCCGGGTCGACATGCAGTCGCTCATCCACCGCGTCGGCGCGGATATGGGCGAAGACCACCTCGCCCAGGATGATCTCGCGCGAGGAGCCGATCTCCAGGAAGGAATGCAGCCGGCATTCCAGCGCGGCCGGCGCCTCGCCGATGCGCGGGCAGTCGATGGCCTGGCCGGGCAGCGCGGTCAGCCCCGCCGCCGCCAGCTCGTCCACGCCCGGGGCGAAGGGCACGGCGCAGATGTTCATCGCCTCGGCGATGGCGTCCGAGACGATGTTGACGGTGAAGACGCCGCTCTGACGGATGTTGCGGCCGGTGTCCTTGGGCGCGCCATCGGCCTTCACCTCGACCCCCAGCGCCACGATGGCCGGATCGGCGGAGAGGCAGTTGAAGAAGCTGAAGGGCGCCGCATTGGCGCTGCCGGCGGCGTCGCGCGTCGTCACCAGGGCGATCGGTCGCGGGACCACGGTGCCGATCAGGATCTTGTAGCGCTCGCGCGGCGACAGCGCGCTGAAGTCGAAGCCGGAGCTGGGCGGGAGGGCCATGGCGCTCAGCCCACCCGGTCGCTGTCGGGCACGCCCTCGCCGCGGGCGAAGCGTGCGATGTTGCCGAACATCTGGCCGATGGTCTTCTCGAAATTGTCCGCCGCCATGGCGGCGATATGCGGGGTGACCACGACATTCTCCATGCGCAGCAGCGGATTGTCCGGCGGCACCGGCTCGGTCTCGAACACGTCCATGGCGGCGCCCAGGATCTCGCGCGCGCGCAGCGCCTCGACCAGATCCGCCTCCACCACCACGCCGCCGCGCGCCACATTGATCAGCACGGCGGTCCGCTTCATCCGGCGCAGCGCCGCCCGGTCGATCATCCCGGCGGTCCGCGGCGTCAGCGGGCAGTGCAGCGAGACGACATCCGACTGCTCCAGGATGTCTTCCAGTGTGGCATGGCGGGCGCCGAGGGCCTGCTCCTCGGCCTCCGTCAGCCGGGTCGTCTTGCTGTAGAGGATCGGCCCGCCGAAGGGCCGCAGCAGCCGCGCCAGATTCTGCCCGATCGCGCCGAAGCCGATGATGCCGACCGTCTTGCCGCTGAGCATCAGGCTGGGCTTGGGCGACTGGTTGGTGCGCCACTCCCCCTCGCGCAGCGTGTGGTGGCCCCAGGAGAGGTTGCGCATCAGGGCGATGATCAGGCCGAGGGTGAATTCGGCGACCGGCACCGCGTTGCTGCCGGTGGTGCGGGCGACGGTGATGCCGCGCGCGCGCGCCGCCTCCAGGTCGAAATTGTCCACCCCGACCCCCCATTTGTGCAGCAGCCGGGCCTTGGGCGCCGCGGCCAGCAGCGCCGCATCGACCGGGATCTGGCCCGAGACGATGACATCCGCCCCGGCCACCAGCGCCCGCAGATGCTCGGCGTCGCGCCCGGTCGCGTGGTCGAGGGTCATGCCGGGCGGCAGCAGGGCGCGCAGCCGCGCGGCGGTTCCGGGCGTGATGGGGTCGAGCACGACGATCTGGGTCATCCGGCGGGGCGGGCCTCGGCTGTGGGCGGAAGGCGGCAGCCTGGGGTGAAAAACCGGCCCCGGCAAGGGCGGCCCGGGCGCGGTTTACCGGTAAACCGCCGCAACAAGCTTCGGCGGACGGTTTACCGGTAAACCGCACGCCACTAGCATGGCGCCGAACAAAGCTGGATGGGACCCTCGCATGCCTGCCATGGCCCGGCCTGCCGCGCCGCGTCTCGTGGTCTTCTGCTCGCCCAAGGGCGGCTCGGGCAAGACCACCTTCTGCCAGAACCTGCTGCCGCTGGCGGCGCAGGAGGGCTATCGCGCGCTCGGCGTCGATTTCGACCCGCAGCAGACCCTGACCAAATGGGGCCGCCGCCGCTTGGCCACCGCCGAGGCCCGGCCGGAGATCGCCGGCTTCGACGTGCTGCCGGCCGATATCCTGAATGACTGGCACGCGGTGCGGCAGGCGGCGCAGGGGCATGACCTGGTGATCGTGGACATGCTGCCCTCGGTGGATCACTGCCTGCCGCAGGTGCTGGAGGTGTGCAGCGCCGCCGATCTGGTGGTGGTGCCCAGCCAGGCCACCATGAACGACGCCGACAGCACCGGCCCCTGGCTGACCCGCCTGACCGAGATGGGGGTGAAGACCGCCGCCGTGCTGAACCGCGCCAATGAGCGCGAGGTGTTCGTCCGCGCGCTGAAGGAGCAGTTCAACCGCCTGGCGCCGCTCTGCCCGGTCACGGTGCGCAACCTGTCCGATGCGCATCTGGGGCATGTGGACGGGCTGAGCGCGGCGGACAATCCGAAGTCCAAGTCCCGGCCGGATTTCGTGGCGGTGTGGGAGTATGTGCGGCGCGAGGCCGGTTTCCCGCCGCGCCGCAAGGGGAGGGGCGCATGAGCCGCGGCAGCAGCGGGCGGATCCTCTCCATCGGCCAGAAGCTCAGCACCGCCTTGGCCGAGCCGGACCGGCAGGCGGATGGGCTGCGCAACCTCAGCGTGGCGCCGCAGGAGTTCGTCGATGAGTTCCACCGGCTCTTCGCCGGCACCGGGGTGCTGCAGGACCAGGACAAGGTCCGTGCCGCGACCGTGCTCTACAACACGCTGCGCAACGGGGCGGCGCGGCAGATCGAGCTGTATGTCCAGATGGGCAAGGCGCTGCTGGCGGCCGAGCGCAAATTCGCGCCCGAGGAATGGAAGCTGCTGATCGACCGCAGCGACACGCTGTTCAAGGTGCCGAAGAACCGCGCGGTGATGTGGCGCCAGGTGGCGCTGGCCGTGGAGGAGGGGCGGCTGCCGCTCGACCTGCTGCCGGACAGCTACAGCGTCGCCTATGTCTTCACCCATTACGAGCCGCAGCGCATCCAGAAGGCGATCGAGGCCGGGGTGCTGCGCCCCTCGGTGACGCGCAAGGAGGCGGAGCATTTCCGCCGCCTGCCGCTGACCGGGCAGAATGCCGGGCCGCCGCCCGCCGCCGAGCTGGACCGGCTGCTGGAGCAGGAGCGGCGGCTGGAGGAAAAGCTGGTGGCGATCCGCGCCCGCATCGCCGAGCTGCGCCGCGGCGCGGGGGCGCTGGCCGGGTAGTCAGGGCGGGGGACCCGGATGTCCGGGACTGGCCGCGGCGCCATCCGGCTGTGCCGGCCCCGCGCTCGCTTCGGGGGTGGCTGTGCCGGCTGAGGGACGCCGGACGACCTTCCCGCGCCAAGGCGGGGCTGGCGCGCCCCGCCCGGCCGGAGGGGCCTGGGCGCAAAGCATGCCCAATCGGGGAGGAGCGGCCCTCCCCTCAGGGCGCCGTGCTCAGTCCAGCCGCTTCAGCCCGGCCGCGAAGCGGCGCCAATTCTCCACATAGCCATCGGCCGAGCGGCGCAGCCCCTCGATCGCCACCTCGTCCAGGCTGCGGATGGCGCGGGCCGGGCTGCCGACGATCAGGCTGCCCTCGGGGAATTCCTTGCCCTCGGTCACCAGCGCGTTGGCGCCCACCAGGCAGTGGCGGCCGATCCGCGCCCCGTTCAGCACCGTGGCGCCCATGCCGATCAGGCAGCCATCGCCGATGTCGCAGCCATGCAGGATGGCGTGGTGCCCGACGGTCACGCCGGCGCCGACCCGCAGCGGGAAGCCGGGATCGGCGTGCAGCATGGCGCCTTCCTGCACATTGCTGCGGGCCCCCAGGGTGATCGGGCTGCGGTCGCCGCGCAGCACCGCGCCGAACCAGATGCCCACCTCGTCGCCCAGCGTCACATCGCCGATGACATGCGCGTCCGGGGCGATCCAGTAGCGGCCGGGTTCCGGCAGGCGCGGCGCGATCTCATCCAGTGCATAGATGGGCATGCTCGTCTCCCTCTCCCGGCCGTCAGATGATGTTGCGCGCGCGCAGCGCAGCGATGGCCTCGGCATCGAGGCCGAGGCGCTGCTGCAGCACCGCCTCCGTGTGCTCGCCGATCGCCGGGGGATGCGCCACCACCGCGCTCGGCGTGCGCGACAGGCGGAAGGGCTGGCCGACATAGCGCACCGCCTCGCCCTCGCGCGGCAATTCGCGGACGATGCCCAGATGCTCGGTCTGCGCGTCCTGGAAGGCCTGGTCGATGCTGTAGATCGGGCCGCAGGGCACGCCGGCGCGGTTCAGCGCATCGACCCATTCGGCGCTGCTGCGGGTCGCCGTCACCGCGGCGATCTCGGCGTTCAGCGCGTCGCGGTTGCGGCTGCGCGCCTCGCCATCGGCATAGTCCGGGTTGCTGGTCCAGTCGGGGCGGCCGAGCGCCTCGGCGGTGCGCTCCCAGATGCGCTGGCCGGTCGCGGCGATGTTGATATGGCCGTCGCTGGTGGGGAAGACGCCGGTCGGGATGCTGGTCGGGTGGTTGTTGCCGGCCTGCTTCGGCACTTCCCCGGCCATCAGCCAGCGCGCCGCCTGGAAGTCCAGCATGAAGAGCTGCGCCTCCAGCAGGCTGGTGGAGACCCATTGCCCCCGTCCGCTCTTCTCGCGCTCCAGCAGCGCGACCAGGATGCCCTGCGCGGCGAAGAGGCCGGCGCAGAGATCGGCGATGGGAATGCCGACGCGCACCGGCCCCTGGCCGGGCAGGCCGGTGATCGACATCAGCCCGCCCATGCCCTGCGCGATCTGGTCGAAGCCGGGGCGCCCGGCATAGGGCCCGTCCTGGCCGAAGCCGGAGATCGAGGCCAGGATGATGCGCGGATTGACCTCCGCCAGCGCCGCGTAGCCGATGCCGAGCCGGTCCTTCACATCGGGGCGGAAATTCTCCACCACCACATCGGCCTGCTCGACCAGGCGCAGGAACAGGGCGCGCCCCTCGGGGTCCTTCAGGTTCAGCGTCATGCCCCGCTTGTTGCGGTGCAGGTTCTGGAAGTCGGGGCCCAGGCGCGGGCCGCCCATCGGGTCGCCGGCATCCAGCCCCTCCGGCATCTCGATCTTGATGACATCGGCGCCCCAATCGGCCAGCTGGCGGACGCAGGTGGGGCCGGAGCGCACCCGCGTCAGGTCCAGCACCACCGTGCCGGCCAGGGCGGAGGAGGCCATGCCGGCGGGCCGCGCGGCGGGGCTGCTGTCATTCATCTCGGTCGCTCCCTTGTCCGGCGAAATCGCTAGCATGTTCCGATGCCGGTGCAAACTGTTGACGATCTGCACCCTGTCCCGCCATCCTCCCGGCATGAATGGCGAGCCCCATGACACGCTGCGGCTGCTGCGCACCGCCTCCCTGACCAGTGTGGTCCGGCAGGAGATCGAGCGGATGATCCTGGAGGGCCGCGCCCCCGCCGGCAGCCGGCTGAACGAGCAGGCGCTGGCCGCGCGGCTCGGCGTCAGCCGTGGCCCGGTGCGCGAGGCGATCCGCGGGCTGGAGCATCAGGGGCTGGTGGTCACCGTGGTCAACCAGGGCAGCTATGTGCGCAAGCTGAGCGCCGAGGAGGCGCTGGAGCTCTACGACCTGCGCGCCCTGCTGACCGGCGAGGCCTGCGCCAGCCTGGCCGTGCGCCTGCCCGAGGCGGCGGCGGAGCGGCTCGGCGCGCTGGTCGCGGCGATGGAGGCGGCGGCGGCGCAGGAGGACGCGCCGGGCTACTACGGGCTCAACATCGCGTTCCACGCGGCGCTGTTCGAGCATGGGGCGGGGGCGCGGGCCCAGCGCATCCACGCCGATCTCGGCAAGGAGCTGACCCTGTTCCGCCGCCGCGCCCTGGTGCAGCCGGAGAAGATGCGCGAGAGCAATGCCGAGCACGCCGCCATCCTGGCCGCGCTGCGCGCGGGCGACGCGGCGGCGGCGCGCGCGGCGGGGGAGGCGCATATCCGCGGCGGCAAGCGCCGCTTCGGCGCCACCAGCGCGCCGCCCGGCTGACGCGGCGGCTCAGGCGGCGAGGCGGCCGCTCTCCAGGAAGCCCAGCGCCGCGTTGACCGTGCCGGGATGCGCGGCCAGCGGGGTGTGCAGGGCGCGCAGCAGGGTGAAGCCGTCCTCGCATTCCGGCATGCGGGTCTCGGCCACGGTGACGATGCCGTCATTGTCGCCGCCCAGCAGCGGGTTGAAGCCGCGCCCGCCGGTGCCGCCCGCCACCACGGCGACGCCCCGGCAGCGCGGCAGCGGCACGGCG
>NZ_GG770782.1:7197-15287 GCF_000164635.1 Pseudoroseomonas cervicalis ATCC 49957 | reverse complement strand
CTGTATCCGCAGGGCGATCCGCGCGCGGCGGCGCTGCTGGCGCGCGCCGCCTCGCTGGCGCCGGCTGGTGGCGGCGGGCGAGGCGCTGAGCGGCCAGCCGGCGACGGTGGATGTGGCGCTGGCGATGCTGGAGGACACGCTGCCCTTGCCGCGCGGCGGCGGGCTGGCGCTGTTTGCCGTGGGCCGCAGTGTCGGCTGGATCGCGCATGCGCTGGAGCAGCGCGCCGAGGGCCGGCTGATCCGCCCGCGCGCCGAGTATGTGGGACCGTTGCCGCCCGCCAACTGACAGAAAAAAGAAGGGGTCCAGGGGAATTCATTCCCCTGGCCTTGTTTTTCTTTCCGTCTTGTCCTGCACTTGCTTCCTGCTCGGAGGAAGAGATGCCCCAGGATCTGTTGCTGAAAAACATCCGCCCGATGGGTGGTGCTGCCACCGACATGCTGCTGCGCGATGGCCGCATCGCGCGCATCGCGCCGGACCAGGCCGTGCCGGGCGCGTTGGTGGAGGATGGCGCCGGCGCGCTGGCGATCCCGGGGCTCGTGGAAGCGCACACGCATCTCGACAAGACGCTGTGGGGCATGGGGTGGATTCCGAACAGCGCCGGCCCGCGGTTGATCGACAAGATCGACAATGAGCGGCGGGTGAAGAAGGAGCTTGGCCTGGACGCCGAGCGGCAATCGGGGCGGCAGCTGGTGCAGTCGCTGCGGCATGGCACGACGCATATCCGCACGCATGTCGATATCGACACGGAGGGCGGGCTGGGCGCGGTGGAGGGCGTGCTGCGCATGCGCGAACGCTATGCCGATGTGATGGATGTCGAGCTGGTGGCCTTCCCGCAATCCGGCCTGCTGGTGCGGCCCGGCACGCTGGAGCTGGTGGATGAGGCGCTGCGGCTGGGCTGCGAGGTGGTGGGCGGGCTGGACCCCTGCGGCATCGACCGCGATCCGGCCGGGCATCTGGATGCGGTGTTCGCGCTGTCGCAGAAGCATGGCAAGCCGCTGGACATCCATCTGCACGAGCCCGGGCTGCTGGGCGCCTTCAGCATGGAGCTGATCTTCGAGCGGACGCGGGCGCTGGGCATGCAGGGCCAGGTGGTGGTCAGCCATGCCTTCTGCCTGGGGGACGCGGATGCGGCGATGGTGAATGCGCTGCTGGACGAGATCGCGGCGCTGGATATCGGCATCATGACGACGGGCAGCGCCAGCCGCCCGGTGCCGGCGGTGGCGCAGCTTGTGGCACGCGGTATCCGTGTCTGTTCCGGCAATGACGGGATCCGCGATTCCTGGGGCCCCTATGGCAATGGCGACATGCTGGAGCGCGCCATGATGGTCGGCCTGCGCAACAATTTCCGGCGTGACGAGGAGGTGGCGATGGCGCTCGCCGTCTGCACGCAGGGCGGCGCCGAGATCATGCGGCTGAAGGATTACGGGCTGGCGGAGGGCTGCCGCGCCGATCTGGTGCTGGTGGCGGCGGAGAGCGTGGCCGAGGCGGTGGTGGCGCATCCGCCCCGCGCGCTGGTGGTCAAGCGCGGCAACGTGGTAGCGCGCGGCGGCGTGGCGCTGGTCGAGGCACCCTGAGCAACGGCCGGGCGCGGGGAGTTTCCCGCGCCCGGCTCAGTAGACGAGGAATCCCTTGATCGCGTCGAACATCGCCTGCGGCTCGTCGGCGCGGATGGAGTGGCTGCTGCGCTCGAAGATGCGCAGGTCGGAGCCGGGGATCAGGCGGTGGATCTCCTCGGAGAATTCGGGGGCGCAGATCCAGTCATGCCGCCCGGCCAGGATCAGCGTCTTCGCCGTGATGCGCGGCAGCTCCGGGCGCAGGTCGAAGCCGCGCAGGAAGCCGCCGGGGCGGAAGGCCTGCATCAGCGCCGCGGGCTCATGCAGGGTGCGCAGGCGGGCATCGCGCCCGGCCTCCGGATTGTGGGTGACGGAGTAGAGCGGGCCCATCACCGCGTAATAGTGGCGCACCGCTTCCAGGCTGGTCAGCTCGCCATTCCAGAGCTGGTCGGCGACGCGGATCTGCTCGGGTGTGCCGCGCTCGGCGACGATGGCGCGGGCGCGGTCATTGAAGCCGGCATGGGCGGCGGTCACCACCAGCACCAGGTGGGAGACGCTGTCCGGGTAGCGTGCGGCATGCGCCATGGCGACCATGCCGCCATAGGAGGTGCCGATGGAGACGATGCGGCCGAGGCCGAGATGCTGGCGCAGCGCCTCCAGATCCTCGACATTCTCGTCCAGCGTGTAGGTCGCGGGATCGCCCTTGGCGGAGCGGCCCTGGCCGCGATGGTCGATGTAGACGAGCTGCATGCGCTCGGCGAGCGGGGAGAAGCCGGGCTTGAAGCCGCTATGGTCGCCGCCCGGGCCGCCATGCAGCACGAAGGCCACCGGGCGTTCGCGCATGGTGGGGCCGTCGGGGACGAGGCCCATGCCCTCGACGTCGAAATAGATCTCGGTGTCGCGGATGCGTGCGCGCATGCTGTCCCCTCCGGCTGCGGCGGGCAGTGTGGCATGCGCGGGGCGCGGGGGTAAGCCGGGCGCGCTTCGGTGGCCCGGCCCGGCGCGGCGTGGTAGAGCGGCGGCCCGCCGCGCTTCCCCCCCGATGCTTCAGCCAGGCAGCCCCATGACCCGCGATGCCGAGTTCGATATTTTTCTGTCCGCTCTGCCGGGGCTTGAGCCCGTGCTGTGCGAGGAGGTGCGCGGCAAGGGCTTCAAGCGGCCCAAGATCGTGCCGGGCGGCGTGGTGACGCGGGGCGGCTGGCCGGAGGTGTGGCGGGCCAATCTGTGGATCCGCGGCGCCGGGCGGGTGCTGGCGCGCATCGACAGTTTCCGCGCCGTGCATCTGGCGCAGCTGGATGAGCGGGCGCGGCGGGTGCCCTGGGATGCCGTGCTGCGGCGGGACGTGCCGGTGCGGGTGGAGGCGTCCTGCGCCGGATCCCGGCTCTACCACAGCGGCGCCGTGGCGCAGCGCGTCGAGACGGCGATCCGCGAGACGCTGGGCGCGCCCATCGCCGATGAGGCGGAGATCACGGTGATGGTGCGGGTGGAGCAGGATCTCTGCACCATCAGCGTCGACAGCTCGGGCGAGGCGCTGCACAAGCGTGGCTACAAGCCGGCGGTGAATGCGGCACCCTTGCGCGAGACGATGGCGGCGCTGTTCCTGCGGCAATGCGGCTTCGACGGGCAGGAGCCGGTGCTGGACCCGATGTGCGGCTCCGGCACCTTCGTCATCGAGGCGGCGGAGATCGCGGCGCGGCTGAATCCCGGCCGGCAGCGCGGCTTCGCCTTCGAGAAGCTGGCGAGCTTCGACGCGGAAGCCTGGGCGCGCATGCGCGCCGTGCGCAGCGAGCGTGTGCCGGGCGTGCGTTTCCATGGCAGCGACCGCGATGCGGGGGCCGTGGCGATGAGCCGCGCCAATGCCGAGCGCGCCGGCGTCGCCGCGCACACCGAATTCCGCCAGGCGACGATCAGCGAGATCGCGCCGCCCGAGGGGCCGCCCGGGCTGGTCATCGTCAACCCGCCCTATGGCACGCGGCTGGGCGATAAGGGCGCGCTGCTGCCGCTGTATCGCGCGCTGGGGCAGGTGCTGTTGGCGCGCTTCGGCGGCTGGCGCGTCGGCCTCGTCACCAGCGAGGCGCATCTGGCGCGGGCCACCGGCCTGCCCTTCCTGCCGCCCGGCCCGCCGGTGCCGCATGGCGGGCTCAGGGTGACGCTGTACCGCACCGATCCGCTGGGCTGAGGCCGGCTCAGCCCTCCAGCAGCGGGGGCAGGGGGGTGTCGTCCTTGAGCGCGATGCCGGTCTGGCCAAGGCGTCGCGCCTCGGTCATCAGCCAGGCCAGCTTGGCGGCGGCGGCGGCGTGCCCGAGGCCGCCGGCGCCATGGATGTTGGAGATGCAGTTGCGCTCCGAATCCCGACGGCCCGGGCGGGGCGCGTGGGTCAGGTAGACGCCCAGGCTGTCGGCCACCGACAGGCCGGGGCGCTCGCCCACCAGCATGGCGAGTTGCGTGGCGCCGAGGCCGGCGCCGATCTCGTCGCCCAGCGCCACGCGGGCCTGGTGCGCCACCACCAGCGGGCCGACGCGCCAGCCCGGCAGGCGGGCCAGCACCGCCTGCAGCAGCGGCGCCGCGTGGCGCTGCAGGGCGGTGGCAGAGAGGCCATCGGCCAGGACAAAGACCACGTCCCATTCGCCGCGCGGCAGCCCGGCGGCGTCCTCCGGTCGCAGGCGGCGGCCGAGATCGGGGCGGCGCAGATAGGTGGTGCGGTCCGGCGCCTGGCTTTGCAGCGACAGGGTGGGGTGCCCGCCCAGCCCGGCCTGCGCCAGGGCCTCGCGCAGGGCGGCCTCGTCCAGCGCGGCGTGCACGGCGTCGCGCGCCTCCGCATGCGCCATCTGGAACTCCAGCACGGCGCGCAGGGAGGGCGCATCGCCGGCACGGCCCAGGCCGATGCGGGCGGGGGTCGCCGCGCGCAGCCGGGCCCAGGGGTCGGTGGCGGGCGTCTGGGCCATGGCGCTCAGCCGGCGCGGTGGAAGCGCAGCACGCGGCTGCGATGGCTGGTCAGCGCCACCTCGTCGCCGGCGAAGGCCAGGCCGAAGCGCAAGGGCCAGGGCCCGTCCGGCAGCTGCGTGACATAGCGGCCGCCGCCCAGCGGGCGCAGGGTCGCCTGGCGCCGCGCCGGGCCGATGCCGCGGAGGAGCGTGTCGCCCTCGATGCGGAAGGCAGCATCCCCGGCGGCGCCGCGCCATTCGCCCTGGATGCTGTCCAGCCCTGCATCCTGCGCGACGTCGACGCGGCGGAAGCGGCGCGCGACATGGCCGAGCTCGCCCTCGATGCCCTCCGCCGTGGCGCGCAGCCGCATCGGCAGATGGGCGGAGAGCGTCACCACGCTGCCATCGCCCGCCGCATGCAGCGTGTCGCCGGCACCGAGGAAGAGCGCGGTCTGGCCGGCGATCTCCAGCCAGTGCGGCCCCTCATCCTCGGCATAGAGGCCGGGGGGCAGGGCAGGGGCCAGGGGCGGCAGTTCGGCGCCCAGCAGCGCCGCCATGGTGGCGAGCGCCATGGCGTGGCTCGCCGCGTCCTCGCGATTGGCCACCAGCACCACGCCGAGGCCAGGCTCCGGCGCCAGCAGCAGATAGGTCTTGTAGCCGATATGCGAGCCGCCATGGCCGATCAGCGCCACGCCGCCGATCTCGTCATGGGCGAGGCCCAGGCCATAACCGGTCGCCCGGCCATCGGCGAGGTGGCGCGGCGCGCCCTGGCGGGCCAGCAGGCCCTCGGCCGCACCCTCGTTGCGCAGCAGGGCCTGGCCCCAGCGGGCGAGGTCGGCGCCGCTGCCGGTCAGGCAGCCCGAGGCGGAGAGATGCAGCCCGGCAAAGCCCTGCTGCCAGCCCGCGCCATCCTGCCAGTAGCCGGGCACCAGGCCGGGCACCGGCTCGCTCCACAGCTCCGGCGCGCGCCAGGCGAGGCCGAGCGGGCGGTTCACGCTGTGCTCGACGAAATCGGCGAAGCGGTGGCCGCGCCGCGCCAGGATGGCTTCGACCAGGCGGTAGCCGGTGTTGGAGTAGGAGATCTGCGTGCCCGGTGAGAAGTTCAGGCCTTCCTGCCGCGCCAGGAAGCCCAGCGCCGCGTCGCTGCCGATCGCCTCGGTGGCGGTCAGGCCGAGCAGGGCGAGCGTCTCGCGCAGATCCGGCAGGCCGCCGGTCATGTCGAGGGCGCGGCCGAGGCTGACCCCGGCGAGGCCGCCGCGCAGCTCCGGCAGATGCGCGCCCAGCGCGTCGTCCAGCGACGGCCCGTCGCGCAAGGCAAGCGCCGCCAGCACATGCTTGGTGACGGAGGCGTAGCGCACCACGCTGGCGCCGCTGAAGGGCGTGGTGCCGGAGAGGCTTTCCAGCCCCGCCGCCACCTCCACCCGGATGCGGCTGGCATCGAAGGCCAGGATGGCGCCGCCCGGCGCGGCGCCGCCCTCCCGCCAGGGGGCCAGCAGGCGTTCCGCCGCGTCGCGCGCCGCCACCCAGTCGGGGGTGCGGGTCAGGGTGTCGGTGGCGGACATGGCGCGTCTCCCTGCTATGGCAGGGCGCATCCTGCGACGCCGGGCGCGGGTGGTCCAGCCCGGCTCAGCCGCGCGGGCCGGCGGCGTGCAGCGCCGCCACCAGCAGGTCCTGCACCCCCGTGCTCAGGATCTGCACGCCGATGCAGAGCAGCAGGAAGGCCGCCATGCGCATCACCACCCGCGCGCCACTCTGGCCCAGCAGGGCGATCAGCCGGTCCGCCCAGGTGTAGGCCAGCCAGACGGTCAGCGCCGTCACCGCCGCGGCCGCGCTGACGCCGGCGAAGAAGGCCCAGAGCCCGGTGCCGCTGGCCGGCTGCGTGGCGCTGAGCGTGATGGCCACCGCGATGCTGCCCGGGCCGGTGGTGAAGGGCATGGTCAGCGGGAAGAAGGCCACGGCGTCGGCGTCGCTGGCCGGGGCGGCCTGCTGCTCCTTGCGGGTCTCGTGCTCCTCGGGCGCCATCAGCAGGCTCCAGGCGCGGATGGCGACGACCAGCCCGCCGGCCACCCGCAGCGCGCCCAGCGAGATGCCGAAGAAGTTCAGGATGGCGGCGCCGCCCCACAGCGCGCCGAGCAGCACCAGCAGCGAATAGAGCCCGACGCGGCGCGCCAGATAGGCGCGCTCCGCGGCGCTGCGGTCGCTCATCACCTGGCTGAAGATCAGCGCGGCGCCGAGCGGGTTGACGATGGAGAACAGCGCCGGGAAGGCCAGCAGGAAGGCCCCCGCGACGCTGCCGAGCGGCGTGATGTCGGACAGCATGGCGCCATCTAGGCCGGGCGGGGCGCGAAAGGCAAAGCTTCCCTGGCGGCGCCGTGACGCCCGGCCGGCTAGTCGTCGCGCTTGAGGTAGTTGCTGCCGTCGATGGTCAGCACCGCGTCGGAGTCCCTGTCCGGCATGAACAGGCTGAACACCTGGCGCTGCCCATCATCGCCGGTGAGGGTCAGCGTATAGCCCTCGATCCGGTAGCGCCCCTGCCCGGCCGGGCGCTGCGAGCCCACGGTGACGCCGGAGCTGCCGCCGCCCATGTCGCTGCTGCTGCTGGCGCCGGTGAAGCCGCTGCGCTGGAAGCGCCCGTCGCGCGTCAGCAGCAGATGCCGCTCCACCGCCACGCTGCCGGAGGAAAAGGCGGTGCTGCCCGCCGAGCCGTAGAAATAGCGCCAGCGCCCCTCCAGCCGCGTGTCGGCCGGCAACGGCGGAACGAAGCGGTGCAGCGTGTCGCCGATGCGCAGATCCCGCCCCTCGCGCGCCAGGCTGTCCCGCTCGATCTCGATCAGCCCGAAGCGGGAGCCGGTCTGGCGCCGCTCCAGCTGCCCGCCCGCCAGGCGGTAGGTGCCGCAATCGCGCGGCGTCTCGCGGCAATGCGCGGCCAGGTCGCGCCCGCCATTCGGCAGGGTGTCGCTGAACAGGCCGGAGGGGTCGAGCACCAGCACCTCGCTCTCGGCGTAGAAATCCAGGCCACCGAAGGCGTTCGGCCGCAGCCCGGTGTCGAGATGGGTGTAGACGCCCTGCAGCCCGCCGCCGCCCGGCACGGGTTGCAGGCCGAAGGGCCGGTCCGCCTCGGTCGGGCGGAAGGAGCGGACCAGCGCGTCGAAATCCGCCTCCGCCGCGCGGCGGTCGTCGCCGCGCAGATTGACGGTGACCAGCATCAGCACGTGGATGGCCCGGCCGGTGGCGATCGCCACTGTCTCATTGGCCAGGGAGGCGCCGTTGCGCGTGCCGCAGCAGCGCGTGTCGTAGCGCATGCGGTGGCCGTTCACCGTCTCGCCCTCGCGCCGCAGGGTCGGGCGCTTGTCGGCCAGCTCGGGCAGGCTGCGCGTGGCCTGCTCGAACACGGCGTCGAGCCGCTCGGCCGGGGCGGCGACCGGGGGCGCGATCTGGATGATGGCGCCGCCGCGCCCGCGGCCGCGCGCATCGCCAGGGAAGTTGCGTTGCACCATGTAGTTCGGGCCGGTGGCGTTGGGGATCGGGCCCCAGCCCGGCGGCAGCTGGAACAGGCTGCCCTCGTAGCGCAGCGGCGGCGGCTCGGCCGGGGTGGCGGGGGCGGGCGCCTCG
>NZ_GG770782.1:5642-7147 GCF_000164635.1 Pseudoroseomonas cervicalis ATCC 49957 | reverse complement strand
GCGCGGCGCTGCGGCGCCAGCGCCGGCAACAGGGCCAGCAGCCGGGCCAGGGCCGCGTCGGGGTCGGTCAGGAGGGGCGGGGCGCCATTGCGTGTCACACCCCGCCAATGCCGCGTGGCGCCGCGTCCCGCAAGCCGGGCCGGCGCCGTCGTGGTTCAGCGCATCGGCCAGGCGTAGAGCAGGCCGCCCCGGGTCCATTGCTCGTTCGGCCCGCGCGGCAGGCCGATCGGCGTGGCCGGGCCCATGTGGCGGTCATAGATCTCGGCGTAATTGCCGACGGCGCGGATGGCGTTGTAGGCCCAGAGCGGGTCGAGCTTCAGCGCCTGGCCCAGCTCCGGCGTCACCCCCAGCAGGCGGCGGGTGTTGGGGTTGGCCGAGCTGCCGCGCATCGCCTCGGCATTGGCCGCGGTCACGCCCTGCTCCTCCGCCTCGATGATGGCGGTGGTGTACCAGCGCACGATGTCGAACCAATTGTCGTCGCCGCGCCGCACATAGGCGCCATAGGGCTCCTTCGAGAAGCGCTCGGGCAGCACGCTCCATTGCGCCGGGTTGGGCAGCGAGGCGCGGGTCGCGGCGAGCTGCGAGGCATCGGTGCCGAAGGCGTCGCAGCGCCCGGCCTGCAGCGCCGCCGCCACCTGGTCGGTGCGCTCGAACACCACCGGCTGGAAGGGCGTGTTGATGCTGCGGAAGTAATCCGCCGTCACCTGCTCATTGGTGGTGCCCTGCACCAGGCAGATGGTGGCGCCGCGCAGCTCGGCCACGCGCTGCACGCCGGAATCGGCGCGCACCATGAAGCCGTGCCCGTCGAAGAAATAGGTCACCGCATGGCGCAGGCCGAGCGTGGTGTCGCGCAGCATGGTCTGGGTCGAGGTGCGGAACAGCACGTCGAGCTCGCCCGAGCCGAGCGCGGTGAAGCGCGTCGAGGATGAGACCGGCACCAGCCGCAGCTTCGCCGGATCGTTGAAGATGGCGGCGGCCAGGCCGCGGCAGAGATCGACATCCAGCCCCTGCCAGACGCCGCGCGAATCCGGCAGGGCGAAGCCCGCGATGCCGGTATGCACGCCGCAGACCAGCTGGCCGCGCGCGCGCACGGCCTCCAGTGTCGGGCTGGCGGAAGATGTCTGCGCGGCGGCGGGGCCGCCAAACAGCGCGCAGGCGAACAGGAACGCGGCGGCAAGGCCCCGTCGACCCATGATACTGCTCCCTTTTTGGCGAATCTCCCGGCGTGATCGTCGCCATTCGCGGCCGCGCCTGTCAATCGGCGAAGCCCGGCCTCGATTGACGCTGCGGAATGATTTTGCTGTGCTGGGGCCAAGAAGAAACGCGGCGCCTCGACGCCGCCGCCAGGGACAGGCTGAACCAGGGTGGGCAGGCCACGCCGCGACGCGGCGCGCGGCCCCGCGCCCAGCAGGAAGGGAATCTCCGATGCCGCATCGCGCCACCGAACGCACAGGGGCCGGGGCCCGGCGCATCGCCCTCTGGGCGGGGGCCGCCGCGCTGGCGCT
>NZ_GG770782.1:0-1822 GCF_000164635.1 Pseudoroseomonas cervicalis ATCC 49957 | reverse complement strand
AGCCGGGCCAGCAGCGCGGCATCGGCCTCGATCGCCTCCGGCGCCGCCGCGGGCGGCAGGCCGAGGGCGGCGGCCGCCACCAGCATCATCGGCATGGCGCCGTCGATCAGGGTGACGGCGCAGCCATCGATCGTCTCGGCCGCCTGGCCGCTGGGGAACAGCCGGCCGGTCTTGCTGCCGGCCAGGTCGCGGAAGCGCAGCGCGATGGGGGCGGCGGTGCCGGGCACGCCGGGGATGGCGGCGTCGCCCTCATAGCTCACCCGGCGCTGGGGGGTGCAGACCACCGCCTCGACCAGCTGGCCGGTGTTGCGGTTGCGGATGCGCACCAGCGTGCGCGGGTGCCGCGGCGCCACCAGCCCGGCCTCGATGGCGAAGGGGCCGACGGCGGCCAGCATGTTGCCGCAATTGGGCCGGGTGTCGACGCTGCGGCGGTCCACCGCCACCTGGGCGAAGAGATAGTCGACATCGACGCCGGGCTCGGCCGAGGGGCTGATGATCGCCGCCTTGCTGGTCAGGCTGCTGCCGCCGCCGAGGCCGTCGAGCTGCATCGGGTGCGGCGAGCCGAGCGCCGCCAGCAGCACCGCGTCGCGCTGCGCCGGATCCTCCGGCAGGTGCGCCGCGAGGAAGAAGGGACCGCGGCTGGTGCCGCCCCGCATCAGCACGCAGGGAATGCGCATCTGCATCGCCGTCTCCGCCCGGGTTTCGTTCCAGCGCCTTTCTGCGCAGCGGCGCCTTCAAACAGAAGTGCAAAGAACGGTAGGATCCTTGCACCCTGCGCAAGAAAGCCCGCCATGGCCATCGACCTCGACCAGCTCCGCACCTTCGTCGCCGTGGCCGAGGCGCTGAGCCTGACGCGCGCGGCGGAGGTGCTGCACCTGTCGCTGCCCGCCGTGTCGCGCCGGCTGAGCGCCTTGGAGGAGGAGCTCGGCATCGCGCTGATGACGCGCACCACGCGGCGCGTGGCGCTGACCCAGATGGGGCGCGAATTCCTCCCCCGCGCGCGGCGGCTGCTGGACGAGCTGGAGGAAAGCCTGCTCGGCATCCGCGAGACGGCGGCGCGGCGGCGCGGGCTGATCACCCTCGCCTGCATCCCGACCGCCGCCTACTACTTCCTGCCGGCGACGCTGGCCGATTTCGCCCGCCGCTTCCCCGGCGTGCGCGTGCGCGTCATGGATCTCTCGGCCGATGGGGTGATCGACATGGTGGCCAGCGGCGGCGTCGAATTCGGCATCGGCATGGAGGGCGCCATCGTGCCGGAGGTGGAGTTCCGCCCGCTGCGGCGCGACCCCTTCGTGCTGGCCTGCCGGCGCGACCACAGGCTGGCGCGGCGCCGCAGCATCCGCTGGGCCGAGCTGGAGAATGAGAAGCTGATCGGCGTCTCGCGCCGCTCGGGCAACCGGCTGATCCTCGACCGCGCCCTGCTGCCGCAGGGCATCCAGCCGAACTGGCAGTACGAGGCCGAGCATCTCTCGACCAGCCTGGGCCTGGCCGAGGCGGGGCTGGGCCTGGCCGTGGTGCCGCGCCTGGCGCTGCCGCGCAGCCCGCACCCGATCCTGGTGGCGCGCATGCTGGAGGCGCCGCGCATCGAGCGCAGCACCGGCGTGGTGGTGCGGCGCGGCGTCACCCCCGCCCCCGCCACCCGCACCCTGCTGGAGCTGCTGGAGCGGCGGCTGACGGCGGGATGAGCCTCGCCGGCTTGTGACCGCTTCGCCGCGCCGGTGCCCCGCCGGCCGCGGGGAGTTGATGGCCACCCGGCTGGCGGGCGCCGCCCGCCTGGCTATGCAGTGTTGCGCAGGAGGACCGCCATGCCCCCCCCGCGCCG
>NZ_GG770783.1:178686-182419 GCF_000164635.1 Pseudoroseomonas cervicalis ATCC 49957 | reverse complement strand
CGGCGCCGCGCCGGCCGCCATGAAGTCGTTCAGCGTGGCGCGGGCGGCGAGGGTGGCGGCGTCGCGCGCCGCCCCCGTGAACAGCCCGGCGTCGAGCGCATCCCCCAGCAGCAGCACCTGGTCGCCGATGGCGACGGCCCCCTGCGCCGGCGCCTCGCCCGGCTTCGCCACACCGAAGGGCAGATTCTGGATGGGGAAATCGGCATGGCCATCGGCGCCCTCGACCCAGCTGCGCAGCGCTGGGTCGTGCGTCGCATCCAGCGCGGCGCTCATGCCGGGTCGCGCCGGGTCGGGTCGAAATGCCGCTCCAGCTTCCGGCCGTACAGCGCGTAATCGGCCTGGAATTGCGGCGCCTCGGCGGCATAGCGGGTGACGCGCTGCGGCGCCCGCGTCTCGAACATGAAGGCCAGCGTGCCGGAGAGCTTGTGCGGCGCGAGCGGCGCGCGGCTCGCCGCCTCGAAGGCGTCGCGGTCCGGCCCGTGCGGCAGCATGGCGTTGTGCAGCGAGAAGCCGCCGGGGGTGAAGCCGCCGCCGGTCTTGGCGTCATACACGCCCTCGATCAGCCCCATGAACTCGCTCATGACGTTCATGTGGTACCAGGGCGGGCGGAAGGTGTTCTCGGCCACCATCCAGCGCTCGGGGAAGATCACGAAATCGATATTGGCGGTGCCCGGCGTCTCGGAGGGCGCGGTGAGCACGGTGAAGATCGACGGGTCGGCATGGTCGAACAGCAGCGGCCCGACCGGCGAATAGCGGCGCAGATCGTATTTGTAGGGCGCGTAATTGCCGTGCCAGGCGACGACATCGAGCGGCGAGCGGTCGGTCTCCGCCCGCCACAGCGTGCCGCCCCATTTCACCGTCAGGGTGGAGGGCGCCTCGCGATCCTCATAGGCGGCGACGGGGGTGAGGAAGTCGCGCGGATTGGCCAGGCAGTTGGCGCCGATCGGGCCGCGCTCGGGCAGGGTGAAGGCGCCGCCGTAATTCTCGCAAAGATAGCCGCGCGCCGGCGCCTCGCCCGGCAGCTCGGCGCGCAGCTTCACGCCGCGCGGGATGACGGCGATCTCGCCCGGCGCGATGTCGAGGATGCCGAATTCGGTCCACAGCCGCAGCGCGCCCTGCTGCGGCACGAACAGCATCTCGGCATCGGCGTTGTAGAAATACTCGTCCCGCATCGAGCGGGTGGCGAGATAGACATGCGCCGCCATGCCGCTCTGCGCGCCCGCATCGCCCGCCGTGGTGATGGTGCGCACTCCCTCCAGCAGCGAGATTTTTTCCGGTGGCAGCGGGATGGGATCCCAGCGCATCGGCGCCGGCGGCAGTTCCGTTTCCGTGCAGGGGGCGCTGCGCCACAGGCCGGGATCGATCCGCCGGAACTCGCCCCAATGCGCGACCGTGGGGCGGATGCGGTAGAGCCAGCTGCGCTCGTTGCTGGCGCGCGGCGCGGTGAAGGGCGAGCCGGAGAGCTGCTCGGCATAAAGCCCATAGGCGCAGCGCTGCGGCGAATTGCGGCCGACCGGCAGGGCGCCGGGCAGCGCCTCCGTCTCGAAGCCGTTGCCGAAGCCGGACATGTAGCCGGGCGTCAGCCCCGCCTGGCCCTGCGGGGCTGTTCGTCCCGCCGCGATGCCGTCCGCCATCCTCATCCTCCCCTTGCCGCCGCCCTGTGCTGTCTGGCGTCGTGCCGGTGTTTTCTATATCGTCTCAGATGAGATGAAAAGCCAAAGCGACGCGCCCGCAGCCCCGCCCGAACCGGATGCCGCCACGCTGCGGCTGGAGGACTTCCTGCCCTATCGCCTCTCCGTCGCGGCGGAGGCGGTGAGCGGCCTGTTCGCCGCGCGCTACCAGCAGCGTTTCGGCCTTTCCATCCCGGAATGGCGGGTGGTCGCCGTGCTCGGCCAGCAGGGGGAGGCGACGACCCAGGCGGTGATCGAGCGCACGGCGATGGACCGCGTGCGGGTCAGCCGCGCCGTCATCCGGCTGGAGGACAAGGGGCTGCTGGAGCGCCGCGCCGTGCCCGGCGACCAGCGCGCCCGGGTGCTGCGGCTGAGCCGCCGCGGCCGCGCCACCTATGCCGAGATCGTGCCGCTGGCGCGGGCGCTGCACGCCTCCCTGGCCATGGCACTGACCGAAGCCGAGCAGCAGGCGCTGGGCGTGCTGCTCGACAAGATCGGCGCCCGCACCCGCGAGCTGGCGGCGCCGGCGCCGGGCTAAGGCTCAGCGCGGCGCGGGGGTGCCCGGGTCGCGCGGCGGGATCACCGGCGTGGTGCCGGGGTTCGGCGCCGGGGGCGTCACCCGCATGTCCCGGTCGCCACCCGGCGGCACCGGGATCACCCCGTCGCGCGGCGCCGGCAGCGGCCGGGCGCCGCCATCGGGCAGGGTGGGGGAGGGTTCGGCCGGCGCCATCCGCTCGGGCGGCGCGGTCCCCGGGCCAGGCGGTTGCGCTGGGGCGGGGGCTGTGCCCTGGGCCAGCGCGCCACCGGCGATGATCAGCAGGCTGAGCACCAGGAAGGCCAGCAGCGGGCTGGCCAGCGGTCCCGGCCGCCAGTTCCGCCCGGCCGGTGGCCTTGCCGACGCCATGGGGTGGCCGGGCATGGCCCGGCCTGCGATCTCGCTCATCCCGCTCCTCCTGCCTCGCCCGGCGCCGGTGGAGTCCGCCGCCCGCAGACAGAAACGGCGCAGGCGGCGGGAGGTTCGCGGGATCGTTGCGGAAACCGGGCCCAGCCCGGCGGCAGGGCGCGCCGCGCCGGCAGGCTGGGCAGTGCCGCCAGCGCCGCGAGCAGCAGCCAGAGCTGCCGCCTCTCCACCGCCACCCGCGGGGTGCCGGGGATCGGCCGTGGCGGCAGGCCGGTCAGCAGCGGCAGCAGCAGGAAGGCCAGGCCGAGCAGCACGGCCAGGGGGTGGCGTTCCCGCACGGGAACCCGGCGGAGAGTGGTGCGCGTCCCTGGGCGCGGGCGGAGCGGCTTCACAAGCGCGCGGCGGCAGCGTGGAGATGGCGGCCACGGCCGTGTAGAGAGCGGACAGCGGCCCGCCCGGCCGGAGGAGCCCCATGCGCAGACACGACACGCCCACCGCCCAGCCTTCCCGCGCGACCGGGCCGCGGACCGCGGAGCCGGACCCCGCGACCATGGCCGAGGACCCGGTGCGGGCGCTGGAGACCGCCATCGCCGAGGACATCCATGCCGGGCTGCTGCCGCCCGGCACCTGGCTGAAGCAGATCATGCTGCAGGAGCGCTACGGCCAGAGCCGCGGCGATGTGCGCCGGGCGCTCGACCGGCTGGTGGCGCAGCGCCTGGTCGAGCATCTGCCCAACCAGGGCCATCGCGTGCAGCAGATGGATCCCGCCCGGCTGGAGGAGCTGCGCCAGGTGCGGCTGGTGCTGGAGAGCGCCGCGGCGGAGCTGACGCCCCTTCCGGTGCCGCCGGCCAGCCTGGCCCGGCTGCGCGCCCTGGCCGACGCCTTTGCCGAGGCGGCCGAGCAGCGCACCATCCTCGACCAGAACGAGGCCAACCTCGCCTTCCACGCCGCGCTGCTGGAGCTGTGCCCGAATCGCGAGCTGGCCCGGCTGGTGCTGGAGACGCGGCTGCGCATGCCCTCGGCGCCGCTGACGCAATGGGCACGGCCGGGCTGGGTGGCGGAATCGGCGCGCCACCACCACGCCATGGTCGCGGCGCTGGAGGCCGGCGACCGCGCGGGCTTCTGCGCCCTGGTGCGCGGCCATATCCGCGCCGGCACGCCG
>NZ_GG770783.1:171157-178170 GCF_000164635.1 Pseudoroseomonas cervicalis ATCC 49957 | reverse complement strand
CGCCGCGCTCGCCCTGCCGCTGCTCTCCGGCCCGGCCTGGCTGTCCGAGGCGCTGGCGCAAGGCGCGGGCGGCCAGGGCGGCCGGCTGCGGGTCGGCATGGCCGCGCCCAACACCACGCTGGACCCGCATTTCCAGAGCAACGCGCCGAACAATGCGGTGGCCAGCCACATCTTCGACGCGCTGGTGACCAATGACCCGGCCTCGCGCTCGCAGCCCGGCCTGGCCGAAAGCTGGCGCACCGAGGGCGACACGCGCTGGATCCTGACGCTGCGCCAGGGGGTGCGCTTCAGCGATGGCAACCCCTTCACCGCCGAGGATGCGATGGTCTCGCTGAAGCGGGCCAACGACCTGCCCAGCACCGCCTCCTTCCGCACCTACACGCGCAGCATCAAGGCGATGTCGGCCCCTGATGCGCACACCCTGGTGCTGGAGACCGACGGCCCCGACCCGCTGCTGCCGAATTCGCTGAGCCGCATCCGCATCATCAGCGCCAGGCAGGCTGAGGCGACGACGGCGCAGTTCAACGATGGCAGCGCCGCCATCGGCACCGGCCCCTTCACACTGCGCGAATCCGTCCCCGGCAGCCGCATCCGCCTGGCGCGCAACCCGCATTGGTGGGGCGGCGCCCTGCCCTGGGAGGAGGTGATCCTGGTGCCGGCCACCGATGATGGCGGGCGGCTGGCCTCGCTGCTCTCGGGCGATCTCGACATCATCGAGGCGGTGCCGTCGCAGAGCAGCGCCCGGGTCAAGGCCAATCCGCGCTTCCAGCTGATCCGCGGCATCTCGGGGCGCGTGGTCTATCTGGCGATGGACCAGGCGCGCGACACCACCCCCTTCATCACCGACCGCGCCGGCCGGCCGCTGGAGCGCAACCCGCTGAAGGACATCCGGGTGCGCCAGGCGCTGAACCTTGCCATCAGCCGCCAGGCGCTGGTCGAGCGGGTGATGGAGGGCGATGCCGTCGCCGCCTCGCAATTCCTGCCCAAGGGCGGCGCCGGCACCTCGGACGCGCTGGAGGTGCCCGCCTACGATCCCAACCGCGCCCGCGCCTTGCTGGCCGAGGCCGGTTATCCGGACGGGTTCCGCCTGGTGGTGCACGGGCCGAATGACCGCTACGTCAACGACGCCAAGATCGTGCAGGGCATCGCGCAGATGTTCACCCGCATCGGCATCGAGACCCAGGCCGATGTGATGCCCTGGTCGGTCTATTCCGGCCGCAGCTCGCGCGCCGAGTTCAGCCTCTCCCTGGTCTCCTGGGGGGTGAACACCGGCGAGACCTCGAACCCGCTGAAGGCGATCCTGGCGACCTATGACCGCGCCGCCGGCATGGGGGCCAGCAACACCGGCCGCTACAGCAATCCGGAGCTGGACCGCCGCCTGCAGCAGGCGCTGCGCACCATGGACGACACCGCCCGCAACGCGCTGCTGGCCGAGGCCAGCGAGATCGGCTTCCGCGACCAGGCCATCCTGCCGCTGCACCATGAGGTCTCGGTCTGGGCGGCGCGGCAGGGCCTGACCTATGCGACGCGCGCCGACCAGTACACCCTTGCCATGGGCGTGGGCCGGGGCTGAGCCCGGGCCGACGCCGCACCAGGACCCGTTGCATGACCGACGCCCCGGCCACCGCCGAAGCCACCGCGCGCGCCCGCGCCATCTATGATCTCGGCCCCACCGTCATCTTCTCCTGCCAGGCGGATCCGCGCTTCCAGTACTGCCTCTACGTGCCGCCGCAGGTGGGCAAGGGGGCGAAGGTGGATCTGCTGGTGGCGGTGCACGGCACCGGCCGCACCTCCTTCCTCGATTTCCGCGACGGCTTCTCCGAGTTCGGGCGGTGGAACGATGTCGCCATCCTCTGCCCGATCTTCCCGGTGGGGGTGCGCGGCGACGGCGCGCGCAGCGGCTACAAATACATGCAGGAGGGCGAGATCCGCTACGACCTGCTGCTGCTGCAGATGGTCGCGGAGGTCGCGGCAAAATACGGCCAGGACTGGTCGCGCTTCGCCATGTTCGGCTTCTCCGGCGGCGGGCATTTCACGCATCGCTTCGCCATCCTGCACCCCCAAAAACTCTGGGCGGCCAGCATCGGCGCGCCGGGCTCGGTGACGCTGCTCGACCCCCATCGCGACTGGTGGGTCGGCATCCGCGACATCGGCGCGCGCTTCGGCATCGAGTTCGACGGCGCGGCGCTGGCGCGGGTGCCGGTGCAGATGGTGGTGGGCGATGCCGATCTCGAAACCTGGGAGATCACCCACAAGCCCGGCGGCACCTACTGGATGGAAGGCGCCAACGATGCCGGCCGCACCAGGCCGGAGCGGCTGGCGACACTCGCAGACTCCTTCCGCCAGGCGGGGGTGTCGGTGCAGCTCGACCTGGTGCCGGGCGTGTCGCATGACCGCATCAAGGTGCTCGACCGTGTGAAGGACTTTTTGGCCGGTGTGCTGGCCCGGCGCCGGGGGCGCGCGGCATGACGGGCATGATCGTCGCGCCGCAGCCCGAGGCGGCGGAGGCGGGCGCGCTGGTGCTGAAGCGCGGTGGCAATGCGGTGGACGCCGCCATCGCCGCCGCCTTCGTGCAGGGCGTGGTCGACCCGCTGATGTGCGGCATTGGCGGCTTCGGCTCCATGCAGGTCTACATGCCGAAGCGCAACCGGCACGAGATCCTGGAATTCTACGCCCGCGCCCCGCTGGCGGCGACGCCCGACATGTGGCTGGACCGGCTGCGCGGCCAGTCGCGCGACGGCTTCGCCTTCCTGCTGGAGGGCGGCATCAGCGAGCAGGGGCACCTCGCCGTCTGCACGCCCGGCAATGTGCGCGGCTATGCCGAGGCGCTGTCGCGCTACGGCACGATCGGCTGGGAGGAGGCGATGGCGCCGGCCATCGCCGAGGCGCGGCGCGGCGTCATGGTGCGGCCGCATATGCACTGGTTCTGGACGCAGGACCAGAGCGCCAGCGGCCAGGTCAACACCGCCGACAAGCTGCGCCTGAGCGCAACCGGCCGCCGCGTCTTCTTCCGTGAGGATGGCGGCCCGAAGCGCCCCGGCGACATCCTCCACAACCCCGACCTGACCCGCACGCTGGAGCGCCTGGCCAAGGGCGGGCCGGAGCTGTTCTACAATGGCGAGCTGGCCGAGGAGATCGAGGCCGATTTCATTGCCCAGGGCGGGCTGCTGCGGCGCGAGGATCTGGCGGCCTATCGCCTCTCCGTGGCGCAGCCGATCTGGGGCGAGTATCGCGGCCACCGCATCGCCACCAGCCCGCCGCCGGCCAGTGGCCTGTCCATGCTGCAGATCCTGCAGATGCTGGAGCCTTTCGACCTCGGCGCGCTGGAGCACAATAGCGCCGGGCATGTGCGGCTGCTGGCGGAAGCCATGAAGCGCATGACGCTCGACAAGGACCGCCATATGGGCGACCCGGACTATGTCGACGTGCCCGTCGCGCGCCTGCTCTCGAAGGAGTATGCCGCCGAACAGGCTGAGGCGATCCGCCGCGGCGAGCGCGCGGTGGTCAAGCGCCTGGACCGCTCGCAGCGCGAGACGACGCATCTCTCGGTCGTGGATGCGGAGGGCAATGCGGTCGCCATGACGCACACGCTGGGCAGCCCGTCGGGGGCCATCACCGAGGGGCTCGGCTTCATGTACAATGGCACGATGAGCCGCTTCGACCCGCGCCCGGGCCGCGCCGCCTCCATCGCGCCGGGCAAGCGGCGCGCCAGCTCCGCCGCCCCCAGCATCGTCTTCAAGGAGGACAAGCCCTTCATCGTCATCGGCGCGCCGGGCGGCAGCTACATCGCGCCGGCCATCGCCCAGGGCATCATGAACGTCATCGATTTCGGCATGTCGATGGCCGAGGCCGTGGCGGCGCCGCGCATCGTCGCCGTCTCCGACAGCATCGACGTCTCCAACCGCGTGCCGCGTTTCGTCACCGAGGCGTTGCAGGCCGAGGGCTATGACGTGAAGCGCTCCTGGCAGAGCTACGCCTTCGCGGCGCTGCACGGCATCCTGCTGCGCGATGGCGTGCCGCAGGGCGGCGCCGACCCGCAGCGCGACGGCATGGCGCTGGGGGTGCGCTGACGGGCCGAGGCGGGACTGGTGAGCCTGGCTAACCAGCGCGTTCAGGACGGGCGGGCTGCCCGGCGGCGGGTGGCGGGGCCAGATGGGGAGGCCAGCGCAACCCCGGGGCCGACCCGCCCCGCCAGCCCTGAAAGGTCCGTATCATGGCCCAGACCACGCTCCGCCGTCCCCTGCTGATCGGCCTGTCGGCGATGGCCGCCGGCCTGGCCGAGTCCGCCGCCGCCCAGTCCGGGACGGCCCAGCCCGCCGCGCCGCACCCCTATGTCGGCATGTGGGTGACCGAGGACCAGCGCGTGCGGCACGAGCTGCTGCCGGACAACCGCTATGTCGAGGCGCGCGGCCAGCGCGAGGCCGCCTATCGCGGCCGCTACGAGCTGCGCGGCGACGAGATCTTCTACTGGGACGACACCGGCTTCACCGCCGATGGCCGTTTCATCGACGGCGTGCTCTACCATGGCGGCATGGTGCTGCGCCGCCGCGCCGCGCCCTGACACGGGGGCCAGGGCCGGGGCGCCCTGGCCAGGGCCGGCCGCCCCCGGCTATCCTGGCGCCGGGCGCCGCTTCCCGGCGCCTTCCGGCCGGCTGGCACCCCGGCCCGCCGGGGTGCCGAGACACAGGGTCTTCCCATGCATGGCGAATACAAGGTCCAGGGCGGCAAGCTCGTCACCGTCGATGTCGAGGTCGAGGGCGGCATCATCCGCCAGGCGCTGATCGCCGGCGATTTCTTCCTGGAGCCGGCCGAGGCGCTGGACGACATCCGCGCCGCGGTCGAGGGACTGCCGGCCGACGCCAGCTCCGAGGCCATCGCCGCTGCCATCCGCGCGAAGCTGCGCCCCGATGCGGCGCTGATCGGCTTCAGCGCCGAGGCGGTGGCCATGGCGGTGCGCCGGGCCCTCGGCATGAGCAATTCCTGGCGCGACCATGACTGGCAGATCATCGAGACGCCGCCGCTCGCCCCCGCTTTGCACCTGGCGCTGGACGAGGTGCTGGCGCGCGAGGTGGCGGCCGGCCGCCGGGCGCCCACGCTGCGCTTCTGGGAATGGCAGCGCCCGGCCATCATCATCGGCGCCTTCCAGTCGCTGCGCAACGAGGTGGACCTCGACGCCGCCGCGCGCTTCGGCATCGAGACGGTGCGCCGCGTCACCGGCGGCGGCGCCATGCTGGCCGAGCCGGGCAACAGCGTCACCTATTCGCTCTACGCGCCGGGCGCGCTGGTGCGCGACCTGACCTTCGCCGATTCCTACGCCTTCCTGGATTCCTGGGTGCTGCAGGCGCTGATCTCGCTCGGCATCGATGCCGTCTACAAGCCGCTGAACGACATCTCCAGCAGCAAGGGCAAGATCGGCGGCGCGGCCCAGAAGCGCTATTCGGCCGGCGCCGTGCTGCACCATGTCACCATGGCCTATGACATGGACGCCGAGAAGATGGTGCAGGTGCTGCGCATCGGCCGCGAGAAGCTGAGCGACAAGGGCACCGCCAGCGCGGCGAAGCGCGTCGATCCGCTGCGCAGCCAGACCGGCCTGCCGCGCGAGGCGATCATCCAGCGCATGCGCGAGACCTTCGTGGCGCTGCATGGCGGCGGCCCCGGCCAGGTCACGCCGGAGGAATGGGCGGCGGCCGAGGCGCTGGCGGCGGGCAAGTTCTCTTCCGGGGAATGGCTGCGCCACGTCCCTTGAGGGGATGGGCGGGCGCGGCGCGGCGGGCTAGCCTCCGCCGCATGAGCCTGACGCCCCCCGCCGCGCCCGCCGACACGGCGCTGCGCCTCCGCCCCGCGACCGCCGCCGACCGCGCGGCCATCGCCGCCATCATCCTGCCCACCATCCGCGCCGGCGAGACCTACAGCCTGCCGCAGGACCTGCCGGAGCAGGCGGCGCTCGACTACTGGCTGGGCGATGACCGCGAGAGCTTCGTGGCGGAGGATGCGCAGGGAACAATCCTCGGCACCTATTACCTGCGCGCCAACCAGGGCGGGCGCGGCGCGCATGTCTGCAATTGCGGCTACATGACCGCGGCGCATGCCTCGGGGCGGGGCGTCGCGCGCGCCATGTGCGCGCATTCGCTGGCGCATGCCAAGCGGCGCGGCTACCGCGCCATGCAGTTCAACTTCGTGGTCAGCAGCAACCGCCGCGCGGTGCTGCTGTGGCAGTCCATGGGCTTCGCCGTGGTCGGCACCCTGCCCGGCGCCTTCGACCATCCCGCCCTGGGCTTCGTCGATGCGCTGGTGATGTTCCGCCCCCTCTGACCGCGGCGCCGCAACCCTGGCTGCGGCGCAACATTAAATCCCCGTAAATTACGGAGGCGGGGCGCATGGCGGGGCAGGGATCTGTGGTGGTGGTAACGGGCGCCTCGGCCGGGGTGGGGCGGGCGACCGCCCTGCGTCTGGCGCGCGAGGGCTGGCGGGTCGGGCTGATCGCCCGCGACCAAGCCGCGCTGCAGGCGCTGGCGGCCGAGATCCGCGCCGCCGGCGGCATCGCCCTGCCGCTGCCCTGCGACGTGGCCGAGGCCTCGTCGGTGTTCGCCGCCGCCGAGCGCGCCGAGCGCGAGCTGGGCCCGGTCGAGGCCTGGGTGAACAACGCCATGGTCACCATCTTCGCCCCCGTCGCCGAGCTCACGCCGGAGGAGTTCCGCCGCGTCACCGAGGTCACCTATCTCGGCACCGTGCATGGCAGCATGGCGGCGCTGCGGCTGATGCGGCCGCGCGGGCGGGGGGTGCTGCTGCAGGTGGGCTCGGCCCTGGCCTATCGCGGCATCCCGCTGCAAAGCGCCTATTGCGGCGCCAAGCACGCCATCGTCGGCTTCACCGACTCCCTGCGCGCCGAGCTGCGGCACGAGGGCAGCGGCATCGCCGTGACCGAGGTGCACCTGCCGGCGGTGAACACGCCGCAATTCGGCTGGGCGCGCACCCGCCTGGCCCGCGCCCCGCGCCCGGCCGGCGGCACGGTG
>NZ_GG770783.1:167377-170890 GCF_000164635.1 Pseudoroseomonas cervicalis ATCC 49957 | reverse complement strand
GGCCTGGCGGCGGCGGCGCTGGCCGGGCTGGCGCTCGGCCGCCGGGGGCACGGCTGATGCGCGGCCCCCAGGGCTTCAACCTGCCGGCGGCGGTGGATCTCGACCCGGCGCGGCGCGACTACCGGCCGATCGAGGAATACGGCTTCATCGGCGACGGGCATGGCAGCGCGCTGATCGCCCCGGATGGCTCGATCGACTGGGCCTGCCTGGAGCGCTTCGACGCGCCGCCGGTCTTTTCCCGCCTGCTCGACCGAAGGCGCGGCGGCTTCTTCCAGATCCGCCCGGCCGCCGCCTGCCGCGTCGAGCGCCGCTATGCCGAGGCCAGCAAGACGCTGGAGACCCGCTTCACCACCGCCGAAGGCGAGGTGCTGCTGCGCGACGCGCTGGTCTATGGGCCGGCGGAGGGGGAGGGGTTCGACCGGCTGTTCCGCAGCCTGCGCGGCCTGCGCGGCGCGGTCACGCTGCTGCTGCGCTACCAGCCGCTGCCGGGGTTCGCGACGGACTTCCCGGCGCTGTCGCTGCGGGAGGGGCGGGTGGCCATGCCGGACGGGCCCTGGCTGCACGGCGCGGTGGAGTGGCAGCCGGAGGGGGACGGGCTGGCCGCCACCCTGCGCCTCATCGAGGGCGAGCGGCACGATCTCGTGCTGACGCCGCGCGAGCGGGACCCGGCCGAAGGCTTCGCCGCGCTGCACCGGGAGTCCGAGGCGCGCTGGGAAAGCTGGAGCCGCCAGGGCAACTACACCGGCCCCTGGGAGGCGATGGTGCGCCGCTCCGCGATGGTGCTGAAGGCGCTGACCTACCGGCCCACCGGCGCCATCGTGGCCGCCCCCACCACCTCGCTGCCGGAGGAGATCGGCGGGGTGCGCAACTGGGACTATCGTTATTGCTGGCTGCGCGATGCCTGCCTGTCCTTCTACGCGCTGAAGAAATACGGGCAGCGGGAGGAGGCGGAGGCGTTTCTCGGCTTCATCCGCCGCCTGCCGCACCGGCCGGGCCAGCCGCTGCCGCCGCTCTTCGATCTGGAGGGACGGACCGAGCTGGCCGAGGCGGAGATCGCGCATTTCGAGGGCTATCGCGGCAGCCGCCCCGTGCGCACCGGCAATGAGGCGGCCGAGCAGCACCAGTATGACATCTACGGCCAGGTGCTGGACCTGCTGCACCTGCACCACGCGCTCGGCGGCGAGCTGGACGCGGCGCTGACCGGGATCGGCACCAGCATGGCCGATCTGGTGGCGGAGCACTGGCGCGAGCCGGATGCCGGGCTGTGGGAGCCGCGCCGGCCGACCCAGCGCTACGTCCATGCCGCGATGATGAACTGGGTGGCGCTGGACCGCGCCATCCGCCTGTTCGGCCCGCGGCCGCACTGGGTGGCCGAGCGCGACGCCATCGTCGAGGCGGTGCGCGCCGAGGGCGTGCACCGCGACGGCCATTTGACCCAGGTGATGGGCGGCGAGGAGCTGGACGCCGCGCTGCTGCTGGCGCCGATGCTGGGCTTTCCGATCAGCGATGAGGTGCTCTCCCGCACCGTGGACGCGGTGATCGACCGGCTGGGCGAGGGGCCGCTGGTCTACCGCTACCGGCATGAGGACGGGCTGCCGGGGCATGAGGGCAGTTTTGTCCTGTGCGCCTTCTGGCTGGTCGATGCGCTGCTGGTGCTCGACCGGGTCGATGAGGCGCGGCGGCGCTTCGACGCGCTGCTGGCCCTGGCCAACGACCTCGGCCTCTATGCCGAGGAGATCGACCCGGCGGGCCACTTCCTCGGCAATTTCCCGCAGGCCTTCAGCCATCTCGGCCTGATCCACAGCGCGCTGCTGATGGATCTCCACCAGGCGGGCGGGCGGGAGGCGTTGCGTGGCACCTATGCCGACCGCGCCCTGCGCGAGACGGCGCAGCGCCGCAGCGCCGCATCCGGCCGATAGCCGGCGCCGGGAGTCAGCCCGGCGCCACCACCACCCCGGCGATGCCGGCCTGGCGGAAGCTCTCCGCCATCTCGGCGCCCCGCCAGTCGGTGACCAGGGTGCGGGCCAGGCCGCACTCGCAGATCCGGCTGCGGCTGACCCGGCCAAGCTTGGCATGGTCGGCCAGCAGCACCGGATGGCCGCAGCGCTGCAGCATCAGGCGCGCGATCTCCGTCTCCGCCTGCATGAAGTTCGTGGCGCCCTCCTGCGGGTCGAGCCCGACCGGCGAGACGAAGGCGAGATCGGCGCGGTAGCGGCCCAGCTCGGCCAGCGTGGCCTCGCCGCAGAGGCCGGGCATCTCGGCGGTCAGCACGCCGCCCACCAGCCGCGTCAGCTCCCGCCCCGGCCGGCCGCGCAGCGCCTGCGCCACCTCCAGCGAATTGGTGATGACGGTCAGCTCCGGCACCTGCCGCAGCTCGGCGGCGAGCAGGGCGGTGGTGCTGCCGGCGTCGATGAAGCAGCTCTGCCCCGGGCGGACCAGGGCGGCGGCGGCGCGGGCGATCGCCTCCTTCTCGGCGCGGCGCTGCTGCAGGCGGTGCGCCAGCGGCGGCTCGGGCTGCGCCTCGACCAGCACGGCGCCGCCATGCACGCGGCGCAGCAGCCCGGCCTGCTCCAGCTCCACCAGATCGCGCCGCACCGTCTCGCGCGAGACGGCGAGTTCCTGCGCCAGCAGATCGGCCGAGAGCTGCCGCTGCGCGCGCAGCCGCTCGACGATGAGTCGGTGCCGTTCCTGGGACCACATGGCGCCAGCTTTGCCGCGCGCCCTGGTGGCCGGCAAGGCGATTTTGCGTTTTTGTGGATTTTTGGGGTGAAAACCGGCTTAAACCAAAAAATCTCCACAACCGTCATCAAACCGTTATCGATGCCGAGGATGCTGCGCCGCCTCTCAAGGACGGATTCCCATGGCGACGACAGTCTTCACCGATCTCCAGAGCCAGTCCCTCCCGGCCCTGCCGGGCGGCGCGGACCAGGCGCTGCGCTTCCCCGCGGCCAGCCCGGCCGGCGGCTTCCACGTGCAGCCTGGCCTGTCGGGCAGCCTGACCAGCTACAGCCTGGTCTATGACCTGCTGATCCCGGCCGGCGCCGCCAGCCGCTTCACCGCGCTGCTGCAGACCGATCTGAGCAATGCCAGCGATGGCGACCTGTTCATCCGCAACGACACCGGCACGGGCGGCATCGGCATCGGCGGCACCTATGAGGGGGAGATGGGCTTCGGCGCTTGGCACCGCCTGGCCTTCACCTTCACCGACCTGGGCAATGGCAAGACGCTGCTGGCCAAGTACATCGACGGCGCGCTGGCCGGCCGGCAGGAGGTGGACACGGCGCGCTACGCCATTGACGGGCAGCAGGGCTTCCTGATCCTGGCCGATGAGGATGGCGAGACCAATGCCGGCGCGCTGGGCGGCTTCCTGTTCCAGCCGGGCGCGCTGAGCGCCGAGCAGGTCGCGGCGCTGGGTGGCACCAGGAGCGGCGGCATCCTGCCCGAGGGCGCCGCGGCCGCGGGTGCGACGCAGTTCGACTTCTCGGCCGGCGGCCTCGGCGCCGGCTACGGCCC
>NZ_GG770783.1:160037-166885 GCF_000164635.1 Pseudoroseomonas cervicalis ATCC 49957 | reverse complement strand
GACCCGGCGCAGGCCGGGCAGGTGGGCGATCTTGGCGCGCTCGGCCTGCCGCCGCTGCCCGACGCGCCGGAGGGCGTGCTGCGCTACCCCGCCGCCGACAGCCAGCAGGGCTATCTGGTGAAGCCGGGCATCGCCGGGCCCCTCACCACCTACAGCCTGATCTACGACCTGCAGATCCGGCCCGAGACGATGGCGAACTACGCCGCGCTGTTCCAGACCGACCTGGGCAACAGCAGCGACGCCGATCTGTTCCTGCGCTGGACCGGGGAAGGGGTCTATGGCACCGGCATCTCCGGCCAGTATGAGGGGGCGGCGAGCGGCGCCGGCTGGCACCGCATCGGCTTCACCATCGCCGACCAGGGCAACGGCACCTCGCTGCTGGTGAAATACATCGACGGCGCGGTGGTCGGGCAGCAGAGCGTCTCCACCGCCCGCTTCACCATCGATGGCGACCGCGGCTTCCTGCTGCTGACCGACGAGGATGGCGAGGTGGCCGCGGGCTTCCTGGCCGGCTTCGCCTTCACCGATGTCGCGCTCTCGGCCGGGCAGATGCAGGCGCTGGGCGGCACGCAGCCGGGCGGCATCTTCGCCCCCGGCGCGGCGCCCGGCCGCGCCACGCAGTTCGATTTCGAGGGCGGCAACTTCGCCGCCAGCTTCGGCGACGGCACGATGAACCGCCGCACCGTCGATGGCAGCGTGATCGGCCCGGCCGAGGCCCTCGGCGCCACGCCGCTGCCCGGCAGCCAGAACGAGGCGGTGATCGGCTTCCCCGCGACCGAGCCGGGCGATGGCTACGCCATACTGCCGGGCGGCGAGGCGCCGCTCACCAGCTACACGCTGGTCTATGACCTGCTGATCCCCCGCGGCCAGGACGGCCAGTTCGGCGCGCTGCTGCAGACGGTGCGGGAGAATGGCGGCGATGCCGACCTGTTCCTGCGGCTCGGCGCCGATGGCACGATCGGCCTTGGCGTCAGCGGCCAGTATGACGGAGCGATGCGCTTCGACAGCTGGCACCGTGTCGCCATCACCGTGCAGGATGCCGGCGACGGCACCGCGCGGCTCGGCAAGTACATCGATGGCGTCAAGGTGGGCGAGCAGAGCGTCGACGCGGCGCGCTTCACCATCGACCCGGCCAAGGGCTTCATGGTCTTCGCCGATGATGACGGCGAGACCTGGTCGGGCTGGCTGAACAGCCTGCACGTGACCGACCGCGCCATGAGCGAGGCGGAGGTCGCCGCGCTGGGCGGGGCGCGGGCCGGCGGCGTGCTGCCCACCGCCCCGGCCGAGGGCAATGCCACCCAGTTCGACTTCACCGGCGGCGCGCTCAGCCCGAGCTATGGCGACGGCCAGATGGTGGAGGTCGGCCTCTCCGCCGGCCCGGTGCTGCTGAAGGGCCTGGCCGACCAGCGCGTCACGCCCGCGCAGCAGAGCCTGGAGCTCGATCTCGACGGCATCTTCCAGGGCGAGGGGCTGAGCTACAGCGTCACCACATCGGACGGCCGCACCGTCACGGGGGCGGTGGTGCAGGATGGCAAGCTGGTGCTGACGCTGGGCGCCATCGGCTATGACGATGTGACCCTCACGGCCACGGACGCCGCTGGCAACAGCGTCTCCGACAGCTTCCGCCTGCGCATGGCGGGCGAGAACGCCTACACCATCGCCGTGCTGCCCGACACGCAGGACTATGTCTTCGCCGGCAATGGCCAGAAGATCCTGAACGGCATGACGCAGTGGCTGGCCGACAACGCCGCCACCATGAATCTGCGCTTCGTCATGAGCGTGGGCGACGTCGTGGCCAGCAACCAGCCGGCGCAGTGGGATATCGCCAAGCAGGCCTTCGCCACGCTGAACGGCATCTCCCCCTATTCGATGCTGCCGGGCAACCACGACCAGGGCGGCAATGGCAGCGCCAACAACTACAGCTCGCTGCAGTCGCAGTATTTCAGCGTCGACTACATGCGGCAGCACTCCACCCTGGGCGGTACCTACGACCAGGAGCCGGGGCTGACCAACAACGCCTGGTACAGCTTCGCCGGCGCCGATGGCACGCAGTGGATCGTGCTGGCGCTGGAATTCGGCGCGCGCGACGACGTGCTGCGCTGGGCCGGCGAGGTGCTGGACGCCAACCCGCAGGCGCGCGCCATCCTGACCACCCACCATTACACCAATATGGGCACCCGCGCCGACAACTACTCCGGTCCGCTCTTCGCCGAGGGCACCGGCAAGGATTACGGCATCGGCAACAGCGCCGAGAACGCCAATGACGGCGAGGACATGTGGCAGGGCTTCGTCTCGAAGCACACCAGCATCTCCTTCGTCTTCTCCGGCCACGTGTTCGGCGACGGCGCGGAAACCATCGTCAGCTACAACGACGCCGGCAAGCCGGTCTACCAGATGCTGGTCAACTACCAGAACGGCGTGGCCACCGAGATCACCGGCAACGGCAATCCCGCCGCCGGCGGCAATGGCGGCAATGGCGCGATCCGCCTGGTGACCATCGACCCCGACAACAACGCCGTCTACACCGAGACCTATCTGAGCGCGAAGGGCGAGTATCTGACCGGATCGCGCGGCGATGCCGCGCCGTCGCGTGACGGCTCGGGCGGCTCCGTTGGCGGCCCGCAGATCCCGATCCAGCCGGTCACCTTCGGCAGCACCGCCGAGCTTGGCCTGCCCGCCCTGCCGGATGGCGAGGGCCACGCGATCACCGCGCCGCAATTCGACCCGAACAACGGGCTGCGGGTGAAGCCGGGCTTCGCCCCGGCCGATGGCGGCAGCAATTTCGACGCCTACACCCTGGTCTACGATCTGTACCTGCCGAGCCAGGGCGGCCTCGCCTCGCTGTTCCAGAGCGACCTCAACAACATCACCGATGGCGATCTCTGGCTGAACTTCCGTGAAGGCCACGCGCTGATCGGCACCGACGGCCAGGATGAGGGGCGGCTGCCGCTGGATGGCTGGCACCGGCTCGCCATCACGCTGGAGCGGATCGGCGAGGGCGGCTCCACCTTCACCATGAAGAAGTATGTCGACGGCGTGCTGCAAGGCACGCAGACCGTTGGCGCCGCCTACAACATCGGTGAGCAGGGCTTCCTGATCTTCGCCGATGACAGCGGCGAGACGCCGCGCTTCTCCCTCTCCTCCTTCGCCTTCGTCGAGGCGGCGCTGAGCGGGGCGGAGGTCGCGGCGCTGGGCGGGGCCACCGCGGCCGGCCCCTTCGCGGCGCCGCCCGCCGGCGTGCGCGGCGTGCAGTTCGATTTCAGCCATGGCGACCTGGCGGCCAGCTTCGGGACGGGCAGCCTGTCGCAATCGATCGGCTCGGGCGGGCAGCAGCAGCTGACCGGCCGCTATCGCGGGCATGAGGAGACGCTGCTCGGCGCCGAGCTCGGCACGCCGGGCGTGCAGTTCCGCGCCAAGGCCGGTGACGACCAGCTGGTGGCCGCCGCCGGCGCCGAGGGTGCCCTGGTGGTGCTGGATGGCAGCGGCTCGGTCGACGCGCTGCGCCAGGTCGTGCGCTATGAGTGGCTGAACGCCGATGGCGAGCTGGTGGCGACCGGCGCCCGCGCCGAGGTGTCGCTGGAGGCCGGGCTGCACCGGCTGACGCTGCGCGCGACCGACGCGCGCGGCACCACCAGCACCGACCTGGTGAAGGTCGCCGTCACCGATGGCAACACCCTGTTCTTCGACAATTTCGACGATGGCGACGCGCTGGGCTGGCGCGCCCTGGGCGGCAACTGGCAGGTCAAGGGCAGTGTGCATTCGCGCGACGTCGCGGTGCAGGGCATCGCCGCCGCCGAGGGCACGCTGCGCGCCTTCGATGGCGGCTCGGGCATCATGAGCTGGCAGGGCCAGGGCAGCGCCGCCTGGTCCGGCTACACCGTCTCCGCCACGTTGCAGGCGGAGGACCAGCGCGCCTTCGGCCTGGTCGCCTACTACCAGGACGATGCCAACCACTACCGGCTGAGCTTCGACGTGGCGCGGCATGAGCGGCTGCTGGTCAAGGTGCAGAACGGCACCGAGACGGTGCTGGCGCGCGAGGTGGCGACCAGCCCCTTCGACCGCGACATGGCGGTGCAGCTGGCCGTGCAGGATGGCCGGCTGCTGGCCACGCTGGATGGCGAGGCGCTGTTCGGCGGCCCGGTGCGCGATGCGACCGCGCCGCTCTCCGGCGGCACGGTCGGCTTCTACAGCGAGGGCCAGCGCCAGGTCTTCTTCGACGACATGATGGTGCGCCAGGGGACGCTGCTGGCCGATGCCGGCAAGACGATCCGCGTCATCGACAGCGATGGCGACGGGGTGGCGGAGATCGACCTCTCCGCCCTGGCCAGCCTCGGCCTCGACGAGGCCAGCCTGATCCGTTGGAGCATCGACGGCCGCACCCTGGCCGAGGGCGCGGAGGCGCGCGTCACCCTGGGGACGGGCGCGCATCTGCTACGCCTGGATCTCGAAGGCGCGCAGGGCCGCGACAGCGACACGGTGCGGGTCATCGTCACCGCGGCCGAGGACGTGCTGCTGCGCGAGGATTTCTCGGCCGGCGCGCCCGCCGGCTGGCGCTTCGTCGATGAGGGCGAGATCGGCCTCGAAGCCCGCTGGAGCGTGGTGGATGGCGCGCTGCAACAAAGCTCGAACCGCTACAGCCGCCAGCTCGGCGGCAGCGGCGACACGGCGCCGAGCTCGGAATGGAACCTGAACTGGAGCCCGCTCGGCGACGGCATCTTCGCGCTGCGCAAGGGCAGCTACGCGGTCTATGAGGGCGAGGGCGCCGCGTCCTGGTCCGACTACGCGGTGGAGCTGAGCTTCACCGCCCCGGCCGGCGGCGGCGCCGGCGTGCTGCTGCACTACCAGGACGCCGCCAACTACTACAAGCTGGAGTTCGACAACCAGACCGGCCTGGCGCAGCTGTTCAGCCTGAAGGACGGCATCGAGCAGACGCTGTGGCAGGGCCCGACCCGCTACAACGCGGCCGGCCAGAATCACCTGCGCACCGAGATCGCCGGCGGCAAGCTGCAGGCCTGGCTGGACGGCACCGCGCTGTTCACCAAGCCGATCGAGATCCACGACACCGAGCAGGGCAGCGTCGCGCTCTACAACTGGGGCAATGCCGGCATCCGCTACGATGATGTTCAGGTGGTGCGGCTGGAGGCGGCGCCGGGTGGGGTGCGCCAGGTGCTGGGCGGCGCCGGTGACGATGTGCTGCAGGCGGGATCCGGCAATGTGCTGGTCGATGGCGGCGCCGGCCATGACACGGTGGTGCTGACCGGCGGCATCGGCGGCTACCAGATGCTGCGCAGCGGCGCCGAGCTGCTGCTCAGCGCCGCCGATGGCGCGGTGACGCTGCGCAACATCGAGGCGGTGCGCTTCGCCGACGGCCTGGTCGAGCTGGCCCATGCCAACACCCTGTTCGACCCGCTGCACTACATGCGGGCCAATGCCGATGTGCTGGCCTCCGGCATGACGGCGGAGGCGCATTACGACCAGTATGGCTGGCGCGAGGGGCGCGACCCGAACGCGGTCTTCTCGACCGGCGGCTATCTCTCGGCCAATGGCGACGTGGAGGCTGCGGGCCTCAACCCGCTGCAGCACTACCTGCAACATGGCGCGGCCGAGGGGCGCGATCCCTCGGCGCAGTTCGACGCGCAGTTCTACCTGGCGCGCAACGCCGATGTGGCGCGGGCCGGCCTCGGCGCGCTGGAGCACTACCTGAACTACGGCATGGCCGAGGGCCGCGTCACCGGGCCGGCCATCGGCCAGCGCGTCGAGGCCGGGTTCGACGCCGAATACTACCTGCTGGCCAACGCGGATGTCGGCGCCGCCGGGGTCGATGCGCGCGGGCATTGGCTGCAACACGGCCAGGTCGAGGGGCGCAACCCCAACGCCTATTTCGACACCCGCTTCTACCTGGCGGCCAATACGGATGTCGCGGCGGCCGGCATGGATCCGCTGGAGCACTACAGCCGCTTCGGCTGGCAGGAGGGCCGTCAGCCCTCCGCCGCCTTCGATGCCGGGGCCTATCTGCGGATCAACCCGGATGTCGCGGCGGCCGGGGTGAACCCGCTGGAACACTACCTGACCTTCGGCCATCTGGAAGGCCGGGTGCTGAACGACCAGCCGCTGGGCTGAGGGCTGAGTGCGGAGGCGGGGCGCCGCAGGGCGCCCCGCCGGCCCGATTACTCTGGCCCAAATTTCTCTCATAAGAATGGTTATGTAAAAATATCGGGGCGGCGCCTCACGCAGCCTTGTCCGCCGCTGCCGCAGCGCCGCCCGATTTGCCGGCTGCCCTGGCGCCCGCGTTCCAGGAAAGGACACAGGATGCGCCCGATCATGACCGCGCTGCTCGCCGCCGGCACGCTGATGCCGCTGCCCGCCCTGGCCCAGACCGGCGGCCAGGTCCCCGCCGCCCCGCAGGCGGCGGTGCCGCCGCCGCGCCTGGTGATCGGCGCCCCGGGCCGTTGCGAGATGACGGTGGATGGCGACCCGCGCCCCTGCACCAGCGGGCTGATCTATGTGCAGAACGCGCAAGGGGTGATCCTGCTCTCGGTGCAATCCGGGCCGGAGGTCACCATCGGCTTCCAGGTGGCCAGCGACCGCCAGCCGCGGCCGGAGGAATACCACATGACCCTGGCCCGCATGCACACCGCGATCGGCGGCCAGTCCACCGCCAAGGATGTCGAGGGAAGCTGCGAGCTGAGCCTCTCGGCCGACGGCCAGACCTGGCACCGCGCCACCTGCGAGGCGACCGACCGCAGCCAGCGGGTCACGCGGATGACCTTCATCGGCAATGGCCAGCCGGTGCGCGCCGCGCGGCCGGGGCAGGAGGGCGGCGGGGCGGAGGCCGCGCCGGGCCAGGC
>NZ_GG770783.1:155023-159246 GCF_000164635.1 Pseudoroseomonas cervicalis ATCC 49957 | reverse complement strand
GCGGGCCGGGGCGAACCCGGCCCGCCGCCCTCAGTCGCGGCCCAGCACGCCGTCGGTGCGGCGCCAGAGCCGCATCGGGTTGCCCGGGCGCAGCGCCTCGGGCAGCAGCGCCTCGGGGAAGTCCTGGTAGCAGACCGGGCGCAGGAAGCGCCGGATCGCCAGCGTGCCGACCGAGGTGGTACGGCCATCCGAGGTCGCGGGCCACGGCCCGCCATGCACCATGGCGTGGCCGACCTCGACGCCGGTTGGGTAGCCATTGACCAGGATGCGGCCGACCTTGCGCTCCAGCACCGGCACCAGGCGGCGCGCCAGTTCCAGATCCTCGTCCTCCATCTGGATGGTGGCGGTCAGCTGGCCCTCGATCTGCTGCGCCAGGCGCAGCATCGTCGCCTCGTCCGGGCAGCGGATGATCAGCGAGGCGGCGCCGAACACCTCCTCCAGCAGCGAATGGTCGGCGGCGAAATGCTCGGCCGTGGTGCTGAACAGGGCGGCGCGGCCCTGATAGGGGCCGGGGCCGGCGACGCCCTCGGCCAGGCTCTGCACCCGGTTGTTGCTGGCCAGACGGGCCACGCCCTCGACATAGGCCTTGTGGATGCCCGGCGTCAGCATGGTCTGTGCCGCCGCGCCCTGCAGCGCGCCGGTCGCGGCCTGGGCGAAGGTGTCGAGCGCGGCACCCTCCACGCCCAGCACCAGGCCCGGATTGGTGCAGAACTGGCCGGCGCCCAGCGTCAGCGAGCCGACGAAGCCCTGGCCGATCGCCGCGGCGCGCTTGGCCAGCGCGCCGGGCAGCAGGAAGACCGGGTTGATGCTGCTCATCTCGGCATAGACCGGGATGGGCTGCGGCCGCGACTGCGCCACCTTCAGCAGCGCCGTGCCGCCGGCGAAGGAGCCGGTGAAGCCCACCGCCTGGATGCGCGGATCGGCCACCAGCGCCGAGCCGACCTTGGCGCCGGAGCCGAACAGCAGGCTGAACACGCCCTCCGGCAGGCCGCACGCCTTGACGGCGGACTGGATGGCGCGGCCGACCAGCTCCGAGGTGCCGGGATGCGCCGAATGCGCCTTCACCACCACCGGGCAGCCGGCGGCCAGCGCCGAGGCGGTGTCGCCGCCGCCCACCGAGAAGGCGAGCGGGAAATTGCTGGCGCCGAACACGGCGACGGGCCCGACCGGGATCTGCCGCAGCCGGAGATCGGCGCGCGGCAGCGGCTGGCGCTGCGGCTGGGCCGGGTCGATGCGGGCATCGAGCCAGCCGCCATCGCGCACCTCCTGGGCGAAGAGGCGCAGCTGGCCGACGGTGCGACCGCGCTCGCCCTCGATGCGGCCGCGCGGCAGGCCGCTCTCGGCGCAGGCGCGCTCGACCAGCGCGTCGCCGAGGTCGAGGATCGCCTGGGCGCAGGCCTCCAGGAAGCCAGCGCGCTGCTCCGGCGTGGTTTCGCGATAGGGGCCGAAGGCGGCCTCGGCCAGGGCGCAGGCGCGCTCCACCTCGGCCGCGCCGCCGCCGCCGAAGGCAGGCGCCATGGTCTCCCCCGTGGCGGGGTTGACGGCGTGGATGTCGCCCTCGGTCCCGCGCAGCGTCGCGGCGCCGATCAGCATCTCCCCGGTGACGGGCATGGCAGTCTCCTCACGCTGGGCATCGCCGGGTGACTCCGGTCGGGCCCTTGGCGCGCAGGAAACCGCATCCCGCCAGCCCCGCCTACCCCGTCCGGGGGTCCGGCGAGGTCAGGTCATACGACCTCTCGGAAACGTGAGCATCCTGGCGGGCTGCGGCCGTCCTCAGGCGGCGGGCGGGGCCTCCAGGGGCGCTGGATGGCGGAGCTCATCCTGCCACATCAGGATCATGCTGGCGGCGCAGGTGAAGATGGCCAGGGCATGGCCCCAATGCTCATAGGCCGAGAGCAGCGCGAGCGCCGCGCAGCCCAGCAGGCAGAGCCAGGGATGGCTGCGCAGCAGCCAGGCCAGGGGCGCGAAGAGCGCGGAAAAGGCTTGCATCATGACGTGGGACGCTCCTGCCCGCCGGGTTCCCGCCCTGCGGGATATGGTTGACCCGGCTGTCCTGCTTGCGCCGCGCGAACCCCGCGGCGCAAGCGCGGCGCGGTGTCATGGCCGATTTGTCACGGCCCCGTGAGATTTCCGCCCCGCCCCGCCGCTTCCCCAATCCCGGCCGCACGCTAGGCTGGCGCGCCGCGCCGGCGCGGCCGAAGCGGGAGGAACAGACATCATGGTGAAACTTGGGCCCTGCCTGGGTGCGCTGCTGCTGGGCTGCGCGCCGTTCCTGCCCGCCCAGGCGCAGCCGCAGCCCAGCCCCGGACAGAGCCGCATGACCCCACCCGCCCCCGCCGCCACGCCGCAGGCCCAGGCGCCCCGCCGCGACGAATTCTTCTGGCTGGGCGAGATCAACAAGGCCAGCGCCGTCATCAACACCGAGCAGGGGCTGCTCGATCGCGCGCTGGCGCCGCGCATCGCCGCCGGGCTGCAGCGCGTGCTGCAGGCGGGCGACCAGCCGGGCGGCCGCCGGCCCACGCTGGTCATCACCTTCGAGCCGCTGCTGATCGAGGCCGCCGGGGTGGAAGCCACGCTGCTGCATGCCGGGCGCTCCAGCCAGGACATGCTCTCCACCGTGCGCGCCGCCATGCTGCGCGACGCGCTGCTGGCGCTGTCCGACCAGCTGCGCCGCACCACGGGGGCGATGCTGGCGCTGGCCGAGCGGCACCGCGAGACCGCCGTGCCCAACTACACCAATGGCGTCGCGGCGCAGCCCAACAGCTATGGCCATTACCTGCTCGGCCACATCGCCGGGCTGCAGCGCGATGCGGAGCGGCTGCAGCAGGCCTATGCCCGGCTCGACCGCTCGCCCATGGGCACCACGGTGCTGAACGGCACCAGCTGGCCGCTGGACCGCGAGCGCATGGCGCGCGCGCTGGGCTTCCCGGCCGTGGTGGACAATGCCTATGACGCGGCGCAGATCGCCGCGGCCGAGATCCCCGCCGAGCTCGGCGCCGTCACCACCGGCATGGCGCTGCATGCCGGCGCCTTCATCGAGGATGTGATGACGCAATATGCGCAGCCGCGTCCCTGGATCCTGCTGCAGGAGGGCGGCGGCAACACCTATGTCTCCAGCGCCATGCCGCAGAAGCGCAATCCCGGCCTGCTGAACGACACGCGCGGCCAGGCCTCCAACGTCATCGCGCTGGGCTTCGGCCGGGTGCTGCAGGCGCACAACATCCCGCCCGGCATGAACGACGCCAAGAGCGTGCGCGACAACACCGCGCTGCTGGCCGCCGCGACGCGCATGCTGGAGAGCTGGGAGCGCGTGCTGGGCGCGCTGGTGCTCAGCCCGGAGCGGGCGCTGGAGGAGCTGAACAGCGACTGGACCGCCTCGCAGGAGATCGCCGACCTCCTGATGCGCCAGCATGGCCTGCCCTTCCGCGTCGGGCATCACTTCGCGTCCGCCATCGTCGACCACGCCAAGGCGCAGGACATCCGCCCCAGCGACTTCCCCTATGCCGAGGCGCAGCGGATCTATGCCGAGACGCTGCGGCATGAGATGGGCACCGCCGATGGCCGGCTGCCGATGAGCGAGGCCGCGTTCCGCGCCGCCCTCGACCCCGCCGCCATCCTCCGCAACCGCGCCACCTCCGGCGGGCCGCAGCCGGCGGAGATGACCCGCATGCTGGCGGCGGCGCGGGAGGATCTGGCGGCGCAGCAGCGCTGGACGGAGGAGCGCCGCGGCCGCATCGACGCGGCGCTGGCCGCGCTGGATGGCGCGTTCCGCAAGCTGCTGGCGCAGGCGAACTAGGGAGGGCGCCTCAGCCCGGGCTGGCGGCCAGGCCGAAGGCGCGGCCCAGCATCAGCGCCCCCTCCGGCGTCACCGCGAGCGCGCGGGTGCCGGGCAGGCGGCGCAGCCAGCCCTGGTCCAGGCAGGCGCTGCACAAAGCGGCGCCCAGCGCCCCGGCGAGGTGCGGGCGGCGTTCGCTCCAGTCGAGGCAGGGGCGGCAGAACAGCCGCCCGCGCTTCGCCCTGGCCGCCCGCAGATCGACGCCGAGCCCGCCCAGGAAGTCCGCCCCCGCCTCGGTCAGCGCGCCGCCATCGGCGGAAAGCTCCAGCTCCCCGCGCGCCACCATGCGCGCGGCCATGCCGACGGCCAGCTCCCCGGCCAGATGGTCGTAGCAGGTGCGGGCGCGGCGCAGCGCGCGGTCGCGCGGGCCGACCGGCAGCGGCTTGCG
>NZ_GG770783.1:149434-154396 GCF_000164635.1 Pseudoroseomonas cervicalis ATCC 49957 | reverse complement strand
CAGACATAGCCCGCCGGGCAGGCGGGCGGCGGCGCCCAGCCGCCCGCCACCAGGCCGCCATCGGCATAGGCGCGGTCCAGCGGGTCCGCCGGCCGCGGGGCGGCCAGGACATCCGGCTGCGGCGCGGCCAGGACATCGGTGCGCAGCGCGGCATAGCCGATGCGCGGCGCGATGCGGGCGACGTAGTGCTCCGTCTCGTCCGGCAGGATCTGCGCGCCGGAGAGGTAGTTCGCCACCCGATCGGGCCCGGCATTGTAGGCGGCCAGGAACAGCGGTGCGCCGAAACGGTCATACATGGCGCGCAGATAGGCGGCGCCGGCCAGGATGTTGTCGCGCGGCTCATAGGGGTCGGGACCGAGGCCGAGCGCGGGGCGTAGCCGGTCATAGGTCGCCGGCATCACCTGCATCAGCCCCATCGCCCCGACCGGCGAGGTGATCGGCAGCCCGTCCGCGCCATAGAGGCGGAAGCCGCTCTCCTGCCGCATCACCTCGCGCAGCCAGGACTCGGGCAGGGCGAAGCGGGTGGCGGCCTCGCGGATATGCGGGCCCCAGGGATCCTCGGGCGGGCCGGGCACGCTGTAGGCAGGGCGGGCCAGGGCGCGGTAGGCGCCGGCCTCGGCCCGGCTGGCGGCCAGGTCGTAGCCGTAATCGCCGCGCCCGTCATAGCCGCGCCGCCCATCCCAGGCGACAGGCGCCGCCCCGCCGCAGGCGGCGAGCAGCGGCAGCAGGGCCAAGGCCGTGGCCAGGCGCAGGCGCAGGCGCATCATGCGATCCCCTTTCCGTCCCCGCGGCCCGGATAGCGCGCCGCCGCCGCGGCGGCCAGCCCAGCGGAACTCCTTGCGCAGGCGGAGCGGCCGCCCCGCGCGGTTGCGGCGCCGGAGCGGCAGTCCTAAGCAGGCGCTTTCCCGGCCTGGTTTTCCACCCCCGCCCGCGAGGTCCCGGCATGCGCAACGATCCGCTTTCCCTCTCCACCCTGTCCGAGGCGGTGGAGCGCAAGAGCCCGGCCTACACCGCCATGTCCGACCGCATCTGGGGCCATGCCGAGCTGCGCTTCGCCGAGCACAAATCGGTCGATGAGCAGATCGCGCTGCTGGAGGCGGAGGGCTTCCGCATCACCCGCAATGTCGGCGGCATCCCGACCGCCTTCATGGCCGAGTCCGGCTCGGGTGGTCCGGTGATCGGCTTCCTCGGCGAGTTCGACGCGCTGGCGGGCCTCAGCCAGGAGGCCGGCATCGCCGAGCCCAAGCCGATCACCCCGGGGGCCACCGGCCATGGCTGCGGCCACAATCTGTTGGGCGCCGGCGCCATGCTGGCCGCGGTTGCCGCGCGCGACGAACTGGCCGCCAACAATTTGCCCGGCACGGTGCGCTATTATGGCTGCCCGGGCGAGGAAGGCGGCTCCGGCAAGACCTTCATGGCGCGCGAGGGCGCCTTCAACGACCTCGATGCCGCCGTCTCCTGGCATCCCGGCGTGGTCAGCAGCGTGAACTCGCAGCGCAGCATGGCCAATTTCCAGGTTTTCTTCCGGTTCAAGGGCCGCGCCTCGCACGCCGCCGGCTCGCCCTGGCTGGGCCGCTCGGCGCTGGATGCCGTCGAGATCATGAATGTCGGCGTCAACTATCTGCGCGAGCACATGCCGCTGGATTGCCGCGTGCACTACGCCATCACCAATTCTGGCGGCAATTCGCCCAATGTGGTGCAGGCCGATGCCGAGGTGCTCTACCTGATCCGCGGCCCCAAGGTGCGCGACGCCCAGGCGCTGTTCGACCGCGTCAAGGCCTGCGCCGAGGGCGCGGCGATCATGACCGGCACGACCATGTCGATGGAGATCGACAAGGCCTGCTCCGACACCATCCCGAACACGGCGCTGGAGATGCGCATGTTCGAGAACCTGTCCCGGCTTGGCGCGCCCGCCTTCGACGAGTCCGACCGTGCTTTCGCGGCCGAACTGCGCAAGAGCCTGTCGGAAGAGGACATCGCCGACAGCCTGCGCAGCTTCGGCGCGCCGGAGGAGCTGGGCAGTGCGCCGCTGCATGAGGGCGTGCTGCCCTTCGACGGCACCTCGCTGCCCGGCAATGGCTCGACCGATGTCGGCGATGTCAGCCAGATCGTGCCGGTGGTGCAGTGCTGGGGCGCCACCTGGGCGATCGGCACGCCCTTCCACACCTGGCAGGCGGTGGCCCAGGGCAAGAGCCCGCACGCGCATAAGGGCATGGTGCAGGCGGCCAAGGCGATGGCGGCGACGGCGCTCGACGCCTTCCGCGACCCGGAGCTGCTGGCCCGCGCCAAGGCCGAGCTCCGGCAGCGCACCGGCGGCCGCGCCTATGCCTGCCCGATCCCGGCCGAGGTGCTGGCGCCCCCGCTGCGCGCCCCCCGCCAGGCCTGATTTTTTTTTCAGTGGCGGGCCGCGTTGCGGCCCGCCGCGATACCGCGCCCGCGGGCGCGTCTCCCCGGCAAGAGGCAAAGCCCGGCCGGGACGCCAGACTGAAGGAACCGCCATGTCCCGCACCACCCCGCCGCGCGGCACCGCCGCGCGCGTCGCCCCGCCTGTTGCCGCCGCGCTGGCGGTGCTGGCCCTCGCCGCCCCGGCCGCGGCGCAGAATCTGACCTTCGGCGTCGGTTCGCAGGTCACCTCGATGGACCCGCACTACCACAACCTCACGCCGAACAGCGCCGTGGCCGGCATGATCTTCGGCACGCTGGTGCAGACCGATGGCCGCGCCCGGCTGCAGCCCGGCCTGGCCGAGAGCTGGCGCGCGGTCGACGACACCACCTGGGAATTCCGCCTGCGCCCGGATGCGCGTTTCCATGACGGCAAGCCGATGACGGCCGAGGATGTGGCCTTCACCCTGGCGCGCGTGCCGGGCGTGCCGAACTCGCCCTCCTCCTTCGCGCAATTCGTGCGCGCGGTGAAGCAGGTGGAGATCCTCGACGCGCACACGGTGCGGCTGCGCACCGACGGCCCCTACCCGCTGCTGCCGAACGACCTGTCCAGCGTGATGATGCTGCAGCACGAGACGCATCGCGACGTGACGACGGAGGCCTTCAACAGCGGCGCCGCCGCCATCGGCACCGGGCCCTTCCGCCTGGTCTCCTACCGCCATGGCGACCGCATCGAGCTGGAGCGCAACGACGCCTATTGGGGCCCGAAGCCGCATTGGCAGCGCGTCACCTACCGCATGATCACCAGCGACGCGGCGCGCAGCTCGGCGCTGCTGGCGGGCGATGTCGACATCATCGACCAGGTGCCGACCAGCGATCTGCGGCGGCTGCGCGCCGACAGCCGGCTGCGGGTGCAGGAGACGGTCGGGCTGCGGCTGATCTACCTGGCGCTCGACCACGCCAATGAGGGCGATTCGCCCTTCGTCACCGGCCCGGACGGCCAGAAGCTCGGCCGCAACCCGCTGCGCGACGCGCGGGTGCGCCGCGCCCTGTCGCTGGCCATGGACCGCGAGGCGATCGCGTCGCGGCTGATGGAGGATGCCTCCGTGCCGACCGGCCAGATCATGGCCGAGGGCACCTTCGGCTACCTGCCCGACCTGCCGGCGCCGCGCGCCGACGCGGACGCCGCCAAGCGCCTGCTGGCCGAGGCCGGCTACCCGAACGGCTTCCGCATGACGCTGCACGGGCCGAGCGACCGCTACATGAACGATGCCCGCATCATCCAGGCGGTCGGCCAGATGTGGACCCGCATCGGCGTGCGCACCCAGGTGGAGGCGCAGCCCTTCACCACCTTCATCGCCCGCGCCGGGCGCGGCGAGACCAGCGCGCATCTGATGGGGCTGGCGGCGACCAGCGGCGAGGCCTCGACCATGCTGCGCGCGCTGGTGGCGACGCAGAGCCGCGAGGCCGGCACCGGCGCCTCCAACCGCGGCCGCTACTCCAACCCGGCGCTGGATGCCGAGCTGGCCGAGGCGATGCGCACCCTCGACGATGCCCGGCGCGAGGCGATGCTGCGGCAGGTGACGCGGCGCGCCATCGAGGACCAGGCGCTGATCCCGGTGCACATCCAGAAGAACGCCTGGGCGATGCGCCGCGACCTGACCATCGACGCCCGCGCCGACGAATACACCCGCGCCCAGGACGTCCGCCCGGCCGAGTGAGGCGGGCGCTGGAGCGCGCGTCATTTGGAAAGCCGGGCGGGATTGGCTATCAACCCCGCCCGGGTTTCCGACCCTCCCCAGCCAAGGCCTCCGCGATGAGCGACACCCCGCCCGACCGCCTCTCCTCCAACCCGAAGAGCCCGTATTACGACGCCGCCCTGCTGGAGCGCGGCGTGGGCGTGCGCTTCAAGGGCGCCGAGAAGACCAATGTGGACGAGTATTGCGTCAGCGAGGGCTGGGTGCGGCTGACCGTCGGCACCACGCTGGACCGCAAGGGCAACCCGATGACCATCAAGCTGCAAGGCACGGTCGAGCCCTATTTCCGCGACCAGCCGGGCAACGCCGAGGGCTGACCGCCCCCGGCACGGCACGGCGGCGCGCGTGGCGGTGAAACCGATCCTGCCGCGATCTTGCGTCGCACGCGGCGCGATCCAGGTCTATGCTGCGCCGCCCGCCTCCGTGGCGGCCATGCCCGGACCCGAAGGAAGCCCCGACCCTTGAATCTGTCCCGCGCCCAGGTGCAGGCCGCCCAGGCGAATGGCCGCCAGTTCCTCCCCGCCGATCCCGCCCAGGTGGCGCGGCTGAGCATGCAGCGCCGCATCTTCTGGGTGGACGGCCAGCCCTGCCTGGCGCAGCGCGAGGACGGCTTCCTGGAGACGGCGGCGACGCTGGAGCAGTTCCTCGAGGAGATCGCGCCCGGGGCCGCGATGGCCTTGGGCAAGCCGGTCTCCGGCGCGGCGGAGGTTGCTCCGGCGGCGGCCGCCCCGGCCATGGCCCTGGCGGAGGAGCCGCCGGCCGAACCCCCTCTCGAGCCCCTGGCCCTGCCCGCCGCCGAGCTGCCCGCCTCCCTGCCGGCCGG
>NZ_GG770783.1:141654-148264 GCF_000164635.1 Pseudoroseomonas cervicalis ATCC 49957 | reverse complement strand
GCGAGACCCAGCGCAACCTCTCGGCCGAGGGCCGCGCCCAGGCGGCGCGCATCGGCGCCGCCTTCCGGGCGGAGGGGCTGGGCCAGCTGCCGGTCTTCACCAGCGCCTGGTGCCGCTGCCGCGACACGGCGGCGCTGCTCGGCCTCGGCCCGGTGCAGGCGCTGCCGGCCCTCGATTCCTTCTTCGCCGGCCAGGGCGACGCGGACGCCTCCACCGCCGCGCTGCGCGACTGGCTGCGGGAGCGACAGGGCGCGGCGGTGCTGGTGACGCACCAAGTCAACATCACCGCCCTGACCGGCATCTTCCCGGCGCCGGGCGAGGTGGTGCTGGTCGATGCCGCGGGCCGCGCCCTGGACCGGCAGCGCCCGGGCTGAGGCCCCCCTTCCCTCGCCCGCCCGGCTGCGGCAGCCTGCCCGGCCCTTCCGCATGGAGTTGCTTCTGCCGATGGCCAGCGCCGGCGCGATCCTCGCCCTCGACCAGGGCACCACCTCGACCCGCTCCATGCTGTTCCGCCCGCCGGCGCTGCAGCCCATCGGCCTGGCGCAGCAGGAGATCACCCAGCACTACCCCGCCCCCGGCTGGGTCGAGCACGACCCGGAGGAGATCTGGCAGACCGCCCTGGCCACGATGCGCCAGGCGATCGCCGGGGCCGGTCTGGAGGCGGGCGACATCGCCGCCATCGGCATCGCCAACCAGCGCGAGACGGTGCTGCTGTGGGAGCGCGCGACCGGCCGGCCGCTGCACCGCGCCATCGTCTGGCAGGACCGGCGCACCGCGCCGCTCTGCGCCCGGCTGCGGCAGGAGGGGCATGGCGCCGCGGTCGAGGCCCGCACCGGCCTGCTGATCGACCCCTATTTCTCGGCGACCAAGCTGGCCTGGCTGCTGACAGAAATCCCCGGCGCGCGCGCCGCGGCGGAGCGCGGCGCGCTGGCCTTCGGCACCGTGGATACCTGGCTGCTCTGGCGGCTGACGGCGGGGCGCGTGCACGCGACGGACGCCACCAACGCCGCCCGCACCCTGCTCTTCGACATCCATCGCGGCGAATGGGACGCCGAGATGCTGGCGCTGTTCGGCATCCCGGCGGCGCTGCTGCCGGAGGTGCGCGACTGCGCCGCCGAATTCGGCACCACCGACCCGGCCCTGCTCGGCGCCGCCATCCCGGTGCGCGGCATCGCCGGCGACCAGCAGGCGGCGACCCTCGGCCAGGCCTGCTTCGCCCCCGGCATGGCCAAGGTCACCTATGGCACCGGCGCCTTCGCCCTGCTGCACACCGGCGACCGCCCGGTGCGCTCGCGCAACCGGCTGCTGACCACCATCGCCTGCCAGCTCGGCGGCCGCCGCACCTATGCGCTGGAGGGCGCCATCTTCATCGCCGGCGCCGCCGTGCAATGGCTGCGCGACGGGCTTGGCCTGATCCGCCAGGCGCGGGAGAGCGGCGCGCTCGCCGCCGGCTCGGACCCGGCCCGGCGGCTCTATCTGGTGCCGGCCTTTGTCGGCCTCGGCGTGCCGCACTGGGATGCCGAGGCGCGCGGCGCCATCTTCGGCCTGACCCGCGAGTCCGGCCCCGCCGATTTCGCCCGCGCCGCGCTGGAGAGCGTCGCCTTCCAGACCCGCGACCTGATGCAGGCGATGCGGCGCGACCTGGCGGCGGAGCAGCACGGCGCGCAGGACGAGGCGGCGGTGCTGCGCGTCGATGGCGGCATGGCGGCCTCCGACTGGACGATGCAGGCGCTGGCCGATCTGCTCGACCGCCCGGTGGACCGGCCGGAAGTGGCGGAGACCACGGCGCTCGGCGCCGCCTATCTGGCCGGGCTGCAATCCGGCCTCTGCCCGGCGCCGGCGGAGTTCGCCCGCTCCTGGCAATTGCAGCGCCGCTTCACCCCCGCCCTGCCGGCAGCCGAGCGGGAGGCGGCCTATGCGGGCTGGTGCGAGGCGGTGCGCCGCACCCTCTCCCGCCCCGCCGGATAGGGCCGGTCCGGCCCTGGCGCCACACCCCGCACAGGCAATGAGCCGCCCGGAATAGGCAGCCGCGCCGCCGCTGCGCTAGGATCACGCCATGGCGAGGATGGCAGGAGCAGGCGGCATGCGCCCCGACGACGTGATGGACAGTTTCCGCCGCCTCTTCGCGGCGCGGCCCGAGACCGCGCAGGGCCTGGCCGAGGCGCGCGACCTGGACAGCGCGGCCGAGCTGCTCGACCGCATCGGCGCGCGCCACGGCATCGCCACCAGCGCCGCCGAGATCCGCGGCCATGTCCGCCGCCTGCGCGACGAATTGTCGCGCGGCGAGCTGTCGCCGGACCAGCTCGACCACATCGCCGCCGGCGTCGCCGCGCCGGGCGGCAGCGACCTGGCGCTGATGCTGTCCATGCTGGGGCAGGACAGCGCGGTGCCGTGAGCGGCCACGCCCCGCTCACCCGCCCGCCCAGCCCGGAGCAGCTCGACCGCGCGCTGCGCGTGGTCCCCGGCCTGGCCTGGATCGCGCTCTGGCTGCTGCTGGCGCTGGTGCTGGCCGGGCTGGCCTGGAGCCTGCGCTCGACGGCGGCGGTGAAGACCCAGGCCCAGGGCGTGCTGCTCAGCGCCGGCGGCGTCGGCGATGTGGTGGCGCCCGCCCCGGGCGGCTGCTGCGGCTGCTGGCCAGCCCCGGCGAGGCGGTGGCCGAGGGCCAGCTGGTCGCGCTGCTCGACCAGCCGGAGCTGGAGGCCGACCTCTCCCGCCGCCGCACCGAGGCCGCCAGCCTGGAGGAGCAGGAGGCGCGGGTGCGCCGCTTCCTGGAGGGCGAGGCCGAGGCGCGCCGCCGCCTGGCCGAGGCGCGGCAGCAGGCCCTGCGCGCGCGCATCGCCTCGCTCACCGCGCTGGAGGGCACGATGGGCGAGATGGCCAGCATCCAGCAGGGGCTGTTCGGCCGCGGCCTGACCACGCGGGAGCGCTTCCTGGCGGCGCAGCAGCAATGGCAGGAGGTGCGCAGCCAGCGCAGCGAGGCCGAGAACAGCCTGGTGCAGATCGCCGCCGACACCGAGGCGGAGCGCATCCGCGCCGAACGCGAGCTGCTCGACCTCGGCATGCGCCGCGCCGCCGTGGCGCGCGAGATCGCCTGGACCGAGGGCGAGCTGGCCCGGCGCGGCCGCGTGCTGGCGCCCGCCGGGGGCATGCTGGTCGAGCAGGTGGCCAATCCGGGCGAGCTGGTCGCCGCCGGCGCGCCGGTGCTGCGCTTCCTGGCCGGCCGCGCCGGCGAGGCGGAGAGCCTGGTCGCCCTGCTCTACGTCCCGCCCGGCGAGGGCAAGCGGGTGCAGCCGGGGATGCGGGCGCAGATCATCCCCTCCACCGCCCGGGTGCAGCGCGACGGCTTCATCGAGGGTGAGGTGGAGAGCGTCTCCGCCATCCCGGCGACGCGGGAGGGCATCCTGCGCACGCTGAAGAACGCCGTGCTGGTCGACCAGCTGATGCAGTCCGGCCCGCCGGTGCTGGCCACCGTGCGGCTGGCGCGCGACCCGGCGGCGGCGGGCGGCTATCGCTGGTCCACCGGCAGCGGCCCGGCCCTGGCGCTGGGCAGCGGCACCCTGGCCGAGGGCCGCATCGTCGTCGACGACATCCCGCTGATCGCCCTGGTGCTGCCGGAGGCGGAGCGGGTGCTGGGCTGGATCGGCCTCTGAGATGGACGGGCTGATCGCCGGCGCCGCCGCCTCGCCCCGCGACGCCGCGCGCCGCCGCGCGCCCAGCATCCTGCAGCTGGAGGCGGTGGAATGCGGCGCCGCCTGCCTGGCCATGGTGCTGGCCGCGCATGGCCGCTGGGTCCCGCTGGCCGAGCTGCGGGTGGCCTGCGGCGTCTCCCGCGATGGCAGCAAGGCGGGCAACATCGTGCGCGCCGCGCGCCGCTTTGGTCTGGAGGCGAAGGGCTTCCGGCACGAGCTGGCGGCGCTGAAGGCGCTGCCGAAGCCCGCCATCCTGTTCGTCAACCTGAACCATTTCGTGGTGCTGGAAGGCTTCGCGCGCGGCCGCGCCTGGATCAACGATCCGGCCGGCGGCCGCCGCGCCATGACCGAGGCGGAGCTGGACGAGATCTATTCCGGCATCGTCCTCACCTTCGCGCCGGGGCCGGACTTCACCCGGGGGGGGCAGCCGCCGGCCATCGCGGGCCGGCTCTTCGCCTGGCTGCGCGGCGGCGAGGGCGCGCTGGCCTATGCGCTGGCCAGCGGCCTCGGCCTCGCCCTGATGGCGATCCTGCTGCCCGGCTTCAGCCGCGTCTTCATCGACCATTATCTGGTGGAGGGGCAGCGGGACTGGTTGGGCTGGCTGCTGTTTGCCATGCTGGCGGCGGCGCTGGCGCAGGGCGGGCTGGTCTGGCTGAAGGGCAGCATCACCCACCGCCTCGCCACCTCGGTCGCGCTGCGCGCCGGCGCGCGCTTCGTCTGGCGCATGCTGCGCCTGCCCATCCCCTTCTTCACCCAGCGCTATGCCGGCAGCATCGGCAGCCGGGCGGAGCTGGCACCGCTGCTCGGCCAGCACGCGGCGAAGGAGCCGGTGCTGCTGCTGGTCGAGGGGGTGGCGCTGGCCGTCTATCTCGGCGTCATGCTGCTCTATTCGCCGCTGCTGACGGCGGTGGCCGCCGCCATGGCGCTGGGCAATCTCGTGCTGTTCCTGGTGGCGCGGCGCGGCGTCGAGGAGCGCGAGCAGAAGGCGGCGCTGGACCAGGTGAAGCTCGGCGCCAAGACCATGCTCGGCCTGCAGATGATCGAATCGCTGAAGGCCACCGGCACGGACGGGCCCTATTTCGAGACCTGGGCCGGCCAGCACGCGCTGGTGGTGGGGCAGCAGCAGGCGGTCGGCCGGGTCGCGGCGCTGTTCGCCACCCTGCCGGATTTCCTGGCCCAGGCGGGCGCGGCGCTGGTGCTGGTGCTGGGCGGCCTGCTGGTGATGCAGGGGCAGCTGACGCTGGGCACGCTGGTCGCCTTCCAGCTGCTGCAGGCCGGCATGGCGCTGCCGCTGCGCGCGCTGATGCAGAACGCGGTGCAGATGCAGGCGGCGCGCGGCACGGTGGAGCAGATGGAGGATGTGCTGCTGCACCCCGAGGCGCCGGAATTCTCTGCTTCCCCGCCCGAGGCCAGTGCCGCGCGGCGCGAGCAGCGCCTCTCCGGCGCGCTCAGCCTGCAGGGGGTGAGCTTCGGCTACAGCCCGCTGGAGCCGGCGATGATCGAGGATTTCTCGCTGGAGCTGGTGCCGGGCGCGCGGGTGGCGCTGGTCGGCCCCTCGGGCAGCGGCAAGTCCACGGTGGGGCGGCTGGTCACCGGCCTGTTCCCGCCCTGGTCGGGTGAGATTCGCCTGGATGGCCGGCCGATCGGCAGCCTGCCGCGCGGCCTGCTGCGCGATTCGCTCGCCGTGGTGGACCAGGAGATCGTGCTGTTCGAGGGCAGCGTGCGCGACAACATCGCCCTCTGGGACGAGACCATGCCGGAGGCCGCCATCATCGCCGCCGCGCGCGACGCGGCGATCCATGACGACATCATCGCCCGCCCCGGCGGCTATGACGGGCCGGTCGAGGAGGGCGGGCGCAATTTCTCCGGCGGCCAGCGGCAGCGGCTGGAGATCGCCCGCGCCCTGGTGAACTCGCCGAGCCTGCTGGTGCTGGACGAGGCCACCAGCGCGCTGGACCCGATCGCCGAGAAGCAGGTGATGGACAATCTGCGCCGCCGCGGCTGCGCCTGCCTGATCATCGCCCACCGCCTCAGCACCGTGCGCGATTGCGACGAGATCATCGTCATGCATCGCGGCAAGGTGCTGGAGCGCGGCACGCATGAGACGCTGCTCGCCGCCGGCGGCGCCTACAGCCGGCTGATCGAATCCTGATGGACGGCACGCTGATCCCGCCCGGCCTCGGCACGCCGCGCGCCATCGCCGGCAACACCCCGCTGCTGCTCGACCAGCCGGGCCAGGCGCTGCTGGTGCTGGAGGGCGAGGTCGAGCTGTTCCTGGTGCCGCTGGAGGAGGGCCGCCCCGCCGGGCTGCGCCGGCATCTCTTCGGCCTCGGCCGCGGCGCGCTGCTGTTCGGCGTCGATGGCGCGGCGGAGGGGGTCGGGCTGCTCGCCGTCGGCCATGTCGGCACACGGGTGGCCGAGCTGCCGGCCGGCGCGCTGGCGGCCTGGGGCGACGACCCCGCCCGTCGCGACGCCCTGGCCGGAGCGCTGGAAGGCTGGGTGCAGGGGCTGAGCGGCGCCATGCTGCGGCCGATCCAGCCGCGCCCGCGGCTGGAGACGCTGTTCCAGCCCGGCGAGACGGCAGCACCCGCCCCCGGCCGGCGCGCCGGGACCGGGCGCGGCATCGCCTGGGTGCGGCCGGCCATGGCCGCCTTCTATCTCGACACCGGCGAGGTGGCGGCGGGCGAGATCCTGCCGCTCTCCGCCGGCGCCTGGATCGAGCAGCCGCAGGCGGCGCCGCTGCCCAGCCTGGACACGGCGGCGGCGCTGGCCCAGGGCCTGGCGCTGCCCGGCCTGGCGGTGCTGCACCGGCTGATGCTGGAGATCCTGCCGCTGAACCTGATGCTAGCGGCGGCCGACGAGGCCAACCGCCAGCGCGCGCGCCGCGAGGCGGACCAGGAGGCCGGCGAGGCCGCCCTGCG
>NZ_GG770783.1:129130-140496 GCF_000164635.1 Pseudoroseomonas cervicalis ATCC 49957 | reverse complement strand
GGCCGCCGGCCGGGCGGGTGCCGCCGGCCAGCCGCGCCTCGCGCGGGGACATGCCGAAGGCCTCGCGGAAGCTGCGGCTGAACGCCGCCTCGTTGCGGAAGCCCCAGCCATAGGCGATCTCGGCGATGCGCCGGCGCTCCGGCACCGCGGCCGTGATCTCCTGGAAGCAGCGCTCCAGCCGCCGCCGGCGGATATAGGAGGCGACGCCGCCATAGGGCTCGAACAGCCGGTAGAGGGTCGGGCGGGAGACGCCGAATTGCCGCGTCAGCATCTCCGGCGAGAGCTGCGGCGCCGCCAGGTTGCTCTCGATGAAGCGGCGGATCAGCACCAGGGAGGGGGTGTGGACCGGGCTCGGCCCCTCCTGCCGCGCCGCCAGCACGGGGGTGGCGCAGGCGGCCACCAGCATGGCGGTGGCCTGCAGCAGCGGCTGCGCCTCGGCCTGGGTCAGCTGGCCGCCGCATTCCTGCAGCCCCACCAGATGCTGGCCGAGCAGCCGGCCGAGCGGCGTGCCGCCCTCCACCACCACGCCATGCAGCGCCTCGGGCTTGGGCACCAGCGGCGCCAGCGAGGCGCGCGGCACCACCAGGGTGATGTTCTCGAAATCCTCCGCCTGGGTGTGCAGGGTCTGCGCCATGTCGAGGATGCAGATATCCCCCGGCCGCACGGTGACCGGCAGCGCCCCGGCGACCCCCTCATAGCCGCCCTGGCGGTAGAGCTGGACCAGGAAATGATCGACCCCGGTGCGGGCGATGGTGAAGGAGGAGCGGCGGAAGATCTGCGCGCTGGCGGCGATGCGGCCGATCACCACGCCGCCGAGATCATGGCTCTCCACCGAGACGTGGAAGCGGTCCATCGCCTCCGGCGTCGGCAGCGCCACGTCGAAGAACACGGCGGCGATCTGCCGCCAGGTCCAGAAGGCCTGTTCGGGCGAGCCGGCGGCCGCCCCGTCGAACTGCATGGCGGCGGGGGAAAGCGGGGCGGAGCGGGCATCCGGCATGGTGCCAACCTAACCTGATACCGCTGCGCCGACCAGAGCGGCCGGGCACGGGACAGCGGCGGATGGCAGGAGGAATTCCGGTTCCATTCCGGATTCGTTACAGCTTGGCCGTGGCCCTGCCCAGCCCCCTAGCGGAAGGGTGAACGATCCGGGTCCGGGTCGGGCATCGCCGCCAGCAGGCTGCGCGCATACTCGCTCCTCGGCGCTTGGAAGACCTGCTCGGTCTCCCCCTCCTCCACCAGCCTGCCGCGATAGATCAGCGCCACGCGGTCGCAGACATAGCGGATGACGCCAAGATCGTGGCTGATGAAGAAGTAGGTCAGCCCGAGCTGCTGCTGCAATTCGTGCAGCAGGTTCAACACCTGCGCCTGCACCGAGACGTCGAGCGCGCTGGTCGGCTCGTCCAGGATCAGCACCTCGGGCCCGGTGGCCAAAGCGCGGGCGATGCCGATTCGCTGCCGCTGCCCGCCGGAGAATTCATGCGGGAAGCGGCCCAGATGCTGCGGGCCGAGCCCGACCCGCTCCAGCAGCTCCGCCGCGCGGTCGCGCCGCGCCCGGGCGCCGAGGCCGAGGCCGAGGCGTTTGCTGTGGATCTCCATCGGCTCGCTGACGATCTCGGCGATGCTGAGGCGCGGGTTCAGCGAGGCATAGGGGTCCTGGAAGACGATCTGCATGCGCGCCCTGAGCGCCCGCAGCCCGGCGGCCGAGAGGCGGGCGATGTCCTCGCCCTCGAACAGGATGCGGCCCGCCGAGACCTCCTCCAGTCGCAGCAGGCAGCGCGTCAGCGTCGTCTTGCCGGAGCCCGATTCGCCCACCAGCCCGAAGCTCTCGCCGCGGCGGACGGAGAGGCTGACCTCGGAGAGCGCGGTGACCTGCGGCGCGCGGCCGAAGAAGCCGCGCCGCTCGCCGCCATAGAGCTTGCTGACCCGCTCGACCGAGAGCATCACGCCGCCTCCTCCGCCGCCACGAAACAGGCCGCGCCATGGTCCGGCCCGTGCGGCACCAGCGGCGGCACGCCGGACTGGCAGGAGGGCCGCGCCAGGCGGCAGCGGGAAAAGAACCGGCAGCCCGGCGGCGGCGCCAGCAGCGAGGGCACGGTGCCGGCCAGCCCCTGCAGCGCGCCGCGCGCCAGGCCGGCGGTGGGCAGCGCCGCCAGCAGCGCCTGGGTGTAGGGATGCACCGGCCGCTTCAGCACGCCGCGCACCGCGCCGGCCTCCACCACATTGCCGGCATACATCACCGCCACATGGGTGCAGAGCTGCGCCACCACGCCGAGATTGTGGGTGATGAACAGCACGCCGAGATCATGCTCGCGCACCAGATCATGGATCAGCCGCAGGATCTGCGCCTGCACCGAGACGTCGAGCGCGGTGGTCGGCTCATCGGCGATCAGCAGCCGCGGCCGGCCGATCAGCGCCATGGCGATCAGCACGCGCTGGCGCATGCCGCCGGAGAATTGGTGCGGATAGTCCCGCATACGCGACGCCGCATCGGGGATGCCGACATGCTCCAGCATCGTCAGCGCCCGCGCCTGCGCCGCGCGCTTCAGCGCCGAGCGCGAGGCACCGGGGGCCAGGCCCAGCAGCGCAGGGTCGGCCCGCCCGGCATGCAGCGCGACATCGACCAGCTGCTCGCCCACCCGGAAGACCGGGTTCAGATTGGTGGTCGGGTCCTGGAAGATCATGCCGATGCGGCGGCCGCGCAGCGCGCGCATCCGCGCCTCGGAGGCGGCGAGCAGATCCTCGCCCTCCAGCAGGATCTGGCCGCGGGCGTAGCGGGCGGGCGGCGCCGGTACCAGGCGCGAGACGGAGAGGCCGGTGAGCGACTTGCCGCAGCCGGTCTCGCCCACCACGCCCCAGATCTCGCCGCGCTCGACCTTCAGGTTGATGCCGTTCAGCACATGCGCCTCGCCATCGAAGGAGCGCATATGCAGATGCAGGTCGCGGATCTCGAGCAGGGCCATCAGCGGCGCGCCTTGGGGTCGAGCAGGTCGCGCAACCCGTCGCCCAGCAGGTTGAAGCCGAACACGGCGAGGAAGATGGCGAGCCCCGGGAAGATCGCCGTCCACCAGTAATCCGGCATGTTGGCGCGCGCGACGGACAGGAGAGAGCCCCATTCCGGGGTCGGCGGCTTGACGCCGATGCCGACGAAGCCGAGCGAGGCGACGGTGAGGATGGCGAAGCCCATGTCGAGCGACATCTTCACGATCACCGGCGAGATGATGTTGGGCAGGATGTGCCGGCGCAGCAGCCGCGCCGGGCCCGCCCCCATGGCGCGGGCGGCGGTGACGAATTGCTCCTCCTTCTTCGCCATCACCTCGCCGCGCACGAGGCGCGCATAGCCGGGCCACCAGGAGAGCGCGATGGCGAAGATCATGTTGCCGGTGCCGGGGCCGAGCGCGGCGGCGACGGCCATGGCCAGGATCAGGCTCGGCACGGTCAGCATCAGGTCGGAGAGGCGCATCAGCACCTCATCCACCCAGCCGCCGAAGAAGCCGGCGATGGCACCCGCCAGCACACCCACACCGGCGCCGACCAGCACCACCGCCATGCCGGCCAGCAGCGAGATGCGCGTGCCCGCCAGCGTCAGCGAGAAGACGTCCTGCCCGACCTCATTGGTGCCGAACCACCATTCGGCGGAGGGCGGCTGGAAGCGCGCGCCGGTCTGCACCAGGCCGGCCACATGGTCGGGATGCGGCACGATGGCGGGGCCAAGGATGGCGATGACCAGCAGCGCCAGCACGATGACCAGCCCGAGCACCGAGACCCAGGAGCGGCGGAAGCGGTAGAGGCCGCGGCGGAGACGCTCGCCGCTCATCGCAGGCGCACCCGCGGGTTCAGCAGACCATAGAGCAGGTCCACCAGCAGATTGACCAGCACGAAGAGCGTTCCGATGCAGAGCGTGACGCCGATGATCGGCATGAAATCCTGGGTCAGCACCGCCTGGGTGGCGTAGAGGCCGAGGCCCGGCCAGTCGAACACCGTCTCCACCAGCACGGTGCCGCCGAGCAGCCAGCCGAAATACAGGCCGATGACGGTGAGCGTCGCCGAGACCGCGTTCTTCAGCACGTATTTGAACAGGATCAGCCGCGCGGAGAGGCCGAGGGCGCGCTCCGTCGTCACGTAATCCTGTTGCAGCACCTCGATGGTCGAGGCGCGCATCATGCGGGTGATGGTCGCCAGCGGCGAGAGCGACATGGCGATGGCCGGCAGCGCCAGATGCTGCAGGGCGATGCCGAAGGCGTGCCACTGGCCGGTGAGCAGCGCATCCAGGGTCAGCAGCCCGGTGATGGTGGCGGGCGGATCCTCGGTCAGCGGGAAGCGCCCCGAAAGCGGCAGCCAGCCCAGCCACATGGCGAAGCCGAGCTGGAACAGCAGCCCCAGGAAGAAACGCGGCATGGAGATGGCGCCGAGCGAGACGGCGCGCGACAGGAAATCCGGCCAGCGGTCGCGATAGACCGCCGCCATCAGCCCGGCGGGGATGCCGATGGCGACGGCCAGCAGCATCGCCGCCAGCACCAGTTCCAGCGTCGCCGGCAGATAGGCCGCCAGATCCTCGATGACGGGCCGGCGGCTGAAGATCGAGACGCCCCAATCGCCCTGCAGCAGGCCCGTGACATAGTGCCAGTATTGCAGCGGCAGCGGCTGGTCGAGGCCGAACTCCCGCGCGACCGAGGCGACATCGGCGGCCGAGGCATTCGGCCCCGCCGCCAGCCGCACCGGATCGCCCGGCAGCAGCCGGGCGATGGCGAAGACCAGCATGGACAGCCCCACCAGCACCGGCACCAGCAGCAGCAGCCGCCGCAGGATGTAGCGGATCATGCGGCGGCCCTCCCGCTCAGCCCAGCGACAGGGGGAAGAGCTCCGGCGCGTTGGACGCGACGGGCGTGAAGACGAAGCCCTTGACGTTGTTGCGCAGCGCCAGCTTGCGCCGCTCCAGCACGCCGAAGATGTCGCAGGCATCCTGCATGACGGTGCGCTGGAACTCGGCATAGAGGGCGCGGCGCTTCGCCGGATCGGTCTCGGCGCGGGCCTCGACGATCAGCGCGTCCACCTTCGGGTTGGAATAGACCGGGTTCTGCCAATTGCCGTTGCGCGAGGAATGGAAACCCGCGAAGGCGAGGTTGTCGGCATCGCCGTAATTCGCCGTCTGGTAGACGGGGAAGAAATCCGCCAGCGTCTCGGGCGAGCGGCAGGAGGCGACGAGATCCGGCCAGATGGCCGAGCGGATCTCCAGATCGATATTCAGCGCGCGCAGGCTGTCGAGCAGGATCAGCGCCCAGCGCCGCTGCTGCTCCAGCCCCGAGACATGGGTGATGACCAGCTTGATGCCGCCATTCGGATGCGCCGACTGCGCCAGGAACTGCCTGGCGCGGTCGAGATCGGTGCGCCAGGGCTGCAGCGAGGCATCAAAGCCGTCGATGCTGTCGGGCAGCGGGCCCTTCATCAGATCGGCATAGCCGGCGACATCCAGCATCGCCTGGTAGTTGAAGGCGCAGGAGATGGCGCGGCGCAGATTGGCGTCCATCAGCGGCCCGTGCCGCGTGTTCATCTTGATCTGGAAGGTGCGGTATTCCGGCTCGATCACCAGCTCCAGCCCGGGCCGGTTCTTCAGCGTGTCCATGTCCTCGCTGGTCAGGTCGAGGGCGATCTGCGCCTCGCCCCGCTGCACCATCAGGCGCTGCGTCGCCGTCTCGCGGGTGATCTTCCAGATCGCGCCGGTGAGGTTGCCGCCGCCCTGGCGCCAGCCATTGGCGGCGCGCTCCAGCTCGTAGAGATTGCCCGGCTCGGCGCGGCGCACGGCGAAGGCGCCGGAGCCGGCGATGTTGGCGCGCAGCCAGGACTGGCCGTCATCGCTGCCCTTGTTGGCTTCGACCTGGCGCGGATTGACGATCCAGATCCAGGGCAGCACCTGCAGGAAGGGCACGAAGGCGGTGGCCAGGCGGAAGCGCACCGTCTGCGCATCCACCGCCTCGACGCTGCCGGGGCGGACGATGCCGGCGATCATCCAGACATTGCCGCGATTGAGGCGCAGGATGCGCTCGAAGGAATAGACGACCGCCTCGGCATCGACGGCGCTGCCATCATGGAACCTGGCGGCCGGGTTCAGCTTGAAGACGTATTCGCGGCCGTCATCGGACACGGTCCAGGAGGACGCCAGATGCGGCACCGGCTTGGGCGGGTTGCCTTCGACCCGCACCAGCGAGTCATAGACATTGCGCATCATCCAGCTGGTGGAATAGCCGGAGGCCAGATGCGGGTCGAAATTGGGGATGTCCTGGTTGCTGGCCAGCACCAGGATGCGGCGGCCCTGCGCGGCCGCCTCCCCGCCCCCGAGCATCAGGGCCGATACCGCGGCGGCGCTGCCGGCCAGCACGCCGCGCCTCGTCAGTTCCGTCATCCTCAAGCCTCCTGTCTCGCGCGCCGGTTCAGGCCGGCTCCGCCTGCTTCTGCCGGGCCGCCGCGTAGTCGCGCGCGGCGCCATCCTCGGTGACCATGCCCAGACGCACATCCCGTGCCACGGCCTCCGGCGCGCGCCGCGCCGGGTCGCCATAGCCGGAGCCGCCGGCGATGCAGATCTCGACGATCTCGCCCGGGCCCTGCACCTGGACGAGGCGGCCGGTGCCGCAATCCTCCAGCAGCGCGCCCTTGTCGTCCAGCACGCGGCCACGCGCGCCGCGCCCGGCCTCGCCGCCGAACAGGCCGGGGATCGGGTTGCCCACGCCTTCCGGATAGACCGAGACGAAGCTCACCAGCCCATCCTCGCGCAGCTTGCGCAGCCGCACCCGCTGGCCGAGGCCGCCGCGCTGCGCGCCGGGCCCGCCGCTGTCGGGCAGATAGGTTTTTTCCAGGACCAGCACGGGCACCCGCGCCTCGAACAGCTCGATCGAGGTGTTGGAGGCGGAGGTCGGCCAGAGCAGGCCGGACTTGCCATCGCCATGCGCCGAGGCGCCCTGCCCGCCGCCGATGAACAGCATGTCGGAATAGGTGCGCCCGGCCTCGTCCTGGCCATAGACATAGGCCGCCATGGGCAGGCCGGTGTTCGCCTGCACCTTGTCCGGCGCGGCGCCCGACAGCGCGCGGAAGATGTTCGGCGCCAGGTACCAGCCGGTGCGGGTGCGCATGTTCACCGCCGCCGGGCGCTTCGCGTTCAGCACCGAGCCCTCCGGCGCCTTCACGGTGAAGGGGCGGTAGCAGCCGGCATTGCCGCGCACGCCGGGCGTCAGCATGCATTTCAGCGGATAGGTGGCGTGCGCCGCGGTGTAGTTCATCGTGCTGTTCAGCCCGCCCTGCGGCAGCTGCGGCGGCGCGCCGTCGAAATCCAGCTCGATCGCATCGCCCTCCACCGTCAGCTTCAGCGGGTAGGACAGCACCTGGCCCAGCGGGTTGTTGCTGATGGTGGAGCGGTAGACACCGTCAGGCAGGGCGCGGATGGCATCGCGCATGGCGGTCTCCGAGCGGCGCTGCACCACGGTCGCCAGGGCGCGCAGGTCCTGCATGCCGTAATCGGCCATGAAGGCCAGCAGCCGCTCGGCACCGAGGCGATTGGCGGCGACGAAGGAATGCACGTCGCCCAGCACCTGCTCGGGGTTGCGGACGTTCTCGCGCAGCAGGGCGAACAGCGCCTCGCTGGGCCTGCCGGCCTCGTAGAGCTTCATCGGGGGGATCTGCAGCCCCTCCTCGAAGATCTCGCGTGCCCGCAGCGAATCCTTGGTGCCGCCAATGTCGGAGACATGGCCCACCGTGCCCATCAGCCCGACCACCTGGCCGTCCCGGAAGACCGGGGTGACGATGGCGATGTCGAAGAGATGCCCGGCGCAGAGCCAGGGATCATTGGTGATCAGCACATCGCCCGGCTGCAGCGTGTGCGACGGATATTTTTGCAGCAGCGCCTTCACCGCCAGCGGCAGGCACAGGTTGAACACCGGCATGGCGCGCGGCGAATGCGCCAGCGTCTCGCCCTCGGGGTCGAGCAGCTCGCAGGCGAAATCCTGGCTCTCCGAGATGACGAGGGAGAAGGCGGTGCGGCAGACCGTCAGCCACATCTCCTCCACCACCGTCACCAGGCGCGACCACATGATCTCCAGCGCGATCGGGTCGGCCTCGATGCGGGCGCAGGCTTCTTCCAGTGCCATGCAAGGCGTCACCAGCGCGCCGGCCTGGGCCGTGGCGGCGATGGCGATGCGCAGGTTGAGCCCGGCATCGACGGTGACGACATCGCCCGGCGGCACGATGGTGGTGGATTCGCGCTCCTCGATGATGGCGGGGCCGGGGATGCGGTCGCCGGCCACCAGCGCGTAGCGGTCATAGACCGTGGCCTCCTGCCAGCCGCCCTCGAACCAGGCGCGGCGGTGGCCCTTCACCTTGGCGGTCGAATCACCGCCGCCGACGGCGCCGGTCAGCGACAGCACCGGCTCAGGCCCCACGCAGCGGACGCGGAAATTGATCGCCTCCATCCGCGCCCCGTCATAGAGCGAGGTGTAGCGCGCGGCGTAGACCTTGCCGAAGTTCGCGCGGATTTCCTCCAGCGATTCGCCGGTGATGGCGCCCTCGGGCAGCGGCACGGCGATGTCATGCATCTGGCCGACCAGGCGCATATCGGCGCTGCGCTCGACCCGGATGTCCTCCGGGGCGACGCCCGCTTCCAGCAGGCGGGCGCGGCCCTCGGCGGCCAGGTCCTCCAGCACGCCATTGACCAGGGCGGCGTCGAAGCCGGGCGAAAATTCGACGGGCAGCGAGCGCGCCGTCTCGAAGGAGAGTGGTGCCGCCAGGAAACCCAGCGCCGAGGCGGCGCCGGAGGCGGGCGGGATGATCACCTCCCGCACGCCGAGCGCGCGGGCGACATCGGCGGCATGCGCCGGGCCGGCGCCGCCGAAGCCCACCATGGCATAGCCGCGCGGATCCTTGCCCTTCTCCACCAGATGCACGCGGGCGGCGGCGGCCATGCTCTCGACCACCACCTTGTGAATGCCCCAGGCGGCATCCATCACGTCGAGCTTCAGCGGCGCCGCCACGCTCTCCACCGCGCGCCGCGCGGCGTCGAGGTCGAGCGACATGCGCCCGCCCAGGAAGAAGCCCGGATCGTAATAGCCAAGCACGAGATTGGCGTCGGTCACGGTGGGCTTGGTGCCGCCCATGCCGTAGCAGGCCGGGCCGGGGTCGGAGCCGGCGGAATGCGGCCCGACCTTCAGCAGCCCGACCGCGTCGATCTGCGCGATCGAGCCGCCGCCGGCGCCGATCTCGATCATGTCGATCACCGGCGCCTTGATCGGCAGGCCGGAGCCCTTGCTGAAGCGGTGCACGCGCCCCGCCTCCAGCATCGGCGCGATCTCGACGCGGCCATCCTCGATCATGCAGGCCTTGGCGGTGGTGCCGCCCATGTCGAAGGAGATGACGTCCTTCTGGCCCGCCAGCGTGCCGAACAGGGCGGTGGCCAGCCCGCCGCCGGCGGGGCCGCTCTCCAGCAGGCGGATCGGGAAGGCGCGCGCCGTCGCCGGCGAGACCAGGCCGCCCGCCGAATGCATCAGCCGCAGCGCGCCGGTGAAGCCGCGCGCCGCCAGTTCGCGCTCCAGCCGCTGTAGATAGCGGTCCATCAGCGGCTGCACATAGGCATTGGCGCAGGTGGTGACGCTGCGCTGATACTCCCACATCTCCGCCACCACCTCGGCCGAGAGCGAGACGGAGAGAAGCGGGAACTCGCCGCGGGCGATCTCGCCCACGCGCTTCTCATGCGCCGGGTTGCGATAGGCGTTGAGGAGGCAGACGGCCACCGCCTCCACCCCCTGCTCCACCAGAAGGCGCAGCGCGTCGCGCACCGCGCCCTCGTCCAGGGCGGTGACGGCGTTGCCGTCGCGGTCCATGCGCTCCGGCACCTCCAGGCGCAGGTCGCGCGGCACCAGCGGCTCGGGGAAGCCCAGGAACAAATCGTAGATGTCGTAGCGCTGTTCCGTGCCCATCTCCAGGATGTCGCGGAACCCCTCGGTGGTGATCAGGCCGAGCTTCGCCCCCTTGCGCTCGATCACCGCATTGGTCACCAGCGTGGTGCCGTGGATGATCTCGCCGACATCGGCGAGCGCGATGCCGCCCATCGCCACCAGCTCCTCCAGCCCCTGCAGCGCGGCGATGGAGGGGTCGTGCGGCGTGGTCAGCCGCTTGTGCAGCCGCACGCTGCCCGCCGCCGAATCATACAGGATGAAATCGGTGAAGGTGCCGCCGATATCGAAGCCGATGCGCCAACGGTGGCCGGCCAGGGGGGCGGAAGCGTTCATCTGGTATCCTCGGGGTCTCAGGCGGCGTCGCGGGGCGAAGGCGCCGCGCCGGGCCGGGTCTCGATCTCGCGCGCCTCGGCCAGCAGGGCGGCGATCATGCGGTCGCGCTCATCGGCATCGACCAGGGACAGCGGATAGACGATGCAGAGGCAGGCATCCTCGCTGCCGCTGGCATTGCCGATGGCGACGGCGATGCTGCCGACGCCGGGATTGGATTCATCCTCGGCCAGCGCGTAGCCGTCGCGCCGCACGGCTTCGAGCCGCTGCAGCAGCTCCTGCATGTCGCGCGGCGCGTTGGCGCTGGGCGGCACCAGCTTGGCGGGATGCAGGCGCCGCACCTCCTCATCCGGCAGCCGCGCCAGCAGGGCGCGGCCGGAGGCGGCGGCGAAGGCCGGCAGGCGCTGGCCGATCGGCGTGCCGACGCGCAGCATCTGCGAGCCCTCGTGATAGGTCAGGCCGATCACGTCCAGCCCGTCGCGGATGCTGACATAGCCGGTATGGCCGAAATCGCGGCTGACCCGCGCGACGCCCGCATGGGCGCGCGAGACCAGCGCGGAATCGCGGCGATAGGTGTTGCCCAGCTCGAACATCAGGATGCCGGGGCGGTAGCCGCGGCTGTCCGGCACGCCTTCCAGGAAGCCGGCCTCGCGCATCGCCCGCAGCAGGCGCGAGACATTGCTCTTCGGCAGGGCGAGCAGCTCCGCCACCTCGGTGACGGTCAGCTCCTGGCGATGCGCGGAGAAGCAGCGCAGCACCTGCCCGGCGGTGGACAAAGTGGTCATCCGTGTTCCGTTTTCTGGAAACAAGGTTCCTGTAAGTGAAACGCTAGGACGTCTGGCCCCGGGGCCGCAAGCCCCCTCTGCGCCGCCCCGCCCCCGTCCGGCGCGGTTCTGCCCAGGATGGCGGCAGGCGGCGGGGCAGAATGCCGCCCGGCCGGGCATCGCCGCCCCCTTGACCGGCGGGGCGCCCGCCGTCATGGCCGCTGCCTGCGCCGGGCACCGCCCGCGCGGGCAGTGTTCACGCGCGGAAGGATGCGCCATGCGGCTGGATTTCCTGCGACCGCGGAGGGGCCGGGCGGACCGGCGCCCGCTGCTGGCCGGC
>NZ_GG770783.1:125511-128594 GCF_000164635.1 Pseudoroseomonas cervicalis ATCC 49957 | reverse complement strand
CCCGCCCACCGACCCCGCCGCCCAGGGCGAGGCCGGGCTGCGCGCCGAATGGCTGCGGACCGGGCTGCAGCGCGGCGATTTCGCCGCCTGCGACAGTTTCGGCGGCCTGCCCTGAGGCGCCGGCGGGGTGACGCTGTGCCCCGCCGCCCCATCTCCGCCCCACCGGGAGATTTGCATGACACCGCCGCTGATCCTGACCATGGGCGAGCCCGCCGGCATCGGCGGCGAGATCGCCGCCGCCGCCTGGCGCGAACTGCGCGCGGCGGGCCCGGCCTTCCTGTATCTCGGCGACCCGGCCCTGCTCGGCGACACGCCCTGGCAGGCGGTCGACCGGCCGGAGCAAGCCGGGGACAATTTCGGCAGGGCGCTGCCGGTGCTGCCGCTGGCGCTGGCCGCTCCGGCCCGCCCCGGCCAGCCAGACCCGCGCAACGCGCCCCTGGTGATCGAGGCGATCCGCCAGGGCGTCGCGCTGGTGCGGGCCGGCCAGGGCAGCGCCATCGTCACCAATCCGATCCAGAAATCGGTGCTCACGGCGGCGGGCTTCCGCCATCCCGGCCACACCGAGTTCCTCGCCGAGCTGGCGCCGGGCGAAGGCCCGCCGGTGATGCTGCTGGCCGCCGCCGGGCTGCGCAGCGTGCCGGTGACCATCCACCAATCGCTGCGCAGCGCCATCGAGGACCTGACCACCGAGCGCATCCTGCGCATCGCCCGCGCCACGGCCGCCGGGCTGCGGCGCGATTTCGGCATCGCGGCACCCCGCCTGGCGCTGTGCGGGCTGAACCCGCATGCCGGGGAGGATGGCACGATGGGGCATGAGGATCGCGACATCATCGCCCCCGCCATCGCCGCGCTGCGCGCCGAGGGCATCGACGCGCGTGGCCCCTACCCCTCCGACACGCTGTTCACGCCGCATGCGCGGCAGGGCTACGATGTCGCGCTCGGCATGTATCACGACCAGGCGCTGATCCCGGTCAAGACCCTCGACATGGCCGGCGGCGTCAATGTGACGCTCGGCCTGTCGATCATCCGCACCAGCCCGGACCATGGCACGGCGCTCGACATCGCCGGCCAGGGGCGGGCCGATCCGGGCAGCCTGGTCGCCGCGCTGCGGCTGGCCGCCGAGCTCGCCCGGCACCGCCAGCAGAGGAGCGCCGCCTGATGCGCCTGTCGGTCAATGTCGATCACGTCGCCACCCTGCGCAACGCGCGCGGCGGCCGCTTCCCCGACCCGGTGGAGGCGGCGCGCGCCTGCCTCCAGGCCGGGGCGGATGGCATCACCGTGCATCTGCGCGAGGATCGCCGCCACATCCGCGACGCCGATGTGGCCCGCCTCGGCGCCGAGCCCGGGCTGCGGCTGAATTTCGAGATGGCGGCGACCGAGGAGATGGTCGGCATCGCCCTCGGCCTGCGCCCGGCCGCCTGCTGCATCGTGCCGGAGAAGCGGCAGGAGCTGACCACCGAGGGCGGGCTCGACCTGCTGCGCGCCGGGCCGGAACTGGCCGGGGCGATCGCCCGGCTGGCCGGCGCCGGGATCGAGGTGGCGATCTTCGTCGAGCCCGACACGGCGCAGATCCAGGCGGCGGCGCGGCTCGGCGCCCAGGCGGTGGAACTGCACACCGGCACCTATGCCGATGCCGATCCGGCGGCGCGCCCGCCATTGCTGGCGCGGCTGGCCCGCGGGGCGGAGGCGGCGGCCGCCGCCGGCCTCGCCTGCCATGCCGGGCACGGGCTGGACCATGTGTCGGTGCGCGGCATCGCCGCCATCCCGCAGATCGCCGAGGTCAGCATCGGCCATGCGCTGATCGGCGCGGCGGTGTTCGAGGGGCTGCCGGCCGCGGTGCGGCGGATGCGCGCGGCGATGGTGGAAGCGAGGCGCAACACCATTGCACTGCCGCAAGACTCTGCGGCATCATCTTGCGGTTGAATAGGGCGGCGGCAGGCCGGACCGGGCGTAGCACCCGGTTCTGAGGAGAGGCGGCGTGCAGCAACCGAGGCAATGCCGGCCCGAGGCCGGCCGGGACGCGAGGCCGGCCAGGCGGGGCAGGGCCTGCGGCGTGGCATGGTAGCTCTCCCGCGCCGCCTGCTCGACCGTGCCCTCCGGCGGCCCCTGGCCTTCCATCTGGGCCTGTTCAGCGCGGCGCTGCTGCTGCCGGTGCTGCTGCTGGCCGGCATCTTCACCTGGGTCTCGCTCAAGGACCGCGAGCGCAACCTGCACGAGCACACGCTGCGCACCGCCGACCGGCTGATGGCGGTGCTGGAGGAGGAGCTGGCCGGCCAGGTCGCGGCGCTGCAGGTGCTGGCCGAGAGCCCGACCCTGGACCTGCCGGAGCTGCCCGACCTGCCGGCCTTCCAGCGCCAGTCCCTGGCGGTGGAGCGGCTGCTGGGCGGCGAGATCCGGCTGCGCCCGCCCCCCGCCGCGGCCGACGCCACCCAGGCCGAGCCCTCGGGCGGCATCGGCGCCATGGCCCTGCTGGCCGAGCAGGTGGCGGAGACCCGGCAGCCGGCGCGCTCCGGCCTGGTGGCGCTGCCCGGCGGCCGCTTCGCCGTGTTCCTGATGGTGCCGGTGCTGCGCGACGGGCGGCTGCGCCACCTGCTGCAACTGCAACTCTCCCCCGGCCAGTTCCGCACCGTGCTGGAGCAGCCGCTGCTGCCGCCGGGCTGGGTCGCCACCCTGGTCGATGGCGAGGGGCGGGTCATCGCCCGCTCGGCCGACCACGCGCAGCATCTCGGCCGCCGCATCTCGCCCGAGACGCAGCGCAACGCCCTGGCCCGGCAGGGGGTCTGGACCACCTTCTCGGTCGGCGGCGAGCCGCTGCTGGTGGCGCATGTCTCCTCGCGCCAGGCCGGCTGGCGGGTGGGGGTGACGGTGCCGGTGGCCCAGGCCAATGCGCCGGCGCGGCATTCCCTGCTGCTGCTGGCCCTGGCCGGCAGCGGCGTGCTGCTGATCGCGGCGCTGCTGGCGGCGCTGGCGGCGCTCAGCCCCGTGCTGCTCGGCCTGCTGTCGCTGGCGCCGAACCGGCTGCTCAGCCCGCGCCCGCTGGCCCTGCCGCTGACCGCGCCCCTCGGGCTGGCCGGCGCTGTTTT
>NZ_GG770783.1:121340-125168 GCF_000164635.1 Pseudoroseomonas cervicalis ATCC 49957 | reverse complement strand
GAGCTGCACGAGGTCGGCCGCGCCCTGGCCGCCGCCGGCATCGCGCTGCGCAGCCGCAGCCAGGCCCTGGCCGAGAGCGAGGCGCTGCTGGCGCGCGCCCTGCACGCGGCGCAGGTCGCCACCTGGGAATGGCAGCCGGCCTCGGACTACTACCATGGCTCGCCGGGGCGGGAGGCGATGTATGGCCGGCCGCGCGGCAGCCTGCGCGACCGCGCCTCGGTGCTGGCGGCGGCGCATCCCGAGGACCGGCCCCTGCTGGCCGCCGCGCAGGAGCGCTGCCTGCGGCCGGGCGCCGACCATTACGAGGCCACCTACCGCACCATCTGGCCGGATGGCCGCATCCGCTGGCTGCACAGCCAGGGCGCCGTGCTGGAGCGCGACGCGGAGGGCCGGCCGCTGCGGGTCAGCGGCGTGCTGCGCGACGTGACCGAGAGCCGCCGCGCCGCCGAGCGCGAGCGGCTGCTGGCGGCCGAGGTGGACCACCGCGCGCGCAACGTGCTCGCCGTGGTGCTGTCGATGCTGCAGCTGAGCCGCGCCGATGACGCGGCGCGCTACGCCGAGGCGGTGCGCGGCCGGGTCGCCGCCCTGGCCCGCGCCCACACCCTGCTGTCGCGCGAGCGCTGGGATGGCAGCAACCTGCTGGCCCTCGCGCGCGAGGTGCTGGGGGCGCAGCCCGGCGGCGCGCGCATCACCTTGCAGGGCCCGCCTTTGGCGCTGGCGGCGCATGCGGTGCAGCCGCTGAGCATGGTGCTGCACGAGCTGTCGACCAACGCCGCCCAGCACGGCGCCCTGTCGCGCGCGGAGGGGCATGTCACCCTGGCCTGGCGGCTGCAGGAGGGGCGGCTGCTGCTGGAGTGGCAGGAGCATGGCGGCCCGCCCGCGCCGCCCCCCGCCCCCGGCTTCGGGCTGAAGGTGGTGCAGGCCACGGTGCGGCGCCAGCTGGCCGGCACGCTGGAGCTGAACTGGGGGCCGGAGGGCCTGGGCTGCCGCATCAGCCTGCCGCTGTCGATGCTGCAGGAGGGCATGCCGCTGCCCCAGGCCCGCCGCGCCGGCTGAGGCGCTGCTTTCCCCCTGTCCGGGAGTGTGGCAGGTTGCAACCCATGGCCCCACGCAGCACCCTGGCCCTCGGCAAGGCCGAGCGGCACAAGGCGATCCTCGCCGCCCTGTCCACCGACCCCACCGTGCGGATCAGCCTGCTGGCCGAGGAATTCGGCGTCTCCACCGAGACGGTGCGCCGCGACATCGAGGAGCTCTCGGCGCGCGGCGCGGTGCGGCGCACCTATGGCGGTGCCGCCGCCTCCCACCCCGCCATCCAGCCTCGCCTGGCCGAGCGCGAGCAGGTGATGGTGGCCGAGCGCGCCCGCATCGGCGCCGCCGCCGCCGCGCTGGTCGAGGAGGGCGCGGTGGTGATGCTGGACGCCGGCAGCACCACGACGCATTTCGCACGCGCCCTGGCCGCGCGCGGCCTGCGCGCGACTCTGCTGACCAACAGCCTGGACGCGGCGCTCGCCGCCGGCGCCAGCGACGCCCTGCGCGTGCTGGTGGCGCCGGGCGAGCTGAGCGCGGTGGAGCGCGGCCTCTACGGGCCGGAGACGGCGGCCTTCCTGCGCCGCTTCCATGTCGACATGGCGGTGATCGGCGCCTCCGGCGTCACCGAAGAGGGGCCGAGCGAGGCCGAGAGCCGCGCCGCCTGGGTCAAGCGCGCCATGCTGGAGCGGGCGCCGCGCCGCCTGCTGCTGGTGGATTCCTCGAAATTCGGCCGTGCCTTCCTGGAGCAGGTCTGCGCGCCCGAGCAGATCACCGATCTGGTGACCGAGGCGCCGCCGCCGGTGCCGCTGGCGGCGGCGCTGGGGCGGCATGGGCTGCGGCTGTCGATTGCAACAGAAATGTAAAAAACATGTTTGACCTGCCACACACTCCGGTGGCAAGTGCAACATGTATATGACACAAGACCGCGCCATGCCCCGCCCCCTGGCCACCGCGCCCGCCGAGCAGCTCGCCCGGCTGCGCTGGGTGCTGACCGATATCGACGACACGCTGACCCTGGATGGCCGCCTGCCCGCCGCCGCCTATGCCGCGCTGCAGGCGCTGGACGAGGCCGGCATCGCCGTCATCCCGGTCACCGGCCGCCCGGCCGGCTGGTGCGACGCCATCGCCCGCCACTGGCCGGTGGCCGGGGTGGTCGGCGAGAATGGCGCGCTGTGGTACGCGCTGGACCGCCGCGCCCGCCGCATGCTGCGCTGGCAGGCCCAGCCCGAGGCCGAGCGCCTGGCCAACCGCGCCCGGCTGATGGCGCTGGCCGAGGCGGCGCTGGAGGCCGTGCCGGGCAGCGCCATCGCCGCCGACCAGCCCTTCCGCCTGTTCGATGTCGCGGTGGATTTCTGCGAGGATGCCGGGCCGCTCGGGCTGGAGGCGGCCGAGCGCATCGCCGCCATCTTCCGCGAGGGTGGCGCCGAGGCCAAGGTCTCCTCGATCCACGTGAATGCCTGGATCGGCGGCTGGGACAAGCGCGCCGGCATCGAGGCGCTGTTCGCCGCGCGCTTCCAGCCCTTCGCGGGCGTGCGCGAGGCGGTGGCCTTCGCCGGCGACAGCGCCAATGACGCGCCGCTCTTCGGCGCCGTCGCCTGCTCGGTGGGCGTCGCCAATGTCGCCCCCTTCCTGGCCGGCATGGCGACGCCGCCGGCTTATATCACCCGCGCCGAGGGCGGCGCGGGCTTTGCCGAATTCGCCGACGCGCTGCTCAAGGCGCGCGGTGCCGTTTCCGTGGAGGAGAACGCCGCATGAAGACCCATTTCCTGGCCGGCACCGCGCTGGCCCTGGCCCTCGGTGGCTGGGCCACGCTGCAGAACGGCCCGGCCCTCGCCCAGGCCGCCGCCTGCGCCTTCCGCGGCGCCCTCGACGAGGCCTATTGCGACGCCAATCGCGACATGGTGGCCGATGCGCCGACCGACCCGGCGCGGCTGCGCGACCCGTCCACCATCGTCTTCACCTACACCCCCGTCGAGGATCCGGCGCTCTATGCCAGCCAGTTCCGCCCCTTCCTCGACCATCTGAGCCGCTGCACCGGCAAGCGCGCGGTGTATTTCCAGGTGACCTCGAACGCCGCCCAGGTCGAGGCGATGCGCTCCGGCCGGCTGCATGTGGCGGGCTTCTCCACCGGCCCGACCGCCTTCGCGGTGAACCTAGCCGGCGCCGTGCCCTTCGCGGTCAAGGGCAATGCCGAGGGCTATGAGAGCTACAAGGTCGTCATGCTGGTGCGCGCCGACAGCCCGTACCGCACCATGGCCGATCTGCGCGGCCGCCGCGTGGCGCACACCTCGGCCACCTCCAACTCCGGCAATCTGGCGCCGCGCGCCTTCTTCCCCGGCCTCGGCCTGAAGCCGGACGAGGACTACCAGGTGGTCTATTCCGGCGGCCATGACCGCAGCGTGATGGGCGTCAATGCCGGCGACTATGATGCCGCCCCCGTCGCCTCCGACGTCTGGACCCGCATGGTGGCGCGCGGCCAGGTGAAGCGCGAGAATTTCCGCGTCATCTGGGAGAGCGAGCCCTTCCCCACCAGCGGCTTCGCCCTGGCCCACGACCTGCGGCCGGAACTCGCCCAGAAGATCCGCGACTGCTTCCTGGAGTACCGCTTCCCCGAGCAGATGGCGCGCGACCTGGGCGGCAATGACCGCTTCTGGCCGGCCACCTATGCCGAGCAATGGGCCCCGGTGCGCGCCGTCGCCGATGCGGTGAACGCGCCCTACAACCGCGCCGCCTTCGACGCCGAGGCGCGGCGCGAGCTGGAGGCCGAGGCGCGCCGCCGCGCCCAGCAGCAGCAGCCGG
>NZ_GG770783.1:112203-120957 GCF_000164635.1 Pseudoroseomonas cervicalis ATCC 49957 | reverse complement strand
CAGCAGCAGCAGCCGGCCGCGCCGACCCATGTGGCGCCGACCGGCGCCACGCCCGGCGCCGCGGCGCCGCGCTGATCCACGAGTGAAGGCCACACCATGTCCGCCAGCATGACCGCAGCCCGACAGGACGCCGCCCCCGCCCCGGCCATCGCCCTGGAGATCAAGGGCCTGGTCAAGGAATACGCCGCCGGCAAGCCGGTGCTGAAAGGCATCGACATCGCCGTCCCGGCCGAGGGGATCACCGCCATCATCGGCCCCTCCGGCACCGGCAAGTCGACGCTGATCCGCTGCATCAACCGCCTGGTCGAGCCCACACGGGGCTCGATCAAGCTGCACGGCACGGAGCTCACCGGCCTGTCGGGGCGGGAGCTGCGCATGGCGCGGCGGCGCATCGGCATGGTGTTCCAGGAATACAACCTGGTCGAGCGCCTGAGCGTGATGGAGAACGTGCTGAGCGGGCGGCTCGGCTACGTTCCGCTGTGGCGCGCCTGGCTGCGCAAATATCCGGAAGCCGACATCCAGCGCGCCTTCGCGCTGCTGGACGCGGTCGGCCTGCCGGAGCATGCGACCCGGCGCGCCGACGCCCTCTCGGGCGGCCAGCGCCAGCGCGTGGGCATCGCCCGCGCGCTGATGCAGCGGCCTGACATCCTGCTGGCCGATGAGCCGACCTCCTCCCTCGACCCCCGCACCGCGGTCGAGGTGCTGGAGCTGCTGACCAACCTGACCGCCGCCGAGGGCGTGCCGGTGATCATCAACATCCACAATGTCGACCTCGCCAAGCGCTACGCGCGGCGGATCATCGGCATGTCGGGTGGCAGCGTGATCTTCGACGGCCCGCCGGAGCAGCTCGAGACGCATCACCTGCGCGCCATCTATGGCGGCGAGGACTGGCTGTGAGCACCACCCTGCCGCAACCCGGGGCCGAGGCGGCGCGCCGCGTCGCCTTCGCCCCCAACTGGACGATGCGCATCGCGCTGCTCGCGCTCGCCCTCTACACCGTCTGGGCCTGCAGCCGCCTCGGCCTCAGCTGGGACCGCGTGGCGCATGGCATGGGCGAGGGCGGCCGGCTGCTCGCCCGCATGGTGCCGCCGAATTTCGAGCGCTGGTCGCTGCTGCTGGAAGGCCTGCTGGAGAGCCTGCAGATCGCCGTCCTCGCCTCGGCCATCGGCATCCTGCTCTCGCTGCCGCTCGGCGTGCTGGCGGCGCGCAACCTCTCCCCGGTCTGGATCTCGGCGCCGGTGCGCGCGGTGATCGCGGTCTGCCGCTCGCTGCACTACGTCATCGTCGCCATCCTCTTCGTCAAGGCGATCGGCTTCGGCGCGCTGGCCGGCACGGCGGCGCTGGTGGTGGCCTCGATCGGCTTCATCGCCAAGCTCTTCGCCGAAGCCATCGAGGAGATCTCGATGAAGCAGGTGGAGGCGATCCGCGCCACGGGCGCCGGCGTGATGAAGGTGCTGGCCTATGCGGTGCTGCCGCAGGTGGCCTCGCGCTTCATCGGCTTCAGCCTGTACCAGCTCGACAGCAACCTGCGGAACTCGACGCTGGTCGGCATCGTCGGCGCCGGCGGCATCGGCGGCACGCTGTTCGCGGCCTTCAAGCGCTTCGACTACGACTTCGTGGCGGCCATCCTGCTCGCCATCATCGCCCTCATCTTCCTGGCCGAGATCATCTCCGGCCGTGTCCGGGCCGCCCTGCGATGAACAGCATGACCCCCAGCATGGACCGCCTCCCCGGCGGTCCCTCCGGTGATCCCATGGCGCCGCTGCGGCGCGAATGGCACCGCTTCACCCCGGCCCAGCGCCTCTCGCGCTGGCTGGTCTGGCTGGTCTGCGTCGCCGCCGTGGTCTGGGCGCTGCGCAGCATCGACATCATCCCGGAATTCCTGGTCGATGCGCCGGAACAGATGGCCGACATGCTGGTGCGCATGTGGCCGCCCGACCTCGCGCATTACTACCCCGAGGTGCACAACGCGCTGATCGAGACGCTGCATATCGCGACCCTCGGCACCGTGTTCTGCTTCGTCCTCGCCGTGCCGCTGGCGCTGCTGGCGGCGCGCAACATCTGCACCATCAAGCCGCTGAACGCGGCGGCGCAGCTCGGCCTGGTCGCCTCGCGCTCGGTCAACTCGCTGGTCTGGGCGCTGCTCTTCGTCGCCATCTTCGGCCCCGGCGCGGCGGCGGGCGTCTTCGCCATCGCCTTCCGCTCGGTGGGCTTCGTCGGCAAGCTGCTGGCCGAGGCGCTGGAGGAGACCAACCAGGGCCCGCGCGAGGCGCTACGCGCCTCCGGCGCCTCCTGGGGGGCGGAGCTGCTGAAGGGCGTCTGGCCGCAGGTGCAGCCGGCCTTCTGGGGCATCGCGCTGTTCCGCTGGGACATCAATGTGCGCGAGAGCGCGGTGCTCGGCCTGGTGGGCGCCGGCGGCATCGGCCTGGTGCTGGACGACGCCATCAACTTCTTCCAGTGGGAGCGCGTGGCCACCGTGCTGCTCGCCATCCTGGTCGTGGTGCTGCTGGCCGAGATCGTGGTGACCCGCGTGCGGGCGAGGCTGATCTGAGATGCGCGACATGGTCGATCTCCTGGTGATCGGCGGCGGCGCCAATGGCGCCGGCATCGCGCGCGACGCGGCGGGGCGGGGTCTGTCCGTCCTGCTCGTCGAGCGCGGCGATCTGGGCGGGGCCACCTCCTCCGCCTCCTCCAAGCTGATCCATGGCGGGCTGCGCTATCTCGAGCACTACGAGTTCCGCCTGGTGCGCGAGGCGCTGGCGGAGCGCGAGGTGCTGCTGCGCCTGGCCCCGCACATCGTCTGGCCGATGCGCTTCGTGCTGCCGCACCTGGCCGAGATGCGGCCGCGCTGGATGCTGCGCGCCGGCCTGTTCCTCTATGACCACCTGGCCAAGCGCGTCACCCTGCCGGGCAGCGAGGCGCTGGATTTCCGCAGCCACCCCTGGGGCGCGCCGCTGAACGGCCAGGCCACGCATGGCTTCGCCTATTCCGACGCCTGGGTCGAGGATGCGCGGCTGGTCGTGCTGAACGCCCGCGACGCCGCCGCGCGCGGCGCCGAGATCCGCGTGCGCACGGCCTTCACCGCCGCCACCCGCGGCCCCGATGGATGGAGCGTGACGCTGACCGGCGAGGATGGCCGCGCCGAGACGGTGCGCGCCCGCGCCATCGCCAACGCCGCCGGCCCCTGGGTGATGCAGGCGCTGGAGGGCACCGGCGTCGCCGCCCCCGACCGCGTGCGGCTGGTGCGCGGCAGCCACATCGTCGTGCCAGCCCTCTATGAGGGCAACCAGGCCTACATCCTGCAGAATGACGACCGGCGCGTGGTCTTCGTCATTCCCTATGAGGGGCGCTTCACCCTCATCGGCACCACCGATGTGCCGCACGCCGCCGATGCCGGCCCGCCGCGCTGCACGCCGGAAGAAGCCGCCTATCTCTGCCGCGCCGTCTCCCGACAGTTCCGCAAGCCCGTCACGCCGGACGACATCGTCTGGACCTATTCCGGCGTGCGCCCGCTGCATGATGACGGCGCCGAGAATCCCTCGGCCGTGACGCGCGACTATGTCCTGAAGATGGACCGCAAGGCGGCGCCGCTGCTCTCCGTCTTCGGCGGCAAGATCACCACCTATCGCCGCCTGGCCGAGGACGCCGCGACCCAGCTCTGCGAGGCGCTGGGCCGCAACGCCGCGCCCTGGACCGACAAGGCCACCCTGCCCGGCGGCGATCTGGGCGGGAAAACCACCGAAGCTTTCCTGGCCGAGGCCGCGCAACGCTATCCCTTCATCGAAGGCAGCACCCTGCGCCGGCTGTTCCACTGCTATGGCGGGGAGCTCGACGCGGCGCTGGGGCATGCGCGCAACGCCGCCGATCTCGGCCGCGACCTCGGCGGCGGCATCACCGAGCGCGAGCTGGAATGGATGGTGCAGCAGGAATGGGTGCGCGCGCCGGAAGACGCCCTCTGGCGCCGCACCAAGCGCGGTCTGCACATGACGGAAGCCGAACGCGACAGCTTCGCGCAGGCCTTCACACAGGTGGCGCAGGCCGCCTGAAGACAGGCCAAGGGGGCGCCGCCCCCTTGGATCCCCCGCCGGGGGGATAGGATCCCCCCGGACCCCGCCGTCAGTCGCAGCGCAAACGGCGGTCGGACAGGCGGGAGAGACGCACCGGGGCGTCGGCATCCACATCGCGCAACGCAGCGGCATCCAGGCCGCGGGCGATCACCACCAGCGCCTCCGGCGTGCGCGCACCGCGCGGCATCGGCACCGGCGGGCTCTGCAGCGTGCCCACCAGCTGCACCAACAGCGCCGTCTCCGGTGCATGCGGCGGATGCAGGAAGCCCTTCACCCGCAGCAGCCTGTCGCCGGCGAAAGCCGCGAGATTCTCCAGCCAGTCCAGCCGGTCCTCCCAGGAGGCGTCCTCGCCGAACTCGGCCAGCGTGACGCCAACCTCCGGATGCGCGCGCCCGGTCTCCGGGAAACCGGCGGCGAGGCCGGGTGCGACGGTGAAGGCAGCCAGCGCGCGGCGCGCCGGGTCGCCCTCCACCACCCGGGCGGCCAGCGGGTTGAGGCCCTCCACCAGCGCCAGCGCGGCCTCGGCCGGCGCCTGGTCCAGCTTGGTCAGCACCACCGTGTCGGCCGCCGCGATCTGCGCCGCGAACTCCTCGAAATGCGCGGCGCGGGAGGGTGCCTGGGCGGCGTCGCAGGTGGCCACCACCCGCACCCGCAACCCCAGCGGCGAGAGCGGCGCCAGCGAGCGCAGGATCGGCCCCGGCTTCGACAGCCCGCTGCATTCCAGGATGATGCGGCGGAACGGCCCCTGCCCCGCTTCCCGCCGCTGCCGCAGCAGCGCCTCCACCGTGAACACCAGATCATTGGTCAGCGAGCAGCAGACGCAGCCATTGTTCAGCAGCGCCAGCGGCACCGTGCCGCCATCGGCGACGATGGCGCCATCGACATCGATCTGCCCCGCCTCGTTGACGATGACGGCGGTGTCCGCAGCCTCCGGCAGGGCCAGCCAGTCGCGCAGCAGCGTCGTCTTGCCGCTGCCGAGGAAGCCGGCCAGCAGGATGAACTCGGCGCTCATGCTGGCGTGGGCGTCTTCGCCTGCTCGGCCTCCAGCGCCTTCTGGTCCGCTACCATGCGGCGCAGATCGGCCAGCATCGCCGGCACGTCGAAGACCAGCCCGCCGCGGATGGTGTGGCGCAGCGCCTGGCGCCATTCCGGCTGACCGGTGGCATCGTTCAGCCGCAGCGCGCCGGTGCCGTAGAGCAGCTTGAAATCCTCGAGCGGGTTCTCGTCCAGCACCAGCAGGTCCGCCTGCTTGCCGACCTCGATGCTGCCGGTCTCGGCATCGATGCCGAGCAGCTCGGCGCCCTGGATGGTGGCGGAGCGCAGCACCTCGAGCGGGTTGAAGCCGGCCTCCTGCAGCAGCTCCAGCTCGCGCACATAGCCGAAGCCGAAGGTCTGGAAGATGAAGCCGGAATCGCTGCCGGTGCAGACCCGCCCGCCGCGGTTCTTGTACTCGTTCAGGAAGGTCATCCAGAGGCGGTAATGCTGCTTCCAGTCGATCTCGTTGCCGATCGACCAGCGGAACCAGTAGGAGCCATGCCCGCCGCGCGCCGGCTGGAAGAAGCGCCACATGCTGGGCCAGGTGTAGTCGTCATGCCAGTCGGCGCGGCGCATGCGCATCACGTCGCGGTTGGCGTCGTAGATCGTCATGGTGGGCACGAAGGTGAAGTCGAGCGCCAGGAAGCGCTCCATCACCTCGTTCCATTTCGCGCTGCCCGGCTCGGCCGCCTGCTGGAAGGTCTGGCCGGCGGAGGAGAAGCGGAAATACTCGTCATTGTAGTTGTAGCCGGCGGGGTAGCTCTGCACGACGCGGTTGTCGTAGAGCGCCTCGGGCAGGCCGTAATAATGCTCGGCGCTGGTCAGGCCCCATTCGGCGGTGGTCAGCGCGTTCATCCGCGTCACCGCCTGCTGCGCGTGGTGGCAGCCGGTGCGCAGGCCGAGCTCGCGGCATTCGGCCAGCGCCGCCTTCATGATGGCCGGCGGCGCGCCGAAGAACTTCACCCCATCCGCGCCGCGCTCCTTCAGGCGGCGCAGCCAGGCGCGCGCCTCGTCGGGCGTGTGGATGGTCTTCAGCATGTCGTTGACGGCGGGGAAATAGGCGTGGGCCACGATGCGCGGCGCCGCGATGCGGTTGGCGGCGGATGCCTCGCGCTGCTCCACCATCCAGTCGATGCCGCTGAAGCAGCCCATCTCGCGCACCGTGGTCACGCCATGCGCCAGCCACAGCTTGTAGACATAGTCGGCCGGCGCCGGCGTGCCGTGCAGCGCGTGATAGGGCACGCCCGCATGGGTGTGGCAATCGATCAGTCCGGGGGTGACGAATTTGCCGTGGCAATCGATCTCGACCTCGCCCTCGGGCGGGCGGCGGGAGGGGCTGATGGGTTTGCCTGGCGTGCCGACGGCGACGATGGCGGCGATGCGGTCATTCTCGATGACGATATCGGCCGGGCCCCAGGGCGGCGCGCCGGTGCCGTCGATGATGGTGGCGCCGCGCAGCACCAGCCTGCCATAGGGCCCGGCGCCGCAATCGCGCGCGGTGGCCGCCGGCACGGGCGGCATGCCCATCTTCAGGTTCCGGGCGGTGATCTCCTGCCCCACATCGGGATTGCTCATGGACGTTTCCCTTGTCTTTCTGATGGGAGGTCCAGGAACCTCAGGTTCCTGGCGGGGAGAGTGTGAGAGGGGCGGCGCCCCTCTCACGCCGCGCGATACTTGCGCCCGAGAAAAGTGCTGCCCACCACGGTCAGCACCAGCGTGACCGCCAGCAGGATGAAGGCCAGCGCCGCGCCGAAGGGCCAGTTGTTGCCGCGCACGAACTGGTCGTAGACGGCGGGCGCCATCATCTTGAATTGCGGCCCGCCGAGCAGGACCGGCGTGGCGTAGGCGTTCATGCACAGGATGAACACCAGCACCGACCCAGCGGCGACGCCCGGCAGCGCCAGCGGCAGCACGACGCGGCGGAACACCGTCATCGGCTTCGCGCCCAGATTGGCCGCCGCTTCCTCCGCCTGGCGCGGGATGCCCTCGATCACCGCCGAGAGCGTCAGGATCATGTAGGGCAGCACCACGGCGACGATGCCGACCACGACGGAGCCGGCATTGTAGAGCAGCGGCAGCGGCGCGCTGATCAGGCCGAGCCCGCGCAGCGTGGCGTTGATCGCGCCCTCATTGCCCAGCAGCGCCATCCAGCCGGCGGCGCGCACGACATTGCCGACCAGCAGCGGGAACAGCACCAGGATGGTGGCCATGCTCTTCCAGCGGCTTTCCATGCGCGCCAGCCAGTAGGCGGCGGGAAAGCCGAGGGCGAGCGCCAGCAGGGTGCAGCCCAGCGCCACGCCGAGCGTGGTGAGCAGCACCTGCTGGTAGTAGGGATCCTGCAGCGCGCGCAGGTAGTTCTCCGCGCTCGTCGCCTCCACCATCAGCTCGGTCGGGCTGAAGCGGTTGAGCGAAATGCGGGCCAGCAGCAGCATCGGCGCCACCAGCAGGGTGAACACCAGAAGCCCGGCGGGAAGGACGAGCGCGGCCATGCTTACGCCTTGAACTGCTTGTTCCAGAAATCCAGGATCTCGCCATGCTGCCGCAGCAGGTAGTCGTAATCCGGGGCGCGCAGGCGCTGCTGCTCGGCCTCGCTCAGGCTGATCTGGCTGGCGATCTCGGCCGGCAGGGAGGCGTCCTTGACGGTCGGCAGATAGCCCATGCGGTCGGCGAAGGCGGCCTGGGCGGCCGGCTGCAGCGCGGCGTCCAGATAGGCGTAGGCATTGTCCTTGTTGCGGCTGTTCTTCGGCACCGCCATCTCGAAGACGATGGCGTAGGCGCCCTCGGCCGGGACGACATGCTTCACCGGGATGCCGGCCTTCTGCCACATGAAGCCGCGGGCCAGCCACATCGGCGTCATCCACACCTCTTCCGACTTCAGCGCCGCGGCCAGCGCCTCGTTCGAGGGGTAGACCTTGGCGTCGAGCGAGCGCAGCTCCATCAGCTTCTGCCGCGCCGGGCCGTAATCGCTGAAGGAGCCGCCGCCGGCCATGGCGGCGGCGAAGGTGTTGGTGCTGTAGAGGATGTCGGAGAAGCCGACGCGACCGCGATACTTCGGGTCCAGCATGTCGGCGAAGCCGGTGGGCGGCGTCGTCACCTTGTTCGGGTTGTAGAGCAGGACGAGCGCCGAATAGATGTGCGGCACGGCATAGGGCTTGGCCAACGCCGGCAGGATGGCGCTGCCGCGCTTCAGCTTGCCCATGTCGAGCGTGTCGAAGGCGCCCTGGGCCGAGATCATGTGCATGTCGGTGTCCGACAGGCAGGCGACGTCGAAGGTGCCGCGCCGCGCCTGGCGCTCGGCCAGCAGCTTGGTCTTGCGCGGGTCGGCATTGGCGATGTCCTGCAGGACCTCGATGCCCTGGGGCGCCATCAGCGGCTGATCGATATTGGCGCGCAGCAGCTCGCCATAATCGCCGCCCCAGGTGCCGATGACGACCTGCTTGCCCTGGGCGCGGGCGATGCCCGGCAGGCCGGCGGTGATCGACGCCAGGGCGGCGGCGCTGCCGGCCAGCGCGGCGCGGCGGGTGATGGTGGTCATGCCTCGTCTCCCATTGGTTCTTTGCGTCAATCCTGGAGGGCCGGCAGCAGCCGGGCGGCCTCGGCCTCCCAGCGCAGCGCCACGGCGTCGCCGACCGCCAGCCGGCGCATCGGGTCG
>NZ_GG770783.1:105198-111758 GCF_000164635.1 Pseudoroseomonas cervicalis ATCC 49957 | reverse complement strand
GCCTCGCCCGGCTGGGCGCCCGGCGTGGCGGGGGCCGCCTGGGCCGGGTCGCAGGAGAGCAGCGCGCCGCCGCGGGCGCGGAACTCGCCCGGTGCTTCCAGCCTTCCCTCGACCAGGTTGCAGCGACCGACGAAGCCGGCGACGAAGGGGTCGGCAGGCTGCTCGTACAATTCCTCGGCGGTGCCGACCTGGCGCACCCGGCCACGATCCATGACGACCAGCCGGTCGGCCATGGTCAGCGCCTCCTCCTGGTCATGCGTCACGATCAGGGTGGTGAGGCCGAGCCGCTGCTGCAGGGCGCGGATCTCCATGCGCACCTCGCCGCGCAGCTTGGCGTCGAGGTTGGAGAGCGGCTCGTCCAGCAGGAAGACGGCCGGGTTGACCACCAGGGCGCGGGCCAGCGCCACGCGCTGCTGCTGGCCGCCGGAGAGCTGGCGCGGCATGCGCTCGGCCAGGTGGTCGAGCCGCACCAGGCGCAGCGCCTCGGCCACGCGGGAGTCGCGCTCGGCGCGGCCGATCTTGCGCATCTCCAGCCCGAAGGCGACGTTCTGCGCCACGCTCATATGCGGGAAGAGGGCGTAGGACTGGAACACCATGCCGGTGTCGCGGGCATGGGCCGGGCGGCTGGTGACGTCCTGGCCGCCGATCAGGATGCGCCCGGCGCTGGGCTCGATGAAGCCCGCGACCATGCGCAAGGTCGTCGTCTTGCCGCAGCCCGAGGGGCCGAGGAGGGCCACCATCTCGCCCTGCCGCACCTCGAGATCGACCCGCTCCACGGCGGTCGAGGCCCCGTAGCGCTTGTTCAGCGCCTCCAGCACCAGGCTGCCCATCACTCATCTCCTCCGGCGTGGCGCGGTCTTGTCACACGATCCTCGACAGTTTCACGAAGCGGTCGGTCAACAGCATCAGCCCGCCCACCAGCAGGATCTGCACGGTGGCCACGGCGGCCAGGGTCGGGTCGATGCGGAATTCCAGGTAGCTGAGCATGGCGACCGGCAAGGTGGTGCGGCCGGGGCCCACCAGCAGCAGGGTCAGCTCCAGATTCTCGAAGCTCTGGATGAAGGAGAACAGCGCGGCGGCGACGATGCCCGGGCGCAGCATGGGCAGGGTGACGCGGCGGAAGACGGTGAAGGGCCGGGCGCCGAGATTGGCCGCCGCCTCCTCCGCCTGCCGGTCCAGCCCCTGCAGGCTGGCCGAGACCAGGCGCACCGTCCAGGGAATGGTCAGCAGCACATGGGCGGCGACCAGACCCTGCAGCGTGGCGGTGATGTCCTGGTCGATCCAGAACTCGGCGCGCAGGTAGAACATGTAGAGGGCGGTGCCGGCGACCACGCCCGGCACGGCGAGCGGCCCCAGCAGCAGCGTGTTCCAGGCGCCCTTGCCACGGATGCCGGAGCGGTGCAGCGCCAGCGCGGCGGCGGTGCCGCAGGGCACGCCGATCAGGGTGGCCAGCAGCGCAACCTGCAGGCTGGTCATGAAGCCGCGGGCGAATTCCTGCCGCGCCCAGGCGTTCACATACCAGTCCAGGGTGAAGCCGGGCGGCGGGAAGCTGACGATCTCCTGCCGGAAGACGCTGATCACCATCACCATCACCACCGGCGCCAGCATCAGCACGAAGGCCAGGGCGACGGCGGAGAGGAACAGCAGGCGACGGGGATCGGGCAGGGACATTCGGGCAACCTCCGGCGACAACCTGCCCGCACTCGGGCGGCGCGTCGAGAGCACATCACGTCCGCGGGAGAATCCCGGCGAACGGCGGAATTTCTAGCAATCCGCGGACCACGATACGGTGCCGAGACGAGGCGCGGGGTGGACAGCACGGCCGTGGGCGGCATGATGCGCGGCATGACCGCGCCCCTGAACCTGCTGACCGATATCGCCGGCGTCACCGTCGGCCATGCCACCGAGCTTGCCCTGGGCTCCGGCGTCACCGCCATCCTGTTCGACCGTCCGGCCGTGGCCTCGGTGGTGATCGGCGGCGGCGCGCCCGGCTCGCGCGACACCGCGCTGCTCGATCCGGCGGCGACGGTCGAGGTGGTGGATGGCATCGTGCTGTCGGGCGGCTCGACCTTCGGGCTGGATGCCGGGGGCGGGGTGCAGGCGGCGCTGCGCGAGGCCGGGCGCGGCCAGGTCTTCGCCGGCATCACCATCCCCCTGGCGCCACAGGCCATCCTGTTCGACCTGCTGAATGGCGGGAACAAGGATTGGGGCCGCTTCCCGCCCTATCGCGACCTCGGCCACGCGGCGGCGATGGCGGCGAAGCCGGGGCCCTTCGCCCTTGGCACGGTGGGGGCGGGCACGGGTGCGACCACGGCGACGGTGAAGGGCGGGCTGGGCTCGGCCAGCGCGATGACGGAGAGCGGGCATATCGTCGCCGCCATCGTCGCGGTGAACGCGGTGGGCTCGCCGCTGGTGGGGGAAGGGCCGCATTTCTGGGCGGCGCCCTTCGAGCGCGCCGCGGAATTCGGCGGGCTGGGCGCCAAGGCGCGCTGCGACGAATCCGACCTGGCGCTGCGCTGCAAGGGCGGGCGCGGCACGGCGACCACCATCGGGCTGGTGGTCACCGACGCGGTGCTGAGCAAGGCGCAGGCGCAGCGCCTGGCGCGCATGGCCGATGACGGGCTGGCCCGTGCCATCTTCCCCGCCCATGCGCCGAATGATGGCGACACGATCTTCGCCGCGGCCACGGGGGAGAAGCCGGGCGCGGATGTGACGGAGCTCGGCCATCTGGCCGGCATCGTCATGGCGCGGGCCATCGCGCGCGGGGTCTACGAGGCGAGCGCCCTGCCCTATCCCGGCGCGCAGCCCGCCTGGCGCGACCGCTTCGCGCCAGGCTGAGGCCCGGGCCTCAGAGCGGCTTCAGGCCCCGCTCGATCTCGGCCCGGCGCGGCTCGAGGAAGGGCGGCAGGGCCAGGCGCTCGCCCAGGCTCTCCTTCGGCTCGTCGGCATCGAAGCCGGGGCCATCGGTCGCGATCTCGTAGAGGATGCCGCCCGGCTCGCGGATGTAGAGGCTGCGGAAATAGAAGCGGTCCACCGGGCCGCTGCTGCGCAGGCCGAAGCGGTTCAGCCGGTCGACCCAGGCGCCGTAATCCGCGTCCGGGATGCGGAAGGCGACATGGTGCACGCCGCCGGCGCCGGGCCGGGCGGCGCCGAGCTTCGGCTCCTGACGCATATGCAGCTCGGCGGCGGGGCCGCCCTCGCCCATCTCATAGACCTGCACGGGCACGCCGCCCTCGGCCTCGTAGCTGCGGGCGCGGCGCATCGCCATCACCTCGGTCGCGAAGGCGTCGCTGCGGCGCAGATCGGGCACGCTCATGGTGATGGGGCCGAGGCCGCGGATCTGCATCTCGGCCGCGACCGGGCTCTTCGCCCAGGGGTGGGCCACGCCACGGCCGTCATCATCGACCAGCGCCAGGCGCTGGCCCTCGGGGTCCTCGAATTCCAGTTGCAGCCGGCCATCGACCCGCTCGATGGCGCCCGCCTTGACGCCCTCGGCCGCGAGGCGCTCGGCCCAGTGGCGCAAAGCCGCCTCGCCGGCGACGCGCAGCCCGGTGCGGGTGACGCTGTGGGTGCCGCGCCGCTCGCGCTCCACCGGCCAGTCGAAGAAGGTCAGGTCGGTGCCGGGGCTGGCCTCGCCATCGGCGTAGAACAGGTGATAGGCGCTGGTGTCGTCCTGGTTGACGGTCTTCTTCACCAGCCGCATGCCCATCACGCGGGTGTAGAAATCATGATTGCCCCGGGCATCGGCCGAGACGGCGGTCAGGTGGTGGATGCCGTGCAGCTGCATGGCGGTCGCTCCTTCCAGTAGGTCTTGGCCGAAGGGGGGGCGGGGTGCGCGTGGCACCCCGCGAAACGCGCCTCAGGCGCGGCCGCGCAGCAGGGCGGCGGTCACCTCGGCCACATGGCGGCCCTGGCTCTTCGCCATCTCCAGCTCGGCCTCGGAAGGCTGGCGGGAGCCGTCACCGGCGGCGATGGTGCTGGCGCCATAGGGCGTGCCGCCATTGACGGTCGTGATGTCGAGCTGGCGCTTCTCGGTGTAGGGCAGGCCGACAATGGTCATGCCGAAATGCAGCAGGTTGACCAGGGTGGAGGTGATGGTCGTCTCCTGCCCGCCATGCTGCGAGGCGGTGGAGGTGAAGACCGAGCCCACCTTGCCCACCAGCTTGTCCTGGAACCACAGCCCGCCGGCCTGGTCGAGGAAGGCGGCCATCTGCGAGGCCATGCGGCCGAAGCGCGTCGGCGTGCCGAAGATGATGGCGTCATACTCGGCCAGCTCGGCCACCGTGGCGACCGGCGCCTCCTGGTCCAGCTTGAAATGCGCCGACTTGGCGACCTCGAGCGGCGCCGTCTCCGGCACGCGCTTGATCACCACCTCGCTGCCGGCGACCTGGCGGGCGCCCTCGGCCACCGCCTTCGCCATGGTCTCGATATGGCCATAGCTGGAATAGTAGAGGACCAGGATCTTGCTCATGCGACGCTCCTTCGCAGGGTGGGCCGGTTGCTTCGGGGAGAGAGTTGCGGTCGCGGCCCGTTTCCGGCAAGCGTGGGTTCGGAAACTTCATGTTCGCGGAACACGAACGATGCGCCCCGATGTCGATGCGCTGGCGACTTTTCTTCAAGTTGTGGACAGCGGCAGCGTCACCGCCGCCGCGGCGCGGCTTGGCCTGGCCAAATCCGTGGTCAGCAAGCGGGTGGCACAGCTGGAGGCGCAGCTCTCCACCCAGCTGCTGAACCGCGCCCGGCGCCATGTGGCGCCCACCGAGGCGGGCGCGCTGCTGGCCGAGCGGGCGCGCGCCCTGCTGGCGCAGCTCGACACCGTGGCCGACGAGGTGATGGCGCGCTCCGGCAAGCTGTCCGGGCAGCTGCGGCTGGCGGCGCCGCTCAGCTTCGGCACGCGGCATCTGGGGCCGCTGATCGCCGGCTTCATGCGCGACTATCCGGAGATCGAGGTGGTGCTGGATCTGGATGACCGGCATGTGGACCTGCAGGCCGGGGCCTATGATCTCGGGCTGCGCATCGGGCGGCTGGCGGATTCGGCGCTGCGGGCCAGGCGGCTCGGCCTCAGCCGGCGGGTGCTGTGCTGCAGCCCGGACTATGCCGCGCGGCATGGCAGGCCGCGCAGCCTGGAGGCGCTGGCGGCGCATTCCTGCCTCGGCTACGCCAATGCCGCGGCCGGGCATCTCTGGCGCTTCGTGCCCGGCGATGGCGGCGCGCCGCGCTCCCTGGTGCTGCGCGGGCGGCTGACGGCCAATAGCGGCGAGGCGCTGCTGGAGGCGGCCTGCGCCGGCATCGGGCTGGTGGTGCTGCCGCGTTTCCTGATGGCGGCGCCGCTGCGCGAGGGGCGGCTGGTGGAGCTCGACATCCCCGGCTGGGTGCCGGAGCCGGACAACATCCAGCTGGTCTATCCGCCGACCCAGGCGCTGCCGCTGAAGACCCGCACGCTGATCGAATACCTGGCCGAGCGGATCCGCGAGCCGTTTCCGTGGGACACGGCTTTCGCGCCGGACGGATCGGCGGCAGTCTGAGGCGGATTGCAGATCTGGAGTGCCGTCATGACCCCTCCGCCCCTGCTGCCCGACAGCGAGGTGACCGATGCCCAGGCGCGGCTGCGCGAAGCGGGCGTCGCCCTTGGCGATGTGCTGACCCACGAGATCGGGGCGGCGCGCGAGATGAATCGCCGCTTCCAGCACTATCTCAATGCCGGCGGGCCGGAGATGGCCGGGATCCGCGAAGTGGTGCTGGAGGGCACCACGCCGCCGCTGCGGCTGCGGATCTACCGCCCGCGCTCGGCCGGCTCCGGCCCCCTGCCCACCTATCTGCACATCCATGGCGGCGGCATGGCGGTCGGCACGCTGGACAGCCTGGATCGCTGGAAGCGCGAGATCGCCGACGAGACCGGCTATCTCGTCGTCGGGCTGGAATATGCGCTGGCGCCGGAGCATCCCTTCCCCACCGCGCTGCACCAGGTGCTGGCGGCGCTGCGCTGGCTGCGCGATGGCGCGGCGGATGAGGGCGTGGATGGCACGCGCCTGGCGGTGGGCGGCGATTCCGCCGGCGGCAATCTGGCGCTCAGCGCGCTGATGCATCTGCGCGGGGCGGGCGAGGCGCTGCCGAAGCTCGGCGTCATCATCTATGGCATGCTGTCGGGGCGGCTCGACACGCCGTCGCATCGCGAGCGCGGCGATGGACGGTTCGGCCTGTCGACGGCGCGGCTCGACTGGTTCTGGTCGCGCTACGCGCCGGAGCCGAGCCTGTTGCAGAACCCCGCCGTGGCGCCCTTGCATGGCGATGTCACCGGCCTGCCGAAGCTGCTGCTGCTGGCGGCGGCGCTGGATCCGCTGCTGGACGACACGCTGGACCTGGCGGCGGCGCTGAAGCAGGCCGGCGCGCCGCACAGCCTGACGGTGTATGATGGCGTGCCGCATGGCTTCATCGGCCAGACGGCGCTGCTGTCGAAGGCGAACGCGGCCCGCCGCGAGGTCAGCGCCGCCCTGAAAGCCGTGCTGGCTTAACGGACAGAAAAAAGATGGGGGTCCGGGGGAATTCCTTCCCCCGGCCTT
>NZ_GG770783.1:100679-104778 GCF_000164635.1 Pseudoroseomonas cervicalis ATCC 49957 | reverse complement strand
TTCCCGCGCGGTCAGCTCTTCGACGGCTTGTTGCCGTGCGAGACATCCGGCGTGCCGCGGAACAGCGACATGTGGGTGTGGGTGGCGATCCAGGGCTGGCCCACAGCTTCGCGCGCGAAGGACACCGTGGCCCGCCCGCGCCGATCGAAGGCAGCGCCATCCGGCCGGTATCCGGTGGAATCCCAGATGGCCAGCCCCACGGCGAAGAGACGGTCGGGCGAGACCAGCGATTTCACCTCGTCCAGCCGCCAGACGAAGCCGTCGATGGTCGGCCAGACCTTGCGCCACTGGTTGGCCTCGGCATGGTCGCGGCCATAGACGAAGTCGGAGAAGGTGCCGAAGGCCAGGAAGTCCTCGGCGAAGAGGTGGCGCGCGGCGGCGAAGTCGACGGCCTGAACGTGGTCGGAGAGTTCGCGGAACCAGTCCTGCACCAGGGCGTGGTCGGCGGGATCGACGGGGGCTGCGGCGGAGATGGGCATGGGCACTCCTGGAAGGGTCGGAACAGGCGCAGGCTGGAGCGGGATGGCGGCGGGGGGAAGCCCCGCGGCCTTCATTGCGGTTCGAACTTCGCCAGGCGCAGCAGGGCGGCGTTGCGCGCGACATCCTCGCGGATGAAGGCCTCCAGCTCGGGGATGCTTTCGCGCACCGGCTCGAAGCCCTGGCCGGCCAGGCGCTGCACCGTCTCGGGCTCGTGCAGCCCGGCCAGCACGGCCTGGTTCAGCCGCGCCGCGATCTCCTCCGGCACGCCGCGCGGCGCCCAGAGTCCGTACCAGGAATAGAAGGTGAAGCCGGGCAGGCCTTCCTCGGCGAGCGTCGGCAGCTCCGGCGCCAGATCGGTGCGCGCGGCGGTCGCGATGCCGAGGCCGCGCAGCTGGCCGCCGCGGATCATCGGCAGGGTGGCCAGCACCGGGTCGAACATCAGCTGCACATTGCCGGCGGCGACATCGGTCAGCGCCGGGGCGGAGCCGCGATAGGGCACGATCTCGATCTCGGTCCCGGCCAGGCGGTTGAACTCGATCGAGGCGAGATGGCCGGCGGCGCCGAGGGAGGAGGTGGCGAAGGACCATTTCCCCGGTTGCGCCTTCACCGCCGCGATGGTCTCGGCAAGCGTGGTCTGCGGCAGGCGGCGGTCCTGCACCAGCACGCAGGGGCCGCGCGCGGTGCGGGCCAGCGGCACGAAGTCGGTGACCGGGTCGTAGGGCACCGATTTCATCACGTATTTCGCCATCGGGTGGATCGAGGCGGAGCCGAGGAGGGTGTAGCCATCGGCGGGCGATTGCAGCACCGCCTGGCTGCCGATGGCGCCGTTGGCGCCGCTGCGATTCTCCACCACGACGGTGACGCCCAGCTGCTCCTGCAGCTTCTGCGCGGCGAGGCGGGCCATGGCGTCGGTCGCGGCGCCGGGGGTGTAGGGCACGATCAGGCGGATGGGGCGGTTCGGCCAGGGCGATTGCGCCAGGGCGGGGGCGGCCAGCGGCGCGGCGAGCAGCGCGCCAGCGCCCGCCCGCAGCAGGGTTCTGCGTTGCATGGACTCTCCTTGATGGGGCTCGTTCGGAGGACAGCAGGCAGTGACCGGCGCACGCACAGGATGCGCCGCCGGCCGGGCCGCGGTCGATGGTTTTCTGGCGGGCGGTGTCCGGCGGGCGCGCTCAGGCCAGCGGGGCGGGCTTCCAGTCCTGGGCGCGCTGCACGACCAGGCGGGCGACGCGCTCGGCCTCGCCGAGGCTGGGGAAGCGGGCGCCTTCGAGGTCGTCCACCACCGGGTCGATGGCCTTGAAGAACCAGAAGCCCTGGCTGGCGACGGCGACGCCGACGAAACGGCCGCCGATATCGACGGGACGCGATGCGATCATGATCTCTCCTCGCCGCAGCCGGGCTGCGGACGGATGGCGGGCTTGGGAATGGGGCGGGAGGTCTGGCCGGCGCTCAGCGCCGACAGCACCGCATTCGCAGGGCCTGGCCATCCCCGCGACGGCGCGTGCCGTGGCGGGAGGGGTCGCGCTTTAGCGTTTCGTGACGCGGTGCAAGCTGCATCTCAAATCTCCGCGGGGCGAGAGTCGCCCGATGACGGCGCGGATAACAACACGGGGAAAACGCGCAATCAAGATAATTCACGATTTAATTTCATGATTAACGGCGAAAATGCGTGAATAGGCCCGCCGGGCGGGCGCGGCAACCGCCGCCCGGCACTGCCCGTTCTGTCCGCACACCGCCACGCGCGGCCGAACAGCAAGGAGCAAGGCCATGGCCCAGGATGACAAGAAGCCGGATCCGGCGGCGCCGGCGAAGGATCCGAAGGCGCGGCACGGCATGGGGCTCGGCGAGCTGACCGGCATGATGACCGGCCATTCCACCCGCGACCCGGACACCACCCGCCCCGGCGACAAGACCACCGGCCCCGGCGAGCTGGGCAATTTCCTGAAGAACCAGAAGGAATAGCCCGGGCCCGGCGGCGCCATCGGGTGCGTGGGGGGCGGCGCGAGGCCGCCCCCCTTTTCATGCGCGCCTCGGTCAGCGCGCCGGCAGGCCGCGCGGCAACGGCGCCGCCGGCGGCGCCTTGGTCTCCGGCATGGCCAGGAAGGCCAGCGCCGCGCAACCGAGGCCGATGCCGCCCAGCATGGCGAAGGCGGTGGCCCCGCCCGCCCAGGTGGCGACCATGCCGGCCAGGCTGGTGCTCAGCGTGCCGCCGATGCCGACCGCCAGGCCGAACAGCCCCATGCAGAGGTTGAAGCGGTTGGTGCCGCGGGTCAGGTCGGCCGCCAGCAGCGGCAGCATGACGCCGAGCGTCGCGGCGCTCAGCCCGTCCAGCGCCTGCACCAGGATCAGCGCCCAGGGATGCTCGACCAGCGCCAGCAGCAGGCCGCGCACCGGCAGGGCCAGGAAGCCGGCGGTCAGCACCAGCCGGCGGCCATGTTCCTGCGCCATGCGGCCGACCCAGGGGGAGATGCCGGCCACCACCAGCTGCGGCACCACCAGGCAGGCGGCGATGATCAGGCTGGCCTCGTCGCCGACGCTGCGGGTGACGGCGGCGGCGGCCATCGGCAGCATTGCGGCGTTGGACAGGGTGAACAGCATGCAGCAGGCGGCGAAGACCAGGATGCCCCGGTCGCGCAGCAGCCGCAGCAGGCCGGATTGCCCGGCGCCCTCCGGCTTGTCCGGGGCGGGGGGGTGCAGCTCCTCCGGCCGGATCATCGCCAGGCAGGCCATGGCCGGGACGGTCAGGGCCGCGGTCAGCCAGAACACCGCCGCCGGCGAGACATAGGTGCCGACCAGCCCCATCACCCCGGCGGCGGTGGCACCGCCGATCGCCATCCAGCGGGCATTGCGCCCCAGCCGCTCGCCCAGCGCCGCGCGGCCGACCAGCGCCAGGCTGATGGCGGCGACCGAGGGGGTGAGGATGCAGCTGGCGAAGCCGTGCAGCACCTCGGAGGCCAGCACCGGCAGGGTGGAGGGGAAGCCGGCCAGCAGGATGGCCGAGAGCGCGATGGCCAGCAGCGCCACCAGGGCCGCGCGCCGCTTGTGGCGCAGCGAATCGACCAGCGCGCCGGCCGGCACCTGGCTGAGCATCGCCGTCAGCGTGCCCAGGCTGAGGGCGAAGCCGATCTCCACCTCGGTCCAGGCCTGGCTGGTCAGGTAGACGGCGACGAAGGGCCCGAAGCCGGTCTGCACGTCGGCCACGAAGAAATTGAGCGCATCGAGACCGCGCTGGCTGCGTCGGGACGCCATCCGCGCTCCTATTCCGGATTGGCCGCGACCGGCCGGGCCGGCGGCGGCAGGGCGAAGGTGACGTCCTCGCCCTCGCGATATTCGGGGAAGGCCTTGAGCTGGTCGCGGCCGAGTCCGAGGCGGATGCCGTCGGGCGAGAAGTTCAGCGCCGCCCAGGCGACCGCGATGCGCCGCCGCCCGACCCCGAGGAAACCGCCATAATCCAGCACCGCGACGCGCGGCCGCCCTTCCGGATCGACCAGCACATTCACGACCTGGCCCACGACATTGTTGCTGGAGCCCCGCACATCCTGGCCCAGCACGCGGAACAGCCCGGCGCGCGGCAGGGTCTCGCGCGCGGCGGGCGGCACGGCGTCCGCCTCGGCGGCGGGCG
>NZ_GG770783.1:83859-99735 GCF_000164635.1 Pseudoroseomonas cervicalis ATCC 49957 | reverse complement strand
GCCACGTCCGCCAGGCTGTGGCCGGCGGCGGCGGCGGCCCCGGCCACCTTGTGCACCAGCACCGTGCCGGCGATGCCACGGCGGCGCTCCGGCGCCACGGTGTCGCGCAGCGCCACGTCGTCGGCCACCAGCACCGTCTCGACCGGGATGCCCTCGGCGCGGGCCAGCTCGGCGGCCAGGCCGAAATTCAACCGGTCGCCGGTGTAGTTCTTGACCACCAGCAGCGCGCCGGCCGGCCCCGCCGCGGCGCGGATCGCCGCCAGCACGGCATCGGTGCTGGGCGAGGTGAAGACATCGCCGGCGATGGCCGCGTGCAGCAGGCCGGGGCCGACATAGCCGGCATGGGCCGGCTCATGCCCCGCGCCGCCGCCCGACAGCACGGCGACGCCGCGCTGCGCCGGCGGCGGCAGGTCGACGCGCAGCACCACATCCTCCCCCTCCAGCAGCGCCTGGCCGGGGGCCAGGGCCACCAGCCCCTCCAGCATCTGCCGCACCACGGCGCGCGGGTCGTTGATCAGCTTCTTCATCGCGGGCGTCTCCCTTCGGCGCCGGGAGGGTGGGCGCGCCAATCCGGCGCTTCAAGCCGATTTCCGACAGGATCACGCAGAAACGGGACTTCACGCCGGGCGCGGCCTGTGCTTTGGGTGGCGCATTGCGAGAAAGGCAAGAGCATGTCGAAGAAGTTCCTGGCCGACACCATTCAGAACTCCATCGAGATCACCGGCGTCGGCGCCAATGCCCTGGCCGGCGACATCATCGAGGCGATCAAGGCCGAGATCGTCAAGACCGGCCGCTTCACCATCCCCGATTTCGGCGCCTTCATCGTGCGCGAGACGCCGAAGCGCACGGCGATGAACCCGCGCACCGGCGAGAAGGTGCAGGTCAAGGCCAACGCCACGGTGCGCTTCAAGCCCTCGCCGGCGCTGCGCGAGGCCGCCTTCACGGCGATGAAGAAGAACAAGCGCAAGGCCGCCAAGGCCTGAGCGCGCCGGGGGAGCGCGGCGCCGCCGCCTCCCCCACCCTTCTCCGGGGCTCAGCCTTCCGGGAAAAAGTCGAGCAGGGGCCGGCCACCCTCCTCGATGTCGCGCAGCACCGCCGCGCGCACCATGGCGCCATCGCGGCGCCGCAACCCCTCCAGCGCCTGCAAATGGCCGTGCTGCGGCGGATTTTCCGGCGCGCCGGCATAGAGCTGGCTGAGCAGCGGGCCGCACTGCATCCAGAGGATCTCCAGCAGGCCCAGCAGCACCGGCATCTCCGCCAGGCGGCACAGGCCGAAATGGAACTGCTCATTGGCCTGCAGCGCCGCGGCATAGTCCTGCCGTGCCTCGGCCTCCACCAGCCGGTCATGCAGGGCGGCGAGCGCCGCGATGTCCGCTGCCCCCGCTTTGGCCGCGGCGGCGGCGCCGGCCTGCCCCTCCAGCGTGCAGCGCAGCGCGCGGATCTCCAGGAAGCGGGCGCGGTCGATGCGCGGCACCACCGCCGTGCCGCGCTCATCCATCTGCAGCGCCTGCTCCGAGACCAGGCGCAGCAGTGCCTCCCGCACCGGGGTCGCGCTGATGCCGAGCCGCGCGGCCAGCGGCCGCAGCAGCAGCTTCTCCCCGGGCTTCAGCCGGCTCAGCATCAGCGCCGCGCGGATCTCCTGATAGGCGCGCTCGCTCAGGCTGTCGCGCGAGATGCGGCGGAAGGTGGCGTCCGGTCCGGGCTCCGCCTCGGGCGGGCGCGGCGGCATGGTGTTCATGGTTGACATCCCGAGCGTAACGTCTCCACTGTTATAACAAATGACGCACAACAAGCGTCATGACCAGGGAAGGAAACCGACATGGATACAGCCGTACACGCCCGGCCGGGCGTGAACGAGTCCGTGGCCATGCGCCTGGCCGCCGCCTTCCGGCGCCATGGTGTCGAGATCGTCTTCGGCCAGAGCATCCCCAGCGCCTTCTTCCTCGCCGCCCCGCAGGCCGGCCTCCGCCAGGCGACCTACCGCGCCGAGAATGCCGGCGGCACCATGGCCGATGGCTATGCGCGCATCTCGGGCCGTGTCGGCGTGGTCGCCGCGCAGAACGGCCCGGCGGCCACGCTGCTGGTGCCGCCCTTGGCCGAGGCGCTGAAGGCCTCCATCCCCATCATCGCCCTGGTGCAGGACGTCGCCCGCACCACCACCGAAAAAAACGCGTTCCAGGAGCTGGACCATCTGCGGCTGTTCGATGGCTGCACCAAATGGGCCCGGCGCATCGACCATGCCTCGCGCATCGAGGAGATGGTGGAGCTGGCCTTCGTCCAGGCCTGTGGCGGCCGCCCCGGCCCGGTCGCGCTGATCATCCCGGCCGACCTGCTGACCGAGACGGCCAGCCAGGCGGAGAGCCGCCGCGCCGATCTCGGCCATTTCCCACTGGACCGCAGCGTCGCCGACCCCGCCGGCATCGCCGAGGCGGCACGGCTGCTGGCCAATGCCCGCGCGCCGCTGGTGATCGCGGGGGGTGGGGTGCATGCCTCGGGCGCCGCCGCCGCCCTGGCCGCGCTGCAGGAGGAATGCCACCTGCCGGTGGCCACCACGGTGATGGGCAAGGGGGTGGTGGCGGAGACGCATCCGCTCTCCCTCGGCATCGTCGGCTATTTCATGGGCGATGGCGCGCGCGGCCGCGCCCTGCGGCCGATGGTGGAGGAGGCCGATGTGGTGCTGCTGGTTGGCAACCGCACCAACCAGAACGGCACCGACAGCTGGAAGCTCTATCCGCGCAACGCCCGCTACATCCAGATCGACATCGACAGCGGCGAGATCGGCCGCAATTACGAGGCGCTGCGCCTGCTGGGCGATGCGAGGCTGACGCTGGAGGCGCTGCACCGCGCGCTGCTGGCCGAGGGCGTGGCCGCCCGCGCCGCGGCGCGGCCCGAGGCGGAGCGGCGCATCGCCGCAGGTGTGGCCGATTGGCGCCAGTTCACCCGCCGCATCCGCGAGCAGGATCGCGAGCCGATCCGCCCCGAGCGGGTGATGCAGGCGCTGGAGGACATCATCGACGCCGAGAGCATCGTGGTGGCGGATGCCAGCTACGCCTCCATCTGGGTCGCCAACTATCTGACGGCGCGCCGCCCCGGCATGCGCTTCCTGACGCCGCGCGGCCTGGCCGGGCTCGGCTGGGGCCTGCCGCTGGCGATCGGCGCCAAGATGGCCGCCCCCGAGAAGAAGGTGGTCTGCGTCGCCGGCGATGGCGGCTTCGCCCACACATGGGCCGAGCTGGAGACGGCGCGGCGCCTCGGCCTCGACATTCCCGTGCTGGTGCTGAACAACCAGATCCTGGGCTACCAGAAGCATGCCGAGGACACGCTGTTCGGCGCCCACACCGATGCCTGCGACTTTTTTCCGGTCGACCACGCGGCGATTGCCAAGGCGTGCGGCTGCCACGGCATCCGCGTCGAGCGCGCCGCCGAGCTGGATTCGGCGCTGCGCGAGGCCTGGGCGCAGAGCGGGCCGAGCCTGATCGACATCATCACCGACCCGGATGCGCGGCCGCCGGTGACCTTTTACGACAACACCTATCCCTCGCCCTTCTGACATGCTGGCGCTGCGCAAGACCGAGGCCGCGCCCGGGCTCCACCTGCAAGAGCGCCCGGCCCCGCCGCCGCCGGGCGCGGGCGAGATCGCCATCCGCATCGCCGCCGCCGGCATCTGCGGCAGCGACCTGCACGCCTATGAATGGACACCCGGCTACGAATTCATGGCGCCGCACATGCCCTTCACCCTGGGCCATGAATTTTCCGGGCATGTCGTGGCGCTGGGCGAGGGCGTGGAGGGTTTCGCCCTGGGCGATGCCGTCACCGCCTGGCCCACCATCGGCTGCCAACAATGCCGCGCCTGCCGCGAGGACCGGATGCAGGACTGCCAGGCGCGCCGCATCCTCGGCCTGCATTGCGATGGCGGTTTCGCCGCGCAATTGAACGCGCCCGCCTTCAACTGCTTCCGCCTGCCCGACGGCGTGCCGGTGGAGCTGGGCGCGCTGGCCGAGCCGCTGAGCATCGCCGACAATGCGGTGGAGGTGGCCGACATCACACCCGGCGATGCGGTGCTGGTGCTGGGGCCGGGCCCGATCGGCCTCGGCATCGCCTGGATGGCGCAGCGGCGCGGCGCGCGGGTGCTGCTGGCCGGGCTGAACGATGCGCTGCGGCTGGCGTGCGCCCGCCGCATGGGCATCGCGCACTGCATCGATCTCGCCGACACTTCGCTGGCGGATGCGGTCCAGCAGGAATTCGGTGAGAAGGTGGACCGCGTCATCGAGGCCACCGGCCTGCCGCGCTCCATCCTGGACGGGCTCGGCGTGCTGCGCTCCAGCGGCGTGCTGGTGATCACCGGCATCCATCCGGCACCGCTGGAGCTGCCGCTGACCACCATGGTGCGCAACAAGCACCAGCTGCGCGCGGCGCATGACACCACCCGCGCCGCCTGGCCGCGCGTGCTGGCGCTGCTGGCCGAGCCCGAGGCGCGCGCGCAGCTGGCGGAAATGGTGACGCACCGCATGCCGCTCTCCGAAGGCATCGCCGGCTTCGAGACCGCGCGCCGCAAGGGCGCCGTGAAGATCCTGCTCCACCCAGGCGACGCTTGAAGCGCCGGGCGGGGAAACACCAGGGGAGGAAACGAGAATGATGATGCGAAGCACACGTCGCCTGGCGCTCGGCCTGCTGGCCGGGCTGGGCCTGGGTCTCTCCGCCACGGCGGCGCAGGCCGAGCTGCGCCTCGGCGCGCTCTACCCCTTCAGCGGCGAGCTCGCCGTGCTGGGCGATGAGAGCTGGCGCGGGCTGGAGCTGGCGGTGGAGGAACGCAACGCCGCCGGCGGCATCCGCGGCGAGCGCATCGTGCTGGTGCGCGGCGACGCCGTGGACAACAACCAGGCGGTGGCCGAGGCGCGGCGGCTGATCTCGGTCTCCGGCGTCAAGGCGATCTTCGGCACCTACTCCTCGGCCCGCTCGCAGGTGGCGAGCCAGGTGGCCGAGCTGGCGCGCATCCCCTATTTCGAGATGGGTGCGGTGTCGGACGCCATCACCGAGCGCCGCTTCCGCTATCTGTTCCGCACCAACCCGACGGCGCGCGACATGGCCGCGCGCTCGATCGAGATGGTGGTGAACGCCGTCGCACCCGGCCTGTCGGTGGACCCGAAGGCGCTGCGCGTCGCCATCATCCATGAGGACAGCCTCTACGGCACCACGGTCGGCCGCTACCAGTCGAGCTACGCCAGGGAGCAGGGGCTGAATGTCGTCGAGACCCTGCCCTACCCGGCCAACATCGTCGACATGTCCTCGCTGATCCTGCGGTTGCAGAATGCGCGGGTCGATGTGGTGTTGCAGACCTCCTACCAGAACGACACGGTGCTGTTCTTCCGCCAGGCGCGGGAGGCGAATTTCCGCCCGCGCGCCATCATCGGCGGCGGCGGCGGCTATTCGCTGCGGGAGACGATGCAGGCGGTGGGCCAGGACGTCATCGATGGCGCGCTGAACATCGACTTCACGCAATACGCCATCAACCCGCAGGCGGCGCCGGGCATCGAGGAGTTCGTCGCGGCCTATCGCGCCAAATACGGCATGGAGCCGCGCTCCGGCCACAGCCTGGGCAATTACGTCGGCGCCAAGGTGTTTCTCGATGCCATCGCCGCCGCGCGCTCCTTCTCGGCGGACGACATCCGCACGGCCGTTGCCGCCGTGGATGTGCCGGACGGCCAGACCGCCGAGGGATGGGGCGTGAAATTCGGTCCCGACGGGCAGAATGAGCGCGCCCGGATGATGGGCATGCAATGGCAGGATGGCCGGCTGGTCACCGTCTTCCCGCCCGAGGCCGCGGTCTCCGCGCTGCGCCTGCGCCGCTGAGCGAGAGGCGGGCGCGCGCCGCGTGCCCGCCGCCCAACCACGAGGCGAGGGAGCGAGATGGAAACCTTCCTGCAGCTGGTGCTGAACGGGCTGATGCTGGGCGGTCTGTTCGCCATCATCAGCGTCGGTCTGACCCTGATCTTCGGCATCATCCGGCTGGTCAATTTCGCGCATGGCGAGCTGCTGATGGTCGGCATGTACCTGACCTGGCTCGGCACGACGCAGCTCGGCCTGCACCCCTATGTGCTGGCGCCGCCACTGGTGCTGGTGCTGTTCATCCTGGGCGTGCTGATCCAGCGCTTCATCCTGCAGCCGCTGCTGGAGGCGCGCGACGCGCATGTGCAGATCTTCGCGACGGTGGGCCTCTCCACCGCGCTGATCAACCTGGCGCTGCTGGTCTTCGGCGCGGATCTCTACGCCACGCCCTCTTCCGGGGTGCGCGACTCCCTCAGCTTCGGCCCGTTCCGCGTCATGGTCGGGCAGCTGGTGATGTTCGTCTGCGGCATCGCCGTGGTCAGCGCGCTGCATCTGTTCATGGAGCGCAGCCATCTCGGCCGCGCCATCCGCGCGACGGCGCAGCACCGCGCCGCGGCGCAGCTGATGGGCGTCGATGTGCAGCGCATCTACATCGTCACCTTCGGCATCGGCGCCGCCTGTGTCGGGCTGGCGGCGGCGCTGGTGGCGCCGGTCTATCCGGCCTCGCCCACCGTCGGCACCTATTTCGTGCTGACCGCCTTCGTCGTCGTCGTGCTGGGCGGCATGGGCAGCCTGCACGGCGCCTTCCTCGGCGCCATGCTGATCGGCCTCGTCGACAGCCTCAGTGGCTATTACATCGCGCCGGATCTGAAGGAGGTGGTGATCTTCGCCCTCTTCATCCTGATCCTGCTGTTCCGCCCGACCGGCCTGCTCGGCCTCGGCCGCGGCTCCGAATGAGGGGATGGCCATGAGCGACCTCACCCTTCCCGCCGCTGCCACGACGCCGCGCCGCTTCGATGCCGGGCTGCTGGCGACGCTGGCCCTGCTGGTGCTGCTGCTGGCGGTGCCTTTGCTGATCAATGATGATTTCGTCTTCCACGTCTTCATCACCATCTGCCTCTATGGCGCGCTGGCGACGGCGTGGAACATCGTCGGCGGCTTCGCCGGTCAGCTCTCGCTGGGCCACGCCATCTTCTATGGCATCGGCGCCTATACGGCGGGGCTGCTGGTGCCGCTCGGCATCTCGCCCTGGATCGGCATGCTGGCCGGCGCGGCGCTCTCGGCGCTGCTCGGCATCGGCATCGGCCTGCCCTGCTTCCGCCTGCGCGGCCCCTTCTTCGCGCTGGCCACCATCGCCTTCCTGCAGGTCATCCGGCTGCTGGCGCTGCATTTCACCGGGCTGACCGGCGGCGCCGTGGGGCTGATGGTGCCGCTGCAGACCGGCTGGCAATGGATGATCTTCTTCGAGCGCTGGCCGTCGCTGCTGATCGCCTTCGGCCTGCTGACGCTGACCCTCGGCGTCGCCGGCTACATCCGCCATGCCCGCTTCGGCTACTACCTTGTCGCCACGCGGGAGCGCGAGCCGGCGGCGGCGGCGGCCGGCGTCAACACGCTGCGCGTGCGGTTGCAGGCCGTCGCTATCTCCGCCGCGCTCACTTCGATGGTTGGCACCTTTCACGGCATGTACCTCACCTTCATCGAGCCGGAGGCGATGTTCTCGCTGGCCTTCTCGGTGCAGATCGCGATGTTCGTGCTGATCGGCGGTATCGGCACGGTGCTGGGGCCACTGCTCGGCACGCTGCTGGTGGTGCCGCTGACAGAACTGGCGCGCGGCTGGCTCGGCGCCTCGGCACTCGGCCTGCACGGTTTCGTCTATGGCACGGTGCTGGTGCTGATTGTTCTTTTTGTTCCCGACGGTCTGGCCGGGCTGCTGCGGAAACGCCCAGCCGCTGTGCGGGACGTGGAGGCCGCGCCGGCCAGCCTGCCGGCCGAGGCGCGCAACCCCGCCCGGCGCGACATTGGCGAGCCGATCCTGGTGGCGGAGCATCTGAACAAGAATTTCGGCGGGCTGGCGGTGACGCAGGATGTCAGCCTGTCGCTGCGCCAGGGCGAGGTGCTCGGCATCATCGGCCCCAATGGCGCGGGCAAGACGACGCTGTTCAACCAGCTCTCCGGCTTCCTGGCGCCGAGTTCCGGCGTGGTGCGGGTGCGCGTCGATGGCGAGGGCTTCGTCACGCCGCGCACGCCGCATGGCTTCGCCGAGGCCGGCATCGGCCGCACCTTCCAGATCGTGCAGCCCTTCGCGGCGATGACGGTGCTGGAGAACATCATGATCGGCGCCTTCCACCGCCATCCCGGCCGCGCTGCCGCGCGCGAGAAGGCGCTGGAGACGGCGCAGCGCATGGGCCTCTGGGCGCAGCGCGACATGGAGGCGCGCAACCTGACCATCGGCGGGCTGAAGCGGCTGGAGATCGCCCGCGTCATGGCGATGGAGCCGCGCATCCTGCTGCTGGACGAGGTGATGGCCGGCCTGAACCAGACCGATGTGCGCCGCGCCATCCGGCTGGTCGAGGAGATCCGCGACAGCGGCGTCAGCATCATCGCCATCGAGCATGTGATGCAGGCGATCATGGCGCTGTCCGACCGCGTCATCGTGCTCAATTCCGGCAAGCTGATCGCCGAGGGCCGCCCGCAGGAGGTGGTGCGCGACCCGCAGGTGATCGAGGCCTATCTGGGGAAGGATTTCGCCGATGCTCACCCTGCATGAGGTGACTTCCGGCTATGGCCGCACCACCATCCTGCACGGCATCAGCGCCGAGGTGCGGGCGGGCGAGGTGGTGACCATCGTCGGCGCCAATGGCGCCGGCAAGACCACGACGCTGCGCACCATCGCCGGGCTGCTGCGGCCGAGCGGCGGGCGCATCAGCTTCGAGGGCGAGGACATCTCGCGCCTGACGCCGCATGAGGTGGTGGCGCGCGGCATCACCCTGATTCCGGAGGGGCGTCAGCTTTTCCCCTTCATGACGGTGCGGGACAATCTGCGCATGGGCGCCTACACGCCGCACGCGCGCGGGCGCGAGCGGCAGACCATGGAGGAGGTGCTCGATCTCTTCCCCCGCGTGCGGGAGCGGCTGGACCAGCAGGCGGGCTCGCTCTCGGGCGGCGAGCAGCAGATGGTGGCGATCGCGCGCGGCATGATGGCGCGGCCGAAGCTGCTGATGTTCGACGAGCCCTCGCTCGGCCTGGCGCCGATCATCGTGGCGCAGGTCTTCGCCGTGGTGGAGAGGATCGTGGCCACCGGCGTCACCGTGCTGATCGTCGAGCAGAATGTGGTGCGCACCCTCAGCATCGCCGATCGCGGCTATGTGCTGGAGAATGGGGAGATCGTCATGGCCGATAGCGGCGCCGCCCTGCTGCGCGACGATCATGTGCGCCGCGCCTATCTCGGCATCTGAAGGGAGAGACGCGATGCAGCAGGAGCTGGCGGAGCGCCCCAGCCATGCCGGGCAGATCGTGCTGGTCACCGGCGGCGGCCAGGGCATCGGCGCCGCCATCGCGCGCGGCTTCGCCCGGCGCGGCGCGAAGGTCGGTCTGGTCGATGCCGTGCCAGGACGGGCCGAATCCATGGCGACGGAACTCGGCGGCGCCGGTGCGACCGCCGATGTCGCCGACTTCGCCGCGCTGGAAAAGGCCATCCGCGAACTGGAGGAAAAACTGGGCGGGCGGTTCGGCACGCTGGTGAACAATGCCGGCATCTCGCCCAAGCATGACGGGCGCGCACATGGCGCCTGGGAGATGGCGCCGGAAGAGTGGCAGCGCGTCGTCGGGGTCAACCTGAATGGCTGCTTCCACGCCATCCGCCTGCTGGTGCCGGGCATGATGCAGGCCGGGCGTGGCGCCATCGTCAACATGTCCTCGGTCGCTGGCCGCACCTATTCCGTCGTGGTCGGCGCGCATTACGCGGCGACCAAGGCGGCGCTGATCGGGCTGACCAAGCATCTGGCGGGCGAACTCGGCCCGCACGGCATCCGCGTCAACGCCATCGCGCCGGGCCGCATCGACACGCCGCTGATCCGCACCGTGGATGATGCGGTGAATGCCGGCCAGGTGGCGGCGACGCCGCTGCGCCGCCTCGGCAGGCCGGAGGAGGTCGCCGACCTCGCGCTGTATCTTGCCTCCGAGGAGGCTTCCTTCGTCACCGGCCAGGTCGTCGACGTGGCCGGCGGCATGATGATGACCTGAGGAGCGTGCCGCGTGCAGGAGAGTGCGGATTACATCGTGGTCGGCGGCGGCTCCGCCGGCTGCGTGCTGGCGGCGCGGCTGTCGGAGGATCCCGCGGCGCGCGTGCTGCTGCTAGAACAGGGGCCGGAGGATCGCGACCCCTGGATCCATGTGCCCGCCGGCTATGCGCGGCTCTTCGCCAGCGGCCGCTATGATTGCGGCTTCGCGACCGAGCCGGAGGCGGAGCTGGACGGCCGCAGCATCCGCTGGCCGCGCGGGCGCGTGCTGGGTGGCTCCGGCTCGGTGAACGGGCTGGTCTTCCTGCGCGGTTCGCCGCGGGATTTCGACCGCTGGGCGCAGGCCGGCGCGCGCGGCTGGTCCCATGACGAGGTGCTGCCCTATTTCCGGCGCATGGAGGATTGGTCCGGCCCCGGCGGCGCGACGCGCGGCCAGGGCGGGCCGCTGCCGGTCAGCCCGGTGACGCGGCTGTCGCAGGGCGCGCGCGCCTTCATCGCCGCCTGCGAGGCCGCCGGGCTGCCGCGCAACCCGGACATGAATGACGGGCCGATCGATGGCGTCATGCCGATCCAGATGAATGTGCGCGGCGGGCGGCGCGTCAGCACCGCGCGCGGCTTCCTCGCCCCCGCGCGCGGGCGGCCCAATCTGCGCGTGCTGACCGGCATCGAGGTGCTGCGCGTGCTGGTCGAGCAGGGCCGCGCCGTCGGCGTCGCGGCGCGGCGCGACGGCCATGCGGGCGAGACGGAGTTCCGCGCGGCGCGCGAGGTGGTGCTGAGCGCCGGCGCCATCGCCACGCCGAAGCTGCTGATGCTGAGCGGCATCGGCGATGGCGCGGCCTTGCAAAGCCTCGGCATCCCGGTGCGGCACCACAGCCCGGAGGTGGGTCGGAACCTGCAGGACCACCTGATCGCGCGGCTGGCCTTCCGCACCCGCCCGGCCGGCACGGTGAACGAGATCATGGCCAGCCGCCTGCGCCTCGGCCTGACCGCCCTGCTCTACGCCCTGCGGCGCGACGGGCCGCTGGCGGTGGGCGCCACCGAGGCCACCGCCTTCGCCCGCGTCACGCCGGGCGCGGAGGAGGCCGAGGTGCAGTTCCAGTTCATCAATTTCAGCCTGGCCTCCACCGGCTATGTCCTGCCCAGGACGCCGGGCGTGATGATCAATTTCGGCCAGTGCCGCCCCGACAGCCGCGGCGAGATCCGGCTGCGCGGCCCCGCGCCGGAGGATCCGCCGCTGATCCAGGCCAATTACCTGAGCGCGCCGCAGGACCAGGCGGTGATGCTGGCGGCGGCGCGGCTGGGCCGGCGCCTCGGCCGCACCCGGCCCTTCGCCGATCTGGTGCTGGAGGAGCTGGGGCCGCCACAGGGCGAGGATGACGATGCGGCGCTGCTCGACCACATCCGCCGCACCGGCACGACGGTCTATCACCCCTGCGGCAGTTGCCGCATGGGCAGTGACGACCGCGCGGTGCTGGACCCTGCCCTGCGGCTGCGCGGCGTCGCGGGGCTGCGCGTCGCCGATGCCTCGGTGATGCCGCTGGTGCCGTCGACCAACATCCAGCCGGCGGTGATCATGGTGGCGGAGCGCGCCGCCGACCTGATCCGCGCCGGCTGAGCCGGCGCGGCGCTACCGCGCCAGCAACTGGGCGACGCAGCGCGACAGGTCGCCCAGCCGGAAGGGCTTGCGCAGCACCGGATAGCGCTGCGGCGCCATCTGCGGGTCGGCATAGCCGGTCAGCAGCAGCACCGGCAGCGCCGGGCGCAGCGCGCGGGCGCGCTCGGCCAGCTCGGTGCCATGCATGCGCGGCATGGCGACATCGCTGACCAGCAGGCCGATATCCGCGCGCTCGGCGAGCACGCGCAACGCCGCCTCGCCCTCCGCCACCTCCACGACGCGGTGGCCGAGATCGGCCAGGAAGGTGGCGGTGACACCGCGCACCGCCGGGTCGTCATCCACCACCAGCACCGTCGCGCTGTGCCACAGGGCCGGCGGCACCGCGCCATCCTCGTCGCGCTCGGGCTCCAGCCGCTCGGCGCGCGGCAGGAACAGCTCGACCGTCGTGCCCTCCCCCGGCGCGCTGCGGATCGCGGCGGTGCCGCCGGATTGCCGCGTCAGGCCATAGACCATGGACAGGCCGAGCCCGGTGCCCTTGCCCACCTCCTTGGTGGTGAAGAAGGGCTCGAAGGCCTGGGCCAGGATGGCGGGCGGCATGCCCTCGCCGGTGTCGGTCACGGCGATGGCGACATAGTCGCCGGCGGCGAGGTCGGGCACCGCCTCCTCGCCGACCTGCAGGTTGCGGGTGGTGATGGTGATGCGCCCGCCCTCCGGCATGGCGTCGCGGCTGTTGATGCAGAGATTGAGCAAAGCGAGGCCGAGCTGCTCCGGGTCCACCATGGCCGGCCACAGCGCGGCATCGAGGCTGCGCTGCAGCTCGGCCTGGCCGATGCTGCGCAGCAGCAGCTCGTCCATGTCCAGCACCAGCTGGTTGATGTCGGTGGCCTTGAGCTGGAGCTCGCGCTTGCGGCTGAAGCTCAGCAGGCGCTGCGTCAGGGTCGAGCCGCGCTCGGCCGCCATGATGGCGTTCTTGACCAGCTTCTCCTGCCGCGCATCGGACAGGCCGCTGTGCAGCAGCAGCTCCAGGCTGCCAAGGATCGCGGTCAGCAGGTTGTTGAAGTCATGCGCGACGCCGCCGGCCATGGTGCCCAGCGCCTGCATCTTCTCCGCCTGGTGCAGCCGCTCCTCGAGCGCGCGCTGCTCCGTCATGTCGTGCTCGATGGTGGCCAGATGCGCCGGCCGCCCCGCGCCGTCCAGGATCGGGATGCGGCTGACGCGCATCCAGCGCGGCGCGCCGCCCTCGCCCAGGCGCTGCTCCACCAGCTCCACCGGGCGGCCGCCGGAGAGCGCCGCCCGCTCCGCCTCGCGCAGCGCGGCGCGGGCTGGCTCGGGCAGCGTGCCGGCCTCGTCCAGGCCCAGGCAATCGCCTGGCGCGCGGCCGAGGCCGGCCGCCTTCACCGCGTTCAGCCGCACGAAGCGCCCCTGCGCGTCCTTGAAGGAGAGCGCGTCGGCCGATGAGGCGAGCAGCCCCTGCAACAGCGCCCGCTCGGTCTCCAGCGCCCGCGCCAGGCGGTAGCGCTCCACCGCGCCGCGCACCATGGAGAGCAGCGCCGCCGGCTCCCAGGGCTTCGGCGCGTAGCCGGCGATGCGGCCGAGATTGACCGCGCTGATCACCGCCTCCAGATCGGCATAGCCGGTCAGCAGCAACGCCTCGGCCCGGCTGGCGCGGCGCGCCTGGGCGAGGAAGGCGTCGCCCGTCATCTCCGGCATGCGCTGGTCGGAGAGGATGACATGCACATCCGGTTCGCGCGCCAGGATCTCCAGCCCCGCCGGGCCGGAGGGCGCGGTCAGCACGCGGAACTCGTCCTCGAACAGATCGGAGAGGGCGACGAGGATCTCCGGCTCGTCATCCACCAGCAGCAGAGTCGCCGGCGGTTCCTCCAGAAGCGGGCTCATCGTCTTCACCGTCCCTGCTGCATCGGCACGCTGATGACGAAGGAGGCCCCGCCCTCGGGCCCGGTGCCGACGCTGATCGTGCCATCATGCGCCTGGATGACGTTATAGGCGATGGCGAGGCCAAGCCCAGTGCCCGCGCCCACCGGCTTGGTGGTGAAGAAGGGTTCGAAGATGCGCTCGCGCAGGCCCTCCGGCACGCCGGGGCCGCTGTCGGAGATGGCGATGCGGTAGGTCTGGCCGTCGCTCTCGGTCGCGATGCTGATATGGCCGCGCTCGGCGATGGCGTCCGCCGCGTTGGCGACGATGTTCATCACCACCTGGTTCAGCAGCGCCGGCGAGCAGCGCAGCTCCGGCGCCGCGCGGTAGTCGCGCCGCACCTCGATGCGCTCGCCCAGCTTGTGCGCCAGCAGCGCCAGCACCGTGTCCAGCGCGTCCGGCACGTTGACGCGCTGGAAGGCGTCGTCCTGGCGCGAGAACTTCCGCAGGTTCAGCACCAGGTCCTGGATGCGCTTCAGCCCCAGCGTCATCGAGCGCGAGCGGTCGCGGCAGCGCTCCACCAGCGGCCGCGCCGCCGCGTCCTCGGCCAGCATCGGCTGGATCTGGCCGAGCAGCCGCTCCACCGTGCCCTGATGCGCCAGGATGAAGGCCAGCGGATTGTTGATCTCGTGCGCGATGCCGGCCACCAGCTCGCCCAGCGAGGCCATCTTGGCGGCCTGCACCAGCTTGGTCTGGGTGTCCTTCAGCTGGCGGTTGGTGTCGGCCAGCTCGTCATTGGCGCGGGCCAGCGCCTCGGCCAGCGCCGCCTTGGCCTGGGCGGCGGCGGCCTCGGCCTGGGCGCGCTGCACCGACATCTCGCGCTCGCGCAGCTCGGCGGCGCTGCGCCGGTCCTCCTCCTGCAGCAGCTTGCGGCGCAGCGCGGCACGGATCCGCAGGGACAGCACGCGCGCCTCGGCGGTGGCCGGCACCAGCTCGTCGGCGCCGGCCTCGAACAGCCCGGTCAGCATCTCGCGCCCGGCTGTGCTCTCGGGGCCGAGCGCCACGATCTGGAAGCCCGGGCCCCCGCCATCGCCCAGCGCCGCGGCGCGCAGCGCGTTCAGCCGGGCGCAGAGCAGCACCCCGTCGAAGCCGGCGGAGAAGGCGTTCATCACCACGCAATCCCATTCGGCCGGGCTGGCGGCGACGGCCTCCAGCGCGGCCTCCGCGCTGGCGGCGCTCTCCACCGCGTAGCCTTCGCGCGTCAGCAGGCCGGCGAGATAGGTGCGGTAGGTGGCGCCGTCATCGACCACCAGCATGCGGGCGCGGCGGAACACGCCGCCCTGGCCGGGCGTGGCGCCGGCGGCGCGGCGGCGCAGCAGGGCGCGGATGCGCAGCAGCAGCAGCGCCTGGTCGGCCGATTTCGGCACATAGGCGTCGGCGCCGCTCTCCAGCCCCTGGCGCTCGACATCGCCCTCGCGCGCCTCGGTCAGCATCAGCACCGGGAGCGCGCGGGAGCGGCTGTTGAGGCGGATCTGCCGCGCCAGCTCGTCCCCGTTCATGCCGGGCAGGTGGTAGTCGACGATGACGAGCGCCGGCAGCGCCTGGTTCAGCGCCTCCAGCGCCAGCTCGGCGGTGGCCGCGCGGGTGACGGCGAAGCCCTCGGCCTCCAGCAGCCGGCGCATCTGCAGCGCCTGGGTGTCGGAATCCTCGACCAGCAGCAGCGTCTCGGCCGCGCCCTGCGGCGCGGCCCGCTCCCCGGCGGCGTGCATCAGGACCCCTTCGCCAGTTGCAGCAGGCGCGGCCCGATCATCGGCAGCGGCAGGCTGACGCTGGAACCGCCCAGCCGCACCGCGGCGGCCGGCATGCCATAGACCACGGCGGTGCTCTCATGCTCGGTGATGGTGTAGCCGCCGGCCTCGCGCATCTCGAGCAGCCCCTGCGCGCCATCCTCGCCCATGCCGGTCAGCAGCACGCCGAGCGCCTGGGCGCCGCAGGCCTCGGCCACCGAGCGGAACAGCAGCGTCGCCGCCGGGCGCTGGCTGCCGAGCGGCCGCTCGGCGCTGATGCGCAGGCGGCGCTGTGGCGACAGCAGCAGATGCCGGTCGCCGGGCGCGACATAGACCTGGCCGGGCAGCATCGCCTCGCCCTCCTGGGCGATGCGCACGCGCGGCGGCACCAGCCCGTCCAGCCAGGCGGCGAAGCCCTCCATGAAGGCGCCGCCCATATGCTGCACCAGCAGCACCGGCAGCGGGAAATCGGCCGGCAGCGCGCCCAGCACCTGGGCCAGCGCCGGCGGCCCGCCGGTGGAGGCGGCGATCGCCAGCA
>NZ_GG770783.1:80171-82458 GCF_000164635.1 Pseudoroseomonas cervicalis ATCC 49957 | reverse complement strand
CACGGGGGCCGTGGCTTCGGGCGGGCGAGCCGCCGCGGCCGTCGGGGCGGGGGCGGGCGCCGCCTCGCCGTTCAGCAGCCCCTCCAGCGCCTGCTGCGCGGCCAGCGGCGGCGGCGCGGCGGAGCCCAGGGACAGCGCCGCGACATAGCCCTCGATCCCGTCCAGCCCCTGCTGCACGGCGGCGATGCTGGCGGCGTCCAGCGCCAGCGCGCCCTCCCCCACCCGGCTGAACACCGCCTCCAGCCGGTGCGCCATCTCCTCCACCACCGGCAGGTCGACGGCGCGCGCCGCGCCCTTCAGGCTGTGCGCCCGGCGGAACACATCGCGCAGGTCGTAGGGCTGGCCCTGCGCGGCGGCGTCCAGCGCCGCGCGGATCGCCGCCAGATGCTCCTGGTGCTCGATGCCGAAGGCGGCCAGCAGCTCCTGGCGCAGGTCGCTCATACCGGGCGCGGCCTTGTCTTACAGGCGGTAGCGGTCGGACAGCCCGACCAGCTGCTGCGACAGCTGCGCCAGATTGGCCGCCGCCGTGTCCAGCTGCCGCGTGCCGGCGGCCGTCTGCTGGCTGGCCTGGCGGATGTTCTGCAGCGCGCTCATCACCTGCTCGATGCCCAGCTGCTGCTGGTTGGTGCTGGCGACGATCTGCTGGAAGGTCTGCACGCTCTCCTGGATGCGGCCGCTGATCTCGGTGATGGTGCCATGCGTCGTGTCGGTGCGCTCGCGCCCGGCGGCGACGCGCTTCACCGCCTCCTCGGTCAGCATGACCGAGGAATTGATGCCGCGCTGGATGTCGCCCAGGATCGAGCGCACCTGCGCGGTCGCGTCCTTGGCCTGGTCGGCCAGGGTCTTCATCTCGGCCGCCACGACGGCGAAGCTGCGCCCCTGCTCGCCGGCCGCCGCCGCCTCGATCGCCGCGTTCAGCGCCAGCAGGTGGCTGCGCTCGGAGATGTCGTTCACCGTGGTGATGATCTCGCCGATCGCCTGGGTCTTCTCCGACAGCGCCACGATGTTGCCGGCCACCGCCTCGGCCTGCTCGCGGATCGAATCCATGGCGCGCACCGTCTCGTCCACCGCCCGCAGCCCGGCGGTGGAGGTCTGGGCGGTCGCCTGGGCGGAGGCGATCACCTCCTGCGCCCGCTTGCCGATCTGCACGCCGGAATGGGTGATCTCGTCGACCGTCGCCGCGGTTTCCTGCACCGCGGCCAGCTGCTCCTCGACGCTCGCGGCCTGCTCCTGGGTGGAGGCGCGGATCTCGGCGGCGGCGGCGTTCAGGTTCTCGGTCGCCTCGCGGCTCTGCTTCGCCAGCTGGCGCAGCCCCTCGACCATGGCGTTCAGCGTGGCGCCGAGCCGGCCCAGCTCGTCCCGCCCGGTCGCCGCCGGCGCGCCGCCCAGCTCGCCCCGGCCGACCCGCTCGACGAATTCCATGAAGGCGGCGAGCGGCTGGGTGATCGAGCGCCGGATCAGCGCGGTGATCAGGATGCCGAGCAGCACGGCGGCGGCCAGCACCAGGATCACCGACCAGCGGCTTTCCTCGTAGATCTCATTGCCGCGCTTCTGCCCGGCGGCGATCAGCGTGTTCACAGCCTCCTGCAGCCGGTCGCCGAGGCGGGCGAATTCGGCGCGGTTGCCGACGATGCCCTCGCCAAGGCGCTGCACCGCGTCGAGATCGCCGCCGCGCACCGCCTGCAGCTGCGCCTGGCCGGCCTCGCGCAGCTGCCGCAGCGGCGCCGCCGACTGGCCGAGCAGCTGGCTGATCTGCTGCCAGCCGGCGCGGCGGTCGGGGGAGACGGCGCTGGCGGCGTTCTGCGTCGCCTCGCCCTGCATCTGCGCCAGCAGCCCCTCGGCGCGGGCGACATGCGCCGGCCATTGCTGGGCCGGGTCCTCGCCCTGGATCTCGCGCCCCAGATTGCGCAGCAGGAAGCGCGAGACGCTGCGGGCGCGGGCATCCTGCATGTCCGTCTCGGCGTCGCGCAGTTCCATCAGCTGGCGCAGCATCGCCAGGTCGCGGCTGACGATGGTGTCGGTGGACTGGTTGACCACGCCGATCTGGTTCAGCCCGTAGAGGCCGAGCCCGAGCAGCAGCAGCGTGATGGCGGTGAAGCCGAGGAGGATGCGGTTGGCGATGGTCAAGGCGTCACGCTCCGGTGGGCTGGGCGGCGAGGATCGGCGAGGCGGGGCCGGGATCGGCGGGGCCGTCGGCACGGTAGGGCAGCAGCAGCCGCTCCAGCGCCACCAGCCCCATCAGGCGCGGCGCCGCGCCGCGCTCCCCGGGCAGCAGGGCATGACCGGC
>NZ_GG770783.1:49970-79215 GCF_000164635.1 Pseudoroseomonas cervicalis ATCC 49957 | reverse complement strand
GGCGGCGGGGCCGCCATGGGCGCCGCAAGCGGCACCACCGGGCGCGGCGGCAGGGCGGGCAGCGGATCCCCGCCCCGGCGATAGGCCACCGTGCCCGGCAGGTTCACCACCTCCAGGAACTCGGCGAAGACCGGGTTGGGCTCGGCATGGCCGAGCAGCAGCCAGCCGCCCTCCGCGAGCCGCGCGGCCAGCGCGCGGACCAGCCGCTCGACCACCTCCGGATGGAAATAGATCAGCACGTTGCGGCAGAGGATCAGGTCGAACCCGTCCATCTCCAGCGGCGCCGTGCCGTCCAGCAGGCCGAGCAGGTTCTGCCGCTCGAACCGCACCAGGGCGCGGTGCTGCGGCCGCAGCAGCCAGGAGCGGCCATCCGCGCCGGGCAGGAAGTCGCGCTCCAGCTCCTCCGCCGGCAGGCTGCGCAGCGCCCAGCGGCTGTATTGCCCGCGCCGGGCCATGGCCAGCGCCGCCTCGTTCAGGTCGGTGCCGAGCAGCGACAGCCGCCAATCCGGCAGCGCCTCGCCCAGCATGCGGCGCAGCAGGATGCCGAGCGAATAGGGCTCGGCGCCGCTGGCGCAGCCGGCGCTCCAGGCGCGCAGCCGCCGCTCTTCCCGCCGCCGGGCCAGGATGTCGGGCAGGATGGTCTGCTGCAGCGCCGCGAACTGCTCGGCATAGCGGAAGAAGAAGGTCTCGCCGATGGTGATCTCGGCTTCCAGCGCGGCCCATTCGGCCTCGCCCCGCGCCGGGTCGCGCAGCCGCTCCAGATAGGCGGCGGGGCCGGGCAGGCCGGTCTCGCGCAGCCTCCGGCGCAGCCGCTCCCACAGCAGCGCATCCTTGTCCTCGTAGTAGAAATGCCCGGTGCGGGCGATCACCGCGGCCTTCAGCCGGGCGAATTCCACATCGGGCAGGAAACGCGGCGCGAAATCGGGTGCGGCGTTCATGCCGGCGGGCCAGACCACTCGGCCAGCCGCGCCTCGGCCGAATCGCGCAGCGCGGCCAGCGTCGCCGCTTCCTGCCGCAGCAGGATGCGCGCCGGGTCGAGCAGGTGGATGAAGCCCTCCGGCGTCTCGATCTCGGCCACCGCGCAGCCATTCAGCGTGGCCTCGGGCGGGACGGCGCGCAGCCGGTCCTGCGCCACGCGCTGCAGGTCCAGCACCCGGTCCACCAGCAGGCCGAGCGGGCCGGACGCCTGGCCGGGCAGCAGCAGGATGTGGCGGTACAGCGCCTGCTCGGCCACGGCGCCTTCCTGCAGGCCGAACAGCCGCGCCAGGTCGAGCACCGGCAGGGCGGTGCCGCCGAGATTGAGGAAGCCGGCCATCACCCGCGGCAGGCCGGGCGGGCGCCACAGGCGCGGCAGCGGCAGCACCTCCTGCACCGCGGCGCGCGGCAGGGCGCAGCGCCGGCCACCGAGGCGGAACAGCAGATAGGCTTCCGGTCCCTTCTCTCCGGCGGCGGCCAGTCTCACGCATCAAGCTCCCTGCGGCGCCCCTGATTATCATTCCCGGCGCGGCGCGGCCATGCCCCCCTCCCCGCCCCGCGCCGGATCGTCCAGGATGGCGGCGACCGATCCGGAGAGAGACCGCCCATGGCCACCGATGTCACCGCCGCCGCGCATGCCCTGCTGGAGGCCCGCCGCACCCGGCAATGGCTGAGCGCCCTGCCCGAGGGCGCGCGGCCGCAGAACGCCGCGGAGGTGGTGGAGATCCAGGCGCTGGTCGCAGCCCAGCTCGGTCCGATCGCCGGCTGGAAGGTGGGCGCGGCCTCGCCCCAGGCCGAGCCCTCGGGCGTGCCGCTGCACGCGCGCAACCTGCGCTTCGACGCGACGCCCTATGCGGCGGCCGATTTCAACGTCACCGCCATCGAGGCGGAGGTGGGCTACCGCCTCGGCGCCGATCTGCCGCCGCGCGAGGCACCCTACACGCGCGAGGAGGTGCTGGCCGCCGTCGCGACCATGCACGCGACGATCGAGATCGTGGACACGCGCTTCACCGCGCTGCACGTCACCGACCCGCTGAGCCACACGGCGGACCAGGGCAATCACGGCGCGCTGGTGGTGGGGCCGGCGGTCACCGACTGGCACGGCGTCGAGCCGACCCAGCTGCCGGTGACGCTGCGCTTCAATGGCGAGGTCGCGGTGCAGCATGTCGGCGGCAACACCGCCGGCGATCCGGTGCGCATGCTGGTGTGGCTGGCCAATGGCGCGGCGCACCGCCATGGCGGGCTGAAGGCGGGCATGGTGATCACCACCGGCAGCTGCACGGGGCTGCTGCATGTCCCGGCCGGGACGGTGGTGCAGGCGGTGTTCGACGGCTTCGGCTCGGTCGAAACCACGATCGCGTAAGAGAAGAAAAAGACCAGGGGCGCTGCCCCTGGACCCCGCCGGGGTGGCACGGCCACCCCGGACCCCGCGATCTGTTGGCGGGGTCCGGGGGGACCCTGTCCCCCCGGCGGAGGGGCCTGGGGAGGCAGAGCCTCCCCAGCAGAACATTACGCCAGGAAGCTGCGCAGCGACTTGCCGCGCTTCGACACCTGCAGCTTCTTCAGCGCCTTCGCCTCGATCTGGCGGATGCGCTCGCGCGTCACGTTGAAGGTCTTGCCGACCTCCTCCAGCGTGTGGTCGTTCTCGCCGCCGATGCCGAAGCGCATGCGCAGGATGCGCTCCTCGCGCGGCGTCAGGTCGGAGAGGATGCGCATCGTCGCGTCGCGCATCGCCGAGCGCGAGGCGGCGTCGAACGGCATCACCGCGTTCTCGTCCTCGATGAAGTCGCCGAGGCGGCCGTCATCATCCTCGCCGATCGGGTTCTCCAGGCTGACCGGCTCGCGCGCCAGGCGCTGCACGGCGCGCACCTTGTCGACCGACATGCCGAGCTCGCCCGCCAGCTCCTCCGGGGTCGGCTCGCGCCCCGCCTTCTGGGCGAAGCGGCGGCTCATGCGCGCAACCTTGCCCACCGTCTCCGTCATGTGGACGGGCACGCGGATGGTGCGCGCCTGGTCGGCCAGCGAGCGGGTGATCGCCTGCCGCACCCACCAGGTGGCGTAGGTCGCGAACTTGAAGCCGCGGCGCCAGTCGAACTTGTCGACCGCGCGCATCAGGCCGATGTTGCCCTCCTGGATCAGGTCGCCGAACATCAGCCCGCGGTTGCGGTAGCGCTTGGCGATGTGCACGACGAGGCGGAGATTGGCCCGCGTCAGCTCCTCCTTCGCCTTGCGCATGTCGCGCTCGCCCCGGCCGACCTCGGCGCAGACGCGGCGCAGCTCGGCCGCCGGCAGGCCGCTCGACTGCTCCAGCATGACGATGGCGGCGCGGATCTGCGGCAGGGTGTCGCGCAGGTCGCGCACCGCCTGGGCATGGCGGGCGGCGCTGCTGCGCACCTTCTGCGCGGCCTCGACCAGCGCCTGCACGGCGGCGTCGCTGCCATCCCACAGGCGCAGCACCACCTCGTGCTCGACGCGCGCGGCGACCGCCAGGCGCAGCGCCTTGCCGTCCAGCGCCAGCAGGCGCCGCTGGATGTCGCGCACCTCGCCCACCAGCATGTCGAGGCGGGCGGGGCGCAGGCGCAGCGCGCCGAACAGCCCGACCATCTCCTGCCGGCGGGCCTGCGCCGCCTCGCTGCGCACCGGCAGCGCGCGCAGCGCCGCATGCGCCTCCAGCGCGGCGCCGAAGGCGGCCAGCACCTCGGGCTTCATCTTCTCGTCCAACGTGGCGTGCGGGACGACCTCGCCCTCCTCGGGCTCCTCCGTCTCGACGCCGGCGGCGGCGGGGGCGGCGGCGTCGGCCGCCATCGCCTCCAGCTCGACCACGTCGCGCAGCGGCATCTGCCCCTGCTCCAGCGCGGCCTTCCAGGCGGCGATGTGGGTGAAGGTCACCGGGCTCTCGCACAGCCCGGCCAGCATCGCGTCGCGGCCCGCCTCGATGCGCTGGGCGAGGGCGATCTCCTCCTCGCGGGAGAGCAGGTCGGTGCCGCTCATCTCGCGCAGGAACATGCGCACCGGGTCGTCGGAACGGGCCAGGCTGGCCTCGTTCACATTGCCGCCCTCGGCGCCTTCCTCGGTCTCGGCCTCGGCCTCGCCGCGCGTCTCGGCCTCTTCCTCGGAGGCTTCCTCGGCTTCCTCGGTTTCCTCGTTGCGCACGTCGAGCGTCTCGGGGCTCTCGAACTCGTCGCCGTAATCGGCGCGCCAGTTGCGGCCCGGGTTCAGGCCGGGGGGCCGGTCCGCCTCGGGGGCCTCACGCGCCAGAATGTCCCCAAACGCCGCCGTCCGCGCCTTGAGCGGCGCGCCGCCCTCGGTCTCGCCCTGATCCGCCGCGCCGTAGGTAAACATTCCGTCCATCGAATTCACCTGCTCTTTGTGCTTGGAGACCCCGGGAGGCCCCAACAACAATTCCAACGCCTCCGCCTTGCGGCGGACCAAACCCAATTGCCCCGGCGGCTCGGCCGGGACGGGCCGCAACCCGGCGTCACGCCAGGAGAGGCGTGCCGGGGGCGGCAGAAACAAAGTCGGGGTCGGGCGCCACACCCAGGGTGGCCGCGCCTTTATTTAGGAAGGTTGACCAGCTCCCAACACCCCTGCGCGATCAACGGGCCGTTTTCGGCCCCCGGCGCGGGGCGCTGTCTGTAGCATGCTCTTCATAAACGGGGTGAAAAAAGCGCCGCGCTGCCCTCACCCTCGCGCTTCCCTTCCATGCCAGACGCGAATGACGACCGCCCTGCCCTGCCCATCCAGCCGGTAGCGCAGCACATAGGCGCCGCTGGCGAAGGGGATGGTCAGCTCACGCCGCTCGGTCCCGTCCGCCATGGGCCGGCCGAGGCCGGTGTTCCGCGCCAGCAGCTCCGCCGCCTCGGCGATGGTGGCGGCGGCGCGGCGGGCGGCGGCAGGGTTCTTGTCGAGCAGGAAATGCAGCAGGCGGTCGAGATCCGCCGCCGCCTCCGGCAGCCAGAGCAGCCCGGCCATGCCGGGGCCTAGCCTGCCTCTTCCGTCGCGGGGGGGGGCGCCACGCGGCCCTGGGCGAACTCCTCCAGCCAATGCCGCATCGCGGCCTGGGGAATGGCGGCGCCATCCAGCCGATGGCGTTCCCAGCGCGCCAGATCCTCGCGCTTCTCCTGCTCGTAGCGCTCCTCGCGCTCCAGATATTCGAGCACGGCCTTCCTCATCAGCCAGTGCGGCGAGCGGTCGCGCAACTGGCCGAGCGCCTGCAGGCGCTGGCGCGTCTCCTCATCCAGCTTCAGGGCGAGGCTGGCGGACATGGCGTGGCTCCGGTCGAAAAGGTATCACCTATTTATACCTTTGCCGCCGGGCAGACAAGCTTCGCGGCGGGCTGTGATCCTTGCCAGCCCTGTACCTTGCGCAACGAAGCGATTCGGCGCCGGGCTGTGATCCTTGCCAGCCTGGCCCGCGCGCCGCCGGCGGCATGGCTGTGAACCTTGCAAGCCCGGTCCAGCGGCTTCCTGTGAACCCTGCCAGCGCCAGGGATTCGCCGAATCACCATGACAGAACAACAGCTTGGCGGCTTATCCACGCGAACCCTGCCAGCACATAGACAATGACAATCTCTCTTTCTGCCAAAGGATTGCCCTGGGCTGGCAAGGTTCGCAGGCCAGGAGGGGGCAGGCTGGCAAGGTTCGCATCGACGAGCCCCGGCCACCCGTTGCAGGTTGCCCCCCATGGTGCAGCGGCCCCCGAATCCCGAACCCCGAGACGAGCAGGGCGACCTGTTCGGCGCTGGCGCCAGCGTGCACCAGCTGGTCGAGGCCCGCGGCGCCAAGGGGGCGGTCAAGGCCGCCCAGCTCGCGGTGCTGGAGCCGAAGCCGCCCAGCCTGTCGCGGGCGCTCGCCGGCCGCATGGGGCGGCAGATCGCCGATACCGCCTCCACCGCCATCGTGCGGGAATTCGAGGGCGGCAGCGAGATCGGCTATTCCTACTCCGCTTGGTGTCTGGCAGGCCTGCCGCATCGCGACCAGCCCAAGGACCAGAACTGGCTGATCGACACCGATTTCGCCCGGCTGCTGGTGCGCCCCGGGGTGCGGCTCCGCGATGACAACAGCCAGGAGTACATCGGGATTCCCTTCGGCTCCTATGCCCGTCTGCTGCTGATCGACTGGCAGACCGAGGCGCTGGAGCGCGGCTCGCGCGAGATCCATATGGGCCGCTCGGCCAGCGCCGTGGTGGCGCGGCTCGGCATCAACCGCGGCGGCCCCAGCAACGCCAAGGTCGCCGAACAGCTCGAGCGGCTGGCCAGCTGCGCCGTCGATTTCAGCTTCGGCAGCGACAAGAAGGGCGTCATCGTCAACCAGCGCCTGGTCGAGGCCTTCAGCTATGTGGGCGAACCCGACCCCCGCTCCACCCGCACCAGCCGGCTGGTGGAGCGCGTCCTGCTCTCCCAGGCCTTCTTCGACGAGTTGCGCCGCCATCCCGTGCTGGTCGATCGCGCCGCCGTGCGGGACCTGACCACTTCGCCGCTGGCTATCGACATCTATCTCTGGCTCGCCTACCGGCTGCATTCCCTGCCGAAGGAGACGCCGATCGGCTGGGACCGCCTCTGGCGGCAATTCGGCTCCAAGGTGGGCGCGCTGAAGAACTTCAAGACCCAGTTCGAAGGCCCGCTGCATCTGGCGCTCTCGGCCTACAAGAACGCCAAGGTCCGCGTCACCGATCGCGGCCTCCTGCTGGAGCCCTCCCCTCCCCCCATCCGCCCTTGATTCTTTCGGGCTGCCGCCGCCGGGTGGTGAGGCGGGACGCTGTACTGGCAGCGCCCGCCTTTTTTCTTGTCCGGGCCGAAAACGCTGCCTGGGAAGGTTGCGGCTTACGCGGGCGCGATGTGAACCTTGCAAGCGGCCGCCCGCCTGCCGGATGGCAAGGTTCACACCATTTCAGTGGGCCTTGGCGCGGCGCAGCAGTTCCGGCAGCGCCTCGACCATTTGCTGCACCGCCTCGTCGCTCAGCGAGGTGGCGAAGCGGAACACCCATTGCCCGCCATTGCGTGTGAGGGTTCCCAGCCGCTGCCCCTCATGCACGATGTGCCGCCGCTCGGACGCCACGGCCGGGCCGGCGCTGGGCCGCGCCTCGCGCCCCTCGGCGGCGCGCATCAGCAGGGCGATCTGCGCCTCGGGCTCCGCTTCCCCCGCCCGGCGCTGGCCATCCAGCGCGGCCAGGATGCGCGGCAGCGCGGCCGCATCGGCCTCCACCGCCTCCATCACCCGGCGCGCGCGCAGCATGGCCAGCCGCCTGGGCTCGCGCAGCCGCTCGATGATCTCCGTCGGGAACCTTGCCAGCCGCAGATAGAGGCTGAAGGTCGAGGGATCGATGCCGAACTGCGCCGCGATGTCGCGCCCCGGCCCGGGCAGCCGCGCCCGCACCTCGGCGAACCAGCGCGCCCGCTCCAGCGCCGAGATGTCCTCGCGCCGCTCATTCTCCGAGAACTGCACCCGCAGCATGGCCGCATCGTCCAGCGCCCGGATGCGCGCCAGCACCGGCTGGCCGAGCCGCCGGCAGGCTTCCAGCCGCCGCCGCCCGGCGGCGATCTCGAAGCGCCCGCCCTCGCGCCGGCGCAGCGTGATGGCGTCGTTCTGGCCGTTGGCGCGGATATCCTCCAGCAGTTCCTCGAACTCGGCGCCATCGAAGGCGCCCGGCAGCCGGTCGCGCGGCAGCGGGTCGTCGATCAGCCCGGGCTCGACGAACAGGAATTCCTCCGCCGCCTCCCCGGCCCGCTCGGCGGCGCCCCTTGCCTGGGCCAGCTGTCGCTCCAGCCCGGCATTTTCCGTGCTGGCACTGGCCAGCGCCGCTTCCAGCCGCGCGATGCGCTCGCGCAGCCCCTCCGCCGCCATGCCGAGCGCCGCCGCCGGGCGGTGCTGCGCCGGCTTCGGCGCCTCGGGCTCGGGGGGCATGGCGGGCTGCGCCGCGGCCTCGGCGGTGCGGTCGCGCACCGCCTGGGCCAGGGCGCCGAAACGCGATCCGGGCGATTTCATGCTCCCCTCCCCCAATGCCGCGAGAGCTCGGCCTCGATCGCGCGGTTCACCGCATTGGCGCTGGCGATGACACGGTTGTAGGCGGCGCGGTCGGTGCTCGGCTCGTATTCGTAGAGCGTCTCCTTGCCGAAGCCCGCCGTGCCCATGATGCGCGAATGCAGGAAGGGCTCGGGCAGCACGCGGTCGCCGAAGCGCTCGCGCAGCAGCCCCAGCAGCGCCTCCTGGCTGCGGTCGGTCGGGTCGTAGGCGGTGACCAGGATGCGCGCGAAGGCGAAATCCAGCCCATGCCCGAAGGCGGCGCGATACTCCGCCGTGTAGCCCGCCAGATGCGCGAAGAACTCGGCGGTGGAGGCCAGGTCGGTCATGGTGGCGCGGGTCGGGATGACGAGGCCGGTCGCCGCGTGCAGCGCCGCCGTCATCAGCATGTTCACATCGGGCCGTGTGTCGACCACCGCCACGTCGTAGCGCGGCGCGACGGCGGCCAGAAACGCCGCCAGCTCGTCGAAATAGAGGATTTCCTCAGGTTCGCCATTGGCGGCGCGGCGGGCCAGCGCCTCCTCCGCCTCGGCCAGGGCGGCACCGGCCGGCAGCAGGTCGATATTCGGCCAGTAGCTGGGCTGGCACAGGCGCTGCGCCAGCTCCGGCGCCGCGTCCGGCCCGCGCGCCACCCAGGCGGTGAAGCAGTTGGCCGCCCCGACCTCCCTGGCCGGGTCCAGGCCGAACTGCGCCGTGCTGCTGGCCTGGCTGTCGAGGTCGACCAGCAGCACGCGATAACCCTGCAACGCCAGGTGCTGGGCGAAATGCACGCTGCTGGTGGTCTTGGCCGAGCCGCCCTTGAAATTGGTGAAGACGACGCTGGCCAGCGCCTCGCCCTTCGCCGCGTCTCGCCTCGGCATGCGGCCCAGGCGCTCGCGCGCGGCCTGCAACTCGGCGAAGTCGAGCCGGGCGCGTGGCGCGATGCCACGCCCCTCCGGCGCCAGTCCGGCGGCCTGCCGCAACTGCCGCGGCGTGACGCCGAGCAGCGCCGCGGCCTCCTGCACCGAGAAGCTGCGCAGGCGCTTGCGCTTCTCCGGCGCGTTCTCCACCTCGATGGCGGTGCGCTGCGCGGCGCGCAGCACCTCGGCGATCTGCCGGAAACTCTCGGCCTGGTCCATCGACTCCTCCGGCGCACGGAGCTTTCTGCATAGAGGGAGCGCCGCGCGCCGCCAAGCTTGCCGGTGGCCAGAGGGTCTCCTTTGGAAATGAGTGTGGCTTGGATGCATCCAATTGGCTGGGCGACGGACGCCACTGCCACGCCTCGCCCAAGATTGGATGCATCCAATCCGCTGTCTTGGATGCATCCAGGCCTCGCCCCGCTGCCGCGCCCGCCGCACCATGCTATAGGGCGCCGCAGCAGCAGGGGGCAGCGCATGCAGCAGGCGGAGGAACTGGCCAAGGTCAAGGCCCGCATCAAGGCGCTGACCGAGAAGACCGTCTCCAATGGCTGCACCGAGGCCGAGGCCATGGCCGCCGCCGAGATGGTCGGCCGCCTGCTGGAACGCTACGCGCTGAGCATGGAGGAGATCGACATCCGCCGCGCCCGCTGCGTTCAGGTGGAGATCCCGCTGCGCGGCAGGCAGCGCCGCCCGATCGATGGCTGCGTGCCCGCCATCGCCCGCTTCTGCGACTGCAAGGTCTGGCTCTCCCGCGACGAGGCCGGCGGCCGCTATATCTTCTTCGGCTTCGAGGAGGACACGGCGCTGGCCGCCTATCTCTTCGCCATCGTCGAGCGCGGCATGGCCACCGAGCTGCAGCGCTTCCGCGCTGAACAGCCACAGCTTCGGGCCACGCGTTTGCGACTGGCCTCCACCTCCTACCAGCAGGGCATGGCCAGCCGCATCGCGGAGCGGCTGGAGACCATGCTGGCCCAGCGCGAGGCCGAGGTCGCCAGCCAGCGCAGCACTGGCACTGCCCTGATCCTGGTGAAGCATCGGGTGGTCGAGGATGCTTTCAAGGAAACCTCCATTCGTCTGGTCGGCGCCCGCCGCGCCCGGTTGCGGGCGAATGGTGCCTACCGCCAGGGCTACGCCGCCGGCGACCGCGTCAACCTGAACCGCCCGGTGCGCGGGGCAGGGCAGGGGGCCATCGAATGAGCCCGCCCGACCGCCAGCGCCAGCGTGTCTATGATTGGGAGGACCGCGTGGTCGCCCCGCTGGCTGGCCCCGCCACCATCGATTTTGCCGCCGCCCAGGGCATGGTCGATGCGATCTGGGCCGAGCTCGGCTTGCGCTACCCGCCCCGCGTCGAGCCTCTGCCGCCCCAGGCCCGCCGCCGTATCGCCGATGCCGACCGGCTGCGCCTGCGCCTGCCGCCGCGCTGCCCCGCCTGGGTGCTGCTGCACGAACTCGCCCATGCGCTGAGCAGCACGGCCGAGGGCCGCTCCGACGGCCATGGTCCGCTCTTCATGGGCCTCTATCTGCAATTGCTGACCCGCTATCTCCGCCTGCCGGAGGACACGCTCCTGGCCAGCTTGGCGGAGGCCGGCATCGCCCTGCGGCGCGATGCCCGCCCGCTCTTCCTGGACGCGGCATGAGCGAGGCGCATCTCGATGGCCTGAACCCGGCCCAGCGCGCCGCCGTGCTGGCCGAGGCGCCGGTGCTGGTCCTGGCCGGCGCCGGCTCCGGCAAGACCGAGACGCTGACCCGCCGCGTCGCCGACCTCATCCTCCGCCGCGGCGAGGCGCCGGACCGGCTGCTCTGCATCACCTTCACCACCAAGGCCGCGGCCGAAATGCGCACGCGCCTTGCCGCCCGGCTGGGGCCGGATGCCGTGCCGCGCTGGGTCGGCACCTTCCACGCCGTCATGGCGCGGCTGCTGGTGGAGCAGGGCGGCGGCGTGCCCGGCCTGCCGCCCGGCTTCGCCATCCTCTCGGCCGCCGAGGCCCGCGCCACGCTGATGCAGCTCGCAGGCTCCAGCGACGCCCAGGAAGGCGCGACACTGGCGGAAATCGTCTCGCTGATGAAGGGCCGCCTGGCTCGCACTCCGCACGGCCCGGCCTTCGCCCGCTTCGAACCCGCGCTGCTCGCCCAGGCCGCGGCCCTGCTGCCGGACTACCAGCAGGCCCTCGCTGCCCGCGGCGCCGTGGATTTCGACGATCTCATCGCCCTTCCGGTGCGCGCCATGCAGGAGGATCCGGCGCTCGCCGCCCGCTGGGCCTCCCGCTGGTCGGAGATCCTGGTCGACGAATACCAGGACACCAATGTCGCCCAGCACCGCCTGGTGCAGCTCCTGGCCCGGCCGCACAGCCGCGTCTTCGCCGTCGGCGACGACACCCAATCCATCTATGGCTGGCGTGGGGCGGAGGTGGCGCAGCTGCGCAACTTCAACCGCTTCTACCCCACCGCGCCGGAGCCGCTGCGGCTCGAGGTCAATTACCGCTCCACCCGCCGCATCCTGCTGGCCGCCAATGCCGTGGCCGCGCAGGACCGCCAGGCGCTGCGCAAGACCCTGCGCCCGGCCGAGGCCCAGGCGCCCGCCGGCCCGCCCATCATCCTCTCCCCCGCCGATACGGCGGAGGAGGAAGGCCAGGCCGCCGCCGCCCGCATCGCCACCCTGCGCCGCGCTTCCCCTGACCGGCCCTGGTCGGACCACGCCGTGCTGCTGCGCGCCGGCTTCCTGGCCGAGCCGATCCTGGCCGCCCTGCGCCAGGCCGGCATCCCGGCGCGGCAGCTCGGCGAGCGCGAGCCCGACCCGCCGCGCGAGATCCTCGCCGCCCAGGCCTGGCTGCGCCTCGGCCTCTCCTTCCGCGACGGGGAGTGGGACGCCACGGCCGACGACGCCTTCCGCCGCGCCTGCGCCTATCCGAAGCGCGGCATCTCCGGCGCCCTCTTCGCCCGGCTTCGCGAGCACGCGGCAGGGCAGGGGAGGGCACTCGCCGCCGCCGTGCCCGATCTGCCGGCGACGCCCGAGGAACGCGCCCTGCTGGAAGGAGTGGTGCAGACCGCCCAATCCATCGCCGGCGACATGGCGAAGCGCCGGCCGCGCCCCGCCGACGCGCTGCAGCTGGCCGCCGCCCGCGCTGGCTTGGCCGTCGGCCTGCGCGAGGCCCCGCCCGCCCTGATCGCCGCCTGGGAAGCCGCCTTCGCCGCCGCCGCCCAGAGCCCGAGCCTGCCCGCCTATCTCGACGCCCTGGCGCTCGGCACCGCCACGGGCGATGGCACGGCGCCCGACGCCGTGCTGCTGATGACCCTGCACCGCGCCAAGGGCCTCGAATTCACCCATGTGCTGATGCCGGGGCTGGAGGAAGGCGTCTTTCCCCACTTCAAGGCCGAGGCCCAGGGCGCGCTGGCCGAGGAACGGCGCCTTTTCTATGTGGGACTGACCCGGGCGAAGCAGAGCCTCTGGCTTAGCTGGGTGAAGCGGCGGCGCGAATGGAATGCGCGGCCGTCGCGCTTCCTCGACGACATTCCCGCGCAGCTCTTTCACGCCGCATAAGAAAAAAGGCCAGGGGAATGAATTCCCCTGGACCCCTTCTTTTTTCTGTCAGGCTGCCGCCGTCTCCCGGCCAGGCGGGACGCCTAGATGGGGCAGACGCCGCTGGCGCATTGCAGATGCGCCCAGTCCACCGCCTCCTGCACCGCCTCATCCGCAATGCCCTCGACGATCGCGGCGAAGCGGCCGGCCGAGACCTCCTCCTCCGGCAGATACTCATAGCCCAGCTCGGCATCCGGCTTGCTCGGCAGCACGGAGCAGCAGCGCACCTTCGGCTGCTCGGCGGCGACGATGGCGCGGAAGGCCGCCAGATCGTGCCGGTTGGTGTAGACCTTCAGCGTGTAGCTGACCTGGTTGCCGCGCTCGGCGCCGATCCAGTGCCGCTCCAGCAGCCGCAGCCACTGGTATTGCTGCTCCGGGCTCGCCTCCGGCGCCGTCACCAGCTTCTCGCCGAGGCCAAGGCGCGAGGCCAACGGCACCGTCGGGAAGCCCACAATGGTCATGCCGGGGAAGCTGCGCAGCTCGCGCAGCGGATAGCCGCGCTTCTGGTAGTCGGCCAGCAGCGGGTCGGAGCCGGTGTGCCACTCGCCCGTCGCGGCATCCCGCGTGCCCTTGAACTGCACCCAGCGCAGATACTGGCGGCGGGCCGGCAGATGCGCGCCCTCGGTCAGCCCGAACAGCTTGCTGGTGGTGCCGGCGGGCTTCACCGTCGTCACCGTCACCGGGCGGGTCATGCCCAGCTGATCGGCATAGACCGCCGCCTCATGCTTGGCGCTCTCCGACAGCCGGCCCAGCATGTCCCAGAACGGGGCGGAACGCGCCTCGTCCAGCAGATCCTCGAAGCCCAGTCCGAAGCGCATCCAGGCCCATTCATGCAGGCCGGTGGGGCCGATGCCGATGCGGTTGGTGCGCGCCACCTCCTCGGCATAGAGCGCGTCCATCCGGTTGGCGCGGATCAGGAACCGCACGCCGAGGCGCACCGCATCCTCCACCCGCTCATCCCACAGCGCCGCCAGCTCGGGGTCGATCGCGCCCGGCGTCAGCGCCTCCAGCGGCGCGGGGCAGGCCAGCAGCGGCGCGAAATCGGCGATGACGCAATAGCCGCCGGTGACATGCAGCGTGATCTCGCCGCAGGGATTGGTCGTCACCGGGAAGCGCGCGGTCGCGGCGCGGCGCGAGCATTCGGCCAGCAGCCCGGCCGCCGCATCCACCTGGTAGCGGGCGCTGCGGAAATCGCGGCCATCCTCATGCACCGGCTTGGTCCAGGCGCTGCCGGTGCGCTGGTCCTCCAGCAGATCGCCATTGATGAAGCCCGGCTCGCCATTGATGTAGGCGCAGGCGGTGACTTCCTCGAACACCATGCGGGCATGCGCGGTCAGCGGCTCGGACGCGTCGCCCGACTGCACGCGCTGCCAGAATTCGCGGTCCACCATGACGGAGTGGTTCGCGGTCCACAGCCCGCCCTCCGACTTGGCGCGGATGAAGCGGCGGATCGCCGGGTCGCGCCACGACTTCGTCGCCATGCGCGCGGCGCGGCGGGCGCCGCCCACCTGCACCTCGACCGACAGGTGATGGTCCACCAGCAGCGCCTGCTCCCAGGGCTGCAGCGCCTCGGCCGCGCGGTCGCGCGCGCGGGCGGGCTGGATCACATGCAGGCGGATGTTCAGCAGCCCGCGCAGCAGCGAGATCGGGCCGGAGGAGGGGCGCCCCTGCATGCCGCGGATCGGGCTGCCCGCCGGGCGGATCGCCGAGAGGTCGAGCACCAGCACCCGGTCGCGCGCGCCCTGGAAGGCCATCGCCTCCAGCACCTCGATCGCCTTGGCCCAGCCCTCGCGGCTGTCCTCGACCCGGTGCAGCACGGCATTCGCCGGCAGGTTCTCGAGGTCGGCGCGCAGCTCGCTGGCCAGGAAATCATGGATGGCGCGCTCGGAGGCCTCGTCCAGCGCGGCCGCGCCCCAGGGCAGCAGCCCCATCTCGGTGCCGAAGCGGCGCAGCGCCTCGGCATCGCGCGGATAGTCGGCATGGCTGGGGGAGAGGTGCAGCACCAGCTCCGGCGCATCGCCCCATTCGACGGGCGTCAGCGCGTCGTCATAGGCGCGGCCGACGCCGGAGCCGTTCAGCAGCAGGTAGAATTCGGCGAAGGAGGCGATCGCCGTGGCGCAATTGGTGAACACCTCCATGTTGCGCCCGGCCTGGCCGGCATCGCCATGCTGCAGGTGCCGGCCCGAGGTCAGCAGCGCGCCGGTCGCGATGGCGTTGCGCAGCCGCGCCTGCTCCCGCGCCAGCTCCGTGCTGGCCCCCAGCAGACCGATGTTGCCCGCGGCGACCCGGTCGGCGACGCGGCCGAAATCCTCCTGGTCCTCGGGGCGGAACACGGTGCGGCGGCCGACCGCGACCCCCATGCCGAGATCCAGCCGGCGCCCCGGCAGGGGTTTCTCGCCGAAGCCTTCCCCGGGCAGGCGGCCCGTCAGCGGCAACAGGGGGAAAGGCTGGCGATAGCCGTCCATGGGATACGCTCCGGCTTGTCTCGAACTGCCAGAGCGCGAATCGCCGCTGGCCCGACACAAGATATGGTATCCTTTCCGCCTGTCACCCACTCAATATGTGGTTAGCCGATCACGATTTGCGAATCCCTCGCGACTCGTTGCGGCGCTTGAAGACCGCCCTGAACTCGGACCGGTTGAGCAGCAACAGCAGCCCTCCGACCGCCAGCAGCACCAGCAGCGGCACCCCCACGCTCATCCACATCGCCTCGCTCCTTCCCTGGTTGCTGCAGGCAGAACCGGGGGCGGGGAGGGGGGTTGCCACCCGGCCTCCCGGCGCCCCGCCCCTGGCCCTGCCCGGCCAGGCTGCTAGGCTCCGGGCCTCCGGGCAGGGGAGGGGGCATGGACGAGATCGACCGCAGGATCCTGGCGCTGCTGCAGCAGGATGCCACGCTCTCCGTGGCGCAGCTGGCCGACCGGGTGGGGCTGTCCACCACCCCCTGCTGGAAGCGGGTGCAGAAGCTGGAGGCGGGCGGCGTCATCACCGGCCGCGTCGCCCTGGTCTCGCCCGAGGCGGTCGGGCTCGGCCTCTCCGTCTTCGTCGCCATCGAGGCGGGCGACCACAGCCAGGCCTGGATGGAGCGCTTCGCCCAGGCGGTCGCCGCCATGCCGGAGGTGATGGAGGCCTACCGCATGGCCGGCGAGGTCGACTACATGCTGCGCGTCGCGGTGACCGACATGGCGGCCTATGACCGCTTCTACAAAAGGCTGATCGCCGCGGTGCAGCCGCGCAATGTCACCTCCCGCTTCGCCATGGAGCGGATGAAGCACAGCACCGCCCTGCCGCTGAACAGCCCCGCCTTCCGCGAGCGCGGCGAGGGGCGGGAATAGTTTTCTGTCCTGCCGCGCTGCGCAGCATGGGCGTGCTGCGCCGCCGCCGATCTTTGGGAAACACAACTCTTTCGCTGCTCCCCGCCGCTTCATAGCTTTGGCGGACCATGATGATGCCCGGCCCCCTTGCCCTGCCGCCTGGCACCCGCGCCCCGCCGCGCGGCTGTTGTCGGCGCGCCTGACGCGCCGAGCCCGCCCGGCGGGCTGCCCTCGCCTTCATCGCCCCGTTGCCGCCGGCCCCTCTCCGGGCCGGGAAGGACCAGCATGCCCGACACCCAGGCGGCGATCGCGCCGCGCGCCCTGATCGAGCGACCCGCAACACCGCGCTGGCACAAGCCGCGCCTGGCCCTGCCGCCGAGGCTGCGCCGCTTCCTCTCGCCGCTCGCCCTGGTGCTGCTCTGGCAGGCCGCCAGCATGGCCGGGCTGATCTCGCCGCGCACCTTGGCCGCGCCCAGCACCATCCTGGTCGCCGCCTGGGAGCTGACGCTCTCGGGCGAGCTGCCCGCGCATCTGGCGGTCTCGCTGGGGCGGGTGCTGGCCGGGCTTGGCATCGGGCTCTCGGCCGGCGTCACCCTGGCGCTGATCGCCGGCCTGTCGCGGCTGGGCGAGGAGATCGTCGACGCGCCGATGCAGATGCTGCGCACCCTGCCCTTCCTGGCGCTGGTGCCGCTCTTCATCCTGTGGTTCGGCATTGGCGAGGCGCCGAAGATCGCGCTGGTGGCGCTGGGCGCCGCCTTCCCGGTCTATCTGACGCTGTTCGCCGGCATCCGCGGCGTCGACCCCAAGCTGGCCGAGGCGGGCCGGGTCTTTGGCCTGGACCGGCGCGGCCTGGTGCGCCACGTCATCCTGCCCGGCGCGCTGCCCTCCGCCCTGGTCGGGCTGCGCTACGCGCTCGGCAGCGCCTGGCTCAGCCTGGTGATCGCCGAGCAGATCAATGCCAGCGCCGGCATCGGCTTCCTGATCAATGACGCGCGGGAATTCCTGCGCACCGACATCATCGTGGTCGGCCTGCTGGTCTATGCGCTGCTCGGCCTCGGCGCCGATGCGCTGGTGCGGCGGGTCGAGCGCCGGGCACTGGCCTGGCGGCCCAGCCTGGTGAAGGGGTAAGCCCAATGGCCGATATCGCACCCGCCGCTTCCCCGCTGCGCGTCCGCAACCTGACCCGCTGCTTCGGCGAGAACACCGTGCTGCACGGGCTGGATCTCGATCTGGCGCCGGGCAGCTTCACCGCCCTGCTGGGCCGCAGCGGCTCCGGCAAGAGCACGCTGCTGCGCACCCTGGCGGGCCTCGACCCGGCGCCGGCCGAGGCGGTGCTGGACCTGCCGCGCCCGGTCTCCGTCGTGTTCCAGGAGCCGCGCCTGCTGCCCTGGAAGCAGGTCTGGCAGAATGTCGCCCTCGGCCTCTCCGGCCGTGGCGCGCGCGAGCGCACGGCGGCGGCGCTGCAGGAGGTGGGGCTGGGGCGGCATCTGGAGGCCTTTCCCGCCACCCTCTCCGGCGGCGAGGCGCAGCGCGCCGCTTTGGCCCGCGCCCTGGTGCGAGCGCCGCGGCTGCTGCTGCTGGACGAGCCCTTCGCCGCGCTGGACGCGCTGACGCGGATCCGCATGCACAGCCTGGTGCTGGAGCTGTGGCGCCATCATGGCCCCACCACGCTGATCGTCACCCATGACGTGGACGAGGCGGTGCTGCTGGCGGACCGCGTGCTGGTGCTGGAGGGCGGCCGCATCGCCGCCGACATCGCCGTCGAGCTGCCGCGTCCGCGCCGCCATGCCGATCCTGGCTTCGCCGCGCTGCGCCGGCGGCTGCTGGGCGAGCTCGGCGTCGCGCTGGAGGAAGCGGCATGATCGACGGGCTGATCCTGCACCAGGACCCGGTCGCCGCCCTGGTGCGCGGCTTCGCCGAGGGCGCCGCCGCGCATGACCGCGCCGGCAGCTTCCCGCACGAGAATTTTTTCAGGTTGCACCAGGCGGGGCTGCTCGGGCTGACCGCGCCGGTGGAGTGGGGCGGGGAGGCGGCGGGGCTGGCGCGCTGCGCCGCGCTGGTCGGCCGCATCGCCGAGGGCTGCCCGGCCACCGCCCTGGTGCTGGCCATGCAGTTCATCCAGCTGCGCCAGGTGACGCGCGACCCCGCCTGGCCCGAGGCGCTGCGGGCCCGGCTGGCGCTGGGCGCCGTCGAGCGGGGCGAGCTGGTCAATGCGCTGCGCGTCGAGCCGGAGCTGGGCACCCCGGCGCGCGGCGGGCTGCCGGCGACGATCCTGCGCCGCACGCCTTCGGGCTGGTCGCTCTCGGGGCGCAAGATCTACTCGACCGGCGCGCCGGCGCTGCGCTGGTATCTGGTCTGGGCCCGAACGGATGAAGCCAGCCCGCGCACCGGCACCGTGCTGGTCGATGCCCGCAGCCCCGGCGTGCGCATCGAGGAGAGCTGGGACCAGGCGGGGCTGCGCGCCTCCGGCAGCCATGACGTGGTGTTCGAGGAGGTGGCGCTGCCGCCCGAGGCGGCGCCCGATCTGCGCGCGCCCGCCGACTGGGCGCGGCCGGATGACAGCGCGGCGGCGTGGAACACGCTGCTGATCGCCGCCCTCTACACCGGCGTGGCGCGCGCCGCGCGGGACTGGCTGCTGGGCTTCCTGCATCGCCGGGTGCCGGCCAGCCTCGGCGCGCCGCTGGCCACCCTGCCGCGCATGCAGGAGGCGGTCGGCCGCATCGAGGGGCTGCTGCTGGCCAATCAGCGCCTGATCGCCTCCGCCGCCGCCGCCGAGGATGCCGGCACGCCGCCCTCGGCCACCGAATCCGCCCTGCTGAAGGCGCTGGCCGCCGAGAACGCCATCACAATGGTGCAGGAGGCCGTGGCGCTCTGCGGCAACCATGCGCTGGCGCGCAGCAACCCGCTGGAGCGGCATCTGCGCGACGTGCTCTGCGCCCGCATCCACACCCCGCAACAGGACGCCGCCCATCTGCAGGCCGGGCGCCGCGCGCTCGGGCTTGGCTGAGGAGATTCCCATGTCCCAGGACCTCGAATTCATCGGCATGATCCAGCCGCGCGAGCAGTCGGAGATCCATCCGGCGCGCGGCCCCGCCATCGATCCCGGCTATCTGCGCGATTCCGCCCAGGCGCATGATCGCGGCGGCTTCGACCGCATCCTGATCGGCTGGCACAGCAACGGGCCGGATGGGCTGCAGCTGGCGGCGCATGCCGCCGCCCATACCGAGCGTGTCGGCTTCCTCGTCGCGCACCGCCCCGGCTTCCAGGCGCCGACCACCGCCGCGCGGGCCTTCAACACGCTGGACCAGCTCAGCCATGGCCGCGCCGCCATCCATGTCATCTCCGGCGGCGACGACACCGACCAGGCGCGCGATGGCGACTGGCTGGGCAAGGATGACCGCTACGCCCGCACCGACGAATATCTCGACGTGCTGAAGGCGGTCTGGTCGGCCGAGCGTCCGGTGGACCATGAGGGCGTCTATTACCGCATCCGCGGCGCCTCGCCCGAGGTGCGCTCGGTGCAGGCGCCGCGTATCCCGATCTATTTCGGCGGCGCGTCCGAGGCGGCGCTGCGCGTCGCCGGGCGGCATGCCGATGTCTATGCGCTGTGGGGCGAGACCCAGGCGCAGGTGCGCGAGATCGTGGCGCGGGTGCGCGCCGAGGCGGCGCAGCATGGGCGGGAACTGCGCTTCAGCCTGTCCTTCCGCCCGATCCTGGCCGCGACCGAAAGCGCCGCCTGGGAGAAGGCGGAGCGCATCCTGCACCGTATCCGCGCCGTGCGCGGCCAGGCGGCGCTCGGCCCGAACAGCGCCGCGCCGCAGAATGCCGGCTCGCAGCGCCTGCTGCAGGCCGCCGCGCTGGGCGACCGGCCGGAGGGCCGCCTCTACACCGCCATCGCGCGGGAGACGGGGGCGCGGGGCAACACCACCGCCCTGGTCGGCACGCCGGAGCAGGTGGCGGAGGCGTTCCTGGAGTATCACGCGCTGGGCGTCAGCACCTTCCTGATCCGCGGCTTCGACCCGCTGGAGGATGCGGTGGAATACGGGCAGAGCCTGCTGCCGGCGACGCGCCGGCTGCTGGCCGAGAGGCTGGCCGCCCGCCAGGGCGTGCCGGCATGAGCGCCGTCGTGAAGCGCCGCACGCTGCTGCTGGCGGCGGGGGCGACACTCGCCATGCCGCACCTCCTGCGCGCCCAGGCGCCGCTGCGGGTGGGCGACCAGCGCGGCAATGCGCGGGCGGTGATGCAGGCCGCCGGCGTGCTGGAGGGTGTCGAGGGCCGCTTCGCCTGGAGCGAATTCCCCGCCGCCGCGCCGCTGGTGGAGGCGCTGAATGCGGGGGCCATCGACACGGGGCTGGTGGGGGATGCGCCCTTCACCTTCGGCGCCGCCGCCGGGGTGCCGGCCAAGGCGATCGCGGCCACGCGGCAGAACCAGGATGGGCTGGCCATCCTGGTGCCGAAGGACAGCGCGGTGCGCAGCCTGCAGGATCTGGCGGGCAAGCGCATCGCCACGGGGCGCGGCTCGATCGGGCACCAGCTGGTGCTGGCGGCGCTGGAGGCGGCGAAGCTGCCGGCCGACACGGTGCGGCTGGTCTTCCTGCTGCCGGCCGATGCCAAGGCGGCCTATAGCAGTGGCGCGGTCGAGGCCTGGTCCACCTGGGAACCCTATGTGTCGCAGGAGGAGGTTCTTGCCGGGTCGCGCCGCATCGTCGATGGCAATGGCATCACGCCGGGGCTGAGTTTCCAGGCGGCGCGGGACGATGCGATCGCGTCGCGGCGGCCGGAGCTGGAAGATTTCGTGCGCCGGCTGACGGTCGCGCGCCGCTGGGCCAACGAGAATATCCCGGCCTATGCCAAGAGCTGGTCGGCGCTGATGAATGTGCCGGAGCCGGTGGCCGTGCAGTGGTTCACGCGGGCCCGCACGCGGGTGGTGCCGATCGACGATGCCGTGGTGCGCGACGAGCAGGGCAATATCGATCTGTACAGCCGCGCCGGCCTGGTGCGCCGCCGCATCCAGGCCGAGGACATCCTGGACCGCAGCTTCACCGCGACGATCCAGAGTGCCTAAATGACAGAAAAAGATGATGGGGGCCCGGGGGAAGAATTCCTTCTTCCCCCGGATTCTTTCCTGTTGTTCAGCGCAGCGTCGGATCCAGCCGGTCGCGCAGCCAGTCGCCCAGCAGGCTGACCGACAGGGTGGTCAGCACGATGACGCAGGAGGGCGAGAGCAGGATCCAGGGCGCGCGCGTCAGGTATTCCCGCCCATAGCCCACCATGTTGCCGAGCGAGGTCATGGGCGGCTGCACGCCGAGGCCGAGGAAGGACAGCCCGCTTTCCAGCAGGATGATCTCGGGGAAGGCCAGCGTCATGGAGACGATCAGCGTCGCCGCGATGTTGGGCAGGACGTGGCGGGCATAGACCCGCCAGGGCGAGGCGCCGAGCTGCTGCACCGCCGCCGCATAGCCCTGCGCGCCGGCACTGATGGCCAGGCCACGGGCGATGCGGGCGTAGCGTTCCCAGCCATGCAGGCCGAGCAGGCAGACGAACAGCACCAGCGAATTGCCGAAGAAGGCCAGCACCGACAGCGCCAGGATCATGAAGGGCATGGCGGCCTGGAAATCGACCAGGGCGAGCACCGCCTGTTCCACCAGCCCGCGGAAATGCGCGGCGAGGAAGCCCAGCACCACGCCCAGCACGGCGGCGATGATGGCGGCGCCGAAGGCGATCAGCAGCGACATGCGGATCGACCAGATCAGCCGGCTGAGCACGTCGCGGCCGAGCTCGTCGGTGCCGAGCGGGTGCGCCCAGCTGCCGCCCATGAAGACTGGCGGTGAGAGGCGGCTGCGCAGATCGAGGGCGGTGATGGAATAGGGCGTGATCCAGTCGGCCAGCAGGGCGATGGCCAGCATCAGCAGGATCCAGCCGAGCGCGAAGATCACCAGGGGCGGCAGGCCCTGGCCTTTGCGCTTCGGGGCGGCGATGGGGGTGGCCGGCAGCTCGGCGGGCCGTTCGGCGGTGGCCGACATGTCAGGCGCCTCCCTTGGCGGCGGAGCGCAGGCGCGGGTCGAGCACGCCATAGAGCAGATCGACCACGAGGTTGGAGACGATCATGGTCGCGGCCACCAGCAGCAGGATGCATTGCACGACGGCCAGGTCGCGATTGGCGACGGCCACCACCAGCAGCCGGCCCACGCCGGGCCAGGAGAAGACGCTTTCCACCACCACGGCGCCGGCCAGCACGCTGCCGATCATGAAGCCGATGATGGTGACGGTGGGGATGGCGGCGTTGGGCAGGGCATGGCGGCGCACCGCCGCGTGCCAGGGCACTCCCTTGGCGAGTGCGGTGCGCATATAGGGCTGGCCCAGCACCTCCAGCATGGCGGAGCGGGTGAAGCGCGCCAGCACCGCGGCGCCGCCGAAGCCCATGGTGATGATGGGCAGGATGGCGTGGCGCCAGCTATCCTGCCCGCCCGAGGGCAGCCAGCCCAGCTGCACGGCGAAGAGCAGCACCAGCAGCAGGCCGAGCACGAAGGAGGGCACGGTGAAGCCGGCGACCGCCAGCAGCATCACCGCGCGGTCGATCGCCGAATTGCGGTGCAGGGCGGCATAGATTCCGGCTGGCACGCCGAGGCCGATCTTGATGATCAGCGCCGGCAGGGTGAGGGCCAGCGTCGCCGGGATCCGCTCGGCCACCAGGCTGATGGCGCTGCGGCCGCTGCGCATCGACATGCCGAGATCGCCCTGCAGGATGGCGGTGAAGTAGCGCAGATACTGCACCCAGATCGGGTCATCGAGGCCCCAGGCGCGGCGGAAGGCGGCGATGGCCTCGGGCGGCGCGTCGGCCGACATGATCAGCAGCGCCGGGTCGCCGGAGAGGCGCAGCACGACAAAGGCGAAGCTGACCACCAGCACCAGCGTCAGCAGCGCGCGGGAGAGGCGGAGGCCGAGGAAACGCAGCATGGCTCAGGCCGCCTTCTGGATCGGGGTGGACAGGCCGGTGCCGGGCGCCATCTCGCCCTGCGCCACATGGCAGGCGACCAGGCGGCCATCGGCGCGCGGCTTCAGCGCTGGGCTCTCGGCGGCGCAGCGCGGCCCGGCCACCGGGCAGCGCGGATGGAAGGCGCAGCCGGCGGGGCGCGAGGCCGGGTTGGGCGGGTCGCCCTGCAGCACGATGCGCCGTCCCCGCCGCGAGGGATCCGGAATGGCCGAGACCAGGGCCTGGGCGTAAGGGTGGGCCGGGTCGTGCAGCACCGCATCCGGCTCGCCTTCCTCGACGATGCGGCCGAGATACATCACTGCGACGCGGTGGCTCATCTGCCGCACGGCGCGCAGGTCGTGGCTGATGAAGAGCAGGGAGACGCCGCGGCTCTCCTGGATCTCGGAGAGCAGGTTCATCACCTGCGCCTGGATGGAGACGTCGAGCGCGCTGATCGGCTCGTCGCAGACCAGCAGCGCGGGATCGGTGGCCAGGGCACGCGCCAGCACGGCACGCTGGCGCTGGCCGCCGGAGAGCTCATGCGGATAGCGATCGGCCTGGTCGGGGCGCAGGCCGACGCCGCGCAGCAGCTCCGCCACGCGGTCCGGCCCGGCGGGGAGGTTGTGGATCGCCAGCGGCTCGGCCACCTGGGCGCCGATGGTCAGGCGGCGGTCCAGCGCGCCCAGCGGGTCCTGATAGACCATCTGCATGCGCGCGCGCTGCGCCCGCCAGGGGCGGCTGCCGGGGGCCGGCATCGGCGCGCCCTCGAAGCGCACGCTGCCTTCGTCGGGCGTCTCCAGCCCCAGCACCATGCGGCCGGTGGTGGATTTGCCGCAGCCGGATTCACCGACCAGGCCCAGGGTGCGGCCGCGCTCCAGGGTGAGGGAGACACCATCGACGGCGCGCAATTCGACGCTGTGGCCGAGCCAGCCGCGCCGCTGGTGGTAGCGGCGCACCAGGCCCTCGGCCTGCAACAGGGGGGCGGTCATGCCGGCAAAAGCTCCGGGCGGGGGGCGGTGGCCGGCACCGGGCGGCTCGGCTGGAAACAGGCGGCGCGGTGATGCGGGGCGAGGTCCTCCAGCGCCGGGGTCGCGGCCTCGCAGGCGGCGCTGGCGCGCGGGCAGCGGGGGGCAAAGGCGCAGCCCGGCGGCATGGCCCAGGGTTCCGGCACGCCGCCCGGAATGGCGGCGAGTTTCCGGCGCGGCCCGTGCATCGGCGGCAAGGCCGAGAGCAGGCCCTGGGCGTAGGGGTGGGCCGGCTGCGCGAACAGCGTCTCGGCCCGCGTCTCCTCGACGATGCGGCCGGCATACATGACGCAGACCCGCTCGCAGGTCTCGGCGACGACGCCGAGATCGTGGCTGACGAGGACCAGCGCCATGCCGGTGTCGCGGCGGATTTCTGCCAGCAGCTCGAGGATCTGCGCCTGGATGGTGACGTCGAGCGCGGTGGTGGGCTCGTCGGCCACCAGCAGCTCCGGCTGGCCGGCCAGCGCCATGGCGATCATCACGCGCTGGTTCTGCCCGCCGGACAGTTCATGCGGATAGGCCTCCAGCCGCCGCTGCGCATCCGGCATGCCGACGCGGTCCAGCAGGCGCCGCGCCTCCTCGCGCGCGGCGGCGCCGGTCAGGCCGCGATGCAGCGCCAGCGCCTCGGTGATCTGGCGGCCGATGCGGTGCACCGGGTTCAGGCTGCTGGCCGGGTCCTGGAAGATCATGGCGATGCGCCCGCCGCGCACCGCATCCAGCCGGGCCGGGGGGGCGCCGAGCAGCTCCTCCCCCCCCAGCGTCACGCTGCCGGTGACCCTGGCCTTGCCGGGCAGCAAGCCGAGCGCCGCCAGCCAGGTGACCGACTTGCCGCAGCCGGATTCGCCCACCAGCGCCAGGCTCTCGCCCGGGCGGATGGCCAGATCCACGCCGCGCAGCGCCGGCACGCCGTCGAAGGCGACGCGCAGGTCGCGCAGCTCGACCAGGGTCTCCGTCATGCTCAGCCCTTCCAGTTGTTCGCGCGGAACTCCATGGCGAAGGCGGGGGCCGCCTTCCACGGCGTGCCGCGGCGCATCGCGGTGAAGGTCGCGTTCTGGTGCAGCACGGTGTAGGCGGGATCCTCGCGCTCGCAGATCTCCAGCATGCGGCGGAAGGCCTGCTTGCGGCGGGCACGGTCGGTCGAGGTCTCCAGCTCCACCGAGAGGCGGTTCATCTCCTCATTGCTCCATTCGCCCACCTGCTGCTGCTGGCCGTTCGGCCCGTGCTGGTTGACGATGGAGGAGACGGGGTCGTTGAAGGGCGCGCTGTTCGACCAGTCGCGCACCGCCCGGCCCGGCTCGCGGGAGAGGATCTGCGACCAGTTCTCCTTCATCTCGATCTGCACGTTCAGGCCGACCTGCTTCCACATCTCGACCAGGATCTGCGCCGTCGGCGTCTGGTTGGTGTAGTAGTTGTTCAGCAGGCGGTAGGGGATCGGGTCGCCCTTGTAGTTCGCCTCGCGCAGCAGGCGGCGCGCCTCCGCCGGGTCATATTTCGGCACGTCCCAGTCGCTGACGAACATGTCGCCATAGTAGTCCCATTGCAGCCCCTTCGGCACGACGGTGCGGCCGGCCCAGAGGCTCTCCACGATCGCCTGGCGGTCGATGGCGTGGGTGAAGGCGCGGCGCACGCGCGGATCGACCAGCTGCGGGTGGTTCTTGTCGAAGCAGGTCAGGCGGTGGTTCAGGATGGTGCCGCCCTGCACCTCGTAGCGGCGGTCGCGCTCGATATCAGCGATCTGGTCGGGCGGGATGTCGCAGGCAAACTGCACCTCGCCCGAGCGCAGCATGTTGATGCGCGCCGAGACCTCCGGCACCTCGATGAACCGGATCTCTTTCAGCGGCGGGCGGCCGCCCCAGTATTCGTCATGCGCCACCAGGCGCAGCGACTGGTCGGGGCGGAATTCGGCCACCTTGTAGGGGCCGGTCAGGATCGGCTTGCGCGCCCAGTCGAACCAGGTCTCGGCCTCGATATAGCCGCGCTTGCTGATGATCTGCGCGCCGTAGCGGGAGAGGCGGCCCTCCAGCGTCACATCCGGCGTCGCATTGTGGAAGCGCACCGTGTAGCGGTCGACGATCTCGACGCGCTCCAGCGCCGGGAAGGAGCGGCGGGCCACCGCCGGCACCTCGGGCGGCAGGTCGCGGCCGGCGCGGGTCGGGATGCGCTCGCCGCTGATCTGGATGGTGCGGCCCTGGGCGGTGGGCGCGGTGTCGCCGAACATGCGCTCCGGGCCGAAGGTGAAGGCCACGTCCTCGGCCGTCATCTCGTCGCCATTGTGGAACTTCACGCCCTGGCGCAGCGTCATCTCAATGGCGCTGTCGCTGAGCCGGCGCCAGGAGGTCGCCAGCTCCGGCACCGCCTTCAGCCCGCCCAGCCAGTCGCGGCCGATCAGCCCTTCCCAAAGGGAGGAGAACAGCACGCGCTCCCCGACATTGGACTGCTCGCGCAGCACTTCGAGCGTGTTGGAGTTGCTGACCTTCTGCACCGCGATGGTGATGGACGGCCGGTTGTCGGCCTGCGCGATGGCGAAGCGGGGCAGGGCGGCGGCGCCCAGCGCCCCACCGGCGCCGAGCAGCAGGGAACGGCGGTTGGCAATCATCGGCTGCGCTCCTCAAGGCCACCGGGGGTGGCGCGGAAATGGGTCAGGGTGCGTTCGGCATGGCGCATGCGGTGCGACAGCGCCTTCTGCGCGTAGCGCGCCAGCACCTCGGCATAAGCCGGGTCCTGCGCCAGGTTCTCGAACTGGTTGGGATCGCGCCGCAGGTCGAAGAGCAGCGCCGGCAGGCCGGAGAAATGGACGTATTTCCAGTCCTCATCCTGCACGACGCAGAGCGAGGCATCGTCCATGCCGAGGCCGAGCGCGGTCTCCGGCTGCGAATAGTGGATGTCGCGGAAATCGTACTCGTAGAAGAGATGCTCGCGCCAATCGGCGGGTTTTTCACCCTCCACCAGCGGCAGGACGGAGCGGCCGTCGCAGGCGCGCGGCGCCTCGCCGCCCAGCCATTCCAGGATGGTTGGCAGCACATCGACGCTTTCGGTGAAGGCGCTCTCGATCCGCCCGGCGCCCTCGCGCCGCTCCGGGTCCTTCACCACCAGCGGGATGCGGAAGCTCTCGTCATGATAGCCGATCTTGCCGAGCAGGTAGTGGTCGCCGAGCTGCTCGCCATGGTCGGAGGTGAAGATGATCAGCGTGTCATCCCACTGCCCGGTCTGGTCGAGATGCTCGAAGACCTTTCCCAGCGCGTCATCGACCTCGGTGATCAGGCCGGAATAGGTGGCGCGCATCTGGCGGATGGCGGCCTCGTCCATCTCGGTCGCGGCCCCGCCGGCGCCGTGGAAGAAGGAGCCCTGGCTGATGCCGCGCAGATAGAAGTCCAGCAGCGGGTGCTGCGCCGCCTCCTCCTGCCAGCTCGGGCGGCGCTGGATCGCCGGCATCTCGGCCGGCGAATACATCGTGTTGTAGGGCTCGGAGGCGATGAAGGGCGGGTGCGGCCGCCAATAGCCCAGATGCAGGAACCATGGCTTGTCGCCCTTGCCCTTCAGGTAGGTCAGGGCGCGCTCGGTGAAATAGGCGGTGTCCGACAGCTCGGACGGGATGCGGCTGGGGCGGTCGGTGGCACCGGGCACCGAATCCTCGCCCTCCGGCAGCCAGATGTTCTCTCGCTTCTCCGGCAGTGCGTAGCCCTTCTGGGCCAGCCAGCCGAAATACCCGTCCATGCTGGGCTCGAAGGCGCCGACGGCGCGGAAACCCTCCATCAGGTCGCCCAGCGTGGTGAAGCGCGGGTCGCGGGCGGAGGTGGTGCGCGGATCGGGCGTCGAGGTGGTGTAGCCGATCAGCGCCGGGTCATAGCCGATCTGCCGCAGCGCCTTGCCGAGGTTCATGTGGCGCGCATCCAGCGGCACGGTGTTCTGCACCGCCCGGTGGTTCATCAGGTAGAGGCCGGTCAGCAGGCTGGCCCGCGCCGGGCCGCAGGGCACGGTGGTGGTGACGTGGTTGCGGAAGGTCACGCCCTCGCGGCACAGCCGGTCCAGATTCGGCGTGCGCAGGAAACCGGCGCCCAGGGCGGGGACGAAATCGGCCCGCCATTGATCGACAACGATGAGAAGAACATTCTTGCGGCGCGCCATGATCAGCCTTGTCCGGGTGGCGGGAATGGCGCGACCGCTTAGACCCGCGGCAGGACAGGGCGATGACGGTCCGGTTGCGTTCGCGTGACACCAGCAGCGGAACCGGTGCCTGGGGCCGCCGCGCTTGACGAATGCACGCGCGGCGTTGACACAATAAGAGATTGCACGAAGCCAGGGGGAGAATTGCCATGCCGCATGACGGCCACCACCACGAGACGCTGCCGCCCTCCATCCCGGAGGATGGCTGGAAGCACAGCGGCGTGCGGGTCATCCCGGCCGGCAGCCTGGACACCAACACCGCCAGCACCCCCGGCATGAACCGCGCCGCGGCGATCAACGCCGCCCGCGTCGGCGCGCAGAAGATCTGGGCTGGCACGGTTCACATCCACGCCAATGCCAAGACCGGCGCGCACCATCACGGCCCTCTGGAGAGCGTGATCTACGTGGTCAAGGGCCGCGCCCGCATGCGCTGGGGCGAGAAGCTGGAATATGTGGCCGAGGCCGGGCCGGGCGACTTCATCTATGTGCCGCCCTATGTGCCGCACCAGGAGATCAACGCCTCCTCCGACGAGACGCTGGAATGCGTGCTCGTGCGCAGCGACAATGAGGCGGTGGTGGTGAACCTCGATATCGAGCCGGTGGAGAAGCCGGAGGACGTCGCCTGGGTCGACCCGATCCACAAGGCGCCCTGAGGGGCCGGCGCGGTGTTGTGGTTGCCGCGCCCGGCGCGGCGCCACACATTCAGCGCATGACGCCCAAGATCACCACCCTGACCCTGAACCCGACCATCGACCTGGCCTGCGAGGCCCCGGAGGTGCGTCCCGTCCGCAAGATCCGCACCTCCGGCGATCGCGCCGATCCGGGCGGCGGCGGCGTCAATGTCGCCCGCGTGGTGCAGGAGCTGGGCGGCGAGGTCGAGGCGGTGATCCTGGCCGGCGGCGTCACCGGCCACTTCCTCGAGGAACTGCTGGACGAGATCCGCCTGCCCCGGCGCAGCGTGCCGATCGCCGGCCGCACCCGCATCAGCCACACCGTGCTGGACCGCAGCCGTGGCGAGGAGTTCCGCTTCGTGGCCGAGGGCCCGGAGGTGAGCGAGGCCGAATGGCGCGCGGCCCTGGCGGCGCTGGAGAGCCTGCCCGAGGGCAGCTGGCTGGTGGCCAGCGGCAGCCTGCCGCGCGGCGTGCCGGAGGATTTCTATGCCCATGTCGCGGCCATCGCCCAGGCGCGCGGCCTGCGCTGGGTGCTGGACAGTTCCGGCCCGGCCCTGGCCGCCGGCGCCGGCCGCGGCGCCGAACTGATCAAGCCCAGCCAGGGCGAGTTCGAGGCGCTGGTCGGCCGCTC
>NZ_GG770783.1:40091-47769 GCF_000164635.1 Pseudoroseomonas cervicalis ATCC 49957 | reverse complement strand
CGCCGGCTCGAAGCGCAGCCGGGTGCGGCGCAGCGTGCCGTCCAGCCCGGTGTAGGACAGCCCGACCTGCTCCGCCCCCAGCTCGGCGCCGTGCAGCGTGCCGCGGCGCGGCCGGGTGGCGCCGCGCGCCTCGAACAGATCGGCGAAATCGGCGGCGAAGCGCAGCTCCAGCCGGATGCGGTGCGGCCTGTCGTCGAAATTGCGGATCGCCAGACGCTCATGCCAGGTGCCCCGCCACAGGAAGCGGCTGCGGCGCAGATGCAGCATGTCCTCGGGCAGCGGCGCGGCGCCCGGGGCGGCCGGGGGCAGCGCGGCATGGGTCAGGTCGCAGTTCAGCGCCGCGTTGTTCTGCAGCAGCCCGGCCGAGAGCAGCAGCGGCCGCTGCCCGTTCAGCCACAGGCTGAAGCGCGACAGGTGCCGGGTGTCGCCGTGATACAGCCCCTCCGCGCCGCCGGTCAGCTCGCCGGCCTGGTCGGCCAGGGCGAAGCTGTCGCCGTGCTTCAGCGTGGTCGAGCGGCCCTGCTGCAGCGCGGTGGTGGCGCTGGCGGGCAGCTCGTCCTGCTCGGGGAGGGCGGAAGGCAGGTCCATGGGGTGCGGCCGATCCTGTCTGGTCCGCCGGCGGGCCCAGGCGGATGCCTGCGCGCCGCCGGCCTCGGTCCCTTATCCCTCGGCATCGGTAAGCGCTTGGTCAAGGGCCGGGCCCCGCCCCGTCATGCGGCGAAACATGACAGGGGCGTCATCCGCTTGATCTGCGTCAAGGCGCGGCCGGCCGCGGATGCGCCATGCTGGCGGCAGAACAAGGAGGACGCCATGCAGGTTCAGGACCTGATGACCCGGACGGTGCTGACCGTGCCGCCCACCACGCCGCTGGCCACGCTGGCCGCGCTCTTCGCCGAGCGCGGCGTCTCCGGCGTGCCGGTGGTGGATGAGGCGGGCCGGCTGCTCGGGCTGGTGACGGAGGGCGACATGCTGCGCCGCCTGGCCGCGCCGGCCGAGCGGCCGCGCCCCTGGTATCAGCGGCTGCTGGCCAGCGCGCCGCGCCAGGCCGAGGAGTTCGCCCGCATCCATGGCCGCTGCGCCCAGGACGTGATGAGCACCGGCCTGGTCACCGCCCCGCCCGAGATGCCGGTGGACGAGGCCGCGGCGCTGCTGGAGAAGCACCGCATCCGCCGGCTGCCGGTGCTGCGCGAGGGGCGGCTGGTCGGCATCCTCTCCCGCGCCGACCTGATGCGCGCCATGCTGGCGCCGCCGGCCGAGGCGCCGGATGACAGCCCGGACGAGGCGATCCGCGCCGCGATCAGCCAGGCGCTGTGGCAGCAGCCCTGGGTCGATGCCTTCTACATCTTCGCCACGGTCGAGGGCGGCCACGTCACCTTCCATGGCTTCTGCCGCTCGCCCGCGGTCGAGCGGGCGCTGCGCGTGCTGGCCGAGGGCGTGCCCGGCGTGCGCGGGGTGACGATGCAGCTCAGCCCCTCGCCGGCCCTTCTGCCGATGGACTGAAACGCCGCCGCGCGGCGTGTGTCAGGAGATGACGGAATGCGCCGCGGTGCCGCCTGGCGGTGCCGCGGCGCCGCCGATTCCGCGGCCCGTTAACCGCGCCACTGCGCTTTTCGTGACACGCTGTCGCGGAAAGACCCCACGCCTGCCAGATTCCCGCCCGTTTTCGCTGCTCGAATGATATCACGAAAACGCGAGACGGAGAGCTCGCGGGGGGAAAGCGTCGAAGCCGCAGGAGGATAAGCGGATGGTGGCGGGGGCCGATTGGTGGCGTGGCGCGGTGCTGTACCAGGTGTATCCGCGCAGTTTTGCCGACAGCGACGGGGATGGCATTGGCGACCTGAAGGGGATCGAGGCGCGGCTTGAGCATATCGCGCGCCTGGGTGTCGATGCGGTCTGGATCTGCCCCTTCTACGCCTCGCCGGGGCGCGATTTCGGCTATGACGTCTCCGACCATCTGGCGGTCGATCCGCTCTTCGGCAGCCTCGAGGATGTCGACCGGCTGCTGGAGCGGGCGCACGCGCTGGGGCTGAAGGTGCTGGTGGACCTGGTGGGCGGCCACACCTCGGACGCGCATCCCTGGTTCCGCCGCAGCCGCGCCGGGCGCGACGCGCCGGAGGCCGACTGGTATGTCTGGGCCGATCCGAGCCCGGACGGCACGCCGCCCAACAACTGGCTGAGCGTCTTCGGCGGCTCCGCCTGGAGCTGGGAGCCGCGCCGGCGGCAATACTACCTGCACCATTTCCTCTCCAGCCAGCCCAGCCTGAACCTGGCCAATCCGGCGGCGCTGGAGGCGCTGCTTTCGGTCGGCGAGTTCTGGCTGCAGCGCGGCGTCGACGGCTTCCGCCTCGATGCGGTGGATTTCCTGGCGCATGACCCGGAGCTGCGCGGCAATGCCGCGCGCCCGGCGCCGGGCGGCGCCGTGCCGGCCAAGCTGTTCGGCCTGCAATGGCACCAGCACGACATGATGCATCCGCGGATCTTCGAGATCCTGCGCCGCATCCGCGCGCTGACCGACCGCTATGGCGCGGTGACGCTGGGCGAGGTCTCCAGCCAGGATGGCGCCTTCGAGCGTGTGCTGGACTACAGCAGCGGCGAGGACCTGCTGCACATGGCCTACACGCTGCGCCCGCTGCGCGGCGGCTTCGACCATGCCTCGGTGCGCGGCCTGCTGGCCGCGGCCGAGGGCGGCACGGAGCGCGAGGGCTGGCCCTGCTGGTCCTTCTCCAACCACGATGTCGAGCGGGCGGTGACGCGCTGGAACCCGGCCGGGCGCGAGGCGCCGGCCGATCCGCGCTTCGCCCGGCTGCTGGCTTCGCTGCTGCTGTCGCTGCGCGGCAGCGTCTGCCTCTACCAGGGGGAGGAGCTGGGCCTGCCCGAGGCCGAGCTGACCCTGGCCCAGATCCGTGACCCCTTCGGCCTGACCTACTGGCCGGAGTTCAAGGGCCGCGACGGCAGCCGCACGCCGATGCCCTGGCAGGGTGACGCGCCGCAGGCCGGCTTCTCCACCGGCGAACCCTGGCTGCCGGTGCCGGCCGCGCATCACGCCCTGGCGGTGGACCGGCAGGAGGCCGACCCGGACAGCCTGCTGCACGCCTGGCGCCGGCTGCTGGCGCTGCGCCGCGCCCACCCCGCCCTGCTGCGCGGCGGCATGAAGGTGCTGGAGCTGCCGGCGCCGCTGGTCGGGCTGGTGCGCGACTATGCCGGGCAGCGGGTGATGGCGCTGTTCAACCTCTCGGACGCGCCGCTGCGCTGCCCGGTCTCCACCCTGCACCCGCTGGCCGAGGGCAGCAGCGACGGCGTGGTGCTGCGCAACGGCCTGGCCGAGCTGCCGCCCTATGGCGTGCTGATGGCCGAGCTGGACCCGGTGGATGCCCGCGTGCCGGCCTATTCGGCGATGTGAGCGGCGGCGCCGCGCCCCGGCCGGGGCGCGCTGCTAGTCCCAGCGGCGCAGCAGGGCCTGCTCCGCCTCGCTGAGCGGCTGGGCGACGACACGCTCCGGCATCTCCCAGACGATCAGCCTGGGCGGCGTGTCGCGGAAGGCCTCGCTGGCGAAGTAGCTGGTCGCGGCGCCGCTGAAGCCGCCGCCCGCCTGGGCGAAGCTGATCACCGTGCTGTCCAGCGCCTGCTGCAGCGCGCCCAGGAAATTGCCGTTCAGCGAGTAGGAGGAGCCGAGCAGCACCACCTCCGGCGCCGGCGTCTCGTCCAGCAGCCCGCCGCCGCCGGCAGGCTCGCTGCCTTCCAGCGCCGCGGTGGTGGCGCGGTGCTCGCGGTCGGGGCGCGGGCGGAAGGGGTCGGGCATGTTGTCCAGGCTCATCAGCCGCAGCAGGTCGCCTGGCCCGTTGCGCTCGGTATCCTCCAGCGTGGTGGCGAAGCGCTGCTCGCGCGCCAGTGCCACGCCCGGCGGCAGGTGCGCGGCAATCGCCGCCGCGGCCGCCGCCGCGCCCTCCTGGTTCCAATGCGTGTCGGTTCGGTAATAGGCCGGGTCGGCGCCGCGCAGCGCCGGCAGCAGCGACAGCGCGTTGAGCCCCCGCGCCTGCAGCAGCGCCATGAAGGCGTCGTGCCGCGCCTGCGCCTGCGCCGACCAGGGCGCGCCGCAGAGATGCTCGGGGTGGCGCCGCGCCTTGTCCGGCACCACGGCCACCAGCAGCGTGATGTTGCGCTCGGCCAGCGCCCGGGCGGCGCGGGCCAGCCCCTCGGCGCGCGCCCGCATGTCGGCCTCGGGCCGCGGCCAGGGGCGCAGCTCCTCGGTCAGATAGAGCCAGTCGTCGCAGCCGACGCGCAGCTGCGGCCCGCCGGAGCCGAACAGCCCCCAGCGGAACAGCCCGCCCGCCGCGCGCAGCGTCGCATCCGCCGGCAGCAGATGCGCCAGCACATGGTTCACCGCACCGGTCAGCCGGCCGTCCAGGAAGGCGTCCGCCGTCATCACCGGCCGCAGCCGCGCCTCGGCCTGGCGGGTGGACAGCGCCGCGATGCCCTGCCAGGCGCCGAGACCCAGCAGCAGCACGGCCGCCGCCCCCTGCAGCAGCCCGGCGCGATGGATCCAGCGTGGCTCGGTCATGGCGGCCTCAGAACTGGAAATACAGGAAGGGCACGGCGGCGCGGCTGTAGAGCAGCACGATGCCGAGCAGGAAGGCGGCGAGCGGCCCGACCGCCCAGAAGGGCCGCCAGAAGCCCGGCAGCTCCGCCGCCGGGCGCAGGAAGGGCAGGCGGCCGCGCAGCAGCGGCAGGTAGACCAGCGCGATGCCGATGCCGATGGTGGCCCATTGGTCCGGCGTCACCTGCCAGGCCAGTTCGTCGCTGAGAGCGGTGCCATGGGCGCCCAGCATGCCGGCATAGACGCGCAGCGCCTCGCTGAGATTGGCGGCGCGGAACACCACCCAGCCCAGCATGACGGCCAGCAGGGTCAGCGCATGGCCGAGGATCCAGGGCATGGCGCGGCCGCCGCCGCTGCTCCACAGCCGGTGCAGCGCCAGCAGCGCGCCCTGCCAAGCGCCCCAGATCACGAAGGTCCAGTTGGCGCCGTGCCAGAGCCCGCCGATCAGCATGGTCAGGAACAGGTTGAGATAGGTGCGCCCCGCCCCCTGCCGGCTGCCGCCGAGCGGGATGTAGAGATAGTCGCGCAGGAAGCGCGACAGCGTCATGTGCCAGCGCTGCCAGAAGCCCTGGATCGAGCCGGCGAGATAGGGGTTGTCGAAATTCTCCGGGAAGCGGAAGCCGATCATCAGCGCCAGCCCGATCGCCATCGCCGAATAGCCGGCGAAGTCGAAGAAGAGCTGCAGCGTGTAGGCGATGGCGCCGGCCCAGGCATCGACGAGCGTCGGCGCCTCCAGCCGGAAGATGGCGTCCACCATCGGGCTCAGCGTGTCGGCGATGATCACCTTCATGGCGAAGCCGGTCATGAAGCGCCGCGCCCCCATGCCGAACTGCGCCAGCGAGTGGGTGCGATGCCGCAGATCCTCGTTGATCTCGGCATAGCGCACGATCGGGCCGGCGATGAGCTGGGAGAAGATCGCCTTGTAGGTGGCGTAGCGCAGGAAGCTGTGGCTGACCGGCACGCTGCCGCGCCAGACATCGACCAGGTAGCTGACCGATTGCAGCACGTAGAAGGAGAGCCCGATCGGCAGCACGATCTCGGCCCAGCCGATGCGCGCCAGGCCGATGCCGTCCAGCACCGCGTTCAGGCTGTCGACGCCGAAATTGGCGTATTTGAACCAGCCCAGCACGGCGAGATTGCCGAGCAGGCCGAGCTGCATCAGCCGCTTCCCCTGCGGCGAGCGCACGCCCACCCGCTCCATCGCCCTTGCGGTGAAGTAGGTGAACAGGGTGACGCCCAGCAGCAGCGCCAGGAAGTCGATGCGCCACCAGGCATAGAAGGCCCAGGAGAGCACCAGCACCGGCGCGTTGCGCCAGCGCCGGGGGGTGGCGAAATAGACCGCGAAGAACAGCGGCAGGAACAGGCAGAGGAACTCGAAGGAGGCGAAGATCATGCCTGCCTCACCCCGGCGCGCGCAGGCGGCATCCCGCCCCCCTTATCTTGTTGCCCTGTCCTGTCCGGTCAGCGGCGGATGTCGCGCAGCTGCGGCAGCTGCGCCAGCGTGGTGGCCAGCGCCTGGCCATAGGCGCGGTAGCCCTCCACCGTGTAGTGCTGGCCATCGAAGGTCGGCCACTGGCCGGGCTGCGACAGCTTGGTGGAATCGACATAGGTGCAGGGCGCGACGATGGTCGAGAGCAGCTGCGACATCTGCTGCACCCGCGCATAGGTCTTCATGAAGGGCCCGCCCTCGGTGCCCCAGCTCGGGCCGATCCAGACGCAGGGCAGGTTCATGGCGCGGATCTGGTCGGTCAGCGCCGTCACCTCCTCGCGCACGCTGTCGGCCGGCAGCTCGCGCCGCACATAGCCGGCCATGGTGTCGCCCATGGAGACGATGATCAGGTTCGGCCGGTATTGCTGCACCAGCTGCGGCAGCGGGGTGGTGCGGGCCTCGGGGCCGCGCTGGGTCTGCACCGGGCCGGACTGGATGCGCTGCGCCGTGCCGCAGGAGGCGACGCGGGCGCTGAGGAACACGCTGGCGGGCGAGCCGCAGGCGGCGAAGGTGGCGACGCGCGCGCCCTGCTGCACCAGCTGGTCCTGCAGCGTGGTGATCAGGTAGCCCTGCGAGGCATAGTGGCTGTCGCCCAGGATCAGCAGGGAGAGGCCGGCGAGCAAGGATTGCATCGGAAAACCTGTGGGCTGTGGAGAGGGCAGGGGCGTCCGCCGCCCCCCAGCGCAACCAGTGTAACCGTTCCGGGTTGGCTCAAAAAGCCGCGCCACCCTACGATGTATCGGCTTTTCTGGCCGATATGTGTCTTTTTGCGCCAGGGGCGGCGTGTCTTTTCTGGCGGTCCGGCTCAGGCGGTGGGACGCAGCATCTCGAACAGCCCGGTCACCTCGGCATAATCGCCGCGATAGCCGCAGCGCGCCACGGGCCGCGCCGCCAGCGTGTCGAACCGCCCGTCGCGCAGGAATTCGCGCCGGATATGCACGCCGATCACCTGGCCGAGCAGCAGCCAGCCCGGCAGGTCGGCGCCGTCGATGTTCTTCAGCCGCACCACCTGGGTCAGCTTGCACTCGAAGGCGGCGGGGGAGCGCGCCACGCGCGGCGGCCGCACCAGGGTCGAGGGCGCGGCGGCGAGCCCGGCGCGCTCCATCTCGTTCTCGCCATGCGGCAGCGGCGCGCAGGTCTCGTTCATCGCCTCGGCCAGCTCGCGCGAGACGAGGTTGCAGACGAATTCGCCCGTCTCCTCGACATTGCGCACGCTGTCCTTGCGGCCCTCGCTGGCGAAGCCCACGATCGGCGGGTTGCCGTGGAAGCCGTTGAAGAAGGAGTAGGGCGCCAGATTGACCCGGCCCTGCCCGTCCACGCTGGTGATCCAGCCGATCGGCCGCGGCGCCAGCATGGCCTTGAACGGGTCGTGCGGCAGGCCGTGGCCCTGGCGCGGATCGTAGAAATAGGTGTCCTGGTCCATGGCCGGTCCCCTCCATCGTCGGTGGCCGCCAGCAAGCCAGCGCCGCCGCCGCTTGTCGAGGGGGGGGGGGTCAGCCATCCCCGCGCAGCAGGCGGCGCGCCGCGGCCATGCGCGCCTCCGGGATGCGCCCGGCGAGGTCCAGCGCCGCCGGCAGCAGGCGGCGCCAGGGCAG
>NZ_GG770783.1:33477-39631 GCF_000164635.1 Pseudoroseomonas cervicalis ATCC 49957 | reverse complement strand
CGGGGGCGCGGGTTTCGGGGGCGGCGGGCGGCTGGGCGTCGGCGGCGGCTTGCATGCGGCGACTCTGCTGCGCTGCGGGCCGCGGTCAAGCCAAACCCGCGGCAGAAGCGTGGCCCTGGCGTCTTGCCGCCGCCGCCGCCCCGGTGTTTGCTGCCGTGAAGGGGCGCGGACAGACGCCCCGCGCCAGTCCTGGTTCCCTCCGAGGAGACAGGCCCCGATGCTTCGCCGTTCCTTCCTGGCCGGCACCGCCGCCGCCACGATGCTGCCCCGCCCCTCCCTGGCGCAGCAAGCCGCCGCGCGCGTGCTGAAATACGTGCCGCAGACCGACCTCACCGTGACCGATCCGGTGATGACCACGGCCTACATCACCCGCACCCATGGGCTGATGATCTGGGACCAGCTCTACGCGCTGGATTCCGACCTGCGCGCCCAGCCGCAGATGGTCGAGGGCCACACGGTCGAGGAGGATGGCAGGCGCTGGACCTTCCGCCTGCGCGAGGGGCTGGTCTTCCACGATGGCGAGCCGGTGCGCGGGCGCGACTGCATCGCCTCGATCCGCCGCTGGGCGCAGCGCGACGCGCTGGGCCAGGCGCTGCTGGCCCGCCTCGACGAGATGAGCGCGCCGGATGACCGCAGCTTCGTCATCCGCCTCAAGCGCCCCTATGGCGCCATGCTGGACACCCTGGCCAAGATCGGCCCCTCCGCCCTGTTCATCATGCCCGAGCGCCTGGCGGCCACCGAGGCGACGCGGCCGATCCCCGAGATCATCGGCTCCGGCCCCTTCCGCTGGAAGGCGGATGAGCGGGTGGTTGGCGCCCGCGCGGTCTATGAGAGGTTCGACCGCTACCGCCCGCGCGAGGGCGGCCGCGTCTCCTGGGCCTCGGGCCCGAAGCAGGTGCAGTTCGACCGCGTCGAATGGCATGTCATGCCCGATCCGGCGACCGCCGCCGCGGCGCTGACCAATGGCGAGGTCGATTGGTGGGAGAACCCGCCCAACGACCTGCTGCCGGTGCTGGAGCGCAGCCGCAACGTCGCGACCCAGCTGGCCACCCCGCTCGGCACCATCGGCACCGGCATCTTCAACCACCTGCACGCCCCCTTCGACAAGGCGGCGGTGCGGCGGGTGGTGATGGAGGCGATGTCGCAGGAGGATTGCATGATGGCGGCGGCGGGCACCGACCCGCAGCTCCGCCGCACCGGCGTCGGCATCTTCACCCCCGGCACGCCGATGGCGAGCGAGGCCGATCTCGGCCCCATCACCGCCAAGCGCGACATGGAGACGCTGAAGCGCGCCCTGGTCGAGGCCGGCTACAAGGGCGAGCGCGTGGTGCTGATGATCCCGACCGACCAGGCGGCGCTGGCCGGCATCGGCGAGGTCTGCCTCGACACGTTGCGCCGGCTGGGGATGAATGTGGAGCCGGCGGTGTCCGACTGGGGCACGCTGGTGCAGCGCCGCGCCAGCAAGGCGCCGCCCGACCAGGGCGGCTGGAACATCTTCAACACCACCTGGTCCGGGCTGGACATGATCAACCCGGTGGTCACCCAGGTGCTGCGCTGCAATGGCGAGCGCGGCTTCTTCGGCTGGCCCGACATCCCCCGCATCGAGGAACTGCGCGACGCCTGGCTGGACGCGCCCGACGTGGCGGCCCAGCAGCGCATCGCCGCCGAGCTGCAGAAGGTGGCGATGCAGGAAGTGCCCTTCATCCCGACCGGCCAGTATTTCTACAAGACCGCCTATCGCCGCAACCTGACCCAGGTGCCGGAGGGCATGTTCGTCTTCTGGGGTATCCGCCGCGCCTGAACCGCCCTTTACTGCCTGACCAAGAAAGCGAGGGGGGCAGGCCCGGCCTGCCCCCGCCCGACTGGAGAATGCGAGACCGATGAGTGCCCTCGACCATATCCGCCGCTACCATGACGAGCTGACGGCGCTGCGCCAGGACCTGCACGCCAACCCCGAGCTGGGGCTGGAGGAGCACCGCACCGCCGCCATCGTCGCCGAGAAGCTGGAAAGCTGGGGCATCGAGGTGCATCGCGGCATCGGCCGCACCGGTGTCGTGGGTGTGGTGCGCGGCCGGCCGGGCAACCGCGCCGTCGGCCTGCGCGCCGATATGGACGCGCTGCCGATGCAGGAGATGACGGGGCTTCCTTACGCCTCCACCGTCTCCGGCAAGATGCATGCCTGCGGCCATGACGGCCACACCGCCATGCTGCTCGGCGCCGCCCGCTGCCTGGCCGAGACCCGCGATTTCGACGGCACCGTGAACCTGATCTTCCAGCCCGGCGAGGAAGGCGTCGGCGGCGCCCTGGCCATGCTGGAGGACGGGCTGCTCGAGCGCTTCCCCTGCGACACGCTGTTCGGCATGCACAACGCGACCGGCCTCGATGTCGGGGAATACGCCATCGGCGCGGGGCCCTTCATGGCCGGCGGGGCCTTCTTCGACATCACCGTCCACGGCAAGGGCTCGCATGGCGCGCGGCCGGAAGTCAGCATCGACCCGGTGCTGACCGCCTGCCACATCGCCGCCGCGCTGCAATCCATCGTCTCGCGCAACATCTCCCCGCGCGAGACGGCGGTGATCAGCGTCACCAAGGTCAGCGGCGGCGACGCCTACAACGTCATCCCGCAAAGCGCGACCCTCTCCGGCACCGCCCGCTTCTTCAGCAAGGAGGTGGCGCGGCAGATCGAGGAAGGGCTGAAGCGCGTGGCCGAAGGCATCGCCGCCGGCTTCGGCGCCACGGCGGAGCTGGATTTCCGCCTGATCTTCGCGCCCACCATCAACGATCCCGGCGCCACCACCGCGCTGGCCGATGCCGCCGCCGAACTGGTCGGCGAGGCGAAGGTGAACCGCAACCGCGAGCCGGTCATGGGCTCCGAGGATTTCTCCTTCATGCTGGAGAAGGTGCCCGGCGCCTACATCCATGTCGGCAACGGGCCGGGCGCCGCGGCGCACAACCCGCACTACAACTTCAACGACGAGGCCATCCCCTACGGCGCGGCGCTGTACGTGCAGGCGGCGCGCAAGGCGCTGGGGACCAAGGAATAAATAAAAGATCCAGGGGCGCTGCCCCTGGACCCCGCCGGGGGGACAGGGTCCCCCCGGACCCCGCCATCAGCGGCGCAGGCCAGCGGCGCGCAGCGCCCGGTCCAGCAGATGCGACGGGTCCAGCCGCCAGGGGGAGACCTCACGGGCCTCGCCCGCCATGTTCACCTCGAAGGCGCGGTCGCGCGGCGCCTCCATGCCCCAGAACTCCAGGATCGCATGGGTGGAGGACAGGCCGACATCCAGCAGATGCGGCCCCGCCTCGCCCAGCCGCGCCACGTCCAGCGGCACGCCATGCGCCAGCTTGGGCACCGCATGCGCCTCCAGCGCCAGACGCCCGGCCGCGTCGCGCCAGCGGCGGCGGGTGAAGCCATCCTCCTGCGCCAGCTCGTCCGGCCGCGTCGGGTCCAGCCCGTGCAGCGCCGCCCATTGCTTCACCAGCTCATCGGCATTGCCCGGGGCCACGGTCTCATCCGCCAGCCCCTGCCAGACCGACAGGCGCGGCCAGGCCCCGCGATGCGGCGAGGCCGCCCGCACCGCCGCCGCCCGCTCCTCCGCCGGCCGCAGCGCCGGGTGGAACATGGCATCCAGCGCTTGGCCCGCGCTGCGCGCGGCGCCATAAGGCAGCCCGGCCAGCACCGCGCCGCCGGCGAACACCTCCGGATAGGTGGCCAGCATGGCCACGGTCATCGCGCCCCCCGCCGACAGGCCACTGATAAACACCCGCCGCCGGTCCAGCCCGTGGCGCTGCAGCATCGCCTCCACCCCCTGCTGGATCGAGGCGACCTCGCCCGCGCCGCGCGACACATCCGCCGGCTCGAACCAGTTGAAGCAGAGATGGCTGTTGTTCTCCCGCCGCTGCTCCGGCAGCAGCAGCGCGAAGCCGAGCCGCTCGGCCATGACGGACCAGCCGCAGCCGCGTTCATACCCCGCCGCGTCCTGGGTGCAGCCATGCAGCGCCACCACCAGCGGCGCGCCGGGCGGCAGCCCCTCCGGGCGATATTCCAGCATGCGCAGGGCACCAGGATTGCTGCCGAAATCGGTGAGTTCGGTCAGATGCGCGGGCAGCGGCGGCAGCTCCGCCGCCTCCCCGCCCATCAGCCGCGACCAGCGCTGGCGCAGCCGGATCATTTCGTCCAGCCCGTGCAGGATATCAGCCAAGGCAGGCCCCTTCCGTACTTCGGCGCCATCTCATGTTGCGCCGCAGCATCATAACGTGCGGAGGAGGCGAAGGTCACAGCCGAATCCGGGTGGCGGCGCCGCGCCCCACGCAGGGGCGGAGCAGATGGAGGAAACGTAACCCGGGGGGGAGGGTTTGCAGCCCCCGCGCGGGCGGCTAGCAGGGAAGCCGGCTTCGGCAGGAGGAACAGGCCATGGATATCGCTCAGCAGATGCGCGGCAAGCGCGTGGTGGTCACCGGCGCCTGTGGCGTGATCGGCCGCTGGATCGTGCAGAGCCTAGCCGGGGCCGGCGCCATCCTCTGCCTGACCGATGCCAACGCCACGGCGCTGCAGGCCCTCGCGGCGGAGACCGCGCTGGGCGAGGGCGGCTTCGCCCAGCCCGCCGATCTGCGCGACACGGCGGCGATCGAGGCGCTGGCGGCCGAGATCGGCGCGCGCTGGGGCGCCGCCGATGTGCTGGTCAACAATGCCGGCATCTACCCGAGCGGCTTCCTGCTCGACATCGACGCGGCCGAGTGGGACCGCATCATGGACATCAATCTGCGCGCGCCCTTCATCCTGACCCGCGCCCTGGCGCGGCAGATGGTCGAGAAGGGGGTGAAGGGCAATGTCGTCAACATCTCCTCCGGCGCCTCGCGCAAGATGCGCCGCTCGGTCGCGCCCTACTGCGTCTCCAAGACGGCGCTGGACCGGCTGACCAAGGGCTTCGCCATCGAGCTGGCCGAATACGGCATCCGGGTGAACGCGCTGGAGCCCGGCTTCGCCCCCGGCAGCAGCGCCAGCCCGCTGACCGACGCGCATGTGGTGACCACCACCGCCAACATCCCGATGGGCCGCGGCACCTCGGCGGAGGACATCGCCAACGCCCTGTTCTACCTGGCCAGCCCGGCCGCCGCCTATGTCACCGGCGCGACGCTCAGCGTCGATGGCGGCAATTCCATCGGCAGCCTGGCGGTCTACCAGGACAAGAAGTCGGCGCTGTGAGCACGCCCCTCTTCGCCCCCCGGCCGGACTATGTCTGGCCGGAGGGCAGGCGCAGCGCCTTCTGCTTCAGCGTCGATGTCGATTCGGATGCGCCCTATCTCTGGGGCCAGCAGCAGCCGGGCGACGCCCGCCGGCTGGGCCAGCTGGAGATCCGCCGCTTCGGCCTGCGCCAGGGCCTGCCGCGCATGCTGGACCTGCTCGACCGCTACGGCGTGCGCGGCAGCTTCTTCGTCCCCGGCGCGGTGGCCGAGGCCAACCCGGAGCTGCTGCCCGCCCTGCTGGCGCGCGGCCATGAGATCGGCCTGCATGGCTGGTTCCATGAGATCGTCGGCCAGAGCAGCGAGGCCGAGTTCGCCGCGGCGCTCGAAGCCTCGATCGCGCTCTTCCAGCGCCAGACCGGCCAGCGCCCGCGCCTCTTCCGTTCCCCCGCCTGGGAGATGACCGGGCCGATGCTGGCCGCGCTGCGCCGCCATGGCCTGGCCGACAGCTCGCTGATGGGCTTCGACCACCCCTATGAGATGGAAGGCGTGGTCGAGGTGCCGGTGCAATGGGCGCTGGACGACGCGATCTTCTACAAGTTTTCCGCCCTGCCGGCCGATCGCGGCGCGCCCTGGCCGCCCGGCCCGGTGCTGGAGAGCTGGCTGGAGGAATGGCAGGCGCTGCACCGCCTCGGCCAGATGATGATGCTGACGGTGCATGACTGGATCTCCGGCCGCGCCCAGCGCCTGGCGCTGCTGGAGAAGCTGCTGGCCCGCATCACCGCCGAGCCCGCCTGCTGGGTGGCGACGGCCGGGGAGATCGCCGCCTGGCACGCCGCCTCGGCCAATGCCGGGCGCTTCGCCATGGCGGAGGAGATCCCGCCCCCGGTCGGGCCGCGCCGATTCGGCCGCGAGGCGGGCTGAAGCGCGGGCCTGGCCGGCCGGCCCCCCGCCCAGGCGGAAGCCTGAC
>NZ_GG770783.1:30463-32685 GCF_000164635.1 Pseudoroseomonas cervicalis ATCC 49957 | reverse complement strand
GGCGCAGCCCGCCGCCCCCGCCATCGCCCGCTGCCGCGCCGGCACGCTCTACCTGACCATCGACACCGGCTGGGGGCGGGAGGCGGAGCGCATTGCCGCCGCGCTGCGCGACCGTGGCCTGCGCGCCACGCTCTTCGTCGCCAATGAGCCGGATTTCCGTGGCGGCACCACGCTGGACGAATCCTGGGCGCCCTTCTGGCGCGCCCGCGCCGCCGAGGGCCACGCCTTCGCCAGCCACACCTGGCGGCACTGGTATTTCGGCGCCGATCCGGGGCCGGGGCGGGTGCGCTACGCCTCCCGCCGCGGCGAGGGGGCGGACGTGCTGGACGGCCCGGCCCTCTGCGCCGAGCTGGCCCGCCCGGTCGAGGCGCTGCGCCGCATGGCGCCGGCGGCCCGCGTGCTGCCGCTGTGGCGCGCGCCGGGCGGCCGCACCTCGCCCAACGCGCTGCGCCTGGCCGAGGGTTGCGGGCTGCGCCACCAGGGCTGGACGGCGCGCGGCTTCCTGGGCGATGAGCTGGACAGCAACGCCCATCCCAACGCCGCGCTGCTGGCCCAGGCGCTGCGGCAGATCCGCGATGGCGAGGTGCTGGTGATGCACTGGGGCGTGCGCAGCCGCCGCCAGCCCTTCGCCGAGGTGTTCGAGCCGCTGCTGGACGGGTTGCTGGAGCGCGGCTTCTGCTTCGCCACCCTGCCCGAGACCGGCATCTGAGGAGAGAGGCGCATGTGGAGCGCGCTGCAGGATGGCTGGGACCAGGTGAATGGCTGGATCTTCGAGACGTTGGTCCAGCCGGCGCTGTTCTCGCTCGGCCTGATGGAATGGGCCGAGGACGCCTTCGAGTGGATCGACTTCGCCCTGTTCGGCCTGTTGCAGGTGGTCATCATCTACCTGGTCTGCCGGCCGCTGGAGGCCTGGAAACCGGTGGAGCCGCGCCAGGACCGGCGCAGCATCCGCACCGACATTTTTTATACGTTGCTCACCCGGCTCGGCCTGCTGCCGCTGGTGGCCTTCATCCTCTTCGCCTCGGTCGAGGCGCGGCTCTCCGGCATGGTGGCCGACAGCGGCTGGATCCCGCCGACGCTGGAGACGATGTTTCCCATTCTGCGCGAATGGCCGCTGCTGGCGCTCTGCGTCTACATCGTGGTGCTGGATTTCGGCGAATACTGGCGACACCGCTTCCAGCACATGTTCGGCTGGTGGTGGGCGCTGCATTCCATCCACCACGCGCAGCGCCAGATGACCTTCTGGACCGATGACCGCAACCACATCATCGACGATGTGCTGGGCGCCATCTGGTTCGGCGCCATCGCGCTGGCGATCGGCGTGCCGCCCGGGCATTTCCCGATCGTCGTGGTGGTGCTGCGCGTGGCGGAATCGCTGAGCCACGCCAATGTCCGCCTCTCCTTCGGCCGGGTGGGGGAGCGGCTCTTCGTCTCGCCGCGCTTCCACCGGCTGCATCACGGGGAGCTGGGCTCGGGCGAATCCGGCAAGAACTTCGCCGTGCTGCTGCCGGTCTGGGACTGGATCTTCGGCACCGCCGATTTCCGCCGCGACGTCTTCCCCCGCACCGGCGACCCGGCGCTGCCGGAGGCGATGGCCACCGGCGGCTGGCTGCGCCAGCAATGGATCGGCCTGCGCCGCATGGGGGCGGCGCTGATCGGGCGCTGAACCCGGCGCGAAACAGGGCCGCCCCCGGCGGGAGCGGCCCTTTCTGTCAGCGCGGACCCTCAGCTGCGCGGGCGCAGGCCCGCATCGGTCAGCTCCACCGCCTGCAGGTCGATCCGCATGCTGCTGCGGATGTCGTTCACCGCCATCTGCTGGATCTGCCGCAGCTGGGCCGGGTTGTCCTTGGCGCCGGTGACGGCGGCCGAGATCAGCGCCGCCTGGATCAGCGCCATGTCGGCGATCTCCTGCCGGTCGCCGTCGCCGGCGCTGGCCATGGCGGGGATGCGCTGCATCGCCTCGGCCATCTGGGCGCGCAGCGCCGTCATCTGCGCCGGGGTCGGGTCGTCGTCGCGCCCGCGCGAGGCCATCCAGGCCCCGGCCAGCCGCACCGCCATGGCATCGGCCACATCATCCATGCGCAGGCCGTAGGGCTGCATCCAGCGCGCGATCACGCCGAAGATGTCCTGGCTGGCGAAGAAGCGCTCGATCTCGGCGCCGGCCGCCGGGTTGGCGGCGCGGGCGGCCTGCACCATGCGCGCGACGGCCGCCTGGCGGCGCG
>NZ_GG770783.1:19367-28552 GCF_000164635.1 Pseudoroseomonas cervicalis ATCC 49957 | reverse complement strand
ATGTCGGCCAGGGCCTCGGCCAAAGCGGGCTCGCGCCCGGCCAGGCCGGCGGCCTCGCCCGCGAGGCGCTGCCAGATCGCGTCGATGGGCGGCGGCATGCTCTCTCTCCTCCCGGCCGGTGCCGCAGGATCGGCGGGCGCGGGCCGGCCGACAAGCCCCGCCGCCCGGAACGCCACGTTGCCGCGGCGGCAACGCGGCGCCAGGATGGCGGCATGGATGCCCGCTATTCCGCCCCCGCCGCGCTGCGCAACCGCGACCCGATCCTCGCTGTGCTGCGCGATGTCCTGCCCCCCGCCGGGCTGCTGCTGGAGATCGCCAGCGGCAGCGGCGAGCACGCGCTGCACTGGGCGCGGCACCTGCCGGGCTGGACCATCCAGCCCAGCGACGCCGATCCGGCGGCGCGCGCCAGCACCGATGCCTGGGCGGCCGGGGCGGGGCTGGACAATCTGCGCCCGGCCCTGCCGCTGGACGCGGCGGCGGCGGATTGGCCGGTCGCGCGGGCCGATGCGGTGCTGTGCGTCAACATGATCCACATCGCCCCCTGGCCGGCGACGCCGGGCCTGCTGCGCGGCGCCGCGCGCTGCCTGGCGCCGGGGGCGCCGCTGATCCTCTACGGCCCGTTCCGCCGCGCCGGCCAGGCGCTGGAGCCGAGCAACGCCGAATTCGACGCCAGCCTGCGCCAGCGCCATCCCGAGTGGGGGCTGCGGGTGCTGGAGGAGGTGGCGGCGGAGGCCGCGCGCGCCGGCTTCGGCCCGCCCGCGACCGTGGCGATGCCGGCCAACAATCTGAGCGTCATCTTCCGCCGCGCCGGCTGAGGCCGGCACCGCTCTTCAGCTTTCCTTCACCTGGCCGCGCCAGCCTGCGGCACGGGCCGCGTGGCCCGGCCCTGCAGGAAGGAGGGAGCAGCATGCGCGACCGCGCGCGCGCCGCCCATGGCAAGGCGGCAAGGGGTCCGTTGCGCCGGGTCATCCGGTCGATCGGGCTGTGCATCGGGCTTGGGATCGGGGTGGGGGCCGGGCTGGGCTCGGCCATCCCCACCCCGGCGCGGGCGGAGGCGCCGCTGCGCCTCACTCCCGGGGATGCCGCGGCGCAGGAGGCGGTGCGCAACGCCCGCCTCTGGCAACTGCGCAAGGCGCAGGAGGCCGGCATCACGCCTGGCATCGCGACCGCGCGGCAGGACCTGGATGGCGACGGCCTGCCCGAGATCATCGCCGTGCTGCAGGCGCCGCAGCGCTGCGCCGCCCTGGGGCTGCGCAACTGCCCGCTGATCATCCTGCACCAGAGCGCGCCCGGCCGCTTCCACGAGGTGGGCAGCTTCTTCGGTGATTCCGCGCGGCTGCTCGACAGCCGCAGCCAGGGCTGGCTCGACCTGGAGACCCGCTTCACCCAGGGCCCCTGGCGCCGCACCACCTGGACCGGGGCGATGTACCGGCTGCGGCGCTAGCCGTCTTCGGTTCCTCTGGCGCCGCGTCCCGGCCATACTCCCCGCCCGCCGGGCGATGGAGGCTTGCATGAGCGTCGAGGACGACCCCGCCATGACCCTGCCCGCGGGGCTGGAGCAGGTGATCCTGCCGCGGGCGCATGATGTCGGCGGCTTCGCCGTGCGCCGTGCCTTGCCGGCGCGCGGGCGGCAGATGATCGGGCCCTTCATCTTCTTCGACGAGATGGGGCCGGGCGAGTTCCTCTCCGGCCAGGGGCTGGATGTGCGGCCGCACCCGCATATCGGCCTCTCCACCGTGACCTATCTGTTCGAGGGCGCCATCCAGCACCGCGACAGCCTGGGCACCGACCAGAGCATCCGCCCCGGCGACGTCAATTGGATGACCGCCGGGCGCGGCATCGTCCATTCCGAGCGCACGGCGCCGCAGGACCGGCCGGGCGGCTCGCGCCTGGCGGGCATCCAGTCCTGGGTGGCGCTGCCGGCCGCCGAGGAGGACCGGGCGCCGGATTTCGCGCATCACGACGCCGGCACCCTGCCGCTGTGGCAGGAGGCCGGCATGCGGGTGCGGCTGATCGCCGGCGAGGCCTGGGGCGAGCGCGCGCCGGTCGCCACGCGCAGCCCGCTTTTCTACGCGGACGCCATCCTGCCGCCCGGCGCCCTGCTGCCGCTGCCCGACCGGCATGAGGAGCGCGGCGCCTATGTGCTGCGGGGCGAGGTGGGCCTCGCCGGCGATGTCTTCGGCCCCGGCCGCATGCTGGTCTTCCGCGCCGGGGACCAGCTGGCGCTGCGCGCGGGTCCGCAGGGGGCGCGGCTGCTGCTGCTGGGCGGCGCGGTGATGGACGGGCCGCGCCACATCTTCTGGAATTTCGTCTCCGCCTCGCGCGAGCGGATCGAGCAGGCCAAGGCCGATTGGAAGGCCGGGCGCTTCCCGCTGGTGCCCGGCGACGAGCAGGAGTTCATCCCGCTGCCGGAGCTGCGCCTGCGCGCCGGCACCGGCGGCGCCGCGCCGCCGGGCTGAGACGCGCCGCTAGCGCGCCACGGCGTATTCCTGCGGGAAGGTCTGCAGCGAGCTTTCCACCACCGTCACCGCGCCGTCGATCAGCCCGCAGCGGCCGCTGCCGGGCAGGATGCGGCAGAGGCTGTGCAGCGCGCGCAGATCCTCCGCCGTGCCGCGCCCGCCCTCGATGCGGTCCAGCAGCCGCGCCAGCTGGAAGGTGCCGGCCTTGCAGGGCGGGCATTGCCCGCAGGAGCCGGCGGCGAAGAAGGCGATGTACTCCGCCGTCTTGCGCACGATGCTGGTGCCTTCGGAGATGACGATCATCGCGCCGGTGCCGAGCCGCGATTGCCGCGCCCGCACGCTGTCGAAATCCAGCGCCACGTCGAGGTCGCGCTTCGTCAGCAGCGTGTTGGAGGGGCCGCCGGTGAAGACGGCCTTGAAGTCGCGCCCCTCCAGCATGCCGCCGCCATGGGTGAAGATCAGCTCCTGCAGGCTGGTGCCCATGGGCAGCTCGTAGAGGCCGGGGCGCATCACGTCGCCGGAGAGCGAATAGAGCTTGGTGCCCACCGCCTCGCCGACGCCCAGGCCGCGATACCACTCGGCGCCATGGGCGAAGATGTAGGGGATGTTGGCCAGGGTCTCGGTGTTGTTGATCAGCGTCGGCGCGCCGCCCACCCCCTGCTCGGCCGGGAAGGGCGGCTTGCGGCGCGGGAAGGGAAAGCTGCCCTCCAGCCAGGAGATCACCGCCGTCTCCTCGCCGCCGATATAGCGGCCGGAGGATTCGACGACGGTCAGCGCGACCGCATGGCCCAGCGCCTCTTCGACGGCGCCGAGCAGCGCATGGCCGCGCCATTGCGCGACGGCGCGCCGCGCCTCGGCCACCGCCTCCGCCTCATGCGGGTTGATGTAGAGCACGAGATGGGAGGCATCGACGGCCAGCGCCGCGATCAGCCCGCCCTCGATCACCGCATGCGGCGTCCAGCGCAGCAGGTGCCGGTCCTTGAAGGTGCCGGGCTCGTCCTCATTGCCGTTGCAGACGACGTATTTGCCGCCCGCCGGCTGCTGCGCCACGGCCTGCCATTTGCGCCAGGTGGGGAAGCCGGCGCCGCCCATGCCGCGCAGCCCCGACCGCTCCAGCAGCGGGATGATGCCGGCGCGGTCGGCCAGCGCGGCGGCGAGGCCCTCGCCCCCGCCCACCGCGAGCCAGGCGGCCAGATCGGCGCCGAGCTTGCGGGCGGGATGCAGCAGGACCTGGTTGAGATGGGACATGTCGGTCTCTCCTGCCGCGCTCACGCCGCCTGGTGCCGGCGCAGGTCGAAGGGGGCGTAGTCGGGGTAGAGCGCGGGCGCGCGCGGCCCGCGCGGCAGCCCGGCCTGCGCCAGGGCGCGCTGCCAGCGGTGCAGATGCTCGATGCCGCCGCGGGTCGAGGGTGAGGCGGGCAGCGAGGCCGCATGCGCGCCGGCGCGGCGGCCGAAGCTGATGATCTCCAGCAGCGCATTGCCCATCAGCCGGTTGCGGCCATGGATGCCGCCCGCCACCTCGCCCGCCGCGTAGAGGCCGGGGATGCTGGTGGCGCCATGGCCGTCGATCACCGCGCCGCCATTCTGGTAGTGCAGCGTGGGCGCCACCAGGAAGGGCCGCTCGCGCGGGTCGAGCGCGCATTTATGCGCCAGGTGCTTGAGGCCGATCAGCCGCGTCTCCAGCAGCTGCGGCTCGCGCGCCAGCAGCGAGGGCGTGTCGAGGAACACGCCGCGCTGGCCTTCCTGGACGATGCCGCGCCCCGCGGCGATCTCGCGCAGAATGGCGGCGGCGACAATGTCGCGCGGCGAGAGCTCGTCGACGAAGCGCTGGCCCTCGCCATTGACCAGCCAGGCTCCGGCCGAGCGCACCGCCTCCGAGATCAGCCCGCCCGCCAGATGCGCCGGATGCGCCACCCCGGTCGGGTGGTACTGGAAGGAATCCAGGTCGCGCAGCTTCGCGCCCAGCCGGTAGGCCAGCACCAGCCCGTCGGCCGTCGCGCCGTAATGGTTGGAGGTGGGGAAGCCGCTGAGATGCAGCCGCCCGCTGCCGCCGGTGGCCAGGATCACCGCCGGGCTGCGCAGCAGCTTCAGGCGGCGATGCTCCAGATCGTAGAGCACGGCGCCGACGCAATGGCCGTGCTCGTCGGAGAGCAGCTCCACCGCCGGGCAGCGATGCAGCACGGTGATGCGCGGATGCATCTCCACCGCCTCGCGCAGCACCCGCATCATCTCGAGGCCGGTGAAATCGCGATGGCTGAGGATGCGCCGTGCGCTGGTGCCGCCGGCCGGCTTGCGCAGCAGCCGCGCGCCGAGCCCCGCCTCGGTCTCCAGGTCGAAATGCATGCCGAGGCCGATCAGCCAGCGGATCACCGCCGGCCCGTCGGAGACCATCTGCGCCACCAGCGTGGGCTCGGCGCGGCGGTGGCCGCCCTTCAGCGTGTCGTCGAAATGCCGCTGCAGGCTGTCCTCGGGGCCGACCGCGGCCTGGATGCCGCCCTCGGCCATCACCGTGTTGCTGTCGCCGAGCCGCAGCTTGGTGGCCAGCACCACATGCCGCCCCGCCGCCGCCGCTTCCAGCGCGGCGGCCGCGCCGGCCCCGCCGCCGCCCAGCACCAGCAGGTCGGCCCGCCGCGTCTCGGCGCCGGCCAGATCGGCATCCTCGATCAGCGCATTGCTTTGCAGCAGCGCGGCCAGCGCCGGGTGGCAGGGGTCGCCGGCATTGGCGCCGATGCTCAGCGCCACGCGGGCATTCGCGCCATGGTCCGGGTGGTGCGCGGCCAGCAGCGCCTGGATGCCGGCGGCGTCCAGCGAGGGCGGCATGGCCTCGGCGGCCCGGGGCAGGGCGGCCAGCGCGTCGCCGTAAGAAATACCGCTCATGCCGCGCCCTCCGGCCCGGTATCGGGCAGCACCACACGCATCTCGCCGCGCTCGATCTCGCGCAGCCTGCGCACCAGGTCGATCGGCCGCAGCGTCAGCGCGGCGGTGGAGCGGCGCACGAACAGGCCGAGATGGTTGGGCCGGATATGCTCGGGGCAGGCCAGGGTGCAGAGATTGCACATGACGCATTCGTCGAACACCGCGGCGGCGGCGGCGAAATCGCCCTCAACGCTGAGCTCGACACCCTTCTGCACGGCCAGCCCCTTGGGACAGGCGCGGTCGCAGCCGCTGCAATGGCGGCAATGCGCCGCCTCGGGAAAGCTCTCATGCAGTGCGTCGAGCAGCGCCCAGCCCTCGCCGAGCGCCTCCAGCTGGTAGTCATGCTGCCGCTCGGGCACGAAATAGTCGATGAAGCTGACCTGCATGCCGGGCTCGACGCGCGTCTCGCAGGCGAGGCGGGTCTCCACCGCGCGCTCGCCCTCGCGCCGCACCATGCAGCGGCAGGAGCCGCAGACGCCCTGACCCATGCAGCCGATATTGGCGGTCAGCGCCGCCCCGCCGCGGGCCGCGGCCTGCAGGATGGAGGCGGTCGCGTCGGCCTCCAGCACCTCGCCATCGATGGTGAGGCGGACGCGCTCGGCCGGTACCTGCGGCGAGGGGGTGGGGCCTTGCTGTGGCTCTGGGCGGTCCATGGTGCAGTCGCGCTCCCTTCTGGCCACGGCCTCGCCGCGGCGGGCCGGGACGGGGGCAGCCATCCCGACCATCCTTGCGATCGGCGGCCCGCGGGGCGGCGGGCCTCCGGGCAGCATCCGGCGTGGGCGGGATTTTGCAAGCGCAAAGGGCATGGACCGGTTCCTGCGCCGGCACACGCAGCGCTGAATTGACAGGCCGGGCCGCCGCCGCTTGCCTGCGGCGGTCTTTCACCCGTCCGAGGAGCCAGGGTCGCATCGCGGCCGATCCCCCCGATGCCCGCCCTTGCCCGACCGGTCCCGCCCCTGCAGCGCCTGACCCTGCGCCGCGACGACGCCTTCCCGCGCCGGGCTGAGGCGCTGGGCTTCACCTTCCACACGCCGGAGGGGCGCGAATACTGGGCGCGCGACGCCTGCTACGCGCTGACGCCGGAGGCCATCGCGGCGATGGAGGCGGCGGCGCAGGAGCTGGCGCCGATGCTGGATGAAGCGGCCGCGCGCATCGTGGCGCGGGGCGACTATGCCGCGCTGGTCGAGGCCTCGCACCGCGCGGGCGAGCCCTCGCTCTATGGCCGCTTCGATTTCCGGCTGGCGCCGGACGGCTCGGTGAAGCTGTACGAATACAATGCCGAGACGCCGGCGGCGCTGCTGGAGGCGGCCACGGTGCAGCTCGCCTGGTTCGAGGACACGCCGGAAGGCCCCGACACCCGCCCCGGCCAGGACCAGTGGAGCGCCATCGACGAGGCGCTGGTGGCGCGCTGGCCGGCGCTGCGCCTGCCGCCGCTGGTGCATTTCGCGGCCGAGGGGGGCCGGCCGGACGAGATCGCCCAGGTCGCCTATCTGATGGCCACCGCCGAGGCCGCCGGCCATACGGCCGCCTTCCTGCCCGTGGAGGAGATCTCCTGGCGGGAGGGGGTGGGGCTGGTGGAGCCCGGCGGCCGCCCGATCGAGGCCTGCTTCAAGCTCTACCCCTGGGACTGGCTGGCGGCCGAGGCCGGCGGCGCGCTGCTGCCCGCCGCCCGCACCCGCTGGATCGAGCCGGCGCGGCGCATGCTGCAGGCCAGCAAGGCGATGCTGGCCGAGCTCTGGGCCATGGCGCCGGGCCATCCGCTGCTGCTGCCGGCCGCGCTGGACCGCGCCGCCATTGACGGCCCGGCCATCGGCAAGCCGGCGCTGGGGCTGGAGGGCATCGGCATGCGCATCGATGGCGTGCCCGGCGCCGCCTCCACCGCGCCGGCCGAGGGTCTGCCCGCCTCGCCGCTGGTCTGGCAGCAATGGGCGCCGCTGCCGGAGCACGCCGCGCCGGACGGGCCGGCCTATCCGGTGATGGGGGTGTGGATGGCGGGCGACGCGCCCTGCGGCCTCGGCATCCGCGAGGGCGCCGGGCTGGTGACCACGCTGGAGGACCGTTTCGTGCCGCATGTGATCCTGTGAGGCCGCGCACGTGACCGCCAGCGACTCCACCGCGCCACCCTTCCGGCGCCTGCCCTGGTCGACGCCGCCCGCCATGCGGCGGCGCCTCGACCGGCTCGGCCTGCTGGCGCCGGCCGAGGGCGGCGCCCCCTACTGGGTGGGCGATGCCGCCTATGCCGTGCCGCGTGCCACGGCCGAGCGGCTGCTGCAGACCGCCGCCGCGTTGCACGCCCTCTGCCTGGAGGCCATCGGCGCGCTCCTGCGGGATGGCGATCCGGCGCCGTTCGGCCTCGTCTCCCCCGGCATGCGCCAGGCGGTGCTGCAATCCTGGCAGGCACAGGACTCGCCGCTCTATGGCCGGATGGACTTTTCCTTCAGTGCCGCCGGGGAGCCGGTGCTGCTGGATTACGAGGCGGATGGGCCGCTCGGCCTGGCCGAGGCCTCCTATCTGCAATGGGAGTGGTTCGAGGCGGCGCGGGCCGCCTCCCTCACCGCGCGCGGCGACGACCAGGAGAACCTGCTCTACGAGAAGCTGCTGGCGCTGCTGCCGCGGCTCGGCCTCGGGCCCAGCTTCGCCATCGCCCATGGCGGCGGGACCGGCGGGGCGGAGCGCACCGATGCCGAATACCTCGCCAGCCTGGCGGGCGAGGCCGGGCTGCCGGCGCGGCTCTGCGAGATCGGCGCGGTGGGCTGGGACCGCGCGGCGCTCTGCTTCACCGACGACCAGGACCAGCCGCTCACCGGCCTGCTGAAGCTCTACCCCTGGCTGTGGATGGAGCAGGAGCCGCATGCCGAGGCGCTGCCGCAAAGCCGCACCCGGATCCTGCCCGCCGCCTGGACCCGGCTGCTGGCCGACAAGGCGCTGCTGGCGCGGCTCTGGCGGCAGGCGCCCGGCCATCCCGGCCTGCTGCCCGCCTGGCTGGAGGAGGAAGTCCCGGCGGATCCCGGCATGGCCCTGGTCGCCAAGCCCTGCCACGGCGATGATGGCGAGGGGGTGACCCGCCCGAACAAGCCGCTGGACTACCGCCATGGCAGGCTGCTGCGCCAGGGCTGGTGCCCGCCGCCACGCTTCGAGAGCGGGCAGGGGCCGGTGCATGCCGGCGTTTCCGTCTGGCTGGTGGGCGGCGAGCCGGCCGGCCTGTCCTTCCGCGAAAGCCGCTCCTGGCGCAGCGACGCAGAGGCGCGCTTCGTGCCGCACATCCTGCGCGGCTGAGCCAGCGCATGCCCGCCGCCCCGTATCCCGTTGCAGGAGCCCCGCCCACGTGACCGCCGCCGACATTCTCGCCCTCTTCCCCGCCAGCCTGCTCAGCTTCACCACCGCCTTCGGCCTCGGCGCGCTGTTCTGGGTGTTCGGGCTGATGGCGGTCTCCGCGGCCACGCCGCAGCGCGAGCTGGCGCTGCTGCGCGCGGGCAACCTGCCCACCGCCATCGCCTTCGGTGGCAAGGCGATCGGCATGGTGCTGCCGATCGCCGCCGTGGCCGGCGCCGCCGCCGGGCCGTTTGATCAGGCGATCTGGTGCGCCGTGGCGGTGCTGGTGCAGCTGCTGGTGCATCTGCTGCTGTCCGCCCTGCTGCAGGGCAGGCTGCGCGCCGAGATCGAGGCCGACGCGGTGGGTGGCGGCGCCGTCTTCATCGCCTTCATGCAGATCGGCGCGGGCATTCTGAACAATGCCTGCATGGCGGGCTGAGATGGCGGGCCTGTCCCAGCCGGCGCGGCGGCGCGGCGGCCGCGTGCGGGCGGCGGCGCT
>NZ_GG770783.1:7444-17611 GCF_000164635.1 Pseudoroseomonas cervicalis ATCC 49957 | reverse complement strand
TCCCAGGCCTCGGGGGCGGCGCGCAGGCCGAGGCCGAGCGCCGCGATCACCGCCGCCGCCAGCGCCAGGCCGAGCAGGCCGAGCGCGGTGACCGCCGAGATCAGCAGCCAGGGCACGTAGAGGAAGCCGTCCACCACGCTGGTGATCAGGCTGGCCGCCGCCGGGATGGCGAAGCCGGCGGAGCGCGCGGCCCCCGTCATCAGCGGCGCCAGGCTGTTGCCGACATAGAAGCCGATCGCCAGCGTCACCGTGCCGATGACGATCATGCGCAGCACATTGCCGCCGACGATCGGCGCGCACATGGCCACCAGGAAGGGGATCACCGCGAGATCGGCGAAGAGGATGATGCGGTTGCCCGGCAGCACCAGCGACAGCAGGATGGCGATGGGCACCAGCACCAGCGAGCTGGCGATGGCCGCCGGATGGCCGATCAGGATCGCGGAATCGAGGCCGACATGCAGCTCGCGGTCGCCGGCGCGCTTCTGCACGAAGTCGCGCGCCGCGTCCGAGATCGGGATCAGCCCCTCCATCAGGATCTTCACCATGCGCGGCAGGATCAGCATGACGGCGGCGAGGTTCATCGCCACCTTCAGCGACTTCGAAAGGACCACGCCGGCATCGCCATCATTGTGGAAGGCGACGAGGCCGAGGATCAGGCCGAGCGCCGCGCCCAGCACCATCGGCTCGCCCAGCACGCCGAGCCGCTTCTGGATGCTGTCGGTGTCGAGATGCAGCCGGTTGAAGCCGGGGATGCGGTCCATCACCCAGTTCAGCGCGATGGCCAGCGGCACGATCTGCGCGGACGCCAGATGCGGCACCGAGACGCCGGGCACGCCGTAGAAGCGCTGCACGCCCTTGGCGGTCCAGTCGGCCAGGATCAGCGACAGCGCCGCCATCAGCGCCGCCGCGACCAGCCCATAGACCAGGCTGCCGCTCGCCGCCGTGACCAGCGAGCCGACAAAGGCGAAATGCCAGAAATTCCAGACATCGACATTCAGCGTGCGCGTCATGCGGGTGAGCAGCATGGCGAGGTTCACCGCGATGCCGATCGGGATCACCCACAGCCCGACCGAGGAGCCGAAGGCGATGGCGGCGGCGGAGGGCCAGCCGACATCGACGATGTCGCGCTGCATGCCGGTGTTGCGCACGATGGCCTGGGCGACCTCGCCCAGGCTGGTCAGCATCAGCCCCAGCACCAGGTTGATGCCGATGAAGGCGACGCCGATGGTCAGCCCCGCGCGGAAGGCGCGGCCTGCGCGCACGCCGAGCGCCAGCGCGATGCCGGCGATGATGAAAGGCAGCAGGACCGTCGGCCCCAGCGTGTCCACCACGCTCTTGAGCACGGTCAGGATCGAATCCATGGTTTCTCTCCCTCAGCCGCGCGGTGGATCCGCGCTGTTCTGTCGGTCGCCGGCGGGCCGGCGGATCAGTTTCCGGCGCAGCGCAGCTCCGCCCAGAGCCGTGCTACCTCCTGGCGGCGCTCCAGCTGCGGCATATGCCCGGTGCCGGCGAAGATATGCAAAGCGACATGGCCCGGCAGACCCATCGCCTGACGCCAGGGCAGGATGCGGTCCTCCTGCCCCAGCACCAGCTTGACCGGCATGGGCAGCGTGCCGAACAGGGCGCGGGTGTCAATGGCCTGCACGCCATCCGGCAGCAGCGTGGCCGCGATGCGCCGCTGCGCCTCCAGCATCGCCCGGTTCTCCTGGCGCTGGCGCAGCGTGGCGGCGGCGAGGCCGCCCGGCAGCAGCGCCGCATCGGCCACCAGCAGGTTCAGCCAGGGTTGCAGGCTGGCCGTGCTGCCGGCGCGCAGGAAGCCCTGCACGAACTCGGCATGCATGGCGGGGCCGAGCCCGGCGGGGGCCAGCAGCAGCAGCGAACGCACGGCCACGCTGCCGCGCGCCGCCAGCGCCGTGGCCACCGCCCCGCCCAGCGAATGCGCGACCAGATGCACCGCATCGAGGCCAAGCGATTGCAGCGTCGCCTCCACCGCGTCCACCAGATCCTCGAGCCCGGCGCCGCCGGCGAGCGGCGAGCGGCCATGGCCGGGCAGGTCGATGGCCAGCACCGGGCCGCTCTCCGCCGCACTCGCGAGCAGCGGCCGCCAGGAGGCGAGTTCCGAGCCGAAGCCGTGGATCAGCAGGCTGGGCACGCCCTGGCCGCGGCGCAGCCAGACATGGTGCAGCACCGCCGCGCCGGAGACGGGTTGCGGCGGCGTGGCGAGCAGCGCGGGCGCGGCCTCGGCCGCCGCCTGCACATCCTGGGCCTGGATGCGGCCGCGCGGGCCGCTGCCGGGTATGTCTTCCAGTTGCAGCCCGAACTGGTCGGCCAGCCGGCGCGCCTGCGGCGTGGCGCGCGGGCGCATTTCCCCGTCGGCCGTGGCATCGGCCAAAGCGGGCTCGCGCGGAGCCGTTGCGCTCACCGCATCCTCGGGCACCGGCACCGCGGCATCGGGCGCGGCCGCAGGCGCGTCTTGCGCCGGGCGCGGCGGCGCCTCGCCGGCGGCGGTGATCCAGCCCAGCACGCTGCCCACCGGCATGTCGATTCCCGTGCGCGCATCGGCGATGTGCAGCACGCCGGACTCCGGCGCCTCGATCTCCATCGCCGCCTTGTCGGTCTCGATCTCGAACAGCGCCTGGCCCTTCTCCACCGCCGCGCCATCCTCGGTGTGCCAGAGCGCGACACGGCCGGTCGCCATGTCCATGTCGACGCGCGGCAGGATGATCTCGCTCGCCATGCTCAGACCTCCCGGCGGGCCAGGCGCCGCGCGGCGTCGAGAATGCCGGGCACCTGCGGCACCGCCGCCTTTTCCAGCTCGGGATTGTAGGGCAGCGGCGCCTCGGCGCCACCCAGCCGCAGGATCGGCGCGTCGAGATAGTCGAAGGCCTCGCTCTCGGCGATGGCGGCGCTGATCTCGGCGCCGATGCCGAGGCTGCGCACCCCCTCATGCACGCAGAGCAGCCGCCCCGTGCGCTTGACGCTGTCGACCAGCGTCGGCGTGTCCATCGGCCGCAGCGAGCGGAGATCGATCACCTCCGCCTCGATGCCCTCCGCCTCCAGGCTCGCCGCCGCCTCCAGCGCGCGATGCACCATGATCGAGGTGGCGACAATGGTGACGTCGCGCCCCGGGCGGCGGATGGCGGCGCGGCCGATCGGCACGGTGTAGTGCCCCTCCGGCACCGGGCCCTTCATCTTGTAGAGCAGCTTGTGCTCGAAGATCATCACCGGGTCCGGATCCTCGATCGCCGCCAGCAGCATGCCCTTGGCGTCGTAGGGGGTCGAGGGCTGCAGCACCTTCAGCCCCGGCACATGCGCCAGCCAGGCTTCCAGACTCTGGCTGTGCTGCGCGGCGGCGCCGGTGCCGGAGCCGGCGGGAAAGCGCATCACCAGCGGCACCGAGACGGCGCCGCCCAGCATGTAGCGCAGCTTCGCCGCCTGGTTGACGATCTGCTCCATGGCCAGCGTGGCGAAGTCGGAGAACTGGAACTCGAAGATCGGCTTCAGCCCAGTCAGCGCCGCGCCCACCGCGACGCCGGCGCCGCCCAGCTCGCTGATCGGCGTGTCCATCACGCGATCCTCGCCGAAGCGGTGCACCAGGTCGCCGGTCACCTGGAAGGCGCCGCCATAGACGCCGATATCCTCGCCCATCAGCAGCACGGCGGGGTCGGTCTCCAGCGCGATCGCCATCGCCTCCTGGATCGCCTGGGCATAGCTCAGCTCGCGCGGCGAATCTCCCGCCGGGCTGTCGGTCACTCCGCTCATCAGGGCGCTCACCGCATGGCCTCCGGCCGGATCTCGCGCGCATAGACGTCGCGCGTCAGCGCCGCCACATCGGGGGCGGGGCTGTCCTTGGCATAGTCGATGGCGGCGGCGATCTCCGCCTCCACCTCGGCGCGCAGCGCCACGATCTCCTCCATGCGCAGAATGCCGAGGCCCGTCAGCTCCTCCTCGAACAGCTTGATCGGGTCGCGCCGTTGCCAGGATTCGATTTCTTCCTTGGTGCGGTAGCGGTTGCGGTCGCTGCGCGAATGGCCGCGGATGCGGTAGGTCTTGCTCTCGATCAGCGTCGGCCCCTCGCCGCGGCGGGCGCGTTCCACGGCGGCGAAGGCGGCCTCGGCAACATCGGCGAAGCGGTTGCCATCGACGATCACGCCCGGCATGCCATAGGCGGCGGCGCGGTCGGCGACATTCGGCACCGCGGTCGCCCGCGCCATCGAGGTCGACATGCCATAGCCATTGTTCTCGCAGACGAAGACCACCGGCAGGCGCCAGATCGCGGCCATGTTCAGCGCCTCGTGGAAGGCCCCCTCATTGTTGGCGCCATCGCCGAAGAAGGAGACCGCGACGGCGCCGGTGCCGCGCCGCTTGGCCGAGAGCGCCGCACCCACCGCGATCGGGATGCCGCCGCCGACGATGCCATTGGCGCCGAGATTGCCGCGCGCCGGATCGGCGATGTGCATGGAGCCGCCGCGGCCGCGGCAATAGCCGGTCTCCTTGCCGAAGAACTCGGCGAACATGCGCTTCACCTCGGCGCCCTTGCCGATGCAATGGCCATGACCGCGATGGGTGGAGGTGATGTAGTCGCGCTCCTCCAGCGCGCTGCAGATGCCGATGGCCGAGGCTTCCTGGCCGATCGACAGATGCATGGTGCCGTGGATCAGCCCGCGCATATAGGCTTCCTCGGCGCCTTCCTCGAAGCGGCGCACCAGCAGCATGCGGCGCAGCGCCTCGCGCAGCGCCTCGGGGCCGAGCCGGTCATAGACCGCCGGGCGGTTCGGCCGGGCGGGTGTCTCCTCGGGTGGGGTGGCGTGCAGGGGCTGGGACATGGGTCACGTCTCCCGGGCGGGGCTCAGGCGGCCAGGAAGCGCGCATCGGCCTGGTCGAGCCGCCGCCGGATCTGGGTGATGAGAAGGCTCTCGTCGGGGGCGCAATTGTCGTGGCCCAAGCGTTCCCCGGCGCGGATCGGCTTCAGCACGCGCGCGCCCTCGGCCAGGCCCAGCGGCATGGCGTTGCTCTCGCGCGCCTCCTGCCAGGTCATGGCGAAGCCACGATAGTCGTATTCGCCGATCTTGCCGAGCACGTCGCCCGGCTTCAGGTCGCGCTTGGCGACGGCCGCGCATTCGGCCACCGGATGCGGCAGCGGCTGCATGTCGGCCTGGCGGTGCAGCACGGCGCGGATCGCCGAGAGCGGCACCTCCAGGCTGGTCAGATGATAGGGGCGGAACAGGGTGAAGCAGGGGCCGGGCCCGACCTTCAGGTCGACCAGCCGCTCCAGCACGCGCGGATGGCGCGGCTTGACGACGCAGAACACGCCCGGCGCCACGCCCTTGCCGATGGAATAGTCGACGATGCCGGGCTTGCTCAGGATGCCGCCATCCTCGCGGGTGCAGAGCACCTGCGCCAGCTCGTCGCGCGTCGCGGCGGGGCCGTGCATGCCGGGCACGTCCGGCGCCAGGCCGGTCGCATTGGCGATCGCCACCATCTCGATCATCGTCTTGGAGCCGTCGACGAACTCGACCAGCATGCGCGTCGCCATGTTGCGGGCGCGCGCCTCCGCCTCATACTGGTCGGGCGTGGCGTCGAATTTCAGCGGATTGTTCTTGCCCTTGCCGGCGGCGACGATGTCGAGCCCGATGGATTGCGCGAAGCTGATCAGCTCCAGCGTCGCGGCCGGCTCGTCGCCGGCGGCGCCGGTGTAGACCACGCCGGCGCGCCGCGCCTCCTCCTGCAGGAAGCGGCCGATGGTGATGTCGGCCTCGACATTCAGCATCACCACATGCTTGCCGTGGCGCATCGCCTCCAGCGCGATCATGGTGCCGACATTGGGGTTGCCGGTGGCATCGATGATGACGTCGATGCCGCCCGCCGCGCAGAGCGATTTGTAATCGCCGGTGACGGCGACCTTGCCGGAGTGCAGCGCGGCCTCGACCGCCTGCGCGGATTGCGCCTCGGCGATGTCGCCGCGCTCGCGGCCCGAGAGCAGCAGCGCGTCGATGGCCTGCTCGGCGCGGATCTCGCAGATGGCGCCGAGGCGAAGCCCCGGCATCAGCGCGGCCTGCACCACGATGTCGGTGCCCATCTGGCCGGTGCCGGCGAGGCCGAAGGTCACCGGGCGCCCCTCCCGGGCGCGGCTCGCCAGCGTGGCGGCGAAGCCGATCGGATTGACGGCGTTCATGGCGTTCTCCCTGACGGCAGCCCTCCGCCAGGCGGTCCCGGGCTGCGCTTGCCGCCGAGAGTATGAACTTTTGCGTCTCCGTCAATCCAAATGTTCTAGAAGGCGGCGCCCTCCGGCAGCGCCGCCTCGCCGCCACGGCGCAGGCGGAAGGCGCGCTGCATCGCCGGCCGCGCCCGCGCGAGGTCGGGAAAGCCCCAGCTCGGCGCCTGGCCCAGGAACAGGTCGAAGAAGCCGACCGCCGAGGCCGGGTCGCTGCGGGCATTCTCGCGGAAGGACCACCAGTGGCGCAGCTCGCGCGCCGCCGGGGAGAGGTGCAGCGGCGCCGCCCCCTCCTGCTCCAGCACCGCCTGCAGCGCGGTCAGGCAGAAGCCGGTGCAGAGGAAGCCCTCCGGCCAGAAGCGGATGATCTCGGCCAGTGCCGGGTCGGTCTCCGGCGGCGGCGCGGGGGGCGTCTCCAGCCGCAGCGGCATCAGCGCCACCAGCCGCGCCAGCAGCAGCCCGCCGGCGAAGACCGAGAAGTCGCGCCGGTCCAGCCCCGCCGCGCCGCGCTGGCGCTGCAACGCGCCCGCCCAGTCGAGGAAGGCACGGGTCAGCCGCGCCGGGTCGATCGCCACGCGGCATCCGGCCTGGCGCGACAGCGCCTCCATCTCCAGCCGGAACTGCGCGTCGAAGAAGCGCAGCTGGCGCAGCCGGTGCGCCAGGTCCGGGGTGCGGGCCAGCTCGGCCGCCAGGGCCAGGTCCAACATGGCGTGCTCTCCTCCTCGTGCCTTGCGGGGCGGCCTTGGCGTCTGCCCTGCTGCCCTGGGCTTGACGGGCAGCTTACGCCGAGGCCCGGCCAGTGTCCCCGCCTGTCATCGGTCCGCAAGAACAGATTGACATGCTATTGGACAATTGTTCTATCCTCGCCCTCAAGACGGCCGCGCTGAACGCGGCCCCAAGCGCAGCGGCACCAAGCCGCGGGGAGGAGAGGATGGAATTCTGGCAGGGGCCCCTTGGGGTGATGCCGGCCTGGCAATGGGGTCTGGTGCTGCTGGGCGTGCTCTGGGCGCTGCAGGCGCTCGGCACCTGGCGGCAGATGCGGCACTACCGGCAGGTGATGCAGGCGGTGCTGCGCGAGGAGCCGGAGGGCTATCTCGGCACCGGCGCGGCGCGCGGCGTGCTGGCCAAGGGCGTCATCGTGCTGCTGGTGGCCGGGCCCGATCTGGTCGCGCGGCGCGTGCTGCTGATGGAGGGCCGCTCGGTGCTGGCCGGCTTCCGCCGCGCGCCGGAGCTGGAGGGGCTGCCGCTCGACGCGCTGGAGACGCGGGACTTCCCCGCCGCCCAGCGTGGCCGCGCCGCCGCCCTGCGCGGCGCCATCGCGCAGATCCGCAAGGCCGCCGAGGCGCCGGCCCTGCCCGAACCATCCCTGTCGGCCAGCCCGGCCTGACGCATCCCGCTCACCGCCGGACGCGCCGGGCACAGGCGCGCCGCGAGGGAGGACAACCATGGTGATCTCTCAGACCTTGGCGCTGCACGGCGCCGAGCTGGCGCAGCAGGCCGTGCTGCATGGCGGCCTGGCGCTGGAGGCGGCGCAGCACGCGCTGCACCACGCGCCCGCGGCCGATGCCGCCGGCCATGCCGGTTCTCTGGTGCAGCTGGTGCAGGACGGGCAGGGCGGCGTCTCGGCCTCCGACTATGCCCGCCGCGTGCAGGAGGCCTCGCGCAACCAGGAGCAGCAGCTTGGCTGGCTGACCAGCCTGGGCAAGCATTTCATCGGCGTGTTCCAGAAGGGTGGCGAGGTCTTCATGGGCTTCGTCACCGGCATCATCCCGACGCTGGTGGTGCTGATGACCGCCTTCTACGCCGTCACCGAGCTGGTCGGCGAACGCCGGGTGCACGGCATCGCGCAGACCGCCGGCCGCTACGCGCTGACGCGCTACACGCTGCTGCCGCTGCTCGCCGTGTTCTTCCTGACCAACCCGATGGCCTACACCTTCGGCACCTTCCTGGAGGAGCGGCACAAGCCCGCCTTCTACGACAGCGCCGTCTCCTTCGTGCATCCCGTGCTCGGCCTGTTCCCGCACGCCAATCCGGGCGAGTATTTCGTCTGGGGCGGCGTGCTGGTCGCGCTGATGGAGCTGGAGCGCAGCGGCAAGGTGCCGGCCGGCTATCACGTCACCATCGCCATCTACTATTTCGCGGTGGGGCTGCTGGTGATCCTGCTGAAGGGCATCGTCACCGAATGGATCACCCGCATCCTGGCGCGCCGCCAGGGCGTGACGCTCTGAGCGAGGCGACCATGGACAGCATCCAGAACACCCGCTACCGCGCCGTGCGTGTCGAGCGGGGCGCGCATGGCTGGGGCGGGCCGCTGGTCATCGCCCCCGATGCGCGGCGCGACAAGATCGTCGCCGTCACCGGCGGCGGCATCCCGCCCCTGGCGCAGCGCCTGGCGGAGATGACCGGCGGCACCGCCGTCGATGGCTTCCGCAGCCCGCCGCCCGAGGGCGAGATCTGCGCCGTGGTCATCGACTGCGGCGGCACGGCGCGCTGCGGCGTCTATCCGCGCAAGCGCATCCCGACCATCAACCTGACGCCGGTCGGGCAATCCGGCCCGCTGGCGCAGTTCATCACCGAGGACATCTACGTCTCCGACGTGCGCGAGGCCAATCTGCACCCGCTGCAGCCGGGTGAGGGCGCCGCTCCCGCGGCGGCGGCCGCGAGCATCGTGCCGGAGGCGCCGCCCGCCATGGCCGCGGCGTCGCAGCCCGCCGACAGCTCCGCCCTGGTGCGGCTGATCACCGGCGTCGGCCGCGTGATGGGCCAGGCGGTGAATGTCTTCTTCAATGCCGGGCGGCGCACCATCGACCAGGTGATCCGCAACGTGCTGCCCTTCATGGCCTTCGTGACCATGCTGATCGGGCTCATCCTCTACACCGGCATCGGCGATGCGCTGGCGGCGCCGATGGGGCCGCTGGCCAACAACATCGTCGGCCTGCTGATCCTCTCGGCCATTTGCGGCCTGCCCTTCCTCTCGCCGGTGCTGGGCCCGGGCGCGGTGATCGCGCAGGTGATCGGCGTCGCCATCATCGGCCCGCAGATCGCCAATGGCACCATCGCCCCCGCCATGGCCCTGCCGGCGCTGTTCGCCTACAACACCCAGGTCGGCTGCGACTTCGTCCCCGTCGGCCTCGCGCTCGGCGAGGCCAAGCCCAGGACCATCGAGATCGGCGTGCCCGCCGTGCTGATCAGCCGGCAGATCATGGGCCCCGTCTCCGTGCTGATCGCCTGGCTCGCCAGCCTGACCCTCTGACCGAGGATATCGTCATGACCGTGCATCTGCGCAGCACCATCACCGAGATCGGCGCCGAGGCGGCCGATCTCATCGCCGGCGGTGTGCTGATCCTGTTCGCCGAGGGCGCGCCGCCGGAGCTGGCCGAGGTCTCCGTGCTGCACCGGACCGAGAGCCTGGACGCCGCGCTGGTGCCGCGCCCCGGCGCGCGGCTGGCCATCGGCGAGGTCGAGGCGGTGCTGACCGGCATTGGCCCCAGCGCCTGGGCCAAGCTGCAGGAGCTTGGCCATGTGGTGATGAACTTCAACGGCGCCGCCGCGCCGGAGCGGCCGGGCGAATTGTGTGTCGAGCCGGTCGATCTGGCGGTGCTGGTGGCGGCGCTGCGCCCCGGCGCGCAGATCGTCATCGCGCCGTGACCGGCCTCGTCATGGCGGCGCTGGAGCGGCATGTCGTCGTCGCGGTGCGCGACGGGCTGCATGCCCGCCCCGCCACGCAATTCGTGCAGCTGGCCAAGCGCTTCACCGCGACGCTGGAGGTGGAGCGCGGCGGCCAGCGCGCCAATGCGCGCAGCGCGGTGAAGCTGATGCTGCTCGGCATCAAGGAGCGGGACGAGATCCTGCTGCGCGCCGAGGGCGAGGACGCGGCCGAGGCGCTGGACCAGCTCGCCGCCTTCATCGCCACGCCCGAGGCCGGGCAGGAGGCGCCGCCGCGCGCCGGGGCG
>NZ_GG770783.1:0-4790 GCF_000164635.1 Pseudoroseomonas cervicalis ATCC 49957 | reverse complement strand
CGGCTCGGGCAGGCCGGCGCGGCGGATCGCGGCGGCGAAGCTCTCGGCGCGCTCGGCGCTGGTCGAGCTGCCGGGATTGCCGAGGATGATCGCCGGGCGGCGGTGCCCGGCGCGCAGCAGGAAGCCGGCCAGCGCCTCGCCGGTCGCGCGGTTGTCGCAGGAGACGGCGCTGCCATGCTCGCGCGCCACGCGGTTGACCATCACCAGCGGCACGCCATTGGCGGCGCAGATGGCGGCGGCGCGCGAGGACAGCTCGGCCGAGGTGATCAGGCAGCCATCGACGCGGTATTGCAGCAGCGCCTCGGTCGTCGCGTCCTCGATCGGGCCGGGGCCGGCATGCAGCAGCAGCAGCCGGTGGCCGCGCGCGGCGGCCTGGGCCACGGCCTGCTGCATCAGCTCGGCATAGAAGGGGTTCTCGACCGGGCCGAGCACCAGCCCGATCAGCCCGGAGCGGCCGAGCACCAGGGTGCGCGCCAGGATGTTCGGGGTGTAGCCGGCCTCGGCGGCCAGCGCCGCGATGCGCGCGCGCATCTCGGGCGAGATGCGCGGATCGTCCTTCAGCGCGCGGGAGACGGTGGAGGCGGCGACGCCGGCGCGCTGCGCCAGGGCCTGCAGCGTGACCCGCCCGGCGGGCCAGGAAGGCGGGGCGGGGGGCGTCTCGTCCATGGCGCGGCGATAGCATGGGGAGGCGAGGCCGTGCAAACGATGCTGCGGATGCACAGCAGGCTGAATCCGCTTTACTCGCGAATGATTCATGCTAGCGTTTGCGCATCACAAAGCCGGGCGGCCAAGCGCCCGGTGCGACGACAGGATGCAACGAGACCGGCCCAGGGCATGCAGCCAGGCCGGCCGAGAGGGGAGGGGTGCATGGCTGAGCGCCGCGCGCGGCGATGAGCGGCCGCGCCATCACGCAGAAGATCCTGGCCGCCCATGCGGTGGAGGGGGAGGCCGTGCCCGGCGCCATCCTCACCGTGCGGCCCGATGTCGTGCTGCTGAACGACGTCTCCGGCCCGCTGTCCTTCGAGCAGTTCGCGCTCATGGGCGCGGCGCGGGTCTTCGACCCCGAGCGCATCGTGCTGGTGGCCGACCATTTCGCCCCGGCCCCCGACGTCACCGCCGCCGGCGCCATCGCCATGACGCGCGATTTCGCGCGGCAGCAGGGCATCGCGCATTTCTACGAGCCCGGGCGCGGCGGCATCGAGCACACGCTGCTGGCCGAGCTCGGCATGATCGGGCATGGCGGCATCGTCTTCGGCGCCGACAGCCATACCTGCACGGCGGGGGCCTTCAACGCGCTCGGCATCGGCTTCGGCTCCACCGACCTCGCCGGGGCGCTGGCGCTGGGAAAACTCTGGATGCGCGTGCCCGACAGCATCCGCGTCGAGCTGAGCGGCACGCCCGGCGCCCATGTCACCGGCAAGGACGTGATCCTGGAGCTGATCCGCCGCATCGGCTCGGATGGCGCCGCCGATGCCTCGCTGGAATTCGGCGGGCCGGGCCTGGCCGCGCTCGGCATGGATGAGCGCATGGCGGTGGCCAACATGGCGGTCGAGGCCGGGGCCGATATGTGCGTCTTCGAGGGCGATGCGCGCTCGGCGGCGGACATGGCGGCGCGCGGCATGGCGCCGGTGCCGGCGGTGATGCCGGATGCCGGTGCCGTCTATCGCCAGCGCATCGCCATCGACCTCTCCGCGCTGCGGCCGATGGTGGCGCGGCCGCCCTCGCCGGCCTCCGGCGTCGCGGTCGAGGCGCTGCGCGGCCAGCGCGTGGACCAAGTCTATGTCGGCAATTGCTCGAACGGCACGCTGACCGATCTGCGCCAGGTGGCGGCGGTGCTGCGCGGCCGGCAGGTGGCGCCGGGGGTGCGCATGGTGGTGGTGCCGGCGACGCAGAAGATCTGGCGCGCCGCCCTGGCCGAGGGGCTGCTGGACACCATCGCCGCCGCCGGCGCGGCGATCTCCACCCCCACCTGCGGCGCCTGCTTCGGCGGGCATATGGGCATCCTGGCGGCCGGCGAGACGGCGATCGCCACCACCAACCGCAATTATCGCGGCCGCATGGGGCACCCGGACAGCCAGGTTTTCCTGGCGAATGCCTGGGTGGCCGCCGCCGCCGCCGTGGCCGGGGAAATCCGCCCGCCCGACGAGGTGATGGCGCTGGAGGTCGCGGCATGAGCGCGCTTCTCACCGGCCGCGTGCATCGCTTCGGCGACGAGGTGAACACCGACGTCATCCTGCCCGGCCGCTATCTGGCGCTGCGCAAGCCCGAGGAACTGGGCAAGCACTGCCTGGAGGGGCTGGACCCCGGCTTCGTGCAGCGGGTGCGCCCCGGCGACATCCTGGCGGTGGGGCGCAATTTCGGCTGCGGCTCCTCGCGCGAGCATGCGGTGATCGCGCTGAAGGCGGCCGGGGTCGGCGCCATCGTCGCGGTCAGCGCGGCGCGCATCTTCTTCCGCAACGCGGTCAATCTCGGCCTGCCGGTGCTGCTCTGCGCCGAGGCCGCCGCGGGCTTGCGCGAGGGGGAGGCGGCATCGATCGACCTCGACGCGCTGTCGGTGACGCAGGGGGAGGCCGCCTGGCAGGCGGCGCCGCTGGGCGCCGAGGTGCGCGCCATCCTGGCCGCCGGCGGGCTGGTGCCACGCGTGCGCCAGGCGCTGGCCGAGGCCGCCGCCTAGGTCGACCCCTTTTTGATCATCTGGCGTCCCGCCTCCCCACGTTCAGAACCCAACTGGAAGAAAAATGGCAGATAAGCGTTTGAGGGCCGCGCTGGCGGCGAAGCAGTTCGTCGTCGCGCCGGGCATCCACGACATGATCTCCGCCCGCATCGCCGACCGCATGGGGTTCAGCGCGCTCTACGCCACGGGCTATGGCACGGTGGCCTCGCATCTCGGCGTGCCGGATGCCGGCATCGCGACCTACAGCGACATGGTCTCGCGCATGGGGCGCTTCGCGCGCATGTCGAGCACGCCGGTGATCGCCGATGCCGACACCGGCTATGGCGGGCTGCTGAACGTGCGGCACACGGTGATGGGCTATGAGGAGGCGGGCATCACCGCCATCCAGCTCGAGGACCAGGAAGTGCCGAAGAAGTGCGGCCACACCCCGGGCCGCCGCGTCATCCCGGCCGAGGAGATGGCGCTGAAGATCGAGGTCGCCGTCGAGGCGCGCAAGAGCGAGGATTTCCTGATCATCGCCCGCACCGATGCGCGCACCAGCCTCGGGCTGGACGAGGCGATCCGCCGCGGCAAGCTGTACCGCAAGGCCGGCGCCGACATCGTCTTCATCGAGAGCCCGGAGACCGAGGACGAGATGAAGCGCATCGGCCAGGAGATCGACGCGCCGCTGCTGGCCAACAATGTCGATGGCGGCGGCCGCACGCCGATCCTCTCGGCCGAGACGCTGGCCGCCATCGGCTATGACATCGCCATCTATCCGGCGCTCGGTTTCCTCACGGTCGCGGCGGCGCTGGAGCGCTCCTACGCGCATCTGCGCGAGCACGGCGTGACGCATGGCCTGGGCGAGGAGGTCATCTACGATTTCGCGCGCATGAACGAGCTGATGGGTTTCCCCGAAGTGTGGGAGTTCGACCGCCGCTGGGCCCGGCCCGAGGCGCGCGCCGCCGAGTGAAGCGCCGGCGCGGCGGGTGGCAGGGCGCCCGCCGCGCCTCGCCTGATCCCTGAGCGAGTGAGGAACGTCCCAATGACAACAACGAAGAATCCGAATCTCCTGGGCCGCCGTGGTTTCGCGGGCGCCGCCGCCGGGCTGGCCATGGCGCCGCTGCTGGGCGGGCTGTCGCGCCCGGCGCTGGGCAACACCGCCGCCGCCGCCTGGCCCGACCGGCCGGTGCGCATGGTGGTGCCCTTCGGCGCCGGCGGCGCGGTGGACACGCTGGCGCGCAGCTTCGGCCAGCGCTTTCCCGAATTCGCCAATGGCCAGCCGCTGGTGATCGAGAACCGCTCCGGCGCCGGCGGCATGGTGGCGGGCGCCTATGTCACCGGCCAGCCGGCCGATGGCTACACGCTGATGATGGCCGATATCGGCGCCAATGCCATCGGCAAGCTGCTGAACCGCCAGCTCAGCTACGACCCGATGACCGGCTTCACCCCGATCATGCACGGCGCCAATCTGCACGCCGCGCTGGTGGCCAATCCGCAGGTGCCGCAGAAGACCGTCGCCGAGCTGATCGAGGCGGCGCGCGCCAAGCCGGACAGCCTGGTCTATGCCTCGGCCGGCGTCGGCAATGGCAGCCACCTGTTCATGGCGCTGCTGGAGCGGCAGGCGAAGATCAGCATGGTGCACATCCCCTATCGCAGCGGCTCGGAGACCGCGCTGGCGGTGATGCGCAACGAGACGCAGTTCTGCTTCCCGACGCTCTCTTCGGTGCTCGGCATGGTGCGCGGCGGGCAGCTGCGCGTCATCGCCATGGGCGGCGGGCCGTGCCCGCAGGCACCGGAGGCGCCGCTGCTGCGCGACACCATCCCCGGCTTCGATGTGGCCATCTGGTATGGCGTGGCCGCACCGCCGGGCATGAACCCGGCGCTGGCCGACCGCATCAACGAGGTGTTCAACCGCATCGCGGCGCTGCCCGAGGTGCGGCGCGGCGTCGAGGAGAACCAGGCCGGCAGCATCGTCGCCGGGCCGCGCCAGCAATTCGCCGAGTTCCTGAAGCGCGAGCATGATCGCTGGGCGCCGGTGATCCAGGAAGGCGGCATCCGCGTCGAGTGAAGCGACCCGGCCGCCGCCCGCTGGCCGGGCGGCGGCCCTCGCGCCTCAGCCGGCCAGGCCCCGGCC
>NZ_GG770784.1:113942-115602 GCF_000164635.1 Pseudoroseomonas cervicalis ATCC 49957 | reverse complement strand
CCGGCGGCGGGGCCCAGCGTGCCGGCGGCGGCGCGGAACTCCTCCAGCCCGAGATACAGCCAGGCGCCGTGGCCTCCCGCCTCGCCGCCCGGGGCGCGGACGCGCTGGCGCAGGAAGGCGCGGTTGGGCAGGCCGGTCAGCCCGTCATGCAGCGCCTGGTGCAGCAGGCGCTGCTGCGCCGCGCCGCGCTCCTGCTCCAGCCGGCGCTGCTCGCTGATGTCGCGCAGGAACAGCGCGCTGCCCTGCGGCGTGGGGAAGGCGTGCGCGTCGAACCAGCGGCCCTGGCGCAGGCAGTACCAGTCGGCGCGCGACGGCCCCCCCGAGGCGTGGACGCCGAGCAGCTGGCGCTGCAGCGCGCTGCCCTGCAGCTCCGGCAGCGCCGCCCACAGCACCTGGCCGAGCGCCGCGCGATAGGCCGGCACGCGCAGCAGCGGGCCGTTCAGATAGGTCACCCGCCCATCGCGGTCGAGCAGCGCGACGCGGTCGGTGGTGCTCTCCAGCACCGTCTCCAGCCGCGCCCGCAGCTCGCCCGCCGCGGCCTCGGCCTGGCGGCGCTCATGCACATCCTCGATGGTGCCGTACCAGCGCAGGATCCGCCCCGCCGTGTCGCGTCGCGGGGCGGCGCGGCAGCGCATCCAGCGCTGCGCGTCATCGGCGCCGCAGAGCGGGAACTCGATGTCGAGCGGCGTGCCCCCGGCGATCGCCGCGTCGAAGGCGGCGGCGGTCGCCGCGCGCTGCTCGGGCGGCACCGAATGCAGCCAGAGCCGGCCGCGCAGCGCCTCGGCCGAGCGGCCGAGCCAGGCCAGCAGGCCGGGCCCGACCTCCAGCAGATTGCCCTGCGGGTCGGCGGTCCAGGGCGCCTGGGGGGCGAGCGTCGCGGCCCAGTGCTGGTTCTCCTGGCTCTCCTGCCAGCTGGCCGCCGCCTGCTCCATGCGGAACACGGCGCCGAGGCCGAAGGCCAGGTCGCGCAGCGTCTCCAGCTCGGCCGGGGTCAGCCGGCGCGGCCGGCGGTCGAGCACGCAGAGCGTGCCCATCGGCCGGCCCTCATAGTCGAGCACGGGAATGCCGGCATAGAAGCGGATCGCCTCGGCGCCGAGCACCAGCGGGTTGCCGGCGAAGCGCGGGTCGAGGGTGGCGTCCTCCACCACCAGCGGCGCGCCGGGCCGCAGCAGCGCATGGGCGCAGAAGGCGATGCTGCGCGGCGTGCCGTCGCCCTGGCGGAAGCCCTGCGCCGATTTGAACCATTGCCGGTAGCGGTCGACCAGGGTGAACAGCGCGATCGGCATGTCGAGCAGCCGCGACGCCAGCCGCGTGAAGGTGTCGAAGCGCGCATCGGCCCCGGTGTCGAGCAGGCCGGAGCAGTAGAGGGAGTGCAGCCGCGCCTCCTCCTCCGGCGGCAAAGGCGGCAGCGGGGAGACGGCCTCCCCGGCGGTCCCGGCCGCCCCGGGGCGCGGCTGCGGCGTGCCCGCGAACTCGTTCATGCAGTGATCCCCTCATCGCCGCGGCAGGCCGACCGCACCCTTTGCGCCGGGGAGGTGAACAGCTTCTTACCCGGCCGCCCCGCGCCGCAGCGCCGCGGCGACGAACTGGCCGGTGCGCTCGTAATGCTCGGCCAGCAGGGCGCAGGCGCGGTCGGCCTCGCGCGCCAGGGCGGCGCGGG
>NZ_GG770784.1:101885-112327 GCF_000164635.1 Pseudoroseomonas cervicalis ATCC 49957 | reverse complement strand
GGCGCCGGCGCGCGGCGCCACCTGGCCCAGCCGGCCGATCCGCCTGGTGGTGCCCTTCGCCGCCGGCACCACCACCGACATCCTCGGCCGCATCCTGGCCGAGGCCCTGGCGCGCGACGCCGGCCAGCCCGTGGTGGTGGAGAACAAGCCCGGCGCCGGCGGCAATCTCGGCGCGCAATCGGTCGCCCAGGCGGCGGGCGATGGCTACACGCTGCTGCTGGCCACCAACGGCACGCATGGCATCAATGCCAGCCTGTTCAACGACCAGGGCTTCGACCCGGTGCGCGACTTCACGCCGATCGCGCCCTTCGTCACCACGCCGATCGTGCTGGGCGTGCCGCCCTCGCTCGGCGTCGGCACGGTCGCCGAGCTGCTGGCGCTCGCGAAAACCCGGCCGGTGACCTTCGCCTCCGCCGGCAATGGCACCACCGGGCACCTGGCGCAGGCGCTGCTGAACCTGCGCACCGGGCTGCGCACCGAGCACGTGCCTTACCGCAATGCCGGCCAGGGCGTGACCGACCTGATCGCCGGGCGGGTGGACGCCATGTTCTACCACCCGCTCGGCCTCAAGCCGCATCTGGAGGCGGGCACGCTGCGGGCGCTGGCGGTGACCTCGGCGCGGCGCGTCGACATCCTGCCCGAGGTGCCCAGCATGCAGGAGGCGGGCGTGCCCGATTTCGTGGTGGAGGGGCTGTGGAACCTGTTCGGCCCGGCCAACCTGCCGGCGCCGATCGTGGCGCGGCTGAACGCCGCCACCAACGCGCTGCTGCGCGACCCGGCGGCGCTGGCCAACCTCCGCGCGCAGGGGGTGCAGCCCACCGGCGGCACGCCGGAGCAGCTGGCCGAGATCACGCGGGCGCAGATCGCCAAGTGGCGCGCGGTGGTGGAGGCGGCCGGCATCCGCCCCGACTGAGGACGCCGAACCAAGTTGTGCGGGCGCCGAAGGCGCGGGCCAGCGAGACCCGCCCCGGACAGAGGAGGACAAGAATGGCGGATCTGGACCAGAACAGCGTGACCGAGGCGGTGATCGCCCAGATGGCCTCCACCCCCGATCCGCGGCTGCGGGCGGTGATGGAGAGCCTGGTGCGCCACCTGCACGATTTCGCGCGGGAGACGCGGCTGACGCCGGAGGAATGGCTGGCCGCGATCGGCTTCCTCACCCGCGTCGGCCAGGCCTGCACCCCCTACCGGCAGGAATTCATCCTGCTCTCCGACACGCTCGGCCTGTCGCGCCTGGTCAATCTGATGGACGACCAGGCCAACCGCGTGGGCGAGGCGACCGAGACCAGCCTGCTCGGCCCCTTCTACCGCGAGGCGGCGCCGCAATACGGCTATGGCGAGAGCATCGCCGCCCATGCCAAGGGGCCGGAGATGATGCTCTATGGCCGCGTGCTGAACGAGCAGGGCGAGGGCGTGCCCGACGCCATCGTCGAGATCTGGTCCACCGACGCCGATGGCGCCTATGATTTGCAGGCCAATGACCCCTCGGTGATGGACATGCGCGGCCAGTTCCGCACCGATGCCGAAGGGCGCTACGCCATCCGCACCCTGGTGCCGCTGGGCTATTCCATCCCGATGGACGGGCCGGTGGGCGACATGGTGCGGGCGCAGCAGCGGCACGGCTTCCGCCCGGCGCATATCCACATGCTGATCGGCGCCGAGGGCTATCGCGAGCTGATCACCGCCCTCTATCTCGGCGACGATCCGCATATCGGCAGCGACACGGTGTTCGGCGTGTCGGAATCCCTCATCGTGCAGCCGCGGCGCGGCCTGCCGGACGCGCCGGCGCAGGATCTGCCCTGCGTGCGCTATGATTTCCGCATCGCCCGCCGCGCGCCGCACGACAGCAGCGGGCGCGTCGGCGCCGACCCCTCGAGGATCGCCGCCGGCTAGGGCGGCACGCTTACGGCCCAAGGGGACAGAGAACCCCGGCCGCAACAGGAGGATGGGTTCATGCAGGATTTGAGCAGGCGCGGCCTCGGCCGCGCGGCGCTGGCGGCGGCCATCAGCGTGCCCGCCGCCACGGTGCCGGCACGGGCGAAAGCGCAATCGGCGCCCTCCGGGCCGCCGATCCGCATCGGCTATTCGATGTCGCTCTCCGGCGGGCTGGCCGGCAATGGCCGCCCGGCGCTGCTGGCGCACCGCATCTGGGCGGAGGAGGTGAACCGCAAGGGCGGGCTGCTCGGCCGGCCGGTCGAGCTGGTGCATTACGACGACCAGTCCACCGGCGCGCAGGTGCCCGGCATCTACACCAAGCTGCTCGATGTCGACAAAGTGGACCTGGTGATCTCCGGCTACGCCACGGCGATCATCGCGCCGGCCATGCCGGTGGTGATGCAGCGGCAGATGGCCTTCGTCTCGCTGTTCGGCACGGGCGTGAATGCCGATTTCAAGTATGACCGGTATTTCTCGATCAACCCGGCCGGATCGCGGGTGAAGGAGACATTCGCGAAAGGCTTCTTCGACATCGCCATGGCGATGGACCCGAAGCCGCGCAGCGTCGCCATCGTCAACCTCGACAGCGATTTCCACCAGCGCACGGCGGAGAGCGCCCGGCATCTGGCGCGGGAGCACCGGCTGCGCGTGGTCTATGACCGCGCCTATCCGCCGAGCACGGTGGATTTCACCCCGATCCTGCGCGCCGTGCAGGCGGCGCGGCCGGATGTGGTGTTCGTCGGCTCCTACCCGCCGGACAGCGCCGGCCTGCTGCGCGCCGCCAATGAGCTGCGGGTCAATTTCGCGATGTTCGGCGGGCCGATGATCGGGCCGCACATCACCGCGCAGAAATTGCAGCTGGGGCCGATCCTGAACAACCTGGTGGTCTGGGACGTCTACGCGCCCGAGCCCACCGTGCAGTTCCCCGGCATGCAGGCGCTGCTGGAGCGCTACCAGCCGCTGGCGGCGCGCGAGAACGCCGATGCGCTGGGCCACTATGTGCCGCCGCTGGCCTATGCGCAGATGCAGGTGCTGGAACAGGCGGTGCAGCGGGTCGGCCGCATCGACCAGGCGGCGCTCGCCGCCGACATGCACGCCAACAGTTTTGAGACCGTGATCGGCCCGCTGCGCTTCGACGCCGAGGGCGAATGGGTGGAGGAGCGCAACCTCTACACCCAGTACCAGGGCGTGCAGGGCAATGGCATCGACCAGTTCCGCCGCGCCGGCACCCAGGTGATCCTGACCCCCGCCCGCTACAAATCGGGCGAGCTGCGCAAGCCCTATACGGCGGGGCTGTGATGGACCCCGACCTCGCCCTGCTGCTGAACGGCATCGTCTCCGGCCTGCTGCTGGGCGGGCTCTACGCCGCCGCCGCCGCCGGTCTGTCGCTCTCCTTCGGGCTGCTCGATGTGGTCAACATCGCGCATCCCGCCTTCATGGTGCTGGCGGCGATGCTGGTGGCGCTGCTCTGGGCCGGGACGGGGCTCGACCCGCTGCTGCTGTCCGTTCTGTTGGCGCCGGCCTTCTGGTTCCTGGGGGCCGGGCTGTACAGCGCCTATCACCACTTCTTCGAGCGCCGTGGCGACGAGGCGATCCAGGGCCTGGCCTTCTTCTTCGGCGTGATGTTCATCATCGAGGTCGGGCTGGTGCTGGCGGTCGGGCCGGAGCAGCACTTCGCCGACGCGGCTTACGCGTCCACCACCTGGCGACTGGGCGAGATCGACCTGCCGCTGCGCATGCTGGTGCCGGCGGCGGTGTCGCTGGTGGCGATCGGGCTGCTGGCGCTGTTCCTGCGCCGCAGCTTCATCGGCCGCGCCATCGCCGCCGTGGCGCAGGACCGCGAGGCGCTGCGCCTGCTGGCCATCGACCCGGTGCGCATCAAGCGCATCGCCTTCGGCCTCTCCATCGCCTTCGCGGCGCTGGCGGGGGGCGCGCTGGCGGTGGTGCAGCCGGTCGATGCCTGGTCGGGCCATGTCTTCATCGGCCGTGTCTTCGCCATCGTCATCATGGGCGGGCTGGGCTCGCTGGGCGGCTGCGTCGCGGCGGCGCTGGCCTTCGGCGTGGTGGAGAATGTCACGGCCAGCTTCTTCGGCCCTTCCTGGTCGCCGGCCGTGGCCTTTGGCTGCCTGCTGCTGGTGCTGGCCTTCCGGCCGCAGGGCCTGTTCGGGCGCGTGGCATGAGCGACACCACCCTCCCCGCCCCGGCCTACCAGGCGCCGCGCCGGCCGCGCCGCCTGGGCCATGCCGGCTTCTGGCTGGCATCGATGGCGTTCGGCGCGCTGGTGATCCTGGCGCTCGGCGCGCTGGGCAGCGAATACGCCTATTTCGCCGCCACCTTCGTGCTGCAATATGTCGTGCTGGCCACCGCCTGGAACATCCTGGGCGGCTATGCGGGCTATGTGAATTTCGGCGCCGCCGCCTTCTTCGCCGCCGGCGCCTACACCACCGTCGCCGCCGGCAAGGCGATGGGGCTGGGCCTGCTGCCCTGCATCGGCCTCGCCGCGCTGGTGGGCGGGGCGCTCGGCTTCGGCACCGGGCTGCTGACGCTACGGCTGCGCGGCGCCTATTTCGCCATCGCCACCCTCTGCCTCGCCGTCGTGCTGCAGACGGCGGTGACCAACTGGAACTATGTCGGCGGCTCGCGCGGCGCCTATGTGCTGCGCCCGCGCGAGGTGCCTTTCGGCTTCGAGAGCTACGGCGCCTTTCTCTGCGCCGTCGCCGTCGTGCTGGCCGTCGCCGCCGTGGCGCTGGCCCGCAGCATCGAGACCTCGCGCCTCGGCCTCGGTCTCGCCGCCTTGCGCGACGATGAGGCGGCGGCGGAGGCGGCCGGCGTGCCGACGCTGCGCCTGAAGCTGATCGCCACCAGCATCAGCGGCGCGATGATGGCGGTGGCCGGTGCGCCGCTGCCCTATCTCGGCTCCTATGTCGAGCCGAACTCGGCCTTCGGCCTGGCCTATGCGGTGAACGCCATCGCCATGCCGCTGATCGGCGGCACGGCGAGCTGGGCGGGGCCGCTGATCGGCGCGGTGCTGCTGGCCTCGCTGCAGCAGGCGGCAACCGTGACCATCTCCTCCGCCGTCAACCTGATGATCGTCGGCGTGGTGCTGGTGCTCTTCGTCTGCCTGGCGCCGCACGGCATCATCGGCCTGTTCCGGAGGCGTGCATGAGCGAGATCATCCTGCGCGCCGAGGGCGTCGGGAAACGCTTCGGCGGCTTCACCGCCCTCTCCGGCATCGACCTCACCGTGCGCAAGGGCGAGCGGCTCGGGCTGATCGGGCCGAATGGCTCGGGCAAGAGCACTTTCACCAACTGCCTGGCCGGTGTCTTCGCCAGCCATGATGGCGCCTTCACCTTCCAGGGCCAGCCACTCAAAGGAATGTCCTCGCACCAGCGGGCGCGGCGCGGCCTGGCGCGCAGCTTCCAGCTTCCCCGCCCCTTCCGGGGCCTGACGGTGCTGGAGAATATCCGCGTGCCGCTGGCCTATGGCGGGCGCGGCCCGGCGGATGATGCGGCGGCCATGGCCTGCCTGGAGCAGGTGGAGCTGGCCGGCAAGGCGCATCGCCGCCCTTCGGAGCTGACCCAGGTGGAGCTGCGCCGGCTGGAGCTGGCCCGCGCCACGGCGCTGCGGCCCGAGCTGCTGATCGCCGACGAGGCGATGGCCGGGCTGTCGCACACCGAGGTCGACCAGATCCTGGCCCTGCTGTTCCGGCTGAACGAGGCCGGCACCACCATCATCATGATCGAGCATGTGATGCGCGCGGTCACCGAATTCTCCCAGCGCCTGGCGGTGCTGGTGGCCGGCAGGCTGGTGGCCGAGGGCGAGCCGGCCGCGGTGCTGGCCCTGCCCGAAGTGGAGGAGGCCTATCTTGGGCGCTGAACTCAGGGTCGAGGGGCTCGACGCCGGCTATGGCGCGGTGCGGGTGCTGGAGGATGTCGGGCTGGAGGTGCGGGCGGGCGAGACCGTCGCGCTGCTCGGCACCAATGGCAATGGCAAGACGACGCTGATGCGCTGCATCCTCGGCCTGCTGAAGCCGAGCCGTGGGCGCATCCTCGCCAGCATCGACGGGCAGACCACCGATCTGGTGGGCCTCTCGCCGGAGGCGATCGTCGATCTCGGCATCGCCATGGTGCCGGAGGGGCGGCGGCTCTTCCCGCGCCTGTCGGTCGAGGAGAATCTGCTGCTCGGCGCCTATCGCCGCGCCGCGCGCGCCGCCATCCCGCGGCATCTCGACTTCTGCTACGAGGCCTTCCCCCGGCTGCGCGAGCGAAGGCACCAGCCGGTCGGCAGCATGAGCGGCGGCGAGCAGCAGATGGTCGCCCTCGGCCGCGCGGTGATGTGCGCGCCGCGCCTGCTGCTGGTCGACGAGCCCTCGGTCGGGCTGGCGCCGATCCTGGTCGCCCGCACCATCGAGAAGATCGCCGAGCTGAAGGAGAAGCTCGGCCTGACCGTGCTGATGGCCGAGCAGAATTTCCACCAGGCCATCCGCATCGCCGAGCGCGGCTATGTGCTGGTGCATGGCCGGGTGGAGTTCCAGGGCGACAGCCCGGCGGCGCTGGGCGACAGCGCGCTGGTGCGCAAATTCTATCTGGGGCTGTAGCGATGGAACGCTTGCAGGGCTGGAGCCTGGGCTGGGTCGGCATCGGCCGCATGGGCACGCCGCTGTCGCGCCGGCTGCTGCGCGCCGGCGCCACGCTCTGGGTCACCGACACCGATCCGGCGCGCTGCGCGCCGCTGGCGCTGGAGGGCGCGCAGGTGGCGCCCGACGCCGCCGCCCTGGCGCGCGCGGCGGCGGTGCTGCTGACCATGGTGCCGGATGATGCCGCCCTGCTCTCGGTGGTGCGCGCGGCCGCGCCGTCGCTGCGGCCGGGGCAGGTGCTGGTCGATCTCAGCACCATCTCCCCCGCCGCCTCGGCCGAGGTGGCCGCGATCCTGGCGCCGCTCGGGGTGGAGTATCTGCGCTGCCCGGTCTCCGGCAGCACCGCGACGGCGGAGGCGGGCGCGCTGACCCTGTTCCTCTCCGGCCCCGATACCGCCCTGGCGCGGCTGCGGCCGGTGCTGTCGGTGCTGGGGCGCGAGGTGCTGCGCTGCGGCCCGGCCGAGGAGGCGCGCGCCACCAAGCTGATGGTCAACCTCGTGGTGGCGCTGACGCCCGCCATCATCGGCGAGGCGCTGGCCTTCGGCGGCCGGCTCGGCCTGACGCGCGAGGCGATGCTGGCGGCGCTGTCGCAGAGCGTCGCCGGCTCGCCCCTGCTGGCCTACAAGGTGGAGATGCTGAAGGCGCGCGACTGGACGCCGTCCGCCGATATCGACCTGCTGGCCAAGGATGTCGACCTGGCGCTGGAGGTCGGCCGCCGCGCCGGCGCGCCGATGCCGCTCTCGGCGCTCGCCCGGCAATTCGCCGCCGCCTACCAGGCCAGCGGCGAGGGCGGGCTGGATTTCTTCCGTGTCGCCACCTGGCCCGAGCGGCTGCTGGCGGCCAACGCACCATGAGGGACCACCCCATGCAGGACGATATCCGCGCGCTGGAGGCGGCGCGCTACGCCGCCATGCTGGCGGGCGATCTGGAGGCGCTGGCGGCGCTGCTCTCGCCGCGCCTGGTCTATGCGCATTCGGATGCGACGCAGGACACGCGCGAGAGCTATCTGGAGAGCCTGCGCAGCGGCGCGCTGCGCTACCACGCCATCCGGCACGAGACGCATCACCTGCTGCCGGCGGGCGATGGCGCGGTCGTGGCGCTGGGCAGCATGCGCGCCGACATCACCCGCCACGGCGCCGAGAAGAGCATCGCCAGCCTGAGCTGCGCCGTCTGGGCGCGCGAGGGCGGCGCCTGGCGGCTGCTGGCCTACCAGCCCACCGCGCTGCCCAAGCCCGCCGCACCGCTGAAGAAGGAAGCCCGCGCATGACCGAGACCCTCCTGCCCACCACCGTCGTCGGCAGCTACCCGCAGCCGGACTGGCTGGTCGACCGCGCGGTGCTGGCGCAGAACCTGGTGCCGCGCGTGCGCATGAAGCAGATGTGGCGGGTGGCCGAGGACGCGCTGGAACAGGCGCAGGACGACGCCACGCTCGTCGCCATCCGCGACATGGAGCGCGCCGGCATCGACATCGTCACCGATGGCGAGATCCGGCGCGAGAGCTATTCCAACCGCTTCGCCCTGGCGCTGGACGGGGTGGACCTCGACAACCCGGCCCGCACCATGGGCCGCGCCGGCAAGGAGACGCTGGTGCCGCGCGTCATCGGCCCGATCCGCCGGCGCGAGGCGGTGGAGCTGCGCGATGTCGAGTTCCTGGTGGCCAACACCGACCGCCGCACCAAGATCACCCTGCCCGGGCCCTTCACCCTGTCGCAGCAGGCGGCGGACGAGCATTACCGCGACGAGGAGGCCATGGCGATGGACTACGCCGTGGCGGTGAACGAGGAGGCCAAGGCGCTGAAGCGCGCCGGGGTCGATGTCATCCAGTTCGACGAGCCTTGGATGCAGGCCCGCCCCGAGGCCGCCGCGCGCTTCGGCGTCAAGGTGCTGAACCGCGCGCTGGAGGGGATCGAGGGCGACACGGTGGTGCATCTGTGCTTCGGCTACGCGGCGGTGGTGAAGGACAAGCCCTCCGGCTATTCCTTCCTGCCGCAGCTGGCCGAATGCCGCGCCGCGCAGATCTCGATCGAGGCGGCGCAGCCGCGGCTCGATCTCGGCGTGCTCGACGCGCTGCCGGGCAAGACCATCATGCTCGGCGTGCTCGATCTCGGCGACGCGGCGGTGGAGACGCCGGAGATCGTGGCGGAGCGCATCCGCGCCGCGCTGCGCCGCCTGCCGGCGGAGCGGCTGGTGGTGGCGCCCGATTGCGGCATGAAATACCTCCCCCGCGAGCGCGCCTTCGGCAAGCTGAAGGCGATGGTGGAGGGCGCGGCCATCGTCCGCCGCGAGCTGGCCGGCTGATCCCAAGGCCGCGAGCGGCGGCTGACACGCCCCGCCCGGCTTGCTAGCAGGACCGGGCGCGGCGCTTCCGCCCGCCCACCCCGCTGGAGAGCCGCATGTCGCTGAGCTGGAAACGCTGGATCTCCAGTGCCGTGATCGCCCTGGTGGCGGGCTGGGGCAGCTCCGGCCTGTTCGGCCTGGCGCTGCTGGCCCTGCCCGCCGGCGGCGCCGCCCAGGGGCCGGCGGCGCAGGACACGCTCAGCACCGGGCAGATGGTCGTGCTCGGCCTGCAATTGTCGGTGCTGGTGGCGCTGCTGGTGCTGCTGCCGCGCGCCCGCAACCTGCTGCGGCTCTGGGGCTGGGGCTGCGTGGTGCTGGGCGGCATCGCCCTCGCCTATCTCCTGGGGCTGCTCGGCCTGTCCGGCCACAGCCTGGCGGAGATGGCCCCCGGCGCCGACCGGCGCGACGGCCTGTCGGCCTTCTTCTTCACCCTGATGATCTTCGGCCTGCCGACCCTGGCCGTGGCGCTGGCGCTGTTCATCACCGGGGCGGTGCTGCTGCGCCGCGGCCGCGCCGCCCCGGCGGATTGAGCGGTCAGCCGCGCGGCGGCGCCAGCACCGGGACCCACAGCCGGAAGGCGGCGCCGCCCAGGCGCGAGGCGCCGACCGAGACATCGCCGCCATGCAGCAGCGCCGCGCGCTGCACGATCGACAGGCCAAGGCCCGCGCCGCCGCGCCGCCGGTCGGCCCGCCGCCGGCTGCGCCAGAAGCGGCGGAACACCAGCCGCCGCTCATGCTCCGGCACGCCGGGCCCGGCATCCTCGACCAGCACGCTGCCATCGACGCCCACCGTCACCTCCACCGCCGCGCCTTCCGGCGAATGGCCGATGGCGTTCTCCAGGAGATTGGCGATGGCCTGGGACAGCGCCTCCTCCTCGGCCAGCACGGGCACCGCGGCGGCGGGCTGGCGGGTGCGCAGCGTGACGCCGCGCAGCGCCGCCATCAGCCGCAGCAGCGCGGCCAGGTCGTCGGTCAGCGCCCGCAGGTCCAGCCGCGTGTCCGGCCGCAGCCCCGGCGCGTCCAGCGCGGCGATGGCCAGCAGCTGGCCGACCAGCCGCTCCAGCACGGCGAGGTCCTTTTCCAGCGCCGCGGCGGCGGCGCGGTCGGCCATCAGGTCGATCTGCGCCTGCAGCACGGCGAGCGGCGTGCGCAGCTCATGCGCCGCATCGGCCACGAAATCGCGCTGCTCGGCCTGGCTGGCCTCGATCCGCTCCAGCGCGCGGTTCATGCCGCGCACCAGCGGCACCAGCTCGCCCGGCACCGCCGCCTCGCTCAGCCGCTCGCCCGGTGCGTCGGCGGAGAGGCGGCTGGCCTCGGCGGCCAGCAGCGTCAGCGGCTGCTTGATCCGCCGCAGCATCCACAGCGTGGCGCAGCCCAGCGCCAGGAAGACCGGCAGCACCACCCAGGCGACGTCGCGCAGGAAGCCGGCGGCGGCATCGTCGAGCAGCACGTCGGGGTGGCGCAGATCCTCGGCCACCTGCACCCACAGCGCCTGGCCGCCGAGCCGCACCGGCAGCGCCAGGCCGCGCCAGTCG
>NZ_GG770784.1:95849-101656 GCF_000164635.1 Pseudoroseomonas cervicalis ATCC 49957 | reverse complement strand
CCGTCGCGGCGCAGCGCGAAGGGCTGCGGCGCCGCCGGGCCGCGCGCCGCGTCGGAGGGGATCAGCAGCGGCGTGTCGGTGTTGCTGCCCAGCAGGTAGTCGCCATGCTGGTCCACCACCGCATAGGCGGCGCGGCCGTAGAGGCTGGAGAAGGCGGCGGCGATGTCGGGCGGCAGATCGAGCCGCCAGCCGCGCTCCGGGGCGAAGGAGAGGTGGCGGGCGATGCTCTGCGCCCGCTCGGTCAGGGCGCGGTTCTCCAGCTGGCGCATCGCCTGGTCGTTGCGCAGCGCCAGCAGCCCGACCAGCGCCAGGGCGGCGGCCAGCAGCGCCGCCAGGAAGGCCAGGGTGGCGCCGGCGGCCAGCGAGCCGGGGCGGCCCCTCACGCCGCCTGGTCCTGGTCCGCCTCGACCAGCCGGTAGCCGAGGCCGCGCTCGGCGCGGATGGCGAGCCCGGTGCCGAGCTCGGCCAGGCGGCGGCGCAGGCGGGAGACATGCACCTCCACCGCATTGCCGCCGATCTCGCGGCCGAGCCCGCCCAGGCTCTCCTCCAGATAGGGCTTGCTGACCAGGCGGTGCCGGGCGCGCAGCAGCAGCTCCAGCACCAGCATCTCGCGCCGCGGCAGCTTCTGCACCGCGCCATCGACGCTGAAGGTCCGCTCGGCCGGGGCCAGGGCGACACGGCCCAGGCGCAGCTCGGTCTCGGCGGGGCGGTCGGCGCGGCGGCAGGCGGCGGCGATGCGCGCCACCATCTCCTCCAGCGCGAAGGGCTTGACCAGGTAGTCGTCGGCCCCGGCATTCAGCCCCTTCACCCGGTCGGAGAGGCGGCCGCGCGCGGTCAGGATCAGGATCGGCAGGCTGCGGTCGCGCTGCCGGAGCGCCTGCAGCAGCGCCATGCCATCGCCATCCGGCAGGCCGAGATCCAGCACCAGCGCATGATAGCGGGAGGATGCCAGCGCCAGCCCAGTCTCTTCGGCGGTCGCAACAGTATCGACAGACCATCCCACCTGACGAAGCCCACGCCCCAGCAGATCAGACAGCCTGGCATCATCCTCGGTCAACAGAATGCGCATCGGAAACCCGTCCTGTTCCGCCGCGTTTAGTTAGTGCCCGTCTCTCCCGCAATCCTGAAAAACTGTTCATCCTGTCAGCTTCACGCAAGCTTGGCGGCGGAAAAGCGTCCTGCCGCCACGGCAAGGCCCGCAAGGGCCAAGGCAGGACCAGGGCGGACGGGGCGCCCGCGCATGCGCCCCGTCCATCCCGCCGGCCCCTCCCGCCCCCCGGGAGGGCCGCACCTGCCGGACCCTCGCAGCCTGGCCGGGCGGCCTGCCGCACCGACATGCGGCGGCGCCCTTCCGCCTGCCGCCCGCGCGCACAGCCCTTCGCGCCGCGGGCCCGTTTCCGGAGAGATTGCGTGTCCCAAACGCTTGCCCCGCGCCATGGCGCGACACTTCGCCATGGCCTGCTCGGCGGCGCGGCGCTGGCCGCCGCCCTCGCCTTCGCCCAGCCCGCCGCCGCGCAGGGCACCGCCAGCCTGCGCCAGGAGATCGACGCGCTGCAGCGCCGGCTGAACACGATCGAGGCGCAGCAGCAGCGTGACGCCGCCGCCGCCGCCGAGGCGCGCGCCGCCCAGCAGCAGATCGCGGAGCGCCTGGCGCAGCAGACCGACCTGACCGGCAGCTTCCCGCGCTCGGTCCGCATCCCGGGCACCGAGACCTCGGTCCGCCTCTACGGCTTCGTGCGCCTGACCGGCTCGCGCGATGTCGAGGGCCGCAACCGCTCCGACGTGCAGTCGGCCAATTCCGTGCCGCTGACCCGCGGCCCGGCGGCGCGCCAGGGCGGCGATTTCCAGTTCGGCGCCCGCCGCTCGCGCCTCGGCGTCGAGACCCGCACCAACACCAGCCACGGCGTCGCCCGCAGCGTGCTGGAGATGGATTTCGCCGGCGCCCAGTCCAGCGCCAGCACCTCCAGCCAGAACAACTGGATCCCGCGCCTGCGCCACGCCTATGTCGAGTTCGCGGGCTTCACCCTCGGCCAGACCACGACGCTGTTCGGCGACACGGTGAATGGCGAGTTCCTCGACAGCTTCAGCTTCCTGGGCCTCGGCGGTCCGCGCCAGGCGCAGATCCGCTACACCGCGCCGCTCGGCGGGGGTGCCAGCTTCGCCATCGGCCTCGAGAACCCGCTGAGCGACTTCACCTACAATGCCGGCGCCCGCGTGCCGGATTCCGACGGCACCGTGCCCTCGGTCACCGTCAACCGCATCCCCGACCTGACGGCGCGGCTGATGACCGCCGGCGCCTGGGGCCATGTCGCGCTGCAGGGCCTGCTGCGCCGCATCGACTACACCAACAAGGGCAGCGCCATCCGCGACGAGCGCTTCTCGGACGAGGCCTGGGGCTTCGGCGTGTCGCTGAACGCCTCGCTCAACACGGTGGGCAAGAGCCGCGCCTTCGGCCGCGTCTCCTATGGCGAGGGTGTCGGCCGCTATCTCGACATCCTGGGCTCCGGCGCCACCAGCGATGTGGGCCTGCCCGGCATCGATGCGCGCAACGCCTCGCTCGACCTGGTGAAGGTCTCGGTGGGCACGATCGGCTACCAGCATTTCTGGACGCAGAATGTGCGCAGCACGGTGGCCGGCGGCCTCGCCCGGCTGAGCTATCCGAGCTACGCCAAGCAGTTCTCGGCCGGCACGCAGAATCTGCAGAACCGCACGCTGGGCCAGGTGATCGCCAATCTGGTGTGGTCGCCGGTGCCCGACCTCGATGTCGGTGTCGAGTACAACTACGCCGAGCGCTCGCTGCTCTCGCCCGGCGCCGAGGGCGCGCAGCGCGGCATCGGCCAGCGCGTGCTGGCCACCGCGACCTACCGCTTCTGACCGGTCGCGCCGGCGGCGGGACCCATACCCTTCCCCGCCGCCGGTGCCCGGGGTCCGCTCTGCCGGGCGGACCCCAGGGGAGAGGGCGCCCCTGCCCCACAGGGGCGCCCTCTCTGCCTTCTCGCGTCTCAGCCGGCCCAGCCCAGCACCAGCGCCGCCAGCACCAGGTAGCGGCCGAGCTTGGCGATGGTCACCAGCGCCAGGAACACCCAGAACGGCTCGCGCAGCACCCCGGCCACCAGGGTCAGCGGGTCGCCCACCACCGGCAGCCAACTGAGAAGAAGGCTCCAGCGGCCCCAGCGGCGGTACCAGGCCTTGGCCTTCTCCAGCGCCGCCGGCTTCACCGGGAACCAGCGCCGCCCGGAAAACCGCTCGACCGAGCGGCCGAGCAGCCAGTTCACCACCGAGCCCAGCACATTGCCCGCCGCGGCGCTCAGGATCAGCAGCGCCGTCCCGTAGCGGCCGGAGAGCAGCAGCCCGGCCAGCAGCGCCTCGGATTGCGCCGGCAGCAGCGTCGCGGCGGCGAAGGCGGCCAGGAACAGCCCGGCATAGGCGGCGAGCGCCTCCACCCCGCGCGCCTCAGCCGGCGCGCGGCAAGGCGAGTGGCAATTGGGCGAGCGGCAGGGGAGCGTGTTCCTTGACCTCCTCCATCACCGCATAGGTGCGGGTCTCCTTGACGCCCGGCAGGCTGAGCAGCACCTCGCCCAGAAAGTGGCGATAGGCACTCATATCCTTCAGCCGCACCTTCACCAGATAGTCGAAGCCGCCGGCCACCATGTGGCATTCCAGCACCTCCGGCGCGCGGTTCACCGCCTCGGCGAAGCGGGAGAAGGCGTCGGGCGTGGTCTTGTCCAGCAGCACCTCGACAAAGGCGAGCAGGCCGAAGCCCAGCCGGTGCGGGTCCAGCCGCGCGCCGAAGCCGGTGACATATCCCTCCTTCACCAGCCGCCGGAAGCGCTCGCTGGTGGTGGCGGGGGAGAGGCCGATGCGCTCGGCCAGTTCCAGATTGGTGATGCGGCCATCGCGCTGGAGGATGTCCAGGATCCTGAGGTCGATCCGATCCACTGCCTTACGTCTTTCGGTTCAAAGCATCACGAACCGTGGATCGTATGGTGAAACGCCCCAAAGGTCACGTAGGGATCCGGCGCGGCACGACGTAGCATTTCCAGCAGATCCCGGCGCCGCGCCGGAAGCTGGAGAGCCTGGATGCGCCCCGCCGACGCCCCTTCCCCCGCCCCCTTCGCCGCCTTCCTGGCGGATGTCGCGCCGCGCGACGCGCTGCGCCGCGCCGTCACCGCCGCGACCCGCCGGCCGGAGACGGAGTGCCTGCCGCCGCTGATCGAGGCCGCCCGCCTCTCGCCGGCCGAGCGCGAGGCCAGCGGGGCACTCGCCCGCCGCCTGGTGGAGGCGCTGCGCGCCAAGCCGCAGCGCGGCGGGGTCGAGGCGCTGGTGCAGGAGTTTTCCCTGTCCAGCCAGGAGGGCATCGCGCTGATGTGCCTGGCGGAAGCCCTGCTGCGCATCCCCGACGCGGCGACGCGCGACGCGCTGATCCGCGACAAGCTCGGCCATGGCGACTGGCGCGCGCATCTCGGCCATTCGCCCTCGCTCTTCGTCAATGCGGCGACCTGGGGGCTGGTGGTCACCGGCAGGCTCACCGGGCAGGGCGACACCAGCCAGGGGCTGGGCGATGCGCTGACAAAATTGCTGGCGCGCGCCGGCGCGCCGGTGATCCGCCGCGGCGTCGACATCGCCATGCGGCTGATGGGCGAGCAATTCGTCACCGGCCAGACCATCGACGCCGCCCTGTCGCGCGCCCGCAAGCTGGAGGCCAAGGGCTTCCGCTACTCCTACGACATGCTGGGCGAGGCGGCGATGAACGCCGCCGACGCGGCGCGCTATCTCGGCGATTATGAGCGCGCGATCCATGCGATCGGCGCCGCCTCGGCCGGGCGCGGGCTGATCGAGGGGCCGGGCATCTCGATCAAGCTCTCGGCGCTGCATCCGCGCTATGCCCGCGCCCAGCGCGCCCGCGTGCTGGCCGAGCTGCTGCCGCGGCTGCAACAGCTGGCGCTGCTGGCGCGCCGCTACGATATCGGCCTGAACATCGATGCCGAGGAGGCGGACCGGCTGGAACTGTCGCTGGAGCTGCTGGAGGGCCTCTGCCAGGACCCGGCGCTGGCGGGCTGGAACGGCATCGGCTTCGTGGTGCAGGCCTACCAGAAGCGCGCGCCCTACGTCCTGGACGTGGTGATCGACATGGCGCGGAGCACCGGGCGGCGGATCATGCTGCGGCTGGTCAAGGGCGCCTATTGGGACAGCGAGATCAAGCGCGCGCAGCTCGACGGCCTCGCCGACTTTCCTGTCTACACGCGCAAGATCCACACCGACGTCGCCTATCTCGCCTGCGCGCGCAAGCTGCTGGCGGCACCCGACGCGGTGTTCCCGCAATTCGCCACGCACAACGCGCTGACGCTGGCCGCCCTCCACAGCATGGCCGACCCCGCGCGCTGGACGCCGGAACAGTACGAATTCCAGTGCCTGCACGGCATGGGCGAGCCGCTCTATGAGGAGGTGGTGGGCGCGGAGAAGCTCGGCCGCCCCTGCCGCATCTACGCCCCCGTCGGCACGCATGAGACGCTGCTGGCCTATCTGGTCCGCAGGCTGCTGGAGAACGGCGCCAACACCTCCTTCGTCAACCGCATCCATGACAAGGCGGTGCCGGTCGCGGCGCTGCTCGAGGATCCGGTGGAGGCCGCCGCCGCGCTCAGCCCGGTCGGCCGGCCGCATGACCGCATCGCCGCCCCCCCTGCCCTGTTCGGGGACCGCCGCAACGCGCGCGGCTTCGACCTGGCCGATGAGGACGGGCTGGCGATGCTGGCCGGCGCCATGCGTGACGCCGCCGCCACGCCGTTGCGCGCCGCGCCGATGCCGCC
>NZ_GG770784.1:92026-94438 GCF_000164635.1 Pseudoroseomonas cervicalis ATCC 49957 | reverse complement strand
CGCGGCGCTGCTGGCCTTCGCGGCGGAACTGGCGGCGGCGGAGGGCGCGGTGCGCCCGCTGCTGGCCCTCAGCCCCGCCGCGCTGGCGTCCGGGGCGGAGTATCCGCTGGAGCTGCTGCTGGCCGAGCGCTCCATCTCCATCAACACCGCCGCCGCCGGCGGCAATGCCAGCCTGATGCGGCTGGAGGCCTGAGGCGGCGCGGCGGCCGGGGCGCCCGCGCGCCTCAGCCGCCGAATTCCTCCGCCCAATGCTGCTGCTCGGTGAGGCCGACAATGCCGGCGAACTCGGCATAGCTTGTCATGGCCGGCGCGCGCGTGGCGGTGCAGCCCTCGCGCCGCAGCGCGGCCAGCGTGTCGCCGATGGCGCGCAGCGCGCTGAACAAGGTGGAAACGGGGTAGAGCGCCAGGCTGAAGCCCATCTGCTGCAACGCCTCGGCGCGCAACGCGACGGTCTCGGTGCCGTCGACGATGCTGACCACCTTGGGCCCCGGCAAGGCGCGGGCGATCTCCTCCAGCTCGGCGACGCGCTTCACGCCATCGATGAAGACCAGGTCCACGCCCGCATCCTGGTAGCGGCGGGCGCGGTCCAGCGCCTCCGCCATGCCGGCGGCCGGCAGCGCGTCGGTGCGGCCGATCACCAGCAGCTTCTCCGCGCCCCGCGCGGACAGCGCCGCGCGCAGGCGCAGCGCCGCCTCCTCGGCCGGCACCAGCCGGATGCCGGCCAGCTGGCCGCAGCGCTTCGGGCTCTGCTGGTCCTCCAGATGCAGCGCCGCCACCCCGGCCTGGGCGTAATCCTGCACGGTGCGGCGGAGGTTCAGCACGCCGCCATAGCCGGTGTCGGCATCGGCGATGACGGGGATGGTGACGGCGCGGGTCAGCCCGCGTGCCTGGTCGGCCATCTCGGTGCCGCTCATCAGCCCCAGATCGGGCAGGCCGAGCCGCGCCGCCGTGGCGCCGAGCCCGGTCATGTAGAGCGCCGGGAACCCGGCCTGCGCGATCATGCGCGCGGTCAGCGCGTCCGGCGCGCCAGGCGCCATGACCAGCCCTTGCGCCATGGCGGCGCGCAGCGCCTCCGCCGGATGCGGTTTTGTGGGCGACACGCTTCCCTCCCCTCTTGCTTGTCCGCCAGCCTCACGCGGCGGGGCGGTCCGCGCAAGCGGCGGGGAGGGAGGCGGGCTCAGCCGCCGAGGCGGGTGACCTCGCTGGCGCCGACCACCGCGCCATTGTCCAGCACCAGCTGCAGCGTGCCGGTGCCGTCGCGGCGCAGCTCGGTCACCTTGCCGCTCATCATCAGGCTGCCGGCGCTCTGCCGCCGCCCGGCCTGGTCGTCGCCCACCACGCGCGCGGTGTAGCGGCCCGGCGCCAGGGCGTTGCCATTGCCATCCTTGCCGTCGAAGCTGATCTGGCTGCTGCCCGCGGCCAGGCCGATGCTGCGCAGCACATCGCCGCGCGCATCCAGGATCTCCAGCCGCAGGTTGCGCAGATTGGCGCCGCTGGCCTCGACGCTCAGCGGCACCCTGCCGCCGCCCTCCGGCACGCTCACTGTCTCCGACTGGGTGCGCACCGCCTTGCCGAGCAGCGCCGCGTTCTCCGCCAGGCTGGCCTGGCCCGAGAGGGTCTCGGCGATGCCCTGCAGCAGGGCATTGGTCTTGGTCTGCTGCTCGACCTGGGAGAACTGCGCCAGCTGGGCGACGAACTGCGTCGGGTCGGTCGGGCTCATCGGGTCCTGGAAGCGCAGCTGCGCCGTCAGCAGCTTCAGGAAGCGGTCGAAATCGGGGCTGCCGGCGCCAGGCAGCTGCGCGGTGGGCGCGCCGCTGGCGGCCAGGTTGGTCGGGGTGGCGCTGGCGGCGGTGACGGCATTGGTGGTGGCCATGGCTGGATCTCCCGGCGGCGCGCGCCTCAGGCGATGATGTCGATCAGGCTGTCGGAGGCGGGGCGGCGCGGCGCCGCGGCCTCGGCGGCGGGGTCATCGGCGGCGGCGGCGGCGTCGCGGCCGGTCCGGGTGGCGAATTCCGCCTCATCCTCCGAGCGCGGCAGGGCGCCATGCTGCAGGTCGAGCCCGGACTGGCCGAGCTGCAGCCCGGCCTGCTCCATCTGCTGCAGCAGGCCCGGCCGCTCCTGGCGCAGCGCCTCGAAGGTGTCGGCGCGCTCGGCGGCCATCACCACCTGGTGCACCTGCCCCTCGCGGAACGTCAGGCGCAGCTCGACCCGGCCCAGCTCCGGCGGGTTGAGCGCCAGCGAGACGGTCTCCTCGCCGCGCTCGGCCGCCTGGGTCAGCCGCAGCACCAGCTGTGGCCCGGCCTCGGCGGCGATGCGCTGCAGATGCGGCGGGGCCATCGGCGCGGTGAAGCCGGCTGCCGTGGCGGCACTGGCCGGCGCCGCGCCGGCCGGCAGAGCGGCAGGCCAGGGCGG
>NZ_GG770784.1:89404-91032 GCF_000164635.1 Pseudoroseomonas cervicalis ATCC 49957 | reverse complement strand
GCGGGGCGGAGCCCTGCGGGAGCACCGGCAGGGTCGCCGGGTCGGGCAGGATCAGCACGCCCTGCAGCAGTTGGGCGAAGCCCTCGGCCCCGGCGGCCGGCGCGGCGGCGGGGCGGGCCCCCTCCCCCTGGCCGGCCGGGCGCAGAAGGCCGGCCATGTCGGAACCGATCGCTGGAGCCATGGAGTTCTTCCCTGTCGCGTCCCAGAAACGGCGGAACCCTGGCACGGGCGCGCCAGGACAATGGGCCCCGGCGCCGATGCGGCGGGGCAGCAGCAGCCCGGCGCCGGCGGGCCGGGACCATCGCCCCCCCCGGCTCGGGGGGGGGCCAGGACGGATGGCCCAGAGCCGGAGCCGCCCGGGCGGGGCGGCGGCCTCAGCCGAACAGGTCGTCCACGGCACCCTGGCCCAGCCCGCCCTGGGCGGAGGAGCTGGGGCCGTTCAGCAGGTGGCCATCCTGGCGGCCATCCTTCGGCGCCTCCCAGGCCTCGCTGCTGGCCTCCTCGGGCTGGATGCCCATCAGCCCGACCAGGGTGGTCACCCGTGCCTCGACGGCGCGCATGGTGGAGAGGATCTTGCGCAGCCGCTGGCCGGTGATGTCCTGGAAGGCGCAGGCGAGGACGATGCTGGTGGCGGCGTCGTTCACCTCGGCCAGGTCGGCGCGGGTGTCGGTCGAGGTGCCGGCATGCAGCCGCCCCGCCGCCGCCTGGGCGCGCTCGGCCTGGCGCAGGATCTCGAAGGCGGCGCCCTCGGTGTCCACCACCACGGCGTCCAGCGTGTCGCCCAGCCCGACCGGCGGCGGCGAGAGGCCGATCACCTCGGCCCGCGTCTCCGCCAGCAGCTTCGACATGCCGCGCATTTCATCCAGCGCCTGGGCCAGCTTGTCGATCGTGGCCGCATCCCCCGCCGAGCCCAGGCCCAGCAGCTTGTCGACCTCGCCGGCGATGGCCGCCGCATGCCCGGAGATCCGGGCCAGCCCGGCAGCGGGCGATGACGTCTGGCTCACACTGCCCCCTTAACCCACGACGGATGCGATCTTCGCCCTCAGCGTTTCCGCCGTGAACGGCTTGACGATGTATTGCGAGGCGCCGGCCTGCTTGGCGGCCACGACGTTCTCGGTCTTGCTCTCGGCCGTCACCATGATGAAGGGCGTCTTGGCGAGATTCGCATCGCCGCGAACCTCCTTCAGCAGCTCCAGCCCCGTCATCGGCTCCATGTTCCAGTCGGAGATGACGAGGTCGTAGCGCGAGACCTTGATCTTCTCGAGCGCCTCGGCCCCGTTCCCCGCCTCCTCGACATCCTTGTAGCCGATCTGGTCGAGCAGGTTTCGCACGATGCGCCGCATGGTGGGATAGTCATCGACAACCAGGATTCTCACGCGCCGGTCCCCCTTCTGCGTTCCGGGCGCATCTTTCGCGCCCACTCCGATTTTTCGCAAGAAGTTTTGCGCGCGCTCTGCGCCTCGCCCCCGGGCCGGCGCTCAGCCGCCATACCAGGCGGCATTGCCAAGCCCCTCCGCCCCCCCCTCGCCCGGCAGGCAGAGCTGCGACAGACCCCAGCAGGGCACCAGCAGGCGCACCGGGGCCTCGGCCGCGCGCGCCAGGCGGCGGGCCAGGCGCAGCGCCGCCGC
>NZ_GG770784.1:83149-85604 GCF_000164635.1 Pseudoroseomonas cervicalis ATCC 49957 | reverse complement strand
CTGCCCACCGCGCCCTCCCCCCTCAGGCGGCGCGGCGGCGCCCGGACGGGGCCGGCCGCGGCAGGGCGGCGACCGGCTCGGCCACCCCCTCCACCGTCTCGGCGTCGTCCTCCTCGAGCAGCGGCATGCTCTCGAGCGGCGTCAGCGCGCTGATGTTGGTGGTGGGGTAGAAGGCGACCAGCCAGGATTTCAGCGGCGTCTGCCCGGCCGGCTTGGGGAAGCCCTTGTCCAGCGCGCGGCGCAGCCGCGGGTCGATCAGCGCGATGCCGTAATCCGGCAGGCTGCGCTTGTGCGTCGCATAGGCGGCGAGCTCCGCCTTGAAGCGGCGCAGATCCTGGGTGGTGCCGACGCGGTTGCGCAGCTTCGACAGCCCCATGCGGAAGCCGCCCGGCGGGCCGCTGCGCGCGATCTCGTAGAGCCGCTTGGCCACGGGCGGCAGCTCGAAGTATTTTGGGCTGTACGTCAAAAAATGCTTGTCCTGCACGATGGCGCGGAACAGCCAGGCGCACAGCGTCAGCTCCACCGCGCGCATCTGCTTCTGCCCGTCGCGGCCGCGCCGGTAGAGGATCTTGTATTCGTCGAGCCAGCCGAAGCCGCGATCCTCGCCCTCGCCGCCGGTCTCGATGTTGGTGCGCACGAAGGTCGATTTCAGCCGCGCCAGCGATTCCTCGAGCCGCTCATAGGCCGAGCCGCCCGGCGTGCTGCCGGTGGTGATGAAGAAGTCATGCGCGGTGAAGGTGATGCGGGCGGAGGGCGCCTCGCCGCGGTTGATCTTGTCGGCGATGAGCGAGGCCGAATAGACCAGCAATTCCTTGTCCCAGATCGAGGCGACGCCGTGCTTGGTGCCGACCACCTCGATCCAGGTCTTGCCATCGTCGTAGCGGGGCAGCTCGGTCTCCTTCTCCCGCCGCAGCGAGAAGAAGTTGTAGACCATGGTGTTGCGGTCGCCCTTGACCTTGCCGACCAGCGGGCTGTCGGTGGGGCCGAAGTTGAAGGCCTGCTGATCGTCCATGCCGCGTCCACGCCTCCTGCCCCCTCGTTTTGGACGAGCCCGGTGCGCGATGCCAGCCTTGCCTGCCCCCCTGTCGGCGTGGCGACGAGTCTTTTTGGCGCCCCCACTCGTCGTGACGCCGACAGGGGGTACCCGCAGGGCGCGCGGGACTTGTCCACAGGCCGGACTCGTCGTGACGCCGACAGGGTTGGGACGCCTCGTCGTGACGCCGACACAGGCTCGTCCTTTCGCCGACACGGACTCGGCGCGACGCCGTCACGGACTCGGCGCGACACCGACGCATCCTCGTCGGAAGGCCGACATGTTTTACCGCAAGCCTCTGATTGCAAAAAGGAATTGGGCAGCGATAACCTTATGACCTGATAACTTTGAAACTGCTTCAACACGGAAGAAGAGCCAGGAAGACAAAGCCGCGCCGCCAGCCCGGGCGGCACCACGGGGTGGAGATGTCGGCGTAAGGACGAGTCCAACAGGGCCAGAAGACAGATACATCAACTCAGAGTTGAACAATGGGATATTCTATTGTCCATAAAGTCGATCCGGGCAGGAATTGGCGCCAGAACCTCGTCGTCACGCCGACACGGGCAAAGCGCCAAGATGATCCGCGGCCATGACTGCAAAGGGGCGGTGCCTGGACAGAGCATGACACCCTGCGGGGAAGGGCCGCCGGCCGGTCACCGGCCTTGCGAAAAATCTTGAAGGGCATGGGGGTGATGCGCGAGAATATGGCGGCCGCCCCCTTCCCCTGCGGCCCTGACGGGAGAATCCCATGTTCGACGGTCGGCTGATCGGCCCGCTCCTGCTGCTGCTGGGCAGCGTCTTCCTGGTCTTCCCCGAGGCCTTCCTGCCCTGGCTCACCCTGCAGGAAGGCGCGCTTGTGGGCTTTGCCAGCATCGCCCTTGGCCTCGCCGCCGCGCTGACCGGCTGGCGCCATGATTTGGCGGATGCCTCCTTCCACCTGCATACCGCAATGCGGCATATGGCGGGCGGGTCCGGCGGCGCCGGACCTGCCAGGCGGATGCGCATCCGGATCCGCTGCGCGCGTTAACCAGGCCGGCGTCAGGACGATCCCCGTTCCGGGGCGGCGCCGTCAGCCCTGCATGGAAGGACGACAGATGAGTGATCCCCTGAACGGCCGCGAGATCTGGGTGGTCTGGGGCGGGGTCTTCCGGGATACCAGCTTCCAGGATCTGGAGGATGGCACGGAGGAACTGCACGGTCCCTTCCACAGCGAGGCGGCGGCCGAGAAGGTCTGGCTGGAGCGGATGCGGCGCATGGTCGACATCGCCTCGCACCGGCTCTTCGTGCTGCGCGCCGTGCCGGTGCCGGGGAAGGCCGGCTGATGTCCGGCCTCCCGGCCGTGCTGCCGCGGACCGCGCCCCGGCGCACCGCGCCGCCGGCCGGGATCGCCTGGGCGCTGCCCTTCCGCCAGGCGCTGCGCGA
>NZ_GG770784.1:80703-83099 GCF_000164635.1 Pseudoroseomonas cervicalis ATCC 49957 | reverse complement strand
GGCATGGCCGGGCCGGGCGAGGCCAGGCGCGGCCAGCAGGGCGCCCGCCAGGCCGGCGAGGAGGGGGCGGCGGGGCAGGGTCATGGCGTGGCCTCCGGGCAAGGGGTGACATAGGCGTCGAGCGCCCGCCGCGCTTCGCCGCGCCAGAGCGGCACGCAGCTCTCGGGAAAGTCCTGGCGGAAGGCGGTGCCGCGGTCGCGCAGCAGGCCCAGGAAGCGGTCGAGATGCCGCATCGCGCCATTCGGCAGGTCGTGCAGCACCAGCAGCGTCTCCTCCTGCGCGTCGCAGAGGGCGAGGGCGCGCGCCACCCAGCCCTCCGGGTCGCGGAAATCGCCGGGCACGGCGTTCCACAGCACCAGGCTGTGGCCGCCGCGCTGCAGGTGCCGCAGCGCCGCGCCACTCAGCAGATGCGGCCCGAGCGCCCCGCCGCCGCCCTGCGGGCGGAACAGCCGGTCGGGATGGGCAAGGGGGCCGAGCAGGTCCTGGGTGCGGCCGATCTCGGCCTCGGCTTCCGCCTCGGCCTCGCCGGGGAGGGCCTCGCCCAACGGGCGGCGGTGCGACCAGCTGTGATTGCCGATCCAGTGGCCCTCGTCCCGCGCCCGCTCGGCCAGCGCGCGATGCGCCGCCAGCTTGTGGCCGAGCACGAAGAAGCTGGCGCGCAGCCCATGCGCCCGCAGCACGTCCAGCACGCCCGGCGTCACCTCGGGCTCCGGCCCGTTGTCGAAGGATAGCGTGACGCTGCGCATGCCCGTGCGACCTCCCCCGCGGCGCTTCTGTCCGGCCGCTTCGTTCCGGCTTGCCGGGCCGGCGCCTCTGCGGGCGCCGGCGGTTCCGCGGCCCCGCAGAGCCGGCGCGTCAGCCGCGCAGGATCAGGCCTCGTCCTCGACCGTGTTGGCCAGCACGCCGATGCCCTCGATCTCGATCTCGACCGTGTCGCCGGCGCGCATGAAGACCGGCGGCTGGCGCGGATAGCCGACGCCGCTCGGCGTGCCGGTCGCGATCACATCGCCCGGCTCCAGCGTCATCACCTCGGTCAGGATCGCCAGGATGCGCGGCACCGGGAAGATCATGTCGGAGGTGTTGCTGTCCTGCAGCGTGCGGCCATTGATGCGCGAGGTGATGCGCAGCGCGTTCGGGCCCTGCGGCAGCTCGTCCGGCGTGACGATCTCGGGGCCGAGCCCGCCGGTGCGGTCGAAATTCTTGCCCATGCTCCACTGGGTCGATTTGCGCTGGTAGTCGCGCACCGAGCCCTCGTTCATGCAGGTGTAGCCGGCGACGCAGGACAGCGCCTCGGCCTCGGAGAGGTGCCGGGCGCGGCGGCCGATGACGATCGCCAGCTCCGCCTCGTAGTCGAACTTCTCCGAGACGCGCGGCCGCAGCAGCGCCGCCCCCGGCGCCGCCAGCGAGGTGGCGCCGCGCAGGAACACCGCCGGGTAGTCGGGGATCGGGTTGTTCCCCTCCTTGGCGTGCTCGACATAGTTCAGGCCGATGCAGAGGATCTTGCCCGGGCGCGGCACCACCGGCAGCAGGGCCAGCCCGGCCAGCGGCCGCTTCGGCGCATCGGCCAGCTTCGCCGCCAGCGAGGCGGCCGAATGGGGCAGGTCCAGCGCCGCGATCGCCGCATTCAGGTCCTGCGGCAGGCCGGGCAGCACATCCTCCAGCGCGACGACCTGGTCGCCGATCCGGGCGCCCAGCCGGGCGCGACCCTCCTGCTCGAATGCCAGCAGCCGCATGCGCGTTTCCCCCGTGGTTGGTGCGGTAGTTTTGTCGAAATTTTCTGGAGGTCAAATGGATTCGTCGATAAAACGGACGGCATGGATCTGCCGATGCCGACGAACGCCCCGCCGGTCGCCGCGGAGGCGGCCGAGCCGACGCTGGCCACCAGCGTGCATCGCCGCCTGCGCGACGACATCCTGGCCGGGCGGCTGGCGCCGGGGCTGAAGCTCAAGCTGCGCGACCTGGCGGCGCAGTACGGCGCCGGCGCCTCCCCGGTGCGGGAGGCGCTGTCGAAGTTGGCGGCGGAAGGCCTGGCCGAGCGGCTGGAGCATCGCGGCTTCCGCGTCGCCGGCGCGCAGCCCGAGCAGCTCTCCGGCCTGATCCGCAGCCGCGTGCTGGCCGAGACGGCGGCGCTGCGTGAATCCATCAGCCGCGGCGATGCGGCGTGGGAGGAAGCCCTGGTGCTGGCCGAGCACCGGCTGGGCCGCGTGGCCCGCTCGCTGGAGACCGGGCGCTTCCTGGCCAATCCGGAATGGGAGGCATGCCACCGCCGCTTCCACCAGGCGCTGCTGGCGGCCTGCGGCGCGCCGGCGCTGCTCGGCTTCTGCGACCGGCTGCGCGAGGAGGCGGGGCGCTACCGGGCGCTGGCCAACACCCGCGCCTATCCCGACCGCGACGTG
>NZ_GG770784.1:74960-78214 GCF_000164635.1 Pseudoroseomonas cervicalis ATCC 49957 | reverse complement strand
CGGACGGGCGCCCGGCGCGCCGCCCGGGGCCGCGCCCGGCGCCGGCATGGCGGTATAGCCGCTGGGCAGGGTCAGCTTCGCCGGATCGACCGCGCCGTAGCTCACCTGGGTCGCCTCCATCGTCACCGCCGCGCCATTCGCGCCGGTGCCGGAGGAGCGCAGCAGCACGCCGTCATCGGTGAAGCAGGAGGTGCCGCGCACCTGGCCCGCGACCATCTCCCATTCGGTGCAGGACTGGCCGGCCACCGTGGCGGTGCCCTTGCGGGTGAAGCTCGCGCCCGGGGGCGCTTCCTGCGTCATGGCCGCGACGGTCGCCGGCGGCATCGCCATGGTGGCGCGCTGCGCCTCCATCACCATCGTCGCCGAATTGGCCTGGCGGTCGATCAGCATCCAGCCGGCATTGCCAGGCATGTCGACGCGCTGCTTCCCCGTGCTGGGGGAGAAGGCCATCTGCATCTCCTGCGGCGGGGCGCCGGCCATGCTCATGCGGTAGGCGACGGTGACATCGCGGGTCGGCCGCAGATTGGCCGGCTGCGCCGCTGCCGCGGTGACGAAGATCGGGGCCGCGCCGAGCGCCAGGATGGTCGCGGTGGCCAGGAGACGGGTCATGATTCCTCCGAAGATGGTGACAGCGCTTCACTGCGCCGTCGGCGTCGTCGCATCCAGATCCAGGCTGCGCACGATCGGGAGAGAGACGCTCACATCCCGCTTAGCGTTGTCGTCGCCATGCGGCTCTCACGCGAATGTTCCGCGCGTGCCGCTGGACGCGCCACGGCGCCGGCGGGATGGCTGGCAGCGGATGATGTGGGAGACAGGCATGTCGGACACGGCGCGCGGCACGAGGTCACGCGGCGCGGCGCGGCGGGGCGCGATGCCGCGCTGTCTGGGCCTGGCCGGGCTGCTGGCGCTGGCCGGCTGGACGCAGCAGGCCATGGCGCAGGAGATGCAATGGGAACGGCGCGAGGGCGAGGGGCGCCTCTACCTCGCCTATGAGGTGCCCAACACCAGCGACCAGAGTCTGCTGCTGATCTGCGACACGGCGCGGCGTGGCTTCAGCCTGAGCTATGTCGATGAGCGCGACCGGGTGCGCGCCGGTAGTACCGCGCGGCTGGAACTGGCTTCGGAGGGCGGGCGCGTGCTGCTGCGCCTGCCGGTGGAGAATCAGGAACTCGGCGATGTGGCGGTGCTGAGCGGCGCGGTGCCGCTGGATGCGGCGCTGCTGCGGGTCCTGCGCGGGCAGACTCTGCGCGTGACGCTGGAGGGCGAGACCGAGAGCATCCCGCTCTCCGGCGCGCAGCCGGGTGTCGCGGCGCTGGCCGCGCAATGCGGCCCGCGCTGACCTGCGCGCCGTGAAGCGCGCGCGGGGCGGCAGCCCAAGGCCCCCGCCCCGCTTCTGACGTCAGAACCCGCCGTTCAATGCGCGGCGGCGGTCGGGCGCACGACGATCTCGTTGACGTCCACATCGCCCGGCTGCTCGATGGCGTAGCGCACGGCGCGCGCGATGGCGTCCGGCCGCAGCGCGATCGCGCGGTAGTCGCGCATCAGCGCCGCCGCCGCCGCGTCGGTGATGGTGCCGGCCAGCTCGCTCTCCACCACGCCGGGATGGATGCAGGTGACGCGCAGCGCCTGGCTCTCCTGCCGCAGCCCGTCGGAGATGGCGCGCACCGCGTATTTCGTCGCGCAATACACCGCCGCCGTGGGCGAGACGCTGAGCGCGCCGATCGAGGCGATGTTGACGACCTGCCCCTGCCCCTGGCGCTGCATCGCCGGCAGCACGGCGGCGATGCCCCAGAGCACGCCCTTGATGTTGACGTCCACCATGCGCTCCCACTCATCGACCTTCAGCGCGGCCATGGGCGAGAGCGGCATGACGCCGGCATTGTTCACCATCACGTCGATGCGGCCCCATGCGCCGAGCGCGGTGTCAGCGAAGGCCGCCACATCGGCGCGGTCGGTGACGTCGAGGCGCTGGACGCGCACCGTGCCGCCGGCGGCGTTCAACTCCTCGGCCAGCGCCTGCAGCCGGTCGGTGCGGCGGGCGCCCAGCAGCAGCGTCGCGCCGGCGCCGGCCAGCTCGCGGGCGATGGCGGCGCCGATGCCGCTCGAGGCGCCGGTGATCAGAACAACCTTGTCCATGGGAATCTTCCTCCTGTCCGGCCGGCGGGGAGGCCGGCGCTGGCCAGGAGGTAGCGGGGCGGCATCGTTCAGAGAATTTGCTCCCGCCTGACCGGAGAGGTTAGCCTTCCTTGACAATGCACCTGGACCTCAACGCCCTCACCGTCTTCGCCGTGGTGGCCGAGACGCGCAGCTTCCGCGCCGCGGCGGACCGGCTCGGCGTCACCCGCTCGGCGGTCAGCCAGACCATGCGCAAGCTGGAGACGCAGCTCGGCATCGCCCTGCTGCAGCGGACCACGCGCAGCGTCAGCCTGACCGAGGCCGGGGCGCGCTTCCAGGCCGGCATCGCCGGCGCCCTGGCCGAGATCGGCCAGGCGGCGGAGGCGGCGGCGGCGCTGCGCGGCCACCCCTCCGGCCTGCTGCGCCTGGCGGTCTCCTCCATCGCCGAGAGTTTTCTCTCCGGGCCGCAGCTCGGCGCCTTCCTGGAGGCGCATCCCGGCATCCGCCTGGACGTCACCGTGACCGACGCGGAATTCGACATCGTGGCGGAGGGCTTCGATGCCGGGGTGCGGCTGGGCGAAGTGATCGCGCAGGACATGATCGCCGTGCCGGTCTCGGCGCCGCAGCGGCAGCTGGCGGTGGCCGCGCCTTCCTATCTGGCGCGGCACGGCCGCCCCGCGCATCCGCGCGAGTTGCCGGCGCATCGCTGCATCGGCTGGCGCCCGGCGCCCGAGCTGCCGCCCTATCGCTGGGAGTTCGGCGCGGATGGCGCGGAGTTCGATGTCGAGGTGGCGCCGCATGTCACCACCAACGACATGGCGCTGATGATCCGCCTGGCCTGCGCCGGCCACGGCATCACCTTCGGCATGGAGGAGAGCTTCCGGCCCTGGATCGGCCGCGGCGAGCTGGTGCCGCTGCTGGAGGATTACTGCCCGCCCTTCCCCGGCTTCTTCCTGTATTTCCCGAGCCGCCGGCACCTGGCGCCGAAGCTGCGCGCGCTGATCGACCATCTGCGGCGCGGGGGGCGCGGCTGAGCCGTCGGCTCAGCCTGGGGCCGTCGCCTCCGTGGCGCAGGGCAGCGGCGGGTGGGCCTGGCCGCCGGCATCGTGCAGCCGGATGCGCGCGGCCAGCGCATCGGC
>NZ_GG770784.1:70426-73156 GCF_000164635.1 Pseudoroseomonas cervicalis ATCC 49957 | reverse complement strand
CAGCGCCGCCACATCGTCGGGGCGGGCGCGCAGCGTGGCATCGGCCACGGCGAAGCCGTGCGGCACCGGCAGGTCATCGGCCACGATGCAGTGGAAGCCGGCGGCGCGCGCGGCCCGGATGCGCGGCACCAGCCCGAGCCCGGCGCCCAGGATCAGCAGGCGCGGCGCCATGGCCTCAACCCTCCCCGCCGCCGCTCCCGCCCCCGGCGCGGCCGAGATCGGCGGCATCGCCGATGCCGCCCGCATCCTGCAGCTTGTTCACCGCGAAGACGCCGGACCAACGGCCGCGGAAGGCCAGCCAGTCGGCCGGGCGGTGCGGGTCGATCGTCTCGATGCCATGCGGCTGCTGCGGGTGGAACCAGACGACATCGCCGGGCGCCAGCGCCGCGTCGACGCCGCGCAGCGCGCCGTCCTTCTCCCGCAGCACCAGCCCGCCCTCGCTGTAGTCCTGGCCGAAGCGCGACAGCACCATCAGCGGCACGGCGCATTGGTGCGGCCCGACCGGGTCCTGGTGCAGGTTCATGCAGCCCTCGCCCGCCGGGTAGAAATGGAACAGCAGCCGGGCGATGGCGCCCTCCTCCGGCGCGCGGCCCAGATACTTGTCCGGTGGCAGCCCGGCCAGCAGGTTGCGCAGGCGGAACACCGGCGCGGTCAGGCGGAACAGGTCGAACGGGTCCTGGTTCCAGGGCAGGAAGGAGAACTGGTGGTAGTTCGCCTTCACGAAGGAACGCTCGTCCCAGCGGTTGACGCGGTGCGCGTTGGGCGCGCCCGGCCGCAACGGCACGTAGTTGGGCAGCGAGCAGCGGCCAATGCGCGACAGCCATTCGGTGATGCGCGCCACCAGCACGGGCGGCAGCACGGCGCGGCTGACGCCGACCTCATGCGCCCCGATCCGCTGCATCAGCGCGGCGCGCAGCGCGGCATCCCGCTCCAGCGCGTCCAGCGGCGGCATGTCGAACAGCATGGCGGCTCACTCCTCCAGCCGCAGCAGGCGGCGCAGATTGTCCGAGGCCGCGTTGCGCCGCTTCTCCGGCGGCAGCGCGGCGGTGAAGCCCTCGAACCGCGCGGCGGTCGCCGCCGGGCTGTAATCCGGCCAGTCGGTGCCGAGGCAGATGCGCCGGTCGAAGGCGGAGAACATGAAGGCGAGATCGAGATCGAGCGAGCTGCCCGGGTATTTCATCAGCGTCAGCGACAGGTCGAGCAGCAGATGCGGGTTGGCGCGCACGAACTCGGCGTAGCGCAGCAGCTCCACCCCGCCGCCATGCAGCAGCACGCAGCGCAGCGTCGGCAGGTCGGCGAGCGCCAGGGCCAGGTGCGGCAGCGGGTCCACCGGCAGCCGCGCCGCGCCCGGCCAGGGCGGCGGCGCCACCACGGAGGCGAAGGCATAGGTGCAGTGGAACACCACCAGCTCGCGCGCCGCCGCGCCGCGCAGCACGCGGGCGAAGCGCGGATCGGCCGGCGACAGGCCGGAGGCGCGCGGATGGATGTGGAAGCCCCGCGCGCCCAGCGCCAGGAAGCGGTCCAGCACCGCCTCGGGCGCCGGGGCGTCCGGCCCCTCCAGCGGCCAGGCGGGGATCGGCACCAGCCCGGGCCGCGCGCCGACGGCCGCGATGAAGTCGGCCTCCGCATCGCGCCCCGGCAGGGCCAGCACGCAGCCGCCGCAGAAGCCGGCTTCGGCGGCGGCGGCGGCATAGGCGTCGATGCGGCGGTCGAGGTCGCGCGCATCGCCCGGCGGCAACCCGCCATGGCTGTCGAAGATGGGCGCGCTCATGCCAGCCGCGTCTCCCAGCCCTCGGGCAGCAGGCTGTAGCCGATGCCGGCGCGGCCATAGCCATTGCCGGCATGGAACAGGATGTCCCGCCCGTCCCAGCGCAGCAGGCGGGGATAGCACTGCATGGCATCGTCCCAGTCGCCGGCGGCGATGGCGATGGGCGGCGCCAGCCGGCGGAACCGCCCGCCCTCCCCGCCGCGCGCCGCGTGCAGCCGGTAGCGGGCACCGCGCGCGGTGAAGAGCAGCAGCTCCTCCGCCGCCGCCCCGCGCCAGGTGACGGGCGAGGCCAGGGCGTATTCCTCCGCCTCGGCCGCCGGGTCGAACTCCACCGCGACCTGCCCGGGCAGCGCCCAGGCGATGCCATCCTGCGACCAGGCGGCATGGATGCGGTAGCGGTGCCGGAAGCCTCCCCCCGGCTGCGCCTCCCAGCCCAGGAAGCAGGTGTAGAGCATGCGCCAGCGCCCCGGCCCGAGCGGCTCCACGCAGCAGGAGCCATGGCCGATCGGCTCGGCATCGCAGGCCGCCAGCAGCGGCGCGCGGGAGTGCCGGGCGAAGCCGCCCGCCCCGCCCATCGCCAGGCCGAGCTGGTTGCGGAACGGCACCGCCCCGCCCAGGCGCTGCCAGCCGACGTAATACAGCCGCTCCCCCACCAGCCAGGGATAGCCGACGCCATCCGCGTCGAAGCCGCCCGGCTCGCCGGGGCCAAGCAGCGGCGCGCTGGCCGCGACCAGGCGCGGCGCCGCCGGGAAATCCTCGTAGCGCAGCAGGCCGATGCGGCTGGTGCCCGCGCCGTCGCGGCCGCTGACGAACAGCTCCAGCCCGCCCCGCGCATCCCGCCGCGGGAAGAAGGCGCCGAGCCCGCCTGCCATCCAGCCCGGCGGGGCATCGGGCACCGGCAGGCGGGTCGCCGGCGGCAGGCGCAGCCCGGCCTCCAGCACCGCGCTCACGCCGGCACGCCC
>NZ_GG770784.1:54014-68914 GCF_000164635.1 Pseudoroseomonas cervicalis ATCC 49957 | reverse complement strand
CCCCTGCACGGCGCCATGACCGAGGCGGCGCAGGACCGCGTGGTCGCCGAACTCGAGGCGGCCCTGGCCGCCCTGCCGCTGTGAGCGCCGCCCTGCCCCTGCCCCCCGCCGCCCCGCTGCGGCCGGAGGATTTCGACGCCGCCCTGGTGCCCGGCTTCCGCGCCGCCCTGCGCGCCCACTACAAGGCCCTGACCGGGGTGGAGCAGGACCGCATCGCCCGCCTGCACGCCGAGGCCGCGCGCGTCTTCCGCAGCCGCGACGCCTGCCCGGTCTGCGACGCGCCGGCCGATGCCGCGACCCCGCTGCCCGAGTTCAGCCAGCCGCATCTGCGCCTGCTGCGCTGCGCCGGCTGCCAGCTGGTCTACAGCCGCGACGTGCTGGAGGAGACCACCGACCGCGCCCGCTACGCGACCGCCGAAAGCGCACCCGGCAGCGTGCCCGCCGCCTTCGCCGCGCTGAAAGCCAGCGCCCCCTATGCCCGGCTGGAAACCGCCAAGCTGGCCTATGTCGCGCAATGCGTGGCCGGCTTCCGCGCGGCCCCCGGCCGCATGCTCGACATCGGCTGCGCCAATGGCGCGACACTCGACCGCTTCGCCGCCGAAGGCTGGCAGGTCGCCGGCGTCGAGCCCGCCCCGGACTTCGCCGCCGCCGCCGCCACCCGCCACGCCGCGGTGCGCTGCGGCTTCTTTCCAGCGGACGCGCCGCCCGGGCCCTACGACCTCGTCACCCTCTTCGACGTGCTGGAGCATGTCGAGCACCCGCGGCCCTTCCTGCGCGCCATCGGCGACGCCCTGGCGCCGGGCGGCCTGCTCGCCCTCCAGGTGCCGAACTTCGAAAGCCCCCTGGTGCAACTGGAAAAAAGCCGCTCCACCGTCGTCACCCTCGGGCATTGGAGCTATTTCGGCCCGGCCTCCCTGGTCGACACACTGCGGCGCGGCGGCTTCCGTCCGCTGCTGCTGCAAAGCTACATCTCCGAACTCGATCGCATCCTGGCGCATCCCGAAACGGAACTGCGCGCCATCCTCGGCCCCTGGGCGCCGGCCAAGCTCGGCACACTCAGGCCCGCGGATCTCTTCTGGCGCATGCTGGGATTCAAGCTGTTCGGGATCTTTCGGAAGGACGGACAAGAAAGTCCGGGGGAATGAATTCCCCCGGGCCCCCTTCTTCTTTCTGTCAGGGCCGGACGCCGCTGGCGTCCGGCAGGCCGCAGGCCCCGACCAGCAGCGCCTCGAAGGTGCGCGCGGGCAGGCTGTGGTCGGTCAGCCAGGCCTCGGCATAGCGCGCGACCGCCTGGCCCACCGCGCGCCGCAGCGCCGCATCCCCGGCCAGCGCCACGGCGCGCGCCTCATACGCCGCCGCGTCCGGCAGCTCCGGCAGCAGGTCCCGGCCCCCGGCATCGCGCAGCAGCGCGTCGCGCGCCATCCGCTCCGCCGCCGGCACCTCCGCCGAGCGCCGCGCCCGGTGCAGGTAGTTGTCCAGGATGCCGCCATAGGGCGTGCCCGGCGCGCCGCACAGGAAGACCGGCGCCACCCCCTGCACCATCGCCTGCATCGCCGTCAGCCCACCCCCCAGCGGGAAGGTGTCGAGATAGACATCGAGGATGCCGGCATACAGCCCCGTCTCCACCCAGCCGACGAACTGCGCCCGCTCCGCCACACCCGCCGCCTCCAGCCGCGCGCGGAACTCCGGCAGGTCCTGGCGGCCGGTGTAGAGGTAGTGCGCGCCCGGCAGGCGGCGCAGCAGCGAGACGACAAGCTGCTGGAAGCGGGGATCGCCCATCTTCTCCTCGCGCGCCAGGGAGCCGAGCAGCACCCCCTCCCCGAACCGCGCGCGCAAGGCCTGCCGCTCTGGCGCCGGCACGGCGCGCAGCTGCGGGTCGATGCTGCCGGGCAGGTTGGCCCAGGGCACGCCATCGACCATGACGCGCGGCCCCTGCCCGGCGAAGCCGCCGATGCGCAGGTCCGCGTCCGGCGCCGCCGGCGGATGGAACTTCACCGACCACCACACCTGCACCGGCGCCAGCCGCCGCCCGAAGCCATAGGCCAGCCCCTGCGGCGCGCAGAGCCACACCAGCGCCGCCGGCGGGTCCGCCGCCAGCAGCGCCGCGGCGCGTTCCAGCGCCAGGGCGAGCGGCGTGCCGGGCGGCGTCTCCTGCGCCACCACGTCCACCCCCGCCGCGCGCAGCCGGGCGAACACCGCCTCGTCCCGGCCATAGAGGAACTGCACGCGGTAGTCGAAGCGCCGCCCCGGCCGGCGCAGCGCCGCCTCCAGCAGCGTCAGCATCGCCTGCACATGGGCAAGGCCGCTCGCCACATGCACCAGGAACACCACCATCGGCCGGGCCCCCGGCAGCGGGGCAGGCGCGGAAAGCGGCCGGGCGCGGCGGCGGCCGCACTCCGCTAGGGCCGGCGCCCAGCGGCCGATCCAGCGCGCATGATGCGCCCCGCTCTCCTCCCGCTTCAGCCAATGCGCGTGCAACAACCCTTCCAGCTCCAGCGCCAGCACCGGCTGGTCATCCGCCGCCGCGCGCAGCAGCCAGGGCAGGGCCAGCCCTTCCACCAGCGCCTCGGCGTATGAGAACGGCGCCGGCTGGTCGAGGCCGAGCAGCGCCAGCAGCCGGCGGCCATCCCGCAGCCGCGCGGCCTCCGCCTGCGGCAGATCGGGCGCCAGCGACGCCAGGAAACCGGCGCTCTCCGCCGGCCCCAGCAGCCCGCAGCGCCACAGCCGCCGGTGCAGCGAGGTCTCCAGCCCCGCCTCCGGCGGCGTCGCCAGCACCAGGGCACAGAGGCGCCGCAGCGCCGCCCCGCGCCCCTCCGCCAGCCCGAGGGCGGCGATGGCGCCGAGCAGCGTGACATGCTCGCCACGCGCCAGAAGCCCCGGCAGCTGCGCCGCCAGATGCGCCGCCACCTGCGCCCAGCCCGCATGCCGCAGCGGGCCCCGCGCGTCGCGCAGCCGCAGGATGGCGGAGAGCGGCTCCAGCGCCAGCACCGGGCGGCCGCTGCCGAACAGCGCCGCCAGCAGCGCATCGCCCAGCGCGGCGTCGTCCATCGCGCCTGAGGCCTCGCGCAGCGCGGCCTCCAGCGCCGCCCAGGCGGCTTCCCCGGTCATGGTCTCGCTCATGCCGGCATCGGCCCGATATCGCGCAGCGCCTCGTCCAGCGCGCCGCGCTCGGCGGCGAGGCGGCGCAGGATGCCGGCGGCATCGACGCGCGGCGGGGCATAGGGGCGGATCGTCCCTTCCGCCTCGCGCGCTTCCAGCCGCTTCAGGAACTCGGCCGGCGGCAGCGCCGCCAGCTCGGAAAAATGCGGCCAGGCGAAGCGCCACCAGCGCAGCCGCAGCATCGCCTCCACCAGGGCGGGCGGGAAGCGGTCGCGGATCCGCCGCGCCGGCACGCCGCCCACCACGGCATAGGGGGGCACGTCGCGCGTCACCACCGCGCCCGCGGCGACCACGCAGCCGGTGCCGAGCGTGATGCCGCGCGCCAGGATGACATCCTGGCCGATCCACACATCATCGCCGATCACCGGATGCGGCTTCTGGGCATGGGGTGCCGGCGGGGCGGCGCCGCCCAGCGCCTCGGCCGCCGCCTGCTGGGCCGAGAGGCCGCGCAGATAGGTCAGGGTGTGGGTGGTGAAGCGCTCCAGCGGATGGTCGCCATTCATCACCCGCAGCCCGGCGGCGATCGAGCAGTAGCGCCCGACCGGAAACGGCGCGCTGACCGGCGAGTGGGAATAGCTGGCGAAGCCGAAGGCGCCGATCCAGCGGCTGCCGTAATAGCCGGTGAAGGGCTCGCTGCTGGGCGCGATCGGCACGCCGATCACCGTGCCATCGGGCGGATACACCCCGCGCTCGGGACCGAGGAAAATCCCGGCTTCCTCCAGCCGGCGGAAGGCCTCGCGGTCGGCCCGCACCCGCAGATGCGTGGCGCTCTCGGCCAGGATCACGCCGGATGGCCGAGGCTGGCGCGCAGCCGGGCGAAGGCCTCCCCGGTGCTGCTGCGCTCATCGACGCCCTGCGCCAGCAGCGCCTCCAGCCCCGGCTGGTGGGCGATGGCGGCATCCACCCCGGCATCGCTGCCGGGGCGGTAGGCGCCGAGGCGGATCATCTCCGCCATGTCGGCATGGGTCGCCATCAGCCGCCGCGCCTCGGCCAGCAGCGCGTTCTCCTCGGCCGAGTGGCAGCGCGGCAGGGCGCGGCTGACCGAGCGCAGCACGTCGATGGCGGGCCAGCGCCCGCGCTCGCCGATGCGGCGGTCGAGCACGATATGGCCATCGAGGATGCCGCGCACCGCGTCCGAGATCGGCTCGTCATGGTCGTCGCCATCGACCAGCACGGTGAAGATGGCGGTGATGTCGCCCTCCCCCTCCGGCCCCGGCCCGGCGCGCTCCAGCAGCGCCGGCAGCTCGGTGAAGACGGACGGGGTGTAGGAGCGCGCCGTGGCCGGCTCGCCGGCGGCCAGCCCGATCTCGCGCTGGGCGTGCGCGAGGCGCGTGATGGAATCGAGCAGCAGGAAGACCTGGCGGCCCTCGGCGCGGAAATGCTCGGCGATGGCGAGCGAGGCCTGCGCCGCGCGGCGCCGCGACAGCGCCGGCTCGTCCGAGGTGGAGACGACGACGACCGAGCGCCGCCGCCCCGCCTCCCCCAGCACATGGTCGAGGAATTCCCGCACCTCGCGCCCGCGCTCGCCGACCAGGCCGAGCACGATGACATCGGCCGCGACGAAGCGCGCCAGCATGCCGATCAGCGTCGATTTGCCGACGCCGGAGGCGGCGAAGATGCCCAGGCGCTGGCCACGGCAGATGGGCGTGAAGACGTCGAGCGCGCGCAGCCCCGTCTCCAGCCGCGCGCCGATCAGCTTGCGGCTGAGGGCCGCGGGCGGCGGCTGGCGCAGCCGCACCCCGCGCCGCCCCTGCGGCAGCGGCCCGCGCCCGTCCATCGGCCGGCCGAGACTGTCCACCACCCGCCCCAGCCAGGCATCGGAGGGGTAGAGGCAGAGCGGCTCCTCCAGCCAGAGCCGCGCGCCGGGGCTCAGCCCCTCGGTGCCGCCCTCGGGCACGGCGATGGCGCTGTCGGGGGAGAAGGCCACGAACTCGCCATGCACCGGCGGCCTGCCATGCCGCTGCACCCGCATCCGGTCGCCGATGGCCACCCCCTCGCCCAGCCCGGTGACCGAGAGCGCCGCGCCGCGCACCGCCGCCAGCGTGCCGTAGCGCTGCCGGCGCGGCAGGCGGGCGAGTTGCGCCGCGGTGTCGCCCAGCGGCGTGGCCAGCAGGAAGGGGTCGGTCATGCGCGTCTCCGGGCGGCGATGCGGCAGGTTATGCGAAAAATCATCAAAGACCGATTAGGCTCCACCCCCCTCAAGGCGGAGCTTTGCCATGTCGCTGCCCTTCCTCCAGGCCCTCGCCCAGCTCACCGCGCATCTGGCGACGCTGCCCGGCCTGCCGCGGCGCATCGGCTTCCTGGGCTATCCGGATTTGGTCTACACGCCGCGGGAGCTGGCCGCCGTGCTGGGCGAGGCGGCGCTGCCCAGGCTGCGCATGCGGCCCAATGCCGAGCGGCTGCGCGCCCTGCACGGCGCCGGGGCCGAGTGCCTGGTGCCGGCGGCGGACAGCCTGCTGGAGCAGCTCTCGCCGCACGGCTTCACCGCCGAATACCTGGATTTCCAGGACTACACCGGGGAGGAGACCATCCTCGACCTGAACCGGCCGCTGCCGCCGGGCTTCGCCGGGCGCTACGCGCTGCTGGTCGATGGCGGCACGCTCGAGCATGTCTTCGACATCGCGCTCGCCTTCAGCAATTGCGCGGCGATGGTGGCGGTGGGCGGCTATGTGCTGCACAGCCTGCCGCTGAACGCCTTCAACCATGGCTTCTGGAACATCAATCCGACCGCCCTGGTCGAGTTCCACGAGGCGAACGGCTTCGAGACGACGCTGCTGAAGCTCAATCCCTGGCACGCGCGCGAGGTGGTGGAGGCGCCGCCCTTCGAGCGGTTCCGCCTGCCGCACACGCAGGAGACCAACGTCTTCTACATCGCCCGCCGGGCCGAGCCCTGCGCCGGCTTCCACTACCCGATCCAGCGCCGCTACCGCGACGCGGAGGCCTGGCGCTGACCGCTCATGCGAAAAATCTCGACAGCCGGGACCGGCCGCGCTATGGCTGGGCCCGCAGCCAGGAGGGGTGCCTGAACCATGCTCGACGGCATCGACGTCTTCCGCATCTCGGGCGCGCGCATGCGCCATCTGGCGGAGCGGCAGAACGTGCTGGCGCAGAACATCGCCCATGCCGACACGCCGCTCTACCGGGCGCGCGACGTGAAGCCCTTCCAGTTCGACAGCGCGCTGCTGCGCGGCCCGGCCCTGCCGATGCTGCACCTGGCGGCGACGCGGCCCGGGCATCTCGGCCTGTCGCGCAACGGCGTCACCATCGCCGCCGACCGCGCGCAATCCTACAGCGAGGACCCGGACGGCAATTCGGTCAATCTGGAGGAGCAGATGGTGAAGCAGGCCGATGTGCTGAAAGCCTATGACCTGACCACGGCGGTCTATCGCCGCGGCGCCGCGCTGCTGCGCACCGCGGTGGGTGGCCGCTGATGATCCGCGTGGGCCCCATCACCGGCGCCGGGCCGCTGACCCAGGCGATGGCCACCGCCGCCTCGGGCATGAACACCCAGGCCACGCGCATGCGCGTCTCGGCCGAGAACATCGCCAATGCCAGCTCCACGGCGGCGGTGCCGGGCGGCGACGCCTATCGCCGCAAGCTGATCACCTTCGACCGCGCGGTGGACCGCGCGACCGGCGCGCAGCTGGTGCGGATGGACAGCATCCGCAACGACCCGCGCGATTTCCGCACGCAATACGACCCTGCCCATCCGGCGGCCGATGAGCGCGGCTACGTCAAGCTGCCCAATGTCGACACGCTGGTCGAGCAGGCCGATCTGCGCGCCGCCGGCCGCAGCTACGAGGCCTCGATGGCCGTGCTGCAGCAGGCCCGCGCCCTCTACGGCAAGACGCTCGACATCCTGAGGTCCTGAACCCATGCCCAGCCAGCTCGCCGCCATCCCGCCCGTCTCCGCCGCCCTCCGCGCCTATGGCGCGACGGCGAGCCCGGCCGGGGATTTCTCGACCATGGTGGGGGATGCCGCGCGCGCCTCGCTGCAGACGCTGCGCCAGGCGGAGCTCGCCAGCGCCCGCGGCGTCGCCGGCACCGCCGATGTGCAGGAGGTGGTGCAGGCCGCCGCCAATGCCGAGCTGACCGTGCAGACCATGACCCAGCTGCGCGACAAGATCGTCACCGCCTATATGGACGTGCTCCGCATGGCCGTCTGACCGCCCGCCATCCCGCGCCGGAGAACTGACGCGATGCAAGAGGGTGATGTCATCGAGATCCTGCGCGGCGGCTTCTACGCCACCATGATGGTGGCCGGGCCGCCGCTGCTGGCCGCGCTCATCACCGGCGTCGCCGTCTCGGTGTTGCAGGCGCTGACCCAGATCCAGGAAATGACCCTGTCCTATGTGCCGAAGATCGTGGTGACGCTGGTCGCCACGATGCTGTCGCTGCCCTTCGGCTTCGCCGCGCTGCGCTCCTACACGGAAGAGATCGCGCAGCTGATCGTGGGCCTCTAGGCCATGGAATTGCTGCGCCGCCTGCGCCTCGGCCTCGGCCACCAGGACCTCGCCTTCGCCGCCGCCCTCGTGGTGCTGCTGGCGGTGCTGGTCCTGCCCATGCCGAAATGGCTGGTCGATCTGGGCCTCGCCACCTCCATCACCCTCTCCGTGCTGATCCTGATGGTCGCCATCTGGATCGAGCGGCCGCTCGACTTCTCGGTGTTTCCCACCGTGCTGCTGGTGGCGACGCTGTTGCGCTTGGCGCTGAACCTCGCCACCACCCGCCTGATCCTGGCCGACGGCCATCGCGGGCTGGACGCGGCGGGCAGCGTCATCCACGGCTTCGCGGTGTTCGTGGTGGGCGGCGACTTCATCATCGGCGTCATCGTCTTCGCCATCCTGATCATCGTGAACTTCATCGTGGTGACCAAGGGCGCCGGGCGCATCGCCGAGGTCGCCGCGCGCTTCAGCCTGGACGCCATGCCCGGCAAGCAGATGGCGATCGACGCCGACCTCGCCGCCGGCACCATCGACGATACCGAGGCCAAGCGCCGCCGCAAGGAGCTCGAGGATGAGAACTCCTTCTTCGGCGCCATGGACGGCGCCTCGAAATTCGTCCGCGGCGACGCCATCGCGGCGATCATCGTCACGCTGGTCAACATCCTGGGCGGCATCATCGTCGGCACGCTGCGGCACGGCATGCCGATCGGCGGCGCCGCCACCACCTATGTCACGCTGGCGGTGGGCGATGGCATCGTCAGCCAGATCCCGGGGCTGATCGTCTCGGTCGGCGCCGGCATGCTGGTCTCCAAGGGCAGCGTGCGCGGCTCGACCGACAAGGCCTTCATCGCCCAGCTCGGCGCCCAGCCCAAGCCGCTCTATTTCGCCGCCGGCCTGTCCGGCCTATTCGCGGTGCTGCCGGGGCTGCCTTTCCTGCCCTTCCTGGCGCTCGGCCTGGTCGCCGCCGGCGGCGGCTACCTCGCGCATCGCAGCGTGCAGCGCGCCGCCGCGGCCGCCGAGGAGGGCCTGGCCGCCGAGCCGCCGGCGCGCGAGGAGAGCATGGCCGAGCTGATCCGGGTGGACGATATCCGCCTCGAGCTCGGCATGGGGCTGGTCTCGCTGACCGCCGGCCGCCAGGGCGGGCTCACCGAGAAGATCAAGAAGCTGCGCCGCGCCTTCGGCCTGGAATTCGGCTTCGTGCTGCCGGCGGTGCGCATCAAGGACAATATGGACCTGGCCTCGGGCGAGTATTCCATCCAGGTGCAGGGCGTCGAGGTGGCGCGCGAGACGATGATCCTCGGCCGGCTGCTGGCCTTCGCCCCCGGCGGGCAGGAGATCGGCGTGCCCGGCATCGACACGCAGGAACCCTCCTTCCACATCAAGGCGCGCTGGATCGAGCCGGCGCTGCGCGAGATGGCGATGGCGCAGGGGCTGACCGTGGTCGATGTCGAGACGGTGCTGACCACCCACATGTCCGAGGTGCTGAAGGGCTACATGGCGCAGCTGCAGAGCTACGCCGCCACCCAGAAGCTGCTGGACGGGCTGGAGAAGGAGCATCAGCGCCTGGTGGGCGAGCTGATCCCCGGCGTGCTGCCGCTGGCCACGGTGCAGAAGGTGCTGGCGACGCTGCTGGCCGAGCGCATCTCGATCCGCAACCTGCCGCTGATCCTGGAGGCGCTGCACGAGGGCGCGACCTTCACCCGCAACGTCTCGCTGCTGACCGAGCATGTGCGCCAGCGCCTCTCCTTGCAGATCTGCCGCGGGCTGACGCAGGAGGATGGCTACATCACCACCCTGCTGCTCTCCCCCGAATGGGAGCGCGAGGTGGGCGCGGCCATCGTCGAGGAGGGCGACCAGCGCAGCTTCGCCATGGCGCCGTCCAAGATCCAGGAGCTGGTCAGCGCCACGCGCGGCCGCATCGCCGAGGCGGCGGCCAAGGGCGACTGGCCGGCGGTGCTGACCTCGGCCGGGGCGCGGCCTTTCGTGCGCCACCTGGTCGAGCGCATCAACCCGACCATCGCCGTCATCTCGCATGCCGAGGTGCACCAGCGCGCCAAGCTGCGCACCGTCGGCACGATCTGAGGCGATGCAGGCGGCGCTGCATCTCGAGGCCTGGCTCTCCGCCGAGCTCTACCGGCTGCTGCTGGTGTTCGGCCGGATCTCGGCGGCGCTGCTTCTGCTGCCGGGCTTCGGCGAGACGACGCTGCCGGCGCGCATCCGCATCCTGGCGGCGCTGCTGATCGCCTTCTGCCTGGCGCCGCTGGCCGGGCCCGCCCCCGCCCCGCCCGGCGCCTTCGGCATGGCCGCGGCGCTGGTGCTGGAGATCGCCGCGGGCGCCTTCCTCGGCACGCTGTCGCGCATGATGCTTTCCGCCGTGCAGGTGGCGGGGCAGATCATCGGCCAGTGCATCGGCATCAGCAACGCCTTCGCCTTCGGCATCGGCGCCGACAACGCGGCGATCCTGGGCTCGATGCTCTATGCCGCCGTGCTGGTGGCGCTGTTCGCCATGGATGGCCACCATGTCGGGCTGCGGGCGCTGGCCGACAGCTACCGCCTGCTGCCGCTGGGCGACCCCTTGCCCGCCGCCGCCAGCGCCCGCGCGGTGACCGAGCTCGCCGCCGGCGCCTTCCGCCTGGCCATGCAGCTCAGCATGCCCTTCCTGGTGCTCTCCGTGCTGTTCAACGCGGCGCTGGCGGGCATCAACCGGGCGCTGCCGGCCATGCCGGTCTTCCTGATCGGCGCGCCCGCCATCCTGCTCACCGGCCTGTCGCTGCTGGCCCAGGCGGCGCCGACCCTGCTGGGCGAGATGCTCGGCGCCTATGCCAGCGCCTTCCTGCTGAGCCGCTGAGCCATGGCCGAGGAGACCGGCCAGGAAAAAACCCTCGACGCCTCGCCCCGCAAGCTGCAGCAGGCGCGCGAGCGCGGCGACCTGCCGATGTCGCGCGAGGGGTCGAGCTTTGGCCTGTATTTCATCACCCTGCTGCTGCTCTGGCTGGCCGGCGGGCTGATCGGGCAGCGCTTCTCGGCGGTGCTGCTGCCGCTGCTGGAGCAGCCCGAGGCCTTCCTGGAGCTGACCGAGGCCGGGCACCGCCGCGCCGCCCTGGCGGTGGTCGAGGCGCTGGCGCTGGTGCTGCTGCCGGTCTTCGCCCTGCTGCTGGCCGGCAGCCTGCTGCCGCACCTGCTGCAGAACAACGTCGTGCTGGCGCCGCAGCGGCTGGAGCCCAAGCTGTCGCATCTGTCGATCATCTCGGGCTTCCGCCGGCTGTTCGGGCTGAAGGGCCTGTTCGAATTCGCCAAGGGGCTGACCAAGGCCGGCGCCGTGGCCGGCGCCTGCTGGCTGGTGGCGGCGCCGCTGCTGGAGGGCAGCCCGCAGCTGGCGGCGCTGGATGCCGCCGCCTTCGGCCCGCTGGTGCTGCGCGCCCTGGCCGGCATGCTGCTGGCCATCACCCTGGTCGCGGCCGGTGTCGCGATCCTCGACATCTCCTTCCAGCGCTTCGAATACGCCCGCCGCCAGCGCATGACGCATCAGGAGATGCGCGAGGAGATGCGCGCGACCGATGGCGACCCGCATGTGAAGGCGGCGCTGAAGAAGAAGCGCAAGCAGCTCTCGCAGCGACGCATGCTGGCCGATGTGCCGGGCGCCACGGTGGTGGTGACCAACCCGACCCATTACGCCGTGGCGCTGCGCTATGAGCGCGGCCGCGACGTGGCGCCGGTCTGCGTCGCCAAGGGGGTGGACCGGATGGCGCTGCGCATCCGCGACCTCGCCCGCGGCGCCGGCGTCGCGGTGATGGAGGACCGCGCCCTGGCGCGCGCCCTGCACGCCTCGGTGGAGGTGGGGCAGGTGATCCCGCCGGCGCATTTCGAGGCGGTTGCGAAAATCATCGGCATCGTCTGGGCGCAGCAGGGCCGGCGGGGGGCGCGGCCGGGCGCCAGGCCGGCCGCTCCGCCTCGGCAGAATTGATGAAATAGTAATAAATTCAGCGCGCAGAAGAACCGTCTCAGGCAGGCCCAGAGAGTCGCAAATTTTGTACGGTTTGCATTGACGTGAGAAACGTCTCTTGCGAAATAGGGTGCGTCGCAACATTCGAGGCCGCTGGATGATGTCCTTCTCGCTCCGCCGTCCCCTGCTTGGCGCTCTGGCCGCGCTGGTCATGCTCCCCTCCCTGGCGGCGCCGCTGGCGCCGGCCCTGGCCGCCGAGGCCGCACCGCGCAAGGAATTCGAATTCCTGACGCTGGGCGACTTCACGGTGAACCTGCCGGCGTCGAACCGGCGCATGTCCTATGTCGTGGTGTCGGTGACGCTGGAGACACGGTCCGAGCAGACCCAGTCCTTCCGCGACCTGTCGCCGCGGCTGAAGCAGGCGGTGCTGCGCCGCCTGATGGCGATGTCCGAGCGGCAGGAGCTGCGCCAGGGCCAGGTCGATCCGGCCCAGCTGCGCGACAGCCTGTTCGACAGCCTCGCCCAGGTGCAGGAGGACGGGCTGAAGGATGTGGTGATCACCCGCCTCATCCACAGCTGAGGCGCCCTCGCCTTGGCGGCGGCCTGGGGCGCCTCCCGGGCCGCCGGCCACACCCTGGCCAGGATTGGCCAAAACAGGGTTGCGCAACCGCCCCGGCCCCTGGCCGGCCGGCGGCGCCGCGCGTTGCGGGACACTGCAGCGCGCCGCCCCCCTCGGGAGCCACCCGGAGGGGCAGTCCCGAAAGCGGCGGCGGGCCGGCCTCAGACGCGGTTGGTGAGGGAGAACAGCGCCGCCGCGCTGGCACCGCTGAAACGGTCGGCGCCCCAGCCGAGCGGCTGCATCAGCGACACCAGGCCGGAGCTGGCCAGGGCCTTCGCCTCCGCCACGCTGCCCTGCGCCACATAGCGATCCAGCAGCTTGGACAGCTTGGCCGGATCCTTGAAATCGGCGATGGACATGCGCTTCTCCAGCACCGCCTTCTGCCGGTCGACATCGAGGCTTGCGAAACTGTCGGGCAGGCCGAGCACGTTCTGCACCACCTCGGCCAGGTTCCGGTCGGCGATGACGCTGAACCAGTTGTTCATCTGCGGCAGCATGCGCTTGGCATAGACGGCGCGGCGCAAGGTCTCCGAGCTCTGGCCGAGCGATTCCTCGAAGCGGATCTGGGTGTAGCGGTTGGCGATGAAGTCGATCGTCTCCTTGTCGCCCACCTTGGGGCCGCCGCTGCCCGGCACCACTTTACTGCCCTGGGTCTCGGAGACGAGGAAGGCGCGCGCCGTGCTCGCAGGGTCGGCGACGAAACTGAAGCTGCCCTTGCCGCGGCCGCGCGCATCCGTGACGACCAGGCGCAGCCCGAGCGCGGTGACGCTGATATCCTCCGCCCCGCCATCGGCCTTGCGGAAGGCCGCCTGCAGCGCGGCGGCGATGTCCTGCCGGCGCGTCAGCCCCTGCAGATCGACATTGTCGATGCGCAGCCCGGCGAAGCTGGCGCCGGCGGCGGTGAAGCTCTGCCCGGCCATGACGCCTTCGATCTGCAACGTCGTGGTGGAGGGCACGGCCGGGATCTCCGGCACGGCGATGCCGCCATAATTCAGGTCGCGCGAGATCTGCCGGTAGCGGTAATCGGTCATCCGCCCGGCGACCGAATTGCTGTCATCCGGGTTGCTTTCCAGCACCTTGCGGATCAGCGCGTCATAGCCGATCTGGCCGTCCAGCCCATAGGCCTTCAGCACGATGGTCTGCAGCCGGCGGTCGGCCAGCAGATCCTTTGCCGTCAGCTTGGTCGGCAGGGTCTCGCGCAAATAGGCGAGGTCGCGCTGCAGGACAGGATCCTTGGCGAAGGCCTTGAAGTCCGTCGGGGACTTGCCCTGCAGCAGCTTCCACCCCGCCACACCGGTCGGAATGCCGAGGCTGATGGCGGCGATGCTCATGCCTCGGTGGAGAGGCGTGGCGCCGTCCCGGCCTCTGGATCGGAGGGCTGGTAGCCGGCCGGCAGGCGCAGGATGACGCGGTCCGTCTCCGGGTCACGCAGCTCGGAATAGAGCCGCATCGTCGCGCCATCGAGCCGCACATCGAAGCTCGGCCCGCTGGCCGTCACCTGCTTCTGCCGCTCGGCGACCTGAAGCTCGGTGGGGCTGGGCGTGGCGGAGGGGCTTTCGCGCTCCTCGCTCTCGGCCCGCGGCAGGCCCTTGCTGGCGGGCTCGGGCGGCGTCGCCTGCTTCTTCACCGCCTGGGTGGCTTCGATCATGGCAGATGCTCCTGTCTTCGGTGCGAAACCGAGGCTTGATCTCAAGGCGTGATGGGTTTCTCCCATTAAATGGCATGTTAGGCTTATCGCTGTGTTTTCGCATCATCCGGTGTGTGCCTCAACCGTGCCTCGGCCGGCGGGGCGGCCGGCATGGGGCGCAAGGCCGCGTCACGCCGGAAGCGCGGCGGGGGCTCCAGCTCCAGCAACGCCGATTCATACAGCACCAGGTCGCGCAGCGCGGCGAGCGCGCGGTAGGTGTTGCCCTGGCGCATCTGCTGCTCCGCCTCGTCGAGCAGGGTCACATGCTCGGGCTTGAGGAAGACGGCGCGCAGGCTGGCGAGCTGCTCCAGGAAGGTGTCGATGCTGCCCAGCGAGGATTGCGCGTTCAGCAGCACATTCTGCGCGGCGAAATAGGCGCGGCGGACCGGCGTGCTGACATCCTCGGGCAGCAGCACATCCTTCTCGCGCACGATCTGTGCCTTGGTCTCCACCATCAGATAGGCGCGGCGGTCGCCATTGGTGACGACGGCGCCGTTGATGAACAGCCGCTCGCCGGGGGCGAGTTTCAGGATCAGCGACATCTCAGCCTGGCTCCGCGGCCTGGGCTGTGGCGGGCTTCAGCCCGGCCATCACAGCGCGGTTGACATCGCACAAGGCATGCGGGCTGCGACCGCCGCGCAGCACCCGCTCGCTCTCGGCGAAGACCCAGCGCGCGAGCGAGAGCAGGCGCCCCTTGGTCACCATGTCCCAGCCATTCTCCTCCGCCGCGAGATCGGCGGCGAAGGCGGTCCAGACCATGCGGTTCTCATGGATCGCCTCGGGCAGGGCAGAGGGGCCGGCATTCGGGCGCTGCGCCGCCTCCAGCAGCGAGGTGGCGCGCGCCAGCACGCGATATTCGATGTCGCGCGGGTCCTCGGTGCCGCGGATGACCGACCCATAGGCCGTCGCGGCGCCACGCGGGCGGTGCAGAGGCGCTTGCAATGCGCCGTCGGAGGCAGCGGTCAGCATCGGATTCTTCCTCGGTCACGCGCAGGCCGGGGCGGGCGACGCCCGGAGGGGCGCCGGGCGCGCGGCGGGGTTTGCCCC
>NZ_GG770784.1:50298-53446 GCF_000164635.1 Pseudoroseomonas cervicalis ATCC 49957 | reverse complement strand
CGGCGGGGTTTGCCCCGTCGCGCGGCCGCGCCGCCCCTCAGGGAAGGCGGGACGCGGCTCGCGCCGCGCCCCCGGGACTCAGCGGAACAGCGCCAGGATGCTCTGCGGCGCCTGGTTGGCGATCGAGAGCGCCTGGGTGCCCAGCTGTTCCTGCACCTGCAGCGCCTGCAGCCGCGCCGCCTCTTCCGACATGTCGGCATCGACCAGCGCGCCGAGGCCGGTGGTCAGGGTGTCGACCAGCTTGTCCAGGAAGTCCTTCTGGATGTCGATGCGGGTGCCCAGCGTGCCGAAGGAGGCGGCGGCGTTGTTCACCGTGTTGGTCGCGCTGTCGAGCTTGCCCAGCAGCGTCTGGTAGTCGGTCAGCGAGGAGTTGAAGTAGTAGAGCTCGTCCGCGGTGTTGTCATCGCTGATGATCGACAGCTTGCCGCTGATCGCGTCCACATAGACACCGAAATCGGTGCCAGCCGTCGCTTCCGGCGCCGCCAGGTAGTCGTTCGAGGTCACGAAGTCAGCGCCGGCGCCGCCCATGCCCTCGCCGGTCGCGGCGACATTGGCGGAGCCGGTGATCAGCGCCGTCTGCAGCTCGGTCGCGATGTCCTTGCCGGTGACATTGGCGTTGGTCACCTGGCTCGCGGCCACGGCGATGACATAGACATTGTTGATGTTGCTGTAGGCGGAATCGCCCACCAGCAGGTCGCCGGTGGCATAGGCGCCATCGACCACCTTCAGGATGTAGCGGAACTGCGCCGTGGCATCATCCTGGTCGAGGCTGGAGCCGACCTTGATCTCGAAGGTGTCGCCCAGCTGCAGCGGCTTGTCGACGAAGCTGACATCGAGGCGGCGCATATCGGCGCTGAGCGAGGTCGAGGCGGCGGTCGCCGCGTCGAAGCTGCCGGCCGAGCCGGTGCCGGCCGAGACGGTGACGATGGCCGAGTAGTTGACCACCTTGGTGGTGCTGTTGATGTTGCCGAAATACTCGACGACATCGCGGTTCTTGGCGCTGATCGTGAAGGTGTCGGCATCCAGGGTCGAGCCGGTGCTGAACATCCGGTCGGCCTGGAACAGCTTGCTGAAGCCGGAATCCGCGTTCAGGTAGTCGACCAGGGTCTGGATATCGTTGATATCCTTGGTCAGCTTCACCTTCAGCGTGCGCTGCGTGCCGGTCGAGTCGACATACTTGAAGTCGAGCTCGTTGCCGTTGTTCAGGTTGGTGCCGGTCGCACCCACCGTCAGCTGCAGCTTCTTGGTGCCGTCATTGGTGTTGGCGAAGGTCTGGTCGGCGCGCGACAGCACCGTCAGGTCCTTCAGGCTCTCCAGCATCGCGCCATCGGCGACCTTCAGGTTCTGCCTGTCGAGCGTGCTGTAGGCGGCGGTGGAGACGCCATCGATGGCGTTCACCGAGGTCAGCACGCGCTGCGTGCCGCTCGAGTTGACCAGGTTCACGCCCTTGAAGGAGGCGGCCTCGGCCGTGGTGTTGATCTGCGCCAGCAGGGCGTCGATATCCGCCTGCACCTGCCGCTTGTCCACCGCCGGGTTCTGCGCGGCCGTCACCTTGGTGCGGACCTGCTTCACCAGGTCGGCGATGGTGGTCGCCGCTGCCTCGGCCGTCGACAGGATCGAGGAGGAGACCGAAAGATTCTCGCTGACCTGCTTGTAGTTGGCGATGTCCGACCGCATCGAGGTGGCGACCGCCCAGGTGGCGGCGTTGTCCTTGGCGGTGCTGACCTTCAGGCCGGTCGAGATGCGGTTCTGCGTCTGCAGCAGGTTCTTCTGGGTCGCCTTCAGCGACTGCAGCGCCGTCATCGCGCCGTTGTTGGTGAGGATCGAGCTGACCATGATTGCGCCCTTCGAGGGTTCCGGTTCTCTGGGAAGCGCCTTCTGACGCGGCTATCGCGGTGGCACAGCCCCTTGGGGGCGGCGGCGACACCCGGTTCTAGCATTCTGCGAAATACGGCCACAAGAATGATCTGTGCCGCGACTCATGAGATTTCGCCCGGGGCCGCCGCCGGCAGCGCCGCCGCCAGCCGCGCCACGGGCGCCTCCCACCCCTCGCCGGCGGCGCGGCGCCACAGCCGCAGCGTCGGATACCAGGGGCTGTCGGCGCGGCCGGCCTGCCAGCGCCATTCGGCCACCGGCGGCAGCAGCAGCTCGCAGGGCAGGCCGAGCGCGCCGGCGAAATGCGCCGCCGAATTGTCGATGCTGACCACGTGGTCCATGGCGGCGATCTGCGCCAGGCCGAGCTCCAGGCTCTCCCGCGCATCCACCCCGTCATCGACCAGCAGGTCGAGCCCGGCGGCCTCGGCCTCGGCGCGCAGCGCCGCCGCCTCGCCATATTGCAGGCTGACCAGCCGCCAGCCGGGCCGGGCCAGCGCCGCCAGCGTGGCCAGCGGCAGCGAGCGCGCGGCGCCGGTCACCGGATGGGTGCTGCGCCAGGACAGCCCCAGCAGCCGCGCCCCCGCCCCGCCCGCGTAGCGGCGCCGCAACAGGGCGCGCAGCCCGGGCTCGGCCGTCAGATAAGGTCGCTGGGCGGCGAAATCCGCTTCCTGCCGGCGGAACAGCCGGGCCAGCCCGACGATCGAGACCTGCCGCGTCACCGCCGCCGGCAACGGCCCGTCCCCCAGCAGCGGCAGGCCGGGAAAGGCGCGGCCGAAGGCGGCCCAGAGCCGCGGATGGCAGAGCAGCACCAGCGGATGCCCGGCCGCCAGCAGCGGCGGCAGGATGGAGGCGAACATCACCTCGTCCCCCACCCCCTGCTCGCGCCAGACCAGCACGCGCTCGCCCGCCGGCAGCGCCTCGCCGCGCCATTCCGGCAGGTTGTGCGAGCGGTCGACATGGTCGGGCTCGCGCAGGCGGCGGTCATAGGCGTCCCAGCCCTCGGCGTAATGGCCGAGGGTCAGCAGGGTGCGGCCGAGATTGGTCCAGCTCGCCGGGTCGTCGGGCGCCAGGGCGGCGGCGCGGCGCGCCATCTCCAGCGCCGCCTCGTGCCAGCCCTGCTCGGTCAGCAGATTGGCCAGCTCGGTGACCGCGCCGACATCCTGCGGCCGCAGCGCGACCGCCTGGCGCAGCGCCTCCAGCGCCGCCTCCCCGCGGCCGCGGCGGCGGCGCAGCAGGGCCAGGTTGAACCAGCCATCGGCATGGCCGGGGCGCA
>NZ_GG770784.1:44082-47417 GCF_000164635.1 Pseudoroseomonas cervicalis ATCC 49957 | reverse complement strand
CGCCGGCTCAGGCGGGGACCAGGGGCTCGGCCGGGGCATCCGTCCGCAGGCTCGCGGGGGCGGGGTGGGTGGCGGGGTGTGCCACCGACTGGGCGCGCAGCAGGGCCGCCAGATCCTCGGGCAGCCGCCCCTCGATCATCACGGCGGCGCCGTCGATCTCGACCATGGCGCCGGAGAGCAGGCGGGTCTCCATCTCGACCCCGCGCGGCGTGGGCTCGACCAGGCGCAACGTCTCCCGCGCGCGGTGCAGCGCGGCGGCGCGCAGCGCCTCCAGCACCTCGGCGCGGCTGAGGCGGATGCTGTGGTTGACGAAGAAGGGGGCGGATCCGGTCATGGGAGAGGTTCTCCTTCCTGGCAGCTTGGATCAGGCACGCCTGGCGGGCTTGGACGCGGCCGGATCGGCGGCGCCTCCGCGCGCATCCGGCGCGGCGCCGGCGACACCGCCGCCGCACCGTCCCGGGGACGTCCATTTTTAGCATCACCCCCCTGGCACCACCACATCGCTGATCGAGAACATGGTAAGGCAAAGCCTAACCCAGACGGCCCGGGCGCCCTGGCTCGGGGCCATCCGCGAAAAATTCTTTCCGAAAAATTGCGATGACGCATTTTTGCGTATGGATCAAAGAGCGAAAAAAGTCTAAACGCGGCGCAGGCCCCCCGCCCGAGGGGGGCGGTGTGGCGAGCGGGAGCAAGCATCGCATGGCGCGGGTCACTGGAGCAGCACGCAAGACCGCCAGGGCCGAGGAGGCCCCGGCCAAGGCGCCGCGCGCGGCGCGCGGCAAGGCCGAGGCGCAGCCCGGCCGGCTGGTCCAGCTGCAGGGCCAGGGCGCCGACGGGCCGCGCTTCTCGATCGAGCTGGTGACGCCCGAGGGCGCGACCGCGCTGCTGGCGCGCAAGCGCCCCGGCGCCGGCGAGAATGCCGCCGCCATCAACGCCTATGCCGAGGCGATGCGCGAGGGGCGCTGGATCCTCAACGGCATGCCGGTGATCCTGTCGCGCGGCGGCGTGCTGCTGGACGGGGTGCAGCGGCTGCGCGCCTGCATCAAGGCCGGGCTGCCCTTCCTGACGGTGATGGCGCAGAACATCCCCGACGACGTGCTGCACACGATCGACCAGCAGCGCCGCCGCTCCTTCGCCGGCGTGCTGGAGGCGCGCGGCATCCCGCACGCCCATGCGCTGCAATCGGCGCTGGTGAAGCTGATCCGCTACGATGACGGCAAGATGCTGCGCGGCGCCGGCACCGCCTCCTGGTCGCGCATGGACCGGGTGCTGCGGGCCAATCCCGACCTGGAGCAGGCGGTGAAGATGTCGCTGGAGAGCGAGGCCACCGCGCTGTCCGAGGCGGTGCGCACGCCGCTGCTGTTCATGGGCTTCCGGGTGGACAAGGCGGCGACGCGCCGCTTCCTCGACGCCGTCGCCTGGCCGGAGAAATATGCACCGCTGGAGCCGGGGGCGCGGATCCGCGACCTGATCGAGCTGACGCGCGGCGACCCGGCGACGCGGCTGAAGCCGGTGACGCTGTTCGCCCTGTCGATCAAGGCGCTGAACGCCACGCTGGCGGGCGAGACGCCGCGCAGCTTCGCCTGGATCGACCGCAGCGCCAACCCGACCAAGGGCGAGGAGTTCCCGCGCCTGGAGGGCTATGCCGGCCTCGACGATCCCGGCCTGCCGGGCGAGACGGAGGAGACGGCGCAGCAACTGCGCGCCGCGGTGGAGCGGCTGACGCAGGAGGAGAATGTCTTCCCGCTGTCGATCGAGACCATCACGCCGGAGATGGCCGAGGCCTATCTCGGCCACAACACGCGCAACCGCAAGATCGTGGCGGCGCATGTGGACGCCATCGCGCGCGACATCCGTGCCGGCAACTGGATGATGAACGCGCAGCCGATCTGCTTCAGCCGTTCGGGCCGGCTGCTGAACGGCCAGCACCGGCTCTCGGCGGTGATCCAGGCGGGCGAGCCGATCGAGGTGCCGGTGATGCGCGGCCTGCCGGAGGAGGCCTATGCCACCTACGACATCCACGCCAAGAAGGGCCCGCAGCTCGGCGCCGGCTTCGAGAATTTCGGCGACCGGCCGCTGATCGCCGCCGCCGCGGTGCTGCTGTGGAAGCGCGAGCTGAAGCCCGCCGGCACGCGCAACGCCAAGCCCACCCCCTCGGAGGTGATGCGCATCGTCGAGCAGCATCCGCGGCTGCTGGAGATGCGCACTTTCGGCCGCAAGATGATCGAGTTCGGCCGTGGCTCCGTGCTGGCCTATGCCGCCTATTGCATCGAGCGCGACGATGCCGAGCTGGGCCGTGTCTTCCTGGAGCGGTTCGAATCGGGCGCCGACCTGCCGCGCGGCCATCTGATCCTGGAGCTGCGCAAGCGCATGCAGATCCTGCGGCGCGAGCGCGCCAGCCAGGAGGAGCAGCTGAAGGAGCTGCTCGGCGCCTGGTCCCGCTTCAAGGAGAAGCCGGACCTCGGCCGGCTGTGAGTCGGCCGCCGGCGGCGGCCGGCCCTGACAGGAGAAAGAAGAGGGGGCGCGGGGGAGACTTCATTCTCCCCCGCTTCTTTTCCGCTCTCCCTGCCGCCGCAGCTCCGCCTCTTCCGCCTGCTGCTCGGCGCGGCGCAGGGCGGCGTGGCGCGCGGCCTCCTGCTTCTGCCGCAGGGCGATCTCCAGCCGCTTCAGCTGGGCGAAATCCTCCCGCAGCGCCTCGCGCTCGGCCTCTTCCACCTGCTCGGCCTGGCGCAGCAGGGCCAGGAGCTGGCCGCGCTGCCGGCCGGCCCGGCTGATCCAGGCGGACCAGAGCGCCATCTCTGCGGCGTCGCCCCGGGCGCGATCGGTCTCTCGCGCCGTGGCGCTGTCATGCGCCCGCAGCCGCGCCAGCTCTTCCAGCCGGGCGGTTTCGGCGGCGGCGAGGGCGGTGCGGCGGGCATCGGCCTGTTGGCGGGCCAGGCGGATCAGCAGGGGCAGGCCGTTCATGGCGGGGTGTCCCGGGCCGGGTTGCGAAGGGCCTTGGAAGCGGGCCCGGCGTCATGCTACGTCATAACCGTTTTTCGCATAACGGTCGAGGCGCGATGCGGGCATGGCGGCGTTGGCTGATGGCGGTGCCGCTGGCGGCGGGGCTGGCCGGGCTGTGGGGGGCGCAGGCGCTGTCCGGGCGCACCGCGCCGCCGCCCGGCCGCGCGCTGGTGGTGGAGGGGCAGGTCTCCGGCTCGGCCTTCCTGGTGGCGCCGGGGCTGCTGGTGACCAATGCGCATGTGGTGCTGCGCTGCCGCGCGGCGGGCCGCCCCGTGCAGGTGGCCGGCCAGCCCGGCCCCTGGCGCGTGGTGGCGGAGGCGGCGGTGACCGAT
>NZ_GG770784.1:35402-43088 GCF_000164635.1 Pseudoroseomonas cervicalis ATCC 49957 | reverse complement strand
CCCGCCCCCGGCCATGGCGCCCCCCGCCAGCACGGCCTCGGCGCCACTGCGCGAGGCCCGGGCCGAGCAGGCCGGACGTGGCAGCCCGATGTTCAGCGATGGCTGGAGCCGCAACGGCTACGGCGCCATACGGTGAGACAATGACCAAATTTTGAGACACGCGCTCCATTGCAGCTCCGGCACGGTCGCGGCATAGTCGCGCCACGCCGGCAGGAGGCCGCGGATCGGTTTTTCCGCCTCCTGCATGAGGTCTTGATGAGCGCGCATTTCGGACGCGGCTTCGTGGTGCTGCACGCGGCGCTAGGGCTGTATGTCGGCCGCACCCCGTCGCTGTCCTTCTGGTCCAAGCTGAACGCGGCGGGGCATGATGCCGTCGCCACCTTCGCCAGCGAGGCGCTGGCCCGCTTTCATGTCGAGTTGTGGGAAGGCGGCTGGCCCGAGGACGCGGCGGCGGCGGGCCTGCATGTGCTGCCGGTGCGGGTGGACCGGCCGGGCGGCTGGGCCAGCATCCAGGCGCTGCGCAGCGCCGGGCTGGAGGAGCATCTGGGCGAGATGGCGCATCCCGGCTGGGCCGGCGCCGGCGGGCATTGCTGAGGGGCCCGCCCCTCCCTGCCCCGCCGCCGGCCGGCCCCCCCGGCGTCAGATGAATTGCAGTTCGGCGTGCAGCGCCCCACTGGCCTTCAGCGCCACCAGCACCGAGATCAGGTCGCGCGGCGCCAGGCCCAGCGCGTTCAGCCCATCCACCAGATCCTTCAGCGTGCTGGCCGGCGGCAGCGTCGCCAGGCGGCGGCCGCGCTGGTCGTCCACCTCGACCTGGGTGCGCGGCACCACCACCGTCTCGCCTCCCGCCAGCGGGTTGGGCTGGCTGACGATCGGGCTTTCCGTCACGCGGATCACCAGATTGCCATGGGTGATGGCGACGGGATCGATGCGCACCTGGGCGCCGACGATGATGGTGCCGGTGCGCTCATCCACCACCACGCGGGCCGGGGTCTCGGGCCGGATGGTCAGCGCCTCCATCTGCGCCACCAGGCCGGGCAGGCGCTCCTGGAAGCCGGGGGGGACGCGCATCTCCACCGTGGCGAGGTCGAGCGCGGTCGCGCTGCCGGCGCCGAAGCGCTGGTTCAGCGCCTCCTCCACCCGCACGGCGGTGGTGAAATCGGGCGAGCGCAACGACAGGCGGATGCTCTGCAGGTTGCGCAGATCGACCGGCACCTCGCGCTCCACCAGCCCGCCGCCGGGCACGCGGCCCTGGGTGGTGACGCCGCTGGTGATGCTCTGCGCCTGGCCGGCGGCCTGGAAGCCGCCCACCACCACAGGGCCCTGGGCCACGGCATAGACCTCGCCATCGGCGCCGAGCAGCGGGGTGACGATCAGCGTGCCGCCATTGAGGCTGCGCGAATCGCCCAGGCTCGAGACCTGCACATCGATCGTCGTGCCCTGGCGGGAGAAGGGGGGCAGCGTCGCGGTGACGATGACGGCGGCGGTGTTCTTGGTCTGCACCCGCGCATCGGCGACGTTGACGCCCATGCGCTCCAGCATCGCGGTCAGGCTCTGCTGGGTGAAGGGGTTGTTGCGCAGCTGGTCGCCGGTGCCCTGCAGGCCGATCACCAGCCCGTAGCCCACGAGCTGGTTGCCGCGCACCCCCTCGATGCTGACGACATCCTTCAGCCGCACCTGGGCGGCGGCGGGCAGCGCCGCCAGCAGCAGCGGCAGCGCCAGCAACGCCCGGCGCAGGAGCGGGAGGAGGCGCATGGCCGCGGCCCCCCGCTCAGAGCCGGTAGCGCAGGCCGGCCTCGGCCAGCACGTCATGCGGCATGGCCGCGGGCTCCAGGCCCAGCACGCGGCGCAGGGTCTGCAACCCTTCCTGCAGCTGCAGGTCGCGCAGCGCCGCCTCGCCCGCGCCGGCCTCGGCGGCGGCCAGCTCGCGCAGGCGCTGCAGCAGCAGCCACAGCTTCACCGCCAGTTCGCGCGCCATGGGCGTGGCCATCATGAAGCCCTCGGCACAGGCCTCCAGGCTGCAGCCCATCGCCTCGGCCATGGCGGCGTAGGCCGCGACATCCTCCTCCTCCAGCGCCAGCGGCACATAGGGCGGGGTCTCGGCGGGGTCGCTGCGCAGCGTCTCGGCGGTCATGGCACGGTTTCTCCGTCTGTCGCGGCGCGGATCAGAGGTAGTTCACCAGGCTCAGCTCGGAGAGCCGCGCGGTGATGGAATAGGTGGCCTCAAGCTGGATGCGCAGCGTGTTGATGCGGTCGGAGACGGTGTAATAGTCCGCGCCTTCCAGATCGTTGATCTGCGCGGTCGCGGCGGCGACGGCGCGCTCCTGGATCTCGCCCACCTTCTCCAGCCGGTCCTGCTTGCCGCCCAGCACGCCGGCCAGCACGGTCAGCTTGGCGCGGCCGCTGCCCATCAGCCGCCCGGCCTCGTCAAGCAGGGTGGTCCGCGCCTCCTCCGACAGCTGCGAGGCGGGCGCGCCGAGCAGGGAGAGCAGCGCCAGCGACTTGAACGCGTCCTTGAAGGCGGCATTGTCGGCGCGGACATTCCAGCTCAGCGTCTCGCCGGCGCCGATGCGGATCAGCGAGGGCGCGTCCGATTCGGGGTCGGAGCTGCCGGCCATGTCGGTGCGGCTGGTCGAGCGGTAGACCAGGCCGTAGAAGGAGGTGGCGCCGGCGGCGTCGCGCTGCACATTGGCGAACATCGTGTCGAACTGGCCGATCAGCGCGGTGGCCTGGGCGGCGTCGAGCGCGCCGCCGGCCGCGGTCACCGCCGCGCCCAGCCGCCCTTGCGCCCAGGCCAGCAGGCCGGCGGAGGGCGCCAGCGGCGGCTGCGAGCTGTCGGTGCCACCGAACAGGTTCTGCCCGTCCCAATGGGTGTTGAGCAGGTCGGTCATGCTGCCCAGCACCTCGCGCGCATTGCTGGCGATAATGGTGTAGCCATTGCCCTTCAGCGCATCGGTCTTGAGGATCTCGGGCGACATCTGGTCCATCAGCCCGCCCACCGAGGTCAGCGCCTCCTGCGCCGCCTTCAGCCGCTGGCCGGCCAGGCTGGTCGAGTTGCGGATCGCCTCGCCCTGCTGCACATCGCCATAAAGCTTGTAGAGCAGGGAGGCGCCGACGCCGAGCGCGCGCGCCGGGTCGGCCTTGCGGCCGGAGGACATCTCCGCGGTCAGCACCGCCAGCTCGCTCTGTAGCCTTGCGATGTCGCGCTGCCGTCCCAGCGCGACGCCCGAGGGGCTGACCCGATCCGTCATCATCATCCTGCTCCTTCCGCGGCTCAGCGGCCGATCGTCGCCAGCTCATCCAGCATGCGCGTCGCCGCCTGGATGATCTGCACCGAGGCCGAATAGGTCTGCTGCACCAGCAGCAACCGCTGCAGCTCCTCATCGACATTCACGGCGGTCTTGTTGCTCAGCTCCTGCCGCGCCTCGGCGGCCAGGCGGCCGCGCGTCTCGGCCCGGTCGCTCCACACCGCGCGCTCGCCCTGCATCAGGCCGATGCTCTGCGAGGCCGCCTGCGACAGCGTCATCGAGGCCGGCAGGCCGGTGTTGCTGTCATAGCTGCGCACCACGTTCATCGCATCGAGCGCGGCGATGATGTTGGTGTTGTCGGCGGCATTGCCCTGCGCCACGGCGTTGACGCCGGTGCGCAGCCGCCAGAGCTGGCCGCCCTGGTCGGGATCCACCGCGGCGTTGATGGCGATCTTGCGCGCCATGCCGATGAAGCTGGCATAGCCGCCGCTGCCATCCCAGTTGGCGGCGCCGGCATCGGTGAACAGCCCCGCCTGGTTGCCGGTCAGCGTCGGATCGGCGTCCTGGAAGCTCTCGATCAGCCGCACCGCCACCTGGTCCAGCATGTCGATGAAATTCGGCAGGGTGGTGTCGCGCAGCCGCAGCGCGCCGGCCATGCTGCCGGTCTCGGTGACGCGCAGCGCCTGCCCTTCCACCGTCACCGCCGAGAGCGCGGCCGGGTGGCGTTGCTCGGCCTGCACCACCGGAGTGTGGGTGAAGTTCAGCCGGTGCACCACCGTGCTGTCCAGCAGGCTGGTGCCGCCATCGCTCATCACCAGCAGGTGGCCGGGGCCGTTGTCGAAGATGCGGATCGGGATCTTGCGGCCGATCTCGGCCAGCAGCGTGTCGCGCCGGTCCTCGTATTCGGCGGTGGAGCCGCCGCGGGCGCTGGCCAGCGCCATGCGCCGGTCGGTCTCCGCCAGCTGGTCGAGGGCGGAATTGATCGCCCCCACCTCGCGCGAGAGCTGCAGATCCGCCTCGGCCCGCGCCTTGGCCACGGCGGCGTCGGCGTCGTGCAGCGCATCCACCAGGTCGCGCGCCGCCTCCAGCGCCTGGCTCTGCGCCACGGCATTGTCGGGGGCGGAGGAGAGGGTGGTCATCGCCGTCTGGAAGGCGCCGAGGCGGGAGGAGAGCGAGCGCTGGTCCGAGGGCTGGCCAATCAGCGCGTTGTAGGTCTCGAGCCCCTGCTTCAGCTGCAGCGCGTAGGCCTCGCTGGCATCGGCCGAGCGCGAGGCGGCGGCCAGCGCCGCATCGCCCAGGCGCTGGGTGATGGCGGTGTCCACCCCCGAGCCGATGCCGGCCACCAGCCGCTCGCTGCGCGGCATGTCGCGCCGCACATAGCCCGGCGTGTTGGCGTTGGCGATGTTGTTGGACAGGATCGCCGCTTGCCGCTGCTCGGCGGCGAGCGAGGAGAGGGCGTTCGACAGGGCGGCGGAAATGGTCATGCTGCGCGCTTCCAGGCTGGAGGAGATGCGCGGCGGGGCCCGTGCCCCGCCGCCGGGCGCCTCACCGCTTCAGGTTCGTCGCCTCCTCCAGCATCTGGTCGGCGGTGCGCACCACCGTGGCGTTGGAGCTGTAGGCGCGCTGCGTCTCGATCAGGTTGGTCAGCTCCGTGCCGATATCGACATTGGAGGATTCCAGCGCGCCGCCATTGGTGGTGCCGGCGGCGCCCGTGCCCGGGTCGATCAGCCGCACCGCGCCGGCGGCCAGCGACATCTCATAGGCATCGCCGCTGACCGGGTTCAGCCCGTTGGCATTGGGGAAGACCGCCAGCTTCAGCGCGTAGATCGGCCGCGACTTGCCGTTCGAGAAGGTGGCGATGACCTGCCCGTCATCGGCCACCGAGACGCGCTCCAGCAGGCCGAAGGCCGAACCGTTCTTCTCGATCTTGGTCGGCAGGTAGTTGCCGGTGAGCTGGGTGATGCCCTCGAAATTGCTGAAAGTGCCGATGGTGATCGGCAGCTCGGTGCCGGCGAAGCCGCCCTGCACCCCCACCCGGACCGTCAGCGTGCCCTTCACCGCGTCATAGGTGCCGAGCACATTGGCCGCGGCCAGATTGTCCGGCGTGCCGTAATTGGTGGCCGGGGTGCTGGCATTGGCGCCATAGGTGGCCGGGTTGGGCACGCCGCTCAGCAGCGGCGCCGAGCCCACCGGCGCCGTGAAGCCGGGCGCCACCTGCGCGGCGCCGGCGGCCTGCGCCGTCGCGTCCCACACCGCCGCCAGCGTGCCGGCACTGGTGCCGTTGCTCCAGAATTGCAGGCCCAGGGCGGCAACGCGCTTGGTGGTGTCGTAGAGATTGGTGCTGGCGAGATCGCCCGAGGCGCTGTCGAAGATCTCCAGCGTCCAGCTGCTGGTGTCGGGCGCGCCGTCCTGCTCCGGCAGCACGGGGGTGAAGCGGTAGGTCAGGGTCTGGGTGCCGCCGGTCGGGTCGTAATAGTCGATGCTGCTGACGAAGCTGTCCGCCGGCGGCGGCGGGCTGGCATAGCCCGTGCTGTTCTTCGGCAGGTTGAACCAGGTGCGCATCTCCGTCGTCGGCGCCGAGGCGACCGAGATGTTGTTGACGTTCACCGTGCTCAGGCTGTCGACATTGTTGTCGCCGAGATTGCCCACCGGCAGGCCATCCGCGCCGAGCTTGACGCCCTGCAGGTAGAAGCCGGCCGAGTTCACCAGATTGCCGAAGGCATCGGGGCGGAAGGAGCCGGCGCGCGTCGCCAGGTACTTGCCGGTGCTGTCGGAATTCTCGTTCACCACCAGGAAGCCATTGCCGCTGACGGCGATATCGGTGTCGACGCCGGTGCGCTGCACCTGGCCCACCTTGCTGATCTCGACCCGGTTGCGGGGGGTGACGCCGGCCAGCGCGTAGGAACCGCTGCTGGAGCCCTCCAGCACCAGGCTCTCGAACTGGGTGTCGACGCGCTTGTAGCCGACGGTCGAGCTGTTGGCGATGTTGTTGGAGATCCCCGACAGCTTGACGGCCTGCGCGTTCAGGCCGGAGGTGCTGGTGCGGAGTGCGTTGATGGCCGTCATGGCGGTCCCTCGGTGTCAGCGTGGCGTCGGGAGGCGGCCGGCATCCTGCCGGCCGCGCGGTGCGGCGTGATGGTGGCGGGGACCGGCGCCGGCTTCTGCCGGCCGGCCGGATGCGGCGCGCGGTTTCACCGGCGCGGCTCCTGCTGGCCGCGGCGCGCGGCCGCGGCGCGCGCATCGGCCACCACATCGGACCGCAGCACGGTCACGGCGATGCGGCGGTTGCGCGGATCGTTCGGTTCCTCGGCCAGCAGCGGCTCGACCGCCGCCTTGGCCTCGACCCGGAACATGCGGGCCGGGCGCACGCCGGAGCGCTCCAGCGCGCGGCGCGCGGCATTGGCGCGGTCGGCCGACAATTCCCAGTTGCTGTAATTGCCGCGCTGGAAGGGCTGGGCATCGGTGTGGCCGGAGACCACCACCTCGTTCGGCACGCTGGCCAGCACGCTGCCCACCACTTCCAGGATGCGCGCCAGGCGCGGCGTCGGCTCGGTCGCGGCGGGGGCGAACATGGGCTGGCCGTCGCGGTCGAAGATCTGCAGCCGCAGCCCCTCGGGCGTCATCTCCAGCTGGATGTTCTGCGAGAATTCGCGCAGCGCGTCGGTCTGCATCTGCCGCTCCAGCTCGGCCTTCAGCGCGTCGAAGCGCTGCCGCTCGATCGGGTCGCGCACCGCGTCCTGCTGCTGCGGCGCGGCCTGGGCGGCAGCGCCGTCATTGGCGCTCTCGCCCCCCTGGCTGTCCTGCCGCGCCCCGCCATCATCCACCTGGGTCAGCGCGTCCTGCCGGTTGTCGCCCGCCAGCAGCACCGAGCGCCCGCCATCCAGCGTGCCGCTGCCCGAGGGCAGGTCGAGGATCGAGGAGGCGGTGAAGAACTGGGCGATGCCCTCGCGCTGCGATTCCGTGGTGCTGGAGAGCAGCCACATCACCAGGAAGAAGGCCATCATCGCCGTGACGAAATCGGCATAGGCGATCTTCCACTGGCCGCCATGCTCATCGTCATGCTCGCCATGGTGCTTCTTGATGATCACCGGGCGTTTGAGATGGTCGTCAGCGCTCATCATCCCGTCCCCTGGCGGCGTTCCTGTTTAGCGCGACGGTTTTTCGCATTTCAAGTGCGACCTTCCTGCCCGCTGTGTCGCAATGTCAGCTCGCCCTGCAGCCGCAGCGGCCGCAGCACGCCGGAAAAACCCTCCTGCAGCGCCGCCAGCACCGGGCGCGGCAGCTTCTGCTCCGTCTCCAGCACGGCATCGAGCCGCGTCTCCTCCAGCCGCGCGCGCAGCTCCACCCGCCCCGTCGCCGGCAGCACCAGCCGCGCCGCCAGGGCGTGGCGGTCGCGCCGGCGGCGATCCGGGCGCCAGTAGAAGGACAGCCAGAGCAG
>NZ_GG770784.1:28724-32970 GCF_000164635.1 Pseudoroseomonas cervicalis ATCC 49957 | reverse complement strand
GCGGCGGCGGCGGCGGCCTCGGCGGCCAGGCGCTGCTGGCGGCGGCGGAACAGGATCAGCCCGGCCCCGGCGCCCACCACCAGGACGCCGCCGACCACCGCCCATTGCAGCCCGCTCAGCCCCAGCACCACATTGCCCTCGGCCGAGGCCAGGGTGCCCAGCCCCTCATCGGGCAGGAAGCGCAGCGTGTCGACGGTGACGGTGTCGCCGCGCTGCTGGTTGTAGCCGACGGCCGAGCGCACCAGCGCCGCCAGCCGCTCCAGCTCCGCCGGCGGGCGGGGCTGCACATTGCCCTCGGCATCGGTGATGCCGTCCACCACCACGGCGACGCTGACGCGCTTGACCGCGCCCGGCTCGCGCACCGTCTCCTCGACCTTGGAGGAGATCTCGAAATTCACCGTCTCGTTGTTGCGCTGCACGGCGCTGACGCTGCGGGTCGCGTTCTGGTTCACCTGCTGGTTCGGCAGGTTCTGGCCGACGGTGACCGGCGCCTGGCCGCGGCCATCCTCGCTGTTCTCCTGCTCGGTCTGCAGCTGGCGGCCGCGCTCGACCTGGCCCAGCGGGTCGAAGGTCTCGGCCCGCGCCACGGTGCGCGCCCCCTCCACCTCGACCGAGGCGACGGCGCGCACCTTGCCGCGGCCGACCAGCGGCTCCAGCAGGTCGAGCACCGCCTTCTGCAGCGCGTGCTCCTGCGCCACGCGGATCTCGCCGAGCCGGCCGGCGGCGGCGCCCATGCCGCCATCGGCGGCCAGCACCACGCCATTGCCGTCCATCACCGAGACATCCTCCTGCCGCAGCCGCGGCACGGCGCCGGCGACCAGCAGGCGGATGGCCGCGGCCTGCGCGGCGCCCAGCCGCTGCCCGGCGCTGGTGGTGACGGTGACCGAGGCGGTGGGCGGCGGCGCGTCGCGCGAAAAACTCTCCCGCTCGGGCAGCACGATATGGACGCGCGCGGCGCGCACCCCCTGCATGGTGACGATGGTGCGCGCCAGCTCCCCCTCCAGCGCGCGCAGCCGCTGCACGCGCTGCATGAAGGAGGTCATCTGCATCGGGCTGGTCTGGTCGAGCAGCTCGTAGCCGGCGCCGCCCTGGCGCGGCAGCCCCTCGGCGGCGAGCTGCATGCGCAGCCTGGCCACCTGGTCCATCGGCACCAGGATGGTGCCGTCGCCGCGCGCCTCCACCGGGATCTTCAGCTCCTCGAGGCGCGCGGAGATGCGCCCGGCCTCGGCCGGCTCCAGCCCGGCATAGAGCAGCCCGGTGGGCGTGCCGGCCGAGCGCGCCACCAGCACGATGGCCAGCAGCGCGGCCAGGGCCACCGCCGCCAGCCCGGCGAGTTTCGCAGGGCCCAGCCGTGCCAGGCCGCCCCCCAGCCCGCCGAGATCGAAACCCGCTCCAACGGTGCGTACTTGCTGCATCGACCTTCTATCGCCCCATGCTGACCTGGGGGCGGACCTGCCGGCCGCCCCACCACGCCCTTTGGGCGCCGCCCCGCCCCGCAGCCCCGCGACACCGCCCCGCCCCCTGGCGCATGGCCCCCTGGCACATGGCCCCCTGGCACATGGCCCCCTGGCACATGGCCCGGGCGGGGCGCCCCGCCGCGCGAGGCGGCGGCGATGCGGAGTTCGACCGGCGGTTGTTTTTAGCGTGGCATGCGAGAACGCGTCGGTTTATATCTGCCGCCACTCCGCTTGTCGCGCGAAAAATCGCCAGTGCCGGGAGATCCCGCCCATGTCCGCCACCACCGCGGAGAAATCCGCCAACGCCACGGAGAAGCCGGCCCGCAAAAAAGGGGGGCGACGGCGGCTGCTGATCCTGCTGCTGCCCCTGGTGCTGCTGCTCGGCGGCGGCGCGGCGGCCTGGTTCCTGGTGCCCGCCGTGCCGGCGCTGGTGGGCGGGCTGCTCGGCCGCGCCCCGGCGGGCGAGGCGGAGGCCGGCGCCACCCCCGCCGGACCCGCGGCGCGGCCAAGCTTCGTCGAATTCCCGGAGATGACGCTGACGCTGCCGAATGGCGGCCGGCCGCGCCAGCTGCGCCTGCGCATCGCCGTCGAGATCAATGGCGACCCGGCGCTGCTGCAACCCGAGCTGCTCAGCCCGCGCATCTATGACAGCCTGCTGCTCTACCTGCGCACGCTGCGCGAGGGCGAGATGGAGGGCGCCCTGGCGATGGACCGGCTGCGCGGCGACCTGCACCGGCGCTTCGAGCTGCTGCTCGGCCCCGGCAAGGTGCGCGACGTGCTGATCACCGGCTTCGTGGTGGCCTGAGCATGAGCGGCAGCGAGAACAACGAAACCCCCGAGGGCGCCGGCGGCGAGCCGGATCCGATGGCCGATTGGGGCGCCGCCGGCGTCGCCATGGGCCAGGGCGACATCGACGACCTGTTCGGCGGGCCGGAAGGCCCGGCCGAGGAGGCGCCGAAGCGCGGGCTGGAGGCGCTGGTCGGCGGCGCGGTGCGCTACGAGAAGCTGCCGATGCTCGACATCGTGGTCGACCGGCTGGCGCGGCTGATGACCAGCTCCTCGCGAAAATTCACTGCCGACAACGCCGATGTGGTGATCGACCGCACCCGCCCCGTGCGGGTCGGCGCCTTCCTCGACACCGTGACCCTGCCGGCGCTGATCGGCATCATCCGCATCGAGGAATGGGATGGCTACTGCCTCGCCGCCCTCGATTCGCGGCTGATCGGCTCGATCGTCGACATCCTGCTGGGCGGGCGGCGCAACGCGCTGCAGCCGATCGAGGGCCGGCCCTACACGCCGATCGAGCGCACCTTCGTCGAGAAATTCGTCTCGGTCGTCACCAACGACCTCAGCCGCGCCTTCGAGGCGGTCTCGCCCGCGAGCTTCCGGCTGGAGCGCTTCGAGATCACGCCGAGCTACGCGCTGATCACCAAGCCCACCGCCGCGGCGCTGACCTTCCGCGCCGAGATCACCATGGAGGGGCGCGGCGGCTTCATCGACTTCCTGATCCCCTACGCCTCGCTTGAGCCGGTGCGCGACCTGCTGAGCCAGGAGGTGCTGGGCAAGAAATCCGGCGGCGACACCATCTGGCGCAGCCATCTGGCGGAGGAGCTGCCGCGCGCCTCAGTCGAGCTGACCGCGGTGATCGAGAGCCGCACCGTGCCCTTCTCCGAGGTGGCGTCCTGGCAGCCCGGCTCGGTCTTCGTGCTCGACAAGCGGCAGGAGGATCCGGTCGACGTGTTCTGCCAGGGGCTGATGGTCTGCCGCGCGACGCTCGCCACCAAGGATGAGCGGGTGGTGCTGCGCGTCGAGGACTGCGTGATCGAGAAGGGCTGGCCGGGCGATGCCTCGGGCCAGCAGGACGGTTGACGGAGAAGCCGCATGAACTTCCCCCAGATGCTCGATGCCGCCGCCCTGCTGGTGCTGGGCGCCCAGGCGGTCTGGATCACCCTGCTGTATCGCCGCATGGGCCGGTTGCGCGCGGCGCTGGAGGGGGCCGGCGCGGTGATCGGCCAGCTCGACGAGGCCTCGCGCCGGCTCGACGCCTCGGCCGGCGGCATCGTCGACAAGGTGCGCGACGGCATCTCCGAGGTGGACAGCAAGATCGGCGCCTGCCGCAAGCTGATGCAGGAGCTGAACGGCGCCTCCCGCCAGGCGGAGGAGGTGGCGGCGCGGCTCGACCAGGCGCTGCGGCAGAACCGCAAGCTGCAGCAGGCGCGCGCCGTGGCGCCGCCGCGCGAGATGGTGGAGCCGATCGGCCTGGCCGAGCGCCTCTCCGCCCGCCCCGCCCCGCCGCTGCTGAACCTGGCGGCCGAACCCGCCCCGCACCTGGCCGGGCTGTTCGATCCGCCCGCCCCGCTGCTCTCGCCGCTGGAGCCGGCCCTGGCCATGCCCTCCCCCGCCCCGCTGGCCGCCGCGCCGCTGAACAGCCCGTTGGGCAGCCCCTTCAGCGGCCCGCTGGCCGACCCGCTCCCCATCCCGCCTTCCGCCTCGCCTGCCGCCCCGCTGGCCGAGCCGCCGCTCGGCAGCCTGCTGGCGGCCGAACTGCTCTATGCCCAGCGCGCCGCCGCCCTGCCGGAATCGCGCACCATCCGCGTCAAGCTCGACTGACAGAGGGATCCGCGCCATGACCCAGCCCTCCCTTCCCCGCGCGTCACGCCGCGCCCGCTTCGGACCGCGGCTCGGCCTGCCGCTGATGGCCCTGTCGCTGGCGGCGCTGCTGCCCGGTCGGCTGGACGGCGTCTGGCCGGCCCTGGCGCAGACCCTGCCCGAGGCCACGCCGCGCCCCG
>NZ_GG770784.1:24410-26410 GCF_000164635.1 Pseudoroseomonas cervicalis ATCC 49957 | reverse complement strand
CAGCGCGCGCAGCACATCGGCCGGCAGCGCCTCCCCCTCCTCGCGCCCGCGCGGCGCGCTGCGGGCCATGCGGCTGAACACCTCGACCAGGGTGGAGACCATGGATTGCTCGGTCGCGTGGCGCACCCGGGCCGGGCTGCCGCTGCCCCACCAGCGCGGCTCCTCGCTCGGGCGGGCCTCGCCCGGGCGGGGCTGCGGCGGCGTCTGCGCCAGTTCCACCGGCCCGGCCGGCGCCGTCAGGCCAAGCTGCGCATAGACCTGGCCGATGCGGCCGCGCAGCTTGTCCATCACCTGCTGCACCGAGAGCGGCGCCCCATCGGCGGCGCGGAAGATCGCCGGGTTGGCGCGCGCCGCCTCGGGCAGCACGTCGCTGGCGGCGCGGTTCGGCTCCTGCGACAGGCTGCGCAGGAACTGGGTGGCGCCGCGCTGGCCCAGGAAATGTCCGAGATACAGCTCGGTCGCGTCCGGCGCGCGGCCGAGCGCCGGGCGCAGCGCGTCGGCCAGGTCCTTCAGATGCTCCGCGCCGAGCCGGGCGGAGATCTCCGGGTCGTCGCGCAGCGCCAGGATGCGGCTGCGCAGGGCGGGGTCGGAGACGGTGAGCCGGCTGCCCTGGCGGGTGATCGCCGCCGCCTCATTGGCCAGCCCATGCGCCGCGCCATGCTCCTGCACCACGGCGAGCCAGGTCTGGTCGATGAACTGGAACAGGCCGCGCGCCGAGGAGGTGCCGGCCTGGGCGTCGCTGCGGAAGCCGCTCTCCATCGCCGCCTTGGCGGCCAGCACGTCGAATCCGAGGCCGGTCGCCTGCGACGCGCTGCGCAGCGCGCCGGCCACCTGGGCATCGACACGGTAGCGGCCGAGCGCCTCGGTCCGGGCGGCCTGGCCCGGCTCCAGGCCTTTTGGCGTGACGGGAAGCGGCATGGCGGTCCTCGCTGCGTTATGCGAAAAATGCTCATAGCATGGAAAGATGCGAAATGATAAGAGCGATCCGCCGGCCAGATCCTGGCCCGAAAGACACAACCAGCAGGGCCGCATCGCTCGATGATCCAGATCGTCGGAATCCTTGGAGTGTTCGTGGCCGTCTTCGGCGGCTACCTGATCGCAGGCGGCAAGATGGGCGTGATCCTTGGCGCCCTGGGGCCTGAGCTGATGATCATCGGCGGCAGCGGCTTCATGACGCTGCTGATCGGCGGCGACATGGCGCTGGTCACCAAGACCATGAAATCCTTCGGCAAGGTGTTCAAGGGGCCGAGCTGGAACCGCAAGGATTTCAGCGATCTGCTCTGCCTGCTCTACCTTCTGCTGCGCACCCACCAGAAGGAGGGCGCCGCGAAGCTCGAGAAGCATATCGAGAAGCCGGAGGCCTCGGCGATCTTCAGCCGCTACCCGCGGCTGTTGCGCGACCCGGCGCTGAGCGGGCTGATCTGCGACACGCTGCGCACCATCACGCTGAACAACAAGGACCCGCACCGGGTCGGCGAGATGATGGAGACGGCGATCGAGAAGCGCCACAGCGAGAACATCAAGCCGGCCAAGGCGATCCAGACCATGGCCGACGCCTTCCCCGCGCTTGGCATCGTCGCCGCGGTCCTCGGCGTCATCAAGGCGATGGGCGCGATCAGCGAGAGCCCCGAAGTGCTTGGCCGCATGATCGGCGCGGCGCTGGTCGGCACCTTCCTCGGCGTCTTCCTCTCCTACGGCCTGGTCGGGCCGATGTCGGGGCGGCTGAAGCTGATCCTGGAGGAGGAGCGCAAGATGCTCGATGTCACCCGCGCCGTGATCACCTCCTATCTGGAGAATCTCTCGCCGCAGATCTGCGTCGAGGTCGGCCGGCAATCGGTGCCGTCCAAGCTGCAGCCGAGCTTCGACCAGATGGAGGAGCAGCTGCGCGAGGCAGGCCGGGTGAAGACCGATGGCGAGGCGGGCGGGGGCTGAGGCGATGCGCCGCCCCCCCACCCCGCCCGGCCGTCTGCGAAACGCGCGCGCCCGGCGCCTCCCGGCGC
>NZ_GG770784.1:19954-23056 GCF_000164635.1 Pseudoroseomonas cervicalis ATCC 49957 | reverse complement strand
CGCCCCGACGTGCCGGGCGAGCTGCTGACCCCGGCCGGCGACACCGAGGCGCTGCTGCGCGCCTCCAGCCCCGCCACCCCCGCCGAGCGCGGCGTGCCGGCGCTGCGCTCGGCCATCACCCGCAGCCGGCAGGTCGAGCAATTGCTGCCCCCCGCGACAGGGAAGGAGTGACATGGACAGCCCCAGCACCGTCAGCCTCTCGGGCCAGCTCGCGCTGCGCCAGCAGATGGACGTTGTGGCCAACAACCTGGCCAACGCCACCACCAGCGGCTACCGCGGCGACCGCACGCTGTTCCAGAGCTACGTCACCCGCCTGGCCGTGCCGGGGCGCGAGATCGCCTTCGTGCAGGACCGCGCCACCTATATCGAGAACCGCCAGGGCCCGATCGGCTCGACCGGCAACCCGCTCGACCTCGCCATCGAGGGCGAGGCGTTCTTCGGTGTGCAGCGCCCGGGCGGCGCGCCCGGCTACACGCGCGACGGGCGCTTCAAGATCCGCCCCGACAACGTGCTGGCCGACAGCCAGGGCCGCGCCGTGCTCGGCGAGGGCGGCGCGCCGATCACCCTGCCCGAGCGGATCAGCGCCATCGAGATCCGCGCCAATGGCAACATCCTCGTCACCAGCGAGGGGCGGGTGGAGCAGGCCGGATGCATCGCGCTCTATGCGGGCGGCGACATGCGGGGCTTGCGCAAATCCGGCGACGGGCTGTTCGAGATCCCGGCCGAGAGCGTGCAGCCGGTGGACCCCGATGCCCCCGGCACCCGCGTGCGCCTGGCGCAGGGCGCGCTGGAGGGCTCGACCGTGCAGACCGTCTCCGAGCTGGCCAACCTGGCGCTGGTGCAGCGCGCCTATGAAAGCATGCAGCGCATCATCAGCGATGACGACAGCCGCATCCGCCGGCTGATCGAGACGGTGGGGCGGCCCAACTGAGCGCCCGCCCCGCCTCCCTTTTCCGCGCCGCTCCTGAAGGACACAGACCATGCGCGCCATGAACATCGCCGCGACCGGCATGCAGGCCCAGCAGACCAATGTCGAGGTGATCGCCCACAACATCGCCAACGTCTCCACCACCGCCTTCACCCGGCGCAAGGCGGAGTTCCAGGATCTGCTCTACCAATCGGGCGAGCGCGTGGGCTCCGCCTCCTCCGAGGCCGGCACGCTGCTGCCGGTGGGCACGCAGGTGGGCCTCGGCGTGCGCAACTCGGCGATCAACCGCATCACCGTGCAGGGCACGCTGAACGAGACCGGCAACCGCTACGACCTGGCGCTGGAGGGGCGCGGCTATTTCGGCATCGACCTGCCGGACGGCACCGTCGCCTACACCCGCGATGGCAGCTTCAAGCTCTCGCAGGAAGGCCAGATCGTCACCACCGAGGGCTACCCGATCCAGCCCGCGATCAACGTCCCGATCGATGCGCGCGACGTCACCGTCAACCAGGCGGGCGAGGTGCTGGTCACCCAGGCCAATGGCCAGCAGCAGAATGCCGGGCGGCTGAACCTCTTCCTGTTCCCCAACGAGGCGGGGCTGGAGGCGATCGGCGGCAACAAGTTCCTGGAGACCGAGGCCTCCGGCCAGCCCAACCAGGGCCTGCCCTCCGACCCCGGCTATGCGCGGGTGCGGCAGGGCTATCTCGAAGCCTCCAACGTCAATGTCGTGCAGGAGATCACCCAGCTGATCGCCGCCCAGCGCGCCTACGAGATGAACTCGAAGGTCATCGAGGCGACCGACCAGATGCTGCAGACCGCCAACAACGTGCGCTGAGGAGAGGCCCGATGCGCGCCGCCCTGCTGCTCGGCCTGGCCCTGCTCGCCGCCCCGCCCCTGGCCGGCCCGGCGCGCGGCGCGGGCGAGGTCTGGCACGCCACCCGCGCGCTGCAGCCGGGCGATGTGCTGGGCGCCCAGGATATCGAGGCGCTGGCGCCGCGCCGCGCGGCCCCCGGCCAGGTCGAGGCGGAGCGCGACATCCTCGGCCTCGAGGTGAAGCGCCGCCTGCGCGCGGGCGTGGCGCTGACCGAGCGCGACATCGGCGAGCGCCAGGCGGTGCGCGCGGCGCAGCCGGTGCGCGTCTTCTGGAAGCGCAACGGCGTCTCGCTGGAGCTGGAGGGCCGCGCCCTCGAGGCCGGCGCGATCGGCGAGCAGATCCGCGTGCACAACCCGCAAAGCGGCCGCACCATCCGCGCCCTGGTCGTCGCCGAGGGCACGGCCGAGGTGCGCGGCGCGCCATGACAAGGAGCCGGCCGATGCATGCCGCCCGCCCCCGCCCCGACACCGACACCGGCGCCCCGCCCCGCCCCGCCCCGACCGGCCCAACCCGTCGCGCGCTGCGCCGGCTGCTGCCGCTGGCGCTGCTGCCGCTCGGCCTCGCCGGCTGCGACAGCTTCGGCCATATCCAGAAGCCGCCCACCATCTCCGCCCCCGGCGAGCTCGCGATCCCGCCGGGGATCGAGGAGGAGAGCCCGATCGACGTGGCGCGGCGGCCGCGGCTGGACGGCATGGGCCCCACCATGGTCGGCTCCCTCTGGCGGCCCGGCGCGCGCAGCTTCTTCCGCGACCAGCGCGCCCGCATGGTGGGCGACCTGCTGACCGTCGAGATCGAGATCGACGACAGCGCGCAATTCGACAACCGCACCGACCTGGAGCGCGAGAGCGAGCAGACCTTCAAGCTGCCCTTCCTGTTCGGGTTGCAGGGCGTGCTGGGCCGCGCCTTCGGCGGCGCGCTCGACCCGGCGGTGGAACTCGGCGGCGACAGCACCGCCAAGGGCAATGGCCGCATCCGCCGTACCGAGAAGATCCGCCTGCAGCTGGCGGCCACCGTGGTCCGCGTGCTGCCCAGCGGCAATCTGGAGATCGCCGGCTCGCAGGAGGTGCGCGTCAACAACGAGCTGCGCGAGTTGCAGCTGCGCGGGCTGATCCGGCCCGAGGATATCCGCCCCAACAACCGCATCGCCTCGGAGAAGATCGCCGAGGCGCGCATCACCTATGGCGGGCGCGGCGTGGCGAGCGATCTGCAGCGGCCGCGCTGGGGCCAGCAGATCATGGAGCGCGTGCTGCCCTATTGAGGCGGCGCGGCATCAGGCGGCGGCGGGCGCAGCGCCAGCAGC
>NZ_GG770784.1:11196-19212 GCF_000164635.1 Pseudoroseomonas cervicalis ATCC 49957 | reverse complement strand
GCCGCCAGCGACACCGCGTCATGCCGGCGCGGATCGGCCAGCACCGCCAGCGCCGGCAGGCCGAACAGCAGCGCCAGAAGCAGGGCCGCGGCCAGGAAACCGCGCGCCGGCGGCGCGGGGTGGATGGTGAACTCCACCCCCTGCGGCGTCTCCCGCCGGGTGAAGCCGCCTTCGGCCACGCCGCTCATGCGCGGCCGGCGGAGTGCGGCGGGATCGGGCGGGATGGCGGCATGCGGGGCTCCGGCGGGGCCGGAATCCTGGCATGGCCGGGCCGCGCCGCGCCAGGGGAAGCCAAGGTGGGGAAAGCGGAAGCTTGGCCATTCCCGTCCGGCCGCGGCACCGCAGCGTGATCAATCCCTTGCCAGCACGGCGGGCGATCTGCCCGGCCCTGGATTGCGACAAAAGGCGGCATCCGCTTATTTAACCATCCCTGCCTGCCTGCCGACCCTGCCCCGCCCGGCCGGGTCCCGCGATTTTCCCCAGGAGCTTCCCGACGTGGCACCCTCGCCTTCCCCGCTGGCCGATCTCGTCCGCGCGGGCCAACTGACCACGGAACAGAGCTCGCGCAACTTCACCCTGCACCGCTTCACCCTGGAGGGGCCGGCGATGATCGGCACGCGCCGCTTCGGCGATGCGCGCGGGTATTTCTCCGAGAGCTGGAGCGCCCGCGACCTCGCCGCCTGCGGCCTCGTGGCGGAGTTCGTGCAGGACAATTTCTCGACCTCGGCGCAGGTGGGCACGCTGCGCGGGCTGCATTTCCAGATCGCGCCGGAGCCGCAGGCCAAGCTGGTGCGGGTGCTGCGCGGCCGGGTGCTCGACGTCGCGGTCGACCTCCGCCGCGCCTCGCCAACCTATGGCCAGCATGTCGCGGTGGAGCTGACCGCCGAGGCCGGCAACCAGCTCTTCGTGCCGGAGGGCTTCGCGCATGGCTTCTGCACCCTCGAGCCGGATTGCGCGGTCGCCTACAAGGTGACCGGCTACTACGCCCCGGCCTGCGACAAGGGTGTCGCCTGGGACGATCCCGACCTCGCCATCGCCTGGCCGCTGCCGCCGGGCGGGCCGGTGCTGTCCGACAAGGATGCCCGCCAGCCGAAGCTCGCCGAGCTTCCGGCCTATTTCTGATCGCCGCGCTCTGGAGGAATAGACCCATGCGGATCCTGGTCACCGGCGGTGCCGGCTTCATCGGCTCGGCCCTGGTGCGCCGCCTGGTGCTGGAGGAGCAGGTCGAGGCCGTGCTGGTCGTCGACAAGCTGACCTATGCGGGCGAGCGCCGCAGCTTGCGCGATTGCGAGGGCAGGCCCGGCTTCGGCTTCCTGCAGGCCGACATCGCCGACGCCGCCGCCATGGCGCAGGCCTTCGCCGAGTTCCGCCCCGATGCGGTGATGCATCTGGCGGCCGAGAGCCATGTGGACCGCTCCATCGCCGGCGCCGCGCCCTTCATCCACACCAACATCGTCGGCACCTTCACCCTGCTGGAGGCGGCGCGCGCCTACTGGAACGCGCTGGACGCGGAGAAGCGCGCGGCCTTCCGCTTCCTGCACATCTCGACCGACGAGGTGTTCGGCTCGCTCGGCCCCACCGGCTACTTCACCGAGACCACGCCCTATGCGCCGCGCTCGCCCTATTCGGCCAGCAAGGCGGGCTCGGACCATCTGGTCGCCGCCTGGCACGAGACCTATGGCCTGCCGACGCTGATGACCAACTGCTCGAACAATTACGGGCCCTATCATTTCCCCGAGAAGCTGATCCCGCTCACCATCCTCAACGCGCTCGAGGGCAAGACCCTGCCGGTCTATGGCAAGGGCGAGAATGTGCGCGACTGGCTCTTCGTCGACGACCATGTGCGCGCGCTGATCACCGTGCTGCGCCAGGGCAAGGTCGGCCAGACCTACAATGTCGGCGGCAATTCGGAGCGGCAGAACATCGAGGTGGTGCACGCCATCTGCGACACGCTGGACCGGCTGCGCCCGGACCCCGCCGGCCCGCGGCGCCGCCTGGTCAGCTTCGTCGCCGACCGGCCCGGCCATGACGCGCGCTACGCCATCGACGCCAGCAAGCTGAAGCGCGAGCTGGGCTGGGAACCGTCGGAAAGCTTCGAGACCGGGCTGGAGAAGACCATCGCCTGGTATCTGGAGAATGCGTGGTGGTGGCAGCCGCTGCGCGAGCGTGTCTATGGCGGCGAGCGCATCGGGCTGCTCGACCAGGCCAGCCCCGCCAAGGCCGCCTCCTGATGCGCATCCTGATCGCCGGGCGCGAGGGGCAGGTGGCGCAGGCCCTGCTGCGCGCCTTCGCGCCCGAGGGCCATGAGGTCACCGCCCTCGAGCCCCCTGCCCTGGACCTGACCCGCCGCGACAGCATCGCCGCCGCCATCGCCGCCGCGCGGCCGGAGCTGGTGATCAACGCCGCCGCCTACACGGCCGTCGACAAGGCCGAGGATGACGCGGCCCTCGCCTTCGCCGTCAACCGCGACGGCGCCGCCTGGCTGGCCGAGGCGGCTTCCGGTGTCGGCGCGCCCTTCGTGCATTTCTCCACCGACTACGTCTTCGACGGTGCCGGCGGCGCGCCCTATGCCGAGGACGCGCCCACCAGCCCGCTCGGCGTCTATGGCCGCTCCAAGCGCGAGGGCGAGGAGGCGGTGCTGGCCGCCAATCCGCGCAGCGTCATCCTGCGCACCGCCTGGGTCTGCTCGGCGGATGGCAACAACTTCGTCAAGACCATGCTGCGCCTGGCGGCGACGCGCGACGAGATCGGCGTGGTCGCCGACCAGCTCGGCGCCCCCACCTTCGCCGCCGATCTGGCCGAGGCGGTGCGCGCCATGGCGCCGCATCTGCTCCAGGCGCCGGCCGGCGATCCCCGCTTCGGCCTGTTCCACCTGACCGGCGCGCCGCACACCAGCTGGCACGGCTTCGCCGAGGCGATCTTCGCCGGCGCCGCCGCGCGCGGCCACAAGGTGCCGCGCCTGAAGGCCATCGGCACCGCCGACTACCCGACCCGCGCGCAGCGCCCGGCCGATGGCCGCCTGGATTGCCGCCGCATCGCCACGCTGCATGGCATCCAGGCGGCCGATTGGCGCCGCTCGCTGGAGGCCGTGCTCGACACGCTGATCGGCACGCCCAGAACGGGCGCCCTGCCGCAGGAGACCAAGTGATGAAAGGCATCGTGCTCGCCGGCGGGTCCGGCACGCGGCTGCATCCGGCGACGCTCGCCGTGAACAAGCAGCTGCTGCCGGTCTATGACAAGCCGATGGTGTATTACCCGATCTCGGTGCTGATGCTGGCCGGCATCCGCGAGATCCTGATCATCACCGCGCCCGAATTCCTCGACATGTACCAGCGCCTGCTGGGCGATGGCAGCCAGTTCGGCGTCGCCTTCACCTACGCGGTGCAGCCCAAGCCGGAAGGGCTGGCGCAGGCCTTCATCATCGGCCGCGACTTCGTGGGCCAGGACCCCGTCGCCCTCGTCCTCGGCGACAACATCTTCTACGGCGCCGGCCTCTCCGAGCTGATGCGCCGCGCCCGCGAGCGGCGCGAGGGCGCGACGGTCTTCGCCTACCACGTCGACGATCCGGAACGCTACGGCGTGGTCGAGTTCGACGCCGCCAACCGCGCCCTCTCCATCGTCGAGAAGCCGCAGCAGCCGCGCTCCAACTGGGCGGTGACGGGGCTTTATTTCTACGACAACCGCGTGCTCGACATCGCCGCCGCCGTGAAGCCCTCGGCCCGCGGCGAGCTGGAGATCACCGACGTCAACCTCGCCTATCTCGAGGCCGGGGCGCTGCATGTCGAACAGCTCGGCCGTGGCTATGCCTGGCTGGACACCGGCACGCATGATTCGCTGCTCGATGCCGGCGAATTCGTGCGCGCCATCCAGCAGCGCCAGGGCCTGCCGATCGCCTCGCTGGAGGAGATCGCCTTCCTGAACGGCTTCATCGGCGTGGACCAGCTGCGCGAGCGCGGCAAGCTCTTCGCCAAGACCGCCTATGGCCAGCACCTGCTGCGGCTGGCGGATGAGGCGGAGCGGAGCCGCTAAGAACAAGCAGAAAAGTCCGGGGGAATGAATTCCCCCGGGCCCCCTTCTTCTTTCTGCCAGGGCCGGGCGCCGCTGGCGCCCGGCGTCACTCCGGGCTGTAGCCGAAACCGCTCGGCGGGTTCGCCGCCGTCTCCACCCAGACGCTCTTGCTCTGGGTGTAGGACAGCAACGCCTCGCGGCCGGAGGAACGGCCGAAGCCGCTGCGGCCAAACCCGCCAAAGGGCGACATCACGCTGATCGTCTTGTAGCCATTGATCCAGAAGGTGCCGGCCCGCACCGCCGCCGCCACGCGATGCGCGCGGCCCACATCGCGCGTCCACACCGCCCCCGCCAGCCCATAAGGGGTGGCGTTGGCCAGCGCGATCGCCTCATCCTCCTCGCGGAAGGAGAGCGCCGTCACCACCGGGCCGAACACCTCCTCCTGCGCGATCTCGGCCTGCGGCCCGACGCCATCGACAATGGTGGGCGCGTAGTAGAAGCCGCCCGTGCCGCGCAGCGCCTCAGGGCAGGCACCGCCGGCGGCCAGCACCGCGCCCTGCCCCACCGCCGCCCGCACCAGCCCGTCGATGCGCTCCCACTGCCGGCGGTTGTTGATCGGGCCGATCTGCGTCGCCGGGTCCTGCGGCGCGCCCACCGGGATGCGGCGCGCGGCCTCGGCCAGGCGCTCCAGCAGGCGCGGGCGCAGCGCCTCCTGCACCAGCAGGCGGGACCCCGCCACGCAGCTCTGCCCGGCGCCGGAGAAGATCGCGGCCTGCGCGCCCAGCACCGCACGGTCCAGATCGGCATCGTCGAAGACGATATTGGCCGATTTGCCACCCAGCTCCAGGATGCAGGGCACGATGTTGCGCGCCGCCTGCGCCGCGATCGCCGCCCCCGTGGCGGCGGAGCCCACGAACACCACCAGCCGCGTCTCGGCATCGCCCACCGCGGCGGCGCCGGTGGTGGCCCCTGCCCCGGCCAGCACATTGACCAGGCCGCGCGGCAGCCCCGCCTGCTCGGCCAGCACCCCCAGCGCCAGCGAGGTCAGCGGCGTCAGCTCGGAGGGCTTCAGCACCACCGCATTGCCGGCGCAGATGGCGGGCGCGATCTGCCAGCCGGCGGTGAAGATGGGCGCGTTCCACGGGGTGATCTGCACCACCGTGCCATAGGGCTCGGGGCGGGTGTAGTTCAGGTGGCTGGTGGGGACCGGGATGACCTCGCCATGCAGCTTGTCGGCCCAGCCGGCATAGTATTCGAACATCTCCGCCACCTTGGCGACCTCGACCCGCGTGTCGCGGATCGGCTTGCCGGCGGAGAGGCTCTCCAGCGCCGCGAGATCCTCGGCGGCGGCGCGCACCGCCTGCCCCACCGCCCAGATCGCGCGGCCGCGGGCGGAGGCGGTCAGCGCCAGCCAGGCGCGCTGACCGGCGCGGGCGGCCTGCATGGCGGCCTCCACCACCGGGGCGCCGGCATCGGCATAGCTGAGGAAAACCTCGCCCGTGGCGGGGTTCACCAGCTCCAGCGCCTCGCCGGTGCCGGGCAGGATCTCGCCGCCGACCCAGCTGCCGACCGCCCCGCCGGGCAGCAGGCGGGCGATCAGCTCGTGCAACGTGGGAGTGGTCATGCGGCGTCCTCGGGCCGGCGGTAATCGGCCATGCGGGTGAAATCATCGGTGTCGGCGATGCGCGGGCGCGCCTCCTCCCACAGCCGCGCGGCATGGGCGCAGAGGGGGAGCTCGACGCCGCTCTCGGCGGCCAGCGCGATGGCGAGGGTGACATCCTTGCGCATCAGCCCGGCGGAGAAGCCGCTGTCGAAGCTGCCCGGGACGATCCAGCGCGGCATCATCACCTCGCTGATGGCGCTGCGGCCCGTGGCGGCGTTGACGACGCCGAGCGCGGCCTCGGCGGGCAGGCCGGCGGCCTCGGCCAGGCGCATGGCCTCGCCGGTGGTGACGAGGTGGGCGGCCACCAGCATGTTGTTCACCAGCTTGGCGATGTTGCCGGCGCCCGACGGCCCGACATGCACCGCCTTGGCCGAGAGCGCGTCCAGCACGGGCCGCACCGCTTCCAGATCGGCCGCCTCGCCGCCGATCATCATGGTCAGGCTGCCGGCGGCGGCGCCGGAGGGGCCGCCGCTGACCGGCGCGTCGAGCAGCGCGTGGCCCGCCGCGGCCAGGGTGGCGGCGAGGCGGCGGGTGGTGCCGGGGTCGGAGGTGGAGGTGTCGATCACCACCACCTTGCGGTCGCTGCGGGCGAGCAGGCCGCCGGGGGCGGTGGCCACGGCCTCGACATCCCGCGCGAAGGGCAGCGAGAAGACGAGCGCGTCGGCCTGGCGCAGCAGGGTGGCGAGGTCGGTGAAGGCGATGCCGGCGGCCTCGGCGGGCGCGCGACGGGTGTCGCTGATGTCGTGGCCGAGCACGGTGAAGCCGGCGCGCAGCAGGCTGGCGGCCATGCCGAGCCCCATCTGCCCCAGCCCCACCACGCCGATGCTGCGCAGTTGCATGGTCGGTCTCCCTGGTGTTGCCGCAGGGTCTCGCGCAGCGTGCGTTGCCACAAGCCGGGAATTCCCGAACGGGGCGTTGCCGTTGTGGCAACGCCGGCCGCCAGCGGCGGCCGGCCCTGTCAGAAAGAAGATGGGGGTCCGGGGGAATTCATTCCCCCGGCCTGTCGAGTCCTTCGGCGAAGAGGGCGGCGCCGATCTCGCGCTTGCCGTGCAGCACGCGGACGAGCAGGACGCCTTCCTCGTCGGCGCGGTAGAGGATGAGATAGGGGGCTTCCACCAGCATGCGGGCCTCGGGGGCGAGGGCTGGCAGGGCGGTGCCGGCGTGGGGGAAGTCCTTCAGGATCTCCAGCCGCGCGGCGATGCGGTCGAGCAGCCGGTCCGCCGCGTCGGGGTTTTGCTCCGCCAGACGGGTCCAGATCTCGATGAGGTCGGCGCGGGCGCGGGCGGTCTGGCGCAGCACGTCAGCGGCCGCGCATGGCCATCCGGGCGCGGGCTTCCTGCTTCACCGCCTCGATATCGAGCGGCCCGGCCTCGCCGCTGGCGATGCCCTCCTGCCAGGCGCGCTGGAGGTGTTCGAGGGAGTCCTGCTGGCGCTGGCGCTCTTCCAGCAGGCGCAGCCCGTCGCGCATGACCTCGCTGGCGGAGCTGTAGCGGCCGCTGGCGAGGAGACGCTGCACGAAGGCCTCGAAATGCGGGCCGATGGTGTAGCTGCTGGGCATGGGCGGCTCCCGACTATCATCCAATGATATCGGTCGCCCCGCCCCGCCCGCAAGCGGCGGGATTCTGACGTCAGAATCCCGCCGTTCCGGCGAAGGGTGAGAGGTGCCGCGCCAGATGCGCCAGCAGCAGGGCGGCGGCGGCCGGCAGGGGGCGGCCGGCGCGGTGCAGCAGATGCGCGCTGGCTTCGGCCAGCAGCGGGTCGGCCAGCGGCAGGGCGTGCAGCCGCCCCTCGGCCAGGTCGCGCCCGGCGGCGAAGCCAGGGAGGAAGGTGATGCCCATGCCGGCCAGGACGAAGCGGCGCAGCGCCTCGACCGAGCCGGTCTCCAGGCGGGGCGTCAGGCGGAAGCCGCCATCGGCCTCGACGCGGGAGAGCAAATGGCGGATGCCGTGCCCGGGAAAGAGCAGCGCGCAGGGCTTTTCCGTCAGCGCGGAGAGCGGCACGGGCGCCGCCGGCGCGGCCATGCCGGCCGGCAGCAGGGCCAGCAGCGGCTGGCGGGCGCGGGCGGCGCTGACGAGGGAGGGATGGGCCGGCGGGTTGTAGGCCAGGCCGAGCTCCACCTCGCCCTCGGCCACCGCCTCCAGCACCCGGTCGGTGCCGCCATGTGACAGCACGAAGCGCAGCCCGGGATGGGCGGCGGCGAAGCCGGCCAGCCCTTCCTCCAGCAGGCCCGGCAGGAAGCCATCGCCGCAGCAGAGGCGCACCGTGCCCTCGACGCCGCCGCGCAGCCGGTGCAGCCGCTCGCGCAGGGCGGCCGTCGCCTCCTCCTGGGCGCGGGCGTGCTCGGC
>NZ_GG770784.1:4702-8265 GCF_000164635.1 Pseudoroseomonas cervicalis ATCC 49957 | reverse complement strand
GCGCCGACCGGTGAAGGCGCGCCGCTGGCCCTGGAATCGGCGCCCGGCGGCGGCGCGGGCAGCGAGGCGCTGGCCGCGCAGCTGCGCGAACTGGCCGGCTATGTGGACCGGCTGCTGCGCAACGAGGCGACGCTGGGCGATGCCGCCCGCTACCTGACCGAGACCACCGACCGCTTCGCCTCCGGCACGGACAGCCTGGAGACCAGCGCGCTGCGGCTGCAGGCGCTGGTCAGCATCCTCGGCCAGCGCGACGCGCAGGCGGAGCTGCAGCCGGTGCTGGGCGCGCTGGAGCGGCAGGTGGAGGCGGCCTCGCGCCTGGGCGACGCGCTGGATGGCACGCAGCGCCAGCTGGGCGAGATGCTGGCGGCCGCCGCCGAGGTGATGACCGGGCGTGGCGAGACGCCGCGCGACGGGTCCGGTGGCTGAGGCGCGGCGGAGATTCTGACGTCAGAATCTCCGTCCCCTTACCGAAGGCGGGTGCAGGGGACCCTGTCCCCTGCTGGGGGAGTGTGAGGGGGCAAAGCCCCCTCAAGCGCTTCAGACAGACTCCACGGCGTCCAGCAGCGCCTCGATCCGCTGGCGGAGGGCCAGCAGTCGGCGCCGTTCCGCCGGGCCGAGCGGCCCCCCCTCGGCCTGACGCTGTTCCAGCGCGGCTTCCAGCCGGTCGAACAGAGCGGGGCTGAGGCGCGGGGCAGGGGGGGGCGGCACGTCTGGCTCCGGCGCCGGGTCGGGCAGGGCAGGGGCGCTGCGCGCGGCGCGCAGGCCGCGCACCGTCAGCGTGCCGGCCTCGGCCTGGCGCAGCAGCTTCTCGCGCAGCGGGCCGGCCTCCAGCCGCGCCAGTTCCACCAGCAAATTGCGCGGCAGGGTGCTGGCACGGGCCAGGAAGTCCTCCGGCAGGGTCAGCAGGCGCAGCGTCGCGCTGATCTCCGCCGTGCTGCGGCCGAGCAGCGCGGACGCCGCCACCTGGGTCATGCCGCGCGTCGCCAGCAGGCGCTGCACGCCGCGCGCTTCCTCCTCCGGCGTCAGATCCTGACGCTGCAAATTCTCCAGCAGCGCCGCCAGGGCGGCATCGCCCTCATGCTCGATCGCCAGCAGGCTGGACCAGCCATTGTGCTTCGCGGCGCGATAGCGGCGTTCGCCGGCGACCAGGATCCACTCGCCCCGCCGCTCGGGGTGGCGACGCAACAGCACCGGCTGCAGCTGGCCCTCCGCCGCCATGGTCGCGGCTAGGGCGGCGATCTCCGCCGCGTCGAAATGCTTGCGCGGCTGGTCGGGGTCGGGGTGGATGCGCTCCAGCGGCGCCTCGAAGCTGTGGCGGAAGCGGCTGTCCTGCGGCACCAGCCCCTCGGCCGCCGCGCCGATCACCGACATGGCGGCGCCCAGCACGGGGGAGGCGGGGCGGTTGCGGGGGCGGCTCATGCGCTTTCCTCCAGGGGCGAAAGGCGCGCTTCGGGCAGGGCGGTGCCGGCCACCAGCGCCGCGGCCAGCCGGGCATAGACGGCGACCGCCGCGGCGCCCGGCGAGGCCTCCAGCGCGATGCGGCCATTGCGCGCGGCATGGCCGAAGATGGCGGAGGAGGGCACCGGCTCCAGCACCGGGGCGCGGCCCTGCATGATGGCGACGAGTTGCTCCAGCACCTCGCGATCGACCGATTTGCGGGCGCCATACTGCGTCGGCAGGATGCCGGCCAGGCGCAGCGCCGGGTTCAGCCGCCGCTGCACCTTGCCGATGGTGGAGAGGATCAGGCCGACGCCCATGCTGTCATAGGGCTCGGTGCGCACCGGGATGATGACGGCGTCCGCCGCCGCCAGCCCCATCACCGTCAGCATGCCGAGATTGGGCGGCGCGTCGATCAGGATGGTGTCGTAGCGGCCGCGCACCGCCTCCAGCGCCTCGCGCAGCGCCACATCGAAGCCGGGTTCGCGGCGGCCATCGGTCTCGGCCAGCTCGATATGGCTCGGCGCCAGGTCGAAGGGGGCGCGGCCGGCCAGCAGCGGGTCGTCATGGCCGAGGATGGCCTGCTCCACCGGCTGGTCGCGCAGGATGACATGCGCCATGGTGCGGCCCTGGCGCCAGGCCTCGACATGGCCCGAGGCCAGCAGCGCGACCGAGGCGGTGGCCTGCGGGTCGAGATCGACCAGCAGCACCCGCTCCCCCTGCCGGGCCAGGCCACAGGCCAGGTTCAGCGCCGACGTCGTTTTGCCGACACCGCCCTTCTGGTTGGCCAGCACCAGGATGCGGGCATGGCGCGGCCGGCCATCCGCCATGGCGGCGACGCTGCGCGCCACCTCCTCCGGGATCGGCTCGCGCCCGTTCTCCCAGCGCGAGATGCGCGGCTTGTCGTAGCTGCGGCCGAGCGCGGTGTTCAGCGCCTCCTTCAGCTCCGACTGGCTGAGCCTCAGCTGCTGGCGCAGCCTGCGCAGCGCGTCCCCGTCCATGCCGTCCCCCCGCGATCCGGGCGGGATTCTGACGTCAGAATCCGCCGGGCGGGAAGCTGCCAAAGCCAGGCCAGGCCGTCAACGTCAACTTGAACCGTTGACGGTTGATCCTCAATCGGCGCCGAAATCCGGCTCCGGCGCCACCACGCGCGGCGCGAAGACGCGCGACAGGCAGCCCTGCATGGCGGCCTCCAGGCTGTCCGCCTCCCAGCAGGCGGTCTCGCGCAGCGTGGCGGCGGCGGGGGCCAGGCCGGGCATCACCGCGGCATAGGGCAGGGTCTCCAGCTCGCAGCGATAGCCGCCGCCGGCGCGGCCCGGCCATTCGCGGATGAAGGCGGTCAGCAGATGCGTCCAGGGCTGGTTGGCGGAGACGGGTCCGGCCGCGCTCAGATGCGCGCTGACCCAGATGCGCGGCAACCCGGCCTCGCGCTGCATCTCGACGAAGCCCGGGGCGACGCAGAGCACGGCGGCGCGGCTGGCCCCGGAGGGACGCGGCGGCATATGGGCGGCGCCCAGCGCGGCGGCGATGGCGTGCATCAGGTCGGGCGCCGTGCCCTCGCTGATCTGCAGGGGCTCGGCCAGGCCGGCGGCGCAGGGCCAGGTCTCGGTGCGCCAGGCGACGGGGCCCGCCTCCTGCCAGCGGCCGCTCAGCGAGCGCAGCTCGCAGCGATGCCGGTGGGTGGCGCCGTCGGCGTCGCGCGGCCAGCCGGGAGCGGCGGTGGTGAAGGAACAGGCCCGGCGGACCGGACCGGGAATGTCCGCGCTGCCCTCGATCTCGATGAAATGCGGCGCGATGAAGCGCGGCACCTGCGTCAGGCCCATCCACTCGGCTCCCGCGGCCGCCCCGCTCCGGTATCCTGCCAGGATGCGGGGGTGTGGCCGATACTCACGCGCAGGTTACCGCAACGCCGCGCCGCCCGTGGCCGGCCGCGTGCCTCATTTTAGAGGAGTGTCGCTTTTTATTGACAGATGATTAAAATGGGCCGGTCCGCCGGGCCGCTCCCGGCTCCGCCAAGGTGACCGTCATGCCCCTCCGCCTCGCCGCTCTGTCCCTGATGCTGTTGCTGCTGGCCGGAATCGGCCTGGCCTGGCGCCAGGAGGGACGGGCGGCGCCGGCCCCCGCGC
>NZ_GG770784.1:0-1894 GCF_000164635.1 Pseudoroseomonas cervicalis ATCC 49957 | reverse complement strand
TGCCGCCGGCCCTGACCGCGGGCTTCGGCCCGCGGCCGCCGCGCCGCCTTCTGCGGCGCCGAGCTGTCCGCCGCGTCAGCTCTGCAGCGTGTCCTGCACGGCGACCGAGCCGTCGCGGCGGAACACCACGCCGCTCTGCGCCAGGATCTCCTGCACCTTGGCGAGCGTCCGGCTGGTGACGTTGCCGTCACCCTCGATGCGGCTCAGCGTGTTGACCGAGACGCCGGCGGCGGCGGCGAGTTCGCGCATGCTCATGCCAAGGGCGGCACGCGCCATGCGGCATTGGGAGGCCGAGATCAGCATCGCATCTCCTAGCGTCCAGGGGTCAGGTCGATATCGATTTCGCGCAGTTCGAGCGTCGGCGAGGTGCCGATCTTCACCCGCACATGGCCGCCGCGCGCCAGCTTGCGGATCTCCCGCAGGCAGGCATCCTGGATGCGCTGGGTGATGTCGTCGCCGAACACCGCGAGGCGGTCGGCGGTGATCTGCCGGCGCAGCCGGGCGGCGGCGATGCCGGCACTGCCGCGCCGGCGCTGGATCAGGGCGATCAGGGACATGTGCGGGCTCCTTCAGGCGAAGCGGAACAGCCGCCGCAGGAAGCCGCGCGGCTCGGCCAGCTCGGCCACCATGGCGGCGGCCGGCAGGCCGGGGGGCAGGCGGACCGGGCTGCGCTGCTCGCCGAGGAAGCGGCCCACCGCCTCGCGATAGGCGCGGCCGGCATCGGTGCTGTCGTCGAGGCTGGCGGGCTGCCCGGCATTGGAGGATTTCAGCACCGCCTTGCTCTCCGGGATGACGCCCAGCAGCTCGGCCGAGAGGATGTCCTGGATGTCGGAGAGCGGCAGCATCTCGCCCTGCTTCACCCGCTCCGGGTCGAAGCGGGTGACCAGCAGGTGCTCGCGCACCGGCTCGCGCCCCTCCTCGGCGCGCTTCGAGCGGGCGGCGACGAAGCCCAGGATGCGGTCGGCGTCGCGCACCGAGCTGACCTCGGGGTTGCAGACGACGATGGCGTGGTCGGCGTGGTAGAGCGCCATCAGCGCGCCATGCTCGATGCCGGCCGGGCTGTCGCAGAGGATGTAGTCGAATTCCTGGCGCAGCTCGGCCATCACGCGGGCCACGCCCTCGGCGGTCAGCGCGTCCTTCTCATGCGTCTGCGAGGTGGCCAGCACGAAGAGGTTCTCGATCCGCTTGTCGCGGATCAGCGCCTGGCCGAGCCTGGCCTGGCCGCTCGCCACATGCAGGAAGTCGTAGACCACGCGCTTCTCGATGCCGAGCACGAGGTCAAGGTTGCGCAGCCCCACATCGAAATCGACCACGCAGACGCGGTGGCCGCGCAGCGCGAGCGCCGCGCCGAAGGCGGCGGTGGTGGTGGTCTTGCCCACCCCGCCCTTGCCGGAGGTGATGGTGATGACGGTCGCGGACATCGGGTTCTCCCTGTTGTCGGCTGATGGGTGGGCGGTCAGGGCAGCGGGGCGAAGCGCAGCCCGCCCTCGCGCAGGGCGAGCTGGGCGGGGCGGCCCACCCACTCGCCGGGGATCTCCTCGGCGCCGAGCCACAGCCCGGCGATCGAGACCAGCTCGGGGTCCATGATTTTCGCAAAGATCCGCGCATGCGAATCCTCGGCGATGCCGGCGCTGGCCGAGCCGCGCAGCGCGCCATAGACATGGATGCAGCCATCGGCCAGCAGCTGCGCCCCGCGCGAGACCGAGTGCAGCACGATCAGGTCGGCCTCGGCGGCGTAGACGCGCTGGCCCGAGCGCACCGGCTCGGCGATGATGACGCTGGGCCGGCGGGCGCAGGGCTCGGCCAGCTCCTGGCGCGGCTCGGCCTCCAGCATGCGGCCGAGGCCTGAGGCCAGCGCCGCCTGCTCCACCGCCGGGCGGGCGCCGCGGAAGGC
>NZ_GG770785.1:42281-71645 GCF_000164635.1 Pseudoroseomonas cervicalis ATCC 49957 | reverse complement strand
GTCACCGCCCGCGGCCGGTGCTCCAGCGCCGGGTCGGCCGCCGCCGCTTCGCGCCACTGCTCGCGCAGATAGCGCCCATAGGCGGCGCGCGGGGCGAAGACCGGCGGGCTGGCGGGCACGCCCAGCCACTCGGCGAAATGCCCGGGCCGGTCGGGGAACAGGCTCATGCCCATGGCCGGGACGTTCAGCAGATGCGCCGGCTGCGCCGTGCCATAGGCCAGGCCCGGCCCGGGCGCGCCCGGCTCGTACAGCAGCACCCGCGCGCGGCCCTGCAGCTGCAGGGCCAGCGCCAGGCCGGAGAAGCCGCCCCCCAGGATCGCCACCACCTTCTGCCGTCGCGTCATGCGGAACCTTCGTCGTGGGGGGGGGAACGTCGGGGCGGACGCCCGCCCTCAGGGCGCCGCGCCGCGCCGGGCAGGCATTCGGCTCAGGCCGCGCGCGGCCAGCGCCGCCTCATAGGCGGCCCAGCGCTCGGCCTGCTCGGCACCCAGCCGGTACAGGTAGTCCCAGCTGTAGATGCCGCTGTCATGCAGGTCGTCGAAGACCAGCCGGATGGCGTAGTGCCCGACCGGCTCGATGCGCAGGATGCCCACCTCGGCGCGGCCGGAGACCAGCTTCTTCTGGCCCGGCCCATGGCCCTGCACCTCGGCCGAGGGGCTCTCGACGCGCAGATACTCGGCGGTCAGGGAGAATTGCGCCCCGTCATCGAAGCGCAGCTCCAGCCGCTTTTCCGCCTGGCGCAGGCGGATCTCCACCGGGACGGGCATCAGCCTTCCAGGCGGCGCGCCTCGTCCGGCAGCATGATCGGGATGCCGTCGCGGATCGGGTAGGCCAGGCCGGCCTGCTCGCTGACCAGCTCGCCCCGCTCGCGGTCATAGCGCAGCGGGCCCTTGGTCACGGGGCAGACCAGGATTTCCAGCAGCCGGGGGTCGACCGGGCCGCCGGGGCTGGCCTGGGTCGCGGGGTCAATGTCGGTCGGGTTCGTCATGCCTCGGGATTCCTGCGCCGCGCCCGGCCGCGCGTCAACTGCGGGCGCGGGAAAGGGCGTTCAGCTCGGCCGGGAGGAAGGGGCGGGCCCGGCCTGCCCCATGCGCAGCAGGGCCACCAGCATGGCGGCCCGCGCCGCCGTGTCGGGCGCCTCCAGCAGCGCCTGCTTCTCGGGGTCGGCGAAGGGGCAGACCATGCACAGGCTGGTCACCAGCGCCGCCGGGTCGCTGCGCTCGATCGCCGCCCAGTCGGCCTGGATGCCCTGGGTCGCGAAATAGGGCCGCAGCGCGCCGAGCAGCGCGCCGCGCTCCGGCGCGGCCTCCGCCGCCTCCGGCGCCAGATCCGCCAGATAGGGCGCGTAATCGGCGCGCACCCGGCGGTAGCCGCCAGGGCTGTCGGCCAGCTCCTCCAGCACCGCGAAGCGCAGCAGGCCGCGCAGGGTGATCAGGTAGCGGCCATCCTCGGTCTCGGCGAAGGAGACGATGCGCCCGGCGCAGCCCGTGCGGTAGAGGGCGGAGCGCCCGCCCGGCCGCGGCCGGGACGGGTCGGGCAGCATCATGCCGATGACCCGGCCGGTGGCGAGCGCATCCTCCACCATGGCCAGGTAGCGCGGCTCGAAGATGTTCAGCGGCAGCCGCCCGCCGGGCAGCAGCAGGGCGCCGGCCAGCGGGAAGACCGGGATCTCCCGCGGCAGCGCCTCCGGCCGGGTCTGGAACGGGTCCATGCCCGGCCCCGCCCGTCAGCGGAACAGCAGGGTGGAGAGGCCGCGGCGCGCCTTCACCGTGGCCGGGTCCATCGGGCCCCAGGCCTCGAAGAACTTCAGCAGCTGCTTGCGCGCCGCCTCCTCGTTCCAGGCGCGGTCGCGCTTGATGGCCTCGAGCAGCGCCTGCGCCGCCTCCGCCCGCTGGTCCATGGCGTTCAGCGCCACCGCCAGCTCGATCCGCGCGGCGTGGTCGTCCGGGTCGGCCGCCAGGCGCTGCTCGAACTCGGCCAGCCGGGCGCGGGCCTCACGCCCCTCGGCGGCGAGTTCCAGGGCGCTGCGCACGCCGGCGATCTCGGCGTGGTTGCGGATCTTCTCCGGCGCGTTCTCGACCACGGCCAGCGCCTGCTCCTCCTCGCCCAGCGCCATCAGCGCGCGGGCCAGCCCGGCCAGCGCCTCGGCATTCTCCGGCTCCTGCTGCGCCACGGCGGCATAGATCTCGAGCGCGGTCTGGTGGTCGCCCTGCTCCACCGCCTGCTTGGCCTCGGCCAGCAGCTCGGCCGTCGGCATCTGGCCGCCGGCCTGCTTCAGCAGGGTCTCGATGAACTTCTTCAGCTCGGATTCCGGCAGGGCGCCCTGGAACAGGTCGGCGATCTGGCCCTGCCAGAAGGCCACCACGGTCGGCACCGATTGCAGCGGCAGGCCCATCTGGGAGAGCTGCTGCACCAGGCCGCGATTCTGGTCGATGTCGATCTTGACCAGCCGGACGCGGCCCTGGGCGGCCTTGACCACCTTCTCCAGCGCCGGGGTCAGCGTCTTGCAGGGGCCGCACCAGGTGGCCCAGAAATCCACCAGCACCGGCACTTCGCGGCTGGCCTGCACGACATCCTGCATGAAGCTGCGGGCGTCGCCATCCTTGATCAGCTCGGCGGCAGGGTTGGGGCGGTTGGGGTCGGTGATCACGTCCATGGGGAACCACTCCGGTCTTCCTGCCGCGCATAGATGCGCCGCGCGGCGCCATGCGCAAGGCGAAGGCGATGAATAGACAGAACCAGGAGAGGAATTCGCGGCCGCGCCCGGCGTTGCGCGCGGCGCCTCAGCCTGGCGGGATGTCGAGCGGCTCCGGCGCGTGGCCGAGGTCGCGCAGGAAGCGCAGCAGCCCCGCCGGCGCCAGGGCGGTGGAGGCGGTGTTGACCAGCGGGTGGACATGGATCACCGGCGCCTCCAGCAGCATCCGGTCGATGGCGACGCGCACCCGACCGGGCGGGCTGTTGACCAGGGCCAGCGGCGTGACCGAGCCGGGGGTGACGCCCAGCTCCGCCCACAGCGCCTCGGCGCTGGCGAAGCTGGCACGCGCCACGCCGAGCGCGCGGACCAGTGCGTTGACCTTCACCTGCCGGTCGGATTCCAGCACCAGCAGCAGGAAGGGCCCCTCCCCCTTCGGCTGCAGGAACAGGTTCTTGACGTGCAGCCCCGGCATGGCGTCGCGCAGCGCCAGCCCGTCCGCCACGGTGAAGAGCGGCGGATGCCGCAGCGTCTCGGCGGCGATGCCGAGGGCGGCGAGCCGCGCCAGCACCCCCTCCGGCGTCTCCGGCGGCCGGCCGGAGCGCAGCGGCGCCATGGGCAAGGTCGGGTCGGCGGGCGGGGTCGGGGCGCTGGACATGCCGCCCTTCTAGGCGTGGCCCGGTTGGGCAGCCAAGGGGGGGCGCGGCCAAGGGGAGGTTCGCCCTGGGCCGCCGCCCCGGCTCAGTCGAGCTGGATGCGCGCGGCGCGGATGACGCCGCGCCAGTTCTCCGTCTCGCGGTCGAGCCAGAGGCTGAAGGCCTCGCCGCCCTCGACCCGCGGCTCGCCGCCCAGCTCGGCGATGCGCGCGGCGATGGCGGGCTGCGCCAGGGCGGCGCGGAACTCGCGCTCCCAGCGGGCCAGCAGGGCGGGGGGCGTGCCGGCGGCGGCCAGCACGCCCTGATAGGTGCCGGAGTCCTGCGCCGGCCAGCCCAGCTCGGCGAAGGTCGGCACAAGCGGCAGCGCCGCCAGCCGGCGCGGACCGGAGACCGCCATGCCGCGCATCTGCCCGCTGGTGACGAAAGGCAGGGTGGCGGTCGCGCCATTGACGATCATGTTGGCCTCCCCCGCCGCCACCGCGGCCAGGGCGGCGGAGCCGCCGCGATAGGGCACCGGCATCACCTCGGTCCCCCAATGCCCGGCCAGCACCAGCGCGGCCAGGTGGTTGGCGCCGCCGATGCCGGAGGTGGCGGCGTTGATCCGCCCCGGATGGGCCTTGGCGTAGGCGACCAGCCCGGCCGCGTCCTGCGCCGGCAGGGAGGGGTGCGTCGCCACGATATAGGGCGCGTAGATCAGCATGGAGACCGGCGCCAGGTCGCGCTTCACGTCGAAGGGCAGGCGGGTGAACAGGCTGGGCGCGGTGGCCAGGATGCCGGCGTCGATCAGCAGCAGGGTGTGGCCGTCCGGCGCGCTCTTCGCCACCGCGTCGGCGCCGATATTGCCGGCGGCGCCCGGGCGGTTCTCCACCACCACCGGCTGGCCGATGCTGCGGGTCAGCTCCGGCGCCAGGATGCGGGCCAGGATGTCGGAGGTGCCGCCCGGCGCGAAGGGGACGATGATTCGCACCGCATGGTCGAAGCCCGGCTGGGCGGCGGCGGGCGGCGCGGCGAGGGGCGCGAGGGCGCAGGCCAGGGCGGCGAGCCCGGCGAGAAGGCGGCGTTGCATGGAACGTTTCCCTGTTTGGCCGAGTCATACGATGACCCGACATGCGGGTCGACCAAAAAAATGCAATCTCCGTGAAAACGGGGGGTTGCGGCGCCACCGGCGGCGTGACATATCGCCGCCACGCCGGACGGCACCGCTGACACAGCGGCGAACGGCGAAGACGACGGAATGCGGGCGTAGCTCAGGGGTAGAGCACAACCTTGCCAAGGTTGGGGTCGAGGGTTCGAATCCCTTCGCCCGCTCCAGTCGGTTTTCCAACCTCACATGTCTTCTGCGCCGTTGGCGCCGTGAACCGCAGGTTTCCTGGGGTTTTGCGGCCGTGGCTTGAGGGTTGGAGAACGCAAAGACCCCGGGCATCGCTCTCCGGAGGCGCCAAAGTCTCCCAAGCTCGGGGGTAGCCCGATCTCACCCTCAAGCCTTATATCATTGATCTTGCTGAATTTTCTCCGCGACAAGCTCAGTCTGCTTCAACAAGTCGACCGCCTGGCAAAGGGCACTGGAGCGCGAAGTTCGTTGGTCACCTACAAGCTCGGCGCCCGGGAGAAGGCCAATCCACCGGCCCACTTCCCCGCTTGGAGTTCGCTCGTGACATCGCCTGGGCGGTAGACACCCGGAACGAAACCTTGGTCAGTAGTGCATTCGCCGGTAGGTTGATCGCGCTGTGCGGTTAGCGAATCGGAGCGAATGTTCATCAGTGCCGACACGCTTGATGACGCTCTTCGTCAGGCATTCACCCGTCTTTTGAGCAGTAAGACCCGCACGAGCTCGGGAAAGGGTCCGGCGCGCGAAATCATCGGTGCAATTTTGAAAATCCGAAACCCTCGTGCCCGCTTCAGTCGAACAGAGAATCGCGCAGTCTTGTTTAGCTGCCTTGGCGAAACTTTATGGTATCTGTCCGGATCCAATTCTCTCGCTCACATCACGTATTACATAAAGAAATATCGAAAGCTCTCGGGAGCAAAGAAAGGCGCAAGACTTGCGAGCGGTGGTTACGGACCTCGTATTTTCGGTTCCGGAAACAAAAGCCAGATGAATGCGGCCATACAATTGATCAGACGAAAATTGGCTGATCCGGATGGAAAAACCGATACCCGACAAGCCGTAATTCAAATCTACGATAAACTTGATCTACTCAGAAATTCCTCAGATGTACCGTGTACCTGCACAATGCAGTTCCTTCCAAGGAGAGGAAGGTTGCATATGGTTGTTCATATGCGATCAAATGACGCCTACATCGGTCTGCCGCACGACGTATTCGCATTTACGTTCATGCAGGAGATCGTGGCCCGTGAAGTAGGTTTAGAGCTCGGAACCTATACACACTCCGTCGGTAGTCTTCATCTCTATGATCACGATGAACGCAGGGCGCGCGATTTCCTGGCGGAGGGTTGGCAATCCCGAACCGAAATGCCCGCGATGCCGATCGGTGATCCATGGCCCTCTATTGACTGGTTACGAGTAAACGAAGAGGCGATCAGGAAGGGGCGCCTATCCCCGCTTGAGGCAGATGGTGTTGATCCGTACTGGGTCGACCTGGCGCGACTTCTCCGCATTTTCGCTTTGATTAATTCAAAGAACCGTCGCGGTATCGTTGAGGAGCAGAAAGCAATGCATAGCGGCGCCTACGCTTCATTCATTCGTCGCAAGGCCCAGGCCCTAGCAGCAGCTTCGGACGAACCTCAGAAAGGCCTTCCAGGGATCATGGATGGAGGCAGCAACAAGCTGGTGGCAGCGCCGTGAAGCCTGCGGAGCGTCAACGCGGTCTGCGTCTTTCAGCAGAATTGCAGAGGATTGACGCGCAGGTGCAGCAACTGCCGGGCATCCACCCGCCGGGGCACCTCGACTGCCTTGTTGAACAGCTCGTCGAGAGCCTGCGGCGCATCGAATTTGTCCACTGGGTTCGGGACAACCTGCACGACCCGCGCCGGATGGATCCACATTCTGACCTATTTGACCCTTTGAGGGCCGCAGCTTTGCGGCTTCGGCGCGGTGAGGTCGACGAGGCGTATTGGCTGACGTTCATCGCCACGCACTTTGGAAAGCATGCGCGAGATGGCTGGCGCCTGGCCCGCGACGTCTACGGCAAACTAGGCGGACCCGGATTGTGGGACTGGAAAACGATTAGCGCGAACCCCACTGCATTCCGGGTTTGGTTAACTGCTCACGAGAGACGCCTGTCAGGTGGTGACGGCGTCTCACGCCGGTTCAGCAATCACCGAAAGTATGAGAGCCTGAAGGCGTCGTCGGCAGCCGGAACCGCGGCTGTGTTCGATTCTTACGTTCAATGGGTTCGGCCACCACGCACCCACCAGGATCTAATCAGAGACGCCCACAAGCTGGTCGGACAGAATCCGAAGGAAGTCTTCAATCATCTGTATGTTCAAATGAATGCAGTCCGCCGCTTCGGCAGGCTGGCGAAGTTCGATTACCTCACGATGTTGGGTAAGCTTGGGATCGCGCCTATCGACCCAGGATCAGCCTATCTGGGTGAGGCCACTGGGCCACTGCGTGGTGCTCGGCTACTATTCACCGGTAATGTACACTCCGCACTCAGCGGGAAAATTCTCGACCAGAGCTTGCTGACCCTAGACGATCACCTGCAAGTAGGTATGCAAACGCTTGAGGATGCCATTTGTAATTGGCAAAAAAGCCCAGGGAAATTTATCTCGTTCAGGGGGTAGCGCTATCGGAGAGGATTGCATCCCAAGAGTATCGCCTCTTTAGGTAATTCAATCGATCCTTCCCCAAGCGATTGTGATGCTGTAACTGGCCCACGATCATACCTGGCGCGACCTCTGCTCTCCGCGCGAAATCGAAGATATCCTTCGGCAACGGGCGGAGCGCACGGAACTCGGTCAGGAGTGCATCGGGGATTAGCAGCCGCGCGGCGAACTCATTCGCTTCAGCCTCCTCCGGTGAGGTGACGTCGCTCCCGTCCTCCAGGAAAAGAGCGTCCTTTCCGTGCAGAAGCAGGTGACCGGCCTCATGAAAAAAGGTGAACCAAAACTGGTCGTCGGTCCGATAGCGAAAGCTCAGAACCATCAACGCCTTGTCAGGCGTCAAGAAGCGGGTTGCCCCGCTTGCCGGGCAGCCGCTTGGAGTTCGGGCGACAACAACGGCAACGCCGCAATCAGCGCAGATCTTCCGCAGCTTCGGAAGGAAAACCGCGGGATCCTTGACCCACGTCATGCGCCTGATTTCGTCTAGCTTGGCGCGGAACTTCTCAGGTGCCCATGGGCGACATTCGGCGCGGCCGCTGACAATCTCTGCCCAACGGAGCCAAGTGCTGACCGCACCCGGGCGGGACTCGAACGCGGATGACATGCGAAAAGCCGCGACTGCAGCCGCCCCGCCATACTGCCGATGCCAAGCATCGACGTTCGGCACCGCGAAGAACCGGAGGCATTCCGCCAGCTTCTCAGCAAACGTCTCTGTGGCGCGGATCCATCCGAACGCAACCATATCGCGTGTCGGTAGCCCCTGTACCCATGCCTTGTCTGCAGCCGTAGTCGCGCGAGAGCCAAGCCTAGCTATGTCGGCACGGTACTGGGCCTCACGGTTGATCCAGAACGTTGCGGATGGACCAAGTGCGCGCTCGAGGCGCTCCGCCAGCGGCCGATCTATTTGAACAAGACCCCGTGCCAGTTCGTCGGCCGTAGCGACCGGCGTGCCGATGCGCTCCGCAAAATCGACGAGAGATAGCGATCGGTGGGCCAGCAACTCCGCGATCGTATCGCCAGGTGGCGAGACCCAGTTCGGCTCAAACGTCCCAGATTCAGGCATGGGGTACCTCGATCGACATAACCTGAACGTGGCTGACCCTTCGCCAATCAGTTGTACCGTCAGTCAACGTGGGGTTCTTCGCATGGTTGGCACGAATGACCAGACGGTGGCCGGACGCGATCTCAATCGTCTTGGACCGACCATTGGTCCCTGGAACGTCCCGAGGGTCGCCAAGGACTAGGTCGGAGAGGGAGGTCGATGCACGCAGATCGGCCAAGCGCCGCATCAGCGCCTTGGTTATCTCCGGACCGAATCTCTCCTCCATAAGCTCCTCGTTCTCGCACAGACTCCGCAGCGTCTTGGTCCGGAATGCGACCTCCATGCCACTTAACATGGCCGGGGGCCATCCGAGCCAGACGGCGTGTCGGCTTGCGAGCCTAGGCGCACCGTTCGTGACCTCTCAATGGCAGGAATTGTAACAGCGCCGACCGCGCGAGCCTCGCCCGCTGCGCTGCCGGTCAGGCAGCCCTTCGCAAACGGAAGCAAGCGACACAGGGGCGAATCCGGCAGAGAACCTGCGGGCCACGAGGATCGTCATCGTCAGATCTTGAACACCCGCATCGCCTCGTCGCCGTAGTGGTTGATCACCTTCACCGCGATCCGGCCCGACTTCGGCTTCACAAAGGGACGGCTTTCCGTCCGGTAGAGGCTGGCCCAGGCGTCCTCGTCGATTTCGGCCTTCAGCGCGGTCTTCAGCTTCTCGAAGGGGTCCTTGCCGCCGAGGAAGTAGGCGTGGCGGACGAAGAAGCTGTCGCCATCGTAGTCCGTGTCCACGAACCAGCAGGCCACGTCATCCTCGACCCGGCCGGAGGAGCGGACCTCGCCCGTGGTGGGGTCGAAGATGTCCACCCCCTTCAGGCGCACGACGCATGCACCATCGGCCTGGTCGAGCGCGATATCCGGCTCGCCGAACACCACGAACAGGTTGCCGCCGCCGGCCTTGTAGGCTTCGGCGGCGCGCAGCTCCTGGCTCATGCGCGCTTTCAGCACCACGAGCCGCCCGAGGTTCATGGTGCTGTCGCCCACCTGGGGATCGAAGGCGAAGCCGCACACGACCATGGCATCCGCCCAGTCGCGGCATTCGCGCGCGGCCTCGCGCACCAGGTCCGGGCCGACGGTGCCGTATTCGGGGCCGATGACGATGGCGGCGCGTTTCTTCACGCCCGCTTCCTCGTATTCGCCCTCGGCCGAGACTCGGCTGCCGCCAGGCCAGGGGCGCAGCGTGGCGAAGGTCAGGCGCTCACCCTTCTTCGTGTTCTGCACGCCGGCCTTCTGCAGGTTGTCCAGCACGGCGGTCACGAAGTCATCGCCAGCGTCCGGCCGGGTGCGGAGCGGGCGGCGTTCGGGCACGGGCTCGCCCGCTTCCTGCGCGAGCGCCTCCATCACGGCCTGGTCTTCCTCATCCGCTGGCAGGACGCGGTGGGGCGAGAGGCTCTCGACCGTGAAGGGACCCGTGACGCGGACGGCGTTCTTCTTCGCGTAGGGCCGGTCGTGCAGGAACTCGGTCTCGGCATTGCGAGCGATGGAGGCGTCCATCTCCGCCTGCCGGGCGCGGCGGGCGGCCCAGAAGGCCGCATGCGCCTCCTGCGCCGCCGGTTTTGCGTCTTCGGGCAGGCTGCGGGGGACCTGCCATTCGGCGTGCTGCGTCCCGAGGGCGGTGTTGAGGGCGGCAAGCGCGGCCTCGATCTTTGGCGCCCAGTTGGCGTGGATGACGTCGATCTCGGCGTTGTTGGCGATGGATTTCAGCGTGACGTGCGGCACGCGCTCCAGCACCAGGCCCTGGCGGATGTCGTGGCGGAACGGGCCTTCCTCGGGCGGACGGCCAGTGATCTCGCCCTCCTTCGCCGCGCCCTCACGGCTGTCGCGCAGCAGGTAGGCAGGGAAGCGGCCGGCCATGAGGCGCGTGCGGGCCAGCGCCAGGGCAACGCGTGAGGTGTCAGTGGTGATCCAGCGGCGACCCCATTGCTCGGCGACGAAGGCGGTGGTGCCGGAGCCGCAGGTGGGGTCGAGGACGAGGTCGCCGGGATCGGTGGTCATGAGCATGCAGCGTTGAATGATCTTCGTTGCCGTCTGAACAACGTAGACTTTGTCAGTAGCTCCAGCCGTGTCGTCCCAGACGTTCGTAATCGGAGAAGCAGGAAAATCCTCCGGAAACCGCATGAACCTGATCGTGGTGTCTTGCGGGATGAGGCGACGGGAAAGCTTGAGGCGTTCCATGCCTGCCTCATTGGTTTTCCATCGAGACCTGTCGGTCGGCAGATAGGTCGTGCCTTCAACTTCTACAGGAAACCAACTGGCAGCGCCCTCGCCCTTCTCGCGGCCGACGGACGCGGACTGCATCGGATCGGCTCGCCCAGCCGGCCGGGCTGGCCGACGGTGTTCATGACCTCGCGCAGCAGGTCGCTGTCGGTGACGGTCTCAGCCTCCGCATGGCGGCCGCGGGCGCGGAGTTCGCGCTTGAAGGCGTCAATCTCCGGGCCGGCCAGCTTGCGGAAGTTGTCCGACAGCGCCTCGCCGGATTCGAGTTCCTCACTGTCGATGAGGATGGTGACTGGGCGCTCGACCATGCTGCTCTGGCCGATGCCGGCCTGGGTGACGTTGGAAAAGAGCGGCAGGTTGCCAGGCACAATGACGCGGCGCTCGGCACCCTCGGCGTCGGTCTCGATGCGCTCGTAGCCGGCGATCCAGTCGTGCACGAGCTTCGAGGTGGCTGTGTTGTTGCAGACCACGATGAAGACCGGCGGTGTGCTGCCGGCGCGGCTGGCCCAGTTCTCGAACACCTGGCGATAGTGGCCATACAGCGCCTGGAGCGCGCCGGTGAGCTGGGAGGGAAGCTGGTCCGGCGTGAGCGGCTTGCCCTGCTTGGCCCGGCCAGCCTTGGGCAGCTTCACATCCGAATGTTCCTGGATGTAGCGATAGACGTGCCGATAGACCGGCTCTTCGGCACCCGGCAGATCCTGCACCGGCACGCGGGGCACCTTGACGATGCCGCATTCGATGGCGTCGATCAGGGAGAAGTCGGAGACAACCCAGGGGAATAGCGTACCCTCGGGGTAGCCCGAGCCGCGCAGGAAGAAGGGCGTGGCGGAGAGGTCGTAGACCAGGACGGGCTGGCCGACGACGCGTTGCAGAGCCTCGATCCCGCTGATCCAGAGGCGGGCAGCGGCGTTGTTCTTCTTGGCCTCGGCCTTGCCTTCAGCGTCGAGCTTCGCGCTGGCGTCATCCGCTGCGCCCACCTTCTGGCGATAGCAGTGGTGGGCTTCGTCGTTGATGACGATGATGCGCTTGCGGCCGAGCAGGTCCTTACAGATGCGCTGCGCCATCTGGCCATCAGTTTCGGGGCGCTCGACCTTCCCGGTGCGGCCGGCCAGGATCTCCTTCGCCAGCTTCGGCGCCTCGAGCGTTTCGCGCTTCTTGAAGGCGTGGAAGTTGGTGATGACGATCCGGGCGCGCTGGAGGTCGTCGCGCAGCTCCCGCGGCACGATGTCGAGGGCGGCGTAGATGTTGGACGGGTCGGACGGGTGGAGCACGCGCAGGCGGTCCCTCACCGTCAGGCCGGGGGCCACGATCAGGAAGGCGTCCGTAAAGCGGGTCGAATTGCGCGTGCGGGCGGCGTTGAGGGTCTGCCAGGCGATCAGCATGCCCATGACGGTGGTCTTGCCGGCGCCGGTCGCCAGCTTGAAGGCGATGCGGAGGAGGTCGGGATTGGCCTCCGAATTGAGGGTGCGCAGGCGCTCGGTCTCGGCGCGGGGGGCGACTTCGGTCAGCCAGATCGCGGTCTCCACCGCCTCGACCTGGCAGAAGAAGAGCGGGCGGGCCCGGCCCTGTTCCCGCCAGTGGCGCAGCAGGCGGGCCGTGACGGGCGTGACGGGACGCAGGCCCTGCTCGCCGAGGGAGCGCCATTGGGCGACTTTGGCCCTGATTTCATTGATGTAGTCGTTCGGCTGGCGCTTCCCGTACTCATCCTCTAGGTCGAGGGTGGCCTGGGCCTTCACCTTGTGCTTCGGCGGGGGGACAGGGACGATAAACTCGCTGCGCCGCCGGCCGAGCGCCGGGGTGCCGGTGGGGATGCCGCTCTCGTCGAGCTCCCAATGGCGGGATGGCTCCGCGAAGGGGCTGTTGAGAATCGGGTTGTCGATCACGGGGCCTGTCACGCCCCGAAGATGCCACGGACTTCGCCCTCGCATAATGGCCATGTGGCCGCGGCCGTTACTTTCCCGACCCGTCATTGCCGAACAATTCGCCCTGGCTGCGCCAGCATAGCGGAAATGGTTCCAATAGGGCGGCCAGGGCTACCGAGGGCGATTGCCGCCCATCGAGGGCGTTGGTTACGAGGTCGGGCGCCAGGAGGGTCAGGCGCAGCAGGGAGCCCAGGTACCCCCGCTCGATTCGCTCTGCCGCAGCCATCTCGGTGATCGAGGCGTAGCGCCCCTCCTCCAGCATCCGCTGATAGCGGAAAGCCCTGGCCAAAGCCTTCACCAGCGCCGGATCGGCCCTTGTCGTGACCGGCGCCGCGCCATCTGCCATCGGCGTCACGACGGTCTTTCGCCCCCGCCGGTGGCGAATCTCCAGCGGCACCCTGACCGTGATGCTGGTGGCGGCAGTCATGCCGCGGCCCTCAGCGCATCGGGCCGAATAGCGGTCAGATCGCGGACGAGGCTGCCGAGCCCGTCCAGCCGCAGCCGAATGTCCGCGCCCGCCGGGCCGACCACCACCCGCTCCACCAGCGAACGCACAATGCGCGCCTGCTCCGCCGGGAATAGATGTTCCCAAAGCGGGTCGAGCCGATGCAGCGCATCGTGGGTCTCGCCCTCGGTCAGGTCGGGTGCCTCCCCGCGCGCCGCGCGCCATGTGCCGACCACGATCTCGGGCTGCCGCAGCAGCGCCCTCACCTGGTCCACGACCGCGGTCTCGATCTCCGCCGCCGATACCCGGCGGACGATACCGTCGTCGCCAGCGGCGTCGCCCTTCAGTACGCGCTGCGCCACGTAGTAGCGATAGAGCCGGCCGTTCTTCCGGGCGTGGGTGGGCGACAGCGCACGTCCGTCCACCCCGAAGATCAGCCCCTTCAGCAGCGCCGACGTATGGGCCCGGTTCTGGTTCGCGCGGACCCGTGGGCTGATCTGCAGGATGGCATGTGCGCGATCCCAGAGTTCCCGCGGCACGATGCCGTGGTGCTCGCCGGGATAGACCTGCCCCTTGTGCGAGGCCTCCCCGACGTAGGTCCGATTGTTCAGCAGCTTGTAGACATCACCCTTGTCGAGCGGTCGCCCGGACTTGCTCGTGGCGCCCTCGGCCCGAAGGCGGGCCACCGTCTCGATGCCCGACCCGGTCTCGGCGAAGATCTCGAACACGCGGCGGACGCGTGGGGCCTCCTCCTCGTTCACCACCAGCTTGCGGGCTACGACGTCGTAGCCGAGCGGCACCTTGCCCCCCATCCACATCCCTCGCGCCCGCGACGCTGCGAATTTGTCGCGGATACGCTCGCCGATCACCTCGCGCTCGAACTGCGCAAAGCTGAGCAGGATGTTGAGCGTCAGCCGTCCCATGCTGGTGGTCGTGTTGAAGCTCTGCGTCACGGACACGAAGGTGACGCCATGCGCGTCCATCACCTCGACCAGCTTAGCGAAGTCCATCAGCGAGCGGCTGAGGCGATCAATCTTGTAGACCACGATCACATCGACCAGGTCGGCCCGGATATCGCGCAGCAGGCGTTGCAACGCGGGTCGCTCCAGCGTGCCGCCGGAGAAGCCGCCGTCGTCGTAGCGATCGCGCATCAGAACCCAGCCCTCCGCGCGTTGGCTGGCGATGTACGCCTCGCAGGCGTCGCGCTGCGCGTCGAGGGTGTTGAACTCTTTGTCCAAGCCCTCGTCGGTGCTCTTCCGCGCGTAGACCGCGCAGCGCAGCTTCTTCGTGCTGGAGGGCATCGCCGCGGTGGCGGCGCGCGCCTTCATGCGCCACCGCCTGGCTGGCGCAGGCCGAAGAAGGTCCAGCCGTTCCAGCGCGTGCCAGTGATGTGCCGCGCGATGGCCGATAGAGACCGATACGGCCGGCCCTCGTATTCGAAGTCATCGGCACGGACGGTGACCACGTGCTGCACGCCCTGCCATTCCCGAATGAGGCGGGTGCCGGCCAGCGGGCGGCTGTCGGCGCGGATACGGCGCAGCACCACGTTGCCGCCGTCCAACTGCTCGCCCAGCGCCACCAGGCGATCGACGGTCTCGGGCTTCAGCCCGCCATAGGCGAGCTCCTGGATCCGATACGCCAGCCGGCTCTGGATGTAGGCGCGGTTCCAGGGCGGCGGCTCCTTGCCGAAGAGCTCCCACCACTGCTGTTTCAGGTCCGCGGTGGGCGCTGTCTGCAGCGCGGCGAGCCGCCCCAGCACCTGCGTCGGCGGGATCTTCGGGATGGTGGGCGCCGGCGCGGGCGCGGTAGTGGATCGTCTGGTCATGCGAGTCCCTTCCTGTTGGGGTTCGCATGCAGGCGCTGGTGGGCGGTGGAGTGTAGGCGAACGTCTCCCGCGCCCCGAGCTATCTCGGCATCCCGCGCATCGTCTTCGGCAGCGCGGCTGCGCAGCCGCACCAGACCGCGCGCCAGGATGGAACAGACCTCCCGGAGGTGCGGTGGGAGGCGGGCGTTGCCGGCGGGCTTGGATGGGGGCGCCATCCCCATGATTACCGGGGCTGCCGCCGGGGTGTTTCACCGCCGAGCTGCAGATTAGATTCGACAGCGGCATGCCGAATCATGTACCTGATACGTTCCACATTACAGGGACGTCACGTGCAGAAGGACTTCACCAAGTTCGCCAACCAGCGGTTCCTCAAGACCGTGGACTGGGAAGTTCTGGGTAAGCTGCTCACGGCGCACCGAGCAGGCATCAAGGGCCTCGACCTGGAAGCTCTGCTCGCCGATGAGGTGGAGGGGCGGAAGCGGATCACCGAGTACTTGCTCGGCTCGAAGGACTCCTACCCGGAGGGCCTGATCCAGGACCTCCATCGCATCGTCCGCCTCGACAGCCCGACCGGGATGCGACTGCTGCAGGAGGAGGCGGAGCGTCAGGGGGTCGTGATCATCGACCCGGCGGAGTGTCCAACCGCGACGCCGCGCGACTACGCCCTCGTCGCCTTCGTCGAGTTCCCGGACGTGTTCAGGGAGGCGGAGCACACCTCCGTCTTCATCGCGCCGCCCAGCGTCACCGAGTTCGATGCCGGTGAGGATGGGCTTGCGGCCAGCGTGACCAAGGAGACGCTCGAAGCGCTGCGCGTCCGCACGTCCGGCATCTTCGCGGCCGACCTACGCGGGAAGTTCTGCCGCGTCCGCGACTATGTCGATGATGGCGAGCTGTGCATCGCAGTCCGCCATGGGGCGCCGCCGGTTTCGACCGAGGTCATTCGCGGCGACGAGGACGAGGTCATCGGCTTCCAGGAAGTCGACACCGCGGTGATCTCCTTCGTCGAGGCGACGGGGCGGCTCACGGTCTGGGGCTGCGCGAAGAAGCGCCGTGCCGACCTGGCAGAAGCATTCGCCGCCGAGATTCTCGGGCGCCCCGGCGCGTTCAAGGCCGCCAGCTCGCAGAACCTCTACACGCTGGCCCCGGCAGAGAAGTCGCATGGCACCTTCGCCTTCCGCATCGGCGACCTGGACCAGATCGAGCGGGTCGAGATCACGGAAGCGCAGGCCAACCGCGTCGCCACCAATGTCCGGACCGGCCGCGAGAAGACCCTGTTCTCGGTGCGGGTGAAGGACTCCGAGGGCAGCGCGCTGCGCCGTCTGCATGAGAGCCGGGCTGACATCAGCTACGGCGACAATGCGTGGCGCCTCGACCACATCATCGCGCGCATCGTTCTGAAGACACCGAGCGGCCGCGCGCCGACGATCAGCGTCACGGTCAAGCCGCCCGGATCGGTCACCTTTCCCAGGGTCCGGCACAAGAAGCTGGTCATGGCATTGCTCAAGCTGAACGCGCTGACGAATGACCGGCGGCCTATCGTACCAGCTCTGGCGGCTGAGTGAGGCCGGCGAGCCGGTCGTCATGCTCGGCCGGCAGTATGGTGCGGAGGAGGAGGCTGCCTTCGAGCGCCTCATCCAGCTCGGCATCCTCGTGCATCGTGGGCGCGAGGCGTCCTGGGCTGTCTGCGACGACTGCGACTGCGGCGCTGATGAACGTGCAATCGTGTGGGACGGCGATGTCGCCACCGCCAAATGCGCCGGCGATCGCCGAAGGGATGAGCGCCTGCCCGCGGACGATGTGCGCAGCTTCAACGTGGTCCTGTCGGCCTTCATGGAAGGCGTGGCTGAGGCCATGGGATTGGGCCGTCCGGACCAGATCGCGCCAGGGCTGTGGAGCCTCGGCATGCTTGCGGACGGGCGGATCATCGTGGCCGCACCCACCCGCATTGGCATCCGACAGCCAGGGCTGGTCGGCGCGATTCGCCTCGCCCACAAGGAAGGCACAGTCATCCTGGTCGGGCCAGAACTGCCCACGCTGATGCGCGGCAACCTGGCCGAACAGAACATCCATCATGTTCAGCCGATCCACGCCCTTCTGCCGCCAGTGGGTGATCTCCCCCTGGCACTGGACGTCGCCCGACTGCCAGATGGGCGCGCCGGCCGGTACGAGTTGGTGTTGACGGCCGCCACGCAGACCGTTCGGCTTGATGATCGAGAGGCCTCCATCCGCGCGAAGCCGTTTCAGCTCCTGAGAGCACTCGCGGATGCTCATCGAGATGGTCGGCCGGTTGTGCATCCGTCGGTGCTACATGCGTTGCTTTTCTCGGCGAACACCTCACCCGACGCGGTTCGCAAGCTGGCGAACGAGCTTCGCGGCCAACTCAGGGAGCATTTCGGCGACACTCCCCGCGTGGCCGGCCTCATCACGACGAACAACACGCTGGGCTACTCCATCGCTTGCCCGCCACTGTCCGTCCTCGTGAAGTAGCAGCGCCGATCCGACATCTTGCAGACGTCTGTCCGACACCTGTCGGAAAGCATCCGCGGCACCTTCCGCTGGCCATCACCGCCAGCCGGAGCCGCAGATGCCCTCGCTCACCTTCTCCGAATTCGAACCTCTGCACCGCATGGCCGAGCGCATGGCGCGCGGCCTGTGCCGCCGCCTCGGGCTGCCCGCGCATGACGCCGAGGATTTCGCCCAGGACCTCCTGACCGATCTGCTCTCCCGCCTGCCCGGCTTCAACTCGGACCTGGGAGACCTCGGCGCCTTCGCGCTCACCTGCTTCCGGCACCATGCCGCCCTGCTGGCGCATCGCACCCAGCGGTACCGGACACTTCATCACCCCACTTCCCTGGACGACCCGTTGCCGGACGGCGGCGCCACGGTCGGCGCCGTGCTGTCGGAGGCGGACGGCTACGGCGCGTGGATGGGCCAGCAGACCGACGCCTTCGCGGACGTGAATCGCCGGCTGGACCTCGAGCGGATCGCCGACGTGCTGACGGAGGAGGATGCGCCCCTCTGCGCCGCCCTCGCGCGTGGCAACGTCGATCCCGCCCGCCACGCCGGCCTGTCGCGCACCACGGCGTTCCGGCGCGTGCGCGAGATGCGACTGCGGCTGCGCGCCGCCGGCATCGCCCCGGCGGCCTGAAACAGAACCCCCGCAGCCTCGGTAATCATGGTCATGGACACCAGCATCACCGACATCCGCGCAGTGGTGACGCCTCTCACCGAGGCTTCGCTCTGCACCTGGCTGGGCGCCGCGGCCCCCGGCGACAGCATCACCTACCACCGTGGCGCGCTCGCCCGGCAGGTCTGCCCGCAGTTGCAGTGCCTGCCCGAGAACGAGCGCACCGCGCTCCAGCGCCTGGCGGCCCGTGCCTGGAAGCTGGCCGAGCTCGGCCTCGCCGACATCGTGCAGCGCCGCTACGGCTATGAGGACTACGCCTACATCCTCGTCGCCCGCCGCCGCCCGCGCCGTACCGCCTCGGCCATCCTGCCGATGCTGCTCGCGGAGGCCGCGTGATGGACGCGCTCCGCACCAACCGCCCCAGCCTCGACGCGCTGCGCCACATGCCGGTGAGCGACGTCATGGCGCTGCCCGCCGAGCATCTGGCGCTCCTGCAGACCGATGCGCGCGAGGCGCTGGATGCCGCCAAGCGCATGCAGGACTGGATCGAGGCCGCGATCGCGCTCCGCTACGAGCAGCGCGCCATCGGCGCCCGTGCCGCTGCCGGCAAGGGCACCGGCACGGTCCGCTTTCAGGACGGCACCGTGGAGATCGCGGTCGACCTGCCGAAGAAGGTGGAATGGGACCAGGCGCGGCTTGCCGCGCTGGCGGAGCAGATCCGCGCCGGCGGCGAGGATCCGGGCCAGTACGTCGAGGTCAGCTTCAAGGTCTCCGAGCGGGCCTACACCGCCTGGCCCGATCGCATCCGGCAGGCCTTCGAGCCGGCCCGCACGGTCCGCACGGGCCGCGCCACCTATCGCCTGGCCATCACGTCCGAGACGGCGCTGCGCGACAGCCCGCATGGGGCCGGCGTCATCCCGCTGCGGGGAGGCCGCTGATGGCGCTGCGCATCATCACCGCCGACGAGCGGCAGGCTGAGGCGCGCGGCATCAAGGCCGTGATCTTCGGCAAGAGCGGCATCGGCAAGACCTACCTCCTGCTGACGCTCGATGAAGGCAGCACGCTGTTCATCGACCTGGAGGCGGGCGACCTCGCCGTGCAGCACTGGCGTGGCGCGTCGATCCGCCCGCGCACCTGGGAGGAATGCCGCGACCTCGCGCTGTTCCTGGCCGGCCCCAACCCCGCGCTGCGCGACGACCAGCCCTATTCCGCCGCGCAGTATGCGCGCGTCCTGCAGGCCTATGGCGATCCGGCGCGCATGGACGGCTTCGCCACGATCTTCGTGGACAGCATCACGGTCGCCGGCCGGCTCTGCTTCCAGTGGTGCCGCGGTCAGCCCGAGGCGCATTCCGAGAAGACCGGCAAGCCCGACATCCGCGGCGCCTATGGGCTGCATGGCCGCGAGATGATCGCCTGGCTCACGCACCTGCAGCATGCGCGCGGGCGCAACGTGATCTTCGTCGGAATCCTCGACGAGAAACTCGACGACTTCAATCGCCGCGTCTTCGTGCCGCAGATCGACGGCAGCAAGACCGGCCTCGAGCTGCCCGGCATCGTCGACCAGGTGATGACGCTGGCCGAGATCAAGCCGGACGCCGCGCCCGGCCAGCCTGCGCTCGCATCCTTCCGCGGTCTGGTCTGCCAGACGCTGAACCCCTGGGGCTACCCCGCGAAGGATCGCAGCGGCCGGCTCGACATGCTGGAGCCGCCGCATCTCGGTCAGCTCTTCCAGAAAATCCGCAGCCCATCGCCGCCGATCGCCGCGCACGGCGCGCCGTCGATCGCGCTGCCCGCCGCCACCCCCAACACCTGATCGGAGCAGAAGCACCATGGCTGCCTGGAACGACTACAACGACGCCCAGTCCAACCCGAACCTGATCCCCAAGGGGACGCTGGCGAAGGTCCGCCTCACCATCCGCCCCGGCGGCTTCGACGATCCGAGCCAGGGCTGGACCGGCGGCTACGCGACGCGCGGCAGCACCGGCGCCGTCTATCTCAATGGCGAGTTCACCGTGCTGGAGGGGCCCTACGCCAAGCGGAAGATCTTCACGCTGATCGGGCTCTACAGCCCGAAGGGGCCGGAATGGGCGGGGATGGGCCGCAGCTTCCTGCGCGGGATGCTGAACTCCGCCCGCGGCATCTCCGACAAGGATGTCTCGCCCCAGGCGCAGGCGGCGCGCCGCATCGGTGGCTTCGCGGATCTCGATGGCCTCGAGTTCGTGGCGAGGATCGAGCACGGCACCGATGCTGGCGGCGAGACCAAGAACGAAATCCGCATGGCGGTGACGCCAGACCATCGGGACTACGCCCAGCTGATGGGGCGGCATGTGGCGCCAGCGGGTTATGCACCGCCCGCCCAGGCCTACGCGCCGCCCGCCGCGCCGCCCATCCAGCAGGGCGCCTTCCCTGCCGCGGCGCCGCAGCCCGCCGCGGCCGGCGCCGACCCGCGTCCCGCCTGGGCGCGCTGAGGGAGGGCCGCACCAGCATGCTGCTCCGCCCCCGCCAGAAGCTCTTCGTCGAGCGCAGCCTTCGTGCGCTCGGCCAGCACGGCAACACTCTCGGCGTCGCCCCGACCGGCGCCGGCAAGACGATCATGCTGTCGGCGGCGGTGGGCGAGCATATCGGCGGCAGCGCCGCGAAGGCCGCGGTGCTGGCGCATCGGGATGAGCTAACGGCTCAGAACCTGGCAAAGTTCCGTCGCGTGAATCCTGGCATCGCCACCTCGGTGGTGGATGCCGGCCAGAAGTCCTGGGGCGGCCAGGTCACCTTCGCCATGGTGCCGACCCTGACCCGCCAGGCGAACCTCGAGGCGATGCCCGCGCTGGACCTGCTGGTGATCGATGAGGCGCATCACGCCGTCGCGGACAGCTATCGCCGCATCATCGATCGCGCCCTCGACCGCAACCCCGACTGCTGGATCTACGGCGTCACCGCCACGCCGAACCGCGGCGACAAGGTCGGGCTGCGCCAGGTCTTCTCGAACGTCGCGGACCAGATCCGGCTCGGCGAGCTGATCGCCTCCGGCCACCTCGTGCCGCCTCGCACCTTCATCATCGATGTCGGTGTGCAGGACGAGCTGCGCGCGGTGCGCCGCAGCGGCGATGACTTCGACATGGGCGAGGTCGCCCGCGTCATGGACACGGTGCCGGTCACCGATGCGGTGGTGAAGCACTGGCAGGAAAAAGCTGGCGGCCGCCAGACTGTGGCCTTCTGCTCCACCATCGCACACGCGGAGCACGTCGCCGCGGCCTTCAATGCGGCCGGCATCCCCACCGTCATCGTGACCGGCGACATGCCGGAGGGGGAGCGGCGCTCCGTCCTGGCCGCCTATGCCCGGGGCGAGGCGCACATCGTCGTGAATGTCGCGGTGCTCACGGAGGGCTGGGACCACCCGCCGACCTCCTGCGTCATCCTGCTGCGGCCAAGCTCCTTCAAGTGCACGATGATCCAGATGGTCGGCCGCGGGCTGCGCACCGTGGATCCCACCGAGCATCCCGGCATCGTCAAGCGCGACTGCATCATCCTCGATTTTGGCACATCCTCGCAGATCCACGGCTGCCTGGAGCAGGACGTCGATCTCGACAGCCAGCCCGGCGAGGGCGAGCCGCCGACCAAGACCTGCCCGTCCTGCGAGGCCGAGGTGCCGATCGCGGTGATGGAATGCCCAATCTGCGGCCACGCCTTCGAGCCCCGCGGGCGGGAGGCGACGCCGCTTTCCGACTTCGTCATGACGGAGATCGATCTCCTCCGGCGCTCGGCTTTCGAGTGGTGCGACCTGTTCGGCGATGATGCGGCGCTGCTGGCCAATGGATTCAACGGCTGGGCGGGCGTCTTCTTCTTGAACGGAGCCTGGCACGCGGTCGGCGGGGCGAAGGAGGAGCGGCCCCGCCTGCTGTCGATTGGCGAGAGGCTGGTGGCGCTGGCCGCGGCGGATGACTGGCTGAACACCTACGAGACGGACGAGAGCGCCCACAAGAGCCGGCGCTGGCTGCGGGAGCCGCCGACCGAACGCCAGCTGATCCATCTGCCCCCGGCGGCACGGGCCGATCTCGGCATGACCCGGTACCAGGCCTCGGCGCTGCTGACCTTCAAGTTCAACCGCCAGGCCATCCAGCATCTCGTGCGCAGCGCCCAGCCCGCGGCGCTCGGGCAGGCCGCATGATCGATGGCCCGGTCCCCGGAACCGCCCTGCGCCGTCTGCTCCCGCCCGGCGCGTGGCTTTGGCTGGTTCGACCCGGCGCCGCGGAAGAAGCCGCGGCCCTCGGTCTCCTTCTGCTGCATCGCCTGCCAGGGCTTCTGGTCGCGCTTGGCGGGGAGGTCGTCCGCCATGGTTGACCTCACCGAGCAGGAGAAGGCCGCGATGCGCGCGGCCATGCGCCGCGTCGCGGAGACGATGGCCGAGATCGGCTGGGGCACCCGCTTCCAGGAGCTGAGCGAGGCGCAGGTGCTGACGCTGATCGAGGTCGCCGTCGGCGGCTTCCAGGAGGCGATGCAGGCGATCGCGCGTCAGGACATGGCGGCGGAGGTGCCCTTCTGATGCTCGACTTCAACAGCCGCAGCCAGACCTCCGCGCATGTGAATGCCGCCATCGACGCGGCGCTTGTCGCGGCCAATCAGGCGTCGCCGCCGCGCAACTACCTGGGCGGCTCGCGCCTCGGCCATGCCTGCGAGCGCGCGCTGCAGTTCGAGTTCGTGCAGGCCCCGAAGGACGAGGGCGCCGACTTCGACGGACGGCTGCTGCGCATCTTCGGGATCGGACACGCGCTGGAGGATGTCGCAGTCGCCTGGCTCCGTGCCGCCGGCTTCGATCTCTACACCCGCCGCGGTGGTGGCGAGCGCGGCGAGCAATTCGGCTTCTCGGTCGCCGGTGGTCGCATCCGCGGTCATGTGGACGGCGTCTTCGCCGGAGGCCCGACAATCCCCGGCATGGCGTTCCCCGCGCTGTGGGAATGCAAGACCATGAACGCCAAGGCCTGGCGCGAGACGTCCAGCAAGGGCGTCGCCGCGGCCAAGCCGATCTACGCGGCGCAGATCGCGGTCTACCAGGCCTACATGGACGCCAGCGTCCCGGGCGTGGCGGACAACCCGGCGCTGTTCACCGCCATCAATAAGGACACGGCGGAGCTGCACCACGAGCTGGTGCCGTTCAACGCCGAGCTGGCGCAGCGCATGTCGGACCGGGCGGTACGCATCCTGGCCGCGACCGATGCCGGCGAGCTTCTGCCCCGCGTTGCCGCCCAGGCCGATCACTTCGAGTGCCGCTTCTGCCCCTGGGCCAAGCGCTGTTGGGCGCAGCCTGCATGACGGCTTGGGGCGACTTCAACGATGCCGCGCCACTGCCGGAGGATAGCGCGAGCGAGCTTCCCGGCGCTGAGCAGACCGCCCTTGATCGAGTTTCCGGCGCTGGGTCATCGATGTCGGCGGCCGATGGCCCCATCGCGCCGGACCTCGAGCAGATCGCCGCCTTCCTGGACGTGGTGTTCGGCTATTGCGACGGGCTGATTCCGGTCCGCGGCTTCGTCGACCAAGGCCAGGGGCTCGACACCAAGCCGCATAACATCTGGGTCCCGGCCGATCGGCACGCCGCCGCATCCCTCAGCGCCTATGCCACATGGGCCGCGCGCGAAGGCAGCGCCGTCTATGTCATCCCCGGCACCGTCGCCGAGCAGGGCCAAGCCCGCGCCGAGCATGTGCTGCAGATGCAGACGGTGGTGGTCGATCTCGATGCCGGCGACATCTCCGCCAAGCTGGCGCATCTCGTCCAGCACCTCGGCGCCCCCACCCTGCTGGTCGAAAGCGGCGGCCGCACCGCCGAGGGCGTCACCAAGCTGCATGTCTGGTGGCGGCTCACCGAGCCGGCCGAGGGGGCGGACCTGGTGCGGGTCTGCGCGCTCCGCGGCGAGATTGCAGAGAAAGTCAGTGGTGACCTGCACTTCCGATCGGCCCACCAGCCGATCCGCGTGCCCGGCACTGTCCACCAGAAGCAGGGCGTCCAGCGGCGCGTCACGATCCGGGAGCACCGTCCCAGGGTCGAGGTGGAGCTCCCCGACTTCGCCGCGGCGGTGGCGGCCATGCCCACCATGCCGGGCCTGGCGGCGCCCGCCGCCCATGGCGCCAACCATCCCGGTCTCGATGCGGTCCTGACCACGCCAGTGCGGGAAGGCGCTCAGGACGCCTGGACCCGCTTCCAGGGCGCCAGCGCCGCGATCGGGCACTTCGTCCGCATGGTCCACGAGGGTCGCATGACTGGCGATGAGGGGTGGGAGGCGATCTGCCAGTACAACGCCGCCTGCTTGCGCCCCGCCTGGCCGCTCGATCGCCTCAAGGCCGAGGCCGACGCAATCTGGGCGCTGCACGTCGATCGCAACGGGCCGCCGCTGCTGCGCGCCGACACCGCACCACCACCAGCCGTCCCCGCCCACACGCTCGGCGCGCTGCTGGACGACACCTCGCCCATGCCGGACGACCTCATCGGGCCGCGCGTGCTCACGCCCGGGGGCATGCTCGTGCTCGGCGGCGCACCGAAGGTCGGCAAATCCGACTTCCTGATCAGCCTGCTGGTGCACGCCGCCGCCGGCGCGCCGTTCCTGCGCTTCACGGCACCACGGCCGCTGCGAGTGTTCTATCTCCAGGCCGAGATCCAGTACCACTACCTCCGCGAGCGCATGCAGCAGCTGCGCCTCGACCGCGCCGTCGTTGCCCGCGCGCGCGACACCCTCGTCGTCACCCCCAAGCTGCGCATGCTGCTCAACGAGCGCGGCGTGCCGCTGGTGGCTGCCGCCATTCGCCAGGCCTTCCCCGACGCGCCGCCGGACGTGATCTGCATCGATCCAATCCGCAACCTGTTCGACGGTGGCCCCGGCGGCGAAGGCGAGAACGATAACGCGGCGATGCTGTTCTTCCTGCAGAGCCGCGTCGAGGCGCTGCGCGACGAGGTGGCACCCGAGGCGGGCATCATCCTCGCCCACCACACGAAAAAGCTCAGCAAGCAACAGGTGAAGGACGATCCCTTCCTGTCGCTCTCCGGCGCCTCCGCGCTGCGCGGCTTCTACACCTCCGGCATGATCCTCTTCCGCCCTGACGAGGAGGAGACGCCGCGCGAGCTGCATGTCGAGCTGCGCAACGGGCCCGGCCTCAATCCGCTCCTCATCGACAAGCGAGGCGGTGCCTGGGTCGAGCTCGACCGCAAGGGCGAGCGCATCGTGCGGCGTGACGTCGGCGCCCGCCTCGATGCCGAGCGTAGCCGTCGCCACGACGTCATCCTGCAGATCATCGCGCAGGAGGCCCGCGAAGGGCGCGTATTCACGGGTGGCGCCTTCGCGGCGCAGTTCGAGAATACCCACGGCCTGGGTGGCAACGACACCATCGCGCGCCGCATCAACGTCCTCGCCAACAAGGGCTACATCAAGTTCCTGCGCGCGGCCCCGGAGCACGGCATTCCTGCCAGCAAATCCTCCAAGGGCTATCTGCTGGTGCAGGACATGCTCTTCGCGACGGGCGAGGAGGCGGTGGATCCGGAGACCGGCGAGATCACGCCCAGGCTGGTTCGCTTGCTGCCCAGCCACTTCCAGTCCGACACCAACAGCGCCGTCCTGCCGGTCGAGAACCCCGAGGTCTGGGTGCTGAACGACCCGGAGGTCGAAGCATGATCGACCCGATCGGAACGCCCCCGCACCGTGCGGAACTTGGCAGTTCCGCAAGTTCCGCAGCGCTGCGGAACTTCCCTGCGGAACTTGATTTGCCCAAGCATTCCAATGGGTTCGCCAAGTTCCGCAAGTTCCGCAAACGGGCTTTGCGGAACTGGCTTGCGGAACTTCAAAACATCCCGCCCGATCAATCGGTTAGGCAAGTTCCGCAAGTTCCGCAAAATGCCACCCCCCTACGGGGGGTGTGCGTGCGCGCCTCAGCGGCGCGCGCACACCATCCCCAGAGCGGTCGGGTTCGGGCTCGGGCTCCCCCCGATGGGCACCATCCCCGCCAGCCGGGCAGCGACGGCGAGCTCCGCCAAGAACCGCGCCGTCGCCGCCCTCACCACGACCAGCTCCTGTCGGAGACCACCATGGCACCCGTGACTCTCCCCATGCCCTCGGCCTATGCAAGCGGCGCCCTGCCCGAGCCGGCGCTCTTTCTGCCGCGCAAGCCGGGCATCCTCGCCCTGGATCTGGGCACCGCCACCGGCTGGGCCCTGCGCTTCGACACCGGCCGGATCACCTCCGGCGTCGAGACCTTCAAGCCCCGCCGCTTCGAGGGCGGTGGCATGCGCTATGTCCGCTTCGTCGACTGGCTCGTCGAGATCGCCACGCACGCCCACGGCATCGGCCGCTTGGTGTTCGAGGAAGTCCGCCGACACGCCGGCACCGATGCAGCCCACGTCTACGGCGGCTTCCTGGCGACGCTGACCTCGTGGTGCGAGGAGCACGAGATCCCCTACGAGGGCGTGCCCGTCGGCACCATCAAGCGCTTCGCCACCGGTCGTGGCAACGCGGACAAGGCGGCGATCATCGCCGCGATGCGCGCCCGCGGCTTCGCGCCGGCCGACGACAATGAGGCCGACGCTCTGGCGCTGCTGCTCTGGGCAACCGATCCGCAGGGTGGTCGGGCATGAGGCTGCCCGATGCGCCGCGTCCGCCCCGGTCGTGTCTGGACCTGGCACGCAGCCCGTCAACCGCGATGGACCTCGACGCCATGCGCGCCGCCGCCTGGCACCGGCACGGCGTCGCCGCCCTGGCCGTGGAGGACATCGCCGATCCCTGGCTACGCCAGGCAGTCATCAACGAAGCAAGCCGGCGCTGGGGGCGTCGGCACGGAGGGGACCAGCATGGCCGGTAAGCGCAAGGCAAAGCGCGCGACGTCGAAGCACGAGGATCTGTCGAAGCCCTCCAAGTGGCGGCTGCAGCACGGCACCTTCGAGGGGCCGATCCGCTCGGCCGACCCCGAGACCGGGACACCGACGCAGCATCGCCGTGCGGTGGACACGCTTGGGCAGATGTTGGCCAACGGCACCATCACGCCGCAGATGCACGAAGCGGGCGAGATCTTCCGCGGGCTGTTTCGCGCGGCTTGCTTCGACGGCATGTCGACGTCGCAGATCGTGCGCCTCCCCGGCATGCGTGTCGACACGCTCTCGACGCTGCAGATCGACGCGCGGCGCCGTATCGCGGCGGCGCTGGATGCGCTTGGTGGGCACGACAGCCCAGGCGGCTCCTGCGCATGGTTCGTCGTCGGCCTGGAGTTCTCGGTCCGTGAGTGGGCGATGCGCCAGGGCTGGGCGGGACGGACAGTGCACGGCCCTGTCGGGCAGGGCATCCTGGTGGGGACGCTCGGCACGCTCGCCATGCACTTCGGCCTGACGCCGCGCACACAGGCGGCGTGAGAGGCGTGGCCGGGGCGATCTCCATCGCCCCGGCCACGCTGTTACAATTGGCCCGCTGGCGGCGCCGAAATCGATGAGGCTAGACTCAGGACACGTAGAGAAGGCGCGACCGCGCCGCGGCTCACCAGCCACAGCGTCGCGCGATCGAGACAGTGGCTCGCGAGCCGCAGGGTCCTTCCTGGCCCCGCTGTATGCGGGGGGCGGAAGCGCGCAAGGTTCCTAGCGCCAGGCCAGTTTTCCAGGTTGCCAGCGCCGCGCAGTTGCCAGCCGCGCCAGCCACCATTCCAAAATCACGCAGGTGCAGATGCCCCAGGCCCCATGGTCTGCGAGCGCCGTCGAGGCGCGCGCGGTCGCCGCCCTGCTGCCCTATGCCGGCAACGCGCGCACGCACTCCGCCGAGCAGGTGGCGCAGATCGCGGCCAGCATCCTCGAGTTCGGCTTCGTCGCGCCGGTCCTGGTGGACGAGCGCGGCGAGCTCATCGCCGGCCACGGCCGGCTGCTGGCCGCGCAGTCACTCGGCCTCGAGGCCGTGCCGACGATCGTCCGCGCCGGCCTGACCGATGCGCAGAAGGCCGCTTACCGGCTGGCGGACAATCGCATCGCGCTGAACGCCGGCTGGGACGAAGCGCTGCTCGCGGCCGAGGTCGCGAAGCTGCAGGAGATGGGTGGCATCGACCTGGCGCTGACCGGCTTCGACGGCGCGGAGATCGAGCGCCTGCTGGCCGGACTGGAAACCGAGGCCGGCAACCTGCCGGCACCGGCGGTTGCCAGCGGTGCCGAGCCGGCTGCTGGCAACCAGCCGGACGCGGACGACGCGGAGCCGGGAGAGGATCCCGCGGATGCGGAGCCGGAGCCGCCGCGACAGGCTGTCGCGCGGGTCGGCGACATCTGGCTGCTGGGCGAGCACCGCCTGGCCTGCGGCGACAGCGCGAACCGCTCCACGGTCGCGCGCGTCATGGCTGCGGATCACGCGGCGCTGCTGTTCACCAGCCCGCCCTACGGGAATCAGCGGGACTACACCACCGGCGGCGTCTCGGATTGGGATGCGCTGATGCAGGGCGTGTTCCAGCATCTCGACGGTGCGCTGCGCCGCGACGCGCAGGTGCTGGTGAATCTCGGGCTGATCCATCGCGAGGGGGAATGGCAGCCGTATTGGCAGGGCTGGCTGGACTGGATGCGTGGCCAGGGCTGGCGGCGCTTCGGGCTCTACGCCTGGGACCAGGGGCCCGGCCTGCCGGGCGACTGGAACGGCCGCCTCGCGCCTGCCTTCGAGTTGGTCTTCCACTTCAATCGCGAGGCGCGCCAGGCCAACAAGATCGTGCCGTGCAAATGGGCCGGCACGCCGAACAAGGGCAGCGGGCTGCGGGCCGCCGACGGCGAGGTGAAGGCCTACACGCATATCGGCCTGCCGGTGCAGGAGATGCGCATCCCGGACAGCGTGCTGCGCATCACCCGCCACAAGGGTCGTGGCATCGAGACCGAGCACCCGGCGGTGTTCCCAGTCGCGCTGCCAGAGTTCCTGATGCGCGCCTACACGGACGAGTGCGACGTCGTGTTCGAGCCTTTCGGCGGCTCGGGCACGACCATCCTCGCCGGCCAGCGCACGGGTCGGCGCGTCCGCGCCATTGAGCTCGCGCCGGCCTATGTCGACCTGGCGATCGCGCGGTGGCGGATGCTGCATCCAGACCTTCCGGTGACGCTGGCCGAGGATGGCCGGGACTACGATTCCGTCGCCGCGGCCCGCGCTGAGGTGACGGCCGATGCTGCCTGATCTCCGCGTCGAGATGATGCCTGTGGCGGCGCTCGCACCCTACGCCGCGAACGCCCGGCTGCACCCGACCGAGCAGGTGGCGCAGCTCGCTGCCTCGATCGGGGAGTTCGGCTTCAACGTGCCGGTGCTGGTGGATGACGCCGGCGTGCTGATCGCCGGCCATGGCCGCGTGCTCGCCGCCAAGGCGCTCGGCCTCGAGGAGGTGCCGGCGATCCGGCTCGGGCACCTGACCGAGGCGCAGGCGCGGGCCTTCCGGCTGGCCGACAACCAGCTGGCGCTGAACTCCACCTGGGACGAGAGCCTGCTCGCGGCCGAACTACGCGCGCTGCGGACCGATGAGTTCGACCTCGGGCTAATCGGCTTCGACGGCGCGACGCTCGACCGCCTGCTGGGCGATGCCGCGCCGGACGCGCCCGCGCCCGGCGGGGAGCCCGACGCCCCGGCG
>NZ_GG770785.1:20821-41737 GCF_000164635.1 Pseudoroseomonas cervicalis ATCC 49957 | reverse complement strand
GCCTCCGCGGCGGCGCGGCGCTCCGCGTTGCGGCGCGCGATGGCCTCGGGGCTCTGCTCGTCCTCCTCGCGCGCGTCGCCCGCGTTCGGGTCGATCCCGATGGCGCGGAGCCCATCGTCGGTGATGCGCGCCACGATCCAGGTCCCGTCGTCATCCTGGCGCCAGCCGAGCCCGACATGCTCCCGCGGGGCGTTGATCTCGGTGAGCAGGTTGGTCTTGATCAGACTGCGGAACACCGCGTTGCGCGCGGCGGCCGGCAGGGTCTTTGGCGCGCGGGCCAGACCCATCTCGTGCTGCGCGGCGGCGCTCAGGATCACGCGCTGGGTATCGGAAAGCTTCATCGTCGGGGTCTCCGGTTCGGCACCCGACCAGCCGGGTGCTACCACCCCGAGCCCCGCAGGCGTTGCCTGTCGGGGCGGTGGCGGCGCCGCGTGGCGGCAGGCGCGGCGCGCTACTCGGCGAATTCGCCGCGCTTGAAGTAGCAATCGGTCACGCTCGCCAGTCGGCTGTTCCAGTGTTCGAGCGTCGCGGCCTTGCCCCAGAGGACGTCCTCGGGATCCGCGCCGAAGTGATCCGCGCTCATCTGCTGAAGCTCCGCGACCATCGCGTCGAAGCGGGCCTTCTGCTGCAGGAAGGCCTCGAGGCTCTTCTGCTGATTGCGGGCGGCGCGGGCTTCGCGGTCGGTCATCGTGCTCTCCGTCTGCTGCGCGGTGCTCCGCGCGTGACGGACCATTCGCGCTGCGGCGGGGGCTGAGCCAAGCGTCATCAGCGCGACCACGATTGCTATCTTCGAGGGATCTCGATCACATCATGATCGTCACCGCGCAGCCGGGCCGCGTGGCCTCGCAGCGCGAGGTGGCACGCCGCCTCGGCATCTCCCACACGGCGCTGCAGAAGGCGCAGCGCGCCGGACGCATCGCGCCCGAAGCCGATGGCGCCTGGGATGTCGAGAAGGTTCGGGCACGGCTGGCTGACAGCAGCGATCCCGTCCGGAAGACCGCGACTCTGGTGCAGCCAGCGGTGGCAGCACCCCGGCCCGCATCGCCGCCGCCTGTCGCCGCCATTCCGCCGGCCGCCGATCCCCTGCCGCGCGCCGCCCAGAACACCTTCCACGATGCGCGCACGGCGAACGAGGTCCTGAAGGCGCAGGAGCGTCGGCTACGGCTCGACGAACGAAAGGGCAAGCTGGTCGACAAGGCTCGCGCGCTCCTGCTCGTGCACCGGCTCGCCAAGGAGGAGCGCGACGCCATCCTAGCCTGGCCCGCCCGCGTCGCTGCCGAGATGGCGGCCGAGCTCGGCGTCGATGTGCATCGGCTGCAGACCATGATGGACACGCGCCTGCGCCAGCACCTGGCCGAGCGACACGATGTCCGAGTGAGCGTCGGCTGATGGTGGGCGAGCATCTGCTCGACGAGCTCGGCCGCTTCGAGGGCGACGCCGAAATACTGCAGGCCTGGCGCGACGGCATGGCGCCAGAGCCGGCGCTGCTGGTCTCGGAATGGGCCGACCGGCATCGCCTCCTTGGCAGCCGCGGCTCCGCCGAGCCAGGGCCGTGGCGCACCGCGCGCACGCCCTACCTGCGCGAGATCATGGACGCGCTGTCGCCGGCCCACCCGGCGCGGCGCGTCGTCTTCATGAAGGGCGCCCAGGTCGGCGGCACCGAGTGCGGCAACAACTGGATTGGCTACGTCATCCACCACGCGCCCGGGCCGATGCTCGCGGTGCAGCCGACCACGGAACTGGCCAAGCGCTTCTCCGACCAGCGCATCGACCCGCTGGTGGAGGAGACGCCCGCCATCCGCGAGCGGGTCGCGCCAGCCCGCTCGCGGGACAGCGGCAACCGCCAGCTCAGCAAGGAGTTCCCCGGCGGCCAGCTGGTGATGACCGGCGCGAACAGCGCGGTCGGCCTGCGCTCCATGTCGGCGCGGTTCCTGTTCCTCGACGAGATTGACGCCTACCCCGGCGACGTCGAGGGCGAGGGTGATCCGATCGCGCTGGCCGAGGCCCGCGCCCGCACCTTCGGGTGGCGGCGCAAGATGCTGCTGGTCAGCACGCCGACCATCGCCGGGCTGTCGCGGATCGAGCGCGAGTACCTGGCGACCGACCAGCGGCGCTATTTCGTGCCCTGTCCGCATTGCGGCAATCGCCAGCATCTGCGCTTCGAGCGGCTGGTGTGGGACGAGGGCCAGCCGGAGACGGCGCGGTATCTCTGCGAAGACTGCGACGGCGCCATCGGCGAGCAGCACAAGGCAGCGATGCTGGCCGCGGGCGAATGGCAGGCGACCGCCACGGCGACGGACCCGCACGCGATCGGCTTCCACATCTCGGCGCTCTACTCACCGCCCGGATGGATGCCCTGGTCGGAGATCGCGCGGCTCTGGCTGGCGGCGCAGGGCGACGACCGGGCGATCAAGACCTTCCGAAACACCGTGCTCGGCGAGACCTGGCAGGAAGCGGGCGAGGCGCCCGACTGGCAGCGGCTCTACGACCGTCGGGAGCAATGGCCTGCGGGCACCGTGCCCATGGGCGGGCTGCTGCTGACAGCCGGCGTGGACGTGCAGCGCGACCGGCTCGAGGCCAGCGTCTGGGCCTGGGGTGAGGACCGCCAGTCCTGGCTGGTCGAGCATCGTGTGCTGGCCGGGAACCCGTTCGAGGCGGCGGTGTGGGAGGAGTTGCGGCGGCTGCTGGGCGAGAGCTGGCGGCACGCCAGCGGGCACCGCCTGCCAGTCGCCATGGCGGCGATCGACAGCGGCGACGGCATGACGACGGCGGAGGTCTACGCCTTTGTGCGGCGGGCCGGTGCGGGCCGCGCCATCGCCGTGAAGGGCCAGGATGGATTGCGCGCCGCGGTCGGCCAGCCGGCCGCGACAGAGGTGCGGCGGAGCGGCCGCAAGCTCGGCGGCCTGAAGGTCTGGCCCGTGGGATCCTCCTTCCTGAAGGCCGAGACCTACGGCTGGTTGAAGCTCGACCGGCCGACCGAGGAGAGCGGCGACCCGTTCCCGCCGGGCTACGTGCACCTGCCGGTGCACGCGGCTGGCGAGGAATTCTGCCGCCAGCTCACCGCCGAGCAGCTCGTCGCCCGGGCCGGCCGCAACGGCTTTCGCCGGCTGGAGTGGGTGAAGACCCGCGAGAGGAACGAGGCGCTGGACTGCCGGGTCTATGCGCGCGCGGCCGCGGCGGCGCTCGGCATGGATGGCTGGGGCGACGGGCGCTGGGCGCGCATGGCCGATGCGCTGTCGCTGCCGGCATCAGAGCTTCCCGCCGGAGGGAATGTCGCGCCGCCGTCGCACGCCGCGTCCGACACCCATCGGCCGCGCGGCTGGCTCGCACCACGCAGCGGCTGGCTGCGCTGAAAGGGAGGACGCGCATGGACCCGACCGTCCTCGCCTGGGCGCTGGCGCAGCCGTCCGGTAGCCGGGCGGCCGCGCTCGCCGCGGCCTACACGGGCGGCACGACCCGTGTGAGCTTCGACGGGCGGACCGTGGAGTACCGCAGCCTGGATGAGCTCGGCCGTGCGCTGGCGGTGCTGCGCGGCGCGGAGATGACGGCGGCCCGCCGCCCGTCCGTGACGCTGGCCAGCTTCTCGCGCGAGGGAACCAGGTGATGGGGCGGCTGCGCGACGCGTGGAACGCCCTGCGCGGCTACGCCGCGGCGCAGGATCAGCGCGCCTCTGCCTGGGCGCCGTCCGGTGGCAGCGCGACGGCCGAGGTCGGCATGGCCGCGGCGACGGTGGCGCGCCGCGCCCGCGACGCCGTGCGCAACGATCCCTATGCCTGCCGCATCGTCGATCTCTGGACCGGCAACGCGGTCGGCGCCGGCATCACCACGCGGTGGCCCGACCAGCGCCACGCCGATGCCTGGCGCCGCTGGGCGGAGAGCACGGCCTGCGACGCCGAGGGACGGCTCGACCTGTACGGCCTGCAGGCGCTGGTGATGCGCGCCGTGGTCGAGAGCGGCGAGTGCTTTGTCCGCTTCCTGATGGTGCCGCCATCGCCCGCCAATCCGATCGGCCTGCGCCTGCAGGTGCTGGAGAGCGATCACCTCGACACCGCGCATAACGGCATGGTGGAGGGTGCGCCGACGATCCAGGGCATCGCCCTCGGCGAGGCCGGCGAGCCGATCGGCTACTGGCTGCACCGCATCCATCCGGGCGCGGCCTGGATCCTGCCGGGCGCAACCTGGCAGAGCAGCGAGCGCATCCCTGCAGGCGATGTGCTGCACGTCTATCGCAAGCGCAGACCGGGCCAGCTCCGCGACGTCTCCTGGCTCGCGCCCATCCTCCTTCGCCTGCGCGACCTCGGCGACTACGAGGCCGCCCTGCTGATGAAGGCCAAGATCGAGGCCTGCCTCGCCGCCGTGGTGACGGAGGAGGGCGATGAGGCGCTGACCGGCGCCGCCGCCGGTCTGCTCCGCGACTCCCAGGGCCGCACCGTGGAAAGCTTCGAGCCTGGGATGATCCTGTATCGCCGCGGCATGGGCTCGGTGGAGGTGGTGAACCCCTCGGGCGGAGGAAGCCACGCCGCCTTCGCCCGGCGGGCGCTCGAGGCGGCGGCGGTCGGCGCCGGCCTCACCTACGACCAGGTCTCGGGCGACCTCACGCAGGCGAACTACTCGTCCCTGCGCGCCGGCAAAATCGAGTTCCGCCGCCTCTGCGAGCAGGTCCAGTACGGCATGCTGATCCCGATGCTGGTGCGGCCCATCGCGGACCGCTTCCACGCCCAGGGCGCCCTGCTCGGGCTGTGGGGCGCGGAGATGCCAGACGGCGTGTCGCACGTGCCGCCGGCGCACGAGATGATCGACCCGCTGAAGGACACCACCGCGCTGATCGCCCAGGTGCGCGCCGGCTTCGTCCCGCAGCCCGAGGCCGCCGGCGCCTTCGGCTACGATTTTCGGGCCGCGGTGGAGATGATCCGCGAGGCCAACGCGCTTCTCGACGAGGCGGGCATCTCGCTCGACACCGACCCGCGGCGCGTCGCCAAGTCCGGCACCGCGCAGGACGCCGCCCAGATGGCCGCGGTCGAGATCGCCGCCACCGGCGCCGCCGCGCCACCCCGCGCCGAGCCAATCCCAGGAGCCCCCGCATGACCACCGGCGCCTACGACTGGACGGACGACATGCTCAAGATCAAGAGCATGCAGAAGAAGTTCCGCGACAGCTTCAACGGGATCGAGATCAACCCGGCCCGCTGGGACGTCGCGACCAGCGGCAGCGGCATGGCGTTGGCCGTCGCGGACGGCACCGTCACCATCTCGACCGGCACGACCCTCGACGACGAGATCGTGCTGACCAGCCGCACCGCCTTCACCATTCCGCTGCGCGTCATGGTCGCGGTGAACCTCAGCCAACGCATCGCCGGCCAGTCGGTCTGGCTCGAGCTGGTCTCGGTCGATCCGACCTCCGCCCAGCCGGACGGCCGCAGCGCCGCCGCCTGGCGGCTCGACGGCACCAGCCCGACGCTCGCGAATTACGAGGTACAGAGCGAGGGCGCGCCCCGCCTCGTCACCGCCTCTGCCTCGACCATCCCGACCACGGCCCCGGCGGGCTGGTCGGTGCTGGAGATCGAACCGACCAATGACGAGTGCTGGTTCCACGGCCGGCAGCTCGACACCACCGCGGCGCGGTCGAACTCCTATGTCCGCCACCAGCAGATCCCGGAGCCGAATGCGCTCTACCGCTTCCGGATCCGGGTGCGGAACCGGCAGTTCATCAACGGCATCTCCGCGGTCGCCAACAACGGCTCCGGCCTGGTGCGGATCACTCGCGCGGCGCATGGCTTGGCGACGAACGATCTGGTGACGGTGGCGGACGTCTCCGGCGTGCCCGGTGCGAACGGCACCTTCACGATCACGGTGATCGACGCGAACAGCTTCGACCTGGTCGGCTCGACCTTCTCCGGCGCCTACCTCAACACCGGCTGGGCCTCGGTCTCGCGCAACCTGGCGCCGGCGTCGAGCACGGACGTGAAGGTGCAGTTCGTCACCATCGCGGACTATGCCGAGCTCACCACCGAGATCACCGCCGGCCGCGGCCAGTCGGTCGCGGGCCAGGGGCTCGGGGTGAACGTGCTGAGCACCATCGCCCCGGCGCTGACGGCGGTGGGCGGGCAGGCGCGCAACACGACCGGCGCGCTGCCGGTGCTGGTCGCCACGGGCCTGTCGGCGAACCCCACGGCGGTGACCACGGGCCGGGGCATCGACCTGCTGGCGACACTGATCGGCGCGCTGGTAAACAAGCCCTTCTCGATCCCGGAGGCGGACTGGCAGTACGCCGCCGCCGCGGGTGGGATCATCACCACCACCGACGTCGTGCTGCGTGCCGCGGCCGCGGCCGGCATCCGGAACTACGTCACCTCGATCGATGTGCGCAACGCGCATCCCACGGTGGCGACCGAGGTGGTGATCAAGGACGGCGCGACGGTGATCTGGCGGCAGCTGCTGCCCGCGGCAATGGCGGCCCCCGTCGAGATCACCTTCCCGACGCCGCTGCGCGGCACCGCCGCCACGGCGGTGAACTTCGCCTGCATCACCACAGGCGCGCAGGTCTACGTCAACGCGCAGGGCTACGCCGCGCCGTAGCGGCGGCAGCCACCAGGAATCCACCATGACCGAGACGACCGAGCCGGGCGGGGGCGACCCCGCGCCGGATGCTCCTGTATTGCCCATCGTGGCGCAGCGCGCGCTGGCGGCGCCCGCCACTGTCGATCGCGCCGCGCGCACCGTCGAGGTGGTGTGGAGCACGGGCGCCCGCGCCCGCAACTTCATCCCCGCCCTCGGCCTGATCACCGAGGAACTGGAGATGTCGCCGAACGCGGTGCGCATGGACGCGCTGCGCTCAGGCCAGGCCCCCGTGCTGAACACCCACCGGCGCGGCGATGCCCGCGACGTGCTCGGGCGCGTCACCGCTGCCCGCCTCGAGCACGGCCGGGGCTACGCCACGCTGCAGTTCTCCTCCGCCGGCGACGTCGAGCCGGTCTGGCAGCGCATTGCCGACGGCACGCTGCGCGCGGTGAGCGTCGGCTATCGCGTGCACCGCTACGAGCCGCGGCTCGATGCCGCCACCGGCGAGACAGTCCACCGCGCGGTGGATTGGGAGCCCTTCGAGATCTCCGTCGTGCCGGTCCCGGTCGATCGTGATGCGGCGGTCCGCGCGCAGGGGGAGCAGGGCCTCCCCGCGCCGGCGATCGAGCCAGCCCTGCCTGACGAGGAACCCATCATGCCCGAGACGACGCCGGCTGAGCCGGCTGCTGCCCCGTCGGCGCCGCCCGCTCGGGACGTTCCCGCGCCCGCCGCGCCGTCCATCACCCCGCCCCAGGAGACCACCGTGACCACCACACCCAGCGCCCCGGCGCCCGAACCCACCCGGGCTGCGGCGCCCGACCTCGACGCCGTGCGTGCCGAGGCGCAGCGCGCCGAGCGCGAGCGCATCGCCGGCATCGACGCGGCCATCGAGGCCGCCCGCGCGCTGGTTCCCGCCGACCGCATCCCGCCGATCCGCAGCGAGGCCGTCGAGCGCGGCTGGTCGGCCGACCAGGTCCGCCGCGCGCTCTTCGACCTCCTGGTCACGACCGCGCCCAAGCCCTCCGTGCCCGCGCGGCCGGAGACCGGCCCCGGTCACGACGATCCCGCCATGCTGGTCGACGCCATGGCCGAGGCGCTCGCCGCGCGCTCCATGCCCGGCTACCAGCCGCGCGGCGACGGCCGCCACGCCGAGTTCATGGGCTGGCGCCCCTCCGACATGCTGCGTGAGCTCCTCGCCCGCCGCGGCGATCGCAACCCACCGCGCAACCCGACGCTGCTCGCCGAGCGCGCCTTCCACACCACCTCCGACTTCCCCCTGCTGCTCTCGGCCGCGGCCAACAAGATGCTGCTCGCCGCCTACCAGCCGGCGCAGCCGACCTACCGGCAGATCTTCCTCCGCCGCGATTTTCGGGACTTCAAGCCGCATCGCCACCTGCGCATCGGCGACTTCCCGACCCTCCTGCCGCTGCTGGAGAACGGCGAGATCCAGGTCGGCACCATGTCCGAGAGCCAGGAGATCGTCGTCCTGCAGACCTTCGCACGGCGCATCCGCGTGACGCGACCGATGCTGGTCAATGACGACCTCGGCGCCTTCACCGACTTCGCCGCGGCGATCGGCCGCCGCGTCGCCGAGTTCGAGAACGCCACCGCCTACCAGCTGCTGAACAGCGGCAATGGCGATGGCCCGACGCTCACCACCGGCAATGCCACGGTCTTCGGCACCGGCGCGGCGCGCGCGAACAAGGCCGGCACGGGCTCTGCTCTCGACCTGCCGAACCTCGCCGTCGGCCGCGCCGCCATCATGCGCCAGAAGACGCTGGACGGTCTGCCGATCTCGATCGGCAGCACCATGCGGCTGCTGGTGGGCCCGAGCCAGGAGCTTGCGGCCCGGCAGCTCACCATCAGCGTCGCCGCCAACCAGATCGGCAACGCGAACGTCTTCGCGGGCTTCGTCCAGCCGCTCGTCGAGCCGCTCATCGGGGCGAACCGCTGGTACCTCTTCTCCGACCCGCTGAGCGCGCCGGTCTACGTCTATGGCTACCTGAACGGGGCGGAGGGGCCGCAGGTCACCACCGGACCGGTCCAGGGCGCGGACGGGATCGAAGTCAGCGTGATCTTCGACTTCGGCGTCGGCGCCATCGACTGGCGCGGCGCCTGGTTCAATCCGGGCACCTGACCGCCCAACCATCCCTCGTGACCCGATGCAGAGGCCGCCCACCCGGGCGGCTTCTGCGTTTCTGGAGACCCCATCCCCATGCGCAACTGCATCCGTCCCGACGCCCGCTCCGTCCCCATGGTCGTGCCCTATGCCGGCGGCATCCTCTCCGGCCAGGGCATGCTGGTCGGCGCCTTCTTCGGTGTCGCCGCGGCCGACGCCGCGCAGAACGCCACCGTCGAGTGCGAGACCCGCGGCGAGTTCGAGCTCGCTAAGGACCCGACCCAGGCCATGGCGGCCGGCGCGCGCGTCTTCTGGGACAACACCAACCGCCGCCTGACGACCACCGCCACCGGCAACTTCCAGGTCGGCGTCGTCACCGTCGCCGCCCTCGCTGCCGATGCGACCGTGCGCGTCATGCTCGCCCGTGTGCCGGCCTCCGGCGCATGAGCGGCGATCCGAAGCTCAGCCGGGGCTACCGCAACCGCAACCCCGGCAATATCGAGCAGGTCGCCACGAACAAGTGGCTCGGCCTCGAGACGCCGCCCTCGGACGGGCGGTTCTGCCGCTTCCGCTCGCACCAGCACGGCATCCGCGCGCTGGCCTTGCTGCTGCAGAGCTACCAGGACCGGCACGGGCTGCGCACGGTGCGCGGCATCGTCGCGCGCTGGGCGCCGAGCAGCGAGAACGACACCCGCGCCTACCAGGCGGCGGTGGCCGCGCGGCTCGGGGTCGGGCTCGACGACCCGATCGACCTGCACGACGCCGCCACCATGCGCGGCCTGGTCGAGGCGATCATCCGGCACGAGCTCGGCGGCATGCCCTACGCGCCGGACACCATCGCGGAGGGTTTGCGCATGGCCGGCCTGGTCCAGCCCGGCCTCGCCGACAGTGGCACCGTGCGTGCGGCCGCGGGGTCGGTGGTCGCCGGCGTCACGGCGGCGGTGGTGGTCGATGCCGTCACCACGCTCGCGCCGCATGCCGAGGGCCTGGCCGCGGTGCTGCGGGCGCTCGGCCCCTGGGGTGTCGCCGCCGCGGTGATCGGCGTCGCGGCCTGGACCATCCACCAGCGGCTGCAGCGGCAGCGGGAGGTCGCCCGATGACGGACCATGACCGCGAACTCGGCACCATCGTCACCCGCCTGACCGAGATCGAGCGGCGCCTCGCCGAGGGCGACAAGGACATGCGCGAGCTGACGCGCACGGTGACCGAGCTGGTCAAGGCGATGGCTGGCCTGACGGCGCGGCTGTCGTTGGCGGCCGGCGGGGTGCCGGGCGCGTCGCCCGCGATCCCGGCGACGGGCGCGGCCGCAGCCGGCGGAATCGTGGGCGCCGCAGTCGGCGCGAAGCTCGCCTCCTGGCTCGGGCTCGGCTGATCCGACATGGGCGTCTTCGACGATGCACTTGCGGTGCTCGCCGCCGACCCGAACCTGAGCGTCGAGGCGACCTACCGCGCCGCGGGCATCGGCGCGCCCGTGTCCCTCCGCGTGCTGCGCTCCAGCCCCGATCGGGTGGTGGACGCCTTCGACACACCGGTGCTGCGCGCGACCGACGTGCTGACCGTCAGCATCGCCCTGCTGCCGGCGATCGAGGCCGGCGACACCTTCACCACCGGCGCGGACCTGCTGACGGTGGACAGCGCCGAGCGAGACGCTGCCGGGGTCGCCTGGCGCGTGCTCTGCCGGCGGTAGCATGCGCCTCTCCGCTGTCGTCGGCGATCTCCGGAAGGTGCTGGCCGAGGAGGTCCGCGCCGGCGAGCGCGCCGCCTCCCGCGCCGTGCGCGCCGAGACCGACGCGCTGAAGACTGAGCTCCGCGGCCAGGTCACCGGTTCGCTCGGCGGCAAAGCGCGCGGCATCGCCAATGCCTGGCGCGCGCAGGTCTTCCCGCGGGCCGGCGTGTCGATGCGCGCTGCCGGCCTCGTCTGGAGCAAGACCCCGCTGGTGATCGATGCCTTCGAGCGGGGTGCGCTGATCCGGCCCAAGGGCGGCGGGCGGTTCCTGGCGATCGCCACCGGCTTCAACGCCGCGCGCGGCTGGCGCGGCCGGGGCGATAAGGGGCTGCGCGTCACGCCGGCGCAGATGGTCGCCTCTGGCCAAGGGTTCTTGCGGCCCTTCCGCTCGGGGCGAGGCTTCGTCTGGTGCCTGCCGCTGCGTCAGGGCGCGGCAACGGGCAGGCGTCGGCGCACCCGCCTGATCGCCGGCGGCGTCGCCGAGGTCGGCACCGCCAACCGCAAGGGCCGCGAGGCCTGGGCACGCGGGCTGCTCGAACAGGGGATGGTGCCGATGTTCCTGCTACTGCCGCAGGTGAAGCTGACCAAGCGGCTCGACGTGCGCGGCGCCTCGCTGCGCGCGCTGCGGCGCCTGCCCCGGCGCTTCGTGGCGGCCTGGGAAGCCGAAGCGACGAGGACCGGATGAGTGTGCGCGAGACGGCCCTGGCCGCCCTGTTCGTCCGCCTGGGCGCTGCCCTGGCCGTGCGGAACCCCGCTCCGAAGGTCCTGCGCAACGAGACCGTGCCTCAGCGTCTGCCGCCCGGCGGCCTCGTCGTGGTGCGTGACGGCGAGACGGTGGAAGAGATCCCGATCCTCTCGCCGCTCGCCTGGGCGGTCGAGCACCGCGCCGACGTCGAGGTTGTCGCGGCAACGGGCGCGCTGCTTGACGCGCTGCTGGTCGACATCGCCGCCGCGATCACCGGCGACCGCGCCCTCGGCGGGGCGGTCGAGTGGGCGCAGCCCGGCGCGCCTTCCTTCGACGATGCCGAGACCGAGGGCGCCGCCGCGGCCCGCGCCGCGTCCGTCCCCTTCACGCTGTCCTTCACCGTCGCCGGCTCGCCGCTGGCCTGATCCCGCTCCCGGAGACGCCCCATGCCCCGTGCCATCGGCGCGAACTCGCGCCTGCTCATGATCCCCGAGGTCACCTACGGCACCGCACCAGGCGGCAACTGGCGGCGCGTGCCCTTCCTGTCCTGCAACCTCGGTGCCGAGCAGCCGCTGGTGGATGCCGACGTCATCGGCCTCGGCGGCAATCGCGATCCGGCCGCGCCGTTCTTCGACACGGTCACCGTCGAGGGCGACGTCGTGGTGCCGGTGGACCTCATCAACATCGGCCACTGGCTGCGGCTGCTGCTCGGCGCACCGACCACCACCGGCACCAACCCGAACTTCACCCACACCTTCGGCTCCGGCGCGGCGACGCTGCCCTCCCAGGCGATCGAGATCGGCTATCCCGACGTGCCAAACTTCGACGTCTGCGCCGGCGTCCGCTCGGATGCGCTGGAGATCGACTTTTCGCCGACCGGGCCGGCGACCGCGACGATCAAGCTGATCGCCCAGGGCTCGACGCGCTCCGGCTCCTCCTCGGGCGGCACGCCTGTCTCGGCCGCCTACACCGCCTTTAACAAGGCGCAGGGGTCCATCTCTCGCGCTGGTTCTGCGCTGGCGCAGGTGACTGGCGCACGGCTCGCCTACTCGAACAGCGTCGAGGCGGTGCGCACCATCCGCGCCGACCGCAAGATCGAGGGCGCGGATCCCGGCATCGCGCGCGCCACCGGCCAGATCACCGCGCGCTTCGCGGACACGACGCTGCTGACGCAGGCGCAGAACGGCACCGCGGCGGAGTTCGCCTTCGCGTTCACGATCGACGCGAACCGCAGCCTCACCTTCACGCTGCACGAGGTCTACCTGGCGCTCGCCAAGACACCGATCGAAGGGCCAGCCGGCGTCGAGGCCAGCTTCGAGTTCCGCGCGGCCTTCAACGCCACGGCGACGCGGATGATGACGGCGGTGCTAAAGAACCAGCAGGCGGGGACGGAGTACGCGTGAGACGGCGAACTGGTCAGGTCGCACTCTTGGGACGGATAGGGATATCACCGTTCCCACGGCCTGCCGCCGTGTTCAGCCGTTTGAGAGGTCCCACAGATACTCGTCCTTCAGGTGGTCCTGCACGAGCGGAAGCTGATCCTCGAACCGCACTGTCCAATAGCCGTCGCCGTCGCGTGGATTCGTGATTTCGTAGCTCTTGCCGCCGATCGCAACTAACCGAGTTCCAAAAACGTCCGACAGGTAGCGGCTTGCGCGACGCGCATACGCGGCGGCCTCTGCGCGGACATTGATCGGCGCCTCGCCGCGGTCTTCGGCCTCTTGCTGAGCCTCGTTGAGGTCGCGGTAGAGCGATCCGAAATCGTAGAGGAATGGGGTGGTGATGCGACGAGCAATCTCGACCTCGCCGCACGCGCTGCAGATGTTGACCAGCAGTTGATCGTTCGACCATTGGCTCTCGCCGTGCCGATTATGGTTCTCCTCCAGCAGGACGGCGGTCGGTAGGATACGGCCGCGTTGGCAGTGGCTGCAAAATGGGAAGTTGATGTCCACGAGGTCGAAGCGGCCCCGATCGAACACGGCGACTTTGTAGCGGCAACCTTCAAGCTGAAGAGGTTCGTAGGAGCCGAGTCGCTTGAAAGCGATATTTGTCGTGACGTCAATTCGGTGCATGACGCCGTCGACGAACCCGACGAAGTCGGTCGCATCACCAATGTCTGCCGCGACGACTAGGTTGAGGTCCCTGCGGTGCTGTTCGAAAAAGGCGACTTCTGCCTTCAGCCCCGCATAACCCGCCGGGCCGAGCGTGTCGCGGTAGCCGTCGAGCCAAGCCTTGGCGACGTTCGGGTCCTTCTGCATTTGCACGAAGATGATCCGTCGCTTTTCATTATAGATCTCGGCAGGGTTACGGGCCTTGGCCGCCTCCCACTTCCTTCCTGCCATGATCAGGACACCCTGCCTTTGGAGGCGAAGTTCGCGGCGAAGTAGTCGATCACCTCCGACGCCTGGGTGCCTCTGCGGAATTCCTTCTGCGCCTCAAAATCGAGGTCCGGGAGCATGTGAATCAGTTGGTCGTCCTTGAAGAGAGACAGGAGAGCGTCTGGATCAAGACCGTCCGTGCGGTGGCCGGCCAGAATGTTGCCCGCCTCGAGGGCAGCACCGATCATGACGTCCGCCAACTGGATGGCCGGGCTGGCCTTGGAGTTAACCTGGGTCACCTCTGTCAGTTTCAGGGGGAACTTGAAGCTTGCTATCGCCGTTTGCCGCAGCTCGACTTCATCGGTGTGATCGATGAACGCCTGCAGCAGGTCATGGTAGGTGGCGAGGTTTTTCGACTCGTCATGCTCCACCCGATAGGGGCCATCAGCCATAGCTTCCATGCGGCTGATCAACGCCTGCATGACCACCATAGCGACGTCGGTCGAGATGCCCGGTGTAGCGATCGCTCTCAGGCAGTCCGGGCACGCATCTCTAGCTAGGGGCCCAATCGCCTCGGGAAATGCCCGCCAGTTGGTGCGGCGTGCCGCGGCGATGAGGGCGTTGAGACTCTCGGGGCTCTTCTCTTTCATCGCCCGCTGAAAGGCCACCAGCATGGCCTCGAACGGCTCTGCCCCCAATATCTTCGGTCCCACGACGCTGAGCAGCGATCCCATCGCGTAGTTCTGGCCGTCGGCGTAGAAGTCGGCCCCACGACTATAATACCAGGGCTCAACGGCATAGTCGCAGAACATCAGGACTAGCATGTACCGCTTATCCAAGACGTGGGTGACGCATTTGTAGCCCTGCAGCAGATCACGCAGCAGTGCCACCAGAGGGGCGCGGCTGCTAGGCCGCCGCGACAGAGCACGATACTTTAGCTCTGGGGCTTGGCGGCGCGGAAAGTGTTCTTTGATCAGTCGGGCGGCGTCCTCGTCACTGATCGCGATTGCCGCGGCACCCTGGAGACGCTGCTCAGGGTTAAGCAAGTCGAAGCCGGTGTAGCCGCTTTCGTCGATCCGGAAACACTCCATGGTCACGCCTCCGTACGCCGCGCATATAGGATCGTATCCTGGCCGGTCCGAGGTGATGAGCGCCGACCCCGCAAGGATGTCCATGGCCGCGACGCGGCGTAGTGGCCGCCTTCAGTCCCGGCCAAAGCTGCTTTCCCTCCTCGACCGTCTCTCGTGGCAAAGCCGGTCCCAGCGCAGGGCGCCGCCCTGCGCGCTCGATAGCTGGCAACTGGTCCGGCGGATCATCCAAGTCCCTGAACGGAGTATCAGATGCTCACCCTCGACCTCCCGGCCGAGCCGTATTGGCTCGACCTCCCACGCGGCGTCCGCGTCGAGATCCGGCCGGTGACTACAGCCGTCATGGCCGCCGCCCAGGCCGCAGCGGCCCGCCGTCTCGCCGCGATCCGCATCGCCGACCCGGACCTCGACCTGGACATGTCGCGCGGCCTGTCCTTCGCCTTCCTGGTCAAGGCGCTCGCCCGTCACGCCGTCACCGCCTGGGAGGGTGTCGGCGATGCGGCTGGCAAGTCGCTGCCGCTTTCGCCCGAGGCGGTCGAGCGCCTGATGGATCTCGATGACATTGCCGCCGCCTTCTGGGACCGCGCCACCGCACCCGTCGCCGCGGTGGCCGCCGAGGGAAACGGCTGAGGGCCCGCGCCGCCTGGCACTTCGGCCGCGGGCCCGAATACTGCCGCGGCTGCACCGCCCTCGGCCGCGACTGCGCCGATGCCTGCCCATACGCCGCGCAGGCCCCCACGAGCCTTGAGGGCCACGCCTGCTGGGCCGCCGGCACCGCCTGCGCCGAAGTCTCGATGGCCGGCCTGACGCTCGACACCGCTGGCGCGCTCGCCGCGGCGCGCGAGCTCGGCGCCGCGGGCTGGGCCGCCGCCGAACTGCTGCTCGCCATCCGCATCGGCATGGCCGAGGGCACCGCCGCCCGCCGGGAGGGGGAGGGAAAGCCGCATGGCTGATGCAACCCGCCGCGTCTCGGTCCGCCTCTCGCTGGACGATGCCGCCCGGGTCAAGGCCGGGCTGCGCGAGGTCGGCGAGACCGGCCAGCGCTCTCTCGATCAGATCAAGGGCGGCGCCGAGCGGGCGTCGCGCTCCCTCGAGCTGCTCGACGTCGCCACGCGCGGCATCCAGCTCGCCGGCGTGGCGGTCGCCGCACGCGCCCTGGTGCAGGCCGGCGACGCACTCACCCAGGGCCTGTCCCGCCTGCAGAACGCCACCGGCTCGGTCGAGCGCGCCGGGCAGGTCTACGAGGCGCTGTACCGCAACGCGCTCTCCACCGGCGTCGCGGTCTCCGAGAGCGTCGACGCCTTCCAGCGCTTCTCGATCGCCGCGCGCGAGATCGGCGCCACCTCCGACCAGGTGGTCCGCCTCGTCGGCGGCCTGCAACGCGTCGCGATCGTCTCCGGCGCGTCCACCCAGGAGATCAGCAGCGCCACGCTCCAGCTTGCCCAGGCGCTGGCCTCGGGCGTGCTGCAGGGCGACGAGCTGCGCTCCATTCTCGAGGCCATGCCGCTACTCGCCGAGGGCCTGGCCCGCGAGCTCGGTGTCTCCATCGGCGAGCTCCGCAAGCTCGGCAGCGAGGGCAAGCTCACTGCCGAGCGGGTCTTCCCGGCGCTGCTGCGCGCCACCGAACGCCTCGGCGCCGAGCTCGAACGCGCGCCGCTCTCCCTCGGCCGCGCCTTCGGGCAGCTGACCGCGGCGACCGAGAACTTCCTCGGTCAGCTCGACCGCGCCATCGGCCTGTCCAACGCGCTTGCCCGCGCGCTGTCCGCCGCAGCCCGCGCCGTCGACAGCGTCCGCCAGGGTGCCGGGCTGCGCAGCGAGGAGGAGCGCCTCGCCGCGCTGCGTCGCCAGGCCGACGCGCTCTCAGCCCAGATCGGCCGGCTGGAGAGCGAGGGCGACGGCCGCGACAGCCTGCGCGCCCCGGTCCGGCGCGGCAGCATCCGCCCCGGCCTGGTCGGCACCGCGGAGCAGCAGGCCGGCGTGGACAGCCGGACGCGGCTGGAGGAGCTGCACCGCGACTACTTCGCCACGCTGGCCGAGATCGACACCGCCGAGCGGGAATCGCTGAACCGTCGCCTGGAGGAGCAGGAGCGGGCCGGCCAGGCCGCGGCAGACGCCCGCCGACGCCGCGCGACGCAGGACGTCCAGGAGCTCACCCGCGACCTCGACGACCGCTTCCGGATCAACCGCGAGTACGAGGAGCGCGTCCGCCGGCTGCGCGAGGCCGAGGCCGCGGGCGGTGTCACCGCCGCCGAACGCACCCGCCTCGAGACGCTGGCGCTGCAGGAGCGCGATGAGGCGCTGCGCCGCCTGGAGCCGCGCATCGCGGCGGTGCGCCGCGCCAGCACCGAGGGCGCGCGGGAGGCGCGCGACGCCGAGCGCCAGCTGAACGACCTGCTGCGCGAGCGCGAGCGGCTGATCCAGGATAACGAGACCGCCTATGAGCGCTACCAGCGCCGGTTGGAGCGGCTCGCCGACCTGGTGCAGCGCGCCGAGCTCGCCGGCCGGCCGATCCCGGACGAGACGATAGGGCGGGAGGCGCAGCGCGCGCTTGAGGACCTGGAGGAGGCCGAGCGCCGCCTCCAGCGCAGCACCGAGGGGACGCGGGAGGCAGCGCGCGAGTTGGGCTTCGCGTTCTCCTCGGCCTTCGAGGACGCGATCGTGCGTGGCGACAAGCTGTCGAAGGTCATGGAGGGCCTGCTGCAGGACATCACCCGCATCATCGCGCGCCGCACCATCACCGAGCCGTTGGGAAACGCCGTCTCCGCCGGCCTCACCAGCCTCGGCGCGAGCAGCTGGTTCGACGGCATCGGCTCCTGGCTCGGTGGGCTGTTCCGCGCCGAGGGTGGCCCTGTCGCGGCCGGCCAGCCTTACATCGTCGGTGAGCGCGGGCCGGAGTGGTTCGTGCCGGACCGCGGCGGGACCGTGCTGCCGAACGGCATGGCGCCGGGCGGACCGGTCATCCAGCAGACGATCAACATCGACGCGCGCGGCGCGGACGCCGGCGTCGAGGCACGGCTGCGGCTGCTCGCTGGCCAGATTGCGCGGCAGGCCTCGGCCATGACGCTCGACGCCATCCGCCGCGGCGGCAGCGCCTACGAGACGGTGCGCGGATGACCGAATACGCCTGGCCCGAGGCGCTGCGCCCGACGCGGGTGACCTTCTACCTGCAGCACAACACCACGCGCTTCGTCTCGCCGGTCACCCGCGCCACCCAGGTGCTGCGGCGCGAGGGCGCGCGCTGGATGGCGCAGGCGACCTTCGACCCGCTCGACCGCGTGCGCGCCGGCCTGCTCGAAGGGCTGCTCGCGGCGCTGGCCGGTTCGGTGAACACGGTCCGCGTCTGGGACTGGCGGCGCGAGTTCCGCACCGGCGACCCGCGGGTGCAGGGCGACGTGCCCACCGGGCCGTTCTCCTACTCCGACGCCACGATCTTCACCGACGGCACCGGCTTCGTCGTGGGCTCGGGTAACCCGGCGCTGGCGGCCGGCGCGCCGCGTGGGGCGCTCGCGATCCAGACCCAGGGTTGGTGGCCGAACGCTGTCGCGGTCGGCGCCGGCGACCTGATCGGCCTGGCCGGGCGGCTCTACATTGCGACTGAGACCGTCGCCGCCTCCGGCGCGGGCACGGCGACGATCCCGATCGCCCCGCCGCTGCGCGAGGCGCTGCTGATCAACCAGCCGCTGGTCCTCACCAAGCCCACCGTCGCGATGCGCCTGGTGTCCGATGACGAGGCCGCCAACCCGACCCGGCCTGGGCGCTTCACGGCAATCACCATCCGCCTCGAGGAAGCCCTCTGATGTCGGATACGCACGGCACGCCCCGGCTGTCGCCGCACGCCGCCGCCTCCGCCACTTCGCCCGTCGCCGCCCCAGTCGTGCTGGTCGAGCTCGACTTCGCCTCCGGCCCCTTCCGCGCCTGGACGGGCCTCGGCCAGCTGAACTGGGCGGGGAAGGTGTTCGAGGGCGTCGGCTCGATCGGCGCGGTTGGCGAGGTCGAGGAGACGGTCGAGCTGCGCGCCGTGCGGCTGACGCTCGCCTTATCTCCGGTGCCGCAGGAGGTGGTGGACATCGCGCTGGCCGAGCGGAGCTTCCGGCTGCGGCCGGCGCGGCTCTGGGGCGCGCTGCTCGACGCGGAGGGCGCCTTCGTCGCGGACCCCTTTCCGCTCTGGGCGGGGCTGATGGACACGATGGAGGTGACCGACGGCGCCGAGCCGCGCGTCGCGCTCACCTGCGAGAGCCGCCTCGTCGACCTCGAACGCGCCGAGGTGCGCCGCTACACCGACGCCGACCAGCAGGCCGAATACCCGGGCGACCGCTTCTTCGAGTACGTCCCCGCCCTGCAGGAGGCGGAGATCCGGCTGCCAGCGCAGTGATGCGGCGGCCGGACTGGGCGGTGCGGCTGGCAGCCCTGCTGTCGGCAGTGGAGACGCGCCCCTTCGACGCCCACCGCTGGAACTGCGGCCGCTTCGCGCTGGCCGCGGTGGAGGCGGTGACAGGGGAAAGGCCCGCCTTCCGAGTCTTGCCCGATCTGGCCGCCTCCGCTGACACCGCCGGCTTCCCGCGCGAGGCGCCGCGGCGGGCCCGCATGGGCGACATTGTCCTCGCGCCCGATCCCGACCGTCTCGGCGTGGTGCTGGACGCTGGTCGCGTCGCCTTCGTTGGCCCGCGCGGGCTGCTGCGCGCGCCGATCACCCTCTGCACCACCGCCTGGAGGATCGGCTGACATGCCCGCCGCCGTTCCCTTGATCGCCGTCGTCGCGGGCGGCGTCGCCTCGGCCGCGGTCGGCGGCGGCATCATCGGCGCGATCGTCGGCGCCGGCGCCGCCTTCGTCGTCTCCACCATCGGCGCCTCGGTGTTCCCGGCCAAGCGGCCAACCGCCCCGACGCCTTCGGCCTCGCTGCGCCCCGGCGACGATCCCACCGCGCCCGGCGCCGGACGCACGCAGTCCTTCCGGCAGCCGATCACCGAGCACCAGATCGTCTTCGGCCGCTGCAAGGTCGGCGGGCCGATCGTCTTCATCCACTCTGCCACCGACGACGCCGGCCGCGCCGATGGTTGGTTCTACGCCGTCGTCGTGCTCGCCGCGCACCGCGTCCGCGCCATCGGCGAAGTCTGGCTCGGCGACACGCTGGCCACCGACGCGAAGTTCGCCGGGCTGGTCCGGATCGACCGCCACCTCGGCGATCCGGACCAGGCCGCGAACGCCAACCTGATCGCCGAGACCGGGGGCAAGTGGACCTCGGAGCACCGCGGACGCGGCCGCGCCTATGTCGCCGTCCGCCTCAAGATCACCGCCGAGGCCTTCCCCTCCGGGCCGCCGAACATCGCCGCCCTCGTCGAAGGCGCCGACACCATCCTGGATCCGCGCACCGGCGCGACCGGCTGGTCCGACAACCCGGCGCTCTGCCTCGCCTGGTACCTGACCGCACCGTTCGGCTGGAAGGCCTCCTGGGACGACATCGACATCCCCGCCCTCATCGCCGCGGCGAACATCTGCGACGAGCTGATCGGCACCCGGGCGGGGGTCACCGAGCGACGCTACACCGTGAACGGCCGCGTCTCGCTCGGCGAGGGCAAGATCGCCATCACCCGCAAGCTCGTCGCCGCCATGGCCGGCGCGCTGGTCGTCTCGGGCGGGCGGTTCTTCATCCATGCTGGCGGGCCGGCACTGCCCTCCGCCACGCTCACCTCGGACGACCTCCGCGGCGACGTCACCATCCAGGGCAGCCGGCCGCGGCGGGACCTCTTCAACGGGGTGCGGGCCGTCTACGTCGACCCGGCGAAGAACTGGCAGCCGACTGACGCCCCGCCGCTGCTAGCCTCGAACTACGTGGCCGAAGATGGCGGCGAGCAGATCTACCGCGACCTGGAGTTCCCGCTGACCACCTCCGTCGCGACGGTGCAGCGGCTCATGAAGGCGGAGCTGGAGCGCATCCGCCGCCAGCGCGAGGTCGCCTTCCCAGCCAACCTCTCGGCGCTGCGGCTGCGGCCCTGGGACGGGGTGACGGTCGCCCTCGACCGGGTCGGCCCCTTCCCGGCGCGGGTCACCGGCTGGCGGCTGTCGCCAGATGGCGGCGTCGACCTCACGCTGTCCGAGGAGGACCCGGCGGTGTGGGACTGGAACCCGGCGGTGGACGAGCGCGCCGCCGGTGACAGCCCCTCGGTGGTGCTGCCGAACCCGGGGGTGATCGCTGCGCCGGCGTCGATCGCGGTGGACACGCCAACGGGCACCGCCCTCGCCGCCATCAGTGTGTCGTGGGCGGCGGTCGGCAGCGCCTACCTGGCCGGCTACGAGCTCGAGTTCCGCCCCGCCTCCGTGGCCACCTGGCAGGGCTACGGCGGCGCCCTCGGCGCGACCGCGGCGTCCATCCCCAGCGCCGAGCCGACCGCCTTCCGGGCGCGCGCGGTGGCCCGCAGCGGGGC
>NZ_GG770785.1:5214-18713 GCF_000164635.1 Pseudoroseomonas cervicalis ATCC 49957 | reverse complement strand
CGCCCAGGCCGGCATCGGCAGCACGACAGGAGTGGCCGGCGGCGCATCCACGGCATCGGGCAGGCGGCACAGCGGGCAATGCGTCACCTCCGCGGCATCCGGCGCCTGGTCGGGCGCGTCCGGCGCGGCCAGGCCGGACGGCAGGCACAGGGTTGCGCGCAGCATGGCGTCGAAGGCAGCCCGGTCCATCGCCGCGAAGACCGGGAGCGGCGCCAGCAGCCGCGCCACCATGCCCAACAGCACCAGGGCGGAGACCGGCCCTCGCAAGGCGCGCCAGATGTCCCTCATGCCGCGCGCGGCCCCCAGAGGATGATCGCGGCGCCGGCCAGAACGACCGTGCCGCCGGCAAGATCCGAGCGATCAGGCGCAATCCCCTCGACCACGCGCAGCCAGACCAGGCTGGCCACGACATAGATGCCGCCATAGGCCGCATAGGCGCGCCCCGCCGCGACGACCTCGACCAGGGTCAGCAACCACGCGAAGGCGATCAGCGCAGCGACGCCCGCAACTGCCCACACCGCCGAATGGCCGAGCCGCAGCCACGCCCAGAAGGCGAAGCAGCCGGCGATCTCCGCCAGCGCCGCCGCGGCGTAGATCGCCGCCGTCCTCATCGCCGGGCAGGCGCCTCGGCGACCTCGATGCCGGGGATGCAGGACTGCCGTGTCAGCCAGGGCCAGGGATTCTCCGCGCGGCCGTCGCGGCGCAGCTCGACATGCAGGTTCGCCCCGGTGGTGCGCCCGGTGCGCCCCACCACGCCCAGGTCCTGGCCCGCCGCGACCGGACGCCCGGCGGCCACGCCCGACGCGAATCGCGCGAGGTGGGCATACCGTGCGCGGGAGCCGTCGGCGTGCTCGATCTCGATCATCAGGCCGTAGTCGTAGTAGCGGCCGGCAAAGACCACCACGCCGTCGCTCGGCGCCACCACGGGCGTGCCGATCGGCGCGCGGATGTCCACGCCGGGATGCGGCCGGCCGTGGCGCGCGCCGAAGCCGGAGGAGAATTCGCCTGCGACCGGCATGGTCGCTGGACAGGGGGCTGCGAGCGCGGCGGACCCGGTGCCGAGAACGAGCGCGAGACCGAGGATCAAGGAGGGGCGATGGATCATGGCGCGGTCCGTGCCTTGCTCCGCTCCGGAAGACAACCCTGCATCGTCAGCCACGCGGCGTCGTGCCCGGCGGCAGCAGCGGGCGGACCAGCGCGGAGAAGCGCTCGAAGCTCTGCACGCCGCGATGCAACTGCCCGTTGATGACGAAGGACGGGGTCGCGTTGACGCCCGACTCGCGCTCGCCCTGGAGCCGCATCAGGATGATCGGGTCGGTGAAGCCGCGGTCGGTCATGCAGGCGTCGATCCGCGCCGCGGGAATGCCGGCGAGCGTGCCGGCGCGACGCAGCCAGGTGCGCGCATCCGGGCTGTGCGCCCAGGCCTCCTTGTTCGCGTAAAGCGTCGAGATCAGCGCCTCGTAGCGCTCCGGTCCGCCGCAATGGACCATCGCCGCCGCATCGAGCGCCACGCGGTCAAGCGGGAAGTCGCGCATCACGAATCGGACCAGCCCCGGCTCGATGAAGGTCGTGCGGATGCGCGGAAAGATCGTGGTGTGGAAGTTCGCGCAATTCCCGCAGGTCAGGGAGTGGTACTCGATGACCGCCACCGGCGCGTCGGCGCGACCGATGATGCGCTCGCCCGGCAGGGGGCGCGGCGTGTCGGGTCCGGGTGCCGTCGGCTCGAAGGCCTGGGGCCCGGGCGCCTGGGCGAAGGCGGCCGACGCGGGAACGGAGAGTGCCGCGGCGAGCGCCGCCCGGCGGGTGGTGGCGTGGGACATGGGTGGTTCCTCCGGTTCAAGGATCATGGTCATTGGGCCTGCACCTGTGGCGATGGTGCGCGGAAGCTGGTGAGCACCAGCAGCGTGACGCCGCAGACGATGGCGACATCGGCCATGTTGAAGGTCGGCCAGTGCCAGCCGCCGTAGTGCGCGTCGATGAAGTCGGTGACCGCGCCGATGCGCAGGCGGTCGAGGATGTTGCCGAGCGCGCCGCCGATGATGAGGCCGATTGCCGTCGCCTCGGTCCGGCTGGCCGCGCGCCGCAGCCAAAGCAGCAGCCAGGCCACCACCACGAGCTTGATGCCGACCAGCAGCCAGACCGCGCCGGCGGCGCTGTCGGCGAACATCCCGAAGGTGACGCCGGTGTTGAAGCCAAGCCGCAGGTTCAGCACCGGCAGCAGCGTGATGCCCTCGCTGTAGGGCGGCCAGAGCGCATCCAGCGCCCAGGCCTTGGTCGCCTGGTCGATGGCCGCGGCGATCGGCACGGCGAGCAGGCCGAAGCGCCGCAGCGCGCGGGGGGCGGGCGTGGTCATCCCAGCCGTGCCAGCCATGGAAATGCCTCCAGGATCCAGATGGCGAGGCGGGTCATCTCGCCGGTTGCGATGGCGAGGCCGGCGGCGAGCATGATGACGCCGCTCGCGACCTGCAGGACGCGCCCCAGCCGCCCGAGCCGCCGCGCGCGCGCCATCGCCGCCGGCAGGTAGAAGGCCGCCAGCAGGAAGGGCACGCCGAGGCCGAGCGCATAGGCCGCGAGCAGCCCGACGCCGGCGCCGGGCGTGAGCGCCGCTGCCGTCAGCACGCCGGCCAGCACCGGCCCGATGCACGGCGTCCAGCCAAAGCCGAAGGCGACGCCGATCAGCGTCGCGGAGACCGGGCCGCCGCCCTCGCCCGGCGGCCTGAAGCGCAGGTCGCGCATCAGCGGTGCCGCGCGCAGCAGCCCCATCTGCACCAGGCCCATCGCCGCGATCAGCAGGCCGGCGACGATGGTGAGCTCGTTGGACCAGCGCCGCAGCAGCCCGCCGATGGCGGTCGCGCCCAGGCCCAGCAGCACGAAGACCAGCCCGAAGCCCAGCACGAAGAAGGCCGACAGGCGCAGCGCCCGCCACCGCTCCGCCCGCGCCGTCGCCAGGTCCGTCCCCGCCACCCAGGCGACATAGCCCGGCACGAGCGGCAGCACGCAGGGCGACAGGAAGGAGACCAGCCCCCCGCCGAAGGCCAGCACCAGGCCGAACAGCGTGAGGTCGATCGTCATGCGCGCCGCCGCCCGGCCAGCGCGAGCCCCGCCAGCGCCACGACGCCGATCGCAAAAGGCACATCGCCGAAGCGCGCATAGGGCGTAGCACCGGCCAGCGCCGCCGGCAGCGGCAGGTCCAGCACGCCCTCGGTCGCCAGCGGCAGCCGCGCGCGCTCGCGCCCCATCGCGTCGGTCACCAGCGAGATGCCGCTGTTGGCCACGCGCACCAGCGGCAGGCCGAGCTCGATCGCGCGCAGCCGGGCGGCCAGGGCATGCTGGTATGGGCCCCAGGAGGTGCCGAACCAGGCATCATTGGTCACGGTCAGGATCCAGCCGGGCATCGGACCGTGTGCCGGCAGTGCTGTGGGGAAGATGGCCTCGTAGCAGATCAGCGGCCAGAACGCCGGCAGGCCGGCGACGCCCATCGCCTGGCGCGGCGGGCCGGGGATGAAGTCCACCGTGCCCACGGTGAGCTTCGGCAGGTCCGCGAGCAGCCGGCGGAACGGCTGGTATTCGCCGAAGGGCACCAGCCGGATCTTGTCATAGGCCGCGGTGATCGCCCCGCTGTCGTCGAGCGCGACCAGGCTGTTGAGCAGCGCCGGGCCGCCATCGGCCGTGAGGGTCCGCCGCACGGCGCCGGTCAGCAGCGCGCCGCCGGGCGGGACGATGCGCGCGACAGCCGCGCGGATCGCCGGCGTCTCGGCGAGGAGGTAGGGCACGGCACTTTCCGGCCAGATAACATGGGTGGGGGCCACGCCATCCGACGCCGGCGCGGCGCTGAGCGCCAGCAGCCGCCCGAGGATGCGTTCGCGCTCGCCCTCGGCCCATTTCAGGTCCTGCGCGATGTTGGGCTGCACCAGGCGCAGGCGGATGTCCGGGACCACGGCGGGCGTCGCATCGGCAAGGCGCGCCGCGCCCCAGGCCCAGGGCAGGGCGATGATGGCCACCGCGGCCAGCGCGGGCCCGACGCGCCGCTGCCGCACCGCCACGCCCACCAGGACGGCGGCAAGCACGGCGAGCAGCCCCAGGCCATGGATGCCGACAAGGGCGGCCGCCTGCAGCCCGGCATCGCTGCCGCCCCAGGCATGGCCGGCGATGTTCCACGGAAAGCCGGTCAGCACGGTGCCACGCAGCCATTCGCCCGCGACCCAGCACGCGGCCAGCGCCAGGGCGAGCGTGACGCCGCCCGCACGGCCGGCCAGCAGGCGCGCCGCGGCGACCGAGACCGCGGGGAACAGCGCCAGCCCGGCGCTGAGCGCGGCCAGCGCCGGCAGCGCCAGCGCGCCGAAGCGGGCCGCATCCACGCTGAAGGCCTCGGTGATCCAGGACAGGCCGACCAGGAACGATCCCAGGCCGAACAGCCAGCCGAGCGCGAAGGCGCCGCGCAGCGACGCCGTCCGCTCCAGCAGGACCCACAGGCCGCCGAAGGCCGCCACGCCCGCGGGTGCGACATGCAGCGGCGCCAGCGCGATCGCGCTGAGCGCACCGAGGCCGAGGGACGCGCCACCCCAGGCCAGGCGCTGCGCGATGCCACGGATCGGCAGTGGCGCGGGCTTCACTCGGGCAAGCGCAGAAGTGCCGCGCATTGCCGAGCCGAACGCGGCAGGAGGCGTGCCGGACGCCCGTGACGGCCCGCAGCCTGTCACGGCGCGGCCTGCCGCGCGGGCACAGGCGCCAGCCGATCTTCCCGGGGGACGCGCGCCATCGAGACGGCGTAGAACAGGGCCGCGAGGCCAAGCAGGACAGCCAGCAAGGCCCGCGACCGTGAACGACGCCGCGCCAAGGCGCGGTGCAGCTCGGCACTGTCGTTCGCGGCCGGCGTATTCATCGTCAGTGCCAATGCGCCCGGAGCGACACGACCACTGCGCCTGCGCGTTCGAAGCGCAGCGTGACGCGGATCTCATCGCCGAGCGCGAGCGGTACCTGCAGGTCGCGCAGGAGAAGGTGCCGCCCGCCGGGCTCCAGGGCGACGACGTCGCCAGCAGGGATCACGAAGCCCTCGGTGACGGCGCGCGCGCCGCCGGCTGCGGACGCGTCTGGTTCGCGCAGTTCGACAGCGGCCGCGCCGGCCGACGTGGCGCCGAGCAGCCTCTCCGCTTCATGGCCGCGGTTGCGGATCGTCACGAAGCCGAAGGACAGGCGCTGGTCGTTATCCGCGGCCTTCGCCCAGGCTCCGGTCAGAAGCAGGCTGCCCGCCTGAACATCCTGGGCCGCGGCCGGACCGGCCACGATCAGGCGCCACGCAAGGAGAACGGCGGGCATCAGCCAGCGCCGCCCGATGATGTTGTCGGGCGTCATGCGGCCGCCCGTCCGCTGTTCCGCGGCGCGCTGGTTTCCGCCATCAAGCACATCAGGCAGCATCCCTGGAACCCGCAGGCGTCCAGCGCAGCAGCCTGAGCGCATTCAGCGTCACCAGCACGGTCGCGCCGGTATCCGCCATGATGGCTGGCCACAGGCCGGTGATGCCGAGCATCGTCGTGACCAGGAACACCGCCTTCAGCCCGATCGCGACGGCGACATTCTGCTTCACGTTCGCCATGGTCGCGCGCGACAGGGAGACGAGTTCGGCCACCCCCGTCACGCGGTCCTTCAGCACGGCGGCATCGGCGGTTTCCAGCGCGACATCGGTGCCGCCGCCCATCGCCACGCCGACATTCGCCGCCGCCAGCGCCGGCGCGTCGTTGATGCCGTCGCCGACCATCACCACCGTACCGCGCTCGCGCAGCTTGCCGATCTCGCGCAGCTTGTCGTCGGGCAGCAGTTCCGCCTTGGCGTCGAGGCCGAGCGAGATGGCGATCGCCTCGCCGGTGCGGCGGTTGTCGCCGGTCAGCATCACCGGGCGCACGCCAAGCGCGGTGATCGCCGCGATGCCGGACGCGGCATCCGCGCGCGGTTCATCGCGCAGCGCGACCAGCGCGGCCACGACGCCGCCGGCCAGCACCACCGACACCGTCTTGCCCTCGCCCTGGAGCCGCTCCAGCTCGGCTTCCAGCGGACCGAGCGCGGCATTGGACTCCCTCGCATGGCGCGGGCTGCCGATGCTGACCGCCACGCCGCCGACCGTGCCGGCCACGGCGCGGCCAGGGATGGCCGACTGCGCCTCGGCCGCCGGCACCGCGACCCCGCGCGCCGCCGCCTCCGCCAGGATCGCCTTGGCAAGCGGGTGGGAGGAGCCCTGTTCGACCGCGGCGGCGAGCGCGAGGACCTCATCGGCGATGCGCCCCTCGGCCGGCAGCACGTCGGTGACGCGCGGGCGGCCTTCGGTGAGCGTGCCGGTCTTGTCGAAGGCGACGGTCGTCGCGCTGCCGATCGCCTCCAGCGCCGCGCCGCCCTTGATCAGCAGGCCGCGTCGCGCGCCGGCCGACAGGCCCGAGGCCATCGCCGCCGGCACCGAGATCACCAGCGCGCAGGGACAGGCGATCAACAGCACCGCGAGGCCGCGGTAGATGCTGGTGCTCCAGTCCCAGCCGAGAAGGAAGGGCGGCAGCAGGATGACCAGAAGGGCGACGATCATCGCGCCCGGCGTCCACCAGGTCGAGAAGCGCTCGATGAAGCGCTGCGTCGGCGCGCGGGAGGCGGTGGCCTCCTCCACCATGCGGATGATGCGCGCGATGGTGTTGTCGGATGCGGCACGCGTCACGCGCACGCGGATGGCGCCCTCGGCGTTGATGCTGCCGGCGACCACGGCCTCCCCGGGGCCGCGCGAGACGGGCACGCTCTCCCCGGTGACCGGGCTTTCGTCGAGGGCGGAGCTGCCTTCCTCGATCAGGCCATCGCAGGGCACGCGGTCGCCTGGGCGGATCAGCACCAGGTCGCCGACCGCGAGCCGGTCGGCCGGCAGTTGTTCGGTCGTGCCGTCGGGCCGCAGCCGCAGCGCGGTGCGCGGCATGAGGTCGGCCAGCGCGCGGATGCCGGCGCGGGCGCGCCCGGCGGCGACGTTCTCCAGCAATTCGCCGACCGCGAAGAGCAGCACGACGACGGCCGCTTCCTCGGCGGCGCCGATGATGGCGGCGCCGATCGCAGCGGTGACCATCAGCGTCTCGATGCTGAAGGGACTGCCGGCGCGGGCCAGGGCGACGGCGCGCCGGCCGAAGGGGACCAGCGCGACGGCGGTCGCGGCGAGGAACAGCGGGTAGGTCAGCCGCTCCGGCAAGGCGATGGACAGCGCGTAGGCACCGACCACCAGGCCGCCCAGCAGCCAGACGAGGATCGCCTTGCTGGTGCGCCACCAGAGCTTGCCGGCATCGGCAGGGTCGTCGTGGTCGTGGCCATGGGCCGCCGGGCCGGCGGCAGGTCCTGGCTCGGCACCATGCGCATGGCCTGCGTGGCCGTCCTTGCCGTCATGACCGTGACCGTCAGCGCCATGGGCGTGGTGATGGCCGCAATCGGCGTCATGGACATGAGCTGGGGCGGCCGCGGCGACGGGCGCCATTGGCATGACCTTGTAGCCCAGGATCTCGACCTGGCGAGCCACACCCTCGGCCGGCGTGGTGTCCGGCGCGAGCGCGACCGTCAGCCGCTCGGCCATCAGGTTCACCTGGACCTCCGAGACACCGGGCAGGCGTTCCACCGCCCTGGTCACCTTGGCGACGCACGAGGCGCAGTCCATGCCCTCGACCCGCCATGTCAGCTTCCTGGACTCACCCATGGCATCTGTCCTGATCGTCATGCGCGACCGTATGAGACCTCCAGCGGCTGGAGGTTCAAGGGGCTATTCGTCCGCCGGTGCCATTTTCGTCCCGCGCTGACGCAGGCGCGCTGGCGGTGTCGGATGCGACGTTATCCCCGCTTGCGCGCGGACAGCGATGTTTGGGATAGATCGGTACCCCCCGCGCCAGGAGCCTTGCCGTGCCGTCAATCAGTTCCCCGGATCTGCGCGTCGGTCGCCGGCTCGTGGTGCGCGCCGCGCTGGCTGCGCCGTTCATCGCCGCCGGACGCGCCGCCGGCGCACAACCAGTGGCCGAGGCACCTGCGTCGGCGCCCGCCGGCTCGCTCTTCGTGCTGAATTCCCTCGACGCCAATGTGCAGGTGCTGGACCCCGCGAGCAGCAGTGACCTGCGCCGCGTACCGGTGCTGCGCGAACCGCACCACCTGGTACTGACCCCCGCGCGGGACCTGATCCTGGTCGGCGATTCCGGCGCCAACGAGATGTTCCTGCTCGACCCGCGCAGCGGCGAGGTGCGCCGGCGGGAGCCGATCAGCAATCCCTACAACCTCGGCTTCACGCCGGACGGCAGGCGGCTGGTCGTCACCAGCCTGCGGCGCAACCAGGTGGACATCTACCGCTGGGACGGCACGTCCCTGGCGCTCGAGGGCCGCCTGCAGGCCGGGCGCAAGCCGAGCCACGTCACCTTCTCGCCGGATTCGCGCTTCGCCTTCGTGACCCTGCAGGGCGAGGCGGCGGCCATCGCCATCGACCTCGACACCCGCACCGAGGCCTGGCGCGCGGAGGTCGGGCGCGACCCCGCCGGCATCCTGTGGCATCGCGGGCGCATCCTGGTGGGCGTCATGGGCGGCGACTACGTGTCGGTGATCGATCCGGTGGCGCGGCGCGCGGACCGGCAGGTCACCGTCGGGCGCGGCGCCCACGCGCTGTTCGAGGGGCCGCAGGACGGGCTGGTCTACGTCACGTCGCGCGTCGACAGCCGGATCACCGCGCTCGACCCGCAGACGCTGGAGATCAAGCGCGTCCATGAGATCGGCGGCGGGCCGGATTGCCTGACCTTCGACGCGGACGGCACGATCTGGGCGACGCTGCGATGGACGGGCCGCGTCGCCGCCATTGATCCGCGCAGCGGCGTAGCCCGGGTGTCGCGCGTCGGGCGGTCGCCACACGGCATCCTGTTTACGCCGGCGACTGGCGCCTGACGGCAGCGCCGGGACGCCGCCGAAGGGCGAGCCGGACCCTTTTCCGGTCGCCTCAGGCGGGATGCGACCCGTTGAACCGCATGAACGAGCGGTGTGGACCGCTACCGAAGGCGATCACGTCGTAGCTGTCGACCGGCGCGCCGGGCACTTCCATCCCGGGCGAGCCGACCGGCATCGCCGGCACGGCCAGGCCTCGGATCCCGGCAGGGCGTTCGGCCAGCAGGCGGCGGATTGCGGTGGCGGGCACATGGCCTTCGAGCGCGAAGCCCTCGACCTCGCCGGCATGGCAGGACAGCAGGTCGGCCGGCGTCCCGAGGCGGCGCCGTACCGGGGCGACCGAGGGCACCACCTGGTCCACCACAGTGAAGCCCTCGGCGCGCAGATGCGCGACCCAGCCGGTGCAGCAGCCGCAGTTCGGGTCGCGCCAGACGCTGACGCGCGCTGCCGGCTGGGCGAAAGCTGGAATGGACAGGACCAGAAGCGAGGTGGCTGCGAGCAGGGACCGGCGTGATGCCATGGATGTTCTCCGTTCAGGCGAATATGCACCCTGAAGGCGTTGACGTCAGTCTCCAAAGGCGGCGTCGAACAGCAGCTTCATGTTCAGCCCGACGATCACCGCCGCGGTCGCCCAGCCCAGCGCGAGCTGCCAGGCCGGCGCGGTGAAGACGCCCATCCGCTTGCGGTCCTGCGCGAACAGCATCAGCGGGATCACGGCGAATGGCAGTTGGATTGACAGGATCACCTGGCTGAGGATCAGCAGCTGCGCCGTACCGGACGCGCCATACATCCAGGTGACGATCACCGCCGGGATGATCGCGATCAGCCGCGTCACCAGCCGCCGCAGCACCGGCGGTAGGCGGAAGCGCAGGAAGCCTTCCATCACCACCTGTCCGGCCAGGGTCGCGGTGACCGTGGCGTTCAGTCCGCAGAGCAGGAGCGCCACGCCGAAGGCGGTCGCGGCGATGCCCGCGCCCAGCAGCGGCGTCAGCAGCTGGTAGGCCTCGCCGATCTCGGCGACCTCGGTATTGCCGCTGGCGTGGAACGTGGCGGCGGCGGTGATCAGGATGGCGGAATTGATCAGCAGCGCGAGCGTCAGCGCCAGCGAGCTGTCGATGGTGGCGAACTTGATCGCCTCCTTCTTTCCCGCCTCATCGAGGTTCCAGGACCGCGACTGTACCACGGCGGTATGCAGGTACAGGTTGTGCGGCATCACGGTGGCACCCAGGATGCCCATGGCGATGTAGAGCTGCGTCTGGTTGGTCACGATCGACTGCGCCGGGATGTAGCCGTTCAGCACGGCGGCCCAGTCCGGATCGGACAGCACGATCTGGATGCCGAAGCAGCCCACGATCAGCACGATGAAGCCGAAGATCAGCGCCTCCAGCCAGCGCACGCCCTTGTTCTGCAGCCAGAGGATGAGAAAAGCGTCGAAGGCAGTCAGGAACACGCCATAGAGCAGCGGGATGCCGAACAGCAGTTCGAGCGCGATGGCGGTGCCGATCAGTTCGGCCAGGTCGGTGGCGCAGATCGCGATCTCGGCAAACAGCCACAGCGGATAGGCGACGACCTTGGGGAAGCGTTCGCGGCACAACTGGGCCAGGTCGCGTCCGGTCGAGACGCCGATGCGCACGCACAGCGCCTGCAGCAGGATCGCCATCAACGAGGAGGTGAGTGCGACCGCGAGCAGCGCATATCCGAAGGCCGAACCACCCGCGAGCGAGGTCGCCCAGTTCCCCGGGTCCATGTAGCCGACCGCGACCAGATAACCCGGGCCCATGAAGGCAAAGAGCTTGCGGAGGAACCCGCCCGCATTGGGCACCGCAACCGAGCGGTGGACCTCCGGCAGGCTCGGCAGGCCGGCCGGTGCGGGTGGCGCGGCAACCTCGGATGGCGGGTTCACGCTCGTCCTCCAAAACTTAGTGTCGGCTAAATCATAGTGATCTAGCTATGGTTGATGTCAAGCGGAGGCGCTATCGTCGGGCATGCCTCGCGCCTCGCCACGCTCCCTCCCTCCCCCGGAAGACCATGCGGCCCGCTTCGCTCAGCAGCGCGAGGCCGACCGTACGGCGATCGCCGAGGACTACGTCGAACTGATCGCCGACCTCCTTCAGGAGGAGGGCGAGGCGCGGGCCGTGGACATTGCCCGACGCATGGGAGTTGCGCAGGCGACGGTCGCTGCGACGGTTGCGCGGCTACAGCGCGACGGTCTGGTGGAGACCAAGCCTTATCGCGGCTTGTTCCTGACGCCCGCCGGCCAGGCGGTGGCATCCGCGGCCCGGGCGCGACACGAATTGGTCGTGCGCTTCCTTCTGGCGGTGGGGCTCGACCCGGAGACGGCGGAGGCCGACGCCGAGGGGCTTGAGCACCATGCCAGCGACAAGGCCCTGGCCGCCTTCGCGCGCTTCCTCGCGAGGCAGGAGGGCGACCGGACGTGAGCGCGACATTCTCGATCGGCGATCTCGCGCGTGCCACGGGGGTCAAGCCGACCACGATCCGGTGGTACGAACAGGAGGGGTGGCTGCCCCCACCAGGCCGGACCGAGGGCGGCCATCGCGCCTACGGCGCTGCGCATCTGCGGCGCCTCGGGTTCATTCGCCACGCCCGGGAACTGGGCTTCGAGAGCGAGGCAATCCGCGCGTTGCTCGACCTCGCGGACAGGCCGGATGCAGACTGCGGACAGGCGCATGCGCTGGCCACCGCGCAGATTGGCGAGATCGACGCGCGGCTACGGCGTCTCACGGCGCTGCGTGCGGAGCTTCAGCGTATGGCGACGAGTTGCGAGGGCGGCGTCATCGGTGAGTGTCGGATCATCGAGACGTTGGCCGATTTCGGGCACGGGCACTGCGAAGATCCAACACACGGGACGCGGTGACCCAGCCGGCGAGACGCGTCTCACGGCGCTCAGAGAAGGTTGGAATCCAGTTCCCACCGCTGCTCCAGTCGGACCTTCCAGAACATCAGAATGGTCAGCCCGCCGCAGGATATCCTGTGGCGCGACGCGTATCCGCCGGGCGGACAGCGCCGCCAGGCCGCCTCCGCATGGCGGCGGGCAACGCGGGGCACCGGCCCCGCGCTACGCGGCGCCGAAGCGGTAGCCGACGCCGGGCTCGGTGCGGATCAGCCAGGCCGCCGGCCCCAGCTTCTGCCGCAGCTGGCCCACATAGACCCGCAGATACTGCGTGTCCTCGACATGCGCGGGGCCCCACACCGCCGCCAGCAATTGCCGGTGCGTCACCACCCGGCCCTGGCCGCCGCGCGCCAGCGCCGCCAGCAGCTCCCATTCGCGCGGCGTCAGGTGCAGCACCTCGCCCTCCAGCCGGGCCTGCCGCCGCGGCTGGTCCACCTCCAGCGGCCCGGCGCGCACGATGTCGGGGGCGCTCTCCTGCCCCTCGGCCCGGCGCAGCGCGGCGCGCAGCCGGGCCAGCAGCTCGCCCAGCCCGAAGGGCTTCTCCACATAGTCATCCGCGCCGGCGTCCAGCGCGGCGACCTTCTCCTCCTCGCGGTCGCGGGCCGAGAGCACGATGACCGGCGCCTGGCAGAAGGCGCGCAGGCGCGGCAGCGCCGCCTGGCCGTCCATGTCCGGCAGGCCGAGGTCGAGCAGCACCGCGCGCGGCGCGCGCTCCGCCGCCAGCCGCAGCCCCTCGGCCGCCGTCTGGGCGCGCAGCGGCGCGAAGCCGGCCGCCTCCAGCGCCGGCGCCAGGAAGCGGTGGATCTGCGGCTCATCGTCGATGATCAGCACGCGCGGCGGGCCAAGCTCGTTCATACCGGGAACCTCAGCGTGATCCGGGTGCCGCGGCCGCCCGGAGAGGCATCAGGAGAAGACGCATCGGGCGGCACCGGGCTTTCCGCCAGGATGCGCCCGCCCATGGCCTGCACCAGGCCACGGCAGATCGACAGGCCGAGGCCCGTCCCCGCCGCGATCCGGTCGGTCCGCAGGGCGCGGTGGAAGGGGTCGAAGACACGCGGCAGGTCCTCGGGCGGGATGCCGGGGCCGTCATCCTCGATGGCGACGCGATACTCCGGCCCCTCGCGCACCGCGCGGACCCGCACCGCCCCGGAGGACCCGGAGAATTTCAGCGCGTTGTCCAGCAGGTTGCCGAGCACCTGGTCGAGCAGCACCGGGTCCAGGCGCGGCGCCAGCAGGCCCGGCGCGGCGGCGACCGCGATGCGCCCCGCCCCGCCCCCGGCCCGCCGCACCGCCACCTCGATGGCCTCGGCCAGGTCCACCACCTCGCGCCGGGGCGTGATCTGCCCGCTCTCGATCCGCACCATGCCGAGGATGTTGGAGAGGTAGCGGGTCAGGCGCTGGGTCTCCTCCTCGGCGGCTTCCAGCAGGTCGGCGCGGGTCGCGGGGCTGAGCGCGTCGCCATTCGCCCGCAGCGTGCCGATGGCGCCGCGGATGGCGGTCAGCGGCGTGCGCAGATCGTGGCCGAGCGAGGTGAGCAGCGCCGTGCGCAGCGCCTCCGTCTCGGCCCGCGCGGCGCCCAGCGCCTGCTCCTCCATCAGCTGCGCCCGCTCGATCGCCACCGCCGCCTGGTCCAGCAGCGCGGCGAGCGCCCGCTCGCCCTCGGCATCGG
>NZ_GG770785.1:0-2650 GCF_000164635.1 Pseudoroseomonas cervicalis ATCC 49957 | reverse complement strand
GGGCGCGGCGCAGGCTCTCGGCGCGGGCGCGGCCGCGGCCCTCGGCCACCGCCTCGGCGAAGTTGGCGAACAGCACCGTCGCCCAGAGCCAGGCGGCGATGCCCGCCTGGAAGCCCCAGGCCTCGCCCCGCCAGGCGGCCAGCGCGGCCAGCAGCGTGACGAGCAGGGAGACGATCTCGGTGACGAAGATCACCGGGTTGCGGATGAGCCGGGCGGGGTTGAGCTTCAGCACGGCGTCGCGCGCGGCGCGCGGCAGCATGTCGCGGTCCAGGAGAGGCGGGTTGCGCAGCGCGCGCGTGGCCTCCCCCTGCGGGCTGGTGGCGTCCATGGGTCAGGTCCGTTGTGTGGGGCGGGGCGGGGCGCGCGGCCGCTCAGAAGGTCTGGCCGGCCAGCAGCGCGAAATGCTCCGCGACCGGGCCGAGGAAGAGGGCGGGGAGGAATTGCAGCCCGCCCAGGATCAGGATCACGCCGCAGAGCAGGCCGACGAAGAGCGGCCCATGCGTCGGGAAGCTGCCGGCGGAGGGCGGCAGCTTCGGCTTGGCGGCCAGGCTGCCGGCGATGGCCAGCACCGGCACGATGATGGCGAAGCGGCCGAGCAGCATGGCGATGCCGAGCGTCGTGTTGAGATAGGGCGTGTTGGCGGTGAGGCCGCCAAAGGCCGAGCCGTTGTTCCCGGCCGCCGAGGAATAGGCGTAGAGGAGTTCCGACAGGCCGTGCGGCCCGCCATCCTGCACCGAGGCCAGCGCCGCCGGCAGCACGGCGGCCACCGCCGAGAAGCCGAGCACGCAGAGCGGCACGACCAGCACCGCCAGCATCGCCAGCTTGATCTCGCGCGCCTGCACCTTCTTGCCGAGATATTCGGGCGTGCGCCCGACCATCAGCCCGGCCACGAACACCGCCAGCAGCACGAAGACCAGCATGCCGTAGAGGCCCGAGCCGACGCCGCCCGGCAGCACCTCGCCGAGCTGGATCAGCAGCATGGGCACCAGCCCGCCGAGCGGCGTGAAGCTGTCCAGCATGGCGTTCACGCTGCCATTGGAGGCGCCGGTCGTCGCCACCGCCCACAGCGCCGAGAGCGCGATGCCGTGGCGGACCTCCTTGCCCTCCATGTTGCCGCCCAGCGGGTCGAGGCCGGCGGCGATGTGCAGCGGGTTGCCCGCCGCCTCGGCCGCGTAGGTGGCGGCCGTGCCGGCGATGACGAAGAGCATCATCACCGCGAACAGCGCCCGGCCCTGCCGCGCATCGCCCACGATGTGGCCGAAGGCGAGGGCCAGGGCGAAGGGGATGGCGAGGATCGCCCAGAGCTGCAGCAGATTGGCGAGGGCGGTCGGGTCCTCGAAGGGATGCGCGGAATTGGCGCCCCAGAAGCCGCCGCCATTGGTGCCGAGTTGCTTGATGGCGATCTGGAACGCGGCCGGGCCGAGCGCCAGGGTCTGCTCGCCGCCTTCGAGCGGGTGCGCCGTGACATAGGCGGCCAGTGTCTGCGGCACGCCCTGCGCCACCAACAGCAGCCCCAGGAGCAGCGACAGCGGCAGCAGCAGATAGAGCGTGACGCGCGTGAGGTCGGCCCAGAAATTGCCGAGCCCGGCCACGCCGCCGGCGGCGAAGGCGCGCGAGACGGCGAGGGCCAGCGCGATGCCGGTCGCGGCGGAGAGGAAGTTCTGCACCGCGAGCCCGGCCATCTGGCTCAGATAGGACAGCGCGGCCTCGCCGCTATAGGCCTGCCAGTTGGTGTTGGTGACGAAGCTGATGGCGGTGTTGAAGGCCAGCCAGGGGTCGAGGCCGGGCAGGCCCTGCGGGTTGAGCGGCAGCGCGCCCTGCAGCCGCAGCAGCGCGTAGAGCAGGACGAAGCCCGCGGCGTTGAAGGCCAGCATGGCCAGCACATAGCCGCGCCAGCCCATGCCCTGCGCCGGGTCCACCCCGGCGGCGCGGTAGAACAGCGCCTCCACGGGGGCGAGGACGCGGACGCGCCCCGCCGCGAGGGCCGCGATGTAGCGCCCGAGGGGCACCGCCGTCGCGGTGACCAGCGCGAGCACGAGGGCGATCTGCGCCCAGCCGATCCAGGTCATGTCACAGGCTCTCGGGCCGCAGCAGGGCCCATAGCAGGTAGAGGAACAGCGCGGCGGCGACGGCGCCGCCCAGGATCAGCGCGACCATGGCCGTCAGACCCGATCGCAGGCGGCGACGTAGAGGCCCATCAGCGCGAAACCGCCGAGGCCGAGGATGAGAAGAAGGGTGTCCAGCATGGAGGCTCCTCGCCGGCGATGAGGGGCCGGCCCGCCGGGAGACTGGGCGCGCGGCCCATCAGGGCGCGATACGGAAGCGGGGCGCGCCGTGTAAGCGCGGCGTAAAGGGCGGCGCCGGCCGGCGGGCGGGCGCGGCCCCCGTCCCGCTTCGGCAGGCGGCGCCCGGTTCATTTTCGCATGGCGATGGCGGCACGGCACCAGGGCGCGCGGGGCCCGCCGCGTTGCGGCGCCCCCGGCCGGCGGGGGAAGGCAGCGCACACCCTGCGGACACCCCGCTTCGCCACCGCCTCCCCGCATTCCGCGGGTGGCTGGGGCCTGCGGGATCTGGCGCGGCGCCCCGGCCGCCCTCAGGGACGGATCCAGGCAGAGCGTTTGCCGGATATTTTTCGCGCAGCTGTCGATCG
>NZ_GG770786.1:7935-9379 GCF_000164635.1 Pseudoroseomonas cervicalis ATCC 49957 | reverse complement strand
GGTGGCGGCGCGCCGTAGCCCGGCGCGGCATAGCCCGGCGGCGGGCCGGCGGGGTCGAGCACCAGGCGGCGCTCGGCGCAGCCATCGAAGCCGCGGTAATCCTGCACGCCGCCGTCGCGGAACACCACGCGCACATCCTGCAGGCAGCCGCCGCGCGGATCCAGCCGCACGCGGTGCACCACACCCGGCGGCACGGCGATGGTGCCCAGCCGGTCATGCCCCCAGTCGCGGATGGCGACCGGGTTGGCGTAGAGCTGCTCGACAATGCGGGGCGTGTTGTTGACCAGGTCGAAGGACGGGTCGGGCAGGCGCTGCGCAGCGGCGGGCTGGGCCGCGAGCCCGGCCAGCGCCAGGGCGGCCGCAAAGGCGGAATGCCGGATCATCTGTCGCGCTCCCTCTGACCGCTGGCTGAACGGCAGAGGGATGGCGAGGTTGCCGCTTGATGTCCACACGCGCCCCGTTCACGGAGATGATAGCGGTGCTCACGTTCTGGCGCGGCGCCCCCTCTGCCGATATCAGCCGATCCAGCGCTCGCCGTCGCGCCGCACGCGGCCCTCGCGCGCCAGCTTCAGCAGATGCGCCAGCAGGCTGCGCCCGGCCGCCGGCACCAGCCGCGCATCCAGCGCGCCATAGACGGGGGGCACCAGCGCCTCGGCGCTCGCGCTGCCCGCCGCGCGCAGGGCGGCCAGCACCTTCGCCTCGCGCTCCAGCCGGTGCGCCAGCAGGGCGCGGGTGAAAGCCTGCGGCTGTTCCAGCGGCGCGCCATGGCCGGGGAGGAACAGCGCCTCGTCGCGCGCCGCCAGCCTTTCCAGCCCCGCCATGTAATCCACCATGTCGCCATCCGGCGGGCTGACCACGCTGGTCGACCACGCCATCACATGGTCGGCCGAGAACAGCACGCCGCCGCCCTCCAGCGCGAAGCAGAGATGGTTGGCGCAATGGCCGGGCGTGTGCAGCGCGGCGAGGCGCCAGCCCTGCCCTTCCACCACCGCGCCATCGGCCAGCGCCACATCGGGGCGGAATTCATGGTCGCCGCCCTCGCCGCCCGCCTCGGGCGGGGTCTGGTGCGGGCCGAAGCCATAGCTGCGCGCGCCGGTCGCGGCGGCGAGCGCGGCCGCCCCCGGCGAATGGTCACGATGCGTGTGGCTGACAAGGATTTTGGTCAGTTGCTCGCCGCCGAGGGCGGCGAGCAGCGCGGCGCGGTGCGCCGCATCCTCCGGCCCGGGATCGAGCAGCGCGACCTCGCCCTCGCCGATGATGTAGCTGTTGGTGCCGAGGAAGGTGAACGGCCCCGGATTGGCGCAGCGCAGCCGGCGCAGCCGCACGCCGCCGAAGCGGCCCAGCTCCTGCACCACGCCGCTCGGCCAGGGATCCTCGCGCAGGAAGGCGGGGCCGCTCACAGCGCGCCCCCCCGCGTCGCGGGGCGTGGGGACGGGTCGCACTC
>NZ_GG770786.1:2364-3673 GCF_000164635.1 Pseudoroseomonas cervicalis ATCC 49957 | reverse complement strand
CCGGCCGCCCGCGCGCTCGCCCAGCAGCGCCAGCTTCTGGCCGGCGATGGCGGCGCGCTGGCCACGGTAGGAAAACCGCGCCAGCCGGGCGCCGGGGCCCGCGATGTCCAGCGCGTGCCGCGCCAGCCAGGTCGCCTGCAGCGGCCCATGCACCACCAGGCCGGGATAGCCCTCCACCCCCGTCACATAGGGGTGGTCGTAATGGATGCGGTGGCCATTGCCGGTCAGCGCCGAGTAGCGGAACAGCATCACCGCATCCGGCATCACCTCGGCGCGGTGGGACGCCGGCCAGGGCGCGGCGGGGGGCGCGTCGCGCAGCGCGGCGCCGCCGGTGCCGCGATAGACGATGTCCTGCTCCTCCTCCAGCACCGGGCCGCGCGGGCCTTCCAGCCGGTGGCCGACGGTGACAAAGACCAGCTCGCCGCTGCCGCCCTTCTTCTCGCTGATCTTCAGGATGGTGGAGCTGCGGCGCAGCGTGTCGCCGATGCGGATCTCGCCCTGGAAGGTGACGCGCCCGCCGGCCCACATGCGCCGCTCCAGATGGTGCACGGGGGGCAGGAAACCGCCGCGCTTCGGGTGGCCATCGGGGCCGAGCCCGGCGGCCGGCTGCCAGTCCTGGAACAGCAGCCAGTGCCAGAGCGGCGGCAGCGCGCCCTCCCCGAGCGGGCGGGAGATCGTCGCGGCCATGCCCTCGGCCAGGCGGGGGTCCATCCGGTCCTCGCGCGTCTCGCTGCGCCCGAGATACTCCTCATACGCCATTCCGGTCATTCCTCCCGCTCGTACAGCATGTAGCCGGCGATCTCCCCCTTCAGGCGATACTGCCCCCAGGCGCGCGCGAATAGCGGGTTGCGGCGGAAATATTCGATGAAGTCGAAGCGCTGCCCGTGGCAGTCGGCGATGCCGGTGTCGCGCGCCACCACCACCGCCGAGGGCCGCAGCCGCAGGAAGCGCTCGGTCAGGCTGCGCCAGACCAACGCCTCGGCCGCGCCCATCTGCGCCGGGTCGCGGTAGCGGGCGCCGCCGGCCGGGCAGTCGCGATACACCGCCTGCAGCAGCCAGGTGCTCATGAAGGGCGAGATCCAGCGCGACTCGGCATAGGTGACGGCGGGGAAGACGGTCGGGATGTCGGGGGAGAGCACCAGCAGGCGCTGGCCCGGCACCTCGCGCTCCAGCCAGTCGGCCAGCAGGCCGCCCGGGCTGGTGGCGTAGCGCAGCGCGACCCAGGGCGCCTCGCCGCCGCGCAGGGTGAAGAGGGCGAAGCCGAAGGCGACGCCCACCGCCAGCAGCGGCGCGGCGCGGCGCAGCGTCG
>NZ_GG770786.1:0-1075 GCF_000164635.1 Pseudoroseomonas cervicalis ATCC 49957 | reverse complement strand
GATGGCCAGCACCGCGGCGCTGCCGGTCGGCGCGGTCAGCAGCACCGCCCACCAGGGCGCGCCGCCGAGGTCCAGATACCAGTCCCGCACCAGCGGCACGATGTTCCGGAAGTAGGCGGGAAAGGCGAAGTGGATCAGCGCCAGATAGGCCAGCCAGAGCGCGGCCATGCCCCAGGGCACCGGGTCGGCGAGCGGCCGGGCCCAGCCCTGGCGGCGGAACCGGGCGAGCAGCACCACCGCCTCGACCAGCGCCGGGACGGCCAGGAAATGCGGCTTCAGCGCGAAGCCGATGCCGGCCAGCAGCGTCACCGCCGCCACCAGCGCGGCCGGCGTGGCGCGGCCCAGGATGCGCCGCTCCGCCAGCAGCAGATAGGGCAGCGCCAGCAGCGCCATGAGCTGTTCGCGCTGGCCGAAATCCTGGCCGGCGGAGAGCGGCAGCAGCGGCAGCATGGCCGCCATCACCGCCTGCTCGGCCGGGCCGGCGGCGCGGTCGCGCAAGGCATGGCACAGCCCCCAGCACAGCGCGCAGAGCAGCAGCAGCGTCAGCACCAGCGCCTGGGACGCGGCGAGCGGCGTCACCGAGGCCAGCCAGGCGGCCGGCAGGTTCAGCAGGAAGATCAGCGGCGGGTTGATGTCGATCAGGTCGAGATAGAGCACCTCCCCCGCCCGCATCCGGCCGGCGAAATCCAGCACGGCGGCGACGTCGGGGTTCAGCGGCGGCGCCAGCACCACCGCCAGGAAGCCCAGCGCCGGCAGCAGCGCGGCCAGCCGCAGCGGCCAGCTTGCCGGGCGCGTTCCGGCGGCCTGGACAGGGGGAGGGGCAGGGTGGGCGGGCAGGCGCATGCGGGGCGGAATCCTGGCCGGGAAAGGCGGCGATGGCGCTTCCCTCGCAGCCCATTGCGGCAGGACGCGGGCGCTGCCACAAGGATCACGTGGACGCGATCGAATACAGCCTCATGGACCGGGCCGAGGACGGGATGTGGTGGTACCGCGCCCTGCGCGCCCGCGCCGAGGCGGCGCTGCGCGACGGCGCCCCGCCGCCCGGCCCCTGGCTGGATGTCGGCTGCGGCACCGG
>NZ_GG770787.1:5943-7218 GCF_000164635.1 Pseudoroseomonas cervicalis ATCC 49957 | reverse complement strand
GGCCAGCATGGCGAGCGCCAGCAGCGGCGGCACCGCCCCCGCCCCCCAGCGGCCGACCGCCAGCCCGGCCAGGATGGCGGCGGCCATGAAGGCCATGGAGCCGCCGGCCCGCACCAGCCCGTAATCGAGGCGCCCCTGCCGCGCGGCGGCCAGGCTCAGCGTGTCGGAGAGCGGCACCAGCGGGGCGCTGGCGGCGTTGAACAGCGCCTGGGCCAGCAGCAGCGCGCCCAGGCCCGCCGCCAGCCCGTAGCCCAGCGCCGCCAGGGCGCCGCAGAAGGCGGCGGCGGCCAGCAAGCGGCGCGGATCGGGCATGCCATCGGCGCGGCGCCCGGCCAGCGGCCCGGCCAGCAGCCGCACCGCCGAGCCGAGGGCGAGGGCCAGGGAGATCTCCCCCGGGCTGAGCCCGCGCGCCGCCAGGAAGGCCGGCAGGAAGGGCTGGCCGATGCCGATCGCGGCGAACAGGGCGCAGGACAGGGCCAGGTAAGGCAGGGCGGCGATGGCGGCACCAGGGCTCGGCAGGGGGGATGGCAGGGCGGGGCGCCATCCTCCCCCCGCCGCGCGCCCCCGGCAAGCCGGCCGCCGCCTCAGGCGATGCGCTGCAGGAAGCGCTCCACCCCCTCGCGCAGCGTGGCGTTGCGGGCCTGCAGCGTCTCGGCGGCGCCGGAGAGCAGCCCGACCTGCTGGCGCGCCTCGCCGGCGGCGCCGCGCACCTCCTCGCTGCGGCGGGCGACCTCGTTGGTGCCGCGCGCGGCGGCGGCGGCGGCGCGGGCGATCTCGCGCGTCGCGGCGCCCTGCTGCTCGACCGAGGCGGCGATGCCGGCGCTGATCCGGTCCATCTCGGCGATGGTGCCGGCGATGCGGGCGATGGCGTCCACCGCCGCGCCGGTCGCCTGCCGCATGGCGGTGATCTGGTTGCCGATCTCCTCGGTGGCCTTGGCGGTCTGGTTGGCCAGGGTCTTCACCTCGCCGGCGACGACGGCGAAGCCCTTGCCGGCCTCGCCGGCGCGCGCCGCCTCGATGGTGGCGTTCAGCGCCAGCAGGTTGGTCTGGCCGGCGATGGCGCCGATCAGCTGCACCACGTCGCCGATGCGCGCGGCCGCGGCGCTCAGCTCCTGCATGGTGTGGTCGCTGCGCCGCGCCGCCTCGGCCGCGGCATTGGCCACCTGGGTCGCCTGCCCGGTCTGGCGGGCGATCTCCTGCACGGCGGAGGCCATCTGCTCGGCCGCGGCGGCGACGGTGCGGACCTCGGCGGCGGTGCCGTCGGCGGCCTGGGCG
>NZ_GG770787.1:0-2211 GCF_000164635.1 Pseudoroseomonas cervicalis ATCC 49957 | reverse complement strand
CGCCCGGACCGTGGCGGCGAGCGGGGCGACCGGCGCGACCGCCGCCCCCCGCGCGACGACCGGCAGGAGCCGCGCTCCTTCTCCTTCGATGGCGGCAACGCCAAGGGCAAGGGTCCGGATCCGGACAGCCCCTTCGCCGTGCTGGCCCGGCTGAAGCTGGGCAAGGAGTAAGGGGGCGCCACCTTGCCGGAGACCGAGGACCGGGACTGGCAGCGACTCGACAAATGGCTGTGGTGCGCGCGCGTCGCCAAGACGCGGGGCGAGTGCGCCAGGCTGGTCGAGCGCGGCCGCTTCCGCCTCAACCGGCAGCCGGTGGAGAAGCCGCACGCGAAGCTGCGGCCCGGCGATGTGCTGACGCTGGCGCTGGGCAGCGCCGAGCAGGGTCGCATCCGCGTCTGGCGCATCCTGGCCCTGGCCGGGCGGCGCGGCCCGGCGCCCGAGGCGCGGGCGCTGTATGAGGACCTGACCGGGGGCGAGGCCCCGGGGACGTCCCGTGGCACGCCCGAGGCCGGGGAGCGGGACGAGGACTGAGCGGCGTCCTGCCGCCCGCACAGGCCGGGCGGCCCGCGCCCCGGCTGGCCGCCCGCCACGCTTCATCCCAGGGCGCCGCGGGCGGAGCCCGCGCAGGGGTCTCCCCTGCAACAAAGGCGGTTGCGCCGATCTGCCGCAGGCGCCATGTCTCGCGCGCGCGAAGACCGCCGCGCAGGGCGCCCCCGGCGGGGCGGGCACAGAGGAATCCGGACCGTGGCTTACGTCGTCACCGAGAACTGCATCCGCTGCAAGTACATGGACTGCGTCGAGGTCTGTCCGGTCGATTGCTTCTATGTCGGCGAGAACATGCTGGTCATCCACCCGGATGAGTGCATCGATTGCGGCGTGTGCGAGCCCGAATGCCCGGCCGAGGCGATCTTCCCCGACAGCGACGACAAGGCAGCCGACTGGGCCGAGCTGAACCGCACCTATTCCCAGCAATGGCCGAACATCACCCGCAAGGGCGAGGCGCCGGAGGATGCCGAGGCGTGGAACGGCAAGCCGGACAAGAAGGCGCTGTTCGACCCCAAGCCGGGCGAGCCCTGAGCCGGGCGGGGCGACCGCCCCGCCGGCCCGGCGCCGCCACGCCAGCTCTGCCCTGACCGGGACCGATGGCCGCCCCCCGCCGCGCGCGGGGTGACGGCCGCACGGTTTTGTGCTATTTGTTGGCAATGGGCAGGGCTGCCCGCCTCGCTTCGGCGCGCCGCCCGCCTTCCGGCCGCATGACGCGCCGGCACCGGCCCCCGACCCCGCCAGCGCGCCTGGACGTGCAACGGCCCGCCGGTTGCCAGGTTGTGATGCCGGCCCCCTCGGTCTGCAGGAGTTGAGAGCGGATGAAGCCACCCGCCGGCGCGAAATCCACCACGACGCAACCCGAGCCGGCCGCGGCCGAATCCAGGCCCTCCCCCCGCCCCCTTCCCGGACGCCGCCCCGGCATGGCCGAGACCCAGGCCCCCTCGCCCACCGAGGGCGTGGCCGCCGGCCCGGCGCGGCCGGCGCCGCCGCCCAAGCCGCTCGGCAACCAGGGCAGCGAGTTCAAGGCGGGCGACCATGTGGTCTACCCGACCCATGGCGTCGGCCAAGTGCAGGGCATCGAGAGCATGGCGGTCGCCGGCACCGAGCTGAAGGTGATCATCGTCACCTTCGAGGAGAACCGCATGACGCTGCGGGTGCCGCTGAACAAGGCGGCCTCCTCCGGCCTGCGCAAGCTCGCCGGCGGCGACCGCATGGGTGAGGCGATGGAGACGCTGAAGGGCCGCGCCCGCATCAAGCGCACCATGTGGTCGCGCCGCGCCCAGGAATACGAGCAGAAGATCAACAGCGGCGACCCGGTGCAGATCGCCGAGGTGGTGCGCGACCTGCACCGCAATGCCGGCCAGCCGGACCAGTCCTTCTCCGAGCGGCAGATCTACGAGCTGGCCATGGATCGCCTCGCCGCCGAGGTCGCGGCGATCGACGGCACCGACAAGAATGGCGCCATGACCAAGCTGCTCGAGCATCTGAAGCAGGGCTGAGCAGCCCGCCGGAACGGCGAAGGCCCGGGGAGCGATCCCCGGGCCTTTTTCTGTCAGAGGCGCGCGGCACGCCCGATGGGGCTCTCCCTGCCGCTGGATGGCCGTCTGGCCGGCGGCGCGTCCGGCGGCCAGGGCACGCCGGCACCGCCGCCTCAGCCGAGGCCGG
>NZ_GG770788.1 GCF_000164635.1 Pseudoroseomonas cervicalis ATCC 49957 | reverse complement strand
GAGAAGGCCGCCGGGCGCCCCGGCCCGCCCCGCCTCAGCGCGACCAGGCCGGGAAGGGATCGGGCAGCCGGGCCCAGGCGCGCGGCCCCTGGCGCAGCTCGGCCTCGGTGAGCAGGCAGGCATCGAGCTGGCGGCGCAGCGCCGCCTCCTCCATCCCGATGCCGATGAAGACCAGCTCCTGCCGCCGGTCGCCCCAGGGCTCCTGCCACAGCCGCTTCACGCCCGCGCGCCAGTCCGGGTCGTCCGGCCAGCGCTCGGGGCCGACCGCCGCCCACCAGAAGCCCGCCGCCTCGTGCCGGCCGATGCTGCCGGCGAGTTGCCAGGAGCCCGCCCACTCCATCCGGCTGGCCAGCCAGAAAAAGCCCTTGGCGCGCACCACGCCGGGCAGGTCGCTCTCCAGGAAGGCCTTGAAGCGCGTGGGGTGCAGGGGTCGGCGGGCGCGCCAGACGAAGCTCGACAGGCCGAATTCCTCGGATTCCGGCAGATGCCCCTCGGAGAGCGCCTGCGCCCAGCCGGAAGCCTGGCTGGCGCGGGCGAAGTCGAAGCGGCCGGTGCCCAGCACCTTCTCCAGCGGCACCCGCCCCTGCTCGGCCTCGACGATCTCGGCGGTGGGGTTCAGCGCGCGCAGCAGGGCGATGGCCTGGGCGCGGCCCTCGGGCGGCACCAGGTCCAGCTTGTTCAGCACCAGGATGTCGGCGAATTCCACCTGCTCCACCAGCAGGTCCACCAGCAGGCGGCCATCCTCCTCCCCCGCCACCTCGCCGCGCTGGCGGAGCGACTCGGCGCTGGCATAGTCGCGCGGGAAGGCGCTGGCATCGACCACCGTCACCATCGTGTCGAGCCGCGCCAGGTCGGACAGGGAATGCCCGTCCTCGTCGCGGAAATCGAAGGTGGCGGCGACCGGCATGGGCTCGGCGATGCCGGTGCTCTCGATCAGCAGCGCGTCGAAGCGCCCCTCCCCGGCCAGCCGCGCCACCTCCTGCATCAGGTCCTCGCGCAGCGTGCAGCAGATGCAGCCATTGGTCATCTCGACCAGCTTTTCCTCGGTGCGCGACAGGCGGCCGCCCTGGTCCACCAGGGCGGCGTCGATGTTCACCTCCGACATGTCGTTGACGATGACGGCGACGCGCCTGCCCTCCCGGTTGGCCAGGATGTGGTTCAGCAGCGTCGTCTTGCCGGCACCCAGGAAGCCGGAGAGCACGGTGACAGGCAGCCGGGCATCGGCGCCCTGCGCGGTCAGGGTCATGGCAGGGGGATCCTTCCGGGTTCGTCGAGGCAGAGCAGCAGCCGCCCGCCGGCGGCGGCGGGGGGCGAGCGGTGGATCAGGCCGCGCCCGGCCTGGCCGGGATGGCCCTCCCCCTTCATCAGCAGCACGGTGCCG
>NZ_GG770789.1 GCF_000164635.1 Pseudoroseomonas cervicalis ATCC 49957 | reverse complement strand
GCTGGTCGCCGCGCGCAGCGACCAGGACAGCGCCGCCTGCCGGTCGGCGATGGCCAGCGCCGCCTCGAACGCCACGGCCACCTCGGGCACCGGGCGGCCCAGCGCCCGCAGGATCTCGCCGCGCTGGCGCAGATATTCCGGCTCGAACCACAGCTCGGTGCCGCGCCGCGCCTCGGCCAGCGCGGCGTCCAGCCCGGCCAGCGCCTCCTCCGGCCGGCCCAGCCGCAGCAGCCCCTGCGCCACGCCGACATGCAGCAACGGCATGCGGATGGTGAAGGAGGTGGGCGACATCGCCGCCAGCGCGCCGCGCAGCACGGGCAGGCCCTCCGCGACCTCGCCACGCGCCACCATCTCGGCGCCGCGATAGGCGTCGGTCCACAGCACCCAGCCGCGCAGCGGCGGCAGGTCGCGCTGGATCACCTGCCGCGCGCCGGCCGCCTCCTCCAGTTCGCCCACCAGGAAGGCGAGGGGCCACAGCGTGATGCCCAGGGCGAAGATGATGCTGGACGGATGCTCCAGCTGGCGCGCCTCCACCGCCGCCTCGCGCGCCAGCGCCAGGGCCGGGGCGGTCTCTCCTTGCAGCCAGCGGATGCGCGCCAGCGTGGCCAGCGACAGGATCCGCTGATCATAGAAGTTCAGCTTGTTCTGGTGCGGCTGCAAGGCGCGGCGCGGATAGCGCGCCAGCATCGCCTCGGTCAGCCGGCGGGCCTCCGCCTGCTCGCCCTGCATGTGCAGCACGAAGCCCACCAGCCGGTCGCCCACCGGCCCGTCCGCCGGCTGGCCGGCGCGCCAGGCGATCTCGCGGAAGCGCCGCGCATGGCCCAGCGCCTCCTGGTAGTCGCGCCGCATGGCGCCGAGCGCCAGCCCGTTCAGCGCGCGCAGCTGGTGCTCGACATCGCCCAGCCGCTCGGCGAAGACCAGCGTGCTGACCCAGGCGGCCTCCACCGTGCCCGCGAGGAAGACGGTGACGGTGCCGAGCGCGGCATAGAGCCGCATGCCCAGCCGCGGCTCCGGCTCGGCCCCGGCGCGGAAGGCGGCGATCGCCGCCTCCAGCCGCCGCCGCGCCTCCTCCATCATGCCGAGCGCCGACCACAGCGGCACGCCGGACAGCGTCAGCGCGATGCCGAGCGCCGGCTGGCCGCCGGGCCCCAGGCTCCAGTCGATGGCGGCGCGCAGATTGTCGATGTCGGGGCACAGGCGCTCGCGCGCCTCGGCCACCGGCAGCCGCTCCCACAGCGCCTCGGCCTGGCCGAAGGCGGCGGCGTAGTGGCGGGCATGGCGCAGCGCCATGGCGGCGCTCTCGCCCGCCTCCTCCAGCTTGCCGGCCAAGTAGAGCCGCGTGGTGTCGAGGCAGCGATACGCCAGCTCCGCCTGGCGCGGCTGCGGCACCAGGAAGGACTTGTCCACCAGGTTGCCGAAGCGGTCGAGCAGCCCCGCCGGCTCCTCCCCCGCCTCGCCGCACACCGCCAGCGCGGCGTCAAGCGAGAAGCAGCCCTGGAACACCGACAGGCGGCGCAGCAGCCGCTGCTCCTCCGGCGGCAGCAGGTCGTGGCTCCAGTCCAGCGCGGCGCGCAGCGTCTGGTGGCGCGGCAGGGCGGTGCGGCGGCCCTGCATCAGCAGCCGGAACCGGTCGTCCAGCCGCTCCGCCAGCGGCTGCAGGCCGAGCTGCGCGACCCGGGGCGCCGCCAGCTCCAGCGCCAGCGGGATGCCGTCGAGCTGCCGGCAGATGCGCCCCACCAGCGCCGCCGCGGCATCGTCCAGGCCGGGCAGGGCGCCGGCGGCCTGCACCCGCTCGACGAACAGCGCCACGGCGGGATAGGCCAGCGCCTCGGCCGCCGCCAGCGGCGCGCCCTCCGGCGGGCAGGCCATCGAGGGCAGGCGATAGGTCCATTCCCCCTCGGCGCGCAGCGGCTCGCGGCTGGTGGCCAGCACGCGCAGCTCGGGCCCCGCCTGCAGGATCTGCTCGGCCAGGCTGGCGGCGGCGCCGATCACATGCTCGCAGCTGTCCAGGATGATCAGCCGCCGCGCTGCCCCGAGCGCGGCGCCGAGGCCGCCGCCCTGGCCCTCCCGCCCCAGCGCCGAGAGTAGCTGCCCGACCGCCAGCGCGCCATCGGTGAGCGAGCCGAGGTCGAGCAGCAGCGGCGGCTCGGGCGCCTCCGCCGCCAGGCGCCGCGCCACGCTGAGCGCCACCGTGGTCTTGCCGATGCCGCCGGCGCCGATGATGCTGACGAAGCGCCGCCGGGCCAGCTCGCCCGCGAGCAGGGCG
>NZ_GG770790.1 GCF_000164635.1 Pseudoroseomonas cervicalis ATCC 49957 | reverse complement strand
GCGGCGCGAGGCGGCGCTGACCACGCCCGCGCCGTTGCTGGCGCTGTTCCCCGCCGCCATCGCCGCGGCGCCGGAGGAGGAGGCGCGCCTCGCCCTCTGCGTCGCCCGCGCCGGGCTGGTGGCGCATGGGCTGTCGCTGGCGCACACCCATGTGCGGCTGAACGCGGCGCAGCTGCACAACGCGGCGCGGCTGCGCTTCGCGCATCTGGGCAGCGGGCCGGAGGATCCGGCGCGGCGCCGCGCGCTGTTCGCCGCCATCAACACCGCGCTGGAGGAGGCGCGCGCCGAGCCGGTCGACACTGGCGGGCTGATGGCCGAGCAGGCCTCGGCCGCGCGGCTGATGATGACGGTGGCGCAGATCACCAAGCATGTCGATGCCAGCCAGCCGGTGCGCTTCCTCGTGGCGGAGACGGAGAGCGGCTACACCCTGCTCGCCGCCCTGCTGCTGGCGCGCCTCGCGGGCGTCGAGGACCAGGTCGAGATCTCGCCCCTGTTCGAGACCGCCGAGGCGCTGGAGCGGCGCGGCGAGCGGGTGGTGGAGGAGGCGCTGCGCAGCCCCCATTGGCGGGCACATCTGGCGCGCGTCGGCCGGCTCTGCCTGCAATTCGGCTATTCCGATTCCGGCCGCTATGTCGGCCAGGTCGCCGCCACCCATCTGATCGAGCGGCTGAAGCTGCGCATCGTCGAGCTGCTGGCACGGCACGGGCTGTCGAAGCTCGAGGTGGTGCTGTTCGACACGCATGGCGAGGGGCTGGGCCGCGGCGGGCATCCGGACGGGCTGGCGGCGCGGCTCGACTATCTGGACCCGCCGGCGGTGCGCTCGGTCTTCGCCGCGCGCGGCATCCCGGTGCGGGTGGAGACCTCCTTCCAGGGCGGCGATGGCTATCTGCTGTTCGGCACCCCCGCGCTGGCGCAGGCGACCGTGGCGCGCATCGCCGAGCACGCCTTCGCCCCCCTGCCGCGCGGCGAGCCCGATCCGGTCTACGCGGAGGGCGGCTTCGCCTCCGACCTGTTCGCCGGCGCCCGCGCCGCCTTCGGCGCGCTGGTGGAGGATCCGGGCTATGCCGCGCTGCTCGGCGCCTTCGGCCCGGCGCTGCTGGACCGCACCGGCTCCCGCCCGGTCAACCGGCAGAGCGATGCCGGCGGGCCGGCGGCCATCCGCCACCCGCGTGAGCTGCGCGCCATCCCGAACAACGCCGTGCTGCAACAGCTGGGCTTCCTGGCGAACCTGATGCACGGGCTGGGCCAGGGGGCGCTGCAGGAGCAGGACACCTTCGCCGAGCTGCTGGAGGGCAGTCCGCGCTTCGCCAACGCCCTGGCCTTCGCCCGCGCCGGCCTGGCGCTGTCGGATGCCGATGTGCTGCGCGGCTATGTCGCCAGCCTCGACCCCGGCACCTGGCTGGACCGCGCGGCGCAGAGCCGCCGGCCCG
>NZ_GG770791.1 GCF_000164635.1 Pseudoroseomonas cervicalis ATCC 49957 | reverse complement strand
CGCCGCCTGAGCCGGGTCGCACCGGCCCCGCGCCTCTCCGGCTGAGCCTGCCCCGTCGGGTGGGCCCGTCCCGCTGCACCCGGCGGCATGGCGGCCGTCTTTCCGCCCGGCAGCCATGGCTCCGTGCCAGGGTTCGGGGGCTACCCCGACCGGGCGGATGCTCCTCCAGCTTTGTGGTCCCCTCGGCCCCTCCATCGGGCCGGTGCCATGCGCGTGCTTGCGGTTCTGTTAAGAATGATACTAAGAATCATTCTCGATAACGCGGAGCCGCCCATGCCCTTGCTCGAGATCCAGGACCTGACCGTTCGCTTCGACACCGGGGAGGGCAGCGTGCATGCGGTCAATGGCGTCACCTACAGCCTGGAGGAGGGTGAGACCCTCGGCGTGGTGGGCGAGAGCGGCAGCGGCAAGAGCGTGCATGTGCTGAGCCTGCTCGGCCTGATCCCGCGCCCGCCCGGCCGCGTCGCCGCCGGGCGCGCCCTGTTCCGCGGCCGCGACCTGCTGGCCATGCCGGAGGCCGAGCTGCGCCAGGTGCGCGGCGCCGAGATCGGCATCATCTTCCAGGACCCGATGACCGCGCTGAACCCGGTGCTGCGCGTCAGCACCCAGATCACCGAGGCGCTGGTCTGCCACCGCCGGATGAGCCGCGGCGCCGCGCGCCGGCGCGCGGTGGAGCTGCTCGACCTGGTGGGCATCCCCGACCCGCAGAAGCGCGTCACCCAGTACCCGCATGAATTCTCCGGCGGCATGCGCCAGCGCGTGATGATCGCCATCGGCATCGCCTGCGAGCCGAAGCTGCTGATCGCCGACGAGCCGACCACCGCGCTCGACGTGACGGTGCAGGCCCAGGTGCTCGACCTGATGCGCGACCTGAAGAAGAAGCTCGGCATGGCGATGATCTGGATCACCCACGACATGGGCGTGGTGGCCGGCATCGCCGACACGGTGCAGGTCATGTATGGCGGCCGCATCCTGGAGCGCGGCCCGACCCGCGCCGTGTTCCATGACACGCGCAGCGCCTACACTTGGGGCCTGCTGCGCTCGCTGCCCGATCATGACCGGCCGCCAGTGCCGGATCAGGCCGGCGGCCGGCCGCGCTTGCAGCAGATTGGCGGCCAGCCGCCCGATCTCTACCACCCGCCGCCCGGCGACCCCTTCGCGCCGCGCAACCCCTGGGCCACCGAGCGCTGCCGGCAGGAGGTGCCGCCGCTGGCCCAGGCGCCGGGCGGCGCGCCCGGCCATCTCGTCGCCGCCTGGTACGATCTGCGCGACGCGCGCGGGCGGGCGGCATGAGCGCCGCCCCGCTCCTGGAGGTCGAGGGCCTGACCCGCGACTTCGTGCTGCAGCGCGGATTGTTCGGCCAGCCGGTGCGCACGCTGCGCGCGGTGGACGATGTCTCCTTCAGCATCGCCCCGGGCGAGACGCTGGGGCTGGTGGGCGAATCCGGCTCCGGCAAGAGCACCACCGGCCGCATGGTGCTGCGGCTGGAGGAGGCCAGCGCCGGCCGCATCCGATTCGACGGGCGCGACATCACCCAGCTGCGCGGCAGCGCCCTGGTGCCGGTGCGCAAGCAGTTGCAGGTGGTGTTCCAGGATCCCTTCTCCTCGCTGAACCCGCGGCTGCGGGTGGGGGAGAGCGTCGGCGAGCCGCTGCGCAGCCACGGGCTGGTGCGCGGCCAGGCCGAGCAGCGCGAGCGTGTCGCGGCCCTCTTCGCCCAGGTCGGGCTGGATCCGCGCTTCATGGACCGCTTCCCGCACCAGTTCTCGGGCGGCCAGCGCCAGCGCATCGGCATCGCCCGCGCCATCGCGCTCGGCCCGAAGCTGATCGTGGCGGATGAGCCGATCACCGCGCTCGACGTCTCGATCCAGGCGCAGATCGTCAACCTGTTCCTCGACCTGCAGGAGCAGCTGGGCATGGCCTATCTGTTCATCGCGCACGATCTCGGCATGGTGCGCTATCTCTGCCACCGCGTGGCGGTGATGCTGCGCGGCCGCATCGTCGAGATGGGGCCGGTGGCCCAGGTCTTCGCCGATCCGCGCCACCCCTATACCCGCGCCCTGCTCTCCGCCGCGCCGATCCCGGACCCGGCGCGCGAGGCGCAGCGCCGCCGCATCCGCTACGAGCCGGTGCCGCCGCCGCCCGGCGCGCGGCTGGAGGAGGTGGCGGCCGGCCACTGGGTGCTGGCCGCCTGACCTGCCACGGGCGGCGGGGAGGGACCGCCG
>NZ_GG770792.1 GCF_000164635.1 Pseudoroseomonas cervicalis ATCC 49957 | reverse complement strand
CGACTCGGCGGCGGGGGGCGCCGACTGGCCCAGGGCGGCGGCCGGCAGCAGCGGCAGCGCGGCCAGCGCGGCCAGGCCGCGGCGGGGCAGGGTCGGGGTTCGGGGCATGGCACTCTCCGCCTCACTCCGGCGCAGCCTGCCCTGGCGCGCGCGTTGCGTCGAGGCAATGTGATGCGCCGGGCCCGGAATCGCAGCGGGGCCGGGGGCTCACGCCCCCGGCCCCGCCGGACGTCCAGGCCGCGGCGCGGCGCCGTGGCTCAGTCCAGATTGGCGCCGGATTCCTCGACCAGCGCCTTCCAGACCGTCTCCTGGCTGCGCAGATACTCGCCATAGGCGGCCGGCGTCGCGTCCACCACGGTGGTGAAGCCGTTCGGCTCCATCTTCGCGCGGAACTCGGCGGTGTCGACCACGCCGGTGATCGCCTTGTGCAGCGCGGCGATGCGGTCGGCCGGCACGCCGGCCGGCACGTTCACGCCGTACCAGGACTGCATGTCGATGTTGGAGCCGGGCAGCAGCTCCTTCATCGACGGCACGTTCTTCAGCTCCTCCGCATAGGTCACGCGGTCGGCGCTGGCGGCGGCCAGCACGCGCAGCCGGCCCTCGCGCACATGCGCCATCGACAGCGGGATGACGTCGAACATCATGTCGATGTTGCCGGCCAGCAGGTCCTGCAGCGCAGGCGCCCCGCCGCGATACGGCACATGGGTGATGTCGGCGCCGGTCACCTTGCTGACCTTGGCGATCGTCAGGTGGCTGATCGTGCCGGTGCCCGAGGAGCCCATGGTCAGCTTGCCCGGGTCCTTCTTGGCCGCCGCGATGACGTCCTGGAAGGTCCGGTAGGGGCTGTTGGCGTTGACCGTCATGAACACCGTGCCGGTGGTCACGCGGGTGACCGGCGCCAGGTCGGTGATCGGGTCGATCGGCATCGACTTGCGGTAGAGGAACTTGTTGGCCGCCAGGATCGAGGCCGAGGCGAGCAGCAGGGTGTGCCCGTCCTTCTCGGAGCGCGCCGCCTCGGCCGCGCCGAGATTGCCGCCGGCGCCGCCGCGGTTGTCGACCACCACGGTCTGGCCCAGCACGGGCTGCAGCATCTGCGCCATCAGGCGCCCGGTCATGTCGACCGAGCCGCCGGCGGCAAACGGCACCACCAGGCGCAGCGGGCGGGAGGGGAAGGCCTGGGCCCGCGCGACATGCGGCGCGAACAGCCCGGCGGCCGGGAAGGTGGCGGCGGCGCCCAGCAGGGCACGGCGGCGGAAGGTCATGGTCTTGGGAGCTCCGTTTGGGTTCCGGGGCGCGTTCTGGCGGAGAGTTATCCCCAGGGCAAGAGCCGTGATGGCGGGAATGTTATCTTTCACAACCCTGTAGCGCGAGGCGATACAACCAGGGCGTGCATCAGCACGGCGGCGGCGACCGAGACATTCAGGCTCTCCACCGCGCCGGAGCCGGGCAGCGTCACCCGCGCCGCGCAGGCGGCGATGCTGGCCTCCGGCAGGCCCTGCTCCTCATTGCCCATGACCAGGACGATGGGGCGGTCGCGCGGCAAGGCCTCGGGCGCCACGCCGCCGCGCGCCACCGCCGCCACCGTC
>NZ_GG770793.1 GCF_000164635.1 Pseudoroseomonas cervicalis ATCC 49957 | reverse complement strand
CTGCGCGCGGCGTGAGGCCGCGCGCGGGGCTGCGGCGCGGCTACTCCGCCGCCTGCCGCGACTGGCCGGAGCGCAGCACATCGCCGCGGCGCGGCGCGTGCAGGATCTCCGGCGTGATGCCGGCAATCGTCTTGGTGCCGGTCAGCGCCATGGAGATGTCGAGCTCCTTGCGCATGATCTCGAGCGCCGTCGTCACCCCCGCCTGGCCACCGGCGGCCAGTCCGTAGAGCCAGGACTTGCCGATCATGCAGCCCTTGGCGCCCAGCGCCACGGCCTTCATCACATCCTGGCCGGAGCGGATGCCGCCATCGAACATCACCTCGATGCGCTCGCCCACCGCCTCGGCGATCGAGGGCAGCACGGAGATGGAGGAGGGCGCGCCATCCAGCTGCCGCCCGCCATGGTTGGAGACGACCAGCGCATCCGCCCCCGTCTCGGCGGCGATGCGCGCGTCATCGACATCCAGCACGCCCTTCAGGATCAGCTTGCCCGGCCAGATCGAGCGGATCCAGGCGACATCCTTCCAGGAGAGCGACGGATCGAACTGCCCGGCGATCCAATGGGACAGCGTGTTCAGCCCTTCCTTGGCGCCCGGCGCCTCGGTCAGGTTGCCGAAGGTCTTGCGCTTGCCCCGCAGCACCTCCAGCGCCCAGCGCGGTTTGGTTGCCACGTCCAGCATGTTCTTCACGGTGAGCTTCGGCGGCACCGCCAGCCCGTTCTTGATGTCCTGGTGCCGCTGCCCCTGGATCTGCAGGTCCAGCGTCAGCACCAGCGCCGAGCATTTCGCGGCGATGGCGCGCTCCACCAGCGAGCGGGCGAAGCCGCGGTCGCGCATGACGTAGAGCTGGAACCAGAAGGGCTTGTCCACCGCCCCCGCCACATCCTCGATCGAGCAGATCGACATGGTGGACAGGGTGAAGGGAATGCCGAAGGCCTGCGCCGCGCGGCAGCCATGGATCTCGCCATCGGCGTGGAACAAGCCGGTCAGCCCGGTAGGGGCGATGGCCAGCGGCATGGCGACCGGCTCGCCCAGCATGGTGGTCGCGGTGCTGCGGCCGGAGACGTCGATCATCACCCGCTGCCGCAGCTTCAGCGCCGCCAGGTCGTCGCGGTTGGCGCGCAGCGTCGCCTCGTCATAGGAGCCGCGATCGGCATAGTCGAAGATGGCGCGCGGGATGCGGCGCCGGGCAATCTGGCGCAGATCCTCGATATTGGTGACGGGCGGCATGGCATGTCCTGCTGCGGCGGGGAGAGGCGGATTTGCCCAATGTCCTCCGCCGCGCGGGTTTGGTAAAGAGTTTTGACCAGGATCGGAGCAGGACCGGGCCATGAACGATTTCCGGCCGCCGCCGCTCGCCGGAGCGGTGGCCGCCCATCTGGAGGCGCTGGTGCTGGAGGGCGTGCTGCGCCCCGGCGACCGGCTGGCCCCCGAGCGCGAGCTGGCGGCGAGGCTCGGCGTCTCCCGCCCCTCGCTGCGCGAGGCGCTGGCGCTGCTGGAGCAGAAAGGGCTGCTCGCCTCCTCCCGCGCCGGCACGGTGGTGGCGGATTTCCTGGCGCCGCTCTCCGCCCCGCTGGCCGGGCTGTTCGGCAGCAGCCCGCGCATCGGCCAGGATTATTTCGAATACCGCCGGCTGATCGAGCCGCAGGCGGCGGCGCTGGCGGCCAGCCGCATCACCGCGCCGGAGCGTGCCGCCTTGCAGGATTGCCTGGCGCGGATGGAGGCCGCGCATCGCCACGCCGCGCCGGCGGAGGAGGCCGAGGCCGACCTGCAACTGCACCTGCTGGTGCACGAGGCCAGCCACAACCTGGTGCTGCTGCATGTGCTGCGCGTCTTCGCCGGGCTGCTGAAGCGCGGCATCCTGTTCAGCCACGAGCAGTACTGGCAGCGCGACGCGTTGCGCGGCGAGATCCTGGCGCAGCACCGCGCGATCGGCGCCGCCATCCTGGCGGGCGACGCGGCGGCGGCGGAGGCGGCGATGCGCGCGCACATCCTGGCGACCGAGGCCGCCTTCCTCCAGCTGCGCGCGGAGGCGGCGCGCACCGATGCCAGCCTGCGCAAGCAGGAGCGGGAAGGGCTGCTGGCGGAGGAGGGCTGAGGCGGCGCGGATGGCGCGAACGGTCCCCTCTTTGTCCGCGCCCGGCCTTATGCGGCGCCGGCCGGGCGCTAGGCTGGCGCGGTCACCTTCCGCAGGAGCATGGGACATGACCGGCACCGCCCTCCTCGTCATCGACGCGCAGGACTCCTTCCGCCACCGCCCCTATTTCCGCGAGGACGACCTGCCCGCCTATCTGGAGCGCCAGCAGGCGCTGATCGACGGCGCCGCCGCCCGCGGCCTGCCGGTGCTCCAGGTCTTCCATGTCGAGGAGCAGGGGCCCTTCTCCGAGGCCTCGGGCCATGTCCGCACCCTGGCCCCGCTGCGCCTGGCGCCCGACGCGGTGTTCCGCAAGCGCCGGCACAGCGCGCTGGTCAACAGCGGCCTGGATGTCTGGCTGAACAGCCGCGGCATCACCCGCCTGATCGTCTCCGGCATCCGCACCGAGCAATGCTGCGAGACCACCACGCGCCACGCCTCCGATCTGGGCTACGCGGTGGATTACGTGGCCGAGGCGACGCTGACCTTCCCGATGACCGACGCCACCGGCCGCGTCTGGAGCGCCGCTGAGATCCGCGCCCGCACCGAGCTGGTGCTGGCCGGCCGCTTCGCCCGCATCGCCACGGTGGAGCAGGCGCTGGCCGGTGCGGCGGAGCGGCGCGCCGCGTGAGCGCCGCGCGGCCCGTCCCGGTGCTGGTGATCGTGCCGCCGCGCGTGCTGCTGCTCGACATCGCGGGGCCGGTGGAGGTGCTGCGCAAGGCCAATCTGGAGCAGGAGGCGCTGCGCTTCAGCGTCGCCTACCACGCGCCGGCGGGGCGGGCGGGCAGCTCGGTCGGGCTGGAGCTGGCCGGGCTGGCGCCGCT
>NZ_GG770794.1 GCF_000164635.1 Pseudoroseomonas cervicalis ATCC 49957 | reverse complement strand
GCCGGCGTCTTCGCCGTCTATGGCGTCGGCGTCGACGATGCGAACGGCACCGTCTGGGTGACCAACACGCGGCAGGACACGGTGGCGGTGTACCGCCAGGCCGACCTGTCGCTGCTGCGGCAATTCGCCCCCGGCACGGTGAGCCACCCGCGCGACGTCGTGGTCGACCAGCCGCTCGGCAAGGCCTATGTCAGCGCCACCTTCAAGCCGGAGGTCGTGGTGTTCCGCGCCGGCACGCCGGAGCTGGCGGGCCGTGTCGAGATCGCCTCGCGCGTGCGGGGTGGCACCTTCTCGGCCGCCAGCCTGTCGCTGGATGCGGCGGCGCACCGGCTCTACGTGGTCAGCAACACCACCAGCGAGGTGGCGGTGATCGACACCCGCACCGACACGGTGCTGAAGGTGCTGCCGGTGCCCGGCGCGCGCGGCAGCATCGGCGTCTCGCATGATCCGCAGACCGGGCGCATCTTCGTCGCCGCCCAGGGCAGCGACAATCTGGTGGTGCTGGATGGCGAGAGCGGCGCGGTGATCGCCGACACCCCGGTCGGCGCCGGCGCGCTGAACGTGGTGTTCGATCCCGTGCGGCGCCGCGCCTATGTCAGCAGCCGCGCCGCCGGCACGGTCACGGTGACCGACGCGGACGGCAAGATCCTCGCCAATCTGGGCCCGGCGCCGCTGGCCAACCATGTCGCCGCCGGGCGCGACGGCACGATCTTCGCCGTCGACAAATCCGCCAATGCGCGCGGCGAGGATGGCGACACGCTGCTGCGCATCCGCCCGCGCTCCTGAGCCGTGCCCGGGGCCGGGGCGGCGCGCCGCCCCGGCCCCGCCGCGCGCCTTGCCCCTGGCCGCCGCCAAGGACCGCCCATGCCCTCTGACGAGACCGCCCCCGAGGCCGCGCCGCCCTCCCCCTGGGCGGAGCCGGTGCTGCTGGCGCTGATGGCCACCACCTTCGCCGGCAGCATGGCGATGATGGCCTTCGTCGCGCTGGTCGGCCCGGTGGCGCGGGTGGCCGGGCTGGCGCCGTGGCAGGCGGGGCTGGCGGTCAGCGCCTCGGGCGTGATGTGGATGCTCTGCGCCCGGCCCTGGGGCCTGGCCAGCGACCGCCATGGCCGCCGCGCCGTGCTGCTGGCCGGGGCGCTGGGCTTCACCCTCGCCTACTGGGCGCTGTGCCTGGTCATCGAGGCGGTGCTGCGCCAGGCGCTGCCCGGCCTGCTGGCCTTCCTGGGGCTGGTGGCGTGCCGTGCCCTGGTGGGCGGCGCCTATGCCGCCATCCCCGCCGCCAGCGGCGCGCTGATCGCCGACCGCGTGCCGCCCGCGC
>NZ_GG770795.1 GCF_000164635.1 Pseudoroseomonas cervicalis ATCC 49957 | reverse complement strand
CGGGCGATCGCCCTGTGGCGCGGCCATGCGCTGGAGGGGCGCTGGGTCTGGTGGTGGAAATCCTGGCGCGACCGGCAGGCGCTGCGCCGCTACCGCCGCGCCCGCGCCTGGTCGCCGGAGGAGGCGGCACTGCCGATCGCCGCCACGCCGCCTTCCGCATCGGCGCCACCACCCCATCTGCGGGCGGAGGCGCCGGATCCCGCGGCGCAAAAAACCGCACCGACCCCGCCACGAACCGGCTTCGGCCGCGTTGCAGCCCGAAAGGGGGCCCGCCCGCCCGGCGCTCCCACCCGCTTCCTCCCCCAGCCCTGAAGGAGCCGCCCATGTCCCGCCCGATGGATGCCGCCCGGCCCGGCCTCTCTCGCCGCGCGCTGTTCGCCCTGGGCGGCGGCGCCCTGGCGCTGCCCCTGTCGCTTCCCCTGGCCCGCGCCGCGCGGGCGCAGGACCGGCCCGTGGTGGTCGGCTCCAAGCTCGACACCGAGGGCGCGCTGCTCGGCGAGATGATGGCCCAGCTGCTGGAGGCCAAGGGCAGCGCCGTGCAGCGCCGGCTGCAGCTCGGCCCGACCCGCATCGTGCGCCAGGCGCTGCTGGCCGGCGAGATCGACCTCTACCCCGAATACACCGGCAATGGCGCCTTCTTCTTCCAGATGGAGGACGACCCGGCCTGGCGCGACCCGGCCCAGGCCGCCGCCAAGGTCCGCGCCCTGGATGCCGAGCGCAACAGGCTGGTCTGGCTGGAGCCGGCGGCGGCCAACAACACCTGGGCCATCGCCGTGCGGCGGGACCTGGCGCGGCAGGCCAATCTGCGCACCCTGGAGGATCTCGCCCGCCACCTGCAGGCCGATGGCAGCTTCAAGCTCGCCGCCTCGGCCGAGTTCGTCGAGAGCCCGGCGGCGCTGCCGGCCTTCCAGAAGGCCTATGGCTTCACCCTGCCGCCGGCGCGGCTGCTGGTGCTCTCCGGCGGCGACACGGCGGTGACCATGCGCGCCGCGGCGGAGCGGCTGAACGGCGTCAACGCCGCCATGGTCTATGGCACGGATGGCGCCATCCAGGCGCTCGACCTCGTGGTGCTGGAAGACCCCAAGGGGGCGCAGATGGTCTACCAGCCGGCCCCGGTGGTGCGGCAGGCGGTGGCCGAGCGGCTGCCGCAGTTGGCCGAGTGGATGCGCCCGCTCTTCGCCTCGCTGTCGCGCGAGACGCTGCAGCGGCTGAACCAGCGCATCGTCGTCGATGGCCAGCCGGCGCGGCAGGTGGCGGAGGCGCATCTGCGCGGCCTCGGCCTCGCCCGCTGAGCATGGCGCCACGCCAGGCGGCGCTGGCGCCC
>NZ_GG770796.1 GCF_000164635.1 Pseudoroseomonas cervicalis ATCC 49957 | reverse complement strand
AGCGCGCGGCGCTCGGCGCCATGCTGGCGCGGCTGGACCAGGCGCTGGCCGGCTTCCGCCATCCGGGCGAGGGGCACGCGCTGATGTGGGACATCCAGCACGCGCTGCGCCTGCGCCCGCTGCTGGCGCAACTGCCCGACGCCGCCGACCGTGCCCTGGCGGATGACGTGCTGGCGCGCTTCGAGCGCCACGCCCTGCCGCTGCTGCCCGGGCTGCGGCCGCAGGTGATCCACAACGACTTCAACCCGCACAACATCCTGACCGATCCGGCGGATGACCGGCGCATCACCGGCATCATCGACTTCGGCGACATGGTGCGCGCGCCGATGGTGCAGGACCTGGCCACCGCCGCCGCCTACCAGGTCGCGGCCGAGGGGCATCCGCTGGAGGGGCCGGCGCAGCTCGCCCGCGCCTTCCACGCGGTCTGCCCGCTCTGGCCGGAGGAGGTGGAGATCCTGGCCGATCTGATCGCCACGCGGCTGGCGGTGGCGGTGACGATCAGCGGCTGGCGCGCGGTGAAGCAGCCGGAGAACGCGCCCTACATCCTGCGCAACTATCCCCGCAGCCTGTCCGGGCTGCGCCGCCTGGGCGCGCTCGGCCGCGCCGAGGCCCAGTCCTATTTCCGGGAGGCCCTGTCCGCATGAGCATGATCAACGCCTTCGACCCGAAGGCCACCAACGGCGTCGGCGCGCGCGAGCAGGCGATGATCGCCCGGCGGCAGAAGCTGCTCGGCCCGGCCTACCGGCTGTTCTACGCCAACCCGGTGCATCTGGTGCGCGGCGAGGGGGTGTGGCTCTACGACCCGGACGGCAACGCCTATCTCGACGTCTACAACAACGTCGCCAGCGTCGGCCATTGCCACCCGCATGTGGTGGCGGCGCTCTCCCGCCAGGCCTCGGTGCTGAACACCCACACCCGCTACCTGAACCCGGTCATCCTCGACTACGCGGAGAAGCTGCTCGGCCATTTCCCCGAGGAGCTTTCGCATGTGATGTTCACCTGCACCGGCAGCGAGGCGAACGACCTCGCCTACCGCGTGGCGCGCAGCTTCACGGGCGGCGAGGGCTTCATCGTCACCCGGCTGGCCTATCACGGGGTGACGGTCGCGATCTCCGAGATGTCGCCCTCGCTCGGCCAGCACATCACGCTGGGGAAGAACGTCCGCACCGTGCCGGCGCCCGACCTGTATCGCGGTGGCGAGGGGGTGGCGGAACGCTTCGCCGCCGATGTGCGCGCGGCCATCGTCGATCTCGAGGCCTCCGGCCTCCGCCCGGCGGCGCTGCTGGTCGACACCATTTTTTCCAGTGACGGCGTGTTTGCCGACCCGGCGGGGTTCCTGGCCCCGGCCGTCGCCGCCATCCGTGAGGCGGGCGGGCTGTTCATCGCCGACGAGGTGCAGCCCGGCTTCGGCCGCACCGGCGAGGCGATGTGGGGCTTCCAGCGCCACGGGCTGGTGCCGGACATCGTCACCATGGGCAAGCCGATGGGCAATGGCCACCCGATCGCCGCCATGGTGTCGCAGCCGCACATCCTGCAGCGCTTCGGCGAGGCGACGCGCTACTTCAACACCTTCGGCGGCAACCCCGTCTCCTGCGCCGTCGGCCAGGCGGTGCTGGAGGTGATCGAGGGCGAGGGGCTGCTGCGGAACGCCCACGACACCGGCGCTGTCCTGCGCGATGGGCTGCGCGACCTCGCCAAGCGGCACGCGCTGATCGGCGATGTGCGCGGCGCCGGCCTGTTCGTCGGCGTCGAGCTGGTGACCGACCGCGCCCGCAGGACTCCGGCCAGTGCCGAGACCGCCCGCCTGGTGAACGGCCTGCGCGAGCGGCGCGTGCTGATCAGCGCCGCGGGGCCGGACGCCAATGTGCTGAAGATCCGCCCGCCCCTGGTGTTCCGCCCGGAGCATGCCGAGCGCTTCCTGGAGGCGATGGAAGCGGTGCTGCGGGAGGTCTCCCCGGCCTGAGGCGCGGCACGCCGCCCAAGGCCCTTGGCCATGACCCCGCCGCGAGGCGGGGCCATTGCGCTTCCATCACCAAAATTTTCCCGTTATGTTCCTATTTGGGGCCGCAGGGCGGCGGAACGCCCTTGCCTTGATGTTCTGTTTATGTTCGCATCAGCCCCATGCCGAACCTGTCCATTCCCCGCTACGCGCCGAGCCCCTGGACCCCGCCATCGCCCCCGATGGCACCCCCCTCCTGGCGGATCGCGCGCGGGGAGGGGCAGGGCATCGGCGGGGCGCGGGCGGGGCGACGCAGCCGGCCCGCGCCCTTTTTTCCCGCCCTGCGGCGGGCCGTTGCGGCGCTGCCCTGGCGGCGGCTGCACCGCCTGGCGCGGGAGGTGATGCTGGGCGCGGTGATCGGCATGGGCGGCGGCTGGATGGCGGCGCGCCTGGCCATCGCCCTCGGG
>NZ_GG770797.1 GCF_000164635.1 Pseudoroseomonas cervicalis ATCC 49957 | reverse complement strand
ATCGGGTCGCCGGGCGGCGGGGTCGGCCGCGCCACCAGCAGCGGCGTGCCGTCCTGCTCGACATGATACTCGGTCTGCGCGCCGAGATAGGTGATGGCGGCAGGGCGGGCAGCACATGCAGCCGCTCCGCCGGCACGCCCCATTCGGCATGGCGCGCGGCGCTGAAGGCGCCGGGGCAGAGCAGCGCGTCCAGCTCGCCCAGGAAGCGCAGCGCGACGAGGCGGCGCAGATGCACATCTTCCGCCGTGCGATCGGGAAAGAAGCCGCGCGATGCCTCGGGCGCCGCGCTCTCCTCCAGCAGCGCCAGGGCGGGCGCCGGCTCATCGCCGCAGGGCAGCAGGTGGTCGTGCAGCGTCAGCAGCAGCCGCGCCCGGGGCAGGGCGCGGCGCAGCGTCAGCAGGCTCTCCAGCCCGAAGCTGGCGGGGTGCTGCAGATGCACCACATCCGGCCGCCAGTCGCGCAGCAGGGTGGACAGCGCGGCCGGGATGCCCGCCTCGGGGCAGGAGAGGAAGAAGGGATCGACCCAGGGCTGGCGGTGGAAGAACACTCCCGCCGCCGCCCCCTGGAACAGGTCGACGCCGAGCGGCGCCGCCGCGGCGGGGGCGGTCATCAGGCAGAGGCTGTCGCGCCCGGCGGCGCGCAGCGCCGAATGCAGGTCGAGCGCGGCCTGCGCCGGCACCGGCGCCCGGCCCGGCTCGGCGCCGATCACCAGGACGCGGCCTCCGGCCGCGGGGAGCGTCTCATCCATGCGCGGTCTCGATATGCTCCTGCCAGCGTCCGGCGAAGGTCGCGGCGTTCAGCAGGGTCAGGTTCATCCGCCAGGGCTCGGCGCCGCTGCCCTGGGACTGGCGCTCAAGGTGCCAGAGCCGCGCCGCCCGGTCGATGCGGCAGCGCAGGCCGCGCGCCAGCACGCGCTGGCACAGATCGGCATCCTCGAAATCGCCGATGACATAGCCGGGGTCGAAGCCGCCGAGCGCCACCGCCACCTCCCGTCGCAGCGCCATGCAGGCGCCGGTGACGGCCGGCACATCGACCAGATCGGGCTCGGCCGGCGGCGGCAGCAGCCCCTTGCCGAGATGGCGCGGGAAGGGCCAGCCGGCGAAATCCGGCTGCGCCACGAACCACATGCCGTCATGCTGCAGCGTGCCATTGGCGAAGAGCAGCCGCGCCCCCACCACGCCGAGCTGGGCATCCGCCTCCAGATCGCCCACCAGCCGGTCGAGCCAGCCGGTGTCGGCCGGGAAGGCGTCGGAATTGAGGAAGCAGACATGCCGCCCGCGCGCCGCCGCCAGGCCGAGATTGCTGGCGCCGCCGAAGCCCTGCCGCCGGCCGGGCAGCAGCAGCCGCAGCGGCAGGCCGAAGCGCGCCTGCACGGAGCGGGCGAGCTGCGCCGCCTCCGCCGCCTGGGCCGGGTTGTCGAGCACGTAGATCAGCTCGTCCGCCGCGACGCCGCCCTGGCTGAACAGCGCCGCCTGGAAGGCCATGAAGTCGAGCCGGCCATAGAGCGGGATGACCAGGCTGGCGCGGGGCGCCTCCGGCGGCTGGCCCAGGCGCAGCTCCTCCCGCGCCAGCG
>NZ_GG770798.1 GCF_000164635.1 Pseudoroseomonas cervicalis ATCC 49957 | reverse complement strand
GCGACCGGCGCGGCAACCGCCATGCGCGGCAGGTGGCGCCGCTGCCCGATGGCGCCTGGCAGGTGGAGGACCGCATCGCCGGCGGCTTTCGCCGCGTCACCCTGCGCTGGCGGCTCGGCCCCGGCGATTGGCGGCTGGGGCGCGACGGGGTGGCGGGGCCGGCGCGGCTGTTCCTGTCCGCCGACGCGCCGCTCGCCCTGTCGCTGGAGGAGGGGCATGAGAGCCCGGCCTATGGCGTGGTGCGGCCCTGCCGGGTGCTCGCCGCCCGCGCCACCGCCCCCGTCAGCCGCCTGACCACCCGCGTCGAGCCGCCCGCCGCCCGGCCCGGGAACGGGTCCGGCACCCTGTCCGCTGGGGCGGAGCCCGCGCCGCCATGCCGCTCGACCAGCTGCTGAGGGGCGTCTGGCGGCTGCGGCTGTGGCTGGCCCTGGCCTGCCTGGCGCTGCTGGCCGGCGGCGCCGCGCTGGTCCTGAGCTGGCCGCGCGCCTATGTGGCGCAGGCCGTGGTGGCACCGGCCGAGACCACGGGCCTCGCCGCCTCCAACCTGATCGCCGCCAATGTGCTGACCCCCGGCAGCCTGCTGGACAACCGGCCGAGCGGCAATTTCGCCGTCTACCTGGCGGCGCTGCGCAGCCCGGAGGCGGTGGCGCTGCTGCTGGCCCGCACCCGGCTGGTGGAGGATCTGGCGGCACGCCGGCAGGAGGGGCCGCTGGCGCCGCTGCGCGCCCTGCTCGCCCGGCTGCTGCAGGAGGAGGAGGCGCCGCCGCCCGATGCCGACGATGTGCAGCGCTGGCTGGAGCGCAGCCTGGCGGTGACGCAATCCCTCGCCTCGCTGACCTGGACGCTGGAGCTGACGCATCCGCGGCGCGCCGCGGCGCAGGAGATCCTGGCCCTGCTGCACGGCTTCGCCGAGGCGCGGGTGCGCGACGAGCTGCTGGCCATGATCCGCCGCCGCATCGTCACGCTGGAGGGGCGGCTGGCGGTGGAGCGCGACGTCTATCTGCGCACCCCGCTCTTCGAGCTGCTGTCGCAGCACCAGCGCGCCGCCCTGGTGCTGGCGGCGGAGGACACGGTGGCGGCGCGGCTGGTCTCCGGCCCCAGCGTGGAGCTGCGCCCCTCGGTGCCGAACCGGCCGCTGCTGCTGGCGCTGCTGCTGCTGGCGGTGCCGCTGGCCTGCCTGTTCTGCGGCGCCTGCCTGGTGCTGCTGCGCGGGCCGGGGCGGTGAGCGG
>NZ_GG770799.1 GCF_000164635.1 Pseudoroseomonas cervicalis ATCC 49957 | reverse complement strand
CGCGATCCCGCCGGCCGTGGCGCGCGCGGCGGCGGCGGGTCAGATGGCGCGGAAGCCGAAATCCCCCACCGTCTTGAAGGAGACGCGGAACAGCAGCACGGTCGAGGAGGGGTAGTAGTTGGTGCGGTCGCTCGGCTCGGCATAGGTGCGGGCGAAGCGGGTGTCGAAGATCAGGCACTCATCCTCATAGGTGAGGTTGACGCCGGCGGAGACGCCGCGCTCCAGCTCCAGGTCGTAGCGGCCATAGGCGCCGGTGCGCCAGTAGCGGCCGAGCTGCGCCTGGATGTTGCCCGACACCTCGCGCCGCTCGCGCGGCGAGATCAGCGCCGAGGAGGGCAGGGTGTAGAGATAGCCGGCGCCGACCGAGACGGGGCCGAGCCCCAGCTGCGCCCGCGTCTCCACCAGGCGGGCGGAGAAATCCTCCTTGTCCAGCCGGGCGCGCGCGGTCAGGTCCAGCCAGGGCACGGGCGAGAAGCTGGTGCGCGCCACCCAGTCGGAGGCACGGTCCTCGAGGCCCGAGCCCTCCTCGAACACGCTCTCCTCGCTGGCGCGGAAGGAGCGGCCGATGAGCCCCTCCACCCGCCCGCCATTGGGGAACATCCAGGCGCCGCGGAAGGCGGTGTCCACCCGCGTGCCGCCCTCCTGCCGGTCGCGGCCGGGGAAGCGGTTCAGCGCGAACAGGTTGGCGTCGGTGAACTCGAAATCCAGGCTGTCCTCGTTGGCGACCAGGGTCTGCCGGCCCGTCGAGGGGCCGGTGACCAGCTGCACCCGCGGCTCGATCAGCTGGGTGCCATAGGCGCCGGCGCTGCGCGTCATCGGCAGGCGCCAGTCGAGCGCCACGCGGACATTGCCGGTGGCGTCGGTCGCCGTGCCGCGATTGGCGAAGTTCGGCGCGCGGTCGAGGTCGTCCACCCAGCGGCTGATCGCATCGCCCTGGGCGCGGAAGGTCCAGACCTGGCCATAGGCGTCGATGCGCGGCAGCTCGTAGGTGAAGCGGCTGGCGATGCGGCGGGTGTCGGTGCCCTGGTCGCGGTACAGCGAGAAGGCCGAGACATCGGCCGTCATGTAGCCGCCCAGCCGGTCGCGCCGGAAGGCGTGGTCGGCGTAGAGGTTGGGCAGCACCACCGGGATCTGCCCGGTGTCGTCCACCTCCGACAGGCCCTGATAGGCGCGGCCGTCGATGCGGGCATAGGTGTCGCTGCCCCAGAACCCCTCCAGATAGGCGTCCGAGGAGAGCTGGCGCGGCGCCGGGTAGCGCCAGGCGCGCAGATAGGTCTCGCTGCTGGCGCGGTTCAGGTTGAAGCCGGTGCGCCAGTTCTCGTCGAGCCCGAACTGGCCGCGGCTGAAGATGTGCGCCCCCAGCCCGTCCTCCCCGCGCGAGCCGCCGCGCTGGCCGAGCGAGCCGCTGGCCTCGATCTCGCCGGTGTTGAAGCGGCGGCGATAGGCGAGGCCCAGCGCCGGGTCCTGCTTGGTCGAGAGCGTCGGCGTCAGCGTCAGGTCGGAGCTGCCATCGATCGCCCAGTAATAGGGCAGCTCGACGAAGCCGCCGAGGAAGCTCGAGGTGCCGAAGCTCGGCGTCAGGAAGCCCGATTGCCGCGGCACCGAGGGATCCGGATGCGACAGGTAGGGCGTGTAGAGCACCGGCACGCCGGCCAGCATCAGCGAGGCGTCGCGGTAGCGCAGCCGCTTCTCCGCCTGGTCCTGCGTCGCCAGCCGGGCGCGCAGCTGCCAGAGCGGCGGCGCCTCCGGATCCTCGGCGCAGAGGTCGCAGGCGGAGTAGAGCACCCGCGACATGTCGAGGATGCTGCCATTGGTGCGGCGGGCGCCATTGGCCACCAGCCGGCCATTCTGGGCCAGCCGCGCCTTCAGCCCCTCCACCACGCCGTCGCGCATGTTGCCCGACAGCTCGGCGCGGTCGGCGAACAGCACCTGGCCGTCGGCCTCCAGCAGCTGGACATTGCCCTCGGCGGTCGCGATGCCGGTGTTGCGGTCGAAGGTGAAGCGGTCGGCGCGCAGGATGCGCTCATTCTGCCAGGCCTCCACCGCGCCGCTGGCGGTGACCAGATTGCGCTCCTGGTCGTATTCCACCTGCTCGGCGGTGAAGGTGACGGGGGCGTTGTTGCCGCTTTGCGGCACGGGCGGATTGCCGCTTTGCGGGGCGGGGGCCGCCGGTGTGGCGGCCGGGGCCGTTGCGGCGGGCGCCGCC
>NZ_GG770800.1 GCF_000164635.1 Pseudoroseomonas cervicalis ATCC 49957 | reverse complement strand
CGCATCGGGCCGGCGGCGCGGCCGTGGCGGCGGCCGGCGGGGGCGGTGTGCAGCGGCTCGTAATGGGTGGTGGCGCCGATGCGGGCGGCGTTCAGCCGGGCCAGCACCTGGTCGCGCTGGGCGCCGCGCGGGAAGCGCAGATGGTAGATATGGGCGTTGTGCGCGGCCTCGGGCGGGATGTCGGGGCGGCGCAGCGACCAGCGCGCGGCCAGCGGCGCCAGCAGCGCGTCGTAGCGCTGCCACAGGCGCAGGCGGCGGGCGGTCAGCGCCTCGACCCGCGCCAGCTGGCGGGCCAGCAGCGCCGCCGTCAGCTCGGAGGGCAGGAAGGAGGAGCCGATCTCCTGCCAGGTGTAGCGGGCGACCTCGCCGCGGGCGAAGCGCAGCCGGTCGGTGCCTTTCTCCCACAGCATCTCGGCCTGGTCGCGCAGGGCCGGGTCGTTGACCAGCAGGGCGCCGCCCTCGCCGCTGGTGATGTTCTTGCTGGCGTGGAAGCTGTAGGCGCCGAGCGCGCCGAAGCCGCCCAGCGGCCGGCCGCGCCAGGAGGCGCCGACCGCCTGGGCGGCGTCCTCGACCAGGGACAGGCGGTGCGCGTCGCAGAGCGCCTGAAGCCGCTCCATCTCGCAGCCGACGCCGGCGTAGTGGACGCAGAGCAGGGCGCGGCTGCGCGGGGTGATGGCGGCGGCGGCGCGGGCCGGGTCGAGGTTCAGCGTGGCCTCCTGCACATCGACGAAGACGGGGATGGCGCCGCGCAGCAGCACCGCGTTGGCGGTGGAGCAGAAGGTCCAGGCGGGCATGATCACCTCGTCCCCCGGCTGCAGGCGCAGCAGCAGGGCCGCCATCTCCAGCGCCGCGGTGCAGGACTGGGCGAGCAGCGGCAGGCTGCCCGGCACGGCGCGGGCGAGCAGGGCGTGGCACAGCTCGGTCTGGGCGCCGCCGCCGGCCAGGCGGCCGCCGCGCAGCACCTCCTGCAAGGCCAGCGCCTCATCGCCCTCCAGGTCGGGGGCGTAGAAGGGGATCGGCGCGGGGTCGGCCAAGGGGGAGGCCAAGGGGGAAGCCTGGGGCGGCGCCAGGGTGTGCGCCAGGGCGGCGGGCGCGGCCCAGCTGGCCAGGGGGGCGGCGAGGGGGGAGACGGTGGCCGGCGCCCAGCCCGGGGCCGGGAGCGGCGTGGCGTGCGGCAGCGGGGTGGCGGGCATGGGCGGGTCCTGGCGGCCGTGGCGGAGGCTCCTGGCTAGACGGCGCCGATGGATTTTCGCTGAAGCTGGGCCGGCATATGCGAAAAATTATCGTGGCGGCGCTATGGCTGGGGCCGCGCCGCTCGCGGCCGCGCCACAGAAGGTGGTCCAGCATGGACAGGACAGGTCCCGAAGCGCCCGCCACGCCCCCGGCCGCCCGGCCCGGGGCCGCGCCTGACGCCGCTCTTGCCGGGGCGCCGCCCCGCCTCATCGACTGCACGCTGCGCGATGGCAGCTACCGGCTGCCGCGCGGCTTCACCGCCGAGCAGACGGCGCGGCTCGCCGCCGGGCTGGAGGCCGCCGGGATCGGCGTGGTGGAGCTGGGCCACGGGCTCGGCCTCGGCGCGCCGGGGCGCGG
>NZ_GG770801.1 GCF_000164635.1 Pseudoroseomonas cervicalis ATCC 49957 | reverse complement strand
GCAGCGCCCGCGCCAAGCGGCTGCCGCGCCCCGAGGACCGCGCGCTGTGGCAGCCCTGCGACGCCGCCGAGCTGCGCGAGCAGGATGTCGTCCTGGTCGAGGCCGGCGACCTGGTGCCCGCCGATGGCGAGGTGATCGCCGGCATCGCCAGCGTGAACGAGGCGGCGGTGACCGGCGAGAGCGCCCCCGTCATCCGCGAATCCGGCGGCGACCGCAGCGCCGTCACCGGCGGCACGCTGGTGGTGTCGGACTGGCTGGTGGTGCGCGTCACCGCCGCCCCCGGCAACAGCTTCATGGACCGCATGATCGCGCTCGTGGAAGGCGCCTCGCGGCAGAAGACGCCGAACGAGATCGCGCTCGACATCCTGCTGGCCGGCATGACCATCGTGTTCCTGCTGGCGGTGGCGACCGTGGTGGGGCTGGCCAGCCTGCACGGCGCGCCGCCCTCGGTGCCCGTCCTGGCGGCGCTGCTGGTGACGCTGATCCCGACGACGATCGGCGGGCTGCTCTCGGCCATCGGCATCGCCGGCATGGACCGGCTGACGCGCTTCAACATCGTCGCCACCTCGGGCCGCGCGGTGGAGGCGGCGGGCGATGTCGATGTGCTGCTGCTCGACAAGACCGGCACCATCACCCTCGGCAACCGCCAGGCGGCGGCGTTCATCCCGGCGCCGGGCGTGGCCGAGGCCGAGCTGGCCGAGGCGGCGGTGCTCGCCTCGCTGGCGGACGAGACGCCGGAGGGGCGCTCGATCCTCGCCTTCGCGCGCGAGCGGCACGGCATCACCGCCACCCTGCCGCCCGGGGCGGTGGTGGTGCCCTTCACCGCGCAGACGCGCCTCTCGGGCCTCGACCTGCCGGGGCAGGGCCGCTTCCGCAAGGGCGCGGTGGACAGCCTGGCCCGGGCGCTCGGCACCGCGCCGCCGGACGCGCTGCGCCAGGCGGTGGAGCGCATCGCCCGCGCCGGCGGCACGCCGCTCACCGTCGCGCGGGATGGGCGCATCCTCGGCGCCATCGCGCTGAAGGACATCGTCAAGCCCGGCCTGCGCGGCCGCTTCGACGCGCTGCGCCGCATGGGCATCCGCACCGTGATGGTGACCGGCGACAACCGCCTGACCGCCGCCGCCATCGCCGCCGAGGCCGGGGTGGATGACTTCCTGGCCGAGGCGACGCCGGAGGACAAGCTGGGCTACATCCGCCGCGCCCAGGCCGAGGGCAGGCTGGTCGCCATGGCGGGCGACGGCACCAACGACGCCCCCGCCCTGGCGCAGGCCGATGTCGGGCTGGCCATGCAGACCGGCACCCAGGCGGCGCGCGAGGCCGGCAACATGGTCGACCTCGACAGCGACCCGACCAAGCTGATCGAGGTGGTGGAGATCGGCAAGCAGCTGCTGATCACCCGCGGCGCGCTGACCACCTTCTCCATCGCCAACGACGTGGCGAAGTATTTCGCCATCCTGCCGGCGATCTTCGTCGCGCAGTATCCGGGGCTCGCCGCGCTGAACGTGATGCGGCTGGCCAGCCCGGAGAGCGCGATCCTCTCCGCCGTCATCTTCAACGCGCTGATCATCGTCCTGCTGGTGCCGCTGGCGCTGCGCGGGGTGGGCTACGCGGCGCTGGGGGGCGCGGCGCTGCTGCGGCGCAATTTGCTGGTGTTCGGGCTGGGCGGCCTCGTCGCGCCCTTCCTCGGCATCAAGCTGATCGACCTCCTGCTCACCCTGTTCGGGATCGCCTGACCATGACCGCCCTGCTGCGCCCCGCCCTGGTCTTCCTCGGCGGCTTCACCCTGCTGCTCGGCCTGGCCGTGCCGCTCGGCTTCACCGGCCTGGCCGGGGCCCTGTTCCCGGCCGAGGCCGGCGGCTCGCTCCTCCGGCGCGAGGGGCGCGTGGTCGGCTCCGACCTGATCGCCCAGCGCTTCGAGGGGCCGGAATGGTTCCACCCCCGCCCCTCGGCGGCCGGCGCGGAGGGGTTCGACGCCACCGCCTCCGGCGCCTCCAACCTCGGCCCGACCAGCGCCGCGCTGCTGG
>NZ_GG770802.1 GCF_000164635.1 Pseudoroseomonas cervicalis ATCC 49957 | reverse complement strand
CGGCGCGGTCCAGGCTGCCATCCAGCGTCTCGACCAGGGCGCGCAGGAAGCCGCGCCACTGGGCGCTGGTGTGGCGCCGCGCCAGATAGGCCAGCATCGCCGGATCGCCGCCGCCCTGCATCATGTCCTGCCCCTCACCCTTTGCCGCGCGCGCCGTGCGGCCCGCTGCCCCTGCCACCCGCCACCGCCGCCCGGGGCGGCGTCACGGATCGACCCGGTAGCGGGCATAGAGCAGGCCGCGCGCCTCGTTCCAATCGGCCGAGCGATCATAGCGCAGCGCGGCGCCGAGCCGCAGGCTGGGCGTCACCGCGTATTCCAGGTCGGCGCGCAGCCCGGCGGTGACCACCGTCTGCGACTGGCCGGCGTAGAAGGCGGAGAAGCCGGAATTGGCCGCCGCCAGCGCCTCCTGCTGCGCCTGGCGCGCCGCGTCGTCGGCATAGACGGGGCTGCGATCCTCGCGGAAGGAGGCGAGGCCGACGCTGGCGCCGATGCGGTAGGAGAAATCCCCCGAGCGCGCCCGGTAATCCAGCGGCACCGAGGCGGCGACGAAGGATTGCGGGCTGAAATACCCGCCATGGCCGAGCGTGAAATAGCGCAGATTCTTGTCGTAGGACTGGTAGAGCAGGTCGAGCCCGGTCACCAACTCGGCATCCGGGCGGCGATACAGAGCGTGGCTGACGCCGGCATAGGCCTCGATGCGGGTGTTGTCGGCGACGCCATCGCCCTCCAGCGTCGAATAGCCGCCGCCGGCGTAGAAGCTGGTGTCGCCGACGCCGTATTCGAGCTGGCCGCGGCCGGTGTTGCGCACCACCCCGCCCCAGGTGGTGCCGCTGGCCGGGTCGCGCATGCCGCTCCAGGAGAGCAGCGTGTCGGTGATGGCCCGGCGCTCGGCGGTGACGCGCAGGCGGAGATTGCTGCCGAGCGAGGGCGCCACCTCCACCCCGCCCAGCAGGTTCTGCCTGCGGAAGCCGAGCGGGGTCGAGCCGATATCGGCCGAGAAACTGTCCCGCGCATAGCCGAGGCCGAGCGAGACGCCCGAGGCGGTGCTGTCGGAGGGGCTGAGCGCCCGCGCCTGGGCCGCCGTTAGGCTGCCATTGCCCGGCACGAACTGCGCGGCGCTGCCGAAGCGGCTGAGCGTCCCGGCGGTCTGCTCCATGTCGCCGGCATCGAGCGTCACCGCCTGGGCGCGCAGCGTGACGCGGCCGCCGACGCCGGGCAGCGGCGCCGAGGCCTCGGCCCCCGCGCCGAACTCGGTCATGCGGTCGAG
>NZ_GG770803.1 GCF_000164635.1 Pseudoroseomonas cervicalis ATCC 49957 | reverse complement strand
TCTGGGGAGGCTCCGCCTCCCCAGACCCCTCCGCCGGGGTGGCACGGCCACCCCGGACCCCGCGAACAGTTGGCGGGGTCCGGGGGGACCCTGTCCCCCCGGCGGGGTGCAGGGGCAGAGCCCCTGCCCCTTGCGGCCTTCCCTCCGCTGGTGAACATGGCGCCAGCAGTCAGAGGGACAGGCATCATGGCGCTCCGCATCGGCATTGCCGGCATTTCCGGCCGCATGGGCCAGCTGCTGGCCGAGGAAGTGGCCGCGGCGGGCGCGGAGCTGGCCGGCGGCATCACCCGCGCCGGCGACGCGGCGGCGCTGTTCGCCGCCAGCGACGTGGTGATCGACTTCACCCATGCCGGCACCGCCGAGCGCCACGCGGCGCTGGCCGCCGAGCACCGCAAGCCCTTCATCCTCGGCTCCTCCGGCCTGTCGCTGGCGCAGGAGGCGGCGGTGGCCGCCGCCGCGCGGCACGTGCCGGTGGTCTATGCCGCCAATTTCTCGCCCGGCGTCGCCATGCTGCTGGCGCTGGCCGAGCGCATGTCCGCCGCCCTGCCGCCCGAGCAGTACGACGCCGAGATCGTCGAGATGCATCACCGCCAGAAGGTCGACGCCCCCTCCGGCACCGCCATCGCGCTCGGCCGGGCCGTCGCGCGCGGGCGCGGCCAGACGCTGGAGGAGGTCGGCATGGAGAGCGGCCGCCACGGCCATACCGGCCCGCGCGGCACCGGCCCGATCGGCTTCGCAACCCTGCGCGGCGGCCAGGTGGTGGGCGAGCACACGCTGCTGTTTGCCGCCGGCAGCGAGCATATCGCGCTGACCCATCGCAGCTTCGACCGCCGCGTCTATGCGACGGGCGCGGTGCGCGCGGCGCATTGGGCGGCGGCGCAGCCGCCGGGGCTATACGACATGAAGCACGTCATCGGGCTGGGGTGAGCGAGCCGCGGCGCCCCGTGACCCTGGGATGACGCTGCGCTGCCCCGCCACAGAGTCGCTTGACCCCCGCTCCCGCGCTTGCGAAACAGCCCGGCCGCGAATCCGCGGGGGATAGCCAGGCCGGGGCGAGCCGGTCGCCATCGCGACAAGAGGACGATAAGGCCATGCGCGACAAGGGCGAATATCTGTTCACCTCGGAGTCCGTCTCCGAAGGCCACCCCGACAAGGTTGCCGACCGCATCAGCGACACGGTGCTGGACGCCTTCCTGGAAGCCGACCCGTATGCCCGCGTGGCCTGCGAGACGCTGGTCACCACCAACCGCATCATCCTGGCCGGCGAGACGCGCGGCCCGGCGAGCGTGACGCCCGAGCTGCTGATGCATCTCGCGCGCATGGCGGTGCATGACATCGGCTACGACCAGGAAGGCTTCTCCTGGAAGAATGCCGAGATCGCCTGCCACCTGCACGCCCAGTCCGCGCATATCGCCCAGGGCGTCGACGCCTCGGGCAACAAGGACGAAGGCGCCGGCGACCAGGGCATCATGTTCGGCTATGCCTGCACCGAGACGCCCGATCTCATGCCGGCGCCGCTCTACTACGCGCATCTGATCCTGCGCCGCATCTCCGAGCTGCGCCGCGTCAAGGACAAGACCGTGGCCGGGCTGCTGCCGGACGCGAAGAGCCAGGTGACGCTGCGCTATGTCGACGGCAAGCCGGTCGGCGTCGCCTCCGTCGTCGTCTCCACCCAGCATGAGGAGGGGATGACGCAGGAGCAGGTGCGCGAGCTGGTCCGCCCGATCGTCATGAGCAGCCTGCCCAAGGGCTGGAGCGTGCCGGAGGAGGAGTTCTACGTGAACCCGACCGGCACCTTCGTCATCGGCGGTCCCGATGGCGATTGCGGCCTGACGGGGCGCAAGATCATCGTCGACACCTATGGCGGCGCGGCGCCGCATGGCGGCGGCGCCTTCTCCGGCAAGGACCCGACCAAGGTCGACCGCTCGGCGGCCTATGCCTGCCGCTACCTGGCCAAGAACGTGGTCGCCGCCGGCCTGGCCGAGAAGTGCACCATCCAGGTCTCCTACGCGATCGGCGTCTCCAAGCCGCTCTCGGTCTATTTCGACCTGCACGGCACGGGCCGCGACATCGACGAGACCAAGCTGGCCAAGGTCGTCAACGACATGGTCAACCTCTCCCCGCGCGGCATCCGCGAGCACCTGCACCTGAACCGCGCCATCTACGCGCCGACCTCGGCCTATGGCCATTTCGGCCGCACGCCGGACCTGGAGAAGGGCACCTTCACCTGGGAGAAGACCGACCTGGCCGCCGAGCTGAAGCGCGCCTTCGGTCGCTGAGACCGCGGCGGGGGAGCCCCTCCCCCGCCCACCCGCCCGCCCCGGGGCGGCGCCACCGGGACCGGGCCTTCCGCTGCACGCCGATCGCCGTCCCGGCCCGCATGATGCCGCGCGCCGCGCCCTGCCCCGGCATCCAGACATTGCTGGTGATCCCTTGACCCTTCCGCCCGATGCCGCGCCGGCCGTCCCCGACCGCCTCTATGGCCGCCGCCGTGGCCATCCGCTGCGCCAGCGGCAGCAGACCCTGCTGGACGTGACCCTGCCGCGGCTGGCGCTCGACCCCGCCGACCCGCTGGGCAGCTTTCCGGTGCGCCCGCGCGAGCTGTGGCTGGAGGTGGGCTTCGGCGGCGGCGAGCACGCGCTGGAGCAGATCGCCAAGCACCCCGAGGCCGGGCTGATCGCGGCGGAGGTGTTCGAGAACGGCATCTGCTCGCTGCTGACGCGGCTGGTGCCGGAGGGTGGCGAGGCCACCGCCCCGCTGCCGCCCAATCTCCGCCTGTGGACGGAGGATGCGCGCCGCCTGCTGCGCGCCCTGCCGGAGGGCAGCCTGTCGCGGCTGTTCCTGATGTTTCCCGACCCCTGGCCGAAGGCGCGCCACGCCAAGCGCCGCTTCGTCCACCCGAGCATCCTTCCCGTCCTGCAGCGCGCGCTGCGCCCGGGCGGCGAGTGGCGCATCGCGACCGACGACCCGACCTACCAGGACTGGGTGGCCGAGGTGATGGGCGCGCAGGACGTGTTCGAGCGGGTCTCGCTGGACGAGCAGCGCCCCGAGGGCTGGCCGCCCACCCGCTACGAGGCCAAGGCGCTGCGCGAGGGCCGGCACCCCCGCTACTGGATCTGGCGCCGCCGCTGACGGCGGCGCCCCGGCAGGCAAAGTCTTTTTGCTTCTTTTTCTTCAGAAAAAGAAGAGCTTGCCTTGTCTGGCCACGCTGACGCCGTAGCGCCCTGGCCACAGATTCCGGGGGCTTCTCGCGGCGCCGCACAATCGGCTTGACGCGCCGGCGGCGATCACGGGAACGTGCTCGCCCATGGATGCAACCTTTCCCAGCCCGGTGTCGCGGGAGGCCGGCCAGCGTGGGCCGCAGGCGCTGGCGGCCGAGCGGGGCGGGGCGCTGCCCTGGTGCGGTCCGGCGGCCATCGCCCTGGCGGCGGGGTGTTCCTATGCCGAGGCCTGCGCGCTGCTGCGCGGGGCGGCGCCGCAGCGCTACCCGGCGGGAGAGATCGTCACCGCCTATTGGCGCGACGTGGTGGCGGCGCTGGCCGGG
>NZ_GG770804.1 GCF_000164635.1 Pseudoroseomonas cervicalis ATCC 49957 | reverse complement strand
CCGCGCGAGGCCGGGCTGCGGGCGCCGCCCGGCTTCACCGCCGCCCCGGCGGAGCGGCCCGAGCTCTACGCGCATTTCCTGGCGCGCGCCCCGCCCGCGGCCTGAGCCACCGCGACCCTTCCCCACACCCAAACACGTCCTGAACCGGCTTTCCACGGAGCGGCACCATGCCCTTCCCGCTGTCCCGTCGCCGCCTGCCGCTGCTCGCGGCCGGGCTGCTCACCCTCGCCCCCGGCCGCGCCCGCGCGCAGGGCGCCACCACCCTGACCGATGTGATGGGCCGCCGCGTCACCCTGGCGGCGGCGCCGCGCCGCGTGGCGCTGGGCTTCTATTTCGAGGAATACACCGCCATCGGCGGGGCCGAGGGGCTGGCGCGCCTGGTCGGCCTCAGCCGCAACCTCTGGGCCGGCTGGCGGCCGGCGATCTGGTCGCGCTACGTCCAGGTGCATCCCGGGCTGGAGCGGCTGGCCGATTTCGGCGCCGCCGACGACAATGACTTCAGCCTGGAGAAGCTGGTGGCGCTGAAGCCCGACCTGCTGATCCTCTCGGCCGGCCATTACCGGGCGCTGGGCGACATCCCCGGGCGGATCGAGGCGCTCGGCATCCCGATCCTGACGCTCGACTACAACGCCCAGACCCTGCCGCTGCACCTGGCCAGCACCCGCGCCCTGGGCGCCGCGCTGGGCGGCGAGGCGGCGGCGCGGGCCGAGCGCCTGGCCCGCTGGTACGAGGCCGGCTACCAGGACACGCTGCGCCGCGTGCAGGCGGCGCAGGCCGCCGGCGCGCCGCGCCCCAGGGTCTATGTCGAGCTGGGCCAGGCCGGGGCCGGCAGCATCGGCAACACCTACAACGGCACCATGTGGGGCCGGATCATCGAGACGCTGGGCGGCGAGAACATCGCCGCCGGCCGCATCCCCGGCGCCTGGGGGCCGCTGAACCCGGAGCTGGTGCTGGCGGCGCGGCCGGATTTCATCTTCATCGCCGGCTCCTCCTGGGTGAACCGGCCGAACTGCGTGCGCACCGGCCACGGCGCCAGCCTGGAGGAGACGCGCGCCAGCCTCGCCCCCTACGCGGCGCGCGAGGGCTGGTCCGCCCTGCCCGCCCTGCGCAATGGCGAGCTGCACGCGGTCGAGCACGGGCTGTGCCGCACGCTGATGGACATCGCGCCGATGCAGTACATGGCCAAGCGCTTCTACCCGGCGCACTTCGCCGATGTGGACCCGGTGGCGACGCTGCGCGACTACCAGGACCAGTGGCTGCCCGTGCCCTATTCCGGCACCTGGATGGCGCGGCTGTGAGCGGCCTGGCCGGGGGCGGGGTCCGGGCGGGCCCCGCCGCCGCCCCGGC
>NZ_GG770805.1 GCF_000164635.1 Pseudoroseomonas cervicalis ATCC 49957 | reverse complement strand
CGAGGCGGCGGCGCCGGGCGAGGGGCTCGGCCTGCCGATCGCCGGGGAGCTGGCCGCCGCCCTCGGCGCCAGTATCGAGCTGGCGCCGAACCCGGGCGGCAGCTGCATCCGCCTGACCGTGCCGCCGCAGCCGGAGCCCGCCGCATGAGCCAGACCCTGCCCGGATCGGTGCTGCTGATCGAGGATGACGCGGTGCTGGGCGAATCCCTGCTGCAGCGCCTGACGCTGGAGGGGGTGGAGACGCGCTGGGCGCGCAGCCTGGCCGAGGCGGAGGCGCAGCTGCGCCGGCACCGCCCCGGGCTGATCGTCTGCGACATGCGCCTGCCCGATGGCAGCGGCGAGGCGCTGCTGGCCCGGCTGATGCCCGATCTGGGCGGCACGCCGGTCATCGTCGTCACCGCCTATGGCGATGTGGCGCAGGCGGTGCGGCTGCTGCGCGCTGGCGCCGACGACTACGTGGAAAAACCCTTCCCGCCGCAATTGCTGATCGACAAGCTGGCGACGCTGTCCGGCTGGGTGCCGCCGGCGCCGCCGCCGCCCGGCGAGGCCGGCTGGCAGTCGCCGCCGATGCAGGCGCTGCGCCGCCAGCTGCTGAAGCTGGCCGGCGTCGACACCACCGTGCTGCTGGCCGGGGAGAGCGGCGCCGGCAAGGAGGTGGCGGCGCGGCTGCTGCACGAGGCCGGGCCGCGCGCCGGCCGGCCCTTCCAGGCGGTCAACTGCGCCGCCATCCCGGCCGAGCTGCTGGAGAGCACCATCTTCGGCCATGAGCGTGGCGCCTTCACCGGCGCCGCCGGCCGCCAGGCGGGGCTGGCCGAGCGGGCGGGGGAGGGCACGCTGTTCCTCGACGAGGTGGCGGAGCTGCCCGCCGCGGCCCAGGCCAAGCTGCTGCGCCTGTTGCAGGAGCGGCGCTTCGCCCGGCTCGGCGGGCAGGAGGAGCTGCCGCTGCGCGCCCGCGTGCTGGCCGCCAGCAATGCCGATCTGCGCGCCCGCGTGGCCGAGGGGCGGTTCCGCGAGGATCTCTACTACCGGCTCGGCGTGGTCGAGCTGGCGGTGCCGCCGCTGCGCCAGCGGCCCGAGGATGTGGAGGGGCTGGCGGCGCATTTCCTGGGGCACTTCGCCGCCGGCCTCGGCCGTGCCGCCCCGGCCCTGGCGCCCGCCGCGCGCGACGCGCTGCTGGCGCATGACTGGCCCGGCAATGTGCGCGAGCTGCGCAACCGCATCGAGCGCGCCCTTGTGCTGACCGAGGGCGGCGGGCTGGACGCCGCCGATCTCTTTCCCGAGCGCGGCGGCGAGGAGGCGCGCCTGCCCTCCCTGGCCGAGGCGCGCGACGCCGCCGAGGCCGGGCATATCCGCCGCGTGCTGGCGCGCTGCGGCGGGCGCATCGGCGATGCGGCGCAGCTGCTCGGCATCTCGCGCACGACGCTGTGGGACCGCATGCGGCGGCTTGGCCTGCGCGGTTGAAGCAGGCAAGCTGCATCCAAAGCCGCCCTGCCGCATTCATGCCACAATGCCTCCGAGCGCAAGGTTAACATCTTGTCATCCGAACGGTGGGCGGTCATCTGTGCCCGGCACGGCCGGAATTTTGGAGAATGTGATGGCGATCAACGACCTGTTCCCCGGCGAGGACTCGATCCTCAGCCTGGCGCCGGCCGACAAGGCCGAGCTGCTGGCGCTGCTGGCGGAACAGGCGGCGGAGCGGATCGGCCGGCCGCAGCGCGAGGTGCTGGAGGCGCTGACGGCGCGCGAGCGGCTGGGCTCGACCGCGCTCGGCCGCGGCGTCGGCCTGCCGCATGCGCGGCTGGAGGGGCTGGCGGCGCCGCTGGCCCTGCTGGCGCGGCTGCAGCGGCCGATCGAGTTCGACGCCCGCGATGGCGACCCGGTCGACCTGGTGTTCCTGGTGCTGT
>NZ_GG770806.1 GCF_000164635.1 Pseudoroseomonas cervicalis ATCC 49957 | reverse complement strand
GACGGTGGAGGGCCCGCTGGCCGAGCCGCGCCGCCCGCCCGGGCCGAGCCGCACCGTCTTCGGCGCCGCCCTGTTCGCGCGTGGCGCGCCGAGCCCCTCGGAATCCAGCAACCCGAACTACCGGCTGGGCGTCGGCGACCGCGTCTCGGTGCGCGTCTGGGGCCCGGTGGAAGCCGAGGTGATGGGCGCCATCGACCCGGACGGCAACCTGTTCCTGCCCTCGGTCGGTCCGCTGCGCCTGATGGGCGTGCGCGCCGGCGATTTGCAGCGCACGGTGGAGACGGAGCTGCGGCGCATCTACACGCAGCAGGTCAATGTCTATGCCGTGCTGCTCTCGGCCAGCCAGATCGGCGTCTATGTCACCGGCTTCGTCAAGATACCGGGCCGGCACAGCGGCTCCGGCTCCGACACCGTGCTGGACTTCCTGCTGCGCGGCGGCGGCGTCGATCCGGTGCGCGGCTCCTACCGCGACATCGTGGTGCAGCGCGGCGGGCGGCCGGTGCTGCGGCTCGACCTCTACCCCTTCCTGCTGCAGGGCCGCCTGCCGGGGCTGACGCTGCAGGATGGCGACACCATCGTGGTCGGCAAGCAGGGCTCCACCGTCTCGGCCGATGGCGCGATCCGCAACAACTACCTGTTCGAGGTGGCCGGCCGGTCGATGACCGGGGCGGAGCTGATGGAGCTGTCGGCGCCGCTGCCGGCGGCGACCAACGCGGTGATCCGCGGCACCCGCAACGGCCAGCCCTGGTCGCGCTATGTCGATGTGACGGAGCTGCGCCGCACCGCGCTGCTGGACCAGGATGTGGTGACCTTCATCACCGATTCCCCGGCGCCGACGGTGCGGGTCTTCGTCGAGGGCAGCCGGCTCGGCCCCTCGGTGCTGGTGGCGGACCGCGACATCAATCTGTGCCAGGTGCTGGACCACATCGCGGTGGATCCGGCGCTGGCCGATACCAGCGCGGTCTACATCCTGCGGCAGCGCCTGGCGGCGCAGCAGCGGCGCTCGATCAACGAGGCGCTGGACCGGCTGGAGCGGCAGCTCTTCACCTCCACCTCCACCACCACGGGCGTCGCCGAGATCCGCGCCAGCGAGGCGCAGCTGGTGGCCAGCTACATCGCCCGCGGCCGGCGCATCCAGCCCGAGGGGCGGCTGGTGGTGGTCGACGATGCCGGCCGCTGCGCGCGGGTGCGCATGGAGGATGGCGACACCATCGTGATCCCCGAGCGCTCCGACACCGTGCTGGTGGGCGGCGAGGTGGTCAGCCCGATGGCCGTGGTCTGGCGCCCCAACATGACGATCGAGGATTACGCCAAGGCGGCCGGCGGCTTCACCCAGCGCGGCGACAGCAGCAACATCATGATCCGCCGCCCGAGCGGCCAGCTGATCCTGGAGCCGCGCGAGGGCCCGCGCCCGGGCGACGAGCTGATCGCGCTGCCGCGGCTGGACGCCAAGAGCTTCCAGATCGCCCGCGACCTGCTGCAGCTGATCTACCAGTCGGCGCTCTCGGCCCGCGTCTTCACCAACTGACGCGGATTTTTTTCAGCGATGGAAAAGGGCGCCTGCGGGCGCCTTTTTTTGTGGGACGGGCCGATGCCGCGCCGCCCTTCCTGAAAGGGACGGCACCGCTCCGATGGCAACAGACCGGGAGGGGCCTGCCTGAGGCGTGTTTCTCGCCCCCGGCGACGGCAGCCGGAAGCGCCCCGCTTCACCACGAGACAGCGGCAGCCTGAAAAAAACGGCAGCCCGAAAGGTCAACGGGACAGGCGGGGGATGGGGCGGCGGGTTTCCCAGCCTTCGCGCTGCAATTCCGGCTCGGCCTCCACACTGGCCGGGTAGCCCAGGCAGAAATAGCCGATCAGCCGCCAGCCCGCCGGCACGTCGAGCGCGGCGGTGACGACCTCCGGCTCCAGGATGGAGACCCAGCCCAGGCCGATGCCCTCGGCGCGGGCGGCCAGCCAGAGGGTGTGCAGCGCCATCACCGCGGAATAGTCCAGGGTCAGCGCCATGGTGGCGCGGCCGAGGCCGTGGCCCTGCTCGGGGTCGGGCAGGCTGAACAAGGCCAGCTGGCAGGGCGCCTGGTCCAGCCCGGCGAGCTTCAGCCGGGCGTAGAGAGTGGCGCGCTCGGCGGGCAGGCCGGCCAGGGCGGCGGCATTGGCGCGCAGGAAGCTCTCCCGCACCGCGGCCCGGCGCGCCAGGTCGTCGACGATGACGAAGCGCCAGGGCTGGCTCAGCCCGACCGAGGGGGCGAGGTCCGCCAGGTCCAGCAGCCGCTCCAGCGTGGCGCGCGGCAGGGGTTCGGGGCGGAAATGCCGCACGTCGCGGCGCCAGCGCAGCAGGTCCTCGAAGCGGGCGCGGAAGCCAGCGTCGAACTCCGGCGGGATCATGCGCCGGAGAGCAGGTCGCGGGCGCGGCGGAAATGCTGCGCCTCCAGCAGGTCCAGGCGCTGGTCGATCCGCTCCGCCTCGGCATAGCCGAGCCGGGTGACGCCGAGGCCGATGGCGCGCCCCTCCGCCTCGGCCGGGGCGCGGCAGAGCAGCTCGATGCGCAAGGGGCCGGCGGCGGCGGGGACCGCCAGCGCCACGGCGCGGTGGGCGCCGGCGGGCAGGGTCAGGGCGAGCGGGTCGGCCAGCAGCCTTCCGCCGCGGGTGACGGCGATCTCCACCGCCTGCTCCGCCTCCGGCGCGCCGCGCAGGCCGAGCTCCAGGCGCAGCGCCGCCTCGGGCAGCGCCTCGGGCAGGCCGAGCGCGGCGAGGCCGGGGCGGGTCCAGCAGCCCCAGGATTCGAGCGGGTGCCAGCCCTCGCCCTCGCGCAGCGATTCGGCCAGCGCCATGGCGAGGTTCGGGCGCGGCGCGTCGAGCCGCGCCAGAGGGTGCGGCAGGCCCGGCGCCAGCGGCGGCAGCG
>NZ_GG770807.1 GCF_000164635.1 Pseudoroseomonas cervicalis ATCC 49957 | reverse complement strand
CGGCGCGTCGCCGCCTCCAGGCTCTCCAGCCCGCACAGGCCGCAGCCGACGGGGCCGGCCATGTGGCGGCGGCGGCGCAGCAAGGCCGCCTCCCGCGCCTCGGCCAGCTGCATGCGCAGCTCCATGCCGGCCGGGCGGCGCAGCACCTCCAGCTCGGTCAGCTGGCCGGGCGCGGTGACGATGCCCTCGGTCAGGCTGAAGCCCAGGGCGAAATCGGCCAGGTCGCGCGGCGTCGCCATCATCACGGCGTGGCTGGCCTGGCCATAGGTCATGGCCACCGGCATCTCCTCCGGCAGCAGGTCGGCGCGCAGCTCGGGCGAGCGGGAGGCCGCCTCCCAGCGCAGCTTCTGGCAGGAAATCAGGGGGTGGGGCGCGCTCATGCCGGGTGCTCCGCCCCGGCGGCAGGCCGGGCGCGGGGATAACGCCCCAGCGCGGCGAAAGGCGGCAGGGCGCGGCGGGTTTTCCGGGCCGGGGGCGCGGCGGGATCGACAGGCAGGCGGGATTGGCCGGAAGCTGCCGCCATTGCATATCCCTCCTGTTGCCATGGAGACTCCGATGCGCCACCCCGCCCCGCCCCCGCTCCGCCGCAGCCATGCGGGCCCGGGGCATTGAGCGGAGGGGCGCTGCGCCGCTGGCTGCTGGACCCGTTGCCGCCGCGCCAGAAGCCGGAGGAGATGGCCTATGGCCCGGCCGACCGCGCCCCCCTCGGCGTGGTGCTGGGCATGGGGCTGCAGCATGCGGCGCTGGCCATGGTCTTCGCCCTCTACGCCGCCATCGCCGGGGCGGCCATGGGATATGGCCCGGCGCAGGTCACCGCCTATGTCAGCGCCACCATCTTCGTCATGGGCTGCGCCACGCTGATCCAGGCCCTGCCCTGGCGCTTCGGCGCCGGCCTGCCGCTGGTCACCATCCCCAGCGCCGGGCGGCTGACCATCCAGGCCGCGCTGATGGCGCAATACGGGCTGGGCGCGGTGATGGGCGCCACGCTGGTGGCCGGGCTGCTGACCCTGGCCTTCGCCCGGCTGATCCCGCGCCTGCGCCCGGTCTTCCCGCCCGAGGTGATCGGCGTGGCCCTGGTGATGATGGGGCTGAGCCTGGTGACCAGCGGTGTCTCCCGCAGCCTCGGCATGCTGGGCCCGGGACAGGCCCCGGCCCTGCCCGAACTGGCGGCGGCCGGCGCCACCCTGGCCGCCATGGTGGCGCTGGCCATCTGGGGCAGCCCGGCCTGGCGCCGTGTCGCCATGCTGGGCGGCATCCTGGCCGGCACCGCCATGGCCTGGGCCATCGGGGCGGAGACCGGCGCGGCGCCGGAACGCACCGCGTTGCTGGCGCTGCCGCTGCTCGGCCTGCCGCTGCCATGGCCGGAGTTCCACCTGGTGCCGATCCTGGTGCTGGCCATCTCGCAATGCGTCACGATGATGGACCAGATGGGCGGCACCCTGTCGATGGACCGGCTGACCGACGCCGGCTGGCGACGCGCGGATCTGCGCCTGGCGCGCCGCTCGCTCACCGGGCTCGGCCTGTCCACCCTGCTGTCCGGCGCCACGGGCACGCCCCCGGGCGCCACCTCGACGGCGCATATCGGCCTGGTGCATGCCTCGGGCGTCGCCGCCTGGCGGGTCGGCGCCACGGCCGGGCTGGCGCTGATGCTGGCCAGCCTGGTCCCGCCGCTCGCCGCGCTGCTGGTGATGGTCCCGACCGCCGTGGTCGGCGGCATCCTGGTCTATGCCGCCGCCTACATGATCAGCACCGGCATCGAGATGATCATGTCGCGGCTGATGACCAGCCGGCGCAGCTTCACCGTGGGGCTGGCCATCGTCATGGGCACGGCGGTGATGCTGCTGCCCGAGATGGGCCGCGGCCTGCCGGACTGGCTGCAGGGCATCGCCCGCTCCGGCCTGATCGTCGGCGCGCTGACCGCCATCCTGCTGAACGCGCTGTTCCGCATCGGGCTGCGGCGGGTGCGGGAGGCGGTGCTCGACCCGGCGCGGGAGGGGGCGGCGGCGGCCGAGCTGATCGAGCATTGCGGCCGCGAATGGGCGCTGCGCCCCGACACCGTGGCGCGCGCCGGCCATGCCGCCGGCGAGGCGCTGGAGGCGCTGCGCGAGGCCGGCATCG
>NZ_GG770808.1 GCF_000164635.1 Pseudoroseomonas cervicalis ATCC 49957 | reverse complement strand
CCGCGCCCGCCGCGCCGCCGCGCCGCAACCGCGCCCCCGTCACCGTGCGGCGCTTCCGCCCTGAGGACGCGCCCGGCATCGCCCGCTGCGCCTGGCTCGCCTATGGCTACACCCGCCCGGATGACGGGCTCTACGATGTCGAGGGGCTGGTCCGCCGCAACGCCGAGGGCGAGATGGCCAGCGTGGTGGCGGTGTCCGAGGATGGCAGCATCGTCGGCCATATCTGCTTCGATTTCTCCGGCAACCGCCAGGTGCCGGAGGCCACCGACGCGGTGGTGCCGCCGGAGTGGCAAGGCCACCCGGTGCTGCTGGCCCATCTGCTGGATTTCGGCCAGGCGGAGGCCGAGACGATGGGCTGCCGCGGCTGGCTGGTGCATGCGGTGAGCGCGCACACCGTCTCGCAGCGCGGCGCGCTGCGCTACGGCGCGGTGCCGATCAATGTTCACCTGGCCTCGGTCAGCACCGATTGGGCGATCGATGAGAGCTTGGCCGGCAGCGGCGCAAGGCAATCGGAGGTGGCGCTGTATCGTGGCTTCCGCCCCGGCCCGCCGCGCACCCTGCACGCCCCGCCGCGCCACCGCGCCGTGCTGGAGAGGCTCTACACCGCCCTGGCCGAGCCGGTGCGCTTCGCGGACACCGTGCCGCCTTCCCCCGAGACGGGCCGCACGCGGCTGCATGTCTCGCAGGAATACGCCCAGTGGGGCCATGTGGTGCTGGAGGTCGAGGCCTATGGCGCCGACGCGGTGGAGGCGGTGGCGGGCTTCCTGCGCGGCTTCTGCCTGCAGGGCGCGGCCACCGTGCTGCTGGAACTGCCGCTGGCCGACCCCGCCACGGCGGCGCTGGCCGAGAGGTTCGAGGCGCTGGGCTTCAGCTTCTGCGGCATCCTGCCGCATGCCGGCGAGGCGGATGCCGACCTGCTCTTCTACCAGTATCTGAACAATGTGGTGCCGGAGATCGCCAGCGAGCGGATCGCCGCCGCCTGCCGGCCGCTCTACGACTATGTGCTGGCCGAGCGGCGGCGCGTCGACCGGGCGGTGTTCGGCACGCCGTCCGGGCCGGAACCGGGCGCCTAGCCCAGCATGTCGAGCAGCCGGTCGCCCATCTGCTCGGTGCTGCGCAGCACCGCGAGATTGGCCTCGTAGCCGCGCTGCGCCAGCATCAGCGCGACCTGCTGCGCCGCCGGGTCCTCGGGGGTCGCCTCGCGCGCGGCCTCGCGCGCCTGGGCGGCCAGGCCGGGCAG
>NZ_GG770809.1 GCF_000164635.1 Pseudoroseomonas cervicalis ATCC 49957 | reverse complement strand
TGCCGCGGCTGCCGGAGCTGAAGCCGCCGCCGGGGCGGGCTTCCGCCAGCGCCGGGCCGAGCACCAGGGCCAGCGCGGCGAAGCCGGCCAGCAGCCGGGCCTTGATGCGCATGGGGGAGTTCCTCCGCTGATTCGTCATGGGGAGCATCATATAGGGATGGACGCTTTGTAATCCATGGCAAAGCCACAGGAATACAACCCGCGGGACCGGTCCGCGTTGCCAAGGCGCCGCTTCCGGGCGGCCCGCGCCGCCCCCCCTCCAGGACGCCCCGCCGCATGGCCGCCGAACCCCGCACCGCCCGCCGCGCGCTGGACGCGCTCAACTTCTTCCTGGCCGATGTGCGCGACGGGCTCGGCCCCTATCTGGCGATCTGGCTGACCAGCGTCCAGGGCTGGGACCAGGGCGGCGCCGGGGCGGTGCTGGCGCTGGGCGGGGTGGCCGGGCTGCTGGCCAAGGGCCCGGCCGGGGTGCTGGTGGATGCGCTGCCGGAGAAGCGGCTGCTGGTGGTGGGCACCGCCATCGCCGTCACCCTGGCCTGCGCGCTGATCCTGGTGGCGCCGGGCTTCTGGCCGGTGGCGATCTCCCAGGTGCTGTCCGGCATGGCGGCGGCTGCGATCCTGCCGGCGCTGGCGGCGCTCACTTTGGGTGTGGTGGGCCAGGCCGGATTCGACGCCCGGATGGGCCGCAACGAGGCCTTCAACCATGCCGGCAACGCCTTCGCCGCCGCCACGGCGGGCGGGCTGTCGCTGTATTTCGGGCCCGTGGTGGTGTTCTGGCTGCTGGGCGGCATGGCGCTGGGCTCGATCCTCTCGGCCCTGGCGGTGCCGGCGGCGGCGGTCGACCCCCAGGCGGCGCGCGGCCTGGCCGAGGGGCAGGTGCCGGCGCATTGGCGGGACTTGCTGGCCGACCGGCGCCTGGCCGTGCTGGCGCTGGGCTGCGCCATGTTCCATTTCGCCAATGCGCCGATGCTGCCGCTGGTCGGGCAGAAGCTGGCCATGGCCGACCCGGCGCGCGGCACGGCGCTGGTCAGCGCCTGCATCGTCGCGGCGCAGGTGGTGATGATCGGCACCTCCATCCTGGCCGGGCGCAAGGCCGGGATCTGGGGGCGCAAGACGTTGTTCCTGGCCGGCTTCCTGGTGCTGCCGCTGCGCGGCGTGCTCTACACCCTCTCCGACAACGCCGCCTGGCTGGTGGGGGTGCAGCTGCTGGACGGCATCGGCGCCGGGCTGTTCGGCGTGCTGCTGCCGCTGATGGTGGCCGATCTGACGCGCGGCACCGGGCATTTCGGCGCGGCGCTCGGCATCACCGCGGTGGTGCAGGGGCTGGGCGCGGCCTCGGCCAATGCGCTGGCCGGCTGGGTGGCGGCGCGCTTCGGCTTCGATGCCGCCTTCCTGCTGCTGGCCGGCAGCGCGGCGATCGGTGTCGTCGTCTTCGCGCTCGCCATGCCGGAGACGCGGCCCGACCCGCGCCTGCCGCCCGGCGCCCAGCCGGCCTGACCCCTTCGGCCCTGGCCAAACGCCGCCGGATGCCGCAGAAGGCGCGCCATGCAATCCGAGGGCAAGGGGCGGTCGCTGCCGCGGCGGCTGCGATGGTGGGCCGAGGCCCAGGGGGCGCGGCTGGCGCTGG
>NZ_GG770810.1 GCF_000164635.1 Pseudoroseomonas cervicalis ATCC 49957 | reverse complement strand
CGGGGCTTTCAGCGGGCTGGGCGGCGGGCGGGGCGCGGCGCAGCTCGATCGCCGCGGCGCCGATCTCCTCGCCACCGGCCATCAGCACGGCGCGGTGCAGGGCGTTCTCCAGCTCGCGCACATTGCCCGGCCAGTCATGCGCCAGCAGCGCCCGCCGCGCCTCGGCCGAGAGCGGCCGGCGCGGCAGGCCGTTGATCTCGGCGAAGCGGGCGGCGAACAGGTCGGCCAGCGGCAGGATGTCGCCGCGCCGCTCGCGCAGCGGCGGGATGTGCAGCCGCACCACGTCGAGCCGGAAATACAGATCCTCACGGAACCGCCCGGCGCGCGCCTCGGCGCCCAGGTCGCGGTTGGTGGCGGCCAGGATGCGCACATCGACCTTCACCGGGCGGGTGCCGCCCAGCCGGTCGATCTCGCGCTCCTGGATGGCGCGCAGCAGCTTGGCCTGCAGGCGGAGGTCCATCTCGCCGATCTCGTCGAGCAGCAGCGTGCCGCCCTCGGCCTGCTCGAATTTTCCTTTCCGTGCGGCGACGGCGCCGGAGAAGGCGCCCTTCTCATGGCCGAACAGCTCGCTCTCCAGCAGGCTCTCAGGCAGCGCCGCGCAGTTCAGCGCGACGAAGGGGCCGCCCGCGCGGCGCGAGGCGGCGTGGACGCGACGCGCCATCAGCTCCTTGCCGGTGCCGCTCTCGCCGGTGATCAGCACCGAGGCCTCGGCGCGCGCCACCTGGTCGGCGCGGGCGAACAGCGCCGCCATGGCCGGGTCGCGCGCCGTGGGCGGCGTGTCCTCGGCGCTCTCGCCGGCGGCGGCCTGCAGCATGGCGGCGATCAGATCGGCATCCGGCGGCAGGGGGAGGAAGTCGCGGGCGCCGGCGCGGATGGCGCGCAGCGCCGCCTGCGGGTCGGTCTCCGGGCCGCAGGCGATCAGCGGGCAGGCGATGCGCTCGCCGGCCATGGCGCGCACCAGCCAGCCGATATCGTGGTGCAGCTCGCACAGCACCACATCGGCGCCCTCGGCGCGCAGCCGGGCGAGGGCGGCGGTCACCCCCTCCACCTGCGCGACCCTGGCGCCGCGCGCCTGCGCCATGCGGGCGGCCTGGCCCAGCTCGGCGGCCAGCGTGCCGACGATCAGCACCCGGGGCATGGCTCAGCCCACCCGGTCGGTCTTGACGATCTCGGTCATGGTGACGCCGAGGCGGTTCTCGCCCACCATCACCACCTCGCCGCGCGCGACCAGGCGGTTGTTGACGTAGATGTCCACCGCCTCGCCCAGCTTGCGGTCCAGCTCCACCACCGCGCCGCGGCCGAGCTTCAGCAGCTGGCTGACCTGCATGGTGGCGCGGCCGAGCACGGCCGAGACCTGCACGGGGATGTCGTAGACGGCGTTGAGGTCGCCGACGCCGCCCGTGCGCCGGGGCTCGGCCTCCGGCGCCTCGGGCAGCTCGTTCAGTGGCATGGCGCCGCGGATCGGGTCCTGCATCTTGCCTTCCCTTCCTGTCAGGTCTGCGCGGTGTCGGTTGCCGTGCCGCCGGGGGGCAGCAGGCCGCAGGCGGCCAGCGCGCGCG
>NZ_GG770811.1 GCF_000164635.1 Pseudoroseomonas cervicalis ATCC 49957 | reverse complement strand
CGGGGCAGGCCCGCGCCGCGGCGCCTCAGGCGGCGGGGTGGGAGGAGTTGGAGGTGCGCGGCTCGGTGCTGGTGGCGCGCGCCTGGGCGGCCGGGCCCGAGAGGTTGCCGGCCGGCTGGGAGGGGGGCGCCTCGGCCGCCATGGAGGCGTCCTTGTCGTCATCCTCCTTCATGTTCTGCTTGAAGGACTTGATGCCCTTCGCGAGGTCGCCCATCAGGCCGCTGATCTTGCCGCCGCCGAACAGCAGCAGGACCACGAGCAGCACGACAAGCCAGTGCCAGATGCTGAAGGAACCCATAGATAAGCCTCGATCCAATTGGGCGGCCGCCGCACCGGAGGAGTGTCCTCCGCCAGCCGGACCGCGTCTCCTCGCCTTCGATGGCCGACACTAGTGTCCCGCACACCATCGCGCAAAGGGGAGATGGCGTGAATCACGCCGGGAAACAACCGCTCTTGCGCGCGGATGAAGCTTCCGCCATAATTTAATCGATCCGGGCCCCTCTGGCGATCCGGCGTGGGCCATGACAGCCCCGCCATCGCGATGTCGGATCGACTTCTCGCGCAATCCGGGCCCGGTGCGCATCTCCGCCGCTGAGACAGCGCGTGCGGCCGGCCCCCCTGTTGAGGAGCCGTGCCCGAATGGAAGCCTCCATCTGGTTCTGGGTGATATTCAACGCAGGCGTGCTCGGCCTGCTGCTGCTCGATCTCGGCGTCTTCGCCAAGAAGGACGCGCATGGCGACCCCGCCCCCGTCCCGGTCAAGACCGCGCTGATCAAATCCGCCGCCTATGTGACGCTGGCGCTGCTGTTCTTCGTCTGGCTGCGGCTGAACTATGGCGAGACGCCGGAGATCCGCTCCGCCAAGAGCCTGGAATTCCTCACCGGCTACGTCATCGAGTGGTCGCTCTCGGTCGACAACATCTTCGTCTTCGTGCTGATCTTCGCCAAGTTCGGTGTGCCGGCCGCCTACCAGCACCGCGTGCTGTTCTGGGGCATCATCGGCGCGCTGGTGATGCGCGGCGTGATGATCCTGGTCGGCACCGCGCTGATCCGCGAATTCGACTGGGTGATGATCATCTTCGGCCTGTTCCTGGTCTATAGCGGCTGGCAGATGCTGCGCGCCGCCGATGAGGAGCCGGACCCGTCGGACAACAAGATCCTGGCCTGGCTGCGCAAGCGCCTGCCGGTGACCGATGGCTATCACGGCAAGGCCTTCACCGTGCGCCAGGCCGGCAAGCTGATGGTCACGCCGCTGGCCCTGGTGCTGATCCTGGTCGAGCTGACCGACCTGGTCTTCGCCCTCGACAGCATCCCGGCGATCTTCGCGGTCTCGACCGACCCGTTCATCGTCTACACCGCGAATGTCTTCGCCATCCTCGGCCTGCGCGCCATGTACTTCGCCCTGGCCGGCGTCATCCACCGCTTCAAGTACCTGAAGCACGGGCTGTCGATCGTGCTGATGGTGGTGGGCGCCAAGATGCTGGCCAACTGGTTCGCCGGCGGCAAGGCGGTGCCGGTGGAATACGCCCTGGCGCTGACCGCCTCGATCATCGCCGGCTCCATCGCGCTGTCGCTGTGGAAGACCCGCGGCGAGCAGCCGCAGCACTGACCACGCCTGGCCGGGGGTGGCGGCGCCGCCCCCGGCCCTCCCACGGCTTCCTCCTCACGCGGGCAGGTCCCTCCTCCCTGCCCGGGCCCGGAACGACGAAGGGGGGAGGCTCACGCCTCCCCCCTTGCCATGTCCGGCCTCAGCGGCGCGGCGCCTCAGCCATCGGCGCGGATGCCGAGCCGCTCGATCATGCCACCCCAGCGCGCCGTCTCCTCGGCCACCCAGGCGGCCAGCTCGCGCGGGCCGCTGCCGATGATCTCGAACCCGGCCGTGTCCATCGCCTGCCGCACCGAGGGCTGCGCCAGCGCCGCGCGCGCCTCGGCCGCCAGCCGCTCGACATGGGCCGCCGGCATCGAGGACGGCGCCACCAGGGCGTTCCAGGCATAGGAGGTGGCGCCGGACAGCCCGGACTCGATCAGCGTCGGCACCTGCGGCAGCAGCGGCAGGCGCTGCTCCGAGGTCACGGCGAGCGCCCGCACCTTCTCCTCGCGGATCTGCGGCAGGATGCCGGCCACGGTCAGGATGACGGCGCTGATCCGCCCCGCCACCAGGTCCAGCACCGCCTGCGGGAAGCCGCGATAGGGCACGTGCTCCAGCTGGATGCCGGTGCGGCTGGCGATGTCCACCATCGCCAGGTGCCCGCCCGAGCCGGCCCCCACCGAGCCATAGGTCAGCATGCCGGGCTGCTTGCGGGCGTGTTCGACGAAGTCCTGGAAGCTGCGCACCGGCAGCTCCGGATGCACCACCAGCACCTGCCCGGCGCGCGCCAGCCAGGAGACCGGGGCGAGGTCCTTCTGCGGGTCGTAGGGCAGGCTCGGGTACAGCGCCTTGGCGGTGGCCAGCGGCCCGTTGATGGTCAGGCCGAAGGTGTGGCCGTCGGTCGCCTTGGCCACCATGTCGGTGCCGATATTGCCGCCGGCGCCGGCGCGGTTGTCGACCACGCAGGGCTGGCCCAGCGCGCTGCTGTAATGCGGCGCCAGCAGCCGGCCGAGCAGGTCCGGGGTGGAGCCGGCCGGGAAGGGCACCACCAGCCGCAGCGGCCGGTCCGGCCAGGGGGCCTGCG
>NZ_GG770812.1 GCF_000164635.1 Pseudoroseomonas cervicalis ATCC 49957 | reverse complement strand
CGGCCGGCCCAGGCGCAGCCGCGCGGGCCGGAGCTGCGCATCGGCGCCATCTACCCCGCCGCCGGGCCGCTCGCCCTGCCCGGCGATGAGAGCTTCCGCGGGCTGGAACTGGCGGTGGAGGCGCGCAACGAGGCGGGCGGGCTGCTCGGCCGGCCGCTGCGGCTGGTCAAGGCCGAGGCGAACGACGCCGCCCAGGCCGGCGAGGCGGTGCGCCGCCTGGCCGGGACGGAGCGCCTGGTGGCGCTGTTCGGCACCACCGCCTCGCCGCTCTCCTTCGCCGCCACCCAGGCGGCGGAGCTGGCCGGCATGGCCTATTTCGAGCTGGGCGCCATCGCCGACACAATCACCGCGCGCGGCTTCCGCTACCTGTTCCGCAGCGGCCCGCGCGCCACCGACTATGCAGCACTCGGCCTGCGCACGGCGCGCGAGACGCTGCCGGGGCTGTGGGGCCTGCCGCTGGCGGGGCTGCGCATCGCCATCGCGCATGAGGACGGGCTCTATGGGCAGAGCGTGGCGGCGGCGCAGGAGGCCGGGCTGCAGGGCGGCGAGGCGGCGCTGCTCGGCCGCTTCGCCTATGCGCCGGGCGGGCAGGACCTGCCGGCGCTGGTGGCGCGGCTGCGCAGCGCCGATGCGCAACTGCTGCTGCACACCGGCCAGGCGCAGGAGGTGCTGGCGCTGTTCCGCGCCATGAAGGAGGCCGGCTGGCGGCCGCGCATGGTGCTGGGCAGCGGCGGCGGCTACGCCCTGGCCGACACGGCGCAGAGCCTGGGCCCGGCGCTGGAGGGGGTGCTGAATGTCGGCTTCCCGCCCTATGCCAGCGCCGGCCGGCTGGGCGAGGAGGCGAAGCGCGTGGCCGAGGCCTACCGGCTGAAATACGGGCACGACCCGCGCTCGGCGCACAGCCTGGCCAACCATGCCGGGGCGCGGCTGTTCCTGGACGCGATCCATCGCGCCGGCGGCACCGAGCGCGAGAAGCTGCGCGGCGCCGTGCTGGCGACCGAGCTGGACACCGCGGAGGCGCCGCTGGGCTGGGCCGCCGCCTTCGACGAGGCGGGACAGAACCAGCGGGCCAGGCCGGTGCTGTCGCAATGGCAGGGGGGAAGGCTGGTCGCGGTGGCGCCGGAGGGCACCGCTCTGGCCGCGCCGCGCGGCGAGATGGGGTGAGAGAAGAGCGAGGGGGCTTTGCCCCCTCGACCCCCAGCAGGGGACGGGGTCCCCTGCACCGGCCGTCAGGAAGCGGTGGTCAGTCGGCCTTGATGCCGGCCTCGCGGATGATCGGCTCCCACTTGGCGATCTCGTCGGTCAGCCACTTGCGGGCGGTCTCCGGCGTGGTGTCGCTGCGGGTCTGCATGGTCAGGTCGGCTAAGCGCGTCTGCACATTCTGCATCGCCATCACCTGGTTCACCGCCTGGTTCATGCGGGTGACGATCGGCTCCGGCGTGCCCGCCGGCGCCAGGATCATGTGCCAGGTATAGGCCTCGTAGCCCGGCACGCCGGCCTCCTGGAAGGTCGGCATGTCCGGCAGCTGCGGGATGCGCTGGGCGGAGGAGATCGCCAGCCCCTTCACCTCGCCACGCTGCACGAAGGGCAGCGCGCTGTTGGCGACGTCGAGCATCATCGCCACCGTGCCGTTCAGCAGGTCCGGCATCGCCGCCGCCGAGCCGCGATAAGGCACGTGGTTGACGCGCAGGCCGCCGGCCTGGCGCAGGAACAGCTCGGACGCCAGGTGCAGCGCCGCGCCATTGCCGGTGCTGGCATAGTCGTACTTGCCGGGGTTCTTCTTGAACAGGTCGATCAGCTCGGCCAGGTTGTTGGCCGGCACCTGCTTATTGACCATCAGCAGCATCGGGATCACGCCGGTCAGCGCGACCGGCGTGAAATCCGCCACCGGGTCGAAGGGCAGGCTGGGATAGATGGCGCGGATCGCCGCCTGGGCGATGGTGGTGTAGAGGAAGGTGTGGCCGTCCTTCGGCGCCTTGGCCACCGCGTCGGCGCCGACCACCGTGCCCGCGCCGGTGCGGTTCTCGACGATGATGCGCTGCGGCAGGATCTTGGACAGTTCCTCGGCGATCAGGCGCGCCGGGATGTCGGTCGGGCCGCCGGCGGAAAACGGCACCACGAGGCGGATGGGCTGGCTGGGCCAGCTGCCCTGCGCGCGCGCCAGCGAAGGCAGCAGCGCCGGGGCGGCCAGGCCGGCGCCCAGCGCCATCAGGGAGCGTCGGTTCAGCGTCATGGTGTCGTTTCCCGGTTGGTTCACTCGCGCCTTATATCGTCGTCACAGGGGGGCGAAGTCCAGACCCGGCGTCGCGGTTTCGTGTTGCGCCTCCAGCGCGATGCGCTGGCCCGTCACATTGTCGAACAGGTGCAGCCGGTCGGCCGCCAGGCTGATGCCGGCATGGCCGCCGCGGCGCGGCGCCGCCTCGGCCGGCGCGTGGAAGGCGATCGCCGCGCCGCCCGCCAGCCGCCCATGCACCAGGGCCGAGGCGCCCAGATCCTCGACCAGCTCGACC
>NZ_GG770813.1 GCF_000164635.1 Pseudoroseomonas cervicalis ATCC 49957 | reverse complement strand
CCTGGCACCGGCACGACCGGCGCCGCGCCGGCCCCTGGCATGACCCCGCCCGCCGCCGACGCCAACCGCAATGAGCGCCCGAGCACCGGCGGCGCCAACGCTCCGGGCACCGACAGCCCGCCCACCACCGCCACCCCGGCCGAGGGCGCCAACAGCTTCACCGAGGGCCAGGCGCGCAGCCGCATCGAGGCGGCCGGCTACACCGATGTGCGCGACCTGCGCAAGGACGAGCAGGGCGTCTGGCGCGGCCGCGCGATGCGCAACGGCACGCAGTCCGATGTCGGGCTCGACTTCCAGGGCAATGTGGTGACCGGGGCCGCGCCGGCGCGCTGATCGCGCGCCGCCACCCCTTCACCCTGACAGAAAGGCAGACACCATGACCAACAGGACGATCACCCGCCTGTTCGACACGCGCGACCATGCCCTGGCGGCGGTGCGCGACCTTGAGGCCGCCGGCTTCAACCATGATGATGTCGGCGTCATCGCCAACAACGAGGACGGGCACTTCGCCAGCACCACCGACAGCCGCCCCGGCGTCGATCCGGTGACGGCGCATCGCTCGGAGGAGAAGACCAAGTCCGGCGCCGGCATCGGTGCGACGCTCGGCACCGTGGTCGGCGGCGGCGCCGGCCTGGCGGCGGGGCTTGGGGCGCTGGCCATTCCGGGCATCGGCCCGATCGTGGCGGCGGGCGCGCTGATCGCGGCGCTGACCGGGGCCGGCGCGGGCGCGGCGGCCGGTGGCCTGATCGGCAGCCTGACCGGCGCCGGCGTCAGCGAGCGCGAGGCCCCGGTCTATGCCGAGGGCATGAAGCGCGGCGGCAGCATGGTGGTGGTGCGCACCGACGATGCCCGCGCCGTCGAGGCCGAGGCCATCCTGGCCCGCCACAATCCGGTGGACGTCAATGCGCGCGAGGCCGAGTATCGCGCCTCCGGCTGGGAGGGCTACCGCGACGAGCCGCACGCGGCCGACCTGCCGGGCACCCCGGCCGGGCGCAGCTTCACCGCGCCGGGCGTCAGCACCCCCGACCGCCGCGTCTGACGGCCGGCTGCCGGCGCCAGCCGGCAGGAAAGGCGCCGCCACGGGCCCGGAACCCTCCGGCCCGCGGGCGGCGCTTCTTCATGGGGCCGGCTGGAACATGTTCTCCCGCACCAGCGCATGCAGCAGGCGGATGGCATCCGGCGTGTCGTTCAGGCAGGGGATGACTGTCAGTTCCTCGCCGCCAGCGTGCAGAAACTCCTCGCGCAGCTCGGTGCCGATCTCGTCCAGCGTCTCGATGCAATCGGAGAGGAAGCCCGGCGTGATCACCGCGACGCGGGTGATGCCGCGCGCCGGCAGGCTGGCGATGCGCTCATCGGTGTAGGGCTCCAGCCAGGGCTCGCGGCCGAAGCGGGACTGGAAGGTCATCAGGAATTCCCGCGCTGTCAGGCCAAGTTCCGCGCGCAGCGCCCGCATGGTGCGGTTGCACTCGGCCGGATAGGGATCGCCCGCCTTGACGTAGCGGCGCGGCAGGCCGTGGAAGGAGGCGACCAGACACTGCGGCGCCCGTGGCAGCGTGGCCACCGCCCGGCGCACCGAATGCGCCAGCCCCTTGATGTAGAGCGGATGGTCGGGGAAGGGCGGCACGATGCGGATCGTGGGCTGGCGCCGCATGCGCATCAGCGCGCGGAACACCTGGTCGTTCACCGTCGCCGTGGTGGTGGCGCTGTATTGCGGATAGAGCGGCACCACCAGGATGCGGTCGCAGCCCTGATCCTGCAGGGCCTGCAACCGTTCGGCGACGCTGGGGCGGCCATAGCGCATCGCCCAGTCGATCAGCGGGCCATCGCTCAGAAATTCGCCCTGCAGCTTCTCCGCCTGGGCGCGGGTGAAGCTGCGCAGCGGCGATTCATCCCGCGCCGTGTTCCAGATGCGGCGATAGGCCGCGCCGCTGCGGAAGGGTCGCGTCGTCAGGATGACGCCCTGCAGCAGCGGCTGCCAGAGCAGCGGGTTGATCTCGATGACGCGGCGGTCGGAGAGGAATTCCGACAGGTAGCGCCGCACATCCCAGTAGCGCGTCGAGTCCGGCGTGCCGAGATTGACCAGCAGCACGCCGCAGCGCCCCGTCGTGGCGCCCGCGCGCCGCAGCGGCCGGGGCGGGGTGGCGGAGAGGAAACTCATGCCAGGAGATCCGCCGGGCTGTCGGCGCGCAGCTCCGCGCCGAGCGTGGCGCCGATCCGCGCGGCCTCACTGGCGGGGCCGCTGAGGCGGCGGCGCAGCAGGAAGGTGCCGTCCTCCCGCGCCACCAGCCCCGTCAGGTGCAGCCTCCCCTCCGCGTCCAGCGTGGCATGGGCGCCGACCGGGGTGCGGCAGGACCCCTCCAGGGCCGCCAGCAGGGCGCGCTCGGCGGCCGCCGCCAGGCGGGTCGCGGCATGGTCGATGCCGGCCAGCTTCTCGCGCAGCGCCTCGTTGCCGGCGCGGGCGGTGATGGCGATGACGCCCTGCCCCGCCGCCGGCAGCATTTCCTCGGGGGAGAGGATGCGGCTGGCGCGGGCGGCGAGGTCGAGCCGCTTCAGCCCGGCCATGGCCAGCAGCGTCGCGGCGAAATCGCCCTGCTCCAGCCGGTGCAGCCGCGTCTGCACATTGCCGCGCAGCAGGCCGAAGCGCAGATCGGGGCGCAGATGCCGCAGCTGCGCCGCCCGCCGGGCCGAGGCGGTGCCGATGCGCGCCCCCACCGGCAGGAAGCCCAGCGGCAGGGCGCGCTCCTCCGGCGGGCAGGCCGGGGCCAGCAGCAGCGCGTCGCGCGCATCCTCGCGCGGCAGGCAGGCGGCGATGACCAGGCCGGGCGGCAGCTCGGTCTCCAGATCCTTCAGGCTGTGCACGGCGAAGTCGATGCGGCCATCCAGCAGCGCCTCATGGATCTCCTTGGCGAACAGCCCCTTGCCGCCGAGCTCGGCCAGGCGGCGGCGCGGCTCGGCATCGCCGCTGGTGGAGAGCGGCACGGTCAGGCAGGGCGTCTCGCCCAGCGCGGCCAGCACCATGGCGGTCTGCCGCAGCGCCAGTGGCGAGGCGCGGCTGCCGGCGCGCAGCGGCG
>NZ_GG770814.1 GCF_000164635.1 Pseudoroseomonas cervicalis ATCC 49957 | reverse complement strand
GAACTGGCGCGGCGCCGCGATCGGCGCGGCGACGGGCGCGGTGGCCGGCGCGGCGGGCGGCTATCTCGCCGCGCTGCAGCAGCGCAACCAGGACCAGGCCGGGCTGCGCGCCTCGCTCGCCTCCGACCTGGAGCGCGAGAATGCCGAGCTCGACCGCACGCAGCTCGCCTTCGACCAGCTGATGGATTGCCGCTTCCGCCAGGCGCAGGAGATCCGCGCCGCGCTGGCCAATGGCAGCCTGGACCGGCCGACCGCCGAGGCGCGCATGGCGCAGCTGCGCGAGCGCACGCAGCGCGAGATCGCGCTGGCGCAGACCATCAGCCAGAATGTCAGCAAGCGCGGCGCCGAGTTCGACACGGCGGTGGAGAGCGTCGCGCCCGGCACCACCAAGACGACGCTGGCGGCGCGCCAGGCGCCGCTGCGCCCGGCGCAGATCAGCCGCGAGGCGGTGCTGCGGCTGCGCCCCGACCCGGCCTCGCCCGAGATCGGCAAGGTGGCGGCGCGCAGCGCGGTGCAGGCGCGCCCCGCCAGCGGCAGCTACGCGCTGGTGGAGACGGCGAGCGGCCAGCGCGGCTATGTCACCACCGATTCCTTCGCCAACCGCCGCGCCATCGGCACGGCGCGCGTGACGCCGACCGGCGTGTCGGGCGATGCGCGTTCGCTGGCCGCCAGCAACATCGCCCGCCGCGACAATTTCGCGGAGAGCGTGACGCAGGCGCAGAGCGCGGCCGCCAGCGGCTTCGAACTGGCGGCGAGCTGAGCCGCGCATGATGCGCGGGACGCTGCGGCGGCTGGCCAGGGGCGCTTCCACGGGCCTGGCCCTGCTGCTCGCCGTCCCGGCCTTCGGGCAGGCGCTGCGGGAGCCGCCGCAGCAGCCCATCCTGCGCATCGAGACGGGGGCGCACACCGCCCCCGTCGCGCGTCTGGCGACCGATGCCGCCGGGCGGCTGCTGGCCAGCGCCAGCGACGACAAGACGCTGCGCCTGTGGTCGCTGCCCGATGGCACGCCGCGCGGCGTGCTGCGCCCGCCGATCGGCGAGGCGGAGGAGGGCGAGCTCTACGCCGTCGCCCTCTCCCCCGATGGCAGCCGCGCCTTCGCCGCCGGCAACACCTGCCGCGCCTGGGATGGCAGTTTCTGCATCTATGTCTTCGACACCGGCACGGGCCGGCTGGCGGCGCGTCTGCCCGGATTGCCGGCGCCGGTGCAGCATCTGGCCATCTCGCCGGACGGCACGCGGCTGGCGGCGGCGCTGGGCGGGCGCGCCGGCATCCGGGTGTGGGACGCCCGCACCGGCCGCGCCGTGTTCGACGACACCGCCTATGCCGGCCCGGCCCGCATGGTCGCCTTCGACCGCGAGGGCAGGCTGGCCAGCAGCAGCGCCGATGGGAAGCTGCGCCTCTACGACGCGCGCGGCCGCAAGCTGGCCGAGCGCGCGCCTTTGGCCAATGCGCGGCCCTTCGGCATCGCCCTCTCGCCCGATGGCACGCTGCTGGCGGTGGGCTATGAGGACCGGCTGCGGGTCGAGATCCTGGCGCTGCCCGATCTGCGCAGCGTGGCGGTGCCCGACGCCTCCGGCCTGCAGGGGGAGGGGCTGCCGGCCGTCGCCTGGGCCAGCGACGGCCGCGG
>NZ_GG770815.1 GCF_000164635.1 Pseudoroseomonas cervicalis ATCC 49957 | reverse complement strand
GCCGCGGCGATGGCCGTGCCGAGCGGCACCGCCGCCTGGCGGCAGCCGGTGGCCAGCCCGCGATGCTGCGGCGGGAACCAGCGCAGGATGGCGCGGGTGCCGCCCGGCTGCACCGCGGCATAGAGCATGCCGAGCGCCAGCAGCGACCCCAGCAGCGTGGCGTAATGCTGCGCCAGCAGCGCGCCGAGCCCGGCGGCCAGCCCCATGCCGAGCATGGCCAGCGCCACCACCGCGCGCTCCCCATGCCGGTCGATCAGCCGGCCGAGCAGGAAGAGCGAGAGGATCTGCCCGCCATTCATCACGGTGACGGCCAGCGCCGCCTCCGCCCGGCTGAGGCCGAAGGCGTCGCGGAAGACGGGCACCAGCGTGTAGACGCCCTGCGAGACGATCGACCCCGCCATCTGGGTGAGCATGGCGAGGCCGAGGATGGCCCAGAGCTGCGCGCCCGGGCCGGAAGCGGTGGTGGTGGACATGGCGCCAGCCTGGCCCGCCGCCCCGTCATTGCAGAACCCACCGCTTCCTGCTTTCAGTGATATCGGTTCGATATGGTGGAGGCGATGCGCAGCCTGGACCCCGATGCCGTGCATGCCTTCGTCCTGGTGGCGGAGCTGCGCAGCTTCACCCGCGCCGCGCGGGTGCTGAACAGCAGCCAGGCGGCGGTCAGCCTGAAGCTGCGAAGGCTGGAGGATCGCCTCGGCCAGCGCCTGCTGGAGCGCACGCCGCGCGCCGTGCGCCTCTCCGCGGCCGGCGCCGCCTTCCTCGACCAGGCCAGGCTGCTGGTGGAGGCGCATCGCCGCGCCCTGGCGGTGTTCGAGCGGCCGGCGGCGCGGCTCGGCATCGGGCTCAGCCACCATATCGTCGGCGCCGAGCTGCCGGGGCTGCTGGCGCGCCTCGGCGGCGGGGCGGTGGTGGATCTGCGGGTCGGCGGCACGCGCGACCTGCTGGACCGCTACGATGCCGGCGAGCTGGATGCGGTGGTGGTGCTGCGCCACGACGAAAGCCGGCGCGGCGGCGAGGTGCTGCTGCAGGAGGGTTTCGCCTGGTTCGCCGCCCCCGGCTTTGCCGCGCCGCCCGGGCCGCTGCCGCTGGCCACCCAGCCGGAGCCCTGCCATCTGCGCGCCATGGCGGTGGGCCGGCTGCAGGCGGCCGGCCT
>NZ_GG770816.1 GCF_000164635.1 Pseudoroseomonas cervicalis ATCC 49957 | reverse complement strand
CCTCGCCGGCCTCGGCCGGGGCGGCGGCGGGCGGCGCGGCGGCGGCCTGGCCCTGCTGCGCCTGCTTCACCTTGCTGTCGATCTGCTTCAGCAGCGCCAGCAGGCTGTTGGCGAAGGCCGGCAGCTGCACCACCGGGATCATCAGCTGGCCGCAGGGCACCGGCTTCCCCTCGGCCCCCGACTGGGCCAGGGTGATGCGGGTGACGCCGTAATGCACGCTGGCCTCCAGGATGCCATCGGCGAACAGCGTGGTCTTGTCGGTCATCGGGTCGGGTTCTCCTCTGGGGCGGTGCGCGTCACTGCTCGCGGAAGGCGCGGTGGAAGCTGTCCAGCACCGGCTGCATCATGTAGCGGAAGAAGCTGCGGCTGCCGGTCTGGATCTGCGCCTCCACCGGCATGCCGGCGCGCAGCACGACATTCTCCAGCCGCGCCAGCTGCTCCTGGTCGATGACGATCTGCACCCGGTAATGGCTGGCGCGCGTGCGCTCATCGGTGGTGACGTCGCTGGCGACATAGGTGACGTGGCCGTGCAGGAAGGGCACCAGCCGCTGCTTGAAGGCGGGCAGCCGCACCTCGGCCTGCAGCCCGGGATAGACCACGTCGATGTCGTTGGGCGAGAGCTGCACATCGGCCACCAGCCGGTCCTCGGCGGGCACCAGCTCCATCACCGGCTCGCCGGGGCGGATCACGGCGCCGAGGTTGAAGAAGCGGCTGCCCAGGATGGTGCCGTCCTCCGGCGCCACGATCTCGCGCCGCGTCGCCACGTCCTGCGCGGCGCGCAGCTTCTCGGCCGCCTCGTGCAGCCGCGTGCGGTTCTCCCGCGCCTCGCCGGTGATCTCGGCCAGGCGCTGGTCGCGCACCTGCCGCATCTGGTTGCGCGCCTCCTCGGCCGAGGCCTGGGCGCGCTCCACCTGGCCGTTCAGGTCGACCATGTTGCCTTCCAGCGAGGCGACGTTGCGCTGCAGCGCCAGCAGGCGCGGCATACGCTCCAGCCCCTGGCGCACCAGTTCGACCACGCTCGCCTCCTCGCGCCGGATCAGCTCGAGCTGGCGGCGCTGGCTGGCGATCTGCCCCTGGGCGGAGGAGGCGGTCGCCTCGTGCTGGGCGATGCGCGCCTCCAGCACCTGCAACTGGCTCTGCAGCGAGGTCTGCCGCGCCGCGAAAAGCGTGCGCTGGCTGGTCATGATCTCCAGCGCGCGCGGGTCGGGGCTGTCGCGCAGCGGGGCGGGGAAGGCGATCTCGCCGGCGCCGCGTGCCTCGGCATCCAGCCGCGCCTCCTGCGCCAGGAAGGCCCAGTGCTGGGCGCGCAGCGTCTCCAGCCCGGTCACCGACTGCACGTCGTCGAGCCGCATCAGCACCTGGCCGGCGCGCACCCGGTCGCCGTCGCGCGCCAGGATCTCGCGCACGATGCCGCCCTCCAGGTGCTGGATGGTGCGGCGGTTGCCCTCGGAACGGATCTGGCCCGGGGCGATCGCCGCCTCGGCCAGCGGCGCGAAGGCCGACCAGGCGCCGAAGCCGCCGACGAAGAGCAGCGTCGCCGCCAGGCCGAAGGCCAGCGTGCCCCGGGTGCGCG
>NZ_GG770817.1 GCF_000164635.1 Pseudoroseomonas cervicalis ATCC 49957 | reverse complement strand
CTGCCGCCCGTCGAGGACCTGGTGGCGCTGCTGCGCGATGCGCGGGTCGATGGCCGCCGCCCGCGCCTGGTGCAGCTGGTCGCCACCGCGCCGGAGGATGGGCGGGGCGAGCTGGGACGGGCGCTGGCCGTGGCGCTGGCCCGGCGCGGCGCCGCCGATGTGGCGCTGATCGACCTGCAATCGGATGGCCGCGCGCATCTGGCGGCGCTCGGCTCGCAGCCGCTGGAGGTCGAGCGCATCCCCGGCCATGTGCTGGTGTTCAGCACGGTGATCCCGAATCTGTGGATCTCCTACGAGGCGGTGGAGTCCGACCTGACCAATCCGCGCGCCAGCCGGGAGGAGACGCAGACCCTGCTCGACCGGCTGCGCGAGGCCTTCGGCACGGTGGTGCTGATCGGCCCGGCGGAGGGCGGCAGCTACGCCATGCGCCGGCTCTCCGCGATGGTCGACGCCAACCTGCTGGTGGTGCGCGGCGAGCGCAGCCAGGGCGGCGTGGCGCGGGCGGCGCGCGACACCGTGCTCGGCTCCGGCGGCGCGCTGCTCGGCTTCGCCTTCACCGGGGAGCGGCGGCTGCTGCCGCCCGCCCTGTCCCGCCTTGTCGCCTGAGGATACCCCCCGGATGCGCCTGCTCGCCGCCCTGCTGCTGTCCCTGCTGTCGCTGGCGCCGGCCGGCTGCGGCACCGGCCAGGGGCTGGACCCGGCGGAGCGCGCGCCCGAGGGCTTCGCCCCCTGGACCGAGACGGCGCCGGATTACCGCATCGGCGCCGGCGACCGGCTGAGGGTGCAGTTCCTGATGACGCCGGAGATGAACGAGACGGTGCTGGTCGCCCCCGATGGCCAGGTGGCGCTGCGCGCCGCCGGCCGGCTGGGTGTCGCGGGGATGAGCGTCGGCCAGGCCGAGGCGGCGGTCGAGCAGGCCTCGCGCCGCATCCTGATCCAGCCGGTGGTGACGGTCGGGCTGGAGGAGGCCGGCGCCTCCACCGTGCTGGTGGGCGGCGCGGTGCGCAATGCGGGGGCCTATCCGCTGCCCGGCCGGCGCGGCGTGCTGGAGGCGGTGCTGCAGGCCGGCGGCTTCGACCCGGAGGCGCGGATGGGCCAGGTGGTGCTGATCCGCCGCGGCCCGGGCGACCGGCCGATGCTGCGCACCGTCGATGTGCGCGGCTTCATCGAGGGCAGCGCCGCCGCCGATGTGCCGCTCTTCCCCGGCGACATCGTCTATGTGCCGCGCAGCCGCATCGGCGAGGTCAATCTGTGGATCGAGCAGTTCGTCAACCGTCTGGTCCCGTTCAACCGCTCCTTCAGCTACACCATCAACCGCGGCACCACCGGCCTGCCATGACGCGCCCCGCGCCCCGCCGCTGGCCGCCCGCCGCGCCGGGCGGGC
>NZ_GG770818.1 GCF_000164635.1 Pseudoroseomonas cervicalis ATCC 49957 | reverse complement strand
GCCCCCGGCGCCGCCGCACCGGAAGAAGTCCAGCGCGGCGCGAAGCCGCCGGGGCGGCGCGCCGCGCCCGGCATCAGAACACGTTCCGCCCCGCCAGCCCGACCACCACGGTGCGCACCATGATGCGGATGTCGAGCCAGAGCGACCAATGGGTGATGTAGTAGAGGTCCATCTCGATCGACTTGCGGGCGTTCTCGGGCGAGCGCAGCGCGTAGCTGCGCATGCCATTGGCCTGCGCCCAGCCGGTCAGCCCCGGCTTGATGCGGTGCCGCGCGGCGTATTGCCGCACCATCTCCGAGAAGCGCTCCTGCCCCACCAGCATGTTGGCGACATAGGGGCGGGGGCCGACGATCGACATCTCGCCGCGCAGCACGTTGATCAGCTGCGGCAGCTCGTCGATCGACAGGCGGCGCAGGATGCCGCCCACCCGGGTGATGCGCGGGTCGTCGCGGCTCTGCGTGCCGACCGAGCCGTCATCGCTCGGGTCCATCAGCATGGTGCGGAACTTGTAGATGGCGAAGGGCTTCTGGCCGAGGCCGGGGCGCCACTGCTTGAAGAAGATCGGGCCCGGGCTGTCGAGCCGGATGGCGATGGCGGCGGCGATCATGATCGGGCTGACCAGCAGCAGCGCCAGGCTGGCGACCACATAGTCCTCGATCACCTTGACCACGCCCTGGGTGCCCTTGAAGGGCCGCGCCATCACCTGCAGCGCGCGCAGCCGGCCGAGCGGGGCGATGCGGGCATAGCTGGGCGGCACGCCCTCCGGGTCGAAGGGGATGACGACATCGGCGGCGATCCACTCCACCGCGTGCATCAGGCGGAACATCTCCGGCGCGCGGTCCCAGGGCAGGGCCAGCACGACCAGGTCGATGGTGTTGTCCTGCGCATAGGCGGCGAGCGCCTCCAGCCCGCCGCGCACCGCGTGGCCGCCCAGCGCGGCCGGCGCCGCGCCATCGCTGGCATCGGCGAACAGGCCGACCAGCTCGTATTCCGCCGCGCGCTCGGGCGCGGTCAGCTCGGCCAGCACGCGGGCGCCCACGGCGTTGGCGCCGACCACCACCACCTTGCGGCAGAGCAGGCGCCGCCGCTCCACCCAGTAGACCATCAGCCGGTGCAGCTGGCGGCTGAGCAGCAGCAGCAGGAATTGCAGCGCGTGCCATTCCAGGAACCATTCCTGGTTCAGCGGCAGCTGGCCCGGCAGGCAGGCCTGCAGCGCGACCAGCCCGACCGACCAGCCCACCGCCAGCCCCGCCAGGATGTGGCCAAGCTGCCCCCAGAAGCCTTCGTAATGCTCCACCCGGTAGGCGGAGATGCGCTGCATCACCGAGAGATAGGCCCAGACCTGGGCGGCGGCGATGACCAGCGCCTGCTGCCAGGCCAGCGGCGAGGCGACCTCGCCCGGCAGCAGCCCGAACAGCGCCGCCGGCAGCAACAGCATCGCCACGTCGAAGCCCTTGACGACGCGGTTGATCAGCCCGTGGGTCCAGCGGACCGTGGCCAGCGACTGGCCGAGGGCGGCGAAGCCGGCGCGGGCGGGGCGGGCGGGGGTCGGGCTGCGTCACGGGGCGGCGTTCCGGG
>NZ_GG770819.1 GCF_000164635.1 Pseudoroseomonas cervicalis ATCC 49957 | reverse complement strand
CCCCGGCCAGACCGCCCACCGACCGGAGTCCGCATGCCCGCCATCAAGGTCACCTATCTGACGCTGCCCGACAAGGTCGGCGAGAATCTGGCCAATGTCGGCGACCGCGTGATCTACCGCGGCGTGCGCAACATCCTGCGCGCCGCGATCGGCCCGCATGAGGAGGCGGTGCGCTACCTCTCCGACGACGCGCCGCTGCCGGCCGACACCGACATCGCGGTGATCTGCGGCACGCCGCAGATCGCCCATACCGGCGAGATCAGCCAGAACATCCGGCGCATCGCCGCGATCGCCGAGAGCGCGGTGCCGGTGAAGCTGAACCTTGGCGCCGGGGCGTTCTATTTCGACGCCTTCGGGGCCGACCGCGCGGCGGCGGACGCCGATTTCGCCGGGCGCGTCGCCGCCGGCCCCTCGGGGCCGTATTACCGCCGCTACGCCGGCTTCGACCTGATGACCTGCCGCGACCGGGGCGGCGCCGCGGTGATGCAGGGGCTCGGCATCGCGCATGAGGCGCTGCCCTGCCCGGGCTTCTTCTCGGCGCTGTTCGAGCCGCGGCCGCTGTTCCGCCGGCCGCAGCAGCTGGTCTCGGTGCTGAACGGCACGGCGAGCTTCTGGAACCGGGTGGATGCCGATGTGCACGGCTTCTACCGCCGCATGTGGCAGGCCGACCCGAGCCGCATCTTCATCGCGCATGACGAGCAGGATGTGCAGATGCTCGACGAGCTCGGCATCCCGCATGTCGTGTTCGAGGATGCCGACCCGTTCATCCGCTACCTGGCCACCGCCGACAGCCTGGTGACGCTGCGCGTGCATGGCGCGCTGCCGGCCTGGACGCTGGGGCTGGACGTGACGCTGCTCGGCCTCGACCGGCGGGCGCTGCTGGGGCAGGATTTCGGCGCGAATTTCCGCGTCGTGCCGCTGCGGCACGAGAATGATTTCCGCACCGTGCTGGAGAACCCCTCGGGCCAGGCGGCGGCGAGCGAGGCGGAGCGGCGCGACTTCTTCGGCCGCTACCTGCCGCGCTATGTCGAGCTGATCCGCGCGGCGGTGGAGCGCAGGCTGGGGCGGCTGCCGCCGCTCGGCGTGCCGCTGCACGGGTGCGGCGAGCCGGAGGCGGCGGAGCC
>NZ_GG770820.1 GCF_000164635.1 Pseudoroseomonas cervicalis ATCC 49957 | reverse complement strand
GCGCAGAAGCGGGTGCGCACCTATGCCCGCCAGCAGAAGGCGGCCGAGCGCGTCGCCAGCGCCACCACCCAGGTGGCCAGCGGCCTGGCCCAGGCGGGCTCCGCCGCCGAGGAGCTGCGCCGCGCCATGGAGCAGATCAGCGCCGGCGCCACCGAGGCCTCCAGCGCCGCCGAGCAGTCGCTGCGCGCCGTCTCCCGCGTGGTCGGCAACCTCGACCGCCAGCGCGCCGGCGCCACCGCCGCCGAGGAGCGGACCGAGGCGCAGCAGAGCCTGGTCGCCAGCGTCAACGCGCAGATCACCGCCAGCATCGCCAGCATCGGCCACGCGGCGCGGCGCCAGGCCGCCTCGGTCGCCATGGTGGCGGAGCTGGAGAAGCAGGCGGCCAATATCGGCGACATCGTCAAGGCGGTGGCGCGCATCGCCGACCAGACCAACCTGCTGGCGCTGAACGCGGCGATCGAGGCGGCGCGCGCCGGGCAGCACGGCAAGGGCTTCGCCGTGGTCGCCGACGAGGTGCGCAACCTCGCCGAGACCTCCGAGAAATCGGCGCGCGACATCCAGGAGATGGTCGGCCAGATCCAGGGCGAGGTGACGGTGATCGCGGAGGGCATCAACAGCTCCGCCGCCGCCGCCACCGCCGAGGCGGAGAAGGGCCGCGCCATCACCGCCCAGCTGGAGCGGATCCGCGCCGAGATGGGCGAGATCCTGCGCGGCGCGCGCGACATCCTGGCCGCCGCCGCGCAATCGGTCGACGCCGCGCGCGAGGCGCAGAAGGGGGCGGAGGCGATCTCCGCCGCCGCCGAGGAGCAATCCGCCGCCTGCGAGGAGGCGCTGCGCACCGTCGAGCAGCAGGCCAGCGCCCTGGCCCAGAGCGAGCAGGCCTCGGCCGAGTTGTCGGAGATGGCCGACGAGCTGAAGAACAGCAGCGACATCGGCAAGAGCGCCGAGGAGGTCGCCGCCGCCTCGGAGGAGCTGTCCTCCGCGGTCGAGGAGATCAACCGCGCCGCGGCGCAGGTGATGACGGCGATCGACCAGATCAGCCGCGGCGCGCAGCAGCAATCGGCGGCGACGCAGCAATCGGCGGCGGCGGTGACGCAGATCGAGCGCGGCGCGCGGCTGGCC
>NZ_GG770821.1 GCF_000164635.1 Pseudoroseomonas cervicalis ATCC 49957 | reverse complement strand
ACAGGGCGCCGCGCGGGCCGAGGCGGCGCGCCAGGCCGCCTTCCGCCCCGCCATCACCCGCGACGGCCACCGGGTCGAGGTCGCGGCCAATGTCCGCCGGCCGGAGGAGGCCATCGAGGCCGTCGCCGCCGGGGCCGAGGGCACCGGGCTGGTGCGCAGCGAGTTCCTCTTCGATGAGCGTGCCGAGCCGCCGACCGAGGCGGAGCAGTTCGATCTCTACCGCCGGCTGGCGGAGGGCTTCGGCGGGCTGCCGGTGGTGCTGCGCACGCTGGATGCCGGCGGCGACAAGCCGCTGCGCTTCGTGCGCCACCCGGTGGAGGCCAACCCCTTCCTCGGCCTGCGCGGGCTGCGCCTGTCGCTGGCCGAGCCGGCGCTGTTCCGCGCCCAGATCCGCGCCGCCCTGCGCGCCGCCCGGCATGGCGACCTGCGCATCATGCTGCCGATGGTGGACGGGCTGGCCGACCTCCGCGCCGCGCGCGCGATCATCGAGGCGGAGCGCGCCGCGCTGTCCTGCCCGCCGGTGGAGGTCGGCATCATGGTCGAGGTGCCCTCGGCCGCGGTGATGGCGGACCAGCTGGCGCGCGAGGCCGATTTCTTCTCCATCGGCACCAACGACCTGACGCAATACGCGCTCGCGGTGGACCGGCTGCACCCGACGCTCGGCGCCCGCTCCGACGCGCTGGACCCGGCGGTGCTGCGGCTGATCGACATGACGGTGAAGGCGGCGCATGCGCGCGGCCGCTGGGTCGGCGTCTGTGGCAACATGGCGGCGGACCCGATGGCGGCGCCGATCCTGGTGGGCCTCGGCGTCGATGAACTGTCCGTCTCGATCCCCAATGTGGCGGCGCTGAAGGCGCAGATCCGCGCCCTGTCCATGGCCGAGGCCGAGGCGGCGGCGCGGCTGGCGCTCAACTGCGCCACGGCGGCCGAGGTGCGCGCCCTGCCCAGCCTGCGGAAGCTCGGCCATGCCGGCTGAGCCCGCCATGCCGCGCATCGCCACCGTCACGCTGAACCCGGCGCTGGACCTGACCATCCCGCTGCCCAGGCTGGAGCGCGGCCGGGTCAACCGCGCCGGCGCGGCCGAGCTGCGGCCGGCGGGGAAGGGGGTCAATGTCTCGGTCATGCTCGCCGTGCTCGGCGAGGCCTCGCGCGCCACGGGGCTGCTGGGGCAGGCCGATCTGCCGGCCTTCGAGGCCTTCCTGGCGCCGCTCGGCATCCGCAGCGACTTCCAGCCGGTGCCCGGGCGCTGCCGCATCAATGTGAAGCTGGTGGAGACGGGGGAGGGCGAGGTCACCGACATCAACCCGCCCGGCCCCACCGCCGATGACGCGGCGCTCGCGGCGATGCTGGCGCGGCTGGACCCGGCGCCGCGCCTCGCCGTGCTGTCCGGCAGCCTGCCGCCCGGCCTCGGCCCGGCGGCCCTGGCCACCGTGCTGGCCCGGCTGAAGGCGGCGGGCAGCCTGGTGGTGCTGGACAGCAGCGGCCCGGCCTTCGACGCCGCCCTGGCCGAGGGCCCGGCCCTGGTGAAGCCCAACCGCGACGAGCTCTCGGCCCTGCTCGGCCGCCCGCTGCCCGACCGCGCCACGCTGCTGCAGGGCGCGCGGGAGTTGCAGGCGCGCGGCATCGGCCATGTTGTCGTCTCGGCGGGCGGCGAGGGGGCGCTGTTCGTGCTGCCCGGCGCCTGCCTCTGGGCGAAGCCGCCCGCCGTGGCGCTGACCACCACGGTCGGCGCCGGCGACGCCATGGTGGCGGGGCTGACCGCCGCCCTGGCGCGCGGCCTCGACCCCGAGGCGATGGCGC
>NZ_GG770822.1 GCF_000164635.1 Pseudoroseomonas cervicalis ATCC 49957 | reverse complement strand
CGGGCCGAGCCACGCCCCCGGCACGCCGCGCGGCGCGGCCGCCGGACAGAGTCCCCCCCCGGANAGCGACCCGCCGGACCATGCCCCGCCGGAGGGGGCCGCCGGGGACGGCGCGGCGCAAGGCGCTGCCGGCAGCCACGCCCAGGAGCCAGAGCCAGAGCCGGAGCCGGGCCCCGCACGGCCCGGGGCCGCGCCGCGCCCCGCCCCCGAGGAGGCCCCCCCGGCCCCCGCCCAGGCGGTGATGCCGGCCCCGCCCGAGCCCTTCGGCGCGCCGCCGGTGGGCGGTTTCCACATCGCCGACCTGCTGGTGACGCTGCGGCTGCGCTGGAAACCGCTGGCCCTGGCCTTCCTGCTGCCGGTGGCGCTGGGCTTCGCCGGCGCCGTGCTGGCCCCCACCCGCTACACCGCCGAGAGCGTGCTGCTGGCCCAGACCACCCGCGAATCGGCGGGCGCCACCGACGTCACCGGCTTCGGCCCCAATGTCGTCGCCGTCGAGATGCTGAAGGTGACGCGCGCCGAGCTGGAGATCCTGCGCAGCACCGCCGTGCTGGAGGAGGCGCTGCGCCGCGCCGGCCCGGGCGGCATCTTCACCGATGCGGAGCTGACCGGCGAGAAGGCGGTCGAGGCGCTGCAGCGCGCGCTGAAGACCGAGGCCGACACCGCCAGCACCATCATGCGCGTCAGCCTGACCCTGCCCGACCGGGAGCGCGCGCTGCGCGGCCTGCAGGCGCTGGTCGCCGCCTATCTCGACCGGCGCGACCAGATGTATGCCGATGAGAGCGCCCGCCTGCTGAACGCCGAGCTGGAGCGCTACGGCCAGCGCATCCGCGCGCTGGAGGCGCAGATCCGCCAGGTGCAGGCGGAGAATGGCGTGCTCGACATCGCCCAGGACATCACGCTCGCCGCCTCGCGCCGCGAGGAGCTGGCGCGGCGGGAGAACGCGCTGCGCGAGCAGCAGGCCAATGTCGAGGCGCAGCGCGGCGCCGCCGAGGCGGCGCTGGCCGCGCAGCCCGGCCGCGTCTTCGCCTCCAGCGAGGCCACCAACCTGGTGCCGGGCGATGATTCGCGCGGCCAGCTGGCCCGGCTGCTGCAGGAGCGCGAGCGCATGGCGGGCCAGTACACCGCCGAATATCCCGGGCTGCGCGAGCTGGACCAGCGCATCGCGGCGCTGCGCGGCGCCATGCGGGAGAATGCGCGCACCACCTTCTCGACCACGCGGGAGGTGCGCAACCCGAATGTCGAGATGCTGAGCCAGCGCGTCGTCGCGCTGCGGCTGGAGGGCGAGGCGCTGGAGAGCCAGCTGGCCGAGCTGTCGCGCCAGCGGCAGGAGGCCGAGCGGCGCGGCGCCGCCCTGCTGGCGGCCGAGCAGTGGCTGCGGGCGCTCGGCCGCGAGCGCGAGGGGCTGGAGGCGGTGAACCGCCAGCTGATCACCCGCGAGGCCGGCAGCCGCATCGGCGAGGAGGCGCGCCGCCAGGGCCGCCCCGGCGTGGTGGTGGTGCAGCCGCCGGCCGCGCCGCTGGACGGGCGCAGCCTGCGCAAG
>NZ_GG770823.1 GCF_000164635.1 Pseudoroseomonas cervicalis ATCC 49957 | reverse complement strand
CCGGGGCGCAGCGCCTGGCGCAGCCGCAGGGCGACGGCCTGCAGCACCGCGTCGCCGGCGGCGTGGCCGAGCGAGTCGTTGATCGACTTGAAGCGGTCGAGGTCGAGGAAGAGCAGCGCCAGCCCGGCATGCCGCGCGGCGGCGCGGTGCAGCGCCTCCTCCAGCAGCTGCTCCAGCCGCAGGCGGTTGGGCAGGCCGGTCAGCGAATCGTGCTGCGCCTGGTGCAGCAGCCGCTCGGCGATGGCGCTGGCATGGCTGTAGTGATTGGCCAGGCTGTGCAGCAGCCAGAGCAGCGCCAGGGTCAGGGCCAGCCCGCCCAGCAGCACGGCCAGGGGCAGGGGCTGCAGCCAGGGCAGGTTGTGCCGCCGGGTCAGCTCGACGCGCCACAGGCGCCCTGCCATTTCCAGCTCGCTGCGCAGGCTGCCGGCGGCCTCGGGCGGCGGGGGCTCGTCGGGGCGGCTGTCATAGAGCACGCGGGAGACGCCATCGGGCTGCGGCAGCGGGCCGCGGTCGAGGATGCGCACGCGGTATTCGGCGAGCTGCGGCTGCAGCAGGGGGCTGAGCAGCTCGGCGGCGCGGAACACGCCGCTGATCTGGCCGCTGAAGGCGGCGCGCCGCTGCTCGACGGTCCAGAGCGGCAGGCCGCGCCGGTAGATGGCGTGGCGCACCAGGAAGCCGGTCTGGCCCTGCAGCAGCTCCAGCGGGCCGGTGGCGATCGGCTCGCCGCTGTCGCGGCTGCGCTCCATCACCCGCCGGCGGGAGGGTTCGGCGGCGGTGTCGTGGCCGAAGGCGCTTTCATTGCCGGCCATCGGCTCGTTGTAGAGGACGGGCAGATAGAACTCGCGCTCCCCGGCCGGGTGGATGGCGTAGTCGGGATAGCCGGCGGGGTCGAGGCTGGTGTCGCCGCGGGTGGCGGCCTCAAAGCCGGCGCGCTCGGCCGGGAGGACCAGCGGCGCGTATTGCACGGCGATGACGCCGGGGAAGCGCTCGGTCAGGCGCAGGGCGCGGGCGTGGCGGTGGAAATCGGCGCGGTTGACCTGGTCGGAGACCTCGAACAGGGCGCGGAAGCCGGCCAGCACCTCCAGGCTGCGCAGCAGGCGCTCCCCCACCATGCGGCTGGCATGCTGGGTGGCCTCCTCGAAATGCGCGCGCTGCTGGCGTTGCAGGCTGGCGGTGGCGGCCTGCCAGAGCAGCAGGGTGGTGGCGAGGCCGAGCAGCAGCGCGGCATGGGCGGCGCGGCGCAGCCAGCGGGCGCGGTGGGACAGGGCCGGGGAGACGGCGGGCATACGGCGCGGGATCCCATACGAGCCGGGGCGGGGGCGCGCCGGGGCTCCTGGGAAACTCCTGGGTGCGGGCGCCAGGGCGATTATCCGCAGCAAACATTAAGGAAAGGTGAAGCCCAGCCTGGCGCCGCACCGGCTGGCGGGGCAGGCAGGCCGGGCGGCATCGCC
>NZ_GG770824.1 GCF_000164635.1 Pseudoroseomonas cervicalis ATCC 49957 | reverse complement strand
GGCGGCGGGCGGCCGGGCCGGGCCTCAGCCGATGCCGCGCAGCATGGCGATGTGCTGCTCGATGCCGGGCACCGCGAGGGCGGCGATCACCCGCTCGGCCGGCAGGCCGCCGGACAGCAGCGCCTGCTGCGCCCGCAGCAGCGCCTCATGCGTCGCCGTCTGGCCGGCCAGGTAGCGGCGCTCGAACGCCTCGCCCTGCAGCGCCTGCATGGCCTGCAGCTCCTGCAGCGCCTCGCCCGGCAGCGGCACCTGGGCCGGCACCGGCAGGCCGGCCAGCTGCATGGCGCGCAGCATGCCCTCCTGCTCGGCCGTCTCGAACTGCGCGAAGGCGCGCACCGAGGGGGTGCGGGCGCGCTCGGCCGCCAGGGCGCTGGTCTGCATCGAGAAGACGCCGCCGGCCAGCACCCGCATGCGCCAGGGCGCCATGTCGTCATTCACCGTCGCACCCGGCGCCGTCATCCGGGGCGTGGTCTGGGCCATGCCGGAGGCCGGCTGGGCCATGGCGGATCCCGCCGCCAGCGGCAGCAGGGCCGCCCCGGCCAGGCCGCTCATGGCACCGCCCATCATCGCGCGTCGTTGCATGCTGTCTCTCCCAGGCAGGTTGCCTGCCACCGCAACCGGTCCGCGCCCCCGGGGGTTCCCCGCGGCGCCGGAATGGGCGGCCGCCCGGCGGCGACGGCCCGCCAGCCATGCGCGCCACGCGGCAGCGATGAACTGGACCCTCATTATTAGGAACCTATGTAGTTCCGCATGGACCGCCTCGCCTCGCCCGACCTGCTCCGCCGCTTCGGCGGGCATTTCATCGCCGTCACCCGCGCCTAGCGGCGCGAGGCCGATCTGCGGCTGGCGCCCCTCGGCCTCAGCCACGCCACGGCGACGGCGCTGCTGCTGCTGCGCGACCATGCGGGGGAAGGCTGCCGCCAGAACCGCCTGGCCCAGGCCATGGGGATCGAGCAGCCCTCGCTGGTGCCGCTGCTCGACCATCTGGCCGGCGCCGGCCTGGTCGAGCGCCGCCCCGATCCCACCGACCGCCGCGCCCGCAGCCTGCATCTGACGGAGCCTGGCGCCCGCATGGCCACCCAGGCCGCCGCGTTGCTGGACGCGCTGCGCGCCGAGCTGCTGGCGGGCAGCGCGCCGGAGGATGTTGCCGCCGCGCTGCGGGTGCTGGAGGCGATGGCGGCGAAGCTCGGCTGCCCGCCGGGAGGCTTCGCCTGATGCCGCGCCTGCCCACCCCCGCCGACTGGCTCTATTCGGCGCGCAGCTTCGCCGCCGCGGCGCTGGCGCTGTGGATCGCCTTCTCGCTCGACCTGCCGCGCCCCTACTGGGCGATGGCCACGGTCTACATCGTGGCGCAGCCCTTCTCCGGCGCGCTGCGCGCCAAGGCGCTGTGGCGGCTGGCCGGCACGCTGTGCGGCGGCATCTTCTCCATCCTGATGCTGCCGCTGCTGGTCGGGGCGCCGCCGCTCTTCGCGCTGGTGCTGGCGCTGTGGCTCGGCCTCTGCCTCGCCGCCTCCTTCTACGATCCGACGCCGCGCGCCTATGCCTTCATGCTCTCCGGCTACACCGCGGCGCTGATCTGCTTCCCCATCGTCGACCAGCCCGGCACGGTGTTCGACACCGCCATCTCGCGCATGATCGAGATCGGGCTCGGCATCCTCTGCGCCTGGCTGATGCATGGCGTGGTCTTCCCGCAGCAGGGCGCGCCGCGGGTGCTGGCGGCCAGCCGCGCCTGGCTCACCGATCTGGCGCAGCTGGCCGAGGACAGCCTGACCCGCCCGCACGACCCGGACCGCTTCGCCGCCGAGCGGCGCCGCGTGGCGCGCGATGGCGCCGCCCTCGCCGCCCTGTTCCAGCAG
>NZ_GG770825.1 GCF_000164635.1 Pseudoroseomonas cervicalis ATCC 49957 | reverse complement strand
GGCCAGTTCCGGGCGCGCCGCCATGCTGCGGCGGGTGGCGTAGCGCTGGCCCAGCACCAGCTGCGCCTCCTGCAGCGGCGGGCGCGGCGCCTGGCGGGCCAGGGCGGCCACCGCGGCCAGCACGTCGTCCTTCACCGCCGACCAGCTGCGCGGCCGGCCGCGCTCGCGCACCACCGCCTCCTGCGCCTGGCGGAAGCCGGTATCGAAGGCGACGCGCTCCAGCAGCGCCACCAGCTCGGGCAGGTTCTGCGGCGTGAAATACAGCGCCGCCTCGCCCCCCGCCTCGGTCAGGGCGGAGTGGCGCGGCGTCACCACCACCTTGCCATGCGCCAGGGCCTCGGTGATCGGCAGGCCCCAGCCCTCGTAATGGCTGTTGTAGACCGTGAAGGCGCAGCCCTGGTAGAGCGCGTCCAGCTCCTGGTCGGAGACCTGCGGCAGCAGCAGCACGTGGCGCTGCAACTCCGGCGCGTTCTGCAGCAGGGTCATCGCCGCCTCGGCGTGCCAGCCGGGCTTGCCGACGCAGACCAGCCGCGGCACGCGCGCCGGCCCGTGCTGGCGCAGCAATTGCAGCCAGGCGCTGAACACCAGCAGGTGGTTCTTGCGGCTCTCCAGCGTGGCGACGAACAGCGCGTAGCTCTCGCCCGGCCGCAGCGCGCGCGGCGCCTGCGGTCCGGTGCCGGGGGCCATCAGGGCGCGCGGGTCGGCGTCCAGCCGCACCACATGCCCATCCAGCACCAGCCCCGGCAGCAGCGCGGCCATCTCGCGCCGCACATCCCGCAGCGTGTTCTCGGAATTGCAGATCACCCCATCCGCGTGCAGCGCCATGGCGGCGAACCAGCGGGCATAGTCGCGCACCATGCTCTGGCGGCAATGCTCGGGCACGATCAGCGGCACGCAATCATGCAGGAAGGGGATGTAGCGCAGGCCATGGCGGCGCTGCATCTCGCGCAGCGCGCGGAAATACTCGGACAGACCCCAGGAATTGCCGAGGTTGGCCAGGATGGCGCCCGCCGGGAAGGCCACCGGCGGGCCGCCGGCGATGCGGGCCCGCAGCCCGTCGCGCGCCGCGGTCCAGACCGGATCGGCCGGGTCGGCGCCGGTGCCGGCCTGGGCGCAGAGCGCCTCGAAGGCGTCGGGCGGCACCTCGCGCCAGCACAAGGCGCGGCGGTCGTAATCGGCCAGATGCAGGCGCAGGCCCTGCGGTCCCGGCTCGGCCATGGCGCGGCGGACAATGCCCATCTGCACCCGCTGGATGCCGGTGGGCGTGCGGGCGCCGTCGAAATAGACCAGCAGGTCCGAGACATCGAGGAACAGATGCGTCGCCTCCGCCACGGCCGGGGCGGCGTCCATGGCGGGCGCGGCCGGGACCGGCTCGGGCTGCGGCGCGGCCGGCATCGCGGCCGGTGGTTCGGGGCTGGGCTGGAGCGGCTCGGCGAAGGGATCGTGCGCGAA
>NZ_GG770826.1 GCF_000164635.1 Pseudoroseomonas cervicalis ATCC 49957 | reverse complement strand
CGCCGCCCCGCTGCGCGGCTGGGCGCGGCTGCGCCGGCTGCCGGCGGTGCTGGGCCGGCTGATGCTGGACCTGCTGCCGATCGCCGCCTTCGCCGTGGTCTCCTACGGGCTGATCCCGGCGCTGCAGCCGCTGCCGACGACGCAGCTGGTGCTGCTCACCGCCAACAACGCCTATATCGCCTGCCGCCTGCTGATGGCGCTCGGGCGGATGCTGTTCTCGCCGGCCAGCGCGCATCTGCGGGTGCTGCCCTGCGCCGACCTGACGGCGGCCTATGTCACGGTCTGGCTGCGCCGGCTGGTGGTGGTGCTGGTCTCCGGCTACGCCATCGCCGAGGCCGGGCTGCTCTTCGGCCTGCCCTGGGGCGCCTATGACGCCATCCTGCGCATGGTGCTGCTGGTCATCTCGGTGTTCCTCGGCGTCATCGTGCTGCAGAACCGGGTGGCGGTGGCGAGCGTCCTGCGCGCGCCGCCGCTGAAGGAGGGCGACAAGCCCAATGCCAGCCGCCGCGCGCTGCGCCGTTTCCGCGACTGGCTGGCCGAGGTCTGGCACATCCTGGCCATCCTCTACCTGCTGGCGCTGTGGGGGGTCTGGGCGCTGGAGATCCGCGACGGCTTCGCCCGGCTGCTGCGCGCCAGCGTGCTGACGCTGCTGGTGCTGGCGGTCGCCAAGGGGCTCGACATCCTGCTGCGCCGGGCGCTTGCGGGCAGTTTCCGCATCTCGATGGACCTCGCCGGCCGCTACCCGGCGCTGGAGCAGCGCGCCAACCGCTACGTGCCGCTGCTGAAGGGGGGCGTCTCCGCCGTGCTGACGGTGCTGACGGTGCTGACCCTGATGGAGGTCTGGGGGGTGCGCTCCTTCGCCTGGTTCGCCCCCGGCGCGCTGGGCAGCCAGCTGCTGCACTCGCTGGTCTCGGTGGGCTTCACCGCCGCCATCGCCGTGCTGGTGTGGGAGACGGCGAACGCCGCCATCCAGCGGCATCTCGACCGCCTCTCCCGCGATGCCGAGGCGGCGCGCAGCGCCCGCGTGCGGACGCTGGTGCCGATGCTGCGCACCACGCTGCTGATCGTCATTCTGCTGTTCGTCGCCTTCAACCTGCTCACCGAGCTCGGCGTCAATGTCGCGCCGCTGCTGGCGGGCGCCGGTGTCATCGGCCTGGCGCTCGGCTTCGGCTCGCAGAAGCTGGTGCAGGACGTCATCACCGGCATCTTCCTGCTGTTCGAGGATGCGATGACGGTGGGCGATGTCGTCAATCTCGGCGGCAAGAGCGGCGTGGTGGAGAAGCTGTCGATCCGCTCCATCACCCTGCGCGACATCGATGGCAGCGTGCACATCATCCCCTTCAGCACGGTGACCGCCGTCACCAACATGACGCGCGACTTCTCCTTCGCCGTGCTGGACGTGCAGGTGGCCTATCGCGAGGACACCGACCGCGTGGTCGAGCTGCTGCAGGGCCTGTGCCAGGAGATGCGGTCGGAGGCGAAATGGGGCCTGGTGATCCGCGACGAGATGGAGGTGCTGGGCGTCAACCAGCTCTCGCCGGACGGGCCGGTGATCCGGGTGCGCATCAAGACCGAGCCGATCCAGCGCTGGAACGTGCTGCGCGAGATGAACCGCCGCATCAAGCAGCGCTTCGACGAATCCGGCATCGAGATCCCGGCGGCGCGGCAGAAGCTGGTCTTCGACGGGCCGGCGCAGCCGCCCTATCCGGGGGCCGCGGCCCCGGGGGCGACGCCGCCTGCCGGTGCCCCG
>NZ_GG770827.1 GCF_000164635.1 Pseudoroseomonas cervicalis ATCC 49957 | reverse complement strand
CCGCGCCGGTGGTGTCGAGCGCGGTGACGCCGGAGAGGTCGAGCCGCGTGGCGCCGCGCGCGGCGCGCAGCAGCCCCTGCCACACCGGGCCGACGCTCTGTGTGGTGTAGGCGCCGCGCAGCCGCAGCACCTCGCCCTGACGGTCGAAGCCCGCCTGTTCCGCCTGATCCGTCATGCCCTGCCGCAGATAAGCGAGGGCGCGCGGAAGTTTAACCCCTGTTTCACGCCGCCCTGCCGCGCCGCAGATGCGCGAGCGCGGCGGCGGCGGCGGCCTCCCCGCTCTCCCAGGCGCCGCCGAGCGTCGCGGCCAGGCGCGGATGGCAGGCCTCGCCCGCGAAGCAGAGGCGCCCCTCCTGCAAGGGCGTGCCGAGGATGCGGCGGGCCTCGGCGCGCCCCGGCCTGGCATGGGAGTAGGCGCCCCGCGAGAACGGGTCGCGCCCCCAGTCGCTGGCCAGGAAGCCGTCGGCGCGGATGGCGCGCGCCGCGCGGGCGCCATAGGCGCGGGACAGTTCGGAGAGGGCGTGGTCGCGCAGCGCCGCCGGCCCCTCGGCGGCGAGCGCCCAGGCCGCCTCGCCACCCAGGAACCCCATCAGGTGGTCATGGCCGAAGGGCCAGGCGATGAAGCTCATCGCCGGCTCGGCCTCGTCCGCCACCCGGCGCTCCAGCCCGGTGAAGGGAGGCAGGTCCAGCCGGTCCGCCCCCGCCGCGCGCAGGCCGATCTTGGCCAGCAGGCCGAGCGGCAGGTCATGCGCCGCCTGCATCACCTCGGCCGGCAGCGGCGGGTCGAAGCGCACCCCGCCGCCTGCCAGCACGGCGGTGGGGAGCGTCAGGATGGCGGCCTCCGCCTCGATGCGGCCGAAGCCGCCCTCGGCGACGATGCGGCGCGCGCCCCAGGACAGGCGCTCGACCACCGCGCCATAGGCGATGGGCAGGCCGGCGGCGAGCCCCTCCAGCAGCGTGCCGATGCCCTGTGGCAGCAGCAGGTTCGGGGGCTCGAGCTGGGTGTCGAGGAAATCGTCCAGGTCCATGGCGGCGAGCGGCGCGGCGCAGATCAGCGGCCCCTCCCAATGCGCCACCGTGGCATCCCACGGCCCGCCGCGCGGCGCCGCCGCCCCGGCCGA
>NZ_GG770828.1 GCF_000164635.1 Pseudoroseomonas cervicalis ATCC 49957 | reverse complement strand
ACCTGGCCTGGCTGGCCCTGGCCGTTGCCGCGCCGCTCTGGCTGCCGGGGCGGCAAGGCTACGCCGGCCCGCTGCTGGCGCTGGCCACCGGCGCCTCCTGGCTGGTGGCCCTGCCGGCCGGCCTGCTGGCGATGCTGTTCGGCGACGGCGTCCTGGCCCTGCCGGTGCTGGCGCTGGGCATGGCGGCTGGGCTGCTGATGGTGCTCTGCCTCGGCCTGCTGCTGGCCTGGCCGCCCTGGGCGCTGCGGCATCGCTGGCCGGTGGGGCGTGGCGTGTCGGCCGTGGCGTTGCTGCTGCTGGGGCTGCGGCTGCTGATGCTCGGCACCGGCTGGACCCCCATCGGTCCTTGAACGCCCGGCCCGTGCATTGACTTTGCCGCCCGCCAGGGCGACCCCATCTGCCAAGGGCGGCAACAGGAGGACATGGATGGCGGAGAGCGTCACGCGGCTGATCGGCGATATCGGTGGCACCCATGCGCGCTTCGCGCTGTGCGGCCCGGGCGGCCCGCCGCGCGAGGAGCGCAAGCTGATGGTGGCCGAGCATGCCGGTCTGGTCGAGGCGGCCGCCGAATACCTGCAGGGCAGGCGGGTGGAGGAGGCCGTCTTCGCGGTCGCCACCCCGGTGCTGGGCGACGAGATCGCTTTCACCAACAGCCCCTGGCGCTTCTCCATCCAGGCGGCCGAGGCGGCGCTGGCGGTGGACCGGCTGGTCATCATCAATGATTTCGTCGCCCAGGCCTCGGCCGTGCCGCTGCTGCGGGGCGACGACCTGGCGCCGCTGAAGGATGGCACGGGGCGGGAGGACGCGCCGCGCCTGGTGATCGGGCCTGGCACCGGCCTCGGCGTCGCCTTCCTGATCGACCAGGGCGGCCGCCCGCGCGTGCTGCCCAGCGAGGGCGGCCACGCTTCCTTCGCGCCGCAGGATGCGGAGCAGGACGCCCTGCTGCGCCACCTGCGGCAGCGCCATGGCGGCCATGTCTCGGCCGAGCGGCTGGTCTCCGGCCCCGGCCTGCTGGCGGTCGCGCAATATCTCGCCGCGCAGGCGGGAGAGGGGGCGCCGCGCTTCGCCGACCCGCATGACGTCTCGGCTGGGGCCGGGCGCGGCTGCCCGGTCAGCCTGCGCGCCGTCTCGCTGTTTTCCGAGCTGCTGGGCGGGGTGATGGGCAATCTGGCGCTGTCGCTGCTGGCCGAGGGCGGGGTCTATCTGACCGGCGGGCTGGCCCGCGCCATGCGGCCGCTGCTGGACCGCGAGGCGCTGATGCGCGGCTTCACCGGCAAGGGCCGCTTCGCCCCGCTGCTGGAGCGCATCCCGATCACCCAGGTGGTGCGGCCGCATACCGGGCTGCTGGGGGCCGCCGCCTACCATCTTTGACCGGCCGGCCCGGCTTGCGCATCGGCGCGGCCGGGCCATCATGCGCGCCTCATCCCCCGCGCTTCGGGGGAGGCAGGAGGTTGGCATGACGTCTTATCTGTTCACCGGCGGCCCGGTCCTCGACCCGCGCCAGGGCGTGCTGCGCGAGGGGCTGGAGGTGCTGGTGGAGGGCGGGCGGATCCGCGAGGTGTCCGACACCCCGATCCGCGGCAGCAGCGCCGAGCGCGTCGAGCTGCGCGGCCGCACCCTGATGCCGGGGCTGATCGACGCGCATGTGCATGTCATCGCCTCGCAGGTCGATCTCGCCGCCAATGCGATGCAGCCTTCCTCCCTGGCCACGCTGCGCGCGGCGAAGGTGATGCGCGGCATGCTGCGGCGCGGCTTCACCACGGTGCGCGATGTCGGCGGCGCCGATGCCGGCCTCGCCCAGGCGGTGGAGGAAGGGCTGGTGGACTCGCCGCGCCTCGTCGTCTGCGGCAAGGCGCTGAGCCAGACCGGTGGGCACGCCGATCTGCGCCCGCGCTTCGACGACCGCCCCACCATGTTCGCCGAGCGGGTGGGCTCCCTGGGCCGCGTCTGCGACGGGGTGGACGCGGTGCGCCAGGCGGCGCGGCAGGAGCTGCGCGCGGGGGCGCAGTTCATCAAGGTGATGGCCAATGGCGGCGTCGCCTCGCCCGCCGATCCGATCCACGCGCTGGGCTACTCGCGCGAGGAGCTGGTCGCCATCGTCGAGGAGGCGGCGAATTTCGGCACCTATGTCTCGGCGCATCTCTACACCGACGCGGCGATCCGCCGCGCCGTCGAATGCGGCATCCATTCGCTCGAGCACTGCAACATGATCACGGCGGCGACCGCCGGCTTCGCCGCCGAGAAGGGTGCCGTCGCGGTGCCGACGCTGGTCACCTATGAGGCGCTGGCGCGCGAGGGCGCGACGCTCGGGCTGAAGCCGGATTCGGTCGCCAAGATCGAGACGGTGCGGCGCTCCGGCCTCGAATCCCTCTCGATCATGCGCGAGGCGGGGCTGGCCATGGCCTATGGCTCCGACCTGCTGGGCGCGATGCACCAGTATCAGCTGCTGGAGTTCGAGCTGCGCGGCCGCGTGCTGCCGGCGGCCGAGGTGATCGCCAGCGCCACCACCGTGGCGGCGAAGCTGTGCGGGCTGGAGGGCGAGGTGGGCGAGATCATCCCCGGCGCGAGCGCCGACCTGCTGGTGGTCGAGGGCGACCCGCTGCGCGACCTCGGCCTGCTCTACCGCGAGGATGGCGCGCTGAAGGCCATCCTGCGGGCCGGCAGCTTTGTTCATCGCGCCGACTGAGCAGCACCCGCCCCGGCTTGAGCAGGGCCGCCACAACCGCCCCGGCACCGCAAGGTTCCGGGGCCTTTTCATGGTTTTTTCTGCTGGTTTTCAGCTTCACGGCGGCTTTTTATTGAGCCCTTCCTGAAAACATCACGGCGTGACCGCCGTTCTTCCTGGCAGAGACCCCATGGCAGGGGTCAAGACCAAGAAGGGAGACCAGCATGCGGTCCACGACCACGGCCTTTGCCCTGGCGGCAGCACTGATGGCGGCGCCCGCCGCGATGGCCCAGACCGGCGGCGCGGCCGGCGGCACCGGCACGATGGGGACGCAGGGCACCGCCGGCTCGCCCGAGGCGC
>NZ_GG770829.1 GCF_000164635.1 Pseudoroseomonas cervicalis ATCC 49957 | reverse complement strand
CGCCGCCCCCGCCGCCGCGCCGGCCGAGGAGATGGGCCTCGACATCCCGACCTTCCTGCGCCGCCAGAACAACTGACCGCGCCCGAAGCCGGACAAAGCCGCGCGAGGCATCGCCGGTAACAGACCCAGGCCCCGCGCTCCGGCGCGGGGCTTTTTGCATCGCGAAAACCGCCAATTTTCAAACACATGCCAAGCGAAGCTCGACGGAAATAATCGGTAATAAGCGTTGACTCGCCCTGGCCCCGCCCCCCTGCCATCTAGACGCTGACGGAACGGGCTTTGATGCGTTCCCCGACTGAACGGATGGCAGGGTTTTCATGGACGGTTTCCTCGCGGCAGGTCTGGACCGGCGCAGCACGCTCAAGGCGGCCATTGGCTGCGTCGGCGTCGGCCTGCACTCCGGCCAGCGCGCCAGCCTGACCCTGCGTCCCGCCCCGGCCGGCAGCGGCATCACCTTCCGCCGCACCGATCTCGGCCTCGACATCCCCGCCCGCTTCGACATGGTGTCCGACACGCGGCTCTGCACCGCGCTGTCGCTGCCCGGCAACCCGGCCGCGCGCATCGGCACCATCGAGCATGTGATGGCCGCGCTCTCCGCCTGCGGCATCGACGACGCGCTGGTCGAGGTGGACGGGCCGGAAGTGCCGATCATGGACGGCTCCGCCGCGCCCTTCCTGTTCCTGATCGACTGCGCCGGCACCACCACCACCGCCCTGCCGCGCCGCACGATCGAGGTGCTGAAGAGCGTCCGTGTCGAAGAGGGCGCCGCCTGGGCCGAGCTGCACCCGACCGCGACGCCGGGCTTCGAGGCGACTCTGGAGATCGACTTCCCCTCGCCCGCCATCGGCCACCAGGCGCTGTCGCTGCGGGTGACGGAAGCCTCCTTCCGCGCCGCCCTCGCCAATGCCCGCACCTTCACCCTGGCCGAGGATGTGGCGCGCGCCCGCGCCGCCGGCCTCGCCAAGGGCGGCAGCCTGGACAATGCCGTGGTGGTGGACGGCCCGCTGGTGCTGAACCCGGGCGGGCTGCGCCATCCGGATGAGTGCGTGCGCCACAAGCTGCTCGACGTGGTGGGCGACCTGGCGCTGGCCGGCGCGCCGCTCTCGGCCCGCTTCGCCGGCAGCCGCTCCGGCCACGCGCTGAACAACCGCCTGCTGCGCGCGCTCTTCGCCGACGCCACCGCCTGGCGCTGGCAGGAGGATGCGCTGGTCTCCCTCGCCGCCCCCGCCCTCTCCATG
>NZ_GG770830.1 GCF_000164635.1 Pseudoroseomonas cervicalis ATCC 49957 | reverse complement strand
GATGCCGGCGACGCCGCGCGCCGCGCCGCGCTGCTGGCCGGGCTGCTGGCGCGGCACGGCTTCGCCGGCGACGACGCCACCTATGACGACCCGGCCAATGCCAATCTGATCCAGGTGCTGGCGCGGCGGCGCGGCCTGCCGGTGGCGCTCGGCATCCTCTGGCTGCACCTGGCCGAGGCGGCGGGCTGGCGCGCGCATGGGCTGGATTTCCCGGGGCATTTCCTGGTCGGGCTGGATGGCGCGCCGGGGCCGGCGGTGGTCGACCCCTTCCAGGGCGGCGCGGTGCTGGCGGCGCCGGCGCTGCGCGCGCTGCTGAAGCGGATGCAGGGGCCGCAGGCGGAGCTGCACCCCTCGATGCTGGCGCCGGTGGGCAAGCGCGACGTGCTGCTGCGGCTGCAGAACAACCTCAAGCTGCGGCGGCTGCGCGCCGGGGCGCTGGCCGAGGCGCTGGACTGCACCGAGGACATGCTGCGCCTGGCCCCCGCCGCCGCGCCGCTGTGGCGCGAGGCGGCGCTGATGAACCAGCGGCTGGACCGCATGGGCGCGGCGCTGGAGCGGCTGGACCGCTACATCGCCCTGCTGCCGCCGGGGGGCGATGCGGCGCTGCAGGCGCGCGCCCTGGCCATGGAGTGGCGGCAGCGGCTGAACTGACGGGCGGCCGCCCTCAGTTGATCTCCTCGTCCGGCCCGACGCCCCAGATCTCGCTGCGCAGCATGTGGCCGCGATGGTCGCCCACCTGCACCTCGCACCAGCGGCTGGCGGCCTGGCAGCGGCGGATGCGGCCGACCACGCCCGGCATCAGCCGCGCCACCACGGCGCTGCCCTCGCCCTCGCTGCGGTGCAGGTTGCGCTCCTGCCCGCGCACCAGGAAGGTGCGGCGGCCGGCCAGCGTCGACTGGTGCACCCAGCCCTCGGTGCCGTCGATGTCGCGGATGCGGCGCCACTGGTTGTATTCGCGCAGGATCTCCACCGGCATGTCGCGCCGCTGATAGGTCCATTCGATCGGGAAGCGGGTGTCCGGGCCGATGCGCAGATTCACCTCGTCGCTGCGCAGCGAGACGAAGCGCGGGATCGGCAGGCCGGTGACGCTGCCGAGGCTGGGCTGCTGGATCTCGGCCGGGCTGGGCGCCGGCTGCGCCGGGGGCTGGGCGGGGGCGGCG
>NZ_GG770831.1 GCF_000164635.1 Pseudoroseomonas cervicalis ATCC 49957 | reverse complement strand
AGCCGCTGCGCCAGGCGGCCGAGCGCGCCGCCGCCGCCGTGCCCGGCGTGCTCTCCGCCACCTGCGTGCTGACCGCGCATCGCGACGTGCCGGGCGCCGCCGGCGGGCATGGGCATGGGCATGGGCATGGGCATGGGCATGGGCATGGGCATGGGCATGGGCATGACCACGCCCATCATGGCCACGCGCATGGCCCCGCCGCCGCCCCGGCCGCTGGACCGGCCCCTGGCATGGCGCGCGCCAGCCGCCCCGCCCCCGGCCAGGGCCCGATGCTGCTGCCCGAGGTCGGCGCCATCGTGGCCGTCGCCTCCGGCAAGGGCGGCGTCGGCAAATCCACCACGGCGGTGAACCTCGCCGTGGCGCTGGCCGCCGACGGGCTGCGGGTCGGGCTGCTCGATGCCGACATCTACGGCCCCTCCCTGCCGCAGATGCTGGGCACGCGCGACAAGCCGCGCGCCACGGGGGGGCGCATCATCCCGCTCTCCCGCTGGGGGCTGAAGGCGATGTCGATCGGCTTCCTGGTCGAGGAGGAGACGCCGATGATCTGGCGCGGCCCCATGGTGATGGGCGCGCTGGAGCAGATGCTGGGCCAGGTGGAGTGGGGGGCGCTCGACGTGCTGGTGGTCGACATGCCGCCCGGCACCGGCGACGCCCAGCTGACCATGAGCCAGCGCGTGCCGCTGGCCGGCGCCGTCATTGTCTCCACCCCGCAGGATGTGGCGCTGATCGACGCCCGCCGCGGCATCCGCATGTTCGAGAAGGTGAACGTGCCGGTGCTCGGGCTGATCGAGAACATGTCCTTCTACTGCTGCCCGAATTGCGGCCACACCGCGAACATCTTCGGCCATGGCGGCGCCCGCGCCGAGGCCGAGCGCATGGGCGTGGAGTTCCTGGGCGAGCTGCCGCTGAAGCTGGAGATCCGCGAGCTGGCCGATGCCGGCACGCCGATCGTCATGGCCCGCCCCGACAGCCACGAGGCCGGCGCCTACCGCGCCATCGCCGCCCGGCTGCGGCAGAAGCTGGCGGAGCGCGCCCCGGCCGGGCCGAAGATCACCATCGAATAGGCCGGGCCAGCGGACGCAGAAAAGCCCGGCCCCCTGCGGGGCCGGGCGGGCGGCCGAAGCGGAGAGATCAATGCGGCAGGCGCGGCGCCGGGCCGTTGGCGCCGTCCTGCGCCTGGCGGTTGCGGCCCATCCGGTAGCCCAGCCACAGCACCGCCACCAGCAGCAGCGCCATGGCCGCGTCATGCAGCAGGAAGGTGAAGATCGCCCAGACCAGGCCGAGAATCGCCCAGACCAGCCACAGGCCGAGGGACAGCGCCGCCACCATCATCATCAGCGGGAAGCCCAGGATCAGCACCAGGAAGAACAGCAGCAGCCAGCCCATCGTCACCCCCGAGATCGCGCGCCGCTCAGGCGCGTCCGCCACCGCCGCCACGCCCCTT
>NZ_GG770832.1 GCF_000164635.1 Pseudoroseomonas cervicalis ATCC 49957 | reverse complement strand
CGAAGGCCAGCAGCGCCAGCGGGCGCGGCGGCTCGGTGCCGATCAGCCAGGACAGGGTGCGGCCCTGGGCTGCCTCGGCCGCCTCGGCCTCGGCCAGCGCGCCGGGGTCCGCGCCGGCCTCGCGCAGAAGGCGGGCGCTGCCCAGGCGCAGCGCCTCCCCTTGCACGCGGCCTTCCACACCCCGGCCGGGCAGGGCCCGAAAATCCTCGGCCGGGGGCAGCAGCACGCTGCCGGCGGCGGCCAGCACGGCATGGGCCAGCGGATGCTCGCTGCCCAGTTGCAGCGCGGCGGCGCGCGTCAGGGCCTCCTCCCGCGCCACGCCTCCGGCCGGGTGCAGCGCGGCCAGGCGCGGGCGGCCCTCGGTCAGCGTGCCGGTCTTGTCGAAGGCGACCAGGGTGATCTGCCCGGCCTGCTCCAGCGCCGCCGCGTCGCGGATCAGGATGCCGGCGCGCGCCGCCGCCCCGGTGCCGGCCATGATGGCGGCCGGCGTGGCCAGCCCCAGCGCGCAGGGGCAGGCGATGACCAGCACCGCCACCGCGTGCAGGATGGCCTCCGACGGCGCCGCGCCCACCAGCAGCCAGCCCAGCAGGGTCAGCAGCGCGATCGCCACCACGGCGGGGACGAAGATGGCGCTCACCCGGTCGACCAGCTTCTGCACCGGCGCGCGGCTGGCCTGGGCCGCCTGCACCAGCGCCGCCACCTGGGCCAGCCGCGTCTCGCCGCCCACCGCCGTGGCGCGCAGCACCAGCCGGCCGTCGAGGGCGATGGTGCCGGTGGCGACCGCATCGCCCGGGCCCTTCTCCACCGCGCGGCTCTCGCCGGTCAGGGCGCTTTCGTCGATTCCGGCGGCGCCCTCCTCCACCACGCCATCGGCCGGGATGCGCTCGCCGGGGCGCACCGCGATGCGGTCGCCGGGGCGCAGCAGGGCGGCGGGCACCGCCTGCTCCTGGCCCGCTTCGTCCAGCCGCCGGGCGGTGCTGGGGCGCAGCGCCAGCAGGGCGGCGATGGCGGCCCCGGTGGCGCGCCGCGCCCGCCCCTCCAGATGCCGGCCCAGCAGCACGAAGGCGATCACCACCGCCGAGGCCTCGAAATACAGATGCGCCTGCCCGTCCAGCAGCAGCACCAGCGACAGGCCATAGGCGGCGCTGGTGCCGATGGCGACCAGCAGGTCCATGTTGCCGGTGCGGGCGCGCAGCGCCGACCAGCCGGCGCGGTAGAAGCGCGCCCCCAGCCAGAATTGCAGCGGCGCGGCGAGCAGCGCCTGCAGCCAGCCCGGCGGCATCCAGTGCCGGCCGAACGCCATGCCGACCATGCCGGCCAGGAAGGGCGCGGTCAGCGCGAAGGCCAGCGCCAGCTCCAGCCGCTCCCGGCGCTGCGCCCTGGCATGGGCGGCGGCCTCGGCCGCCTCATCCGCCTCGGCGCTGGTGGCGCGGTA
>NZ_GG770833.1 GCF_000164635.1 Pseudoroseomonas cervicalis ATCC 49957 | reverse complement strand
AGAGCAGCGCGGCGGGCTCGCGCGCGCCATGCCGCTCGGCCAGCTCGGCGCTGGCCTGCTCGGCGGCGCCACGGGTCAGCGCGGAGAGGCAGGTGGCGACATCGCGCGCGGCGGCCGAGTCGTAGGGCAGGCCGCTTGCGGCCAGCAGCCCGGCGAGGTCGGCGAAGCCCAGGCGCAGGCGCAGGGCGCGGCCGCCGGTCAGCACCTCGAGCGCCAGCACGCCGCTGCGCACGGCCTCGGCATAGCCCGCCGCGTCGAAGCCGCCGGCATCGTCGAGGAAGGCGGGCAGGTTCAGCACGAAGCGCGGCTCGGCCTTGGCGTCGCCGCGCCAGGTGGCGGCACCCGGCGCGCCGCGGCGGCGCAGCAGCAGCGCGCGCAGCGACTCGGCCAGTGCCAGGGCGTCGAGCGGCTCCAGCACGCCGGTCTGCCCGGCGCGGGCGGTCAGGCGGCGGATCCAGGCCTCGGCCAGGCCGGGCAGCGTCACCGGCCCCTGGCCGGGGGCGAGCAGCGCCAGCGCCTCGGCCGCGCCATCCTCCCAGGCGGCGGGGATGGCCACGGCACGCAAAGGTGAATCCGGGTCCGCCGCCGCGCGTATGCGCCGCAGCGCGATGCCTTCCCAGGGAGTGCCAGCGATCCGAGCCATCCCCGCAGGCTAGCGCCCTCCGCGCCCGCGCGGAAGCGCCGTCGCCCAGGAATCCGGGCGCCGGGCCGCGTCCGGGCGGGGCGGCGGGGCGGCCTGATGCAACGCGGGCGTAACAGCGGGAGGCACGCGCTGGCAAAGCGGTAAGCCCGCCCTAACTATAGGGTCAGGGGTGCGGGCGCACCTTCCCCCATGCCGCCGCATGTGCGAAGGAAGCCCCGAGCGCGCTCCCCCTGCGAGGCGGGCCTCCCCCACCCTCGCGCAGCCTATGGAACTGACCGAGCCATGTCCTTCCTGCAGCGGCTGACCACTGGCTTCTCCGCCAGCAAGATCGGCACCGACCGCTTCGGCAACACCTATTTCGAGAGCCGCAAGAGCTGGCTCGGCTATGGCCGGAAGCGCCGCTTCGTCCTCTACGCCGGGGAGGCGGACCCGACCAGCGTGCCGCCCGAGTGGCATTGCTGGCTGCACCATGTGACCGACGCGCCGCTGCCGGAGCAGAAGCTCTATGCCTGGCAGCAGGAGCACCAGCCGAACCGCACCGGCACCGCCCTCGCCTACCGGCCGGACCAGCGTCCGGCCAATGCCCCCCGCCCCAGCACCGCCGGCGAATACGAGGCCTGGACGCCGGGCAGCTGAGGCTCAGACAGGATATCTTCATGCAGGGTCGCAATCTGGCGGAGATCATCACCGGCGCCGTCGTGCTGCTGGTGGCCGCCGTCTTCGTGGTCTACGCGCTGGGCCAGTCGGGCCGCAGCATCGGGGCCGGCGGCGCCGGCAGCCTGACGCTGACCGCCAAGTTCGACCGCATCGACGGCCTCACCCCCGGGGCGGATGTGCGGATCGGCGGCGTCAAGGTCGGCAGCGTGGTGGACCAGCGGATCGACCCGCGCACCTATCTCGCCATCCTGCGGCTGCGGGTGGAGCCGGGCATCGCCATCCCGAATGACAGCTCGGCCGAGATCACCTCGGAAAGCCTGCTGGGCGGCAAGTATGTCGCCCTGGTGCCGGGCGGCTCCGACACCATGCTGCGGGACGGGCAGGAGATCACCATCACCCAGTCCGCCGTCAGCCTGGAATCGCTGCTCGGCCGCTTCATCTTCTCGGTCACCGAGCTGACCTCGGCCAATGCGCGCCAGGAAGGCCATCAGGGCGGCGCCAATGCCGCGCCGGCCCCTGCCGCCCCGGGGGCGGCGCGCCCGTGAGCCTGGCCCCGCCCGCCCAGTGGCCGGGCGCGGACGGCCAGCCCGTCTCCTGCCGCGAGAAGCTGAAGGTGCTGGCCGAGAACCACCGCGAGGCCGCGACGATGCTGCAGGACCTGCTGGAGGACGCCGTGCTGATGGGCGTGGACGAGGCCGCCATGCGCCGCATCCTGGCCGCGATGGTGGCCGAGCTGCCCGGCCCGCGCCGCGCCGGAGGGGGCGCCTGATGCGCGCCGCCCGCCTCGCCCCGCTGCTGGCCCTGACCCTCGCCCTGCCCGCCGCCGCGCAGCAGGATCCCGGCTGGGTCGCCGCCCGCACCGCCAAGCTCCAGGCGCTGGACAAGGTGACGGCGCGGGTCACCGTGCTGGAGACCCCGGTCAACCAGCCGATCCAGTTCGGCACGCTGCGCGTCACCGTGCGCGCCTGCAACGCCCGCCCGCCCGAGGAAGTGCCCGACGCCGCCGCCTGGCTGGAGGTGCTGGACACCCGCAACGACCCCAACGGCGCCGCCGCCTTCCGGGGCTGGATGTTCGCCAACGCTCCCGGCGTGTCGATGCTGGAACACCCGGTCTACGACCTCCGCATCCTCGAGTGCCGCTGATTTGTCAGGCTGCCGCCGCCGGGTGGTGAGGCGGGACGCTGTTCGGGGCGCCGCCGTCGGGTGGTGAGGCGGGACGCCGTTCGGGCTGCCGCCGTCGGGTGGTGAGGCGGCG
>NZ_GG770834.1 GCF_000164635.1 Pseudoroseomonas cervicalis ATCC 49957 | reverse complement strand
TCCTGCAGGGCCTGCTCCGGCCCCGAGGCGGGGTCGGGCCAGTGCTCGGCCAGCGGCAGCGGCGCGGCGGCGCCGCGGCGGCGGCAATGGTCGATCGCCAGGTTGCTGGCGATGCGGTGCAGCCAGGTGGCGAAGCGCGCCCGCTCCGGATCGAACTGCCCGGCCTTCTGCCAGGCGCGCAGCAGCGCCTCCTGCGCCACATCCTCCGCCTCGGCGGCGCTGCCGGTGATGCGGTGGGCCAGGCCGTAGAGCCGCGGCAGGTGCCGCCCCGCCAGCGCGCCGAAGGCCAGCCGGTCGCCAGCGGCGGCCCAGGCGATCAGCGTCTCGTCGCTGGCGGCCTCCCGGTCGCGTGCCAGGGCGGGCGGCAGGGCGCCATCGGCGGCGGCGCGCGGCGCCGGGGCGGGCCGCAGCCGGGCAAGGGGGGAGAGGGCGCGGGGCAGGGTCATCATCCGGTCTCGTGCCCCCTGATACGCAGCCGGGCGGCGAAACCCACATGGTTTTTTTGCGCCGCACCGCTTCTGGACAAGGGATGAAACTTCCGTGAGGCTCTGTCCCCCGCCCGCGCCCGGTGCGATGGCGGGCGCGGTGCGCGGCGGGGGAGGCCGCGCGCTCCGAGGGGACAGGCGATCAGGCGATGAGGTGGCGGCCAGCCGAAGGCCCAGCCCAGGGCGCGAACCCTGGACGCGCCCGGGAGCAGGTCCCGGGGCGAAGCCCGCCGGCGGCGCGCCCGCTGCGGCTGCTGCTGGCGGCCGTCCTGCTGCTGCCGCCGCTGCTGCTGGTGGCGCTGGCCTGGCAGGCCTGGCAGCAGAGCTGGCGCGAGGCGGAGACCGAGGTGTCGCGCTCGGCCGAGGCGGCGGCGGAATACGCGCTGCGCCTGCTGGAGGGGCACACGCTGCGGGCGCAGCGCGCCAACGACATGCTGCGCGGCCTGTCGGATGGCACCATCCGCGCCGAGCAGACCCTGATCAGCGCCCAGCTCAGCACGCTGGTCGCCGAGGCCGGGGGCGAGGCGGTGCTGAACATCTTCGTCTTCGACGCCGAGGGCTATCCGGTGGTCAGCGCCGCGGTGCCCTCCGTCCCGGTCCGCCAGAGCTTCGCCGACCGGCCCTTCAACCAGATGCTGCGGGCCCCCGACGCGCCGCCCACGGCGGTGAGCGGCCCCTATCGCGGCCGCATCGACGGGGCCGATTTCTTCGCGGTGACGCTGCGGCGCGAGGGCACCGGCAATGACCGGCCGCCAGGCACCTATCAGGGCATCATCAACATCTCGGCCCGCATCCAGGAGACGGCGGGGCGGCTGCGCCGGCTGCTGAAGAGCCCCTCCGACAGCCTGGCGCTGCTGCTGCCCGGCGGCGCCGTGCTGGCCGCGACCGTGGCGGATGGCGCG
>NZ_GG770835.1 GCF_000164635.1 Pseudoroseomonas cervicalis ATCC 49957 | reverse complement strand
GCGCTGACCGGCCGCCGCGCCGCGCCGCTGGAGGAGACCGCCGCGCTGCTGCCCGCGGGCGCTGCCCTGGCGGTGCCCGCCGACCTCACCGATGAGGGCGCGGTGAAGGCCGCGCTGGCGCGGGTGGAGGCGGAACTCGGCCCGGTCGGGCTGCTGGTCAACAATGCCGGCAGCAACGTGCCGCGGCGCCACTGGCACCAGCTCTCCGGTGGCGATGCCCGCGCGCTGGTCGATGTCAACCTGACCGCGCCCTTCCTCACCAGCCTGGCGGTGCTGCCGGGCATGAAGGGGCGCGGCGGCGGGCTGATCGTGCAGATCGCCTCGGTGGCGGGCAAGGGCAGCTCGGCCGTCTCCGGCCCCGGCTACATCGCCGCCAAGAGCGGCTATGTGGCGCTCTCCGCCTCGCTGAACGCGGAGAACGGCATCCACAACATCCGCTCCACCTGCATCTGCCCCGGGGAGGTCGCGACCCCCATCCTCGACCTCCGCCCCGAGCCGCCGCCGCCCGAGGAGCGGGCGCGCATGCTGCAGCCGGAGGACATCGCCCAGGCGGTGCTGTTCGTCGCCAACCTGCCCGACCGTGTCTGCATCAGCGAGATCGTCGTCTCGCCCACCTGGAACCGCTTCCAGGCGCCCGCCGCCCAGGCCGTCGCGGCGATGGCCTGAGCTTCGCCGCTCCGGCGCGGCGCCGCGAAAAACCCGGCGCCGCGCCCTTTTGGCCCTGGCCGCTCTGGTCCATGCTGTCCGCACAAGGACAACAGGAAACGACCATGACGCCCGTGCTGATCCCCGCCCCGAAACTCGAATCCCTGGTGCGCGACATCTTCGTGGCGGCCGGCGGCGGAGCGGAGGAATCGGCGCTGATCGCGCACCACCTGCTCGGCGCCAACCTGGCCGGGCATGACAGCCACGGCGTGGTGCGCGTGCCGCGCTATGTGGACTGGCTGAAGGCGGGCTTCGTCTTCCTCGGCCGCCGCCCGCGCATCGTCATGGATGGCGGCGCCTTCGCCCTGATGGACGCCGATTTCGGCTTCGGCCACAGCGTGGCGGCGGAGGCGGTGCAGCTCGGCATCACCCGCGCGCAGCAGCATGGCGCGGCGGTGGTGGCGCTGCGCAATGCCGGCCATATCGGCCGCATCGGCCACTATGCCGAGATGGCGCTGGCCGAGGGGCTGATCTCGATCCACCTGGTCAATGTCGCGGGTTCCACCCTGGTCGCGCCCTTCGGCGGCGTGGAGCGGCGCTTCTCCACCGCCCCCATCGCCATCGGCGCGCCGCTGGAGGGCCGGCCGGTGGTGCTGGATTTCGCCACCTCCCTGGTGGCGGAGGGCAAGGTGCTGGTCGCCTCCAATGGCGGCAAGGCGCTGCCTTCGGATGCGCTGATCGGCCCGGACGGCCAGCTCTCCGGCGACCCGCACATGCTCTATGGCGAGTATCCGCAGATCGGCCCCCGCAACCCGGCGGGCGGCCCCGGCGCCATCCGTGCCTTTGGCGAGCACAAGGGCTCGGGCCTGGCGCTGATGTGCGAGTTGCTGGCCGGCGCCTTCACCGGCGGCGGCTGCGCCGGGCCGGTGGAGGGGCGCGGGCGCATCGCCAATGGCATGCTCTCCATCTATCTCTCGCCGGCGCATTTCGGCACCACGGCCGAGTTCCAGGCGATGGGCCGCGAGTATGTCGACTGGGTGGCCAGCAGCCGCCCCGCCGACCCCGCCCAGCCCGTGCTGCTGCCGGGCGAGGTGGAGGCGCGCAACCGGGCCGAGCGCCTGGCCCAGGGCGTGCCGCTGCAGCCCGACACCTGGACCGGGATCTGCCGCACCGCCGAGG
>NZ_GG770836.1 GCF_000164635.1 Pseudoroseomonas cervicalis ATCC 49957 | reverse complement strand
CGGCACGGCCCGCCGCCCGGCCCCGCCGCATCCCCGCGCCACGGCGTTCCGGCGGCCGCCGCATCTCCGGCATCGGCATGGATATCCCCTCCTGCTCGGCACGCCGTCGCCCGGCGGCGCCGGCGGCAAATCCCCTCGCCCTGCCCCCTACACAATCCCCGCCCCCCGCGCCACCCGGCCCCGCCATGGCGGCGGGTCGCCCGGCGCACCCTTCCCCAAGGCGCCCCGGCGCCTTAGCTTCACCCCCTGACCCCTGGGAGACCTGCCATGGAAATGACCGGAGAACGCCGCATCGAGGCGCCGCGCCAGACCGTCTGGGAGGGTCTGAACGACCCCGAGATCCTGCGCGCCTCGATCCCGGGCTGCGAATCGGTCGAGCGCACGGGCGAGGATTCGTTCCAGGCCCGCGTCGCCCTGAAGATCGGCCCGATGGCGGCGAAGTTCGCCGGCAAGGTGCAGCTCTCCAACATCAACCCGCCCGCCTCCTACACCATCTCCGGTGAGGGCAATGGCGGCGCCATGGGCTTCGCCAAGGGCGGTGCCGATGTGGCGCTGGAGGAGGAGGGCCCGCAGGCCACGCTGCTGCGCTATGCCGTCAAGGCGCAGGTCGGCGGCAAGATGGCGCAGCTCGGCGCGCGGCTGATCGACAGCACCGCCAAGCAGATGGCCGACCAGTTCTTCGACCGCTTCGCCGCCGCCGTGGTGCAGCAGCCGGTCGCCGCCGCCAATGCCGAGGAGCGGCTGGCCGCCGCCACCCTGGCCGCGCCGCGCATGGGCCAGCCGGTGCTGGGCCCCACCGGCCCGCTGCACCCCGATGCCGAGAAGATCGATGCCCGGCCCGCGCCGCGCCCGGCCGCGCCCGCGGCCCAGCCGATCTCGATCTTCGCGCTGATGCCCTCCGAGCTGTTCGGCCTGCCGCTGCTGTTCTGGGGCGGCTCGGCCGTGTTCCTGGTGGTGCTGATCCTGCTCTTCGTGATCGGCTGAGCATGGGCGCGACGCTGCCCGGTTCGGTCGCCGAGACCGAGCGCCTGCTGCAGGCCGGCGGCTATGTCGCCGACCGGGCGCTCGCCACCACCGTCTTCCTGGCGCTGTCCATGGGCCGCCCCCTGTTCCTGGAGGGCGAGCCCGGCACCGGCAAGACGGAAATCGCCAAGGTGCTGGCCGCCGGCCTCGGCCGGCGGCTGGTGCGGCTGCAATGCTATGACGGGCTGGACCTCTCGGCCGCCGCCTATGAATGGGACCATGCCCGCCAGCTGATGGCGATCCGCCTGGCCGAGGCCGCCGGCGAGACCGACCGCGCGCGGCTGGAGGCCGGTCTCTATGACCGCCGCTTCCTGCAGGAGCGGCCGCTGCTGGCGGCGCTGTCCGGCCCGCCCGCCGTGCTGCTGATCGACGAGCTGGACCGCGCCGACGAGCCCTTCGAGGCCTTCCTGCTGGAGATCCTGGCCGATTTCCAGCTGACCATCCCGGAGCTGGGCACGGTCAAGGCGGCCACGCCGCCCATCGTGGTGCTGACCAGCAACCGCACGCGGGAGGTGCATGACGCCATCCGCCGCCGCTGCCTCTACCATTGGGTGGACTACCCCGACGCGGCGCGGGAGCGCGCCATCCTGGCCCGCCGCCTGCCCGGCCTGCCGGAGGCGCTCTCGGCCCAGGTGGTGGCCTTCGTCCAGGCGCTGCGCGCGGGCGATTTCTTCAAGTATCCCGGCGTGGCCGAGACCATCGACTGGGCCGCCGCGCTGCAGGCGCTGGAGGCGCGCGAGCTGGACCCGCCCCTGGTCGACGAGACGCTGGGCGCGCTGCTGAAGTACCAGGACGACATCGCCAAGCTGCGCGGCGCGGAGGCGGCGAAGCTGGTCGAGGCCGTGCGCCAGCCTGCCACCCCCGCGATGCCGTTCTGAGCGCATGAGCGGGGCGCTCGCCGCCAATCTGCTGGGTTTCGGGCGGATGCTGCGCCGCGCCGGCCTGCCGCTCGGCCCGGCCGAGCTGCTGGCGGGCGCCGAGGCGCTGACCCGCATCGAGCTGGGTGACCGGCGCGAGGTGCGCGCCGCCCTGCGCGCCACGCTGGTCCACCGGCACGAGCATCAGGAGATCTTCGACCACGCCTTCGCGCTGTGGTGGCGCGACCCGGAGGCCGGCCGCCACGCCGCCGCCATGGACGCGCTGAACCGCGGCAAGGAGCCGCCCAAGCC
>NZ_GG770837.1 GCF_000164635.1 Pseudoroseomonas cervicalis ATCC 49957 | reverse complement strand
TGCCGGTGCTGGACAGCCTGGACTGCCTGCTGCGCGTGGCCGCCCGGCCCCAGCCGGTCCCGCCGCCGCCCGGGGCCACGCCGAGCCAGGGCCTGTCGGTTGCGCTCACGGCCGCGCTGGCACCTTGACCTGCTGCGCCGCACAAGGCACCCCGGCCGTCATGTCCAAGCAAGACCTCGCCTCTCCGGCGCCGCCCTATCATGAGCTTCTCGGCATTCGCCTGATCGAATGGCGCGATGGCTTTGCCCGTGTCGTCTGCGACAGCGGCCCGGGCCATCTGAACCGCAGTGGCATCGTGCATGGCGGGGTGATCCTGTCGCTGATCGACCAGGCCGCGGCCTTTGCGGGCCTCTGGTGCAGCGTGCCCGGCAATATCCGCAAGGCGGTGACGATCGACCTGGATTGCCGCTTCACCGGCCAGGTTTCGGGTGGCGAGGTGGTGGCCGAGGGCAAGCTGATCTCGCGCGGCCGCAACATCTTCTTCGCCCGCACTGAGGTGTTCAACGACAAGGGCGAGATGGTGGCCTTCGGCGCCTCCACCCATCGCTGGCGTGCCGGCAGCGAAACCGTGGAAGGCAGCCCCGCCCACTGATGGCGGGGTCCGGGGGGACCCTGTCCCCCCGGTGGTGGGGTCTGGGGAGGCAAAGCCTCCCCAGGATCACTGGATAGGCCGGTCCCGCACCGTGAGCAGGATGACCCCCCCCAGCGCCAGGAACCCGAGCACGGTGGCCATGCCCGCCTGCTGGCTGCCGGTGGCGCCCGTGACGATGGCCAGCACGGCCGGACCCAGAAACCCGGTGATCCGCCCCGACAGCGCGAACAGCCCGAAATAGGCGGTGACTTCGGCCGGCGGGGCCAGCCGCGCCATGAAGCTGCGCGAGGCCGATTGCGCCGGCCCCATGAACAGCCCCATCACCAGCGCCAGCCCCCAGAACCAGGCGACGTCGCTGGTCAGCACCAGGGCGGTGCCCAGCGCCACCATGCAGGCCAGCGCCACCAGCACCGTCTGGCGGGAGCCGAGGCGGTCCTCCACCAGCCCGAAGCCGGCGGCACCCAGCCCGGCGGTGACGTTCAGCGCGATGCCGAAGACCAGGATCTGCTCGAACCCCATGCCGAAGCGGCCGGCGGCGTAGATGGCGCCGAAGGCGAACAGCGTGTTCAGCCCGTCCGTGTAGAACAGACGCGCCAGCAGGAAGCGCGCCATGGAGGGGTGGCGCGGCAGGCCGCGCAGCACGCGGGCGATCTCCTCGATGCCGCGCCGCACCGCCTCGCCCCAGCGCGGGCGCGGCGGCGGCGGGTCGGGCAGGGCCAGCAGCACCGGCCAGCCGAAGGCCAGCATCCACCCCGCCACCAGCAGGGCGGTGGCGCGCACATGCTCCGCCGCGCCGCGATCCAGCCCGAGCGGCGAGGGGTCGGGCCGCACCAGCAGCACCAGGCACAGCACTAGGCAGGCCAGCCCCCCGGCATAGCCCAGCCCCCAGGCCAGGCCGGAGACGCGGCCCAGCCGCTCCGGCGGCGCCACCTGCGGCAGCATGGAATTGTAGAACACCGTGCCCAGCTCGAACCCCACCGTGGCGATGCCGACGCATAGCAGCGCCCAGAGCGCCGAGCCGGGGCCGGGGGTGGCGAACCAGATCAGCCCGGTCGCGACCGAGGTGACGACGGTGCAGAGCAGCAGCATCGCCCGCCGCCGCCCGCCGGCATCGGCGACGGCGCCCAGCACGGGGGAGAGCAGCGCGATGGCGATGCCCGCCAGGGTCTGCATCCAGCCCCATTGCGCCTGGCCGGTGGCCGGGTCGGCGGCGATGCCTTGGGTGAAATAGGTGGCGATGACGAAGGTGGAGACCACCGTCGGGAAGGCGCTGTTGGCCCAGTCATACAGCGACCAGGCCACGGCCTTGCGGGTGAGGGAGGAGGGCATGCGCGGCAGACTGCCCGCGCCGCCCCGGCCTGGCCAGAGTGAGGGCAGGGAAAGTTCCGGGGAGGCTCCGCCTCCCCAGACCCCTCCGCCGGGGGGACAGGGTCCCCCCGAACCCCGCCATCAGTGCAGGATGGCGCGGGCGATCTCGCGCACCGCCACCGTCACGGCCGCCAGGTCGGGGCGTGCCGCCGCTTCCTGCGCCACGCGGCGCGCGCCCTCGGCCTCCGGCAGGCTGCCCTTCAGGCAGGAAGCCGCCAGCCGCGTCTGCAGATCGGCCAGGTCGTCCAGCAGCGCCGCCTTGGCCCGCGTGCCGAAGGGGCCCGCCACCTGCGCCTGCTGCGCCGCCTGCCGCAGCGCCGGCAGGTGGAAGGCCTCGCCCACCAGGCGCC
>NZ_GG770838.1 GCF_000164635.1 Pseudoroseomonas cervicalis ATCC 49957 | reverse complement strand
CCGAGCGCATCTCCCTGGTGCCGGCCGAGACGGTGCTGGGCTCGCTCGGCCGCATGGTGCGCGAGCTGGCGCGCGAGGCCGGCCGCACGGTCGCGGTGCGCATGGAGGGGCTGGACCTCCAGGCCGACCGCCGCGTGCTGCAGGCGCTGAAGGACCCGGTGACGCATCTGCTGCGCAACGCCATCGGCCACGGGCTGGAGAGCGCCGAGCAGCGCGCGCGCTTGGGCAAGCCGGTCGAGGCCGAGGTGGCGCTGCTGCTGCGCGCCCAGGGCGGGCTGCTGCGGCTCTCGGTGCTGGATGACGGCCGCGGCCCCGACCTGGCGCGGATCGAGGCGATCGCGGTGCAGCGCGGCCTGCTGCCGCCGCGCCCGGCCGACCAGCCGCCGCCGCCGCCCGAGCGGCTGCTGGCGCTGGTCTTCGAGCCCGGCTTCTCCACCGCGCCGGAGGTGGACCGGCTCTCCGGCCGGGGCATGGGGCTGTCGGTGGTGGCGGAGGTGGCGCGCTCGCTGCGCGGCGGCGCCACGCTGCGGCCGCGCCGCCCGGCCGGCACCGAGGTCGAGATCGCCGTGCCCTTCTCCGCCGCCCGCCAGCCGGTGCTGCTGGTGGAGGCCGGCGGCGTGCCCTACGCCCTGCCGAGCCACGGGGTGGAGCGGCTGCTGCGCCTGCCGGTGGCCGCGGTGGAAACCGTCGAGTCCCAGCCGGTGCTGCGCATCGAAAGCGGCGGGCGCGACGTTATTGCCCCCGTGATCGCCCTGCCCGCCCTGCTTGGACACCCCACAGCGCCGATTCCGGTGGAGGCGGGGCATGTGAAGGCCGTGCTGCTGCGCAGCGGCGAGCGGCGCTGCGCCCTGGCGGTCGAGGCGATGCAGGATGTCCGCACCCTGATGGTCGAGCGGCTGGAGGCCCCCGGCGTCGATCCCGCCCTGGTGGTCGGCGTCGCCCTGCAGGAGGGCGAGGTGCCGGCGCTGGTGCTCAGCCCCGAGGGGCTGGTGGCCCGCTGGCTGCGCGAGGAGGGGCGGCTGGCCGGCGCCGGCCTCGGCCTCGCCCCGGCCGAGCAGGCGAAGCCCGCCGCAACCATCCTGGTCGTCGACGATTCCATCACGACCCGGACGCTGGAGAAGAGCATCCTGGAGGCGCAGGGCTTCCGCGTGCTGCTCAGCGTCGATGGGCTGGACGCGCTGAACCTCCTGCGCGGCGGCGAGGCGGTGGTCGACCTGGTGGTGGCCGATGTCGAGATGCCGCGCATGGATGGCTTCGGCCTGTTGCAGGCGCTGAAGACCGACCCTCGCCTGGCCGCCATCCCGGTGATCCTGATGACCTCGCGCGCCGATCCGGAGGATGTGCGGCGGGGGCTGGATCTCGGGGCCGGCGCCTATATCACGAAGCAGAAATTCGACCAGCGCGAGCTGCTGGCGACCATCGGGCAGATGCTGTGACTGTTGCGACCCCCCCCGTGCGCGTGATGATCGTCGAGGATTCGCTGGTGGTGCGCCGGCTGCTCGCGCATATCGTCTCGCGCGATCCGCGGCTGACGCTGGCCGCCGCCGTGGCCTCGGCCGAGGAGGCGCTGCAGGAACTGCCGCGCATCCGCCCCGATGTGATCTCGATGGACATCCGCCTGCCCGGCATGGACGGGCTGGAGGCGACCCGGCGCATCATGGCCGAGCAGCCGACGCCGATCGTCGTCATCGCCGACAGCGTCGAGGATGCCTCGCTGCGCATCTCGATGAACGCGCTGCGCGCCGGCGCGCTGTCCGTCGTCGAGAAGCCGGTCGGCATGGAGACCGGCGGGCATGAGCGCATCGCCGAGACGATCTGCACCCAGCTCTACATCATGAGCCAGGTGCCGGTGATCCGCCGGCGCGGCACCCTGCCGCCGCGCCCCGCGCCGCGCCCGG
>NZ_GG770839.1 GCF_000164635.1 Pseudoroseomonas cervicalis ATCC 49957 | reverse complement strand
CCAGCACCAGGATCTCGGGCGCCGGGCGCCAGGCCGCCTGGCGCAGCGCCTGCTGGCGCACCGCCTCGGCCCAGCGCCAGGTCAGGTGGCCGGCGACGACGCCCAGCACCCGGCCATCCTCGGCCAGGACCGGGGCGGCGGCATCGACGAAAGAGGCGCCCTCGCCGCCGCCCTGCGCCTCGGGCAGCAGGCGCGCCAGCAGCACGGCGGGGTGGACATCGCCCAGATGCGGGCCGCGCAGCCCGGGGCCGAACCAGGGTCGCGCCGCCACGTCCACCCCCTCCAGCAGCCGGCCGGTCGCGGCGATGATGCGGCCATCGGCGCCGGCGAAGCCGATCCAGGAGAAGGTCGGCGCCGCCATGCGCAGATCCTCGAGCAGCTCGCGCGCCAGGGCCGGGTCGGGCGGCTGCTGGCGGAACACATGGAAGCGGGCCAGGCGTTCCACCTGCGCGGCCCAGGCGGCCAGCTCGCCATCCAGCCGGCGCGCCATGTCGGAGGCCTGGGCGGCCAGCCGGGTGCCGTGCTCGGCGGTCACGGCGCGGCGCGCATCCTGCTGGACCAGCAGGCTGGCCAGCGCCCCGGCGGCCAGGCAGATCGCCCCCACCATGACGCCATGCCGCAGCCCCGGCACCGACCACAGCCGCCCCCAGATGCCCGGGCGCCCCATCGCCGGCCTGCTCACATCCCGCCCCCGTTGCAGAATGGGCACCTTATGCACGCGGGCGTGGGCGCGGCCTAGAGGATTCAACCCGCCGTGACGGCTTCGTGCAGCGGCAGCAACCAGGGCACCAGCAGCACCGACAGCGCCATCACCAGCAGGGCCAGCGGCGTGCCGACGCGCAGGAAATCGGCGAAGCGGTAGCGCCCCGGCCCCAGCACCAGCGCGTTCACCGGTGAGGAGACCGGCGTCATGAAGGCGGTGGAGGAGGCCAGCGCCACGATCATGGCGAAGGGCAGGGGGGAGGCGCCCAGCTCGCGCGCCGCGGCGATGGCGACCGGCGCCATCAGCACCGCCGTCGCGGTGTTGGAGATGAACAGGCCGGTCACCGCCGTCAGGGCGAACAGGCAGGCCAGGATGGCGTGCGGCCCGGCCCCGCCCAGCCCCTGCACCAGGGCGCCGGCGGCCAGCGCGATGCCGCCGGTCTTCTGCAGCGCCAGCGAGAAGGGCAGCATGCCGATGATCAGCGCCAGGCTCGGCCAGTGGATGGCGCGATAGGCGGAATCAAGGTCGATGCAGCGCGTCGCCGCCATCAGCGCGCAGCCGATCAGCGCCGCCATGAGATGCGGCACCAGCCCGCTGACCATCAGCGCCACCATCACCGCGACCGCCAGCAACGCCTGCGGCGCGCGGGCGGCGGCGGGGGCCGGCTCCTCCAGCTCGGCCGGCTGGTTGAGCAGCAGGAAATCCCGCCCCTCGCGCTGCGAGCGGCGCAGATGCCGCCAGGGCCCGACCAGCAGCAGCGTGTCGCCGGTCTGCAAGGGCCGCTCCAGCGGCCGCTCCGGCACCGCCTGGCGGCCCTGGCGCAGCCCGACCACGACCAGCCCGTAGCGGTCGCGGAAGCCCGCCTGCAGCACCGAGCGGCCGAGCAGCGGCGAATCCGGCGTCACGATCACCTCGGCTAGGCCGAGCGGGCTGGGCTGCGCCGTCATCGCCTCCTGGTCCAGCGGCAGCGCCTCCAGGCCGAGCGCCGCGCAGCGCGCCGCCAGCGCCGCCTCCGGCACCGGCCATTCGGCCAGCAGCACGTCGCCGG
>NZ_GG770840.1 GCF_000164635.1 Pseudoroseomonas cervicalis ATCC 49957 | reverse complement strand
CGGCGCGCTCTTCGCGCTGGCCGCCGGGCTCGATGTGCGGCAGGCGGCGGCCGGGTCCGGCCTGCTGCCACCCCAGGCCTTCATCCTGACCTATGGCCTGGCCAGCGGGCTGCTCATCGCCGGCCTGGCGGCGCGCGAGGCGCGGGCGCCGCTGCCCCTGCCGGCGCCGCTGCTGCGCCTGGGCGAGGCCTCCTACAGCCTCTACCTGACGCATCTCCTGGCCTACAGCCTGCTGGCGCGGCTCGCCCTGGCGCTGAGCCTGCCGGCGCTGCTGCCCGGCTGGGCGCTGCTGGCGCTGCTCGCCGCCGGCATCATCGCCGCCGGTCTCGCCTTCCACTGGCTGGTGGAGCGGCCGCTGCTGCGCCTGGCGCGCGGCCTGCGGCGCCCCGCCATCGCGCCGCGCTCGGCGGCGGCCTGAGCTACCCCGCGCAGCCCAGCGCGCCGCCCAGCTGCCCGACCCGGCGCTGGATCAGCGCCGCCCGCTCGCGGAGATAGGGGCCGGGCTCGGCGGCCGACCATTCCAGCGGCAGCGGCAGCACCACCGCCAGCAGCGCCGCCTGGCCCGGCGTGAGATCCGCGGCCCCCCGCCCCCAGAAGGCGCGCGACGCCGCCTCCGCCCCATAGATCCCGGGGCCGAACTCGACGATGTTCAGATAGACCTCCAGGATGCGCCGCTTCGGCCACAGCAGGGCGATCTGCGGCGTCAGCCAGGCCTCCAGCAGCTTGCGGACCGGGTCGCGCCCCGGCCACAGGAACAGGTTCTTGGCCAGCTGCATGGTGATGGTGCTGGCGCCGCGCGGCCGCTCGCCCGCCAGCAGCGCCGCGACCTCGCCGCGCAGGGCGGGGAAGTCGAAGCCCAGCCACTGGCCGCAGAAGCCATTGTCCTCCGCCGCGATCACCGCGCGCGGCAGGGCGCGGTCGATCGAATCATAGGCCACCCACTGCTTCTCGATGCCATGCCCCTGCGCCGCGCGCAGCAGCATCAGCGGCGTCACCGGCACGGGGGCGAAGCGGAAGAGCAGGATCAGCAGCGGCGGCCCGAGCAGCAGGCCGAGGCCGAGCCGCGCCCACCAGCGGCGCGGCCACAGCCCGGACAGCGCCCGCCGCCCGCTCACCGCCCGCAGGCGCCGGCGCGGTCGCGATGCGACCAGGGATAGGTGAAGCGCCCGCCCCAGGCACCGGCGCCCTCGGCCTTGGCCTCGGCCTCCTGCTCCGCGTAGCGGCCGCGCGAATAGCGCGGGCAGTCGAAGGCGAAACCCGAGCGCACCATGGCGCCGTTCAGGTCGATCTCCTGCCCGCCCTGCCGCACCGTGCAGACCGCGACCGAGCGGCCATGCGTCTGCGACCCGTCCGGCGTGCAGGTGATCTCCCGCCCGCCGATCAGCGTGGCCAGCTGCTCGGTCGCCTCCCGCCCGCAGGCGAAGCGACCGCCGCCGCGGCGGGTGCATTGCTGGTCGCTCTCGAAGGCGTCGATGCCCTGCATGCGGACCCGGATGCCGGCGACATCCAGCGTGTCGCCATCGATCACCCGCGGCCGGCCGGAGAAGGGCTCGGCGGGCAGGCTGGCGCGGCGCGGCGCCTCGCGCGGGGCCTCCGGCGCGG
>NZ_GG770841.1 GCF_000164635.1 Pseudoroseomonas cervicalis ATCC 49957 | reverse complement strand
CTTTGGTCGCCGCCCCGGCGGCGGAGGGGGCGGCGGAGCGGCTCGGCCTGCTCAGCGTCCCGGCGGCCGATGTGCTGGCCTACCCCGCCAGCGCCGCCACCAGCCTGGCCCGCGTGGCCGAGGCCCGCGTGCCGCTGGAGGATGCGCCGGAGGCCCGCATCATCGCCTTCCGCGCCGCCGATGGCGGCATCGAGCATCTGGCGATCCTGGTGGGCGACCCGCTGGCGCTGGCGCAGCAGGGCGGCGCACCGCTGGTGCGCGCCCATTCCGAATGCTTCACCGGCGACCTGCTGGGCAGCCTGCGCTGCGATTGCGGGCCGCAGCTGCGCGGCGCCATCCGCCGCATGGCCGAGGATGGCGCCGGCATCCTGCTCTACCTGGCGCAGGAGGGGCGCGGCATCGGCCTGGTCAACAAGCTGCGCGCCTACACGCTGCAGGACCAGGGGCTGGACACGCTGGATGCCAACCGCGCCCTCGGCTACGGCGCCGATGAGCGCGGCTTCCTGGTCGCCGCCACCATGCTGCGGGCGCTGGGGGTCGAGCGGGTGCGGCTGCTGACCAACAACCCGGACAAGGTCGCGGGCCTGGCCGCCTGCGGCATCGCCGTGCAGGAGCGCGCCGCGCACCGCTTCGAGGCGAATGGCGTGAACGACAAGTATCTCGAGACCAAGGCCGAGCGCTTCGGCCATCTGCTGGGCTGAGCATGGAGTTCGCCCGCGTCCGGCCCGAGGCGCCGTCCCAGGGGCTGGTGGAGTTCCGCGGCCGGGTCTGGCGCTGCGCCCTCGGCAAGGGCGGCGTGCGCGCCGACAAGGCGGAGGGCGATGGCGCCACGCCCCTTGGCCTGCTGCCGCTGCGCCGCGTGCTCTACCGCGCCGATCGCGGCCCCGCGCCGGCCTGTGGCGTGCCGGTCGAGCCGATCGGGCGCGAGGATGGCTGGTGCGACGACCCGGCCGACGCCGCCTACAACACCCGCATCCGCCTGCCGCACAGCGCCCGGCACGAGGAATTGTGGCGGCAGGATGCGGTCTACGACATCATCGGCGTGCTGGGCTGGAACGACCAGCCGGTGGTGCGCGGCCGGGGCAGCGCCATCTTCCTGCACCTGGCCCGCCCTGCTTACGCGCCCACCGAGGGCTGCATCGCGCTCGAGCCCGGCGATCTGCGCGCCCTGCTGGCCGCCGGCTGCCTGGGCTTCGAGGTGCTGCCGGGCTGAAGCGCCCCTATCCCCCCGCGCCGCAGCGCACCGCGTAATCCGACACGCTGGGCAGTTCCCCATCGCCGACGCTGGTCACCGAGAGCTGCCCGGCCGGGCCGCGATAGCGGTAGCTGCAGAAGCCGAAGCCGGTGCCGGAGCAGCTTTCCACCTCGGTGACGCCGCGCCGCAGCAGCGTCTTCTCGCGCTCCTCCGGCAGGGCCGGGTCGCGCTCGCCCGGTATAGGTTGCCAGCCGGCGGCCAGCAGCGCCGCCCGGGCGCGGTCGATCGGCTGGCCATAGATGTTGGGCACGCGGCCACGCCCCTGGCAGACCTGTTCCTCCGCCGCCAGCGGCAGCAGCGCCAGCCGCCCCGGCGCGCCGGGCTGGCCCGCCTGGCCCACCCCCCG
>NZ_GG770842.1 GCF_000164635.1 Pseudoroseomonas cervicalis ATCC 49957 | reverse complement strand
CGCGGGCGGGGCGGCGCGGCGTGTCGCGGGCCTCAGAAGATGCCGGGCTTGCCCTCGGCCAGCGCGCCGCGCGGCAGGCTGACATTGAGCAGGTGCAGCTCCCCCGCCTGCAGCCGCGGCAGGTCCTGCACCACCTCCAGGAACCGCTCCACCTCGCGCGGCGCCAGGATGCCCTCGGTCAGGATGCGGAACTTGCGGATGTAGTCCTCGCGGCCGAAGGGCCTCGCCCCCAGCGGATGGGCGTTGGCCACCGCCATCTCGTCCACCAGCGTCGTGCCATCCTTGAAGACGATCTCCACCCGCGCGCCGAACGCCTTCTCGGCCGGGTCGGTCGAGTGGTAGCGGCGGGTCCACTCGGGGTCCTCGCGCGTCTCGATCTTGTGCCAGAGGCGCACCGTGTCGGCCCGGCCCGCGCGCTTCGGCGCGTAGCTGTCGACATGGTGCCAGGACCCGTCCTGCAGGGCGACGGCGAAGATGTACATGATGGAGTGGTCCAGCGTCTCGCGGCTGGCCTTGGGGTCCATCTTCTGCGGGTCGTTCGCCCCGGTGCCGATGACGTAGTGGGTGTGGTGGGAGGTGTGCAGGATGATCTTCTCGATCGCCTCCTGGTCGGCGATCTTCTCCCGCATGCGGAAGGCCAGGTCGATCAGCGCCTGGGACTGGTACTCGGCCGAGTGCTCCTTGGTATAGGTGTCGAGGATGGCGCGCTTGGGCTCGCCCTTCTCCGGCAGCGGCACATTGTAATAGACCGGGCCGTAGACGTCCGAGCGGTTGCTGCGCCCGGACAGCACCCAGGCGATGACCGAATCCTCGCCTTCATAGATCGGGCTCGGCGCGCCCTCGCCGCGCATGGCGCGGTCCACCGCCTCGACCGCCAGCTTGCCGGCATGGGCGGGGGCGAAGGCCTTCCAGGAGGAGATCTCGCCCTTGCGGCTCTGGCGGAAGGTGATGGTGGTGTGCAGCGCCTGCTGCACCGCCTGGTAGATCACCTCCTGCTTCAGCCCGAGCAGCGTGCCGAGGCCCGCCGCCGCCGAAGGCCCGAGATGCGCGATATGGTCCACCTTGTGCTCGTGCAGGCAGATCGCGCGCACCAGGTCGACCTGGATCTCGTAGCCCGTCGCGATGCCGCGGATCAGGTCGCGGCCCGAGCGCTCCATGGTCTGCGCCACCGCCAGGATGGCGGGGATGTTGTCGCCCGGATGTGAGTAGTCGGCGGCCAGGAAGGTGTCGTGCATGTCGAGCTCGCGCACCGCCGTGCCGTTCGCCCAGGCCGCCCATTCCGGCGAGAAGCCCTTGCTGTTGGGCAGGCCGAAGATGGTGGCGCCGCCCTTGCGCGGATGGCCCATCGCCATGGTCCGCGCCGAGGTGGGGGCGGAGCGGTTGATCGCCGCGATCGCCACCGAGGCGTTGTCGATGATGCGGTTGATGATCATCTCGGCCACCGGCTTCTGCACCGCCACCTTGTCGGCGGCGACGCCGGCGATCTTCCAGGCCAGCTGTTCCTCGCGCGGCAGCAGCGCCTTGGAGGGGTGGACCTTCACCGGATGCAGTTTCATCTCTGGCGTTCTCCCAAATCGCGATGCGGAAACCGGCGCTGTTGTGCGCCGCCCCCGCGCCATCGTCCATTCCGATTGACGCGGCGGCACGATAGCTTTTCCGTATCGCGATGGACTTCCGACTCCTCCGCCGCCTCGGGCATTTCCTCGCCGTCGCCGAGGAAGGGCATTTCGGCCGCGCCGCCGCGCGGCTCGGCCTGTCGCAGCCGCCGCTGACCGCGCAGATCCAGGCGCTGGAGGCGGAACTCGGCGTGCGGCTGCTGGAGCGCACGCGGAAAGGCGCGCGGCCGACGCGCGAGGGCGAGGCGCTGCTGCCCTTG
>NZ_GG770843.1 GCF_000164635.1 Pseudoroseomonas cervicalis ATCC 49957 | reverse complement strand
CGGGGGCGCCACGGCCGCCACCCGGCCGGCGCGGGCGCTCAGGCGCGGCCGTAGGTGTCCTCGAAGCGCACGATGTCGTCCTCGCCCAGATAGGAGCCCGACTGCACCTCGATCAGGGTGAGCGGGATCATGCCCGGATTCTCCATGCGGTGGACGCAGCCCAGCGGCAGGTAGATGGACTCGTTCTCGCGCAGCATGATGCGCTCGGCATCGCGCTCGACGATGGCGGTGCCGGCCACCACCACCCAGTGCTCGGCGCGGTGGTGGTGCTTCTGCAGCGACAGCTTCTGCCCCGGCTTGACCGAGATCTTCTTGACCTGGAAGCGATCGCCCTTGATCAGCCCCTCGTAATGGCCCCAGGGGCGGTACATGCGGCGGTGCTCGGTCGCCTCCGGCCGGCCCCGCGCCTTCAGCTGCTCCAGCAGCTTCTTGACGTCCTGCGCATGGTCGCGGTGCATCGCCAGCACCGCGTCGTCGGTGACGACGATGACCGCGTCCTCGAGCCCGACCACGCCGGTCAGGATGCCCTCGCTGCGCACATAGGAATTGCGGGTGTTGTGCAGCGCGACCGGGCCATGCGTCGCATTGCCCTGCGCGTCCTTGGGCGAGACCTCCCACAGCGCCGCCCAGGAACCGACATCCGACCAGCCGAGCGAGGCCGGCACCACCGCGGCGCGGCCGGTCTTCTCCATCACCGCGTAGTCGATGGAGATGTCGGGCGCGCGCGCGAAGGCCGCCGGGTCGAGGCGGATGAAGTCGAGATCGCGCGTCGCGCCCTCGACCGCGGCGCGCACCGCGGCCAGCAGCTCGGGCGCCAGCCGCTCCAGCTCGGAGAGCAGCGTCGCCGCGGTGGCCACGAACATGCCGGAATTCCACAGGTGCCGGCCGCCCGCCAGGAACTCGGCGGCGCGCGCCGCGTCCGGCTTCTCGACGAAGCGGGCGATGGCGGAGACGCCCTCCAGCCCCGGCAGCGGCGCGCCGGACTCGATGTAGCCATAGCCGGTCTCGGGCGCCGTCGGCTGCATGCCGAAGGTGACGATGTGGCCGGCCCGCGCGGCCTCGGCGGCGCGCGCCAGCGCCGCCTGCAGGGCGTCGGCATCGCCGATGGCGGCATCGGCCGGCATCAGCCACAGCACGTCCTGCGGGTTCTCCTCATGCGCCAGCAGCGCGGCGGCGGCGATGGCGGGGGCGCTGTTGCGCGCCACCGGCTCCAGCACGATGCGCGCCTCGGCCACCGCGGCCTCGCGCAGCTGCTCGGCGATCAGGAAGCGGTGCGCCTGGTTGCTGATCACCAGCGGCGCGGCGAAGCCCGGGCCGCTGGCGCGCGCCGCGGTGTCCTGCAGCATGGTGCGCGGCGAGAGCAGCGGCCAGAACTGCTTCGGGAACCCCTCCCGCGACAGCGGCCACAGCCGGCTGCCCGTGCCGCCGCACAGGATCACGGGTCTGACGAGGCTGGGGGCCGGTGCTGCCATGGATGAGCTCCTCACTGTCCTGTCGCTGTCACAATCGTGCCGTGCGCCGGCGCGCGGCGGATGATGCTGGTCGCCCTGGCCGGCGCCGCGACGCCGGGCCGCCGGATGGCCGGGGGCGGGGCGGCGGTGG
>NZ_GG770844.1 GCF_000164635.1 Pseudoroseomonas cervicalis ATCC 49957 | reverse complement strand
GGCGCCGCCACGCTTCGCCGCGCCGCCGGGCGAGCGCCCGCTCTTCGGCGCCAGCCAGTGGACGCTGCCCAACGGGCTGACCGTGCTGCATGCCGAGAACCGGCGCGCCCCGGTCGTGGCGCATTACGTCTTCTACAGCGCCGGCGCCGGCGAGGACCCGGCGGGCAAGTCCGGCCTCGCGCATTTCCTCGAGCACATGATGTTCAAGGGCAGCCGGAACGTCGCCTCCGGCGTGTTCTCGCGCCGCGTGGCGCGGGAGGGCGGGCAGGACAACGCCTTCACCTCGCGCGACGTCACCGCCTACCACCAGCATGTCGAGGCCACGCGGCTGGCGCTGGTGGCGGGCATGGAGGCGGACCGCATGGCCACCGCCCTGTTCCCCGCCGACGAGATCGAGGCCGAGCGCCAGGTGGTGCAGGAGGAGCGCCGCCAGCGCACCGAGAGCACGCCGCGCGGCCGCTTCCGCGAGGCCTGGGACGCCGCCTTCTGGGGCCGCCAGCACTGGCGCGGCCGGCCGCTGATCGGCTGGCCGGACGAGATCGCGGCGCTGTCGCGCGACGACATGCTGGAATTCTACCGCCGCTACTACACGCCCGCCAATGCCACGCTGGTGGTCACCGGCGCGATCGCCCGCGACGAGCTGGCCAAGCTCGCCGAGCAGGATTACGGCGGCATCCAGGGCCGCCCCGCCCCCTATGACAAGGCGCGGCGCGACCGCGCCCCCGCCCCCTCCGTGCCGCAGGACGACCGGCTGGTGCAGCGCGACCCGAGCGTGCGCGAGGCGGTGTTCCTGCGCGGCTGGATCGCCCCGTCGCTCCCGGCCGGCGGCGAGGCGGCGCGGCATTGCGACGCGCTGGAGGTGCTGGCCCACCTGCTCGGCGGCGGCCAGGGCTCGCGCCTGCACAAGGCGCTGGTGGAGAGCGGCCTCGCCGTCTCCGCCGGCTGCGCCTATGACGGCGACGCCATCGGCATCGGCAATCTGGAGATCTACGTCACCCCGCGGCGCGAGGCCTCGACGGCGGCGATCGAGGCCGCGGTGGCGGCCGAGACCACCCGCCTCCTGGACCAGGGCGTGACCGAGGCGGAGGTGGCGCGCTCCAGCCGCCAGCTCACCGCCGGCACGCTGCTGGCGCTGGACAGCCTGGGCACCGCGCCGCGCATCCTGGGGAGCGCGCTGGCCAATGGCATGCCGCTGGAGAGCATCGAATACTGGCCGGCGCGCATCCGCGCCGTCACCCGCGCCCAGGTCGAGGCCGCGGCGCGCTTCGTGCTGGCCCGCCCCGCCATGAGCGGCTGGCTGCTGCCGGAGGGCGCGGCATGAGCGGCAACACCACCACCCCGGCCGCCGGGGCCAGCGGCTTCTCTCTGCCGATCCAGGTGGTCGAGGGGGGCGGCTTCACCGCCTGGCTGGCCGAGGATCATTCGGTGCCCGTGGTCAGCCTGGCCTGGTCCTGGCCGGGCGGCGCCGCGCTGGACCCGGCCGGGCAGGAGGGCGCCTCGGCGCTCGCCGCCGGGCTGCTGACCGAGGGGGCCGGCGATCTCGACGCGCTGGCCTTCGCCGATGCGCTGCGCGACGAGGGCATCGGCCTGGATTTCGGCGCCGACCGCGACAGCTTCAGCGGCAGCCTGCGCGCCCTGGCCCCGGCCCTGCCCGAGGCGGTGCGGCT
>NZ_GG770845.1 GCF_000164635.1 Pseudoroseomonas cervicalis ATCC 49957 | reverse complement strand
CGCCCCCCCCCTTGCGCGCCGCCGCCCCGCGCGCCTTGATCGCGCCGGCCCCGCCCGGGCCCGGCAGAGGGGAGCGCGCATGCCCATCGAGGACCCGCAGGCGATGGAGTTCCCCAGCCCGGAGAGCTTCGCCGCGGCCTATTACAGCGGCGCCTTCCGCCGGCTGGTGAAGAAGGTGCAGGCCGATCTCTGGCGCTGCGAGGACCCGCTGCCCTATCTGCGCTTCCTGCAGCTGGTGCTGCGGCCGCGCTGGACCCTGGCCTGGCGCCCGCACGTGGCGGATTTCGCGCTGATGCGCGACGGGTTGCTGGCGGTGCTGGAGCAGGCCCAGGCGCCGCTGCTGCTGCACCCGCCGCAGGAGGATCCGGGCGGCGAGGGCTGCATCCACCTCTCCTGGCACACGCTGGGGCGCAAGCCGCGCACCTGGCACTACAAGGCCGGCTACCTGCCCGGCATGCTGCAATGCGAGCGCGAGGGATTCTCCGGCTGGTCGGAGCTGTGCAAGCTGCCGCAGAAGGAGATCACCCGCATCCCCGCCCCGCTGGCCGAGGCGCACCACACGCGGCTGCGGCGCGATTATGCCGCCGCCGGCGCCTCGAAATGGCGGCAGGACGCGACGGCGCCGCCGCCCGCCGCGCGCGATTACGTCCTCGTCGCGCTGCAGCTGCCGAATGATTCCGTCGTCACGCTGAAGCGCTTCGAGGCCGGCTATGTCGCCGGGATGCGCGCCGCCATCCTGGCGCTGGCGGCGGCCGGGCTGCCGGTGGTGGTGAAGCGCCACCCGCTCTGCACCGACCGCGCCGTGGCGGCGATGCTGGAGGAGGTGGCGGCCCATCCGGGGGTGGAGCGCAGCGCGGCCTCGGTGCACGCGCTGATCCCGGCCAGTTGCTGCGTGCTGACGGTCAATTCCGGCGTGGGCTACGAGGCGCTGGTCTATGACCGGCCGGTGGTGACGCTGGGCCGCGCCGATTACGACCGCGCCACGCTGGCGCTGGACGACCCGGCCGGCGCGCCCGACGCGGTGCGGCGCGCCATCGCGCGGCACAACCCGCTGCTCGCCCGGCAGCTGGTGTTCCTGGCGCAGAATGTCTTCCAGATCGACACGCGAACGCCGCTGGCCTTCCAGCGGCTGGTGTTGCGCGCGCTGTGCGGCCACGCGCTGGAGCGCCCCGAGCGTTGAGGCCCATAACGAAAACGGGCCGCCCCTTCCGGGGCGGCCCGCGATCCGTTCAGCCGATCCGAGGGATCA
>NZ_GG770846.1 GCF_000164635.1 Pseudoroseomonas cervicalis ATCC 49957 | reverse complement strand
CGCCGCCTCGCGCGCGGCCGTGCCGGGACGGGGTGGATGATCGCCTCCGCGCTGTGCGGGCTGCTGGCCACCGCCGCCCTGGCCGGGCTGCCCTGGCGCGCCGGGGCCGACTATACCGGCCACGCCCAGCCCGCCGTGCTGCTGGCCTTCAGCGTCTATGCGGCGCTGCATGCCGGCATCGGCACCGTGATGGCCGGCTACAGCGCGGCGCGGGAGCGGGCCGGCTATGTCTCGGCGCTGCGCGACTTGGCGCCACGCAACACCGGGCTGTGGCAGGGCTATACGGCGCTGGCCGGGCTGCCCTGCCTGGGCTTCTGGCTGCTCTGGGGGGGCTTGGCATGATCGCCCGGCTGACGCGGGGCCTCTCGCCCGGCTGGGCGCGGCGCCTGCCCGGCGCGGCGCTGGCGACGCTGGCCTTCACCCTGTGGAGCCTGGCCTTCGTCGCGCTCTATGGCGCCGTCTCGGTCGGCTGCGCCGCGGGGTGGGAGATGGTCGCGATCGGCCCGGCCAGCCTGCAGCGCCTGGTGATGCTGGCGGTGTGGCTGCTGCATCTGGCGCTGCTCGGCCTGCTCGGCTGGGCGGCGTGGAGCGCCGCGCCACTGGACGATGCCGAGCAGAGCTTCCGCCGCGTGGTCGGCTTCGGCGGCTGCGTGCTGGCGCTGGCGGCGACCTTCTGGACCGGGCTGCCGGTGCTCATGACCTCCAGCTGCGCGTGACGGGGGGCTGCCACGCCGCCGGCTGCTGCGGCGGCGGCGGGGTTTCCAGCTTCTCCAGCAGCGCCTCGACATCCTGCTGGCGCAGGGGCGCGGGCGCGTCGTGCAAGGCGCGGTGCGCCGCCATCAGGGCGACGAGCTGGACGGTGCCGCAAGAGCGGTGATGGAACATGGTGGGATCTCCCCTCCGCTGGACCCCGCCATCTAGCGCCAATTGCGACTTATTCTCAATATCAAAAACCAGCGATGCGGGGCTCAGCCCGGCGCCAAGGCGCGTTCCAGCCGGGCCCAGGCCGCCTCGTCCGGCGGCAGGCCGAAGCGCAGCCAGCGCGGCCGGGCCGAGAAGGGCCGCACCAGGATGCCCTGGCGGCCGAGCCTGTCATGCCAGTGCGCGGCATCGCCCTCCGCCAGCCGGAACAGAAGCGTGCCGCCCAGCACACGCAGCCCGGCGCCAGACAGCAGCGCGTCCAGCCGGGCGCATTCCGCGGCCAGCCGGGCGGCGGCGCCCTGTCGCCAGGGCGCATCGGCCAAAGCGGCGGTGCCGATGGCCAGCGCCGGGCCGGACACCGCCCAGGGGCCGAGCG
>NZ_GG770847.1 GCF_000164635.1 Pseudoroseomonas cervicalis ATCC 49957 | reverse complement strand
GCGGCGATCCGCGCCGCCGCCCGGCGCCTCGCCCCCTGGATCCGCCGCACGCCGCTGCTGCACCTGCCCGCCGACGCGCTCGGCACGCCCTGCGACGTGACGCTGAAGCTGGAGCTGCTGCAGGCCTCCGGCTCCTTCAAGCCGCGCGGCGCCTTCAACCGGATGCTCTCCAACCCCCTGCCGGCGGCCGGGGTGATCGCCGCCTCGGGCGGCAACCACGGCGCGGCGGTGGCCTATGCCGCCCGCGCCCTCGGCGTGCCGGCCGAGATCTATGTCCCCGAGATCACCGGCCCGGCCAAGCTGGCCCGCATCCGCGCCTATGGCGCGACGCTGGTGCAGACCGGCGCCAGCTATGACGAGGCGCGCCAGGCCAGCGAGGCCCGCGCCGCCGAGACCGGCGCCCTGCTGGTGCACGCCTATGACCAGGAGGAGGTGCTGGCCGGCCAGGGCACGCTCGGCCTCGAGCTGGAGGAGCAGGCGCCGGCGCTGACCCACATCCTGCTGGCCACCGGCGGCGGCGGGCTGATCGGCGGCGTCGCCGCCTGGTATGGCGAGCGGGCCGAGATCGTCAGCGTCGAGCCGGAGGCCTGCCCCACCCTCTACACCGCGCTGCGCGAGGGCCGCCCCGTGCCGGTGCCGGTGGGCGGCCTGGCCGCCGACAGCCTGGGCGCCCGCCAGGTCGGCGCGCTGATGTTCGGCGTGGCGCGCCGGCAGATCGGCAGCGCCCTGCTGGTGCCGGACGCGGCGATCCGCGCCGCGCAGCAGGCGCTGTGGGAACGCTGCCGGCTGGTGGCCGAGCCCGGCGGCGCCACCGCGCTGGCCGCCCTGCTCTGCGGCGCCTTCCGCCCGCCCGAGGGTGCGCGGGTGGGCGTCGTGGTCTGCGGCGCGAACACGGATCCGGGAAGCGTCGCCTGACCGGCCGGGGCGGTGCTGGCTTTCCCGCCCGCCGCCCCATCTCTTTGCGCAGGGCCGCTGGCGCAGCCCGGCGCCCGCCCATGCGAGGTGACCATGACCGACGATTCCCGCCCCGCCCTCACCGTGCACGAGCTGTTCGAGGAGAAGCACCGCCTGGAGGCGGAGAAGCAGGCGGCCGAGCGCGCCGCCGCGCGGCACGCCGCCGAGGAACTGGCCGAGCGGCAGAAGGCCTTCGAGGCACGGCCCTTCACCGAGGCCGACCGCCAGGCGATGCTGCGCCACATCCACGAATCCTTCGACCGTGGCGAGCGCGAGCTGATGCTCGTCTCCTTCCCCAGCGGCTTCTGCGCCGATGGCGGGCGGCGCATCAACCACGCGCTGGAAGGCTGGCCGGAGGAACTGCCGGGCTATGCCCGCCGCCTCTACGATTTCTGGCAGGAGGCGCTGCGCCCCGGCGGCTTCGGCTTCAACGCCCGCATCATCAACTACCCGCACGGCATGCCCGGCGATGTCGGGCTGTTCGTCACCTGGCCGGAAGCCGAGATGTGAGCGAACCCGTCCTCCGCCTGGCCGGGCCGGACGACCTCCCCGGCATGCTGGCCCTCTACCGCCACCTGGCGCCGGAGGACCCGGTGGTCGGGCCGGCCGAGGCCGCCGAGGCCTGGGCGGCGCTGCTGCGCCGCGCCGATGTTGTCCTGGCCGAGGCCGGGGGAATGCCCGTCGCCTCCTGCACCCTGGTCGTGGTGCCGAGCATCATGCGCGGCCTGCGCCCCTACGCGCTGGTCGAGAATGTGGTGACCCATGCCGGTTGGCGCCGCCATGGCCTGGGCCACGCCGTGCTGGGCGCGGCGCTGGAGCGGGCGCGGGACGCGGGCTGCTACAAGGTGATGCTCGCCACCGGCTCGAAGAATCCCGGCACGCTGCGCTTCTACGAAACGGCGGGCTTCACCGGCGGGACCAAGACCTTCTTCGAGTGGCGCGACCTGCCGCCGCGCGCCGCCACCGCCTGACGCCGCCCGCCTCTCTCGGCAATGTCATGGCCGGCCGGGCTGCGGCCCGGCCCCGCGCGCCCTAGGCTCCCGCGTGACGCGCAGCG
>NZ_GG770848.1 GCF_000164635.1 Pseudoroseomonas cervicalis ATCC 49957 | reverse complement strand
CCGAGGCCCTGGCCGGGCGCGGCGGCAAGGCCGCCAACGCCGCCGTGGCGCGCGCCGCGGCGCTCGACCGCTACGCCGCGCATTTCGCCACGGCGCGGGCGATGATCCGCCGCTTCATCATCGTCACCGGCCCGACCAACAGCGGCAAGAGCCACACCGCCCTCGACCGCCTGGCCCAGGCCGAGAGCGGCCTGGCCCTCGCGCCCCTGCGCCTGCTGGCGCATGAGTTCCGCGAGGCCCTGGCCAGCCGCGGCGTCGAGGCCGCGCTCTCCACCGGCGAGGAGCGCATCCTCGCCCCCGGCAGCAAGCACCTGGCCGCGACGGTGGAGATGTGCCCCTTCCACAGCCCCGTCGACGTCGCCATCATCGACGAGGCCCAGCTGCTGCACGACCGCGACCGCGGCGCCGCCTGGACCGCCGCGCTGATGGGCGTGCCGGCGCGCGAGGTGTTTGTGCTCGGCGCGCCGGAATGCGTGCCCATGGTCAAGCGCATCGCCCAGCTCTGCGGCGATGAGGTCGAGGAGATCACGCTGCAGCGCAAGGGCCCGCTGCACGCCTCCACCAAGCCGGTGCCGATGGGCGAGCTGAAGCAGGGCGACGCGCTGGTCGCCTTCTCCCGCCGCGACGTGATGGATCTGCGCGAGGCGCTGGTGGCGCGCGGCCGCAAGGTCGCCGTGGTCTATGGCGCCCTCTCCCCCGAGGTGCGCCGCGCCGAGGCCGCGCGCTTCCGCAATGGCGAGGCCGACATCATCGTCGCCACCGACGCCATCGGCATGGGGCTGAACCTGCCGATCCGCCGTGTCGTCTTCTCCACCCTGCGCAAATTCGATGGCGAGGAGCGGCGCGAGCTGACCAGCCAGGAGGTCAAGCAGATCGGCGGCCGCGCCGGCCGCTATGGCCATCACGAGGGCGGTGTCGTCTCCGTGCTGGCCGGCGGCGGCGATCCCGGCTTTGTCCAGGCCATGCTGGAGGCGCCGCCCGCCCCGCCGGAGGAGCTGCGCCCGCAGGTGCAGCCCGATGCCGACATCATCGCCGCCGTCGCCGCCGAGATCGGCACCGACAGCCTGTTTGGCGTGCTGGCGCGCATCAAGCGCGCCGTGCTGCGCAAGGACGATCCGAATTATCGCCTGGCCGATCTGACGCAGCAGATGGCCATCGCCTCGGCCATCGACGGTGTCGCCGGCCTGTCGCTGGCCGATCGCTGGACCTACGCCATGTGCCCGGTGGATGAGCGCGACAATGGCGTCACCCGCCTGGCGCGCTGGGCGGTGGACCATGGCGGCGGCCGCCCCGTCGCCCCGCCGCTGGCCGGCCGCCTGCCGCCGCCCGAGCGCGCCACCGGCGAGGAACTCCAGCGCGCCGAGAAGGTGCACAAGCGCCTGGTCGCCTGGCGCTGGCTGGCGCTGCGCTTCCCCGCCGCCTATCTCGACCGCGACGAGGCCGAGGCCGAGACCGAACGCCTGGACAGCTGGATCGAGGACGTCCTGCGCCAGCAGCGCCGCGCCCGCCGCGCCGCTTGATTCTTTCGGGCTGCCGCCGTCCCGTGGAGAAGCGGGACTCTTTTTTCGGGCTGCCGCCGTCTTGTGGAGAGGTGGGACGCTGCAGCGGCGGCCATCGACGGGTGGAGAGGCGAAGCGCCTGGTGCGGCGCTCTGCCGTCCGCTGAAAGGCGGATTTCCGCTTCCACCTTTGCCTTCACGGGCAGCGGGTCAGGTCGCCTTCGCCCGGATCCTGGGCTGAGGAGCCAAGCGCGATGGCAGGCGCACCGCGATCGGCTGACGCGGCGCGCGCTGCCGGGCGCGCCGCCTCACCCCGCCGCGCGGCGCCGCGCGTAATGCGCCCGCGCCTTGGCGCGGTTGCCGCAATCCTCCATCGAGCACCACAGCCGCGTCCGGTTGCGCGATTCATCCAGGAACACCCAGCCGCATTGCGCATCGGCGCAGCGCCGGACCTGTGCCCGCCGCTCCGACACCGCCAGCGCCAGCGCCGAGACCGCCACCGGCAGCAGCGGCAGCCGCAGATCGGGCGGCGCGCCCGCCGGGCGCCACACCGCCTCCA
>NZ_GG770849.1 GCF_000164635.1 Pseudoroseomonas cervicalis ATCC 49957 | reverse complement strand
TAAAAAAAGAACAAAGACTCTCTGCCTAAGGCAAAGGCGAGATCGTCCGCTTCAGGCAGCGCAGCGTGAAGGCCGTCCGCGTGTGCCGCACCCCCGGCAGGCGGTAGAGCTTCTCGCGCAGCAGCGCCTCGTAGCCCGCCGTGCCGCCGACCGCCGCCTTGATCAGGTAATCGTATTCCCCGGTGGTCAGGTGGCATTCCAGCACTTCGGGCATGTCCTGCACCGCCTGCTCGAAGCGGGTCAGCGCCGTCTCGTCATGCTTCTCCACCATGATCTCGACGAACACCGTGTCGGGCAGGCCGAGCTGCGCCTGGTCGAGCAGCGCCACATAGCCCTGGATGATGCCCGCCTGCTCCAGCCGCCGCACCCGCGTCCAGCAGGGGGAGGGGGAGAGGCCGACCTGCTCGGCCAGTTCGGCATTGGTCAGGCGGGCATTGCGCGCCAGCGCCCGCAGGATGCGGCGATCCGTCTGGTCCATGAGCCTCCCCCTTGCCCGGCCCCCGCCGGAACCCGGCACAATTCTGCCATGCCAGGGCGATAGACGCTTCCCGACAGGTTCCACAACCTGGGCGTGAACGCCACGCTGGAACATTGTCACAGGCCCGTGTAAGCTCACGGCCTCGGGAGGGAAAATGCCCGGCATGCGACTGCATGGCTACCGCCATTGCCCGGCCACCGCGCGGGTCCGCATCGCTCTGGCCCTGAAAGGGGTGGAGAGGGTGGCGCTCGACCTGCGCGATCCGCCTGCCGCCCCGCTGCTGCTGGCCCACGTCCCGCCGGGCGGCCAGCCCCCTGTGCTGGAACTGCCGGACGGGCAAAGGCTGCGCCAGTCGCTGGCCATCCTCGAATGGCTGGAGGAGATGTGGCCGAGCCCGGCCCTGCTGCCGCCCGACCCGATGACCCGCGCCCGCGTGCGCGCCTTTGCCCTGGCCCTCACCGCCGATATGGAGCCGCTGTGCAGCCCCCGCGTGCTGGACCGGCTGCGCCGCACCGGCGCCTCGGAGGGGGAGGCGCAGCTCTGGGCCCGCCAGGCCCTCGCCGAGGGGCTGGAAGCCTGCGAGGCGCTGCTCGACCATGGCGGGGAGGGGCCCTTCTGCTTCGGTGCCGAGCCGGGCCTGGCCGATCTCTGCCTGGTGCCGCAATTGCAGGAGGCGCGGCGCTTCGGTGTCGCCCTCGGCTATCCGCGCCTGCTGGCGGCGGAGGCCGCCAGCCTCACCCTCGCCGCCTTCCAGTTGGCCCTGCCGGAGGTGATCCATGCGTCCTAGCGCCTGTCTCCTCGCGGTCTGCGCCCTGGCGCCGCTGGCCCTGCCGGCGCAGGCGCAGCTGCGCAGCCTGACCGTCCCGGCCGAATCCGGCGTGGTGGTGCCCCCGCGCGGCCAGGCGCCGCCGCGCCTGGTG
>NZ_GG770850.1 GCF_000164635.1 Pseudoroseomonas cervicalis ATCC 49957 | reverse complement strand
GCCGCACCAGGAAGCGCATGCCGCGCAGCCCGTCGCGCATCCGGCGGCCGATCGGCGGGGTGGGAGAGGACATGGCGGCCTCCGGTCTCAGCGCTGGGCGGCCTGGCGGCGGGCGGGGCGGTCCGCGGCCGCGGCGGGCTGCGCCAGCAGGGTGTTGGCGGTGACCTCGTCGGTGATCAGCACGGTCGGGCGCAGCAGGGTCAGCGCGCCCTGCAGCGCCTCGATCTTGTCCGGCCCGCCCGAGGTCAGGATGCGCTGCGGCGTGCGGCACAAAGCCTCGATCGGCGCGCTCATCACCCGCTGGTTCAGCGGATGGTCCACCAGCCGGCCGGTGATGTCGTAGAAATTGTACAGCAGATTGCCCACCGCGCCGCGCGCCAGCAGCGATTGCCGGTCGGCATCCGAGAAATGCCCGAACAGCGAGGAATTCGCCTCCGTGCCCATGCCGCCGACGCTGACCAGCACGGCATCCAGCTGGTCGGCCATGTGGAAGGCGGGGCCTATGCCGCAGCGCTCGATCAGCGCGCGCTTGGTCTCGACGCTGTCGACCAGCGCGGGGGCTGCGATCAGGTAGCAGCTGGCGTTGAACAGCCGGGCGAATTGCCAGGCGAATTCCGCCGGATTGTATTGGCGCACCGCCGAGATGCCGCCGAGCAGCGAGACGATGGAGAGATCCTGCAGCGGCCGGTCATCGATGGCGTTCAGCGAATGCAGCAGGGTGCGGCCCCAGCCGACGCCGATCTTCATGCCCGGCGCCATGAAGCCGGAGAGGTATTCGCCGGTCGCGGCGCCGATCACCGGCAGCGGATCGGCCTCGGCCGAGGCCAGCGGCGCCACCACCGCCTCGCGCAGGCCGAAGCGTTCCTCGAGCGCGATCTCGGCGCGGCGCAGCTCGGCGATGTCGCGGCTGAGGCTGATCTTCACCTCGCCCAGCTCGCGCGCATCGGCCAGCATGCGCACCACGGTGACGCGGCCGATGCCCAGCGCCTCGGCGATCGCGGTCTGCGTCATGTCCTCGACATAATACATCCAGGCGGCGCGCAGGCGCAGCCGCGCGGAGCGGCGGCCATTCAGCGCGGCCTGAGGCGTGGCCTGTCGGGACGAAGTTCTGCTGCTCACCACGCGGCTCCGGCCATGGCCGGGGGCGTGCCGCGACGGGGCGGCTGCCCCCTGGGGTCGGTCAGGTTATACGGCCTGAAGCAGGCCAGGCAAGCCGCGCCGGGCCGAGGCGCCCTCGACCAGCCGGCCGCGCAGCAGGATGCGCTCCTGCGGCAGCTCGGCGCCGCCGATGCGCGCCAGCAGCAGATCGAGGCCGCGCGCCACCATCGCCTCCAGCGGCTGCGCCACGGTGGTCAGCCGGTAGGGCGGGCGCAGCGCCGGGCCGATGCCGTCGGCGCCGACCACGGAGACGTCGCCGGGCACGGACAGCCCCGCCTCGCGCAGCGCGTCCATCGCGCCCATGGCCAGGATGTCGGCGACGCCGAACACCGCATCCGGCCGTTCCGCCGCCGGCAGGGCCGCGATGTGGCGGCCG
>NZ_GG770851.1 GCF_000164635.1 Pseudoroseomonas cervicalis ATCC 49957 | reverse complement strand
CCGCGTCATGCCGCGCACCCCGCGCGCCGGGTAGAAGGGGCGCGCCGTGGTCACCGTCTCCAGCGTCGGGCTGACCAGGAAGAAATCCGGGCTGGCCACCAGCCCGCGCAGGAAGGCGGGGAAATCCGCCTCTCCCCGCCCGGCCGCATAGCCGCGCGGCAGGCCCAGCGGCAGATCGAGGCCGAGCGCCACCGGCACCCCCTCCGCCAGCAGCCCGGCCACCAGCGCCGCCGGCTCGCCCACCAGGCGCGGCGCCTCGGCCCGCCAATCGCCACCCGCGCGGCGTCGCGCGATGCTGACCCAGCGCTTGCGCGGATCGACGCTCCAATCCGCATGCGCGGCGATCATCGGTGTATCATCGGCCACCGGAGGAACCCCCATGCGCTACACGGCCACCGCCCGCCTGCTGCACTGGGGCACCGCCCTGGCGATGCTGGCCATCGGTATCCTCGGCCTCTGGCTCGCCTGGGCCGCGCCGCGCGACGAGGTGTTCAAGCTGCTGCTCTACAACCTGCATGAGAGCCTGGGCATGACGGTGTTCCTGGCGACCCTGGTCCGGCTGGGCTGGCGCTGGCGCCATCCGCCGCCCCCCATCCACCCGCCCCTGCCCCGCTGGATGCGGCGCGCCGCGGCGGCCAACCACGCGGCGCTCTATGCCCTGCTGCTGGCCATGCCGCTGGTCGGGCTGATGGCCACCAATGCCTGGGGCTTCCCGCTGACCGCCTTCGGCCTGATCCCGGTGCCGAGCCCGGTCGGCCCGGACCAGGCGCTGGCGCCGCTGCTCTCCCGCCTGCATGTCTGGATGGCCCTGGCGCTCGGCCTGCTGCTGCTGGCGCATATCGGCGCCGCGCTCTGGCACGCGCTGGTGCGGCGCGACGACACGCTGCGCCGCATGGGGCCCTAGCGGCCGGAGGCGAGGCCCCCGGCCGCCCATGCCTCAGCGCTTGCTCTCGATGGCGTCCCAGATCGCCTTCTCGAGATGGATGCCATCGAAGCGCGCCAGCTCCTGCAGGCCCGTGGGCGAGGTGACGTTGATCTCGGTCAGGTAGTCGCCGATCACGTCGATGCCCACGAAGATCAGCCCGCGCGCCTTCAGCTCCGGCCCGATGCGCTCGCAGATCTCGCGGTCGCGCGGGGTCAGCGCCACCGCCTCCGGCCGGCCGCCGACATGCATGTTGGAGCGGCTCTCGCCCTCCGCCGGCACGCGGTTGATCGCGCCCATCGCCACGCCATCGACCAGGATGATGCGCTTGTCGCCCTTGCGCACGGCGGGCAGGTATTGCTGGATCATCAGCGGCTCGCGCGAGCGCTCGGCATAGAGTTCCAGCAGCGCGTTCAGGTTGCCGTCATCCGGGCGCAGATGGAACACCCCCGCGCCGCCATTGCCGAACAACGGCTTGACGATGATGTCGCCATGCTTCTTGCGGAAGGCGCGCACCTCCAGCGGGTCATGCGTGATGATGGTGTCCGGCATCAGCTCCGGGAACTGCATGACGAACAGCTTCTCCGGCGCGTTGCGCACATGCGCCGGGTCGTTCACCACCAGGGTCTTGGGGTGGATATGCTCCAGGATGTGGGTGGCCGTGATATAGGCCATGTCGAAGGGCGGGTCCTGCCGCATCAGCACCACATCCATGGTGGAGAGGTCGTGCAGCGCCGACTCCCCCAGGGTGAAGTGGTTGCCCTTCTCGCGCCGCACCTCGACCGGCTGCATGCGGGCCAGCACCTTGCCCGAGGCCAGCGTCAGGTCCTTCACATGGTAGTGCCAGAGCTGGTGGCCGCGCGCCTGGGCCTCCAGCATCAGCGCGAAGGTGCTGTCGCCGTCGATGTTGATCCCCTGGATCGGGTCCATCTGGACCGCGACCTTCAAACCCTTGGCCATGGATGAGGCTCCGTGCCTGCGTCTTGCGTTGCCCGCAGTGGTGGCATTGCCGGGCGCGGAATACCAGGGGGGTGCCCCGGCCCGCGCCGTGCGCCATTGACCGGGCGGCCGGACGCCCGAATCATGCCGGCATGACGATCCAGTCCGGCAAGGCGCGGCTGGCGGGCGTTCTCGGCTGGCCCGTCGCGCATTCGCGCTCCCCCCTGCTGCATGGCCATTGGCTGCGGCGGCACGGCATCGACGGCGCCTACATGCCGCTGCCCGTGCAGCCGGCCGATTTCGCCGAATCGGTGCGCGCGCTGGTGAAGCTCGGCTTCCGCGGCGCCAATGTGACCATCCCGCACAAGGAGGCGGCCTTCGCCCTCTGCGATTCGGTCGATCCCTCGGCGCGGCGGGCGGGGGCGGTGAACACGCTGGTGTTCCGCGACGGCCGCATCGAGGGCAGCAACACCGACGGCTTCGGCTTCCTGGAGAGCGTGCGCGAGCAGGCGCCGGGCTGGCAGGCCGGTGACGGCCCGGCGGTGCTGCTGGGCGCCGGGGGTGCCGCGCGCGCCATCGCCGCCGCGCTGCTCGATGCCG
>NZ_GG770852.1 GCF_000164635.1 Pseudoroseomonas cervicalis ATCC 49957 | reverse complement strand
CCCCGAGCCCGGCCAGCCGCTCGGCCAGCGCCGCGGCGCGGATCGGCGCCGGGTCCAGCAGCACCACGACGAGCCCGGCCAGGGCAGGGGGTGCTGCCGCCGCGGCCGGGTCCACCGGCACGCTGAAATGGAAGGTGGCGCCCTCGCCGGGGGCGGAGCGCACGCCGATCGCGCCGCCCATCAGCTGCACCAGCCGGCGGCAGATGGCCAGGCCCAGCCCGGTGCCGCCGAAGCGGTTGATGATGCTGGAATCGGCCTGGGTGAAGGTCTCGAAAATGCGCTGCTGCGCCTCGGCGGCGATGCCGATGCCGCTGTCCGAGACCTCGGCATGCAGCAGCAGCCCGCCGCCCGGCAGCGGCTCGGCGTCCAGCGCCACCGTCACCCCGCCCTCGGCGGTGAACTTCACCGCGTTGCCGGCGAGGTTCAGCAGCACGTCGAGCAGGTGCCGCCGGTCGCCGCGCAGCACAGCCGGGGTGCGCGGCGTCAGGTGCAGGGAGAAGCGCAGCCCCTTGTCGCGGCACTGCGCCGCCAGCAGCGCGCGCAGCTCGGCCAGCAGGGCGGCGGGGGCGAATTCCACCCGCTCCGAGGGCATGCGCCCCGCCTCGATGCGCGACAGGTTCAGGATGTCGTCGATCAGCGACAGCAGCGAGCGGGCGGCGCTGTCCATGGTGGAGAGCATCTCGCGCTGCTCGCCATCCAGCCTTGTGCCGCGCAGCAGCCCGCCCATGCCGATGATGGCGTTGAGCGGCGTGCGCAGCTCGTGGCTGACGCTGGCCAGGAACAGCGACTTGGCGCTGTTCGCCGCCTCGGCCTGCTGCTTGGCCTGGGACAGCTTGCGGATCAGCGTGCCGGCATAGAGCGGCAGGATCAGCAGCCCGACCCAGAGGCCGGTGGCCAGGTGCCATTGCTCCTGCCAGAAGGGGGTGGTCAGCGCCACCGCGCCGAAGCCGGCCAGCGCCGCCAGCATGGCGATGCGCAGCCAGGCCAGGCCGAAGCGGAAGCCATTGCCGAACACCACCCAGAGATAGACCGGCCAGAACATGGCCACGGCCTCGGCCCCCCAGTGCAGCTGCAGGGAGAGGAAGCCGCAATCCAGCGCCACCGCCGCGCCGCGCCGTGCCCGGTTGCTGGCGGGGTAGGCGATGATGTGCGCCAGCACGCCGATGGCCAGCAGGAAGAAGGCCGCCATGCCGGCCAGCGCCAGGCCGGGGCCGCCGCTGGCCCAGACCACCAGCAGGATGATGCCGCCGAACACCAGGCGGTTCAGGCTCATCTCGTGCTCGCTGTCCGGCC
>NZ_GG770853.1 GCF_000164635.1 Pseudoroseomonas cervicalis ATCC 49957 | reverse complement strand
TTTCCCCGCCCCGCTGCCCGAGGCGCCGCGCCTGCTGCCGCCGGGCGGGCTCGCTGGCGAGATCGCGCGGCACCGCGCGGCGGTGGATTCGGTGCTGCAGGAGCTGGCGCTGCGCCGCGCCGCCGCGAGGCCGGGCTCGGAGGCCGCCGAGATCCTTGGCGCGCTGGTCGAGCTGGCGCGCGATGCCGAGCTGCGCGACGAGATGGAGGGCCGCATCCGACGCGGCCTCGACGCCGTCGCCGCCACGCTGGGCGCGGGCCGGGAGCTGGCCGAGGGTTTCGCCACGCTGGACGACCCCTATCTGCGCGCGCGCGCCGAGGATCTGCGCAGCGTGGCGCGGCAGATCGCGCTGACCCTGCTCGGCCAGAGCGACGCAGCCCTGGAAGACGTGCCGCAGGGTGCCATCCTGCTGGCGGAGGAGCTGGCGGCCTGGGACCTGGCGCGGGTGCCGCCCGGGCGGCTGGCCGGCATTGTCTGCCGCCAGGGCGGCGCCACCTCGCATCTGGCGATCATGGCGCGCGCCCAGGGCATTCCGGCGGTGCTGGCCTGCCCGGCCTCACCCGAGGCCCTGCAGGCGACGCGGCGCGTCGCGCTGGATGGCGGGAACGGCGTGGTGCAGCTCGACCCCGACGCCGCGAGCGAGGCCGCGCTGTCCCGCCGCATCGCGGAGGAGCGCGCCGCGCGCGCGGCGCTGCAACGCTGGCGCGACGCGCCGAGCGTGACGCGCGACGGGCGCGCCATCGAGATCGCCGCCAATCTCGGCGCCCTGGCCGAGATCGAGGCCGCGCAAGCCGCCGGCGCCGAGGGGGTGGGGCTGTTCCGCAGCGAATTCCTGTTCATGGCCCGCCGCACCCCGCCCGGCGAGCAGGAGCAGTTCGAGGTCTATGACGCTCTGGCGCGCGCCTTCGCGCCGCATCCGGTGGTGGTGCGCACCCTCGACATCGGCGGCGACAAGCCCGTCGCCGGCATCGACATCCCGCACGAGGAGAATCCCTTCCTCGGCTGGCGCGGCTTGCGGCTCTGCCTGGAGCGGCCGGACATCTTCCGCCCGCAGCTGCGCGCGCTGCTGCGCGCCGCCGTCCGCGGCAATCTGCGCGTCATGCTGCCGATGGTGGTGGAGCCCGAGGAGGTGCGCCAGACCCGCGCCCTGATCGAACAATGCCGCGCCGAGCTGGCGGCGGAGGGCGTGCCGCATGGCGATTTCGCCCTCGGCATCATGGTGGAGACGCCGGCCGCCGCGCTGCTGGCCGACGAGCTGGCACGCGAGGTCGCTTTCTTTTCCGTTGGCACCAACGACCTGACGCAATACGTCATGGCGGCGGACCGGATGAATCCGCGCGTGGCGCGGCTGAACCGCCCGGATCACCCGGCGGTGCTGCGCGCCATCGGCGCGGTGTGCCGCGCGGCGCGGGCGGCGGGCATTCCCGTCGCGGTCTGCGGCGAGGCGGCGGCGCGGCCGGAGCTGATCCCGGCCCTGGTCGAGCTCGGCGTCACCGAGCTGAGCATGAGCCCCGCCTCCATCCTGCGCGCGCGGCAATGCGTCGCGGGGCTGGGCGCCGCGGGCTAGGGCAGGAAGGGCAGCACGGCGGCGTATTCGGCGGCGAGCGCCACGCCGTCCTCGGCCTGCAGTGCGGCGCGGGCCTCGGGCAGCCGCGCCGCCACCACCAGCAGCGCGCTGTCGATCGCGGCACCCGCCGCCACGCCGCGCTCGACCAGCGCGCCGGCC
>NZ_GG770854.1 GCF_000164635.1 Pseudoroseomonas cervicalis ATCC 49957 | reverse complement strand
CGCGTATTGCAGCGCCGAGCCCTCGGCCGCCAGCATGCCCGGCGGATGCGCCAGCCGCGCCAGCAGCAGCGCCACCAGCAGGGCGCGCACCAGCCCGGGCGCGGCGCCGCCGGCCTCGGCCAGCGCCAGCAGCAGCAGGGTCAGCGGCACGTATTCGGCGAAATTGGCCTGGATGCGGATCAGCCGCCGCAGCGCCTCCTGCCCGGCATCGCCGTGATGCGCCCGGAACCGCGCCCGCCCGGCCGAGACGGCCAGGGAGAGCGCCAGGAACAGCAGGCCCAGCAGCGCGCCGTAGAAGGCGGTCAGGCTCGGGAAGGTCATGGCCGTCGGGCTCCTCGCCGCTCCGCCCCGGCGACGCGGCCGCCGCAGCCTAGGCCGGGCGGCGGCGGCCGGAGAAGCCCCGCCGGCAACCGCGGCCGGGGCTGGATCGTTCCCCTCCCGTCGCGGAGGGCTGCGGATGAACAGGGCGTGGTGGCTGATCCGGCAGACCGTGCTGGGCTTCATCGAGGATGACGCGCTGAGCCGCGGCGCGGCCATCGCCTTCTACACCGTCACCTCGCTGGCGCCGGTACTGATCATCGCCATCGCCATCGCCGGCAGCGTGTTCGGCGAGGACGCGGCGCGCGGCGCCATCGTCGAGCAGCTCGGCGGGCTGATGGGCGCGGCCGGGGCGGAACTGGTGCAGAGCATCATCGTCAGCGCCTCCAACCCCACCTCCGGCCTGCTGGCCAGCGTGTTCGGCATCGCCACCCTGCTGCTGACGGCGAGCGGCGTGTTCGGCGAGATCCAGGCCAGCCTGAACCAGATCTGGCGCGCCGAGCCGCGCACCAGTGTCTCCCGCCTGCTGCAGGCGCGGGCGGCGAGCCTCGGGCTGGTGGCGACGCTGGGTTTTCTCCTGCTGGTCTCGCTGGTGGTCAGCGCCGCGCTGACCGCGCTGGGCCAGGCGCTGGACGGGCACCTGCCGGCGGTGGCGCTGGCGGTGCGGCTGGCCAATGTGGTGATCTCCTTCGCCCTCGTCGCGCTGCTCTTCGCCGCGATCTACAAGATCCTGCCCGACCGCAAGCTGGAATGGCGCGACGTGATGGTGGGCGCCATCGCCACCACCCTGCTGTTCAACCTCGGCAAGACGCTGATCGGCCTGTATCTCGGCAGCAGCGCCATCGGCACCACCTATGGCGCCGCCGGCTCGGCGGTGATCGTGCTGCTGTGGATCTACTACTCCGCCCAGATCTTTCTGCTCGGCGCCGAGTTCACCAAGGCCTGGGCGATGCACCGCGACGCGCGGCGCTGGGAGGCGGCGCGGCGGCACCAGGCGGCGGCGCCCGCGCCCGGGGAGGAGGAGGAGGACATCCCCGAGCGCCCGCCGATCGGCCTGCCGCCGGCGCCTGGCTGAGCCTGCCGGCCGGTT
>NZ_GG770855.1 GCF_000164635.1 Pseudoroseomonas cervicalis ATCC 49957 | reverse complement strand
CCGCGCGGGGCCGCCCGCCCTGCTTCCGCCGCACCCCTTCCCTGCCCTGGCCGCCCCTGGCGCGGCGGGACGGCCCGGCGCATGCTTGGCCTCCCGCAAGGTCGCCCCACCCTGCCAGGAGGACAACGCCCCGCATGCCTCAGGACACCGATGGCCTGCCGCCGCCGCAGCGGCGCTGGGCGGTTCTGGCGCTGGCCGTCTCCATCGCCATGGCGGTGATGGATTCCTCGATCGCCAATGTCGCCCTGCCGGCCATCGCGGCCGATCTCAAGGTCTCCTCCTCCGAGGCGATCATGGTGGTGAACGCCTACCAGATCGCCATCGTCGTCTCGCTGCTGCCGCTGGCCTCGCTGGGCGAGCTGGTGGGGCATGAGCGGGTCTACCGCACCGGGCTCGCCATCTTCACCATCGCCTCCTGCTTCTGCGCCTTCTCGGATTCGCTCACCGGGCTGGTGGCGGCGCGGGTGGTGCAGGGCTTCGGCGCCGCCGGGCTGATGAGCGTCAACACCGCGCTCGTCCGCTACATCTACCCGCAGCACCTGCTCGGCCAGGGCGTCGGCGTCAACGCGCTGGTGGTGGCCTTCTCCTCGGTGCTCGGCCCCAGCGTCGCCGCCGGCATCCTGGGGGTCGCGCACTGGCCCTGGATCTTCGCCGTCAACATCCCGCTCGGCTGCCTGGCCTTCGCGCTGGCGCTGCGCTTCCTGCCCGCCACGCCGCGGGCCGGACGCCGCTTCGATGCCGCCTCGGCCCTGCTCAGCGCCGCCACCTTCGGCCTGGTGATGACGGCGCTGGAGCAGTTCTCGCATGGCGCCCCCGCCTGGGCCTGGGGCGGGCTGCTGGCGGGCGGCATCCTGGCCGGTGTCGCGCTCGTCCGGCGGCAGAGCGGCCGCCCGGCGCCGCTGCTGCCGGTGGACCTGCTGCGCATCCCGGTCTTCAGCCTGTCGGTCGCCACCTCCATCGCCTCCTTCGCGGCGCAGATGCTGGCTTTCGTGGCGTTGCCCTTCTACCTGCAGCACAATCTCGGCCGCAGCCAGGTGGAGACGGGTCTGCTGATGACGCCCTGGCCGCTGGTGCTGATCGTCGTCTCGCCGCTGGCCGGCCGCGCTTCGGACCGCATCCCCTCCGGCCTGCTCGGCGGCGTCGGGCTGGTGCTGATGGCGGTGGGCCTCGCCTCGCTGGCGGCGCTGCCCGAGGCGCCCACCGCCTTCGACCTCGGCTGGCGCATCGCGCTCTGCGGCCTCGGCTTCGGCCTGTTCCAGAGCCCGAACAACCGCACCCTGCTCTCCGCCGCCCCGCGCGAGCGCAGCGGCGGCGCCAGCGGCATGCTCTCCACCGCCCGGCTGCTCGGCCAGACCAGTGGCGCCGCGCTCGGCGCCCTGACCCTGCGCCTGGCCGGGGAGGACGGGCCGGTCCTGGCGCTGACGGTGGCCTCTTGCATCGCCGGGGCCGCCGCCCTCATCAGCTTCTCCCGCCTCTCCGCGCCGCGGCGCGCCTAGACTGAAAGTCCGTTCCGATGTCCAGCCTGCCCCCCCGCCCCTCGCCCGAGCGCCTCGCCGAGGAGATCCTGCGCCAGACGGCGGCGCGCGGCCCCGGCGGCTCGATCTGCCCGAGCGAGGTGGCCCGCGCCTTGGCACCGGAAGAACAGTGGCGCAGCCTGATGACGCCGGTGCGCCAGGCGGCGCTGCGGCTGCAGAAGGAGGGCCGGGTGGAGATCCTGCGCAAGGGCAAGCCGGTGCCGGCCGAGGAGGTGCGCGGCGTGATCCGCCTGCGCGCCCCGCATGCGGCGTGACCGCGCGCACCCTTCCCGCCCAGCCCCCGCCCG
>NZ_GG770856.1 GCF_000164635.1 Pseudoroseomonas cervicalis ATCC 49957 | reverse complement strand
GCCAGGGCGTGCAGCTCGCAGGGGGCGCGGCTCCAGCTGCCGGCCAGGGCGATCATCAGGGCGAGCAGCGGCAGCGGCTCCCAGCTCGCATCCACCCAGCCCTCGCGCTGCGCCAGGCGCAGCTTGTCGAGCTTCACCTCATAGGCGGCGCGGCGCGAATCGCCCGGCGGCAGCTGGGTGCAATCCCCCTCCAGCGCCGCCCAGCCGGCGATGCGCTGCATCTCCGGCCGCTCGGCCAGGTAGTCGAACAGGCGGCCGACATAGCCGGGCAGGTCGGCCGGATCCATCGGCACGGCGTCCGCGATCTCGGCCATCTGCTGCGCCTTGATGGTGTCGAGCAGCTGCTGCTTGTCGCGGAAATGCGCGTAGAGCCGCTCCTTGCTGGTGCGCGCCGCGGCGGCGATGCGGTTGATGCGCGCCCCGGCGATCCCATGTTGGGCGAATTCACGGCGCGCCGCGTCCAGGATGCGCTCGCGGGTGGATTCGTCCGAGGGTGACATGGCTCCGCCTTGCTGCGTGATGGCCCATCCGAACCATCCGGTTTGACATTCCGGCGCGAGCACGGCTAAAACCAAACTGTTTGGTTCTGCCGACGCTACGCCGCCCATCTTCTTTCTAGGCCGCGCCGCCCGGCAGCGACAGACCCGGCCGCCGCATGGCCCCGCGGCGGCTCCCGCTTCCTTCCTGACCTGCCCCAAGGACGGATCCCATGGACCTGACCATCAACGGCGTGACCCGCAGCGTCGAGGCCGAGGCCGACACGCCGCTGCTCTGGGTGATCCGCGACGAGCTCGGCCTGACCGGCACCAAATATGGCTGCGGCGCGGCGCAATGCGGCGCCTGCACCGTGCTGGTGGACGGCCAGCCGACGCGCTCCTGCGTCACCCCGGTCGAGAGCATCGCCGGCCTGCCCGTCACCACCATCGAGGCGATCGGCCAGGACCCGGTCGGCCGCCGCGTGGTCGAGGCCTGGGTGGCCGCCCAGGTGCCGCAATGCGGCTATTGCCAGTCCGGCCAAGTGATGGCGGCGACGGCGCTGCTGCAGCAGACGCCGCAGCCCACGGAGGAGGACATCGCCGCGGCGATGAGCAATCTCTGCCGCTGCGGCACCTACAACGCCATCGCCGCCGCCGTGCGGCAGGCCGCGGCCCAGGGCTGAGGAGGCGAGCATGGACGGCCTTTCCCCCACCTTGTTCTCCGCCCAGCGGATCGCCGAGGCGCTGCCCGAGGGGCAGCCGGTCAACCTCTCGCGCCGCGGCGTGCTGGGCGCGGCGCTGGGCGCGCTGGTGATCGGCGTGGCGCTGCCGCGCGGC
>NZ_GG770857.1 GCF_000164635.1 Pseudoroseomonas cervicalis ATCC 49957 | reverse complement strand
TGCGGCTTCGGCGCGGCGGCGGCGGCCTCGGCGCGGCCGGCATCGCTGCGGCGATCCTCGGCCGGGATCTTCATGGCGATCAGCTTCTCCACCGCCTTCAGCTTCGCCACCTCGTCCGGGGCGCAGAAGGCGATCGCCTCGCCCGAGGCGCCGGCGCGCGCGGTGCGGCCGATGCGGTGGACATAGGCCTCCGGCGTGTCCGGCAGGTCGAACTGGAAGACATGCGTCACGCCATCGACGTCGATGCCGCGGCTGGCGATGTCGGTCGCCACCAGGATCGGCGCGCGGCCGGTGCGGAACTCGGCCAGCGCCCGCTCCCGCTGGCCCTGGCTGCGGTCGCCATGGATGGCGTGGGCCGCGATGCCGTCGGCGTTCAGGTGCTTGGTCACGCGGTCGGCGCCGTGCTTGGTGCGGGCGAAGACCAGGGCGCGGCCGATGCCCGGCTGGCGCAGCATCTCGGACAGCAGCACGCGCTTCTGGCTGGCATCGATATGGATCAGCTTCTGCTCGATCCGCTCGGCGGTGGTCGCCACCGGGGTGACCGAGACCTTGGCCGGGTCCTTCAGCATCTCGGCGGCGATCTTGGCGATCTCGGCCGGCATGGTGGCGGAGAAGAACAGCGTCTGGCGGTTCTTGCTCATCACCGAGGAGAGACGCTTCACCGCCGGCCAGAAGCCGCGGTCGAGCATCTGGTCGGCCTCGTCCAGCACCAGCACCTCGACGCCCTGCAGCTTGGCGGCGCCGGTCTGCACATGGTCCTGCAGGCGGCCCGGGGTCGCCACCAGCACGTCCACGCCGCGGCGCAGCGCCTCGACCTGCGGGCGGGCGCCGACGCCACCGAAGATGACGGCCGAGCTCAGGCCGAGGAAACGCCCATAGGCGCGGATGTTGTCATGGATCTGCGAGGCCAGCTCGCGCGTCGGCGACAGGATCAGGGCGCGGCAGCCGCCGCGCGGCGCCGGCGCCTTGCGGTCGGCCAGATGGTGCAGCACCGGCAGGGCGAAGGCGGCGGTCTTGCCGGTGCCGGTCTGGGCGATGCCCAGCAGGTCGCGGCCGGCCAGCACATGCGGGATCGCCTGGGCCTGGATCGGGGTGGGGGTGGTGTAGCCCTCCTGCGTCAGAGCGCGGAGCAGGGGCTCGGCCAGGCCGAGGGCAGCGAAGTCGGTCATCAAGAACTCATCCGGATGCGGGCGCGGCACCGGGCGCACAGCCCTGGCCCCACGCCACTTGGCGGGTCAGGACGCCCCGCGTGGATGGGTCGTACCGAGGATAACGAAACCGGGGGCGTTAAGCCCGGGGCCCTGGCCAAGGCGCCGCATCGGGGCGGCGGCCGCTCACGCAACCAGGGCGCGCCGGTTTGTGCCGGCGCCGCTCATATGCGCGCGGCCGGGCCATGATGCAAGTGCGAAGGCTTGTGCCTCACCTGCGCCCGGCGCAGGCTTGCCCCCTCGCTTCCGGAGGAGTGCCGCATGAGCCTGCGCGCCGCGATCGACGCCCTGCAGCCCGAGATGACGGCCTGGCGCCACGACCTGCACGCCCATCCCGAGATGGGCTTCGAGGAGCACCGCACCAGCGACCGCGTGGCCGCGCTGCTGGAGGGCTGGGGCATCGAGGTGCATCGCGGCCTGGGCGGGACGGGCGTGGTGGGCGTGCTGCGCGGCCGGCCGGGCAACCGGGCCATCGGGCTCCGCGCCGACATGGACGCGCTGCCGATGCAGGAGGAGACGGGGCTGCCCTATGCCTCCACCGCGCCGGGGGTGATGCATGCCTGCGGCCATGACGGCCACACCACCATGCTGCTGGGCGCCGCGAAATACCTGGCGCAGACGCGCAATTTCTCCGGCACCGTGCACCTGATCTTCCAGCCGGCCGAGGAAGGGCTGGCCGGCGCCAAGGCCATGCTGGACGATGGCCTGTTCGAGCGCTTCCCCTGCGATGCCGTCTATGGGCTGCACAACGAGCCGGGCCTGCCGCTCGGCCAGGTGGCGGTGCGCGCCGGCACGGTGCTGGCGGCGGTGGATTATTTCTCGGTGACGGTGGTGGGCCGCGCCTCGCACGGGGCGCAGCCGCACAAGGGCATCGACACCATCTCGGTCACCGCCGCCATCATCGGCGCGCTGCAGCAGGTGGTGGCGCGGCAGGTGGACCCGTTGCAGACGGCGGTGATCTCGGTGGGGCGCATCCAGGGCGGCACCTCCGACATCATCATCCCGGAGCGGGTCTCTTTCAGCGGCTCGGTGCGGACGCTGGTGCCGGAGGTGCGCGACCAGGTGGAGGCCGCCTTCCGCCGCGCCGCCGAGGGCACCGCCATGGCGATGGGCGCGCGCGTGGAGATCGAGTACCGCCGCGCCTATCCGCCCACCATCAACACCCCGGCCGAGGCGGAGCGCGCCGCGCTGGCCGCCGGCGCCCTGCTGGGCGAGGGCGCGCTGCGCCGCACCGACCCGCCGATCACCGCCGGCGAGGATTTCGCTTTCCTGCTGGAGCGCTGCCCCGGCGCCTATGTGCTGTTCGGCCAGGCGCAGGAGGGGCGTTTCGCCATCTCCCCGCACAACTCCCACTATGAATTCAACGACGCTTTGCTCCCCCTGGGCGCGTCGTATCTGGCGCAGCTGGCGGAGCAGGAGCTGTCCTGACGGATGGCGGGGTCCGGGGGGACCCTGTCCCCCCGGCGGGGGTCAGGGGGCAGCGCCCCCTGAAGTTTTCCGGGAGGGCAGCAGCATCAGTGACAGCAGCGCCGCGAGACACAGCCCGCTGGTCGCCCACAGCGCCCCCGCCCCCCAGTATTCCATGAGCAGCCCGAAGCCGAGCGGCGCGCCCGCCTGCAGCAGCCGCCCTGGCGCCGCCAGGATGCCCTGCCGCTGCCCGTAGCCGACGGGGCCGAAGACGGCGAGCGGCAGGGTGCCCTTGGCGATGGTGTGCAGCCCGTTGCCGCCGCCATGCAGCAGGGCGAAGGCGATGGCGGCGGGCGCCCCCAGCAGCACCAGCAGCACGCCGCCGATGGCCTGGATCAGGCAGGCGAAGCGCGCCATCCAGAGCGGGTGCAGGGCCGGCGGCATGCTGAATTGCAGGATGCGCGCCGCCACCTGGGCCGGGCCGGTGAGCGAGGCGGCGAGCAGCGCCAGCTCCGGCGAGGCGCCGGCGGCGGCCAGCAGCGCCGCCTGGTTGTAGCGCCGGCCGAGCAGCCGCCAGCGGTGCAGCGGCACCGGCAGGATCAGCTCGGCCCGCGCCAGCAGCGGCGCGCCGGCCTGCGCCATCTGCCGCGCCAGCGGCCCGGCCAGCTCCGTCCGGTCGGCGTATTTCAGGCCGAGGATCAGGCGCTTCGCCCCCTCCCCATACCAGTAGGCGGCGCGCGCCTGGCCATAGGGCGGCGGCGCGGCCAGGCAGCGCGGGCAGAGCAGCGGGCCGCGCCGGGGGCCGTGT
>NZ_GG770858.1 GCF_000164635.1 Pseudoroseomonas cervicalis ATCC 49957 | reverse complement strand
CTCGGCCAGGCGGCGCGCCGCCGGCAGCCCGGCCCGGCCGAGCCCGACCACCGCCAGGCGCTGGCCGGCGAAGGGGCGGAAGGCCGGGGGAGAGGGGGGCGGCGGCGCTCATCTCAGCGGATCTTCAGCGTGCTGAGGCCGACCAGGGCCAGGATCATGGCGATGATCCAGAAGCGGATCACGATGGTCGCCTCGGCCCAGCCCTTCTTCTCGAAATGGTGGTGCAGCGGCGCCATCAGGAAGACGCGGCGGCCGGTGCGCTTGTACCAGAAGACCTGGATGATGACCGAGACGGTCTCCACCACGAACAGGCCGCCGACGATGGCCAGCACCACCTCATGCTTGGTGGCCACCGCCACGGCGCCGAGCGCGCCGCCGAGCGACAGGCTGCCCGTGTCGCCCATGAACACCTTGGCCGGCGGCGCGTTGAACCACAGGAAGCCGAGCCCCGCGCCGATCAGCGCCGAGCAGAACACCGCCAGCTCGGAGGTGCCGGGCACGCCGTTGAGCTGCAGGTATTCGGCGAAGAGGCGGTTGCCCACCAGGTAGGAGATCAGCCCGAACACGGCGGCGGCCAGCATCACCGGCACGGTGGCCAGGCCGTCCAGCCCGTCGGTCAGGTTCACCGCGTTGGAGGCGCCCATCATCACCAGCATGCCGACCAGCGGGAACAGCACGCCGAAGCCGATCAGCGCGTCCTTGAACACCGGCATGGCCAGCTTGTCGGCCAGCGCGCCCGGCATCAGCGCGGTGATCCAGATGGCGGCGACGAGGCCGACGCCGGCCTGCACCGCCAGCTTGGTCTTGCCGGAGACGCCCTTGGTGTTGCGCTTGGTGACCTTCAGCCAGTCGTCCCAGAAGCCCAGCAGCCCGTAGCCCAGCGTCACCAGCAGCACCGCCCAGACGAAGCCGTTGCGCAGATCCGCCCAGAGCAGGGTGGAGACGGTGAGCGCCAGCAGCATCAGCACGCCGCCCATGGTGGGCGTGCCCTTCTTGGTCAGCAGATGGCCCTCCGGCCCGTCGGTGCGGATCGGCTGGCCGCCATTCTGGAAGGTGCGCAGCCAGGCGATGATGCGCGGGCCGAAGAACAGGCTGATGAACAGCGCCGTCATGCACGCCGCACCCGCCCGGAAGGTCACGTAGCGGAACAGGTTGAACAGGATGAACCCGTCCGCATTCGAGGACAGGAGGTTGAAGATCATGAATGCGCCCCTTCGTGCGGCGCGGCATTCCCCGCCTGCGCCGCCGATGCCAGGGCCCGGACCACCACCGCCATGCGGCTGCCCAGGGACCCCTTGACCAGAATGACATCGCCCGGACGCACGGCCTGCCGCACCAGCGGGGCCAGTTCATCGCTGCTGTCCCGGTGCGCAGCCCGCCGGTTCTCCGGCAGGGCGTCGTACAGGCCGCGCATCAGTGCACCGCAGCAAAATACCATATCCGCCGCCGCCAGCACATCCGGGAGCAGGGATGCATGCAGCGCAGGGCCGTGCTCGCCCAGCTCCCGCATGTCGCCCAGGACAGCAATGCGGCGCCCGCCGGGGCCGGGGATCTGGCTGCCCAGCACGCCGAGGCCCGCGCGCATCGCCGGCGGCTGGCCATTATAGCTGTCATCGATCAGCAGGGCCGATCCGCCGGGCAGGTCCAGCACCACGCGCCCGCCGCGCCCGGCGCCCGGACGAAATTCCGTTAATGCGGCGAGGAAGCCGGCGCGGTCGGCGCCCAGCGCCTCGGCCAGCGCGATGGCGGCCAGCGCGTTCAGCGCCAGGTGCCGCCCCGGGGCGGCCAGCGCCAGCGCATGCGTCTCGCCGCGCAGCGAGAGGGTGGCAAGCCCGCTCTCGGCCCCGCCCCGGTAGTCCAGCAGGCGGTATTCCGCCGCCGGATCGGCGCCGAAGGTGACCATGCGCAGCCCGGCCGCCTCGGCCCGGCCCGCCAGACGGGCAAAGCTGGCGGAATCGCGCGGCAGCACCACCGGCGCGCCGGGCGCGAGGCCCTGCATGATGTCGGCCTTCTCCTCGGCGATCTCCTCGAGGGAGCCGAGATGGCCGATATGGGCGGCCTCCACCGTGGTGATGGCGGCGACATGCGGGGCGGCGAGGCGGGCCAGCGGCGCGATCTCGCCGCGATGGTTCATGCCGATCTCCAGCACGCCATAGGCGGAGTCGCGCGGCATGCGGGCCAGCGTCAGCGGCAGGCCCCACTGGTTGTTGTAGCTGGCCACCGCCGCATGGGTGGGGGCCAGCGCCGCCAGCCCGTGCCGCAGCATTTCTTTCGTGGTGGTCTTGCCGACGCTGCCGGTGATGGCGGCGATGCGCGCGGTGCTGCGCGCGCGCGCGGCGGCGCCCAGGGCCTGCAACCCGGCCAGCGTGTCGCCCACGCGCAGCAGC
>NZ_GG770859.1 GCF_000164635.1 Pseudoroseomonas cervicalis ATCC 49957 | reverse complement strand
GGCGCGCCGGCTGAGCCGGGGGCCGCCGCCCGCGCCCCGGCGGCGCGGCGCCCGGTTCAGAACCGCTCGTAGAGCAGCCGCGCCCGCAGCGTGCCGGGAATCTGCCGCAGCGCCGCCAGCACCCCCTCGGGGTCCGAGACGTTCTCGGCATCGACCACCACATAGCCGATCTCGGGGTCGGTCTGCAGGTACTGGGCGCCGATGTTCAGGCTGAAGCGGCTGAACACCTCGTTCATCGCCGCCAGCACGCCGGGGACGTTGCGGTGGACATGCATGTAGCGCGTGCCATTGGGCCGCGCCGGCAGCGTCACCTCGGGGAAGTTCACCGCGCCGAGCGTCGCGCCGGTGTCGGAGTAGTCGGCCAGCTTGCGCGCCGTCTCCTCGCCGATGCGGTCCTGCGCCTCCTCCGTGCTGCCGCCGATATGCGGCGTCAGGATGACGTTGGGCAGGCCCTGCAGCGGGGTGACGAAACGCTCGCCATTGCGCTTCGGCTCGTCGGGGAAGACATCGGCCGCGGCGCCCAGCAGATGGCCGGATCGCAGCGCCCCGGCCACCGCGTCGAGATCGACCACCCGGCCGCGGGCATTGTTGATCAGGATGGCGCCGGACCGCATGGCGGCGATCTCGGCGGCGCCGATCATGCCGGCGGTCTCCGCCGTCTCCGGCACGTGCAGGCTGACCACATCGGCCGCGCCCAGCAGGTCGTGCAGGCTGGCGGCGGCCACCGCATTGCCATGCGGCAGCTTGGGCACGGTGTCATAATAGATGACGCGCATGCCGAAGGCCTCGGCCAGCACCGAGAGCTGGCTGCCGATATTGCCATAGCCCACGATGCCGAGCGTCTTGCCGCGCACCTCGCGCGAATGGGTGGCCGACTTGTCCCAGCCCCCCTCATGCGCCGAGCGGGAGCGGTCGGGGATGCGGCGCAGCAGCATGACGATCTCGCCCATCACCAGCTCCGCCACGCTGCGGGTGTTGGAGAAGGGGGCGTTGAACACCGGGATGCCGAGCTGCTTGGCCGCCGCCAGGTCCACCTGGTTGGTGCCGATGCAGAAGCAGCCCACGGCGATCAGCCGGTCCGCCGCCTCCAGCACCTCCCGCGTCAGCTGGGTGCGCGAGCGGATGCCGAGCAGGTGCACACCCTGCAGCGCCTCGCGCAGCGCCGCGCCCTCCAGCGCCTTCGACTCGCGCTGGACGTTGCTGTAGCCGGCGCCGCCGAGCAGCGACACGGCGCTGTCCGCCACGCCTTCCAGCAGAAGGATGCGGATGCGGTCCTTGGGGAGGGAGATGCGCTGGTTCGACAGCGGGCTGTGCTTGGACATGGCGGGTTGATGCCCGGATGGCGCGGTTTCGTGAAGTGCGAAACCGGCAGGCTTGGGCTGCATTTGCGGGCAGTCCGCCGTCGGCGGGGCCACCCCCAAGCAGCCCCGGTGCCGCCACCGCCGCGTGCCGCGCATGGCCCCATGCGGCAGGCGGGAGGCGGAATCCACGATTCATCTTGCCGTTAGCGGCCGACATGGCCATGTGGCGGGAAGACGCCCCGCCGCGCCCAAGCAAGCAAGAAGCGGGGATGCAACGGAGATTTCCCACCATGGCTGTCGAGAAGATGGACCTGCCCCCGGCCACCCGCCGGAGGCTGACCCTGAACGCGTTGAACGAGCTGGCCGAGGGCCGCCTGGCCGACCGGCTGCGGCTGGAGGAGGCCGCGCGCCTGCTCTGCACCGCGCGCCGCGCGCTGGCGCTGGCCGGCGGCGCCCTGCCGCCGCTGCCCGCCCTGCAGGGCTGGGACCATGAAGCGACCACGGCGCGCGAGCATGTCGAGACCCTGACCCCGCAGCAGATCGACCAGCTGCTGGCCGAGGGCCCGCACTGGGCCGCCGAGCTGCTGCGCCGCCAGCCCGCCCTCCGCCTCGCCGCTTGATTCTTCCGGGCTGCCGCCGTCCGGTTTTGCGGCGGGACGCGGCACTGAGGTGACGATGAGGGTGTCGCCGGCGTGAGGCGGCGCCGGGATGGACCGGAGGGGCATGCGCCCCTGGTCCGCGCCGCCGGCCTGGGCGGCGGAAGGCTGCATTGGACCGGAGCCGCCCTGTGGGCTGCTCCGGTTTTTTTGCGCCCCCTCGCCGGGGCGGGGGAGGGGGGGCGCGGCGGGCCG
>NZ_GG770860.1 GCF_000164635.1 Pseudoroseomonas cervicalis ATCC 49957 | reverse complement strand
CCGCCGTGGGCCCCGCCGCCGCGCCGCCGCCGCCCGCGCCCGAGCCGGCGCGCGTGCTCAGCCAGGCCGAGATCGACAGCCTGCTGGGCTTCGGCGATGGCGGCGAGGAGGATGACGAATCCGCCACCGGCATCGAGAAGGTGATCGCGCGCGGCCTCGTCTCCTACGAGCGTCTGCCGATGCTCGAGATCGTCTTCGACCGCCTCGTGCGCATCATGTCGACCAGCCTGCGCAACTTCACCTCGGACAATGTCGAGGTGTCGATCGAGGGCATCACCAGCCTGCGCTTCGGCGACTACCTGAACACCATCCCGCTGCCGGCCATGCTGGTCGTGTTCAAGGCGGAGGAATGGGACAATTACGGGCTGGTGGTGGTCGATTCGGCGCTGATCTACTCGGTGGTCGACGTGCTGCTGGGCGGCCGCCGCGGCACCACCGCCATGCGCATCGAGGGCCGTCCCTACACCACCATCGAGCGCGGCCTGATCGAGCGGCTGACCGAGGTGGTGCTGAAGGACCTCTCCGACGCCTTCGGCCCGCTGGCCGAGGTCGAGTTCCGCTTCGAGCGGCTGGAGGTCAATCCGCGCTTCGCCGCCATCTCGCGCCCCTCCAACGCCGCCGTGCTGGCCCGCCTGCGCGTCGACATGGAGAGCCGCGGCGGCCAGCTGCAGCTGCTGCTGCCCTATGCCACGCTGGAGCCGGTGCGCGAGCTGCTGCTGCAGCAGTTCATGGGCGAGAAGTTCGGCCGCGACAGCATCTGGGAGACCCACCTGGCCGAGGAGCTGCGGCAGACCGAGGTCGCGCTCGACGTGGTGCTGGACGAGCAGACCATGCGGCTCTCCGACGTGGTGCGGCTGCAGGTGGGCGACCTGATCACGCTGGGCGTCGGCCCGGGCGCGCCGGTGCGGCTGCGCTGCGGCGACACCTCGCTGTTCGAGGGGCAGGTGGGCGGCCGCAAGGGGCGGCTCGCCGTGCGCATCGACCGCGCCATGCCGCGCCAGGCCGAGGGGCTGCGCGACCCGGTGCGGCCCGGCCGCGATGGCGCCCAGCGGACGGGGGGGATGCTATGAGCCTGCTGGAATGGGGGCTGCAGGCGGCGCTGGTGCTGGCGCTGTTCGCCGCCCTGCCGATGGCGCTGCGGCTGGAACGCGCGCTGACCGCGCTGCGCAAGGACCGCGCGGCGCTGGCCGCCACGGTGCAGGGCTTCACCGATGCGACGCGCGAGGCCGAGGCGGCGATCGCCCGGCTGCGCGCCGCCGCCGAGGGCGCCGGCCGCGGTGTCGCCGAGCAGGTGGCCGCCGCCAACGCGCTGCGCGAGGATCTCCGCTACCTCTCCGACCGCGCCGAGGGGCTGGCCGACCGGCTGGATGCCGGGGTGCG
>NZ_GG770861.1 GCF_000164635.1 Pseudoroseomonas cervicalis ATCC 49957 | reverse complement strand
TCAGGTTGAAGGCGCGCGCCAGCCGCCCCGCCTCCGGGTCGCGGGCCGGCACCGGCATCGGCTCGAACCGGCCATCCCCGGCCCGGTCCAGCGCCGCGGCGACCGCCAGGAAGGGCCGCATCAGCCGGCGCGAGAACAGCACGGTCAGCAGCGCCGCCAGCGCCGCCAGCACCAGGTCGGCCAGCATCAGCGTCACGGTCAGGTGGCGGCGCCGCGCCGCCTGCTCGGGGAAGGCGATCTGCGCCGCGACCAGCGCCACCACCTGGCCATCCTCCAGCAGCTCCCGCTGCGCCCAGGCGGTGTCGCCGCGCGCGTTCATCACCCAGGACGGGCCGGTGACGCCGAGGGCCATGGGCGGCGGGCCCTGCGGCTCGCCGGCGCGGGCCAGCGGCATGCCGTCGCGGTCGCCCACCACGATGGCCAGGTCGGTGACGCCGCGCTGGAAGCCCATGGCGTGTTCCAGCACCGCCTCCAGCCCGGCGAAATCCCCGGCGCGCAGCGGCGGCAGCGCGGCGCCGGAGAGGCTGTCGATATAGACATCGGCCAGCCGCTCCACCTCATGGTCCAGCTCGCGCTGCATGAAGTAGAGCGCCAGATGGGTGGTGCCCACCGAGGAGAGGAAGACGGCGAACCCCACCAGCAGCGGCAGGCGCACCGCCAGGGTCGGGGTTGTGAAAAGGCCGGGCATGGCAAAGAGGCATAGGCGCTTCGCCGCCGCACGGCCAGACGGGGCGTGCGGAACGGGCCCCCGGCACGGCGTCATGCCGTGCGGCGGGGCCGGGCCGCGGCCCGGCCGCAATTCTACTGCTTCTCGATGCCGGCCTGGGTGACCACGGCCTGCCATTTCTCCACCTCGGCGCGGACGAAGCTCTGGGCCGCCTCCGGCCCGGAGCCGACCGGGGTGGCGCCGAGCGCCGCTATGCGCTCCCGCACCGAGACCTGCTGCAGCTGCGCCGCCGCATCCGCCGCGATCTTCGCGGCCACCGGCCCGGGCAGGCCGGCCGGGCCGATGATGGCGCCCCAGGTCGAGGCCTCGAACCCCGCGAAGCCACCCTCGGCCACCGTCGGCAGCTCGGGGAGGAGCGGCAGGCGCTGCGCCGCGGTGGTGGCGATGGCGCGCAGCTTGCCGGTCTGCACATGGCCGAGCACCGCCGGCAGCGTGTCGAACATCAGGTCCACACGGCCGCCCATCAGGTCCGGATGCGCCGCGGTGGAGCCGCGATAGGGCACATGCGTCATCGCCGCGCCGGCGCGGTGGGCGAACATCTCGGCCGCCAGATGCACCGCGCCGCCGGTGCCGGCGAAGGTGATCTCGCCGGGCTTGGCCTTCACCAGCGCCGCCAGCTCGGCCACCGAGCGGGCCGGGAAATCCGGCCGCGTCACCAGCAGCAGCGGCACCGAATAGATCTGCGTCAGCACCGCGACGTCGCGCAGCGTGTCGAAGGGCGTGCGGTAGAGCGCCGCGTTGACCGCGTGGTTGACCGAGACGAAGCCCAGCGTGTGGCCGTCCGGCGCCGCCTTGGCCACCGCGTCGGTGCCGACGATGCCATTGGCGCCGGTGCGGTTCTCCACCAGCACCGGCTGGCCCCAGAGCGGCGTCAGCTTCTCGGCGATCAGCCGCGCGGCGATGTCGGAGGCGCCGCCCGGCGTGTAGGGCACGATGACGCGGACCGGCTGGGTGGGCCAGGCGCCCTGGGCGCGCGCCGGGCGGGCGAGCAGCGG
>NZ_GG770862.1 GCF_000164635.1 Pseudoroseomonas cervicalis ATCC 49957 | reverse complement strand
GGGCCCCGCCGCCGGCGACGCGCTGCTGCGCCAGGCGGCGCAGCGCCTGGCCGAGGGCGGCATGGCGGGCGAGCTGCTGGCGCATCTCGGCGGCGAGGACTTCGCCCTGCTGCTGCCCGGCCCGGTCACCGCCGAGGCGGCCGAGCGGCGCGCCGAGCTGGCGCTGCGCGCCATCGCCCAGCCCTTCTTCGTCGAGGGCAGCGTCGCCATGCTCGGCCTCAGCATCGGCATCGCGCTGTCGCCGCGGCACGGGGCGGGGGCGGATGCGCTGCTGCAGGCGGCGAGCATCGCCATGCAACGCGCGCGCGAGGAGGGGCGGGGCGGCATCCGCCCGTTCCATCCCGGCATGTTGCAGCGGCTGGAGCAGCGGCAGCGGCTGCGCCAGGATCTGCGGGCCGCGCTGCAGCGCGGCGAGTTCAGCCTGGCCTACCAGCCGCTGATCGACCTGCCCTCAGGCCGCGTCGGCGGCTTCGAGGCGCTGATGCGCTGGCAGCATCCGCGCTGCGGCGCCGTCTCGCCGGCCGAGTTCATCCCCGTCGCCGAGGAAAGCGGGCTGATCGTCGCCATGGGCGCCTGGGCGCTGCGCACCGCCTGCGCCACGGCGGCCGGCTGGCCGGAGGGGATGCGCGTCGCCGTCAACCTGTCGCCCGCGCAGTTCCGCAGCCCCGGCTTGGTGGAGACGGTGCGGCAGGCGCTGGACGGGGCCGGGCTGGCGCCGGGGCGGCTGAAGCTCGAGATCACCGAATCCGTGCTGCTGCAGGACAGCGCCGCCAACCTCGCCATGCTGCACGCGCTGCGCGACCTCGGCGTGATGGTGGTGCTGGATGATTTCGGCACCGGCTATGCCTCGCTGAGCTATCTGCAGCGCTTCCCGTTCCACAAGCTGAAGATCGACCAGCTCTTCGTGCGCCGGCTGATCGAGCGCGACGACAGCCGCAAGATCGTCACCTCGATCCTGGGGCTGGCGCGCGCGCTCGGCATCGGCACCACGGCCGAGGGGGTGGAGAGCCAGGAGCAGCTCGACTGGCTGGCGCGCGAGGGCTGCGGCCAGGTGCAGGGCTTCCTGCTGGGCCGCCCGATGCCGCCCGAGGCGGTCGCCGGCTATCTGCGGCGCCACGCGGCGGAACAGGCCGTGGCGCCGGACCGTGCGGCCGCCCTGGCCCCGGCAGCCATCGCCGGCCCGGGATGAATTTTCCATAAGAAGACTTATGGGTTTCCGAACGGGGCCAGGCCGTGGCGCGCGGGAGGGCGGTGGACCGCCCTCCCGGCGGGGTCTGGACCGCGCGGCGGGAGCGG
>NZ_GG770863.1 GCF_000164635.1 Pseudoroseomonas cervicalis ATCC 49957 | reverse complement strand
CGCACCTCGCCGAGCGTCGCCACGCCGCCGCCCGGCAGGGCCTGCGGGATGTTCACCGCGACCCGCCGCAGCCGCACCGTGCCGCCCAGCGCCGGATTCTCCTGCAAGGGGCCGGTGAAGCGCAGATCGGCATCCAGCAGCGCCGTCACCAGCTCGCTCTGCACCGGCGTCGCGTCGCGCGCGGTGATGGCGAGGTCGAGCGGGATGCCCGGCGCCAGCGGCTCGGCCTGGCCGGTGATGCGGATGGTGCCATTGCCGGCGCGCGCCGTGATGCCCTCGACCACCACGCGCTGGCCATCGGCGCGGATGCGGCCCTGGATGCCGGTCAGCCGCAGCCCGTAGAGCGGGTTGCGGATGTCGCCGCCCGAGAGGGTGGCGCCGCCGGTCAGCACCGGCGCGCCCAGCGTGCCGCTGGCGCCGCCATCCAGCGCCAGCCTGCCGGTGACGCGGTTGGCGCCGCCGCCGAGGCTGGGCGCCAGCAGCGGCTGGAGGTTGGCGTTGCCGCGCAGGCTGGCATTCAGCGGCGCATCGGCGCCGGGGCCCTGCGGCAGGCTGGCGGTGGCGTCCAGCGTCACCAGCTGGCCCATGCGCAAGGCCGCCTCGGCGCGGATGGCGCCGCTGCCGGCGCGCTGGACCTGCACCCGCAGGCTGGCGGCCGGCCAGCCCTGCGACCAGGGGGCAGTGACCTGCAGCCCGGTGCCGTTCAGCGTGGCGTTCACCTCCGGCGCGCTGGTCGGGCCGGTGATGCGCGCCTCGCCCACCACCGTGCCGGACAGCTGCGGCTCGGGCACGAACATGTTCACCAGCGAGGCCGGCAGGGCGGCCAGCGCCACGCGCAGATCGGCCCGCTCCGGCCCCCAGCTGCCGCTCAGGGTGAAATTGCCGGCCGGGCGGGCGGCCAGCCGCAGCCCGGGAATCTGCACCGCGCCGGAGGGCGGCAGCAGGATGGCGCCCGGCGCGGCCAGGCGGAGGCCCATCTCGCCCTGCGACGCCTCGAACCGCGCGATGTCGAGGCGCATGCCCTGTTCGTTGCGGGTGAAGCGGCCCTGGCCCTGCACATCGGCCTGCGGCAGCTTGCCCTGGATCTGCCAGTCCAGCGCCGCGTCGGTGCCCTTCAGCGTCATGCTGGCGGCATAGTTCTGGCCGCCGAGGGCGATGCGCTGCGTCTCGGCGCGGGCGTCGAATTCCTGCAGCCCGTCCGGCGTCGGGTTCAGCCGGGCGCGCAGGCGGAAGCCGCCGGCGATCTCCTGGCCGATCAGGCCGGAGAGCGGGGCGAGATTCTCGGCCTCGGCCTCCAGACTGCCGTCGAAGCGGGTGGTGGTGGTGTTCAGGCTGCCCTCGGCGCGGGCCTGCAGCGGGCCGAAGGTCAGGCTGGCGGCGTCCAGCCGCACCGTCTCGCCCTGCTGCGCCGCGCGCAGGTCGAGCGAAACCGGCTGGCCCTCGGCGCGGCCGGTCAGCCGGACCGTGCCGGCCAGGCCGCTGACCGAGGGGATCTCGGCCGAGAGATCCAGCGCCTCGATGCGCCGCCCGGCGGCGACCAGGCCGGGGCTGGCGGCCGCCAGCCGGATCGCCGGATCGGCGGCGGGGCCGGTGATCCAGGCCTCCAGCCGGGCGGGGCCGGAGAGTTCCGGGCGCAGCCGCTGCAGCTCCGGCAGGTCCAGCACGGCGTGCAGCTCCAGCACCTCCCATCCCGTGCCGCTGGCCTGCAGCCGCGCGCCCTGGCCGCGCACATCGAGGGAGTCGATGCGGAAGATCGTGCCGCGGTAATCCGCCTCCGGCGCCGGGCCGAGCGCGCCGGAGAGCGGCTCGGGCGCCGTGAGGCCCTGCGGGCGCAGCGCGGCCTGGATGCGTTCGCCGTCTTCCACGGTGGCGGTCAGGGTCAGCGCCTGCCAGCCGAAGCCGGCCGGGACGAGGTCGCCCAGCACGGCGGAAGGGGCGAGCCGCGCCTCGGCCTGCAGCCGGGCCAGGCTGCCCTGGGCGGTGATCTCGCCGGCGCGGGTGGAGAGGCGCAGCGAAGCCAGCTCCGGCTGGCCGCCGGCCGGCAGCCGGGCATCGATGGCGAAGTCGACGGCGCGCACCGGCTCCGGCGCCAGC
>NZ_GG770864.1 GCF_000164635.1 Pseudoroseomonas cervicalis ATCC 49957 | reverse complement strand
CTGGGCCTGGCGATGGAGCTGGCCCGCTTCCTGCGCCGGCAGGAGCGCGACCGCGAGGCCGCCGCGGTCTGGCAGCGCGCCGAGCCCTTGCAGCGCGACCTCTCGCCCGAGGCGGCGCGCGCCCTCTGGGCCGAGCGGCAGGTGCTGTCGCGCAAGCTGCTGCGCCTCGGCGACACCGCCAATGCCTACCGCACCGCCGCCGCGCATGGCCAGACCGGCGGCGAGGGGCTGCACGAGGCCGAGTTCTGGGCCGGCTTCATCGCGCTGCGCCGGATGGGCGACGCGCCGCGCGCCGCCCAGCATTTCGCCCGGCTGGGCGAGGGCAGCTCCAGCATCATCACCCAGGCGCGGGCGCATTACTGGCGCGGCCGCGCCGCCGCCGGCCTCGGCCGGGCGGAGGAGGCGCGCGCCCATTTCGCCGCCGCCGCCGGCTTCCCCAACGCCTTCTACGGCCAGCTGGGCGCCCTCGCTTTGGGCGAGAGCGCGCCCCAGCTGGCGCAGCGCATCCTCTCCACCCGCCCGCCGCAGCCCAGCGCCGAGGCGGCCTCGGCCTTCCTCGACAAGGAGCTGGCGCGGGCGGTGCTGACGCTGGCCGATCTCGGCGACACCGGGCGGGCGCGGGCCTTCCTGCTGCGGCTGGAGGAGATCGCGGCGAGCCCGGCCGAGCAGCTGCTGACGGCGCGGCTGGCGCATGCGATCGGCCGGCCCGACCACGCGGTCTGGGTCGCCCGGCGCGGCGGCATCGACGGGGTGATGATGCTGCCCGAGGGCTATCCCACCCCCTACACCCTGCCCGAGGGCGCCGAGGTGGAGCCCGCCTTCGCCCATGCGGTGACGCGGCAGGAGAGCAATTTCGACCCCGCCGCCGTCTCGCCCGCCAATGCGCGCGGGCTGATGCAGCTGCTGCCCTCCACCGCCACGCTGGTGGCGCGGCAGCTCGGCATCCCGCACCAGGTGGGGTGGCTGACCAGCCAGCCGGAGCACAATCTGCGGCTCGGCGCGCGCTATCTGGCCGACCAGCTGGCGCGCTTCGGCAACCTCGCCATGGCGGCGGCGGCCTACAATGCCGGGCCGCGCCGGGTCGAGGAATGGCTGGTCACCTATGGCGACCCGCGCGTGCCGGGCGAGGCCGAGGGCGCCGACATGATCGACTGGATGGAGCAGATCCCCTTCTCCGAGACCCGCAACTACGCCCAGCGGGTGGTGGAGAACGCGGTGGTGTACCGGGCGCTGGCCGGCCAGGGCGGGCTGGACCATCCGCTGAAGCCCTGGCTGCCGGTGGGCACGCTGATGGGGGCGGCGCGCTGATGCGCGACCCCGCCCTGCCCGGCCCGGCCGAGGCCGCCGAGGCGCTGGCCCCCGCTTTGCCGG
>NZ_GG770865.1 GCF_000164635.1 Pseudoroseomonas cervicalis ATCC 49957 | reverse complement strand
ATGAAAAACCGTGCCGGCGGCGCAGGAAGCACTGGCGCCGGGGCGGCGGGCCGGGACTATAAGCCCCTGCGGGGGGCCGGCGCCGTCGTCCCCCCGGCCCCCCTGCTGGCGGCGCCGGGGCGGCGGCTGCTACCCTGCCGCCAGGTCGCGCCTCGAAAGCCTTGCCGCATGCGGTTCACCCGTCGCCACGCCCTCTCCCTGTTGTCCGGCCTCGCCGTTCCGGCGCTGCTGCCGCCGGCGCTGCGGGCCCAGTCCCCCGCCGCCGCCCCGGCGGGCGAGGGCGACCTCGTCTTCGTGCTGAATTCGGGCGAGGCCAATATCCTGGTGCTCGACGCCGCGACCCGGCAGGAGCGCCGCCGCATCCCCGTGCTGCGCGAGGTCCACCACCTGGCCCTGACGCCGGATGGCAGCACGCTGATGGTGGGCGATTCCGGCGCCAACGAGATGCTGTTCCTCAACCCGCTGACCGGCGAGCTGATCAAGCGGGAGCCGCTCTCCAACCCCTACCACCTGGGCTTCAGCCCGGATGGCCGCACCCTGGTCATCACCAGCCTGCGGCGCGACCAGGTGGACATCTATGGCTGGGACGGCACGGCGCTGACCCTGCGCAAGCGCCATTCCATGCCCGACATGCCGAGCCACCTGGCCTTCAGCCCGGACAGCAAGACCGTCTACGTCACGCTGCAGGGCAATGGGCTGCTCGCCGCCATCAGCCTGGAGACGCTGGAGCCGCTCTGGTCGATGGAGATCGGGCCGGAGCCGGCCGGCGTGATCTGGCACAAGGACCGGCTGCTGGTCGGCATCATGGGCGGCGATTACGTGGCCGTGGCCGACCCCGCGACCCAGAGCATCGAGCGGCGCATCACCATCGGCCGCGGCGCGCACGCGCTGTTCATGGGGCCGAAGAACGACATCATCTATGCCACCAGCCGCGTCGACAGCCGCATCAGCCTGATCGACGCCACCACGCTGGAGGTGGTGCGCAGCCTGCGCATCCCCGGCGGGCCGGACGACCTGACCTTCGACCCGCAGGGCCGCATCTGGGCGACGCTGCGCTGGGTCGGCCGCGTCGCGGTGATCGACCCCGAGAGCGGCAGGAGCGAGGTGATCCGCACCGGCCGCTCGCCGCACGGCATCCTCTACGCCGCCGCCGCCGCCCTGCGCGCGCCGGTGACCAATTGACGGCATGGCCTTCCCCCTGACACGGCGCCGCCTGCTGGGCGGCGCGCTCGGCGCGGCCTGGGCC
>NZ_GG770866.1 GCF_000164635.1 Pseudoroseomonas cervicalis ATCC 49957 | reverse complement strand
CAGGGGGCCGCGCTGGCGGCCACCGCGCTGGAGCGGCTGCTGGCCAGCCGCGCCGAGGATCGCCGGATGCTGGATGCCGATCTGCGCGCCGCGCTGGTCGCCGCGCTGGAGGCGCTGTTCCCGACGCTGCTGGCGCGCGCCGCCGGCGGCGAGGTGGCGGCGCTGCTGGCCGAGGCGCTGACCGAGCGCGCGGCCGACCGCATCACCCTGCGCGCCCATCCGGCGACGCTGGCCGCCATGCAGGCGGATGGCTTTCCCGGCGGCGGCCAGCCCGAGCGGGTGCGGCTGCTGCCCGACCCTGGCCTGCCGGAAGGCCAGGCCGAGGCCGGCTGGGCCGATGGCGGCCTGATCTACGACCCGGCGGCCCTGCTGCAGCGTGTGCTGACCACGCTCGGCGCCGCCGATGCCATGCCACAGGAGACGACGCCGTGAGCGAGAGCGCGCCCACCGAGAACCCCTTCCTGGCCGAGCGCAAGCCGCGCATCATGGACATTCCGGTGAATGTCCAGGTGGTGCTGGGCAACAAGCGGCTGCCGATGGCGGCGCTGTTCAACCTCAGCCGCGGCTCGGTCATCGAGTTCGACAAGAAGGTCGGCGAGCCGATCGACCTGATGGCCAATGAGCGGCTGATCGCGCGCGGCGAGATCCAGATCACCGATGACGGGCGGCTGTCGATCTCGATCACCGAGATCGTCTCCTCCTCCAGCTGAGCCCGCCCGGGCCAGGACGCGCGCAGAATGCCGCTCCCCCTCTCCCTCCGCCCGCCGCCGGGCAGCCTGCGCCGCACCGCCCTGGCCGTGGCGGTGGCCGGCGGCCTGGCGCTGCCGCTGCTGCTGCTGGCGCTGCCGGCGCTCGGCCAGAGCGTGACGCTGAGCCTCGGGCCGCAGGGCGGCCAGGCCGTCGCCAGCGGCGCGCAGAGCCTGACCACCAACATCGTCGGGCTGATCGTCGCCACCACCCTGCTGGCGCTGGCGCCGGGCATCCTGGTGGTGGCCACCGCCTTCACCCGCATCGTGGTGGTGCTGTCGATGCTGCGCACCGCGCTCGGCCTGCAGCAATCGCCGCCCAACTCGGTGATCGTCAGCCTCAGCCTGTTCCTCGCGGCCTTCGTCATGGCGCCGGTGCTGGAGCGGGCCTGGAACGACGCGGCGCGGCCGCTGATCGACGGCACCATCACCGAGGAGATGGCGGCCGAGCGCGCCATCGCGCCCTTCCGCAGCTTCATGGAAGCCAATGTGCGCGAGCGCGACCTGGCGCTGTTCATCGAGATCGCCCGCTGGCAGCCGCCGCCCGAGCCGCCGCGCGCCG
>NZ_GG770867.1 GCF_000164635.1 Pseudoroseomonas cervicalis ATCC 49957 | reverse complement strand
CGCCGCCGCCGGCGGCGCCCGCCAGGGCGCGCACCGCACCGATCTGCGCCTGGTGCTGCTGCCTAAACAGATCCCGGCCGAGCTCTGCTCCACCGGCGAGCAGAAGGCGCTGCTGGTCAGCACCGTGCTGGCCCAGGCGGCGCTGGTGGCCTCGCATCGCGGCTTCGCGCCGCTGCTGCTGCTGGACGAGGTGGCGGCGCATCTCGACCCCGAGCGCCGCGCGGCGCTGTTCGCGGCGCTCGACGCCCTGCCGGCGCAATGCTTCCTGACCGGCACGGAGGAGGCGCCCTTCGCGCCGCTGCGGGGCCATGCGCAACTCTTCGCGGCCAGCCCCGGCAGCCTGGCGGAAAATGCCGATTTCCCCGTGTCCCGGGCCTCGTGAAGTGCTAGAAAAACCTGTCTTTCCGACCGTCCTGAGCAGGAGTTTCCCGCCGGCATGAGTGAGTCCGCGCGCGCTTCGTCCCCCGCCCCCGAGCCGCAGGCGGACGCCTATGACAGCGCCTCCATCACCGTGCTGCGCGGCCTCGAAGCCGTCCGCAAGCGCCCGGGCATGTATATCGGCGACACCGATGACGGCTCCGGCCTGCACCACATGGCGTTCGAGATCATCGACAACGCGGTGGACGAGGCGCAGGCCGGCTACGCCACGCGCTGCGACGTGGTGCTGAACGCCGATGGCTCGGTCACCGTCACCGATGACGGCCGCGGCATCCCGACCGACATCCATGCCGAGGAAGGCGTCTCCGCCGCCGAGGTGGTGCTGACCCGCCTGCATGCCGGCGGCAAGTTCAACCAGAACTCCTACAAGGTCTCGGGCGGCCTGCACGGCGTCGGCGCGGCGGTGGTGAACGCGCTGTCCGAATGGATGGACGTGACCATCTGGCGCAACGGCCAGGAGCACTTTCTTCGGTTCGAGCATGGCGACACGGTGCAGCCGCTCAAGGTGGTCGGCCCCTCCGACCACAAGAACGGCACGCGCGTCACCTTCAAGCCCTCGGCCGGCACCTTCACCCGCACCGAATACGAATTCGCCATCCTGGAGAAGCGCCTGCGCGAGCTGGCCTTCCTCAATTCCGGCCTGGCCATCACGCTGCGCGACGAGCGCCCCGTGGCCCTGGGCGAGCCGGCGAAGGAAACCGCCTTCCGCTTCGAGGGCGGGCTGGTCGCCTTCGTCGAATGGCTGGACCGCTCGAAGGAGCCGCTGTTCAAGCCGGCCATCAGCCTGCGCGCCAAGGAAGGCACCGGCATCCAGGTCGAGCTGGCGATGTGGTGGAACAACAGCCCGCACGAGCTGGCGCTGTGCTTCACCAACAACATCCCGCAGCGCGATGGCGGCACCCACCAGGCCGGCTTCCGCCAGGCGCTGACCCGCGTGGTGATGAAATACGCCGAGGAGCTGGCCAAGAAGGAAAAGGTCGAGCTGTCCGGCGAGGATATGCGCGAAGGCCTGACCGCGGTCATCTCGGTCAAGGTGCCGGACCCGAAGTTCAGCTCCCAGACCAAGGACAAGCTGGTCTCCTCCGAGGTGCAGCCGGTGGTGCAGGCGGCCGTCGCCGACGCGCTCTCCCACTGGTTCGAGACGCATCCGAAGGAGGCGCGCCAGGTCCTCGACCAGGTCGTGCTCGCCGCCGCCGCGCGCAAGGCGGCGCAGCTGGCGCGCGAGAAGGTGGGGCGCAAGAACGCGCTCGACATCTCGACGCTGCCCGGCAAGCTGGCCGACTGCCAGGAGAAGGACCCGACCAAGTGCGAGCTGTTCCTGGTCGAGGGTGACTCGGCCGGCGGCTCCGCCAAGCAGGGGCGCGACCGCCGCTTCCAGGCGATCCTGCCGCTGAAGGGCAAGATCCTGAACGTCGAGCGCGCGCGCATCGACAAGATGCTCTCCTCGGCCGAGATCGGCACGCTGATCACCGCCCTCGGCACCGGCATCGGCACCGGGCCGGTGGAGCGCGGCGGCTTCTCCGCCGACAAGCTGCGCTACCACCGCATCGTCATCATGACCGACGCGGATGTCGACGGCTCGCATATCCGCACCCTGCTGCTGACCTTCTTCTTCCGGCAGATGCCGGAGCTGCTGGCGCGCGGGCATCTCTACATCGCCCAGCCGCCGCTCTACCGCGCCAAGCGCGGGCAGGAGGAGCGCTACCTGAAGGATGACCGCGCGCTCGAGGATTTCCTGCTCGAGAAGGCGCTGCACAACGCCACGCTGCGCTTCGCCGATGGGCAGGAGGCGCAGGGCGCGGCGCTGCGCGAGCTGGTGGAAGGGCTGCGCCAGACGGCGCACCGCATCCGCCGCCTCTCGGCCAACCTGCCGGCCGAGATGGTGGAGCAGGCGGCGATCGCCGGCGCGCTGACCGCCGACACCGACCGCGCCCTGGCCGCGGCGCCGGCGCTGGCCGCGCGGCTGGATGCCATCTCCCGCCCGACCGAGCGCGGCTGGAAGGTCACCGCCGATGCCGCCGGCCTGGCGATGAGCCGCACCGTGCGCGGCGTGGTGGAGCGCCACCGCATCGACCCCGCCGGGCTGCGCAGCCCGGAGGCGCGCTGGCTGGC
>NZ_GG770868.1 GCF_000164635.1 Pseudoroseomonas cervicalis ATCC 49957 | reverse complement strand
GGTGCCCAGCGCCTCCGGCGCCTCCTGCGGCACCAGCAGGCCGGTCTCGCCCGCGCGGATCAGCTCGGAGGGGCCCTGCGCCGCGATGGCGACCACGGGGCGCGCGGCGCTCCAGGCCTCCAGCACGATATTGCCCAGCGGCTCGTGCCGGCTGGAACAGACAAACACGTCGCAGGCCGCCAGCAGCGCCCCGGCATCCTGCCGCCAGCCGAGGAAACGCACCCGCTCCGCCACGCCCAGTTCGCGCGCCAGGGTCTCCAGCGCGGCGCGCTCCGGCCCCTCGCCGGCCAGCGCCAGATGGGCGCCGGGCACATGCCGCAGGGCGCGCAGCAGCGTGTCGAAGCCCTTGTTGCGGTGCAGCCGGCCCATCGCCAGCAGCCGCGGCGCCTCGGCCGGCAGCGGCAGCTCGGCCGGCAGCACGCCGCCCATCTCGTCGACGAAATTCGGCAGGTAATGCACCCGCTCGGCCGGCCAGCCCTGCGCCACCATCCAGCGCGCCAGGTCGCGCGTGTTGCCGACCAGATGGTCGCAATGGCGGTAGTGCTTCAGGTCGTAATAGCCGCCCAGCCGCCCGACCAGCGTCCAGCCGCCGCGCGGGGTGAAGCGCGTGGCGCGGTTCATCCAGGACACCACCACCTGCGGCTGGAAGCGGCGCAGCGCGGCGCCGAGGCGCGGCCGCGTCATCCAGTCCAGCCAGGGGCTGCCGAAGCGCAGTTGCACCGGCGCCAGCCCGCGCACCGACAGCCGCGCGGCGCGGCCCGGATCGGCGCGGATGACGGGCAGCACCGCCTCCCCCTGGGCGTGCAGGGCGCAGGTCAGGCGCTCATAGAAGCCCTCGGCACCGCCCATGCGGGCGCCGGCCATCACCTGCGCGATCCTCACGCGGCCATCCTCATGCGGTCACCAGGGCGACGCTCACGCCGCCAGCTCCGCCCCCGGCTCGGCGGCCGGGCTGTCCAGCAGGGCGATGGCGGCCTCCAGCGCCGCCTCGACCGGCAGCGCCGCCATCGGCGCCCGCCCGGGCAGGCCGCGCGCCAGCACGGCACGGGCGCGCGGGCCGATGGGGGCGTATTCGCCGGCCGGGGTCGGGCCGAACAGGCCGAGCGTCGGCACCCCCGCCGCGGCGGCCAGGTGCATCAGCCCCGAATCATTGCCGAGGAACAGCGCGCAGCGCGACAGCAGCGCCGCCGCCTCCGGCAGTTCCAGCCGGCCCACCGCGTCGATCGCGCCGGGCAGCGCCGCCAGCACCGGGCGGCCATGGCGGCCTCGGTCGCGCC
>NZ_GG770869.1 GCF_000164635.1 Pseudoroseomonas cervicalis ATCC 49957 | reverse complement strand
CGGGCGTAGCAACGTGGCATGCCCGCCGATCCGCCCGCCGCCCCGCCCCCAGCCGCGCCGCCGCGCCGGCCCGACCTGCTGCTGCTGCCCGGCCTGCTCTGCGATGCCCGGCTGTGGCGCGACGCGGTGGCCGGGCTGGAGGGCGCGGCCGCGTGCCAGGTGGCCGACCTGACGCGGGACGACACGCTGCGCGGCATGGCGCTGCGGGCGCTGGAGCAGGCCCCGCCGCGCTTCGCCCTGGCCGGGCTGTCGATGGGTGGCTACGTCGCCTTCGAGATCCTGCGCCTGGCGCCGGGGCGGGTGACGCATCTGGCGCTGTTCGACACCTCCGCCCGGCCGGACAGCGTCGAGGCGGCGCGGCGCCGGCGCGGGCTGATGGCGCTGTCGCGCAGCGGCCAGTTCCGTGGCGTGACGCCCCGGCTGCTGCCCAGCCTGCTGCACCCGCAGGCGGTGGACGGCCCGCTCGGCCACGAGGTGCGGGCGATGGCCGACCGGGTCGGCCACGACGCCTTCCTGCGCCAGCAGATGGCCATCCTGCACCGGCCGGATTCGCGCCCGCTGCTGCCCGGCATCGCCGTGCCGACCCTGGTCGCGGTGGGCGAGCAGGACACGCTGACCCCGCCCGAACTGGCCGAGGAGATGGCCGCCCTGATCCCCGGCGCGGTGCTGGCGCGCATCCCCGGCTGCGGCCACCTGCCGACCATGGAACGGCCCGAGGCCTGCGCCGCCCTGCTGCGCGACTGGCTGGCGCGCGGCTGAGCCGCCGCGCGGCGGTGCCGGCTTCATCCTTGGGCAAGCCGGCCGGGGCAGTCTGGCGCGATGCGGAGATTGTCGCGCAGGTTGCTGCTGGGCTCGGCCGTCCTGGTCCCGGCCAGGGCGCCGCCGGGCCGCGCCGCCCTGGCCGGCGCCAATTGGGGCGCGAGGAGCCCCGGCGTGCCGCAACCGGGCGCTGTGCCAAGCCCCGCGCTGCTCGCCGAATGGGCCCGCTTCCGGCGCGAGTTCATGCTGCCCGAGGGGCGGGTGGTGGACACCGGCAACCGCCATGTCTCGCATTCCGAGGGTCAGGGCTGGGCGATGTTCTGCGCCGAGCGTGCCGCCGACCGCGCCGGATTCGCGCTGCTCTGGGGCTGGACGCGGCGGGTGCTGGCGCGGCCGCGCGACCGGCTGCTGGCCTGGCGCTACCTGCCCGACCAGCCGGCCGACTCGGTGCCGGACCGCAACAACGCCACCGATGGCGACCTGTTCGCCGCCGCCGCCCTGCTGCTGGCCGGCCATCGCTGGTCCGAGCCCGCCTATGCCGAGGCCGGCGCCGCCATGGCGCGCGACGTGCTGCGCCTGCTGCTGCGCCAGGTGGCCGGGCAGACCGTGCTGCTGCCGGCGCTGCGCGGCTTCGAGAGCGCCGAGCGCGTGGTGCTGAACCCGTCCTACTACGCCTTCCCGATTCTCGGCGTGCTGGCGCGCGGCGTGCCCGACCCGGCCTGGCTGGCGCTGGCGGCGGACGGGCTGGCGCTG
>NZ_GG770870.1 GCF_000164635.1 Pseudoroseomonas cervicalis ATCC 49957 | reverse complement strand
GGCAGGACTGCGGCGCGGTGCGCGGCGAGGCCGGCGCGCACGGCCGCCGCCTCCGGCCCGGCATTGTCGGTGATGAAGTCGAAGCGCTCCGCCAGCATCAGCCGCCGAACCGCCCCCAGCCGGCGACGATGACGGTGAGCAGGCCGAGCGCCAGATTGGCCAGGATCAGCTGCCGCACCTTGTCGGACGCCACCGCCGCCGCCGCCATGTCGCCCGCCGCCAGCGCCGCGCGCATGGTCTTCCAGGGGCCGAAGAAGATCGCCAGGAACAGCGCCGACATCAGCAGCCCGGTCAGGTGCATGGTGTGGATGTGCCAGCCGGTGCCGCGGAAGCCGCCATACCAGCCGAACAGCAGCGCGTAGCCGGTGGCCAGCATCACCGGCATGGCGTGCCAGACCAGCAGGAAGAAGCGGCGATGGGCCGCCTGCGTCACCGCCAGGCGCTGCGGCCCCGGCAGCTCGGCCAGGGCCGGGCGCAGCACCAGCATGCCGAAGGCCATGCCCCCCACCCACAGCACCGCGAACACCAGGTGCAGCACATAGACCAGCGTCATTCCGTCACTCCTCGTCATGGGCCTGAGGCTTGGGGCTCAGGCGCCGGGGTCAAGGTCCTGGGGCTCAAGATCTGGGGTGGCTCAGGGCGTTGGCGAAGCCAGCGATTCCTCGATGGCGCGCAGCACCGCCCGCGCCTCGGCCGCGGCGCTGCCGCGCGGCGCCGCCTCGGCCACGCCCAGCCCCCGGGCGAAGGCGCTGGCGAAATCCGCCCGGTTGCCGAAGCCGTAGTCGAGCAGCGGCAGGCCGCGGCGGCGCAGCTCGGCCACGATCTCCTCGCGCAGCCGGCCCTGCGGCGGCACGCGGTTCAGCAGCAGCCGCACCAGGCGCTTCTCCTCCGCCGCCACCGCCAGCGTGGCCTCCATCGCCCACAGATCGGCGGCGGAGGGCTGCAGCGGCACCAGCACCAGATCGGCGGCGCGGATGGCGATGCGCGCATCGCTGTCGGCATGCGGCGGCGTGTCGATCACCAGCGAATCATGCGTGCCGCGCAGCTGCTCCAGCGTCGCCGGCATGCGCCAGCCCGACACGGCGGCGAAATCCAGCGGCCGTGCCTGGGCCTGGCCGGCGCGCAGGCCGTGCCAGCGTGCCAGGCTCTGCTGCGGGTCGCTGTCCAGCAGGGCGACGCGCTGGCCCTGCGCCGCCAGGCTGGTGGCCAGCGTCGCCGCCACCGTGGACTTGCCCGCCCCGCCCTTGCGCTGCGCCACCGTCACCACGAAGGCCATGCCCCGCTCCTCCCGCCTGCCTGCCACCCCGGCCTATCCTGCCCTGCGCCGCCGCGCCAGGCCAGCACAGCCGGACCCGGCATGGACGCCGGCCCCACGCGACCCCACACTAGAGCCAACGGCCACCGACACGGAGGAACGCCATGAGCGTCGCCGACATTCCCCCCCGCGCCACCTGGGACGCGCTGCGCAGCGACCCCGATTCGGTGCTGATCGACGTGCGCACCGATGCCGAATGGAATTTCGTCGGCCTGCCCGACCTGGCCGAGGCCGGCAAGCAGCCGGTGCTGATCCCCTGGCAGCTCTACCCCGGCATGCAGGTCAACGCCGCCTTCGCCGAGCATCTGCGCAAGGCGGGCGTCACCCCGCTGCACAAGCTCTACTTCCTGTGCCGCTCCGGCGCGCGCAGCCTGGCCGCCGCCCAGGCCGCCCAGGCCGCCGGCTATGCCCATGTCCACAACATCGCCGACGGCTTCGAGGGCCCGCCCGACGCCGAGGGCCATCGCGGCCAGGTCGCCGGCTGGAAGGCCGAGGGCCTCCCCTGGCGCCAGCGCTAGTTTTCCGGGCTGCCGCCGTCTTGCGGACCAGCGGGACTCTCTTTCGCGGCGCCGCCGCCCCGGTGGAGAAGCGGGACTCTTCTCCCGGCCGCGGCGCCGCCTGATGCTTCAGCCGGCGGCGCGGGCCTTGCGCGTCGCCGCCGCCTTCCTCGCGCTGGCCGAGCGGGCGGCGG
>NZ_GG770871.1 GCF_000164635.1 Pseudoroseomonas cervicalis ATCC 49957 | reverse complement strand
AAGCTGTCACTGCCTTATCCAGCCGCGACGACCACCGCGTCAGCCCCAGCGCCAGCGCCACCAGCATCGCCCCCACGAAGGGCGTCGCCCCGAGGCCGAGCGGCGAGGCCACCACCTGCCCGCCGGTCCAGGCGCCCAGCGCGATACCCAGGTTGAACGCGGCGATGTTCAGCGCCGAGGCGACATCCACCGCTTCCGGCCGGTGCCGCCGCGCCAGCTGCACGACGTAGAGCTGCAAGCCCGGCACATTGGCGAAGGACAGGAAACCGAGTGCCGCGAGGGTGGCGAGCGCCAGGGCCGGGCTGGGTGCCGTCAGCGTCAGCAGCGCCAGCACCGCGGCCTGCAGCGCGAAGAGCCAGCTCAGCGCCCGCACCGGGTTGCGGTCGGCCAGCCGGCCGCCGGCCAGGTTCCCCGCCGCGATGGCCAGGCCGTAGAACACCAGGATCAGGCTGACACTGCCCTCGCCAAAGCCGCTGACCTGCTGCAGCAGCGGCGAGAGATAGGTGAAGGTGACGAAGGTGCCGCCATAGCCCAGCGCCGTCATGCCGAAGACCAGCAGCAGCCGGGCGCTGCCCAGCACCCGAAGCTGCTCGGCCAGCCGCGCCGGCGGCGCCTGGCGCAGCCGCGCGGGCAGCAGCAGCAGGATGGCCAGGAAGGCCACCAGCCCCAGCCCGGCCACCGCCCAGAAGGTGGCGCGCCAGCCGAAATTCTGGCCGATCCAGGTGCCGAGCGGCACGCCGGTGACGATCGCCACCGTCAGCCCCATGAACATCATGGCGATGGCCGAGGCGCGCCGGTCTTCCGGCACCAAATCGGCGGCGATGGTCGCCCCCACCGAGAAGAACACGCCATGCGCGAAGGCGGAGAGCACCCGCGCTGCCAGCAGGGTGGCATAGTCCGGCGCCAGGGCGGCGGCGCTGTTGCCGGCGACGAACAGCGCCATCAGCCCGAGCAGCAGCGCCTTGCGGCCGAGCCGCCCGGTCAGCGCCGTCAGCACCGGGGCGCCGAAGGTGACGCCCAGCGCATAGACGCTGACGATCAGCCCGGCGAGGGGAAGCGTGATATCGAGATCGGCCGCCACCGTGGGCAGCAGGCCGACGATGACGAATTCCGTCGTGCCGATCGCATAGGCCGCGACGGTCAGCGCGAAAATGGCCAGAGGCATGGGGGGATTCCCGCAGAAAGGGCCGCGAAGGGGCGGCCGCCCGTGTCACCGGCCGGTATGCCCCTGCCCTTTCCGCGCGATAACGCGGCATGATGCGCCAGGATCTGTGACTCCGATTCAAAGGTGACGCCGAATGGACAACCGCGCGGGAGAAATGCAGGCGGTGCTGCTGGCGGCCGATCTCGGCAGCTTCTCGGCCGCCGGGCGGCGGCTGGGGCTGACGCCCTCGGCGGTCAGCCGGCTGGTCTCGCGGCTGGAGGACCGGCTGGGCACGCCGCTGCTGCTGCGCTCCACCCGCGCCCTGCGGCCGACGGCGGAGGGCGAGGTCTACCTCGCCCGCGCCCGCCGCCTGCTGGCCGAGATCGAGGAGACCGAGCGCCTGGTCACCGCCGGCGCCCTGCCGCGCGGCCCGTTGCGGGTCAGCGCCACGGTGGGCTTCGGCACGCAATGCCTGGTGCCGCTGCTGCCGGAGTTCCTGGCGCGCTACCCGGGCATCACCCTCGACCTGTCGCTGAGCGACGGGCTGGTGGATCTGGTGGAGGAGCGCACCGACATCGCGCTGCGGGCCGGCGCGCTGCGCGATTCGGCGCTGAAGGCGCGGCTGGTGCTGCGCTCCCGCCGGGTGGTGGTGGCCGCGCCGGCCTATCTGGCGCGGCACGGCACGCCGCGGCTGCCGCAGGACATCGCCGCGCACAATTGCCTGGGCTTCAATTTCCGCCACCGCGCCGGCGGCTGGCCGTTCCGCGACCCGCAGACCGGGCGCCTCTCCACCGAGGCGACGCCGGGCAATCTCCGCGCCAACAACGGCCCGACGCTGCGGCAGCTCTGCCTGGCCGGGCTCGGCCTGGCGCGGCTGGCGCGCTTCCATGTCCAGGCCGAGATCGACGCCGGACGGCTGGTGCCGCTGCTGGAGGAGCACAATGCCGAGGATGTCGAGCTGATCCACGCCCTCTATGTCGGGCATGGGCATCTGGCCTCGCGCATCCGCGCCTTCATCGATTTCCTGGTCGAGCGCATGGGCGGCGGCGCCGAACTGCGCTGAACGGCCCTGGCAGCGCGGCATGGCCCTCCCATCTTCGGGTGGCGGGGGCGACCGGCCCTGCATCCCGCCCCCCGATCGGGTGTTAACCGGCCGGACCAAGGGAGATCACGCCATGACCACCCCTCTGATCGCGCGCCGCGGCGCCCTGTTCGCGGCCGGCTCGCTGCTGGCCGCCGGGCTGCTGCCGGGCCGCGTCTTCGCCCAGGCCGCCGCCCCGGCGCAGCCCAGCGGCCCCTTCACCCTGCCGGCCCTGCCCTATGCGGCGAATGCGCTGGAGCCGCATATCGATGCCGCCACCATGGAGCTGCACCATGGCCGGCACCACGCCGCCTATGTGAACAACCTCAACGCCGCGCTGCGCGACCATGGCCAGCTGGCCAGCCTGAAGCTGGAGGAGCTGCTGGCGAAGCTGGGTGAGGCGCCGGAGGCGGTGCGCACCACGCTGCGCAACAATGGCGGCGGCCATGCCAATCATTCGATGTTCTGGCAGATCATGGGCGGGCGCGGCGGCAACCCCTCGGGCGAGCTGGCCGAGGCGATCAACCGCGATCTCGGCGGCATGGAGAAGTTCCGCACCGATTTCAACGGCGCCGGCGCGCGGGTCTTCGGCTCCGGCTGGGTCTTCGTCACCGTGGACCGCGAGGGCAAGCTGGCGCTGAACAGCCGCCCCAACCAGGACACGCCGCTGATGGACGGGCAGCGCGTGCTGATGGGCAACGACGTGTGGGAGCACGCCTACTACCTGAAGTACAACAACCGCCGGCCGGAATACCTCGCCGCCTGGTGGAACGTGCTGGACTGGGCGAAGATCGGCGAGCGCTACGCCGCCGCCAAGGCCGGCACGCTGGGCGTCTGATCGGTCCGGGGCGCCGGGGCGTGATTCCCGGCGCCTCGCCGCATCGTGGCCCGGCCTGGCCACGCAGCCGGGCCGGAGCCCTGCCCTGCGCC
>NZ_GG770872.1 GCF_000164635.1 Pseudoroseomonas cervicalis ATCC 49957 | reverse complement strand
GCAGCGCGCCGCCTGGCCGCGGCCCCCCTGGCGCCGCGCCCCCGTCCGGGCCTAGCCTTGGCTTCCCGACAGACAGGAGGCTCTTCCATGCCGGATGGCAGCAAGCTTTCTTCCGCGCCGCAGCGCAGCCTGGTGGTGAACGGCTTCACCAACAGCGTGCTGGACCCCGAGGCGCCGATGCTGGGGCCGGTGGCCAATGGCGGCACCATCATCGCCAACACGGCGCCGGGCTGCTGGGGGCCGATGATCACGCCGCGGCTGCGCGGCGGGCATGAGGTGACGCAGCCGGTGGCGATCGAGGGCGCCGAGGTGGGGGATGCGCTGGTCATCCGCATCCGCGACATCACCGTGACCTCGGCGGCGACGGCCTCGGGGCATGACAGCTCGCCGGAGGGGTTCTGCCTGGGCGACCCCTATGTGGCGCCGCGCTGCCCGACCTGCGGCACGCTGTGGCCGGAGACGCATGTGGAAGGCATCGGCCAGCAGGCGGTGCGCTGCGATGCCTGCGGCAATGCGGTGACGCCCTTCGCCATCGTGCATGGCTACACGGTGGCCTTCGACGAGACGCGGCAGGTCGGGCTGACGGTGCCGCGCGAGGCCGCCGAGGCGATCGCGCACCAGGCGGAGCGCTATGCGGCGCTGCCGGACGCGTCGCGGCAGCATTCGATCCTGACCTTCGCGCCGTCGGACATGCCGGGGGTGATGGTGCGGCTGCGGCCGTTCCTGGGGCAACTCGGCACCTGCCCGTCCAAGGCGATGCCGGACAGCCACAATGCGGGCGATTTCGGTGCCTTCCTGGTGGGCGCGCCGCATCCTTACGCGCTGACGGCGGAGGAGCTGGCCGCGCACAAGACCGACGGCCACATGGATATCGACGCGGTGCGGCCGGGCGCCATCCTGCTGGCCCCGGTGAAGGTGAAGGGGGCCGGGCTGTATATGGGCGACATGCACGCCGCCCAGGGCGATGGCGAGATCGCCGGCCACACCATGGATGTGGCGGGCAGCGTGACGCTGCAGGTGGAGGTAAAGAAGGGCTATCCGATCGACGGCCCGGTGCTGTTCCCGCTGCAGGAGGACCTGCCGCCGCTGGCGCGTCCCTTCACGGCCGAGGAGAAGGCGCGCGCCAAGGGTCTGGCGGCGCGGTTCGGCGTGGCGGAGATGGAGGCGCTGGGGCCGATCTCGGTGATCGGCACGGCGGCGACGATGAATGCCGCCATCGAGAACGGCCTGCAGCGTGCCGCGACGCTGCTGGATATGAGCGTGGCCGAGGTGCGCAACCGCGCCACGGTGAATGGCGCGATCGAGATCGGCCGTGCCCCTGGGGTGATCCAGGTGACCTTCCTGGCGCCGATGGCGAAGCTGGATGCCGCGGGGCTCGGCGTGTACTGCCGCGAGCAGTATGGTCTGTGAGGGGTGGCGGAGGACGGCAACGCCGTCCTCCCCCTGACAAAAGTTTTTTGGTTCTTTTTTCCAAAAAAGAACTTTTCTTCCTGTGATGAATATTTCCGACCACGCCGTCCTGACCCCTGCCGAGATGGCCGAGGCCGATGCCGCCGCCCCGTTCCATGGCCGGAGCGTGGCGGCGTTGATGCAGGCTGCCGGCCTGGCGGTGGCGCAGGCGATTCGCCAGCGTTTCCGCCCTTGCCCGGTGCTGGTGCTGGCCGGCCCCGGCAACAATGGCGGCGATGGCTATGTGGCGGCGCGACTGCTGGAGCAGGCGGGCTGGCCGGTCGCGGTGGCGCCATGGGGCCGCCCGCGCCCCGGCAGCGTGGCGGCGGAGGCGGCGTCGCG
>NZ_GG770873.1 GCF_000164635.1 Pseudoroseomonas cervicalis ATCC 49957 | reverse complement strand
CAGGCCCCGAGGCCGAGCGCGGCCAGCAGGGCCTGGCCGGCGCGGCGCGGCGTCATCGTGCGGCGATCCGGTCGCGCACCAGGAAGCTGGTCAGCTCGCCGGCCGGCGCCACCAGCCAGACGCTGTACTGTCCGCCCGCCTCCAGCCGGCCGAGATCGAGCGCCGCCGCCTGCCGCCCGCCGCAGCCGGCGGTGACACGGGCGCTGGCCGGGTTGATGCTGCGCGCCGTCATGCTGGAAGGCTCGACCTTGGAGAAGACCGACTGGCCCGAGGGCGCCAGCGCCAGGCTGCCCTCGGCGCAGCCGGGCACGGCATTGTAGAAGGACAGTCGGGCGCGCACCTGGTTGTAGTCGGTCTGGTCCTTCACCACGACCGCCTGCACCGCGTCGCCCTGCCGCTGCAGCAGGATGGTGTTGTAGCCGCCGCCCTCGATGGTGACGCGCAGCTCGGTGCTGCGGCCGCCCTCGGTCACGCTCAGCCGCACCGGGCGGTTCGCAACGTCCTCGGCCACGCGATAATCGGTGACGCGGGCGGCGCCGTCGTCGCGCAGCGTCAGCGCATCGTCGAAATCGGGCTTCACCGAGACCGGGCCGGGCAGGGTGTTGGCGAAGCGGACAAAGGCGAAGCCGTCCGGCAGGCGCTGCTCATACAGCATGGGCTGCGCCGTGGCGGCGCCGGGCTGGAGCCAGGCGAGGGCGCCCGCCATGCAGAGGCCCAGCCAGGAAGTCGAAGCTCGCATCATCACCGTCCCGATTGGCGCCCGCCTCACGGCAGGGCGCTGGTCTGCAGCTGGGCCATGCGGTAGCGCCGCGCCATGATCAGCGCCCGCTCGGCCCGCTGGCTGTCATTCTGGCCGCGCGCCAGCCGGGCCTCCATCATGGAGAGCTGCATATTGCCACCCGTGGCGCGCTGCGCCGCCAGCACCAGCGCGTCGGCGCGGCGCCATTGCCGCAGCGCCATGGCGGCCTCGGCGGCGGTCATCATCGCCTCCACGCTGTCCGGGCGGCTCTGCAGCACCGCCTCGGCGATGCGCTGCGCCTCTTCCGGCCGGCTGGCTTGCAGATTCAGCCGCGCCAGGGACAGCAGGAGCGAGGGATTGCCCGGATCGGCCTGCAAGGCGGGGCCAAGCAGGGCCGAGGCGGCGGCGACATTGCCATCGGCGCTGTATTCATCCGCCGCGCTGACGACCAGGCCGGTGCGCATCGCCTGCAACTGCTCGCCCTGCGTGGCGGAGAGCGGCGCGCTGTCGAGCGCGGCCAGCAGCGCCGCGGCCTCCGGGCGCAGCCGCGCCTCCATCAGCGCCCCGGCCAGTTGCAGCCGGGCATCGACGTCGAGGCTGGGCAGGCTGGTGGCCAGCCGCAAGGCGCTGCGCGCCTCGTTGGGCATGCGGGCGCGGCCGAAGGCGCGGATGGCGGCGGCGCCGGTCTGCCCCGACG
>NZ_GG770874.1 GCF_000164635.1 Pseudoroseomonas cervicalis ATCC 49957 | reverse complement strand
CGGCGCGGCTGAACGCCGACTGGCCCGGCTTCCGCAGCCTGCTGCCGATGACGGCGCGCCGCGCCTCCTCCCTGCAGGGCGACCCGCGCGAGGCGCTGCGCGGCATCAGCGAGGACTGGGCCAGCCCCGCCCCCTGGGCCGCCATCCGCCGCGCCGGCGGGCCGTATTCCGATTTCAACCTGCTCGCCGTGCTGGACCTGAAGCGCGACGCCGCCGGCGCCATCGGCGCCGCCCCCGAGCAGGAACGAATCTTCCGCGCCATCCTGTGGCGCACGCTGTGGATCGGCGCGCTGGCGACGCTGATCTGCCTGGCCATCGGCTATCCGCTGGCCTGGCTGATCGCGACCGCCCCGCCGCGCTGGGCGCCCTGGCTGCTGGGCGGCGTGCTGCTGCCCTTCTGGACCAGCCTGATCGTGCGCACCGCCGCCTGGACCGTGCTGCTGCAGCGCGAGGGCGTGGTGAACGCCACCCTCTCCGCCCTGCAGGTCACGGCCGAGCCGCTGCCGCTGCTCTACAATCGCGGCGCGGTGCTGCTGGCCATGGTGCATATCCTGCTGCCCTTCATGGTGCTGCCCATCTACGCCAGCCTGAAGGCGCTGGACTGGCGGCTGCCGCGCGCGGCGCTGTCGCTCGGCGCCACGCCGCTCACCGCCTTTCTGCGCGTGTCGCTGCCGCTTTCCCTGCCCGGGGTCGGCGCCGGCTGCCTGCTGGTGTTCATCCAGGCGCTGGGCTTCTACGTCACGCCCGCGCTGCTGGGTGGCGCCAATGACCAGATGGTGCCCTATTTCGTGGCCTTCTACGCCTCCCGCACCGTCAATTGGGGCATGGCGGCGGCGCTGTCGCTGCTGCTGCTGGCCGCCGTCGCGCTGGTGGTCGCGCTCTATGCCCGGCTGGTCGGCTTCGGCAAGGTGAAGACGGCATGAAGGCGCCGCGCATCCTGCTCTGGCTGGTGGGGCTGCTCGCCATCCTGTTCCTGCTGACGCCGGTGCTGGCGGTGCTGCCGCTCTCCTTCTCCGCCGGTTCCTTCCTGTTCTATCCGCTGCCCGGCCTGTCGCTGCGCTGGTACGCGGATTTCTGGGCCTCGGATTTCTGGCTGCCGGCGCTGTGGAACAGCCTGCGCGTCGGCGCGGGCGCCGCGCTGGTGGCCGGCAGCCTGGGCACGCTGGCGGCCTTCGGCCTGTGGCGCGCCCCCTTCCCCGGCAAGACGCTGGTGATGGCGGTGCTGCTGGCGCCGATGGTGGTGCCGGCGATCATCGTCGCCGTCGCGCTGCTGCTGGCCTTCGGGCCGCTTGGCCTGACCAATTCCTTCACCGGCCTGGTGCTGGGCCATGCGGCGCTCGGCGCGCCCTTCGTGGTGGTGACGGTGCTGGCCGCCCTGCAGCAATTCGATGCGGTGCAGCTGCGCGCCGCGGCCTCCTGCGGCGCCTCGCCCGCGCGGGCCTTCTGGCGGGTCTGCCTGCCGCAGATCATGCCGGGCGTCGCCGCCGGCGGGGTCTTCGCCTTCGCCACCTCGCTGGACGAGGTGGCGATCGCCCTGTTCATCGCCGGGCCGGCGCAGCGCACCCTGCCGCGGCAGATGTTCTCCGGGCTGAACGATTCCATCAGCCTGACGATCATGGCCGCGGCGATGATCCTGGTGCTGATCTCGGTGGTGCTGCTGGTGGCGGTGACGCTGTTGAAGAGAAAACAGGGCTAAGGGTTCTTTTTTAGAAAAAAGAACCAAAAAACTTTTTTCAGTTGGCGTCCCGCCTCAGGCCTGAAGCGGAACGCC
>NZ_GG770875.1 GCF_000164635.1 Pseudoroseomonas cervicalis ATCC 49957 | reverse complement strand
CGACGCCACCGCCGCCGATTTGCCGCCGCGCTTCGCCCAGCCCGCCACGCTGATCATGGGCGAGGCCGACCCGGCCGTGCCGGAGGCCGCGGTCAAGGCGCTGCGGGCGCGCTTCCGCGGCGCCGGGCTGGTCATGCTGCCCTGCCAGCACATCCCGAATTACGAGGAGCCGGCGGCGCTGGCCCAGGCCATGCTGGCGCATCTGGACGCGCAGGCCGAGGCGCCGGCCAACCTGCTGCGCGCCGGCCAGGAGGTGCGCAAGGCGGTGCTGGGCGAGGCGCATGTGGCGCGCGCCAGCGCCGCCGCGACCGCGCTCGACCGGCCGTTCCAGGACTACATCACCCGCAATGTCTGGGGCCAGATCTGGACCCGCCCCGGCCTGCCGCGCCACACCCGCAGCCTGCTGACGCTCGCGATGATGGCCGCCCTCGCCCGGCACGAGGAATTCGTGCTGCATGTGAAGGCGACGCGGCAGACCGGCGTGACACCGGAGGAACTGTCGGAGGTTCTGCTGCAGGTGGGGGCCTATGCCGGGGTGCCGGTGGCCAACCACGCGCTGAAACTGGCCAAGCAGGCCTTTCAGGAGATGGAGGCGGCGGAGGGCTGAGCCCTCCGCCCCCCACACGCGCCTTCTGCCACGGGAGAAATGCCGATGCTGTCCGTCAACCCCGCCGATGGCGCGGTCCTCTCCGTCCTCTACGGCACCGATGCGATGCGGGCGCTGGTGGGCGAGCGCGCCTTCCTCGCCCGCATGCTGGAGGTGGAGGCGGCGCTGGCCCGCGCCCAGGCGAAGCTCGGCATCATCCCGGCCGAGGCCGCCGATGCCATCACCGAGGCGGCGCAGCTCGAGAAGCTCGACCTGCCGGCGCTGGCGCGGGCCACCCGCAACACCGGCTACCCGGTGGTCGGGCTGGTCAAGCAGCTCTCGGCGCTGGCCGGGGCCGAGGCCGGGCGCTGGACGCATTGGGGCGCCACCACCCAGGACATCATCGACACCGCCATTGTCCTCCAGTTGCGGGACGCCTTCGCCCTGCTGGACGCCGACCTCGCCCGGCTGAACGCGGCGCTCGGCGCCCGCGCGCGGGAGCACCGCGACACGGTGATGGCCGGGCGCACCCACCTCCAGCACGCCCTGCCGCTGACCTTCGGCTACAAATGCGCCATCTGGCTGTCGCCGCTGATCACCATGCGCGAGCGCATCGCGCAGCTGCTGCCGCGCCTGCTGAAGGTGCAGTTCGGCGGCGCCGCCGGCACGCTGGCCTCGCTCGGCGACCAGGGGCTGGCGGTGGCGGAGGGGCTGGCGGCGGAGCTGGACCTCGCCGTGCCGGACGCGCCCTGGCATGTGGCGCGCGACGGCATGGCGGAGGCGGTCTGCCTGCTCGGCCTGCTGACCGGCGCGCTGTCGAAATTCGCCACCGACATCATGCTGCTGATGCAGACCGAGGTGGCCGAGGTGTTCGAGCCGCACGCGCCCGGCCGCGGCGGCTCCTCCACCATGCCGCAGAAGCGCAACCCGATCGCCTGCGAATACGTGCTGGCCCAGGCGCGCGGCGTGCAGGCGCTGGTGCCGCAGATGCTCGCCGCCATGGCGGTGGACCAGGAGCGCGGCACCGGCCCCTGGCAGGCCGAGCCGCTGGCCCTGCCCCAGGCCTTCACCCTGGCGCATGGCGCGCTGGACCAGGCGCGCTTCATCGCCGAGGGCATGGTGGTCGATGCCGCGCGCATGCGCCGCAACCTGGATTCCACCGGCGGGCTGATCGTGGCCGAGGCGGTGATGATGGGGCTCGCCCCGCATCTCGGCCGCGGCGGCGCGCATGACGCGGTGCACCATGCCTGCGACCTGGCGCTCGAGGCGGGAATCCCGCTGGCCGAGGCGCTGGGGCGCGACCCCTGCGTCACCGGCGTCATCTCCGCCGAGCAGATCGCCCGGCTGACCGACCCGTCGCATTACCTCGGCTGCGCGGGGGCCTTCATCGACCGGGTGCTGGCGCGGCTCTGAGGCGGCGGCGACGCGCCGCTCAAGATCGCGTGGCTTTCCTTGCGGGGCCGTGGCGGTAGCATGGGGCGCATGACGCCACGCCGCCGCCCCGCCGCCGCCCTGCTGCTGGCCAGCCTGCTTGCCCTGACGGGCTGCGATTCGCTGGTGAATGAAGGCTCGGCGGAGCTGGCCGGCCTCGGCAGCGCGGCCCTGGCCGGGGCGGTGACGCGCGACACCGCCATCACCGCCGGCATCGGCGTCGGCGTGCTCTCGGCGACGCGGGCCGGGCTCGACTACACCCGCCGCCGGCTGCAGCGGGCCGAGCAGGACAGCATCGCCGCCGCCGCCGGGCCGCTGGCGCCGGGCGCGGTGGCGCGCTGGTCGGTCACCCACAGCAACCCGATGGGCACCGACCATGCCGGGCAGGTCGCCATCAGCCGCGAGATCGGCGCGCTCGGCCTCGCCTGCCGCGAGATCGTCTTCTCCGTCGCCGGCGAGGTGGAGGCGGAGACCGAGTTCTTCACCGCCATCATCTGCCGCCAGGGCGAGCGCTGGAAATGGGCCAGCGCCGAGCCCGCCACCGAGCGCTGGGGCGCGCTGCAGTGAGGCGGCGCGCGGCGCTGCTGGCGCTGCTGGCGGCGCCGCTGCTCTCGGGCTGCGAACTGGCGGGCGGCATCGCCGGCGGCATCAGCGGCGGCGTCAGCGGCACGCTCA
>NZ_GG770876.1 GCF_000164635.1 Pseudoroseomonas cervicalis ATCC 49957 | reverse complement strand
TGCCGCCGGACGGCCGGGCGGAAGCACGGGCCGGCCGGGCCCGCCCGCCGCAGGGCGGCGCCGGACCCGATACCCCAAGGGATGGGGTGCCGCGATGCCTTCCGCCAGGGGTCAAAATCCCGCGCGCGGTCACGCCTCGCGGCGGGCGGTGCAGACGAGGCTTGCGCCAATCCGCTGTTTCCTCTAGCGGTTTAGCCGCAGATGTTCTGCTGAAACCTCAACCCGGGGGCGGTCCCGGATTCAGGGCGTGGGGGCGCCCTCGGATCCACCAACAGGATCGTGAAGTCCCGGGCCAGACGGAGAACAGGGGATGACTCCGTTCCAAAACGGTCGGATGACGCCGGGGGGGCGCGTCCGACTGGCCGCCACCCTGTCGATGGTGGCGTTGCTCGCGGCCTGCGGCAGCAGCCAGCAGGCCCGCACCTCGGCGCCCAGCGCCGCGGCCGAGGCGGCGATCTGGCCGCAGCCTTCCAGCTATGACCCGCCCGGGCCGTCCAGCGACCCCTGGGGGCCCTACATCCAGCAGGCCGCGCGCCGCTTCGACGTGCCGGAGCGCTGGATCCGCGAGGTGATGCGCCAGGAGAGCGGCGGCCGCGCCACGGCGCGCAGCCCGGTCGGCGCCATGGGGCTGATGCAGGTCATGCCCGGCACCTATGCCGAGCTGCGCGGCCGCTACGGGCTGGGGGACGACCCCTACCACCCGTGGAACAGCATCATGGCCGGCACCGCCTATGTGCGCGAGATGTACGAGCTGTATGGCAGCCCGGCCTTCCTCGCCGCCTACAATGCGGGGCCGCGCCGGCTGGAGGACTATCTGTGGAACGGCCGCGGCCTGCCGGCGGAGACGCGCAACTACGTCGCCCGCATCGGCCCGCGCATCGTCGACACCCATCCGGGCCGCCGCGCGGCGCCGGAGGTCTATGCGGCGGCCGAGATCCCGCTGAACATCCCGGCCGGCCCGCGCCGTGGCGACACCGCCACCATGCTGGCGCTGCGCGAGCAGCGCAACGCGGTCGACCCCGGCATCCGGGTGGCCAGCCTGCCGCCCGGCCCGGTCATCCGCATGGAGCCGATCCCGGACGGCTCGACCTACGCGGCGTCCGAGCCGGTGCAGGTGGCGAGTCTCGACCCCGCCGCCGGCGCCTCGGTGGTGCGGATGGAGCCGATCCCGGACGGCTCGACCTACAGCGCCGCCGCGCCGGAGCCGGCCCCGGTCGCCACCGGCAGCGCGCTGGCC
>NZ_GG770877.1 GCF_000164635.1 Pseudoroseomonas cervicalis ATCC 49957 | reverse complement strand
GCCGGCGGGCCGGGCTGCGATGCCTGGCCACGGCGCGGGAACGCTGCGCGCCCGGCCCGGTTCCTTGCCTGTCCGCGCCGCCTGGCGGCGCCCCAAGACAAGGAGATGAGCATGGTCACCACCGTCGGCACCGAGAGCAGCTTCCCCAAGCTGGTGCGCAACCTGCTGCTGCTGGAGCATGACGCGATCGCCGCCTATGAGCAGACCATCGCGCGGCTCGACAACCCCGCCTACAAGCAGCAGATCGCCAGCTTCAAGGCGGACCACGACCGGCATGTGATGGAGCTGACCCAGCTGGCCGACAGCCTCGGCACCGAGGCCCCGACCGAGGGCGACGCCAAGCAGCTGCTGACCACCGGCAAGGTGGCGCTGGCCAGCATCCTGGGCGACAGCGCCACGCTGAAGGCCATGCGCTCCAACGAGGAGGACACGGTGACCGCCTATGAGCGGGCCAGCCAGCACGAGGCGGTGCCGCCCGAGGCGCGGCGCATCTTCGAGCAGGCGCTGCATGACGAGCGCCGCCACCGCGCCTGGATGGACGAGACCTCTCGCGCCTGAGCCTGGCGGGACGGGGCCGGCGGCGACGCCGGTCCATCTTCGTTCTCACGCAGAAGAGCATTGCGCCGGGGGCGGCAAAGCTGCTGTTCTGCCCCGGTGACGCAGACAACCCCCCCGCGCGGCACGCTGCCGGTTCTGTCGGCTGGGCCCTCGTGCCCGGTGTGGATCCCGAAGCTGCCCGACCTCGCCCTCTGCCTGAGCGGCTATCCGATCCGCATCCGGCTGCATGTGGGATGCGCGCATCCCTACAGCCTGGAATTCGATGGCCATGCCGAGCGGAGCTACAACTCGCTGGCCCTGGCCAAGCGCGACGCGCTGCGCGCGGCCGCCGAATGGGATCTGCTGACCGGCGAGGCGCTGGCCGGCTGATCCCGCCGGCGCCCGGCGGGCGCCGCGCACCCTGCCCCGGACATGACAAAACGCACCGAAGCACCGGCGTTTCCGCCTGGCTTGATGCGTTTGGGAAGTATTGAAATCGGGAGGGAAAGTGGTGGGCGCACTAGGGCTCGAACCTAGGACCCGCTGATTAAGAGTCAGCTGCTCTACCAACTGAGCTATGCGCCCCACCGGGAAGAAGTGGTTGGTCACCACCGCGTCCGTGAGGGGGCTTTTACCGGGTCCGGCGGGGAATGCAACCCCTTTTAGTCGCGCGTGGCGCCAAATTCTGCATTTCTGTGAACCCAGACCGAGAGCAGCAGGCCGAAGCCCAGCATGGTGGTCAGCATGGCCGAGCCGCCATGGCTGATCAGCGGCAGCGGCACCCCGCCCACGGGGATGCTGCCGGTGACCATGGCGATGTTGACGAAGACATACAGGAAGAAATTCACCCCGAGCCCGATCGCCACCAGCCGGCCATACTGGTGCCGGCAGCGCAGCGCGACCAGCAGGGCGAAGCAGACCACCAGGGCCAGCAGCGCCAGCACCACCAGGGCGCCGACCAGGCCGAACTCCTCCGAGATCATGGTGAAGATGAAGTCGGTCTGCTTCTCCGGCAGGAAGTTCAGGTGGCCCTGGGTGCCCTGCAGGAAGCCCTTGCCCCATAGCCCGCCCGAGCCGAGGGCGATCTTCGACTGGATGATGTTGTAGCCGGCCCCCAGCGGGTCGCTCTCCGGGTCCAGGAAGGTCTGGATGCGGGCGCGCTGGTAGTCGTGCAGCTTCTCATAGGCGATCGGCGCGATGCCGGCGGCGGCGCCGATCAGGATGGCGAATTTCCACCAGCGCACGCCGGCCGCCCAGAACACCGCGCCGCCCACCATCAGGGTGATCAGCCCGGTGCCCAGATTGGGCTGCTTCAGGATCAGCCCGACCGGCAGCAGCGTCGCCAGGATGGGCGGGATCAGGAAGAGCGGGTTGCCGACGCGCTCCCAGCTCGCCCGGTGGAACCAGTGGGCGAGCGCCAGCACCAGCATGATCTTCATCAGTTCGGAGGGCTGCAGCTGCACCGGGCCCAGCTCGATCCAGCGCTGCGCCCCCTTGCCCACCTGGCCGTGCAGCGCCACCAGCACCAGCAGGCCGAGCCCGCCCAGCCAGCCCAGCCAGGACAGCTTGGCGATCACCCGCACATCGATCATGGCGATGGAGAGCATCATCACCACGCAGAAGCCGAAGCGCAGCGCGTGGCGGCTGGCATAGGGCTCGGGCGCGCCGCCGCCGGCGGAATAGAGGGCGACATAGCCCGCCGCCGCCACGGCGCAGAGCAGCAGCACGAAGCTCCAGGGGATCAGCCAGAGCTTCTCCAGCACGCCGGCGCCGCGGTCTCGGGTCAGCAGGCGGCGCTCGAACACCATCATGGGCGGCAATTCCGGGACAGGCGGGGAAGCGGGGACATGGCGCGCGGCCTCAGCGGCGCGGCGGCGGCGGCTCGGCCGGGCGGGCGGGCGG
>NZ_GG770878.1 GCF_000164635.1 Pseudoroseomonas cervicalis ATCC 49957 | reverse complement strand
CGGCTTCAGCGGCCAGCTGCTGGCCTCGGTGAGCCCGGCGGCGCAGACGGCCGCGCCGCAGGCGGGGCAGGGCGGCACCAGCCTCTCCTTCCGCGAGATCGCGCACCAGATGACCGAGCGCGACGCGGTGCCGGAGGGCTACGAGATCCAGACGGTGATCCGCTGGGGCGATGCGGTGCTGCCGGACGCGCCGGCCTTCGACCCGCAGCACCAGAGCGCCGGCGCCCAGGCGATGCAGTTCGGCTACAACAACGACTTCATCGAGTTCTTCCCGCTGCCGCAGGGCAGCCGCAGCGCCGATCACGGCCTGCTGACGGTCAACCACGAATACACCGACCCGCACCTGATGTTCCCGGGCCTCGCCGAGGAGGATTCGGCGCGGCAGAACCCGACGCGGGAGCAGGCGCTGACCGAGATGGCGGCGCATGGCATGTCGGTGGTCGAGATCCGGCGCGAGAATGGCCGCTGGGCGCCGGTGGAGGCCGGCCGGCTGAACCGCCGCATCACCGCCGAGACGCCGATCCGCATCAGCGGCCCCGCCGCCGGCCATGCGCGGTTGCAGACCAGCGCCGACCCCAGCGGGCGCGAGGTGCGGGGCACGCTGAACAATTGCGCCGGCGGCAGCACACCCTGGGGCACCGTCCTGACGGCGGAGGAGAACTTCAACCAGTATTTCGGCGGCGCCGCGGCCAGCACCGGCGCGCAGGCCGCCGCCTACAAGCGCTACGGCATCGTCGAGAAGGCCGGCTATGGCTGGCACAAGCATGTCGAGCGCTTCAGCCTCGACGCCGAGCCGAACGAGCCGAACCGCTTCGGCTGGATCGTCGAGATCGATCCCTACGACCCGCAATCGGTGCCGGTGAAGCGCACCGCCCTCGGCCGCTTCAAGCATGAGGGCTGCACCCACGCGATCTCGGCCGATGGCCGCGTGGTGTTCTATTCGGGCGACGACGAGCGCTTCGACTATGTCTACAAGTTCGTCACCGCCCGGCCCTGGAACCCGAATGACCGCGCCGCCAACCGCGACCTGATGGATGAGGGCACGCTCTACGTCGCCCGCTTCCTGGAGGATGGCCGCATGGAGTGGCTGCCGCTGGTGCATGGCCAGGGCCCGCTGACCGCGGCGAACGGCTTCGCCAGCCAGGCGGATGTGCTGATCGAGACGCGCCGCGCCGCCGACCTGCTGAAGGCGACGCCGATGGACCGGCCGGAGGACGTCCAGCCCAACCCGGCCAATGGCCGCGTCTATGTCATGCTGACCAACAACACCCGCCGCCGGCCGGAGCAGGTGGACAAGGCCAATCCCCGCGCCGCCAACGCGCATGGCCATGTCATCGAGATGATCCCGCCCGGCGCCGGCACCGACCGCGTGGACCACGCCGCGACCGAGGGGCGCTGGGAGATCTTCCTGGTGGCCGGCCGGCCTGGCGTCGATGCCGGGGCGCAGTACCACCAGGGCACCAGCGCCGAGGGCTGGCTGTCCTGCCCGGACAATTGCGCCTTCGACAGCAAGGGCCGCATCTGGATCGCGACCGATGGCGCGCCGGGCACCTCGAAGGTGGCGGACGGGCTCTACGCCGCCGACACCGAGGGGCCGGGCCGCGGCCTGACGCGGCTGTTCTACCAGGCGCCGACCGGCGCCGAGGTGTGCGGCCCCTGCTTCACGCCGGATGACCAGACCGTCTTCCTGGCGATCCAGCACCCGGGCGACGACAAGGGCAGCACCTTCGCCAACCCCTCGACCCGCTGGCCGGATTTCGACGCGGCGATGCCGCCGCGCCCCAGCGTCATCGCCATCGTCAAGCGCGGTGGCGGCGTGGTCGGCAGCTGAGCCGGCCGGACGGGCGTCTCCGGGGGCGGCCGCCGCCCCCGGAGTGTTTTTCCCGCCGGTTTTTGCGCGCCCGGCTTTTTTTTGGTCTCGGCCGGGGCAATCTTTGCGGCATGGACCCTCGCTTCTCCCGCCCGCGCCGGATGAAGGTGGCGCTGCCCCAGGGGCAGGGCGCGCTGCGCCGCTTCGGCGGCTTCGCGCTGCTGGGCTTCTCGCTCTGGCTGGTTTCGCTGCTGGCGCTGTTCCGCGCCATCGTGGAGCTGTTCGACTGATGCCCGTCGAGCCCTTGCTGCGCGAGCTGCGCCGGCTGCGCGGCGCCATGCTGGTGCTGGTGGCGCTGCCGCTGCTGCCGGCGTTGCTGATCAACCTGATCGGCGGCGAGCAGCGCGCGCTGCTCGGCATCCTGCTCGGCCTGCTGCTGCTGGGGCTGGCGCTGCGCCGGCTGCGGCGCGGCCAGCTGCAACCCGGCGCGATGCTGGTGGGCGTCGCCACCGGGCTGATCGCCGGCCTGTCCACCGGGGTGGCGCCGCTCGGCGCCGTGGTGTTCGGCGCCATGGCCGGCTTCGGCACCCGCCTGCTCTACGAGCATGCCGAGCCGGCCGAGGACATCCC
>NZ_GG770879.1 GCF_000164635.1 Pseudoroseomonas cervicalis ATCC 49957 | reverse complement strand
GCTCGGCGCGCGCGCGCGGCAGCCGGCCGCACAGCACCGCCGGCAGCAGCCCGGCCGGCAGCACCGCCGCCTCGGGCGTCACCAAAGTCAGGAGGAGGGGTGAGGCCAGGCCGCGCAGCCGGCCCCGCAGGGCGAAGCGCCGCAGGACCTCCAGATGCGCGAGACCTGCGCCGACCAGCACCAGATGCATCGCCCCAGAGTGGCCGGACGGGGCGGGCTTGCCAAGACGTTGCGGAACCGGTGCGGAGGGCCGGCGGGCCGGATCACGCCATCCTGACGGCCCGCCCGGCCAGGCCCCGGGCGGCGGATTTTCGCGCCATGTCGCGTTTTTGCTTGATCGCAAGGATGGCGGGGCCAAGCTTTTGCATCATGCGCCGCGCCCTGATCCCCCTGCTGCTGCTGCCCCTCCTGCCGCTCACCGCGCCGCTGGCGCAGGGCCGCGCCCCGGCCACCGCCGAATCGCGCCGCGCCGAGGCCAACCGGCTGCTCGACGCGCTGCCCGCCGCGCCGGATGACGTGGCGGCGCAGGCGCTGGAGGCGCGCATCCGCAGCCTCTGGGCGCAGGGTGCCTCGCCCGCCGTGACGCTGCTGCTGCGCCGCGGCCAGCGCAACCTGGAGAGCGAGGCGGTGGCCGATGCGGTGGAGGATTTCGACGCGGCGCTGACGCTGCAGCCCGGCCATGCCCAGGCCTGGCTGCTGCGCGCCCAGGCGCTGGCGGCACTGGGCGACATGCCGGCGGCGCTGCGCGACCTGCATCAGGTGCTGGTGCTGGAGCCGCGCCACTTCCTGGCCCTGGCCCTGCTCTCCACCTACCAGGAGCAGATGGGCGACAACGCCGCGGCGCTGCGCGCCATCGAGGAGGCGATGAGCCTGCATCCGCACATGCAGGGGGGGGCCGAGCGGCTGCGCCGGCTGACCGCCAAGGTCACCGGCGAGGATGCCTGATACCGCCGCACGCGGCGGAGGGCGGCGCGGCCGGCGGCGTGGCAGGATCGCCGCATGAGCCCCGATGACGATCTCCTCTGGACCGCCCTGCAGCGCCGCGAGGCGCGCGAGGACCTGCTCTACGCGGTGGTGACGCAGGGCGTCTATTGCCGCTTCGGCTGTCCCTCGCGCCTGCCGCTGCGGAAGAATGTGCGCTTCTTCGCCGATCGTGCCTCCGCCGAGGAAGCGGGCTTCCGCCCCTGCCGCCGCTGCGACCCGCGCGGCGAGCGCGCGGCGTTGCAGGCCGAGGCGGTGCGCGCCGCCTGCGCCATGATCGACGTGGCCGAGACCATGCCGCCCCTGGCGGCGCTGGCCGCGCGCGCCGGCTATGCCAGGCACCATTTCCTGCGGCTGTTCCGCGACATCACCGGCCTGACCCCGCGCGCCTATGCCGATGCGGTGAAGGCGCGGCGCCTGCAGGCGGCCCTGGCCGCCGGTGAGCGGGTGGCCGAGGCGGTGGCCGGCGCCGGCTTCGGCAGCGAGAGCCGGGTCTATGAGAAGCCCGGCCGGCTGCTGGGCATGAGCCCGGGTGCCGCGCGGCGCGGCGGCGCGGGGGAGGTGATCCGCCATGCCTGCGCCGGGACGCCGCTCGGCCTCTTGCAGGTGGCGGCGACCGGCGCGGGGATCTGCCGCATCGGCTTCGGCCCGGATGAGGCGACGCTGCTCGGCGAGCTGCGGCTGCGCTTCCCGCAGGCGCGTCTGGAGCCAGGGGGCGAGGCGATGCGGGACGCGCTCGCCGCGATCATCGGCTTCATCGAGGAGCCGCGCGCGGCGCTGGCCCTGCCGCTCGACCTGCGCGGCACCGCCTTCCAGCACCGCGTCTGGCAGGCGCTGACGCAGATCCCGCCCGGCGAAACCACCACCTATTCGGGCCTGGCCGAGCGCCTCGGCATGCCGCGCGCGGTGCGCGCCGTGGCCTCGGCCTGCGCCGCCAACCCGGTGGCGATGGCGGTGCCCTGCCACCGCGTGGTGGCGCGCGACGGGGCG
>NZ_GG770880.1 GCF_000164635.1 Pseudoroseomonas cervicalis ATCC 49957 | reverse complement strand
TGGTGGCCCAGCCCGTGCAGCAGGACCACGGCGCGGCGGCGCCCGGCCGGGCGGGCGTGGCGCGCGGCCTCGGCGATGCATTCCTCGGTGGTGCCGGTGGCGGCGATGCGGCCGAACGGGTCCAGCGCGCGGGCCAGGCCGGTCGTGCAATGCGCCTGCACCAGCCAGCCCGAGCGCGACCAGAGATCGGTCCAGGGCCGGAAGGCGCGGGTGGAGCGCTTCACGACATAGCGGGACAAGGCGGCGGTCACTCCTGGCGGGATGTCCTTCAGTTTGGGGGATGCGGCGGCGGATTTCCAGGCTGAGCCCCGAGCCAGTCGATGCGCTGCCCGTGCGGATGGGCGGTGGCCAGGCGCCGCTCCGCGCCGCCCGGCCAGAGGGTGAGGCGCAGCTCCGCCGGGCCGCCCCCGGGCGGCATCTCGAAGCGCAGCCAGGCGAGCGGTGCTTGCGGGGTGGCCGCCGCCGCCGCCGCGCGCAGCAGGGCCAGGATGCCCTGTTGCGTCGCCTCGGGCAGGTACTGCCACATGATCGAGTGATACAGCACCGTGGCGGCGCCTGTGGCCGGGCGCAGCCGGGGACGCAGCCAGTCCAGCGCGTCGGCCGGCGCGACCTCGGTGCCGAGCTGGCGGGCCAGGACGATGGCACCGTCCAGCCGGGCCAGCCGCTCGTGCTGGTCGGGCCAGACATAGGCGCGCAGGCGCAGTGCCTGGGCCGGGTCCCGCACCGGCACGGGCGCCAGGTCGCAGCCTTCCCGCGCCATGACGGAGAGCGGCGCGCCGAGTGGCGGCAGGGGGCCGTGCCACTCCGGCCGCAATTGGACCGGGCTTTCCGGATCGCCCCATTCGGCCGCGCCGAGCCGGTAGAAGAAGCGGTCCCAGGCGAGGTTCAGCCCGGCGCTGGCGCCGATCTCCAGCAGGCGCAGCGGCAGGGCCGTGGCGGCAGCGATCTTCAGGAAGCCGCCCAGCAGCACGGCAGAGCGGCCAACCTCGTTGGTCTGCGGCGCCGAGGCCAGGAAGCCGCGCAGGCTTTCTTCCTGTGCCGCGAGGGTGGCTTGCAGGGCGGTCAGGAAGGCCGCGTCGGCGGGTGCGGGGTGAGGCGGGTAGCACGCGGCGAGGGCGGGCGCCTGGCCGGCCAGCACCAGCGCGTGCAGCCCGCCGGCGAGGCGCAGCGCCAGGGCGT
>NZ_GG770881.1 GCF_000164635.1 Pseudoroseomonas cervicalis ATCC 49957 | reverse complement strand
GTGCCGGCGGCGGGGACGGGCCGGCGCGGCCTCAGCCCTCCGCCGGCGCCGCGGCGGGGCGGCGGGCCTTCAGCGCCGACCAGGCGGTCCAGACGACCAGTCCGGCGCACATGGCCAGCAGCGTGGCCGAGATCGGCCGCTCGATGAACACCGACGGATCGCCGCGCGACAGCAGCATGGCACGCCGCAGTTGCTCTTCCATCAGCGGCCCGAGCACATAGCCCAGCAGCAGCGGCGCCGCCTCGAAGCCCAGGATGTTCATGCCGTAGCCGAGCACGCCGAAGGCCAGCGCGATGCCGACATCGAACAGCGAGTTGTTGATGCTGTAGACGCCGATGCAGATGAAGAACAGGATCGCCGGATACATCAGCCGGTAGGGCACCAGCAGCAGCCGCGCCCACAGCCCGATCAGCGGGATGTTCATGATCACCAGCAGCAGGTTGCCGATCCAGAAGCTGGCGATCAGCGACCAGAAGATGTCCGGATGCTCGGCCGGGAAGCGGGGCCCCGGCTGGATGCCGAAGATGATCAGCGCGCCCAGCATCAGCGCCATCACCGCGTCGCCCGGGATGCCGAGGGTGAGCGTCGGGATGAAGGCGGTCTGCGCCGCCGCGTTGTTGGAGGATTCGGGGGCCGCGATGCCCTCGATCGCGCCCTTGCCGAAGCGCTCCGGCGTGCGGGAGACGCGCTTCTCGAAGGCGTAGGACATGAAGGAGGCGATGGTGCCGCCGGTGCCCGGCAGGATGCCCAGGATGGCGCCGATGCCGGTGCCGCGCAGGATCGGCGCGGTGATGCGGCGGAACTCGGCCAGGGTCGGGAACATGGCGCGCATGGCGAGCCCCTTGCCCTTGGTCAGGATCGAGCCCTCGGTGCGGTTCACATTGGCGAAGATGTCGGCCAGGCCGAACATGCCGGTGGCGACCGCCACCAGGTTGATGCCGTCCGACAGCTCCGGGATGCCGCCGGTGAAGCGCTGCAGCCCGGTCTGCACATCGGTGCCGATGCAGCCGATCAGCAGGCCGAGCACCACCATGGCGATGCTCTTCAGCGCCGAGCCCTGCGCCAGCGTCGAGGCGGCGATCAGCCCCAGCGCCATCATGGCGAAGTAGTCGGCCGGGCCGAAGGACAGCGCCGCCTTCACCATCAGCGGCGAGAAGAAGATCATGATCAGGATGCCGATGCAGGCGCCGATGAAGGACGAGTACATCGAGGTGAAGATGGCGACGCCGGGCCGGCCCTGGCGGGCCATCGGGTAGCCGTCCAGGCAGGTCACCGCGTGCGAGGCGACGCCCGGGATGTTCAGCAGGATCGAGGTGGTGGCGCCGCCATACTGCGCGCCATAGTAGATGCCGGCGAGCATGATCAGCGCGCCGGTCGGCTCCATGCCGAAGGTGACCGGCAGCAGGATCGAGATGGCGGCCAGCGGGCCGATGCCCGGCAGCACGCCGATCAGGTTGCCCACGAAGACGCCGAGCAGCGAATAGCCCAGATTCTGCAGCGTGAAGGCGATCTGGAACCCGGCGGCCAGGTTGGTGAAGGTGTCCATCATCGCGCGATCACCGGCCGAACAGGGGGAAGATGACGCCAAGCCCGTAGACGAACAGGGCGACGCCGCCGATCGTCACGCCGAGGCTCAGCAGCAGCACGGCGCGCCAGCCATTGTTGCGGTCCATCACCGCGCCGATGCCCACCAGCAGCAGCGTGGCGGGCACCAGGCCCAGCCGGTCGCCCAGCAGCACGAAGGCCATGATGGCGGCGCTGACGCCGAGCAGCCCACGCCAGGCCGGCGCCTGCAGCTTGCCCTCGTCCCACAGCTTGGGGATGCAGCCCTTGGCGATGATGGCCACGCCGAGCGCGGCGCAGATCCAGCCCAGCACCACCGGGAAATAGCCCGGCCCCATGCGGCGGGCGCTGCCGAAGGGGTAGTCGCCGCCGATCAGCACGGCGGCCAGGCCGATGCCGATCAGCACCACCCCGCCGATCAGGTCGCGCGGGTCCACGCGGCTGTTCATGGCAGGGGCCTCGTCGTGGCGGGGCGCCTGGCCCCTGCCCGGCCGGTTCGGCCGGGGAAAACCTGCATCTGCACGTCTCTTCCTTAACTCTGCGAGGGTCGCGGCGCCGGTCGCGGCCGCGCCGCGGGCCGGTTCCGGGGCCCGCGGAACCGGCCTCTCTCAAGAACCGTGCCGCGTACGGAAAATTCGTGAAATCAGTCTGTTACGATATCGGGCGCGGCGGATGCGCCGGGCGCGGGCCGGCCGGCGGCGGCCCTGGCGGTTCGGGATTCCAAACGCCGGCGCCCGGACCCCGCCACGGCGGCATGGGCGCGGCCGGCGAAACCGCCTCCGCCGCCCCGCCTGGGCGCCGCGCGGCGCCGCTCTCACGCCCGGCCGGGCCAGGCCGCCCCTCAAAATGTCAAGGCCGAGGTTTCCGCAGGCCCTCGCCGGCGGCCGATCACGCTTTTTTGCACCGCAACATACGTCGCGATGGTTCGGAATCCCGGACGCCGGACAGGGGGAATGTTCGGATTTCCAGACATGGTGGGCCCGCCATCTTACCAAAATGTCAGAATTATCAGCACATTACGGAATCATGGCTTTCTGGTAAGCTTCTTGCATTAGGCGCCCCCATGCGCTGGCCCCGCCCGACCGAGACCGCACCGGACCGGACCCGCCCCGCCCCCCTGGGGTGGCGGGCGGCGGCGTTGCCACGCCTGCGCGCCGGGTGAGCCGCGCCCCCATGCCCATGCCGCCGTGCCGTCCGGGGAGG
>NZ_GG770882.1 GCF_000164635.1 Pseudoroseomonas cervicalis ATCC 49957 | reverse complement strand
GGAGGCCGAGGTGGCGCAGCGCACCGCCGAGCTGCGCGCCGCCAATGCCGAGCTGCGCGACGAGGTGGAGGAGCGCCGCCGCGCCGAGGCCGCGCTGATGCGGCTGCGCGACGAGCTGGGCCAGGCCAACCGCCTGGCGGTGCTGGGCCAGATCACCGCCAGCGTGGCGCATGAGATCAACCAGCCGGTCGCCGCCATCCGCAGCTTCGCCGACAATGCCGCGCTGCTGGCCGAGCGCGGCGACAGCGGCGCCGCGCGGCGCGCCATGGGCACCATCGCGACGCTGACCGAGCGGATCGGCGCCATCACCGCCGGGCTGCGCGGCTTCGCCCGCAAGAGCACCGGCGAGACCCGCCCCGAGCCGGTGCGCGGCGCCATCGAGGGCGCGCTGCTGCTGCTCGGCCACCGGCTGCGCCAGCACGGCATCGCGGTCGATCTCGCCATCGAGGGCGAGCCGATGGTGCGGGTGGAACGGGTGCGGCTGGAGCAGATCCTGGTCAATCTGGTGCAGAACGCCATCGAGGCCTTGCAGGACCAGCCCGAGGGCCGCATCGCCATCGGCGCCGCGGCGGAGGGCGGGCGGGTGCGCATCCGCGTCGCCGACAATGGCCCCGGCCTGGCGCCGGCGGTGCGGCAGGCGTTGTTCATGCCCTTCACCACCACCAAATCCGCCGGGCTGGGGCTGGGTCTGGTGATCTCGCGCCAGATCGCCGCCGATCTCGGCGGCACGCTGGAGGCGCCGGAGACCGCATCCGGCGCGCTGTTCGTGCTGGAGCTGGAGTTGGCCGCCTGATGGATGTGCTGTTCGTCGACGATGACGCGATGCTGCGCGAGGCCAATCTGCAGAGCTTCGCGCTGGCCGGGCTGCAGGCGATGGCCGTGCCCTCCGCCGCGCGGGCGCTGGAGGTGGTGGATGACGGCTTCCCCGGCGTGGTGGTGACCGATATCCGCATGCCCGGCATGGACGGGCTGGCGCTGTTCCGCCGGCTGCGCGCGGCCGATGACGGGCTGCCGGTCATCCTGATCACCGGCCATGGCGACATCCCCATGGCGGTGGAAGCGATGCGCGACGGCGCCTTCCACTTCCTGCCCAAGCCCTATCCGGCGGAGCAGCTGGTCACCTCGGTGCGGCACGCGCTGGAGCAGCGGCGGCTGGTGCTGGAGAACAGGCGCCTGGCGCGCGCCGTGGCGCTGGCCGAGGGCGACAACACGCTGCTCGGCGCCGCCCCCGCCATGGAGCGGCTGCGCGCGACGCTGCGGCAGATCGCCGATGCCGAGATCGACGTGCTGGTCGAGGGCGAGACCGGCAGCGGCAAGGATGTGGTGGCGGGCGCGCTGCATCGCTGGAGCCGCCGCGCCCACCGCCCCTTCGTCGCGCTGAACTGCGGCGCGCTGCCCGAGAGCGTGATGGAGAGCGAGCTGTTCGGCCATGAGGCCGGCGCCTTCACCGGCGCGCAGAAGCGCCGCGTCGGCCGCATCGAGCATGCCGATGGCGGCACGCTGTTCCTCGACGAGATCGAGGCGATGTCGCCCGCCATGCAGGTGAAACTTCTCCGGGTGCTGGAAAGTCGCGAGATCGCGCCGCTCGGCACCAACGAGGTGCGGCGGCTGGATCTGCGCGTGGTCGCCGCCACCAAGCTGCCGCTGATCGAGCTGGTGAAGCGCGGCGGCTTCCGCGAGGATCTCTATTACCGCCTGCATGTGGTGACGCTGCGCGTGCCCCCCTTGCGCGAGCGGCGCGAGGATGTGCCGCTGCTCTTCGCGCATTTCCTGGAGCGCGCGGCGCGCCGCTTCGGCCGCGCGGCGCCGGCGCTGGACGCCGCGCTGCGCGCGCATCTGGCGCAGCATGACTG
>NZ_GG770883.1 GCF_000164635.1 Pseudoroseomonas cervicalis ATCC 49957 | reverse complement strand
GTCGCCGCGCGCACCACGCTGCGCCCGGCGGCGGAGCAGGTCGCGGCGCTGGGCGATTTCCTCACCCGCAACGAGCTGACCCGCACCGAGGGCCCGCTGGAGCGGATGCGGCTGCGCGGCGCGCGGGCGAAGCGGCGGCAGCTCGGCACCCGGCTGCTGCATGGCTACCTGTTCTTCCGCGTGCCGCTGCTGCGGCCGGCGGGCTTCCTGCGCGCCACCCTGCCGGCGGTGCGCTGGCTGGGCAGCACGCCGGCGCTGCTGGTGCTCGGGCTGCTGTCGCTGCTCGGGCTGCTGCTGGTGCTGCGCCGGCTGGACCTGTTCGTGGCCGAGGCCGCCGGGCTGGTCAGCGCCGGCGGGCTGGCCGCCTTCGGCGTCGCCCTGCTCTTCGCCAAGCTGCTGCACGAGCTGGGCCACGCCTATGTCGCCACCGCGCACGGGGTGCGGGTGCCAGCCATGGGCGTCGCCTTCATGCTGGGCGCGCCGCTGCTCTACACCGAGACCTCGGGCGCCTGGCGGCTGACCCGGCGCGGGCCGCGCCTGGCCATCGGCGGCGCCGGGCTGATGGTGGAGACGGCGCTGGCCGGGCTGGCCTCGCTGGCCTGGGCGCTGCTGCCGCCCGGCGCGGGGCGGGACGCCGCCGTGCTGCTGGCCACCGCCGGCTGGGGCATGACGCTGCTGGTCAATGCCAGCCCCTTCATGCGCTTCGATGGCTACTACCTGCTCTCCGACGCGCTGGGGCTTGAGAACCTGCATGGCCGCGCCTTCGCCCTGCTGCGCTGGCGGCTGCGCGAGACGCTGTTCGGCCTGGGCGAGCCGCCGCCCGAGGCGCTCTCCGCCGGGCTGCGGCGCTTCCTCGTGCTGTTCGGCCTGGCCACGCTGCTGGCGCGCGCCTCGCTCTATCTGGCGATCGCGCTCGCCGTCTATCACCTGTTCTGGAAGCCGCTCGGCATCGCGCTCCTGGTGGTGGAGCTGGGCTGGTTCCTGGCCCGGCCGGTGGCCGACGAGCTGCGCGAGTGGGCCCGGCGGCGGCACGCCTTCCGGCTGAATGGCCGGCTGCTGGCCACGCTGGCGGGCACGGCGCTGCTGCTGGCGGGGCTGCTGCTGCCGCTGCGCGGCACCATCTCGGCCCCCGCCTTCCTCGACGCCGCCGCGCGCGGCGAGGCGGTGGTGGCCACGCCCGGCCGGCTGCTGGCCCTGCCACACGCCCCCGGCAGCTGGCTCGACGCCGGCGCGCTGGTGGCGCGGCTGGACAGCCCGGAGCTGGAGCGGCGCATCGCCATCGCCGCCCTGGCCCTGGCGCGGGCGGAGGACGAGCTGCGCCTGGCCCTGGCGCGGACCGAGACGCTGGACCGCCGCTTCGCGCTGGAGGAGGCGGCGCGGCAGGCCCGCGCCACCCTCTCGGCGCTGGAGGCGGAGCGCGCGGCGCTGGAGAT
>NZ_GG770884.1 GCF_000164635.1 Pseudoroseomonas cervicalis ATCC 49957 | reverse complement strand
CGCCTGCCCGGCGGCGGCCGAGGCGCTGGCGCTCTCCGCCTCCGCCCAGATCCGCAACATGGCGACGCTGGGCGGCAACCTGCTGCAGAAGACCCGCTGCGCCTATTACCGCGACCCGGCGAATTTCGCGGCGTGCAACAAGCGCAGCCCCGGCAGCGGCTGCGCCGCGCTTGACGGGGCCACCCACAACCACGCCCTGCTCGGCGGCAGCGCGGCCTGCATCGCCACCTATCCGGGCGATTTCGCCGTGGCGCTGGCCGCCTTCGACGCGGTGGTCGAGACCGGCACGCGCTGGATGCCGGTGGCCGATTTCTTCCTGCTGCCGGGCGACACGCCGCAGCGCGAATTCGCCCTCGAACCGGGCGAGGTCATCACCGCCCTCTGCATCCCCGACAGCGCCGCCGCGCGCCGCTCCACCTATCTGAAGCTGCGCGACCGCGCCTCCTACGAATTCGCCAGCGTCAGCGTCGCGGCCGGGCTGGCGCTCGGCGCCGATGGCCGCATCGCCGCGCTGCGCCTGGCCCTTGGCGGCGTCGCCACCATCCCCTGGCGGCTGCGCGCGGTGGAGGCGGCGCTGATCGGCGAAATCCCGACGCCGGCGCTGCTGCGCGAGGCCAGCGCGCTGGCCATGCGCGGCGCCGCGCCGCGCGCGGACAACCGCCACAAGCTGGCGCTGGCGCCGCGCCTGGTGCACCGCGCCATCGAGCAGCTGCTGCAGGGAGAAGCCGCATGACGCCGCAGGGCATGACCCGGCATGGCGATGCCGGAGATGGCATCGGCGGCCGCCCGCCGCGCATCGACGGCGCGGCGAAGATCCGCGGCCAGGCGCGCTACGCGCTGGACCAGGAGGTGGAGGGGCTGGTCCATGGCGTGCTGGCCACCGCCGCCATCGCCGCCGGGCGGGTGCGCCAGGTCGACACCGGCGCGGCGGAGGCGGCGCCCGGCGTGCTGCTGGTGCTGACACCGCAGAACACCCCGCCGCTGCGCCCCGCCGCCACCTGGACCGGGGAGCCCACCACGGCCACGGAGTACCGCCCCCTCGACCCCGTCATCCGCCATGCCGGCCAGCAGGTGGCGCTGGTGGTGGCGGAGACGCTGGAGCAGGCGACCGAGGCGGCGGCGCTGCTGCGCATCGCCTATGAGGAGGCGCCGGCCATCGCGGATTGCGCGGCGCCGGGGGCGGAGGCCGGGCCGCCGCTGCCGCCG
>NZ_GG770885.1 GCF_000164635.1 Pseudoroseomonas cervicalis ATCC 49957 | reverse complement strand
CCCGGCGCGGGGCTGCAGCGGGCCCGCGCCCCTTCCCCGCGCCGCGCCGGGCGGCTATCCGGGGCGGCTGTTGGTCTGACCGAAGGATACCCTGCCATGACCGGCCGCGAAGCTGGCGCCGACCTCAAGCCCATGCCGGGCGAAAGCCCGATCATCGTGCTGGTGCGCCCGCAGCTGGCCGAGAATATCGGCTCCACCGCCCGCGCCATGGCCAATGGCGGGCTGTTCCACCTGCGCCTGGTCGCCCCGCGCGATGGCTGGCCGCAGGAACGCGCTTGGTACGTCTCCTCCGGCGCGCAGCGCATCCTCGACGCCGCCACGGTGCATGAGACGGTGGCCGACGCCGTGGCCGATTGCCACCGCGTCTTCGCCACCTGCCCGCGTCCGCGCCATGTCGTCATCCCGGTCTGCACCGCCCGCGGCGCGGCGGAGGAACTGGTCGACATCTGCCAGACCCGGGCGCTCCGCAGCGCCGTGCTGTTCGGCCCCGAGCGCGCCGGGCTCGAGAATGACGACATGGCCTGCGCCGACACCCTGGTCCGCTACCCTCTGAACCCGGACCACATGTCGCTGAACCTGGCCCAGGCGGTGATGATCCTGGCCTATGAATGGTGGAACGCGGCCGTCGACCGCACCCCGCCCCGCCAGCTGATGACCAACGAGACCCATGTCGCCACCAAGGGCGAGCTGGAGACCTTCCTCAACCGCCTGGTCTCCGAGCTCGACGCCAGCGGCTTCCTGGACAATTTGCCGAAGCGGCCGGGCATGGTGCGCAACCTGCGCCACTGGTTCCAGCGCGGCGAGGTGACGGAACAGGAGCTCCGCACCCTGCACGGGGTGGTCACCGAACTGTCGCGCGGGCGGATGCGCCGCGGGCGGCCGGAGGCGCAGGACCCGGCGCTGCCTTGGGCCCAGGAACAGGAACAACAGTAAAAAAATCAGGGGCTCCGCCCCTGAACCCCGCCGGGGGGACAGGGTCCCCCCGGACCCCGCCTTCAGTTGGCGATGCGCACGAAACCTAGCTTCAGCAGCCAGAGCAGGCCGCGCAGGCTGGCCCGGCGCGCAGCGCCCTCGGGCAGCAGCGCCTCCACCGGCAGCGGGCCCTCGCGGCGCAGGCGTTGCAGCAGCGTCTCCAGCCCCGGCGCATCCAGCCCGCCAGCGCCCGCATGCAGGCCGGCGGGCAGCGCCGCGATCGGCGCCACTTCGCCCGGCGCGGCGGGATCAGCCTCCAGCACCATGCCGGCGCGCAGCGGCCCGGTCGGATAGCCGGCGAAGAG
>NZ_GG770886.1 GCF_000164635.1 Pseudoroseomonas cervicalis ATCC 49957 | reverse complement strand
GCCGCCTGGCGCGGCATCGCCTACCCGCAGGCGGTGCCGCCGGTGGTCGGCCAGCCGCAGCCCGATCTGGTGCGCACCGCGCTGACGGTCGAGGCGCGCGAGGGCAAGATCCACATCTTCTACCCGCCGCTCGCCCGGCTGGAGCATTGGCTGGAGCTGACCGCCGCCATCGAGGACACCGCCGCCGCCCAGGGCCGCAAGGTGGTGCTGGAGGGCTATGGCCCGCCCTCCGACCCGCGGCTGCTGCATTTCTCCATCACCCCCGATCCCGGCGTGATCGAGGTGAACATCCACCCCTCCCTCTCCTGGCCCGAGCATGTGGCGCGCACCGAGCAGCTCTACGCCCTGGCGCGGGAGGAAGGGCTGGCGGCCGAGAAATTCATGCTGGATGGGCGGCATGTCGGCACGGGGGGCGGCAACCATGTCGTCATGGGCGGCGCCACGCCGGAGGAAAGCCCCTTCCTGCGGCGGCCGGACCTGCTGAAGTCGCTGCTCGGCTTCTGGCACAACCATCCGAGCCTGTCCTTCCTGTTCGCCGGGCTGTTCATCGGGCCGACCTCGCAGCATCCGCGCATCGACGAGGCGCGGCAGGATGCGCTGCACGACCTGGAGATCGCCTTCCAGCAGGTGCGCCCCGGCCAGGAGATGGCGCCCTGGATGACCGACCGGCTGTTCCGCAACATCCTGGCGGACATGACCGGCAACACCCACCGGACCGAGTTCTGCATCGACAAGATGTACTCGCCCGACCATGCCGGCGGCCGGCGCGGCCTGGTCGAGTTCCGCGCCTTCGAGATGCCGCCCAGCCCGCAGATGTCGGCGGCGCAGATGCTGCTGATGCGCGCCGCCATCGCCGCCTTCTGGCGCACCCCCTATGAGCGCCGCCTGGTCCGCTGGGGCACCCGCCTGCACGACGACTTCATGCTGCCGCACTATGCCGAGCAGGATTTTTCCGACGCGATCGAGGAGCTTCGCAGCCTCGGCGCCCCCCTCGAAAAAGAGTGGTTCGCGCCGCATTTCGCCTTCCGCTACCCGCTGCTGGGCGAGGTGAGCCTGCACGGCGTGGGGCTGGAGCTGCGCCACGCGCTGGAGCCCTGGCATGTGCTGGGCGAGGAGAGCACCGGCTCCGGCACCGCGCGCTATGTCGACAGCTCGACCGAGCGGCTGCAGCTGCGCGCCAGCGGCCTGTCGCCGGAGCGCTACGTGCTCGGCGTCAATGGCCGCGCCTTGCCGATGGCGCCGACCGGCCGCGCCGGGGAGTATGTGGGCGGGGTGCGCTTCAAGGCCTGGGCGCCGCCCTCCGCCCTGCATCCGGGCATCAGGGCGCAGGGGCCGCTGGTGTTCGAGCTGTGGGACCGCTGGACCGGCCGCGCTTTGGGCGGCTTCACCCATCATGTCGTGCATCCGGGCGGCCGCAACTACGAGCGCTTCCCGGTCAATGCCAATGAGGCGGAGGCGCGCCGCCGCGCCCGCTTCTTCCCCTTCGGCCACCGCCCCGGCCCGAGCCCGGAGCCGCGCCCGGTGGACAGCGCGGAGTTGCGACGCACGCTCGACCTGCGCCGTTTCGCGTGATACCGGCGGCTGGGTGAACAGCCTCGCCCCCGTTGATGAAATGGTGGATGGCCGCGGCCAGGTTCGCCCGCATTGGCGCGGCGTCCTGGCGGCCTTCGCCGATTTGCCGCCGGAGCATGCCGGCAGCGGCTCCGCCGAGGCGGCGCGGCGGCTCGACCGCGCCTTCGAGGATGAGGGCATCTCCTCCCTGCTGCCCGGCGCCGGCCGCGCCGCCCGCGCCTGGCGCTGCGACCCGGTGCCGCTGGTGCTGCCGGCGGCCGAATTCGCCGAGCTGGCCGAGGGGCTGGCGCAGCGCGCCCGGCTGCTCGACGCCATCCTGGCCGATTGCTACGGCCCGCAGCGCCTGCTGGCCGAGCGCCTGCTGCCGCCCGCCCTGGTCTTCGCCAACCCCGCCTTCCTGCGCCCGGCGCGCAGCGCCGCGCACCCGCCGCTGCAGCCGCTGCTGCACGCCTATGCCGCCGACCTGATCCGCGGCCCGGACGGGCGCTGGCACCTGCTGGCCGACCGCACCAGCCGCGCCGCCGGCATCGGCCACGCGCAGGAGAACCGGCGCATGCTGGGGCGGGTGCTGCCGCAGCTCTTCCGCTTCCAGCAGGTGCGGCCGCTGCGCCCCTTCTTCGACCGCTGGCAGGACAGCCTGCAGCGCCTGGCCCCCAGCGGCCGCGACAATGCCGCCATCGCGCTGCTGACGCCGGGCGTACACCACCCGCTCTGGTTCGAGCATGTGCTGCTGGCCGGCGAGCTCTCCTGCGCCCTGGTCGAGCCGGGCGACCTGACGGTGCGCGGCGGCGCGCTGTGGCTGAAGACGCTGAAGGGGCTGCGCCCGGTCGATGTGCTGCTGCGCCGGGTCGATGGCCGCAGCCTCGACCCGCTGGAATTCGGCGGCCACGGCCCCGGCGTGCCCGGCATGATGGACGCCATGCGGCACGGCGCGCTGCGCATCGTCAACGCCCCCGGCTGCGGCATGGTGGAGGCGCCGGCGCTGGCCCCCTACCTGCCCGCCCTCTGCCGGCGCCTGCTGGGCGAGGCGCTGCGCCTGCCGGCACTGGAGACGCATTGGCTGGCCGAGCCCGGGGCGCGCGCCGCGCTGCTGGCCGATCCCGCCGCCTGGCTGCTGCGCCACGCCTATGACGGCGC
>NZ_GG770887.1 GCF_000164635.1 Pseudoroseomonas cervicalis ATCC 49957 | reverse complement strand
CGGCCGACGCGCTGTGGCTGGCCGCCGGGCTCGGCCTGCAACTGGGCCTCGCCGCCTGGCGCGATCACCATCGCGCGCGCGCCCGCGCGCAAGCCGTTGACGCGACCGTCACCCGCGCTACCTGAAACCGCCAAGCCACCCTTGCGGTTCTGGCTGCGGCGCCCACGCGCCGTCTCGGAGGAGAGGACGACATGGCGGCGCCCATCGCATCGGCCGCGCCGGGCCGCGACACGGCCCTCGACATCTGGCGCGGCTTCGCGCTGGTGACGATCTTCATCAACCATGTCTCCGGCAATGTGCTGGAGAACTGGACGCACAAGAATTTCGGCTTCTCCGACGCGGCGGACCTGTTCGTGTTCTTCGCCGGCTATGCCGCGGCCTCGGCCTATTTCACCCGCTACCTGGAGGGCGACCGCTTCGGCATCACCATGAAGGTGCTGAGCCGGGCGGTGAAGCTCTACACCACGCATCTGGCGCTGGTGGTGCTGGGCGCCGCCGTCTTCGCCACCAAGGCGCTGAAGACCGGCGATCTCGGCCTGATGTCGGTGATCGCGCTGGAGCCGCTGATGCTCGACCCGGCCGGCGCGCTGGTGGAAGCGGCGACGCTGCGCTACCAGCCCGGCTTCCTCAACATCCTGCCGCTGTATTTCGTGCTGATCGGCCTGCTGCCGCTGCTGCTGGCGCTGGCCGCGCGCAGCATGCAGGCGGCGCTCGGCCTGTCCTTCGCCATCTGGCTGGCCGCCGGGCTGACCGGCGCCAATTTCCCCAGCCTGCTGCCCGGCGGCTGGTTCTTCAACCCGCTCTCCTGGCAGTTCCTCTTCGTGCTGGGCTTCGCCCTCGGCGCGCGGCGCGCCCGCACCGGCCAGGCGGTCAGCTACCATCGCGGCCTGTGGTGGGCGGCGGCGGGGTATCTGTTCATCGGCATGCTGTCGATGCAGGGCACCGGCCTGCCCAGCCCGGGCTGGCTGCCGCTGCCCGATTTCCTGACCGTGCCGGAGAAGCAGTATCTCTCCGTGCCGCGCGTGCTGCACCTGCTGGCGCTGGCCTATGTGGTGGTGTTCTCGCCGCTGCAGGACTGGGCGCGCGGCGCGCCGCGCAACCATCCGCTGGCGATGATGGGGCGCCACTCGCTGCCGATCTTCTGCACCGGCCTGCTGGTCAGCCTGACCGGCGTGGCCTTCCGCCAGACCGGCTATGACGGCGTGCTGTTCGACATCACCTATGTCACCGCCGGCATCGTCACCCAGGTTCTGGTGGCCGGGCTGCTGACGCTGACCGAGAAGCGGCGCAGCGCCCCGGGCGGCGCCGGCGCCCCCGCCGCCCTGCCCGTGGCCGCCAAGCTCTCCTGAAGGACCGCGCCGCCGATGCGCCTGGCTGCCGCCGCCCTGCTCTGCGCCGCCGC
>NZ_GG770888.1 GCF_000164635.1 Pseudoroseomonas cervicalis ATCC 49957 | reverse complement strand
GGCGCGGCTGCTGCGCCCCGCCTGGCTGGCGCCCGGCGCGCTGGGCCCGCTGGCCGAGGCGCTGTTCGCGGCACATCCGCAGGATGCCGCCGCCGCCCTGGCGGATCTCGACGCCATCACCACGCGCAATTTCGAGCCGGGCGGGCTGCTCGGCAGCTGGATCGGCGGGCGCGGCTTCCACATGCTGCTGGCGCACCGCGCGGCGCACCGGCTCTGGGCCCAAGGCCGCACGGAACTCGCCATGGCGCTGAAGACCGAGGCGGCGGCCAGCCTCGGCGCCGATATCCACCCGGCGGCGCGGCTCGGCCAGCGGATTTTCCTCGACCATGGGCTCGGTCTGGTGGTGGGGGAGACGGCGGTGATCGAGGATGACGTCAGCCTCTGGCACGGTGTCACCCTGGGCAGCACGCTGACGAAGGGCGGCGAGGACCGGCACCCGAAGGTGCGGCGCGGCGCGGTGCTGGGGGCGGGGGCCACGCTGCTGGGGCCGGTCGAGATCGGCGCCTATGCGGTGGTCGCCGCCGGCAGCGTGGTGCTGGCCGATGTGGCGCCGCGCAGCACCGTGGCCGGCAACCCGGCGACGCCGCGCCGGCGCCATCGCCACCCCTATTTCCCCGCCGACCTGCCGGAGAGTGCCGCATGACCCCGCTGCCCGGCATCGACCACCCGCTGATCCTGCTGCGCGACATCGAGGCGGGGCGGGATTTCTACCAGCGCCTCGGCTTCACCATGACGCCGGTGGGCCGGCATCCCTGGGGCACCAGCACCAGCCTCGCCGTGCTGGAGCGCTCGGCGCTGGAGCTGATGGGGATCTATGACGAGAGCCTGATCGACGCCCTGCCGGCCGGGGAATTCCGCTTCGGCCGCCACATGCGCGACGCGCTGGCCGAGCGCGAGGGCATCTCCCTGGTGGCGCTGCACAGCCGCGACGCGGCCGCCGACCGCGCGGCGATGGAGGCGCGCGGCGCCTGTTTCCAGGGCCATATCGGCTTCCGCCGCCGCGTCCGCCCGCCGGGGGGGGATTGGGACGAGGCGGTGGTGTCGCTCGAGGTCAGCGTCGAGCCGGAACTGCCGCGCATCGGCCATTTCCTGGCGCAGCAGCACAAGCCGCACCTGCTCTGGGTGCCGGAGTGGATGCGCCACGCCAATGGCGCCACCCATGTCGCGGCGGTGACCTACCTGGCCGCGGACCCGGCGCCGGTGCTGGCCCGGCTGGTCCGGCTGTTCGGCGCGGCGGCGGTGGTCGAGGAGCCGGGCGGCCCGGCGGTGCGCACCGGCCAGGGCCTGTTCCGGGTGCGG
>NZ_GG770889.1 GCF_000164635.1 Pseudoroseomonas cervicalis ATCC 49957 | reverse complement strand
ATAGGGGCCGGCCGGTCAGGCGGGGACCGGCACCCGGCCGGCGGCCAGGGTGGCCAGCAGCCCCTCCAGATCGGCCCACAGCTCATCCTCCTGCTCCAGCCCGATGCTGATGCGCAGCACGGCGCCATCCCGGGTCCAGGGCCGGGCGCTGCGCTCCCCCCGGATCGCCATGGGCGCGATCAGGCTGCGCGTGCCGCCCCAGGAGGCGCCGATGGCGAAGACCCGCAGCGCGGTCAGCGCCGGGTTCAGCGCCGCCTCGGCGCCCGGCTGCAGGACGATGCTGAACACGCCGCCCGAGCCGCCGATGTCGCGCGCCCAGACCGCGTGCCCCGGGCAGGCGGGAAGGCAGGGATGCAGCACCTGCTCGACCAGGGGATGGTCCTGCAGCCGCCGGGCGAACATCTCCGAGACCCGGCCCATATGCGCCAGGCGCAGCCCCATTGTCTCGATGCCGCGCAGCGCCAGCGACACCTCGTCGGGCGAGACGCCGATGCCGAGGCTGCGCAGCACCTCCTTCATGCGCTGCCGCAGCGCCATGTCGCGCACCGTGACGGAGCCCAGCAGCAGGTCCGAATGCCCGCCGACATACTTGGTCAGCGCCTCCGCCGCGAAGTCGCAGCCCTGCGCGAGCGGCTTGAACAGCAGCGGCGTGCACCAGGTGTTGTCGCAGCCGACCAGCACGCCGCGCGCCTTCGCCGCGCGCGCGATGGCCGGCACGTCCTGCACCTCCATGGTGCCGGAGCCGGGCGATTCCACCCAGACCAGCCGGGTGCGCTCGGTGATGAGATCGGCGATGCCGGCGCCGATCAGCGGATCGTAGATCGTGTGCCCGATGCCGCGCGGCGCCAGATAGTCGCGGCAGATGTTGCGCACCGGGCCATAGGCGCTGTCCGGCACCAGAACATGGTCGCCGGGCAGCAGGAAGGTCAGGAACACCAGCGCCACCGCCATCTGGCCGGAGGGCACCAGCACGGTGCGCACGCCCTGGTGCAGTTCGGTCAGCTGCGCCTCCAGGGTGCGCGTGGTCGGCGTGCCGTGCAGCCCGTAGGTGTAGCCGTCGAAGCCGCGCTGCCCGCGCGCGGCAAAGCTTTCGCCATCCTCGTAGACGATGGTGGAGGCGCGGTAGGTCGGCACCGCCAGGCTGCGGAAGCCCGCCTGGGGCACCTCCGGGTGCTGGACGCAGCGGGTCAGGTCATGCATGGCTCGTTCCTGGGGTCGGGAGAGGGGCGTGGCGGGGAAGGGGTCAGCGGATCGGCGGCGCGTATTGCAGGCCGCCCTGCGTCCAGATCCGGTTGTGGCCGCGCGGCACGCCAAGCGGGGCGATGTTGCGGTCCCAGACCTCCGCATAGTTGCCGACCTGGCGCAGGATGTTGAAGGCCCAGCGGTTGTCGAGGCCCATGGCCCGCCCGAGATCGCCATCGACGCCGAGCAGGCGGCGGATGTCGGGGTTGGGGCTGGCCAGCGCCGCCTCGGCATCGGCGCCGCGGATCCCCAGCTCCTCGGCGGCGAGCATGGCGAAATGCGTCCAGCGCACGATGTCGAACCATTTGTCGTCGCCCTTGCGCACCAGCGGGCCGAGCGGCTCCTTGCTGATCACCTCGGGCAGCAGCGCATACTGCCCGGCGCCGGCGCCCTCGCCGAAGCGGAAGGAGGCGAGGGCGGAGGCGTCGCTCGAATAGCTGTCGCAGCGCCCGCTGCGGAAGGCGGCGCGCAGCTCGGTGACGTTGTCGATCAGCACCGGGGTGAAGCGCATGCCGCCGCGCCGGAAGTAATCCGTCACGGCGAGCTCGGTGGTGGTGCCGGGCAGGATGCAGATGGTGGCGCCATCCAGCTCGGCGGCCGAGCGGACGCCGGAGGCGGCATGCACCATGAAGGCGGTGCCGTCATGGAAGGTGATGCCGGCGAACAGCAGGCCAAGGCTCGCCTCGCGCCCGAGCGACCAGGTGGCGGTGCGCACCAGCAGGTCGATCTCGCCCGATTGCAGCGCGGTGAAGCGGTTGGTCGAGGTCAGCACGACGAACTTCACGCGGCCCGCATCGCCCAGCGTGGCGGCGGCGACGGCGCGGCAGAAATCCGCCTCGCTGCCGCGCATCTCGCCCCGGCTGTCGGCGAGGGCGAAGCCCGGATTGGTGCCGGAGACGCCGCAGGCCAGCTGGCCGCGGGCGCGCACCGCATCCAGCGTGGGCGAGCCCGAGCCCTGCGCCGCGGCGGCGGAGGCCAGCAGCGTGGCGGCCAGACATGACAGCATGGTCCTCAGCATCGGCGGGCTCCTGCGGCGTGTGCGATGCCGGCAGCGTGCCGCAGGCCCCCCGTCGCCGGAACTGACCCGGGGCATGGAGTCCATGACGGGATGTTATAGGCTGCGCGGCGCGTGCCCTTTCCGGCTGGCGCGGCGGCCCGCGCGCGGCCGGCATCTTGTGCGCGGCCGTGCCGCTCCCGACATGCTGGGCATGATCGACGCCAAGACCCTGCTCGACCGTTTCCTCGGCCCCGGCGC
>NZ_GG770890.1 GCF_000164635.1 Pseudoroseomonas cervicalis ATCC 49957 | reverse complement strand
CGCGGGTGCGCAGCACCGGCAGGCCGGCGGCGGCCAGGCGCGACGAGAGGGCCCGGGCCAGCGTGGTCTTGCCGGCCCCTTCCCCCCCCTCCAGCGTGATGAAGCGGCCCTGCGTGCCTTGCCCGCCGCTCACCTCAGCCGGACACCATGCGGGCGATCACCGCCGGGATGCGCGGGATCAGCCCGAGCTTCGGCACATCGGCCCCCGCGTAGAGCGGCAGCACCATGGGCGGCACGCCCTGGCCGGAGACGTCGAGCTGCCCGACCTCCTGCCCCTTGGCAATCGGCGCCGGGATCGGGCCGTTGTAGCGCAGCTTCACCGTCAGGTTGCGGCGCCACTGGCGCGGCAGGGTCAGCACCATGTCCTTGCCGCCGACCAGCGGCACGGTGGATTGCTCGCCCAGATAGACCGGGGCGGCCTCCACCGTGTCGGCGGCGCGGAACAGCACGACATTCTCGAATTCGCGGAAACCCCATTCCATCAGCCGCTCGGATTCCTCGCCGCGCGCGCGCATCGAGGTCAGGCCGTTCACCACCAGGATCAGCCGGCGGTCGCCGCGCTTGACCGTGCCGGTGAGGCCATAGCCGGCATCCTCGGTATGGCCGGTCTTCAGCCCGTCCGCGCCGGGCACGCGGCCGAGCAGCGGGTTGCGGTTCTCCTGGTTGATGCCGTTCCACTGGAAGGAACGCTCGCTGTAGAAGGCGAAATATTGCGGGAAGTCGTTGATCAGGTGCCGCGCCAGCGTCGCCAGATCGCGCGCCGTCATGCGGTGCTCGGGGTCGGGCCAGCCCGTGGCGTTGCGGAAGGTGCTGTCGTTCAGCCCGAGCTTGCGGGCATATTCGTTCAGCAGCTCGGCGAATTGCTGCTCGCTGCCGCTGATCCCCTCGGCCAGCACGATGCAGGCATCATTGCCGGACTGGATGATGACGCCGCGCGCCAGATTCTCGACCGAGACGGCACTGCCCAGCTCGACGAACATCTTCGAGCCGCCCATGCGCCAGGCGCGCTCGCTCACCGGCAGGGTCTGGTCGAGCCGCAGCCGGCCCTGCTTCAGCAGGTCGAAGACGACATACATCGTCATCAGCTTCGACATCGAGGAGGGCGGCATCCGCTCATCGGCGCTCTTCTCGAGCAGCACGGCGCCGGTATCGGCATCCATCAGCAGCGCCTGGCGGGCGCTGGTGTCGAGCGGACCGAGCGGCGTGCTGGCCGGGCTGGTCGGCACGGCGGGGGTGGCGGCGCGGCCGGCGGGGCGGCGCTG
>NZ_GG770891.1 GCF_000164635.1 Pseudoroseomonas cervicalis ATCC 49957 | reverse complement strand
GGCCGGGCGCGACCTGGCGGCGGCGACGCGGGAGCTGGGCTACCCCGCCGCGCTGCGCGCGCAGACCCGCTTCCTGGCGCGCGTCATCGACGCGGTGGCGGAGCGGCGGCCGCAGGCGGAGATCCTCTCCCTCTCCGCCGGCCATCTGCGCGAGGCGGAGCTGGTCGCGCATGGCCGCGGCATCGCCCGCTGGGTGATGCAGGACAGCGATGTCGAGGCGCTGTCGCGCGCCCGGCGCGAGGCCCCGCCCGGCCTGCCGCTGCGCGCGCTGCGCTGCGGCCTGCCCTATTTCACCCGCCGGCCCTTCCTGCGCGGCTGCTTCGACCTGATCACCCTGGCCGAGCTGCCAGCCTGTCCGCGCGCCGCGGCCGGGCTGGTGGATGCCGCCTTCGCCGTGCTGAAGCCGGGCGGCTCGCTGCTGCTGGGCAGCGCCGGCCCGGCCCCCGCCGAGGCCGCCTGGCTGGAGGCCTATCTCGGCTGGCGCCCGGCCTGGCGCCAGGCCGAGGAACTGGCCCGGCTGGTGTCGGTGCCGCCGGCCGCCGAGCTGGCCGCCGCCCGGGTGTTCCCCAGCCTCGACGGCCACCGCCTGTATCTGCGGCTGGAGCGGCGCTGAACCCGGCCCAGGTTCATGAAAAAAGGGGCGCATGAAAAAAGGCCGGGGCGCTGCCGCCCCGGCCCGGTGCCCGATGCCGCCGGCGGGCGGCGCCTCAGCGGCCTTCGCGCGCCGCCAGGGCGGCGATCTGGCCGCGCATGGCGTCCAGCAGCGCGGCGACGCGGCCGCCATTGCGGCTGATCACCGCCGAATACTCGCTGCGCTGGGTCAGGCGGAGCGAGGTGCCCTCGGCGATCACATCCACCACCTTGGGCTGGCCGCCGACATCGCCCACCCGCCAGTCCAGGCTGAAGGCGGCGCTGTTCGGGCGCTCGATGATGGTGTTGACCAGCACGTCGTCCTCGGTGCGCTGCTGGCTGCGGCCCAGGCTGAAGCGCACCCCTTCATACTCGCCGAAGCGGGCGGAGAGGTTGCGGATCAGCGTCTCCTCGAACAGCTTCATGTATTCCTGCTGCTCGGCCGGGGAGGCGGTGCGCCACCAGCGGCCCAGGATGAAGCGGCCGACGCCCTCGACATCCACCGCCTGGCGCAGCACGGCGGCCACACGCTGGCGGCGCTGCGCCACCGGCTGCCCGGCGGCGTTGATCACGCCGACCAGCTGCTGCCCGGTGCTCTCGATGAAGCTGGCGGCGCGGTTGATGTCGATCTCGGCCCGGGCCGGGCCGGCCAGGGCGATGGCGAAGGGGGTGGCCAGCGCGGAGGCCAGCAGGGAACGGCGGTGCATCCTGTCCAATCTCATCTCGTTGCGGCCGGAGCGCGGCCCGGTGGGCCGCGAGGCGGGCGGCGTGGGCGGCGGCGGC
>NZ_GG770892.1 GCF_000164635.1 Pseudoroseomonas cervicalis ATCC 49957 | reverse complement strand
GCCCGCCCCCCCCCGGCGGACGGCGGCACACCACCACCCACTCCCCATCCGCCGCCGCCACTGCCGGTGGACGACACCCATCTGGTGGCCGAGGCCAGCCTGGCGCTGACCGGCAGCCTCTCCCTGCACTGGCAGGCGGAACGCCACGCCCTCGGCATGGGCGGCGAGATCCATCTCTCGCTCAGCAGCGGCACCCTGCTCTGGCTCTCCCAGGCCGACCAGCAGGGCCTGGCCAGCGGCCGCCTCGCCCTGCCCGGCATGGCCGACGCGCAGGAAGTGCTGCGCCTGGAAGCCGGCCCGCCCGGCCAGGCCGGCCCCCTGCTGCTGGCCTGGTCCAGCGGGGCGGAGGACGGGCTCGGCCTCGCCAGCGCGCTGCGCGGCCTGCTCGGCGACGGCGCCGTGCAGAACGCCCTTGCCGGGCGCGATGGCGGCCTGCTGCTGGCCACCCTGCAACACCTGGTCGGCACCCCCGCCCCCGATTCCATGCCGGTCGAGCTGCGCATCGCCGGCAGCCTGGAGGCCCCGCCCCCCCTGCCCGCCATGCCCGGCGGCCTGGGCGACGGCATGGGCAAGCTGCTGGCGCTCGCCTGCGACACGCTGCTCGGCCGCCCGCCCCAGCCCGGCGACATCGCCCGCTGGGGCGGCGCCCTGGCCGAGGGCAGCCTGGACGCGCGCGGCCTGGTCCAGGCCATCATGGCCAGCACCGAGTTCCAGGCCCTGCATGCCGGCCAGTCCGATCATGACTTCGTCGCCAGCCTCTACCGCCACAGCCATGCCGGGGAGATCGACCCCGTGACCCTCGGCCACTGGGTCGAGATGCTGGCCAGCCACGCCATCGACCGCGCCGACGCCGTGCTGGCCATCGGCCTCGCCCCGCATCACGACGAGGCCCTGCCCGGCCGCTGAACCGGCCGGTTGCACGGTATTACTTGCGAATGATTATCACATGCGTCAGCCTGGGTGGCCCTACAGGGAGACCCCACCATGGCAACGCACGGCCTGCCCGCCTGGCCCTGGACCGACACCTGCCCCGATTCCCTGGCCGCGCCCGAGGCCCTGCTGCTGGAAGCCATGCGCCGCTGGGCCTGCGCCCAGCGCGGCGGCCGCGCTGGCCTGCCCGCCGCCCGCCTGCCGCTGATCGCCGAAAGCGTGGGCGAAGCCGC
>NZ_GG770893.1 GCF_000164635.1 Pseudoroseomonas cervicalis ATCC 49957 | reverse complement strand
CTACTTCGCGGCGGCGGCCCGCAGCAGGCCCCATTCGCCCAGGCGCTGGCGCAGCTCGGCCTCGGCGCGCGGCGTCAGCGGCCAGGCGGAGGGCGGGCGGGTCGGGCCGCAATCCTCGCCCATCATCCGCAGCGCCGCCTTCACCACCGAGACATTGGTGCCGTTCTGCTCCTCGGCGCGCAGCGCCTCGAAGGCCGCCATGGTCTCGATCAGCTTCGCCGCGCGGGCATAGTCGCCGGCCTCCAGCGCCGCGTGGATGGCCACCGAATGGGCCGGCCAGACATTGATCAGGCCGGAGGTGTAGCCGCGCGCGCCGACGGCGTAGAAGGGCGGCGCCCAGGTCTCGGCCAGGCCGCCGATCCAGGCGATGTCGAGGCCGCGCGTGGCACGGATCAGCTCGCCCAGGCGCAGCGGCGTCGGCGCCGCCCATTTCACGCCCACCACGCCCGGCACCTGGCAGAGCGCGATGATGTTGTCGATGCCGATGCCGTCATTGCGCAGGTAGAGCACCACCGGCAGGCCCTGCCCGGCCTCGGCCACGCGCTGCACATAGGCCAGGATGCCGCGCGGCGAGACGAAGGGATCGGGCGGCTGGTGCACCATCAGCGCCGTGGCGCCGGCGGCGCGGGAGGCGCGGGTCAGCGCGACCGCATCGCCGATGCTGCGGCCGATGCCGGCCAGCAGCGGCACGCGCCCGGCCACCTGCTCGGCCGCCATGTGGACGGCCGCCTCGGCCTCGGCGGTGGTCAGGCCGTAGAACTCGCTGGTGTTGCCATTGGCCACCAGCACATGCACGCCGGCCTGCACGGCGCGGTCCACCACCGGCTTCAGCTTCGCCGGGGCCAGCCGGTCCTCGGCGTCGAAGGGGGTGACGAGGATGCCGGAAATGCCGTTCAGCGCGGCGCGCAGCCCGGAAGCGGCCCCGGCTTGGGGGGTGGTCATGGCGTGTCCCTTTCGTCTTGGTCGAGCGCCTCGAGGATGCCGCTGGCCTCCAGCGAGCGCGTGACATGGGCGCGCATCCGCGCCTCGGCCCGGCCAGGGTCGCGGCGGCGGATGGCGGAGAGGATGGCGGCGTGCTCGCGCCAGGCGCGGCGCGGCTCCTGGGGCGTGGAGCGCAGCGCGCGCAGCCGGCCGAAATGGTCATAGGCGCGCAGCGCCCGCAGCGCGCGCAGCAGGAAGGCATTGCCGGCCAGGGCGTCGATCGCGGCGTGGAAGCGTTCATTCGCCTCGGCCAGCGCGGCGATGTCGGGGGCCTGGCCGGGCTGGCGGCTCAGCGCGTGCATCGCCCGCAGCTGCTCGCGCAGCGCGGCGATGGCGGCG
>NZ_GG770894.1 GCF_000164635.1 Pseudoroseomonas cervicalis ATCC 49957 | reverse complement strand
CCTGGCCAAGCGCCTGGCGGTGACGCTGGGGCATGAGGGGGCGCTGCTGGCGACCGCCGCCGGCACGCTGCGCCTGCCCGCCCTGCCGGTCGAGGTGCGCGGCGCGGTCGGCGCCGGCGACAGCTTCGTCGCCGCCATGACGCTCGCCCTGGCGCGCGGCGCCACGGATGAGGATGCCTTCGCCTGGGGCATGGCGGCCGGCGCCGCCGCCGTCTCCAATGCCGGCACCGCGCATCCCACGCGCGCCGAGGTCGAGCAGCTGCGCGCCCGGCTGCACCCCGCCCCGCCGGGCTGACCGCGCGGGGCCGGGCGCCTTCGCAGCGCGCACGGTTTCGTGTATACCGCCGCACCCGCCGGCGCGGCGCCCCTGCCGGCCGACCCTTCCTCTTTCCTTCCCCAAGGCCTGCCGTGCGGTTTTTCAACGCCTTGCTGCGGCGCCATGCCGCCTTGCCGCCCGCCCGCCGGGCGGCGGCGCCGGATTCGGACGCGGCCAGGGCCTCCGCCGCCATCGCCGAGCGCGACCGGCTGCGCGCCATGCTCGACACCAATTCCGACTGGATCTGGGAGGTGGACGCGCAGGGCCGCTACACCTTCGCCTCCGCCCATGTCGAGACGCTGCTGGGTTACCGGCCCGAGCAGGTGCTGGGCCGCACCCCCTTCGACCTGATGCCGCCCGACGAGGCGGCGCGCATCGGCAGCATCTTCGCCGAGATCGCCGCGCGCAAGGCGCCCTTCTCGGGCCTGCTGAACCGCAACCGCCACGCCGATGGCCGCATCGTGGTGCTGGAGACCAGCGGCGTGCCGCTGCTGGCCGAGGATGGCGCGCTGCTCGGCTATCGCGGCGTCGATCGCGACGTCACCGAGCGCGAGGCGCGCACCGCGCGCATCGCCTGGATGGCGCGGCACGATTCGCTGACCGGCCTGGCCAACCGCATGGAGTTCCAGTCGCGGCTGGAGGACCGGCTGGCGCGCGGGGAACCGGCGGGGCTGTTGCTGCTCGATCTCGACTACTTCAAGGAGGTCAACGACCAGCTCGGCCATGCCAGCGGCGACGTGCTGCTGCGCCAGGTGGCCGAGCGGCTGACCGGCCTGCTGCCGGAGGGCAGCCTGGGCGCGCGGCTTGGCGGCGACGAATTCGCCGCGCTGCTGGCGGCGGGGCCGGAGCAGGCCCAGGCCGTGGCGCAGCGCCTGGCCGCGGCGCTGTGTGAACCTTACCAGCTGGACGGCCACCGCGCGGTGGTCGGCGTCAGCTGTGGCCTGGCGCTGGCGCCGCGCCATGCCGGCAGCGTCTCCGCCCTGCTGCGCTGCGCCGACCTGGCGCTCTACCAGGCCAAGCAGGAAGGGCGCGGCCATGTCTGCCTCTACGGCCCGCAGCTGGAGGCCCGGCAGCGCAGCGACGAGGGGCTGGAGGCGGCGCTGCGCCGCGCCATCGCGCAGGAGGACATCACCCTCGGCTACCGCACGCTGCGCGCCCTGGCCGATGGCCGGGTGCTGGGCCGCTGCGTCGAGCCCGGCTGGTGGCACCCGCTGCACGGCGCGCTGCCGGCCGAGAGCTTCCTGGGCCTGGCCGACCGCACCGGGCTGGTGCTGCCGCTGGGCGCCCAGCTGCTGCGCCGCGCCTGCCGCGAGGCGCTGGAATGGCCGCAGAGCTGGCGCCTGACCCGGCCGGTGACCGCCGTGCAGCTGCGCGACCCGGGCTTCCCCGGCCTGGTGCAGCAGGTGCTGGCGGAGACCGGGCTGGACCCGGCGCGGCTGGAGCTGGCGGTGACCGAGGCGGCGCTGGGCGCCGGCACCTCGCTGCCGCGGGCGCTGCGCAAGCTGCGCGAGCAGGGCGCCGCCCTGGCGCTCGACCGCTTCGGCGAGGGGGTGACCTCGCTCGCCCTGCTGCGGCGCTTCCGCTTCGACCGGCTGCGCCTGGCGCCGGCGCT
>NZ_GG770895.1 GCF_000164635.1 Pseudoroseomonas cervicalis ATCC 49957 | reverse complement strand
GACCCGCCCCGCGCGCCCGCGCCGGCCGCCCCTCCAAGGGCGAGGCCGCCGAGATGTCCGGCCGGATCATCGACGCCGCGGCGCGGCTGTTCGCCGCCCAGGGCTTCAGCGCGACCTCGATGGAGCAGGTCGCCGCCGCCTGCAACGCCGGCAAGGACACGCTCTACCGGCGCTTCCCCTCCAAGGCGGCGCTGTTCGGCGCGGTGCTCGGGCGGCTGCGCGAGCGCATCCTGCTGCGGCTGCGGACCGAGATCGCGCCGCCCGGCGGCGGCACCCCCGCCCTGGCCAGGCTGCGCCAGGTGGCGCGGCTGTTCCTGACCCTCAACCTCGATCCCGACCTGCTGGCCTATCGCCGCATCGCCTTCACCGAGGGGCTGGTGTTCGGGGCGGAGCCGCCGGCCGCCGACCCCATCCTGGACGCGCTGGTGCGCGCCGTGGCCGAGGCGCAGCGGGACGGCGCGCTGCGGCCGGGCCCGGCCGAGCCGCTGGCGCAGCACCTGCTGCACAGCATCGTCTACGGCCCGACCAACGAGGCGATGCTCGGCCGCGCGACCTACGCCACGGAAGAGGCGCAGGACCGCCACTTCGCGCAGATGTGGGAGCTGTTCCTGCACGGCGCCGCGCCGCGGGGGTAAGCCCCGCGCGGGCCGCCCGCGCGGTTCACTCCACCCGGGCGCCGGAGGCGCGCACCAGCGGCGCCCAGTCGCGCACCTCGTCCGCGACATAGGCGGCGAAGCGCTCGGGCGACCAGCCGCGCATCGGCGGCATGCCGAGCTCCTCCAGCCGGGCGGCGATCGCGGGGTCGGCCAAAGCGTGGCCGACCGCGGCCGACATCCGCTCCACCACCGGGCGCGGCGTCGTGGCGGGGCCGAACAGGCCGAACCAGGAATAGGCCTTGTAGTCCGGCACCCCGGCCTCGGCCATGGTCGGCACCTCGGGCATCAGGGCGGAGCGCTCCTCCGCCGTGACGAACAGGCAGCGCGCCTGGCCGGACTGGTGGTAGGGCAGCAGCAGCCCGTAGACGTCCTGGATGAACTGCACCTCGCCATTGATCAGCGCGCTGATCGACTGGGTGCCGGAGCGGTAGGGCACATGCTCGACCCGCGCGCCGATGCGGGTGGCGAAATTGGCGTTGGCCAGGTGGCCGGTGGCGCCGACGCCGTTCGAGCCGTACTGGTACTTGCCGGGGTGGGCGCGCAGCGTCTCGATCAGCTCGGCGGCGCTGCGCACGTTCCAGCCCTGGGTGGTCACCGCCAGCACCAGCGGCACGAAGACGGTGGGGGCGATGGCCGCCAGGTCGCGCACCGGGTCGTAGGGCAGGTTGGGGTAGAGCGCCTTGGCCACGCCGGTCGAGGCCAGGGTGGCGTGGACGAAGCTGTGCCCGTCGGTCGCCTTGGCCACCGCGTCGGTGCCCACCGTGCTGCCGGCGCCGGGGCGGTTCTCGATCACCACCGGCTTGCCCAGATGCTCGCTCATGCGCGGCGCCAGCAGGCGCATCACCAGGTCGGTGCTGCCGCCCGGGCCATAGGGCACGATCATGCGCACCGGCTGCGACGGCCAGGCGGCCGGCCGCTCCTGCGCCCGCGCCAGGCCCGGCAGGGCGAGGCCCG
>NZ_GG770896.1 GCF_000164635.1 Pseudoroseomonas cervicalis ATCC 49957 | reverse complement strand
CGCCGCGCCGCGCGGATGAGAAGCCGGGCAGGGCCGCGCGGCCCGGGCGGGACCCGGGCCAGGGCGCGGCCGGGGGACGGAATCGTGCAGGGACCGCTGCTGCTGCTGCTCGCGCTCGGGCTGTTCGCGGCGCTGGACGCCAACAGCAAGCTGCTGGCCGGCGCCTATCCGGTGGCCCAGGTGGTGCTGATCCGCCATCTGGTGCTGCTGGCGCTGCTGTTCGGCGCGCGGGCGCTGCGGCCGGGGCTGGGCGGGCCGCTCGGCACCGCGCATCCCCGGCTGCACCTGCTGCGGGCGCTCGCCATGCTGGGCTCGGCCGTCGGCTTCTTCCAGGCGCTGCGCGAGATCCCGCTGGCCGAGGGCTACCTGGTCTATTTCACCGCCCCCTTCATGACGCTGGCGCTCGCCGCGCTGGTGCTGGGCGAGACCCTGCCGCGCCGCGTCTGGTTGTGGAGCGGCGTCGGCTTCCTCGGCATCATCGTCGCCATGGCGCCGGGGCTGTCGGCGGGCGGCAGCCTGCTGGCCTATCTCTATGCGCTGTTCGGCACCGCCAGCTACGCCACCGTGCTGACCATTAACCGCTATCTGCGCGACGAGCCGGGCATCGCCCGGCTGATCCTGTGGTCCTCGGTGCCCGGGGCGCTGCTGCTGCTGCCCTTCGCCGGCAGCGGCTGGGTGGCGCCGGGCGGGCTGGACCTGCTGGCGCTGTCGGTGAACGGCGTCTTCGCGGGTGCGGCCACCATCTGCCTGGCCGCCGCCTTCCGCCGCGCCAGCGTGGCGCAGCTGGCGCCGCTGGAATTCAGCGCCCTGCTCTGGGCCGTGCTGGCGGATTTCGCCATCTGGGGCGTGCTGCCGGCGCTGACGACGCTGGTCGGCGCCGCCATCGTCATCCTCGCCTGCCTCATGAACCACCGCTGATTTTTTTTCGGCTGCCGGTCAGGGCCGGGACGGGAGGGCGATACTGCGCCGGGTGCGCTTCGGCCCAGGGGGGCAGGGGGCGGGGTGAAGGGCGGAACGGGGCGATTGCTGTGGCGCCCGGTCGCGCCGGATCGGCAAACGGCGCTGGCCCGCAGCGCCCCACCTGACCGGCCGCGCAGCATCAGCCCGCAGCGCCCCGCCTCACCGGGTGACGGCGGCAGCCCGAAAAAAAAGTCGCGCATCGCCAGCCTGCAGCGTCCCGCCTCGCCGGGAAACGGCGGCAGCCCGGAAAAAATCAACGGCGGGGGCCGGCCTCGTTGAGGGCGAGGTTCTGGGCGGCGAGGTCGGCGGCGATGCTGTCCGGCGCCACGGCGATGGCGCGCTGCCAGTCCTCGCGGGCGCCTGCGGTGTCGCCCTTCAGCTGGCGCAGGATGCCGCGCTCCAGGAAGGCCTCGGCATTGCGCGGGTCCAGCTCCAGGGCGCGCTGGATGTCGCGCTGGGCGTCCTCGGCGCGGTCCAGGTGGCGCAGCGCGGCGGCGCGGAAGACGAAGGCCTCGGCGCGGTGCGGGTCGGTGGCGATGGCGTGGTTGAGGTCCTCCAGCGCCTCGGCATAGCGGCCCATGGCGCCGGCGGCGGTGGCGCGGTCCACCAGCAGGGCGGTGTCGTCCGGCATCAGCGACAGGGCCAGGGTGGCGGCGCCATAGGCGCGGGCGGTGTCGCCCGCCATCATCCAGGCCTGCGAGGCCTGGGCATAGATCGCGGCGCGCGCCGGGTTGCCGGCGCCGGAGCCGCCGGCCAG
>NZ_GG770897.1 GCF_000164635.1 Pseudoroseomonas cervicalis ATCC 49957 | reverse complement strand
CTCCCGCAGCAGCGCCGGGTCGGGCGCCGTGTCGCGCGCCACGCGGCGCGGCGGCAGCGGCGCGCAGGGCGCGTTCCAGTCATCGGAGGGGATGGAGACGAAGCAGGGGCCGCAGGGCCGCTGCTCGGCCAGGTGGAAGGCCTGGGCGATGGCGGCCGGCACATCCTCGGCCCGCGCCGGCTCGACGCTGAACTTCACATAGGGGCGCGGGAAGGCGGCGGCGTCACTGGCGCCCAGGAACGGGAAGTTCGGCAGCAGGGCGCGCGCCTGCTGCCCGGCGGTGATCACCATCGGCGCCTGGTTCTTCCACGCGGTGAACAGATTGCCCAGCGCATGGCCGAGCCCCGCCGCCGAATGCAGGTTGACGAAGGCGGCCCGCCCGGTCGCCCGCGCATAGCCGTCCGCCATGCCGACCACCGAGGCCTCCTGCAGCCCCAGCACGTAGCGGATGTCCTCCGGCCAGCGCTCCAGGAAGCCCAGCTCGGTGGAGCCGGGATTGCCGAACACCGTGTCGATGCCGCGCTGCCGCAGCAGGTCGAGCACCGCCTGCCGCACCGTGACCGGGCCGCTCATGCGCCGAGCCCGATCACCAGCCGGCGCAATATGGCCAGGAAGGCCTCGCGGTTCTCGGGGCCCACCAGCGCGTCGAGCTGCGCGTCATGCGCCGCCGCATGGGCGGAGAGGGCGCCGAGCGTCGCCTCGCCCGCCGGGGTCAGGGTGAGCGCGTAGCTGCGCCGGTCCTGCTGCTGCCGCTGCCGGCGGATCAGCCCGCGCTTCTCCAGATCGGCCAGCGCCGGGGTGAGGGTGGATTTGTCGCGTCCCGCCGCGGCGCCGAGCGCGGTCTGCGACAGGCCGGGATTGGCGCCGATGATGGCCAGGATGGCGAAGCGGCCGGGCCGCAGCGCGGTGTCGCCGCTGCGCCGGGCGAAGGCCTGGAAGGACGCCTCCTGCGCCAGCCGCAGCTGGAAGCCGATCAGCCCGTCCAGCCCGCCCAGTTGCAGCCGCTCGGCCGGGGGGGTGGTGGCGGCCAGCACCGGACGGCCGGGCAGGCCCCCTTGCGGCGACAGGGTGGCGGGCGCGGCGGCACGCTTCGGCGGCCGCGCGGCGGCGGGCTTGGTCACACTGTTGTCCTCCCCACGGGGCCGGCCCGGCGCGGGGCCGGGCGGTGTCCGGGCCGGAAGCGCGCCGGCCAATCGTAGGATATCCAACTTTTTCGCCGTCCCGCAAGCGCCCTGTTGCCAGCCGCGCCGCCAGCCGCAGAATGACGCGAAGAGCAAGGCCGCGCGGCGGCCGGGAGGACACGCTTGCGCATCGCCCTGATCCACGCCCTGCGCCATTCGCCGCCGCCGGTGGAGGCGGCCTTCGCCCGGCTCTGGCCCGAGGCGCGGCTGATGAACCTGCTGGATGACAGCCTCTCCGCCGACCTCGCGCGGCAGGGGCGGCTGACCGAGGCCATGACCGGCCGTTTCCTGTCCCTGGCGCGCTACGCGGTGGAGACCGGGGCGCAGGGCATCCTGTTCACCTGCTCCGCCTTCGGCCCCTGCATCGAGGCGGTGCAGCGCGAACTGGCCCCGCTGCCGGTGCTGAAGCCCAATGAGGCGATGATCGAGGAGGCGCTGGCCGCCGCCGGGCCGTCCGGGCGGGTCGGCCTGCTGGCCAGCTTCGCGCCGACGCTCGCCTCCATGCCGCCGGAATTTCCCGCCGGGCTGCGGCTGGTGCCCAAGCTGGCCGAGGGCGCGCTGGCCGCGCTGGATGCCGGCGATGCCGCCGGGCATGACCGGCTGGCGGCGCGGGCGGCGCGCGACCTCGCGGGGTGCGACGTCATCGCCCTGGCGCAGTTCAGCCTGGCCTCGGCCGCGCCGGGTGTGGCCGCGGCCACCGGCCGGCCGGTGCTGACCACGCCGGACAGCGCCGTGCGCAAGCTGCGGCGGATGCTGCAAGCTCCAGACACCTGGAAAGCGGTTTGAGACGTTTCCACGGGGCGCATGCCGTCCGTCCGGGTTAGGCTGCCCGGGCAGACAGGGAGACAGAGCATGGCCGAACCCAGCAAGACGCCGGCGCCCCCGCCCCAGGCCGGCACTCCGCCCACCCCCCGGCCGACGCCCCCGCCGGCGGGCAAGGAGCTGGACGCGGACCAGCTGCAGGGCATCGTCGGCGGTGCCGGGCGGCGCGACGGGCTGTCCTGACCCCAGGCCGGGCATCGCCGCGGCGGCCCGCCTCCCGGCGGAGCAGGCGCCATGCGTGCCCAGCCCCCAGCCCGCCGCC
>NZ_GG770898.1 GCF_000164635.1 Pseudoroseomonas cervicalis ATCC 49957 | reverse complement strand
GCAGCAGCCCGCCGACCTGCCAGAGCCCGCCCTGCCGCCGCGTCTCCAGCCCCAGCAACCGCCCGTACCAGGCGGCCAGCCCGGCCGCGTCGCGCGCCGCCAGCGCCACCGCCACCGGATACAGCGGCGCCGCCCAGGGGCGCTCGGCCGCCAGCGCGTCATCGGGGAAGGCCGGGGGGGCGGCGCGGGTGTCGGACATGGCGGAACTCCTTTGCCCCTATCTGGGGCCGCGCCGGAGCGGGCGGAAATCCGCATCGGCAAGGACCATCATTGGCGCCGCCCATGATGCCGCCTTGGCCGCGCCTGGGCGGCGCCTCTACTGTCGGCGCGCATGCATCACGCGCCCCCCCTGCTCGCCCTCCTGGTCATCGCCCTGACCCTGGCCTTCGTCTTCGGCACCCTGGCCCGGCTGCTGCGCCTGCCACCGCTGATCGGCTATCTGGTGGCCGGCGCCGTGGTCGGGCCGCACACGCCGGGCTTCTCCGCCGATCTCGGCTTCACCGCGACGCTGGCCGAGGTCGGCGTCGGCCTGCTGCTGTTCGGCGTCGGGCTGCATTTCCGCGCCGAGGACCTGCTGGCGGTCTGGCGCGTGGCGCTGCCCGGGGCGGTGGCGCAGGTCGCCGCCGCCGGGCTGCTGGGCGGGCTGGCCGGGGTGGCGCTGCTCGGCCTCTCCGGCGCCGGCGCCTTCGCCTTCGGCCTGGCGCTGGCCATCGCCTCCACCGCCGTCGCCACCCGGGCGCTGGAGGAGCGCGGCCGCCTCTCGGGCGAGGCCGGGCGGCTGGCGCTGGGCTGGCTGGTGGTGCAGGACCTCATCGTGGTGCTGGGCCTCGTGCTGCTGCCGGCGCTGTCCGGCCGCGGCCAGGAGGGGGGCCTGGCCTGGGCCATGCTGCGCGCGGTGGGCGAGCTGGTGGCCTTCATGGCGCTGATGCTGCTGGCCGGGCGGCGCGTGCTGCCCTGGGCGCTGCAGCGCGTGGCCCGCACCGGCTCGCGCGAGCTGTTCACCCTGGCCGTGGTGGTGGTGGCGCTCGGCGTCGCCTATTCCGCCACCGCGCTGTTCCATGTCTCCTTCGCGCTCGGCGCCTTCTTCGCCGGCGTGGTGCTGGGGGAGAGCGATCTCGGCCACCAGGCGGCGGCCGAGACGGTGCCGCTGCAGCGCGTCTTCGCCGCCATCTTCTTCTTCTCGGTCGGCATGCTGCTGGACCCGGCCAACCTGGCCGATGCGCCCTGGGCCTCGGCCGCAGCGCTGCTGGTGGTGCTGCTGGGGACCGGCGGCGCCACCTTCGCCCTGCTGCTGGCGCTGCGCGTGGCGCCCGCCACCGCCGCCGTGGTCGGCGCCGCCATGGCGCAGATCGGCGAGTTCTCCTTCGTGCTGGCGGAGCTGGCGATCGGCCAGGGCGCCCTGCCGGCCGAGGCGCGCGGGCCGATCCTGCTCGGCAGCTTCGGCGCCATCCTGCTGCTGCCGCTGACCTTCCGCGCCTTCGCCGCGCTGGCGCCGCGCCTC
>NZ_GG770899.1 GCF_000164635.1 Pseudoroseomonas cervicalis ATCC 49957 | reverse complement strand
CGCGGCGGCCTCAGGCCAGGGCGGAGCGGTCCAGCGCCGCCACCCCGGCCTGGCCGCACAGCGCCAGGGTCAGGTCCAGCTCGGCCGCCAGGGATTGCAGCACGGCGCGCACCCCGGCCTCGCCGCCCAGCGCCAGGCCGTAGACATAGGGCCGGCCGAGCAGCACCGCGCGGGCGCCGAGCGCCAGCGCCTTGGCGATGTCGGCGCCGCTGCGGACGCCGCCATCGAACAGCACGGGCAGCCGGCCCTCGACCGCCGCCACCACCGGCCCCAGCGCGTCCAGCGCCGCGATGGCCCCATCCACCTGCCGCCCGCCATGGTTGGAGACGATGATGCCATCCATTCCGGCGGCCAAAGCGAGGCGCGCATCCTCGGGGTGCAGGATACCCTTCAGCAGGATCGGCAGCCTGGTCATCCGCCGCAGCCGCGGCAGGTCGGCCCAGGTCAGGTCGGGGCGGGCGTACAGCGCGATGAAGCGGCGCACCGCCCGCACCGCCGCGGCCGGGTCGGCCAGCGCCGCCCGCGTGCCGAGCGGCCAGTGGCGCAGCAGCTCGAGCAGCGCCGGCAGGGCGCGCAGCCCGATCGGCGGCCGCTCCGCGCCATCCTCGGCCGGCAGCGGCAGCGTCGCGAAGACCGGGTCGGACAGGTAGTTGGCCAGGCCGCGGCCGCGCAGGAAGGGCAGATAGGCGCCATCCAGATCCATCGGCCGCCAGCCGAGCTGGGTGGTGTCCAGCGTCACCACCACCGCCTCATAGCCCGCCGCCTCGGCGCGGCGCAGGAAGCTCTCGGCCAGCGCGTCGCTGGCCGACCAGTAGAGCTGGAACCAGCGCGGCCCGGCGCCGCCGGCCGCGGCGATGGCCTCGATCGGGTGCGAGGCCTGGCTGGAGGCGATGAAGGGCACACCCTCCGCCGCGGCGGCGCGGGCGGCGGCGAGGTCCGCCTGCCGATGCGCCAGCTCCAGCACGCCGATCGGCGCCAGCAGCAGCGGCAGCGGCAGGGTGCGGCCGAACAGCGTCACCGAGAGGTCGCGCCGCGACACGTCGCGCAGCATGCGCGGCAGCAGGGCATGGCGGTCGAAGGCGGCGCGGTTGGCCGCCATGGTCCGCCCCGCCCCGGCGCCGCCCGCGACATAGGCCCAGGCGC
>NZ_GG770900.1 GCF_000164635.1 Pseudoroseomonas cervicalis ATCC 49957 | reverse complement strand
CGGCAGCAGGGTGCGCCCGGAGGCGGCCGCCGGCGCCGGCAGGCGCGGCTGCGCCAGCATCGCCTCCACCGCCGCCGAGCGGGCGATGCTGCCGGAGCGGGTGAAGGCCTCGTGGTTCGCCTCGATCCGCTCCGGGTCGTAGAGGTAGTTCACCATCACGCCGAAGGATTCCTCCATCCCGCGCGGCGCGGTGTTGCCCAGCCAGTTGATCCGCTCCAGCTGCGCGCCATTGCCGAGGTGGAAGCGCGCCACGGGGTCGATCGCCCCCATGCCGCTGTTCGGCCGGGTCAGGTATTCGGCGACCAGCCGCAGCAGCGGGGGACGCAGCGCCGCCTCGCGCTTCCTGTCGCGCCACCATTCGCCCGTGGCCACCCCCTCGACCAGCGCGCCGGCGTGCGGCGCCCCGGCCTCGGCGCTCTCCTCCTGCGGCGCCGGCAGCAGGGCGGACAGCGCGCCGCGCTCCTCCGGCGTCAGGGCGTTGCCGTCGCGGTCCAGCTTGCGCTTCAGCCAGCGGCGGAAGCCCGGCACCGGGGAGAGGGTGGAGAATTGCGTCAGCCCCGGCAGCTCGGCCTTCAGCTCCTCCACCACCTGCTTGATCAGGAAATTGCCGAAGGAGATGCCGCGCAGCCCCTCCTGGCAGTTGGAAATGGAATAGAAGATCGCCGTGTCGAAGCCGGGCTCGGGCATGGGCGCCGGGTCGGCGGAGCGCGCCAGCAGCGGCTGCACCGCCGAGGCCAGGCCGCGGACCAGCGCCACCTCGACGAAGATCAGCGGCTCGCCCGGCAGGGCGCGGTGGAAGAAGCCGAAGCAGCGGCGGTCGGGCGCCAGGCGGCGGCGCAGATCCTCCCAGCCCTCGATCTCATGCACCGCCTCGTAGCGGATCAGCTTCTCCAGGATCGCCGCCGGCGTGTCCCAGTCGATGCGCCGGAGCTCCAGGAAGCCGCGGTTGAACCAGGAGGTGAAGAGGTGCCGCAGATCGGTGTCGAGCGGCTTCAGGCTGGCGTCGCGCTTCAGGGTGGAGAGCAGCTCGGTGCGCAGCGCGACCAGCGCGGCGGTGCCGCCGGGCGCCATGTTCATCCGCCGCAGCAGCTCCTGGCGCGGCGGCTCGGCGCATTCGAACAGCGCCATGGCGCGCTCGGGCGAGGCCTCGGCCAGATAGGCCTCGGCGGCGGCGCGCAGCTTGGCCGTGTCGGGGGCGAAGTCGCTGGCCAGGAAGTGGCGGAAGGCGGCGCGGTCGCCGGCCGGCAGCTCGCCCAGCACCTGCAGCAGCTCGCGCGCCACGGCGGCGCCCGAGGCCTCGCCGCGCTCGGAGAGCAGCGCCTGGGCCAGCAGCCGGGCGCGGTCCAGCGGCGGCGTCGCCGCGGTCGGCACATCGGCATAGGGGCGGCCGCGATCGGCGATGCCGGACCACAGCCGCTCGACCCAGCTGCGCGCGCCGAGGGTGATGGACAGGGCCATGGGCGTTCTCCCTCTCTGGTGGCGGTCCCGTGCGGGGCGGGCGGGCCGCCGTCTTGCGCCAGTAGAGCGCAGGATGCGGCCTGCGGGAATGAAAAATATGCGGAGCGGCGAATGGATCAGGGTTTTGTATGCAGAACCACGATCACCTCTCCGGCTCGGGCGCGAAGCCGCCCTGCACCAGCCGCGCCAGCGCCGCGCTGGCCGAGAGCATGTGCGCCCGCATCAGCTGCGCCGCCTCCTCCCCCGCGCCGCGCAGCATGCGGTCCAGCACCGCCTGGTGCTCGGCATGGGATTGCTCGATGCGCCGGTCGCCCCGGTATTGCGCGCGGCGATACGGGGCGAGGCGCTGGCGCAGCGCCGCCGCATGCGCCGCCAGCATGCCATTGTGCGTGCCGCGATAGATCAGCTCGTGGAAGCGGCGATTGTAGCTGTCATAGGCCTCCAGCGCGCCCGGCGCCTCTTCCGGGCGCGGTGTGAACTCGGCCTGCAGGCGTTGCAGCGCGAAGCGCTCGGTGGCCGTCATCCGCCAGGTGGCGAAGCGGGCGCACATCGCCTCGGTCTCGGCCAGCAGCTCGAACAGCTCGCCCAGCTGTTCCAGCGTGACGCGGGCGACCCGCGCGCCGCGCCGCGGCACGATCTCCACCAGCCCCTGCGCCGCCAGCTCGCGCAGCGCCTCGCGGACCGGGGTGCGGGAGGCGCCGAAGCGCTCGGCCAGGGCGCTCTCGTCGATCTCGGCGCCCGGCGGCAGCAGGCCGGCATGGATGTCCTCGGCCAGGCGCAGGCGGATGGTCTCGGCCAGGGTGGGGGAAGCGAGGCTCATGCGCGCGATGCTGCGATGCGCCGCCCGGCCCTGCAAGGGGCGAACCCGCCGCGCGCCGGGCTGTTGCTTGAGGCAGGACCCCAGCAGGAGACACGCCATGCGCAACCCCATCCTGGCGCTCG
>NZ_GG770901.1 GCF_000164635.1 Pseudoroseomonas cervicalis ATCC 49957 | reverse complement strand
GGGCCAGGCCGGCGCCGGCGGCCACCAGGCCGCGGCGGTGAATGATCATCTTTCTCGTCCTCCCAGTATGGTCCCGCCGCAATCCGCATCCGAGACGGGGAAAGACGGCCCGGCCGGCGCTTGCCACGCCGTTCCACGCCAGCTTCTCCTTACGGGAAGGTAAGCATCAGCCCGCGGGACTCAGCAAGCACGGTTTGGCAGCCCACCGGGTTCGTGGCGGAAACTGTCGATGATGTGCCGCCCGAGCGCCACCGCCGCCGGAGTGTCGGCGCGCTGGGCCAGCGCGATCTCGAATTCCGGCAGGCGGGGCAGGCCATCGGCCTCGTCCAGCACGCGCAGCCCGGGCGGCAGCGGGGCGGAGAGCCCCACCGTGATCGCCAGCCCCGCCAGCACCACCGCATAGGTGCCCATCTGGGCGCTGGAGGAATAGGTGACGCGCCAGGGCAGGCCGGCCGAATCCAGCGCCTCGGTCGCGGCGCGGCGCCAGATGCAGGAGGGCTGCGCCAGCGACAGGCGCAGCGGCGTCTGCCGGTGTACCGCATGGGCGGCCGAGCCCACCCAGTGCAGCGGCCCGCGCCAGAGCGGCAGGCCCGGCCCGCTGCCGCGCAGCTCGTTGCCGGCGGAGTAGATGGACAGGTCCAGCTCGCCGCGCTCCAGCCGCTCCAGCAGCTCGGTCGAGGGGGCGCAGACCACCTCCAGCTCGGCGGCCGGGTGGCTCTCGGCGAAGCGGGCCAGGATGTCGGGCAGCCAGAGCAGCACATAGTCGTCCGGCGTGCCGAGCCGCACCCGCCCCGTCACCTCGGGGTTGCGGAAATTGGCCAGGATCTCGTCATGCATGGACAGCCAGGGCCGCGCCCGCTCCAGCAGCCAGGCGCCCTGCGGGGTCAGCGAGAAGCCCTTGGCGCCGCGCACCAGCAGGGCATGGCCCAGCATCTCCTCCAGCCTGCGCATCTGCATCGACACGGCGGACTGGGTGCGGCCGACGCGCTGCGCGGCGCGGGTGACGCTCGCCCCCTCGGCGATCAGCACGAAGGAGCGGAGCAGATCGGGGTCGAGGCCGGGTGGCAAAGCGAGCATGGCCACATCATCAACGGTGTTGATGGCCATCGTCAAAACAATTCGTTTTTCTGATGTCGCGGCGGCGGTCAGATTGATGGGGTCAACAACCCCCGGCGCTTGAAAGGCCCCCGGTCATGTCCGCCCAGCTCGGCTCCGCTTCTCCCTGCCCCGTCGCCCTGCGCAGCCCGCGCGGCGCGCGCCCGGTCGGCTGGATGGCGACGCTGCGACAGCTGCTGCGCATGATCGAGACCCGGCAGCATCTTGCCGAACTGGACGAGCGCATGCTGCGCGATATCGGCATGACCAAGGCCGAAGCGGTGCATGAGTCGCGCCGCGCGGCCTGGGACCACGGCCGGCGCGGCTGAGCCCGGCGCGGCGGGCTGCCACCCCCACCCTTCCCCCGG
>NZ_GG770902.1 GCF_000164635.1 Pseudoroseomonas cervicalis ATCC 49957 | reverse complement strand
GCGCGCCAGCCTGCGCCGCCGCGCCTTCGCCCGCCTGCTCGCCCTCGGCCCCGCCGATGAGCGCCCGGTGGGGGAGCGCGCCGCCCTGGTGGTGGACCGGGTGGAGGCTTTGGACGGCTATTTCGCCCGCTGGCTGCCGGCCGCCATCCTGGCCGGGCTCGGCCCGCTGCTGATCGCGCTCGCCGTCGCCGCCGAGGATGCGCTGAGCGGGCTGATCCTGCTGGTGGCCGGCGCCATGGTGCCGGTCGGCATGGCGGTGACCGGCATCGGCGCGGCGCTGGCCAGCCGCCGCCAGTTCGACGCGCTGCAGGCCCTCTCGGGCCGGTTCCTCGACCGCATGCGCGGCCTGCCGCAGATCGTGCTGTTCCGCCGGCAGGAGGCGGAGGCCGCCGCCCTCGGCGCCGCCGCCGACGACCTCCGCCACCGCACCATGAAGGTGCTGCGGGTGGCCTTCCTCTCCGGCCTGGTGCTGGAGGTGATCTTCGCCCTGGTGCTGGGCTGCCTGGCCTGGCGGCATGGCAATCTGCTGGTGGGCGGGCATCCGGACCCGCAGGCGGCGCTGTTCTGCCTGCTGATGGTGCCGGGCTTCTTCGCCCCGCTGCGCGCCTTCTCCGCCGCCTATCACGAGCGCATGGCCGCCCAGGGCGCCGCCGCCGCGCTGGCGCCGCTGCTGGCGGATGCGGCCGAGCCGGAGGGGCTGAAGCTGGCGGAGATCCCGCCCAGCGTCGTCGTCACCTTCGAGGGGGTGGGCCTGACCTATGACGCCGCGCGCGGCGCGGCGCTGACCGACCTCTCCTTCCGGGTGATGCCGGGGGAGGCGCTGGTGCTGGCCGGGCCGTCGGGCTCGGGCAAGTCGTCGGTGCTGCGGCTGCTGATGGGCTTCCGCCGCCCCGATACCGGGCGCATCGCGCTGAACGGGCGCGACGCCACGGCGCTGCGGCCGGAGGAGCTGCGCCGCCTTTCGGCCTATGTCGGCCAGAAGGCGCATCTGTTCCGCGGCACGATCCGCGAGAACATCGCGCTGGCCCGCCCCGAGGCGAGCGCGGCCGAGATCGAGGCCGCTGCCCGCGCCGCGCGGGTCATGGAGTTCGCCGAGGCGCTGCCGCAGGGTCTGGACACCCAGGTGGGTGAGGGCGGCTTCGGCCTGTCCGGCGGCCAGGCGCAGCGCGTGGCGATCGCGCGGGCCTTCCTGCGCAATGCGCCGCTGGTGCTGCTGGACGAGCCGACGGCGCATCTGGACCCGGCCACCGAGGCCGAGCTGATCGACAGCCTGCGCCGCCTGTGTGCTGGCCGCACCGCGGTGATCGCCACGCATTCGGCGGCGCTGCGCGGCCGTTTCGGCCGTGTCATCGAGCTGGAGGCGGGCCGTGCGGGTGTGGCCCGCATGGCCGGCGAGTGAGGATATTCCCGCTGATGGCGGGGTCCGGGGGGACCCTGTCCCCCCGGCAGGGTTCGGGGCGGAGCCCCGTTTTTTTCTGTCTGGGATTGTCATGCTGACCGATCTCTCCCGTGTCCTCGGCCTCTGGCATGCCCGCCGCGGTTGGCTGTGGGCGGGTGCGGCCATGGCGGTGCTGGCCACGCTGGCCGGTGTGGCGCTGCTGGGCTTTGCCGGCCGTGGCGTGTCGGAAGGCTTGCGCACCGGCGCGCTGACCGGTGTCGCTGTCGGCTCCCTGCTGCTGCTGCGCCCCCTGATGGCCGCCCGCCCGCTGGCCCGCTATGCCGAGCGGCTGGTCACCCATTCCGCCACCTTCCGGGCGCTCGCCGACACCCGCATCTGGTTCTTCCGCCGCCTGGCGGAGCGTCTGCCGGCAGGCCTAGGCCTGCGCCGCGCCGGCGACCTGCTGGGCCGGCTGGTGACGGATGTGGAGGCGCTGGACGGCCTTTATCTGCGCGCCCTGGTCCCTGGCGTGGCGGCGCTGGCCGTGGTGCTGGCGGTCGGGCTGTTGCTGGGCGTGGCCGGGCCGGGCCTGGCCATCATCGTCGCCCTGCCACTGGCCCTGGCTTTGGCGCTGCCGCCGCTGCTGGCGCCCGGCG
>NZ_GG770903.1 GCF_000164635.1 Pseudoroseomonas cervicalis ATCC 49957 | reverse complement strand
GCCGCCAGCCGCGCATAGAGCTCGTCCGAGCCGCGATTGAGGTCCCAGGACAGCCAGGCATAGAACAGGCCAAGCAGCGCGGCCGCCAGCGGCAGGGCGATCCAGCCGGGGATGCGGCGGCGCGCGGGACGGTGCGGCGCGTCCACCCCCTGCCAATGCGGCGACAGCCCGCGCTCCCACGGGCCGCGCAGCTGGGCCAGCAACTGATAGAGACCCTCGCGGATGCGGTCCAGCTCGCTGCCGCCGCCGCGCGCCAGCCGGTAGCGGCCCTGCATGCCCAGCGCCAGCGCCAGATAGGCGATCTCCAGCGCCTCGCGATAGCGCCCGGGATCGCGCTGCATGCCGGCGAGCAAATCAAAGAAACGCTCGCCCGAGCGGACCTCCTGGTGGAAGCTGGAGACCAGGGATTGCGCGCCCCAGGCGCTGGCCGGGCCCCAGGGGGTGGCCAGCGCCACATCGTCCAGCGCGGCGCAGAGCGCGTAATGCGCGGCGCGCAGCTGGTCGGGCGAGACATCGGCGGCACGCGCCTCCGCCTCGAACTGGCGCAGCGCGCGGATGGCACGCTCGCGCAGCTCGTCCGGGCGGTCGATGCGCGCGCCGCCCGAGAGCTGTGCCAGCAGCTCCAAAAGCGGCGCGGCGGCGGCGGCGAGCGGCGAGAGGCCGGTGCGCGGCAGCGCCTCCACCTCCGCCGCCGCGGCGCCGGCGGGGACGGCGTAGCCGGTGAGGGCAGCGGGTGGCGGCATCGCGCCCGCCGGCCGGGCAGGCTGCGCCCCGGCGCGCGGCTGCGGCCCCTGGATGATGGTGCGGTCCGAATCCTCCGGCTCGGAGAAGGGATTGTCGCTCATCCGCGGATCGCCCAGAGCTCCATCTGCAGCGCCGGGAAGTCACCCGAGACATGCAGGGCGAAGCCGCCCGAGGATTGCATCTGCTGCCAATGCGGGCTGCCGCGATCCAGCTCGAAATAGACGGCGCCGGCATGGAAGGGGATCTGCCGCGGCGCCACGGGCAGTGGCCGCACCGCGATGCCGGGCAGCGCGACATTGACCAGCTCGCGGATATGCTCGACCGCGCCGATCTTCACCTGGTTGGGGAAGAGGCGGCGCAGCTGCTCGCCCGGCATCTCCGCCTGCACCGTCAGCACGAATTGCGCGGCGCGCAGCAAAGTACGGTCCATCAGCGGGCCGACCCGCACGCCATGCCGCCGCTCCTGCAACGGGATGGCGACCGCGTTGGTCTCCAGCACCATCGAGAGCGCGCGGCGCAGATCGGCCACCACGGGCGCGAAGGCGCGTTGCAGATCGTCATGCCGGTAGGCCGGATAGGGCCGCGCGCGGCGGCCGGGATCGGTGAAGGTGGCGAGCTCGCCCGCCATCTGCACCAGCACGGAAAACAGCGCCTCGGGGTGGATGTTGCCGGCATCCGACCAGTGCGACAGCAGCGGCAGCCAGCGATTGAGGCTTTGCAGCAGCAGGAAGTCGGAGACCTCGGCCACGCCGCGCGCGCCGGGGGCGGAGAGCCGTGCCGCCAGCGCCTCGGCCCGCTGGCCGAGCATGCCGGTCAGTTCCGGCGCGAGGTTGCCGATGGCCGGCCAAGCGGAGACACGCAGGCAGGGCGGGATGAAGCGCTCATCCACCACCACGCGGCGATCGGCCTGCACCTCGACGATGCGGGCGAGGCCCAGGCAGGTGAAGCCCGCGCGCTCCTCGCTTTCCAGCAGGAAACGCAGCCGCGGGCGGCCGACCTGCAATTCGGCCGGCTGGGTGCTGTCGGAATGGGTGTCGAAAGCCTCGAAGGGCCGCAGCCCGTAGCGCGCGCCGGAGAGCTCCGGCATCTCGCCAAAGGCGACCTCCGGGCTGCCGGGCTGGCGCAGGGGGGCCGCCAGATAGACGATCTGGTTGCGCGTGCCCTCCGGCAGGTCGAGCGGCAGGGGCTGGTCGGCGCTGCCGGGGATGGCGAAGGGCGTGCCATCCTCCAGCACGCCGGCGGCGCTGGCCAGGGCGAACTTCCCCGCCGCCAGCAGATCGCGGTCCAGCGACAGCTCGGTCAGCCCCCAGGGATGCGGGCGCAGCGGCGCGGTGCGCGCCTGCAACTGGTGCTCGTGATAGCGGTCCTGCTGCTGGAAATGCTGCGCGCGCAGGAACATGCCTTCCTGCCAGACGACCTTGTCGGTCCAGACCATCGGTTAACCCCGCCCGCCGCGCAGCGCATCCTCATAGGCCCGGGCGAAGGCCTTGCCGAAGGCGCTGTCGAAATCATCGTCGAATTGCTCGCCCGTGGCGCGGTGCAGCGCCTTGTAGCGATCCCAGAGGCGCTTCTCGCGCGCACCGGGCAGCAGCCCGCCGCCCTGGTCCTCGGCCTCCAGCCGCGCGGGTGCCAGGCGGTCGAGCAGCGCGCGCGCCGCCGCCTGGGTGGCGGCGAGGCCGGCGGCCTGGTGCGCGGCGAGATCCGTCACCGTCTCCTGCACCGCCGCGGCGGTGTCGGGCGAGGTCAGCAGCCCCTGCAGCGCGGCGGCGTCGGAGGCGGCGAATTTCACCGGGTTGTTGCCGCTGGCGCGCAGCATGGTCTGCTCGATGCGGAATTCCCGCTTGGCGTCGGCGCGGGCGATCAGCAAAGCGCGCAGCCCGGCCAAGGCGATGCGGCTGAGCTGGCCGGCGGCGTGCAGCGCGGCCTCCGGCGCGATTCCTGTCAGCGCATGCGGCGGCAGGCCGGCGCCCTGCAGGAAGGCGGCCAGCAGG
>NZ_GG770904.1 GCF_000164635.1 Pseudoroseomonas cervicalis ATCC 49957 | reverse complement strand
GGGCGGCGGCGGTCTTCGTCGCGGTGGCCTTCTTCGGCGCGGCGGCCTTGCTGGTCTTGGCGGCGGGCTTCTTCGCCGTCGCCTTCGCCGTCGCCGCCTTCTTCGGCGCGGCGGCCTTGGTCGCGGCCGGCTTGCGGCCCGCCGTGCTCGCCTTGCGCGTCGCGCTGCCGCGCCGCGTGCTGCTGCTCATCACCATGGCGCGCGCCCGGGGCGGGCTGGTGTCGTTGCTGTCGCTCACGTGCTGGATCTCCTTACCCGTAGATGGATGCCGTGCCGGCCGCGCGATTCAGTCGGGCGCGCGGCAGGGGCCGGGGCTGGTCCCGGAATCCCCTGTCTCTGCCTGAGGCCTGTCTCACTCATGAAAACAGCGATGCGGAAGCCGGGAGCGGAAGGATGGGACGTCGCGTCGCCTGCCTGCCCATGCCGTCCTGACCATCCTTCCGAACCGCGACGCATCTCCACCACCGCCGATGCGCGGGATGACCCTTGACAGGCCGCGCCGCGAATCGCGCTCAACCGATGCGCGCGAGGAACACGCTATCTTCACGCGCAATCTGCTTGTCAACGAAATCCGCGTGCCGCCGTTGCAAAACACCCCGCATTCCGCGCGGCGCGCAGCAAAAAGGTGGCGCCGGTTGCCCGGCGCCACCTTTCGAGAGTCTGAAGCGGAGCGCTCAGCGCTGCGCGATCGGCGGCACCTCGCGCTGCGCCGCGCCGGTATAATGCGACAGCGGGCGGATCAGCCGGTTGTCGGCCGCCTGCTCGATGACATGCGCCGCCCAGCCGGTGATGCGGCTGGCGACGAAGATCGGCGTGAAGAGCGGGATGTCGAAGCCCATCAGGTGGTAGGCGGGGCCGGCCGGGAAATCGAGGTTCGGATGGATGTTCTTCCGCTCCAGCATGGCGCCGGCCAGCACGCGGCTCATCTCCATCCAGCGGCGGTCGCCCACCACCTCGGCCATCTTCTCGGCATACTTCGTCATGGTCGGCACGCGGCTGTCGCCATTCTTGTAGACGCGGTGGCCGAAGCCCATCACCAGCGCCTTGTGGTCGAACTTGCCCTCCAGCCAGTCCAGCGCCTTCGACGGCTCGCCGATCTCGGCCAGCATGTGCATCACCGCCTCGTTGGCGCCGCCATGCAGCGGCCCCTTCAGCGCGGCGATGCCGGCGGTGATGGCGCCGTGCAGGTCGGCGCCCGTGCTGGTGACGGTGCGGGCGGTGAAGGTCGAGGCGTTGAAGCCGTGCTCGGCATAGAGGATCAGCGAGACGTCGAAGGCCTTCACCACCTCGGGCTGCGGCACGCGGCCGAACACCAGGTGGAAGAAGTTCTCGGCGAAGCCGAGCTTCGGGTCGGGCTCCACCGGCGCCAGCCCCTTGGCGGCGCGGTGCGCGGCGGCGATGGCGGTCGGGATCTTCGCCAGCAGCCGCATCGCCTTGCGGCGCGTCGCCGGCTCGGCGGTGTCGGCGCTCTCGGGATCCTCCATGCCGAGGAAGCTGACCGCGGTGCGGATCGCGTCCATCGGGTGCGCGTCATGCGGGAAGGCCTGGATCACCCCGTGCAGCGCCGGGCTGATGCCACGGTTGGCCGCCTCCTCGGCGCGGAAGGCGGCCAGCTGCGCGGCGTCCGGCAGCTCGCCGTTCCACAGCAGATAGGCGACCTCCTCGAAGCTGCACTGCTCGGCCAGGTCCTGCACGGCATAGCCGCGATAGGTCAGGCTGTTGGTCTCCGGCATCACCTTGGACACGGCGGAGACATCGGCGACGACGCCGACCAGGCCCTTGCGGATGTCGGGCTGGGTTTCGCTCATGGGTGTCGTTCCTTCCTCTCGGTTCTTGCCGGGGCGGGGCGCGGCCCCGCCTGCCGG
>NZ_GG770905.1 GCF_000164635.1 Pseudoroseomonas cervicalis ATCC 49957 | reverse complement strand
GGCGGGTCAGCCCGCCGCCAGCCCGTCGGCCGCCGCGGCCCGCATCAGCCGCTCCAGCAGCGCGTGCAGCGCGTCGCGATGGCCGCTGCGCGCGGCCGAGGCGTCGGTGGCCGAGGTCATCGCCACGCTCAGGCCCTGCCCGGGCACCACATAGATCATCTGCCCGCCGAAGCCCCAGCCATAGCGCACCGCCTGGCCGCCGATGCGGCGCAGGAACCAGCCATAGCCATAGCCGTCGCCGGTGAAGCGCGAGGCGGTGCGCGGCGTCCAGGCCCGCGCCACCCAGCCCTGCGGCAGCAGCCGCGTCCCGTCCGGCGCCAGGCCGCCGGTGCGGTGCAGCTCGCCGAAGGCCAGCAGGGCGCGCGGCGGCATCGCCATCTCGTTGCCACCGAGATGGATGCCCTGCGGGTCGCGCATCCAATCGGTGATGCGGAACTCCGGCAGCCCGCCCAGCCAGTCCCGCGCCAGGGCCAGGGTCGGCCGCCCGGCCTGCCGCGCCAGGATGGCGGAGAGCAGGTGGGTGGAGCCGGTGGAATAGACCATGGCGCCGCCCGGCTCGGCCTCGAAGGGCTGGGCGAGGGCGGCGCGCACCCAGTCACGGCTGGCCACCCACGCCCCGTAGCGCGGCCCGGAGGTGGAGCGCAGCCCGGCCTGCATCGACAGCAGGTGGCCGATGGTGACGCGGCGCAGCCTGGGGTCCGGGTCGCGCGGCAGCCGGTCGGCCAGCAGCGGGGCGATCGGCTGCTCCACCCCCTCCAGCAGCCCGCGCCCGATGGCGATGCCGACCAGCGCGGCCATGACCGATTTGGAGGCGGATTTGATGTTGGCCGGCGCCTCGGGCGATTGCCCATGATAGCCCCGCGCCGCCACCAGCCGGCCATCGGCGCTCACCAGCACGCTGCGCAGCGCCGGCAGCGCCGCCGCCGCGTCCAGCGCGGCGGCGATGGCCGGGGTGTCGCCATCCGGTCCGGTCGCGGCGCCCGCCGGGCGCGGCCAGGGGGCCAGGGAGACCGCCGCCGCCTGAAGCCATGCCCGTCGCCGCATCCATCCCCCTGTCCGGTCCCGCCCCGGAAGATCGGGGCGCGGCCGGGCGGGCACAAGCCCGGCGCGGCTAGACGGCGCGCAGCCAGCCGCCATCCACATCCAGGATGGCGCCCTGCACATAGGCGGCCTGCGGCCCCGCCAGGAAGGCGACGGCGGCGGCGATCTCCTCCGGCTGGCCGAAGCGGGCGATGCCCGATTCGGCCGCCAGCGCCTCGGCCGCCTGCTCCAGCCCCAGCCCGCGCTCGCGCGCCAGGGTGGCGATGCGGCCGGTCAGCCGCTCGGTGCGGATGCTGCCGGGGTTGACGGCGTTGACCCGCACCCCGTCGCGCACGCCGCGGTCGGCCAGCGCCTTGGTCAGGTTCATCAGCGCCGCATTGACCGAGCCGCCAATGGTGAAATCGGCGCTGGCCAGCCGACCGCCAATGCCGGCGATCAGCACCGCCGTGCCGGCGGAGGCCCGCAGATGCGGCCAGGCGGCGCGGCACAGCCGCATGCCGCCGAACAGCTTCAGCGCGTAGCCCGCCTCCCAGGCCTCATCCGGCAGTTCCAGGAAGTCGCCGCGCTGGGTGGCGCCGGCGCTGTGCACCAGGATGTCGAGCCGGCCGAAGGCACCGAGGGCGGCCTGCACCGCCTCGGCCGCCGCCTCGGGCCGCGCCAGGTCGGCGGCGAAGCTGGCGGCGCCGGGCAGCGC
>NZ_GG770906.1 GCF_000164635.1 Pseudoroseomonas cervicalis ATCC 49957 | reverse complement strand
CGCTCCGCCCCTCGGCTGAAGCCGGTCCCGCCTGGCGCGGGGCCGTTCCATCCCTTGTCGGAGCAATCCCATTATGCGTCGCACCTTCCTGCGCGCGGTCCTGATGACCGGCGCTGCCTTCGTCTCCCTGCCTTTCCTCGGCGCCCCGCTCGCCGCGCACGACTTCCGTGCCGGCGACCTGGTCATCGACCATCCCTGGACGCGTGCCGTCGGCGCCTCGGCGCCGACCGCCGCCGGCTATATGGTCATCCGCAACACCGGCGCCGCACCGGATCGCCTGGTGGCGGCCGAGACGCCGCGCGCGGCGCGCGTCGAACTGCACGAGATGTCCGTCACCGACGGCATCATGCGCATGCGCCCGATCGCCGGCGGCATCGCGCTGCCCCCGGGCGGGGAGGTGCGGCTCGCCCCCGGCGGCCTGCATCTAATGCTGATCGGGCCGCAGGGCGGCTTCGAACAGGGCGCTCGCGTGCCGGTGACGCTGGTGTTCGAGCGCGCCGGTCGGGTCGCGGTCGAACTGGCTGTCGATGCGCCGGGCGCGCGCGGCACCGGCCCGCACCAGGGCCATTGAGCCGGCCGGTGCTGCGCATCATCCGTTGGGTCGCCTGGGGCGCCGTTGGCGTCCTGGGTGCCCTGTTGCTGGCCACCACCGGCGGGTGGCTGGTCTCCGATGGTCCACTGGCGCCGCCGCGCGTGGCGACCGGGCCGCAGACGCTGGCGATCGGCGGGCCGTTCAGCCTGACCGACCATCGCGGCCGCGCGGTGACGGAGCGCGACTTCCGCGGCCGGCCGATGGCCGTGTTCTTCGGCTTCACCTATTGCCCCGATGTCTGCCCGACCACGCTCACCGAGATGACCGGCTTCATCGAGGCGCTGGGGCCGGACGCGGATCGCATCCAGTGGGTCTTCGTGAGCGTCGATTCGGAGCGCGACACCCCGCAGGCCATGGCCGCCTATCTGGAGGCGTTCGACCGGAGGATCATCGGCCTGACCGGCACCGAGGCGCAGATCGCCGCGGCGGCGAACGGCTTCCGTGTGTTCTACCGTCGCGTCCCGCTGGAGGGCGGCGGATACACGATGGACCATTCGGCGAGCGTCTTCCTGCTGGATGCCGAGGGACGGTTCGCCGGGACCGTGGACTACAAGGAATCCGAGCGCGTTGCGCTGGAGAAGCTGCGGATGCTGGTGGGGCGGCGGTGATCGGCGCATTTGGGGGGAGGCGACGCAGGCCCGTTCGGTTCTACGGTGCCCGCCGCTTCACCACCTGCACTGCCAGTGGCGCCGCGGCGAGGTCCACCGTCGAGGCGCTGACGTTCCTCGCGGTCACGCGCACGCTGTTGTTGCTCCACACATGGCAATCCAGCACGAAGGCGATGCTGCTGGTGTCGAGCGACGCGTCGGCGAAGTCCCCCCGCCGTGCGCCAGGAACGGTGATGTCGACGTTGGCCGTCGCGCCGGGGCCGAGGCTCGGCAGGTCCCAGCTGGTCTCCAGCGCCAGCGTCCGCGTCCCCGCCGGCAGCGAGGGGCAGCCGTAGAGGATTGCTGGCGCGTCCTCCGGCAGGCCGTAGAGTCGCAGCGCCTCGAGCTCGATCTGCCCGTCGAAACCGATGATCCCGATCTGCGCGAAGGCAACGCCCGCCCCGAGCCGCACCGTCTGCCGACGGTTGAGCGAGCTGTCCTGCATGATCGCGCCGGCCTGCCAGCTCTTCGAGGCGGTGTCCCACTGCACGGTGGTGCCGGAGGCCAGCACGTCCTGCGGCTGGTTCTCGCGTACGGTGCCCGCGCCGTCGAAGCAGCGCACGCAGAGCCGTGCGCCATCCGCGCCGCCGACGAGCCAATGCGCCAGCGCGAACTCCTTCGCGTGCGTGGTCTGCACCACGAAGGCGACACCGCGGTTGGCGTTCAGCAGCAGCCCCCGACCGGTCGCGGCGATGCCGTCCAGCCCGTTCCAGGACAGCGCCGCCATGGTGGTCTCGGTCGTGGTGGAGGTCGCGATGATGCAGGCCCCCTCGACGCCGATCTCGGTGTTGCTGTTGCGGAAGGCGGCGGCGCGCAGATTCGGGATGTTCGCCAGCAGCCGGGTCAGCCGCGAGGCCGGCGCGCGGTGGCGGTTGTAGACGGCATTCCCGGCCCGGGTCGCGGTCGCCGTGTAGTCAATGGCGATGGCGTAGGTCTGCGCCCAGGCCACCTCGTACTCGCAGTCGGTGGCCGCCCCGGTGTGCCGCGCCGCGATCGGCGAGCAGGCCTCCATGCGCATCCCCCGCGCGATGATCGCGGTGCCGCTGGTCTCGTTCAGGAAGGGGATGGCGAGGTTCGGGTCGAGCTGGCGGAGCTCGAAGTTCGGCCCGTCGAAGATGTGCCGGTTGTGGTTGTTGTAGGCCCCGGCCTGGCGCGAGAAGCGCACCCCGAAGCGGTCGAGGGTCGGGTTGATCCCGGTCGCGCAGGCGAAGTGCCCGCCGTAGTAGCGGATCGAGGTGTTCCAGGCCGTCGCCGTCGCGCAGTGGGCGTCGAGCCCGTAGCGGTTGTTCAGGATGCGCCCGAGGATCAGCGTGGTGTCCTCGAAGCCGCGGCCGTCGCCCAGCGTCCGCAGCCCGATCGTGAAACCCGAGACCAGGCGAAGGTCGAGGAGCGAGGAGTCGAGGTTGCGCGCCAGGATGCCGATGTCGGCCTCGCTGGCCCAGTCGGACTGGATCTGCCGCGTGACCTGCAGGTTGAGGTAGAGCTTCTCGCCGTTGCGGGTGGTGCCGCCGTCGCCCAGCGTCAGCACCGTCGCCGGGGCGTTGGCTGCGCCGGTGTACTGGATCACGCCCTGCATGATCAGCCCGCGGGCGCCGCCGCCGAGCGTGACGCCGACATCGACGTTCCAGGTGCCGGGCGGGATGACGGCGAACTTCCCGTCCGCCGCGGCGCGGTCGAACGCAGCTTGGATGGCGGCGCGGTCGTTGGCGGCGCCGTCGCCCAAGCCCCCGAAGTCGCGCGGCAGCACCGCCTCGCGGTCGCGGAGGTACTTTGCCAGGTCGGTCTTGGAGATGTTCTGGCCGAGGACCATTAGGTCGTCGATGCGGGCGGCCATGTCGCGGCTCCTACAGCGCGGTGGCGGTGACAGGCCCGGCGAGGGCCGAGACGCTGCCCTCGGCGGAGACGGCGCGGAGCCAGTACCAGCGGGTCTGGCCCGCGGTGAGGCCGGTGCGGTCCCAGGGGAGCGCGGTGGGCTCCGTCGCGAGTTTTTGCGCGGCGGCAAGGCTGTTGGACGAAGCCTCGAACACCTGCAGCCGCACCGCGTCGGTTGGGAAGCCGCCCGAGAGGCGCACGCCGCCGGTGATGCCGAGCGCGGCGGGCGCGGTCACGACGCCGGGGATCGCCGCCTCCCGCCAGCCGGACACGGCCCCGCTGCGGGCCACCG
>NZ_GG770907.1 GCF_000164635.1 Pseudoroseomonas cervicalis ATCC 49957 | reverse complement strand
CTCCGGCGCCTCGGGGCTGGCGCGGAAGCGGCGCGGCGGCTGCGGCTCGGCCGGCGGGTCGTCCGGCTCGTCCTCCGGCCGGTCCTCGCGCGTCCAGGGCAGGGGCGACATCGGCCGCTCGCCCATGGCGGGCGGCGTCTCGCCGGCCAGCGTGTTGGTGCTGTTGATGGTGCGGCCGCCGAAGGGCTCGCCGGCGCCGGAGGGGCCGCGGCTGAGCACATTGGTCGGCGCGAAATAATCGGCGAGGCCCACGCGCTGCGCGTCGCTGGTGGCGTTGATCAGCCACATGAGCAGGAAGAAGGCCATCATCGCCGTGACGAAATCGGCATAGGCGATCTTCCAGGCGCCGCCATGATGGCCGCCATCGCCGCCGCCCTCCTCACGGCGGACGACGATGACGGTGCGCTGGTTCTTGTCGCGTTTCGCCACCTAAGCTCCTCCGGGGGCCAAGCCCCGCCGCGCCGTGTGGCGGCGCGCCCGGATGGTCAGACGGCGACGGCCATGCCGCCGGCCTCGACCGCGAGATGCGCCCGGCGCAGGCGCGGCTGGCCGTTCTGGAAGCGGGCGCGGGCGGCGGCGAGCTCCGCCATGCTCGGCTCCTCCAGCACATAGCCGCGGCCCCAGATGGTGCGCACGATCTCGGCCGAGCCGGCGGCGGCGAGCTTGCGCCGCAGCTTGCAGACGAACACGTCGAGGATGCGCTGGTCCGGCCCGTCCTCCACGCCATAGGCGCGGCTCATGAACTGCTCCTTGGTGAGCAGCACGCCGCGGCGCAGCATCAGCATCTCCAGCACGTCGAACTCGCGGCAGGTGATGCGGACATGGCGGCCATCGACGCTGACGGTGCGGCGCGCCTGGTCGAGCACGACATTGCCGCAGGTCAGCTGCGAGGAGGTGTGGCCGAGGCCGCGCCGCAGGATCGCCTGCATGCGCGCGATCAGCACCGGGGCCCGCACCGGGCGCAGCAGGACGTCATCGGCGCCGATGTTCAGCGCGGTCTGCTCGTCCTCGACCGAGATCGGGTTGGTGATGATGACCACCGGCATGCGCAGGCCGCGGCGGCGGATCTCCCGCAGCGCCGCGAAGGCCTGCAGGCGCGCATCGGCGACATCCAGCACGACCACGTCATAGGGGCCGCTGTGCTGGGCGATCGAAGGGGCTTCCGCGAAGGGTTCCGCGATGTCGCAGCCATGCCCATCCTGGCTGAGGCTGCGATGCAACTCTGGGTTCTGGCCCATCGAGGAGGCGAGGAGGATATGCATGCCAAGTCCTTGCGATTTTCGCCGGGATCAGAGCAACGGGGCTCGTAACGAAGCCTGAGGTATCTCTCGCCGATGTGAAGTGCAAGGTAAAGTTGTAGCGGGAGGCAGTGATGCCCCGGTTTTCAGGTTCATTCCATGGGATGCGGCGCGGAAGACACACTTCTTCCACCCAGGGTAGAAAATTCCCCGCGCAACTAGGCCATGGCGGGGTCCTGCTTGGCCGCTTCCAGCCGCAGCCGCAGCGCCAGCTGGCGGCAGACACCGCCCAGCTCGCCCGGCTCGGATTCCGCCGCCGATTCGGCCTGCGTCGCCAGCTCCAGCAGTTCCCCGGCCGCGGGAGGGGCCGCCCCCAGCAAGGAGAGTTGAAGTTTTTCAAGGGCTTCAAGGCCGCGCCCGGCGATGGCGCGGGAATCGCCGCGGCGCTCGCGCGGCAGGGTCGGGGCGAGGCCCGCCGCGCCCAGCAGC
>NZ_GG770908.1 GCF_000164635.1 Pseudoroseomonas cervicalis ATCC 49957 | reverse complement strand
CCGCGGGTGCGGCGCGGCCAGGCGCGGCCCGGCGCCGAACAGCTTCTCCCGGTAGGTGCCGGGGGCGTATTCGGTCTTGTAGGCGCCGCGCGCCTGCAACAGCGGCACCACCAGTTCGACGAAGCGCTCCAGCCCCTCCGGCATCACGGTGCGGGAGAGGTTGAAGCCGTCCACATCGGCGGCCCCGGCCCAGGCCAGCAGCCGGTCGGCCACCTGCTCGGCGCTGCCCACGATCGGCGGCTGGCGGCTGCCGAGCACGAACTGGTCGATCAGCCGGCGCTTGGTGAAGACCGGCCCGGCCGCCTGCTTCATGGCGGTGACGTTGGACTGGATCGCCTGGCTGGTCCCGGTCTCGATCGGCTCGTCCATCCCGTAGCGGGAGAAGTCGATGCCGAGCGAGGCGGCGGCATGCGCCAGCGCGCCCTCGACGCTGGCATGGCGGCGGTATTCCTCCAGCAGGTCGCGCGCCTCGGCCTCGGTGCGGCCGACCACCACGGTGGCGCCGGCGAAGACCTTGATCGGCCGCGTGCCGGCGCGGGCGCGCAGATCGGCGACCAGCGCCGCCACCGGCTCCGGCTTGCCGCCATTGACGAAGACGCATTCGGCGTGGGTCGCGGCAAACCGCCGCCCGCGATCGGAGGCGCCGGCCTGGTAGAGCACCGGGGTGCGCTGCGGCGAGGGCTCGCAGAGATGGATGGCGTCGAGCTGGTACTGCCGCCCCTGGTGGCGCACGGCGCGGACCTTGGAGGGCTCGGCATAGAGCCCGGCCGCGCGGTCGGCGCGCACCGCGTCCTGGTCCCAGCTGCCTTCCCACAGCTTGTAGACCACCTCCATGTATTCATCGGCCAGGTCGTAGCGGTCGTCATGCGCCATCTGCCGGTCGAAGCCCATGGCGCGGGCGGCGCTGTCCAGATAGCCGGTGACGATGTTCCAGCCGATTCGCCCGCCGGTCAGGTGGTCCAGCGTCGACATCCGCCGGGCGAAGAGGAAGGGCTGCTCATAGGCCAGGTTGCAGGTGATGCCGAAGCCTAAGTGCGTGGTCGCCGCCGCCATGGCCGGCACCAGCATGGCGGGGTCGAGGAGGGGCACCTGCACCGCGTTGCGCAGCGCGGCGTCCGGGCTGCCGCCCTGGACGTCGTAGATGCCGAGCACATCGGCCAGGAACAGCCCGTCGAACAGCCCGCGCTCCAGCGTGCGGGCGAGCTCCGTCCAGTAGTCCAGCCGGTGGTAGTTCAGGCTGGCATCGCGCGGATGCGTCCACATCCCCTGCTGGATGTGGCCGATGCAGGCCATGTCGAAGGCGTTGAAATGCAGCGGACGGGGCATGGGGCGGGGCTCCTGCGGCGAACCCGTCCACTATGATAGATATTTTTCCAGCAAACGAGGCTTTTCTGCGGCTCCGCGCCCGGGCGGAGCCGCGGCCTTATTTAAGGTGTGTGACGCTCGCCGAAGATGGCGGTGCCGACCCGGACATGGGTGGCGCCATGCGCGATGGCGGCCTCGAAATCGCCGCTCATGCCCATCGACAGGGTGGCCAGCCCGAGTCGCGCCGCCGCCGCCTGCATGGCGGCGAAATGCGGCGCCGGGTCCGCCTCGGCCGGGGGAATGCACATCAGCCCCTCCACCGGCAGGCCATGCGCCTCGCGGCATTCGGCGACGAAATCGGCCAGCGACTCGGGATCGATGCCGGCCTTCTGCGGCTCCCGCCCGATATTCACCTGCACCAGCAGGCCGGGGCGGCGCGCCTCGCGCCGCATCGCCTCGGCCAGGGCGGCGGCGAGCTTCGGCCGGTCCAGGCTCTCGATGACATCGGCGATGCGCACCGCGTCGCGCGCCTTGTTGGTCTGCAGCGCGCCGATGAGGTGCAGCCGCAGGTCCGGATGGGCGGCGCGCAGGCCAGGGAACTTGCCCGCCGCCTCCTGCACGCGGTTCTCGCCGAACAGGGCCTGGCCGGCGGCGAGCGCCTCGGCCACCGAGTCGGCGGGGTGGAATTTGGAGACGGCGACCAGCCGCACCGACCCGGCCGGGCGCCCGGCACGGGCGGCGGCACTGGCGATGCGGTCCTGGATGCGCTTCAGATTGTCGGCGATGGAGGACATGGCGTGCGGACGGTAGGGGCGGCGGCGCTGCGGCTCAAGCGGCAGCGGGCGGGACAGGAGGGGACGAGTCGGGGCTGGCTGCCGCTTCTGTGGCTGTTCAGCGACCCGCTCCGGCTGCCCGACCCGCGCGCGGCGGCGG
>NZ_GG770909.1 GCF_000164635.1 Pseudoroseomonas cervicalis ATCC 49957 | reverse complement strand
GCGTCCTGCCTCAGGCCATAAGCGGGACGCCAACGAACAAAAGTTTTTTGGTTCTTTTTTTCAAAAAAGAACCCTTACTTTTTACAATCCTATCCTCCCCCAGGCCATCCGCTCCTCCACCACCGCCATCGCCCCGCGCAGCAGGCGCATGGGCAAGGGCGGGCGCTTCGGGCCGAAGGGGATGACCGGGGTTTTCTCACCGAACCGGCGACGGATCTCGGATTGCGCGTTGCCCAGCCGGTCGATCAGGCCGAGCGGCAGCGCCTCCCGCCCCGTCCAGAAGCGGCCATTGAACAGCGCCTCCTCCGGCGCCGCCAGATGGGCGGCGCGGCGGCTGCGCACCCAGGCCTTGAACTCCTCGTGCAGGGCGGAGAGCAGCTCCTCCAGCCGCGCCTGCTGCCAGGGCTCCACCGGGCGGAACGGGTCGAGGAAGGATTTCTGCCCGCCCGCCGTGGTCAGCCGCCGCTCGACGCCGAGCTTGGCCGCCAGCTCCTCCAGCCCGAAGCTCGCCGAGATGACGCCGATCGAGCCCACGATGCTCGAAGGGTCGGCGACGATCTCATCCGCCGCGCAGGCCAGCCAGTAGCCGCCCGAGGCCGCCGCATCCTCGACGCAGGCGATGACCGGGACCTTCTTCTCCTCGGCCAGGGCGCGGATGCGGGCGGCGATCAGGCTGGACTGCACCGGGGAGCCGCCGGGCGAGTTGATGACCAGCACCACGCCGGCCAGCCGCTTCAGGGCGAAGGCGCGCTCCAGCACGGGGGCCACGCCCTCCAGGCTGAGCCCGGCCGGGCCGATGCCACCGCCGCGCGCCGCGATCAGGCCGGAAAGCCGCACCAGCGCCACGCGCGGGCCGCGGTCGAGAAAGGGGATTCGCATAAGGGAAAAGATGACCACCTTCCTCGCCGGAACAAGACGTGCGAGGACACGCGCGATATCCGTACCTGGCCGAGGAGAACACCCCATGAAGACCCGCGCCGCCGTCGCCTGGGAAGCCGGCAAGCCGCTGTCGATCGAGGAGGTCGATCTGGAAGGCCCGCGCGAGGGCGAGGTGCTGGTGGAGATCAAGGCCACCGGCCTGTGCCACACCGACAAGTATACCCTCTCCGGCGCCGATCCGGAGGGCATCTTTCCGAGCATCCTGGGCCATGAGGGCGCCGGCATCGTCGTCGATGTCGGCCCGGGCGTGAAGTCGCTGCGCAAGGGCGACCATGTCATTCCGCTCTACACGCCGGAATGCCGCGAATGCGACTACTGCCTCAGCCAGAAGACCAATCTGTGCCAGAAGATCCGCGTGACGCAGGGCCGCGGCCAAATGCCGGACGGCACCAGCCGTTTCTCCTGCAACGGCAAGCCCCTGCACCACTACATGGGCACGTCCACCTTCGCGAACCACACGGTCGTCCCTGAGATCGCTCTCGCGAAAATCCGGGAAGACGCGCCCTTCGACAAGGTCTGCTACATCGGCTGCGGCGTGACCACCGGCCTCGGCGCCGTGCTGTTCACCGCCAAGGTGGAGGCGGGCGCCAATGTCGTGGTGTTCGGGCTCGGCGGCATCGGGCTGAACGTCATCCAGGGTGCCAAGATGGTCGGCGCCAACATGATCGTCGGCGTCGACATCAACCCCGAGCGCGAGGCGATGGCCCGCCGCTTCGGCATGACGCATTTCGTCAACCCGAAGGAGGTGCAGGGCGATCTGGTCGGGCATCTGGTCGAGCTGACCAAGGGCGGCGCCGACTATTCCTTCGAATGCGTCGGCAACACCACGCTGATGCGCCAGGCGCTGGAGTGCTGCCACAAGGGCTGGGGCGTCTCGACCATCATCGGCGTCGCCGCGGCGGGGCAGGAGATCTCGACCCGGCCCTTCCAGCTGGTCACCGGCCGGCGCTGGATCGGCTCGGCCTTCGGCGGCGCGCGCGGCCGCACCGATGTGCCGAAGATCGTCGACTGGTACATGGACGGGAAGATCAACATCGACGAGCTGATCACCCACACCATGCCGCTCGAGAAGATCAACGACGGCTTCGACCTGATGACGCGGGGCGAGAGCATCCGCGGCGTCGTCCTCTACTGACGGCGCGGGGGCGCGGTGGTGGCGGGTCCGTCGCCGCGCCCCTCAACCCGTGGCGCCGCCGCGCGTTGGGCTCGGCGATGATCACCCGTATCGCCCTCGCCCTGCTGCTGCTGGGCACCCCCGCCGCGGCCCTGGAGATCGCGGAGCCGGAGGCGAGAACCCGCCTCGGCGCCGCGCTGCGCAACCTCGGCTACACCGGGTTCGGCGCCATCCAGGGCGAGGACGGCTTCTGGAAGGTGCGGCACGCCCGCGCCGGCGATGGCCGCCACTACACGCTGACGGTCGAGCCCGACACGCTGCGCATCCTCTACCGCGAGCCCGAGGCCGGGGGGGACGCCCCCGCCGTGCCCGGCCCGAACCCGGCCG
>NZ_GG770910.1 GCF_000164635.1 Pseudoroseomonas cervicalis ATCC 49957 | reverse complement strand
GCCAGCAGCGCCAGGCGGCCGAGATGCCGGCGGCGCATCCGGCTCAGCCGCGCAGCGCCAGGGCCAGCACCGGGTCGTCGGTGGCCATCATGTCGACGCCGAGCGACATCGCCTTGCCGATGCCCGGCGCGTGGTTGGCGCCCCAGACGCCGATGCGCAGCCCGGCCTGGCGCAGCCGCCCGGCCAGCGCCGCGTCCAGCGCGCCGATCTCGGTCTCCACCGTGTCGAAGCCATGCGCGCGGGCGACGCCCACCACCCCCTCGGCGCCGATGCTGGCCAGCATGCTGGGGCCGAACAGCCAGATCACCCCGGCCAGCCCGCCGGCGTGCCGCGCCGCGGCGGCGAGATCGGCCTCGAAGGAGATGATGCGGCACTGGGCACGGATGCCGGCCGCGTCCAGCACCGCCAGGGTCCGCTGCAGCAGCACGGGGTCGGGCGCCTGGCCGGGCGGCGTCTTCAGCTCGACCTGCAGCTGCATCGGCTGGCCGCGGAACAGCGCCGCCAGCTCGGCCAGCGTCGGGACCTTCAGGTGCCCGGCGCCGCGCAGCCGCAGCTGGGTCAGCTGCGCCGCGCTCAGCGCCGCCACCGGCCCGTGCCCCTCGGTGGTGCGCTGCAGCGTGGTGTCGTGGATCACCACCGGCACGCCGTCGGCGCTCAGGTGGATGTCGCACTCCGCCTGTTCGATCGGCAGGGCAAGGCTGTTGCGGAAGGCTTCCAGGCTGTTCTCGGGCCACAGGAAGGCGCCGCCGCGATGGCTGACGATCTGGGGGGTGGGGCTCTGCATGGGCCAAGCTCTGCCCTGCCATGGCTTCTGGCGCAACCCGGCCATGACCGATACACTCGGCGTAAATCTCCCGCGAGGTCGTGACATGCCTCTTCTGCTGGTTGCCCACGATCAACCGCCCGCCGGCGCCGCCGCGCTTGAGGATGCCGTCTGGCAGCTGGCCGAATCGCACATGACGCTGCCCGGCTCGCTGGTGGTGGAGAGCGCCGTCTCCGCCCGCTACCTGACCGAGCATCTGCGCGGCGCCATGCAGCGGGCGGGCTTCGGCGGCGCGCTGCTGGTCACCCCGCTGCGCGAGCCAAGCTGGGACGGGCTGTCCTCCGAGGCGGAGGAATGGATCCGCAACCGGCTGGGCTGACCGCCCCGCGAGCCCCCGTTGCGCCGCGCGCGGCCGCCGGCGCGGCCCAGGCCCCACAGGAAGTGATGATGCTGCCAAGGCTTGCCGCCCGCCCGCGCCCGACGCACCCGAGACCGCTGCGCCCGCGGGCC
>NZ_GG770911.1 GCF_000164635.1 Pseudoroseomonas cervicalis ATCC 49957 | reverse complement strand
CAGCCCCAACAGCATCCCGCCCGGGCCGGGCAGCAGCCTGCCGTCGATCCCGGGCGGGTCGCCGGGGGCGGGCAGTTCCGGCCGGCCCAGCGCGAAGAGCGGCAGCGCCGGCAGCACCAGGCGTTCCGTGTAGCGGTGGCGGCGGCCCAGCAGCCCGCCGGTCATCTCGGACAGCAGCCCGGCCTCGCCGCCCGGCCGCGGCGCCGTTCCGGTCCAGCGGCGCGCCGGCAGCATGCGCGTGTCCACCGCCTCGGGGCAGAGCAGGATGCGGTGGCCCTGCGGGGTGGTGAGCAGGAAAGGGTCGCGGCTGGCGCCCGCTTCCAGGCGCTGCCAATGGCCCGGGGTGTGGTGCTGGCCGGTGCGGTGCTCGGCCCGCCAGACCTCGACCTCCCAGGCTTCCCACAGGCAGGAATGGCCCGAGAGGGTGGCCTTGCGCAGCCCGCCCCGGGGCGCCGTGGTGCCTTCCACCAGCACCAGCCCCTCGGGCGGGTCGCGCAGCCAGCCGGCGGCGCGCCAGCCGCGCCAGGCCACCCAGAGCGCGCGCAGGGTGAACAGGGAAAAGACCAGGAGGACCAGGAACGCGACGGAGCCGAACATCCCGGCCAGGGTGCCGCCGGGCCCGCGGCCGGGCAAGGCGGGGGGCCGGCGGCTGACCCGAATGTGTGCGCCGCCGCCGGCCCCGGCCGCGTCAGAAGCCGACCTTGTCGGCGCCCTTCAGCGCCAGCATCTCGCGCGCCTCGTCCGGCGTCGCGATCTCCAGGCCGAGCCCCTCGACGATCTGCCGCGCCAGCCGAACCTGCTCGGCATTCGAGGCGGCGAGCCGCCCGGGGCCGGCCCAGAGGCTGTCCTCGAGGCCCACGCGCACATTGCCGCCCATCGCCGCCGCCATGGCCGCGATCGGCAGCTGGTTGCGCCCGGCGCCGAGCACCGACCAGCGGTAATTCTCGCCGAACAGCCGGTCGGCGGTGCGCTTCATGTGCAGCACATCCTCCGGGTGCGCGCCGATGCCGCCCTGCAGCCCGAACACCGTCTGGATGAAGAGCGGGCCGGTGACGACGCCCTGATCGAAGAAATACTTCAGGTTGTAGAGGTGCGAGGTGTCGTAGCACTCGAACTCGAAGCGCGTGCCGTTCTCGCGGCAGGTGGTCAGGATGTACTCGATATCGGCGAAGCTGTTGCGGAAGATGATGCCCTTGTCGGAGAGGTATTCCTTCTCCCAGGGGTGCTGGAATTCCTTGAAGCGGTTCAGCATGCCGAACAGGCCGAAATTCATGCTGCCCATGTTCAGCGAGGCGACCTCCGGCCGGAAGGTCGCCGCCGGCTTCACCCGCTGCTCGATCGTCATGGTCGGCGCGCCGCCGGTGGTGATGTTGATCACCGCGTCGCAGCGCTGCTTGATCACCTGCAGGAACGGGGAGAACCCCTCCGGCGACTGGTCCGGCCGGCCATCCGCCGGGTGGCGCGCGTGCAGGTGGACGATGGCGGCGCCGGCCTCGGCCGCGCCCACCGCCGCATCGGCGATCTGCTCCGCCGTGATCGGCAGGTGCGGCGACATGCTCGGCGTGTGGATGGCGCCCGTGACGGCGCAGGTGATGATGACTTTCCGCTGGGCCATTAGACTTCTCCCTGGCTCTGCTTGTGGGCGCGCAGCGCGGCGAGGCGCCGGTCGCGCCAGCGCATCTTCTCCGGCAGGTCGCCGGGCGCGCCCCATTGTTCGAGGATGGTGTTCACCGCCTCGGCCCCATAGACCTCGGGCGCGGCGGGGTCGGCCGCCAGCCGCTTGTAGAAACCGGTGTAGCGGGCGCAGTAGTCCGGGATGCCGCCGGGCGCGTTCAGCTCGATCGTCTCGAACGGCCCCATGAAGGACCAGCGCAGGCCGAGCCCGTCCTTCACCGTGTGGTCCAGATCCTGCGGCGTCACATAGCCCTCCGACACCAGGCGGAAGGCCTCGGCCAGCAGGGCGCCCTGCAGCCGGTTCAGCACGAAGCCCTCCACCTCCTTCTTCACCGTGATCGGCACCTGGCCGATGGCGGCGTAGATGGCGCGGGCGCGCTCCACCACCTCGGGCGAGGTCCAGGGCGCGCCGGAGAGCTCCACCAGCGGCACCAGATGCGGCGGGTTCACCGGATGCGCCACCAGGCAGCGGGCGCGGCCCGGCAGCGCCTCGGTGAAGAGCGAGGTGCGAATGGCGGAGGAGGAGGAGGCCAGGATGCAGCCCGGCGGCGCCAGACGGTCCAGCTCGGCGAACAGCGCCTGCTTGACCTCCAGCGTCTCCGGCCCGTTCTCCTGCACCAGGGTGGCGGTGGCGACGGCCTCGCCCAGGCTGCCCACCGCGCGGATGCGGCGCGCGGCGCCGGCCGGGTTCTCGCAGAGCCCCTGTTCGGCGAGGTCGGTCAGGCCCTGCGCGCAGAGGCCGGTCGCGGCCGCCGCCACGCCGGGGGCGGGGTCGTAGAGCGCCACATCCCATCCGGCGCGGGCGAAGATCATCGCCCAGGCCCGGCCGATCAGGCCGGTGCCGATGATGGCGACGCTGTGCGGTGTCATGGTTTTCTCCTCGTGTTCCTGGGGAGGCTTTGCCTCCCCAGACCCCACCACCGGGGGGACAGGGTCCCCCCGGACCCCGCCATCAGTTGGGCGTCCCGCCTGGCCGGGAGACGGCGGCAGCCCGACAGAAAAAAGATGGGGGTCCGGGGGAATT
>NZ_GG770912.1 GCF_000164635.1 Pseudoroseomonas cervicalis ATCC 49957 | reverse complement strand
CCGGCACGCTGGAGGCGCTGGCGCGCGCGCTGCGCGAGGGGCGCGGCGCGCCGGTGGCGATCGCCTGCGTCACCTCCGGCCTGTTCGACCACCTCCCCCCGCTGGTCCGCGCGCTGCGCGAGGCGCTGCCGGATTCCGCCATCGCGGTGCGCGAGATGGACAGTGTCGACGCGCAGGAGGCGCTGCGCCGTGGCGAGGTCGATCTCGCTTTGCTGCGCCTCGATCGCGACCGGCCGCCGCTGCGCGTCCGCCCGCTCGGCGAGGACCATCTGGTGGCGGCGCTGCCGGAGGGGCACGCGCTGCTGGCGCAGCCCGGCGCGCTGCCGCTTTCGGCGCTGGCCGGCGCGCCGCTGCTGACCCTGCCGCGCTCGATCAGCCCGGCCTATTTCGACGGGCTGGTCGCCGCCTGCCGCGCCGCCGGCTTCGAGCCGCAGGGGGTGCGCGAGGTCGGCTCGGCGATGGCGCAGCTGGGCTTCGTGGCGTCCGGCCTCGGCATCGCGCTGGTCTCCTCCGGCATGGCGCGCATCCATCCGCCGGGTGTCGCCTTCCGCGCCGTGCGGGGGCCGGGCGGCGCGCCGGTGCAGGCCGTCGCCGTCGCGCTGGCCTGGAACGAGGAGCGGCCGAGCGAGGCGGCGGCGGCCGCTCTGGCCGTCGCGCAGCGTGTCTTCCCGCCCGCCGCCACGCTTCCGTCAAGCTAACGTCGCCGTAATTTTCTTGGCCAATCAGGCCATAAGCGCTTTCTTCTCACGCAGGATGTCGGCATGTTGCCGCCGGCCCCGCCGCGCTGGGGAACCCGTCGCCGCTCCGGCGGCGGGATGCCGGCCGGGCCCTGTGTTGGGGAGTGAGAGGTCGCGCACCCGCCGGATGGCGCGCGGCACAAGGGGGACGCCATGCCGGGGATCGGAACCATCGCGGCGCGCACGCGCCGGGCCTTGCTGTGCAGGCTTGGGCTGCCCATGCTGGCGCTGCTGCTGCTGGCCATGGGGGCGCTGCCGGCGGCGGCGCAGATCGGCGGGGCGCGCTACTCCGCCATCGTCATGGATGCGGCGACCGGCGAGGAGCTGGTCTCGGTCAATGCCGGCGCCTCGCGCTACCCGGCCTCGCTGACCAAGATGATGACCCTCTACATGATGTTCGAGGCGATGCAGCAGGGCCGCATGACGCTGTCCACGCGCATCCCCGTCTCGCGCCACGCGGCCGGGCAGGAGCCCTCCAAGCTCGGGCTGAAGCCGGGCAGCAGCATCAGCGCGCGCGACGCCATCCTGGCGCTGGTGACGAAATCCGCCAATGACGTCGCCGCCGCCGTGGCCGAGCATCTCGGCGGCAGCGAGGTGCAGTTCGGCCGCCTGATGACGCGGCGCGCCCAGTCGCTCGGCATGCGCGACACCAGCTTCCGCAACGCCTCCGGCCTGCCCGACGCCAACCAGGTGACGACGGCGCGCGACATGGCGCTGCTCAGCCGCGCGCTGATCCGCCACTTCCCGCAGCACTATGCCTACTTCAACGCGCGCAGCTTCAGCTGGCGCGGCCAGACCATCCGCAGCCACAACCGCGTGCTGGCCGAGTATGACGGCGCCGACGGGCTGAAGACCGGCTTCATCCGCGCCAGCGGCTTCAACCTGGCCTCCAGCGCCGAGCGCGGCGGGGTGCGGCTGATCGTCGTCGTCTTCGGCGGCGCCACCAGCCGCGAGCGCGACGACCATGTGATGGCGCTGTTCGACCGCGGCTTCCAGGAGCGCGGGCGCGGCAGCGACATGATGGTGGCCGGGCGCGCCGGCGCGCCGCTGCCGGCCGGGCCGCGGCTG
>NZ_GG770913.1 GCF_000164635.1 Pseudoroseomonas cervicalis ATCC 49957 | reverse complement strand
CCCCGCCCGCCTCCCCAGGGCCCCGGCGCCCGGCCGCCATGCAGCGCGCGCCGTCGCGGCCCTGACCGGCAGCCGACAGAAAAATGCGGGGCGGGTAAGGGGTTTGTGCGGTTGCGATAGGAAGGGCCAAGGCCTTATCTGACGGCCATGGCACGGCATCTCCCTCTCTTCCTGTCCCTCGCGGCGGCGCTCGGCCTGGTCTCGGGCGCGGCCATGGCGCAGCAGCAGCGCCCGCAGGCGCTCGGCACCTTCCAGGACTGGACGGCGGCCACCTATACCGAGGGCGGCCGCAAGGTCTGCTACGCCTTCGCCCGCGCCAGCCGCTCCGAGGGGGGCGGCAGCCGGCAGAATGTCATGCTGACGGTGACGCACCGGCCGCAGGGGCGCGACCAGGTGGCGCTGCGCGCCGGCTACACCTATGCCCGCAATGCCGAGGTCAGCGTGACCGTGGGCAGCACCGAGCTGGAGTTCTACACGGCGCAGGACAACGCCTTCGCCCGCGAGGGCGCGCGCGCCGTGGCCGCCTTCCGCGCCGGCGCCCAGGCGGTGGCCAAGGGCCAGGGCCCGCAGGGCCGCGGCACGGCGACCGACACCTTTTCCCTGTCCGGCTTCACCGCGGCCTATGAGGCCATCAGCAAGGAGTGTCCGGCAGGCCGCCGGTAAACCGCATGACCGACACCGCCCCCCCGACTGCCGCGCCGATGGCCGAACTGAACGAGGCCGAGCGCGCCCGCATCCTGGCCAAGGCCGCGCTGTTCGCCCCGCCGCCCGCCACCCTGGCGGATGGCAGGCGCGACCTGGTCGGCCTGTCGCGGGAGGAGCTGGTGGCCGAAATGGTCGCGATCGGCGAGAAGCCGTTCCGCGCCAAGCAGCTCTGGCACTGGATCTACCACCAGGGCGTGACCGATTTCAGCCAGATGTCCACCATCGCCAAGGCGATGCAGGGCAAGCTGGCGGAGCGCTTCGTGGTCGGCCGCCCCGGCGTGACGACGGAGCAGACCAGCACCGACGGCACCCGGAAGTGGCTGTTCGGCTTCCGCGACGGCCAGCAGGTGGAGACGGTCTACATCCCCGACCCGGAGGAGGATCGCGGCGCGGTCTGCGTCTCCACCCAGGTCGGCTGCACCCTCTCCTGCAAGTTCTGCCACACCGGCACGCAGAAGCTGGTGCGCAACCTGGGCGCGGCCGAGATCGTCGGCCAGTTCATGGCGGCGCGCGATTCCTATGGCGAATGGCCGAGCCCGACCGACGGCACGCCGCGGCTGCTCTCCACCATCGTCATCATGGGCATGGGCGAGCCGCTCTATAACTACGAGAACGTCGCCAAGGCGATGCGCATCATCATGGATGGCGAGGGCATCGCGCTGTCGCGCCGGCGCATCACCCTCTCGACCTCGGGCGTGGTGCCGATGATGGACCGCTGCGGGGCGGAACTCGGCGTCGGGCTTGCCGTCTCGCTGCACGCGGTGCGCAACGACATCCGCGACGAGATCGTGCCGCTGAACCGCAAATACCCGATCGAGGAGCTGATGGCCGCCTGCCGGCGCTATCCCGGCGCCTCCAACGCCCGGCGCATCACCTTCGAATACGTCATGCTGAAGGGCGTGAACGATTCGGAGGCCGATGCGCGCGAGCTGGTGCGGCTGCTCCAGGGCATCCCGGCCAAGGTCAACCTGATCCCGTTCAACCCCTGGCCGGGCAGCCCCTACGAGACCTCCTCCAACAACGCGATCCACCGCTTCGCGCGCATCGTGCAGGAGGCGGGCTACGCCTCGCCGATCCGCACGCCGCGCGGGCGCGACATCCTGGCCGCCTGCGGCCAGCTGAAGACCGAGAGCGAGCGGGCGAAGCGCCAGCGCCCCGCCGGCGCCGAGGCGTCCAAGGCCGACGCGGCGTGAGCGCCGCGTCCGGGGAGGCGGCGCG
>NZ_GG770914.1 GCF_000164635.1 Pseudoroseomonas cervicalis ATCC 49957 | reverse complement strand
CCTGCTGCTGGCGCTGCTGCGCCGGCCCTGGGCCGCGCCCTGGACGCGGCAGCGCAGCCTGGGCTTCTGGTGCGTGGCCAATCTGGCGGTGATGCTGGCCTATCTGGCGCTGGGCTGGGCGGTCGGGCGGTTCTTCGCCGCCTATGGGCTGTTCCCGGCGCCGATCTGGCTGCCCGCCGGCCTGGCCGCCACCGCCGCCATGCTGGGCGGGCTGCGCTGCCTGCCCGGCATCTTCGCCGGCTCCTTCCTGGTCAACGCCATGGTCTATGGCGCGACACCGGAAATGGCGGCGCTGATCTCGCTCGGCAACGCGCTGGGGCCGCTGGCCGGCGCGCTGCTGACCCGCCGCTTCCGCCCGCCCACCGGCCTGTTCACCCGCTTCGGCGGCGTCGTCGCCTTCCTGGCCGGGGCGGTGCTGCTGCACGCCGCCATCACCGCCAGCATCGGCACGCTGGCGCTCTGGTGGCTGGGCGGCGTGCCGGCCGAGGCGCTGGCCGGGCATTGGAGCGCCTGGCTGCTCTGCGATGCCGGCGGCACCTTCTATTTCGCCCCCTCGCTGATCCTCTGGCTGCGGCTGGAGCGCACCCCCGGCGGCGTTGCGCGGCTGGCGCTGCTGGATGGCGCCGTCTGGCTCGGCACCGCGCTGCTGGCCGTCGCCGTGTTCAGCCTGCGCCTGCCGGAGGGGCTGCCCTCCGCCCAGCTGGTCTTCCTGCTGGCGGTGCCGCTGTCCTGGATCGCGCTGCGCATCTCGCTGCGCGCCGCCTACACCCTGCTGACGCTGCTCTGTGTCATCGCCTCGGCCGGGACGGTGGCGGGGTATGGGCCGTTCCAGTCGGGCGGCGTCGCCAACCCGATGCAGTCGGTCGGCATGCTGATCGTGCTCTGCGCCATGAACATCCTGACGCTCCTGGCCCTGGTCAGCGAACGGCGGGAGGCCGAGGCGGCGCTGGCCGACAGCAACCGCCTGCTGGAGTGGCGCATCGCCGAGCGCACCGAGGCGTTGCGACGACAGGCGGAGACCGACGCGCTGACCGGGCTGGCCAATCGCGGCAGCTTCCTGGCGCGGGCCGCGGCATCGCTGCAGGAGCACGCGGCGGCGGCGCGGCCCTTCACCCTGCTGGCCATCGACCTCGACCACTTCAAGGCGGTGAATGACAGCGCCGGCCACGCCGCCGGCGACACCGTGCTGCGCCTGGCCGCCGAGCGCTGCGCCGCGGTGCTGCGCCAGGGCGACCTGTTCGGCCGGCTGGGCGGCGAGGAATTCGCCGTGGCGCTGCCCTGCGCCGGCGCCGCCGAGGCGCTGATCCTGGCCGAGCGGCTGCGCCAGGCGCTCGCCACCATCGACCTGCCGCGCGGCGCGGCGCCGGAGGGGCGGCTGACCGCCAGCTTCGGCATCGCCGAGGCGCGGCCGGGCGAATCCGACCTGGCCCCGCTGCTGCGCCGCGCCGACCTGGCGCTCTACTCGGCCAAGCATGCCGGGCGGGACCGGGTCACCCTGGCGACGCCTGAGCCGGCGCGGGCCGGCCCG
>NZ_GG770915.1 GCF_000164635.1 Pseudoroseomonas cervicalis ATCC 49957 | reverse complement strand
GCGCGGGGCGGGGGCGGTCAGCGGGGCGGGCGGCAGGCTGGCGGCGGGGGCCAGCATCAGCGCGCAATGCACCAGGCAGGGCGGGGTGGCCGGCGCCGTCTCCCCATCCCCCGCCGAATCGCCGAGGGCGATGCTGCGCAGCCCCTCGGGCGTGCAGATCTCCAGGTGCAGCACCGGGCCGGACCCGGCCGGGGCCGCCACCGCCAGCGGCGCGAACAGCGACAGCCACTGCAACAGCAGGGCCGCGGCGATCAGGCGCGCGAGGCGGGGGGAGAAGCGGGGCGGCATGGCGGCATGAAAGCCGCAGCGCGGCCGGCCCCGCAAGCCCCGACCGGAGCCGGGGCGCGGGAAAGACGCGGGAGGGCCATCCGCCCTCCCGCCGGGCGGGTCAGGCGCCGGGGGCGTATTTGATGGCGCAGCCATAGTTGCGGGTGACGGGCTGCGCCACGGCGCGGCCCTCCGCCACCGCCAGCATGGCATCGCGCGCCAGCGGCTCGGCCTTCGGCACATCCTCCACACGGTTGGAGGCGATGCTGTCGATGCCGCCCATGTAGCGCAGCACCCCCTCGCGATCGATGACATACATGTGCGGCGTGGTGGTGGCGGCATAGGCGCGCGCCATGCGGCTCTGCGGGTCGAGCAGCACGGCGGCCGGGGCGGCGCTGCGCTCGCCGGTCAGCGCCTTCGCCTGCTCGGGCGTCACATGCCCCTGCTCGCCCGGCGGCGAGGAGATGACGGAGAGCCACACCACCTCCTTCTCCGCCGCCAGCCGCTGCAGCGACTGCATGTTGTTGCTGTTGTAGTGCTTCCGCACGAAGGGGCAGTCATGGTTGGTCCATTCCAGCACCACCACCTTGCCGCGGAACTCGGACAGGGAGCGGGTCCGCCCATCCTGGTCGGGGGCGGAGAAATCCGGCGCCGCGGCGCCGATGCTGGGGGCCGCATAGGCCAGCCGCGGCAGCACCGGCATCAGCACGGCGCCCAGCGGAATGGCGAGAGTGGCACGGCGGGACAGCTTGATGGCCATGGTCGGTCACTCCGTCGAGGGATGGATCAGCCCGGGGGCAGGGAATCGAGCACCAGGGATTCGGTCAGGATCTGCGGCAGCAGCGTGGGCTGGCCGCCGCCGGCGGGGTAGACGAGGTAGAGCGGCACGCCCTCCCGCCCATGCGCGCGCAGCACGGCGGCGATGGCGGGGCCGCCATCGGTCCAGTCGCCCTTCAGATAGGCGATGTTGCGCTGCGCGAAGGCCTGCCGCACCGCCTCGCCCGACAGGGCGACACGCTCGTTCACCTTGCAGGTGATGCACCAGGCCGCGGTCATGTTGACGAAGACGGGGCGGCCCTCGGCGCGCAAGGCGGCCAGCCGCGCCTCGGACCAGGGTTCCTCGCCGGGAATGGTGGCGGCGCTGGCGCCCCCCGTGGCGGCGCGCGCGGCG
>NZ_GG770916.1 GCF_000164635.1 Pseudoroseomonas cervicalis ATCC 49957 | reverse complement strand
GGCCGCCGGCCGGGGCCCCCCGGCCCTGCCTCTTGCACCGCCACCGCGCCGCAGCCTACTTCTTGCCGCCGCACCACACGCGGCATGGCAGTGACCCAGACCTCCTCCTCCCCGGCCAACCGCCCGCTCACCCCGGCCCTGCTGCTCGGTGTGCTCGGCGTCGTCTACGGCGATATCGGCACCAGCCCGCTCTACGCGCTGCGCGCCTCGCTGCTCCACTTCTCCGCCGACGGGCTGGAGGAGTGGGAGATCCTCGGCATCCTCAGCCTGATCTTCTGGTCGCTGATCCTGGTGGTCACGGTGAAGTATGTGCTGCTGGTGCTGCGCGCCGACAACAAGGGGGAGGGCGGCATCCTGGCGCTGACCGCGCTCGCCCAGCGCGTGGCGCGCGGCGAGCGCGGCCGGCTGGTGGTCATGCTGATCGGCATCGCCGGCGCCGCGCTGTTCTTCGGCGACGGCATCATCACCCCGGCCATCTCGGTGCTCTCGGCGGTGGAGGGGCTGAAGGTCATCTCCCCCGCCTTCGACCGCGCCGTCATCCCGATCTCGCTCGGCGTGCTGCTGGCGCTGTTCCTGGTGCAGTACAAGGGCACCCACAGCATCGGCAAGGTGTTCGGCCCGATCACCGCGCTGTGGTTCGGCAGCCTGGCCATCCTCGGCCTGGTGGAGATCGTGGTGCAGCCGCATGTGCTGCTGGCGCTCTCGCCGCACTACGCCATCCAGTTCTGCGTCAACTACCACCTGGCGGCCTTCATCGCGCTCGGCTCCGTCGTGCTGGCGGTGACGGGGGCGGAGGCGCTCTACGCCGATATGGGGCATTTCGGCGCCCGGCCGATCCGCCTCGTCTGGCTCTGGGCGGTGCTGCCGGCGCTGACGCTGAACTATTTCGGCCAGGGCGCGCTGCTGCTGACCGACCGCGCGGCGCTCGAGAACCCCTTCTACCTGCTGGCCCCGGCCTGGTTCCGCCTGCCGCTGGTGGTGCTGGCCACCTGCGCCACCATCATCGCCAGCCAGGCGATGATCTCGGGCGCCTACTCGATCGCCCGGCAATGCGTGCAGCTGGGCTTCCTGCCGCGCCTCGTGGTCTGCCACACCTCGGAGACCGAGGAGGGGCAGATCTACATGCCGCAGATCAACCTGGCCCTGCTGGTCGGCGTCATCATCCTGGTGGTCAGCTTCCACGATTCCGACAGCCTGGCCGCCGCCTATGGCCTGGCGGTGACCGGCACCTTCCTCTGCACCACCTCGCTGCTCGGGCTGGTGCTGCGGCGGCAGTTCAACTGGCCGCTGCCGGCGGTGGTGGCGGTGCTGATCCCGCTCTTCATCCTCGATGGCGGCTTCTTCATCTCCAACGTGCTGAAGGTGCCGGATGGCGGCTGGGTCCCGCTGCTGCTGGGCGCCGGCATGTTCATCCTGATGCTGACCTGGCGGCGCGGGCGCGAGCTGCTCTTCGCCCGCTTCCGCCAGGACAGCCTGCCGCTGAAATCCTTCCTGGCCCGGCTGCCGCAGTCGCGCACCATCCGCGTGCCCGGCATCGCCGTGTTCATGACCGGCCAGGCCGACTACGTGCCCGCCGCCCTGCTGCACAACCTGAAGCACAACAAGGTGCTGCATGAGCGGGTGCTGTTCGTCACCGTCGAGAACCTGGACGTGCCCCAGGCGCCGCAGCGGCGCGAGGTGACCGAGCTGGCGCCCGGCATCCACCGCGTCATGCTGCGCTACGGCTTCCAGGAGAGCCCCAACATCCCGCGCGAGCTGGAGGCGCTGCACGAATACGGCGTCGCCTTCGAGCCGATGCAGGCCAGCTACTTCCTCGGCCGCGAGACGCTGGTGGCGGCCGCCGTGCCGAAGATGGCGGCCTGGCGGCAATGGCTGTTCTCGCTGATGAGCCGCAATTCCATGCCGGCCACCGAGTTCTTCCGCATCCCGAGCGACCGCGTGGTCGAGCTTGGCGTCCGCGTCGCCATCTGACGCGCCGCTGCTGCTGCTGGGCGCCGGCGGGCATGGCCGGGCGGTGGCGGCGCTGCTGCGCGATGCCGGCCTGCCGCCGCCGCTGGGCGTGCTGGACG
>NZ_GG770917.1 GCF_000164635.1 Pseudoroseomonas cervicalis ATCC 49957 | reverse complement strand
AGCCGGCGGCGCCGGGGCGGCTGGTCGAGCAGGCGGCGGCGGCGCTGGGCGGGCTGGACGTGCTGGTCTCCAATGCCGGCTTCGCCGACCGCACCCCGGTCGCGGCGCTGTCGGACGAGGGCTTCAGCCGCAGCCAGGACGCCATCCTGGGCGCGCTGTTCCGCCTGGCCCGCGCCGCCGGGCCGATCCTGGCGGCAGGCGAGGCGCCGCGCCTGGTCGCCGTCTCCTCCTTTGTCGCGCACAATTTCCGCACCGACAGCACCGTCTTCCCGGCCTCGGCCACCGCCAAGGCGGGGGTGGAGGCGCTGGTCAAGGCGCTGGCCATCGAATGGGCGCCCAAGGTGACGGTGAACGCCGTGGTGCCCGGCTACACCCAGAAGGATGCCGGCGCCCATGCCGCGCTGGACGCGAAGGCGTGGGAGGCGGTGATCGCCCGCATCCCGCTGCGCCGCCTCGGCCTGCCGGCGGATGTGGCGGCGGCGATCGCCTTCCTGGCCTCGGACCGCGCCGGCTACATCACCGGCCAGTGCCTGCATGTCGATGGCGGCGTGGTGATCTGAGGCGGCGCTAGCCCGCCCTGGCCAGCGCCAGCAGCTCCTGGCGCAGCCGCGCCGGGTCCGGCAGCGCCGCCTCGATCGCCGCATGGTGCCGCTGCCAGACGGGGAAGGCGCGGGCGAGCAGGGCGCGCCCCTCCGGCAGCAGCGCCAGGCGGCGGCCGCGGCGGTCCTGCGGGTCGGGCCGCAGCTCGACCAGGCCGCGCCGCTGCAGCGGCTTCAGCGCCGCGGTCAGGGTGGTGCGGTCCATCGCCAGCAGCGCGGCCACCGGCCCCATCGGCGGCGGCTCCGGCCGGTTCAGCGCCATCAGCAGCGAGAACTGGCCATTGGTCAGGCCGAGCGGCCGCAGCGCCGCGTCGAAATGCCGCGCCAGGGCGCGGGCGGCGCGCTGCGCGTGCAGGCACAGGCAGGCATCCCGGACCAGGATCGTGATCTCGGGCGGCAGGGCGTCGGGCGGCGCGGGCTTTGACATGTCCATCGATATGTTGATACCAACCTAATAGGCGCGAGCGCGAGGCCAGCATGGACCAGAGGTGCGGCGTTCCGAAGCCGGACCCGGCCCGCCCCCCCCCCCCGCGCCACCACCGGGAGGACGAAAAAATGCAGGTCGAGCAACAGGCGGAGCATCGCTGGCTGATGCGGCTGCTGGGCGAGTGGGACAGCACCGGGCAATGCACCGCCGGCCCCGACACCGCCGAGATGCGCGGGCGGGAGAGCGTGCGCGCGCTCGGCGACATCTGGGTGCTGTGCGAGGGCGAGGGCGAGATGCCCGGCGGCGGCCAGGCGCGGATGCTGATGACCCTGGGCTACGACCCGGCGCAGGGCTGCTTCCTCGGCAGCTTCGCCGGGTCGATGATGACGCATCTCTGGACCTATCGCGGCCAGCTGCGGGGCGACACGCTGCTGCTGGACACCGAGGGGCCGGACTTCCAGGGCGGCACCGCCCGCTACCAGGACATCATCCGGCTGGAGGGCGACGACACCCGGCACATGACCTCGCGCATGGCGCTGCCGGATGGCAGCTGGCAGGAGGTGATGCGCGCGACCTTCCGCCGCCGGGCCTGACGGCTCAGCGCAACGCGGCCCGCGCCAGCAGGGCGCGCAGCCGGCCGGGCGGCGCCTCCCACAGCGCCAGCAGCGCCGCATAGGGGTCG
>NZ_GG770918.1 GCF_000164635.1 Pseudoroseomonas cervicalis ATCC 49957 | reverse complement strand
CGCCTCCTGCGCCGCCGCGGCGGCCTCGGCGGCGGCCACCGCCTCGGATTGCCGGCGCCACATCTGGGCGTAGAGCCCGTCCCGCGCCATCAGCTCGGCATGGCCGCCGCGCTCGGCGATCTGCCCGTCCTGCAGCACGATGATCTCGTCCGCATCGACCACGGTGGAGAGGCGGTGCGCGATCACCAGCGTGGTGCGGCCGGTGGAGACGCGCTTCAGCGCCGCCTGGATCTCCTGCTCGGTGCGGGTGTCGAGGGCGCTGGTCGCCTCGTCCAGGATCAGCACGCGCGGATCCTTCAGGATGGTGCGCGCGATGGCCACGCGCTGCTTCTCGCCGCCCGAGAGCTTCAGCCCGCGCTCGCCGACCCGGGTGTCGTAGCCCTCCGGCAGGCGCATGACGAAATCATGCACCTGGGCCAGCCGGGCGGCGGCCTCGACCAGCTCCGGCTCGGCATCGGGGCGGCCATAGGCGATGTTGTAGCGGATGGTGTCGTTGAACAGCACCGTGTCCTGCGGCACCACGCCGATCGCCTGGCGCAGGCTCTCCTGCGTCACCGCGCCGATCGGCTGGCCGTCCAGCAGGATGCGGCCCGATTGCGGGTCGTAGAAGCGGAACAGCAGGCGGGAGATGGTCGACTTGCCCGCCCCCGTCGGCCCGACGATGGCCAGCGTCCGCCCCGCCGGCACGGTGAAGGAGACACCCTTGAGGATGGTGCGGTCGGGGCGGTAGCCGAAGCGGACATCCTCGAACACCAGCTCGCCCGGGCCGGCGGCCAGCGGCTGCGCGCCGGGCGCGTCGGCCACCTCCTGCTTCTCCCGCATCAGGGTGAACATGGCTTCCATGTCGACGAGCCCCTGCTTCAGCTCGCGATAGACGAAGCCCAGGAAATTCAGCGGCAGGTAGAGCTGGATCAGGTAGGTGTTCACCAGCACGAAGTCGCCCACCGACATGCGGCCCGACGCGACGCCCTGCGCCGCCATCAGCATCACCGCCGTCAGCCCGATGGCGATGATCGCGGCCTGGCCCATGTTGAGGTAGTTCAGCGTCACCTCGGAGCGGGTATAGGCCTGCTCGTAGCGCGAGAGCGTCGCGTCGTAGCGGCGCTCCTCATGCTTCTCGTTGCCGAAATACTTGACCGTCTCGTAGTTCAGCAGGCTGTCGATGGCCTTGGTGTTGGCCTCCTGGTCCATCTCGTTCATGGCGCGGCGGAAGCGCAGGCGCCAGTCGGTGAAGACCAGGGTGAAGGCGATGTAGAGCCCGATGGTCAGCAGCGTGACCAGCGCGAAGGACGCATCGAACATGCCCCACAGGATCGCCGCCACCAGCAGGATCTCGATCAGGGTGGGGACGATGTTGAACAGCATGAAGTCGAGCACGAAGTTGATGCCGCGCGTGCCGCGCTCGATCACCCGGCTCATGCCGCCGGTCTGCCGGTCCAGGTGGAAGCGCAGGGACAGCGCGTGCAGGTGGCGGAACACCTGCAGCGCGATGACGCGCCCGGCGCGCGCCTGCACCCGGGTGAACACCGCGTCGCGCAGCTCCGCCATCCAGGAGGAGGTGATGCGCAGCAGGCCGTAGCCCAGCACCAGCGCCACCGGCACGGTGGCGATGGCGGCGGCGGTGCCGGCCTGCGGGCCCAGCGCGTCCACCGCGCGGGCATAGACGATGGGCACCAGCACATTGGCGCCCTTGGCCAGCACCATCAGCACCAGCGCGATGACGACCCGCGCGCGCAGCCCGGTCTCGCCTTTCGGCCAGAGATAGGGGGCGAGGGTGAGCAGGGTGTGGAAATGCCCGCGTGGGCGGGAAGAGGCAATCACGGGGGGAAGTCTCCGGAACGTTGCCCGTTACATGGACGGCCGGGGGGAGGCTGGCAACGTGGCAAGAAGACAAGA
>NZ_GG770919.1 GCF_000164635.1 Pseudoroseomonas cervicalis ATCC 49957 | reverse complement strand
CGCCGGCGGCGCGGCGCTGGCCGGCGAGGCGGGCGAGGCCGGTGCGCCGGTCGACCAGGCGATGATCGACCTCGCCATGGTCAGCGGCCAGATCAGCGTCTCCAGCCTGAACTCGCTGACCGACCTGGTCGAGAAATACCCCGAGGAGACGCTGGCGGTGGTGCGCCGCTGGCTCTCGCCTGAAGAGGCCGCCAAGTCATGAGCATGACCACCCTGCGCGGGCGCCGCGCGGCGAGCGGCCTCTCCGGCCCGCAGAAGGCGGCGACGCTGATGCTGGCGCTGGGCGAGGAGCGCGCCGGCAAGATCCTCGGCCGCATGCATGATGACGAGGTGCGCGACGTCTCCGCCGCCATGGCGCAGCTCGGCTCGGTCCCGGCCGAGGCGGTCGAGGCGCTGTGCCGGGAGTTCGCCGAGGAGATCGGCCAGGCCGGCGCGCTGATCGGCAGCTGGGAGACCACCGAGCGGCTGCTGCTGCGCACCCTGCCGCGCGAGCGCGTCACCCAGATCATGGAGGAGCTGCGCGGCCCGGCCGGGCGCACCATGTGGGAGAAGCTGGGCAATGTGAACGAGGCGGTGCTCGCCAACTACCTGAAGAACGAGTACCCGCAGACCGTCGCCGTGGTGCTGACCAAGGTGAAGCCCGACCATGCGGCGCGCGTCCTGGCGCTGCTGCCGGACAGCTTCGCCATGGAGGTGGTGATGCGCATGCTGCGCATGGAAAGCCCGCAATCCGAGGCGCTGGAAGGCGTCGAGCGCACGCTGAAGGCCGAGTTCATGTCGAACCTGGCGCGCTCCGCCCGCCGCGACACGCATGAGGTCATGGCCGAGATCATGAACAATCTCGACCGCGGCGCCGAGGCGCGCATCATGGGCGCGCTGGAGGAGCAGGCGGCGGAATCGGCCGCGCGCATCCGCTCGCTGATGTTCACCTTCGAGGATCTGCGCCGGCTCGACCCGCAGGGCATGCAGGTGCTGCTGCGCGCGGTCGAGAAGGACCGGCTGGCCATCGCGCTGAAGGGCGCCTCCGACACGCTGCGCGACCAGTTCTACAAGAGCATGTCCGAGCGCGCCGGACGCATGCTGCGCGACGACATCGCCTCGCTCGGCCCGACCCGGCTGCGCGATGTCGAGGAGGCGCAGATGGCCATGGTGGCGCTGGCCAAGGAGCTGGCCAGCCAGGGCGAGATCCAGCTCGCCGAGGGCGGCAAGGCCGAGGAGATGGTCTATTGAGCGCCGCCGCCGCCGACAGCGCCGCCCCCGGCCTCGACGAGATGCCGCTGGCGCACCACGCCATCCTGTTCCGCCGCCCGCCCGTCCCCACCCAGGCGCCGCCGCCGCCGCGCCGCGTGACGCCGGGCGGCG
>NZ_GG770920.1 GCF_000164635.1 Pseudoroseomonas cervicalis ATCC 49957 | reverse complement strand
CCGCCGGGCGGGCGGCCCCGCCGCCGCCCCGCCCGGGCCCTGCCGCACCGAGACCCCTGCCGCGTGACCGACCCGACCGAACCCTCCGCCACCCCCGATTTCCTCAACCATGACCGCCCGCCGGTGCCGCATCTGACGGTGCCGCGCGGCGTGCAGCCCTTCCATCTGGAGCGCAAGCCGGTGCGTGGCCGGCTGGTGCGGCTCGGCCCGCTGGCCGAGGCGCTGCTCAGCCGGCACGAGAATCCCGAGCCGGTCTCGGCGTTGCTCGGCCAGGCGCTGGCGCTGACCGCCGGCCTCGCCGCCGCGCTGAAGTTCCAGGGCAGCTTCAGCCTGCAGGCCAAGGGGGACGGCCCCGTCGCCATGCTGCTGGCCGATTGCACCGAGGCCGGCGCGCTGCGCGGCTATGCCCGCGCCGAGGACCTGCCGGCCGGCGCCGACAGCGCCGCCGCGCTGCTGGGCAAGGGCTATCTGGCCTTCACCTGCGACCAGGGGCCCGACATGGACCGCTACCAGGGCATCGTCGCCATCGAGGGCGAGACCCTGGCGCAGATGACCGGCGAGTATTTCGCGACCTCGGAGCAGCTCGACAGCCGCGTCTGGCTGGCCGCCGCGCGCACGCCCTCCGGCTGGCGCGCCGCCGCGCTGATCCTGGAGCGGGTGGCCGGCGCCGGCGGCATCGGGCCCGAGCTGGACGCGCTGGCGCAGCAGGATGCCTGGGAGACGGCGCTGGCCTTGGCCGGCACCATCACCGAGGCGGAGCTGCTGGACGACGCCCTGGCGCCCGACCGTCTGCTCTACCGGCTGTTCCATGCCGAGGGTCTGGCGCTCGACCGGCCGCGCCCGCTGTCCTATGGGTGCCGTTGCTCCCGCGCCCGGCTGGCCTCCGTGCTGTCCGGCTTCGGGGAGGATGATCTGGACCACATGGCCGAGGATGGGGTCATCACCATGACCTGCGAGTTCTGCAATGTCGGCTTCCGCTTCGAGCGGGACGAGGTGCAGGCGGCGGGGCAGGGCTGAGGACGCGCTGTCCGCAAGCAGACGGGGGAAGTAGCAGCATGACGCCGACCGAGCGCCTGACGGAACGCCCAGCCCGCAGCCCAGCCGAGGTGGCGGGCCGCGCGCCCGCAAGCGGCCGCCTGCCGCGCCGCG
>NZ_GG770921.1 GCF_000164635.1 Pseudoroseomonas cervicalis ATCC 49957 | reverse complement strand
TGCCCGGCGGCAGCGGCACCCCCCCGGCCCCGGCCCAGCCCGCGGCGCCGCCGCCGGCCTCGGTGCCCACCAACTGACGGTTCCCGAATCGGGCGCCGGGCGGAAGCCCAGGCGCCCGAGCCTTTTATGGGGGGTGGCAAGCCGCGACCCCCGCTTCCGGCAATCAGCAGCCTTGCCGTGCCATGTGCTTTTCGTGGCCGGTGGCGCGCGTTAGAAAGGACGCCCATGACGCGGTTCGTATTCATCACCGGCGGCGTGGTTTCCTCTCTCGGCAAGGGCATCGCGGCGGCAAGCCTCGGCGCGCTCCTGCAGGCGCGGGGCTACAAGGTCCGCATTCGCAAGCTCGACCCCTATCTCAACGTCGATCCGGGCACGATGAGCCCGTATCAGCATGGCGAGGTCTTCGTCACCGACGATGGCGCGGAGGCCGATCTCGATCTCGGCCATTATGAGCGCTTCACCGGCGTACACGCGACCAAGGGGGACAGCTACACCTCCGGCCGCATCTATGCCGAGGTGATCGCCAAGGAGCGGCGCGGCGACTATCTGGGCGGCACCGTCCAGGTGATCCCGCACATCACCGACGCCATCAAGGACGCCGCCACGGCCGACACCGAGGGGCTGGATTTCGTCCTGGTCGAGGTCGGCGGCACGGTGGGCGACATCGAGTCCCTGCCCTTCCTGGAGGCGCTGCGCCAGCTGCACAACGAGCTGGGCCCGCAGCGCAGCCTGTTCATGCACCTGACCCTGGTGCCCTACATCCCCTCCGCCGGCGAGCTGAAGACCAAGCCGACGCAGCACTCCGTGAAGGAGCTGCTGGGCCTCGGCATCCAGCCGCAGATTCTTCTCTGCCGCTGCGATCGCCCCATCCCGGAGAATGAGCGGCGCAAGATCGCCCTCTTCTGCAACGTGCGGCCCGAGAGCGTGATCCCGGCGCTGGACGCCAGCTCGATCTATGCCGTGCCGCTGCAGTACCACCAGGAGGGCCTGGACCGCGAGGTGCTGCGCCATTTCGGCCTGTCGATCTATGGCGAGCCGGACCTGACCAACTGGAAGCGCATCGTCAGCCGGCTGGAGAACCCCGAGGGCGAGGTGAAGATCGCCGTCGTCGGCAAGTACATCACCCTGCTCGACGCCTATAAGTCGCTGGCCGAGGCGCTGGCGCATGGCGGCATCCAGCACGGGGTGAAGGTCAAGCTGGACTGGGTGGACAGCCAGGTCTTCGAGACACCCAACGCGGTGGAGCGGCTGGAGGGGGTGCATGGCATCCTGGTCCCCGGCGGCTTCGGCGAGCGCGGCGCCGAGGGCAAGATCGAGGCGGTGCGCTTCGCCCGCGAGCGCAAGATCCCCTTCCTCGGCATCTGCTTCGGCATGCAGATGGCGGTGATCGAGGCGGCGCGGAACCTGGTCGGCATCGAGGGCGCCTCCTCCACCGAGTTCGGCCCCTGCGAGGAGCCGGTGGTCGGCCTGCTGACCGAGTGGCTGCGCGGCAATGAGCGCGAGAAGCGCCATGCCGAGGGCGATCTCGGCGGCACCATGCGCCTCGGCGCCTATCCGGCGGCGCTGGCCGAGGGCTCGCTGGTGCGCAAGGTCTATGGCCAGGCGCAGATCGAGGAGCGCCACCGCCACCGCTACGAGGTCAATATCGGCTATCGCGAGCGGCTGGAGGAGGCGGGGCTGCGCTTCTCCGGCCTCTCGCCCGACGGGCTGCTGCCGGAGATCGTCGAATATCCCGACCATCCCTGGTTCATCGGCGTGCAGTACCATCCGGAGCTGAAGTCGAAGCCCTTCCAGCCGCACCCGCTCTTCGCCGGCTTCGTCGGCGCCGCGGTGAAGCAGGCCCGGCTGGTCTGACCCGCGGCCGGGCGGCCGGGCCGCCCGGCCTCCTCCCTGCGACCGCCG
>NZ_GG770922.1 GCF_000164635.1 Pseudoroseomonas cervicalis ATCC 49957 | reverse complement strand
CGCATCGGCCACGAAGTCATGCCCGTCGCGGGCGTCGCGCAGCGCCACGAACAGCTCGCCCGGGCCGGTGGCGCGGCTGTCGATGCCGACCGAGCGGATCTCGAGCCCCTCCGGGCAGCTGCCGCCGGTGGCCTGGCGCAGCTCGGCCGAGGTCCAGAGCGGCGCGCTCATGCCGCCACCCCGGCCAGCCGGCGCACCGTCTCGGCATCGTCGAAGGGGTGGGTGACGCCCTGGATGGTCTGGCCCGGCTCATGCCCCTTGCCGGCCACCGCCAGCACGTCGCCGGGGCCGAGCGCCGCCAGCCCGGCCTCGATCGCCGCCGCGCGGTCGCCGATCTCGGTGATCGCGGCGCCGCCCGCCATGCCGGCGCGCACCGCGGCGCGGATGGCGGCCGGGTCCTCGCCGCGGGGGTTGTCGTCGGTCAGGATGGCGTGGTCGGCCAGCCGCGCGCAGACCTCGCCCATCAGCGGCCGCTTGCCGCCGTCGCGGTCGCCGCCGGCGCCGAAGACGACATGCAGCCTGCCCTCGGCATGCGGGCGCAGCGCCGTCAGCAGCCGCTCCAGCGCGTCCGGGGTGTGGGCGTAGTCGACATAGACCGCGGCGCCATTCGGCAGCCGGGCCGCCAGCTCCATGCGGCCGCGCACGCCGGTCAGGCGCGGCAGCAGCCCGGCCACCTTGTCCGCCGGCATGCCGGCCGAGACGGCGAGGCCGGCGGCCAGCATCACATTGTCCGCCTGGAAGCGGCCGGGCAGCGCCAGCAGCAGCTCGGCGCGGCGGCCATAGAGGGTCAGCTCCAGCGCCTGGCCATCCGGGCGCGGCGTGTGGCGCAGCAGGCGGATCGCCTCGCCGGCCTCGCCCACCGTCGCCAGCCGCAGATGCCGGCGGCGGGCCACGGCGCGCAGCGCCTCCAGCATCTCGGGCGCCATGTCGGCATTGGCGACGGCGCCGTCGCCCTGGTCCAGCAGCGTGTCGAACAGCCGCAGCTTGGCCGCCGCATAGGCCGCCATGCCGCCATGATAGTCGAGATGGTCGCGCGTCAGGTTGGAGAAGCCGGCCGCGGTCAGCCGCAGCCCGTCCAGCCGCCGCTGCTCCAGCCCGTGCGAGGAGGCCTCCAGCGCCACCTTCTGCACGCCGGCGCGGGCCAGCCCGGCCAGCGTCTCGTGCAGCAGCACCGGGTCCGGCGTGGTCAGTGAGGGCGTCTCGGGGAAGCCCGGCGCGCGCAGGCCGAGCGTGCCGAGCGAGGCCGCCCTGTCGCCCGCCAGGGTCCAGATCTGGCGCAGGAAATCGACCGTGCTGGTCTTGCCATTGGTGCCGGTGACGGCGACCGCAATGGCCGGCTGCTGGCCGTGGAAGGCCGCGGCCATGCGCGCCAGGGCGCGGCGCGGGTCGGGGTCGGTCAGCAACGGGCGCGGCGGCACGCCGGGCGGCCAGTCGGTGCCCTCCGG
>NZ_GG770923.1 GCF_000164635.1 Pseudoroseomonas cervicalis ATCC 49957 | reverse complement strand
CTGCCTCAAGGTCGGTGAATACCCTTCCGAGATTATACGGTCCGCACTCAAACAGGGTCCAAGACTCCGCGTCGGAGTCTGTGCTCCCGGCAGTCGAAATCTCGAACACCAACTTCCCACGCCACGCCCCTTCCCGATCGGCGGATGCATGCGCGGTCAGCGTGCCGGTTTCATGCCCCAGCACATCGGCATCGTAGCCAACGGGATGGCGACCCTCATCATCGAAGCGCTCTGCCCGCCAGAGAAGGCCGCCACCTGCGCGCCAGTCGATGTCGGGAGAGTTGAGCGCAGCGACCCTGCTGGAGATGTCGCGAAGTCGTCGGGCCACAGACTCGATGACGGCCGCTTCAGCAAAGAGGTCTGTCGCGGGGTCGCTGGCATCCGAAGACGCGACGCCCCGAAGAACGTCAGCGGAATCCTCAAGAACTTCGAGCATGGCTGTAACGCGAGCCCGGTCGTCATCGCGCAGCATCGGCCCACACCCCCGACATCCAGCTTCAAGGCTGCCCGCCCGCGGCAGACCTGCCGTCAGCAGCAAGCCCGGCCTTGAGTGTCCCGGCTGTCACTTGTGAACCTCAAGAACTTTGGAACTGTCGTGGTACAAGCGGACTGTCGCCTGCGGACATCCTTTGGACCAGGCCGTGGACAAGCGATAGATGTCTGGCGCCCCAGTATCTGCTGGCAGCCTAGAGGAACTCCTCGAAAGGGATGCGTAGCCCGGGCGCGACCAGCGGCTCCAAGAACCCGCCGAAGCAGATCGCCCGCTCCGACCGGAATGCCCCGTCGACAGGATCACGGAGGACCAGGGCTTGGCGCTCCGCGATGCCGATCAGCCAGAACTCCCGGATGCCGTGGAGGGCATAGAGGGGCACCTTGTCGTGCCGATTACAGGAGAGGGCGGACTCCGCCACCTCAACCAGCAGCAGGATGTCGTCCGCTCCCGGCAGGCGGTACCGGTAGCCATCCTGCCGGGGCGTGATGACCGAGATGTCGGGTGCGGCCTGCGTGTACTGGCCGAGTTGGACCGGCGCGTGTGACCTGACCTTGAGCCTCGGCTCGAGTGCCTCACGCAGGCGCCCTTCGAGCAGGTAGATGACCGAGTAGTGGTCGGGGAGCGTCGGCGCCATCGGGACGACGACCCCCTCGATGAGCTCAACCCGCGCGTGCCCTGGGGGCATCTCGGCTTCCGGCATCCGCCTGAACTCCTCGGCGGTGAACCGATACTGGCCTCGGGAGGCCACCTCGGCGGCCAGGGCAACGCCGTCGCGCATCGCTCGCCTCCTGAACGGGACCGTCCATATCGGCCATCGGCGGGCGGCAGCAACCACGAATCTGGACGCACCCCCGGAAGCCGATTGGCGGTCGGCCGCCAGACGGAAGCCAGTTGGCGGGGGGGCCGGGCAAGCCTGTCGCCTGTGGACACGACATGGGTCAGGAAATTCGGCTGTGGCCACGCTTTGGTCCGGGGCGTGGACAAGCGATGGGTAAGCGCCCCGCTAGAAATCAGCGACTTACAGGGATACCGTGGACAGGATATGTGGGAACCGACAGCGGCGGCTGAGGCGCAGCCACCCGGCGCCCGGGCGGAGACGGCGCGACCTTGGCCACACCCAGCTTCCCGCACGGCGTCCCTGGGCTGCGGGCGGGCGCGGACGGGGCTGGGACGCGACAACGCCGGGGGCACCGCCAGGGCCATCCCCGGCGGCGGCCGCTTGGCGCCTTCCTCACTCCACGCGGCCGATCCGCTGGACCGCGCGCGTCAGGCGCTGCGTGTCGGCGGCGACGAAGTCGCGGAACGCCGCGCTGTCCTGGTAGGCCAGCGGGCTGCCCGCGGCGTCGAGCGCGCGGCGCAGCGCCGCATCCTCGGCGCAGGCGGTGCGCAGCGCCTGGCCCCAGCGCTCCAGCACGGCGCCCGGCGTGCCGGCGGGCAGGAAGACGCCGGACCAGATGTAGAACTCGACCTCGGTCATGCCGAGCTCGAGGAAGGTCGGCACATCCTCGAAGCCGGCGATGCGCTCGCGGCCCCAGCAGGCCAGGGCGCGCAGCCGGCCGTCCCGCACATGCGGCAGGGCCGGGCCGGGGCCGGAGGCCAGCGCCTCGATCGTGCCCGACAGCAGCGCCGTCAGCGCCGGGCCGCCGCCCTGGAAGGGGACGTGCAGCAGGTCGATCGACGCCGCGCCGGTCAGCATCGCCATCGCCACATGCAGGGTCGAGTAGTTGCCGGCGGAGCCATAGGTGATGGCGCCCGGCCGCGCCTTCGCGGCCGCGACGAACTCGGCCAGCGTCTTCCAGGGCGCGCTGGCCGGCACCACCAGCACGGTGGGGTCGGCGGTGACCCGCGCCACCGGCACCAGCTGCTCCATGGTGTAGGCGGGGGTGCGGCCCATGATGCGCTCGCTCTCCGGCAGCACGCCGAGCGAGGAGAGCGCCATCAGCGCGGTGTAGCCATCCGGCGCGGCGCGGGCGACGCTGGCGCTGCCCAGGATGCCGCCGGCGCCGGGGCGGTTCACCACCGGCACCGCCTGGCCGAAGATCCGCTCCAGCGCGGCGGCGACCGGGCGGGCGGCGACATCCGCCT
>NZ_GG770924.1 GCF_000164635.1 Pseudoroseomonas cervicalis ATCC 49957 | reverse complement strand
CCCTCGCCTCGCCCCCGCCCGCCTATTACGCCCCGCCGCCGGCCTATTACGCGCCGCCGCCGCGCGTGGTCTATGCGCCGCCGCCGGTCTATTACGCCCCGCCGCCGCCCCCGCCGGTCGCCTATTACGCGCCGCCCCCGGTGGCCTATTACGCGCCGCCGCCGCGCCGGCACTACTATTACGGCTGGTAAGGCCCGCCTCGGCCGCCCCGCGGATCCGTGCCCCCGGCGCGGGTCCGCCTCGCGCCGCGCGGAACCTGTTACCGGCGCCCCGGTCTTCCCACACTGAGAGTCCGTCTCAGGCAGGAGCACCGCCATGGCCGCCACCCCCGACACCGCCCACCGTATCGAGACCGACAGCCTCGGCACCATCGAGATCGAGGCCGGCCGCTACTGGGGCCCGCAGACCGAGCGCGCGCGCCGCCTGTTCCGGATCGGCACGGAGCGCTTCCCGCGCATCCTGATCCGCGCCGTCGGCCTGCAGAAACAGGCGGCGGCCGAGGCCAACCAGGCGCTGGGCGAACTGCCCGCCGATCTCGCCGGGCCGATCGCCCGCGCCGCCGCCGAGGTGGCGGAAGGCCTGCGCGACGCCGATTTCCCGTTGCCCGTCTGGCAGACCGGCAGTGGCACCCAGACCAACATGAACGCCAACGAGGTCATCTCGAACCGCGCCAATGAGCTGCTGGGCCAGCCGCTCGGCAGCCGCAGGCCGGTGCATCCGAACGACCACGTCAATCGCGGCCAGTCCTCCAACGACAGCTTCCCCACCATGATGCACATCGCCGCCTCCGAGGCGGTGACGCAGCGGCTGATCCCGGCGCTCGGCGTGCTGCGCGAGTCGCTGGAGCGGCGGGCGGCGCAGTGGGGGGACATCGTCAAGGTCGGCCGCACCCATCTGATGGACGCGGTGCCGGTGACGCTGGGCCAGGAATTCGCCGCCTGGGCGGCGCAGGTGGCGCATGGCCAGGACCGGCTGCGCGGCGCCCTGCCCCGGCTGCTGCTGCTGCCGCAGGGCGGCACCGCCGTCGGCACCGGCCTCAACCGCCACCGCGATTTCGACACCGCCTTCTGCGAGCGGATCCGGGCGCTGACCGGCCTCGACTTCCAGCCCAACCCGAACAAGTTCGAGGGCATGGGGGCGGAGGACGCCTTTGTCGAGCTGGCCGGCGTGCTGAACACGCTGGCCGTGTCGCTGACCAAGATCGGCAACGACATCCGCCTGCTCGGCAGCGGCCCGCGCAGCGGGTTTTCCGAGCTGTTCATCCCGGCGGACGGGCTCTCCTCCTCGATCATGCCGGGCAAGACCAACCCGACCCAGTCGGAGGCGCTGACCATGGTGGCGGCGCAGGTCATGGGCAACCACACCGCCATCACCATGGCCGGCGCCCAGGGTCACCTGGAGCTGAACGTGTTCAAGCCGGTGATCATCCACGCCACGCTGCAATCCGTGGCGCTGCTGGCCGATGCGGCCGAGAGCTTCGCCCACAACATGGTCGACAAGCTGGAGCCGAACCTGCCGCGAATCGCCGAGAATCTGGCGAAGTCGCTGATGCTGGTCACCGTCCTTAATCCCCGGATCGGCTATGACAAGGCGGTGCAGACGGCGAAGCTGGCCCTGGCCGAGAATCTGACGCTGCGCGACGCCGCCGTGCGGCTGGGCCATGTGACGCCGGAGCAGTTCGATGCCTGGGTGCGGCCGGAGCTGATGGTCACCCCGGGCGCCACGCTGGACGGGGCGGGATGACCGGACGACACCTGCTGAAACGCTCCTTCACCCTGGCGGGGCACCGCACCAGCGTGGCGCTGGAGGCGCCCTTCTGGTCGGTGCTGGAGGCCATGGCCAAGGCGGAAGGCATCACCCTCTCCGCCCTGGTGCAGCGCGTTGACGCGGCACGGGCCGAGCCCGATCTGCCATTGGCGAGCGCGCTGCGGGTCGAGGCGCTGCTGCGCCGGCCCTGAGGGCGCGGCTCAGCGCGCCGCGCGCCAGCGCAGCCAGT
>NZ_GG770925.1 GCF_000164635.1 Pseudoroseomonas cervicalis ATCC 49957 | reverse complement strand
GCCGTCGGCCATCGAGCGGCTGCTGGCGCCGCTGGCGCCGGGGGCGGCCATCGTCTCGGTGCTGGACGGCCATCCGGCGGCGCATGCCTGGCTGGGCGCGGTGCGCGGCCAGCGCGTGGTGCCGCTCGGCGTCGACCGCTTCGGCCAGGCCGGCGACATCCCCGACCTCTACCGCGAATACGGGCTGGATGCGGACGCCATCCTGGATGCCTGCGCCCAGGCGCTGCTGGAGGGGTAAGATTCGGCCCGGTTTGAGACGGAAGGTGCGATTTGAGAGATGCGGCGGCTGGGCGCGCGGCGCCGCGCGGGGCTAGGGTGCTCTCCGAGGCCCAGCAACGGGCCAGCAGGAGGACAGCATGGCGCATCCGGAATTCACCCGCCTGATCGAAGACCTGTCGCAGAACACGGCCCTGGCGGACCGGCTGCAGGCGGTGGAGACGCCCGAGGCGCTGCTCCGCCTGCTGGGTGAGGCCGGCTACGACATCCCGGAAGACGAATTGCGCGCTCAGGGAGAGGCCGCGCTGGCGCGGCAGGAGGCCGGGACGGCGGAGCTGCCGCTGCGGGAGCTGGATGGGGTGGCTGGCGGCCACTTCGGCGATTTCCTGAAAAGCACGATCCCCTTGTTGGTCGGGGTGGTGAGCAAAGTGTTCGGCTCAAGATGAGCCCGGGCCCGGCCGCCCTGTGCCGCGGCCGGCCCCACCTTGCCGAGACCTGACAGGAGGCCCCGATGCCGCATCCCGAGATCGAGCGCCTGATCACCGCCCTGCCGCAGGACCCGGTGCTGCGGGAGGGGTTGCGTCAGGCCGCGACGCCCGAGGCCCTGCGCGCCGCCCTGGCCGGGGCCGGCTACGCCATTCCGCCCGAGGCGCTGCCCGGGCTGCGGGCGCTGCTGGCCAGCCCCGGCCCGGCCGGCGCCAGCCAGGAGCTGGGCGATGCGGCGCTGGACCAGGTGCAGGGCGGCGTCATGCCGGTCAAGAACTTCACCTCGCCCTTCGACTGAGCCACGCCGCCGGCCTCAGCCCGCCCGCAGCATGGCATCCAGCCGCGCCATCGCCTCGCGCGCCAGCGCCGGGGAGACGGCGAAGCACAGGCGCAGCGTGCCGTCCGGGTCCTCGCCGAAGGCGGTGCCGGGGGCGAGGCCCACCTTCGCCTGGCGCAGGATGCGCACCGCCAGCGCCCGGCTGTCGGTCTCCCCATCCACCGAGAACATCAGGTAGAAGCTGCCCTCCGGCGCCTGCACCCGGACGCCCGGGATGGCCGCCAGCCCCTCGCTGAAGATGCGCCGGCTCTCGCGGCAGCGCGCCACCATCTCGCCGATGAAGCCGTCGCCCTGCTCCAGCGCCGCGATGCAGGCATGCTGGATGAAGGTCGGGATCGAGGTGGTGTTGTACTGGCTGAGATTGTCGAAGGTGGCCGCCAGCCCCTCGGGGAAGACCAGCCAGCCGGCGCGCCAGCCGGTCATCGCCCAGTTCTTCGAGAAGGTGTTGGACACCAGCAGCCGGTCCGCGCCGTCGCAGATCTCGAGGAAGGAGGGGGCGATGGCATTGCCATAGGTGAAGTGGTTGTAGACCTCGTCGGAGAGGATCCACAGGCCGCGGGCGCGCGCCAGGTCGCGCAGCGCCGTCATCTGCTCGCGCCCCATCACCCAGCCGGTCGGGTTGGAGGGGGAGTTGATGGCGATCACCCGGGTGCGGGGCGTGATCGCCGCCTCGATCGCCGCGAGGTCGAGCTGGAAGCCGCCCGATTCGGTGCGCCGCAGCGCGACCGGCACCGGCACGCCGCCCAGCACCTGCACCGTGGCGGCGAGGTTCGGCCAGTGCGGCGCCGGGTAGATCACCTCCTCGCCCGGGCTCAGCACCGCCTGAAGGCCCTGCATGATGGCGTTCATGCCGCCCGTGGTGACGGTGAAGCGCCCGGCCGGCACCTCCACCCCCCAGTGGCGGCGGTGGTAGTCGGCCAGCGCCTGGCGCAGCCGCGGCAGGCCGAGGGCGTAGGTGTAGCGGGTATGGCCGGCGCGCATCGCCTCGGCCGCCGCCTCGACCACGAAGGGCGGGGTCGGCAGGTCGCCCTCGCCGATCCACAGCTTGATCACCGCTGGGTCCTCGCGCGCCAGGTCGGCGATCTCGGCGATCTGGTTCTGGGCGAGGTCGCGGATGCGCGACGGCAGATCGTCGAGCGGGCCATGGGCCGTGACGGCTGCGGGGGCGAGGGCGGTGCTCATGCAATTCTCCAGGGCGGACCGCCGGGCCCGGCGGTGCGGCGCCGGCGGGCGGGCCGGCATCTTGGGCG
>NZ_GG770926.1 GCF_000164635.1 Pseudoroseomonas cervicalis ATCC 49957 | reverse complement strand
GGCCCCGCCGCGCGGCGCGTCGGCCGGCGTGGGCGAGACCGGGGCGCCGGGGCGCACCCGCTGCAGCCCGTCGACGATCACGCTCTCGCCCTCGCGCACGCCGTCCTGGATCACCGCCAGCTCCGGCGTCGACTGCGCGCCCATCTTCACGGCGCGGCGCTCGGCCTTGTTCTCGGCGCCGATCACATAGACGAAATCGCCGCGCGCGTCGGTCAGCACCGCGCCGCGCGGCACGGTCAGCATCTGCACCGGCTGCACCGCCTCGACCACGGCGCTGACGATCTGGTTGGCGGTCAGCTCGCGGAAACCGCCCGGCGTGACCGGGTTCGGGATGGTGCCGCGCAGCAGCACGCTGTCGGTGTCGCGGCCGACATCGATGTCGACGAAGTTCACCTGGCCCACCGGCGCATACATCCGCCCGTCCGGCAGCCGCAGCCGCAGCTGCACGGCGGAGAGGCCGCCGCGCTCGGCATAGCGGGCGCGCACCTCGGTCAGGGTGCGCATCGGCACGGTGAAGCTGACATACATCGGGTCCTGGCTGACGATGGTCGCCAGGGCGCCGGAGGAGGGGGTGACGACATTGCCCTCGGTCACCGCGGCGCGGCCGATGCGGCCCGCGATGGGGGCGCGGATCTCGGTGTAGTCGAGGTTGATCTGCGCCTGGCGCTGCTGCGCCTGGGCCGAGAGCAGCTGCGCCTGGGTGCTGCGCTGGTTGGCCAGCGCCGTGTCCACGGTCGAGCGCTGCCCGGCCACCGTGTTCAGCAGCGCCTGGGCGCGGGAGAGGGTGATGTTGGCGTTCTGCAGCTGCGCCTCGGCCTCGGCCACGCTGGCGCGGGCGATCTGCAGCTGCGCCTCATACGGGCCGCGCTCCAGCCGGAACAGCAGGTCGCCCTGCTTCACCTCGGCGCCGTCGGTGAATTCGCGCTTCTCCAGGAACGCCGTGACGCGCGCCATCAGGTCGACGCGCTGCACCGCCTCGACCCGGCCGATGAACTCGTTGGTTTCGGTCACCGGGCGGCGCGTCACCGCCGCGACGCCGACCGCCGGCGGCCCTCCGCCTCCCGGCATCTGCGCCAGCGCGGGGCCGGCAAGCAGGAACAGGCCAAGAGCGGCCATCCCGCGACGGGGCAGGAGCGGCATGAAACCTCCAGGAAAGACGATCCGCGGCGAAAGCGGCCGCTTGTAAAGATACCTTCGCGTATGTATATAAAAGCCTACCTGAGGAACTGCAAGGTCGGAGTATGGCGCGCCGCACAAAACAGGAAGCCGACGAAACCCGCGAGGCGCTGCTCGACGCTGCCGAGCAGGTCTTCCTGGAGCGTGGCGTGGCCCGCGCCTCGCTCGACGAGGTGGCCCGTGTCGCGGGTTGCACCAGGGGCGCGGTGCATTGGCATTTCCGTGACAAGCTGGGCCTGTTCCTGGCCCTCGACGAGCGGCTGCTGCTGCTGCAGGACGAGCTGTGCGGCGCGCTGGCGCGCGAGCCCGACGGGCCGGTGCTGCCCTCCATGGCCGAGGCGATCTGCGAATCGCTCACCCGGCTGGAGCAGGATGAGCGCCGCGCCCGGCTGCTCACCATCATGCTGGAACGCTGCGAATACGTGGCCGACATGGCGCCGGCGCTGGAGCGCCGCCAGGAGGCCGATGCGCGGATGCGCCGGCTGGTCGAGGCGCGCTTCCGCCTGGCCGCCGCGCGCGGCGAACTCGGGGATTGCTGGACGCCCGAGCGGGCGGCGCTGTTCCTCAAGGCGCTGATCAGCGGCTTCATCCATATGTGGGTTGCCGGCGTCACCGATTTCCGCTTCTCGGACGAGGTCTGCGCCGCGGTCCGCGGCTTCCTGCAGGCCTGCGCCGCCGCGCCCGCGGCGGCCGACTCCCCTGTTGCCTCCTGTTGCCCATGATGGAGAGATCCGCGATGCGCTTGTCCACCCGCTGGGCGGGGCTCGCCCTGCTGCCGCTGCTGGCCGCCTGCGCCGGCGGCGGTGACGCCGGCCGCGCCGAGATGCCGGCCGGCAGCACCGTGCAGACCATCCGGGGCGCCCCCGCCGCCGATGACGCGTTGCGCCCCGAGCCCGGCAATATCTGGGCGGATGGGCTGACCCCCTCGGCCCCGGATGCTGCGGCCACCGCGCGGCCGCGCCGGTGACGCAAGCCGCGCGCCGCCCGTTCCCCGCTTCTCGCCCCCTCGCTCCTCGAAAGTCCCGGCCGATGACTCCCAAGCGGATCCGTCTCGCCCTCCTGGCCGCCAGCGCCTTGGCGCCCGCGCTGCTTGCCCCTGCCGCGGGCTGGGCGCAGAGCCTGCAGGAGGCGCTGGCGCAGGCCTATGCGAACAACCCGACGCTGCAGACGGCCCGCGCGCAGCTGCGCGTGGTGGACGAGAACGTGCCGCAGGCGCTGGCCGGCTGGCGCCCGAGCGTGACGGTGGCCGGCAATGCCGGCTATGTGCAGGGCACGACGCGCAACCGCGGCATCTACAGCGATGCGGACCGCGCCACGGCCGGCGCGACCGCGACGCTGACCCAGCCGGTCTATACCGGCGGCCGCACCACGGCCGCGACG
>NZ_GG770927.1 GCF_000164635.1 Pseudoroseomonas cervicalis ATCC 49957 | reverse complement strand
GTCGTCGCCCGGGCGCCCATACAGCGCCCAGGCGATGCGCGCGACGCGGCGGCCGACCAGCGTCTCGGGCGGGGCGTCGCTGGCGCGCAGCGCGACATCGGCATCGCGGCGCGACAGGTTGGCCGCCGCATTGCCGGTGACGATGTCGAGCCGGATGCCCGGCTGCGCGGCGCGGAAGCGCGCCAGCGCCGGCAGCAGCAGCCCGTCCAGCAGGCTGTCGCTGGTGGCCAGCCGCACCTCGCCCGAGGGGGTCGGGCGATGGCCGGCCAGGCGCCGCGTCACCGCCGCCACCTCCTCCGCCATGCGGGCGGCCAGCGCCGCCAAGGTCTCGCCCGCCGGCGTCGCCACATAGCCGTCGCGGTGCCGCTCGAAGAGCGGGCAGCCGAGCTGCGCCTCGATCTGGCCGAGCCGGCGGAAGGCGGTGGAATGGTGGATGCCGAGCCGCGCCGCCGCCTCCGGCAGGGTGCCGGCGCGGGCGATGGCATCGACCAGGCGCAGATCGTCCCAGGCCAGGTCGCGGGCGGGGTCGGGCATGGAACAGGGCCTCGTTCGGCCGCGCGCAGGCCACGCGGCGGGCCATCCTAGCCGCGCGCGGGCGCAATGCCAATCGCCCGGTTGCAAGGATCCGCTTGCAGGAATGCAATCGGTTTCTCCTCACGCCCGGCCCGTCCATGGCCTATCTGGAGGGCCAGGAACGGCGCACCCCGCGCCGCTGGAGATCAGACCGATGACCCGCAACGGCATCCACCACGTCACCGCCATCGCCGGCCAGGCGCGGCGCAACCTGGATTTCTACACCCGCACCCTGGGGCTGCGGCTGGTGAAGAAGACGGTCAATTTCGATGATCCCGGCGCCTATCATTTCTACTATGGCGACGCCGCCGGCAGCCCCGGCTCGATCCTGACCTTCTTCCCCTGGGAGCATGCGGCGCCCGGCCGCCAGGGTGTCGGCGAGTTGCAGGAGACGGTGTTCCGCATCCCGCTGGCCTCGGTGGGCTACTGGCTGCAGCGCCTCTCGGCGCAGGGGGTGGAACGCGCCGGCCGCTTCGGCGAGACGCTGCTGCGCTTCCGCGACCCGGACGGCATGGCGCTGGCCCTGGTCGGCCTGCCCGGCATCGAGGCGGAGCCCGCCTGGAGCACCGGCGAGGTGCCGGCCGAGCACGCCATCCGCGGCATCCACGGCGTCAGCCTGATGCTGGACAGGGCGGAGCCCACCGGCGCCATCCTGGCGGACGTGTTCGGCTTCGCCGAGGCGGGGCGGGAGGGCGACACGCTGCGCTTCCAGGTGCCCGGCCAGCCGATCGGCGGCATCGTCGACCTGCGCGGGGTGGGCGGCTTCCTGCCGGCGCGGCTCGGCCGCGGCTCGGTGCACCACCTGGCCTTCCGCGCCGCCGATGACGCGGCCGAGATGGACATGGTGAAGCGCCTGGCCGAGAACCACGGCATCCACACCACCGAGCAGAAGGATCGCGACTATTTCCGCTCGGTCTATTTCCGCGAGCCCGGCCATGTGCTGTTCGAGATCGCGACCGACATCCCCGGCTTCGCCGTGGACGAGCCGGCCGAGCAGCTGGGCAGCGCGCTGAAGCTGCCGCGCTTCCTCGAGCAGCACCGCGCCACCATCGCGGCGGCGCTGCCGGATCTGGGCTGACGAGAGGGAGAGGGAGCCGCACCATGACGGATGCGATGAAGGGCGAGATCGACGGCTTCGCCTACCGTTTCGAGCCGGGCGGCGTCGCCGCCCCGCCTTTGCTGCTGCTGCACGGCACCGGCGGCGACGAGAACGACCTGGTCCCGCTGGGGCGCGAGCTGGCGCCGGGCCGCGCCCTGCTCTCGCCGCGCGGCCGGGTGCTGGAGGCCGGCATGCCGCGCTTCTTCCGCCGCCTGGCGGAAGGCGTGTTCGACGAGGCCGACCTGACCGCCCAGGCGGCGGCGCTGGCCGGCTTCGT
>NZ_GG770928.1 GCF_000164635.1 Pseudoroseomonas cervicalis ATCC 49957 | reverse complement strand
GGCGGCGGCGGCGCGCTCGGCCGCCTGGCGCAGCGGCTCCAGCCCGCGGGCGCGCTCGCGCGGGACGGAGAGGGCGAACTGCACCAGCCCGTCCCGCGCCGACAGCCCCTGCAGCATGCCGGAGGCGACCAGGTCCTGCCCGGTCTCCGGATCGCTCAGCCGGGCCAGGGCGGCACGCACGGCATCGGCCAGAGTGTCTGACATCGCTTGAAAACCCCCTCAACCCGGACAATATCGGCCGCGCCCTCGCCGGTGCGTGATGCGCATGCATTGCAGCCCGGCCCGGACAGGGCGACATATGGTCCGGCCCTGTCGCCCATGCACGCCCCTTGTGCAAGCGTCCGCGGCCGGGAGCACGAGCGAGCAGAGGGAGCGACAGGCAGACATGCCCTGGAATACGAGCGGCGGATCCGGCCCAGGAGGCAGCCCTTGGGGCAATCCTCGCCCCGGCGGACCTTGGGGGCAGCCGCCCCAGGGCGGCGGCGGCGGGCGCGGCCCGGGTGGCAATCCCGATCTGGATGAGGTGATCCGCCAGGCGCAGGCCGCGCTGCGGCGCTACCTGCCCTTCGGCGGCGGGGGCGGCAGCGGCAAATGGCTGGGCCTCGGCGCCGCGGCGCTGCTGGTGGTCTGGGCGGCCAGCGGCATCTACCGCGTGCAGCCGGACGAGCAGGGCGTGGTGATGCGCTTCGGCGCCTTCCACCGCACCACCCAGCCCGGCCTGAACTACCGCATCCCCTGGCCGGTGGAGAGCGTCACCACCCCGCGCGTGACGCGCATCAACCGCATCGATATCGGCTTCCGCGCCCCCAACGACACGCCGCTGACGCGCCCCGTCTCCGCCCGCGACGTGCTGGAGGAGAGCCTGATGCTGACCGGCGACGAGAACATCATCGACATCGACTTCGCGGTGTTCTGGCGCATCCGCAATGCCGGCGAGTATCTGTTCAACACCCGCAACCCCGACCAGACGGTGAAGTCGGCGGCCGAGAGCGTGATGCGCGAGGTGGTCGGCCAGACGCCGATCCAGCCGGCGCTGACCGAGGCGCGCGCCGATATCGAGACGCGGGTGCGCACCGGCGTGCAGTTCATCCTGGACCAGTACGGCTCGGGCATCGAGCTGACCCAGGTGCAGCTGCTGAAGGTCGACCCGCCGGCCGAGGTGATCGACACCTTCCGCGACGTGCAGCGCGCCAATGCCGACCGCGAGCGCCTGCGCAACCAGGCCGAGGCCTACCGCAACGAGATCATCCCGCAGGCCCGCGGCGAGGGGCAGCGCATGATCCAGGAGGCCGAGGGCTTCCGCGAGAGCACCGTGGCCCGCGCCCGCGGCGAGGCGGCGCGCTTCGTCAGCGTGCTGACCGCCTATCAGACGGCCCGCGACGTGACGGTGCGCCGCATCTACATGGAGACGATGGAGGAGATCCTGCGCCGCAACCCGAAGCTGGTGATCGACGACCGGCTGCAGGGCGTGGTGCCCTATCTGCCGCTCGATGGCAGCACCGGCGGCGCGCAGCGCCCGGCCGCCCGCAACGGCGCCCCGCCG
>NZ_GG770929.1 GCF_000164635.1 Pseudoroseomonas cervicalis ATCC 49957 | reverse complement strand
CCCGGTGGCACCGCCCGCGCGGCCGGGCCGTGGAAGCGCGCATGCGCCTCGTTCATGAACAGGAAGCCCCCGTCGCGGTCGAAGGCGCTGATCATGGCGGGCAGGCTGTCGATCAGCGCGCGCAGGGTGCGCTCGGTCTCGGCCTGCTGCTCGGCGGCCGCCTCGGCATGGCGCTGGGCGGCGCGGGCGCGGCGCGATTCCAGCAGCAGCAGCGCCATCAGCAGCCCGGCCGAGACCAGCAGCCCGACGCCGGAGGCGATGAAGCTCCAGGTCAGGCTGCGCATGCCCGACACCGCCGCGCCGGCGGCGTGGGTGCGCTCCAGATGCAGCTGCCGGTTGGCCTCGCGCAGCTCGTCCTGCAGCGCGTCGAGCCGCGCCAGCAGCGGCGGCAGCGCCTCCGCCTGGCCGGCCAGCAGCCGCTCCAGCGCCGCCTCCATCACCGCCAGGGCACGCAGCATCTCCGGCAGGGCGGCGTGCAGCCGCTCGGTCTGGGCGAATTCCTGCGGCCGCTCGCCGCCGCGCAGCAGCAGGATGCGGCTGAAGAGGATCTCGAACTGCTCGCGCAGCGCGGCATCCTCCAGCGCCCCGGCCTGGCGGCGGTGCAGCGCCGCCTCGAAGCGCGCCGCCTCGATCGCGGCGTGGCTGGCCATCCACAGCCCGCTGCGCTGCATCCGCGCCTCCAGCCGGTACTGGGCGCGCGCCTGCAGGGTGGAGAAGCCGAGCGAGAGGATGAAGATCAGGGTGGCGATGGCGAGGCCGAGCTGCAGCCGCCGCTCGCGCCCGCGCAGCAGGCCGCGCAGGCGGCGCAGCAGGGGCGGCGCGGCGGGGTCCGGCGCCGCCATGGCTCAGGACACCTCGATCCGGCGCAGCTGCCAGACCGCGCGCTCGTGATAGAGGGGGATGTCGAGCTCCGGCCGCTGCGTCCAGGGATAGACCAGCCAGACCGGGCCGCGGTCGCGGATGCGCATGGGCTCGCCATCGCGCCGCGTCGCCAGGAAGGCGTCGCGCTCCCAGGCATCGGCGAGCGGCAGCTCGGCGCGGTAGCGGTTGATCGCCTCGGCCCAGAGCCGCTGGCCGAGCGGGCGCACCGCGCGCATCAGCAGGGCCAGCGGCACGCCGCTGAACTCCTGCGCGCCCTGGGTCCAGGGCGTGGTGGTGCGCAAACGCCGCATGCCCAGCGCCTCCAGCGCCGCCAGGGTGAAGGCGGCCTCGCCCTGCGGCGGCCGTTCGATCCGCCCACCGACCCGCAGCACCACCGGCGCGGCGGCGGTGGCCGGCGCCTCGCGCGCG
>NZ_GG770930.1 GCF_000164635.1 Pseudoroseomonas cervicalis ATCC 49957 | reverse complement strand
TGGCCTGCCCCCTTAAAAGTGGACCGCCGCTGATGTGAGATTATCGGGACGCGGATGGGAGGAGGTTGAGATGGCGAGGAAGCAGCACAAGCCGGAGGAGATCGTGGCCAAGCTGCGCCAGGTCGAGGTGTTGGTGGCGCAGGGCAAGACGGTGGCCGAGGGAGCCCGGGTCATTGGGGTGACGGAGGCGACCTACTACCGCTGGCGGTCGGAATACGGTGGCCTGAAGCTGGACCAGGTGAAGCGGCTGAAGCAGTTGGAGCAGGAGAATGGCCGCCTGCGCAAGGCCGTGGCGGATCTGACGCTGGAAAAGCTGGTGCTGAAGGAAGCCGCGTCGGGAAACTTCTGAGCGCTGCACGTCGCCGGGCGGCGGTGGAGCATGTCAGGGCGTCACTGGGCGTCTCGGAGCGCTTTGCCTGCCGCGTGCTGGGCCAGCATCGCGCGACGCAGCGGCAGGCACCAGCCCCTCCGGACGACGAAGCGGCGCTGACGGAGGCGATCATTGGCCTGGCCCGGCAATACGGACGATACGGCTACCGCCGGATCACGGCCATGCTCCGGGCCGAGGGCTGGCACTGCAACCACAAGCGGGTGGAGCGGATCTGGCGCCGAGAGGGTCTGAAGGTGCCTGCCCGACAGCCCAAACGTGCAAGGCTGTGGCTGAACGACGGCTCCTGCGTGCGGCTGCGCCCCGAACGGCCGGACCATGTCTGGGCCTATGACTTCGTGGAGGACCGGACGCGCGACGGACGCAAACTCCGCATGCTGAACGTGGTGGACGAGTTCACCCGTGAATGCCTGGCGATCCGGGTGGCGCGGAAGCTGACCTCCCTTGATGTGATCGACGTGCTGACGGAGCTGTTCATCGCCCGCGGCACGCCCGCGCATATCCGTTCCGACAATGGCCCTGAGTTCGTGGCCAAGGCGGTGCAGGGCTGGATCCGCGGCGTCGGCGCGAAGACCGCCTTCATCGAGCCTGGTAGCCCCTGGGAGAACGGCTATGTGGAGAGCTTCAACGGCAAGCTGCGCGATGAACTACTTGACGGCGAGGTGTTCAACACACTGGCCGAAGCCAGGGTGCTGATCGAGCAGTGGCGGGTCCACTACAACACGGCCCGCCCCCATTCCTCGCTGGGCTATAGGCCACCAGCACCGGAGGTGATCATGCCGGAAAGAGGCGGAACAGTGCCCCACCCCAGTTCCAATGGCTCATCGCCGCCTCTGACCATGCTCCACTAAAATCTTGCCCGGACCAGTTGATGGGGGCTGGTCA
>NZ_GG770931.1 GCF_000164635.1 Pseudoroseomonas cervicalis ATCC 49957 | reverse complement strand
GGCCGCGCATCTGCCGCCCGAGGCGCCGCTGGAGATGCCGGTGCAGTCGCTGCGGGCGCGTCCCCAGCGGCGGCAGGGCGGCCTGCCCTCGCGCCCCGGCGGGCTGTGGCTGCGCCGGCTGCTGGTGATCGGCGGCGCCATCCTGCTCACCGGCTTCGCCGCGCATGAGATGTGGCTGGTGCTGAACAGCGGCCAGCCGACGCCGCTGCAGGCCTTCGTGCTGGTGCTGTTCGTCGTGCTCTTCGCCTGGATCGCGCTGTCCTTCACCAGCGCGCTCTGCGGCTTCATCCGCCTGCTGCTGGGGCCGGACCGGCGGCTGGGCATCGCGCCCGACGGGCCGGCGCCGCTGCCGGAGGCCCGCACCGCGCTGCTGATGCCCTGCTACAACGAGGACCCGGCGCGCATCATGGCCGCGCTGCAGGCGATGCACGAGGAGCTGGCGGCGGCCGGCGCGCTGGACCGCTTCGACATCTTCATCCTGAGCGACACCACCCAGCCCGAGGCCTGGATCGCCGAGGAGGCGGCCTATCTGGCGCTGCGCGAGCGCGTGGCGGCGCAGCTCGGCCATCCGCCGCGCATCTTCTACCGCAGGCGGGCCAAGAACATCGAGCGCAAGGCCGGCAACATCGCCGACTGGGTGCGGCGCTGGGGCGCCGCCTATCCGCAGATGCTGGTGCTGGATGCCGACAGCGTCATGGAATCCGACATCATCCTGCGCCTGGCCGACGCCATGGCGCGGCACCCGGATGTCGGGCTGATCCAGACCCTGCCGATCATCGCCGGCGGCAACACGCTGTTCGCGCGGATGCAGCAATTCGCCGGCCGCGTCTATGGCCCGCTGATCGCCGAGGGCATCGCCTGGTGGCACGGCACGGAAGGCAATTACTGGGGCCACAACGCCATCATCCGCACCGAGGCCTTCGCCAGCGCCGCCGGCCTGCCGGAGCTTTCCGGCCGCAAGCCCTTCGGCGGCCACATCCTCAGCCACGACTTCGTCGAGGCGGCGCTGCTGCGCCGCGCCGGCTGGGCGGTCCACATGGTGCCCTGGCTGCGCGGCAGCTACGAGGAAAGCCCGCCCTCGTTGATGGACCTCGCCATCCGCGACCGGCGCTGGTGCCAGGGCAACCTCCAGCACGCCGCGGTGCTGCCGGCGCGCGGCCTGCACTGGGTCAGCCGGCTGCACCTGCTGACCGGCATCGGCAGCTACATCACCGCGCCGATCTGGCTGGTCTTCCTCGGCGCCGGCGTGCTGATGGCGATCCAGGCGCGCTTCATCCGCCCGGAATACTTCCCCGCCGGCCCGACCCTGTTCCCGGCCTGGCCGGTGGTCGACCCGGTGCGCGCCATGTGGGTGTTCATCGGCACCATGGCGCTGCTGCTGGCGCCCAAGCTGATGGCCTGGTTCGCCATGCTGTTCCACGCCCGCGACCGGCGCGGCAGCGGCGGCGCCATCCGGTCCTTCCTGTCGATGCTGGTGGAGACGCTGGTGGCCGGGCTGCTGGCGCCGGTCACCATGCTGACCCAGTCGGTCGATGTCGGCGCCATCCTGCTCGGCCGCGATTCCGGCTGGAACGCGCAGAAGCGCGACGATGGCAGCGTGCCCTTCGGCCAGGTGGCGCGGCTCTACTGGAAGCACACCGTCTTCGGCCTGCTCTTCGGCGGCGCCGCCTGGCTGGTCTCGCCCTATCTGGCGCTGTGGATGTCGCCGGTGGTGCTGGGCCTGGCGCTCTCCATCCCGCTGGCGGCGCTGACGGCGCGGCGCTCGATCGGGGTCGGGCTGCGCCGCCTCGGCCTGCTGCTGATCCCGGAGGAGCGCGCGGTGCCGCCGGCGCTCGCCCG
>NZ_GG770932.1 GCF_000164635.1 Pseudoroseomonas cervicalis ATCC 49957 | reverse complement strand
CGGGCACTGCGCGCCGCGTTGTCCACGCTGCTGGCGCGCGGCAGCGCGGCGGAGGCGCGCGCCCGCCTTTGCCTGCGCCCGGCCGCCGATTGCACGCTGCTGCTGCCGGCGCGCATCGGCGACTACACGGATTTCTATGTCGGGCTGCACCATGCCGAGAATGTCGGCCGGCTGTTCCGCCCCGAGAACCCGCTGCTGCCGAACTACAAGCACGTGCCGATCGGCTATCACGGCCGCGCCTCCTCGGTGCGGGTGGGGGTGGATCCGCGCCGGCCGCGCGGCCAGCTCAAGCCCGCCTCCGAGGTCGCGCCGCGCTACGCCCCCAGCGAAAGGCTCGACTACGAGCTGGAACTCGGCATCTGGATCGGCCCCGGCAACGCGCCGGGTGCGCCCATCCCGGTGGGCGAGGCCGCCGATCACGTCGCCGGCTACTGCCTGCTGAACGACTGGTCGGCGCGCGACATCCAGGCCTGGGAATACCAGCCGCTCGGCCCTTTCCTGGGCAAGAGCTTCGCCACCACCATCTCCCCCTGGGTGGTGACACCCGAGGCCCTGGCGCCCTTCCGCGTGCCCCAGCCGCCGCGCCCGGCGGACGACCCCGCCCCCCTGCCCTATCTGTGGGACGCGGCCGACCAGCAGGGCGGCGCGCTGGCGCTCGGCCTCAGCGTCACGCTGCAAAGTGCCGCGATGCGCGAGGCCGGGGTGCCGCCCATGGTGCTGGCGCGCTCCGATGCGCGGCACATGTACTGGACCGTGGCGCAGCTGGTCGCGCATCACAGCAGCAATGGCTGCGACCTGCGGCCGGGCGACCTGTTCGGCAGCGGCACGATCTCCACCCCGGGGCCGGAAGGGCTGGGCAGCCTGCTGGAGATCACCCGCGGCGGCGCCGCGCCGATCACGCTGCCCTCCGGCGAGACCCGCCGCTTCCTGGAGGATGGCGATGTGGTGGTGCTGGCGGCGCGGGCCGAGCGGGAAGGCTTCGTGCCGATCGGCTTCGGCGCCTGCCGGGGCGAGGTGCTGCCCGCCTGAGGCGGGCCGCCACCCTGGCCCCTTGACCCTGCCGCGGCGATCTGCGCCGATCCGGCCATGGAGTCCGACAACCCCCTGCTCGCCCCCTGGGACGGCGCCTTCGGCCTGCCGCCCTTCGACCGCATCCGCCCCGAGCACTTCCCGCCCGCCTTCGCGGCGGCGATGGAGGAGCACCGCGCCGAGATCGCCGCCATCGCCCAGGACCTGGCCCCGCCCGGCTTCGCCAACACGGTGGAGGCGCTGCAGCGCAGCGGCCGCGCCCTGCGCCGGGTCAGCGACCTGTTCGGCAATCTGGTGGTCAGCCTGGGCGGCGCGGCGCTGGAGGCGCTGGACCGCGACTGGGCGCCGCGCCTGGCGCAGCACCGCATGGCGGTGGCCCTCGATCCGGCGCTCTTCGCCCGCATCGACGCGCTGCACCGGCAGCGCGAAAGCCTCGGCCTCGACCCCGACCAGTTCCGGCTGCTGGAGCGGCTGCACCTGACGCGGCTGCGCAGCGGCGCGGCCCTGCCCGAGGCGGGCCGCGCCCGCATGGCCGCCATCACCGAGCGGCTGGCCGGCCTCTACACGCGCTTCGGCCAGAACGTGCTGCAGGACGAGCGCAGCTGGTGCCTGCCGCTGCCCGGGGCGGCCGTGGCGGATCTGCCGGATTTCCTGCGCGAGGGGCTGGCCCAGGCGGCCGCGTCGCGCGGGCTGGCTGGCCATGCGCTGACCCTCTCCCGCTCGCTGCTGGAGCCCTTCCTGGCGCTCTGCCCCGACCGCGCCCTGCGCCGCCAGGCGCATGCGGCCTGGACCGCGCGCGGCTATCACGCGGGCGCGCAGGACAACCGCCCGCTGCTGCCGGAGATCCTGGCGCTGCGGGCCGAGCGGGCGAAGCTTCTGGGCTACCGGGATTTCGCCGAGTTCCGCCTGGCCGACAGCATGGCCGGCAGCGTCGCCGCGGCCGAGGCCCTGTTGCGGGAAGTGTGGCAGCCCGCCCTGAGGCGCGCCGCGGAGGAGCGCGACCGGCTGCTGGCCCGCGCCCGGCAGGACGGCTTCGACGGCCCGCTGGAGGCCTGGGACTGGCACTACTACGCCGAGCGCGTGCGGCAGGAGGATTACGCGCTGAGCGAGGCGGCGCTGAAGCCGTATCTGCCGCTGGCGCGGATGCAGCAGGCGGCCTTCGACACCGCCTCCCGCCTGTTCGGGCTGCGCTTCGTGCCGCGCCCCGACCTGCCCACCTACCACCCGGATGTCGTCATCCATGAGGTGCGGGACGAGCAGGGCCATGTCGGCCTGTTCCTGGCCGATCCCTTCGCGCGGCCGGACAAGCGCTCCGGCGCCTGGATGAGCAGCTATCGCGAGCAGGAGGCGATGGACACGCCCCTCTCCGCCATCGTCGTCAACAACAACAACTTCGCCCGCGCCGAGCCGGCCTTGCTCAGCTATGACGACGCCACCACGCTGTTCCACGAATTCGGCCATGCGCTGCACGGGCTGCTGAGCCGGGTGCGCTACCCGGCGCAATCCGGCACCGCGGTGCGGCGCGATTTCGTCGAGCTGCCCTCGCAGATCTACGAGCACTGGATCGGCCTGCCGGAGATGCTGCGCCGCTACGCGCTGCACCACCAGGATGGCACGCCGATGCCGGAGGCGATGATCGCGCGGCTGAAGGAATCGGAGCTGTTCAACCAGGGCTTCGCCACGGTGGAATATGTGTCCTCGGCGCTGATCGACCTGGCGCTGCACCGCCATCCCGACCCGGCCAGCCTCGACATCGAGGCCTTCGAAAAGACCTTCCTGGCGGAGATCGGCATGCCGCCGAAGATCGGGCTGCGGCACCGCCCGGCGCATTTCCAGCACCTCTTCGCCGGCGAGGGCTATGCCGCCGGCTACTATTCCTACCTCTGGTCCGAGGTGCTGGACGCCGATGGCTTCGAGGCCTTCGAGGAGGCGGGCGACCCCTTCGACCCGGCGGTCGCCGCGCGGCTGAAGACGCTGCTCTCCGCCGGCGACAGCGAGGATCCAATGGCGCTCTACATCGCCTTCCGCGGGCGCCCGCCCTCCAGCGCCGCGCTGCTGCGCGGCCGGGGCCTGGCCGGCTGAGGCGCGA
>NZ_GG770933.1 GCF_000164635.1 Pseudoroseomonas cervicalis ATCC 49957 | reverse complement strand
CGGCCGGCCAGTCGGGCCTGGCCGCGCCGCAGGGCGAGGGCGTCGCCGCCCGCGTGCTGCGCGCCGGCACCCGCGAATGGCGCGACGGCCGCGAACAGGGCGAGAGCCGCTTCGAATACCGGCACCGCATGGAGCACGCGATGCGCCATGTGCTGACCATCGAGCTGCGCCGGGTCGAGCCGGGCCTGCCCTTCCTGGCCACCACCGGCGCCGTGGCGCCCTTCATCGGCCTGTTCGGCACGGTCTGGGGCATCATGAACAGCTTCGCCGGCATCGCGCAGAGCAACGACACCAGCCTGGCCGTCGTCGCCCCCGGCATCGCCGAGGCGCTGTTCGCCACCGCCATCGGCCTGATCGCCGCCATCCCGGCCGTGATGGCCTATAACCGCCTGCTGGTGCGCCTCGGCCGGCTGCGCCAGGACGGCCAGGCCGCCGCCACCGAGCTGGCCGCCGGCCTGTCGCGCCGCCCGCCCGCTTTGGCCGGCGCCCGCGCCAGCGCCAGCGCCGCGGCCGAGTAAGCGGCATGGCCTTCTCCGGTCCGAGCCTGGGCGGCGGCGATGATGACGGCCCGCTGCCCATGGCCGACATGAACGTCACCCCGCTGGTCGACGTCATGCTGGTGCTGCTGATCGTCTTCATGGTCGCGGCGCCGATGATGGTGGTGGGCGTGCCGGTGAACCTGCCCAAGACCGCCGCGCCGCGCGCCGCGGCGCCCCGCCCGCCGGTGGTGCTGACGGTGACCACCGAGGGCAAGGTGTTCCTGCGCCAGGAGGAGATCGCCGCCGCCGATCTGGTCGGCCGCCTGACCCAGCTGCACCGCGACGATCCGGAGGCCCCGGTCTATGTGCGCGGCGACCGCGCCGTGCCCTATGGCGAGGTGCTGCGCGTGATGGGGCGCGTCACCCAGTCCGGCATCACCCGCGTCTCGCTGATCGCCGAGGCGGAGGCGGGCGGCGCCGTCACCCAGGCGCGCTGAGCCGCCCATGACCACGCAGAGCCTGACCCTGCCGCGCGGCCTCGGCTGGGGCGCCTCGGTCGCGCTGCATGGCGGCGCCGCCGCCTTCCTGCTGTTCGGCCTGCCGCCGCACGCGCCGCCGCCGCTGATCGTGCCGCTGGAGATGGCGGCGCCCGCGCCGGTGGTGCAGGAGGCCGCCGCCCCGGCCGAGGTGGCGGAGGCGGTCGA
>NZ_GG770934.1 GCF_000164635.1 Pseudoroseomonas cervicalis ATCC 49957 | reverse complement strand
CCAGCGCCGCGCGCGGCGCGCGGCCCCGGCGGGCGGTGCCGGGCTTTGCAGCGTCTCGGCGGAGGGGGGCGGCGGCACGGAGGTCAGGCCGTTCATCACTCGTTCCGAAGCTCGAAAATCCGGCGTCCTGTCATGACAAACGGCAGGGATCGCCGTCAGGCTGCCTGGGTCGGATAGCGAAAAGATGAAAAGAAAAGGGCGGGCCCGCCATGATCCGGCGGGCGGGGCCACGGCGCCGGGCCAGGGGACGCGGCGCGGCGGCACCGGAAGTGGCCGGGCGGCACCGGGAGAAACCCTGGTGCCGCCCGTCCGGTCTTAGTCCTTCAGGCCGACGAAGCGTTCCAGCCAGTGAATGGTGTAGTCGCCCGACTGGAACTGGGCATCGTCCATGATGCGCTGGTGCAGCGGCAGGGTGGTGCGGATGCCGTCCACCACCATCTCCGACAGCGCCCGGCGCATGCGGCCGATCGCCTCGGCGCGCGTCTTGCCGTGCACCACCAGCTTGGCCACCAGGCTGTCATAGTGCGGCGGCACGGAGTAGCCCGAGTAGAGCGCGCTATCGACCCGCACCCCCAGCCCGCCCGGGGCGTGGAAGGTGGTCACCCGCCCCGGCGAGGGGGCGAAGGTCTCCGGGTCCTCGGCGGTGATCCGGCACTCGATGGCATGGCCGCTGAACGAGACATCGGCCTGGGTGTAGCCGAGCTTCTCGCCGGCGGCGACGCGCAGCTGCTCCTTCACCAGGTCGACGCCGCAGACCATCTCGGTCACCGGATGCTCGACCTGCAGGCGGGTGTTCATCTCGATGAAGCTGAACTGCCCGTCCTGCCACAGGAACTCCAGCGTGCCGGCATTGCGGTAGCCGAGCTTGGACAGGCCCTGGGTCACCTGGGCGCCGATCGCCTCGCGCTCGGCGGGCGTCAGGGCCGGGCTGCCCGCCTCCTCGACCAGCTTCTGGTGGCGGCGCTGCAGCGAGCAGTCGCGCTCGCCGAAATGCACGACATTGCCATGCATGTCGGCCATCACCTGCAGCTCGATATGCCGCGGCCGGTCGAGATACTTCTCCATGTAGACGGCATCATTGCCGAAGGCGGCCTTGGCCTCGGTGCGGGCGACGCGCCAGGCTTCTTCCAGCTCCTCCGGCCCCTGGGCCACCTTCATGCCGCGCCCGCCACCGCCGGCGGCGGCCTTGATCAGCACCGGATACTTGATCCGCTCGGCGACCTCTCGGGCTTCCTCCAGGCTCGACAGCTCGCCATCCGAGCCGGGGACCAGCGGCACGCCGAGCGACATCATCGCCTGCTTGGCGGCGATCTTGTCGCCCATCATGCGGATATGCTCGGCGGTCGGGCCGATGAAGGTGAAGCCGTGCGCCTCCACCATCTCGGCGAAATTGGCGTTCTCCGAGAGGAAGCCATAGCCGGGATGGATCGCCTCGGCGCCGGTGATGCTGGCGGCGGAGAGGATGGCGGCGACGTTCAGGTAGCTGTCGCGCGCGGCGGGCGGGCCGATGCAGACGCTCTCATCCGCCAGGCGCACATGCATGGCGGTGGCATCCGCCGTGGAATGCACGGCCACCGTGCGGATGCCCATCTCCTGGCAGGCGCGGTGGACGCGCAGCGCGATCTCGCCGCGATTGGCGATCAGCACCTTCCTGAACATGGGGTCTTACTCGACCACCAGCAGGGGCTCGCCATACTCGACCGGCGAGCCGCTCTCGACCAGGATCCGCGTCACGGTGCCGGCCTTCGGCGCCTTGATCTGGTTGAAGGTCTTCATCGCCTCGATCAGCAGCAGGGTCTGCCCGGCGGCGACCTTGGCGCCCAGGGTGATGAAGGGGGCCGCGCCCGGCTCGGGGGCCAGGTAGGCGACGCCCACCATCGGCGAGGTGACGGCGCCCGGCGTGCTGGCCGAGACCTC
>NZ_GG770935.1 GCF_000164635.1 Pseudoroseomonas cervicalis ATCC 49957 | reverse complement strand
CGGCCAGCACGGCCAGCGCCAGCAGCGCGGCGCGGAGGCGCCCGGCCGCCCTCATACCGGGATCCGGCCCACGGCGAACTGGCTGTCCGGCGTCGCCACCAGCCCCCAGAGCAGGCTGAGCGCGACCCCCAGCACCAGCAGGCCGAGCAGGGCGCGCGTCTCCTCGCCGCGCAGGCGGGTGCCCATGCTGGCGCCGAACTGCGCCCCCGCCACGCCGCCCACCAGCAGCAGCAGGGTCAGCACGATGTCGACGCTGCCGGTGGAGACCGCCTGCAGCAGCGTGACGTTGGCGGCGACGAACACCACCTGGAACAGCGAGGTGCCGATCACCACCGCCGTCGGCATGCCGAGCAGGTAGATCATGGCGGGGACCAGCATGAAGCCGCCGCCCACCCCCATCACCGCCGACAGCACGCCGATGCCAAACCCCACCAGCAGCGGCGGGATGACCGAGATGTAGAGCCGCGACTTGCGGAAGCGCAGCTTGAAGGGCAGGCCGTGCATCCAGAGATGCGCGTGCAGCCGGGCCGGCGCCACCTGGCGGCGGCGGCGCAGGATGGCGCGCACGCTCTCGCGCACCATCAGCGCGCCGACCGTGCCCAGGATGACGACATAGAAGACCGAGACGGCGAGATCGACCTGCCCCTGCCGTCGCAGCCAGGCAAACAGCTGCACCCCGGCGAAGGAGCCGAGGAAGCCGCCGGCCAGCAGCACCCCCCCCATGCGCGGATCGACATTGCCGCGCCGCCATTGCGCGATCAGCCCGGAGACCGAGGCGCCGAGCGTCTGGTTGGCCCCCGAGGCGACGGCGACGGGGGCGGGAATGCCGATCAGGATCAGCAGCGGCGTCAGCAGGAAGCCGCCGCCCACGCCGAACAGGCCGGACAGCCAGCCGACCCCGAACCCGATGCCCAGCAGCAGCAGCGCATCCACCGACATCTCGGCGATCGGCAGATAGACCTGCATCGCGTTCCCGTCTCGCAGCCTTTCCCGCGACCGCACAGGTGACGCCTGCCGCCGCACCGCACAAGGGACATTCCGAATGCGGCAAGTCTTGGGCTAAAGCGTCAGGACGGCCCGGGTTGAGGGCTTTTTTCGGGATCTTCGCATGCGGCTCTCCCGCCGGGGCCTGCTGGCCACCGCCCTCGCCACCCCGCTGGCCGCGCCGCTCGCCCTGCCGGCGCTGCGCCGCG
>NZ_GG770936.1 GCF_000164635.1 Pseudoroseomonas cervicalis ATCC 49957 | reverse complement strand
GGCAGCGAGGGCGACGCGGCGGAGGCGCTGGCGCGGCTGCACCCGGCCGGCCCGCCGCCCGAATGCGCGGCCCTGCTGGCCGCGCTGCTGCTGCCCCTGCTTGCCCTGCGATCCGAGCCGCGAGGTCCCGACCGATGAAAGCCCCCGAAGCCCGCCGCGCGGTGCGCCCCAGCGAGAATCGGCAGGATTCGCTGGCCGATGTCGCCACGCTGTTCATGACGCTGGACGAGCAGCGCATGCAGGCCCTGTTCGACCGGCTGGAGGAGCACGAGATCCGCCGCGTCAGCCGCGCCATGGCCAATCTCGGCAAGATCGACATCGAGCAGGTCGAGCGGGTGATCACCCGCTTCCGCAACGAGGTCGGCCGCACCGGGACCGTGATCGGCACCGCCGAGACGACCGAGCGGCTGCTGCGCCGCCTGCTGCCCAATGAGAAGGTCAGCGAGATCATGGACGAGATCCGTGGTCCCGAGGGCAAGACCATGTGGGAGAAGCTGGCCAACATCTCGCCCGAGGTGCTGGCCACCTATCTGCGCACCGAGCTGGCGCAGACGGCGGCGGTGATCCTGGCCAAGCTGCCGGCGCAGCACGCGGCCCGCGTGCTGGCGCTGCTGCCCAAGAGCTCGATCGACGAGATCGTGCTGCGCATGGTGCGCATGGACAGCATCCAGAAGGGCGTGCTGCAGGACATCGAGGCGACGCTGCAGAAGGAGTTCATCACCAACCTCAGCCGCAGCTACGAGCGCGACAGCTCGCAGATCGTGGCCGAGATCATGAACCGCGCCGACAAGGGGCTGGTGGACCAGCTGATGCGCGTCATCGAATCGCGCGAGCCGCACGCGGCCAGCCGCATCAAGCGCATCATGTTCACCTTCGACGACCTGATCCGCGTCGACCGCACCACCTTCGGCACGCTGGTGCAGGAATGCCCGGTGGACAAGCTGCAGATCGCGCTGACCGCGGCGAGCCCCGAGCTGCGCGAGCTGTTCCTCGGCAGCATGTCGGCGCGCGCCGCGACGATGATGCGCGACGAGATCGAGAGCATGCCGGCGCAGCGCCGCAAGACGGTCGAGGACGCGCAGGCCGACATCATCACCATCGCCAAGCGGCTGTCCGATGAGGGCCGCATCTTCATCCTCGACGAGGACGAGGCGGGCGAGGCCTGAGGCGCGGGGCGCGGGGGAGGCGGCGATGCCGGAGCGGCGCGACGGATTGGGGCCGGTGGAGCCGGTGGTGCCCGACCAGGCGCC
>NZ_GG770937.1 GCF_000164635.1 Pseudoroseomonas cervicalis ATCC 49957 | reverse complement strand
CCGCGCCCCCCCGGCGCGGGCAGCGCGGCCGAGGCGGCGCTGCGGGCCCGGCTCACGCGCTGGTTGGCGGAAGGTGCAGGTGACAGCACCGCCGCCCTCGGGTAAAGGCGCATCAATCTCGCCGTAACGGAAGGACGGACCATGAAGCTCACGCGCCGTGTGAAGGAAATCCTCTCCTGGTATGAGAGCGACAATCCCGGCACCAAGGCGAATCTCGCCCGCATCCTGATGGAGGGCCAGCTCCGCGGCACCGGCCGGCTGGTCATCCTGCCGGTGGACCAGGGCTTCGAGCACGGCCCGGCGCGCAGCTTCGCCCCGAACCCGCCCGCCTATGACCCGCGCTACCATTTCGAGCTGGCGATCGAGGCGGGCCTCTCCGCCTATGCCGCGCCGCTCGGCATGATCGAGGCGGGTGCCTCCACCTATGCCGGCGCCATCCCGACCATCCTGAAGGTGAACAGCTCGAACAGCCTGTCCACCACCAAGGACCAGGCGGTGACGGCGACGGTCGCCGACGCGCTGCGCCTCGGCTGCTCGGCCATCGGCTTCACCATCTATCCGGGCTCCGAGTACCAGTTCGAGATGATGGAGGAGCTGCGCGAGCTCGCCGCCGAGGCGAAGGCCGCCGGCCTCGCCGTGGTGGTGTGGAGCTATCCGCGCGGCCCGATGCTGGACAAGGTGGGCGAGACGGCGCTCGACATCTGCGCCTATGCCGCGCACATGGCGGCGCTGACCGGCGCGCACATCATCAAGGTGAAGCCGCCGACCGAGGCCATCTACCTCGACGCCGCCAAGAAGACCTACGAGAAGAACCCGGTCGACGCCTCGACCCTGGCGCTGCGCGTCAAGCACGTGGTCGATGCCTGCTTCGGCGGCCGTCGCCTGGTGGTGTTCTCGGGCGGCGAGGCCGGCACGGCCGAGGCGATGGTCGAGATGGCCAAGGGCATCCACCAGGGTGGCGGCAATGGCTCGATCATCGGCCGCAACACCTTCCAGCGCCCGAAGGCCGAGGCGCTGAAGCTGCTGTCCGACATCATCGCCGTCTACAAGACGCCGGTCGCCTGATGGCCGGCTCCGCCCCGGCGGAGGAGACCAGGGGCGGCGGCGGGGAGACCCGCTGCCGCCTTTATCTCATCACGCCCCCTGCCCTGGACCCGGCGGCCTTCGCCGAGACGCTGGCGCGGGCGCTCGATGCCGGCGATGTCGCGGCGCTGCAGCTGCGGCTGAAGGATGTGGATGACGACGCGCTGAGGCGCGCCATCGACCTGCTGCGCCCGGTGGCGCAATCCCGCGACGTCGCCTTCCTGCTGAACGACCGCGCCGACCTCGCGGTGCAGACCGGCTGCGACGGCGCGCATCTCGGCCAGTCGGACGGCGACCATGCGCGCGCACGCAAGCTGCTGGGGCCGGACCGGATGCTGGGCATCACCTGCCATGGCAGCCGCCACCTGGCGATGGAAGCGGGCGAGATCGGCGCCGATTACGTCGCCTTCGGCGCCTTCTTCCCCACCACCACCAAGAATGCCGAGCACCGGGCCGAGCCCGACCTGCTGCAATGGTGGACCGAGATGTTCGAGCTGCCCTCGGTCGCCATCGGCGGCATCACGGCGGCCAATTGCGCACCGCTGGTGCGGGCGGGGGCGGATTTCCTGGCCGTCGTCGGCGCCGTCTGGAACCATCCTGAGGGGCCGGCGGCCGGGGTGCGGGCGATGAACGCGGCGATCGCCGCCGCCTGAGGCGCGACATGCGGCACCGCCCCCCGCCGGGCGGCGCCACGGCGCCCGGCCGCTAC
>NZ_GG770938.1 GCF_000164635.1 Pseudoroseomonas cervicalis ATCC 49957 | reverse complement strand
CCGCAGGCGCAGCCCGTCCCGCCCGAGGCCGATGCCCGCAAGCCGGGCGGCCGCGGCGCCGAGCGCCCGCGCACCCGGGGCCTGTATGAATGCACCTCCGAGATGCCGGAGCGCCTGCCGGTCAGCCGCGACGAGGCCCAGGTGCTGCCGCCGATCGTCCCCGACCGGCCGCTCTGCGTGCAGCTCTGGCGCGGCCAGTCGGCCTATTTCCGCGTCGCCGGCGAGGCGGGCAACAGCTACACCGTAATCACCCGCAACCTCGACCGCGGCACCGACACGGTGCTGGCGGCGCTCGACGCCGATGGCGAGGTGCTGGTCGAGGATGATGATGGCGGCGGGTCCGACCTGTCCTCCCGCCTGGAGATCGCGCCGGACCAGCGCGTGGCGCTGCTGCGGGCCAGCACGCTGGGCAACACCGGCGGCAATTTCGAGCTGCTGCTGACCAAGACCGACGCGCCGCCGGCCGCCGATTTCGCGACCACCCGGCAGGCGGCGCTGGAGCGCCCGCCGCTGGAGCCCGGCATGTCGCGCAGCATCCGGCTGCGCCGCAACCAGCAGGCCTTCTTCGCCCTGCCGGCCGACCGCGCCGGGCTGGTCGCCGTCACCCGCAACCTGCGCAACAACACCGACACCATCCTCGCCCTGCTGGACGAGAATGGCGCCGTCATCGCCGAGAACGATGATGTCGGCAACAGCCTCGCCTCCGAGCTGCCGCTCTATGACGCGCCGGAGGGGCGGCTGGTGCTGCGCGCCAGCACCTATGAGCGCGGGCCGGGGCATTTCGACCTGCTGCTGATCCGCGAGGCGCCGCGCCCGCCGGCCGCCTTCCCCACCAACCTGCACACCGCCCGCACGCGCGAGCCGCTGCAGCCGGGCCGCCAGACGCTGTCGCTGGATGCGCGCCAGGCGGCCTATTTCGCCCTGCCGCCGGATGCCCGCTACACGATCGAGACGCGCAACCTGCAGGGCGACACCGACACGGTGCTGGCGCTGCTCGACGCCAATGGCCGCGTGCTGGTGCAGGATGACGATGGCGGCCAGGGCCTGGCCTCGCGCATCAGCACCAGCCGCGCCCGGCAGCGCGCCGCCTTCGTGCGGGTGACGCTGATCAACCCCGGCGGCGGCCGCTTCGAGCTGGTGGTGCAGGGCAGCGGCGGCGGCGCCGGGCGCCCCGGCCAGGGTCATGCCCCGGCTGGCGGCAGCGCGGCCGCCGACACCAGTGAGCCGGCGCGCGACACCGAGACCGCCGCGCGCCGCCCGACGCTGGTGCTGGGTGAGGCGGTGACGGTGCAGGTGGAGCCGCGCGACGCGGTCTACTTCGCCCTGCCGCATGACGGCCGCCCGCTGCTCGCGCTGACCTACAATCTCGGCGAGGATGGCGACAGCGTGCTGGAGTGGGTCGACGGGGTGGGCAATGTGCTGGGCCAGAACGACGATGCCGAGGGGCTGGCCTCGCGCCTGGCCATCGCGCCCACGCCGCGCCCCTCCTTCCTGCGGCTGACCCAGATCGGCCGCGCCGGGCCGATCAGCCTGGTGCTGGTGCGCCCCTCCGCCGAGGATCCGGGGCCGGGCGGCGACAGCGACAAGAACTGAACCCGCCCCCGCCCGGCCGCGTGCCGGGCGGGGCGAACCCGCGGCGCCCCGGGCGGTTGGCTTTCCTGGCCGCTTGCAGGGAAATGCCGATGTCCTCCTCACGCTCCACGACCGGCCTGCCGCGCCGCCTGCTCGGCGGCCGGCTGGCCTCGGGCCTGGCCGCC
>NZ_GG770939.1 GCF_000164635.1 Pseudoroseomonas cervicalis ATCC 49957 | reverse complement strand
CAGCAGCGGGTCGGCGGGCGGCGCGGCCAGGGCCGGGCGCAGCGCCAGCAGCGTCTGCAGCACCGCCAGGTGCAGATGCGCGCAGCCGGCCAGGTCGACCTGCGGCTGCGCCAGGCCACGCAGCGCCTCGGCCAGGGTCTCGGCCTCCTCGATGCTGCAATGGCCCTCCAGCACGGCCACCGTGCCGGCGAGGTGGAAGGGCATCAGATCAGCTCCCCGACATCCAGGATCAGCAGCACGCGGCCATCGCCCAGCAGGGTGGTGCCGGCGAAGCCGCGCAGCCCGGCCAGGGCGCCGTCCAGCGGCCGGACGATGGCCTCCATCCGCTCGCGGAAGGCGCCGATCACCAGCCCCACCGTGGCGGAGCCGGCGCGCAGCACCAGCACCGGCGCGTCCTCCTGCGCCGTGGCGGGCGGCGCCGGCAGCTCCAGCAGCGCGGCCAGCCGCAGCAGCGGCACGATGCGGTCGCGCAGCACGAAGGCCTCGCGGTCGCGCAGCCGGTGGATGGCGGCGGCGGGCAGGCGCACGCTCTCCACCACCGCGCCCATCGGGATGCCGAAGAGCTGGCCGCCGCACTCGATCGTCATGATGCGCGTCACCGCCATGCTGAGCGGCAGGGTGACGCGGATGGCGGTGCCGCGGCCGATCTCGCTCTCCACATCGACCCAGCCGCCGGCCTTCTCCACCGTGGCGCGCACCACATCCATGCCGACGCCACGGCCGGAGAGGTCGGAGACCTGCTCGGCGGTGGAGAAGCCGGGGGCGAAGATCAGCCGCAGCGCCTCGGCCTCGCTCAGCGCGGCGGCGGCCTCGGGCTCCAGCATGCCGCGCTCCACCGCCTTGCGGCGCAGCCGCGCCGGGTCGATGCCACGGCCATCGTCGCGGATGGTGAGCAGGATGCTCTCGTTCAGCGAGGCGGCGCTCAGCCAGACCCGGCCCTGCGCCGGCTTGCCGGCGGCCAGCCGCTCCTCCGGCGGCTCCAGCCCGTGGTCGAGGCTGTTGCGCACCATGTGGATCAGCGGCTCGGCCAGGGCCTCGATCATGCCCTTGTCGGCCTCGGTCTCCTCGCCCTCCAGCACCAGCTCGACCTGCTTGCCGAGCTTGCGCGCCACGTCGCGCACCAGGCGCGGGAAGCGCTGGAAGACATGGCTGACCGGCAGCATGCGGATCGCCATGATGGCGCCCTGCATGTCCTCGGCCAGGCGGTTGACCACGGCGTGCTGGTCCTTGATGTCGCGCGCCAGCTCGCGCGCCCCGGCCCCCGCCTCCGCCTTGCGCAGCAGGTAGGCGAGGCTGTTCTTGGCGACGATCAGCTCGCCGATCAGGTTCATCAGCTGGTCGATGCGCGCCTGGTCGACGCGCAGCGTGGTGGTCTGCGGCGCGCGCGGCTCCGGCGCGGCGGCGGCCTCGGGCATGGCG
>NZ_GG770940.1 GCF_000164635.1 Pseudoroseomonas cervicalis ATCC 49957 | reverse complement strand
GCCCGACCCGCCCCCCCCGCCGGGGCGGGTGGGCTGAGCCTCAGCGCCGCGCGATGCGGCCATCCAGCCGGGTGCGGAAGGCGCCATCGGCGGCCAGATAGGCCGCCACCACCTCCTCCAGCGGCGGGCCGTTGTCATAGGCCTCCAGCGCGCGGTCGCGGAAGGCGGTGTAGCCATCGCCGCCGCGCCGGTTGAAATTGTTGGTCACCACGCGATAGGCGCGGGCATCGTCGAGCGGGCGGACGCCGCCGGCCTCGGCCACCTCGGCGCCGCGCAGCCGCTGCCCGGCCGGCGCCGCCGGGTCGAAGCCGTAGCGCAGCCCGGCCACCTGCGGGAAGCCGCCGCCATTCTCGGCGTAGCGGGACAGCCCCGCCTCCAGCGCCGCGCGCAGATCGCCGCCGCGGATCGTCAGCGTGGCGAGCGTGTTGCCGAAGGGCAGCACCTCCAGCACGTCGCCCAGCGAGACCGGCCCCTCCGGCAGGCCGGCGCGCAGCCCGCCGGCATTGGTCACCGCGATCTCGGCGCCCGGCGTCGCGGCCAGCATCGCCTCGGCCACCAGGCTGCCGAGGGCGCACTCGCCCTGGCGGCAGCCGGCATTGGGCAGCGCCGCCGGGCTGCGGCCGACCGGGCGGGCGCGCAGCTCGGCCAGCGGCCGGCCGTATTCGGCGACGAGGGCGGCGACCGCCGCATCCTCGGGCAGATCAGGGGTGACCGGCAGCACCCGCCCGCCCTGCGCCAGCACGCGCCCATCCGGCGCCAGGTCGAGATCGACGCGCCCGGCCCAGCGGCCATAGGCGCCGGCCTGGACGATCCGCACCAGCCGGTCCGGCCCCTCGACCAGGGTGGGCGAGGGCCCGTCCGCCCCCGGCAGCTCGGCCAGCAGCGTGTGCGAATGGCCGCCGATGATGACATCCACCCCCGGCAGGGCGGCGGCCAGCGCCTGGTCCTCGGCCAGGCCCAGATGCGACAGCAGCAGGATGGTGGCCGGCCCCCCGGCGCGGATCGCGGCGATGGCGCGCTCGGCCGCCTCGCGCGCGTCGCGGAAGGCCAGCGTCGGGCCGGGGCTGGAGGCCTGCGGCGTGCGCTCCGTGGTCAGGCCGATGATGCCGACCCGCGCGCCGCCGGCCGTGAACACGACATGGCCGCGGAAGGCGCCCCGCAGGGACGGCTCGCGCGAGGCGTCCAGATTGGCCGAGAGCAGCGGGAAGGGCAGCAGCGCCGCATAGGCGGCCAGCCGCGCCGGCCCGCCATCGAATTCATGGTTGCCGAGCGTCATGGCCTGGATGCGGGTGGCGCGCTGCACCGCCGCCTCGGCCCGCCCCGCATGCGCGGTGTGGTAGAGGCTGCCGGTGAACTGGTCCCCCGCATCGAGCCGCAGCGCCGGGCGGCCCTCGGCGCGCGCCTCGGCCTCCAGCCGGTCGAGGCCGGCGGCCAGCCGGGCGCTGCC
>NZ_GG770941.1 GCF_000164635.1 Pseudoroseomonas cervicalis ATCC 49957 | reverse complement strand
AGCCTGGCCGGCCGGGCGCGCAGGGGCCGCGCGCCCGGCCGGGCCGGTTCAGCCCGCCAGGAAGCGGGTGTCGAGCAGCTTGGCCAGATCGGGCGATTGCCGCACCACCCCGGCCTCCTTCTGCACCTCCAGCGCCTTGGCCATGAATTGCGGCAGGCCGTCGGCGCTGTAGGCGCGGTTCTCGGCGGCGTCCTGCCAGTCGATGAAGGCGGCGCTGGCCTTGAAGGCCTCGCCCGACTGGTTGACCCGCTTGCCCATGATCTCGAAGGATTTGTCCGGCTCGCGCTCGATCATCGCCAGCGCGTCGTACCAGCTCTTCACCACCAGCCGCACCGCCGCCTCGTTCCTGGCCACGAAATCCGGGCTGAAGGCCAGGGTGTCGACGACGCAGGCATGGTCGGTGGTGGTGGCCAGGATGCGGCCCTTGTCGGCGCCCATCGCCCGCACCTGGGAGAGATAGGGCTCATAGGTCGAGCAGGCGTCGAACTGCCCGGCGACGAAGGCCTGGGCGGCGGGCTGCGGCGCCAGGGTGGCGGTGCGGACGTCGCGCACCGACAGGCCGTTCTCGCGCAGCATGTAGGCCAGCACGAAATACGGGGTGGTGCCGGGGCCGTCCACCGCCACGGTCTTGCCGCGCAGCCCCTCCCAGTTGGTGATGGCGGGGCGCACGGCGATGCCGTCGCCGCCCTTCGACTTGTCCAGCACCAGCACCTGCACCAGCGGCATGGTGCTGCCCCACAGGATCATGGTGTCGACGGTGGTGACGACGCAGTTCAGCGCGCCGGCGGCCAGCGCCAGGTTGCGCTCGCGCTGCGGCACGAACTTGGTCTCGACATCGAGGCCGTTGGCGCGGAACAGCCCGGCCTGCTCGGCCAGCGTCAGGGGCGCGAAGCCGGTCCAGCCGGACATGCCGATGGTGATCTTCGGCAGGCTCTGGGCGCGGGCGAGATAGGGCAGGGCGAGCGCGCCCGCGGCGGCCCCCAGGAACAGGCGGCGTTGCATGGATTTCGTCTCCTCAGGCCCGGCGGCCTCCCGATGGCGTGAGACTAGTCCGACACCCGCGCGGCGGAAAGCGATTCAGCCGCGCCGGTCGAGCAGCAGCGTCGCGGCGCTGACCGCCAGGCAGAGCAGCAGCAACACCAGGCCGAGGGCCAGCGCCAGCGGCAGGTCGCCCTTCTGCGTCTCCAGCGCGATGGCGGTGGTCATGGTGCGGGTCTCGCCGCGGATATTGCCGCCGACGATGAGGATGGCGCCGACCTCGGCGATGGCGCGGCCGAAGGCGGCGAGGAAGACCGTGGCCAGCGCCGGGCGGCCCATCCGGGCGAGCTCGAAGGCGCAGCGGGGCAGGCTGGCGCCGTCGATGCGCAGCGGGTCGCGCACCTCCTCCCACAGCGGCGCCAGCACGCGGTGGGCGAGCGCGGTGACGATGGGCAGCGCCAGCACGCTCTGCGCCAGCACCATGCCCTGTGGCTGGAACAGCCAGCCCAGCGCGCCGAGCGGCCCGCTGCGCGACAGCAGCAGGTAGCAGGCCAGCCCCACCACCACCGGCGGCAGGCCGAGCAGCGCATGGGCCAGCAGCAGCAGCCCTGCCCGGCCACGGAAGCGGGCGATGGCCAGCAGCGCCGCCAGCGGCACGCCGAGCAGGAAGGCGGCCAGCGCCGCGCTGCCGGAAACCCGCAGCGACAGCGCCACGATGCCCCAGAATTCGCGGTCCCCGCCGGTGATCAGCCCGAGCGCCAGGGAAAAGCCGGCCGCCATGTCCTGCATCCGGCGGAGATGCCGGGCCGGGCGGCACCCGGCAAGCCCGGCTCCCGCGGCATTTGCCGGCATCTGCCAGCCTGGCGCGGCGCGCGCGGCCTCGGGCTTGGCAAGGCGGGAATCAAGAATATCTTTACCATATCGAACCATTCTGCCCGGGAGCCAGAAGGGATTCGCCATGACGCAGAACGCCTCGCCCGGACCGTTGCCGCTCGGGACGCCGAATCCGGGGGCGCCATATCCCGCCGGCTGGATGGCGCCGCCGGAGCTGGCGGCGCCCGGCCGGGGCCTGCTGGTGCTGGACCCGCGCGCGCCCGGCTGGACGCTGCGCCTGGCGGCCAGTGAGGAGGCGGTGGCGGTTCTGCTGCTCGACCCCGCGCGGGACGGGCTGCTGGCCCTGGCCGAGGTGGCGGCGGAGCGCGCGCCGCTCGGCGGGCTGTGGCTGTGCGGCGCGGGCGAGGCCGGGCGGCTGCAACTCGGCAGCGCCACGCTGACCGAGGCGGGGCTGGAGGCACGCGGCTGGGTGCTGTCGGCGATCGGCCGCAGCCTGCATCCG
>NZ_GG770942.1 GCF_000164635.1 Pseudoroseomonas cervicalis ATCC 49957 | reverse complement strand
GCCCTCGTGCCGGTCGAGCCGGGCGGCGGTGATGGCCGCCTCGGCCGCGCTGGGCAGGGTGAGGCCGAGCAGGCCGAGCCCGCCCAGCAGCAGGTGGCGGCGGGTCGGCGCGGGCTGGTCCTGCTGCCCCTCGGCCGGATGGTCTGCGGGATGGCCCCTGCCGGGCTGTTCGCTCATCGCGCGGCTGTCCCCCTTCGGTCGTGCGGCCTGGCCGGCGGGCGTCCCCCTCCCATCGTCCAGGGTGGCGCCGGGCGTGCCGGCGCGCGGATGCGGTGGCCGCCGGAGCAGGCCATGCGGGCCTGGCCGCCGGGCGGCGGATCGCCCGGCCCAAGGGGCGGGGGTGGGCGGGGCGGTGGAAAAACGCCGGCCGCGCCCGTTCCCCTGCGGGGGCCGGGGTGCTTCGGGCTGGCTGTATCACGGCATCGCCGCAGGATCACGGGCAAAGTTCATGTAACATCTCAGCATCGCAATGCCTTGTGGAAGGGCAGGGCGCCGCCTATGGTGACTTGCCCCGGCGGCACGCGCCGCCGGCGGAGGGTCCGGGCCCGGCCGCCCGCTTCATTCCGGCTCCAGCCGCGCGCGCGGCGGGCGGGGTGCGCTGCGGCCGTCAGGAACTGGCAAGGGGTTGCCCCTATGATGTGTGGGGCAGGGTTGCCCCGTTGCGCCGGTGTTCCACGGCCCGCTCCGCCGGCGAGTGCGCAGGGTGCGGAAGGGGGCCAGGGCGACCGCCCAGCCCCTGCCACGTGCCTGCCGCTGGCCCGTTCGCGCCGCATGGCGCCGCTTCGCGCGGTGCCGTGGCGTGATCCCGGGGCCTGCGCGCGGCGCGCTTCACAAGGGTCCCCCCCATCCGGGGCGCGGCCCGCCGAGACGAGAGGTCGGAACCAGAGCCGCATGGCCACCGCTTCGCCACGCCGCCTGTGCGATCCCGCTGCCTCGGGCCTGCCCACCCATTGCCGCCGCCGGCAGCGCGACCGCGCCGGCGGCCTGGAGCATCCCGGTTCATGACCAAGCGCATGCTGATCGATGCATCCCACGCCGAAGAGACACGCGTGGTGGTGCTGGACGGCAACCGGCTCGAAGAATTCGACATCGAGACCGAGAACAAGCGCCCGCTGAAGGGCAACATCTACCTGGCCAAGGTGGTTCGCGTCGAACCCAGCCTGCAGGCCGCCTTCGTCGAATATGGCGGCAACCGCCACGGCTTCCTGGCCTTCGGCGAGATCCATCCCGACTACTACCAGATCCCCGTCGCCGACCGTGAGCGGCTGCTCGCCCTGCAGGCCGAGGAGTCGCAGGACGAGGAGGAGGATGAGGTCTCCGAGGCCGATGCCGACGCGATGGTCGCCGCCATCGAGCGCATGGCCGATGCCGACGAGGCGGGCGATGCGCCGGACGGCGCCGCGCCGCGCAGCCAGGCGATGGCCAGCGGCGAGAGCCGCAGCGCCAGCCCGGAGGCGTTGCTGGCCGCCGAGGCCGCC
>NZ_GG770943.1 GCF_000164635.1 Pseudoroseomonas cervicalis ATCC 49957 | reverse complement strand
CGCGCCGGCCAGCCCCAGCGCCGCGACGGCCGCCAGCAGCTCCAGCCGCAGCGGCGGCAGCAGGCCGAGCATCCAGGCCAGGGCCTGGCCCGGCATCAGGATCAGCGGCGCCCAGAGCAGGGCGGAGGGCAGGTTGGCGCTCTGGAACCGGCCATGCCGCATGCCGGAGAGGCCGGCGACGACGGGGATGAAGGCGCGCAGCGGGGCGAAGAAGCGGCTGGCGAAGACCGCCCACCAGCCCCAGCGGCGGAACCCCACCAGGGAGCGGGCGTAGAGCCGGCGGTAGCGGCGCGGCAGGTGCCGGCGCACCAGGGCGCGGCCCTGGCGGCGGGCGAGAAGATAGCCGGTGGTGTCGCCCAGCGCCGCGCCCAGCGCCGCCGCCACCAGCACCGGCAGGATCGGCAGCGAGCCGGAGGCGATCAACAGCCCCGCGCCGAAGATCAGCGCCGAGCCGGGGATGACCAGCCCGACCAGCGGCAGGGATTCGACGAAGGCGAGCAGGAAGATGACCGGGCCGGCCCAGTCCTGATGCGCCTCGATCCAGGCCAGGATGGCGCCGAGGAAACGGTTCTGCATGAGGCTCCCGCAGGGGGGGAGCGGGGCCGCGCGGCCCCGCCCCGGTTCAGGCCGTCAATTGCCCACGCCAAGCGCGCGGGCGCGGCGGGCGGCGCGGTTCTGCCGCATCAGGGCGAAGATGGCCCAGGCCAGCAGCGCCGCGGTGATGGCCAGGAAGCTGGCGCTGATCGGCCGCTCCAGGAACACCATCGGGTCGCCGCGGGAGAGCAGCATGGCGCGGCGCAGATGCTCCTCCATCAGCGGCCCCAGGATGAAGCCCAGCACCAGCGGCGCCGGTTCGAACTTCAGCAGCATCATCAGGTAGCCGAAGACGCCGAAGATCATCACCAGCAGCACGTCGAAGGCGCTGTTGTTGACGCTGTACACGCCGATGCAGATGAACAGCAGGATCGCCGGGTAGAGGATGCGGTAGGGGATGGCCAGCATCTTCACCCAGATGCCGATCAGCGGCAGGTTCAGGATCACCAGCATGACGTTGCCGATCCAGAAGCTGGCGATCAGCCCCCAGAACAGCTCCGGATGCTCGGTCACCAGGCGCGGGCCGGGCTGGATGCCCTGGATGATCATGGCGCCGAGCATCAGCGCCATCACCGCGTCGCCCGGGATGCCGAGTGTCAGGGTCGGGATGAAGGCGGTCTGCGAGGCGGCGTTGTTGGCCGATTCCGGCGCGGTGACGCCCTCGATGGCGCCCTTGCCGAAGCGGCTCGGGTCGCGCGCCACCTTCTTCTCGATGGCGTAGGACATGAAGGAGGCGATGGTGGCGCCGGCGCCGGGCAGGGCGCCGAAGATGGCGCCGATGCCGGTGCCGCGCAGCATCGGCAGGGCGGAATCCTTCAGGTCCTTGCCCTGCGGCACCATGGAGCGGAAGGTGATCCGCTCCTTGGCCGACTGCCCGTCGCGCACCCGGTTGATCGAGGCGATGACCTCGGCCACGCCGAACAGGCCCATGGCCAGCGCCACCAGGCTGAGCCCGTCCGCCAGCTGCGGGATGTCGAAGGTGAAGCGCTGCTGGCCGGTCTGCACGTCGGTGCCGACCATGCCGAGGGCCAGCCCCACCAGCACCATGGCGATGCCCTTGACCGGCGAGCCCTGCGCCAGCGTCGCCGCCGCGACGAGGCCGAGCAGCATCATGGCGAAGTAGTCGGCCGGGCCGAAGGAGAGCGCCACGCCCGAGAGCACCGGCGAGAAGGCGGTCAGGATGATGATGCCGAGGCTGCTGCCAACGAAGGAGGCGACCGTCGTCATCAGCAGGGCGACGCCGGCGCGGCCCTTCTGCGCCATCGGGTAACCGTCGAGGCAGGCGACGGCGGCCGAGGGCGTGCCCGGCAGGTTCAGCAGGATCGAGGCGGTGGAGCCGCCATACTGCGCGCCGTAGTAGATGCCGGCCAGCATCACCAGCGCCGCGGTGGGCGGCACGTAGAAGGTGAGCGGCAGCAGCATCGAGATCGTGGCCAGCGCGCCGATGCCCGGCAGCACGCCGATGAAGGTGCCGAGGAACACGCCGATGAAGCAGTAGAGCAGCGTCTGCGGATCGAAGGCGACGCTGAAGCCCAGCGCCAGGTTGGAAAAGATATCCATGCTCAGCGGTCCCAGCGGAAGGCGGGAATGGGAATGCCGAGGCCCTGGGTGAACACCAGGACCCCGATGGCCGAGAGGGCCACGGCCAGGATGGCGGTCAGCCGCCAGCTCGGCGCGCGTTCCGCCACGGCGGCGAGCACGGTGAGCAGCACGGTCGCGGGCACCAGGCCGAAGCGCTCGACCACCAGGGCGAAGCCGAGCACGGCGACGCTGATGGTGGCGAAGGGGCGCAGCTCGGGTACCGGCCAGCCGCCGGGGCGGCGCAGCGCCGGCAGGACCAGCAGCAGGCCGAACAGCACGATCAGGATGCCGATGCCGAGCGGGAAGTAGGCCGGCCCCATGCGGCGCAGCGTGCCGAGATTGTAGTTCAGCGAGTAGAGGGCGAACCAAAGCCCCCCGGCGATCATCAGCGCCCCGCCGATGATGTCGTGATAGTCCCGTTTCGCCTGCAAGCGAATTCCTCCCTTGGCCTGGTCTATGGTCGGCCCGGCGCGCCGAGACTGCGCATGCACGGACAAAGCGGTGTGTGCCGGGGGCTGCCGGCGCGGCGCGGGCGGCGCCAGGGCAGGGGGGCGCGGGGCGGCGCG
>NZ_GG770944.1 GCF_000164635.1 Pseudoroseomonas cervicalis ATCC 49957 | reverse complement strand
GCAGCTGGTCGCCGCCTTTGCCGAGCCGGCGGCGCTCGAGGATGTCGGCGCGGCGCTGCGCCTGGCCGAGCCCGCCGCGTGACCCCCCCTTGACCCCGCAAGCAGGAGAGATCCCGTGATCCATGAGCTGCGCGTCTATCACTGCGTCCCCGGCCGCCTGCCGGCGCTGCTGCAGCGCTTCCAGGGCATCACCCTCGGCATCTGGCAGAAGCACGGCATCCGCCAGGCGGGGTTCTGGACGGTCGCCATCGGCGATTCGAACCAGGACCTCTATTACCTGCTGGAATGGGAATCGCTCGCCGAGCGCGAGCAGAAATGGAACGCCTTCCAGGCCGACCCGGACTGGATCGCGCGCCGGGCGGAGACCGAGCGCGACGGGCCGATCGTCGCCAGCATCAGCAATCTGATCCTGCAGCCGACAGCCTTCTCGTCGGTGCGGTGAGGCGGCGCGGCGCCGCCTCAGCCGGCCGGAGGCGCGGCCTCCGGGGCGGCGCTGGCGCGTTCGTTCAGGATGCGCAGCGCCACCTGTGCCGCCTGCATCACATGCTCGCGGCAGGCCTGCCAGGCGCCTTCGCGGTCGCGCCGCTCGATGGCCTCGACAATGCGGCGGATCTCGGCCACGGTGTGCGGCAGGCGCGAAGGGTCCGACAATGTCGTGGCGCGCAGCTGGGAATTGCGGTTCAGCAGCTGGTCCAGCATGCGTGCGACATAGGCGTTGCGGCAGCCGCGCAGCATGACGTCGTAGAAGCGCCGCTTCAGGCCGAGCAGCACCATGCGGTCGGCGCCCGGCTTCGTCGCCGCCAGCTCCTCGAACACCGCGCGCAGCTCGGCGATCTCCTCGACCGAGGCGCGCTCGGCGAAGCCCTGGCCGGCCAGCGCCTCCAGCACCGCGCGCACCTCATAGACCTGGGTCGCCTCGGCGGCCGAGAGATAGGCGACGAAGGGGCCGCGATTGGGCACCACGACGATCAGCCCCTCAGCCTCCAGCAGGCGCACCGCCTCGCGGATGACGCCGCGGCTGACGCCGAACAGGTCGCACAGCATGCGGTCGGAGAGGTGCTCGCCCGGTGCGAAGCGGCTGGTGATGATGGCGTCGCGCAGGCGTTCCTCGACCTGGCGCCGCACCGGCTGTGGCGTGATCCGCAGCGAATCGTCCGGCATTCTGTCCCGCATTCCCCGGGGCGGCCATCCCGGCGGCCGCCGCGCCGCAGGATTAGACGGGCCGGGTCGGAACGTCCAGCAAAACGGACGGGATCGCGGCCACAATTGACAGACAATCATACAAAAAGCTAGCATGACCGCGTTGAGGGAGACGTCAGAATGACCGATGACACGCTGTTCGACCGAGGGCTCGAAGTCCGCCGTGCCGTGCTGGGTCCCGACTATGTGGATGGCAGCATCGCCAAGGCCGATGACTTCATGATGGCCTTCCAGCGCATCACCACCGAATGGTGCTGGGGCTATGCCTGGACGCGCCCCGGCCTCGACCGCAAGACGCGCTCCATGCTGAACCTCGCCATGCTGACGGCGCTGGGCAAGACGCCGGAGATCAAGCTGCATGTGAAGGGCGCGCTGACCAACGGCGTCAGCGTCGAGGAGATCAAGGAGATCCTGCTGCACGCCACGGTCTATTGCGGCATCCCGGCGGGGCTCGACGCCTTCAAGGCGGCGCATGAGGTGCTGGTGAGGGAAGGCGCGCTCTCGGGCGAGCCGGCGCAGAAGTGAGCGGCGCGGCAGAGCGCGGCACGCTGCGCCGGATCGCCTTCATCGGCATCGGCAACATGGGCTGGCCGATGGCGGCGCGGCTGGTCGGCGCCGGCTTCGATGTCGTGGCCTGCGACGTCGCCGCCGAGCGTTCGGCGCGCTTCGCCGCCGAGGTGGGCGGCACGGCGGCGGCGGATGCCGCCACCGCCGCGCGTGGCGCGGATGCCGTCATCACCATTCTGCCCACCTCGAAGCATGTCGGCCAGGCGATCGAGGCGATGGACGATGCGCTCGCGCCCGGCATGCTGCTGATCGAGATGAGTTCCGGCGTGCCCACGGCCACGCGCGGCTTCGCGGAGGCCCTGGCGCCGCGCGGTGTCGCGATGATCGACGCGCCCGTCTCCGGCGGCGTGCCGCGCGCGCGCAGCGGCGAGCTGGCGATCATGCTGGGCGGCGCGGCCGCCGATGTGGCGCGGGCCGATGCGGTGCTGCGCGCCATGGGCAATGCGCTGACGCATGTCGGCGGCATCGGCGCCGGCCAGGCGATGAAGGCGCTGAACAATCTGATGGGCGCGGCGGGCTTCCTGATCGGCGTCGAGGCCCTGCTGATCGGCCAGCGCTTCGGGCTCGATCCGGCGCAGATGGTCGATGTGCTGAACAACTCGACCGGCATGAACAACAGCACGCAGAAGAAATTCAAACAGTTCGTGCTGTCGCGCCGCTTCGACGCCGGCTTCGGGCTGGAGCTGATGGCGAAGGATGTCTCCGTGGCGCTGGAAGTGGCGCGCGAGACCGCCACGCCGGCGCCCTTCGCCGCGCTGTGCCGCGAGATGTGGGCCAGCGCCGTCGGCCTGCTGGGCCCGGGCATGGATCATACGGCGATGGCGCAGTTCTCGGAGAAGCTGGTGGGCGAGACGCTCGGCGGCGGCAACAGAGCCAGCTAGGCATCTTCTTTTTCTGAAGAAAAAGAAGCAAAAAGACTTTTTCAGTTTGGCGTCCCGCCTCAGGCCGGAGGCGGGACGCCAACAGAGAAAGTTTTTTGGTTCTTTTTTTC
>NZ_GG770945.1 GCF_000164635.1 Pseudoroseomonas cervicalis ATCC 49957 | reverse complement strand
CGCCGCGCAATGGTGCGCGGGCGGCGGCTAGAGCCCGGCCGCGCGCGGGATCGCCGCCGCGGTGTCGGCGGCGCCGGTCAGGGCGTAGTCCACCTCTGCCTCGTAATGCGCCTGTTCCTTGCCCAGCCGCGAGGAGAACAGGCAGAAATGCCCGATCGCCACCGGCTCGGGGCGGAACAGGTTGTGCGCCTGGACGAAGCTGATCAGCTTGTCCGGCGCCGCGCGGTCGGTGCGCGCCAGGGTCACATGCGGGGCGAAGCGGCGCCGCTCGGGCGGCAGCCCCACCCGTTGCAGCGCCGTCTCCACCTTGGATTGCAGGTGCAGCAGCCGCTCGCCGCGCTCCGCCTTCACATGCAGCGAATGGATGCGCCCGGCCTTCTCGAAGATGTCGAGGCCGGAGAGGGTGAGATCGAAGGGGCGGGCGCGGATGCCGGAGAGCGCCTCGTCCACCTCATCGGCCTGCCAGCCCTCGATCTCGCCGATGAAGCGCAGCGTCAGGTGGTAGTTCTCGGGCGGCACCCAGCGGGCGCCGGGGATGCCGCCGGCCAGGTCGGCCAGCTGGTCACGCAAGCGGTCCGGCAGCGGCAGGGCAACGAACAGGCGTGGCATGGCGGCTCAACCTCCCTGCAGCTTGGACAGCAGCTCCCGCACCGAGGGAAGCATGCGGCGTGCCACCTCCTCCGCGCCGCGGGGATTGGGATGGATGCGGTCCGGCTGGTTCAGCGCCGCCTCGCCCGCCACGCCGTCGAGCAGGAAGGGGTAGAACACCACCTCCGGATGCGCCTCGGCCAGGCTGCGGAAGGTGTTGGCGAAGTCGCGGCCGTAATCGGCGCCCAGATTCGGCGGCGCCAGCATGCCGGCCAGCAGGGTGGGCAGGTTGCGCGCCTTCAGCCGGGTCAGGATGTCGTCCAGATTGGCCCGCGTGTCGGCCGGCGGGACGCCGCGCAGCCCGTCATTGCCGCCCAGCGCCACGATCACCGCCTGCGGCTGGTCGGCCAGCGCCCAGTCCAGCCGCGCCTTGCCGCCCGCCGTGGTGTCGCCGGAGACGCCGGCGGCGATGATGCGCACATCGCGCCCCTCGGCCAGCAGCAGCGCCTGCAGCCGGGCCGGCAGCGCCTCGGCCTGGGCCAGGCCGTAGCCGGCGGTGATCGAATCCCCCAGCATGACGATCTTCACCGCCTCGGCCGAAGGCGCCTGGCGGGGCGCCGCGCCCTGCGCCTGCGCCCCCGCCGTGGCGATCGCCACCGGAAGAAACATTGCGAAACCGAGGAAAGCTCTTCGCAGTGCCGCATGGCGGCCATATCTGCGGGTCATGCCGGACGCACCCAATGCCATCCCTTCTCCCGCCCTGTCACCCGCCGCAGCCCCGCCCGAGGCGGTGCCACGCGGTGCCAGCCTGATCGAGGCCCGTGGTCTCAGCCTGAAGGTGGAGGCGGCGGGGGGGCAGGTCAACATCCTCCGCGGTGTCGATCTGACGCTGCAACGGGGGGAGGCGGTGGGGCTGGTCGGGCCCTCCGGCTCGGGCAAGACCTCGCTGCTGATGCTGCTGGCGGGGCTGGAGCGCCCCTCGGGCGGCAGCCTGCGGGTCGCCGGCCAGGACCTGACGAAGCTGGACGAGGATGGCCTCGCCCGCTTCCGGCGCGAGCACCTGGGCATCGTCTTCCAGGCCTTCCACCTGGTGCCGACCATGACGGCGCTGGAGAATGTCGCCGTGCCGCTGGAATTCGCCGGCCGGGCGGACGCCTTCGAGCGCGCCCGCGCCGCGCTCGGCCGGGTCGGGCTCGGCCACCGGCTGGACCACTATCCGGGCCAGCTCTCGGGCGGCGAGCAGCAGCGCGTGGCGCTGGCCCGCGCCGTGGTGGGCGAGCCGAGCCTGCTGCTGGCCGATGAGCCCACCGGCAATCTGGACCAGGCCACCGGCCAGGCGGTGATGGACCTGCTGTTCGGCCTGCGCGACGAGCTCGGCACCACCCTGCTGCTGATCACCCATGACCCGGTGCTGGCCGCCCGCTGCGGCCGCCGCCTGCGCATGGCCGATGGCCAGCTGGCCGAGCTGGAGGCGGCATGAGCCCGCCC
>NZ_GG770946.1 GCF_000164635.1 Pseudoroseomonas cervicalis ATCC 49957 | reverse complement strand
CGCCGCCTCACGAGGCCTGGCGGCGCAGCAGGCCGGGCGTGGCGCCAAGGGTGCGGAGCTCGGCCTGCAGCAGCGCCGCCATCGCCGCGGCGGGCAGCGGCGGGCTGCACAGGAAGCCCTGGTATTCCTCGCAGCCCTGGGCGCGCAGCCAGTCGAGCTGCGCCTGGGTCTCCACCCCCTCGGCCACCAGGGTCACCTTCAGCAGCCGGCCCATGGCGACGACCAGGGCGGCGATCGGCCGCTCGCTCTCCAGCCCGGCCAGGAAGGAGCGGTCGATCTTCAGGCTGTCCACCGGGTAGCGCTGCAGATAGGCGAGGTTGGAATAGCCGGTGCCGAAATCGTCGATCGACAGGCGGAAGCCCTGGGCGCGCAGGGCCGTCAGCAGCTCCAGCGTGGCCGAATCATCGCCCATCAGCGTGCTCTCGGTGATCTCCAGCTCCAGCCGGCGCGGGTCGCAGCCGGTCTCGCGCACCAGCCGGGTGATGCCGGGGAGGAAATCCGGGTCGCGGAACTGCCGGGGCGAGATGTTGACCGAGACCGAGAGGTCGAGCCCGCGCGCCGCCCAGGCGCGCTGCTGCCGCGCCGCCGCCGCCAGCACCCAGCGGCCGAGCGGGATGATCAGCCCGGTCTCCTCGCACAGGCCGATGAAGCGGTCCGGCGTGATGCGGCCGAGCCTGGGGTGGTTCCAGCGCAGCAGCGCCTCCGCCCCGCGCAGCCTGCCGCTGCGCACGCAGAGGCGGGGCTGGTAGTAGAGCTCGAACTCCTCGCGCTGCAGCGCCGCGCGCAGCTCGGCCTCCAGCGCGTGGCGCTCGCGGGCGCGGCGGTCCATCTCGGCGGCGAAGTAGCACCAGCCATCGCGCCCGGCGGCCTTGGCCTCGTAGAGCGCCAGGTCGGCGCGCTTGGCCAGCTCGTCCACATCGGTGCCGTGCTCGGGGCAGAGGCTGATGCCGATGCTGGGCGTCACCTGCAGCCGCTGCCCGGCGGTCTCGATCGGCAGGGAGAGCGCCTCGCGCAGCCGCTCGGCGACGCTCTCCACCTCGCCCGGCTGGCCGTGGCGGCGCAGCAGCAGCAGGAATTCGTCGCCGCCCAGGCGCAGCACCTCGTCCTCGGCGCGCAGCAGGCCGCGCAGGCGGCGCGCCACCTCGACCAGCAGCCGGTCGCCCACCGGGTGGCCGAAGGCGTCGTTGACATGCTTGAAGCCGTCGAGGTCGATGAACATCAGCGCGACGCCGCCGCCCTGGCGCAGCCGGGCGAAGGCCGGGTGCAGCGAGGCGCGGTTGGGCAGGCCGGTCAGCACGTCGTGGCTGGCCAGGAAATCCGCCTTGCGCTCGGCCTCCTTCAGCTCGGAGACATCGACCTCGCTGACCAGCCAGGCGGGCTGGCCGGTGGCCGGGTCGTGGCAGCGGCGCAGCGTCACCTCGTGCCAGCGGGCGCCGCGCGCGGTGCGCATGCGCGCCACCGCCCGCCCCTCGCCCTCGCGCTCGACGAGCGCGCAGAAGGCGGCGTGCTGCCCGGCATCGACGAAGCGGTCGCCGAAGCTGGTGCCGCAGGCCGGCAGGGCGGCGCGCGCCGCCGGGTTACGGTAGAGGATCTGCCCGTCCGCCGCGTAGAGCGCGATCATCACCGAGGTGTGGACCAGCGCCTCGACGCTGCGCAGCGTCTCGGCGCCGGCGGCGAAGTCGTCCAGCGTCTCGCACAGCATGGCCATGCGGCCATCGGTCAGCCGCAGGCCGCGGAAGGACACCTGCAGGCTGCGCGGCTCGCCGCGCGGGTAGAGCGTCCACAGCTCGGTGAAGCTGGCGTCCAGGCGGATGAAATCCTCCTGGTACTGGCGCAGCCGGCGGGCCACGGCGGGCGACATGTCGCGCGCCAGGTCGCGCGCCGCCAGCTCCGCCAGGCTCCCGGCCCGCCACAGCCGCAGCGCCGGGGGGTTGGCCCAGAGGATGCGGCACTGGTCGATGTCATAGACCCAGATCGCGGTCCGCAGGCGCTCGAGCGGGCATTCCGTCTCCCAGTCCGGCACGCCCAGCACCGCGGCGGCGGGGCGCGGCGGCACCGGCGGGACATCCG
>NZ_GG770947.1 GCF_000164635.1 Pseudoroseomonas cervicalis ATCC 49957 | reverse complement strand
CGCCGCCCCGTCCGGCGCGACGGTGACGCCGCTGCCCGCCGCCAAGCCGGCGCCCGCCAAGCCGGCCGGCGCCTGAGGCCCCTGGCGGCATCCCGGAACGAGGCCTGAGGCGTGAGCCGCTCGGAAGCCATCATCGACCGCCTGCACGCGCTGCACCCCAAGCTGATCGATCTCAGCCTGGGGCGGCTGCAGCGCCTCCTCGCCGCCTTGGGCCATCCGGAGCGGCGCCTGCCACCGGTGATCCATGTCGCCGGCACCAATGGCAAGGGCTCGACCTGCGCCTTCCTGCGCGCCATCGCCGAGGCCGCCGGCCAGCGCGTGCATGTCTACACCTCCCCCCACCTGCTGCGCTTCCATGAGCGCATCCGCCTGGCCGGCACGCTGGTCTCGGAGGAGGCGCTGACCGAGGCGCTGGAGGAGGTGGAGCGGGTCAATGCCGGCGAGCCGATCACCGTCTTCGAGGTGACGACCGCGGTCGCCCTGCTGCTGTTCAGCCGGGTGCCGGCCGACCTGCTGCTGCTCGAGGTCGGCCTCGGCGGCCGCTATGACGCCACCAATGTGGTCGACCATCCGGTGGCCTGCGCCATCACCAGCATCTCCATGGACCACATGGAGTATCTGGGCGACAGCCTGGCCGGCATCGCCGCCGAGAAGGCCGGCATCCTGAAGCGCGGCAGCCCCGCCGCCACCGGCCTGCAGGCGCCCGAGGCGCTGATGGTGCTGGAGGCGGAGGCGGCGCGGGTCGGCACCCATCTGGCCGTGCGCAACCAGGACTGGACGGTCCACTGGAACGAGGCCGGGCTGCGCTATGCCGATCCGGGCGGGGTGATGGAGCTGCCGCGCCCGGCGCTGCCCGGCGCGCACCAGGCCGACAATGCCGGCATCGCCATCGCCGCGCTGCGCGGCTGGAGCCCGCCCTGGCTGACCGAGGCGGCGATCGCCGCCGGGTTGACCACCGCCACCTGGCCGGCGCGCCTGCAACGGCTGCACGGCGCCCTGGCGGCGCTGCTGCCCGAGGGCTGGGAGCTGTGGCTGGATGGCGGCCACAATGCCGGCGGCGGCCATGCCCTGGCCGAGCACCTGCCGGACTGGGCCGACCGGCCGCGCCACTTGGTGGTCGGCATGAAGCAGGGCAAGGCCTCGGGCGATTTCCTGGCGCCGCTGCTGCCGCTGGCCGAGAGCCTCTGGGCGGTGGCCGAGCCGGGCCAGCACCTGGCCATGCCGGTGGACGCCATCATCGAGGCCAGCGGCGGCCGCGCCCGCCCTGGCCCGCATGTGGAGGACGCGCTGCGCGCCATCGCCGCCGCGGGCGGCCCGCCCGGCCGGGTGCTGATCTGCGGCAGCCTCTATCTGGCCGGCGAGGTGCTGAAGGCCGACGGCACGGTGCTGGTCTAGGGCGCCACCGCCCACGAGACATGAAAAAGGCCCGGCGGGTTCCCCCGCCGGGCCTTTTTCGGGCCGTTCCCCTCAGCCCTGGGCGTCGGGGGAGACGATGATGCAGGCGCCCTGGCTGCGCAGCTTCTCGCAGGCGGACTGGGCGCTCTCGCGCGACAGGCCGAGCACGCGGGCGCGGTAGAGCGTGTTGCGCCCCTGCGCCACCGATTCGACCGCCGGGCGCGCGCTGCCCAGGCCGATGCGGCTGCGCGCCTCATTGGCCGCGCTGCGCGCCAGGTTGGCGCTGCCGAAGGCGCCGACCTGCACGCCCCAGGCGCCGGCGGC
>NZ_GG770948.1 GCF_000164635.1 Pseudoroseomonas cervicalis ATCC 49957 | reverse complement strand
GGCTTCGGCCGCGCGGCGGCCTCGGCCGCCTCCTGGGGGGGCGCGGCGGCGCGCGCGGCCTGGCTGTCGGCCTCGTCCTGCGCGTTCGTCTCAGTCTTCATGGAAGCCGGCCTCGATCAGGCCGGCCACCGCGTCGAGCGCTTCCCTGGCATCCCACCCTTCGGCTTCCACCACGACCTCGCTGCCCTTTCCGGCACCCAGCATCATCAGCCCCATGATGGAGCAGGCGGGCACCTTCTGGCCATCGCGCGACACCGTGAGACAGGCAGAAAATCGCTCGGCCAGCGAGACCAGCTTGGCCGCCGCCCGCGCATGCAGGCCGCGGCTGTTGGTGATGCGCAGCGTGCTGCGCAGCAGCAGCGGGTTGGCGGCCGGGGTCGCGGCCGATTCGCCCGCCCCCGCCATGTCGGAGGGGGAGGCGACCGCCGCCGCCTGCCAGAAGCGCAGCCCCTGCGGGTCCAGCCTGATCGCCATCGCATCCTCCTCCATCGCTGCTCCGCCCCGCCGGCCCGGCGCCGCGGCCCGTCCTGCCCGGTCAGCCCAGGCGGCGGGAATTGTCCTGGCTCAGCTCGGCCGGCGGCGGGCAGCGCGCCGGCGTCGCACAGGCGATATAGTGTCGCCCGGCGCGCATCGCATGCTCCACCGCCGGCGCCAGCGGCTCGGCGCCGCGCACGCGGGCCAGCTTCACCAGCATCGGCAGGTTGACGCCGGCGATCACCTCGATCGCGCGGCCCGCCTCCAGGCTGTCCTGCGCCACGGCGGTGGCCAGGTTGGAGGGGGTGCCGCCGAACATGTCGGTCAGCAGCACCACCCCATCGCCCTGGTCGACGCGGTCGACGCAGCCGAGGATGTCGGCCTTGCGCCCCTCCATGTCGTCCTCCGGCCCGATGCAGACCGTCTCGACCTGCGCCTGGGGGCCGACGACATGCTCCATCGCCAGCCGGAACTCCTCGGCCAGGCGACCATGGCTGACCAGCACGAGGCCGATCATTGGGGATGCGCCATCAGAATGTACAAGAAGAAGGGGCCTCCCGACCCGGTTGCTGGAACGGCGCCGTGGCGCCGTTGCGCGCCCCGCGCCCGGCCATGCCGCCCGATCCCTCGGGGAGCGCCAGTTCGCGGTGGCGGAGATCGACCGGCCAGCCTTGTGCGGCCAGATGCGCCGCCAGACGCTCGGCCACCAGCACGGAGCGGTGCTTGCCGCCCGTGCAGCCGAGCGCGACGGTGAGGTATTTCTTGCCCTCCGCCGCGTAGCGGGGCAACAGCGGGTCCAGCAGCGCCGTCATGCGTTGCCAGAATGGGCCGAAATCCGGATCGGCCGCGATGAAGGCGGCGACCGGCGCGTCCCGCCCGGTCAGCGGCCGCAGCGCCGGGTCGTAATGCGGGTTGCGCAGGAAGCGCAGGTCCAGCACCAGGTCCGCCTCGCGCGGCAGGCCGCGCGGGAAGCCGAAGGACAGCACCGCCACCGCCATGCCCGCCGGACCGCCGCCGCCGCGGTAGCGCCGCTCGACCAGCCGGCGCAGCTCGGGCAGCGGCAGCTCGGTGGTGTCGATCACCGCGTCCGCCGCCTCGCGCAGCCCGTCCAGCAGCGCCGCCTCGCGCGCGATGCCATCC
>NZ_GG770949.1 GCF_000164635.1 Pseudoroseomonas cervicalis ATCC 49957 | reverse complement strand
AGTTCCGCGCGCTGCGGCCCGGCGGCGGCACGCGCTGGCTGGAGCTGGCCGGCGAGCCGGGGCCGGGCGGATTCCACCAGGGCCTGCTGCTCGACATCGACGCGCGCAAGCAGGCGCGGCTGGATTGCGACGCCGCCCTGGCCCGGCAGGAGCGGCTGAACCGCGAGCTGGTCCACCGCGTGCGCAACAACTTCCAGCTGATGGCCAGCCTGCTGCGGCTGCAGCAGCGCCAGGCCGCGCCGGCGGCGGCGCCCGCCCTGGCCTCGGCGCTGCGCCGGGTGCAGGCCATGGCGCTGGTGCATGCCGATCTCTACCCCGACGCCGCCGATGGCGCGGTGCGGCTGGAGGACTACCTGCCCCGGCTGGCACGCGCGGTGCTGGCCGCCTCGGCACGGCGGCCGCGGCCGGTGCTGCGGGCCGAGATCGCGCCGCTGGCCCTGGCCACCGACCGCGCCCTGCTGCTCGGCCTGGCGCTGTGCGAGGCGCTGGACAACGCGCTGCGCCATGCCTGGCCGCCCGGCGCGCCGGGCCGGCTGGCGCTGTGCCTGCAAACCGAGCCGGCCGGGGCCGAGCTGCTGCTGGAGGATGACGGGCGCGGCCTGCCCGCCGGCCTTGCCTTCGGCCAGGGCGGGCTCGGCCATCTGGTGCTGCAATCCTGCGCCCAGCAATTGCAGGGCAGCCTGCTGCTGGAGGCCGGGCCGCCCGCCCGGCTGCGGCTGCGCTTCCCGCGCGATGGCCATGAGAAAACCCCGCCCGGCGAGGGGCGGGGCTGACCGGCCCGGGCCGGGCGGCGCCTCAGCCCGGCGTCTTCTTCTCCGCCGGCTCCCAGCCGGTGGCGCTGCCGGGCTGGGCGGTGGAGGGCGGGTCGCTCGCCGGGAAGCTGTCCTTCAGCGCCTTGTCCAGATCCTTCTCGGTCTCCGGCGCCTGGGGTTTCTGCTTGGAATCCTGTTCGGCCATGCTGGCTCTCCTGCCTGCGGGCGGTCCGCCGCCCGTGCCCCAGCAACCCCGCCGGCCGGCCAAGGGTTGCAGAGCGCGCCTCAGCCCGCCGGGCGGTGCCGTGCCGCCGCCGCCAGCACGTCGTAGACCGCCATGCTCAGCAGGCCGACGCTGAACGGCTTGGTCACCACCAGCACCGGCGCGCCGGACTCGGTGTGGCGCAGCGGCCCGGTGCCGCGCAGCCCCTGCGGCGCCGCCTCGGGCCGCGCCGTCACATAGATCACCGGCACGCGCGGCGGCGGCGCCAGCCAGGTGCCGCGCGGCTGCAGATCGGCCAGGATCAGGTCCGGCGGCGGCCCGGCCAGCAGCAGCTCGGCCTCGCGCGGGGTGCTGGCGATGCCGCGCACCTGGTGCCCCAGCTCGCGCATCAGCAAAGCGAGGTCGAGCGCGGTGACCGCCTCATCCTCGAGGATCACCACCTCCGCCCCGGCGGCGACGCGCAGCCCCGTCCAGCTGGCAGAGAGCGCCCGCGCCACCCAGCCGGCGCCGCGCCGCAGCACCCAGCCCACCTCCTCGGCGGAGAACCCCTCCAGGTGGTGCAGCAGCAGCGCCTGG
>NZ_GG770950.1 GCF_000164635.1 Pseudoroseomonas cervicalis ATCC 49957 | reverse complement strand
GCGCGGCGCGGCGAGGCCGGCGGCGCCCAGCGCCAGCAGGTGGCGGCGCGGCCAGGCGAGAGGGGGCGGGGTCTTGGTCATCGGCGTTTCTCCCTGCTGCGGCCGGCTTGGGCCGGTCCGCTCTTGCCGGGAAGTTGAACCGATGCGGCGGCGCCTGTCATTCCAAAAAGGGAATGCTATTCCGCATTCTGCACGATGCGGCGCGGGAACAGCGCCTTGCCGGTGAACTCCGCCACCTCGCGCAGCTCGCTGCCCAGGCGCGGGAAGACCTCCGGCGCGTGCTGCCCGGCGATGGCGATGCCGGACAGGCCGAAGCGCGGCTGGCCATTGCGGTCGGCGACCAGGGCGGCCACCGTGATCAGCCCGCGATAGAGCTGGTTCTGGTCCACCGCCCAGCCGGTGCGGCGGGCCTCCTCGACATCGGCCAGGTAGGAATCGAAGCTGGGCGGGTCCTGCCAGCGCAGCGTGGCGAAGCGGCGGCGCAGCTCGTCCACCGGCAGGTCGAGCGCGGCGGCGACGCAGCGCCCGACCGCGCCCACCAGCATCGGCAGCCGCAGGCCGAGCCGCATCTCCACCCGCACCGCGGTGTGGCTGTGCGCGCGGTCGACCAGGATGATGTGGCCATCCTCGGTGACGCGCCACAGCACGATCAGCATGTCGTGGTTCAGCGCCAGCCGCTCCAGCTCGGGGCGGATCAGCTCGGCATGGCTGACGCCGATCAGCCCGGCCGCCAGCTCCGCCACCGCCAGGCCGAGGCTGTAGGTCTTGTCGGCATCGTTGAAGGCGACGAAACGCGCCCGCGCCAGGGTGCGCAGGATGTTGAAGCAGGTGGACGGGCTGATGCCGGTGCCGCGCGCGACGGCTGCGACGCCGAGCGGCGCGGTGGCCCCCGCCAGGTGCCGCAGGATGCGGATGGCATGCGCGACGGCGCCGACATCGCGTGGCGCGGCGGGATCGCGTTCGGGCTGCGGCTGGAAGGGGTCCATTCGATATCCCGATTGATTTCCCGTATCCGGAATGTAGCCTGCCGCGACAGCAAGGCAAAGCCGGACCGGTCACGCGCCGTCCGGCAGGGAGGAGAGCGAGATGGCGGATCAGGCAGGGCAGGCCCCGGCGATGCGGTTGCGGCAGGAGCGTGACGGCGCGGTGCTGGTGCTGACGCTCGACCAGCCGGCGCGGCGCAACGCGCTGTCGCCGCCGCTGCGCGCCGAGATGGCCGCGGTGCTGGACCGCGCCGAGGGCGATGCCACGATCCGCGCCATCGTCGTCACCGGCGCCGGCGGCACCTTCTGCTCGGGCGGCGACCTCTCCGGCATGGAGGTCGGCTCGGCGCTGCAGGGGCGGGAGCGGCTGCGCCCGGCGCACCAGATGATCCGCCTGCTGGTCGCCGGCTCCAAGCCGGTGGTGGCGGCGGTGGAGGGCTGGGCGGCCGGCGCCGGCCTGTCGCTGGCCTGCGCCTGCGACAGCATCGTCGCCGCCGAGGATGCCCGCTTCATGGCCGCCTTCGGCAAGGTGGGCCTGATGGCCGATCTCGGCCTGCCCTTCACCCTGCCGCAGCGCGTGGGCCCCGCCCGCGCCCGGCAAATCCTGTTCTATGGCGAGCCGATCGGCGCCGAGGAGGCGCTGCGCATCGGGCTCGCCGACCAGCTGGCGCCTTCGGGCAAGGCCCTGGAGGCGGCGCTGGCCCGGGCCCGCATCCTGGCCCGCCAGGCGCCCGCCGCCATCGCGCTGACCAAGCAGATCCTGGCGGAGGGGCTGGACCGCGCGCTGGAGGCGGAGCGGCACTACCAGTCGCTGCTGTTCCTCTCGGCCGACCACGCGGAGGGCAAGGCCGCCTTCTTCGGCAAGCGTGAGCCAGGCTTTACCGGGACTTAGCCGTCGCGGCCGCGCCGATTGAGGCACCGCGCGCGGCATTCGCCACCCCCCTGCATGCTAGATCCGTCCGGCCGGCCGGGCCGCCAGACGCCCCGGCCGGGCGTCGCG
>NZ_GG770951.1 GCF_000164635.1 Pseudoroseomonas cervicalis ATCC 49957 | reverse complement strand
TCCGTGGCCGCCTCGGGGCCGGCGGCGCGCTGCAGCGCACCGATGAAGGCTTCTTCCAGGGTCGCCGCGCCCTGCTGCCGCGCCAGCTCCCGCGGCGGGCCGACCGCCAGCACCCGCCCCGCATGCATCAGCGAGATGCGGTCGCAGCGCTCCGCCTCGTTCATGAAGTGGGTGGAGATGAAGATCGTCACCCCCTGCTGCCGCGACAGGCGCAGCAGATGCGTCCAGAACAGGTCGCGCGCCACGGGATCGACGCCGCTGGTGGGCTCGTCCAGGATCAGCAGCGAGGGCTCGTGTACCACGGCGGCGGCGAGTTGCAGCCGCTGCCGCTGGCCGAGCGGCAATGCCTCCGGCGCGCTGTCCGCCATCCCCTCCAGGTCGAATTCGCGCAGCAGAGCCGCGATGCGGGCGGCGGCGCGCTCGGGCGGCAGGTGGAACAGGCGGGCATGCAGTTCGAGGTTCTGCCGCACCGTCAGCTCGCCATAGAGCGAGAAGGATTGCGACATGTAGCCGACCCGCGCCCGCGCATCGCCGCCGCGCGCCGGGTCCTGGCCAAGCACCAGCGCGGTGCCGGCGCTGGCCGGCAGCAGACCCGTCAGCATCTTCATCGTCGTGGTCTTGCCGCAGCCATTGGAGCCGAGGAAGCCGAAGATCTCGCCGCGCGGGATGGCGAGCTCCACGCCGTCCACCGCGACGAAATCGCCGAAGCGCTTGGTCAGGCCATGCGCCTCGATGGCGGGCGGCTCGCCGGGGCGCGGCGGCGGCGGCGGCGTGATCTCGACGGCGCGGTGCCCGGCGCGGCGCGCCTCGGGCAGCAGGGCGATGAAGCTTTCTTCCAGCGTCGCGCGGCCGGCGGCGCGGCGCAGCTCGGCCGGGCTGCCCTGGGCGATGACGCGGCCGGCATCGAGCGCGGCCAGCCAGTCGAAGCGCTCCGCCTCCTCCATATAGGCGGTGGCGACCAGCACGCTCATGCCGGGGCGGCGGGCGCGCAGCCGGTCGATCAGCGTCCAGAACTGCCGGCGCGACAGCGGATCGACGCCGGTGGTGGGCTCGTCCAGGATCAGCAGCTCCGGCTCCCGCACCAGGGCGCAGCAGAGAGAAAGCTTCTGCTTCATGCCGCCGGAGAGCTTGCCGGCCGGCCGCGCCGCGAAGGGGCCGAGGCCGGTGGCCTGCATCAGCTCCGCCGCGCGGGCGCGGCGCTCGGCGCCGCCCTGGCCGAACAGCCGCGCGAAGTAGTCGATGTTCTCGGCCACCGACAGCGTCGGGTAGAGGTTGCGGCCCAGCCCCTGCGGCATGTAGGCGATGCGCTGCCGCGCCGCGGTCAGCGCGGCCGGCTGCCGCAGATCGGCGCCCAGCGCCTCGACGCCGCCCCGCTGTGGCCGGCGCACCCCGGCGAGCAGCGCCAGCAGGGTGGATTTGCCGACGCCATCCGGCCCGACCAGCCCGGCCATGACGCCGCCGGGGATGTCGAGCGTCACCCCGTCCAGCGCGGCGACCGGGCCATAGCGGTGCGCGACCTCCCGCAGCCGGGCGGCGGGCGCGGCCGGGCTCACGGCAGGCGCACCCGCAGCCGCTCGGGCCAGGGCTGCGCCGGGTCGAGCCGCAGATAGGCCATCCCGCGCACGCCGCCCTTCACCTGCTCGGCATGGGCGCGCAGCAGCTCGGGCGGCAGGCGCAGCTTGACGCGGAACATCAGGTTCTCGCGCTCGCGCGCCGTCTCCACCTGGCGCGGGGTGAATTGCGCGTTGGGCGCGACGAAGCTGACCGTGGCGGGCAGCACGTAGTCCGGCGCCGGGTCCAGCACCAGCCGCGCCTCGGCGCCATAGGCCATGCGCCCGGCCTCGGCGGCGGGCAGGAAGACGATCATCGAGACATCGGTGGGGTCGATCAGCGTGGCGACGCGGCCGCCCGCGGCCACCACCTCGCCCTCGCGCATCAGCCGGTAGAGCACGCGGCCGGCGCGCGGCGCGGCCAGCACCGTGTCCTCCAGCAGGCTGCGCGCCTGGGCGAGATTGGCCTCCGCCGCGTCGCGCGCCGCATCGGCGCGGCGCTGCCCGGCCTCGGCCGAGAGCAGCGTGGCCTCGGCCACCTCCAGCGTGGCGCGGCGCTGGTCGAGCTGCTCGGCGGGGGCGAAGCCGCGGCGGTGCAGCTCCTGGGTGCGGGCCAGCTCGCTCTGCGCCAGGCCGCGGTTGCTGCGGG
>NZ_GG770952.1 GCF_000164635.1 Pseudoroseomonas cervicalis ATCC 49957 | reverse complement strand
GCGCAGCATGACTGGCCGGGCAATGTGCGCGAGTTGACGCATTTCGCCGAGCGCGTGGCGCTGGGCCTGGCCTTCCCGGTCGCGGAGGCGGCGGCGCCGGCCGCGGGCGCCTCCCTGGCCGAGCGGGTCGATGCCTATGAGGCGGCCCTGCTGCGCCAGGCCCTGGCCGAGCATGGCGGCGCGGTGCAGCCGGTGCTGGAGGCGCTGCGCCTGCCACGCAAGACCTTCTACGACAAGCTGCGCCGCCACGGCATCGAGGCGCAGGATTACCGTGCCGAGAAGAAGGGCGCCGGGCCTTGAAGCAAGGCACGAAGCGGGCGAAGAGAAGCCTCGCCCGCCGCAGGCGGCAGTCCAAGTCACAGCCGGCCCGCCGGCCCCAGGGCGCGGCCGGGACGGCCGCCGCGGAGACGTCCGAATGAAGCGCGCGCACAAGCGGATCCTCGTCACCGGCGGCGCCGGCTTCCTCGGCTCGCATCTGTGCGAGAGGCTGCTGGCGCGCGGCGACGATGTGCTCTGCGTCGACAACTTCTTCACCGGCTCGCGCGACAACATCCTGCATCTGCTCGGCCATCCGCGCTTCGAGCTGATGCGCCACGACGTGACCTTCCCCCTCTATGTCGAGGTGGACGAGATCTACAACCTGGCCTGCCCGGCCTCACCCGTGCACTACCAGCGCAACCCGGTGCAGACCATCAAGACCGCGGTGCATGGCGCCATCAACATGCTGGGCCTGGCGAAGCGGCTGGATGCCAAGATCCTGCAGGCCTCGACCTCGGAAGTGTATGGCGATCCCTCGGTGCATCCGCAGCCGGAGGACTACCGCGGCAATGTCAACCCGATCGGCCCGCGCTCCTGCTACGACGAGGGCAAGCGCTGCGCCGAGACGCTGTTCTACGACTATCACCGGCAGAACCGCGTCAACATCCGCGTCGCGCGCATCTTCAACACCTATGGCCCGCGCATGCATCCGAATGACGGGCGGGTGATCTCCAACTTCATCGTCCAGGCGCTGCGCGACGAGCCGATCACCCTGTTCGGCGAGGGCACGCAGACCCGCTCCTTCTGCTATGTGGACGACCTGATCGAAGGGCTGATCCGGCTGATGGACGCGCCGGACGAGGTGACCATGCCGGTCAATATCGGCAATCCGGGCGAGTTCACCATCCGCGAGCTGGCCGAGCTCACCCGCCGCCTGACCGGCACGGGCGCGCCGCTGGTGCACCGCCCGCTGCCGGCCGACGACCCGATGCAGCGCTGCCCCGACATCACCCGCGCCCGCAACCTGCTGGGTTGGGAGCCGGCCGTCACGCTGGAGCAAGGGCTGGTCCGCACCATTGCGCATTTCCGCGCGACGCTCGGCCTGGCCGCCGCCCAGCCAGGCGCCTGACCGGCCCGCGTCTGGCCGAGCTGGCACCCGGTGCGGGGCGGCGCC
>NZ_GG770953.1 GCF_000164635.1 Pseudoroseomonas cervicalis ATCC 49957 | reverse complement strand
CGGCATGGGGCAGCGCGTGGCGCTGGCCGCCACCCAGGCCGCCGGCGCCGGGCTGCTGATCGCCGACGAGCCGACCAAGGGGCTGGATGCGGCGCTGCGCGACACCGCCGGCGCCCTGCTGCGCGCCGAGGCCGAGGCCGGGCGCATGCTGCTGGTCATCACCCACGACCTGGCGCTCGCCCGGCTGCTGGGCGGCCAGGCGATGGTGCTGCTGGAGGGCCGTGTGGTGGAGGCGGCACCCATCGCCACCCTGCTGGACGCGCCGCGGCACGACTACACGCGCCGCCTGCTGGCGGCCGAGCCGAGCCACTGGGCGCCCTGGCCGCGCGCCACCCCCGGCCGGACGGTGCTGGAGGGGCGCGGCCTGGCCAAGTCGCTGGGCGGGCGGCAGCTTTTCGCCGGGCTCGACCTGTCGGTGGCCGAGGGCGAGGTGGTGGCCATCGCCGGCCCCAGCGGCGGCGGCAAGACGACGCTGGGCAATCTGTTGCTCGGCCTGGCGCGTCCCGATGCCGGCCAGGTCGCGCGCGCCCCCTGGCTCGGCCGCTTCGCTCTGCAAAAACTCTACCAGGACCCGCTGGCCGGCTTCGCGCCGTTGCAGAGCCTGGGCCAGGGGCTCGAGGATCTGCGCCGCCGGCACGGGCTGGCGGCGGAGGAGGCCGCGCGGCTGCTGCCCCGGCTGCGGCTGTCTCCGGCGCTGCTGCAGCGCCGCCCGGCCGAGGTCTCGGGCGGCGAGTTGCAGCGCTTCGCCCTGCTGCGGGCGCTGCTGCTGCGCCCCGCCCTGCTCTTCGCCGATGAGGCGACCTCGCGCCTCGACCCGCTGACCCAGGCCGAGGTGATGGCGCTGCTGCGGGAACTCGGAGACTCCTTCCGCATGGCGCTGCTGCTGGTGACGCATGAGACCGCGCTGGCCGAGAAGGCGGCGGGGCGGGTGCTGCGCCTGGGCTGATCCCCCTGGAAAAGCCGCAGGAACAGGCCCTTGGCCGGGTTTCCTGCGGCTTCACCCTGGCTGTGATGCGGGCGGGGCGGGCCAGGGCGTGGCGCCCGGCGGCAAGCGCCCCGCCGCCAGCCAGTCCCGCGCCAGCGGCCACAGCGTCGCCGCGAAGCGGCTGTGGAAGAAGGCGAAATGCCCGACCCGGCCGAGCCCCCGCGCCACCGGGTCGAGATGCAGCCGGTGCCGGGGGCACGCGGAAAAATAGGCCAGCAGCCGCTCCACCGCCGCCGGCGTGCCATGCGGGTCGTCCGCCAGGCTGATGGCCAGCAGCGGCGCCGTGACGCCGCCGAGCCGCGCTTTCAGCGCCGCGCCGTCGCGCAACTGGTCCTCCAGCCTGGCGCCCATGCGACTCCAGTCGCGCGCCACGCCGGCGGGGGTATCCTCCATCCAGCCCAGGCGGCGGGCGGGGAAGTAGCCGAACAGCGCGGTCAGCGCCGGCATGGCCACATGCCATTTCAGCAGCATGCGCGGCCGCTCGCGCGCCGCGTAGTCGCGCCAATAGGCGTATTGCGCGCCGACGCTGAGCAGCCGCGCCGCCCGCCCCGCCGAGGGGGCGAGGCCGAGCGCCAGCCCGCCGATCGAATGCCCGACCAGCGCCAGCTCGCGGCCGGGGAAGTGCTCCAGGGCGCAGCGCAGCGCCGCCTCCAGGTCCAGCTCGCCCCAATCGGCCCAGCCGGCGCGGAAGCCGCGCAGGCGGGCGGGGCGGGACTCGCCGATGCCGCGATAGTCGAAGGTCAGGGTGTCCAGGCCCTGCGCCGCCAGCCAGGCGGCGAAGCGGCCATAGTAGCGGGCGCGCACCGAGGTGGCGGGGCTGATCACCACCACCGGCCCCGCCATCGCGCCGGGGGCGGCCGGCCACAGCGTGGCGCCGAGCGGCACGCCATCCGCCGCCACTAGGCGCAGCGGCCGCGGTGCCACCCCGGAGGTCATGGCGCCGCGCAGGCGCGCCGCACCCAGCCGGCCAGCTGCCGCGCCGCCTCCTCGCCCGCCGCGCCCAGCATCAGGCAATGCGGCGCCTCGGGCAGCAGCAGGTGCTCGCCGCCCAGGAAGGCCGCCAGGGCGGCATCCTGCCCGGCGGGGTGGCGCTCGGCATCGTCGCGCCCGGCCTCCATCACCAGCACCGGGATCCCGCGCAGCGCCGCCGGCTCGACCCGGATGCGCAGCGCGTAGCGGTCGTTCAGCGCGCGCGGGCTCTCCGGGCAGAGCTCGGCCAGCCAGGCCTCGTGCGCCGGCGCGGGCAGGGC
>NZ_GG770954.1 GCF_000164635.1 Pseudoroseomonas cervicalis ATCC 49957 | reverse complement strand
CCGCTCTATGTCGAGCCGCCGGCGGTGCGCCTGCCGGGCGGCGGCGCGGCGCCGGTCTGAGGCGGCGATGACGGCGCTGCGCGGCGCGGGGCTTGCCGACCTGCCGGCAATGGCGGCGCTGCATGCGGCGGCCTTCCCGCCCGGCGACCGCTGGGGCGAGGACGCGCTGCGGCTGATGCTGGAGATGCCGGGCGCCTTCGGCCTGCTGGTGGCGGCGGAGGAGGATGCGCCGCCCGCCGGCTTCATCCTGCTGCGGGTGGCGGCCGACGAATCGGAGATCCTGACCCTGGCGGTGCATCCGGCGGCGCGGCGCCAGGGGCTCGGCCTCGCCCTGCTGGAGACGGCGATGGCGGCGGCGCTGGCGCGGGGCGCGGCGCGCCTGTTCCTGGAGGTCTCGGTGGCGAATGACGGGGCGCGGGCGCTCTACGCCGCCGCCGGCTTCGCCGAGGCCGGGCGGCGGCGGCGCTACTACCCGGATGGCAGCGACGCGCTGGTGCTCAGCCGGGGGCTTTGCGCAGCCTGAGGCGGGTGGTGCCGTCGGGCAGGTCCTCCTGGCTCAGCACGGCGTGGCCCTGCTCGGCGGCGGTGCGCGGGATATTGGCGCGCGGCTCCTCGCCGCGCAGCAGCACCAGCAGAATCTGGCCCGGCGCCATGCGGTCCAGCGCCAGGCGCGTGCGGACGAAGGTCATGGGGCAAGTCTCCGCCGTGATATCGATCGCATGGTCGTGGAGATTTTCTTGACCGCCTGTATTGTTGGACATGCTCGATCTTTCGCGATTGCGGCATGTTTTGCCGTTGCGGGAGAGTGTGGTCAGCCGATATGGTCGCGCAAGTCACGGCAGCACAGGCGTGCTGATCAGACCGGGCGCTATGCATGAGGTTCAGGGATGTCCGAAGAACAAGGCGGGCGTGAACTACTGGGGCTGACGGCGCAGATTGTCGCCGCGCATGTCTCGAACAATTCGGTTCCGCTGACCGATGTGCCCTCCCTGATCGAGCAGGTGCACCGCACCCTCTCGGGCCTCGGCAGCGCACCGGTGGCGGCCTCGGTCCCGGCGGAGCGGCCGCAGCCGGCCGTGCCGGTGAAGAAGTCGGTCACCGACGAGTATCTGGTGTGCCTGGAGGATGGCAAGAAGCTGAAAATGCTGAAGCGCCACCTCAAGACCGCCTATGACATGACGCCGGAGCAGTACCGCGAGCGCTGGGGCCTGCCCTCCGACTACCCGATGGTGGCGCCGAACTACGCCAAGCACCGCTCCTCGCTGGCCAAGCGGATCGGGCTCGGCACCAAGCCGCGCGGCGGCCGGCCGCGCCGCAACCCGGAGGCCTGAGCCCGCCCGGCGCCG
>NZ_GG770955.1 GCF_000164635.1 Pseudoroseomonas cervicalis ATCC 49957 | reverse complement strand
AGGGACCAGCCTTGCGCCTGACCCCGCTCGACCGCACCGCCCTGGCGCTGGGCGAGGCCGCGCCCCCCGGCGACCACGCCCCCTTCCGCGACCTGTTCCGCGCCGAGCTGGCGGAGCTCGCCGCCCATCGTGGCCTGCCGCCGCCCCTGCCGCCCAACCCGGCGCTGGAGGCGTCGCTGGCCGCGCTGCTCACCCGCCATGCCGCACCGGTGGACGCGGCCGCTTCGGGCGGCTACGACCCGGCGGAGGCCGCGCGGCTGTGGCAGCGCGTGGCGGCGGCGTCCTACACGCGCCGCCTGGCCCCGCCGGGGCCCTGCCTCTCCCGGCGCCCCTGCGGGCCCGACCCCTTCAGCGACGGAATGACAAGCCCCTTCCCATGAGCGGCGATTTCGACACCTCCATCTTCGCGCCGCCGGGCGGCTACAGCGTGCGCATCCGCGACCTCTCCGGCGGCAATGGCGCGGAGCCGGTGGAGACCATCCGCGGCTTCCAGACGCTCGCCCAGGCCAATGCCTTCGCCCGCCGCTATGTGCGCGACAGCGTCGAGCGCTGCCGCGCCGCCGGCCTGACCCCGGACGAGGTGCTGGCCGCCTGGTTCGCCTTCGGCGAGGATGCCGAGGTGACCGGCGGCCCCGGCGGCCAGGGCTGGTCCTCCGGCGCCGAGATCCAGGATTTCGCGTCCAAGCCGGTGAAGGACCGGGAGGAGCGCAACTGGCGCGTGCTCGACCCCCGTCGCCAGGATGAGGACGAGGCGGAGGACGAGGCATGAGGCTGCGCTTCGCCCCCAGCCCGACCGGCTACCTGCATGTCGGCAATGCCCGCGTCGCCGTGGCCAACTGGCTGGTCGCCCGCCAGCAGGGCGGCCGCTTCATCCTGCGCTTCGATGACACCGACACCGAGCGCAGCAAGCCCGAATACGCCTCCGGCATCGAGGAGGATCTGCGCTGGCTCGGCCTCGACTGGGATGAGAGCTTTCGCCAGTCCGACCGCCTCGACCGCTATGAGGCCGCCGCCGAGAAACTGAAGAAAAGCGGCCTGCTGTATCCCTGCTTCGAATCCGAGGAGGAGCTGCGCTTCAAGCGCGAGCAGCGCCAGAAGCAGGGCCGCCCGCCGGTCTATGACCGCGCCGCGCTGAAGATGACGCCGGAGCAGCTCGAGCGGGCGCTCGCCAATGGCAAGACGCCCTATTGGCGCTTCAAGCTCGGCATGCGCAGCGTCGAATGGCAGGATGGCGTGCTCGGCCGCCGCCAGGTGAAGCTGCCGCCGATCTCCGACCCGGTGCTGATCCGCGCCGATGGCTCCTTCCTCTACACCTTCACCTCGGTGGTGGACGACCTGGAGACAGGCATCACCCACATCATCCGCGGCGAGGACCACGTCACCAACACCGGCGTGCAGATCGACATCCTCGAGGCGCTGTTGGGCCGGCCCTGCGCCATCCGCTTCGCGCATCTGCCGCTGCTGACCGACGCCGATGGCGGGCCCCTCTCCAAGCGCCTGGGCTCCATGGGGCTGCGCCAGCTGCGCCGCGACGGGATCGAGCCGGCGGCGCTGGTCGGCTACCTCGCCGCCCTCGGCTCCTCCGCCGATCCGGTGGCGGCGCCGGCGGCCGGGCTGGTGGCGGGCTTCGACCTGTCGCGCATCTCGAAGAGCACGGCGCGCTTCGACCCGGCCCAGCTGCTCGGCCTGAACCGCCGCTACCTGCACGGGCTGGACTTCGCCACGGTGAAGGACCGCCTGCCGGAGGGCGCCGACGAGGCCTTCTGGCTCTCCGTGCGTGGCAATCTCGACCTGCTGGCCGAGGCGCGCGACTGGTGGGAGGTGGCCCATGGCCCGCTCACCGTCCCGCCCCAGCCGGAGGAGGCGGAATTCCTGCGCCAGGCGCTCGACCACCTGCCGCCCGAGCCCTGGGGCGAGGAAAGCTGGAGCGCCTGGACCCGGGCGCTGGGCGCCGCCACTGGCCGCAAGGGCAAGGCGCTGTTCCTGCCGCTGCGCCGGGCCCTGACCGGCGAGGATCACGGGCCGGAGCTGCGCCTCTTCCTGCCCGTCATCGGCCGCGCCCGCGCCGAGGCGCGGCTGCGCCAGGCCGCCGGCCTCTGATGGCCGAGGCGCCGGTCGCCGTCATCGGCGCCTCGGGCCGCTC
>NZ_GG770956.1 GCF_000164635.1 Pseudoroseomonas cervicalis ATCC 49957 | reverse complement strand
CAGGGAGGGGCCGCGCCCTGGGCGGCGCGGCGATCCCCCCCTAGATAGTGCGTCCGCGCCGTCTCTGCGACCCGTGCGGCCGCGCACCCGCCGCTCAGGCGGCGCGCGACTCCATGAGATGCGAGACGATGCGCTGCTGCACCGGCCGCAGATGGTTGCCCAGCCGCAGCGCCACGTTGCGCAGCAGCCGCGCCGGCGCGCTCTCCTCGGTGTAGAGCAGCGCGGTGGCGTTGGTGGCGAGGTAGAGCGGCCGCGTCGCGCGGCGATGCGCGACCGCGTAGCGGCGCAGCAGGTCGGGCGCGCCGATGTCGCGGCCGGCGGCGTGCGCCGCGCGGATCTCGCGCGCCAGGATGGCCTGGCCGCTCAGGCCGAAATTGAAGCCATGCGCGGTGACGGGGTGCATGCCCACCGCCGCGTCGCCCAGCAGCACGGCGCGGGTGGCGGCGAAGCGCTCGGCATAGACGGCGACCAGCGGGTAGACATGCCGGGTGCTGACCAGTTCCATGGCGCCCAGGCGCTGGCGGTAGCGGCGGGCGATCTCGGCGCCGAACTCGGCCTCCGGCATCGCCTCCAGCCGCGCCATCTCCGCGGGCGGCAGGGTGATGACGGCCGAGGATTCGCGCCCGTTCAGCGGCAGCATGGCGATGGTCTGGCCGTAGTCGAACCACTCGGTGGCGATGCCCTGGTGCGGCGCCGCGTGGCGCAGCCGGCAGACCATCATGCGCTTGCCGAAATCCCGCGTCTCGGCGCCGATGCCGAGCGCCTGGCGCGCCGTGGAGAAGCGGCTGTCGGCGGCGACCAGCAGGCGGGCGCGCAGGGCACGGCCATCGCGCAGCGTGACCTCCGCCCCCTCGACATCGGTGCGCAGGCCGGCGACGCCGGTGCCGGCCAGCAGCGTCACCTCCGGCGCGGCGGTGGCGGTGCGGTAGAGGGCGCGGCGGATGGCGTGGTTGGAGACCAGCTTGCCCAGCTCGGATTCGGCGCGGCCGCTGGTGTCGAAGCGCAGCGCATAGGCCGAGCCGCCATTCAGCACCCGCGCCTCGCGCAGCGGCGAAATGCTCTCCTGCGGGATCAGGTCCCACGCCCCCATCTCCCGCAGCAGCGCCTGGGAGTGGTGGGTGAGCGCGATCTCCCGCCCGTCGAAGCCGGCCTGTTCCAGCGCCGCCCCGGGCTGCTGCTCGACCACCGCGACGGCGAGGCCGGTGCCGGCGAGGGAGGTGGCCAGCGCCAGCCCGGCCGGACCGCCGCCGATGATCGCGATATCGAACTGCATCTGCCCTGCCTCCTGCGTCCTGGCGGATAGGTAGGCCCGCCGGCGGGTTTCGGGAAGGGCGCCCGGCGGCCGGGACCGCGCGCGGCGCCGGGCCTCAGGCGGCGCGCAGCCG
>NZ_GG770957.1 GCF_000164635.1 Pseudoroseomonas cervicalis ATCC 49957 | reverse complement strand
GCGCCGCTCCCGCCGCGGCGGCGACGCCGCACCCGCCCGGCCCCTCCGCCACCCTGCCGGTGCCGGAGCTCGCCATGGTGACCGGCCGGCTACTGCATTGCGTCGACATCCCCGCCCTCGACCTGCCCGGCTACCGGCTGCTGCAGGGGCTGATGCTGGAAGGGCCGATGCGCCAGGCCAGGGGCGGCTGGCTGCGCTGGCTGCTCTTCATCCTGGCCGGCGGCCTGGCCGGGCTCGCCGCCGCGCATCTCGGCCTGACCGCCGAATTCTGGGCCGCCACGCGCGCCGGCCAGGGGCTGGTGCTGGGCGGGCGGGGCGTCTTCATCGCCGCCATCGCGCTGCTGGCCACCGGCGCCCTGCTGGTGACGCTGCGCATGCTGCGCAGCCAGGCGCGCGCCATCGCCGCCCTGCACCGCAGCGCGCCGCGCCTGCTGGGCCCACACCGGCTCTGCCTCGGCGAGAGTGGCTTGGCGCTGGTGACGCCGCGGCAGGTCTTCGCCGCGCGCTGGGAGATGCTCGCCCCCGCCCGCCGGCTCGGCGCCTGGGTGTTCCTGCTGGCCGACAACAGCATCGCCTTCTGGCTGCCGCACCGGCTGCTGGCCGAGCATCCGGAGGGCCCCGCCATCCGCGCCCTGCTGGCGGCGCGGATCGGCCTGGGCAAGGGCGTCTGATCCTGCCCATGCCCTGCCGCCGCCGCGCCCGGGCTGGACGCCGCGCCCGCCCCGACGCAGGGTGAGCCGATGTCCGACCCCGCCATCCCGCCGGAGCTTTCCGCCAAATACGCGCTGCGCGGCACGCTGGGGCGCGGCGCCAGCGGCGTGGTGCTGGACGCCTTCGACCGGCTGATCCAGCGCCGCGTCGCCATCAAGCTGGTGCAGCTGCCGCCGCGCGGCGAGGCCGAGGCGGCGGAGACGCATCAGCGCTTCCGGCGCGAGGCGCAGGCGGCGGGGCGGCTGTCGCATCCCGGCATCGTCGCCGTCTACGACTATGGCGAGAATGACGGCCAGGCCTGGATCGTCATGGAGCGGGTCGGCGGCGGCACGCTGAAGGCGCTGCTCGACAGCGGCGTGCGCCTGCCGGTCGCGGAGGCGTCGCGCATCGCCATCCAGGTGCTGGAGGCGCTGGCCTATTCGCATGCGCGCGGCGTGGTGCATCGCGACATCAAGCCGGCCAACATCATGCTCGACGATGCCGAGGACGGCACGGCGCCGCGCGTGAAGATCACCGATTTCGGCATCTCGCGGCTGGAGGATTCGGCGATCACCCGGCTTGGCACCGTGCTCGGCACGCCGAGCTCCATGGCGCCCGAGCAGCTGCGCGGCGAGCCGGCCGACCACCGCGCCGATATCTGGGCCGCCGGCACCGTGCTCTACCAGCTGCTGACCGGGGAGAAGGCCTTCTCGGGCGGCTTCCAGGCGGTGATGCACAAGGTGCTGCACACCGAGCCGGTGGCGCCCTCCCTGCTCAGCGACAGCCTGCCGCGCGGCTTCGACGCGGTGCTGGCGCGCGCCCTGGCCAAGCGGCCGCAGGACCGGTTCCAGAGCGCTTCCGACTTCGCCCACGCGGTCGCCGAGGCGGCGCGCGAGACGCCGCCGCCTGCCTTCGCCGGCGCCGGGCCGCTGCCGGGGCTGGAGGAGGATGCCGACGCTG
>NZ_GG770958.1 GCF_000164635.1 Pseudoroseomonas cervicalis ATCC 49957 | reverse complement strand
GCCGGGCTGGCCTGGCTGGTCTCGCTGCTGCTGCTGGGCGCGGCGCTCTGGGCGCTGTGGCACTGGCGCGGGCCGATCGCCGCCGCCTGGCCACCGGTGCAGCGCCTCTACAACGCGCTGGGCGTCTGAAGCATTTTTCCGCCTCGTCAGGTCATATGACGAATTGACCCTGGCGGGCGCCGGGTGCGAGCCTGCGCGCCCAAGGCGGCGCTGACGCCGCCCGGAGGAAACAACCCATGACGATGACGAGGCGCGGCCTGCTCGGGGCCGGCGGCGCGCTGCTGGCCGGCGCGGCCGCGGCGCAGAGCTTCCCCTTCACGCCGAACCAGCGCTACCCGGATCCGGCGGTGCAGATCCTCGACCCCAGCTTCGCGCGCTACCGCATCTACAGCTCGACGTTGGAGCAGGTGGCGAGCGGCATGCGCTGGGCCGAGGGGCCGGTCTATTTCCCCGAGGGCGGCTACCTGCTCTGCAGCGACATTCCGAACAACCGCATCATGAAGTTCGACGAGAAGGATGGCAGCTTCACCGTCTTCCGCGCCGGCGCCAACTACGCCAACGGCAATGCGCGCGACCGGCAGGGCCGGCTCGTCACCTGCGAGCACTCGGTGACGCGCCGCGTCACCCGCACGGAGAAGGACGGCAGCATCACCGTGCTGGCCGACAGCTATGAGGGCAAGCGGCTGAACGCGCCGAACGACATCGTGGTGCGCTCGGACGAGACGATCTGGTTCACCGACCCGCTCTTCGGCATCAATGGCGAGTGGGAGGGCAGCCGCGCCCGGCCGGAACAGGCCACCACCAATGTCTACCGCATCGGCGCGGACGGGAAGATCGCCGCCGTCATCACCGATCTGGTGAACCCGAACGGCCTGGCCTTCTCGCCCGATGAGAGCAAGCTCTATGTCGTCGAGTGGCGCGGCACGCCGAACCGCAGCATCTGGAGCTACGATGTCGGCGCCGGCGGCGCGCTGTCGAACAAGACCAAGCTGATCGACGCCAGCGACCAGGGCGCGCTGGACGGGTTCCGCGTCGACCGCGACGGCAATCTCTGGTGCGGCTGGGGCAGCAATGGCGCGCTGGAGGCGGAGCCGCGCCAGGTCAACGGCCGCGCCGTGCACGAGCTGCGCGGCAAGCCGGAGGATCTGGACGGGGTGAAGATCTTCAACCCGCAGGGCAAGCCGATCGGCTTCATCCGCCTGCCGGAGCGCTGCGCCAATCTCTGCTTCGGCGGGCCGAAGAACAACCGGCTCTACATGGCGTCGAGCCACTCGCTCTACGCGCTCTATGTCGAGGCGCATGGCGCGGTGTGAAGGTTGAGGGGGCTTTGCCCCCTCAAACTCCCCCAGCAGGGGGACAGGGTCCCCCTGCACCCGCCTTCAGTTGGGTTCCAACAAATGGGTTTCCAAAGGCCTCAGGCCTTTGGTGGCTGCGCGGCACTGCCGCGCAGGTTTGAGAGGGGCGAAGCCCCTCTCAAGGCCAGGCTATCCGAAAAAAACCTGCGCCAGCCACACCACCCCGATGCCGGCCAGGATCGAGGCGCTGAGATGTCCGGTGCGCCATTGCACCAGCACCACCGCGGCGCTGCCCAGCACGCCGATCCAGCCGATGCGGTCCAGCGCCAGCGCCACATAGGCGGTGAAGATCGGACCCGGCAGATTGCGCAGCATGGCGTCGACGAAGGGCGGCGGCCGCACCACGCGCAGCACCGCATAGCCGCCGGCGCGGCAGGCATAGGTGACGGCGGCCATGCACAGGATGGCCAGCAACACGTCCCATCTCATCGCGCGGCGCGCCCTTCCATCCAGGCGGCCAGCGCCGCGCCGGCCATGGCGCCGCAGAGCAGCGGCAGCGGCTGCGGCAGGCCGAGCCGCTGCGCCGCCACCG
>NZ_GG770959.1 GCF_000164635.1 Pseudoroseomonas cervicalis ATCC 49957 | reverse complement strand
CCCCCGCGCCAGCGCCGCATGCAGCGCCGCCAGGGCCAGGCAGGTCAGCTCCAGCCCGGCGAACGCCCAGTCGCCCTGCGCCAGGCTGCGCCAGAGCGGCCGCTCCGTGGTGGCGGCGCTGAGCAGCGGCAGCAGCGCCAGCAGCGCGGCGGCCAGCCAGAGCTGCTCCAGCCAGGCGCGGCGGACGGGGCGCAGCACCGCGTGCAGCAGCGCCGCGCCCCACAGCATGAAGAACAGATCGACCTCCCACACGGCGCGGCCGGGCAGGCCGGCGGGCAGCAGCCGGTTGGCCCAGAGGAAACCTGTCATGGCGACCGACAGCCCGGCGATGCCGGCGATGTTCAGCCGCTCGGTCAGGCGCAGGCCGAGGGGGGCGCGCGCACCGGCGGGCAGCCTGGCGCGGCGCTTCACCGCCCACAGCACCAGCCCGGTGCCGACCATGGCGGTGCCCGCCAGGCTGACCAGGAAGTACAGCCAGCGCGTCGCGCTGTCGCTGAACCGGCCGAGATGCAGGGCGTAGAGCACGCCGCGCGCCTCGGCCGCCGCGCCGACGCTGTCGCGCACCGCCAGCAGCGCGCCGCTGGCGCCGGAGAATTCGAGGTATTGCGGGCTCATCGAGACGCGCCCCGCCTCGCCGCGCGACACCGCGACGCGGGAAGCGGCATCGCCCGGCAGGGTGATGGTGACGCGCCCCGCCTGGCCCTGGCCCCAGCGCGCCTCCGCCTGGCGCACCATGGCGTCGACCGGCGCCAGCGGCACGGCCTCGCCGCTCGGCCTTCCGGGGCGGAGGAAGGCGCTGAGCTGGGTGGACATCTCCTGCCGCTCGGCGGCGCTGCGGATCCCGGCGCGCTCGCCCCAGGGCATGTAGAGCGCCATCAGCGTGACCAGCCCGGTGTAGGTGATCATCAGGTGGAAGGGCAGGCCGAAGACCGAGAGCGCGTTGTGCGCGTCGAGCCAGGCGCGCGGCCCCTTGCCCCAGCGGAAGGTGAAGAAATCGACGAAGATCTTCCGGTGCGTGATGATGCCGCTGAGGATGGCGACCAGCATCAGCATCGCCGCCGCCCCGGCCAGCCAGCGCCCCCACAGCACCGGCATGTAGTGGAACTGGAAATGGAAGCGCAGGAAGAACTCGCCGCCCTGCGTCTCCCGCGCGGCGATCGGCGTGCCGGTCGCGGCGTCGAAGCGCGCGGCGCCGAAGCGGCGCTCCCCCGG
>NZ_GG770960.1 GCF_000164635.1 Pseudoroseomonas cervicalis ATCC 49957 | reverse complement strand
GGGCGCCGCCCTGGCCACCGCCTGGCCCGCCCCCTGGTCCGCCCCCTGGCGCCCCCGCCTGGCCGCTCCCCTGCCCTCCCGCCTGAGCCCCCCCCTGGACACCGCCGAATTGCAGCACGCCGGAGAGGCTGACATCGCTCTCGGCCACGCGCCCCGAGAGGCGCCGCGCCGTCAGCCTCCCATTCTCCAGCGAGGCATCGGCGGAGAGGCCCTGGATCGGGACGCCGTTCCAGCTCGCCTGCTCGACCGAGAGGCGCAGATTGGCGTCGAGCCCGGCCAGGCGCTGCTGCAGCCCGGCCCAGCCCAGGCCGCGCAGCGTGCCCGGGGCCAGCCAGCCCTCCAGCGGCAGATGCTCCAGCGTCAGGCCGAGGCCGAGCGCCGGGCGGGCGCCGAAGCGCCACACCCCGGCGCCGGAGACGCGCCCGCCATCCAGCGTCGCGGTGAATTCCGGCACCGCCGCCTGCGCCTCGTCCAGCACCAGGCGGAAGCGGCCCTCGCCCTCGCGCAGCCGGGCCGGGTCGGTGCCCTCCAGCGGCAGGCCGAGCGCCAGCAGCGTGGCGCGCAGCGTGGCGCCGCGGAACTGCACCGCCGCCTCCAGCCGCCCTGCCGGCGGGACCTGCCCCTGTTGCCCCTGCCCTTGCCCCTGCCCTTGCCCCTGGGCGGGCGCGGCGGCGCGGGTGGTGGTGCCGGACAGCTCGATCTCGGTGTCGCCGGGCAGCACGGCACCGATGTCGGAGAGGGTCAGCCGGTCGCCCTCCAGGAAGGCGGCGCCGCGCAGCCGGCGCAGCGTCAGGCCGCGGAAGCCCGCCGCCTCGGCCGAGAGGTCGAGGCCGAAGGGCAGCGGCAGCGATCCCGCGCCGCGCAGGGCGGCCAGCCAGGGGTCCAGCTCCACCCGCCCGGTGACGAGGGCGAGGTCGAGCCGCGGCATCGGCGCCAGGCGCAGCGTGGCGACCCCGCGCGCCGGGCTGCCGCCGAGGTCGAGCGCCAGCTCATCCGCCGTCAGCAGGTCGGCGCTGGCGGAGAGCCGGCCGCGCAGGCGGAAACTGCCGGCGGGCGCCGGCAGCAGCGCGGACAGATCGCTGCCGCCGCCCTGCAGCGTGCCCTCGAAGCCGCCCTCCGGCAGCAGCACGCCGCTGGCCGAGGCCGAGGCGCGCGCGCCGGAGACGGTCAGCGCCAGCGGCGCGATGCCGTCCCAGCCGGCGCGGCCCAGGGTGGTGTCGAAATCCAGGTCGGTCTGCCGCCAGCGGAAGCGGCCCTGGATGCGCAGCGCCTCGCTGGCCGAGGCGGCGGCCAGGTCGGCCTCCACCCGCTCCAGCACCAGCTGGCCGATGGTGACGCGCGAATCCTGGATGCGGCCCTGCAGCCCGGTCAGCCAGGGCGGCGGGCGGAAGGGCTGGCCGCCGGCCGGCACGGGCGGCCAGGGCAGGCGGATCTCGGCGCCGACCAGCGCCACCTCGCGCGGCTCCAGCCGCAGCCGCAGCAGCGCCGGAAGGTCGAGCCGCAGCCGCAGCGCGCGGGCGCGGATCGAGATGTCGTCCTCCGGCCCGCCGATGGTGACGCCGCCGGCCTCCAGCATGGGCTGCGGCAACAGGGTGAGCTGCACCGGCCCGGCCAGCGTCACCCGCTGGCCGAGGCGGCCGGCCGCCAGGATGGCCAGCCGGTCGCGATGCTCGTTCCAGTCGGTCAGGCGCGGGCCGTACCACAGCCCGGCCAGCACCAAAGGC
>NZ_GG770961.1 GCF_000164635.1 Pseudoroseomonas cervicalis ATCC 49957 | reverse complement strand
CTGCTGCACGGCGTGGCCGGGGCGGGCGCCGGGCCGGGCGGCTTCCGCGGCGCCGTGGTCGCGCTGCTCGACCCCGGGGCGCTGCGCGACGGGCTGCTGCACCCCCCGGCCGAGGCCTTCGGCGTCACCCTCCGGCTGCACAGCGTCACCGGCCTGCTGCTGGCGCGCAGCGATGGCGGGGCGAGCGGCATCGGCGTGCTGAACGCCAGCGCCTGGCCGTTCCGCGCCTTCCTGCCGCGGCGCGACAGCGGGCTTTGGGAAGGCCCCGACCAGGAGGGGGTGGCGGGCTTCGCCGCCTTCGCCACCGCCCGTCCGGGGCAGATCGTGGTCGAGGTGATGCGGCGGCGGCAGGATGCGCTGGCCATGGCCGGCACCGTCCAGCCGCTGGTGCTGGCGGCGCTGCCGGCGCTGGTGCTGCTGGCGCTGGCCGCCTTCTGGCTGATGGCGCGCCAGGCCGACGCGCTGCGCCGCCAGGGCGCCCGCCTGGCCGAGGGCGAGGCCGCCGCGCGCGCCGGCGCCCGCGCCAAGGAGGAATTCCTGGCCGCCATGAGCCACGAGATCCGCACCCCCATGAACGGGGTGATCGGCATGGCCGGGCTGCTGATCGACACCCCGCTCGACCCGCTGCAGCGCCGTTATGCCGAGACCATCCGCGGCAGCGCCGAGCACCTGCTGGTGCTGCTGAACGACGTGCTGGACTTCTCCCGCCTCGAATCCGGCATGGTCGAGCATGAGCGCATCGCCTTCTCGCCCGAGGCCGAGATCGCCACCATCGCCGAGCTGCTGGCGCCGCGCGCCGCCGCCAAGGGGGTGGAGCTGCTCTGCGACCTGGCGCCCGGCCTGCCGCGCCGCATGCTGGGCGACCCGGCGCGGCTGCGGCAGATCCTGTTCAACCTGCTCGGCAACGCCATCAAGTTCACCGACAGCGGCTGGGTGAAGCTGGAGGTCGAGGCGCTGCCCCTGCCGCGCGCCGCCGGCGCCGAGGGGCCGCCGCCCTGGCGGCTGAGCTGCAGCATCGCCGACACCGGCATCGGCCTCGACCCGGCGCGCATCCCGCTGCTGTTCGAGCGCTTCACCCAGGCCGATGCCTCGATCAGCCGGCGCTATGGCGGCACCGGCCTTGGCCTCGCCATCTGCCGCAAGCTGGCCGAGCAGATGGGCGGCGGCATCGGCGCCGCGCCGCGCCCGGGCGGCGGCAGCCTGTTCCGCTTCCATGTCGA
>NZ_GG770962.1 GCF_000164635.1 Pseudoroseomonas cervicalis ATCC 49957 | reverse complement strand
GCCGCCGCCCCCCTGCCCGCCCTGCTCGACGAGGCGCGCGCGGCGCTGGTGCCGCAGGGCTCGCCGCGCGCCGAGCTGGAGCGGGCGCTGAACGAGGCGCTGCCGGCGCGGCTGGAGGATGGCAACCTCGTCGCCCCCGGCTATGACGGGGAGCTGGATGCGCTGAAGCGGCTGCGCGACGATGCGCGCGGCGCCATCGCGGCGATGCAGGCGGAGCTGGCCCAGGCCTGGGGGGTCGCCAGCGTCAAGATCCGCCACCACCAGCAATTCGGCTATCTGGCGGAGATGCCGGCCATCGCCGGCGAGAAGCTGCTGCGCGAGAAGCCGGCCCAGCTGGAGGGCGGCCCGCTGGCGCCGATCCACCGCCAGACCATGGCCAATGCGCACCGCTTCACCTGCACCGCCCTGGCCGAGCTGGACCGCAAGCTGTCGGCCGCCGGCGAGCAGGCGGCGAAGCGCGAGGCGCTGGTGGTGCGGCACCTGCGCGGCCTCTGCCTGAAGGCGGCGCGGCAGGTGGATGCGGCGGCCATGGCGATGGCCGAGATCGACATCCACGCCGCCGCCGCCGAGCTGGCGGCCGGCGGCGGCTGGTGCCGCCCCGAGCTGACCGAGCGGCCGGATTTCCGCATCCGCCAGGGCCGCCACCCGGTGGTGGAGGCGGCGCTGGCCCGCAGCCGCGGCCCCGCCTTCGTGCCGAACGACGCCGATCTCTCCCCCGGCCAGCGGCTCTGCCTGCTGACCGGGCCGAACATGGCCGGCAAATCGACCTTCCTGCGGCAGAACGCGCTGATGGTGGTGCTGGCCCAGGCGGGCATGTTCGTCCCCGCCAGGCAGGCGCGGCTCGGGCTGGTGGACCGGCTGTTCTCCCGCGTGGGCGCCGCGGACGACATCGCCGGCGGCCGCTCCACCTTCATGGTCGAGATGACCGAGACGGCGGCGATCCTCAACCAGGCGACGCCGCGCAGCCTGGTGGTGCTGGACGAGGTGGGGCGCGGCACCGCCACCTGGGATGGCCTGGCCATCGCCTGGGCGGTGCTGGAGGCGCTGCATGACCGCATCCGGGCGCGCGCCATCTTCGCCACACATTTCCACGAGCTGACCGCGCTGGCGCCGAAACTGCCCGAGCTGCAGCTGGCGACGATGAAGGTGCGCGAGCATCGCGGCGAGGTGGTGTTCCAGCATACGGTCGGGCCGGGGGCGGCGGAGAAATCCTGGGGGCTGCATGTGGCGCGGCTGGCCGGGGTGCCGCGCGGCGTCACCGCCCGCGCCGGCGCCGTGC
>NZ_GG770963.1 GCF_000164635.1 Pseudoroseomonas cervicalis ATCC 49957 | reverse complement strand
CCGTCACCGGCCAGCCCGCCCTGGCGCGCGGCATGATGGGCCAGGGCAGCTGGGGCGCGGTGGCGGGCGACGCGGTGCTGCCGCTGCCCCCTGCCGAGGCCATTGCCCAGGGCCGCGTCCACCGCCTGCCCGTGCTGCTCGGCTACAATGCGGAGGAGGGCCGGCTGTTCGGCGCGCTCTACCGGCTGACCGGGGAGCTGTTCAGCGAGGACAGCCATCGCCGCGCCGTGGCCCGGCTGTTCGGCCCGCTGGCGCCACGGGCTATCGCCGCTTATCCGCCGGGGCTGGAGGAGAATGCGGCGCTGAGCTTCTCCCGTCTGGTGACCGATGCCGTCTTCGCCTGCCCGACCCTGGCGCTGGCCGGGGCGCTGGCGCGGCTGCTGCCGGTGCGCGCCTATCTGTTTGATGACGCGGCGGCACCGTCACGCCTGCCGGCGCTGCCCTGGCTGCCGCCCCTCGGTGCCTACCACGCCGCCGAGATCGCCTATGTGCTCGGCACCGGCTGGGCGCTGGCCGATCCGGCGGCGATGGACCCGGCGCAGCGCGCGCTGTCGCGCGCCATGCAGCGCGGCTGGAGCCGCTTCGCCGCCAGCGGCGACCCCGATGCGCCGCGCGCCGGGGAGACGGACGGCCCGGCCCTGCCCGCCTGGCCGGCCTGGCAACCGGGCCAGGCCCAGGTGATGCGGCTGCGCCCCGCCGGCAGCGCGCTGGTCGCCCCGCCGGCCTCCGCGCATCGCTGCGCGGAGTGGGCCGGCGCGGGCTTCTGAGCGCGGCGGCGGCCTAGAGCAGGCCGCGATCAGGCTGCTGGGCCTGATCGCGTGAAGATGCCTTCAGAACAATCCTCCAGGGCGTTCTGCGCGAGCCAGTGCGCCCGGAAGGTGCTCTAGAGGGCCGCCCGCATCCGGGCCGGCGGCGCCCCCGGCGGGTCGCCCAGCGGCGGGATGTCCGGCGCGTCCGGGGTCGGCTGGCCGGGGCCGGGCGGCTCCTGGATCGGCGGCTCCGGCAGGTCGGGGCCGGGCGTCTCGGGCGCCGGGGGCGGCACCGGGCTCGGCGGATCACTGGGCGGGATCGGTGTCTGCGACCACAGGATGGTGCCGATCGGGATCAGGCGCGCCGCGCCGCGGGGGGACAGGTTGGGCATGGAGTTCTCCCTTGCTGCCAGGAGAAAGGCCCGGGCTGTGCCCCGGTTGCCACAGAGCCGCCAAAATCTCGCCCGAGGCACCGGGGCGCGCATTCTCTGGTGGCAGTTTTGTTGCGACGCACAATAATGTCGGTTGAGTGACGGAGGAAGTCCAAGGCAACGCCCGCCCCCTGGAGGACGCATGCGCCGCCGCCACTTTCTCCGCCTTGCCCCGGCCGGGTTGCTGGCCGCCCCCGCCCTGATCCGCAGCCCCCGCGCCCGTGCCGCCGAGCTGGAGCCGGTCGATGTCGAGCTGGTGCTCGCCGTCGATGTCAGCCGCTCCGTCGACCCGGAGGAGCAGGAGCTGCAATTCAACGGCTATGCCCAGGCCTTCCGCGACCCGCGCCTGGCGGAGGGCATCGCGCGCGGCGCCATCGGCGCCATCGCCGTCAGCTTCTTCACCTGGTCGGACTGGAACATCCAGGAGCTGCTGGTGCCCTGGATGCGCGTGGACGGCCTGGCCAGCGCAGCGCGCCTCGCCGCCGCCATCGACGCGGCGCCGCGGCGGACGCATCTCTACACCTCGATCTCGGGCGCCATCGACTATGCCGCCGGGCTGTTCGGCCAGGGCTATGAGGGCACCCGCCAGGTGGTCGACATCTCCGGCGACGGGGTGAACAATTCCGGCCGGCCTTTGGCCCAGGCGCGGGAGGAGGCGCTGCGGCGCGGCATCATCCTCAACGGGCTGGCGGTGCTGGACAAGACGCCGCCGCCGGCGCAGTTCGCCGCGCTGAACCCGCCGCTCGACGAATACTATCGCGACCAGGTGATCGGCGGCCCCGGCGCCTTCCTGATGGTGGCCGAGGGCTTCGGCGCCTTCGAGAACGCGGTGCGCCGCAAGATCATCCGCGAGATCGCGCTGAACCCGCCGCCCGGCCCCCTGGTCGAGCGCGCCTACGCCTGAGGCCGCCGGCCGCGCCGCGGCCCCGGCCGGGG
>NZ_GG770964.1 GCF_000164635.1 Pseudoroseomonas cervicalis ATCC 49957 | reverse complement strand
CGGCGGCGGCGGCCTGGGAGCAGCGCCTGGGCATGCCGCAGGCGACGGCCGAGCAATGGCTCGCCCTCGGCCGCGCCCAGCTGTCGCGCACGCCCCCTGAGCCGCGCCGGGCGCTGCAGGCGGCCTGGCGCAGCTTCACCCTCTCGGCCGCCGGCGAGCCGGAGGTGCCCTCCCTGGTGCTGATGTCGCTGGCCTTCCGCCAGCTCGACCAGTGGGTGCAGGCGGTGGGGGCTCTGGAGGCGGCGCAGCAGCGCGCGCCGCTCGACCAGACGGTGCGCGCGGCGCTGACCAGCGCGCGGCGCGAGGCGGGGCTGCTGCTGCGCAACATCCGCACCGAGCCGGAGGCCGAGCCGGCGCGCGCCTGCCTCAGCTTCTACGGCACGCTGAGCCGCGGCGCCGAGTTCCAGCCGGGCGACTGGCTGCGCGCCGACCCGCCGATGCCCAACCTGACGGTGACGCGGGAGAACGGGCAGATCTGCCTGGCCGGCCTGCCCTGGGGCAGCACCACGCGGCTGACGCTGCGCGCCGGCCTGCCGGGCGAGGACGGGGTGCGGCTGCGGCAGGACACGCCGCTCGCCATCGCCATGCCCGACCGCCGGCCGCGCCTGGTGTTCGACGGCACGCGCTTCATCCTGCCGCGCGGGCAGGCGGCGCGGGTCGGCCTCGCCTCGATGAATGTGCGCGCGCTGAAGCTGCGGCTGGTGCGGGTGACGGAGCGCAACCTGCGCCCCTTCGCCGACTGGGCGCCGCGCGGCGAGGCGCTGTCCGACTACATGGCCGAGCAGGTGCCGGAGCGCTGGGGCCGCACCGTCTGGGAAGGCCGCGCCGAGGTGCCGGATTTCCGCGCCAACGCGCTGAACCGCACCGTGCTGCCGCTGCCGGAGGAGATCAACAAGGCCGGCCCCGGCCTCTATGTGCTGCTGGCGGCGGAGGACACCGGGCCGGGGCCGCAGAGCAGCGATCTCGTCGCCGGGCTGCCGATCCTCAGCACCGATCTCGGCCTGACCGCCTGGCGCGGCGAGGAAGGGCTGGCGGCGCAGCTGCGCGGGCTGCAGGACGCGGCGCCGCGCGCCGGCCTGCGCGTGGCGCTGATCTCCCGTGCCAACGACATCCTGGCCGAGGCCACGACCGATGCCGGGGGGCTGGTGCGCTTCGCCGCCCCGCTGCTGCGCGGCACCGGCCCGATGGCGCCGGTCGCGCTGCATGCCGAGGCGGGGGACGACCTGGTGGCGCTCGACCTCGACGCCGCCGCCTTCGACCTGTCCGACCGCGGCGCCGAGGGGCGGCCACAGCCCGGGCCGCTCGACCTGTTCCTGTGGCTCGACCGCGGCATCTACCGCCCCGGCGAGACGGTGCAGCTGACCGGCCTGCTGCGCGACGCCGCCGGCAGCCCGCGCGAGCTGCCGATCCGGCTGCGGCTGCTGCGCCCGAACGGCCAGGTGGCGGCCGAGACGGTGGCCGCGCGCGGGCCGGATGGCGCGCTCTCCTGGCCGGTGCCGCTCTCGCCCGGGGCCGCCGCTGGTGTCTGGTCGATCCAGGCGCGGCTGGAGCCGAACCAGCCGCCGCTGGCGACGCAGAGCTTCCGCGTCGAGGCCTTCGTGCCGGAGCGGCTGGCGGTGCAGTTCGGCCCCGCCCCCGGCCCGATGGTGCTGGGCCAGCCGCTGTCCATCCCCTACGAGGTCCGCTTCCTCTACGGCGCCCCCGGCGCCGGGCTGGAGGGCGAGGTGGAGGGCCAGCTGGCGCTCGACCCCGCGCCCTTCGCGACCGACGCCGCCGATGGCACGCAGCGCCGCAGCCCCTGGGAAGGCTGGCGCTTCGGCCTGTCGGAGGAGAGCTTCGGCGGCGGCGCCATCTCCGGCGGCAGCGTCACCGCCGACGCCGAGGGGCGCGGCCGCTTCGCCGCCCGGCTGGAGGAGCTGCCCGACACCTCCCGCCCGCTGCGCGCGCGCTTCACGCTGAGCGTCGCCGACCCGAATGGCCGCGCCACGGCCAGCACGGTCGAGGTGCCGGTGCGCGGCGCCAACCCCTATATCGCCATCCGCCCCGGCTTCCAGGGCGGCAGCGTCGAGGTGAACAGCGAGGCCGGCTTCGAGGTCGCCCTGGTCTCGCCCGAGGGGCGGGCGCTGTCCGGCCGGCTGCAGGCGCGGCTGCTGCGCGAGCGTCCGACCTGGCGCATCGTCACCCGCGGCGGGCTGGCGCGCTACGAGACGGTCTGGCAGGACGAGCCGGTGGACAGCGCGACGCTGACCACGGCGCCGGAGCAGCCCGGCCGCTTCGCCCGTTCGCTGCCCTTCGGCCGCTACCGGCTGGAGGTGACGCAGCCCGGCGGGCTCGCCATCGCCGCGGTGCGCTTCCGCTCCGGCTGGACCGGCTCGGACAGCCCGGAAGTGCCGGACAAGGTCGATGTCTCGGCCGACCGCGCCGCCTATCCGGATGGCGCCACGGCGCGCATCCACATCCAGTCGCCCTTCGCCGGCCAGGCCAGCCTCGCGGTGCTGACCAACCGGCTGATCAGCCTGCGCAACATCCCGGTGCGCGAGGGCGCCAACGAGGTGGAGCTGCCGGTCGACGCCGCCTGGGGCCCCGGCGCCTATGCCGCCGTCACCGTCTTCCGCCCCGGCGCGGCCGCCGATGGCCAGCCGCGCCGCGCGCTCGGCCTGGCCTGGGTGGCG
>NZ_GG770965.1 GCF_000164635.1 Pseudoroseomonas cervicalis ATCC 49957 | reverse complement strand
GGCGCTGGCGCTGCGCGACAGCCCGGCCCCGGCGGCGGCGGTGCTGCCGCTGGCCGAGAACGCGATCGGTGCCGAAGCCTATCGCCCGGGCGATGTGCTGACGCTGCTCTCCGGCCGCAATGTGGAAGTGGTGGACACCGACGCGGAGGGGCGGCTGCTGCTGGCCGATGCGCTGCATTACGCGCGGCTGGCCTTCCGCCCGGCGGCGCTGGTGGATCTGGCGACGCTGACGGGGGCGGCGGTGACGGCGCTTGGCCACCACCGGGCGGCGCTGTTCGGCAACGACCCGCCGCTGCTGGCGGCGGTGGCGGCGGCCGGGGCGGCGGTGGGGGAGGAGGTCTGGCCGTTGCCGGTGACGGAAGCGCACCGCGCCGACCTGGCCAGCGATATCGCCGATCTGCGGCAATGCGCCAGCGGGCGCGGCCAGCCGGATGCCTGCCATGCCGCCGCTTTTCTGCAAGCGGCGCTGGAGGAGGCGCCGCCGCCCGCGCCGGCCGTGCCCTGGGCGCATCTGGACATGGCGGGGCAGGCGCTGCGGCCGGAGGGGGAGGGCCGCCCCGGCGCCACCGGCTTCGGCGTGCGGCTGCTGGAGCAGCTGGTGGCCAGCCGCTTCGAGGACCCGCACCGGCTGTGAGGCCGGCGGGCGTGAGCGGGTGACGCCCTTCCGGCCGGCGGGTCATCTCTGGTATCGCCATGCCTGGCGGCGCCGCGCCCGGTGCGCGCGCCTTGGGGCTTGTTGATGAGCGAGATCGGCTTCTACCACCTGACGCGCACGCCGCTGGAGGCCGCCCTGCCGAAGCTGCTGGGGCGGGTGCTGTCCTTGGGCGGGCGGGCGGTGGTGAAGCTCGGCGACGCGGCGCGGCTGGCCAGCCTGGATGCCTCGCTCTGGCTGTGCCAGGACCCGGACTGGCTGCCGCATGGCTCCGCCGCCAGCGGCCAGGCCGAGTTGCAGCCGATCTGGCTGACGCTGCAGGACGAGGCGCCGAATGGCGCGCGCTACCTGTTCCTGGCGGACGGGGCGGAGAGCGCGCAGCTGGGCGATTTCGAGCGGGTGTTCGACCTGTTCGACGGCCAGGACGAGGCGGCGGTGGCCGCCGCCCGCCGCCGCTGGGCCGCCGCCAAGGCGGCGGGCCATGTGCTGACCTACTGGCAGCAGGGCGGCCGCGGCTGGGAGAAGAAGTTCTCCACCGCCGGGGGCTGAGGCGCGGCGCCTCACACCGCCTGGCGGGCCGGCGGCTCGGGGATCTCGATCGGGGTGTCGCGCGGCGCCTCGGGCAGCGGCTCGATGGCGGAGACGCTGGCGGCGCCGAGGCGGATGCGGCATTGCAGCCCCTCCTCCGACCACAGGAAGGTGGCGCCGCCGCCCAGCTGGTGCCGCGCCAGGGTGTGGATCAGGCGGAAGCCGAAGCCGTGCCGCGCCGGCTCGCCCGGGATGGGCGGGCCGCCGCTCTCGCGCCAGTCCAGCGTCAGCCCGCCCTGCGGCGCGGCGGCCCAGCGCAGCTCCACCACGCCGCCGCTGCGCGACAGGGCGCCGTGCTTGGCGGCGTTGGTGGACAGCTCGTGCAGGATCATCTCGATGGGCTGCACGCTGCCCGGGGCCAGCTTCACCGGCGGGCCCTGCCAGGCCAGGCGCGGCCCGGCCTCGGCCG
>NZ_GG770966.1 GCF_000164635.1 Pseudoroseomonas cervicalis ATCC 49957 | reverse complement strand
GCGGTGCCGCGGGGCGCGCCGCTGCGCGCAGAGCGCGCGCGCGGCCGTTTTCCCCCGGTGACCAAGGCGCCGATGCGGGGCTATCCTCGCCGCATGATCAGCACGCTCGCCGACCTCCTCGCCCCCGTCACGCCGGAGCAGTTCTTCGCCGAGTACTATGACAAGCAGCCGCTGCATGTGCAGGGCGGCGCGGCGAAATTCGCTTCCGTGCTTTCGTGGCGGCAGATCAACCGCCTGCTCGACCAGACGCATATCTGGTCCAGCCAATCGCTGAAGCTGGTGCTGGACGGCAATGCCGTGCCGCCGGAGCAGTATTGCGGCCGCGCCACCAGCCGCGACAACGCGCAGGTGATGCAGCCCGAAGCGCACAAGGTGGCGGAATGGGTGAAGCGCGGCGCCTCCGTCGTGCTGAACGACGTGGACAGCCTGACGCCCGGCCTCACCGCCGTCTCCGGCGCGCTGGAAGGCGCCGGGCTCGGCAAGGCGCAGGCCAATGTCTACATCTCCTGGCAGAGCCACAAGGCCTTCCCCAGCCATTTCGACACGCATGACGTCTGGGCCGTGCAGGTCGAGGGCGAGAAGACCTGGAACATCTGGGAAGGCCGCGCCGAATGGCCGATCCCGCACCCGGCCTTCCGCAGCCTGGGCCAGGCGCATCACGACCAGGCCAAGGGGAAGCTGCGCGGCCAGGTGACGCTGAAGACCGGCGACCTGCTCTACCTGCCGCGCGGCTGGTACCATGACGCGCTGGCCGAGGCGCCGAGCTCCGTCCACATCGCCTATGGCGTGCACGCGCCGCTGGGCATGGACCTGGTGAACATCCTGCTCGAGCGCGTGCTCTACGAGACCGAGTTCCGCAAGCCGCTGCCGCGCCAGGATGGAACCGCCGCCGCCCGCTTCGCGTTGACCAGCCGTGCGGCCCAGCTCGGGCAGCGCCTGTCGGAGCTGACGCGGGACCCCAAGGTGATGGACGTGCTGGGCAAGTTCGTGGCGGATTACCGCTACCGCCGCGGCGGCAACGACCTGCTGGCGGCGCGTGGCCTGGCCGCGCCCGCCTCGCCCGCCGGCGGCCACGAGGAAAACGCCTTCCGCGTCGTCCAGCCGGGGGTGAAGGCGGTGCGGCGCGGCGCGGAATGGGTGGTGAAGGCGCCGAAGGGCGCCCTGGCCCTCGCCCCCGCCGAGGCCGAGGCGGCCAACTGGCTGCTCGCCCGCCCCGACGGCACCGAGGCCGAGCTGCGCGCCGCGCACCCCTCCATCGACGCCGCCGCGCTGCTGCAGCGCCTGGCCGAATCCGGATTGCTCATCGCCGCATGAAGAAGTCCCTCCTGCTGCTCCTGCCCCTGCTGCTCCCCGCCGGGGCGGCCGAGGCCCAGCCCCGCCAGTTCAACTGCATCGGCGCGGAGCGGCTGGAGGACGACGTGTTCGAGGTGCGCTTCGCCCAGGGCAGCGCCCGGCCGAACGACGCCGCGCGCACCCCGGTCGCCGCCGCCGCCGCCCTGGCCAAGGCGGAGCCGGGGCGCAACATCTGCGTCCTCGGCCACGCGGTGCGCGAGGGCGGGCAGACCACCAGCACCCAGCTCGCCGCCCGCCGCGCGCGCGAGGTGGCCGAGCTGCTCTCGGTCGGCCAGGGGATCGAGCGCGACCGCATCCGCGCCGAGGCGCGCAACCCCGGCTTCGCCAGCCGCACGCCGAACCGCGAGGCGCGCAGCGTGACCATCGTGGTGCTGCCCTCCCTGCCGGGGGCGGAGGCGCCGCCCGCGGCCCGGCCGG
>NZ_GG770967.1 GCF_000164635.1 Pseudoroseomonas cervicalis ATCC 49957 | reverse complement strand
CCGCCCTGGGGTCCGCCGGCGCGCGGCGGGCGGCCCGGGGACCTGCCCGAGGGGCCACCGGAGGGGCGGCCGGAAGGACGGCCAGCGGGGCGACCGGAGGGCGAGGCGGCGGAGGCGGGAGAGGGCGGCTTCATCGCCCCCTGCTATGAGCCGGAAGCGCCCGCCCTGTCGAGGGATCGGCGCGGGCGCTTCACGCTTTGTCGCTATACTTCCGGCGGCAAAAAGCTCTACAGCCGGCGCGCCATGCCCTTTTCCCTGCCCGATCTGCTCGACCGGCTGCCCGAGACGCGCCGGCCGCGCCTGTGGCTCGCCCTGCTCTGCCTGGCGCTCTGGCTGCCCGGCTTCGCCACCCTGCCGCCCGGCGACCGCGACGAAAGCCGCTTCGCCCAGGCCAGCCGCCAGATGGTGGAAAGCGGCGACTATGTCCGCATCCGCTTCGGCGAGGAGGAGCGCAACAAGAAGCCCGCCGGCATCCACTGGGCACAGGCCGCCTCGGTGCATGTGGCCGAGACGCTGGGCCTCGGCTCGCGCGACCAGATCTGGCCCTACCGCCTGCCCTCGCTGCTGGGCGCGCTGGCGGCGGTGCTGGCCACCTTCCACTGGGGCCGGGCGCTGGTCGGCCGGCGGGCGGCCTTCGTCGCCGCCGCCATGCTGGCCTGCTCCACCGTGCTGGTGGTGGAGACGCATATCGCCAAGACCGATGCGGCGCTGCTCGGCACCGTGGCCATCGCCATGGGGCTGCTGGGGCGGGCCTATCTGGCGCCGGGCGCCTTCACCGCGCGGCAGGCGGCGCTGTTCTGGGCGGTGCTCGGCCTGGCCATCCTGCTGAAGGGGCCGATCGGGCCGCTGGTGGCGCTGCTGGCGGCGCTGACGCTGGGCATCGCCGACCGCTCGCTGCGCTGGATGGCGGCGCTGCGCCCGGGCTGGGGCGTGCCGCTGATGCTGGCCATGGCGGCGCCCTGGTTCATCGCCATCGGCATCGCCACCGAGGGCCGCTTCTTCACCGAGGCGGTGGGCGGCGACATGCTCTCCAAGGTCAATTCGGGCGAGGAGGCGCATTGGGGCCCGCCCGGCTACTACCTGCTGACCTTCGCGCTCAGCGCCTTCCCGCTGGCCTTCCTGGTGCTGCGCGCCCTGCCGGCCGCCTGGCGCGACCGGATGAACCCGTCCACGCGCTTCCTGCTGGCCTGGATCGCCCCCTCCTGGCTGATGTTCGAGGCGGTGGCGACCAAGCTGCCGCACTACACCCTGCCGATGTTCCCGGCGCTGATGCTGCTGGGCGCCGCCTGGGCGATGGACCCGCTGCGCCGCCCGGCGCCGCGCTGGCTGCGCGGGCTGGGCCTCGGGCTGCTGGCGCTGGTGGCGGTGGCGCTCGGCGT
>NZ_GG770968.1 GCF_000164635.1 Pseudoroseomonas cervicalis ATCC 49957 | reverse complement strand
TGCCGCTCCACCGCCGCCGCGTCGGGGCCGATGACGACATAGCGCGACAGCGAGGAGTGCCGCAGCCGGCAGGCCGCCCCCGTCGCCGCCCGCGCCGCCGCATAGGTGGCGAGCTGCCGCGCCTCGGGCGGCTCCAGGCTGAGCAGCAGCGGCAGCCCCTCGCGCGCGGCGAAGCGCAGCGTCGCCTCGGAGGAGCCGGCGACATAGACCGGCGGGTGCGGCCGCTGCACCGGGGCCGGCTGGCAGGCCACGCCCTCGAACCGCCAGAGATCGCTGTCCCAGGACAGGCGCGGCTGCGTCCAGAAGCCGCGCAGGATGGCGTAGCCCTCCTCCAGCCGCGCCTGGCTCCCGGCGGGGTCGATGCCCAGGGCGCGCAGGCTCGCCGGCTCGGTGCCGCGGCCGATGCCAAGGTCGAGCCGCCCGCCGCTCTGCCGGTCGAGCTGCGCCAGCTGCTCGGCCAGCAGCAGCGGGTGGTAGAGCGGCAGCGGCAGGATCGAGGTGCCGATGCGCAGCCGCCCGGTGCGCGCGAACAGCGCCGCCGCCAGCAGCAGGACCGAGGGATAGGGCCAGGGCGCGAAATGGAACTCGTTGAACCAGACGCCGGCATAGCCCAGCCGGTCCGCCGTCTCGAAGAGGCGGCAGAACTCCTCATGCGGCCCGAGGGTCGCCTCGCGGCTCCAGCCGGCCAGGTCGATGCGCATCGCGTTTCCTTCACCCAGGCGGCGATCAGAGCCGCGGCGGGGAAAAGCGGCAAGCCGGCGATTGACGTAACAGTATAACATCACATAAACCAGGCGCATGGCCGGGACAAGCCCGGCCGCAGCAGCAGCGCCGGGCTTGCCGGCGGCAGGAGGCAGCGGCAATGTGGCCCCGCATCGGTCCCGCGCGAGCGGGTGAGAAAGGGAACGCCGTGCGCCACGGCCATCGCTCGATGGCCCGGCAAGTCGGCGGCTGCCCCCGCAACTGTCAGCGGCGAGCCGAAACCCCGGGCCCTCGGCAAAGGGCGGCCACTGGATCGCGAGATCCGGGAAGGCGGGGCGGAGGCGGTGACCCGCGAGCCAGGAGACCTGCCGGTGCGTCCGCAACGCAACGGGGCGGGATGGCCCCGAAGGAGTTCCGCCGCATGACGACCCACCGCCCCCTCTGGCCCCCGGCGCCCCCCCTGGCCACGACACGCCGCACCGCCTAGCCCCGCGCCGTTCCGACCCAGCCGCCGCCGCGACCGCCAGCCCCGCACGGGGCCGGT
>NZ_GG770969.1 GCF_000164635.1 Pseudoroseomonas cervicalis ATCC 49957 | reverse complement strand
CGGCGGCGATGCCGTCGCGCCAGCCTGTGGGGGGGGCGCGCAGCACCTCCAGCCGGTCGAAGGCGCCGCGGCTGCGCAGCGCCTTGCCGCCCAGCCACCAGGGCCGCATGGCGGCGCGGTAGCGGCCATAGCCGCCCAGCAGCTCGTCCCCGCCCTCGCCCGAGAGCACCACCTTCACCTCCTGCCGGGCGCGGCGCGCCAGGAACCAGGTCGGGATGATGGCGTAGTCGGCCGCCGGGTCGTCCATGGCGGCGACGATCTCCGGCAGGTGCCGCCACACCTCGGCCTCGGAGACGGTGATGCTCTCATGCCGCGCGCCGACCGCCTGGGCCAGCGTCGCGGCGCGCTCGCGCTCATCGGCGGCACCCGCCACGTCGAAGCCGGCGGTGTAGGCGCGCACCGGGCTGTCATTCAGCCGCGCCATCATCGCCAGCACGGCGGCGCTGTCGGTGCCGCCGGAGAGGAACAGGCCGTAGGGCACGTCGCTGCGCTGGTGCAGATCGACGCTGGACTGGAAGGCGGCATCGAACGCCGCCAGCGCCGCCTCCTCGGTGGTCGCCACCGGCCCGCCCTCGGGCAGGGCGGCGCGGCGGCGGCGCTCCAGCACCCTGCCTTCCGAGATCGCCACCGTCTCGCCCGGCAGCAGGCGGGTGATGCCCTCGAAGATGGTCTCGGCGCCGGTGGTGAACTGCATCTGCAGCAGCTCGGCCCGCGATTCGGCGCGGATGCGCGGCGCCACCAGACCGGCGCCGATCAGCGCCTGCGCCTCGGAGGCGAAGGCGATGCCCTCCGACGTCTCGGCCAGGTAGAGCGGCTTGATGCCGAAGGGGTCGCGCGTCAGCACCACCTGCCGCGCCGCGCGGTCATGGATGGCCAGCGCGTACATGCCGCGCAGCCGGTCGGCGAAGCCCAGCCCGTCGCGGCGGTAGAGATGCAGCGGCGGCTCGCAATCGCTGCCGGTGGCGCAGCCGAGCTGGTTCTCCTCGCGCAGCTCGCGGTAGTTGTAGACCTCGCCATTGCCGACCAGCGCGGCCGGGCCGGCAAACAGCGGCTGGTCGCCGGTGGCCAGGTCGATGATCGCCAGGCGGTTGTGCGCCAGCGCCACCTGGCCGGCGACATGGTGCCCCGCCCCGTCCGGGCCGCGATGCGCCAGCGCGCCGATCAGCCTTTGCAGCAGCGCCGCGTCCGGTGTCGCGCCGGGTTTCAGGATCAGGCCGGCAATGCCGCACATGGGGGTTCAGGCCGCTCCGCCCGGGGTGGGGCCACCGGCCGTGGCCGGGGCAGGCGCCACCTGTTGCAGGAAGCCGCGCCAGCGCGCAAGCACCGGCGCCTCGGCGAACTCGGCCAGATAGG
>NZ_GG770970.1 GCF_000164635.1 Pseudoroseomonas cervicalis ATCC 49957 | reverse complement strand
GCCGCCGCCACCCGCCGCGCCTGGCGGGCCGGCGTCCTGCTCGCGGCCCTGGCGCTGCTGGTGGCCCCTGCTGAATTCCTGGCCAATGACCGGCCCGTGCTGCTCTGGATGAACGGGGCGCTCTCCTCCCCCGTGCTGTCGCGCCCGACCGAGCGCGACCTCGGCGGCACCCTGCCGCTGCCGGCGGATTTCCACGACCCCCTGGTGGCGCGGCTGCTGGCCGACCAGGGCGCCTGGGCGCTGTGGCCGCCGGTGCGCAGCAACCCGCTCGACCCGGTGCACGACCTGGAGGGCACGGCGCCGACGCCGCCCTCCGCCCGCCACTGGCTCGGCACCGACGAGCAGGGGCGCGACGTGCTGGCCCGGCTGATCTGGGGCACCCGGCTGTCGCTCGGCTTCGGCCTGGCGCTGACCCTGCTGTCCCTGGCGATCGGCCTGCCGCTCGGGCTGGTGCAGGGCACGCTGGCCGGGCGCATCGACCTGATCGGCCAGCGGCTGACGGAAATCTGGGGCGCGGTGCCGCTGCTGATGCTGCTGATGATTCTGTCATCGGTTCTGGCGCCGGGCTTCTGGGTGCTGGCCGGCGCCATGGCGGCCTTCACCTGGATGGGGGTGGCCGCCTTCACCCGCACCGAGAGCCTGCGCCTGCGCCACCAGGATTTTGTGCGTTCGGCCCGCGCGGCGGGGGCCTCCTGGCGGCGGGTCATGCTGCGCCATGTGCTGCCCAACGCCCTGGCGCCGGTGCTGGCCTCGGCGCCCTTCCTGTTCGCCGGCGGGCTGACGGCGCTGGCCGGGCTGGATTTGCTCGGCCTCGGCCTGCCGGCGGGCACGCCCTCGCTGGGAGAGATGCTGGCCCAGGCGCGCAACAACCTGCACGCGCCCTGGCTGGCCGGCGCCGCGGTCGGCATGCTGACCCTGCTGCTGCTGCTGGCGACCCAGCTCGGCCAGGCGCTGCGCGATGCCCTCGACCCCCGCCTGCTGCCCGCCCGGCGCGCGGAGATCCCCACCCCCACCACGCCCGATCCCGCCGCCGTGCTGGCGATTCGCGACCTGCACCTCGCCTTCGGCCCGGTCGAGGCGGTGCGCGGCGCCTCCCTGCGCATCGGCCGGGGCGAGGCGGTGGCGCTGCTGGGCGATTCCGGCGGCGGCAAATCGGCCACCGCCGCCATGGCCGCGGCCCTGCCGCCGCCGCAGGCGACGCGGCTCGCCGGCAGCGTCCGCCTCGATGGCGTGGAGATCATCGGCGCCTCCCCCGGGCAACTGAAAAGGCTGCGCTTCGCCGCGCTGGGCATGGTGTTCCAGGAGCCGGGCGCGGCGCTGAACCCGACCCGCCCGGTGCTGTGGCAGTTGCGCGAGGCGATCGGCGCCCAGCCTGACAGCCGCCTGGAGGAGTTGCTCGCCGGGCTGGACCTCGCCGTGCTGCGCGAGCGGCCGCGCGCCTTCCCGCATGAGCTGAGCGGCGGGCAGCAGCAGCGCGCGGTGCTGGCCATGGCGCTGGCGCGCGACCCGATGCTGATCATCGCCGACGAGCCCACCGCCAGCCTCGACCCCGCGCTGCGCGGCGCCGTGCTGCGG
>NZ_GG770971.1 GCF_000164635.1 Pseudoroseomonas cervicalis ATCC 49957 | reverse complement strand
AAGCCGCCCGCCGAGGAGGCCGAGCCGGAGCCCGCCGAGCCGCCGCGCCGCAGCCCCCGCCGCCTGCGCGAGGTGACGATCCGCGGCCTGGCGATCAGCCCGGGTGTCGCCATCGGCGCGGTGTTCGACACCTCCGAGGTGCCGACCGTGGCCCCCCGCCGCAGCGTCGAGGCAGGCCAGGTGGAGGCGGAGCGGCAGCGCCTGGCCAATGCCGTCACCGCCAGCCGCAAGCAGGTGGCCAAGCTGAAGGCCCGCCTCTCGGTGCTGCCGGAGGAGGCGCAGGACGAGCTGGAACCCCTGCTCGACGCCTATGCGATGATGCTGGGGGAGAGCCGGCTGCTGCGCGGCGCCCGCCGCCGCATCGCCGAGGAGCTGCTCTCGGCCGAGACGGCGGTGCAGGACGAGGCGGAGGCGATCGCCGCCGTCATCCTCTCGGCCAAGGATGACGACAAGGCCGGGCTGAAGCGCCGCGCCGGCGAGGTGCGCGAGATCGCCCGCCGCCTGACCCGCAACCTGACCGCGACCCCCTTCCGCAGCCTGAAGGAGGTGCCGGCCGGCGCCATCCTGGTGGCCGATGAGTTGACGCCGGCCGATGCCGCGCTGCTCGACCCCTCGCGCATCGCCGGCGTCGCCACCGAGGAGGGCGGCGCGGACGGCCACACCGCCATCATGCTGCGCGCGCTCGGCATCCCCTCGGTGCTGGGCTGCGCCGGGCTGACCGGCGCGGCGCGGCGCGGCGACGAGGCGGTGCTGGATGGCAGCACCGGCAGCATCGTGCTGCGCCCCGGCGCCGCCGCGCTGGAGGCGGGGCGCGAGGCGCTCTCCGCCTATGCCAAGGAGAAGGCGCGGCTGGGCAAGCTGCGCCGCCTGCCCTCGGTCACGCTGGACGGGGAGGAGGTGGACCTCCAGGCCAATCTGGAGATCCCGGCCGAGCTGCCGCTGATCGCCCAGGCCGGCGCCCAGGGCATCGGCCTGCTGCGCACCGAGTTCCTGTTCATGAACCGCGAGGACCTGCCCGACGAGGACGCGCAGTTCGAGGCCTACAGCCAGATCGTCGGCCCGCTCGCCGGCGACCATGTGACCATCCGCGTGCTCGACTGGGGCGGGGAGAAGGACATCGAGGCCCTGGCCGAGGGGATCGAGCCCTATCATTCCGGCCCCAATCCGGCGCTCGGCCTGCGCGGCATCCGCATGCTGCTGAAGCGGCCGGAGCTGCTGGAGGCGCAGTTCGCCGCCATCCTGCGGGTGGCGGCGCAAGGGCCGGTGCGCATCCTGCTGCCCATGGTGACCATCCCCGGCGAGGTGGCGCAGGCGCGCGAGATCTATGAGCGCGTCGCCCGCCGGCTGCGGCGCAAGGGCGTGCCGCTGCCGGACAAGCTGCCCCCCCTCGGCGCCATGATCGAGACGCCGGGCGCGGCGCTGGCGGCCGACGCCATCGCGCTGGAGGCGGATTTCTTCGCCATCGGCACCAATGACCTAGCCATGTACACGCTGGCGGTGGACCGGGCGGAGGCGGAGGTCGCGCATCTCTACGACCCGCTGCATCCGGCGGTGCTGCGGCTGGTGCAGTTCGCCACCGAGGCGGCGCTGCGGCTGCGCATGCCCGTCTCGGTCTGCGGCGAGATGGCGGGCAATCCGCGGCTGGTGCCGCTGCTGCTGGGGCTCGGCCTGCGCTCGCTGTCGATGAATGCCAGCGCCATCCCGCGGGTGAAGCAGATGGTGCGCACGCTGAAGATCGACGACTGCGCGCGCTTCGCCCGCCGGGTGATGGAGCAGAGCGACCCGAAGCGCATCCAGGAGCTGGTGATGGCCTTCGACCCGGCCTCGCCGCGCGCGGATTAGTATTTTCTTCAGTTCTTCTTTTTCTAAAGAAAAAGAAGCAAAAAGACTTTTTTCATTTGGCGTCCCGCTTCCGGCCTGAGGCGGGACGCCAGCTGAT
>NZ_GG770972.1 GCF_000164635.1 Pseudoroseomonas cervicalis ATCC 49957 | reverse complement strand
GTGCAGCGCCAGCGCCACACCCGGCCCGGCCAGCGCCCGGGCCGCCGCGGCGCCGATGCCGCTGGACGCGCCGGTGATCAGGATCTTCCGCGTGCTCATGCCTGCCCCCCCGTGATGGCGGGGCCGAGCATAGGCGGGGCGGCTTGCGCCCCCAACCCCGCCCCCGCATCCTCGGCCCAAGCACCTGAAACGGAGGAAACCCCACGATGCTGACCGTGCTGGAGCCGGAAGGCCTCTACCCCGACACCGCGCTGGAGGAGGAGATCTTCGCCGGCCAGGCGCGGCTGGTGCGCGGCGGCGCGCCGGGCGGGCTGCACGAGCTGCCGGACGCGCTCTGCGCCGAGGCGGACGGGCTGTTCGTCTTCCGCCACTGGCTGACCGCCGCCGACCTGGCGCGCTTCCCGAAGCTGAAGGTCGTGGTGCGCATGGGCGTGGGCTATGACCGGCTGGACCGCGCGGCGCTGGCCGCGCGCGGCGTGATGGTCTGCAACATCCCCGATTACGGCACCGCCGAGGTGGCCGACCACGCGATGTCGCTGGCCCTCGCCCTGCGGCGCGGCATCGCCCTGCACCATGATCTGCAGCGCCAGGACCCGCCCGCCCCCTGGCGGCAGGTGGAGACGCCGCTGGTGCAGCGGCTGGAGGAGCAGGATTTCGGCATCATCGGGCTGGGCCGCATCGGCACGGCGGTGGCGCTGCGGGCCAAGGCCTTCGGCTTCCGGGTGCGCTTCTACGACCCGTTCCTGCCGAACGGGGTGGACCGGGCGCTGGGCATCGGCCGCGCCCGCAGCCTGGAGTCGCTGCTGGAGGGCACCGACACCCTCTCGATCCACACGCCGCTGACCCGCGCCACCACGGGCCTGCTGGACGAGGCGGCGCTGCGCCGCCTGCGCCCGGGCGCGGTGGTGGTGAACACGGCGCGCGGGCCGATCCTCGACCTGGACGCGCTGGAGCGCTGCCTGCGCGACGGCCACCTGGCGGGGGCGGGACTCGACGTGCTGCCGGTGGAACCGCCGGTCGAGCCGGTGCCGCCGCTGCTGGCGGCCTATCGCGCGCGCGAGCCCTGGCTGGCGGGGCGGCTGATCGTGACGCCGCACAGCGCCTTCCACACCCCGGCGGCGTATCAGGACATCCGCCGCAAGAGCGCGGAGACGATGCAGGAAGCATTAATCACTGGCGCGTCGGCGAACCAGATCCGCGCGGAGCAGGAGTGAATCTCCCCTAAAGAGCGAAAATCGACTCTCCATAAACCTTTGAATTAAAAGAATTTTACTAAAAGTTCAACCTTGACCCACGGCGCAGGGAGGGGCAATTCTCAGAATTTAGATTGACGAAGGGTTAAGCGGTCCACAAAATCGTGACAGGTTCTGTTAGCAGGCGCAGCATATCCTCCGCCCAGGATGCCGCGCCGGCGCACCAGAACGGTGACGCCGTTCCTGAGGACCCGTGATGCCCGCTGCCCTTGCGACCGACGGCCCGCATGTCATCCTGGACGTCTCCCGCCTGCTGGGATGCGGCCGGAAGCGGACCCCGTCCGGCATCGACCGGGTGGAACTGGCCTATGCCCGCCACTACCTCACCGCGCCGGCCGAGCAGTGCAGCTTCGCCGGGCAGGAGCTGCATGGCGGCTTCGGCCTGCTGCCGCGCAAGCTGGTGGCCGAGTTGGTCGGCCACCTCACCGAGGCCTGGAGCAGCGGCCTGGCCAATGGCCCGGCCTTCCGCCGCGCCGCGCGGCT
>NZ_GG770973.1 GCF_000164635.1 Pseudoroseomonas cervicalis ATCC 49957 | reverse complement strand
CGCCTGGGTCGCCGGCGCCGTCTCGGTGTAGGCGGCGGGGAAGGCGTCGGTCCAGCGGCCGAGCAGGGCGGCGGCGCGGCTCTCGCCCAGATCGGCGGTCAGCGCCTCGCCCAGACGGTCGGTGAAGGGGCGGGCGGCCTGCGCCACCGCCGCCTCCAGCGCCGCGTCATCCACGCTGGTCACCGCGCCGGGCGTGGTGCCGATGATGTAGTGGACGCGCGCCAGCGGCGTGTCGCCCAGCGCGATGTGGAAGGCGGAGAGCCGCCCGCCGAAGGCGCGCGCCAGCATGGCGCCGACCTTCTCGCGCAGCCGCGTGTCGAAAGTGTCGCGCGGCAGCCAGGCGATGGCGGAGACGAAGCGCTCGAACGGGTCGCGGCGGATGTAGAGCGCCGGGCGCGGCCGGATGAACAGGTCGAGGGCGCGGTGCGCGCCCTCCAGGATGGCGTCGTCCTCGGCCTGGAACAGCTCGTCGCGCGGCCAGGTGTCGAGGATGTTGCGCAGCGCGCGGCCATCATGGCTGTCCGGGTTGACGCCGGCGCGGTCCAGGATGCGCTCCACCTTGGCCGACAGCCAGGGGATGCTGCGCGGGTTGCGGTTGTAGGCCGAGGCCGCGAACAGGCCGAGGAACAGCCGCACGCCGGTGACCTGGCCATCGGCGCCGAAGACGCGGGTGGCCACCACATCGGCATGCTGCGGCCGGTGGACGCGGGCGCGCATATTGGCCTTGGCGATGGCCAGCGGCGCCGCGCCGCGCAGCGAGGCGCGCACCGCCGGCGGGATCGAGGCCAGGTCGCGCAGCGCGTCGAACACCGGCACCGCCGGGTCGCGCAGCAGGCCGAGCCCGTCCTCCGCCGTGTCGCCGCCGGGGGCGAAGCGGATCACCCGGTGGCCGAGGAAGACGAAATTGTCCTCCCCCATCCAGCGCAGGAAGGCCTGGCCGGCGGTGGCGTCGGCGCCGCTGGTGGCGATCTCGGCCTCGGCCGCGCGCAGCCGCTCCAGCACGGCGGGGAAATCGGCCACCGCCTGGCGCACATCGGCCATGGCATGGGCCAGCGCCGCCTCAGTCGCCTCCCAGCCCTCGGAGGGCGCCTCGCCGCTGCCGACCAGCCGCGCCGCGGCGGGGGCGATCTCGACATGCATCATGCTCTCGGCCGCCTCGCCCGCGCCGATGGCGGCCAGCCGCCCCTCGGCGTCGCGGGTGACGCGC
>NZ_GG770974.1 GCF_000164635.1 Pseudoroseomonas cervicalis ATCC 49957 | reverse complement strand
GGCGGCCGGCGGCGCCGGCCTTCGCCTTCTCATTAGGAGCCGCTCCGGAGGCTGTAAACCTGCCCGCCGCGCGGCTTGCGGGGTGGCCGGACAGCCCCAGGTCATGGAAACTTCACACGCCCCCCCTGCCGCGGCGGCGCCGCCGGGGCTAGGTGAGGCGCCGCCGAATGGCATTGAACCGATGCGAGGACGACCATGACGCGGCTGCCGACGACGCTTCCCCGGCGCGCCCTGCTGCGGGGCCTGCCGGCCCTGTCCCTGACCGCCGCCCTCCCGCCGCTGGCGGCGCCGCGCCTGGCGCGGGCGCAGGGCGGCGTCTCGGGCAAGCTGGTGCTCTACACCAGCCAGCTGGAGCCCGATGCGGCGCGCACGGTGGAGGTGTTCCGCCAGCGCCACCCGGCGGTGCAGGTGGAATGGATCCGCGGCGGCACCAACCAGATCCTGCCCCGGCTGCGCGCCGAGCTGGCCGCCGGCGCGCCGCGCGCCGATGTGCTGCTGCTGGCCGACAGCCTGACCTTCGAGGGGCTGAAGCAGGAAGGCCTGCTGCGGCCGAGCCCGGAGATCGACCTCGCCGGCACGCCGGCCGAGCGGCACGACCCCGGGCGCTGCTATTTCGGCACCAAGCTGCTGACCACCGGCATCGTCATGAACAACCGCGCCCCCTTCGCGCCGAAGAGCTGGGCCGATCTGCTGCGGCCCGAGGCGCGCGGGCTGACCGCCATGCCCTCGCCCTCCGTCTCCGGCGCGGCGGCGATCCATGTGCAGGCGGTGGCGCAGGCGCCCAGCCTCGGCTGGGGCTACTGGGAGAAGCTGGCGGCGGCCGGGCTGCAGCCGCGCGGCGGCAATGGCGCGGTGATGCAGGCGGTCGCCGGCGGCGAGCGCGGCTATGGCATGATCGTCGACTACATGCCGATCCGTGAGGCGGCGAAGGGTGCCCCGGTGCGCTTCATCGTGCCGGAGGAGGGCGTCAGCGCCATCACCGAGCCGGCGGCGATCCTGAAGAGCAGCCGCAACCCGGAGGCGGCGGCCGCCTTCATCGCCTTCCTGCTCTCGCGCGAGGGGCAGGCGCTGGCCGCCAGCCAGGGCTTCCTGCCGGCCGACCCGGCGGTGTCGCCGCCCGCCGGCTTCCCGGATCCCAAGAGCCTGACCCTGCTGCCCTTCGACGCCGCCCGCGCGGCGGAGAGCGCGGCGGCCGACCTGGCGCGCTTCAACCGCATCATGGGGCTGTAAGCGCCCGCATGGGAGCCAGGCTGACCAGCCTGCCGGCGCTGGGCTGGCTGTCGCTGCTGTGGCTGGCGCTGGTCGGGCTGGCCCCGGCGCTGCGCCTGCTGGGCGAGGCGGCGGGGCCGGCGCT
>NZ_GG770975.1 GCF_000164635.1 Pseudoroseomonas cervicalis ATCC 49957 | reverse complement strand
CGGCCTCGACGTGGTGGATTACGAGGAGGGCGGGGCGATGCGCTTCGCCGGGCGGGCCCCCGGCGGCGCCGCGGTGCGGCTCTATGTCGATGGCGCCCATGCCGGCGATTCGCGCGCCGATGCCGAGGGCCGCTGGAGCCTGACGCCGGAGGCGGTGCCCGAGCCCGGGCTGCACACGCTGCGGGTCGAGCAGATCGGGCCGCGCGGCCAGGTCGCCTCCCGCATCGAGCTGCCCTTCCAGCGCGAGGCGGCGCCGGCGGCCGCGGCGCCGGGGCAGATGACGGTGCAGCCCGGCCACAGCCTGTGGCGCATCGCCCGCGGCACCTATGGCCGCGGCACCCGCTACACCGTGATCTACCGCGCCAACCGCGACCAGATCCGCGACCCCAACCGCATCTATCCGGGGCAGATCTTCACCCTGCCGCCGGGCTGAGCCGCCGCCCGGGCCACGCTGATTCCCCCGGCCAGGCGCGCGAAAACCGCGCGCCGGCAGGGTTTTGCCCGGATCCGATGGTTGTTTGCGCGACCGCGACGGACCATAACCGGGGCATCATGGCGCTCATGGAAAGCCTTCGCATGGTCCTGGCCCCGCCGCATCCGGCGGGCCGGCCCTTCATCATCGGCGGTGCCGTCGTGGCGGCGCTCGGCGGGTTGATCACCGGCCCCTGGCTGTTCTGGCCCGGCCTCCTCTTCACCCTGTTCTGCCTCTACTTCTTCCGCGACCCGGAACGGGTGGTGCCGGACCGGCCGGTCTTCGTGGCCCCCGCCGACGGGCGGGTGGTCAGCGTCACCCAGGCGGTGCCGCCGGCCGAGCTCGGCCTCGGCCCGCAGCCGCGCTGGCGCGTCGCCACCTTCCTGTCGGTGCTGGACGTGCATGTGAACCGCTGCCCGGCCGCCGGCACCGTCACCCGCATCGCCTATCGCCACGGCAAGTTCGTCAGCGCCAACCTGGACAAGGCGAGCGACGACAATGAGCGCAACGCGCTGGCCATCCGCCTGACCGACGGCCGCGACATCGCCGTGGTGCAGATCGCGGGCCTGATCGCCCGCCGCATCCTCTGCGACGTGCGCGAGGGCGATTCGCTGCGCGCCGGCGAGCGCTTCGGCATCATCCGCTTCGGCAGCCGCACCGATCTCTACCTGCCCGAGGGCGTGGTGCCGCTGGTGCGCGAGGGCCAGATCATGATCGGCGGCGAGACGGTGATCGCCGACCTCTCCCCGGCCGTGCCGGAGGCTCCGGCCGCGGGCGCCTTCCCGGGCGCGCCCGCATGACGGCGCGCCCCCGGCGCTTCCGCTTCGCCCCGCGCCAGCGCCCGCGATTCCAGGGCCAGTCCTTCAACCGGCTGATCCCGAACATCCTGACGCTGCTCGGCCTCTGCTCGGGGCTGCTGGCGATGCGGTTCGCGCTGGAGGGGCGCTGGGAGCCCGCCGCCGGGCTGATCATCCTGGCCGGCGCCATCGACGGGCTGGATGGCCGCCTGGCGCGGCTGCTGAAGGCCACCAGCCGCTTCGGCGCCGAATTCGACAGCCTGGCCGATTTCCTGTCCTTCGGCGTCGCCCCGGCGATGATCCTCTACCTGTGGACCATGCATGATTATCGCGGGCTGGGCTTCCTGCCCTGCGTGATCTTCGCCGTCTGCATGTCGCTGCGCCTCGCCCGCTTCAACGCGGCGCTGGAGGCCGGGCCGGTGCCGCTGGCCGGCCCGCCGCCCAAGCCCGCCTACGCGCAGAGCTTCTTCACCGGCGTCCCCGCCCCGGCGGGCGCGCTGCTCGGCATGTTCCCCGTCTTCGCCTCGCTGGCCTTCGCCGGCTGGGGCTGGGACACGCTGGCCGCCGCCATGCGCCACCCGCTCTTCGTCGGCAGCGTGCTGACGCTGACGGCGCTGATGCTGGTCTCCACCTTCCCGACCTGGTCGTTCAAGAACTTCAAGGTGCCGCGCCAGGCGATCCTGCCGCTGCTGCTCTCGATCGGCGCCTATGCGGCGCTGCTGGTCAGCGAGCCCTGGGCGGCGCTGGCCGCCGCCGGGCTGATCTATGTCGGCATGCTGCCCTTCTCGCTGCGTTCCTATCTGCAGCTGAAGCGGGAGGCGGAGGCGCTGATCCAGCCTGTCGCCGCCCCGCCCGCGCCCACCGCGCCGGGGACGGACGCGGCCCAGGGCGCGCCACCGCCCGGTTGAGCCATGCGCCCGGCGGCGGAACGCGGC
>NZ_GG770976.1 GCF_000164635.1 Pseudoroseomonas cervicalis ATCC 49957 | reverse complement strand
AGACCGAAAGAAGTCTTTTTGCTTCTTTTTCTTCAGAAAAAGAAGATCTGCTGCTGATACCTGCCTCTGCCGCAGGTCAGCCCCGCCCCGCGTGCGGAATGGTTGCCACCCGCCGCTTTGCCGGGTAAAGCGCCCGCCGCCCGCGCGGTGTGGCCTGTGGTCGCCCGCGCCTTGTTCCTTCAGCCCGATGAAGCAGGTGCCAAGCCCATGAAGCAGCAGGCCAACCAGATGCGGCCCGGTCAGGTCATCGAGTATGAGGGCCGGCGCTGGACGGTGCTCAAGATCCAGATCATCACCCCGGGCAAGGGCGGCGCCTTCATCCAGGTCGAGATGCGCGACATCAAGACCGGCACCAAGAAGGACGATCGCTGGCGCACCGCCGACACGGTCGAGCGCCTGATGACCGAGGACAAGGAGTTCACCTACTCCTACGCCGACGGCGAGAACCTGGTGCTGATGGACCCCGAGACCTTCGAGCAGACCGTGGTGCCCGCCGCCATCCTGGGCGACCGCCTGCCCTTCCTGGCCGAGAACATGACCGTCTCCGCCCGCCTGATCGAGGGCGAGCCGGTGGCGCTCGAGCTGCCGCAGCACGTCACCCTCGAGATCGTCGAGGCCGATCCGGTGGTGAAGGGGCAGACCGCCTCCTCCTCCTACAAGCCGGCCGTGCTGTCGAACGGCGTCAAGACCATGGTGCCCCCCTTCATCACCGCGGGCGAGAAGATCGTGGTGAAGACCGAGGACGCCTCCTACGTCGAGCGCGCCAAGGGCTGATCCGGCCCTGCGACCGGCCGGGCCCCGCCCGGCGGCCGTCCCGCCGGCGGATGCTGCCCGCCGGCCGGGACAGCCAGGGCGCCCCACGGCCCTGGCGCATGGCGCGGAAGAGAACGCTCTTCCGCCCGCAGCCCATCCGTTGATTGAAGCCCCCTGGAGCGCACCCCCGCCATGGCCGCATCTGCCCGCCTGTCCCCCGCCCTGAATGTCGTGGTCAACGCCGTGCAGAAGGCGGGCCGCCGCCTGCTGCGGGATTTCGGCGAGGTGGAGCAGCTGCAGGTCTCCATGAAGGGCCCGGGCGATTTCGTCTCCCAGGCCGATATCCGGGCCGAGGAGACGCTGCGCGCCGAGCTGGGCCGCGCCCGCCCCGCCTTCGCCTTCCTGGGCGAGGAGCAGGGCGAGAGCGGCGGCGCCGACTGGGAATGGCGCTGGGTGATCGACCCGCTGGACGGCACCACCAACTTCCTGCACGGCATCCCGCACTGGGCGGTCTCGGTCGGCATCGAGAAGCGCACCGGGCCGGAGACCAGCGAGATCGTCGCCGGCGTCATCTACAACCCCGCCGCCGACGAGCTGTTCTGGGCCGAGAAGGGCATGGGCGCCTTCCTCAACGACCGCCGCCTGCGCGTCTCCGGCCGCCGCGACATGCTGCAGGCGGTGTTCGCCACCGGCATCCCGTTCGCCAAGGTGCAGCGCAAGGCCGAGTTCAGCGCCATCCTGGCCAAGCTGATGCCGCAGGTCTCCGGCGTGCGCCGCATGGGCTCCGCCTCGCTCGACCTCGCCTGGACGGCGGCCGGCCGCTACGAGGGCTTCTGGGAACTGGGGCTGAACAAATGGGACATCGCCGCCGGGCTGGTGATCCTGAAGGAGGCCGGCGGCTGGGCCACCGACCCGGAGGGCAACGACCCCTATCTCAGCGGCAATGTCATCGCCGGCAACCCGCTGCTGCAGCCCAAGCTGCGCGAGGTGGTCAATGAGGGCATCGCCCTGGTGGAGCGCGCCCGCGGCTGATCGCGCAGGGGGCGGGCAGCCGGCCGGAGGCCGGGGAATTTCTTGCCCCGGCTTTTCGTTACAGCCTGTCCCCGCGTTTCCCCCGCTCCGCTTTGTGGTCTAGGGTGCGCCGCAGAATGCGTGCCCCTCTCCTGCCCTTCCCCGTTCCGGCGCCGCGGCGCGTGGCCAGGCTGGCGCTGTGCGCGGCGCTCGGCCTCGCTGTGGCGGCGCCCGCCGCGC
>NZ_GG770977.1 GCF_000164635.1 Pseudoroseomonas cervicalis ATCC 49957 | reverse complement strand
CCGCGGCGGGGCGGCGGGCCGGACATCATGCCGCGGGCGCGCGGCGAAAGGGCAGTGCCGGAGCCGCCGGCGGGCCGCGGGGAGGGCCCCACCCCGGGCCGGAGCAGATCCGGCCCAGCGCAGCACCCCCCGTCCCGGCCCTGACCGGCAGCAGACGGATCAGCGCATCGGGGGGGCGTATTGCAGGCCGCCCTGGGTCCAGAGGCGGTTGATGCCGCGCTGCACGCCGAGCGGGGTGATGTTGCGCTCCCACACCTCGCCGAAATTGCCGACCTGGCGGACGATCTGCACCGCCCAGTCGGCCTGCACGCCGAGCATGCGGCCGAGATCGCCGCTCTTGCCCATGAAGCGCTGCACGTCGGGGTTCGGGCTGTCGGCGAAGGAGGCCAGGTTCTGGCTGGTGATGCCCAGCTCCTCGGCGGTCACCTGGGCGAAATGCGCCCAGCGAACGATGTCGAAGAACTTCCAGTCGCCCTTGCGCACCACGGCGCCGAGCGGCTCCTTCGAGATGATCTCGGGCAGCAGCAGATACTCGGCCGGGTTGGCCTGCGTCGCGCGGAAGGCGGCGAGCGAGGAGGCGTCGTTGGTGTAGGCGTCGCAGCGGCCGGAGTTGAAGGCGGTGCGAATCTCCTCGACGCTCTCGATCACCACCGGGGTGAAGCGCATGCGGTTGGTGCGGAAATAGTCGGCCAGGTTCAGCTCGGTGGTGGTGCCGGGCTGCACGCAGATGGTGGCGCCGTCGAGCGCCTTGGCCGAGGTGACATTCAGCGAGGTCTTCACCATGAAGCCCTGGCCGTCATAGAAATTGATGCTGGCGAATTCGAAGCCGAGCGAGGCCTCGCGCGACAGCGTCCAGGTGGTGTTGCGCGCCAGCATGTCCACCTCGCCCGATTGCAGCGCGGTGAAGCGGTTCTGCGAGGTGGTGTTGACGAAGCGCACCTTGCTGGCGTCGCCGAAGATGGCGGCGGCGACGGCGCGGCAGGTGTCGGCGTCGATGCCGCGCATGACGCCCTGGCTGTCGGGCAGGCTGAAGCCGGCGGTGGTGCCGGTGACGCCGCAGATCAGGGCGCCGCGGGCGCGGATGGCGCCCACCGTGTCGGCCGAGGCCTGGGCGGCGGCGGGGGATGCCAGGCCCAGCGCGGTGGCGGCTGCGACGGCCAGGCCGCCAGCGGCCGCAAGGGCGGTACGGAACATGTTGCTCTCCCTGTTTTTTCGGCCGGTGCCGTGGCACCGGCGGCTTGGGCAGTGTCGGAAACGGACCGGTGCCGCGCAAGGCCGCAACGCCGCCGGATCGGGCAACCCAGCCCGGCAACGCCCAGGAACAAGGCAGTCGCGTCCCAATTCTGCCTATTGTTTGGATTTCAGCATAACATGCTTGTGTGCGCGACACACACGGCAAAGTGACGGACGCGCCCTGCCACCCGAACCGGGCATGGCCGCCCCGCCCCGGCGCCGCCGCGCTTGCGGCGGCGCAGCAAGAGGCGCATTGGCGAAGGCTTCCCCGCGCCGGCCCCGCCGCGCGCGGCCCTGCCCCGTCCTGCCCCGCGGAACCTGCCCCCATGCCTGCCTGGCTTCCCCTGCTGCTCGGCTTCCTCACCGCCATCGGGCCGCTCTCCACCGACATGTATCTGCCGGCCTTCCCGGCGATCGAGGCGGATTTCGGCGCGCCGCACGGCTCGGCGGAGCTGACGCTGGCGGCCTGGTTCCTCGGCCTCGCGGTCGGGCAGCTGGTGCAGGGCACGCTGGGCGACCGGCTGGGGCGGCGGCGGCCGCTGATCGCCGGGCTGCTGGTCTATCTGGCCGGCTCGATCGGCTGCGCGCTCGCCACCGACATCCAGAGCCTGGCGCTGTTCCGCTGCGTCGCGGCCTTTGGCGGCTCGGCCAGCATGGTGCTGCCGCGCGCCATCGTGCGCGACCTGGCCGATGGCCATGCCGCGGCGCGGCTGATGTCGCGGCTGATGCTGGTGATGGGCGCGGCGCCGATCCTGGCGCCCGGCCTCGGCGGGCTGATGATCGAGCTGGGCGGCTGGCGGCCGATCTTCTGGTTCTCCTCGGCCTATGCGGTGCTCTCCGTGCTGCTGGTCTGGCGCCTGCTGCCGGAGACGCTGGCGCCGGAGCGGCGGCTGCGGCTCGGCCCCTCGGCGCAGCTGCTGCGCTACGCGCAGATCCTGCGCGAGCCGAACTTCCTGGCGCATGTCGCCATGGGCTGCGCCGGCATGTTCCTGATGTTCACCTATGTCGGCGGCTCGGCGGCGGTGTTCGTCGGCATGTTCAAGCTGGACCCGGCGCGCTTCGGGCTGATCTTCGGGCTGAACGCGGCGGGCTTCATCATCGCCTCGCAGTTCAACCCGATGCTGCTGCTGCGGCTCGGGCCGCAGCGGCTGGTGCGGCTGGCGGGGGGGCTGATCCTGCTCTCGGCCATGGTGCTGGTGCTGCTGGCCTTCACCTCGCCCTCGCACTGGGCGGTGCTGATGGGGCCGATCCTGGTCGCCGTCTCGGCCAGCGCCTTCGTGCTGCCGAATGCGGCGGTGGGGGCGCTGTCGCGCCATGCCAGCCAGGCGGGCTCGGCCTCGGCGCTGATGGGCACGCTGCAATTCACCGTGGCCGGCAGCAGCGGCGTGCTGCTCAGCCAGTTCGCCGATGGCACGGCGCGGCCGATGGCGCTGCTGATGCTGGCGGGCGCCCTCGGCGTGGTGGTGGCGGAGCGGCTGCGGCCGCGCCGCTGACCACGCCGCCGAACGCCGGGCG
>NZ_GG770978.1 GCF_000164635.1 Pseudoroseomonas cervicalis ATCC 49957 | reverse complement strand
CAGCCAGGCGCCGCAACAGCCGCAGCAGCCGCAGCGCCCGCCGGAGCGCGAGGCGCTGGTGGTCAACGAGCTGGGCCTCGGCCTGCGCGAGCTCTACATCGCCCCCGCCGGCAGCGTCGAGCCGGGGCCGGACCGGCTCGGCCAGGACACGCTGCCCTCGGGCGCCACGCTGCGCGTGCCGCTCGGCCGCCAGCGGCTCTGCCTGTTCGATGTGCGCGCCGTGCTGTCGGATGGCAGCACGGAGGAGAAGCGCGGCGCCGATCTCTGCCGCAATCCGCGTGTCACCTTCGGCGACCCCAGCGCGCCGCTGCGCGAGGCGGCGGTGGTCAACGACACCGACCTGATGCTGCGCGAGCTCTACGCCATGCCGAGCGGCGCCGGGCGCGGCCCGGACCGGCTCGGCAGCGAGGTGGTGCCGCCCGAGGGCAGCTTCACCCTGCGGCTCGGGCGCACCCGCGAATGCGTCTTCGACCTGACCGCGGTGTTCGAGGATGACAGCACCGAGGAGCGGCGCCGCGTCGATCTGTGCCGCCGCGCCCGCGTGGTGTTCGGCGACCCGGCGGTGCCCTGGCGCGAGACGGAGGTGGTCAACGCCAGCTCGCGCAGCCTGCGCAACCTCTACGCCATGGCCGGCGGCGCCACCGGCAGCGGCGAGGCGCGCTGGGGCCCGGACCGGCTCGACGCCGTCATGGTCGAGGGCGGCAACAGCTTCCGCCTGCGGCTGCGCAGCCGCGCCTGCCAGGTCGACCTCCGCGCCGTCTATGACGACGGCACGGCGGAGGAGAAGCCGGGCGCCGATCTCTGCGCCACGCCGCGAATCACCTTCGACGGCAGCGGCGTGCCGCGCCCGCCGGAGCGCGCCTTCATCCTGGTCAACCGGCATGGCGCGCCGGTGCAGGAGCTCTACGCCTCCGGCACCGACGACGCCGACTGGGGCGAGGACCGGCTGCCCGCCGGGCCGCTGGAGCGCGGCACCCGCGCCGAGCTGGTGCTGCGCGCCGGCTGCGAGATCGACCTGCGCATCGTCTTCGCCAATGGCGGGGCGGAGGAGCGGCGCGCCGTCAACATCTGCGACAACGGGCTGATCGTGCTGCGCCCGGGCTGGACCATCGCCGAGCGGCTGGACCAGGGCGCCGGGCCGATCGAGCAGGGCCCGCCGCGCGAGGGCAGCGTGCGGCTGCGCAATGCCGGCCCGGCGCCGCTGGTCGAGCTGTATGTCGATGCCATGGGCGGCGCGCGCGGCCCGGACCGGCTCGGCGCCACCGTGCTCGGCCGTGGCGAGACGCTGGACTTCCAGCCGCCCGAGGCGGTCGGCTGCCGCGGCCATCTGCGCGCCGTGTTCCGCAACGGGCTGGAGATCGACCGGCCGGATTTCGCGCTGTGCTCCGGCACCGAGGTGACCCTGCCATGATGCTGCCCCCCGCGCTGCGCCGCGCCGCCCTGCTGCTGGGCGGGCTGCTGACCGCGCCGCTGCTGGCCCTTCCTCTGGCCCTCCCGCTGGCCCCCCTGCCCGCCTGGGCGCAGGCCCCGGCCGCCCCGCCCGCAAGCCCGGTCCCCG
>NZ_GG770979.1 GCF_000164635.1 Pseudoroseomonas cervicalis ATCC 49957 | reverse complement strand
CCTGCACGCGCTGGGCTGCGCCGAGCTGCAGGAGGCGGCCCCCGCCCCGCTGGCGGCCCCCTTGGCCGCCCCTACGGGCTGAGCCGCCCGGCTCAGCCGATCCGCAGCGTCGCCCGCACGCCGCCGGAGCGGCCGAGCACATGCATCGCCACCTCGCCATCGACGCGGCGGAAGGCGATGTCGAGATGCCCCCCGCCCAGCCGCAGATTGTGCAGCGTCAGCCCGTGCAGGAAGCGCGGCAGCACCGGCTGGTCGAACGCCACCCCCGCCTGCGCCGGGTCGAAGCCGAGGCCGAGGCAGGCGCGCAGCAGGGCGAAGGGCGTGCTGGCCGCCCAGGCCTGCGGTGAGCAGGCCACCGGATACAGCACCGGCCCCTGGCCGTGGCGGCGGGGGAAGCCGCAGAACAGCTCCGGCAGGCGGCGCTGCTCGGCCGCGGCGGCGGCGTCGAAGAGGGCGCCGAACACCCGCGCCGCCGCCTCGCGCAGCCCGTAGCGGGCGAAGCCCTCGGCGACCAGCGCGTTGTCATGCGGCCAGACCGAGCCGTTGTGGTAGCTCATCGGGTTGTAGCGCGCCTCGCCCGAGGCGATGGTGCGGATGCCCCAGCCGGTGAAGAAGGAGGGGTCGAGCAGGGTGTGCGCCACCCGCGCCGCGCGCTCCGGCAGGGCGATGCCGGCGAACAGCGCGTGCCCGGCATTGGAGGCGCGCACCCGGCAGGGCCGCTTCTCCCCGTCCAGCGCCAGCACATAGGTGCCGAGCGCCTCGTCCCAGAAGGCGGCGTCGAAATCGCGCCGCAACCGCGCGGCGCGGCGCGCATAGGCCTCGGCGCGGACCGGCTCGCCCAGCGCCGCCAGGATGCGCGCGGCGGCCTGCCAGGCGGCGTAGGCATAGGCCTGCAGCTCGACCAGAGCGATCGGCCCCTCGGCGAGGCGGCCATCGGCGTGGAAGATGGCGTCGTGGCTGTCCTTCCAGCCCTGGTTCAGCAGCCCGTCCGGGCGCTTGCGGCGGTATTCCTGGAAGCCGTCGCCATCGGCATCGCCCTCCTCCTCGATCCAGCGCAGCGCCGCCTCGATGTTGGGCCAGAGCGCGCGCAGCGTGGCCAGGTCGCCGGTGCGGTCGAGATAGGCGCCAGCCAGCATGACGAAGAGCGGCGTGGCGTCGGCGCTGCCATAGTAGCGGCGGAACGGCACCTCGCCGAGCAGCGCCATCTCGCCCTGCCGCGTCTCGTGCAGGATCTTGCCCGGCTCGGCATCGGTGGCCGGGTCGTGCGCGGTGGCTTGGTGCTCGGCCAGGTAGCCCAGCACGCCGCGGGCGATCGCCGGCTCGTGCCACAGCATGTGCCAGGCGGTGATCAGCGCGTCGCGGCCGAAGGCGGTGCTGTACCAGGGGATGCCGGCATAGGGGTAGGGGCCGTGCGGCGTCTCGGTCAGCAGCATGGTCAGGTCGGCGCCGGCGCGGCGCATCGCCTCGTTGAAGATGTCGTTGCTGCTCTCGATGCGCGGCAGCCGCGCGGCGCGCTGCCGCAGCCAGCGCCGCCCCGCGCGCAGCGCCTGGCCGAAGCCGATGCGCGGCCGGCACTCCGGTGCGCCGGTGGGGTTGCAGGCGATCTCGATGAACAGCGCGCAGCGGCCGCGCGCCGGCAGCTCCAGCTCCCACACCGCGCGCTGCCCGTCGAGCCGCGCCGGCGCCGGCTCGAAGCGCAGCCGG
>NZ_GG770980.1 GCF_000164635.1 Pseudoroseomonas cervicalis ATCC 49957 | reverse complement strand
CGGAGCGCCCGCGCGCCGTGCGCGGTGCCGCCGTGCCCAAGGTCGCCAGCCGCGTCGCCGCCGCCAAGAGCAAGGCCGCCAGCGTGACGCCGAAGCCCGCCGCCAAGGCGGCCGCGGCGCCGAAGCCCAAGAAGGCGGCGGCGCCGAAGCCGGCGGAGACCAGGAAGCTGAAGGCGCCGAAGCGCCAGAAGCTGACGCCGCCGCAGATCGACCTGATCGTGCAGGCCGCCGTGCGCAGCCTGGAGGACGACAAGGCCGAGGATGTGGTGGTGCTGGACGTCGCCAGCCGCGCCGCCTTCGCCGACCGCATGATCGTCGCCACGGGCCTCGCCGACCGGCAGATCCAGGCGATGGCCGCGCATCTCGACAAGGTGCTGGCCGAGCACGGCATCCGCCGCATCCGCACCGAGACCTCGCCCGACTGGGTGCTGCTCGATGCCGGCGACCTGATCGTGCATCTCTTCAAGCCGGAGGCGCGCGCCAATTACCGGCTGGAGAAGATGTGGGGTCCGGACAGTCCGCCCGCCGGCGACGAGGCGGCGCTGCCGCCGGGCCTGGACCGCGCCGAGGATGGCCTGGACGAGGAGGAGGAGGATCTGGATGACGACCTGATCCTCTCGCCCGAGGACATGGTCAATGGCGGCAGCCACTCCCTCGACGAGGAGGACGAGGCGGAGGAGGACGAGGACACGGAGCGGCGGGGCTGAGCCGCGCGCCGCTCCTGGTCGCCATCGGCCGGCTGAAATCCGGGCCGGAGGCCGACCTCTTCGCCCAGCACAATGCCCGGCTGCGGCCGCCGCTCGCCCTGCGGGAACTCCCCGAGGCGCGCGGCTCCGCCGCTGAGGTGCGGCGGCGGGAGGGCGAGGCCATCCTCGCCGCCCTGCCGCCGGGCGCGCTGGTCATCGCCCTCGATCTCGGCGGCCACATGCCGGACAGCGAGGCGCTGGCCGGGCTGGTGGCGCGCTGGGAAGAGAGCGGGAAAACCCTCGCCTATGTCATCGGCGGGGCCGAGGGGCTGGACCCTTCGGTGCAGGCGCGGGCCGACCAGCGCCTGTCGCTCGGGCCGATGACCTGGCCGCATTTCCTGGTGCGCGGGCTGCTGGCCGAGCAGCTCTACCGCGCCCAGGCGATCCGCACCGGGCACCCCTATCACCGCGCCTGGCGGCCCTGAGGGGTGGGCCGGCAGGCGGCGATTTCCGGTCGCGGCCCAGCCGTGCTAGGGCGCCTGCCGTGACCGCACCGATCGTTCCATGTTCCGCAAGCTGATCCGCCACCCCCGGACCCAGGCCGCGCTGGCCCGGCTGCTCAGCGCCTATCTGGGCTTCTGCTACCGGACCTCGCGCTGGTCGATGGTCGGCGCGGAGAATATCGAACCGCACGCCATGGCCGGCAGGCCGGTGATCATCACCTTCTGGCACGAGCGCCTGCCGATGATGCCGATGCTGTGGACCGCCACCCGCCGGCTGTTCCCCGGCGCCGCCGAGTGGCAGCCGCATGTGCTGGTCTCGCAGCACCGCGATGGCCGCTTCATCGGCGAGGTGGTCTCGCGCTTCCGGCTGGTGATGGTGCATGGCTCGACCTCGCGCGGCGGCGCGGCCGGCATGCGCGGCCTGCTGCGCGTGCTGAAGGGTGGCAGCCCGGTGGCCATCACCCCGGACGGCCCGCGCGGCCCGCGCCGCCAGGCGGCCGAGGGCGTCGCGGTGATCT
>NZ_GG770981.1 GCF_000164635.1 Pseudoroseomonas cervicalis ATCC 49957 | reverse complement strand
GCACCCGCCCGGCCGGCGGCCCGCTGCGGCCCGAGCCGCCCGCCGAGGGCGCGAAGGAGGGCGGCAAGGAGACGGCGCCGGCGACCACGGGCTGGATCCGCCGCCTCTAAGCCGGCCGGTCAGAGCAGCTGCCGCTCCGCCAGGGCCCGGAAGAAGCCGCCGGCGGCGATCAGCTCCTCATAGCGGCCGCTCTCGCAGATGCGGCCGTCGCGCAGCACCAGGATGCGGTCGGCCTTCACCACGGTGGAAAGCCGGTGGGCGATGACGATGCGTGTCGCCGCCAGCCGGTCCAGGCTGTCGGTCACCATGGCCTGGGTGCGGTTGTCGAGCGCGCTGGTCGCCTCGTCCAGCAGCAGGATGCGCGGCCGCGCCACCACGGCGCGGGCCAGCAGCACGCGCTGCACCTGCCCGCCCGACAGCGTGCTGCCGGAATCGGAGATGACGGTCTGCATGCCCATCGGCATGGCGCGCAGATCCTCGGCCAGCCCGACCTGCTCGGCCGCCGCCCAGGCCGCGCGCTCCGGCAGGTGCAGATTGGGGCCGAGGATGTTCTCCAGCAGGCTGCCCGGCATCAGCCGCCCGCCCTGCAGCACGACGCCGAGCTGCCGGCGCAGCGCCTGCGGGTCCAGCCCGCCCAGGTCCTGCCCGTCATAGAGGATGGCGCCGGATTGCGGCTGCTCGAAGCCCAGCAGCAGGCGCAGCAGGCTGGATTTGCCGCTGCCCGAGGGGCCGACGATGGCGACATACTCCCCGGCGGCGACGCTGAGCGAGAGGTCGTCGAACAGCGGCGGCCCGTCCTGGCCGTAGCGGAAGCTGACGCGGCTGACCTCCAGCGCGCCGCTCAGCGGGCCGGGATCGGCGCGGTGCCCGCCGGTCTCCGGCACCGTCTCCAGGATCGGCGCGGCATGGGCGTAGACCGGGCGCAGCGCCGCGATCTGCACCGCCGCGCCCGCCAGGCCGGCGATGCCCGACAGGCTCTGGCTGAAGGCGTTGAGGAAGGCGAGCAGCGCGCCCAGCGCCAGCCCCTGCTGCCCCCCCTGCTGCCCGGCGCCGGGCGCGCCGAGGCCCAGCCAGTGGATCGCCAGGAACAGCGCGGCGGTGGCCAGCGGCAGGGCCAGGGTGCCGGACAGCTCGCTCAGCGTGCCGACCTGCTCGGCCAGGAAGCGCTGCCGCGCCAGCCGCGCCTGCAGCCGCGCCCAGCGCAGGAAGGCGCGCTGCTCGGCCGCCGCCAGGCGCAGCTTGGCGATGCCGCCGGCCAGTTGCAGCAGCAGCCCGGCGCTCTCGCCCGCCAGCGCCACCACCTCGCGCTCATGCCGGATGCGCAGCCAGCCCAGCAGCAGGGTGACGCCGAGCAGCAGCGCCAGCATGGCCAGCGCCACCAGGGTCAGCCGCCAGGAATACCAGGCCATCAGCCCGAGCGAGAGCAGCGAGAGCAGCCCGGTCAGCAGGCTGCCGATCAGCGCGCCGCCGACGGCGCGCTCGATCACCTGCACGGCCAGCGCCCGCTTGGCCAGCATGCCGGCGGAATGGCCGCGGAAGAAGCCCATGGGCAGGCGCAGCAGCCGGTCCATCACGGCGGCCTGCAACCTGGTGCCGGCACGCCCCTCGATGCGCAGCGCCGCGATCTGCACGGCATAGCGCAGCAGCAGCATGACCAGCGCCAGCACGCCCAGCACCAGCGCCATCTCCAGCAGGCGGGGCAGGTCATAGGCGGGGATGATGCTGTCCACCAGCACGCCGGTGGCCAGCGGCACGCCCAGATTGAGCAGCCCGGCGGCGGCGCCGAGGCCCACCACCGCCAGCGCGTCGCTGCGCGCCCAGCGCAGCAGGTTGCCGCCGATGTCGCGGCCGCGCAGCACCCGCGACGGCAAGGGCGCGTAGAGCTGGAAGACCTCGCCGCGCAGCGCGGCGGCGGCGGCGGGCGGCAGCGGCGCCAGGCTTTCCTGCACCGGGTCGTAGAGCTGCCAGCCGCCGCGCAGCG
>NZ_GG770982.1 GCF_000164635.1 Pseudoroseomonas cervicalis ATCC 49957 | reverse complement strand
GCCGCCCCCCGCCCCCGCCGCGCCGTGATGGCCGCGTCATCCCGACGCCGCAGGGCCCGGCCGTGACCACCGGCGGCGGCCCCGGCTACAGCACCTACACCACCCCCGGCGGCGGCTCCGGCATCGCCATCCCGCAGGGCGGCACCACGACGCTGCTGGGCCAGGACGGCACGGTGCGCCAAGTGCCGACGCCGCGCTGATGGCGGTCGAGATCCTGTATTTCGCCTGGGTGCGGCAGAAGGTCGGCAAGGGGGCGGAGCGCATCGCTCTGCCCCCCGGCGCCACCGACATCGCCGGGCTGATGGCGCATCTGGCGGCGCAGAGCCCCGGCCATGCCGAGGCCTTCGCCCATGGCAAGCAGATCCGCGCCGCGGTGAACCAGGAATTCGTCGCGCCCGGCCATCCGGTCAAGGATGGCGACGAGGTGGCCTTCTTCCCGCCCGTGACCGGGGGCTGAGATGGCGCGCATCCTGGTGCAGGAGGCGCCCTTCGACACGGCGGCCGAGATGGCGGCGCTGTCCGCCGGGCGCACCGATGTCGGCGGCGTCGCCAGCTTCGTCGGCATCTGCCGCGCGGATGACGGGCTGCGCGCGCTGGTGCTGGAACACTATCCCGGCATGACGGAGAAGGCACTCTCCGGCATCGCTGGCGAGGCGGAGCGGCGCTGGCCGCTCACCGGCTGCACGGTGATCCACCGCGTCGGGCGCATCCTGCCCGGGGAGCCGATCGTGCTGGTGCTGGCGGCCTCCGCCCACCGCGCCGCGGCGCTGGAGGCCTGCGCCTTCCTGATCGACTGGCTGAAGACCGGCGCGCCCTTCTGGAAGCGCGAGGAGATGGCCGATGGGTCTGAGCGCTGGGTCGAGGCGAAGGAGAGCGATGACGCGGCGGCGGAGAAGTGGAAGGCAGGGGGCGCTGCCCCCTGACCCCCGCCGGGGTGGCAGGGCCACCCCGGACCCCGCCATCAGTTTTGCGTCCCGCCTGGCCGGGAGACGGCGGCAGCCTGAAAGAAAGGGGAAGAATTCATTCTTCCCCCGGTTTTCTATTTGAAAGTCTGCCTTAGTCCGGTTTCGAGTTCCCTCGGCTCCACGCCCAGTTCGCCGCGCATCGGCGCGATGTCGAAATCCTTGTCCTCGGTCAGGCGGCGGATCTCGTCCGGGCCGATCTCGGGCAGGAAGGGCAGCAGGCGGGTCAGCGGCGCCACAGCGCGCAGCGGCGCCGCCGGCATGGGCAGGATGGGCGGCACCCGCACCCCGGCCGCGCGGGCCACGGCCACCAGGAAATCCCGATAGGCCACCGGGCGCGGCCCGGCGATGACCAGGGCGCGCGGCGCGTCCCAGTCACGCTCCAGCGCGGCCACGAGGCAGGCGGTGACGTCATCCTGGTGGATCGGCTGCACCAAAGCGCGGCCGCCGCCGGGCAGCGGCGCCACGGGCAGGCGCTTCAGCAGGGCGGCCAGGCGCTGGACGTTGTTCTCGCCCTCGGCGCCATAGATCATGGTCGGGTGCAGCATCACGCCGGGGCGGCCGCTGGCCAGCAGCGCCGCCTCCCCGGCCCGCACGCCGTCGCCATGCGCGTCCGGCCAGCGGGAGAAGCGGCGGGTGGAGCCCATCAGCACCACCGGCACGCCCTCCGGCGCGGCGGCCAGGATGGCCGGCGCCCAGCGGGCATGGGCGCCGCTGGCGATGC
>NZ_GG770983.1 GCF_000164635.1 Pseudoroseomonas cervicalis ATCC 49957 | reverse complement strand
GGCCCAGTTGGCGCTGGGGCCAAGGGCGATCAGCGGCGCGCCCCCCCCCTCCGGCAGCAGCGCGGCGGCGCGGGCGATGTCCGCCTCGCCATACCAGGCCACCGGGCGCGGCGCCGGCTTCAGCCCCAGCACGCCGGCCAGGTGCAGCAGCTTGTGGCCGGGGCGGCGGCCGCCGCGCATCACCGCGCGCCGGCGCGTCCAGACCAGCCAGGAGAGGGCCGAGCCGCGCAGATCCACCACCAGGTCCCAGCGGCGGCCCACCACCCGGCTCCACAGCGCCAGCCAGTGCAGCGAGTAGCGCCGCTTGGCCAGCACGATGGTCTCCTCCCGGTTCGGCATGCGGGCGAAGATGCCCTCCGCCACCGGCCCGCAGGCGATGGTGATGCGCGCCTCCGGATGGGCGCGCAGCAGATGGTCGAGCAGGCCGGTGGACAGCACCGCATCCCCGATCCGGGTGGCGGTCACGAACAGGATGCGCATGGTTGCCGCGCGCTTAGCATGGTTTGGCGGCGCTGTCCGCTGCCCGCGCCCCTGCACGGGCCACGCCAGGGGAGAAAACCGGCCGCCCGCCGCCACCGCCGCGTGTGCGCCGCCCGCCTTGTCGGCGGCGGCGCGGCGCCTCATCTTCCGGCCATGCCCCTTTCTCCCCTCCCCGACCGGGCCGTGCTGGAGGTGACGGGCGAGGACCGCCTCGCCTTCCTGCAGGGCCTCGTCTCCAACGACGTGACGCAGGCCGCGCCCGGCCGCGCCGTCTGGGCCGCGCTGCTGACGCCGCAGGGCAAGTGGCTGGCCGATTTCTTCATCGTCGCCGGCGCCGACCGGCTGCTGCTCGACACCGCCGCCAGCCAGGCGGGGGCGCTGGCGCAGCGCCTGTCACGCTTCCGCCTGCGCTCGCGCGTCGCCATCGCGCTCCGCGAGGACCTCGCGGTGCTGGCCGGCTGGGGCGAGTCGCTGCCGCCCGAGGGCGTGCTCGCCGCCCCCGACCCCCGCCTGCCGGAGGCCGGCTGGCGCGCCATCCTCAACGCCTCCGCCATCCCGCCCGGGGATGGCGACTACGCGCGGCACCGCCTCAGCCTCGGCCTGCCGGATGGCGCGCCGGACCTGGAGCCGGAAAAATCCGTGCTGCTCGAGGCCGGCTTCGACGAGCTGGGCGGCATCTCCTGGAGCAAGGGCTGCTACATGGGCCAGGAGCTGACCGCCCGCACCCGCTATCGCGGCCTGCTGAAGCGCCGGCTGGTGCCGGTGGCGGTGGAGGGCCCGCTGCCGGCCCCCGGCACGCCCGTGCTGCGCGATGGCGCGACGGTGGGCGAGATGCGCTCCGGCCACCCGGACGGGCTGGGCCTGGCCCTGCTGCGCCTGCCCATCCGCGAGGACGCGCCGCTGTCCTGCGGCGCGGCCACCCTGACCCCCCGCCTGCCCGGCTGGATGCGCCTGCCCGAGCCGGCCGGCGCGCCCCCCGCCCCGCCGGGAGACACCCTTCCTTAATTCCGCCGCGCCCACCTTGCGCGGCATGATGGAAGCCCTGCCGATCGCGGCGAGAAACGCCGCATCGCCAGCCCCGGCCGGATCGGCCGGGGTGGCGACTCCGCAAGGGAGCCCGAAGCATGCCTTCGCGGCCCTGATGGACAGCAAGAGCGCCACGCTCAAATCCGCCGCCTCCAAGCGATGGCAGGCCCGGCAGCCACCCTCCGCCATGGCCGCCGCCCCGGGCGCCACGCCCCTCGCCAGCCCCG
>NZ_GG770984.1 GCF_000164635.1 Pseudoroseomonas cervicalis ATCC 49957 | reverse complement strand
CCGCGCGCCTCCGCCGCCAGCGCGGCCAGGGCGTTCTCCAGCGCAAGGCGGGCGGCGGCGGGCAGGGCGGGCATGTGCTCGCGCAGCCGCAGCAGGTTCAGCGCGGCGCGCAGATCGGCGAGCTCGGCCACCGGCACGGCGCGGGCATCCACCGCCTGCAACCGGGCGGCCAGCGCCTCGAACCGGTCGAGCATGACGCCCAGGATCTGCCGCAGCTCGGCGGGGGCGCGGCCCTCGGCCAGCCGGGCCAGATCGCGCCGGTCGGCCCGCGCCAGGCGGCGCACCCGCCAGGCGACCCCCAGCGAGCGGACCAGCCGCACCGTCAGCAGGGCCAGCGCCAGCCCGCCCAGCGTGGCCAGCCCGCCATCCGCCCAGGCGGCGAAATCGGCGCTGTAGGTCTCCTGCAGGTTGATCACCGCCGGCACGGTCGCGGCGACGGCCAGCGCGGGCGCCATCAGCGCCGGCTGCGCCATCAGCGCGCCGGCGGGCAGGTAGACGGGGGCCAGCACCAGCAGCAGCAGGGGAAAACCGTCGATGCGCGGCAGGATGGCGAACTGGTACAGCCCGGCCAGCAGCACGGCGATGGCGGCCCCCAGGATGAACTGCCGCAGGGCGGGGGCCGGGTCGTCCAGCTGGGCGAAGATGCACAGCGCGACGCCGGACATCATGGCCAGGCTGGCGCCATGCGCCCAGCCGGTGCCGATCCACAGCGCGCAGCCGATCAGCAGCGCCAGCGCCGCCGCGCCGCCGGACAGCGCCACCAGCAGCGGGTCCACATGCCCGGGCGGGCGGGCGGCGTTGTCGGGGGCGGAGTCGGAAAGGCTGTCGGCCGGGCGCTCGGCCTGCAGCCGGTCGACCAGCACCAGGCATTCGCGCCAATGCGCCAGCAGCTCGCGCAGCCGCTCCAGCAGCCCGTCGCGCAGCAGCGCCGTCCAGGGATCGGGCGAGGCGAGGGGCCGCGCTTCGGCCTCGGTCAGCCGGGCCTCCAGCCGCTGCGCCTTCAGCCGCTGCGCCGCATCCGGGGCGGCGTGGGCCGAGTCCGCCATCCAGGCGGCGATATCGGCCTGCAGCGCGGTGAGCGCCGCGGCGGCGCCCGGATCCAGCGCCGCCAGGGCGCGGTTGCGCTCGCCGATGGCGGTCAGCAGGGTGGGCAGGGCGCGGGCATGCTCGTGCAGCCGCCCGGCCCAGAGCAGCGGGGCTCGGCGGCTGCGCGCCTCGTAGCGGGCCTGCTGGAACAGGGCGGCGAGGG
>NZ_GG770985.1 GCF_000164635.1 Pseudoroseomonas cervicalis ATCC 49957 | reverse complement strand
CCAGCGCCATGCCGGCCGCCGTCATCTGCAGCGGCGGGATGCCCTCCCCCAGCTTGGCCAGCAGGCCCAGGAAGGCCCAGAGCAGGATGGCGCCGATGCCGGCCAGGCTGGCGCGCGCGGCGGCGCTCATCGCCCGGCCGCCCTGGCAACCGGGGGGGCTGCGCGGCGTTGCGCCTGCGCAAGAGAGAAGAGGTCCATCATGGGATTCCTGGCCCGCACCGCGATCACCGCCTTCGCCTTCTGGTGCGCCGCCATGCTGGTGGGCGGCATCAGCTTCAGCGGCCCGTTCAACCTGGTGATCGCCGCCATCGTCTTCGGCGTGGTCAACGCGCTGATCCGGCCGGTGGTGATGCTGCTGTCGCTGCCGCTCAATGTCATCACGCTGGGTCTGTTCACCCTGGTGGTCAATGCCGCCATGCTGGGGCTGACCGCGCTGCTGATGCCGGGCATGCGGGTGGCGAGCTTCGGCGCCGCGTTCCTCGGCGCGCTGGTGGTCGCCATCGTCTCCTGGATCGCCAGCCGCGCGGTGGGCGACGGCGCCCCGGCCACCCGCTGAAGCGCCACCGCCCCGGGGCTCGCGCCCCGGGGCGGTGCCTGTCATCCCGCCGGGGCGGGCTCAGTACATGTGCTGGCCGCCATTGATCGAGAGGGTCGAGCCGGTGATGAAATCGGCCTCGTCGGCGGTCAGGAAGCAGACGCCGCGGGCGATGTCGTCCGCCGTGCCGAGGCGGCCGCGCGGGATGCGCGCCACGATCTTCTGCAGCACGTCCTCCGGCACCGCGCGCACCATCTCGGTATCGACATAGCCGGGGGCGATGGCGTTGACGGTGATGCCGGCGCGCGCGCCCTCCTGCGCCAGCGCCTTGGTGAAGCCGTGGATGCCCGACTTGGCGGCGGCGTAGTTCACCTGGCCATACTGGCCGGCCTGGCCGTTGATCGAGCCGATATTGACGATGCGGCCGAACTTCCGCGCCGTCATGCCCTCCCACACCAGTTTGGCCAGGTTGAAGCAGGAGCCGAGATTGGTGTCGATCACCTCGTCCCACATCTTGCGGTCCATGCGCTTCAGCGTGGCGTCGCGGGTGATGCCGGCATTGTTCACCAGGATCTCGATCGGGCCGTGCTCGGCCTCGATCTTCGCCACGGCAGCCTGACAGGCCGCGTAGTCGGAGACGTCGAACTTGATGGTCGGGATGCCGGTGCGCTCGGTGAAGGCGGCGGCCGCGGCGTCATTGCCGGCATAGGAGGCGACGACCTTGCGCCCCGCCTTGTGCAACTGCTCGCTGATGGCGGCGCCGATGCCGCGCTGCCCGCCGGTGACCAGGGCGAGTCGTGCCATTGACGGTGTCCTCCTTCTGAAGAATGGCGGTGGTGGCAACGCCTTGGGATCGGTTCCCACGGCATCGCATCACAGACGGGCGGCGGGCGCCATCCCTGGCGGGTGCTGCGCCGCCGCCGCCGTTAATCCCCGGCCCCGGCCAGGGGAGCGGAGCCATGCCCGGCCTGGCGCGGC
>NZ_GG770986.1 GCF_000164635.1 Pseudoroseomonas cervicalis ATCC 49957 | reverse complement strand
GGGCGCCGCGGCTCACGCCAGCCGCTCCCGCCACTCGGCCGCCATGCGCCGCACATTCACCGGCGCCGTGCCGCCATAGGAGGTGCGCGAGGCGACCGAGGCCTCGACGCTCAGCACCTGGAAGACGCCGCTGTGGATGCGCGGCTCCTCGGCCTGCATCTCGTCCAGCGACAGGCCGGAGAGGTCGACGCCGCGCGCCTCGGCCTTGGCCACCAGCCGGCCGGTGACGTGGTGCGCGTCGCGGAAGGGCAGGCGCAGCTCGCGCACCAGCCAGTCGGCCAGGTCGGTGGCGGTGGAGAAGCCGGCGCCGGCGGCCTCGCGCAGCCGGGTCACGTCCGGCTTCAGGTCGCGCACCATGCCGGCGGTGGCGGCCAGGCAGAGCGCCAGGGTCTCGGCCGCGTCGAAGAGGCCTTCCTTGTCCTCCTGCATGTCCTTGCCATAGGTCAGCGGCAGGCCCTTCATCACCGTCAGCAGCCCGACCAGATGGCCGGAGATGCGGCCGATCTTGGCGCGCACCAGCTCGGCCGCGTCCGGGTTGCGCTTCTGCGGCATGATCGAGGAGCCGGTGGTGTAGGCGTCCGACAGCGCGACGAAACCGAAATACGGGTTGGTCCAGATCACGATCTCCTCCGCGAAGCGGGAGAGATGCATGGCGCAGATCGAGGCCGCCGAGAGGAATTCCAGCGCGAAGTCGCGGCTGGCGACCGCATCCAGGCTGTTGCGCATCGGCTGGTCGAAGCCCAGCGCCGCCGCCGTCATGTGCCGGTCGATGGCGAAGCCGGTGCCGCAGAGCGCCGCCGAGCCCAGCGGGCTCTGGTTCATGCGCGCGCGGCAATCGCCGAGGCGGGAGCGGTCGCGCCCCAGCATCTCGACATAGGCCAGCAGATGGTGGCCGAGGGTGGTGGGCTGCGCCGGCTGCAGATGGGTGAAGCCGGGCATCACCGTCGCCGCGTGCTCGTCGGCGCGCTCGACAAGGGCCTGCATCAGGTCGGCCAGCTGGCCGTCCAGCCCGTCGATCGCGTCGCGCACCCAGAGGCGGACATCGAGCGCCACCTGGTCGTTGCGGCTGCGCGCGGTGTGCAGGCGCTTGCCGGCCTCGCCGATGCGCTCGGTCAGCCGCGCCTCGATGTTCATGTGGATGTCCTCCAGCGCGGTGCTGAAGGCGAACTGGCCGGATTCGATCTCGCCGGCGATGGCGTTCAGCCCCTCGCGGATGGCGGCCTCGTCATCGGCGGAGATGATCCCCACATGCCGCAGCATGGCCGCGTGGGCGAGGCTGCCACGGATATCCTGGCGCCACATCTTGCGGTCGAAACCGATGGAGGCATTGATCTCCTCCATGATCGCCGAGGGTCCGGCGCTGTAGCGCCCGCCCCACTGCTGGTTGCCCTGGCTTCGCTGCTGACTGGACAAGGAAGGATCTGCCTCGTGTTGCTCGGACGCCGCTCCCTGCTCTCGCTCTTCGCGGCGGGGGCGACCCTAACCACGCTGCTTCCGGCACGGCAAGGGATTGCAGCGGAGGGGCTCGGCAAGCTGGCCCGCTCGGCGCCCCGGCAGCCCCCCGAATTCAGCTTCACCGATGCCGAGGGGGCCACGAAGACGCTGGCCGATTTCCGTGGCCGGCCGCTGCTGATCAATTTCTGGGCCACCTGGTGCCCGCCCTGCGTCGCCGAGATGCCGGCGCTGGACCGCACCCAGGCGGCGCTGGCGCGCGAGGGCTGGGCGGTGCTGGCGCTGTCCTCCGACCGCGGCGGTGCGGCGCAGGTGCGCGGCTTCTACGAGCGGACCGGGGTGCGGGAGCTCGAGGTGCTGCTGGACCCGCGCGGCGCCGCCGCCCGCGCCTTCGGCGCGCGCGGCCTGCCGACCAGCGTGGTGATCAACCGCCAGGGCCAGGAGGTGGCGCGGCTGGAGGGTGCGGCCGAATGGGACCAGCCCGCCTTCCTGCAGGCGCTGCGCGGCCTGGCGGGCGAGGAGACGGGCGCCACCTGACAAGGCGCTCAGGGATTGAGACGCGCTGCGATGAAATTCTGCCACGCTCTGGCTCCGGGATGCCGCATGCTCCGCCGGCCGCCAGGGGTGGCGGCACCATGGCAGGAGCCGATCATGAACGCACCGGAATGGCAGCGCCTGACCCGCGATCTGGGGGAGCAGCCGGCGCTGCGGGAGACGCTGGGCGCCGCGCTGGCGCAATGCCAGAGCCCGGAGGCGGCGGCGGCACTGCTGCAGGCGCATGGCTACCGGCTGAATGCCGGCGATCTGCCGGCCCCCGCCGCGCTGTCGGATGAGGCGCTGGACGGTGCCACGGGCGGCGCGATCATGTCCGTCGCCGGCCCCAATCTCCCGTGGAGCACCCTGTTCTGACCCCGCTTCCTGGCGACCCGCCAGCTTCCCGCAGGAGCCGATCATGAGCGCATCCGAATGGCAGCGGCTGGAGCGTGACCTGCAGGCGCAGCCCGCCCTGCGCGAGGCATTGGTGCAATGCCGCAGCCGGGAGGAGGCCGCCACCGTCGCGCAGAGCCGCGGCTATCGGGTGAGCGCCATCGACCTGCCCTCCCGGCAGGCCCTGCCGGATGAGGCGCTGGACCAGGTGACGGGCGGTGTCATCCACAATCCGGCCAATCGCTGGATTCCGTTCGACTGGT
>NZ_GG770987.1 GCF_000164635.1 Pseudoroseomonas cervicalis ATCC 49957 | reverse complement strand
CCCTGCGCCGCCAGCCAGTCGCGCAGCGCCAGCGCCTCGGGTGCCGGGGCGGGCGAGGCGGGCAGCGGCGGCGCGGCGGGCGCTTCCGCCATCAGGCGCCGCAGATAGAGCGGCCCCCCCGCCTTCGGCCCGGTGCCGGACAGCCCATGCCCGCCAAAGGGCTGCACCCCCACCACGGCGCCGATGATGTTCCGGTTGACATAGACATTGCCGGCCGGTGCCGCCTCGGCCAGGGCTGCCACCGTCTCGTCGAGCCGCGTGTGCAGGCCGAAGGTCAGCGCATAGCCGGTGGAGGCGATGTCGCGCAGCAATTGCGGCAGCGCCTCGCGCCGCCAGCGCAGCACATGCAGCACGGGGCCGAACACTTCGCGCCGCAAGGAAGAAAGACTGTCCAGCTCGATCAGCGTCGGCGCCACGAAGGAGCCGCGCGCGGCGGCCTCGGGCAGCGGCAGGGCGTGCACCTTGCGGCCGGCTTCGCGCATCGCGGCGATGTGGCGCGCGATGCCCTCGCGTGCCGCCTCGCTGATCACCGGGCCGATATCGGCCGACAGCGCATCGGTGCGGCCGAGCGACAGCTCCGCCATGGCGCCGCGCAGCATGGTCAGGATGCGCTCCGCCGCCTCCTCCTGCAGGCAGAGCACCCGCAGCGCCGAGCAGCGCTGGCCGGCGCTGTCGAAGGCCGAGGCCAGCACATCCGCCACCACCTGCTCCGGCAGGGCCGAGCTGTCGACGATCATGGCGTTCTGCCCGCCGGTCTCGGCGATCAGCGGCACCGGGCGGCCCTCGCGGCCGAGGCGTTGCGCCAGGCTGCGATGGATCGCCTGCGCCACCTCGGTGGAGCCGGTGAACATGACGCCCTGCACCCGCGCATCGGCGACCAGCGCGGCGCCGACCTCGCCCTCGCCGGGCAGCAGCTGCACGGCGGCTTCCGGCAGCCCGGCCGCGTGCAGCAGGGCGATGGCCTGGGCGGCGACCAGCGGCGTCTCCTCGGCCGGCTTGGCCAGCACCACATTGCCGGCGGCGAGCGCCGCCGCGACCTGGCCGGTGAAGATGGCCAGCGGGAAGTTCCAGGGCGAGATGCACAGCACGGGGCCGAGCGGGCGCGTCGCCTCGCCCTCCAGCGCGCGCGCCTGGGCGGCGTAGTAGCGCAGGAAATCCACCGCCTCGCGCAGCTCGGACACCGCATTGGGCAGGGACTTGCCGGCCTCGCGGATCAGCGTGGCGAAGAGGTCTGGCGCCCGCGCCTCCATCAGCTCGGCGGCGCGCTCCAGCAGGGCGGCGCGTTCGGCGGGCGGCGTCGCCGCCCAGGCGGGGGCGGTGGCTTC
>NZ_GG770988.1 GCF_000164635.1 Pseudoroseomonas cervicalis ATCC 49957 | reverse complement strand
GGGCTGGATCATGGCGGTCCGGTGGGTTCCGCCAGGGCCCACGCAAGCGCCGGGCCAGCCCCATGGCCCCGCCAGGGCGGCGGGAAGCGCGCCTGGCCCGGCGGAATTTACCGCCGACCCGGCAGGATCTGCCGGGCCATCCGGCGCCACCCCGCCCCGCCCCGGCGGAATCCGCCCGCCGCGCCCTGGCACGGCGGTTGCTGTGGTCCCGCCATCCCCTCCGGTTCCGGCGCGCCGCGCCACGGGCCGGGCCCCCGCACCCGAGGACCATGCGCATGTCGCTGAACGGCTCTCTCTACGCCGCCACATCCGGGCTCGGAGCCCAGACCGCGGCGATCACCAATGTCTCGAACAACGTCGCCAACAGCCAGACCACCGGCTACAAGCGCGTCGACACCGCCTTCGCCGAGCAGCTGAGCCAGTCCACCGCGCGGCTGAACGGGTCCAGCACGGTCAGCGCGGCGCCGGTCGCCACGGTCAGCCGCGGCGGCGACATCAGCCAGGTCGAGAACCCGCTGGCCCTGGCGATCTCGGGCAATGGGCTGTTCGCCGTCTCCCGCCCGGCGGGGACGGACGCCAACGGCAACACCGTCTTCAGCCCGACCCAGTTCTACACGCGCAATGGCGACTTCTCGAAGACCGCCGAGGGCTACCTGGTCAATACCAGCGGCTATGCGCTGGAGGGTTGGCCGGTGGCCAATGGCGCGGTCAATCGCGGCCAGCTCGGGCTGATCCAGGTCGATGAGGCGCCCTACGCGCCGGAGGCCACGACGCAGATCGGCATCGGCGCCAACCTGCCGGCCTCCGGCACCGAGACCAGCTATTCCACCCAGGTGCCGGTCTACGACAATCTCGGCATCGCCCGCAGCGTGACACTGAACTGGACCAAGACCGGCGACTACCAGTGGCAGGTCAATGTGGTGGGGCCGGATGGCACCACCTCGGCCGGCACGGCGACGCTCAATTTCGGCGATGGCGCCGGCACCGGCAACGGCATGCCGAGCGGCACGCTCGACAGCATCACCAATGCCACGGGCGCGCTCGCCGCTTCCGGCTTCAACGGCCAGGGCAGCGCGGCGACGCTGACGGTCGGCGACCTGTTCGGCGCCGGCAGCCAGCCGGTGGCGATCAGCCTCGGCACCTTCGGCAGCACCCAGGGCGTCACGCAATATGCCGGCGCGACCTACCAGCAGAACAGCGTCACCGCCAATGGCGCGGCGCCGGGCGCCTATACCGGCGTCGGCATCAAGGAGAATGGCGAGGTCGTCGTCAGCTACGACAACGGCAAGAGCCGCACCATCGCGCAGGTGCCGATCGTCACCTTCCAGAACGCCGACGGCCTGCAGCGCGAGGATGGCCAGGCCTTCACCGCCACCCAGGCGGCCGGCCAGTTCCGCGTGCTGGCCGCCGGCGAGCAGGGCACCGGCACGCTCGCCACCAGCTCGATCGAGGCGTCGAATGTCGACATCACCTCCGAGTTCTCGAAGATGATCGTCGCGCAGCGCGCCTACAGCGCGAACAGCCGTGTGCTCAGCACCGTCAGCGGCCTGATGAGCGAGACGGTGGACATGCTGCGCTGATCCCGTTTTCCCGGCCGGCGGCGCTGCCGCTGCGCCGGGCCTGGCCATCGCGCGCCGGGGGCGGCGATCCGCCCCGGCCCG
>NZ_GG770989.1 GCF_000164635.1 Pseudoroseomonas cervicalis ATCC 49957 | reverse complement strand
CGGGCCTGATGCAGCCGCTCCGGGTCGAGCAGCAGGATCAAGCCGCGCGGCCGCTTGACGACGCCCTGCAGCAGCGCGTCGCGCGCCGCCTGGCCGGCGGCCTCGAAGGGCTCGATCTCCTGCGCCTCGGTGGTGATGACGCTGGCCATGCGGTCGACCACGAAGCCCGCCAGCGCGCCGCGATGCAGCACGATGATGCGCGTGGCGTCGTCATGCGGCGCGTCGCCCAGGGCGAAGATGCGCCGCAGGCTGGTCACCGGCAGCACCGCGCCGCGCAGATTGGCGATGCCCTCCAGGCTGGCCGGCGCCCGCGGCACCCGCACCAGGCCGGGCACGCGGATGATCTCCTGCACCTCGGAGAGCGGGACGCCGAAGATCTCGTCCTGCACCCAGAAGGTGACGAATTGCCGGCCGGCCGGGCCGTCCTGCTCCAGCGCTGCGCTCATGCCCCTCCGCCTTCCTGCCCGTGCCGGCTGCCCGGTTCAGCCGCCGCTGTTCTGCAGCTCGTCGGCCAGGGAGGCGATCTCCTCCACCGCCGCGGCCAGCTCCTCGGCGCCCTTGGCCTGCTCGCGCGCCGCCTGCGCGGCCTGGCCGGCGGCGTGCTCCGCCTCGGCGGCGGCGGCGGAGACCTGCTCCACCCCCTTGCGCACCTCGTCCAGGCTGACCAGGATCTCCTCGGCGCTGGTGGCGATCTCGGCATTGCCCTCCAGGATCGCCGCCATCTCGCTGGCCATGGCGGCGAGGTTGCTGGTCAGCGCCTTGTTCTTCTCCAGCTCGCCGGCGGCGGCGGCGGCGATCTCCTCCAGGTCGCGGCGGACGGCGACGATCTGGTCCTGCACCGCCTTCACCAGATCCTTGATCCGCTCGGCATTCTCGGCGCTGTCGCGCGCCAGGTTGCGGATGTCGGTCGAGACCACCATGAAGCCCTTGCCGAACTCGCCGGCGCGCGCCGCCTCGATCGCGCCGTTCACCGCCAGCATGTTGGTCTGGATCGAGACGGTGGTGATGGCGTCGACGATCTTGTCGATGCGCCGCGCCACCTGCTCCAGCGCGTTGATCTGCCCGCGCGAGCGGGCATTCTCCTCGACCGAGGCCTGCACCCCGGCGATCATCTGCTCGACCGCGACGCGGTTGTCGCCCAGCGCCTCGACCATGGCGGCGACGCGGTCGCGCGCGGCGCCGGCGCGCTCGGCGGCC
>NZ_GG770990.1 GCF_000164635.1 Pseudoroseomonas cervicalis ATCC 49957 | reverse complement strand
CCCGTGCCGGTGCCCGGCGCGCCGCGGCTGGTGGTGCCCGATCCGCGCACCCCGGTCGGCCAGGCGCTGCAGCGCATCCGCCAGGCGGATGCCGGCTTCGATCCCTATGCCTTCCTGGGCGGGGCCGAGGGCGCCTTCCGCATGATCGTCACCGCCTTCGCGGCCGGCGACCGGGCGACGCTGCGCGACCTGCTCTCCGAGGACACCTATGCCGGCTTCGAGCAGGCGATCACCGCCCGCGAATCGGCCGGCGAGCGCCAGCGCACCGAGATCCATGGCGTACACGAGATGGCGATCGACGCCGCCGACCTGCGCGGCAGCGTGGCCGACATCACGCTGCGCATCGTCTCCGATCAGGTGAACCTGACCACCGGCCCGCAGGGCGAGGCGGTGTCGGGCACCGAGGCGGTGACCGAGCTGACCGATGTCTGGACCTTCCAGCGCGACCTGCGCAGCGGCGACCCGACCTGGAAGCTGGTCGGTACCCAGGCCGCCTGAGCCGGATGGCATCCTGGCTGCACCGGGCCAGGGGTGGCGACACCCCTGGCCTTTTTCATGGCCGCGCCCGGGGCGGCGCGCTGCTGGCGGCGTCCCTGCTGGCGCTGCTGACCGCCTGCACCAGCGCGCCGCGCCGCCCCGCCGAACTGCCGGGCTGGGGCGAGGACCGGCTTTCCGAGGCGCTGCCCGTCTTCATCGCCGGCTGCCGCCGCCCCGCCGCCGCTCTGCCTGAGGCGCTGTGTGGCGAGGCCGAGGCGATCCCGGCGGGCGATGATGCCGCCGCCCGCGCCTTCTTCGATGGCCGCTTCACCCCGCGCCTGGCCGGCGAGGGGCTGATGACCGGCTATTTCGAGCCCGAGCTGCGCGGCCGTCTGGAGCGGCCCGCCCATGGCCAGGGCGCCCCGCTGCGTGGCCGGCCCGAGGATCTGGTGGAGGCCGATCTCGGCCGTTTCGCCGAGTCGCTGCGCGGCCGCCGCGTGGCCGGCCGGGTGCGGGACGGCCGGCTGGAGCCCTATCCCGACCGCGCCGCCATCGAGGCCGGCGAGAGCCCCGCGCCGATCCTGCTCTGGGCGGAAGATGCGGCGGACAAGTTTTTCCTCCAGATCCAGGGGTCCGGGCGGGTGGTGCTGCCGGATGGCACGGTGCGGCGCATGGGCTATGCCGCCGCCAATGGCCGCGCCTATGTGCCGATCGGCCGGCTGCTGGCCGAGCGGGGCGAGATCCCGCGCGGCCAGGTCTCCATGCAGTCCATCCTGGCCTGGCTGCATGCGGCCGGGCCCGAGCGCGCCCGCGCTTTGATGGACGAGAACCCCTCCTACGTCTTCTTCCGCGAGGTGCCGGCGCGGCCCGAGCAGGGGCCGACCGGCTCGCTGGGGGTGCCGCTGACGCCGTTGCGCTCGCTGGCGGTGGATCGGGAGCATATCCTGCTTGGCCGCCCGGTCTGGATCGAGGTGGCGCATCCGGTGGATGGCCAGCGCCTGCGCCGGCTGGTGATCGCCCAGGACACGGGCGGCGCCATCAAGGGCGAGGCGCGGGCTGATCTGTTCTGGGGCTGGGGCGATGCGGCGCGCGAGGCGGCGGGCTTGATGCAGGGCCGCGCCACGCTGACGGTGCTGGAGCCGGCGGCGCCCTGATGGCGGGTGCAGGGGACCCTGTCCCCTGCTGGGGGAGTTTGAGGGGGCAAAGCCCCCTCAAGGCCGGGGCCCTACCCTTCTTTGAGGATTTCCAGCAGCCGCCGCACCCGCGCCTCCGGCAAGGTGCGGATGCGCCCCGCCAGGAGATTGGCCAGCTCCGTCGCCTCCGGCGACAGGCCGGAGGTGTCGATCGCCACCCGCGGATGCGACAGCCGCGCCAGCCGCACCATCTCCTCCGCATCGTCCCAGATCAGGCCGAAGAACTCGTTCACCTGATGCACCAGCCCGGCCGAGGGCCGGCCGCGCCGCCCATGCTCCAGCGCCGAGAGATAGGCGGCCGAGACATGCATCGCCGCCGCCAGCTCGGAGAGGGTGACGCCGCGCGCCTCGCGCAGCGCGCGCAGCCGGGCGCCGAAGGGGGTCATCGCGGCGCGCGGCGGCGGCGCA
>NZ_GG770991.1 GCF_000164635.1 Pseudoroseomonas cervicalis ATCC 49957 | reverse complement strand
AGGCCAGCCCGGCTCGGGCGCTGCCCAGCGCCGCATGCGCCGCGCGCAGCGCCAGCAGCGCGCCCTGGGCGTGGCGGCGGCCGGCCTGGTCCTCGGCCTCGATCTCCTCCATCATCTCCAGCGCGGCCTCGACGCCGGCGGCCAGCTCGCCCTGCATCTCCTCCAGGCAGTCGCGCGCCTCGATGCGGCGCTCCTCGCCGGCGCCGTCGAGCCAGGCGCGCACCATGCCCTCGACCTCGCGCCGCATGCGGTCGGGGGGCGCGGGCTTGCTGGCCAGCTCGGCCAGGCGCTGCAGCGCCTTGCGGCTCTTGATCGGCGCGGCGGCCGGGGCGGCGGCGGGGCGCTGGGGCTTCCTGGCCATCGGGCTCTCCAAGGGGCATCGCGGCGGGGATGCGGCAGCCAGGAATAGCATAGAAACATAAAGCGAACAACGCGGCGCGTGGCCGGGGCGGCGGGTCAGGCGCCGCCTGCCGCGCCCTCCTTCCCCCTGCGGATCAGGGCCGGGGGCCGCGCCGCCGGCGGATGCCGGTGTGGGTGCCGATCCTGGACAGCCGGGTCAGTCCCACTCCCTCTCTGTCGTCGGCGGCTCGTCGCGGTCGGGCCAGTCCACCGGCTTGTTGTGCTTGTCGAGGAAGTCGCTGATGCCGCGCTTGACCGGGCGCAGAATGCGCTCATCGCCGCGCACGACGATCTCGACCTCCTTGACCCCTTCCGGGAAGGCCACGGCCTCCGGCAGGCACACGAGCTGGGTCCCTTCCGTCAGCACAAGCTTGGTGATCATGACGCTCATGGCTCCCTCGCCGTCCTGTCATGCCCCAGGCTATGGAGGACTTCCCTCCAGCGCAACACGGGCCTCGCAGACGCCCCTGGCCAATCCGGCGCGGCCCCCATCGCCGCTTCCCTGGCTGCCGATGCGCGGCCCGACGCGCCGCGACCGGGGCCGGACCGGCTGGGCGGCAACCCGCTCGGCCGCCCGACCCTGCCCGGGGCGGTGGCCAGGCTGATCGCCTTCCTCGCCGCCGACCGCGCCGCGGCGAACCATGGCGCGGCGCCTGTCAGCGACGGCGGCACCCTGCCCGCCGTGTAGCGCCACCCTACCGGGCCGAGCGGCGCACGAAGTCGAGGAAGGCGCGCATCGCCGCGCTGCCGTGCCGCCGGTTCGGGTAGTAGAGGAACCAGCCCGGCAGCGTCGGGCTCCAGTCGGCCAGGATCTCGACCAGCCGGCCCTCGGCCAGGGCCGGCCGGGCGTAATCCTCGAAGACATGGGCGATGCCCTGCCCGGCCAGCGCCGCCTGCAGCTCCTGATGCGCCGAGCTCAGGGTCAGCCGGCCGGGCGGTGTCAGCTCGACGGCCTCGCCCGCCTTCTCGAAGCGCCAGCGGGCCAGGCTGCCGCCGGGGTAGCGGCGCCGGATGCCGTCATGCGCCATGAGATCGGCCGGGCTGCGGGGCACCCCGCGCCGCCGCAGATACTCCGGCGCGGCGACGATGGCGTAGCGCAGCGGCGGCCCGAGCGGCATCGCCACCATGTCCTGCTCCAGCTGCCGGCCGAAGCGCACCCCGGCATCGAAGCCCTGCGCCACGATGTCGATGATGGCGGCGTCGCTGACGATCTCGACCTGGACGCCGGGATGCGCCGCCATGAAGGCGAAGGCGAGCGGGCAGAGGATGTGCTCCGCCGCCGGCGCCGGCGCGTTGATGCGCAGCGTGCCGGAGGGCTGCTCGCGCAGCTGGTCCAGCTCGGCCAGCGCCAGGCGGATCTCGTCCAGCGCCGGGCCCAGCCGCCGCAGCAGCCGCTCCCCCGCCTCGGTCGGGGCGACGCTGCGGGTGGTGCGGTTCAGCAGCCGCAGGCCCAGCGCCTGCTCCAGCGAGGCCATGGTCTGGCTCATCAGGGAGGAGGAGACGCCGCGCTCGGCCGCCGCCGCGCGGAAGCCGCCACGCCGGGCGATCAGCGCGAAGATCTCCAGCTGGTCGAGGCGGGGCGCCGCCATTGCTCTCTCCTGCTGATCAGCCCGTTCGCATCTGGTGAGCTTATCCGCGCAGTGGCGTGGCGTCACCTTCGGAGGGACGGCAGCGGCCCGCCCGCTCCAGGCAATCCCCCAGGCAGGAGGCACGACGATGCTCACCCTTCACCGCCGCAAGATCATGCTCACCGCCCTGGCCGGCGGCGCCGGCGCGACGCTGGCCGGCGCCGCCGCG
>NZ_GG770992.1 GCF_000164635.1 Pseudoroseomonas cervicalis ATCC 49957 | reverse complement strand
ACCACGCCTTCCAGCACCAGATGCCGCGTCAGGCTCATCAGCGCCGCATGGGCGGCGGCGGCGAAGGCGTAGCGCGGCGGATCGGCGCGCAACGAAGCCGGGAAGAGGCCGGAAAAATAGGCGTCGAAGGCCGGGGCGGGCAGGCGCAGCGCGCCGCCCTCCAGCGCCATGCCGGCGACGAAGTCCTGCAAGGTCATGGTCCGGGCTCCGCCCGTGCTGCAGGGGGGGGCGCCCCCTGCCCCTGGTCCTGGATCTGGAATTCCATGCGCCGCACCACCGCATCCACCCAGCGCGAGGGCGCCAGCGGCGAGAGCCGCAGCGCCAGGGCCAGCGGCCAGGGAAAGGCCAGCCGCGCCGCGCCACGATCCAGCGCGCGCGCCAGCCGGGCGGCGGCCTGGTCGGCGCTCATCGAGAAGGGGCGGGCGCCGACCCAGCGCGACCCCATGGCGCTGTCGAAGAAGCCGGGCGCCACCAGGGTGACGCGCAGGCCCTTGGGCGCCGTCCCGGCCCGCAGCGCCTCGCCATAGCTCCACAGCGCCGCCTTGCTGGCGCAATAGCCCGGGCTGTCCGGCAGGCCCCGGAAGGAGGAGAGCGAACAGACCAGCCCGATGCTGCCCTGCCGCCGCGCCAGCATCGCCGGCAGCAGCGGCTCCACCAGATGCGCCGCGCCCAGCATGTTCACCTCGAGCTGCGCGCGCAGCGCCGCCACCCCTTCCCGCCCGCCGCCCGGGCGGGTGCCCAGCGCGATGCCGGCATTGGCCAGCAGCAGGTCGGTGGGGCTCTCGGCATCCCAGGCGAGCAGCTGGCGCTCCATCGCCGTGGCGTCGCGCACATCGATCCGCGCGGTGCGGGGATGCGCGCCACGCGCGGCGCAATCCTCGGCGACCGCCGCCAGCGCGTCCGCGTCGCGGCCGATCAGGCCGAGCGTCACCCCCGGCGCCGCCAGCCGCCGCGCCATCGCCGCGCCCAACCCGCGCGAGGCGCCGGTGATGATGGCCGAGCGGAAGCGGCTCACCGCAGCCCCCGCCGCCGCGCCAGCAATCCGCGCAGCCAGCCCTCCACCCCGCGATGCAGGGTGAGGGGAGAAATCTTCCACAGCTCCGGCCGCTGCAGCCGCTCCAGCACCAGCTCCGGCGGGCAAGGCAGCTCGGTCAGCGGGTCGACCTGGCGCGGGAACAGGATCAGCGCGCCGGCCACCAGCGCGTCCAGCTCCAGGGTGCGGCCGCGCCGCGGCGGCGGGGCGCGGTCCTCGGTCAGCCCCCAGCCGGCATAGAAGGGCTGGCCCCAGGTGACCACCTTCACGCCCCGCAGCAGCGCCTCGAAGCCGGAGAGCGAGGTCAGGGTGTGCAGCGCGTCGATCTGCGGCAACAGCGCGGTCAGCGGCGCGCCGGTCACCACTTGGTCGGCCAGGCCCGCCAGCGCCTCGGGCGGCAGGCGGCCCTTGCGGAAGCCGGCCTCCAGATCGGGGTGCGGCTTGTAGACGATCCAGGCATCGGGATTGGCCGCGCGCACCGCGCGCAGAAGGTCCAGATTGCCGCCGAGCCCGGCGCCGCCCAGCCGCACCGAGGCGTCATCCTCCACCTGCCCCGGCACCAGCAGGCAGTCCCGCCCCGGCGGCGGGTCGAGGCGCGGCGCGCTGCCGGCCAGATTGTACTTGGTCACCCCGCGCGCCACGATCGCCTGGCGCAGCGCGGCGGCGCGCGCCAGCAGGTCGGGCGGGAAGTCGGACTCGGCCAGGAGGCGCTCCAGCCCGCTCGGCCGGGCGGGGTCGTAATAGATGCCCTCCGCATCCACCGCATAGGCGGCGCCGGGCAGGAAGCGGGCGCCGAGGCCGCGCGAGCGGACGAAGCCATCCTCCACCGTCAGCAGCGTCACGCCGGCGCGGCCACAGGCCTCGCGGAAGCCCTGCGGCATGGCGCCGGCCCAGGCGGCGACGGCGCCGCCCTGGCGCTTCGCCTCGGCGATGGCGTGGCCGGCGCTGCGGGTGAAGCCGGGGGCGCCGCCGGCATGGGCGAACAGCGCGGCGATGCGCCGGCGCTTCCAGAAGGCCATGCCCAGGCAGATGGCGACGCGCCGGTTCTCCGCCTGCGCCCGCGCCCACTCGGCCAGCTGGCGCAGCGAGTCCTCGAAGGAGCAGGGGCGGGAGAGGAAGGGGTCGGCGCAGCGCGTCGCGGCGATCAGCGCCGCCCAGCCCGGCGCCG
>NZ_GG770993.1 GCF_000164635.1 Pseudoroseomonas cervicalis ATCC 49957 | reverse complement strand
GCCGCCCGGCTGGCGGCCCGCCCCGCCCGGCCGGCTGGCCGAGGTGACGCGCACCGTCATCGCCGGCACGCATGGCTTCGCCTTCGTGCAGCCGTTTCGCGGCGGCGACGTCATCCCCGCCCGCAACACCCTGCTGGCGCTGGATGGCGAGGCGGAGATCCGCACCCCCCACGATGACTGCCTGCTGGTGATGCCGAGCCCGCGCACGCTGCGCGGGCACACCGCGGTGCGGCTGGCGCGCTTCGTGGCGGCGGAGCCGGGCTGACAGCGGCGCATTGAGAGGGGCTTCGCCCCTCTCAAACCTGCGCGGCAGTGCCGCGCAGCCACCAAAGGCCTGAGGCCTTTGGAAACCCATCTGTTGGAACCCAACTGATGGCGGGTGCAGGGGACCCTGTCCCCTGCTGGGGGAGTCTGAGGGAGCAAAGCCCCCTCAGGCACGTCAGCCGGGTTCGCCCGCCACCGGCTCGTGCCCCAGCTCGCGCACCAGCGCCGTCATCTGCGCCAGCGCCGCGTCGAGCTGCGCGGTGTCGGTCCCCTTGGCCACCAGAGCGACGCCGTTCCCGCTCGGCCGGTAATACGGGTAGGAGCCGATATCGATACCGGGGAAACGCGCCTGGATGGCGCCGAGCCCCTCGGCCACGCGCCCTTCCAGCATGCCGTTGGCGTGCACGGCGCGGGAGGCGACCGGCGCGCCGCCCTGCAGCGAGGGCGCGAGCCCGTCGAACATCGCCTGCATGATGCGCGGCACGCCGGCCATCACATGCACATTGCCGATGATGAAGCCGGGGGCGATGGAGACCGGGTTGTCGATCAGCGACGCGCCGCGCGGCATGGTGGCCATGCGCTGGCGGGCGGCGTTGAACTCGGCCGGCGGGTCCTGGCGGGCGTAGTGCGCGGCCAGCCGCGCCCAGGCCTCCGGATGCGGCTCCCAGGGCACGCCGAAGGCGGCGGCGATGCATTCGGCGGTGATGTCGTCATGCGTCGGGCCGATGCCGCCGGTGGTGAAGACGTAGGTGAACTTCGCCCGCACCTCGTTGACGGTGGCGATGATGGTGTCGCGCACATCCGGGATGACGCGCACCTCGCGCAGCGGGATGCCGAGCTCGCCCAGCCGCGTCGCCAGGAATTTCAGGTTGGCGTCCTGGGTGCGGCCCGAGAGCACCTCATTGCCGATGATGAGGAGGCAGGCCGTGGGCTGGGTCATGGCGGGTTCCGCTGTGTGTGGCGCCCGCCAATCTAGGCGCATGGCGGCCGGGCGGAAGGGGGGGCCGAGGCCCCCCGCCCCTTACAGAAAGTCGCGCAGCAGGGCGACCAGCGGCTTGTCGGCCGGGGGCATGGCGTAGTCGGCCAGCTTGTTGGGCCGCACCCAGGCCAGCGCCTGGCCTTCCTTCGCCACCACCGCGCCTTCCCAGCGGCGGCAGAGGTAGAGCGGCATCAGCAGGTGGAAGCGCCCGGCATCGTGGCTGGCGAAGGTGAAGGGGGCGAGGCAGGCGGCCGAGACATCGATGCCCAGCTCCTCGCGCAGTTCGCGGATCAGTGCGTCCTCCGGCGTCTCGCCGGGTTCCAGCTTGCCGCCGGGGAATTCCCAGAGGCCGGCCATCGGCTTGCCCTCGGGGCGGCGGGCCAGCAGCACGCGGCCATCCGGGTCCACCAGGGCGCAGGCGGCCACCAGCAGCATCGGCTTGGCATCCGGCGCGGCGGCGGGCATGGCGGGGGCCATCACGGGCTCGGGCGGGGCGGGGGCGACCAGATCCTCGCGCCCGGCCTCGAAGCAGAGCACCGGCAGGCGGGTGTTGCGGGCCAGGAAATGCGTCTCGGTGCGTCCGGTCTCGACCATGCCGATGCGCTTCAGCACGCCGGCGGAGCGGGCATTCTCCTCCAGCACATGGGCGAAGATGCGGTCGAGGTCGAGATGCGCCAGGCCCCAGCGCGCCAGCCGCCCGGCGGCCTCGGCGGCGACGCCATGGCCCCAGAAGCGGCGGCCGACCCAGTAGCCCAGCTCGGCGCGGCGGCTGTCCGGCTCGCGCGTCAGACCGACGCAGCCGACCAGCACCTCATTGTCGCCGTCCTGGCCGACGATCGCCAGGTGCCAGGCCGAGCCTTCCGCCAGCTGGCGGTGGGTGGAGGCGATCCACTCATCCGCCAGCTCGCGCGGATAGGGGAAGGGCACGCGGGAGAGGAAGCGCACCACCTCCCAGTCATTGATCAGCCGGTGCAGCTCCGGCGCGTCCTCGGGGCGCAGCAGGCGCAGCGTCAGCCGCTCGGTGCGCAGCGGGGCGAAGGCGGCGGGTCCGGCCGGCCGGTCCTGGGGGGTGGTGGTGCTCATGGGCGGGTGCGGTGGCCCCGCGGCGTGTCGCGCCGCGGGGCCATGCGGATCAGCGCTTCCACCAGCCGCGCTTCTTCGGCGCGTCCGGGGCGGCATCGACGCTCACCGGCTGCACCGGCGGCGCGGCCACCGGCTCGCCGGCCTCGGCAGCGGCTTCGGCCACCGGGGCTGCGGCCACGGGGGCCTCGACCACCGGAGCCT
>NZ_GG770994.1 GCF_000164635.1 Pseudoroseomonas cervicalis ATCC 49957 | reverse complement strand
CAGGCGGATGCCGCGGGTGCGCGGCCGCAGCTGCTCGATCAGGCGCTGGGTCTCCGCCCCCTCGCCCGCCGGGCTCAGGACCGGCGACTGGGCGTGCAGCGCCGCCGGCAGCGACAGGCCGGCGAGCAGCGCCAGGCAGGCGGGGGCGAGCGGCGGACGGGGCATGGCGGGTCTCCGGCAGGGCCCGCCGCTCCTAGCATGCGGGGGCAGGGCGCCCAATTCACCGTCGCGTTCACGCCCCCCCGCCCTCACCCCGGGGCGGCGGCGGGGCGCTGGCGCATGCCCTCCACCAGCAGGCCGATGATGCGGCCGGCGCGGCGCCGCCACTCCGGCCCGGCCGGCGCCTGATACAGGCCGAACAGCGTCTGCATGATGTCCTCCGCCTCGGCATCCGGGCGCAGCAGCCCGGCGGCGACGCCCTGCTCCACCATCCGGGCGATGATGTCGGGGAAGCTCGCCTTGGCGGCGTGCATCAGCTCCGGCTGGGCCTGCATCACCTGGCGCAGCGAATCGCCCAGGCCGCGCTTGGTCGCCATGTAGTCCAGGCTGCGCTCCAGGAACTGCGCCAGCGCCTGGTCGGGCGGCAGGCTGGCGGAGAGCCGCGCGCCGGTCTCCAGCATCACCTCCAGCTCGTCGCGGTACAGCCCCTCCACCAACGCCTCGCGGGTCGGGAAATGCCGGTAGAGCGTGCCGATGCCGACCCCGGCGCGGCGCGCCACCGCCTCCAGCGAGCCGGCCAGCGCCTGCTCGGCCAGCAGGGCGCGGGCGGCGTCGAGCAGGCGGGCGCGGTTGCGGCGGGCATCGGCGCGGCGGGCGCCGGGCGCCGCCTTTTTCGCAGCCGTTTCGTCGCCGGCATGGGCCGCATCATCCACCACAGGCACGAGACTCCCCTTGACCGGACCCTCGCGGATCCCGATTGTAAAAAACGGAGGCACCCTCCGTTTTGGTGCCCTGCCCCGATTATCCGCCCAACGGGAGAGCCTGTCATGCCCCTGCCCCGCATCCCGGAGGATCACCCATGAAGCCCGCCGGCCCCATCACCCTCGCCGTGAACGGCACCCTGCATGTGGTGTCGGTGGAGGACCGCACCACCCTGCTCGACGCGCTGCGCGAGCGGCTGCTGCTGACCGGCGCCAAGAAGGGCTGCGACCACGGCCAGTGCGGCGCCTGCACCGTGCATGTCGATGGCGAGCGTGTGCTGGCCTGCCTCACCCTCGCACGCCAGGCGGAGGGCCGGGCGATCACCACCATCGAGGGGCTGGCGGCGCCGGACGGCACGCTGCACGCGGTGCAGGCCGCCTTCCTGGCGGAGGACGCCTTCCAGTGCGGCTTCTGCACGCCCGGCCAGATCATGTCCGCCGTCGCCTGCCTCCGCGAGGGCCATGCCGGCTCCGCCGCCGAGATCCGCGAATACATGTCCGGCAATCTCTGCCGCTGCGGCGCCTATCCCAACATCCTGGCCGCGGTGCAACGCGCCGCCGCCGCCCTGCACGACAAGGAGAATGCGCGATGAGGGATTTCGCCTATCACCGCGCCGCCACGCTGGAGGAGGCGCGGCAGCACGCCGCCGCCCCCGGCACGGCGCTGCTGGCCGGCGGCACCAGCCTGCTCGACCTGGCGAAATGCCGCGTCGCGCAGCCGGAGCGCGTCGCCGACATCACCCGCCTGCCCGGGCTGGAGGAGATCCGCACCGAGGAGGGCGGGCTGCATCTGGGGGCGCTGGTGCGCATGGCCCGCGCGGCGCGCCATC
>NZ_GG770995.1 GCF_000164635.1 Pseudoroseomonas cervicalis ATCC 49957 | reverse complement strand
GGGCGGGACGGGCTGACGGCCGGGTGGCGGCCCGCAGGCGCTAGGGCGTCAGCACGACCTTGATGCAGCCATCATGCTTGTCGCGGAAGGTCTTGTAGGCCTCCGGGCCCTCCTCCAGCGACAGGCGGTGGGTGATGACGAAGGAGGGGTCGATCTGTCCTTCCTCGATCCGGTGCAGCAGGTCCTCGATGTAGCGGTTCACATGGGTCTGGCCCATGCGGAAGGTCAGGCCCTTCTGCATGGCGGCGCCCATCGGCATCTTGTCCAGCAGCCCGCCATAGACGCCGGGGATGGAGACGATGCCGCCCGGGCGGCAGGCCATGATCGCCTCGCGCAGCACATGCGGGCGGTCGGTGCCCAGCATCATCGCCGCCTTGGCCTTGTCCAGCATGGCGTCGAAGCTGGCGGTGGCGTGCGACTCCATGCCGACGGCGTCGATGCACTTGTCCGGGCCGCGCCCGGCGGTCTTCTGCATCAGCTGGTCGATCACCCCGCCCTCGGCGAAGTCGATGGTCTCGGCGCCGCCGGCGCGCGCCATGGCCAGGCGCTCCGGCACGGTGTCGATGGCGATCACCTGCTTCGCGCCCAGCATCAGCGCGCTGCGGATGGTGAACTGGCCGACCGGCCCGCAGCCCCAGATGGCGACGCGGTCCTCGGGCTGGATGTCGCAATTCACCGCCGCCTGCCAGCCGGTGGGGAAGATGTCGGTCAGGAACAGCAGCTGGTCGTCGCTGAGGCCGGACGGCACCTTCACCGGCGCGAAGTCGGCGAAGGGCACGCGCACATACTCGGCCTGGCCGCCGGCATAGCCGCCGGTCAGGTGCGAATAGCCGAACAGCCCGGCGGTCGGGTAGCCGAAGGCCTCGCGCGCCAGCTCCGGCTTGCGGTTGCTGCGCTCGCAGACCGAGAAATTGCCGCGCCGGCACTGCTCGCACTCGCCGCAGCAGATGGTGAAGGGCACGACCACCCGGTCGCCCACCTTCAGCTTCTTGTTGCCCGAGCCGACCTCGACCACCTCGCCCATGAATTCATGGCCGAGCACGTCGCCCTTCTGCATCGCCGGGATGTAGCCATCCATCAGGTGCAGGTCGGAGCCGCAGATGGCGCAGCTGGAGACCTTGATGATGGCGTCGCGCGGATCCTCGATGCCGGGGTCGGGCACGGTCTCGCAGCGGATGTCGCCCTTGCCGTGCCAACAGAGTGCCCGCATCGCCTGGTCTCCTGCCTGGGTGTCGGCGGAGCAACCGGGGCGAGGCCGGCAAGGTTCCGCCACGCCCCTGCGCCACGCGGCCGGGCCGCGCCCCGGCGCCGTCTCCGCGCCGCGCCGGGGGGGGCGCCAGGGCGGCGCAGGGGTGGAGGGAGGGGCCTGTCACGCCCCCGTCGATGCGCTGTCGTTTTTTTGCAAGAACCCCCGTTGACGGCGCCCCGCGCCTCTCATAAAAGCCCGCTCACGCCAAACGGCGGTTCGCCTCCTTGCCCAGGTGGTGGAATTGGTAGACGCGCTGGCTTCAGGTGCCAGTGACCGCAAGGTCGTGAAGGTTCGAGTCCTTTCCTGGGCATATCCCCCTTGCAGTAGTCAGGCAGTTCGGCCGCAAGGCGGCGCCGCCGGGCCAAACGCCCGGAGATGGCGGCATGGGACACACCCTTTTCGCGCCGAATGCCATGATCAAGCTCCACAAGCATGATTTGCCCGACGGGATCGATTTCGGCCCGGTGGTCGCCATCGACACCGAGACGATGGGCCTCGACCCGCGCCGCGACCGGCTCTGCCTGGTGCAGCTCTCGGCCGGGGACGGCAACGCGCATTGCGTGCAGATCATCCCCGAGAGCCTGGGCGGCCGCGGCGCCGATTGCCCGAACCTCAAGGCGCTGCTGACGCGGCCGGACGTGGTGAAGCTGTTCCACTTCGCCCGCTTCGACGTCGCCATCCTGCGCGCGGCGCTCGGCATCGAATGCGCCCCCGTGCGCTGCACCAAGATCGCCGCCAAGCTGGTGCGCACCTTCACCGACCGGCACGGCCTCAAGGACCTCTGCCGCGAGCTGCTGGGCGTCGAGATCTCCAAGCAGCAGCAATCCTCCGACTGGGGCGCGCCGGAGCTGACGCCGGAGCAGCTGGCCTATGCCGCCTCCGACGTGCTGCACCTGCACGCGCTCTGGGCCAAGCTGGAGGGGCTGCTGCGGCGCGAGGGGCGGCTGGAGCTGGCCGAATCCTGCTTCCGCTTCCTGCCTGCGCGCGGCCAGCTCGACCTGCTGGGCTACGAGGACCCCGATATCTTCTCCCACTGAAGGGCCGCGCGGCGCGCCGCGCTGGCATGCTTCTTGGTAGGCGGAGAGGCGGCACACCGCTTCCTGCGTTGACCCGGCCGGGCCGGCGCACCATACAAGGGGCGTGAGGTCGTCTCCCCCTGCCGGCCCGCGTGACCCGGACGCCCCGAGCGGCGCGTGCGGGACCGGCGCGGCCGGCCAGCAACGCCATCGGGCCAGCAAAGCCATCGCATGAATCCGTCCCTCCCCTCGCGCGACCGCCCGGCCGCGCCCCGCGCCGAGCGTGGCGCCGGCCTGAGCCGGACGCTGCTGCCCTCGCGCGCGCGGCAGACGCTGGATGCCGGC
>NZ_GG770996.1 GCF_000164635.1 Pseudoroseomonas cervicalis ATCC 49957 | reverse complement strand
GCGGGCGGGCGGTCGGCGCGCATGCGAAAGGGCCCGGCGCCGTGGCGCCGGGCCCCTGTCCGTCCGCTTAGCGGCGCGGGCCGTTCTGCGGATAGGCGCCGGAGGTGTTGGAATCGGTGGCGCGGTCATAGGCGCGCGTCGCCGCCGTGCCCGGCGGGTTGCCCGGCGTGCCATCGGACTGGGTGGGATAGGCGCCCGAGGTGTTGGTGCCGGCGGCGCGGTCCACGGCGCGGGTCGCGGCGGTGCCCGGCGGGTTGCCCGGCATGCCGTCCGACTGGCTGGGATAGGCGCCGGAGGTGTTGGTGCCGGCGGCACGGTCCAGCGCGCGCGCCGGCGCGCTGCCATCGGGGGAGGAGGAGCAGGCCGCCAGGCCCATCAGGGCCGCGGACACCACGATGGCGAAGCCGATCTCGCGCTGGCGCATGGTAGCTGGATATCCTTGTCGTCTTTAGGGCCGTCGGGGGGAGCCGGTGTTGCCGGCCTGCCGCGACAACGCCACGCCGGCGGGGCGGTTACAGGGCGTCACGGAAAAACCGCTGTCACACAAAAGCGAAGATCCGCGGCCGGGCGGTGCTGCGGATCGGCGCGGCGCGCGGCAACCCGGGGCGCGCTGGCGGCGTTGCAGGCGCAGGACGACAAGGGAGAATGACGATGCGCTCGATCCTGCTGTGGCTGCTCGGGATCCCCATTCCGATCATCATTCTGCTGCTGCTCTTCGGCGTGCTCTGAGCCACGCCACGCGAAAGGGCCCGGGCATCGCCTCCCGGGCCCTTTTCGCATCCGCCGCGCGGCGCGGGTTCAGCCGTGCCGGCGGCTCCGCCAGAGATGGCGCAGATACAGGGCGACCAGCGCCGCCAGCACGGCATAGCTGACCGGCTCCAGCACCCCGGCCACCCGCAGATACTGGTCGCGCAGCGCATAGCCCGCGCCGGTCAGCGCCGCGACCCAGAGCAGCCCGCCGAGCGCCGTCCACAGGTAGAACACGCCGCGCGGAATGCGGGCCAGCCCCGCCGGGATCGAGATCAGCGTGCGGATCGCCGGCAGCATGCGGCCGAGGAACAGCGCCACCGGGCCGTGCCGGCGCAGCGCCGCCTCCGCCCGGTCCATGTCCTCGCCGCTGACGCCGAACCAGCGCCCGTGCCGCG
>NZ_GG770997.1 GCF_000164635.1 Pseudoroseomonas cervicalis ATCC 49957 | reverse complement strand
CGCGCGGGGCGGTTTTGCGCTGGCGCGCGGGCGGCGGCAGAATGGCGCGGCTGACCGAGGGAAGAACCGCCGCATGAGCTGGACCGACGACACCGCCCGCGCCGCCCTGCGCCGCGTCTTCGACGCGGCGATCCGCGCCGCCGATCCGCGCGCCATGCTGGCCGGGCACCTGCCCGAGCGGCCGAGCGGCCGCGTCGTCGTGGTGGGCGGCGGCAAGTCGGCCGCGGTGATGGCGGCGGCGGTGGAGGCCGCCTGGGGCGATTTGCCGCTCTCCGGCCTGGTGGTCTGCCCCTATGGCCATGCGGTGGAAACCAAGCAGGTCGAGGTCGTCGAGGCCTCCCACCCCGTGCCCGACGCCGCCGGCGAGGCGGCCGCGCGCCGCATGCTGCAAGCGGTCGGGGGGCTGTCCGGGGAGGATCTGGTGCTGGCGCTGATCTCGGGCGGCGGCTCGGCGCTGATGGCGCTGCCGGCGCCGGGGCTGACACTGGCCCAGAAGCAGGCGGTGAACCGCGCCCTGCTCGCCTCCGGCGCCACCATCCAGGAGATGAACTGCGTGCGCCGCCACCTCTCCGCCATCAAGGGCGGCCGGCTGGCGGCGGCGGCGCATCCGGCGCGGGTGGTGACGCTGGCGATCTCCGACGTGCCGGGGGATGAGCCGATCGTCATCGCCTCCGGCCCCACCGTGCCGGATCCGTCCAGCTTCGCCGAGGCGCGCGGCATCGTCGCGCATTACGGCATCGACCTGCCGCCCGAGGTGGCGGCGCATCTGCAGGCGGCGGTGGAGGAAACCCCCAAGCCCGGCGACCCCCGCCTGGCCCGCGCCGAGTTCCGCATGATCGCGACGCCGCGCATGGCGCTGCAGGCCGCCGCCGCGGAGGCCCGCGCCCTCGGCCTCACGCCGCTGATCCTGGGTGATGCGCTGGAGGGCGAGGCGGCGGTGCTGGGCACCGCGCTGGCTGGCATCGCCCGCAGCGCCGCGGCGCATGGCGACCCGGTGCCGGCGCCGGCCCTGCTGCTCTCGGGCGGCGAGACCACGGTGACCATCCGCCCCGGCAGCAAGCCCGGCCGGGGCGGGCGCAACAGCGAATGCCTGCTGGGCTTCGCCCTGGCCGCCGCCGGGCATTCTTCCCTGTGGGCGCTGATGGGCGACACGGACGGGATCGACGGGTCGGAGGCCATCGCCGGCGCCATCGCCACGCCGGACACGCTGGCCCGCGCGGGTGGCCTCGGCCTCGACCCGCGCGGCATGCTGGCGGGGCATGACAGCCACAGCCTGTTCGAGCGGCTGGGCGATACCGTGGTCACCGGCCCGACTTTGACCAATGTGAACGATTTCCGGGCCATATTGATCGCCTGAGCCGATGGCTTAACTGTGGCCTGCACACGGGCCGCAGGCTCGCCTGGAGCATCGTCGCGGGCCGGACCGGCCCGCCCCCCGGCCGCCGGCCGCCCTGCC
>NZ_GG770998.1 GCF_000164635.1 Pseudoroseomonas cervicalis ATCC 49957 | reverse complement strand
GCCGCGGCCCAACGCGGCGGGCGCCTATCTGGCCGGCCGCTTCGCCACCGCCGAGACCGACACCGCCGCCGCCGCCGACCAGCTGCTGGAGGCGCTGCGCCTGGCGCCCGACGAGCCCGAGGTGCTGAACCGCGCCTTCATCGCCACCGTGCTGGATGGCCGCCCCGAGGCGGTGCGCCTGGCCCGCCGCCTGCCGCAATCCGAGCTGGCGCAGATGCTGCTGGCCGGCAGCGACGCCATGGCCGGCCGCTGGGAGCAGGCCGAGCGCCGCCTGCGCAACCTGCCGCGCAGCGGCGCCGCCGCCCTGCTGCAACCCCTGCTGCTGGCCTGGGCCCAGGCCGGGCGCGGCGACACCGATGGCGCGCTGGCCACGCTGCAGCCGCTGATCCAGGGCGGGCGGCTGCGCGGCCTGGCCTCGCTGCACGCCGCGCTGATCGCCGACCTGGCCAACCGCCCGGCCGAGGCCGAGCGCCTGGCCCGCCAGTCGCTCGCCGAATCGCCCGAGGCCAATCTGCGCATGATCCAGGCCATCGCCGGCATCCTGGAGCGCGCCGGCAAATCGGCCGAGGCGGCGCAGCTGATCGAGGCGCTGGCCTCGGTGGGCGACGAATACTCGCTGATCGGCGCCCCCGAGGCGCGGCGCCGCCTGCTGCAGAACCGCGCCGTCGCCTCCCCCGTCGAGGGCATGGCGGAGGCCGAGCTGGCGCTGGCCGGGGCGCTGCGCGGCCAGGGCGCGCCGGAGCTGAGCCTGCTGCTGGCGCGGCTGGCGCTGCGGTTGCGCCCGGATTCCACCCCCGCCCTGCTGGTCGCCGCCGATTCGCTGAACGACGAGAAGCACCCCGAGAGCGCGCTCGCCCTGCTGCGCAACGTGCCGGAAGAGGACCCGCTCTCCGGCATCGTCGCGCTGCGCCGCGCCACGCTGCTCGACCGGGTGAACCGCACCGAGGAGGCGATCGCCGTGCTGCGGCGCCTGGGCGAGCGCTATCCCAGCTCGGTGCAGCCGCCGGCGCGGCTCGGCGACCTGCTGCGTTCGCGCGAGCGCTTTCCGGAGGCGGTCGAGGCCTATACCGAGGCGCTGTCGCGCGTCGGCCGGCCCGAGGCGGCGCCCTGGGCGCTGTTCTATGTGCGCGGCATCGCCCTGGAGCGCTCCGGCGAATGGCCGCGCGCCGAGGCGGATTTCCAGCGCGCGCTGCAGCTCTCGCCCGAGCAGCCCTATGTGCTGAACTACCTGGGCTACAGCTGGGTCGAGCACGGCACCAACCTGGCCGAGGCGCGGCGCATGCTGGAGCGCGCGGTGGAACTGCGGCCGCAGGACGGCAACATCGCCGACAGCCTGGGCTGGGCGCTCTACAAGCTGGGCGACCTGCCCGGCGCCATCCGCTGGCTGGAGCGCGCGGCCGAGCTGGAATCGCGCAACAGCGTCATCAACGACCATCTGGGCGATGCCTACTGGGCGGCCGGGCGGCGGATCGAGGCGCAATACCAGTGGCGCCGCGCCCTGACGCTGGAGCCGGAGCCGGGCGAGGCGCCGAAGATCGCCGCCAAGCTGCGCGACGGCCTGCCCGAGTCCGCACCCGGCCCCGCCCGCCCATGAGCGCCACGGCCCCGGTGGCGGCCCCGGTGGCCGCGCGGCTGGAGGAGGCGGCGCCGGCCAAGGTCAACCTGACCCTGCATGTGCTGGGCCGCCGCGCCGATGGCTACCACCTGCTGGACAGCCTGGTGGGCTTCGCCGGCATCGGCGACCGCCTGGCCTGGCAGCCGGGCGGTGCGCTGCGGCTGGAGGTGACGGGCCCCGAGGCGGCGGCGCTGGCCGCCGAGCCCGACAACCTCGTGCTGCGCGCCGCGCGGCTGCTGGCGGTGGAGGCGGGCTGCCCGCCCCAGGGCGCGCTGCT
>NZ_GG770999.1 GCF_000164635.1 Pseudoroseomonas cervicalis ATCC 49957 | reverse complement strand
GGTGGCGCGGGCTGGCGACGCGGTTCAGCACCACCCCGGCCAGCCGCACCCCCGGATGGTGGAGGGCGAAGCCGCGCGCCACCGCGCCGGCCGATTGCGACTGGCCCGAGACGTCGAGCAGCAGCAGCACCGGCAGGCCGAAGCGGGCGGCGAGGTCGGCGGCGCTGCCCTGGCGCCCGGCTTCCTCCCCGGCGCCGTCGAACAGCCCCATGGCGGATTCGACCAGCAGCAGGTCGAGCCCGGCGGCGGCGCGGGCGGCGACCGAATCGAGCAGCACGGGGCGCATCGCCCAGCTGTCGAGGTTGGGGCTGGGGCGTCCGCAGGCGGCCTCGTGGAAGGCGGGGTCGATATAGTCGGGGCCGGATTTGGCGCCGCCCACCGCCAGGCCGCGCCGGCGGAAGGCGGCCAGCAGCGCCATGGTCAGCGTACTCTTGCCCGCGCCCGAGCGCGGCGCCGCGATCACCAGCCCCCGCATCCTGCCTCTCCCGCCCCTCGGTTCCGGGCGGCGGCGCCACGGCCCCGCCCGCGGCGGGGTGTAGAGCGGCCAGGGCGCCGGTCAAAGCGCGCATCGCGCCGGTTCGGGCGGATGCGCGGCCGGGCGGGGTGCCGGGCAGAGTGCAGACGACACCGTAGCAATTCGGTGTAACAAGCTGATTTCGTGTAGAGGTAAACAGGCTGATTCCTGCTTCTCACCCTTGCCCCGCCCTGGCCTGTCACGGTATGCGAAGGCTGCGCCGGCCGGTCCGGGCCTGCCCAGCCGCCATGCCGGCGGGGCAGGGGGGAGGCGGCCCCGTCGCACCGCCTTTCGATTGTCCCAGTCCGCCGCCGCATCCGCGCGCAGCATCAAGAACGGAGAGGAAAGGGGCATGGTCCAGCGCCACCCGCTTTCGAAACTGCCTCAGGCCGCCACGTCCAGCCGGGGCCGCCGCCTGTGCCGCCAGGGCCTGGCCGGGCTGCTGGCGCTCAGCACCGTGTTCGCTTCCTCCGCCGCCATGGCCGCGCCCTTCCGCTGCGCCAATGAAGAGCATCAGAAGATGTTCGAGCTGTCGGCGCTGAAGACCGAGCTGATGGTGGTCGCCACCACCTGCGACACCGAGGACGCCTACAACGCCTTCATCCGGCGCTACCAGAGCGACCTCAGCCGCAACGACATGGCGGTGATCCAGCACTTCACCGGCCGCGACCGCCGCGCCGGCCAGCGCGCCAACGACGCCTTCGTCACCAACCTGGCGAATGCGCGCGCGCAGGAGGCCAACCGCGTCGGCGCCGATTACTGCGCCCGCAACGCGCGGCTGTTCCGCGAGGTGATGGCGCTGCCCTCCGCCGCCGAGCTCGCCCCCTACGCCGCCTCGAAGGACCTGCTGCCGGCGACGCTGGGCAGCTGCGTCGCCAGCGCCTCCGCCCCCGCCACCCCGGCCCGCAGCACCACCCAGGCGCGCGCCAACTCGACCCGGACGGCCCGTTGATGCGTTCTGCCAAGCTGTGGGCGGCGCTCGCCCTGCCGGCCCTGCTCGCCGCCTGCGCCCAGGCGCCCGGTCCGGCGGCCGTGACGGCGTCCCGCCTGCCGGTCTATGCGATCGACCTGCAGGGCAAGGCGGCGCTCTGCACCGTGCCGAACGACCAGCCGCGGCTGGTCGACGCGCAGCAGACCGAGATCGCCATGACCGTCGGCAATGATGGCGGCTGGTGCGGCGCCAATGTCTCCAAGCCGGGGCCGGAGCCCTTCGATGCCGGGCTGCTGACCGCCCGCCCGGCCAATGGCCGCGCCCGGGTGCAGAGCGTGGGCGACTACACCCGCCTCGACTACATCCCGGATCCGGGCTTCACCGGCACGGACAGCTTCACCGTGCGGCTGCTGCCGGGCTCCACCTCGGTGAAGGTGAATGTCACGGTGCAGGCGGTGGCCCAGCCGGCCGCTGCGCCCGCCGCCGCCGCGCCGGTGGTGACGC
>NZ_GG771000.1 GCF_000164635.1 Pseudoroseomonas cervicalis ATCC 49957 | reverse complement strand
CCCGCCGCGCCGGCCCCGATGATCGCCAGGTCGTGGTCAGCCATGCGGGTCTCCTTCTCGGCAGGTGGCGGGGCGGGCGCAGGATGCGCGGCGCGGCCGGCGGCGCAAGCCCCGGGCGGTGCCGGCACCGCATCCGGGGCGTGGGGCGGGCAGGCCGCGGCCGGGCGGGGTGGGGAAGGGAATTCGCATGCTCACGCCCGAGATGGGGCTGCCCGCCGCCCGGCGGAAGGGCCCGCCATGCCGTCCGTGGTTGACGCGACGCGATGCACCTCCCTATACGTCGCCACCTTCGCCGGGCGCCCCAGCGTGGTCCGGCTTGTGCCGTGGCGGTCTTCGGGCGCGCACGGTCCCGATCTTGATCTTACGGAGTAGCGCGTCGTGAAGCGTACCTATCAGCCGTCCAAGCTCGTCCGGAAGCGCCGGCACGGTTTCCGCACCCGTATGGCGACGGTCGGCGGCCGCAATGTGCTGGCCAACCGCCGCGCCAAGGGCCGCAAGAAGCTCTCCGCCTGAGCTGACCGGGGCGGAGCCGGCTTTCCGCCATGGCCTCGCCGCCGCGCCTGAAGCGGCGACGCGAATTCCTTCGCGTCGCCGGCAAGGGGAGCCGGGCCGCAAGGCCGAGCCTGGTGTTGCAGGCCCTGCCGGAAACGGCGGGGCCGCTGCGCGTGGGCTTCACCGCCACCAAGAAGCTCGGCAACGCGGTGGTGCGCAACCGCGCCAAGCGACGTCTGCGCGAGGCCGCCCGGCTGCTGCTGGGCCAGGACGCCCCGCCCGGCTGGGATCTGGTGCTGATCGGCCGCGAGGGCACCGGCGGCCGCCGCTTCGACCAGCTGCTGGCCGACCTGCGCGGCGCGCTGCGCCAGGCGGGCGTGCTGCCCCAGGGGAGCGGTAGACCGCAGCCGCCGGCCGCCGGGCCATGAACCGGCTGCGCAACGGCTGGCGGCGCGATCCGGCGGCGCTGTTGCTCAAGGGGGCGGTCCGGGGCTACCAGCTGACGCTCCGCGGGGTGATCGGCAGCCATTGCCGCTTCTACCCGCATTGCAGCGCCTATGCGATCGAGGCGCTGGACACCCATGGCGCGGCGCGCGGCGCCTGGCTCGCCGCCCGGCGCATCCTGCGCTGCCACCCCTGGCACCCCGGCGGCTACGACCCGGTGCCGCCGGCGGAGACGCCAGCGACCCGTTTTCCTGAGGACCCCGAGCCGGCGTCCTCCCCCAGTCGGCCGCCGCGCGCGGTGGCCCAGAACAAGGCCTGACGGCACGGATCCGATGGACCAGAAGCGACTCCTCGCCGCGATTGCGATTTCGATCGGCATCCTGCTCGCCTTCGACCTGTGGAAGCGCGAGACCACGCCGCCGGCGCCCGACGCGCCCGCCGCGGTCACGCAGCAGGCGCCCACCCCCACCGCCCCGGCGGCGGTGGCG
>NZ_GG771001.1 GCF_000164635.1 Pseudoroseomonas cervicalis ATCC 49957 | reverse complement strand
CGCCTCGGCGCGGTCGAAGCCGGGCGGGCGGCCGCGCCGGGCGGGCGGGGTCGGCGGCGTCGTGCATTCCATACCGGGCATTATAGAACTCTTGACAGGCAGGGCGCCACGCCTTTATCCGATTTCTATACCGACCATTCTAGAAATCCCTCCCTCCCCCCAGGCAGCGCCGCCTCGCCCCCTCGCGGGGCGGCGCGACAGGATCCCGCATGAGCCTCGACACCCTGTTCCAGCCCTTCGCCCTGAAGTCGCTGCGGCTGAAGAACCGCCTCGTGATGGCGCCGATGACCCGCTCCTTCTCCCCCGGCGGCGTGCCGGGTGCGGATGTGGCGCGCTACTACCAGCGCCGCGCCGAGGGCGAGGTCGGGCTGATCCTGACCGAGGGCACGGTGATCGACCGCCCCGCCTCCTCCAACGACCCGGCGGTGCCGCGCATCCACGGCGCGGCCGCGCTGGAGGGCTGGCGCCGCGCGGTGCAGGCGGTGCATGGCGCCGGCGGGCGCATCGCGCCGCAGATCTGGCACATGGGCGCGATCGGCCCGCACGCCTCCGGCTGGGTGGCGCCGGCGCCGCAGGAGGGCCCCTCCGGCCTGCGCGCCCCGGGCGAGCCGGTGGGCGTCGCCATGAGCGAGGCCGATATCGAGGCGACCATCGCCGCCTTCGCCCGCGCCGCGGCGGACGCCAAGGCGGCCGGCTTCGACGCCATCGAGCTGCATGGCGCGCATGGCTACCTGATCGACCAGTTCTTCTGGTCCGGCACCAACACCCGCGCCGACCGGTGGGGCGGCGCCACCATCGCCGAGCGCAGCCGCTTCGCGGTGGCCGTGGTGCGCGCCGTGCGCCAGGCGGTGGGCGAGGATTTCGTCATCATCCTGCGCCTGTCGCAGTGGAAGCAGCAGGATTTTTCCGCCCGTCTGGCGGCGAGCCCGGCCGAGATGGAGGCCTGGCTCGGCCCGCTGGCCGAGGCCGGCGTCGACATCTTCCACTGCTCGCAGCGCCGCTTCTGGGAGGCGGAGTTCGACGGCTCCGACCTGAACTTCGCCGGCTGGGCCAAGAAGCTGACCGGGCGCGCCACCATCACCGTGGGTTCGGTCGGGCTCTCCGGCGAGTTCATCGCGGCCTTTGGCGGCGAGACCTCCAGCCCCGCCTCGCTGGACGAGCTGCTGCGCCGCTATGAGCGCGGCGAGTTCGACCTGGTGGCGGTGGGGCGCGCGCTGCTCGGCGACGCCGACTGGGTGCGCAAGGTGCGCGACGGCCGCCGCGACGAACTGCGCGGCTTCAGCCGCGCCGCCCTCGCCGAGCTGGTGTGAGGGCCGGGCCGGCGGCCGGCAGCGCCGCCGCCGGCTGCA
>NZ_GG771002.1 GCF_000164635.1 Pseudoroseomonas cervicalis ATCC 49957 | reverse complement strand
CGGCAGGGCGGAGAAGCACAGCGCCAGGCGCAGCGCCGGATCGTCCGCCTGGCCGTTCGCGGCGGGCATGCCCTCGCGGTGCAGCAGCCCGGTCATGGCGCAGGAGAAGGCGGGGCTGCCATCCAGCTGCAGCACGGTGGGGCCGAGCCGGCCATCGGCCAGCAGCTTGGCCAGGGCGGCATCGAACAGGCGGCGGTCCTCCTGGCGCACCAGGCCGCGCAGCGGGCTGCCCAGCGCGCCCTCGGCCGCGCGGCCGAGGCGGCGCAGATGGGCGCCGGCCAGGAACAGGGTGCGGCCGTTGCCATCGGTCTCCACCAGCAGGTCGGCGGCGGCGAAGGCGAAGGCCTTGTAGCGGTCGGGGGCGGGTGCGCCGGCGCGGCTCATGGCGCCCCCGCTTCCGGGGCCGCGCGGCGCGCCCAGGGGCGTTCCAGGGGGCGCTGGCCGGTCAGGCTTCCGGCAAGCGCGAGGCAGGTCGCAGGCGCGGAAGGCATGAGGTGAATCCCGGTGGAGGTCGTCGGCAAGTCTGCCCGGCCTGCCATCACCAGGTTGTTAACCTTGTTAATGGAGAGTGAACAAGGGGGGTGTGCCACCGGAGTCACCCGCCCCCCCCGAAGCCCTGCACCAGGCTGCCCGAGACCAGCCGCCAGCCATCCACCAGCACGAAGAAGATCAGCTTGAAGGGCAGCGAGACGGTGTTGGGCGGCAGCATCATCATGCCGAGGCCCATCAGCACGCTGGCCACCACGATGTCGATGACCAGGAAGGGCAGGAAGATCAGGAAGCCGATCTCGAAGGCGCGGCGCAGCTCGCCCACCAGGAAGGCCGGCACCAGCACGCGCCAGGGGGTGCGGGCGGGCTCCTCCACCGCCGGCAGGTTGGCCAGGTCGAGGAACAGGGCGATGTCGGAGTCGCGCGCATGCGCCAGCATGAAGCCGCGGAACGGCTCGGCCGCCGCCTGCAGCCCCTCGATCTCGCCCAGCTGCCCGGCCGCCATGGGCTGCAGTCCCTGGGTCCAGGACGCCTCCAGCACCGGCTGCATGACGAAGAAGGTCAGGAACAGGGCGAGGCCGATCAGCACCGGGTTGGGCGGCACGCCGGGCGCGCCGATGGCGCTGCGCAGCAGCGACAGCACGATGCTGATGCGGGCGAAGGCGGTGACCATCACCAGCAGCGAGGGCGCGAGCGAGAGCAGGCCGATCAGCGCGGTGAGCTGCACCAGCCGCGTCGTCGCGCCCGCCTCGCCGGGCTGGCCGAGATCGAGGTTGAGGCTCTGCGCCAGCAGGGGCTGCGGCAGCAGCAGCAGGCCGAGCCCGAGCAGCAGGCCGAGCAGGGCGGCGGCGCCGGCCAAAGGGCGCCAGGCGGGGCGGGGCGGG
>NZ_GG771003.1 GCF_000164635.1 Pseudoroseomonas cervicalis ATCC 49957 | reverse complement strand
CGAGCCGCTGCCGCAACCCGGCCTGCCGCTGGCGCGCGGCATCGAGGCGCTGCCGACCGGCGGCTGGCGGCTGACCGGCGCCCTGGCCGAGGGCCGCGCCGATGCCGTGGCGCAGAACGCGCTGTCCGGCATCGGCCGCTGGCTGGCGCAGACCGAGGGCCGCGTCACCATCATCGCCCAGGTCTCCGGGCCGGCGGAGGACGTCTCCGCCGCCCACCGCGCCGCGCTGGACCATGGCCGCGCGCTGCGCCGCCTGCTGGAGCAGGCCGGGCTGGACGGCACCCGCATCGACATCCGCGCCCTCGGCCGCACCGCCGAGGCGCGCGACGCCATCGAGCTGCTGCCCCCCGCCGCCCGCCAGAAGCAACACCAGATGCCCAGCCAGGCCCCAGGCCCGGCCCAGAGCCAGAGCCCGAGCCGCCCATGACCCGCCCCACCCATTACCTGCTGCGGATGCTGGCCTTCCTGGCCGCGGTCGCGGTGCTGGCCGTGCTGCTCTCCGCCGAGCTGCTGCACGCCTTCGCCGCCAACCCGCTGCTGAACAGCGTCATCCTGGCGGTGCTGGTGCTGGGCATCGCCTGGAACATCCGCCAGGTGCTGGGGCTGAAGCCGGAGGTGGAGTGGCTGGAGGGCTTCCGCGCGCCGAAGCCCGGCAGCGCCGGCGGCGCCGCCCGCCCGGCGCCGCGCCTGCTGGCGCCGATGGCCTCGATGTTCGCGGCCAAGCGCGGCGACCGCCTCTCGCTCTCCACCTCGGCGATGCGCGGCGTGCTGGACGGCATCGCCTCCCGCCTCGACGAGAGCCGCGAGCTGTCGCGCTACATGACCGGGCTGTCGATCTTCCTCGGCCTGCTCGGCACCTTCTGGGGGCTGATCCTGACCATCGGCGCGGTGGCCGAGGTCATCAACTCCATGTCGGTCGGCTCCGGCGACCTGAACCAGCTGTTCAACCAGCTGAAATCCGGGCTGGCGCAGCCGCTCTCCGGCATGGGCATCGCCTTCTCCTCCTCCATGCTGGGCCTGGCCGGCGCGCTGGTGCTGGGCTTCCTCGACCTCACCGCCGGGCAGGCGCAGAGCCGCTTCTATTCCGAGCTGGAGGAATGGCTGGCCGGCGTCACCCGCCTCTCCTCCGGCGTGCTGGGCGGCGATGGGGAGATGGGCGGCTCGGTGCCGGCCTATGTCCAGGCGCTGCTGGAGCAGACCGCCGAGAATTTGGAAAACCTGCAGCGCATCATGGCGCGCGGCGAGGAAAGCCGCGCCGCCTCCTCCCAGGCGCTGCACACGCTCACCGAGCGGCTGTCGATCATGGCCGACCAGATGCGCGCCAACCAGGTGCTGATGCAGCGCATGGCCGAGGCGCAGTCCGGCCTGGCGCCGACGCTGGCCAAGCTGGCCGAGGCGCAGGCGCACAACCCGGCCGAGGAGGCGTCGCGCGGCCACCTCCGCAACATCGAGATCTACCTGGCGCGGATGAGCGAGGACCTGGCCCAGGGCCGCGCCCAGTCCACCGCCGAGATCCGCGGCGAGATCAAGATCCTGGCCCGCACCATCGCCGCCCTGGCCGAGGACGGCCCGCGGTGAGCGCGCCGCGCGCCCCCGGGGATCGCTGAGCCATGGCCCTCGGCCGCCGCCGCAACCGGGAGGGCATGGATGCCTGGCCCGGCTATGTGGACGCGCTTTCCACCCTGCTGATGGTCATCATCTTCGTGCTGCTGGTCTTCGCGCTGGCGCAGGGATTTTTGTCGGTCGCCCTGTCCTCGCGCGACCAGGCGCTCGACCGGCTGAACCGGCAGGTGGCCGAACTCGCCGAGCTGCTGTCGCTGGAGCGCGGCCAGGGCGCCGAGCTGCGCGGCCAGGTGGCGCGGCTGACCGAGGAGCTGCGCGGCGCCGCCTCGGCGCGGGACGCGGCGCTCGGCCAG
>NZ_GG771004.1 GCF_000164635.1 Pseudoroseomonas cervicalis ATCC 49957 | reverse complement strand
CGCCGCGCTGCCGGCCAGCACCAGCGGCGCCAGCCGCGCCCGCGCGCCGCCCGCCAGGGCGAGCAGCAGCAGCAGGGCCAGCAGCAGGCCGGAGGCCTCGGTCATCATGCGGGGGGAAGCCGGATCACCGCGGCAGGATAGCCCCGGTCAGAGCATCGCCAAGGGCTGCTTGCGGCGCGGCGGCGGGAAGGCGGCGTCCAGCTCGGCCAGGTCCTCGGGCGTCAGCACGATCTTCCAGACCTCGGCATTCTCGCGCAGATGCGCCTCGGTGGAGGCTTTCGGGATGCTGATCACGCCCTCGTTGCGCAGCGTCCAGGCCAGCGCGATCTGCGCCGGGCTGGCGCCCTGGCGGGCGGCGATGCGCGCCAGGGTCTTGTGCCGCAGCAGCGCGCCGCCCTGGCCGACCGGCGAATAGGCCATCACCGGCATCTTGAGGCGCGCCGCATAGGGCAGCAGGTCGAATTCCACGCCGCGCGCCTCCAGATTGTACAGCACCTGGTCGGTGGCGCAGTCGGCAAGCGCCGGGCCCAGCTCCTCCAGATCCTCGACATCGAGGTTGGAGACGCCCCAGCGGCGGATCTTGCCCTGCTCCACCGCGCGCTCCATCGCCTCCACCGTCTCGGCCAGCTTCACGCCGCCGCGCCAGTGCAGCAGATAGAGGTCGAGGACATCGGTGCGCAGCCGCTTCAGGCTGGCCTCCAGCGCGCGCGGCAGCGCCTGGCGCGAGGCGTTGTGCGGATAGACCTTGCTGACCAGGAACACCTCCTGGCGGCGGCCGGCGATGGCCTCGGCCACCACCTCCTCGGCGCCACCCTCGGCATACATCTCGGCGGTGTCGATCAGCGTCAGGCCGAGATCGAGGCCGAGGCGCAGCACCCGCGCCTCGGCGGCGCGGTCGGCGCCGCGCTCGCCCAGCTTCCAGCTGCCCTGGCCCAGGGCGGGAACGGTGCTGCCATCCGGCAGGGCGACTCTGTTCATGGCGGATTCCCCTTCGGCTTCCTATGTTGCGCGGCATGCGCGCTCTCGCCACCCTCGCCCTCGCTCTTGTCAGCATCGGCGCCGCCATGCCGGCCCGGGCCCAGGACAGCTTCGGCCCCTGGATCCTGACCTGCGCCGCCGACCCGATGACCGACAAGGCCACCTGCCGCATGACGCACCAGACCCCGGTGGAGCCGGCCTCCGCCGGCAGCACCGCCCTGGCGCTGGAGGTGGCGCCACGGCGCGGCCGGCTGGTGCCGGTGGTCACCGCGCGCGAGCTTGGCCTCGACAGCGCGGCGCGCGGGCTGCTGGCGCTGACCGGCACGGCGCAGCTGCGCTTCC
>NZ_GG771005.1 GCF_000164635.1 Pseudoroseomonas cervicalis ATCC 49957 | reverse complement strand
GCGGCGCGGCCGATGCCGCGCGAGGCGCCGGTGACCAGCGCGCGCTGCCCGTCGCAGCGCAAGGAGGGGGTGGTCGGCAGGGCCTCGGCCGTCGTCATTGTTGCTCCCGGAGCGTTTCCCGCCCGGGACGCTGGCATGCGGGCGGCGCCACGGCAATCCGCCCTTCCGCCCGGGCCAGGGCTGCGCTATCGAACCGGGATGGAAGCCACCGCGACGATCGAAGATTTCGACCGCCTCGACATCCGCGTCGGCACCGTGGTCGATGCCCAGGTGCTGGAGGGGGCGCGCAAGCCCGCCTACAAGCTGGAGATCGATCTGGGGCCCGAGCTCGGCATCCGCCGCTCCTCCGCGCAGATCACGGTGCATTACACGCCGGACAAGCTGATCGGCCGGCAGGTGCTGTGCGTGGTGAACTTCCCGCCGCGCCGCATCGCCGGTTTCGAGAGCCAGGTCCTGACGCTGGGCCTGCCCGATCCCGAGGGGGCCGTGGTGCTGATCCGACCCGATTTCGCCGTCCCGAATGGCGGCAGGATGTTCTGAGAATGGCCTCGCGCTACTACACCGTCAGCTGGGACCAGCTTCACCGAGACAGCAAGGCCCTGGCCTGGCGGCTGGTGGAGCGCGGTCCCTGGAAGGGCATCGTCGCCATCACCCGTGGCGGGCTGATCCCGGCGGCGATCATCGCCCGCGAGCTGGATTGCCGGCTGATCGAGAGTGTCTCGATCATCACCTATGACGAGGAGAAGAAGGGCGAGCCGGTGGTGGCCAAGCCGCCGATCGCCGCCGGCGATGGCGATGGCTGGCTGGTGCTGGACGATCTGGTGGACACCGGCACCACGGCCAAGGTGGTGCGCGGCATGCTGCCCAAGGCGCATTTCGCCACGGTCTATGCCAAGCCCGCCGGCAAGCCGCTGGTGGACACGTTTGTCACCGAGGTGAGCCAGGACACCTGGATCCTGTTCCCCTGGGACACCGAGCCGCAATTCGTGGCCCCGATCGCCCGTTCGGCCGCCGCCAAGTAGCCCGGCGCCAACGGACAGAAAAAAGAAGGGGTCCAGGGGAATTCATTCCCCTGGCCTTTTTGCTTTTTAGTAGCCCCGCTCGGCCGTCACCTGCGTCGGCAGGGCCTCGCCCTTCCGCCAGGCGCGGAGGTTGTCGAAGAAGATGTCCAGGCTGCGGTCGTTGTAGGTGCCCGGATCGTCCGACGACATGTGCGGGGTGATGAACAGCCCCGGCGTCCGCCACAGGCGGGAGTCGGCGGGCAGCGGCTCCGGCACGGTGACGTCGGTGACGGCGCCGCCGAGATGGCCGCTCTCCAGCAGGTCGCAGACCGCCTCCTGATCCCAGAGCGGACCCCGCCCGATATTCACCACCTTGGCGCCTTGCGGCAGCAGGGACAGCCGGCGGCGGTCGAGCAGCCCCTGGGTCTGCGGCGTCAGCGGGCAGGCGAGGACGAGGAATTCGGCGCGCGGCAGCACGCGGTCGATATCGGCTTGCGCTACCACCTCGTCGCACGACTCGTGCGGGGCGGCGCTGTTGCGCACGCCGATGACCTTCATGCCGAACTGCTTCGCCCGCGCCGCCACGCCGCCACCGAGCGAGCCCAGCCCCACGATGCAGACGGTGCGCCCGGCCAGGACCGAGCCGAAGCGCGGCGCCCAGCGCCCTTCCCGCGCGTCATGGGCGAAGGCGGGGATGTGGTTGGCCAGCATCAGCAGCGCCATGATGCCGAATTCGCCGGCCTTGGCGGCATGGGTGCCGCGGTTGTTCAGCAGGGCGACGCCGGGCGGCAGGAAGTCAAAGGGCGCCAGCTTGTCGAGCCCGGCGGAGGTGCAGAAGATCAGCTTCAGCTTCGGCGCCAGCCCCGGCAGGGCGCCTTTCGGGAAGCGCTGATGCGCCACCCGGGTCCAGGTGACGATGGCCTCGGCCTCGGCCATGGCGCGGGTGAAGCCTTCGTCGTCGCTGGCGAAGCTGACCTCGAGATCCGCCATGTCGGGGGAGCGGGCGATGGCGGCCTGCCATTGCTGCTCGGTGATGGGGAAGACCGTCTCGTCGGCCGGATTCTGGACATGGATGCGCATGGGGCGGAGGGTCGCAGGGCTGGCGCCCGCGTCAAGCCATGGCTTGACGCTGCGGCCAGGCCGCGCCCATCATGCCGGCGATGAACATGACCGCGCCCGCCCCGCGCCTGTATTACCGCCGCTCGACATAAGCGGCGCGGTCGAAACCTGTCTGTTCGAACGATGCCGCCCTGGGGCGGCATTTTTGTTGGAATGGCCCTCCCGGCGGCGGTGCAAGCCCTGAGGGTCACCATGCCGCTTCCCGCTTTCCCTGCCACGGCACCCCGCATGGGGCTGATCGGCCTCGGCGCCTTCGGGGCCTTCTGCCGGCCGCATCTGGAGAAACTCGGCCCGGTGCTGGGGCACGACCCGGCGCAGCCCGGCGGCGCGTCCCTGGCCGAGGCCGCCCGCCAACCCGTGGTCATCCTGGCCGTGCCGGTAGCGCGCCTGGCCGAGGTGGCGCGCGCCATCGCCCCGCATCTGCGCCCCGGCGCGCTGGTGGTCGAGGTCTGCTCGATCAAGACCCGGCCGCTCGCCCTGCTGCGGGAGGCGCTGCCGGAGCATGTCGAACTGCTGGGCACCCATCCGCTGTTCGGGCCGCAAAGCGGGCGCGACGGGATCGAGGGGCTGCGGCTGGTCGCCTGCCCCGGCGGCGGCGCGCGCGCGCGGCTGGCGCTGCGCATGCTGCGCCGCCTCGGCCTTCAGCTGGTGACCATGACGCCGGAGGAGCATGACCGGCAGATGGCCTGGGTGCAGGGGCTGACGCATCTGGTGGCGCGGCTGGTCTCCGGGCTGGAGATGCCCGACCTGCCCCACACCACGCCGAGCTTCGAGCTGCTGATGCGCGCCACCGGCCAGGTGTCGCAGGATTCCGAGGCGCTGTTCCGCACCATCACCGAGGACAATCCCTATGTGGCGGAGGTGAAGGCGCAGCTGCTGGCGCGGGCGGAGGCGCTGCTGGCATCCGATGTAAAATTAGCAGCGTAAGGATCTTCTTTTTCTGAAGAAAAAGAAGCAAAAAGACTTTATCCGTTTGGCGTCCCACCTCAGGCCATAAGCGGGACGCCAACTGACAAAAGT
>NZ_GG771006.1 GCF_000164635.1 Pseudoroseomonas cervicalis ATCC 49957 | reverse complement strand
CGGCCCGGCCTTCGTGCCGCCGCACCCGCCACGCCCGGCCCGCCTGCCGCCGCTGCCCGATTTCCTGCGCGCGCTGCGCCGCTCCTTCCTCGACATCTGGCCGCAGCCGAGCTTCGAGCGCGCCTTCATCCATCGCCGCGTGCTGATGCGCGACATCTACATCTGCAACAGCCCGGAGACGGTGCAGCAGGCCTTCGTCGACCAGCCCGCCGCCTTCGAGCGAAAATCGCCGCAGATGCGCCACGCGCTGCGGCCGCTGCTGGGGGATGGGCTGTTCATCAGCGACGGCCCGCTGTGGAAGGAGCGGCGGCGGGTGGTGGCGCCGGTCACCCATGTCTCGCGCCTGGCGGCGCTGACGCCGCCGATCACCGAGGCGGCGGCCGAGCGCGCCAGCGCCTGGACCGCCCGCCCGGCCGGGCAGCCGATCGACATGCTGGCCGAGATGGGCCACCTGACCGCCGAGATCATCTGCCGCACCATCTTCGGCCGGCAGCTGGGCGGCAGTGCCGCCGCCACGGTGGTCGGCGCCTTTGCCGAATACCAGCGTGTGGTCGGGCAGACCGACCTGATCTCGCTGCTCGGCCTGCCGGACTGGGTGCCGCGCTGGCAGCCGCTGCGGGCGCGCCGGGCGGGGCAGCGCATCCAGCGCGTGCTGGACCGGCTGATCGACGACATCCTGGACGGCCCGGCGGATGGCGAGGCCAGCCTGATCCGGGCCATGGCCGAGGGCGTCAACCCGCGCACCGGCAAGCGCATGGACAAGGCCGCCTTCCGCAACGAGGCGGCGGTGCTGTTCATGGCCGGGCACGAGACCACGGCCAACACCCTGGCCTGGGCCTGGTACCTGCTCAGCCAGTCGCCCGCCGTGCTGGCGCGGCTGCAGGCGGAGGCCGATGCGCTGGACGGCCCCGCCCGCTTCGCCGACATGGCGCGGCTGCCCTATACCCGGGCGGTGGTGGAGGAGACGCTGCGCCTCTACCCGCCGGTGCCGCTGCTGGCGCGGGAGGCGGTGACGGAGGGCGAGATCGGCGGCCGCCATGTCCGCAAGGGCTCGCTGGTGCTGGCGGTGCCCTGGCTGCTGCACCGGCACAAGCGGCTCTGGCAGGCGCCGGACGCCTTCTGGCCGGAGCGTTTCCTGCCGGGCGGCGAGGCGGCGAGCAAGCCGCGCTACACCTGGATTCCCTTCGCCATCGGCCCGCGCGTCTGCACCGGCGCCGCCTTCGGGCTGACCGAGGCGGTGCTCTGCCTGGCGACGCTGGCGCGCGCCGTCACCCCGCGCCTGGCGCCGGGGGCGGTGGTCTATCCGGTCTGCCGGCTGACGCTGCGGCCGGGCGACAGCCTGCCCATGCTGCTGGAGAAGCGACATGGCTGAGGCCCGCCCGCTGGGGCAGCGGCTGCGGCGCTGGCTGGACGGTGCGCGCGACCTCGCCCTGCACGAGGCGATGCGGCACCTGCCGACGCCGATGGTCTCCGACATCGG
>NZ_GG771007.1 GCF_000164635.1 Pseudoroseomonas cervicalis ATCC 49957 | reverse complement strand
GCGCCACGGCCGGGCCGGCGGCGCCGGGGTATCGCAGGGCGCGCAGGCGCCCGGCCCGCGCCGCCCGGTCTGGCCAGTGACAGCTTCGTCATGTCATCGTACCGGCAGAAGCAGAACACTGCCGGAGAAACGTCCCATGCGCCGCCGTACCCTGTCCGCCCTGCTGGGCGGCCTGCCGCTGCTGCCCGCCCTGCCCCGCGCCGCCCGCGCCCAGCCCGGCGCGCAACCCGCCTGGCCGGCGCGGCCGGTCACCATGCTGGTGCCCTTCGTCGCCGGCGGCCCGTCCGACATCGTTGCCCGGGCGATCAGCAACCGGATGAGCCAGACCATCGGCCAGCCCGTGGTGGTGGAGAACCGCCCCGGCGCCAATGGCGAGATCGCCGGCCGCGCCCTGGCCCGGGCCGAGCCGGATGGCCACACGCTGATGACCGGCTCGATCGGCGTCTATGCCATCAACACCGCGCTGCGCCCCGATCTCGGCTACGACCCGGTGGCCGAATTCGCCCCCGTCACCCTGGCGGTGACCACGCCCAACGTGCTGGTGATCAACCCCGAGCGGGTGCCGGCGCGCGACGTGGCCGGGCTGGTCGCCTGGCTGAAGGCCAATCCCGGCCGCGCCAGCTATTCCACCAGCGGCGTCGGCTCCTCCGACCAGATGACGGCGGAGCTGTTCAAGCAGCGCACCGGCACCGATGTGGCGCATGTGCCCTATCGCGGCGGCGCCGCGGCGGCGACCGACCTGATCGCCGGCAATGTGCAGATGTCGTTCCAGAATCTCGGCACCGTCGCCGGCCATATCCAGTCGGGCCGGCTGCGCGCGCTGATGGTCACCGACCAGCGCCGCCACCCGGTGCTGCCCGACGTGCCGAGCGCGGCCGAGGCGGGGATGGAGGATTTCGTCGTCACCTCCTGGCAGGCAGTGATGGCGCCGGCCGGCACGCCGCCCGCCCTGCTGGAGAAGCTGCACGCGGCGGTGGCCGGGGCGCTGCGCCACCCCGAGGTGCAGCCGCGGCTGGAGCAGATCGGGCTCAGCGTCGTCGCCAACAGCCCGGAGGAGTATCGCCGCTTCCAGCAGGCCGAGATCGCGCGCTGGCGCGAGGTGATCCAGCGCGCCGGCATCAAGCCGGAATGAGCGCGCGTCCCGCGCCGTTCGATTGATGCGGATCAAGGACGGCGCGGCGCGGCGCGACTAATCCCTCCTGCATGGCGGCAATGGCCGCCTGCAGTTCCGGCGGGAATGCCGGTGCCATGGCGGCCCCGCCGCCTGGATGGAGAGGTTGGTCGTGATCAAGACAATGGGCGGCGCGCTGGCCGCCGCCGCGATGGGGGCCGCCCTGCTGGCCGCTCCCGCCCCCGCACAGGCCCAGGACACCGCCTTCCGCGGCAAGCAGGCCGGCGACCTGGTGCTCGGCTTCGGCGTGATCGGCGTGCTGCCGCAGAGCGGCGGCCGCGTCGACGCGATCGGCGGCAAGCCGGACGCCTCCGATACCCTGACCCCGCAGCTCGACCTCACCTACTTCCTGACGCCGCAGGTCTCGCTGAACCTGATCGCCGCCACCACGCGGCACGATGTGAAGGTGCGCGGCTCGGCGCTGGGCGATGTCGATCTCGGCCGCGTCTGGGCGCTGCCGCCGACCCTGACGCTGCAGTTCCACCCGCTGCCGCAGGCGCGCTTCAGCCCCTATGTCGGCGCCGGCATCAACTACACCGTGTTCTATGGCGAGGGCGGCAGCCGCACCGCGCCGGTCAGCAAGGTGGATATCGAGAACAGCTGGGGCTGGGCCCTGAACGCCGGCTTCGACTACGCGATCAACGACCGCTGGGGCGTCAATCTCGACGTCAAGAAGCTGTTCCTGCGGCCGGATGTCTCGGTCAATGGCGGCGCCATCGGCGCGCGGGCCGATCTCGACCCGTGGATCGTCGGCGCCTCGCTGCGCTACCGCTTCTGAGGCTGCGCGCGGGGCCCCGGCTCCGGCGCGGACTTGAACGGGGCGCCCTGGCCGGGCGCCCCGTCTTCGTTTCAGCCGCTGCGGCCCCTGCTCCGGCGCCAGAAGCAGCCGCAGGCTGGACCAGCCGGTCATCTCCCAGCCGGCCCAGCGCGCCACCGGGCGCAGCGTGGCATCCCCCGGCCCGTCCGCCGCCTGGCGGCGCGCCGCCAGGGCGTGGCGCAGCGCCGCCTCGTCGCGCCAGCCCTGCTGCAGCT
>NZ_GG771008.1 GCF_000164635.1 Pseudoroseomonas cervicalis ATCC 49957 | reverse complement strand
CCAGAAACCTGAGGTTTCTGGACTTCCCATCTGAAGGCGGGGTCCGGGGGGATACTATCCCCCCGGCCGGGGGTCCAGGGGGCGGAGCCCCCCTGGCGCTAACCTTGGTCCAGGGGGGCGGAGCCCCCCTGGCGCTAGACCGACGGCACCGGGCGCGGGCGGCCGGTGGCGTCGAGCGCCACGAAGGTGAAGACCGCCTCGGTCACCCGGTTGGTGTGGTCGCTCTCGCGCTCGCGCCGCCAGGCCTGCACGCGGATGCGCATCGAGGTGCGGCCGGTCGAGATCACCTCGGCATAGAGGCTCACCTCGTCGCCGACGCGCACGGGGGAGTGGAAGGTCATCGCCTCCACCGCGACGGTGGCGCAGCGGCCGCGGGCGCGGCGGACGGCGGCGTTGCCGGCGGCCAGGTCCATCTGCGCCATCAGCCAGCCGCCGAAGATGTCGCCCGCCGGGTTGGTGTCGGCCGGCATGGCGATGGTGCGGATCACCGGCGCCTGGTCGGGCGGCGCCGCCTCCTGGGTCGTCACGGGGTCTCGTCCTCCGGCGGCGTGGCGTCGCCGGGCTTGCGCGGGGCGAGGTCCTGCTGGACCTCCGGCCGGCGCATCACCGCGTCGATCTTCATCGCATAGTCCAGCGCGGTGTCGGGCTGGAAATGCATCTCGGGGGCGAATTTCAGCCGCACCGCGCGCGCGACCTGGGTGCGCAGGAAGGGCTGCACGCGGCGCAGCCCCTGCAACTCCTCCTTGGTCACCGGCCGGCCGAGGGCGGAGACGAAGCAGGTCATGTGCTTCAGGTCGGGGGAGGCGCGCACCTCGGTGACCGTGATGTGGCGGCCCGACAGGTCGGGGTCGTGGAACTCGCCGCGCATGAACACGGCCGAGAGGGCATGGCGCACCTCCTCCGCGACGCGGAGCATGCGCTGGCTGGGGGCGCCGGCGGCGGCGGTTTTCTTGGCCATGGGGGGTTCTCTTCACAGCAGCGCCGGGCCGCCCCGGTCGGGCGGCGCGGGGACCGCGCACCGGCGGGGCGGGCGGGCGAAGGCAAGGCGGCCCGGGGGATCGCGCCCCCGGGCCGGTTCAGGTCAGACCGCGGCGACGGTCTCGGTCTCGTAGCACTCGATCTGGTCGCCGATGCGGATGTCGTCGTAGTTCGCGAAGGACATGCCGCACTCGTAGCCGTTGGTCACTTCCTTCACGTCATCCTTGAAGCGGCGCAGCGTGGCCAGCTCGCCCTGGTGGATGACGACGCCGTCGCGCAGCAGGCGGACGCCGCAGCCGCGCTTGACCACGCCCTCGGTGACGCGGCAGCCCGCGATCTTGCCGACGCGCTTGACCTCGAACACCTCGAGGATCTGCGCGTAGCCGAGGAACTTCTCGCGCTGCACCGGGGCCAGCTTGCCGCGGACCATCGCCTCCACATCGTCCGCCACCTGGTAGATGATGGAGTAGTAGCGGATGTCGACGCCGTCGCGGTTCGCCATCTCCCGCGCCTGGGTGGTGGCGCGGACGTTGAAGGCGACGACCACGGCGTTGGACGCCTTGGCCAGCTGGATGTCGCTCTCGGTGATCTGGCCGACCGCCGAGTGCAGCACGCGCACCTTGACCTCGTCGCGCGACAGCTTGTTCAGCGTCACGCCGAGCGCCTCGGCCGAGCCCTGCACGTCGGCCTTGACGACGACGGCCACCTCCTTCTGCGCGCCGGCGGCGACGCGGGCCATCATGTCGGCCAGCGTGCCGCGGGCGGCGCCGGCGGCGGCCGCCTGCTTGTCGCGGGCGACGCGCTGGCGGTACTCGGAGATCTCGCGGGCGCGGCTCTCATTCTCCACGGCCACGAAGGTCTCGCCGGCGGTCGGCACGCCCGACAGGCCGAGGATCTCGACCGGCAGGCTGGGGCCGGCCTCCTTCAGCTGGCGGCCCTTGTCGTCGAGCATGGCGCGCACGCGGCCCCACTCGGCGCCGACCACCACCATGTCGCCCTGCTTCAGCGTGCCCTTCTGCACCAGGATGGTGGCCACCGGGCCACGCCCCTTGTCCAGCTTGGACTCGATGACGGCGCCCTCGGCGGAGCGGTCGGGGTTGGCGCGCAGGTCCAGCACCTCGGCCTGCAGCAGGATCGCCTCCAGCAGCTTGTCGAGATTGGTGCCCTTCAGCGCGGAGACCTGGATCTCCATCGTGTCGCCGCCCAGGCTCTCCACCACGATCTCGTGCTGCAGCAGCTCCTGCCGCACGCGGTCGAGGTTGACGCCCGGCTTGTCGATCTTGTTGACCGCCACGATCAGCGGCACGCCGGCCGCCTTGGCGTGGTTGATCGCCTCGATCGTCTGCGGCATCACGCCGTCATCGGCGGCCACCACCAGCACGACCATGTCGGTCACGCTCGCGCCGCGGGCGCGCATGGCGGTGAAGGCCTCGTGGCCCGGCGTGTCGAGGAAGGTGACCTTCTGCCCGTCCGCCAGCGTCACCTGATAGGCGCCGATGTGCTGGGTGATGCCACCGGCCTCGCGGCCGGCCACGTCGGTCTTGCGCAGCGCGTCCAGCAGGCTGGTCTTGCCGTGGTCGACATGGCCCATGATGGTCACGACCGGCGGGCGCGGCAGCAGGTCGTCCTCGGCGTCGACGGTGCCCACCAGGCCCTGCTCGACATCCGACTCGGAGACGCGGCGCACGCGGTGGCCGAACTCGTTGACCACCAGCTCCGCCGTGTCGGCGTCGATGGTCTGGGTCAGCGTCGCCATCACGCCCATGCGGAACAGCGCCTTCACCACCTCGCCGCCACGGGCGGCCATGCGGTTGGCGAGCTCCTGCACGGTGATGGCTTCCGGCACCACCACGTCGCGCACCACCTTGACGCCGTCCGAGCGCAGGCGCTGCAGCTCCTGCTGCCGCCGCTCGCGCTCGCGGGCGCGGCGGACGGAGGCCATGGAGCGGCTGCGCTCATCCTCGCCCTCGATCGCGGCGGCCACGTCGATGCGGCCGTCGCGGCGGCGGTCGAGGCCCGGGCCGGGCTTCTTGGCCGGCGCGGCGGCGGGCTTCTTGGC
>NZ_GG771009.1 GCF_000164635.1 Pseudoroseomonas cervicalis ATCC 49957 | reverse complement strand
GGCTGCGCCTGGCGGGCGAGACCCTGCGCGCCGCCCGGCTGCGGGTCGATGCCGGGCGCGACCCGCTGCTGCAGGCCGAGCGCGCCGAGGTGACCCGCGCCACCGCCGAGATCGCCATGGAGCGGGCCGAACGCGAGGCGGAGATCGCCCGCGGCGAGCTCGCGGTGCTGATCGGCGTGCCGGCGGTGCAGCTGGCCGCGCGCCAGCCCTGGTTCGACGACATCGGCCCGGCCGTTCCGGCGCCTGTTCCGGCCGATCCGTTGCAGAGGCTGGCGGCCAACCCGGACCTGGCCCGCTTCGAGGCCGCCATCGCCCAGCAGCGCGCCAACGTCACGTTGCAGCGCTCGGCTGGCGTGCCCGATGTCACGCTGAACGGCGATGTCCGGCATTCGCGCGACACGGGTGAGACGAGCTTCGTCGCCGGCGTCAGCATTCCGCTGCCCTTCTCCGACCGCAACCAGGGCGGCATCGCCCGGGCGAATGCCGAACTGCTGCGCGCAGAGACCGAGGCGCAGCGCGGGCGCGCCGCGCTGGTCGCCGAACTGCTGGCCACCGAGCGCCGGCTGGCACTCGCCTGGCGGGCCGCGCAGAGCCTGCGGCGCGACGCGCTGCCGGCGGCCGAGCGGGCGGCGCGCGCCGCCTCGGCCGGGTTCGGCGAGGGCAAGTTCTCCTTCCTCGAGGTGCTCGACGCCCAGAAGGCGCTGTCCGACACCCAGGCGCAGCTGGTCGAGACCACCCAGGAATTCCACACCCGCCGCGCCGCGCTGGAGCGGCTGCGCGGCGAACAACCCTCCGGAGCCCGCCGCTGATGCGCCGCGCAACCCTTCTCGCCAGTGCTGCCATCGGCGGGCTGGCCTTCGCCATCACCTTTTCCGCCGTCCCGGAGCAGGCGCGGCTGCTGATGGGGCTGCAGGTCCCCGCCGCCGCCGCCGAGCCCGCCGCCGCGGCGAAGCCCGACAGCCAAGCTGAGGGCAGGGAAAGCCATGGCGAGGAAGGCCATATCGCCATGACCGGGGAGCAGGTCGAGGCCTCGGGTATCGTCGTCGCCGCGGTCGGCGGTGGCCAGTTGCTGCGGCACGCCACGGTGCCCGCCGTGCTGGGCGCCAGCCAGGACCGCCAGGCGAGGGTGACGCCGCGCCTGGGCGGCGTCGTCGCCGAGGTGCGGCGCAGCCTGGGCGACGAGGTCGCCCAGGGCGAGGTGCTGGCCGTGCTGGAAAGCCGCGAGGTCGCCGACGCGAAGGGCGAGTTCCTGGCCGCTGGCCGCACCGCCGCCCTGGCCGAGACCCTGCTGGCGCGGGAGAGCCGGCTCTGGCGCCAGCGCGTCTCGGCCGAGCAGGATTTCCTGCAGGCCCGCGCCACGGCCGAGGATGCCCGCATCAAGCTGGATCTGGCGCGGCAGCGGCTGCTGGCCTTGGGCCTGGCGGAGGCCGAGATCGCGGCGCTGCCGCGCCA
>NZ_GG771010.1 GCF_000164635.1 Pseudoroseomonas cervicalis ATCC 49957 | reverse complement strand
GGCCGCAGCGCGTGCCGACCATCGTGGTGCCGTTTGCCGCCGGTGGCGGCGTCGACGTCGCCACCCGCGCCATCGCCGACCGGGCCGGGGAGGCGCTGGGCCGCCGCCCGGTGATCGAGAATCGCGGGGGCGGCAGCACCATCCCGGCGACGCAGCAGGTCGTCCGCGCCGAGCCGGATGGCTACACCATCCTGGCGGTGCCGACGACGACGGTGATCAACCCGGCCTTCCGCAACGACCTTCCCTATGACTGGCAGGCGGATCTGGTGCCGGTCGGGCTGATCGCGCGGCTGCCTTTCGTGGTGGTGACGCGGGCCGCTTCCCCGGTGCGCGACATGGCGGCGCTGGCCGAGGCGACGCGGCGCGCCGGCACGCCGCTGACCTTCGGCTCGGGCGGGGCCGGGACGGTGGCGCATCTGGCGGGTGAGTTCTTCGGGCTGCGCACCGGCATCGAGGTGCAGCACGTGCCCTATCGCGGCGAGGCGCCGGCGCTGACCGACACCATCGCCGGCAATCTGGACGTGATGTTCTGCAGCCTGGCCGCGGCCTCGGGGCAGATCCGCGCCGGGGCGCTGCGGGCGCTGGGCGTCACCACCGCCGCGCGGGTGGCGAGCCTGCCGGAGGTGCCGACCGTCGCCGAGCAGGGTTTCCCGGGCTATGATGTGTCGGCCTGGATCGCGCTGGCGGTGCCGCGCCGCACCCCCGCCGAGGTGGTGGCGATCCTGAACCGCGCCTTCAACGAGACGCGGCAGGACAGTGCGCTGGCCGCGCGGCTGGCGCAGCTCGGCGCCGAGCCGGCGGGCGGCACGCCCGAGGAGCTGGCCGTCTTCATGCGCCAGGAGGCCACGCTGTGGGCCAAGGTGGTGACCGACGCCAAGGTCCGCCTCGACTGAACTTTTTCTGCTCCACTGACAGAAAAAAGAAGGGGTCCGGGGAATTCATTCCCCGGCCTTGCTGTCCTGCTTTGCAAGGAGGCTGAAGCCATGCTCGCTTTGCGCAAGCCCGCCCCCGCGCCGGGCCTGGTCCTGGCCGATGTCCCCGAGCCTGTCCTGGCCGCGGGCGAGGTGCTGATCCAGGTCGAGGCTGCCGGGATCTGCGGCACCGATGTGCATATCGCCGAGTGGACCGCGGGCTATGAATCGATGCGCGCCGCCATGCCGGTGACGATCGGCCATGAATTCGCCGGGCGGGTGCTGGCGTTGGGCGAGGGCGCGCTGGGTGTCGTGGAGGGCCAGCGCGTGACGGTGCGCCCCTCCACTGTCTGCGGCCGCTGCGCGTCCTGTGCCGGCGGCGATGCGGATGGCTGCACGGCGCGGCGCGGCATCGGCATTGGCCGGGATGGCGCCTTTGCCGCGCGGGTGCGGGTGCCGGCGCTGAACTGCGTCGCGGTGCCGGCGGGTCTGGATGCCGAGCTGGCGGCGATGGCCGAGCCGCTCAGTGTCTCGATGCACGCGGTGGACCTGGCGGCGGTGAAGCCCGGCCAGCGCGTGCTGGTGCTGGGCCCCGGCCCGATCGGGCTGGGCATCCTGATGTTCGCGGCGGCGGCGGGGGCGCAGGTGGTGCTGGCCGGGCATGGCGACGCGGCGCGGCTGGCCGTGGCGCGGGCGCTGTGCCCCGATGTGGTGGCGCTGGACCTCGCCGGCACCGACCTGCCCGCGGCGCTGGAGTCCGCCGGCCAGGCGGCGCCTTTCGACGCGGTGATCGAGGCGGCGGGCGTCACGGCGGCGGTGGAGCAGGGGCTGGCGCGGCTGCGGCGCGGCGGGGTGTTCGTGGTGGCGGGCATCCATGCGCGGCCGGCGCCGATCGACCTGACGCGGCTGGTGCGCCTGGAGCAGACGATGCATGGCGCCTATCGCGCGCCGATCGCCGACTGGCCGCGGGTGCTGGCCTTCCTGGCCCGGCATGGCGAGGTGGCGCGGCGCATGATCACGCACCGGCGGCCGCTGGCCGAGGCGATGTCCGGCTTCGCGGTGGCGCAGGACCGCAGCGCCGCCAAGGTGATGCTGTTCCCGTGAGTGGCGCGCTGCTGGCGCTGTGGAACGGCGCGCGCCCGGACAGCCTGGCCGAATACGAGGCCTGGCACGGCATCGAGCACGCGCCGGAGCGGCTGGGGGTGCCTGGCTTCCGTTTCGCGCGGCGCTACCGCGCCGAGGCTGGCGCGGCGGCAGGCTTCTTTACATGGTACGGGCTGGAGGATCTCGGCGCGCTGGACACCCCCGCCTATGCGGCGCTGCAAGCCGAGCCCACCGCCTGGTCGGCGCGGATGCGGCGCAGCCTGACCGGTTTCCGCCGCCTGCCCGGCCGCGTCCTGGCGGCGGAGGGGCGTGGCCTGGGTGGCGCGCTGGTGA
>NZ_GG771011.1 GCF_000164635.1 Pseudoroseomonas cervicalis ATCC 49957 | reverse complement strand
CCGCGTCCTCGCCGGCGGCGTCGCCGCAGCCCAGCGCCGCGGCATAGGCCAGGCCGGCCGCCTCGGCCTCGGCCACGGGCAGGGTGGAGAAGGCGGTCTGGCAGGCGCCGCTCTGCAGGATGGCGCGGTGGAACAGGCCGGCGGCGCCGGGCGCCACCAGTTGCAGGCAGGTGCTCCAGGCGCCGGCGGATTCACCGATCAGGGTGACATTGCCAGGGTCGCCGCCGAAGCGGCCGATATTGCGCTGCACCCAGCGCAACGCCGCCTGCTGGTCCAGCAGGCCGAGATTGGCCGCGCCGCCCGCCTCGGCCCGCAGCGCCGGATGCGCCAGGAAGCCCAGCGCGCCCAGCCGGTAGTTCGGCGCCACCAGCACCAGCCGCTCGCGCTCGGCCAGCAGGCTGAGGTCGTATTGCCGGTTGCTGCCCACCACCAGCCCGCCGCCATAGAGCCAGACCATGACCGGCAGGCGCTCGCCCGGCCGGGCCGAGGCCGGGGCATAGACATTGAGGTTGAGGCAATCCTCCTCCCCCGCCTGCATCCAGGTGGCGGTCTGCCCGCGCAGATAGGCGGGGCTGAAATTCTGCAGGCAGCCGGGGCCGAGCCGGGTCGCGTCGCGCGGCGCCGTCCAGGGCTCGGGCGGGGCGGGGGGCAGCCAGCGGCGGGCGCCGGTGGGCGCGGCGGCGAAGGGGATGTTCAGGAAGGCTTGCCCTTCCGGCGCGGCGACGCCCCGCACCGGGCCGCTCTCCGTCTCCACCAGCAGGGGCCGGGCGCCGGGCGCCTCGACCAGGTGGCGCGCCCCGCCCGGATCGCCATCGCAGGCGCCGAGCAGCAGCGCGGCGAGAAGCAGGGCCGGCAGGCGCATGGGCAGTGTCCTTATCCGGGGCGGCGGTGGCGCCGCGCGGCAGAGATGGGTCGGCCGGGTCGTCAGGGGAAGCCGGCGGCCCGGCCACGAAAAAGGGGGCGCCTCGCGGCGCCCCCCGATCCGGTCGCGATCGCGAGGTGCTTAGCGCAGCACGATCTCGACGCGGCGGTTCTGCGGCTCGCGCACGCCATCGGCGGTCGGCACCAGCGGGCGGCTCTCGCCGAAGGCCTGCACCGTGATGGCCGAGCGGCTGACGCCCTGGCGGACCAGCTCGGCGGCCACGGCGTCGGCGCGACGCTGCGACAGGCGCTGGTTGTACTGCGGCGAGCCCGAGCGGTCGGCATGGCCGGCCACCTCGATGCGCGTCGTCTGGGTGCGGCTGGAGTTCTGCGCCGCCTCGCTGATGATCTGGCGGGCACGGTCCGTCAGGTCGGCA
>NZ_GG771012.1 GCF_000164635.1 Pseudoroseomonas cervicalis ATCC 49957 | reverse complement strand
GGCCGCCGGGCGGCTGCTGGCCGCCCCCGACGGGCCGCGCGTGGCGGCGCTGGAGATGACCGGCTGGGACACCCATGCCGACCAGCTGCGCCGCATGCTGCCGGTGCTGGGCCAGCTGGATGACGGCCTGGCGGCGCTGCGCACCGCACTCGGCGACAGCTGGCGGCAGACGGCGGTGCTGGTAATGACCGAATTCGGCCGCACCGCCCGCATCAACGGCAATGGCGGCACCGATCACGGCACCGGCGGCGCCGCCTTCCTGGCCGGCGGCGCCATCGCCGGCGGGCGGGTGCTGGCCGATTGGCCGGGCCTCGCCGAAACCCAGCTCTACGAGAAGCGCGACCTGCAGCCGAGCCGCGACCTGCGCGCCTTGGCCAAGGGGCTGCTGCGCGACCATCTGCGCCTGCCGCAGGAGGCGCTGGACCGCGCCTTCCCCGGCGGCGAGGGCATCGCGCCGGAGGCCGGGCTGATCCGCGCCTGAGGCGGCAGGCTCAGCCGCCCGGCTCGGGCCAGGCCTCGGCCGCCAGCGCCACCAGGTCGCGCACCAGGGGCGAAGCCTCGCCAGCGCGCCAGACCAGCGCGTGCACGATGCGCGGCGCCTCGCCCTGCAAGGGCACCAGCACCAGCTCGGGCCCGGCCAGGCTGCGCGAGGTCTCGGGCGCCAGGGCGATGCCGGCGCCGGCCAGCACCAGCCCGCAGGTGGCCAGGAAATCCGGCGCCTCGGCCGCCGCGCGCGGGGTGAAGCCGGCCTGGCGGCATTGCAGCAGGATCTCCTCGCGCAGCGGCATGGGCGGGGCGGGCAGGATCCAGCCCTCCTCCCGCAGCGCGGCGAGCGGCAGGGAGGCGGCGCCGGCGAGCTTATGCCAGGCCGGCAGCAGCGCCCGCATCGGCTCATCCGCCAGCACCCGCCGGGCGAGGTCCGGCACATCCGGCAGCACGCCGCCAAAGGCCAGGTCGATGCGCCGCTCGCGCAGCGCCGCCGGCTGGTCGGGGCTGCTCAGCACGCACATCTCGACCGTGACGCCCGGGCGCGCCGCGCGGTAGCGGCGGATCAGCGCCGGGGCGCCGCCATGCAGCGTCGGCACGCTGAGGCCGATGCGCAGCCGCCCCGCCTCGCCGCGCAGGGTGCGGCGCGTGGTGTCGAGCGCCTGCTCCACCGCCGCCAGCGCCTCCCGCGCCTGGTGCAGCACCGCCTCGCCCAGCGGGGTGGGGGTGACGGGCAGCCGGTCGCGGTGCAGCAGGCGCTGGCCCAGCACATCCTCCAGCCGCCGCACCAGCTGGCTGACCGCCGGCTGGCTGGTGCCCAGGCGCTGCGCGGCGCGGCTGAAGCTGCCCTCCTCGGCGATCGCCACCAGGCAGCGCAGATGCCGCAGCTCGATCCCCTGCATAAGCCCGCCTTATCATGCTGCGCTGAAGCATTATTGGACAGTTTTCCCCCTGTCGAGATGCTGGGCGGGCCGCCGCCATCGCGCGGGCGGCACCAAGGGACAGAGAATGAGCATTTCCACCAGGACGGGCGCCGCCGCGGCGCCGGCCGGCACGCTGCTGCTGCTGATGGCGCTGACCGGGCTCGGCCAGATGGCCACCAACCTCGTGGTGCCCTCGCTCGCCCGCATGGTGGCCGACCTGTCGCTGGAGCTGGAGCAGGCGGGGCTGATCATCTCCGCCCTGCTGCTGGGCATCGGCCTCGGCCAGCTGGTGGTGGGGCCGATGTCCGACCGCCATGGCAGGCGGCCGGTGCTGCTGGCCGGGCTGGTGCTGTATGTGCTGGCCGGCACCGGCGCGGTGCTGGCGGAGAGCGGCACCGGCCTGCTGCTGGCGCGGCTGCTGCAGGGGCTCGGCGCCAGCGCCGGGCTGGCCCTGCCGCGCGCCATCGCCCGCGACCGGTTCGAGGGCGCGCTGTTC
>NZ_GG771013.1 GCF_000164635.1 Pseudoroseomonas cervicalis ATCC 49957 | reverse complement strand
GATCGCCCCGGCGGCGCCGGCCAGGCCATGCGCGCCGCGCCGGTAGCCCTCCAGATCGCCCGCGGCGGCGGCTTCGCGCATCTCCCGCGCCAGCCGCGCCAGGTCGGTCTCGAAGGTGCGCAGCAGGCGCAGGAAGACCTCCGGCGGGAGGTCCTCGGCCAGCTGGCGGGCGATGTCGGGGTCCAGGGCGTTCACGGCGCGACCCTGGCAAACCGCGCGGGTCCGGTCAACGCGCCGTGATGGCGGAACGGCGGAGCGGTGAAGAATTGTTAAGCCGGCGCCCGGCTCGCGCGGCGCCTCAGCCGCGCCCCTGCTGCGCCCGGTTGGCGCCGCGCAGCGCCAGCTGGGCGCCCAGCGCGCAGCCCGCCATGGTGGCGGCGGTGCCGATGCCGCTGCCCAGCTCCACCGCCCCGGCCAGCAGCGTCATCACCGCGCCGAAGCCCATCTGCAGCGCGCCCACCAGGCCGGAGGCGGTGCCGGCCAGCTGCGGCTTGACGCTGACGGCGGCGGCCACCGCATTGGGCTGCGACACGCCATTGCCCAGCGCCACGATGGCCATGGGCAGGAAGAACACGGCCAGCGACAGCGGCAGCAGCGCCTGCCCCAGCAGCCCGGCCAGCGTGCCGAGGGTGCAGACCAGCAGCCCGGCGCTGAGCATGCGCGCCACACCCAGCCGCGCCGAATGCCGCCCCGCCACATAGGAGCCGGCGCCGAAGGCCAGCGAGATCGCCATGAAGGCGATGGCGTAGCCGCGCGGCGTGTAGCCCAGCCCGTCCATCAGCACGCGCGGCGCGCCGGCCATGAAGGCGAAGAACACGCCGGTGGTGCAGGTGGTGATCGCGGCGTAGCAGCGGAAGCTGCGGATGCGCGCCAGCTGCAGATAGGCCCGGCCCATGCCGGCCAGGCCGGGCAGGGGCTGCTTCTCGGCGAGCGTCTCCGGCAGGCGCAGCGCCAGCAGGCCGAGCGCCGCGCCGAAGAACACGCAGGCCGCCATGGTGCTGCGCCAGCCGAGGCCGGCGGTCAGCTCGGCGCCCAGCAGCGGCGCCATCATCGGCGCCACCGTCATGCCCATCATGACGAAGCCGATCTTGCTGGCCGCCTGGTCGCGCGGGAAGACGTCGCGGATGATGGCGCGGGTCAGCACCATGCCGGCGCAGCCGCCGGCCGCCTGCGCCGCCCGCGCGACGGCCAGCCAGCCGATCGAGGGCGCCAGCAGCGCCGCGAGCGAGCCCGCCAGGTAGATCGCCAGCCCCGCCAGCAGCACCGGCCGCCGCCCGAAGCGGTCCGACAGCGGGCCATAGATCAGCTGCCCGAGGGCGATGCCGATCAGGTAGACGGTCAGCGTCATCTGCGCGCTGGCGTAGGGCACGCTGAAATAGCCGGCCAGCAGCGGCAGGGAGGGGATCAGGATCTGCATGCTGAAGGGGCCGACGCCCATCAGCAGGGTGAGCAGCCAGGTCTGCGGCACGCGGCGCGGCGGGGGCGCCGCCGGGCGGGGCG
>NZ_GG771014.1 GCF_000164635.1 Pseudoroseomonas cervicalis ATCC 49957 | reverse complement strand
GACCAGCCTGGCCGCGCTGGGCCGCCCGGGCGCCGGGGACCGTGCCCGCCTGGCTGGCTACCTCGCCCGCTTCGCCGCGGATGCGGACACGCCCGACCTCCGCGCCGCGCGCGCGCAGCTTTCTTCCCACTGACAAAAGTTTTTTGGTTCTTTTTTCCAAAAAAGAACCTCTTCCCTTGCTTGCCTGGCCTTCTCCAAGAGCCGTTTCGTCCAAGCCCGCGCCCTGCCCGCCCTGCCAAGCTGCCGCGCGCCACAGCGCCTAGGCGGAGGCCATGGCCAGGACGAGGATGGCGGCGTGTCGGTGAAGCTGATGGGCAAGGTGGCGCTGATCACCGGCGGGTCGCGCGGGATCGGGCGGGCGGCGGCGCTGGGCATGGCGGCGGCGGGTGCCACGGTGGCCATCAGCTTCCGCCAGGACGCCCGCCGCGCCGCCGAGGTGGTGCGCGGCATCGAGCAGCGCGGCGGGCGCGGCATCGCCTACCAGGCCGACCAGGCGCGGGTGGATGACATCCACCGCCTGGTGCGCGCCGTGGTGCAGGAATTCGGCGCGCTGGACATCCTCGTGAACAACGCGGCGCATTTCGTCACCGGCGCGGTGGACGACCCGGATATCGACGGGGCGCATCTGGCGGCGCAGGCGGCGGTCAACATCCGTGGCGTGTTCACCGCGATCCGCGCGGCGGCGCCGCTGATGCGGCAGGGCGGGCGCATCATCACCACCGGCTGCGCGGTGGCCGAGCATGTGGGGGCGCAGGGGCTGGCGGATTACGCCGCCTCCCGCGCCGCGGTGGTGGGCTACACCAAGGGCGCGGCGCGCGATCTCGGGCCGCTCGGCATCACGGTGAATGTGGTGCAGGCCGGGCCGATCAACACGGAGCGCAACCCGGCGGACGGCCCCTTCGCGGCGCCGCAGCGCGGCGGCACGGCGCTCGGCCGTTTCGGCGAGCCGGAGGAGGTCGCGGCGGGCATCCTGTTCCTGGCCAGCCCGGAGGCCTCCTTCATCACCGGCACGGTGCTGGCGATCGATGGCGGCTATGGCGCCTGACGCGGTTCGGCGGCGCGCTTGCGCTGGTCTATAAGCCAGGGGTGATCGACCGCCCCGCGCGCCGCCCCGCCCTGTTGCCGCTCGCCGCCCTGCTGGCCCTCGCCCTGGCCAGGCCGGGCGGGGCGGCCGAGCTGCGCCTGGGGCTGGCCGCGCCGCCCACTACGGCGGACCCGCATTTCCACGCCGATGCCGCCAATTTCGCGCTGCACCGCCATGTCTATGAGGCGCTGCTGCAATGGACCCCGGATGGCCGGCTGCGCCCGATGCTGGCGCAGGGCTGGGCGCCGCTGCCGGGCGGTGATGGCTGGGAGATCCGGCTGGACCCGGCGGCGCGCTTCGCCGATGGCGCGCCGGTCACCGCCGAGGATGTCGCCGCCAGCCTGCACCGCGCCGCCACCATCCCGAACAGCCCCGGCCGCTACACCCCTTTCCTGCTGGGGCTGGACCGGGTGGAGGTGGCGGGGCCGGGGCGGCTGCTGCTGCGCACCCATGGCCCCGGCCCGCTGCTGCCGAACGGGCTGACCACGCTGCTGGTGGTGCCGCAACGCATCGCCGCGACGGCCGGCCCGGCCGCGTTCAACAGCGGCGCCGCCGCGCTGGGCAGCGGCCCCTTCCGCCTGCGGCAGTATCGCCAGGGCGAGGGCGCGGCGCTGGAGCGCG
>NZ_GG771015.1 GCF_000164635.1 Pseudoroseomonas cervicalis ATCC 49957 | reverse complement strand
GCGGAACTCTGGCGTTCACAGGCCGGCCAGTGGCTCTCCCGGCCGGGATTTGGCATTTCGCGCGTGGCTCGGAGCCGGTCAAGGAACTGACCATCCTCTCCGAGCGGCTCGGGCTCTCGCTGACCCTGCTGCAGTTTGACGACATGACCGGCTACCAAGTCGAGGAGGAGGGTGAGCTCTGGGATAGCTACGACCAGTTCATCCGCCCCTGGGGTGGGCGCTGACGCCTCCCTACCAGCTTTGCGCAACGCTGCTTTTGTTTGCGCGGGATTTCGACAAGCGATTGTTTTTGCTGTTCTTTTGGAGATGAAGGCACGATCCTTCTCCCCAGCCATGGCGTCCCCCCTCCCCAACCCCCACCTCCCGCCCCACCTCCGCGAGGTCTGCGCCCTCCTCGCCCGCGCCCTGCTGCGACTGCGCAGCCACACGGCGGAGGAATACGCCCACGACGCCGCGCAGGCCCGCGACTGGGGAGAGGTTTGCCTACCCTCCCCGCCCCCGCAGCGCCCTCATGACCGGACACAACGGAGACCGGCATGACCCAGCACTCCCCTCCCCCGCCTGCGTCCGACAGCGTCCTGCCACGCCTGGCCGCGCTCAAAACCGCCGATATCGCCACCCTCAAAGAGCAATGGCGCAGCCTCTTTGGCAGCGAAGCCCCGCCCCATAACAGGAAATTCCTCGAAAGCCGCCTCGCCTATCGCATCCAGGAACTCGCCTATGGCGGCCTCAAGCCAGAGACGGTGGCCCGCCTCGAAGCCCTCGGCGAGCAGTTGGATGGTGGCAATGTCGTACTCCGCCGCCTGCGCGCTGGATCGGATCGCCCGGTGATCGGCACACGCCTCATCCGCGAATACCAGGGCGTCCAGCATGGCGTCACCGTCCTCGCCGACGGCTTCGAATATGAGGGACGGCCCTATCGCTCCCTCTCCGCCATCGCCCGCCACATCACTGGCACGCGCTGGAATGGCTGGGCCTTCTTTGGCCTCAAAGCCCAGCGGGGCTCTGCATGAAACGCAAATCCCCGCGCGAGGCCGATCTGCCGGCCACGATCCTCAAACGCCGCTGCGCCATCTACACCCGCAAATCCACCGAGGAAGGACTGGAGAAAGAGTTCAACAGCCTCGACGCCCAGCGCGATGCCTGCGAGGCCTATATCGCCAGCCAGCGCGGCGAAGGCTGGCTCCTGGTGGCTGATCGCTATGATGATGGCGGCCTCTCCGGCAGCACGCTCGAGCGCCCGGCCCTGCAACGCCTGCTGCGCGAG
>NZ_GG771016.1 GCF_000164635.1 Pseudoroseomonas cervicalis ATCC 49957 | reverse complement strand
CGCCCCGCGCGCCGCCCGCGCGGAGCAGGCCTGGCCGCAGCGGCCGATCCGCCTGGTCATCCCGTTCCCGCCCGGCGGGCCGACCGACATCGTCGCGCGGCTGATGGCCGAGCGCATGGGGCGCGAGCTGGGCCAGCCGCTGATCGCCGAGAACCGGCCCGGCGCCAACGGCAACCTCGGCAATGACGCGGTGGCCAAGGCGGAGCCGGATGGCCACACCGTGCTCTACAACACCTCCTCCATCGCGCTCAGCCCCGCGCTCTACACGAGGCTGCCCTATGACGCGCTGCGCGACCTGCGGCCGGTGGCGCTCACCGCCACCATTCCGCTGGTGCTGGCGGTGCATGCCGGGCTGCCGGTGCGCGACCCCGCGCAGTTCGTGGCCTATGTGAAGGAACGCCCCGGCCAGCTCACCTACGGCTCGGCGGGGAATGGCAACGTCACCCATCTCGGCGCCTTCCTGCTGCTGCGCGACCAGGGGCTGGAGGCGGTACACGTGCCCTATCGCGGCAGCGCGCCGGCCCTGCTCGACGCCGCCGCCGGCCGCGTGCAGTTCCTCACCGACACGGTGAACTCCGCCCTGCCGCTGATCCGCGACGGCCGGCTGCGCGCCATCGCCGTCACCAGCCCGCGCCGCCTCGCGCCGCTGCCGGACGTGCCGGCGGTGGCCGAGGCGCTGATCCCGGGCTTCGAGGTCGGCGCCTGGCAGGGGATGATGGTGCCCGCCCGCACGCCGGAGGCGGTGGTGGCGCGGCTGAACGCCGCGGCGCTCGCCGCCCTGGCCGATGCCGATCTGCGCGCGCGCCTGGCCGAGCAGGGCACCGAGCCGCTGGGCAGCACGCCGGACGCCTATGGCGCCTATCTGCGCGCCGAGACCGCGCGCTGGGGCCAGGTGATCGCCGCCAGCGGCGTGCGGCTGGACTGAGGGAGGCCCCGCCATGCTGGCCGCCCTGCCGCTCGCCACCATTCCCGCCGAAGACGAGGCGCTGCGCCCCGCCATCCGCGCCTTCCTGGCGCGGCATGTGCCGCGGATCCCGCCCGAGATCCGCGCCCGTTCCTGGATGGGCTTCGATGCCGGCTTCAGCCGGGCGCTGGCCGCGCAGGGCTGGCTCGGCCTGACCTTGCCGCCGGAGTATGGCGGCGCCGGGCGCGGCCATTTCGCCCGCTACGTGCTGGTGGAGGAGCTGCTCGCCGCCGGCGCCCCCGTCTCGGCGCACTGGATCGCCGACCGGCAGAGCGGGCCGCTGATCCTGCGCTTCGGCACCGAGGCGCAGCGGCGCTTCCACCTGCCGCGCATCTGCCGCGGCGAAAGCTTCTTCTGCATCGGCATGAGCGAGCCGGACACCGGCTCGGACCTCGCCAGCGTCTCCACCCGCGCGGTGCGCGAGGGCGAGGGCTGGCGGCTGAACGGCGCCAAGGTCTGGACCACCAACGCGCACCACTCGCACTACATGATCGCGCTGGCGCGCAGCTCCGGCACGGCGCAGGACCGGCAGAAGGGCCTGTCCCAGTTCATCGTCGACCTGTCGCTGCCCGGCGTGCGCATCAGCCCGATCCGCGACCTGGCGGGCGACGCGCATTTCAACGAGGTGGTGTTCGACAATGTGCTGCTGCCCGCCGATGCGCTGGTCGGCGAGGAAGGCGCGGGCTGGGCGCAGGTGAATGCCGAACTGGCCTTCGAGCGCAGCGGGCCGGAGCGTGTGCTCTCCTCCGCCGTGCTGCTCGACACCTGGCTCGCCTGGCTGCGCGAGAGTGGCGCGTCGGACCCGGCCACGCGGGCGCGCATCGGCCGCCTGCTGTCGCATCTGGCCGTGCTGCGCGCCATGTCGGTTTCCGTCACCGACCGGCTGGTGCGCGGCGAAAGCCCGGTTGTCGAGGCGGCGCTGGTGAAGGATCTCGGCACCGAGTTCGAGCAGGCCATCCCCGTCCTGCTGGAGGACTGGCTGGGCGAGAACCCGGCGCGCGAGCCGCCTGCCGCGCTGCTGCGCGCCCTGGCCTATACCAGCGCCATGGCGCCTTCCTACTCGCTGCGCGGCGGCACGCGCGAAATCCTGCGCGGCATGATCGCGCGCGGCATGGGGCTCCGCTGATGGATGCTGTTCCGTCCGACACTCTGCTGGCCGAAGCGGCGGCGGAACTGTTCTCCCGCCACGCCACGGCCGCCGCCACGCGCGCCATCCTGGAGGGCGGCGCGGGCACGGCGCTGTGGGCCGCGATTGAGCAGGGCGGCTTCGCCGACGCGCTGGTGCCGGAAGCCGCCGGCGGCGCGGGCCTCAGCCCGGCC
>NZ_GG771017.1 GCF_000164635.1 Pseudoroseomonas cervicalis ATCC 49957 | reverse complement strand
GGCCGCCTGGGACGCCAGCCCGGCGCAGGACGCGACCGACAACCCGATCAGCCGCGCCATCGAGGCCCTCCGCGCCGCCCTCGCGGGCAAGCCGCCCCGCGCCGCGTGCGAGCACGGCGCGCCGCGGAAGCCGCGCGAGGGCACCAAGCAGGAGCAGGTGCTGGCCCTGCTTCGCCGCGAGGAGGGCGCGACCATCGCGCAGATCTGCGAGGCGACTGGCTGGCAGCAGCACACGGTCCGCGGGTTCTTCGCCGGCCTGAAGAAGCGCCAGGGCATCGAGGTCCAGGTGCTGGAGCGGGTCCGCCAGGTCGGGCCGAACAAGGAGGGCGCCCGCGGGTCCTACACGATCTACCACTTGCCGGCCTGATCGCCCCGAAGGCGTCACGCCGCCGCCTGCGTGCTGCGGGCGGCGGCGATGTCGTCGAAGACCCGCTCCTCCCCCGACAGCACGGCCGCACGGCCCGTGAAGGCCTGCCAGCGCCGCACCGCGACATCGACATAACGGGGATCGATCTCCATCGCGTAGCAGATGCGCCCACTAGTCTCGGCGGCGATGATGGTGCTGCCGCTGCCGCAGAAGGGTTCGTAGACCGCCTCGCCCGGCGCGCTGTTGTTCAGCATCGGCCGGCGCATGCACTCCACCGGCTTCTGCGTGCCGTGCACCGTCGCGGCGTCCTCGTCGCCGCCCGTGCTGATCGGCCAGAGCGTCGCCTGGTCGCGTGCGCCCTGCCAGTGACCGGTGGCACCCTTGCGCACGGCATAGAGCGCCGGCTCGTGCTGCCAATGATAATCGCCGCGCCCCAGCACGAAGCGCGACTTCGCCCAGACGATCTGGCTGCGGATCGCGAAGCCCGCGGCCTCCAGGCTCTCGATGACGGTCCGCGCATGCACGCCAGCGTGCCAGACATAGGCCACGTCGCCGGGGAACAGCGTCCAGGCCTCGCGCCAGTCCGCGCGATCATCGTTCGCCACCTTGCCGGTGCGCATCGTCGCCGACACGCCGGCCTCGTTCCGCCATTCCGGATCGTAGTTCACCCCGTAGGGCGGGTCCGTGATCATCAGGTGCGGCCGCGTACCGTCGAGCAGCCGGGCCACGTCCGCGGCGCTTGTGGCGTCGCCGCACAGCAGCCGGTGCGGCCCGAGCAGCCAGAGGTCGCCGGGCCGGGTGACGGGAGCCGCTGGCGGCT
>NZ_GG771018.1 GCF_000164635.1 Pseudoroseomonas cervicalis ATCC 49957 | reverse complement strand
GATGCTCGACGCCCTGCCGCCCGGCGCCCGCATGACCCGCGCCGGCAGCGCCACCGTGGCCGGGCTGCGCTGCGACAACTGGCGCGTCACCGCGCGCGAGGGCGAGGGCGAGATCTGCCTGACCGCCGATGGCGTGGCGCTGCGCGCCAGCGGCACGCGCGACGGCAAGAGCGGCAGCCTGGAAGCGCTGCAGGTCACCTATGGCGCGCAGGACCCGGCGCGCTTCCAGGTGCCGGCGGGCTACCAGCCGGTGACGCTGCCGCAGGGCCTGCCGCCGGGGCTGGTGCCGGGCCTCGGCGGGCGCTGAGCGCGGCTCAGCGCGGCCCGGCCGGCAGGCCGAAGGCGTGCTCCAGCAGCGGCGAGGGCAGCTGCCCCGCCATCGCCGCGCCCCAGCCGCGCGGCGCGGCGCCGAGGCCGAGCCCCTCCGCCAGCGCCGGCGCCAGGTCGTCGGTCAGCAGCGCGGCATAGTCCGGGTCGAATTGCCGCCCGGCGCAGGCGCGCAGCTCGCGCAGCGCGTCGCCCAGCTCCAGGTGCCGGCGATAGACGCGGCCGGGCTCGACCATGGCCACCAGCGCATCGGCCACGCAGGCGGCGCGCACCAGCGGCGCCAGGGCCGGGCCGGGCAGGCCCTGCGGATAGCCGGTGCCGTCCCAGCGCTCGTGATGATGCCGCGCCACCGCCACCAGCGGCACCGGGAAGCCCAGCGCCTGCAGCGTCTCCGCCCCGGTCTCGGGATGCGCGCGCATGCGGCGCAGCTGCGCCTCGGTCAGGCGGCGGTCGGAATCGAGCAGCTCCACCGGCAGGAACAGCTTGCCGAGATCGTGCAGCAGCCCCGCGGCGGCCACCAGCGCGACCGGCCCGAGCCCCCGCGGCCGCCGCGCCCGGATCGCCAGCAGCACCGTCGCCACCCGCACCGAATGGTCGGCCGTGGCCGGGTGGTGCCGTCGCAGCGCCGCCAGCAGGCGCTGGCTCTGCCGCATCATCTCGTCCCGCCAGGGTGGGTCCAGGGACGGGTCCGGGGGCGCCGGGCGGGGCGCCGGGTCGGGGGGCATGCTGTCGTTCACCGCGCGGCCATCATGCCGCGCGGCGGTGGAGAGGGGCCATCATATCGCTGTGCGCGGTGCCAGCAGGGCCTCCAGCTGCCGCTCCAGCAGCGGCAGCGGACAGGGCTTGGCCAGCAGCGGCAGCGCGTCCGGCCCCGCCGGCGGCGCCATGGCGAAGCCGGAGAGCAGCAGCACCGGCAGGCCGGGCCGGCTGGCGCG
>NZ_GG771019.1 GCF_000164635.1 Pseudoroseomonas cervicalis ATCC 49957 | reverse complement strand
CTGGCCGGGGCGGAGCGGCTGCTGGAGGCGCTGGTGCAATCGGGCAGCCTGGCGGCGCGCAATGCCAGCCTGGCGCGCGCCCTGCTGCCCCTGATGCAGCGCCCCGACCCGGCCGGCGGCCCGCCGCAGCTGGAGGTGCCGGCGGCGCTGGAGAACCGCACCCTGTCGGTGGCCCGGCTGAACCTGCTGCGGCTGCCGGAGCTGCGCTGGCCGTAGGGCCGGCCGGCCTTCCGGGCCACCCGCCGGGCTTCTTGGCACCAGCCCGCCCCCGCGCCGAAGGCCGATCGGGCGGAGCGACCGCCGCCAGGCGGCCCCCAGAGGCGGCCCCGAGAGGCGGCCGGAGTGAAGCGGCGGAACACGCCGCCCCTCCGGCACCCTCCCGAAGCCGCACGCAAGGGCCGCCCTGGCCGCCCCGGCTCAGAAGGCGCGCAGCAGCCGGTCGATATAGTCCAGCTCCTGCGTCGGGCGCTCGCGCTCGGCGCCGCGGCGGCGCAACTCCTCCTGGATGCGGCGGCTGCGCAGCATCTCGGCCTCCTGCGGCACCGCCGTGTCGCTGCCCTGGTCGTTGGCGCCCGGCGCCTCGCGGGTCGGGCGGCCCAGCGGGTCGCGGCCCTGGGACTGGCCGGTCATGCGGTCCTGCCCCTGCTGGCCCTGCTGCTGGCCCTGGCTGTCCATCGCCTGGCCCTGGCCCTCGCCTTCCCCCTCGCCCTCGCCGAACTGGCGCTGCATGGATTGCGCCATCTGCCGCCCACCTTCCTGCAGCTCGCGGATCGCCTGCTGCTGGTGCGGCACCGGGTCGCGGCCCTGGCCCAGGGCCTCCTGCGCCTGGCGCATCGCCTGGTCGGCGCGGCCCAGCGCCTCGGGGATCTCGCCCGTCAGGTCGCCGAATTGCTGCATCAGCTCGCCCAGCGCGCGGCGCAGGGCGCGCTGCTGGCGGCCATCGCGCTGCGCCTCGGCGGTGTCGCCCTGCTGCGGCTGTTGCTGCTGGGCGGCGGGGGGCTGGCGGCGCTGCTGCTGCTGCGGGCCACGCGGCTCCGGCCGGCGCTCCCCCTGCGGCGACTGGTCGCGGCGATAGGCGCGGTCCAGCATCTCGCCCTGGCGCTGCACCATGTCCTGCACCGCGCCCATCTGCTGCTGGCCGCGCTCGCGCTGCTCCTGCTGGCGCTGGCTGCGGGCATTGCCGCCCTCGCTGCGGGCGACGCGGCCCTCCTGCAGCGCGTCCAGCATGCGCTCCAGCTCGGCCAGCTCCTGCTGCAGCCGGTCGGTGCGGCCCTCGCGCGCGGCGTCCTGCATCTCCTGGGTGCGGCGGTCCAGCTCGCGCTGGTCCATCAGGCGCTGGCTGGGGTCGAAGGGCATCGCCTCGGCATTCTCCTGCCGCAGCCGCTCGGCCAGCGCCTCCAGGTGGCGTTGCACCGCCTCGCGCAGCTCCTGCACGCGGCGCTCCAGCTCGGCGCGGCCCTCGGCGTCGGGCGGCGTGCGCTCGGCCTCC
>NZ_GG771020.1 GCF_000164635.1 Pseudoroseomonas cervicalis ATCC 49957 | reverse complement strand
CGGCCAGCGCCGCCTCGACCCGCCGGCCCAGCTCGATGCGCTCGGCATAGGTCTCGGCCGCCGGGCGGTCGCGCAGCCGGTCGCGCATCCGGCGCAGCCCGGCATCTTGCTCCAGCAGCTGGGTGAAGGCGATCTCCGGCTGCCAATGCGCCTTCACGCCCAGCTCGACCCGCCCCGCGACCTCCCGCAGGCCGGCGCGGAACGGTGCCGCGTGCCGCGCCAGGCAGCCGGCCACGGCGGCGGCGTCCGGCGCCACCGTGCCGAAGCGCAGCGGCAGCAGGCTGGTCTCCGCCATGGCGCGCTCCAGCACCGCGGTGTGCGCCAGCATGTTGCGGCGCGAGGCCGGGACCTCCGCCCCCGTCACCGGGCTGACCAGCGCGGCGAGGCCCGCGGCCTCCACCCAGTCCGGCGCGGCGCCGCCCAGGCCGGGGCCGAGCCCGGCGACGTCGGGCAGCGGGCCCGGCTCGGCGATGCCGTAGAAATACAGGCCGTCCTCGCTCATGCCCCCGCCTCCAGCCGGTGTTCCAGCCGGGCCAGCCGCTCGGCCAGCAGGCGGTTCTCCTCGCGCAGCCGCGCGGCCTCGTCCGCCAGGGCGGCGGGGGGCGGGGCGCCGCCGCGATAGGCGGTGTCGCTCTCCCACCAGCGGATGCCCATCTCGGTGGCGCGGTCGACCGAGGCGATGACCAGCCGCAGCCGCACCGTGAGCAGCTCGACGCCCACCAGATTGACCGAGATGTCGCCGGCGACGACGATTCCCTTGTCGAGGATGCGCTCCAGGATGTCGGCCAGGCTGGAGCCGCCGATGCTGTGCTGCAGGGACATTCTGTCTCCTCCTCCAGCCTTGGGCTGGGGTCGCGGGGCTTGGGGGGCTCAGCTCTCGTCCAGCATCTGGCCCCGCTGGCCGCGGCTGGTGCGCTTCCAGCGGCGCAGCCCGCCGCCGGGGTCGAGCGCCACCTCGTAACGCGCGATCAGGTCGTGCGTGCGGGGGATGGCGTGGTGCTCCAGCACGTCCAGGTGCAGCAGCCAGCCTTCCTCGGTGGGCTCGAAGCGGCTCACCGTCTCGGTGGGCTGGCTGAGCAGCGCCTCGAGCTGCCGGCGCGCCTGGCTGACCAGGGTGGCGGGATCCATGCAGGCCTTCTCCGAAGCGGGGTCCATCGGTCAGTACTCATGCGTGACGCCGCCGCGCGCCGGGCTCCGGCGCCGCGGGGCTGCGGGGGGCGTGGCCG
>NZ_GG771021.1 GCF_000164635.1 Pseudoroseomonas cervicalis ATCC 49957 | reverse complement strand
CACTTCTTTCTGTCTGATGGGGCTCTCCCCCGCGCTTCAGCGCGCCGGCCGAAAGACATAAACACATCCTTATGACTCGTGTCTCAGCCTGTTCGGCGGGGCGGGGCTGTGCTATCCGCGCCGGCAGATTCGGAGAACAGCCATGCCCCTCAAGAGCGGTTTCAGCGACTACAAGGTGAAGGACATCTCCCTGGCCGAATGGGGCCGCAAGGAGATCTCGATGGCCGAGGACGAGATGCCCGGCCTGATGGCCATCCGCGAGGAATATGGCCCGTCCCAGCCGCTGAAGGGCGCCCGCATCGCCGGCTGCCTGCACATGACGATCCAGACCGCCGTGCTGATCGAGACGCTGACCGCGCTCGGCGCCGAGGTCCGCTGGTCGTCCTGCAACATCTTCTCCACCCAGGACCACGCCGCCGCCGCCATCGCCGCCGCCGGCATCCCCGTCTTCGCCTGGAAGGGCATGAACGAGGAGGAGTTCTGGTGGTGCATCGAGCAGACCGTCCGCGGCCCGGATGGCTGGGAGATCAACATGATCCTCGATGATGGCGGGGATCTCACCGTGCTGATGCACGACAAGTATCCCGAGCTGCTGAAGAATGTCCGCGGCCTGTCGGAGGAGACGACGACCGGCGTGCACCGGCTGTGGGAGATGGCCAAGAAGGGCACGCTGAAGGTGCCGGCCATCAACGTGAACGACAGCGTCACCAAGTCGAAGTTCGACAACCTCTATGGCTGCCGCGAGAGCCTGGTGGACGCCATCCGCCGCGGCACCGACGTGATGATGGCCGGCAAGGTCGCCGTCGTCGCCGGCTATGGCGATGTGGGCAAGGGCTCGGCGGCGTCGCTGCGCAACGCCGGCTGCCGCGTCATGGTGACCGAGGCCGACCCGATCTGCGCCCTGCAGGCCGCCATGGAAGGCTATGAGGTGGTGACGATGGAGGATGCCGCGCCGAAGGGCGACATCTTCGTCACCGCCACCGGCAACATCGACGTGATCACGCTGGACCACATGCGCGCGATGAAGCACCGCGCCATCGTCTGCAACATCGGTCACTTCGATTCCGAGATCCAGATCGGCGCGCTGCGCAACTTCCAGTGGGACAACGTCAAGCCGCAGGTGGACGAGGTCATCTTCCCCGACGGCAAGCGCCTGATCGTGCTGTCGGAAGGCCGGCTGGTGAACCTCGGCAACGCCACCGGCCATCCGAGCTTCGTGATGTCCGCCAGCTTCTCCAACCAGACGCTGGCGCAGATCGAGCTGTGGACCAACCACAAGAACTACGAGTGCAAGGTCTACACCCTGCCCAAGAAGCTGGACGAGAAGGTGGCGGCGCTGCACCTCGCCAAGGTCGGCGCGCAGCTGACCAAGCTGTCGGCGGCGCAGGCGGAGTATATCGGCGTGCCGGTCTCCGGCCCGTTCAAGCACGAAGAATACCGCTACTGAGACCGGCGCGGCGCCACCTTCCGGGGGTGGCGCCGCCGCTCCGGGCCGCACGGCCCGGGCCTGGCGGAGGCGGACAGCCCCCTGCCCTGCCTCACCCCGGCTTCCCTCCCCTCCCCGCCTGCCGGCGGACCGGTTCCGTCCGGCTGGCGGGTTCGTGATCCGGCGCCCTGCGGCCCCCTGGGTTAAGCCCCGGCCGGGCCGCCACGCTTCCGGACGCGGCCGCCGCCAGAAGGAGGAGCGAAGCGTTGCTGGCCCTGATCGGTCTACTCACCATCCTCAGCGTCGTGGTCCTGCTGCTGCTCGGCAGGGCCTCGCCGCTGCTGGCGCTGTCGCTGGTGCCGCTGGCCGGCGCCCTGCTGGCCGGCTTCGGCCTGGGCGAGATCAGCGGCTTCTTCGGCGACGGGCTGCGCCGGGTGATGCAGGTCGCCACCATGTTCATCTTCGCCATCACCTTCTTCGGGGTGCTGCAGGATGCCGGGCTGTTCCGCCCGCTGATCCGCGGCCTGGTGGCGCTGACCCGCGGCAATGTCGTGGCGGTCACCATGGGCACGGCGGTGATCGGCATGCTGGCGCATCTGGACGGGGCGGGGGCCACCACCTTCCTGCTGACCGTGCCGGCGCTGCTGCCGCTCTACCGCCGCCTCGGCATGAACCCCTATCTGATGCTGATGATGCTGGCGACCGGCGCCGGCATCTTCAACATGATGCCCTGGGCCGGGCCGCTCGGCCGCGCCGCCGCCGTCACCGGCATCGAGGTGACGGAGCTGTGGCGGCCGCTGATCCCGGTGCAGGCGGCCGGGGTGGTGCTGCTGCTGGCGCTGGCCGCGCTGCTCGGGCTGCGCGAGCAGCGGCGCATCGCCGCGGCGGGCG
>NZ_GG771022.1 GCF_000164635.1 Pseudoroseomonas cervicalis ATCC 49957 | reverse complement strand
CCCGCCCCGGCCGCCCAGGCGACGGCCGGGGCGGCGCGGCGGCGCGTCTCGCCGCTGCTGCGGCGCATCCTGCTGCTGAACGTCGTGGCCCCCGCCCTGCTGGCGGCGGCGCTGCTCTATCTCGACCAGTACCAGAACGGGCTGCTGGCGGCGGAGGTGGAGAGCCTGCGCACCCAGGCGCGCATCTATGCCGGCGGCATCGCCGAGGCGGCGGTGCGCATCCAGGACGACCGCGCCGTGCTGGTGCCCGACACCGCCCGGCCGCTGCTGCGCCGGCTGGTGGAGCCCAGCGCCAACACCCAGGCCAAGCTGTTCGACAGCACCGGGCTGCTGGTGGCCGACAGCCGGGTGCGCGAGGGCCAGGGCGGCGCCATCGTCACCGAGCCGCTGCCGGCGCCGGAGCCGCGCGGCGCCTTCGCCGGCACCATCGCCGGGCTGTATGACCGGATCCTCGCGCTGCTGCCGCGCTCGGTCTACGGGCCGCGCAGCGCGGATGACGCGGTGTTCGTCGATGTCGGGCCGGATGCCGGCTCCTTCGACTGGCAGCCGGCGCTGGGTCCCGACCGGCGGGAGGAGCTGCGCCTCGCCCTCGAAGGCGGCGTGCGCCCCTATATCCGCCGCACCAAGGAGGGGCGGCTGCTGGTCTCGGTGGCCGAGCCGGCGCGGCGCGGCAGCCAGAGTGTCGGCATCGTGCTGCTGACGCGCGAGGCGCGCGAGGTGGATGAGCGGCTGCTGGAGATCCGCTCCTCCGTGCTCGGGCTGTTCCTGCTGGCGCTGGTGCTGACGGTGCTGGCCTCCTTCTTCCTGGCGCGCACCATCGCCTCGCCGATCCTGGCGCTGGCCGGGGCGGCGGCGGCCATGCGCCAGGGCAAGGGCCGCGCCGGCTCGGTGCCGCCGGCGCTGCTGCAGCGCGAGGACGAGATCGGCATCCTGGCGCGCGACCTGCAATCCTCGGCCACCGCGCTGTGGGCGCGCATCGACCAGAACGAACGCTTCGCGGCGGATGTGGCGCATGAGTTGCGCAACCCGCTGACCAGCGTGCGCAGCGCCATCGAGACGCTGCGCCGCATCGAGAACCCGGAGCACCAGAAGCGGCTGCTCGGCATCATCGCCGAGGATGCGGTGCGCATGGACCGCCTGATCGCCGACATCGCCGACAGTTCGCGCGTCGATGCCGAGCTGTCGCGCACCGCGTCCGAGCCGGTGGACATCGCGCCGATCCTCTCGGCGCTGGCCGAGCTGCACAACACCACGCGGGACGAGGAGGGTCCGGTGGTGGAGCTGGACATGGCGCCCGGCCCCCTGGTGGTGCGCGGCGTCGAGGGCCGGCTGGTGCAGGTGTTCCGCAACCTGCTGGGCAATGCGATCTCCTTCTCGCCCGAGCGCGGCCGCGTCTGGATGCGGGCGCGGCCCACGGGGGCGATGATGGAGTTCACGGTGGAGGATGAGGGCCCCGGCATCCCCGAGGCCAAGCTGGAGGGCATTTTCGCCCGCTTCTACACCGAGCGTCCGACGGGCGAGCGGTTCGGCCAGCATTCGGGCCTCGGCCTGTCGATCAGCCGGCAGATCGTGGAGGGGCTGGGCGGCCGCATCAGTGCCGAGAACAAGCGCGACGAGGCGGGCCAGGTGACCGGCGCCCGCTTCGTGGTGCGCCTGCCCTTGGGTTGAGCCGGCCGCCAGCGGCGGCCGGCCCTGAGAGAAAAAGAAGGGGTCCAGGGGAATTCCTTCCCCTGGCCTTTTTTCTCAAAGCTCCTTTTCCAGCAGGCTGACCAGCGCCTCGGTGCGCGGGCTGATGTCGTCGACATTGCTGTAGGGCTTCCAGTTGATCGACAGCGCGCCGTCCTCGAAGCTCAGCCCGGCGGCGTAGTTCGAGGCGGGGGCGGTGGCTTCGTCATAGGCGATGCTGATCGAGCTGAGGCCGTTGCGCAGGGCCTCGCGCCCGGCCTCGTCGGCGGCGATGCGGGTGAGGGCCCGCACCAGTGGCTGCACCACCACCTTCCCCAGATAGTCGTCGCTGCCATAGGCCTCCGCCTGGCCGGGCAGGAAGAGGGTGTCGCGGTCCAGCTCCACCACCACCGGGAAACGGGCGGCCGCGCGGATCGCCTGGAGCTGGGCGGGCCAGCGGTCGCGCAGATAGGCCTCGATGGCGCGGCGCTCGGCGAGGTTCGGGCGGCTGGCCGCGTCCTGGGCGCGGGCGGCGCGGCCGGGCAGCA
>NZ_GG771023.1 GCF_000164635.1 Pseudoroseomonas cervicalis ATCC 49957 | reverse complement strand
TCGGGCGAGACCAGCCCGGCCCGCACATCGCGCAGCACCGCCGCCGGGTCGCGGGCGAAGGGGTCGCCGCGCCCGGCGCCGGCCGGGGAGACGATGCGCAGCGTGTCCCCCGCCTGCAGCCGCAGCGCGTCGGTGTTCATCAGGTCGCGCGCCGCGGGCGTGCCCGGGTTCAGGGTGAAGCTGCCGGCCGCGCCCGGCTGGCCGCCGCCGATGCCCCAGGGCTGGAACAGGCTGCGGTCGCGGTTGCGGGCGGTGACGAAGGCGTCCGGCGCGGTGGTCTGGAACTCCATCACCTGCGCCATGCCGCCGCGATGCGCGCCGGGGCCGCCGCTGTCCGGCATCAGCCCGTAGCGCAGGATGCGCACCGGCGCCTCGGCCTCGGTGATCTCGATCGGGCTGTTCTTCAGGTAGGCGGCGTCCGCGCCCGCGCCATCGGTGCCGTCGCGGTGCGGCATGCCGCCGCCGCCGCCGACGATGGGGGCGATGGCGCTGATGCTGCGCCGCCCCGTGCGCGGGTCCTCGGCCGCCATGTTGACGATGCAGGTGGCGCCCGCCGGCGCCGCCGGCAGACGCTCCGGCGCCGCCTGGGCGAAGGCGCCGAAGATCAGGCTGCGCAGCCGCCCGCAGGTGAGCGAGCGCATGCCGACGGCGGCCGGGAAGCGCGGGTTCAGCACGCTGCCCTCCGGCGCGTGGCAGGTGAAGGCGCGGGTGGTGCCGTAGTTCAGCGTGATGCCCGGATGCAGCGCCGAGAGCACGTAATAGGCGCCGACCAGCAGCAGCGAATGGCGCGGATGCCCGCCGGTCGGCACGTTGAGCGAGGAGAGGGTCTGCGGGTCGGTGCCGGTGAAGTCCAGCTCCGCCGCGTCGCCGCGGATGGTGAGGCGGAGGCACAGGCGCAGCGGGTCGCCGCCGGCCGCGTCCTCGTCGGCGTATTCGGTGAAGCGGTATTCGCCGTCCGGGATGCCGGCCAGCACGGCGCGGGCCTGCGCCTCGGCATAGTCGAGCAGGTCGGCCAGCCCGTCCACCACCGTCTCCACCCCGAAGCGGCGCACCAGCTCCAGCACCCGCCGCTCGCCGGTGTTGACGGCGGCGACCAGCGCCTTGAGGTCGCCCCAGTTCTGGTCGGGCACGCGGACATTGGCCAGCATCACCCGCACCAGCCCCTCATCCAGCACGCCGGCGCGGTAGAGCTTGGCGGGGGGGATGCGGATGCCCTCCTGGTGCACCTCGGTCAGGGTGCGCGACAGGCTGGCCGGCACCGCGCCGCCGACATCGACATTGTGGATGTGGCCGCCGGCGAAGGCGATGATCCGCCCCTCGTGGAAGATCGGCTTCCACATCACCAGGTCCGGCGAATGCGTCGCCAGATGGCCGGAATAGGGGTCGTTGGTCATGGCGATGTCGCCGGGCTGGTAGCCGCCCGGCACCAGGGCGAGCGCCGCCGCGTAGTCCAGCCCCGGATACCAGGTGGCGCCGAGGTCGATCGGCACGGCGCAGGATTTGCCGTCCGCGTCGAGCAGCTGGATGGTGAAGTCCTCCGTCTCCTTGACGAAGGTGGAATGGGCGGTGCGGTAGAGCGTGGTGGCCATGCTCTCGGCGGCGGCGCGGGCATGGTTGCGCAGCACCTGCAGCATGACGGGATCGGTGCGCATCGGGGTCACTCCGCGAGATCGGGCGCCAGCGCGGCGGCCTGGGTCCGGCGGCCGGCCGCCGGGGCGACGCCGCGTTGCAGCAGCAGGTTGCGCAGCCCGTCCGTCTCGGCCTGCCAGCCGGGCGGCACCAGGATGGTGCAATCGGCCTGGGTGACGATGGCCGGGCCGGCGAAGGCCGCGCCGGGGGAGAGGGCGTCGCGCTCGTACAGCGCCGCCTCCTGCCAGGCGCCGCGCAGGAACAGCCGGG
>NZ_GG771024.1 GCF_000164635.1 Pseudoroseomonas cervicalis ATCC 49957 | reverse complement strand
CGAAGCCGTCCTCGGGGGTGGCGGTGCTCACGCCCCGCCCCCTGCCGCCCGGATCCGCCCCGGGCGGCGCCTGATGCTGGCTGGCCGCGCTGCCACCGCTCCCCTCTCCCTGGCTGGACCCGGCTTACAATCCGGTCCGTGGCGGGTCCAGATAGAGCGGGCTCTCCAGATAGCGCCGCAGCCAGTAGCGCGCCAGCACGCCAAGGGCCGCGGCCATCGGCACCGCCAGCAGCACGCCGAGGAAGCCGAAGGCCACACCGCCCGCGAACAGCGCGAAGATCACCCAGACCGCGTGCAGTTCCACCCGGTCGCCCAGCAGGCGGGGGTAGATGATGTAGCCCTCGATGGTCTGGCCGGCGACATAGACGGCGGCGACCAGCCCGACCCCGTCCCAGGTGCCGAACTGCCCGACCGCCAGCAGCAGGGCGGTGGCCAGGCCGGTGGCCGAACCGACATAGGGGATGAAGGAGAGCAGGCCGGAGGCCAGCCCCACCATCAGCCCGAGTTCCAGCCCCACCGCCGACAGCCCGACGGCGTAGTAGGCCGCGAGCAGCGCGCAGCAGAGCAGCTGGCCGCGCAGCCAGGCGCTGAGCACCCGGTCGGTGTCGCGCGCCAGCTGGCGCAGCACGGCGGCGGAGCGGCGCGGCAGCCAGCTCTCCAGCCGCAGCATGATGCGCGGCCAGTCGCGCAGCAGGTAGAAGGCCACCACCGGCGTCACCACCACCAGGGTGAAGACCGAGAACAGCGCGTAGCCGCCGCCGATCAGCCGCGTCGCCGCGGCGCCGAGGAAGGAGAGGATGGCGCCGATCTGGCTGACCGCGAGGTCGCGCAGGCGGGTGTCGAACACCTCCGGCCCGAAGCGTTCCTCAAGGCCGGCCAGCGCCTCCTGCAGGGCGCTGGCGATGCCGGCGGCATAGCTCGGCAGCCGCGCCAGCAGGGTGCCGACCTGGGCGATGATCAGCGGATAGAGCAGCAGCAGGGCCAGCAGCGCCAGCCCCATCAGCCCGGTCACCAGCACCAGCGCGGCGAGGCCGCGCGGCACGCCGAGGCGGGAGAGCCGCGTCGCCAGCGGGTCGAGGAAATAGGCGATGCAGGCGGCCAGCACGAAGGGCGTCAGGATGGCCGAGAACAGCCAAAGCAGGAACAGCGCGGCGCCCAGCAGGCCGAGCACCAGCGCCAGACGCTGGTTGCGGGTGGCGGTGCGCGGCCCGCCGCCGGCGACGACGCCATGCGGCAG
>NZ_GG771025.1 GCF_000164635.1 Pseudoroseomonas cervicalis ATCC 49957 | reverse complement strand
CGCCGGGCGGCGCTGCGGGCGGCGCCAGCGCCGCGCCAGACCCGGGCGTCCCGCCCCCCTGGCCCCTGGGCGTCTGGTCCAGGATGCGCAGCGGCGGCGCCTTGCCCTGCTTGTCCTCGCCCAGATACAGCGTGACATGCGGGAAGGGGATCTCGATGCCGCGCGCGTCGAACACCTCCTTGAGGATCTCGTTATAGGCGCGGCCCGTCGCCCAGTGCTTGCCCGCCTGGGTCTTGATGCGGGCCCGCACCATCACCGCCGAATCGGCGAAGGCCACCACCCCCTGCATGTCCAGCGGCCCGATGATGAAGGGCCCGTGCTCGGTCTGCTGCAGCCGCTCGAAGGCCTCCTGCATCGCCGCCTTCACCTCGGGGATGCTCTCGCGGTAGGCGACGCCGATCTCGGCCATGTGGAAGCCGAAATCCTTCATCATGTTGGCCACCGTCGAGACCGAGGAGAAGGGGATGACATGCAGCGTCCCCGTCGCGTCGCGGATCGAGGCGGAGCGGATGGTCAGCTTCTCCACCACGCCGGAGACGCCGCCGGCCGAGACCACCTCGCCCTCGTTCATCGCGTTCTCCAGCTGGATGAACACGCCGGTGATGATGTCCTGCACCAGCTTCTGCGCGCCGAAGCCGATCGCCAGGCCGACCACGCCGGCGCCCGCCAGCAGCGGGCCGATGTTCACGCCGAGCTCGGACAGCGCCAGCATCGCCACCATGACGACCAGCGCGATGGTGGCGGCGTTGCGGAACAGCGCCAGCAGGGTGCGCTCGCGCGGCGTCGGCACCGTGCCGTAATTCGGGTTCAGCCGGTACTCGACCCAGGAGGCCAGGGCCAGATGCGCGGCGATGCCGAACAGCAGGATCAGCCCGGCCGAGACCAGGGCGCCGGCGCTGCGCCGGCCGGTCTCGGTCTCCAGCCAGCCCGGCAGGTCGAAGATCCGCCAGGCCCAGAACAGGCCGAGCGCGACCGCCACCAGCACCGCCACCTTCAGCGCCTGCTGGATCGCCGGGATCAGCCGGTTCAGCCGGCGCTCCAGCAGCGGCAGCCGCTCGGTCACCGCCTCGGGCAGGGTCAGCCCGCCGGCCAGCCAGCGCCGCGCCAGCCGCAGCAGCACCGCCCCCGCCGCCACCACCGCCAGCGAGCGCAGCGTGGCCAGCAGCATGAAGCCCAGCGCCTCGCGCGGGTTGGCCACCCAGGCCAGGAACAGCACCACCATGTAGAGGATGGCCAGTAGGTGCCAGACATGGCCGAAGGCGGTCCAGGCGCGGCCCAGCGCGCGCAGGCCCCGCCGGTCGCGCCGCGCCTCCACCCAGTGGCGCCCGGCGCGGCGGTGCCGCAGCACCGCCAGGATGCCCAGCACCAGCACCGCCAGCATCACCACCAGCCGCAGCGAGGCCGCCGCCGCCGGCGAGGCATTGGCGTTCAGCAGCGGCGCCAGCAGCATCATGGTGGCGCCGATCAGCAGCGCCGACAGGCCGAGCCAGAAGGACCAGGCGCGCGCCCCCTCCTCGCCCAGCGGCAGCGGCCGCAGCCCGGGCCGGCCCGGCATGAACAGGGTGCGGATCAGCACCCGCGTGCCCTCCACCGCCAGGAAGGCGTTCAGCAGCAGCGTCTGGTGGACGGCGATGACACCGGTGTTGCCGTAGGACAGCGCGAAGAGATAGCCGCCGGCCCAGGCCAGCAGCAGCGCCGCCAGCCGCACCAGGAAGGCCAGCGGCACGAAGAGCAGCCGCCAGACCGGCCGCCGCGCCGCCGCCTGCCGGTCGAGCCGCGCCAGCAGCGGCC
>NZ_GG771026.1 GCF_000164635.1 Pseudoroseomonas cervicalis ATCC 49957 | reverse complement strand
CGGCCGCTGCGCCGGCTGATCCCCGGCCGTGGCACCAGCGCGACCCGGCTGCGCGCCATGCTCGATCTCGCCCCCGCCAGCCTGCCCGCCGCCCGCCCGCTGCCGCCGCGAATCCACAGGGCCGAGGGCGCCCGGCGCGGCCGCGTCGCGCTGATGACCGGCTGCGCGCAGCAGGTGCTCGCCCCCTCGATCAACGCGGCCAGCATCCGCCTGCTCACCCGGCTCGGGGTCGAGGTGGTGGTGGCCGAGGGCCAGGGCTGCTGCGGCGCGCTGAACCACCACATGGGCCAGCACGACCCGGCCATGGCGCTCGCCCGCGCCAATATCGCGGCCTGGACGCGGGAGATCGAAGGCGAGGGGCTGGACGCCATCGTCATCAACGCCTCGGGCTGCGGCACCACGGTGAAGGATTACGGCTTCATGTTCCGCGCCGAGGCCGAGCCCTGGGCCGCCCGCGCCGCCGCCGTGGCGGGGCGGGCGCGCGACATCTCCGAGGTGCTGCTGCAATTCGGCTACGCGCCCAGCCGCGAGCCGCCGGGGCTGACCGTCGCCTACCACGCCGCCTGCTCGCTGCAGCACGGGCAGAAGATCACGGCGGCGCCGAAGCAGTTGCTGCAGAAGGCCGGCTTCGCGGTGAAAGAGCCGGCCGAATCGCATCTCTGCTGCGGCTCCGCCGGGACCTACAACCTGATGCAGCCGGAGATCGCCGGGCAGCTCAAGGCGCGCAAGCTCGACAACCTGGCGCGCACCGGCGGGCAGGTCATCGCCAGCGGCAATATCGGCTGCATCACCCAGCTGGGCGGCGGGGCGGTGCCGGCTGTCCACACGGTGGAATTGCTGGACTGGATGGCGGGCGGGCCGCGGCCGGAGGGCGTGACGGCATAAAATCAAAAAGGCCGGGGGAAGGAATTCCCCCGGACCCCATCTTTTTTCTGTCTGGGCCGGGTGCCGCTGGCACCCGGCAGCCGCTCAGGCCGCCATCTTGCGGGCGGCGCCGTCCCGCGCCAGCACCGACATCGCCTCGGCCACCAGGCTCGCCGCATCCTCGGAGCCAGCCTCCAGGCAGCAGCGCTCGGCATGGCTCAGCAGGCGGAGCACCGCCGCGAGATCACGCTGCGCCTGATGGGTCCAGAGGACCGCGGCGATCGGGGTGTCCATGGGTCAGACCTGCCATTGGGAATGCGGTCCGCCGCTTACACCTCCCCCGCCACGGGGGCCAGACAAAAGCGCAACGAAGCCGCGCGGCGCCCGAATGGCTGGGCTGCCGCGGGAACCGGCCGCCTCAGCGTCGCGGCAGCCGGATCAGCTGGGCCGCCGGCTCCGCGTCGAAGCCCAGGCAGGCCGCGGCGGCGGCGGCATGCTCCGCCGCCTGCGCCGCGCCCAGACGGCGGCATTCGGCCTCCACATAGGACAGCATCATCAGCAAGGCCCGCTGATCCACCAGGCTGGGCGGCACGCACTCGCCGGCAACGGAGCGGGGCAACACGGAAGCCATGGCTTATTCCCTGTTATCCATGTGTTTTCTGGCCAAGCGAGGTGGGGCCTGTCCTCACTCAACTTTTCGTGATTACCACAATTTCCTTTACGTTTCAAGAACGATGGCGACTTCGTGAATCCCTGGCGCGGCCACGCCCCAGCCCATAGGCTCGCTGGGCAATACGGAGCGATTCGCCATGCCTGTCCGGCCCACCCTCTCCGCGTGCCGCTTCGCCGCCCCCGCCACGG
>NZ_GG771027.1 GCF_000164635.1 Pseudoroseomonas cervicalis ATCC 49957 | reverse complement strand
CCGGGTCGGGCGGCGGCCAGGGGCCCAGGCGGCGGGCCAGGCCGGGCAGGGGGATGTCGGTGAAAAGACGATGCGCGGCCATGGCTCAGCCAGGGGCCGGGCAGGGCGCGGTGGGCGCGGGGGCGGGCCCGGCGCAGGCGGGCGGCGAAAGGGACATGCGCGGCTCAGCCTTCTGCTGATGCAAAGTGCCGGCATGCTATGCGAAAAATTATAAGGAGACGCTAAGGCCCGCTCGGTGGCAGCCCGGTGCCGCCCACGAAAAACCCCGCCCCGTGCGCCCGGGCGGGGTTCCTGGAGCGGAGGCCAGGGCCGGGGAGGGGGCTAGCGGTCCGGCTCCGCCTCGCGGCCATGGCCATAGGCGCGGCCCGGCGCATCCGGCATGGGCAGGTCCGGGTCGCCGCCGCCCGCCCGCTCGACCTGCGACTTCACGCTGTGCAGCGCCGCCTCCATCCCGTGCCGCACCGCCTCCTCCGGGCTCTCCGGCTCGGTCGGGTCGGCCGGGCGCATGGCGTCGCGCTGCACGCGCAGCGTCAGCCGCGTCACGCCCCCGCTCTCCTCCGCCCGCCATTCGCCGGGCGGCTCGAAGCCCCAGGCGATGCGGCCACCCTGCGGGTCGGGCCGCAGCCCCTCGCGTGGCAGCGGGCCTTCCTCGCGCCGCAGCTGTGGCAGCCAGGCGCCCAGATGAGCGGGGTCCGCCAGCCAGGCCAGCACCACGGCGGCTGGCCGGGCAATGGTGATGTGGTGTTCCATGCCGCCGCAACGCCCACGCCGCGCGCGGGTTGCCGCAAGGCTGGCTCGCGCCTGGGGTCATCGACGGCGGGCGCGGCTTCCATTACCTGTTGCTTAAGAAGCCCGGTCTCTTCCCCGCCCCCGCCGCCACGGACCCGCCCGCCATGCCTTCCGCCCCCGCCTGCCATCCCCTCCCTCCCGCCTCGCGCGCCGGGCAGGGCTGAGCATGCCGGCCCCGCTGCTGCTCGCCGTCAGCCCGGACCCGGCGCGGCGCGCCGACTGGGTGCGGCTGTTCCAGGACAGCGGGTTGCGCCAGGCCGAGGCCGCGCCGGAGGAGGACCTTCCCGCCCTGGTGCTGCGGCTGGAGGCGGCGGCGCTGCTGCTGGAGGCGACGGGGCCGGCGGACGCGGTGGCCGCCCTCTGCACCGCCCTGCGCCACAGCCAGCCGGAGCTGGTGCTGCTGGCGCTGGGCGGGCCGCAGGCGCGGCATGCGGCGCTGGAGGG
>NZ_GG771028.1 GCF_000164635.1 Pseudoroseomonas cervicalis ATCC 49957 | reverse complement strand
CGCCTGCGGCAGGGCGGCGGGCGGCAGCGGCAGTTCCACCCAGAAGCGGCTGCCGCGCCCGTCCGGCCCGGCCTCGACGCCGATCCGCCCCTGCATGGCCAGGGCCAGCCCGGCGCAGATGGCGAGGCCAAGGCCGCTGCCCTCCTCGCGCTCGGCCCCGCCCTCCAGCCGCTGGAAGTCGCGGAACAGCCGCGCCGCCTGGCCGGGCGGGATGCCGGGGCCGTTGTCCACCACCTCCAGCCGCAGCCCCTGGCCGGGCAGCGGCGACGCGGCCAGGGTGACCCGCCCGCCGGCGGGGGTGAACTTCACCGCGTTGCCCAGCAGGTTCAGCAGGATCTGGCGGATGCGGCGGGCATCGCCGTGCACCGCCGGCGGCAGGCCCGGCGCGGCCTCCAGCGCCAGCGCCAGCCGCTTGCGCTCGGCCTCCGGCCGCACCAGGGCCAGCGCCTCCTGCAGCAGCGGCTGCAGCGCCAGCGGCGCGCATTGCAGGCCGAGCCGCCCGGCCTCCACCTGCGCCAGGTCGAGCACGTCATTGACCAGGGCCAGCAGGTGGCGGCCCGCCCCCTCGATCATCGCCAGCTGCTCGCGCACCGCGGGCGGCACGTCCTGCCGCGCCGCCAGCAGCTGGGCGAGGCCCAGCACGCCGTTCAGCGGCGTGCGCAGCTCGTGGCTCATCCGCGCCAGGAAGCGCGACTTCGCCTCGTTCGCCTGCTCGGCGCTGCGCGCGGCGTCGGCGGCGGCGGCGAGGGCGCGGCGCTCGCCCCGCTCGCGGAACAGCGCCAGCAGCAGGAAGCTGATGCCGACACCCTGCAGGATGCCCTGCAGCATCACCATCTGGACCCAGAGATTCTCCGGCAGGTCGTCGCTCGGCTGCCAGTCGCCCACCATCGCCACGGCGGGGATGCGCAGCAGCATCAGCACCCCCTGCAGCGCGAAGGCGCCGGCCAGCAGGCCGCGCAGCAGCGGGCTCTCGGCATAGCCGCGGGCGAATTGCAGGGCGGTGCCGAAGATCAGCGGCGCGCTGAGCATCGACAGGATGATGACCCGCGTCTCCACCGGCGCGGTCAGCTCCGGCAGGGCACGCAGGCCGAGCCAGATCATCCCCGGCAGCAGCACCGGCCAGAGCAGCGGCGGATCGCCATCGAAGCGGCGGGCGCCGTGCCAGGTCGCGGCCAGCGCCAGCAGCATCACGAGATTGGCGATGTCGATGGACAGGAACACCGGCACCGTGCCGCGCAGCCCGAGCAGCAGCGAGGCCAGGCTGATGCCGAGCAGCGACAGGCCCCAGGCGCGCAGCCCCGGCAGGCTGTGCCGCCCGACGGACAGGCCGATCCAGATCAGCCCCAGCAAGGCCCCGATGGCAAGGCTGACGGTGAGCAGGGTGAAGCTGTCGAGGGACAAGGAAGGGGCCCGATCCACCGCGAGAAGAGGCCGGGGCTGGCCCGGTCGGGTCTTCTTAGCGGTGGCTGAGCCACGCCCCTAGCCGGAAAACAGCATCCGGTGGCGGAACGGTAAAATAAAGTCCATCTCAGACGTTGAAGCGGAACAGCATGATGTCGCCATCCTTGACGACGTATTCCTTGCCCTCGACGCGCATCTTGCCGGCTTCCTTGGCCGCCTGCTCGCCGCCCAGCGTGACGTAGTCGTCATAGCCGATGGTCTCGGCGGCGATGAAGCCGCGCTCGAAATCGCCATGGATGACCCCGGCGGCCTGCGGCGCCTTCATCCCCTTCAGGATGGTCCAGGCGCGCGCCTCCTTGGGCCCCACGGTGAAATAGGTGATCAGCCCGAGCAGCCCGTAGCCGGCGGCGATGACGCGATCCAGCCCGGAATCCGACAGGCCGAGCCCCTCCAGGAACTCGCCCCGGTCGGCCGCGTCCATCTGGCTGATCTCCGCCTCGATGGCGGCGGAGACGACCACCGCCTTGGCCCCCTCGGCGGCGGCGCGCTCGAACACCCGCGCGCTCTGCGCATTGCCGGTGGCGGCCGCGCCCTCCTCGACATTGCAGACATACAGCACGGGCTTGGAGGTCAGCAGTTGCAGCCGCTTCACCGCCTCCTCCTCCCCCTTGGGGATCGAGGCGCGGGCCGGCTTGCCGTCGCGCAGCCCGGCCAGGATCGGCTCGATCAGGGCGAGCTGGCCGGAGGCCTCCTTGTCGCCGCCGCGGGCGCGCTTCTGCAGCCCGGTGATGCGCTTCTCCAGGCTGTCCATGTCGGCCAGCATCAGCTCGGTCTCGATGGTGTCGGCGTCGCGGATCGGGTCGACGCTGCCCTCGACATGGGTGACGTCGCCATCCTCGAAGCAGCGCAGCACGTGTACGATGGCGTCCGTCTCGCGGATGTTCGCCAGGAACTGGTTGCCCAACCCCTCCCCGCGCGAGGCGCCGCGCACCAGCCCGGCGATGTCGACGAATTCCAGGCTGGTGGGGACGATCTTCTGGCTCTTGCCGATCTTCGCGATGGCGTCGAGGCGGCGGTCCGGCACGGCGACGCGGCCGACATTCGGCTCGATCGTGCAGAAGGGATAGTTGGCGGCCTGGGCCGCCGCGGTCTGCGTCAGCGCGTTGAACAGGGTGGACTTGCCGACATTCGGCAGCCCGACGATACCGCAATTGAAGCCCATGACCGGTCCTCGGAGGCAGAAGGCGCCACGCGGCCCAGGGCCGCGGCAGGCGGGGTCCGGGCCCGCGCCCTGTGGCAGGGGCGGCCCGGCGGGAGG
>NZ_GG771029.1 GCF_000164635.1 Pseudoroseomonas cervicalis ATCC 49957 | reverse complement strand
GCGCTGATCGAGGCGACGACGCCGGCGCCGACCGTGCGGCCGCCTTCGCGGATGGCGAAGCGCAGGCCCTGGTCCATGGCGATCGGCGCGATCAGCTCGACGTCCATGGCGACGTTGTCGCCCGGCATCACCATCTCGACGCCTTCCGGCAGCTGCACCACGCCCGTCACGTCGGTCGTGCGGAAGTAGAACTGCGGACGGTAGTTGGTGAAGAACGGCGTGTGGCGGCCGCCCTCTTCCTTCGTCAGGATGTACGCCTCGGCCTTGAACTTGGTGTGCGGCGTGATCGAGCCGGGCTTGGCCAGGACCTGGCCGCGCTCCACGTCCTCGCGCTTCGTGCCGCGCAGCAGGGCGCCGATGTTGTCGCCGGCCTCGCCGCTGTCCAGCAGCTTGCGGAACATCTCGACGCCGGTCACCGTCGTCTTCACCGTCGCCTTCAGGCCGACGATCTCGACTTCCTCACCGACCTTGACGATGCCGCGCTCGACGCGGCCGGTCACCACCGTGCCACGACCCGAGATCGAGAACACGTCCTCGATCGGCATCAGGAACGGCAGGTCCTTCGGGCGCTCCGGCTGCGGGATGTAGCTGTCGACCGCTTCCATCAGCTTCAGGATGGCCTGCTCGCCCAGCTCCGGGTTCTTGTCCTCCAGCGCCATCAGGGCCGAGCCCTTGACGATGGGGATGTCGTCGCCCGGGAACTGGTAGCTGGACAGGAGCTCACGCACCTCCATCTCGACCAGCTCCAGCAGGTCGGGGTCGGCCATGTCGCACTTGTTCAGGAACACCACCAGCGCCGGCACGCCGACCTGGCGGGCCAGCAGGATGTGCTCGCGGGTCTGCGGCATCGGGCCGTCGGCGGCGGACACGACCAGGATCGCGCCGTCCATCTGGGCGGCACCCGTGATCATGTTCTTCACGTAGTCGGCGTGGCCCGGGCAGTCGACATGCGCGTAGTGGCGGTTCGCCGTCTCGTACTCCACGTGCGCGGTCGAGATGGTGATGCCACGGGCGCGCTCTTCCGGCGCCTTGTCGATCTGGTCATAGGCCGTGAAGGAGGCACCGCCCGACTTCGCCAGGACCTTGGTGATCGCCGCGGTCAGCGACGTCTTGCCGTGGTC
>NZ_GG771030.1 GCF_000164635.1 Pseudoroseomonas cervicalis ATCC 49957 | reverse complement strand
CAGATCCGGGGCGGCGGCGTGGGCGCGCGTGGCCTCCCCCGCCGCCGAGGCGCGGACCGGCTCAGGCCAGGGCGCGGCCATCGGCGTGCCACCGCGGCCTGGCTGGTGAGGCGCGTCGTTGCCGTCCATGACCAGGTGTGCCGTGGCGCTCCCCTTTCGACCCTGCTCCCCGCCAGCATGGCCGGGATCAGGTTACGACGATGTTGAACTGCCGCGCCACGGCGGTCCAGCTGGCGATCTGCTCGCGCATCAGCGCGGTGAAATCGGCGCCGAGCACCGGGGTGTCGCGCGGCAGGGTCTGCAGCTCCTCCAGCCGCTGCCGCAGCTCGGGCCGGGCGGTGAGCGCCGGGATCAGCGCGGTCAGCCGCTCCACCACCGGCGCCGGCAGGTTGCGCGGCCCGGACAGGCCGAGCCATTGCGCCGAGGTCAGCTGCGGGAAGCCCTGCTCGGCGAAGGTCGGCACGCCGGGGAAGGCGGGCAGCCGCGCCGGCGAGGAGACGCCGAGGCAGCGCAGCGTGCCCTCCTTCATCATCTGCACATTGGTGGTGATCGGGTCGAACATGCTCTCGATCTGCCCGGCCATCAGGTCCTGCATGGCCGGCGCGCTGCCGCGATAGGGCACGTGCTCGAGATCCGGCACGCGCGCCTCGTGCGACATCATGGCGCCCAGCAGGTGCGGCGCCGAGCCGATGCCGGAGGAGCCGTAGCGCACCGGGCGGCGGCGCGCCGCGGCGATGTAGTCGTCCAGCGTGCGGAACGGGCTGTCGGCCCGCACCAGCAGGACGTTCGCCGCCTCCACCAGCAGGCCGATATGGGTGAAGTCGTCGACCGGGTGGAAGGGCAGGTTCGGCATGGTCGCGGCGGAGAAGACATGCACCGAGGCATGGCTGATCAGCAGCGTGTAGCCATCGGCCGGCTGCTTCGCGACATGGTCGGTGCCGATGACGCCGCCGGCGCCGGCGCGGTTCTCCACCACCACCGTCTGGCCCAGCGCCTGGGAGAGCGCCGGGGCCATCAGCCGGCCCACCGTGTCCACCAGCCCGCCGGGCGGGAACTGCGCCAGCAGGCGGACCGAGCCGCGGCTGGGCCAGGCACCGGCCGCCTGGGCACGGGCC
>NZ_GG771031.1 GCF_000164635.1 Pseudoroseomonas cervicalis ATCC 49957 | reverse complement strand
AGCGCCACGCGAGCGCCTGGCGCGACGCGCTCGCCCGCCTGGCGGAAGTCCGGCGCGACGCCACGCCCGGCGCCATCGCCGGCCCGCTGGTGCTGACCGCGCCGGAGCTGTTCGGGCGGTTGGCGGTGGCGCCGGTCCTGGAAGAATTCCTGGCGGCGCATCCGGCGGTTTCGGCGCGGCTGCTGCTGCTGAACCGGATGGCCGACCTGCTGGCCGAGGGCATCGACCTCGCCATCCGCCTGGCGCCGCTGGACGACAGCCGGCTGGTGGCGCTGCGGCTGGGCGAGGTGCAGCCGGTGCTCTGCGCCGCGCCCGCCTATCTCGACCGCCATGGCGCGCCGGGCGCGCCCGCCGAGCTGGAGCGCCATGCCTGCATCGGGCTGAACCCGGATGGGGAACGCGAGCTGTGGCGCTTCCGCCAGCGCCCCGGCAGCGGCGGCTTGCGCTCGGTGCCGGTGCGCACGCGGCTCTCGGTCACCAGCGCCGCGGCGGCGCTGGAGGCCGCCCTGCGCGGCGCCGGGCTGGTGCGGGCGCTGAGCTACCAGGTGGCGGCACCGCTGGCCGAGGGCAGGCTGCGCCGCGTGCTGGTGCCCTGGATGCCGGAGGCGGTGCCGGTGGCGATGCTGTTCCGCCCGCATCCGCGCCCCTGGTCGCCGGTGCGCGGCTTCGTCGACCATGCGGTGCCGCTGCTGCGGGCGGAGCTGGCGCGGATCGCGGCGGTGATGCGGGGGCTGGAGGGGTAGGGGCCCTACCGGTACCGCTCCAGCAGCCGCCGGATCGCCCGCCGGGCATGGGCGCGCGACAGGCCGGTGCGGATGACATGGTCGGCGCGGCGGCGCTTCTCGGCATCGGGGGTCTGGCGGGCCAGGATGGCGGCCAGCCGCTCCGGCGTCATGCCCGGGCGGCGCAGCACCCGCGCCCGCTGCGTCGCGGCGGGGGCGGAGACCACCACCACCGCGTCGCAGCGCGCCTCGCCGCGCGTCTCGAACAGCAGCGGGATGTCCAGCACCACCAGGCGCCGGCCGGCGCGGCGGGCGCGCGCCAGGAAGCGCCGCTCCTCGTCGCGCACCAGCGGGTGGACGATGCGCTCCAGCCGGGTCAGCGCCGCGCGGT
>NZ_GG771032.1 GCF_000164635.1 Pseudoroseomonas cervicalis ATCC 49957 | reverse complement strand
CCGGTGCGGCGCGCCGCCACCAGGCTGGGCGGGCCCTCGCCGCCCGGCAGGGCGCGCAGGCCGAAGCCCAGCGGGGCGAGCATGTCGCGCAGCGTGTCGCGCAGCGCCTCGCCGGTGGGCTGGGGGGTGGCGACCAGCCGGCCGAGCGTGTCGATCCATCCGGTGGCGCCGAGCAGCGGCGTCGCCAGGGCCAGGCGGTCCAGCCCGTCGGTCGCATCCAGCAGATCGGCGGAGGGTCCGGCCTCCCACGGCATGGCGGTCGCTCCCAGCCGGCACCCCTTTTGAGTGACGGCCCTCGCGGCGGCGCCCCAGCGCGCCGCCCCTGCTGGCTTAGCAGCGCCAGCGCCGCTGTGCAGGGCCTGCCGGCCGGCCGCACGGCTTGTTGAAGCGGCTGAGGCGCAACCATTGCACGAAAGCGCGAGCGGCACGGGGTTCCGCGCCGCTTGGCAAGCTTGCTGCACCGCACTGGGAGGTTTGGGAAGCAGGAAGCCGGCCTCGTGCCGGACGGATGGAACTGGTTCCGTCCAGCAGAACCGGTTCCATCCTGGTGCGAGGCCGCGCCGGCCATGACCGGGTTCGACCCGGACAGGCCGCGGCCGCGCCCGGGCATACAGGCTGGCGGGCTGGCCGGCCGCGCCGCGATTCAGGTCCGGGCCGCGCCGCGGCGGGGGCCGGAGCGCTCGCCACGGTCGCGATAGGGCGGGCGCGGCGCCTGGGCGGGCGTGGCGCCGCCGGGCAGCGGCTCGACCCGGATATGCGGGTCGTCCGCATCCGGCCGGCGCGCGGCGGCGGCGAAACGCCCGGCGGCGGCGGAGGCCACCTCGAACTGCGTCTCCCGCCCCAGGATGCGGATGCGGCCGATCTCGTTGCGCTGCACGCCACCACGGCGGCACAGGAAGGGCAGCACCCAGCGCGGATCGGCGCGCCCGTCGCGGCCGACATTCATGCGGAACCAGATGCCCTCCTCGCCGCGCGGCTCGCGCGGTTCCCGCACCGGGCGGCGCAGATACTCGTCCGGCGAGGCCAGCTCCTCCGGCGCCGGCAGCGGCGCGCGCAGCACCTTCACCAGCGCGGCGGCCAGCGCCTTCGGGTCGGCGCCGCCTGCCAGC
>NZ_GG771033.1 GCF_000164635.1 Pseudoroseomonas cervicalis ATCC 49957 | reverse complement strand
GGCCTCAGCGGGGTGGCGCGCCGCCCGGCCGCTCCACCCGGCGCATCAGCCAGAGCAGGCGCGGCGCCTCCAGGATGTAGCGGCGCCACAGCCTTCGCGGCTCGCTGCCCAGCCGGTGCAGCCATTCCAGATGCGCCCGCTGCATCCAGAGCGGCGCGCGCCGCTTGGCCCCGGTGGTGAATTCCAGCGCCGCGCCGACGCAGAGCCCGATGCCGGTGGCGCGCCCGCCCTCGGCGATGCGCGCCGCCAGCATCTCCTGCCGCGGCGAGCCGACGCAGAGCAGGACGTAGCGCGCCGGATGCGCCAGCACGAAGTCGACGCAGGCGGCGACGGCGGCCGGGTCGTCGATGAAGCCCATGGGCGGGTTGTGGTGCGCGAGGCGCCGCAGGCCGAAGCGCTGCCGCAGCGCCTCCGCCACCTCTGGCGCGCCACCGATGATGGTGATGGGCGTGTCGGGCCCGGCGAGGCCGCGGGTGAACAGCGCCTCGGTCAGGTCGGAGCCCGGGGCGAGCTCGAGAGAAATGCCGCGCCGCGCCGCCAGCAGCCGCAGCACGCGGCTGTCGCAGACCGACAGCCAGGCGCCCTCATACACCGCGCGCAGCGCCGCATCGGCGCGCTCATGCCGCAGCAGATGGTCGGCATTGGGGGTGACGACATAGGCGAAGGGCGAAGCCGGGTCGCGCGCCGCCAGCCGCGCCAGCACCGCCTCCAGGTCCAGCGAATCGAAGCGCAGGCCGAGCAGGCGCTGGCTGGGCGGCGCGGCCGGTGCGGCGGCGGGTTCGGTCATGCGGGTCTCCCGGGGCGCGGCGAAGAAAGCACGGCGGTGTGGCCCGGAGGCTACCACTTCGCCTTCGCTTCATCCTAAACTGGCAGGGTTCGTGCGGAAGCATGACCTTCGCGGCGGGAGGGCCGCCCCGGGTCGCTGCCTCTCTGCGATCCTTGGAGGATTTGACGCTGCTCCGCCTGGCCATTCTGTCTTGGACGTTGCGGCCGGCCGTGGTGGCGATGGCAGGGCACGGGTGAGCGGCGGGCCGGAGCGCGAGCCGCCCGACGGGACCGGGCCGGAAGGCGGCACCGCGCCACAGGGCATGCCACAGCAGGCGGCCG
>NZ_GG771034.1 GCF_000164635.1 Pseudoroseomonas cervicalis ATCC 49957 | reverse complement strand
CCGCCACCGCCTGCAGGAAGAGCAGGGTGTTGGCGGCGTCCGAGCGGCCCTGCACGCGGGCCAGCGGCGAGTGGTAGGTCAGGCGGGCCTCGCGCCCGTCCAGCAGCAGCGGCGGCACCTCGCCGCGGCGGCGCAGGATCGAGAGGCAGCGGCCGATCAGCGGCGTCAGCAGCTCGGCCTGCAGCCTTCCATAGGTGGCGCCGAGCAGCCGCGCGGTCTGCGCGCTGCGCTCCAGCACCTCGGTCGCGGTCATGGCGGCGGTGCCGGGCGGGCCCAGCCGGTCGGCCAGCAGCGCGGCGCGGATGCGGCCGCGCAGATCGTCCAGCACGAGCTGCGAGACGTCGAAATTGCCCGGCGCCGCCAGCGGGGTCAGGCCGGAGGAGCCGGGCGCCTTCGGGATGATGGCGCCCGGCACCAGACGGACGGTCGCCGGGTTCAGCACCCCGTCATCCTCCGCCTGCCAGATGCCGGTGGCGGCGATGGAGGCGTTCTTCAGCACCAGCTCCACCACCTTGTTGGCGGTGCGGATGTCGGGCAGCGCCTTCATCACCGGGCCGCGGCCATAGGCCTCGCCCGGCGCCTTCAGCCAGCGGAAGGCGATGAAGGGGCTGTCCTGGAAGCGCCCTTCGGCCAGCGGCCAGGCGCGCCCGTCATGCTCCAGCACGGCGAGGTAGGCGCTGCCGCCGCGCTCGGGCCAGACCGCCTCCACCACCCGGTGGCGCGGCGCCTCCTGCGCAGGGCTGCCGGCGCCGAGGCCGGGCGGCAGCACGGCGCCGGGGTAGCGCGCGGCGATCGCCGCCGCCTCCAGCGCCATGGCGCGGTAGATGGTGTCGAGCCGGCCGCTCTCGCCCTCCTCCAGCACCGCCTCGCGCAGCGGCACGGCGGTGAAGCGCAGCGCGGAGAGCGCGCCGGGCGGCGCCTCCTCCACCAGCAGCACGCCGGTGCCGGCGACCACCAGGTCGAGGAAGGCCTGGTGCATCTCGACGGCGAAGTTGGAGCGGTCGAGATGCCCCTGCAGCGTCTCCGCCGCCTCCTCCAGCGCGGCGGCGGCGGCGGCGCCGTCGGGCCCCTCCGCCACGGCGCGGGCGGGCGCCAGGCCGAACCAG
>NZ_GG771035.1 GCF_000164635.1 Pseudoroseomonas cervicalis ATCC 49957 | reverse complement strand
CGCCGGCCGCCCTCAGGGCGGCGGGGCGCGGCGGCGGGCGATCAGAAGCCCTCGCGCTCCAGGCGCTTGCGCTCGACCTTGCGGGCGCGGCGGACGGCCTCGGCGGCCTCACGCGCACGGCGCTCGGACGGCTTCTCATAGTGCCGGCGCAGCTTCATCTCGCGGAAGACGCCTTCGCGCTGCAGCTTCTTCTTAAGGGCCTTGAGGGCCTGATCGATATTGTTATCCCGAACGACGACCTGCACGCTGTGCGGTCTCCTCTCACTAGAGCAGGGCCCGGCCACCAGGACATCTGGCCCACCGGGATCAATGGATCCGAAAGCACGAGGCGCCGGACCGCGCCGGTGCCTTCCTGCAAGGTGGCTGCGTCTAGCATGGGCCGATGGCGGATTGAAAGCCCTTCCGGCGGCATGGCACGCACCCATTTCAGTCAGGAGCGGACAGAAAGGCGCGCGCATGGCCATCCTCAAGATCGCCCGCATGGGGCACCCGGTGTTGCTGCGGGTGGCCGATCCGGTGCCCGACCCGACCGACCCCGAGATCCGCCGGCTGATCCGCGACATGGCCGAGACCATGCTGGATGCGGGGGGACTCGGCCTCGCCGCGCCGCAGGTGCATGTGCCGCTGCGGATCTTCGTGTTCCGCCAGGGGGAGACGGTGGCGGCCCTGGTCAACCCGGAGATCGAGCTGCTCGGCCCGCCCGACCAGCGCGGCTGGGAGGGCTGCCTGTCGATCCCCGGCCTGCGCGGCAATGTCGAGCGGGCGCAGCGAATCGCCTTCCGCGGCCTGGATGTCGAGGGCGACTCGGTCGAGGGCGAGGTGGAGGGGTTGCTCGCCCGCGTCATGCAGCACGAATTCGACCATCTGAACGGCATCCTCTATCCCAGCCGGATGAGCGACCCCTCGCTGTTCGGCTTCACCGAGGAGCTGGCGCGCGCCGCCGCCCAGGCCGAGCGCCAGCCCCAGAGCCAGGAGCAGACCCGATGAGACAGGCGCGCGCCCTGATCGAGCGCTTCTCCCCCACCGGCCGGCTGGAACGCGGCGCCGAGCGCGACGCGGCGCTGCGCGCCATGCTGCCCGAGGTGCCGCGGCTGGGCTGGAGCCAG
>NZ_GG771036.1 GCF_000164635.1 Pseudoroseomonas cervicalis ATCC 49957 | reverse complement strand
GGCGCCGCCAGGGGCAGGGTCAGGGTCACCCGCGTCCCCTGCCCCGGCGCGCTGTCGATGGCGAGCTGCCCGCCGGACTGGTCGGCGAAGCTCTGCGCCAGCGCCAGGCCGAGGCCGGTGCCCTTGCCGCGCGGCTTGGTGGTGAAGAAGGGTTCGCGCGCGCGCGCCAGCACGCCGGCCTCCATGCCGGTGCCCTGGTCGGCGACGCCGAGGGCGACCGCCGGCTCCCCCTCCGGCCCGGCGGCGCGACGGGCGGAGAGGGTGATCTCCCCCCCCTGCGGCATGGCGTCGCGGGCATTGACGGCGAGGTTCAGCAGCACCGTCTCCAGCTGCTGGCGGTCGACGAAGACGCCGACCTCGCCGGGCGCGGGCGTCTCGGCCACGCGCACCTGGATGCGGCTGCCGAGCATGTCGCTCAGCATGCCGCGCAGCTCCTCCAGGATGGCGGCGATGTCGGCATGGCTGGCGCGCAGCTCGCCGGGGCGGGCGAAGCTCAGCAGGCGGCGGCCGATGGCCATGCCGCGCTCGGCCGCCTCGCCCATCAGCCCGGCCAGGCGGCGCACCATCTCGGGGTCCCCGGCCTGCGCGGCCAGCACGCGGGTGCCGCTGACCACGGTCTGCAGCACGTTGTTCATGTCGTGCGCGATGCCGCCGGCGAGCTGGCCGAACACCTCCATCTTCTGCACCGCGCGCAGCCCGTCCTCGGCGCGCTTGCGGGCGCTGACATCGACCAGGGCGGCGATGGAGCGCATGAAGCGCCCCTTGGCGTCCAGCTCGGGGCGGGCGACGACCAGCATGTCGATCACCCGGCCCGAGCGGTGCAGCATCTCCACCTCGCCCTCGACCACCTCGCCCTGGCGCACGCGGGGCCAGAGGGTGGCGAATTTCGCGGCGCCGTGGGGGGAGAGGAAGTCCCGCATCGGGCGGCCGATCACCTCGCGGCGGGAGTCGTAGCCGAACACCTCCAGCCAGCGGTCGCTCACGGTCAGCAGGCGGCCGGCCGGATCCAGCCCGTGCAGCGGCAGCGGCACGCGGCGATACAGCCCGTCGGCCACCGCCTCGGCGCGGCGGCGCTCGGCGATCTCGGCGGCCAGCAGCTGCGG
>NZ_GG771037.1 GCF_000164635.1 Pseudoroseomonas cervicalis ATCC 49957 | reverse complement strand
GCGCTGCTCGGGCCGCTGCATGGCGCCGACCCGCTGCGCCAGGACCTCTCGGCGGCGCTGCTGCCGCCCTCCGCGGCGCATCCGCTGGGCACCGACCAGCTCGGCCGCGATCTGCTGGCGCGGCTGGCGGCCGGCGCCCGGCTCTCGGTCGGCTTCGCCCTGCTGGCGGCGCTGGCGGCGGCGCTGCCAGGCACGCTGCTCGGCCTGCTCGCGGCGCTGCGCGGCGGCTGGGTGGAGCGGGTTCTGCTCGGCCTGGCCGATGCCGTGCAGGCGCTGCCCGGGCTGCTGCTGGTGGTGCTGTTCACCGCCTTCGCCCCCGGCGCCTTCCTGCCGCTCTATCTCGGCCTCGCCCTCTCGCTCTGGGTGGAGTTCTTCCGCATGGCGCGCGGCACCGCCGCCGCCGTGCTGGCGCGGCCGCAGGTGGAGGCGGCGCGGCTGCTGGGCTTCGGCCCCTGGACCATCCTGCGCCGGCATCTCTGGCCGGAGGTGGCGCCGGTGGCCGCCACGCTCTTCGCCTTCGCCGCCGGGAATGCGGTGACGCTGGTGGCGGCGCTGGCCTTCATCGGCGTCGCCGCCCGCCCGCCCATCCCCGAATGGGGCAGCATGATGACCGAGCTGCTGCCCTACCACGCCGAGGCGCCGCTCGCCCTGCTGCTGCCGGCCCTCTGCCTGTTCTTCACCGTGCTGGGCCTGCACCTGCTGGCCGGGCGGGAGCGCGCATGAGCCTGATCGTCGAGAACCTCTCCATCCACGGGCCGGAGGGGGTGCTGGTGCGGCCGGCGAGCTTCGCCCTGCGCCCGGGCGAGCCGCTGCTGCTGCTGGGCGAGACCGGCTCCGGCAAGTCGCTGCTGGCCCAGGCGGTGATGGGCAGCCTGCCGCGCGGCCTGCGCGCCGAGGGGCGGATCCTGCTGGACGGGGAGGAGATCTCCGGCCTGCCGGCCAGGGCGCGGCAGGCGCTGTGGGGACGGCGCATCGCCATGCTGCCGCAGGAGCCCTGGGCGGCGCTGGACCCCAGCATGCCCGCCCTGCCGCAGGTGGCGGAGGTCGACCGCCATGTGCATCGCCGCCCCTGGGCGGCGGCGCGGCAGGCGGCGGCGGCG
>NZ_GG771038.1 GCF_000164635.1 Pseudoroseomonas cervicalis ATCC 49957 | reverse complement strand
AGGCCGCCTCCGCCGCCTCGGCGAAGAGCCGCGCCGCCGCCTCGGTGCCCGGCCAGCCGCCCGGCGCATCGCCCAGGCGCCGCGTCCAGTCGGCCATCACCTGATGCACGATCTGGCCGTAGTCGGAGGCCCCGACCTCGGCATCCAGCGGCTCCAGCGGCAGCAGCCGCAGCACCCGGCGGGCATAGAAGCCGTAAGGGTCGGCCATCAGGTCGGCCACCTCGGTGACGCTGATCTCGCGCGGCCGGTCCTCGGGCGGGGGCGCGGGGGCGGGGCGGGGCCAGGGTTTCACCACCTCCGGCATGTCGAGGCGCGAGGCCCAGTCCAGCGCCCGCTCGCGCGGCAGCCCCAGCCCCGGCGCCTGGCCGCCCAGGAAGGTTTCCAGCCGGGTCAGCCAGCGGCTGGGCACGGTGGGCGCGCCGGCCCGCTTGCGGGCGCGCGCCAGCACCACGCGCGGCGCGCTGGCGGCGGCCAGCATGAAATCCGCCGCCACCCGGCCGATCCGCGCCTCCGGCTCCGGCAGGCCGAAATCGCCGCGCATCGGCCGGCTCATCCAGGGGCCGGGATCGGTCGATTGCGGCCAGACGCCCTCCTCCAGGCTGCCCAGCACGGCGAGGTCGAAATCCTGCAGCCGCGCCTCCAGCAGGCCGAGGATGGCGATGCGCGGATGCTGCGCGTATTCGCGCCCCCGGCCGATGCGCACGCCCGGCGCCGCCGGCCCCTCCAGCAGCACGTCGAACAGGGCCGGCCAGGAGGCCGGACTCATCGGCGGCAATTCGCGCAAGGCCGGCGGCAAGGTCGAGAGAAACACCGCCAGCGGCTCGCCCTCCTCCCCGGCATAGAGGCGCAGGCCGCCCGGCCGGTCGCGCGCCGCCGCCAGCGCCTCGGCGGCGTTCAGATGCGCCTCCAGCAGCTCGGCCGGCGGCCGCGCCGGGCTGTCGGGCAGTTCGGAGAAGCCCTGCAAAGCGGCTTCCAGGGCGGAAAGAAGTTTCTCCACCGTGGCCAACAGCGGAGCATCCTTCTCGCGCCGCAGCGCCTCGGCCACGCGGGCGCGCAACCCCTCCAGCCCCGGCGCCGGGCGTGGCCCGCGCAGCGCGCG
>NZ_GG771039.1 GCF_000164635.1 Pseudoroseomonas cervicalis ATCC 49957 | reverse complement strand
GGGCGGGTTGCGGGCCAAGGCGCTGGCGGCGCTGGCCGCGCGCTCGCCGCTCGATGCCACCCGCCCCGCCTCCGGCACCGCCGCCAGCGTGCTGGCCGAGCAGGCGGACGCGGTGCTGCCCTATCTGCTGCGCTTCCGCGCCGCGCGGCTGCGCGCCACGCTGCTGCCGCCGCTGATCGTCCTGGCCATCCTGCCCTTCTCCTGGCTGGCGGCGCTGGCGCTGCTGCTGGCGGCGCCGCTGATCCCGCTCTTCATGGCGCTGATCGGCTGGCGCGCCCAGGCGGCTTCCGAGGCGCAGATGCTCGAACTCGGCGGCATGAACGGTTTTCTGCTGGACCGGCTGCGCGGCCTGTCCAGCATCCGCGCGCTCGGCGCCGTGGAGGCCACCGCGACCCGGCTGCGCGCCCAGGCCGAGAGCCTGCGCGCCCGCACCATGGCGGTGCTGCGCATCGCCTTCCTCTCCTCGACGGTGCTGGAGCTGTTCTCGGCGCTCGGCGTCGCGCTGGTCGCCGTCTATATCGGCTTCCACCTGCTGGGGCAGGCCGCGCCCGGCGCCTGGGGCGGGCGGCTCTCGCTCGGCGAGGGGCTGTTCATCCTGCTGCTGGCCCCGGCTTTCTTCGAGCCGCTGCGCGAGATGTGCGCCGCCTGGCACGACCGCGCCGCCGGCGAGGCCGCGCTGACCGCGCTGGAGCGGCTGGCGGAAGACGCGGCGCCGCTGCCCGCCGCCCTGGTGCCGGCCCCGGCCCTGGCCCCGGCGCCACCCTCCGCCCTTTCGGCCGAGGGGCTGGTGTTCCGCCATGCCGGCGCTGGCGTGCCGGCGCTCTCCGGCCTCTCCCTCGACATCGCGGCGGGCGAGCATGTCGCCCTGCTGGGGCCGAGCGGGGCGGGCAAATCCACCCTGCTGGCGCTGCTGGCCGGGCTGGCCGTGCCGGAGCAGGGCGTGGTGCGCCTGGACGGCGCGCCGATGGATGAGGCGCAGGCCGCCGGCCTGCGCCGCCGCATCGCCTGGGTCGGGCAGCGGCCGCATCTCTTCGCCGGCTCGCTGCGCGCCAATGTCACCCTCGGCCGCCCCGAGATCGGCGGCGAGGCGGCG
>NZ_GG771040.1 GCF_000164635.1 Pseudoroseomonas cervicalis ATCC 49957 | reverse complement strand
ATGGCGGCACGGGCCGCCTCGGCCAGGGCGTCGAACCAGCCCTCCGCCGCATCCGCCACGGGGGCGGCCAGCAGCAGCGGGAAGCGCCGCCCCACCGCATCGCGCGAGGCCGCCATCACGCCGCAGAGCGGCGCCGCGCCACAGGCGCCCCCGGGCAGCGCCAGGCACCAGCAGGGCATCGCATCCCAGGCCCGGGCGAAGGGCTGCGCGCCGAGCTCCGCTTGCCCCGCCTGCAACAGCGACGCCGCCCAGCCATCCCAGGCGGCGACGGCATCGGCGGGCAGGTTGCGGCGGATGAAATCGCCATGCGCCGGCAGCTTGCCATAGAGGCCGGTCGCGCTCACGGCGCCAGCACGGGGCAGCGGAAGCGCGACAGCTCCGCCAGGTTGAAGGGGTTGGTGCTGCTGCCCGGCCGCAGCTCGAAGATCGCGCCGCGGTCGCCATGCGCGATGGTCAGGCGGTAGCGCTCGCCGCCCAGGCGCTGCAGCGTCGCATGTGGGCCCATCACCAGCCGCAGCGAGGACCAGCCGCCGTCCAGCGTCAGGCTGCCGGCATAGCCGGGCGGGGTGAAGGCCAGGCTGACATTGCCCCGCGCCGGCCAGGAGAGCAGCACGGGGCGGCCGGTTCCGGTCGGCGGCAGCTCGTTGCGCACCCCATCCGCTTCCAGCACGGCGCTGTTCGAATTCAGGTCGAGCCCTTGCGGGATCAGCTCGAAGCGCAGCCCGGTGCCGGCGACACCCGGGAAAAAGGCGTCGCGGATCGCCTGGGCGCGCTGGAACTGCGCCAGATCGGCCGCCGTCACCGGCGGGGCGAGGCCGTCGGTCGCCATCGGCCGCCAGGGATTCTGCGTGGTGTCGGCATAGGGGCGGATATTCTGGGCGAAGAACTGCTCCAGCACGCCGCCGGGGGCGAAGAGCCGGGCGAAATCATCGACCGGCACATCGGCGCCGTCGCGGCGCAGCGGGAAACGGCCTTCGACCGCGCGGCAGAGCGGCGCGATCTGCTGCTGCGCCGCGGCCGCGATCGCCGCCTTGGCGCCGCCGGCCCGCGCCTGCTGCGTCGATTGCGCCAAGGCGCGCAGCCACTTCGCCA
>NZ_GG771041.1 GCF_000164635.1 Pseudoroseomonas cervicalis ATCC 49957 | reverse complement strand
AGCGCGGCACCCTGCCACCAGGACAGCCAGGCCAGCGCCGGGCCGGGCGGCACCGGCTGCCGCGCCGCCTGCAACAGCAGGCGGTGCGCCGCCTCCAGCTCGGCCAGGCCGTGCTCCAGCCCGCTGCGGCCCAGCCGCGACCAGCCCTCCGCCCAGGCGGCGCCACCGGCGGAGAAAGCCAGCGCCTTCTCCGGCGCCATGCGGGCGAATTCCAGCCCGGTGGCATAGGCGCCCCGGCGCCGCGCCGCCTCGGGCGAGAGCCGGGCGGAGACCACCCGGGGCGCCCCGGCCCAGACCGCGCCCAGGGCGCGCGCCTGGCGGGCGGCTTTCAGGATGTAGCGGCGCTGGCGCATGGCAATTCCCTTTCCTGCCGGCCATGCTGCAACGCCGCGGGGGGCGGCGCGGCTGCGCCTATTCCGCCGCGCTGCCGCCGAGCTGCGGGTTGTCGAACACCGGCTCGCGATAGGCGCGCAGCGCGCCGCGCAGCGCCTGCGCCAGGTCCTGCTGCTCCTCCTCGGACAGGAAGCGGCCGATCGGCACGCGGCGGCGGCGCTGCACCAGGGCCAGCCCCTCGCGCTCCGACCACTCCACGCGGGTCCAGTAGGGGTCGAGGCTGGCCTCCTCGCGCCGGCCCAGCCCATCCACCCGCCGCACCCGCAGCCGGTCGGGCAGCAGCGAGATCACCTCGCGCGCGCGGCCGGACCAGCGGTGGTGCAGCAGGATCAGCGCCAGCGCGCCCAGGATCTCGACACCGAGGAAGGGCAGGATCGGCCAGGCGCCGATCACCGCGAAGAACAGCCCGCCCAGCAGCGCCCAGCCGCCGGCCAGCGCCACCACCACGGCATAGGCGCGTGGCCGCAGGCTGCGATGCGGCGTGCTGACGGCCTCGAAGAGGATCGGTTCGGGGCTTGCTGACATCGCGCGCTAACATAGGCTCTGTGCGCCGGCTGCGTAGAGCGGCTTCTGCGCCTCTGCCCCGCCTTCCTTCCCGCCCGGCCGGCGGATCGCCACCCCGCCGCCCGGCCGGCCCAGCCTGACGAGTCCGCGATGAAGCGCCCCACCCGCGCCCAGCCTGCCGCCCCGCCCCC
>NZ_GG771042.1 GCF_000164635.1 Pseudoroseomonas cervicalis ATCC 49957 | reverse complement strand
CCGGGCGGGCGCGGCATGGGCGCCGGCATGGCGGTGCCGGTGACGCTGGCCGCCGCCACCCGCAAGGACCTGGTGCTGACGCTGGACGCGCTCGGCACGGTGCAGGCGCTGAACAGCGTCACGCTGCGCTCGCGCGTCTCCGGCCAGCTGCTGGAGGTGCTGTTCCAGGAGGGCCAGGATGTCGAGCAGGGCCAGGTGCTGGCGCGCATCGACGACCGCACCTATGCCGCGTCGCTGGCCCAGGCGCAGGCGCAGCGCGCCTACAACCAGGCGCAGCTGGCCAATGCGCGGCTGGACCTGCAGCGCTATGAGGGGCTGCTGCGCGCCAATGGCGTGACCCGCCAGCAGGTGGACACGCAGCGCACCCAGGTCGCCTTGTATGAGGCGCAGCTGGCGCAGGACCAGGCGGCGATCGACAATGCCCGCGCCCAGCTGGACGACACGGTGATCCGCGCCCCCTTCGCCGGCCGCGTCGGGCTGCGCCAGGTGGATCCGGGCAACCTCGTGGCCAGCAGCGACACCAATGGCATCGTCAGCCTGGCGCAGTTCACCCCCATCGCGGTGAACTTCACCCTGCCGCAGCAGGAGCTGCCGCGGCTGCTGCGCGCCATGCAGGCCGGGCCGGTGCCGGTCGAGACCGTGCCCTCGGTGCGCGGCGAGGCGGCCGAGCGCGGCACGCTGCTGACGGTGGGCAACACGGTGGACGCCACCACCGGCACCATCCAGGTCAAGGCGAGCTTTCCCAACGCGCAGCGCCGGCTGTGGCCGGGCGCCTTCGTCACGCTGCGCCTGCCGGTGGAGACGGTGCCGCAGGCGGTGGTGATCCCGCTGGTGGCGGTGCAGCAGGGCCCGGCCGGGCCCTTCGTCTTCGTCGCCAAGGAGGACCAGACCATCGAGCAGCGCAGCCTGCGCCTCGGCCCCACCACCCGCAGCGAGGCGGCGGTGACCGAGGGGCTGCAACCGGGCGAGCGCGTCGTCACCTCCGGCGCGCAGCGGCTGAACAATGGCAGCCGCATCCAGGAGGTGGCGCGGCCGGGCCCCGGCGCCGCCAATGCCGGCGCGCCGGGCGGGCCGGAGGCCGG
>NZ_GG771043.1 GCF_000164635.1 Pseudoroseomonas cervicalis ATCC 49957 | reverse complement strand
GTCGGTGCGCAGATCGGCCCAGGCGGGGCGGTAGGGGTTGCCCGGATCATACCAGAAATCGGCGGCGGCGCGCAGCGCCGGCTCCTGCCGCAGCCCGGCCCAGGCCAGGTGCAGCGGCACGCGCAGCGCGTCATAGGAGAAGCGCGGCGGATGCGCGCGGCTGAGGGCGGGGCGGCCGCCGCTGCGCGGCAGCTCGAACCAGTCGGCCGGCAGGCGCCAGCGGCCGAACTGCGCCTGGCGCAGCAGCGCCACCCCGTCCTGCGCCAGCCGCCGCCACCGCGCCCCCTGGCCCAGCGCCGCCAGCGCCAGGAAGGCGGGGAAGACATAGTAGGAGGGGTTGAGCAGGATGCGCTCGCGGTCGGTGAAGCCCTGCGCGCCGGGCAGCAGCAGCAGCCTGCCATCCGCCTCCAGCGTGCAGAGCCGCAGCAGGTCGGCGGCGATGGCGCTGGCGCGCTGCTGCGCCTCCGGCAGCCGCCAGCGCGCGGCGCCCTGCAGCAGCGCCCAGGCGATCAGCAGATCGCCATCGCTGGCGTTGTTGCTGTCCGGTGGCAGGCCGGGCGCGTGGCGCCAGGCATGCAGCGCGTCGCCCGGGCGGCGCAGCGCCGTGGCGGTCCAGGCGGCGATGCGCTCGAAGCTGGCGCGGTCGCCGGCCTCCAGCGCCAGCAGCAGCCCGTAGCCCTGGCCCTCGGAATGGCTGATGCCGCCCTGGCCGTCATCCAGGATGCGGCCCTCGGGCGAGACATGGCGGCGCCGGAAATCCTGCCATTCGGCGGCGAGGTCGAAGCCGCCGCCCTCGGGCAGCGTCAGGGCCAGCAGCCCGGCCCCGGCGGTCAGCAGCAGGCGCCGCCGCGGCGGAGAGGGGCGGCAGCGGCATCTTGGCTGTTTCCGCGCCATGGAGGGTGACGATCACCCATCGGAGCGCCGGAAAGCTGACCAGAAGCTGAAGGGCGGGGGCTCAGCCCCAGGGCGCGGCGCGGCCCCGCAGCGGCAGGATCACCTGCCCGGCGCGGGAGCAGCGCAGCAGCGCCACCTGCCCGGCGGCCTCGCCGCAGGCGCTGCAGCGCAGCCCGGCCGCCATGT
>NZ_GG771044.1 GCF_000164635.1 Pseudoroseomonas cervicalis ATCC 49957 | reverse complement strand
GGCTGCGCGAGCGGCTGCCGCCCCGGCAATGGGCCGCCGCGGCGCTGGCCGGCTTCGGCATGGCGGCGCTGACGCTGGCGCGGCTCGGCCAGGGCGGCGAGGGCGGCGGCAGCCTGCTGGGCAACGCGCTGGTCTTCGTCGCCGTTTGCGGCGAGGCCGCCTATGTGCTGCTGGCCAAGCGCCTCGCCGGCCGGGTGCCGGTGGTCACCGCCAGCTTCTGGATGCAGGCCTTCAGCACGCTGATGCTGCTGCCCTTCTGCCTGCCGGTGCTCGGCGCCGCCGCGGCGCTGGCCGAGCCCGGCACGGCCGGGCTGCTGGTGTTCCACAGCCTGACCTCCTCCGTGCTGTGCCTGCTGCTCTGGTATGCCGGGATGAAGCGCGCGCCGGCCGGGGTGGCGGGCATCTTCACCGCGCTGCTGCCGGCCAGCGCCGCGCTGGTCGCGGTGGCGCTGCTCGGCGAATCGTTTTCAGCGCTGCACGGGCTTGGGTTGGGGCTGATGCTGGGCAGTATCGCGCTGGCCACCTGGCCACGGCGGCGGGGTGGGGTGGCATGAGCGGCTGGGTCAACACCGAGGGCGCGGCGCTGCTGCGCGACAGCGCCACGGATTGGGCCGCGCGGCTGGCGGCGCGGCAGGCGCGGCAATTGCGCGAGGTGACGCCGGAGCAGATCGCCGCCTGGGAAGCCCTGGTCGGCCTGTTGCAGGACGCGCTGCGGCGCATCCCGGGCGCGGAACACTGGACCGTCGCGCTGGAATACGACCTGCTGCGGCTGGAGAGCCGCATCGACGCCGTGCTGCTCACCGGGCGCGGCATCCTGGTGGTGGAGTTCAAGCACCGCGCCACCGCGCATGACCGCGCCGCCCTGGCCCAGGCCGAGGATTACGCGCTCGACCTGTTCGACTTCCACGCGCTGAGCCGCCACCACCCCGTGGTGCCGATTTTGCTGGCCGAGCAGGCGCCGGCCGCGCCCCAGCCCATGCCGCTGCTCTGGCATGGCGTGACGCCGGTGCTGCGCGCCAACGCCGCCGGCTTCGCCGCGCTGCTGGCCGACATCGCCGCCGCCCTGCCGCCGCCCGCCA
>NZ_GG771045.1 GCF_000164635.1 Pseudoroseomonas cervicalis ATCC 49957 | reverse complement strand
CCGGCCCGCGCCCAGGGCGCCACCGCCACCGCCCGCCCCGCCGCCCCGGCGGCCGAGCTGCTGGTGGAGCGGCGGGAATTCGGCCTCACCGGCTACACCACCCGCGGCGGCGCCACCCTGCCCAGCCTGCGCATCGGCTACCAGACCGCCGGCACGCTGAACGCGGCCGGCGACAACGCCATCCTGATCACGCATTTCTTCAGCGCCAATGGCCATGCCTTCGGGCGGCTCGGCGCCGGCGGGCCGGTCGGCTGGTGGGACGCGCTGATCGGCCCGGGCAAGCCGATCGACACCGACCGCTTCTTCGTCGTCGCCTCGGACAGCCTGGTCAATCTGAACGCGCCGGACCGGCACACCATCACCACCGGCCCGGCCTCGCTGAACCCGGCCACCGGCCGGCCCTATGGCATGAGCTTCCCCGCCGTCTCGATTCGCGATTTCGTCGAGGTGCAGAAGCGCCTGCTGGACAGCCTGGGCGTGAAGCGGCTGGCGCTGGTGGCCGGGCCCAGCATGGGCGCGCTGCAGGCCATCGAATGGGCCGCCGCCTATCCGGAGCTGGTCGAGCGGGTGATGCCGGTGATCGGCACCGGCGAGATCGACGCCTGGATGCTGGGCTGGCTGGAGGCCTGGGCGGCGCCGATCCGCATGGACCCGGCCTGGCGCAATGGCGACTACTACGGCCAGGGGCGCGACGCCCCGCTGCGCGGCCTGGCCGAGGCGCTGAAGCTCGTCACCCTGCATTCGCGCGACCGCGGCTGGGCCACCCAGCAATTCGGCCGCCGCCCGGCCGAGGGGCAGGACCCGGCGCGCCGCATCCAGGACCGCTTCGCCCTCGACCAGTGGCTGGACCAGGCGGCGATGGCGCGTGCCCGCCAGTCGGACGCCAATTCCTTCCTCTATCTGGTGCGCGCCAACCAGCTCTTCCTGAACGAATACGACTCGACCGACGCCGCCCTGGCGCGCAGCCAAGCGCGCTGGCTGGTGGTGCCGGCGCGCGGCGACCGCGTCTTCCCGATCGAGTACAGCGAGGAGCTGGCGGCGGCGCTGCGCCGCGCCGGGCGGCCGGTGGCGGTGGCG
>NZ_GG771046.1 GCF_000164635.1 Pseudoroseomonas cervicalis ATCC 49957 | reverse complement strand
GGGCGCAGGCCGGGGCCGTCCAGCCCCGGGCCGGTCTCCGGCCCCGGCTGGTCGGCGGCGGCGGCGTCGGCGCCCTTCTCGGGGGGGCGGGCGGTCATCGGCACGTCCAGCCTTCCCTCCACCCGGTCGCGCTGCATGGCGGCGCGCGCCACCAGCATCAGCGTCACCGGCGTGGTCACCAGCAGCAGCCCGCCGATCAGCACCTCGTGCAGCACCAGCCGCGACTGCAGCACGCTGAACACCAGCATCGAGGCCAGCAGCACGCAGCCCATGCCCATCGAGGTGGCGATGGTCGGCGCGTGCAGCCGCTCGTAGAAGCCGCGGAAGCGCAGCAGCCCGACCGAGCCGGCCAGGGCCAGCCCGGCGCCGCAGAGCAGCAGCAGCGCCGCCGGGATCGCCGCCCAGCCGGGCAGATCCGCGAGCGGGCTCATTCGATGACCTCGCCGCGCATCAGGAATTTGGCCAGCGCCGCGGTGCTGACGAAGCCGAGGAGCGCGATCACCAGCGCCGCCTCGAAATACAGGTCGGTGCCGCTGCGGATGCCGAAGCACAGCAGCAGCAGCATGCCGTTGACATAGAGCGTGTCGAGGCCGACCACGCGGTCCTGCGCGCGCGGGCCGCGCAGCACGCGGAAGGCGGCGCAGCAGAAGGCGGCGCCCAGCATCAGCTGGGCCAGCAGCAGCGACCCGTGCAGCACGGCCTGGCTCATTGGAAGATCTCCATCAGCGGCGCCTCGTAGCGATCCTTGACGATGCGCACCCAATGCCCCTCATCGACCAAGTCGAGGACGTGCAGCAGCAGCCAGCCCTCCGCCTCGTCGAACTCCACCCAGGCGGTGCCGGGCGTGGCCGTCAGGATGCAGGCCAGCACCGCCAGCGCCTCGGGCTTGCGCAGGGCGAGGCGGATGCGCAGGAAGCCGGCGCGCCGGGCCGGCTGGCGCAGCAGGATGATGCGCGCGACGTCGATGTTGGAGCGGATGACATCCCGGGTGACGCTGCCCAGCAGCCGCAGCGCCAGCAGCGGCCGGCGCAGCCGCACCCGGCCCGGGCGCAGCAGCGCCAGCGCCCAGCCGCCGAG
>NZ_GG771047.1 GCF_000164635.1 Pseudoroseomonas cervicalis ATCC 49957 | reverse complement strand
CCCGCCTGCCGGCCGAGCAGCTGATCGCCGAGGCGCCGGAGGTCTACATCGCCACCGGCGGCGCCTATGCGCCGGGGATGCGCCCCGCCATCGGCCCCGGGCTGGCGGAAGGCCCGGCGCGGGACGGGCTGCGCCGCCTGGCCGCGCGGCCGGGTCTGGCCCTGCTGCCCGCCATCCGCGCGGGCCGCGTGCACGGCATCTGGAGCGGGCTGGTCGGCATCCGCCCACTCCAGCCGCTCTTCGTCGAGGCCGCGGCGCGCTGGCTGCATCCCGCATTGTTCCACGACCTCGACCCCGGCGAGGCGCTCGGCCTGATCAACACCCGCTTCCTGGCGCGGCCCCTGCCCGGCCCGCTCTGGGTGAGCCTCGCCTGACCCCCTTCCCCGGAACGTTCGCCATGCCTGTCCTGCGCGCCCGCGCCAGCATCCCCTTCCCCCGCATCGACGCCTATCTGGAGCGCATCCTGGCCTCGCTGGCGGCGCATCACCTGGCGCTGCACGCCACGGCCGGGGGCCATGCCGTCGCCTCGCCGCTGGGCGGGCGGGGCTGGCTGGTGCCGGGGCCGGGGCGGCTCGACCTTCGCGTCGAGGCGCCGGACGGCCCCGCCTTCAATCGCCTGAAGCACGACCTCACCAGCCTGATCGACTTCGTGGCGCGCGAGGAAGGGCTGGCCATCGCCTGGACCGGCGATGCCGCCGGCGCCGTGCTGCCGCCGGATCTGCGCATCCTCACCGTCCGGGAGGTGCGCGACCTCACGCCGGGGATGCGGCGCGTCACCTTCGCGGGCCACGACCTCGCGCGCTATGACGCGCCGGACCAGCTGCATGGCCGGCTGCTGTTCCAGGCCAAGGGGGTCGCCACCCCGGAATGGCCGCGCCTCGACGACCATGGGCGCGTGGTGTGGCCCGGCTCGGGGCGGCTCGATTCGCGCATCTACACGCTCCGGCGCGTCGACGCGGCGGCCGGCACGCTCGCGATCGACTTCGTGCGGCATGGCGGCGACGGGCCGGGCATCCGCTGGCTGGCCCAGGCGGCGCCGGGCGATGTGGTGGGGCTGCTGGGGCCCGCCGCGCA
>NZ_GG771048.1 GCF_000164635.1 Pseudoroseomonas cervicalis ATCC 49957 | reverse complement strand
CCGCCCTGGCGCTGCGCGCCTCCGGCAGCGGCCCGGTCAACGCGCTGGCGCTGCGCGCCGGCCTCGATTTCGGCGATGCGCGGGCCGAGGCGCAGGGCAGCCTCGACCTCACCGCCCCGCGCTACGCCGGCACGCTGACGCTGCGCCACCCCGGCGCGCCGCGCCTGCTGGCCGAGGGCTTCGGTATCGCCCCGCCGCCCTGGCTGGGGGAGGGCTCGCTCTCCCTGGTCTCCAGCGTCGCGCTGGCGCCGCGCGAGCTGGCGGCCGAGAGCTTCGATCTGGTGGCGGCCGGGCTGCGCCTGGGCGGGCAGCTCGGCCTGTCCTGGCCCGCGGGGGTGCCGCGCCTGTCCGGCCGGCTGGTGGCGGAGCGCCTGCCACTGCCCTGGCCCGATCTCGCCTCGCGCGAGCCGCTGCCGCTGGCGGCGCTGGCGGGGTGGGAAGCGGAGCTGGCGCTCTCGGCGCAGCGCCTGGAGCCGGCCGGATTCGATCCGGTGGGCCCGGTCTCCGCCACGCTGCGGCTGCGCCAGCGCGGCCTGTCGCTGGAGGCGGTGCAACTGAACCTGCTGGGCGGCCGCGCCACCGGCCAGCTGCGGCTGGAGGGCGGCGCCACGCCGCCCGGCCTCACCTTGCAGGGCCGGCTGGAGGGGCTGGCGCTGCCCGGCCCGCTGACCGGCCTGCCGGTGGACCTGTCCGGCGGCCGGCTGGAGGCCGAGGCCGATCTGCGCGCCACCGGCTTCAGCCCCGCCGCGCTGCGCGCGACGCTGGGTGGCACCGGCCGCGTCGCGCTGCGCGACGGCGTGTTGTCGGGGGCGGATTGGCGTGCCGCGCTGGAGGCTTCGGGCCGTGACAGCCTGGCCTCGGCCGAGGCGGGCATGCGCGCCGCGCTGTCCGAGGGCGCCACCGCCTTCGAGGCGGCGGAAGCGGGGCTGCGGCTGGAGAATGGCCGCGCGGTGCTGGAGGGCGGCCGGATGGCGGTGGCCGAGGCGCCGCCGGTGGCGCTGGCGGGCGAGGTCGATCTGGCGCGCGGCGGGCTGGACCTGCTGCTGAGCGCGCGGGATGGCGAGGCCCC
>NZ_GG771049.1 GCF_000164635.1 Pseudoroseomonas cervicalis ATCC 49957 | reverse complement strand
CGGCGAGGCTGGCCGGCGCCACCTGGCCGCGGGCGTGCAGCGTCCAGCCCTCGCCGGAAAGGCGCGGGCGGCTTTCCAGCCGGAAGAAGCCGTCCGCATCGAGCTGGCTGCGCGTCTCCCGCGCCCGCTCGGCCGAGAGCGGCAGGGCGCGCAGGATCTGCATGTCGCGCAGCTCCAGCGCCGGGGCGTCGGGGAAGGCGAGGGCACCGGCGGCCAGCGCCATCTCCAGCATGGCGGTGGCGGGCAGCACCGGCTCGCCGCCCAGCTTGTGGTCGGCCAGCCACGGCTCCAGCGCGGTGTCGAGCAGCCGGCTCCAGCGGCCCGGCTCCGCCCCCTGGCGGAAGCCCAGCAGCGGATGGTCGGCGATGGCATCGGTCAGCCGCGCCGATTCGGCGCTCGGGGTGAACCAGTGGCGCTGCCGCTCGAAGGGGGTGAAGGGCAGGTTGCGGCGCTCGGCCGGGCCCTGCCAGGCCGGGCCGCCGCGCGGATCGGCGCCGGCGGCATAGGCGCGGTCGGCCAGGCCGGGGAAGGGGTCGCCCGCGCCGTCGCGGCGCGACAGGCTGGCCAGCACCGGCGCCTCGGCCTCGGCCGCGCGCAGGCTCTCGCGCAGATAGGATTGCAGCACCGGATGCGGGCCGATCTCGATGAACAGCCGCGCCCCGGCATCGATGGCGGCCTGCACCGCCGCCTGGAAGCGCACCGGCGCGCGCAGGTTCTGCCACCAGTATTCGGCGTCCAGCGCCGCCCCCGGCAGCTTGGTGCCGGTGACCGAGGAGAGGAAGCCGAGCCGCCCGGCGCCGGGGGCGAGGCCCGCCAGCTCGGCTGCCAGCGCCTCCCGCACCGGGTCCATGGCCGCCGAGTGGAAGGCGTAGTCGAGGTCGAGCTTCACCGCCGCGGCGCGGCGCTCCTTCACCGCCGCGACCAGCCGGTCGATCGCCGCCTCCGGCCCGGCCACCGTGATGGCGCCGGGGGCGTTGTGGGCGGCGATCTCGGGGCGCCAGCCGGTCTCGTCGGCCGGGCAGGCGGCCAGCAGCGGCGCCGCCGCCTCCGCCCCGATGCCGAGCGCC
>NZ_GG771050.1 GCF_000164635.1 Pseudoroseomonas cervicalis ATCC 49957 | reverse complement strand
AGCGCCTGGCGTGCCAGGTTGGCCGGGGTGCGCGGCGGCGGCGGCGGGGCAGGGGGGCGGCCATCGGGGCCAAGGCCCAGCGCCCGCTGGAACTCCGCCTGCCGGTCCGGCGCCAGCGCCATGGCGCGGTCGTAGAGGGCGCGCCAATCGGCCTCGCGGTTCTGCCGGCGGCGCAGGATGGCAAGGCCCATCAGCGAGTCGACATCGTTCGGGTTGGCCTGCAGCGCGGTGGTGAAGCCGCCTTCGGCATCGGCCAGGCGCTGCTGGGTCAGCGCGTCGAAGGCGCCCTGGCGCGTCTCGTAATTCGGGTCCTGGCCGAAGCTGCGCATCTCCCGGTAGCGCGCCTCGATCTCGGGATCGGCCGGGTTCTCGGCCCGGTAATCGTCGAACGCCGCCAGCGCCTCACCGCCTGGGCCCATCCAGAGCAGCGCCTGCCGCCAGGCGGCACGGGCGGCGCTGGCGGTGTCGGGGCGCCGCGCCATCTCGCGCAGCGTGTCGATGCCCTGGAAGCGCGTGGTCTCGCGGAAGGTGAGCATCTGGGCCAGCGCCAGCTTCATCCGCGCATTGTCGGGCTGGCGTTGCAGCGCCGCCTCCAGCCCGCGCCGGGCCTCGCGGAAATCATCGGCCGAGAGCCCGGCCTGGGTCAGGTAGTATTCGACGGCGAAGGCATCCGGCACCTCATTGCCGCCGAAGGCGGCGCGGTAGCGCAGCAGCGCCTCCCGCCCGCGGCCGGATTGCGAGAGCTGCCGCGCCTCGGCCAGCCCCTGCTGGTCGGCGGCGGTGGCCCGCAGGGCGCTCTGCGCCCGGGCCAGATCCGGGCTCCGCGGCGCGATGGCGGAGAGGCGGCTGAGATAGGCCTGGGCCTGCTCCGTCTCGCCTGCGGAGGCGGCGATCTGCGCCGCCATCGAGAGCGCCTGCGGGTCGTTCGGGCGCAGGCGCAGCAGCCGCTCCAGCGATTGCAGCGCCGCATCGGGGCGGTTCTGCGCCTGCCAGTAGCTGGCCTGGTCGAGCAGCAGGGTGGCGGCGTTGTCGCCGGCGGAGGCGCCATTCGGCTGCGCCGTCGCGCC
>NZ_GG771051.1 GCF_000164635.1 Pseudoroseomonas cervicalis ATCC 49957 | reverse complement strand
CGGCGTGGCCGGACACGGGCGCGGCCCCGCCCGGCCCGGCGCCGGGGGATGCGGCCTATGTGCTCTACACCTCCGGCTCGACCGGGGCGCCGAAGGGCGTGGTCATCCAGCACCGCGCCATCGTCAACCGGCTGGAATGGATGCGCGCGCATTACGGCTTCACCGCCGCCGATCGCGTGCTGCAGAAGACCGCCGCCACCTTCGACGTCTCGGTCTGGGAGTTCTTCCTGCCGCTGATCTGCGGCGGCACGCTGGTGCTGGCGCCGCCCGGCGCGCAGCGCGACCCGGCGGCGATCGCCGCGCTGATCCGGGCGGAGGGCATCACCGCTCTGCATTTCGTGCCCTCGATGCTGGCCGCCTTCCTGGCCGATCCCGCCGCGCGCGGCCTGTTGGTGGCGCGGCTGTTCTGCTCGGGCGAGGCGCTGACCCCGGCGCTGCGCGACCGCGTCCACGCCACGCTCTCGGCGCGGCTGCACAATCTCTACGGCCCGACCGAGGCGGCGGTGGACGTCACGTATTGGGACGCATCGGCCGGCGATGCGAGCGACCCGCTGCCGATCGGCCATCCCGTCTGGAACACGCGGCTCTATGTGCTGGACGCGGCGCTGCGGCCGCTGCCCCCGGGCGTGACCGGCCATCTGTTCATCGCCGGCGCGCAGCTGGCGGAGGCGTATCTCGGCCGGCCCGACCTGACCGAACGCGCCTTCATCCCCGACCCGTTCCACCCGGGCGAGCGGATGTATCGCACCGGCGACCTGGCGCGCTTCCGCGCCGATGGCGCGCTGCTCTATCTCGGCCGCGCGGACGGGCAGGTGAAGCTGCGCGGCATGCGCATCGAGCCGGGCGAGATCGAGGCGGCGCTCACCGCCTCGCCCCTGGTGGCGCAGGCGCGAATCATCGCGCGGGAGGACCGGCCGGGGGACCAGCGGCTGGTCGCCTATCTGGTGCCGGGGCCGGGCTATGACGCGGCGGCGCTGCGCGCGCAGCTGGCGGCGCGGCTGCCGGACTACATGCTGCCCGCCGCCCTGGTGCCGCTGCCCGCCCTGCCGGTGAACAGCAGCGGCAAG
>NZ_GG771052.1 GCF_000164635.1 Pseudoroseomonas cervicalis ATCC 49957 | reverse complement strand
GGCGGCGGCGCGCGGCCCGCCGCCCAATACATCAGCGAGCGCACCGGCCAGGCCCAGAGCGTGCCGGCCAGCACGAAATAGGGGATCTGCAGCGCCCAGTGCCAGGTCAGCACCCAGTCGGCCAGCCACAGCACCAGCGCGAGATAGGCGGACAGCCCGAGCAGGCCGAGGATCCAGGCGAGGAGGGTGCGGGACATGCCCCTGCTCCTGGCATGGCGGCGGCGCTTCGCCAAGCCCGCGCGGCAGCCGCGCGTTGCAGCCGGGGCGCCGGGCGCCTAGTGTCCGGCCCGATCCGTGGGGGCGCGCGCCGCCCCGCCTCCCGAAGCCTTCCGCCGACCGAAAGACCGCGATGACCGGCCTCTCCCCTGCCCCTGCCGCCGCCCCCGATACGCTGGACCTGAAGGCGCATATCCGCGGCATCCCGGATTTCCCGAAGCCGGGCATCCTGTTCTACGACATCTCCACCCTGCTGCGGCACGGTCCCGCCTGGAAGGCGGCGATGGGCCGGCTGGCCGCGATCGTGCAGCCGCACCGCCCGACCCTGCTGGCCGGCATCGAGAGCCGCGGCTTCCTGATCGCGGCGCCGCTGGCCCTCGAGCTCGGCCTCGGCTTCATCATGCTGCGCAAGCCGCGCAAGCTGCCGGGCGAGACGATCGGCTATGACTACGACCTCGAATACGGCACCGACCGCATCGAGATCCAGGCGGACGCGGTGAAGCCGGGCGACCGTGTGGTGCTGCTGGACGACCTGCTGGCCACCGGCGGCACCATGGCCGCCGGCATCCACCTGCTGCGCAAGGCCGGCGCCGAGGTGCCGCTGGCCGCGGCGCTGATCGAACTGACCTTCCTCAACGGCCGCGCGCGGCTCGACGTGCCGGTCGAGACGCTGGTCGCCTATGACGACTGAGCGCGGAGGGTGCGGCGCGCGGATTGCCTTTTTCCCGCCGCGCCCGTCTGCGACAGCGGCCCCATGACCCCGATCGGCCGCCGCGCCTGGTTGCGCCTCGCCCCCCTCGCCGCCCTGCCCGGGCTGGCGGGGCGGGCGCGGGCGCAATCCGCCTCTC
>NZ_GG771053.1 GCF_000164635.1 Pseudoroseomonas cervicalis ATCC 49957 | reverse complement strand
TGCGCGCGCGGCTCGGCCCGCGGCTCGATCTCGGCGTGCGGGCGCTGGACGCCTTCTGCACCATGCGGCGCGGCCAGCGGCTTGGCCTGTTCGCCGCCTCCGGCGTCGGCAAGTCGACCCTGCTGTCGATGCTGGCGCGCGGCGCCGAATGCGATGTCGCCGTGCTCTGCCTGGTGGGCGAGCGCGGCCGCGAGTTGCGCGAGTTCATCGAGGACGATCTGGGCGAGGCCGGCCTCGCCCGCAGCGTCGTCATCTGCGCCACCTCCGACACCCCGCCGCTGATGCGGCGCGAGGCCGCCTATGCGGCGATGACCGTCGCCGAGAGCCTGGCGAATGACGGCCGCCACGTGCTGCTGATGATGGACAGCGTGACGCGCTTCGCCCTGGCCTGCCGCGAGATCGGCCTGGCCGCCGGCGAGCCGCCGGCGACGCGCGGCTACACCCCCGGCGTCTTCGCGGAACTCCCGCGCCTGCTGGAGCGCGCCGGCCCCTGCCTGGAGGGCCAGGGCGGCGCCATCACCGGCCTGTTCACCGTGCTGGTCGAGGGTGACGACCATGACGAGCCGATCGCCGATGCGGTGCGCGGCATCCTGGACGGGCATGTGGTGCTGGACCGCAAGATCGGCGAGCGCGGCCGCTGGCCGGCCATCGACATCCTGCGCAGCCTGTCGCGCACCGTGCCGGGCTGCCTGGAGCCGGAGGAGCGCGAGGTGATGCAGCGCGCCCGCCGCCTGCTCTCGCTGCAGGCCGACATGGCGGAGCTGGTGCGGCTCGGCGCCTATCGCGCCGGCACCGACCCGGCGGTGGACGAGGCGCTGCGCCTGGCGCCGCGCATCGAGGCCTTCCTGCGCCAGCGCAAGGACGAACCCCTGATGACCACCGCGGAGTCCTTCGCCGCGCTGGCCGAGGCGATGCAGGAGGCCCCCCCTGCCCGCGCCTGACCCGATGGCCGTGCTGCTGCGGCTGCGCGCGCTGGAGGTGGCGCTCGCCCAGCGCGACCTGGCCGAGCGCTGCGCGCAATCCGCCGCCGCCACCGGGCGCGCCGAGGACGCCGC
>NZ_GG771054.1 GCF_000164635.1 Pseudoroseomonas cervicalis ATCC 49957 | reverse complement strand
CTTCCCGCCGCGCCGCCCGGGCGGCATGCTGGCGCGGAGCGGAGGGCGCGGCGATCCGCGCGCAACCCGGGGCAGCGCTGCCGTGTTGCAGGCGGGAACATGGAGTGCGATGCGATGCGCAAGATTCTCGCGGCGGCGCTGCCCGCCCTGCTGCTGGCCCTGCCGCTGGCCGCCTGCAACGAAGGCCCGGCCGAGCGCGCCGGCCGCAATGTCGACAATGCCGCGCAGAACCTGCGCGACGCGGTGGACCCGCCGCGCGGACCGGGCGAGCGCCTCGGCCGCAGCATCGACCGCGCCACCAACTGATCCGCATCCGCTGAACCCCAGGGCAGGAGGATACCCATGCGCCGTCTTTCCCAGGCGATCGACACCGGCTCCGTCGAGGAGCGCCTGCACGACCTTCGCCGCAAGCTCGACACGCTGATCGAGGAGCAGGTGAACCCCGCCCTCTCGCGCGCCGGCCACCAGGCGCAGGACATGGCGCAGCGCGCCCAGGGCATGGCCCAGCGCCTCGGCCATGACACGCGGCGCGAGGCCGAGCAGGTGATGGGCGTGGTGCGCGAGCGCCCGGTCGCCACCATCGCCATCGCGGTCGGCGTGGGCTTCCTGCTTGCCAAGCTGCTGCGGCGCTGAGCGGCATGCGCGCCATCCGCCTCGCCACCGCCTCGCTGGAGGCGGAGCGTGTCCGCCTCGGCCTCTACGGGCGCCGCATGGCGGTGCGCGCCGGCCTGGCGGCGGTGGCCGCCATCTTCCTCTGCGCCGCCCTGGCCATGCTGCATGTCCTGGCCTGGGTGGCGCTGACGCCCGGCGTCGGCCCGCTCGGCCGCGCCGGCATCCTGCTCGGCGCCGATGTGGCGATCGCCGTCGTGCTGCTGCTGATCGCGATGCGCGACCGGCCGACCACGCAGGAGATCGAGGCACGGGTGCTGCGCGACACCGCGCTGACCCAGGCGCGCGCCAGCCTCAGCATCGTCACGGTGCTGGGCGGGCTGGCCGCCTCGCCCTGGCTGGGCATCCTGCTCGGCCTGTTCCGCCGCCGCCGGCGCGGCTGAC
>NZ_GG771055.1 GCF_000164635.1 Pseudoroseomonas cervicalis ATCC 49957 | reverse complement strand
CCTCGCCGCCGCGCTGGTGGTGGCCGGCGACAACGGAGAAGAACGCATCCGCCGCGCCCTCTGGCCCAGCCTGCACGCCGCGCCGCTCGCCGCCCCGGCGCTGCGGCTGGAGGCCTGGGTGACGCCGCCCGCCTATACCGGCGCCGCGCCCATCTTCCTCGACCCCGCCGGCGGCGCGCTGACCGTGCCGCAGGGCGCCAGATTGCAGATCGCGCTCTCCGGCGGCCGTGGCGGCGTGCCGGAGCTGCGCCGCGACGAGGTGGCCGCGCCGATGCCGCAGCTGGAGCCCGGCAGCTACGCCGCCGAGGCGGTGCTGGAGCGCGGCGAGCGTGTCGCCATTCTCCGGGATGGGCGGGAGCTGGCGGCCTGGAGCTTCGGCGTGCAGGCCGATGCGCCGCCCAGCGTCGCCTTCGCCGAGCCGCCGGAGCCGAGCGGCCGCGGCCTGTCGATCCGCCTGCCCTGGCGCGCCGAGGATGATTGGGGCGTCGCCGCGCTGCGCGCCGAGATCCGGCTGGCCGCCCGCCCCGAGGGCGGCGCGCTGGTGCTCGACCTGCCGCTGCCCGGCGGCAATCCGCGCCAGCTGCGCGGCGTGGCGCAGCCCGACCTCTCGGCGCATCCCTGGGCCGGGCTGCCGGTGCAGATCCGCCTGATCGCCCGTGATGGGGCGCAGCAGGAGGGCTGGTCGGTCCCCGCCGGGCTGACCCTGCCGGAGCGCAGCTTCACCCACCCGGTGGCGCGCGCGCTGATGGAGCTGCGCAAGGGGCTCTCGGTCGATCCCGCCGCGCGCGAGCCGGCGCGGCTTGGGCTGGACGCGCTGGCGGCCCGCCCCGAGGCTTTCGAGAACGACATCACCACCTTCCTGGCGCTGCGCGTCACCCGCCACCGGCTGCAGCGCGACCGCCGGCCGGAGGCGGTGGTCGAGGCGCAGGGGCTGATGTGGCAGATCGCCGTGGCGCTGGAGGAGGGGCGGACCGACCGCACCGCCCGGGCGCTCGCCGAGGCGCGCGAGGCGCTGCGCGAGGCGCTGGCGGAGGCCGAGCG
>NZ_GG771056.1 GCF_000164635.1 Pseudoroseomonas cervicalis ATCC 49957 | reverse complement strand
GATGGCCAGGCGGCGCTGGCCCGCCGCGACTACGCCGCGGCCGAGGCGGCGGCGCGCGAGGTGATCGCCGCCCGCAACACCGCCCGCGCCCAGGACGCGCAGCTGCTGCTGGGCGACGCGCTGCTCGGCAAGCGCGACTTCCAGAACGCGGCGCTCGCCTATGACGACGCCTATCGCCGCAACCGCAGCGCCTCCCGCGCGCCGGAGGCGATGCTGGGCCTGGCCAATTCCTTCCTCGGCTTCGGCGCCAAGCGCGAGGCCTGCGCGACGCTCGACGATCTGCGCAGCGAATTCCCGCGCCTCTCCGGCAATCTGGCGACCCGGGCCACCGATGCCCGCCAGCGTGGCGGGTGCCGCTGATCCCGGGCTGAGCCCGGCGGCGCCGCTCTCGGCGGCGGAATTCGCGGCGCGGATGGCGCCGCTCGGTCCGTTCGGCGACGCGCCCGGCTTCGCCGTGGGCGTCTCCGGCGGGCCGCATTCCCTGGCGCTGGCGCTGCTGGCGCGCGATTTCGCCCGCCCCCTGGGCGGGCGGGTGCTGGCGCTGGTGGCCGATCACGGGCTGCGCGCCGAGAGCGCGGCCGAGGCGGAATGGACCCGCCGGACCCTCGCAGCCCAGGGGATTTCCGCCCGGGTGCTGCGCCTGGACCTGCCCGGTGGCAGCGCGGTGCAGGAGCGCGCGCGGCAGGCGCGGCTGGCGGCCCTGCTCGGCGCCTGCGCGGCCGAGGGACTGCCCTTTCTCCTGCTCGGCCAGCATGCCGGCGACCAGGCGGAGACGGTGTTGTTCCGGGCCCTGCGCGGCAGCGGCGCCACCGGCCTCTCGGGAATCGCGCCGCGCCGTGCCGCGGCGGAGGCGGTGATCCTGCGCCCGCTGCTCGCCACCCCGCCCATCCGGCTGGAGGCGCTGCTGGCGGCGCGGGGGCTGTCGCCGCTGCGCGATCCTTCCAATGCCGATCCACGCTTCGCAAGGGTGCGGCTGCGCCAGGCCCTGGCCGATGCGGACGGCACCGGCCCCGGCACCGCCGCGCTGGGCGCGGCCGCG
>NZ_GG771057.1 GCF_000164635.1 Pseudoroseomonas cervicalis ATCC 49957 | reverse complement strand
CGGGCGGCGGCGGCGGGGCCCGCAGCAGCGCGTCCAGATCCACCCGTTGGGCGGCCAGGCGGGCGGTCAGTGCTGGCCGGTCGCCCTCCTGCCAGGCGGCCTCGCCCTCCGCCTGGAGCTGGCGGGAGGTCAGGCGCAGCTCGTCCAGGCTGGTGCGCCGGCCGTCCCGCCGCAGCCGGCCGGTCAGCCGCGCCTCGGTCAGAAGCGGTGCCGGCAGGGAGAGGGCGGCGAGCAGGGACGCGGTGTCGGCGGCGCTGGCGGTCAGCGACAGCTCGCCCTCCTGGCCGCCCTTCCACTGCCCTTCGGCGCTGGCCTCCAGCCCCTCGCCGCGCAGCGTGGCGCGCAGCGGCCAGGGCGAGTCCGGCGCGGCGGCGCCCTGCATCATGCGCGGCAGCGGCGGCAGCCGGGCCTCGGCCTGCAAGGGCAGGGCGTTCAGGGTCAGGGCGGCGGAGAGCGAGACCGGCTCGCCCGGGCCGGACACCCCGATGCTGGTCAGGCCGAGGCGCAGCCCGGCGGCCAGGGGGGTGGCCAGGCCGGTGCTGCGCAGCCGCAGCCGGTTGATTTGGGGCAGGGCGCCGGGGCCGGCATCGGCCAGGTCCAGCGACAGGTCGATCCCCTGGGCCGGCGGCAAGGGGCCCAGGAAGGGTGCCAGACGGGTCGCATCCTCGGCCGTGGCCTCCAGCGTCAGGCGCCATCCGCCCAGGACATCCGGCTGGGCCAGGCTGCCCTCGGCCACCAGTTGCAGGCCCGGCGCGGCGAGCGCCAGGCGCAGCGGCCAGGCGCCGTCGCCGGGCAGGGTGCCGGTCAGCCGGGCCAGCGGGCCGCTGCCGCCCTCGGCCGCGACGGTCACACCATGGAAGCCGAAGCGGCCGGCGAAGCGCATCGGCGCGTCCGGGTGCTCCGCCTCCAGGTCGAAGCGGCGGATGTCCAGCGTCTCGGAGCGGCCGGCGCGGGCGTCGCGCCAGCCCAGGCGGCCGCCCTCGATGGCGATGGCCGCCACGGTCAGCGGCAGGCTCTGCGCATCCTCCCGCGCGGC
>NZ_GG771058.1 GCF_000164635.1 Pseudoroseomonas cervicalis ATCC 49957 | reverse complement strand
CAGCGCGATGAGCGGCGCGCGCAGCGCGTCGGCGATGCGGCGGGCCTGGCGCACCACCGCCTCGGCCGAGGCGTCCGCCCCGATCAGCGCCAGCACCCGGTCGCCCGAGGGCCAGGGCCCGGCGATGGCGTTGGCGCGCATGTAGCCGGTGACGTCCGCCTCCACCCGGTCGGCGGTGCGGCGCAGCGCCATCTCGCGCAGCGCGGCGAGGTTGCCCTCGCGGAAGAAGCCGCGCAGCGCGCGCGCCGCCTGGTCGGGCCGGTAGACCTTGCCCTGCCGCAGCCGCTCCAGCAGCTCGGCCGGGGGGATGTCGATCAGCTCGACCGCGTCGGCGCCGGCCAGCACCGCGTCGGGCACCGTCTCGGCCACGCGCACCCCGGTGATGCGCGCCACCGCGTCGGACAGGCTCTCCAGGTGCTGGACGTTCAGCGTGGTCCAGACCTCGATGCCGGCCTCGCGCAGCTCCTCGACATCCTGCCAGCGCTTCGGGTGGCGGCTGCCGGGGGCGTTGGAATGCGCCAGCTCGTCCAGCAGCAGGATGGCCGGCCGGCGCTCCAGCGCGGCGTCGAGGTCGAACTCCAGCAGCGCCTGGCCGCGATGGGCGAGCGGCCGGCGCGGCAGCACCGGCAGGCTGCCGATCTGCGCCTGGGTCTCGGCCCGGCCATGCGTCTCGACGATGCCGACCAGGAGGTCGGCGCCGCCCGCCTGGCGGCGGCGCGCCTCGGCCAGCATCTCCCAGGTCTTGCCGACGCCGGGGGCGGCGCCGAGGAACACCTTCAGCCGCCCGCGCCCCTCCCGCGCCGCGAGGGCGAGCAGCGCGTCGGGGTCGGGGCGGGGCGGGTCCTGGTCGGCCATGCGGCGCCCTGTCTAGCGCATTCCCGGCCCGCCCGCCGCCAGAGCGAGGTTGAGGCGCAGCACATTCACCCGCGGCTCGCCGATCAGGCCCAACGCGCGCCCCTCGGTCAGGGCCTCGACCAGGGCCAGCACATCGGCCTCGGCGCGGCCGCGCGCGGCGGCGACGCGCGCC
>NZ_GG771059.1 GCF_000164635.1 Pseudoroseomonas cervicalis ATCC 49957 | reverse complement strand
CTGGAGCTGCCCCCCGCCCCGCCCGCCCAGGGCGGGCTGGTGCTGGGCCGCACCGTGCCGGGGGCGCGCGTCACGCTGGATGGCCGCAATGTCTCGGTCGCAGCCGATGGCCGCTTCGCCATCGGCTTCGGCCGCGAGGCGGGGCCGGGCGCCACCCTGACCGCCACCGCCCCGGATGGGCGGCGGGAGAGCCGCGCGCTCAACGTGACGAAGCGCGAATGGGACATCCAGCGCATCAACGGCCTGCCGCCGGCGATGGTCAGCCCGGACCAGCGGCAGCTCGCCCGCATCCAGGCCGAGCGCGCGCGAATCGCCGAGATCCGCAAGCTGGACAGCGACCTGACCTTCTTCGCCGAGGGCTTCGACTGGCCGGCGCGCGGCCGCATCAGCGGCGTCTTCGGCAGCCAGCGCATCCTGAACGGGGAGCCGCGGGCACCGCATCTCGGCCTCGACATCGCCGCCCCCACCGGCACGCCCTGCCACGCCATGGGCGGCGGGCGGGTGGTGCTGGCCGACGATCTCTATTTCACCGGCAACACCGTGCTGCTCGACCACGGGCATGGGGTGGTCAGCCTCTACGCGCATCTCTCGGCCATGGATGTGCGGCCGGGCGAGATGCTGGCCAAGGGCCAGCGCCTGGGCGCGATCGGCGCCACGGGCCGGGTGACGGGGCCGCATCTGCATCTCGGGCTGAACTGGCTGGCCACGGCGCTGGACCCGCAGCCCTTGCTGCCGGGTTGAGCGCGGCAAGAATCCTTTCAACCTGCCATCAAAAAAACGCGGCTCCTTCATCGTCGCGTAAGCATCGGGGCGGCATTGGAGCGCGCATGACCACGCTCCTCGCCCACCGCCCCCGCCCCGCCACCTCGCCCGAGACGCTGCGGGATGCCGGCCCGATCGAATCGCCGCTGGTGGCGCTGTTCGAGACGGCGCCCTCGGCCGAGGCGGCGCTGCGCAGCGCCGGCGCGGTGGCGCTGCGGCATGGCGGCGACGGGGTGGTGCTGCTGGCGCCGCTGCCCGGGCT
>NZ_GG771060.1 GCF_000164635.1 Pseudoroseomonas cervicalis ATCC 49957 | reverse complement strand
GTCGGCCATGGTGGCGCCGCGCTGGCCCATGCGCCGCTCCGGCCCCGTGGTGGTGTCGCGCGCCGTCTGGTGCTCCATCTCGGCATTCAGCTCGGCGCCGAACAGCACCACCATGGCGGAGAGCCAGATCCAGGTCATGAAGCCGATGACGGCGCCGAGCGAGCCATAGGTCGCGTCGTAATTGCCGAAATTGCCGACATAGAAGGAGAAGCCGGCCGAGAGCGCGGCCCAGGCCAGCGCCGCGAACACCCCGCCCCAGCTGACCCAGCGCCAGCGCGCCTTCTCCCGGCTGGGGCCGAAGCGGTAGAGCGTGGCCAGCAGCGCGGTGATGAACAGGATCAGCAGCGGCCAGCGCGCCAGGCGCAGCAGCAGCTCGGTGCTGCTCTCGAAGCCGGCGAAGGCCAGCACCACCGGCAGCACCACCACCGCGCTCATGGCCAGCATGGTGAAGACCAGCGCGCCCAGGGTGAAGGCCAGGGTGATCAGGGTGCGGCGGAGGAAGCCGCGCTTCTCCTTCTCCTCGTAGACGATGTTCAGCGCGTCGAACATCGCCTTGGTGCCCTGGTTGGCCGACCACAGCGCGACGCCGAGGCCCAGCACCGCGCTGAAGCCGAGCGAGCCGCGCTCGCCCGAGGCCAGGCGGCGCAGCTGCTCGTCGATGATCTGCATGCCGCCGGCGGGGATGAAGCCCTCGGCCTGCTGCAATTGCTGGCCGACCATGGCCGGGTCGGCGAACAGGCCGAACAGCGAGACCAGGGCGGTCAGCGCCGGGAAGACCGAGAGCAGGGCGTAGAAGGTGACGCCCGCCGCCTCGGTCATGATGCGGTCCTCATTCGCCTCGATGGCGGCGCGCTTGAGGATGCTCCACCAGCCGCGCGCCGGGATGTCGCGCGGGCGCATCGCCGCATGGCCCTGGGCGGCGCCGGCCGGGCGGGCGGGGGCGGGCAAGGTCTGGCTGGGCATGGCGGGACTCCTGGGCGGCGCCGGCGGCGCGTCATCCGCCCTGTAACGGCCGGCCGCGC
>NZ_GG771061.1 GCF_000164635.1 Pseudoroseomonas cervicalis ATCC 49957 | reverse complement strand
CCGCCACCCTGACCGACGCCGCCGCCGAGCGCGACGCGCTGCGCGCCGAGCGGCTGGCGCTGACCGCGCGGCTGCAGACCGTGCTGGAGAGCACCACCGACAGCGTGCTGGTGCTCGATGCCGGCGGCCGCGTCACCTACCTGAACGGCCGCGCCCGCGCCCAGGCCGGGGCGCGGGAGGCGGTCGGGCGGCCCCTGGAAGAAAGCTTCCCCGGCTGGGAGGACGGCCCCTTCGGCGCCGCCTGCCGGCGCGCCGCGCAGCAGGCCATGCCGCAGGCGGTCACCGCCTTCCACCCGGCGCTCGGCCGCTGGATCTCGGCCGACATCTACCCCTCGGCCGAGGGGCTCACCCTGTTCTTCCGCGATGTCAGCGACGAGCGCGCGGCGCAGGTCGCGCTGCGCGAGAGCGAGGCGCGGCTGAAGGCGGTGCTGGAGAACGTGCCGGTCGGCCTGCTGCTGGCCGAGGCGCCCTCGGGCCGCGTGCTGCTCGGCAACCGGCGGCTGGAGGAGATGCTGCGCCGGCCGCTGCGCCTCGGCCGCGGCATCGAGGCCTATGACCAGGACTGGGAGGCCTACCACCCCGACGGCCAGCGCGTCGCCGGCGACGAGTTCCCGCTCGCCCGCGCGCTGCGCCACGGCCTGCCGGATGGCGGGGAGTACCGCTTCCGCTGCGGCGATGGCGGCATGATCTGGCTGCGCCTGACCGCGGCGCCGGTGCGCGACGCGCAGGGCCGGGTGACCGGCGCGGTGATGGCCGCCAGCGACATCGACGCCGAGCGCCGCGCCGCCGACGCGCTGCGCGAGAGCGAGCTGCGCTTCCGCATCCTGGCCGAGGCGATCCCGCAGGTGGTCTGGTCCAGCCTGCCGGATGGCCGCATCGACTACGTCAATCCCCGCGTCGAGGACTTCACCGGCCTGGCCCCGGACCAGGCGGTGCAGTCGCTCTCCCGCATCGTCCACCCGGCCGACCAGGCGCGGGCGGAGCGCGCCTGGCAGCGCGCGCTGCGCCGCGGCCGCCCCTTC
>NZ_GG771062.1 GCF_000164635.1 Pseudoroseomonas cervicalis ATCC 49957 | reverse complement strand
ATTCCTTAATGCCTTAGCTTCTCCAGCCCCTGCAGCACATCCTCCGGCGACAGGCTCTCGAACGGCACCCGCCGCAGCACCGAAGCCCTCGGCCCGCGCGGCGCGGCCAGGGCCGGGTCGCTGTCCGGCCCGAACAGGCTGAGCGTCGGGCAGCCGGCGGCGGCCAGGAGATGGGTCGGGCCTGTGTCGTTGCCCACCGCGAAGGCCGCGCGGCGGGCCAGGGCGCCGATCTGGCCCAGGCTGGTGCGGCCGGTCAGGTCGATGGCGGCGGGGGATGCGGCGCGGATGGCCTCGGCCAAAGGCCGCTCGGCCGGGCCGCCCAGGATGGCCACGGGCAGATCGAGCCGCGTGGCGAGGCGGGCGAAATGCTCCACCGGCCAGCGCTTGGCCGGCCGCCCCGGCGAGGCGCCGGGCACCAGCAGCCCGAAGCGCGGCGGCAGGCCGAGGGGGGAGAGATCCTCCTCCAGCCAGTCCAGCGCGGGGTCGGGGAAGGTGGTGATGCCGGCCATCTGCAACTGCTCGCGCTGGCGTTCCAGCGTGTGCAGGGAGTCGCGCGCCGGGTTGGCGTGCGGGTGGCTGGCGCCGCGGGCGATGCCGGACCATTCGGGGCGCGGCCCGGTGAAGAGCCGGTAGCGCGAGGAGCGCGAGGAGGTCTGCAGATCATAGACCCGGTCGAAGCCGGCGCGGCGCAGGCGCCAGGCCAGGCGCGCCACGGCGGGAATGTCCGTCCAGGCGGGGCGGCCATCGGCCCAGATGCGGTCGAACCAGGGGGCGCGGCGCAGCAGCCCGGCGAAGGGCGGCGTGGTCAGCAGGGTGATCTCGGCGCCCGGATGGTGGGCGCGGATGGCGGCGAAGGGGCCGAAGGCCTGCACGACGTCGCCCAGCGCCGCCAGCTTGATGACCAGGATGCGCCTCATGCGCCGAGCAGCTCCCGATAGACGGCGATGGTCGCCTCCTGCATCGCGGCGGTGGTGTAGCGCAGCCGCACCACCGCCTGGGCGCGGGCGCCGAGGGCAGCGCG
>NZ_GG771063.1 GCF_000164635.1 Pseudoroseomonas cervicalis ATCC 49957 | reverse complement strand
CAGCGGGCCGAGAAGCAGGTGCTGGCGCAGCGCGCGCGGCTGCTGGCCACCGAGCAGCAGGTGCTGGCCGACACGGTGGCCGCCTATGTCGCGGTGATCCGCGACCAGGAGACGCTGCGGCTCAACGTCAACAACGTGCAGGTGCTGCAGCGCCAGCTCGACGCGACGAATGAGCGCTTCCGCGTGGGCGAGATCACCCGCACCGACGTGGCGCAGGCGGAGAGCCGGCTGGCCGGGGCGCGGGCCTCGCGCGCCAGCGCCGAGGGCACTCTGCAGACCAGCCGGGCCACCTTCCAGCGCGTGGTGGGCCTGGCCCCCGAGCGGCTCTCGGCGCCGCAGCCGCTGAGTGCGGCGGTGCCGAATGCGCGGGAGGCGGCGGAACTCGCGATGCGCAACAACCCGCAGGTGGTGGCGGCGCTGTTCGACGAGGCGGCGGCGCGCGACGCGGTGGATGTGCAGATGGCGGCGCTGCTGCCGCAGGTGAGCGTGCAGGCGCAGGCCTTCCGCTCGGACAACAGCCAGCAGCCGCATGTGCGCTCGACCGGCGAGCAGATCACGGCGAATGTCGGTGCCGATCTACCAGGGCGGGTCGGAGCACGCGGCGGTGCGGCAGGCGCGGCAGGACGCGCAGCGCTACCGGCAGATCGTCGACGACCAGCGCCGGCAGGCGATGCAGCAGGCGACCCAGGCCTGGGAGACGCTGCAATCGGCGCGCGCCCAGGTGGAGAGCGTGCGGGCGCAGATCCGCGCCGCCGAGATCGCGCTCGACGGCGTGCAGCGCGAGGCGGTGGTGGGCAGCCGCACCACGCTCGACGTGCTGAACGCCGAGCAGGAGCTGCTGAACGCCCGCGTCAGCCTGGTGCAGGCGCTCTCCAACGTGGTCACCGCCAGCTACAACCTGGCCGGCTCGGTCGGCCGCCTCACCGCCCGCGACCTGGCGCTGCCCGTCGCCCAGTACGACATGGAGGCCTATTACCGCGCCGTGCGGAACCGCTGGTTCGGCACCGGCGACCT
>NZ_GG771064.1 GCF_000164635.1 Pseudoroseomonas cervicalis ATCC 49957 | reverse complement strand
TTCGCCGCCGCGCGCGAGGCGCAGCTGCGCGCCGAGGCGCAGGCGCAAGGCGCGGAGGCCGCCGCCGGCACCGTCGCCGCCCGGCTGATGGAGCGTCTCGGCGAGAATCCGGAGCTGCCCGCCCCGCCCGAGGACCTCTCCGACGCCGCCGAGGAGCGGGCGCGGAAGAAGGCCGAGCGGCTGGCGCGGGAGCGCGAGGAGATGGGCCCGGTCAATCTCCGCGCCGAGCAGGAGATGGCCGAGGTGGAGGCGCGGATCGGCTCGATCGACCGCGACCGCGACGAGATCGCCGCCGCCATCGCCAAGCTGCGGGGCTCGATCGGGCATCTGAACCGCGAGGGGCGGGAGCGGCTGCGCGCCGTGTTCGACCGCATCGATGCCGAGTTCCGCGCCCTGTTCGGCCGGCTGTTCGGCGGCGGGCGGGCGCATCTGGCGCTGGTCGGCAGCGACGACCCGCTGGAGGCGGGGCTCGAGATCTATGCCGAGCCGCCGGGCAAGAAGCTCGCGACCCTCTCCCTGCTCTCGGGCGGCGAGCAGGCGCTGACCGCGCTGTCGCTGATCTTCGCCATCTTCCGCTGCCAGCCCGCGCCGGTCTGCGTGCTGGACGAGGTGGACGCGCCGCTGGATGATGCCAATGTCGAACGGCTCTGCGGCCTGCTCGACGCCATGGCGGCGGAGGCGGGCACCCGATTCCTGGTGGTCACCCACCACCCGCTGACCATGGCGCGCATGCACCGCCTCTATGGCGTGACCATGCAGGAGAGGGGGGTCAGCCGGCTGCTCTCGGTGGATCTGGGCGCGGCGGTGGACATGGTGGAGGGTGGTGCCTGACCGAAACTATCCCCCCCGGCCCCCCTTAATCCCACGCCCTGGCTGCGCTAGGAGCCATGGTGCAGCTGGAGGGCATGGGATGCGGCGTCGGGACAGCCTGGGGTTGTGTCTGGCCCTGGGCGCTGCCAGTGTGGCGGGTGGAGGGTCGCGTCCGGCGCGGGCCGGGCCGGAGGCTGGCGAGGC
>NZ_GG771065.1 GCF_000164635.1 Pseudoroseomonas cervicalis ATCC 49957 | reverse complement strand
CGCCTCGCCGTCATCGGCACCTCGAACAGCGTCGCCGCCGGCGGCTGGGCGCGGGTGCTGCAGCAGGCGGAGACGCTGCAGGCGTCCAACTACGCGCTGGGCTTCTGCTCCTCCGACCTGTTCGCCTTCCGGCAGGAGGAGATCGATTTTTCTGGCCTCGACCTCTGCCTGATCGATTTCGCCTGCAATGACGGCACGCTGCTGGCCAGCGGCGCGCATGGCGCGCGGCCGGTGGAGGCGGCGCTCGGCGCCATGGTCTCGCGCATCACCCGCACCGGTTGCCTGCCGGTGCTGGTGCTGCTGCCGGTGGACTCCTTCCGCCCCGATGGCAAGCGCATCGGCGCCCTCTACCGGGCGGTGGCCGAGAAATACGCCCTGCCCTTCTTCGACGGCTATGCCTGGCTGGAGCGGCTGGCGGTGGACCCCGGCATGCAGGGGGTGCGGCTGTTCAAGGACAACATGCATCTGGACAACCCGGTCTCGGTGCAGCTCGGCCAGATGCTGGCGGATCTGCTGCCCGGGCTGGCGCGCCAGCGCGACCTGTCGGCCGAGACGCGCAGCATGGCCGGGTTCGAATACCGCTATTTCCCGGCCGGCCCCGCCATCCGCCGCGAGTTCCGCCGCACCCGGCGGCAGACGGCGCTGATCGGCGTCGACCTGGTGGAGATCGACCGCGAGACGGGGGCGGATTTCCACCTGCCCGCCGGCTGGGAGGCGACCGGCATGGTCGCCGATTTCGGCCACAGCCACGCGGTGCTGACCGTCTCCGGCAGCCGCAGCGTGCGGCTGCATGTCGCCTCCAAGCATGACGGCGCGCCGGGGGACAAGCTGGTGCTGGGCATCTGGCCGCTGCCGCAGCCGGTGCCGGAGATGGGCGGCTTCCTGCGCCTGACGGTCGGGCGCGGCCGGCACTGGGACGTCACCACCGACCACAGCGTGGGCGCCCTGGCCGAGGACGCGGCGCCGCGCCTGGCGCTGGCCGGGCTGGTGGCGCGCCGGCGCGAGGCGA
>NZ_GG771066.1 GCF_000164635.1 Pseudoroseomonas cervicalis ATCC 49957 | reverse complement strand
ATGCCGCCGTCGCCGCCGGCTTCGCCATGAGCGTGACGCTGCCCTCGCGCGCCGGCCTCGGCGGCGGCGGCGCCTGCCTAGTCTACACCCACAGCCGCAACGAGACCGAGGCGGTGCTGTTCCTGCCGCAGCCGGCCGCCGGCGGCGGCGAGCGCCCGGCGGCGCTGCCGCTGATGGCGCGCGGCCTGTTCGCCCTGCACACCCGCAACCCGGGCCGCCCCTTCGGCGAGCTGGTCTCGCCCGCCGAGCAGCTGGCGCGCTTCGGCGCCTCCACCTCGCGCGCGCTGGCCACCGACCTCGCCACCGTGGCCGGGCCGCTGCTGGCCGATCCGGGCGCGCGCGCGGTGTTCTCCGGCCCCCAGGGCGGGGTGCTGCGCGAGGGCGAGACGCTGACCCAGCCCGACCTCGCCAACTCCCTGGCGACGCTGCGCACCGCCGGCGTCGCCGACATGCACCAGGGCGCCATGGCGCGGCGCATCGAGGAGGCGGCGCCACGCATCGGCGCCACCCTGCCGGTGGCGGCGATGCGCGCGGCGCTGCCGCAGATGGCCAGGCCGCTGCAGCTGCGCGCGGGCGACGACGTGCTCTCCTTCCTGCCGCCGCCGGCCGATGGCGGGCTGGCCGCCGCCGCCGCCTACCAGGCGCTGCAGGCCGGCCAGACGCCGCAGGCGGCGGCGCAGCGCGGCCTGGCCGTCTCCGCCCGCTGGCGCCAGGGCGGCGCGGCGCCCGAGGCGCTGCTGGCCAACCCGCCCGCCGGGCGGTGGCCGAGCCGCTGCTGCCGGCCTCCGCCAGCCTAGTGACGCTGGACCGCGACGGCAATGCGGTGAGCTGCGCCTTCACCATGAACAACCTGTTCGGCACCGGGCGGGTGCTGCCGCAGCTGGGCTTCCTGGCCGCCGCCGCGCCGGGCCAGGGAAGGGTGGAGCCGCCGCTGCTGGCCGCCGCCATCGCCCACAACGCCTCGCTGAAGGCGTTCCGCTACGCCGCCGCCAGCTCCGGCCAA
>NZ_GG771067.1 GCF_000164635.1 Pseudoroseomonas cervicalis ATCC 49957 | reverse complement strand
GGCTGAGCGTGGCGACGCCGCGCGGCAGGGCGGCGAAGCGCAGCCGGTCCGCCTCCCCCAGCCGGGTGAGGTCGAGCACCGTCTCGCTGCCCAGAACCGCCGGGTCCTGCGCGCGGGCCTGCGCCTCGGGCGACAGGAAGAGGTTGGCGGCCAGCATCGCCGCCTCGGGCTCCGCCGCGCTGGCGGGGATCACCAGGAAGGAGGCGCCGCCGATGCTGCCCGGCGTCGGCACATAGCTGCGCACGCTGCCCGGCAGCAGGCCGCGGGCGATGGCGGCCGAGCCCTCGCCCGGCGTGGCGGCCAGGGCGATGTCGATCTCGCCGCGCGCCAGCAGGTGGCGCTGCGCCACGGCGTCCTCGGGGAAGGCACGGCCCTGGCGCCACAGATGCGGCCGCAGCGCGCCATACCATTCCCAGAGCGGCGCGGTGACCAGCGCCGCGTTGTCGTCGGTGGCGGGGGCGGCCAGCACGCGCGGATGCGCCACCACCTCATACAGCGCCTGGGCCAGGAAGCCGGCGCCGAGCGGGTCGCGCGGCGGCGGGTGGGTCAGCCGGCCAGGGTGCGCGCGCGCCCAGTCGGGCATCGCCAGCAGCGAGAGCGGCGGCCGCGCCAGCCGCTCGGCGTCATACAGGAAGACCAGCTGGGTCAGCCGCCAGGGCGCGCCATGGCCATCCACCGCGACGCCCTGGTGCAGCGCCGTGGCCGGCTTGCCCGCCAGATCCACCAGGGCGAAATTCGGCAGCTCATAGGCGAAGCGGCGCAGCGCGCCCTGCTGCAGCAGCGCCAGGAAGGCCGCGCCCTCGCAGAGCAGCAGGTCGGGCGCGGCGGCGGGATCGGGCACGGTGCCGGCGGCGAGGCCGGCCCAGCGCCGCAGCCGCAGCGGCCGCAGGATGACCCCATGGCTGCGGCGCAGCCGCGCGGCGCCCCAGGCGAGATGCGCCTCCAGCGCCGCATCGGCGCCGAGCGCCTGGACATGCGCCACGCGGCCACGGGCGCGCGCCT
>NZ_GG771068.1 GCF_000164635.1 Pseudoroseomonas cervicalis ATCC 49957 | reverse complement strand
CCCTGGTCGCGGAGGCGCCGGGCCGCTACCGCGCGGCCCTCGACCTGCCGCGCGCCGGCCAGTGGGAGGCGCGGCTGGTGCTGACCGGCCCCGGCGGCCAGGAATTCGACATCCGCGAGAGGATCGTGGTGCGGTGAACCAGCTCGCCCCCATCGCCCCGGACCGGAAGGCCGCCAGCCGCGGCGCCTGCGCCCATTGCGGCGCCCCGCTGCCGGAGGGCGCCGGCCGCTTCTGCTGCGCCGGCTGCGAGGGGGCGCATGCGCTGGTCTCGGGCCTCGGCCTCGACGCCTTCTACCGCCGGCAGGACACCGCCTCCGGCACGCTGCGCCCGCCCGAGGCGATGCCGGAGACCGATTTCTCCGTGCTCGCCAGCGAGGGCAAGGGCGGCACCAGGACGCTGGAGCTGATGGTCTCCGGCCTCTCCTGCGGCGCCTGCATCTGGCTGGTGGAGCAGGCGCTGGCCGCCGAGCCGGACGTGCTGCGGGCGCGCGCCAGCCTCTCCGCCCGGCGGCTTTCCGTCACCTGGCGCGGCGCGGCGTCGCGCGCCAACGACCTGGTCGCGCTGCTGGCGCGGCTCGGCTTCCGCGCCGCCCCCTGGTCGCCCGCCTGCCTGCGCGCCACCGAGGATGCGGAAGGCCGCGCTTTGGTGCGCGCGCTCGGCATCGCCGCCTTCGGCATGATGAATGTCATGCTGGTCTCGGTCGCGGTCTGGGCCGGCGGCGACATGGGCGAGCAGACGCGCCACCTGATGCACTGGCTGGCGGCGCTGATCGGCCTGCCGGTGGTGCTGGTGGCGGGCATGCCCTTCTACCGCTCGGCCTGGAACGGGCTGCGCGCCGGGCGGCCCAACATGGACCTCGCCGTCTCGCTCGGCATCATCGCCAGCACGCTGATGTCGCTGTCGGAGACGCTGCGCAACGGCCCCTACACCTGGTTCGATGGCGCGACCGCGCTGCTGGCGCTGCTGCTGGCCGGCCGGGTGCTGGACCGCGCCGCGCGCC
>NZ_GG771069.1 GCF_000164635.1 Pseudoroseomonas cervicalis ATCC 49957 | reverse complement strand
ACGCCGCTGCACGGGCCGGACCAGCCGCCACCGCCGCCGCCGCGCCCGCTGGCCAATCTGGCGCTGGCCGGGGATTGGCTGGACCCGGTGCTGCCGGCGACGCTGGAGGCCGCGCTGCGCAGCGGCCGGCGCGCCGCCCGCGCTTTGGCCTGAGGAGCCGCCCGCATGACCGCCACCCCCGCCGAGGCGCTGGCCGCGCTGCGCGCCGAAACCGCGCCGGTCCCGCCCCGCCGCCGCCGCGCCCTGCTGGCGGCGCTGGCGAAGGCCGTCACCGACCGCGCCGGCGACATCGTCGCGGCGGCCGAGGCCGACTATCAGGGCCGCTCGGCCATCGACACGCTGCTGGCCGATGTGATGCTGGTGGCGCAGGCGGCGCGGCGGGCGCGGCGCTGGCTGGGGTGGTGGTCGCGGCCGCGATTCGTGCTGGCGCCGCTGCCCTTCCAGCCGGCGCTGGCCTGGGTCGAGCCGGTGCCGAAGGGGGTGGTCGGCATCCTGGCCCCCTGGAACTACCCGGTGCAGCTGGCGCTCTGGCCGCTGGCCGAGGCGATCGCCGCCGGCAACCGCGTGGTGCTGAAGCCGAGCGAGCACACGCCGCGCATCGCCGCCCTGCTGGCGGAGCTGGTGGAGGGGGCGCTGGGGCGCGACGTGGCCCGGGTGGTGCAGGGCGATGCGCAGGTCGCCGCCGAATTCGCGGCGCAGCCCTGGGACCATCTGGTGTTCACCGGCGGCACCGCCACCGGCCGCGCGGTGATGCGCGCCGCCGCCGAGCACCTGACGCCGCTGACGCTGGAGCTGGGCGGCAAATGCCCGGCCATCATCCTGCCCGGCGCCGACCTGCCGCGCGCCGCCCGCGCCATCCTGGCGGCCAAGGCGGTGAATGCCGGGCAGACCTGCGTGGCGCCCGACACGGTGCTGCTGCTCGGCCATTCCGCGGCCGCCTTCACCGCCGCCTGCAGCAAAGCCGCCGCGCCGCTGGAGAGCGCCGTGCTGCCGCGCGAG
>NZ_GG771070.1 GCF_000164635.1 Pseudoroseomonas cervicalis ATCC 49957 | reverse complement strand
TCGGCTGGGCCGAGCTGGCGCAGCCGCTGGCCGCGCTGCAGGCGAGCGGCGAGGCGGTGAAGCGCAGTCTCGGCCTGGCCGAGCAGCTGGCGGCGCAGCCGCGCGCCGCCCGCAACCTCTCCACGATGCAGCCGCTGACCAGCGCCGTGGCCGATGCCGGGGAGAAGCTGACCGACCTGTCCTTCGTCGTCAGCACCCGGATGCGGCTGGTCGATGGCGGCTTCGCCGAGCTGGTGGGCATCCGCCAGCAGGCCTGGGCGGCGCGCTCGGCCTATGGGCGGCAATGCTCGCTGCTGCGGCCCAACATCGCCTCCGGCCAGCCCCTGAGCCCGGCGATGCAGACCGAGCTGGTGGGGCTGCGCAGCCGGGCCATGGTCGGGCTGGACGGGCTGGAGGACCTGCTGGGCCGGCCCGGCGCCGATCCGGCGCTGCGGCGCGCGCTGGAGAGCGCCAGGACCGAGGTGGCGGAGGCGACGCGCTGGATGGATGACGTGCTGGCCCGGCTGGATGGCAGCGGCCGCGCCGCCGCCCCGGCGCAGGAATGGACGCGCCGCTGCAACGCGCCCTTCGGCACCATTGTGGGCATCGGCAACGCGGCGCTGGACGCCGCCGTGGCCCGCGCCGTGGAACTGGAGGGGGAGAGCTGGCGCCACATGGTGGTGGCGCTGGCGCTGATGGGCGCCACGCTGGCGGTGGGCGCGGTGGCGGTGCTGCTGCTGCTGCGCCGGCTGGCCCGCCCGGTGCTGTCGCTGCGCGAGGCGGTGGGGCGGCTGGCGCGGCAGGACTACGCCACCCCGGTGCCGCGGCCGCGCGCCGAGGACGAGTTCCGCCGCATGGCCGAGGCGCTGGAGGCGCTGCGCCTGGGCGCGCAGGAGGCCGAGGCGCTGCGCGCGCAGCAGATGGAGCAGCAGCGCGCCGAGCTGGCGCGGGCCGAGATGGTCTCCGGCCTCTGCACCGATTTCGAGGGCAGCGTGCGCAGCGCGCTCGGCGAGCT
>NZ_GG771071.1 GCF_000164635.1 Pseudoroseomonas cervicalis ATCC 49957 | reverse complement strand
CCGCCGCGCCCGCCGCCGCCCAGCCGGCCGCCGCGGCGCCGCCCGGCAATGCCGGGCATTACCGCTTCCGCATCGGCGACATCACCGCCACGGTGCTGAGCGACGGCCAGATCGGCGGCCCGCCGCGCATCTATGCCAGCGACGCGCCGGAGGCGGAGCTGGAGGCGGTGCTGCGCCGCGCCTTCCTCCCCACCGACCATCTGACCCTGAACCTCAACACGCTGCTGCTGGAGACCGGCGGCCAGCGCATCCTGCTCGAGGTCGGCGCCGGCGGCACGATGTGGCCGCAGGGCGGCCGGCTGTTCGAGCGGCTGCGCGGGATCGGCCTGTCGGCCGAGGATATCGACCTGATCGTCATCTCCCACGCCCATCCCGACCATGTCGGCAATCTGCGCGACGCCGAGGGCGGGCCGGCCTTCCGCCGCGCCCGGGTGATGGTGCCGCGCGCCGACTGGGCCTTCTTCGTGCAGGGCGAGCCCGACCTCTCCTACATGCCGGTGCCGGCCGAGTTCCGGCGGCGCTTCGCCGCCACCATCCGGCGCAGCCTCCAGCCCTGTGCGCGCCAGGTCGAGCTGTATGAGGGCGGGGCCGAGATCGTGCCCGGGCTGCGCAGCATCCCCGCCGCCGGACACACGCCGGGCATGGCCGCCCTGCTGGTGCAGTCGGGGGCGGAGCAGCTGCTGCTGACGACCGACCTCGCCTACCACCCGGTGGTCAATATCGACCGCCCCTGGCGCCCCGGCCCGGATCGCGACGCGGAGGAAGCGGCGGCGGCGCGGCGGCGCATCTTCGACCAGGCGGCGGCCGAGCGGATGCTGGTGCTGGGCTTCCACTACCCCTTCCCCGGGCTTGGCCGGATGCTGCGCACCGACACGGGCTTCGCCTGGGTGCCGGCCGGCTGGCAGTTCTGATCCTCCCGGGAAGGCAGAGCCCCATGCAGAATCACGCCATGACCCTGGCCCGGCGCGGGCTGCTCGGCGCGGCCGGCCTCGC
>NZ_GG771072.1 GCF_000164635.1 Pseudoroseomonas cervicalis ATCC 49957 | reverse complement strand
TTTTTCACCTTTCCGCCTGCGTCATGAAACTTCCGGCGGCGGGGCGGATCGGCACCGCCCCGCCGCGCGTCCGCGCCTCAGCTGTCGGCGCGGATGTCGTTGTCGCGGATCACCTTGCCCCATTTGGCGATCTCGGCCTGGATGAAGCTGCCGCACTCGTCGGGGCCGCTGGCCACCACATCGGCGCCCTGCTCCTCGATCTTCTGCCGCACATTGCTGTCGGCCAGGGCGCGGGTCAGCGCCGCGTGCATCTTGTCGACGATCGGCTTCGGCGTGCCGGCGCGGCCGAGCAGCGCCCACCAAGTCGGCGCCTCGAAATTGCCCACGCCCTGCTGGGCGAAGCTGCGCACCCCCGGCACGTGCCGCGTCTCGCCCTTGGTGGTCACGCCCACCGGCCGCAGCGTGCCCGCCTTGATGTGCTGGTTGATCACCACGACGTTCGACATGAACAGCGGCACATGCCCGGCCACCGCGTCCTGGGTGGCCGGCCCGCCGCCGCGATAGGGCACGTGCACCAGGCGGAAGCCGCCCTCCTGCTGCAGCAGGGTGGTCGCCACATGGGCCAGGCCGCCCACGCCGCTGGTGGCGAAGTTCAGCGTGTCCGGCGCCTTCTTGGCGGCCTCGACGATGTCCTGGTAGCTGCGGTAGGGGGTGGTGTTGTGCGCCACCAGCGCCAGCGGCCCGGTGCCCACCAGGGAGACCGGCACGAAGGCCTCCATGGTCTTGAAGGGCAGGCGCATCACGCTCTCATTGGTCGCCTGGGTGTCGTAGACCAGGATCCAGGTGTAGCCATCGGGATCGGCCCGCGCCGCCTCGCCGGCACCGATCGCGCCCGAGGCGCCGCCGCGATTCTCGATCACCACGGGGCGGCCCAGGATCTCCTGCAGGCGGGGCTGGAAGATGCGGGCCACGGTGTCGGTGCTGCCGCCCGGCGGCCAGGGCACGACCAGGCGGATCGGGCGCTCGGGCCAGGCGGTCTGGGCGCGCAGCACG
>NZ_GG771073.1 GCF_000164635.1 Pseudoroseomonas cervicalis ATCC 49957 | reverse complement strand
AGGGGCGGGCGCGGCGGCAATCAAGGCGGGGGCGGGGCGGTTCAGCCAGGCCTCGCCCACCCGGTCGGCGCCGGAGGGCAGCGGCGCGCGCGGATTGCCGATCCAGGCCAGGATGTCGTCGGCCACCTGCTCCTTCACCCCGTCGCGCAGCAGCAGGTGGAAGCCGTCGGGGTAGCGGGCCAGCCGCGCCTCGGGCCGCATGCGGGAGAGGGCGGCGCGCGTCACCTCGGGCGGCACCACACGGTCCTGCGCGCCCTGCAGCACCAGCGTCGGCGCGGCGCAGCAGCCCGCCAGGCTCTGCGTCGCCCTATCCATCAGGCCGAACAGCCCCCAGGCGGCGTCGATGCGGGTGTCCTTGATGGTCAGCGGGTCGCGGCCGAAGCGGCGCAGCGCGTCGAGATTGTCGCTGGCGGTGATGTTGCCGGCGCTCGGCGGGAAGGCCAGCGCCGGCAGGGTGTGCGCCAGCAGCCAGAAGGCGCCGGTGGCCACCGGCCCTACCTCGGCGCGCGACCAGAAGGCGGGCGCCATCAGCAGGATGCCATCCACCGGCAGGGGCTGGCCGGTGGCCGCCAGCACGGCGACGGCCGCGCCCATGCTCTCGCCCATCAGGTAGAGCGGCAGGTCCGGGTGGCGGGCGCGCAGCAGGCGCAGCGCCTCGGCCGCGTCCGCCGCCATGCTCTCCGCCCCCGGCCACAGGGTGCGGCCGGGCGAGGCGCCGAAGCCGCGCTGGTCATAGGCATAGGTGACCACCCCGCCCTCGGCCAGGCGGTCGAAGCCGTCGATCAGGAAATTGCCGGAATGGTCGTTGAAGCCGTGCAGCGCCAGGATGACGGCACGCGGCGCCACCCCCTCGGGGGGCGCGCGGTGGCGCAGCTTCAGCCTGGCGCCATCGGCGGCCAGCAGCGTGTCCTGCTCGGGCAGCAGGGCCGGGGTGGCGATCACCGGACCCGCCGGCTCCACGCGGGGCGCGCAGGCGGCCAGCAGCGCCGCCG
>NZ_GG771074.1 GCF_000164635.1 Pseudoroseomonas cervicalis ATCC 49957 | reverse complement strand
CGCTGCCGGCCGCGCCGGTCACCCTCCCGGCGCCCGAGACCGCCGCGGCGGAGGCGTCGCCGCGCCGGCGGCATGGTGGCGCCCTGCCCAGTTGAAAATGCGAATACTTCGCAATTACCAAGGTTTGCCGACAGATGCTTGCGTAAAACCGAGCAGATGAGTCAGAATGCAGTATTGGAGGGCCCCTGTCGGCAGGGGTGATCCGTTCCCAAAAACGCTGGGCCCGTGACGGGCAGGGATGCGACGCAGCATGGCCAATCCGGTTCCGCCGGCCCCTGAGCTTGACCTTCTGGAGCTGGAGCGCGCGCGCCTCTTCGCCCTGCTGGGGCGGCTGATGGTGGCGCCGCCGGATGGCGCTCTGCTGGCCAATCTGCGCGGGCTGCAGGGGCAGCCGGACACGCTGCTGGGCCGCGCCTATGCCGGGCTGAGCCAGGCGGCGCGGGCGGCGAAGCCCGACGCGGTGGAGCGCGAATACCACGCGCTGTTCATCGGCGTCGGCCGGGGCGAGCTGCTGCCCTTCGCCTCCTACTACCTGACCGGCTTCCTGCATGAGCGGCCGCTGGCCGAGCTGCGCGACACGCTGGCCCGGATCGGCGTCGAGCGCGCGCCGGGCGTGGCCGAGCCGGAGGACCATCTGGGCTTCCTGTGCGAGACCATGGCCGGGCTGATCGCCGGGGTCTTCCCGGCCGGGCCGGAGGAGGCGCCGGCCTTCTTCGCCCGCCACATCCAGCCCTGGGCGGGGCGCTGCTTCGCCGATCTGGAGGCGGCGGAGGCGGCGGAATTCTACCGTGCCGTGGGCGCGCTCGGCCGCGCCGCGGTCGAGGTCGAGGCGGTGGCGGCCGGGCTGCCCGCCTGAGGCCGCGACCGGGAAACCGCGCGGCAAGATTTGTCACGAATACTGAGCAGAGAAGAACAAGGAAGAAGGACGCGGCGATGAGCAACCGGGACGAGGGGAAGGTGTCGGAACGGCGTGGCTTCCTGAAGGCGCTGGG
>NZ_GG771075.1 GCF_000164635.1 Pseudoroseomonas cervicalis ATCC 49957 | reverse complement strand
CAGCCGGGCCGCTCGATGGCGATGGCGGTGGCCTCGCCGCCGCCGATGCACAGCGCGGCGATGCCGCGCCGCAGCCCGTGCCGTTGCAGCGCGTGCAGCAGGGTGACGATCAGCCGCGCCCCGGTCGCCCCGATCGGGTGGCCGAGGGCGCAGGCGCCGCCATGGATGTTCACCGTCTCCGCCGGCAGGTCCAGCTCGCGCATCGCCGCCAGGGTGACCACGGCGAAGGCCTCGTTGATCTCGAACAGATCCACCTCGGCCAGCCGCCAGCCGATGCGCTCCGCCAGCTTGCGGATGGCGGGGGCCGGGGCGGTGGTGAACCAGTCCGGCGCCTGGGCGTGCGTCGCATGGCCGCGGATCGTGGCCAGCACCGGCAGCCCCATCGCCTCGGCCACCGAGCGGCGGGCCAGCAGCAGCGCCGCCGCGCCATCGGCATTGGCGCTGCTGGAGGCGGCGGTGATGGTGCCATCCGGCCGGAAGGCCGGCTTCAGCGTGGGGATGCGCTCGGCCGAGAGGCGCTGCGGGATCTCATCCGCCGCCACCTCGCCGGCGGGGGTGGCCACCGGCACCGTCTCGGCGGCGAAGGCGCCGCTGGCCAGCGCCGCCTGGGCGCGGCGCAGCGTCTCCATGGCGTAGGCATCCTGGTCGTCGCGGGTGAAGCCGTAGCGCTCGGCCGCCGCCTCGCCATAGCTGCCCATGCTGCGGCCGGGCTCGTAGGCATCCTCCAGCCCGTCCAGCAGCAGGTGGTCGAGCAGCCGTCCATGGCCGATGCGGTAGCCGCCGCGCGCCCGGTCGAGCAGGTAGGGCGCGCCCGACATGCTTTCCATGCCACCCGCCAGCACCAGCCGGGCGGAGCCGGCCAGCAGCGAATCATGCCCCAGCATGACGGCCTTCATGCCCGAGCCGCAGACCTTGTTGATGGTGGCGGCGCCGGTGGCATCGGGCAGGCAGGCGGCGCGCGCCGCCTGCCGCGCCGGCGCCTGGCCCAGCC
>NZ_GG771076.1 GCF_000164635.1 Pseudoroseomonas cervicalis ATCC 49957 | reverse complement strand
CCCGGCCCTGCCGCCGGGCGAGCCCGCCGGCGCCGGCATCGATATCGCGGTGCGCGAGCTCGGCGCCGCCCGCGCCCTGCTGCGGCAGAATGGCATCGGCTTCGCCGAGGAGGGCGCGGCGCTGGCCATCGCCGATGTCGCCGCCTGCGGCCAGGTGAAGCTGCGGCTGGTGGCGGCCTGAAAAAAACCGCCCATTCGGTCTGTTTCCCCGCCGGCCCCTGCGCTATCCCGCCGGCGCGGACCGAGGGAGAGATGCCATGGACAACGCCAGCCGCTCCGAGCGCACGCGCGGCGCGATCCTGCAGGCGGCGCTGGCGATCATCGCGCGGGACGGGCCGGGGCGGCTGACGCTCGACGCCATCGCCCGCGAATGCGGCATCAGCAAGGGCGCGCTGACCCACCAGTTCCGCAGCAAGGTGGCGGTGCTGGAGGCGCTGCTGCGGCACCAGACGGCGCAGTTCGAGGATTTCGCCGCGCGCCACGCCGCGGCGCTGGGGCGGGAGCGGGCGCAGCCCTACCTGGCCACGCAGATCGCCACGATGCGCGAGGCGCTGTCCAGCCCGCAGAACGCCGCCTTCGCCCTGTGCGGCGCGCTGGCGGAGGAGCCCGCCCTGCTGGCGCCGATCCGCGACCTGTCGGCCGAGAAGCTGCGGGCGCTGCGCCAGGAGGCGGCGGACCCGGACCTCGCCACGCTGCGCTGGCTGGCGGCGCGCGGCCTGCTGATGGGGGAGCTGCTCGGTGTCTGCCCGCTCGGCGAGGCGGAGCGCGACCGGCTGTTCGACCGGCTGCTGGATGAGCGGTGCTGGCCGCCGGCGCCCGGCGGGGGCTGAGCCGGGGCCGTGGCTCTCGCGAAAGAAACCGACCGGTCCGTTTACATTTCTGGAAGGCGGCTGCTAGGCTGGCGCCAGCAGCAGCCGAGGTGTCGCATGCCCCGCCATCCCGCCTGGACCAGCACCGCATGGCTCGGCCGGGCCACGCCCCGCCCGCC
>NZ_GG771077.1 GCF_000164635.1 Pseudoroseomonas cervicalis ATCC 49957 | reverse complement strand
CACGCCGCCGGCCCCGGGGCACGCCGCCGCCCAGGCCCCGGAGACGCAGACCATGGAGGGGGTGCTGCATTTCGCCACCACCGCGCCGCTGGCCTGGTGCGCCCGGCGTGGCGAATGGTGCCTGGATCTGGTGCGCAGCGGGCGCGAGGACCTGCCCTGGCGCATGGCGCTGCGCCGCGCCGACCTGCCGCAGGAGGCGGTGCCGCTGGCCGAGGCCGCGACGCTCGACGCGGTGCTGCAGCTCTCCCGCCGCCTGTTCGCCCAGGGCGGGCTGTGGGGCGGCGGGCTGGCGGCGGGCGGGCCCGGCGGCGTCGGGCGCGAGCTGCGCCAGGCGGCGGATCTGCTGGAAGGCGACCTGGAGTTCAGCCTGCCCGCCGGCCGCAGCCAGATGACTGCCCTGGCCGAAGGCGGCTATGCGCTGCGCGACAGCACCGGGCTGCACCCGATCTCCGCCCAGCTGGCCGACCGGCTGCTGGCCCAGGCGCCGCAGCGCCGCGGCTGAGATTGGCGAAAAACCGATGAAATCAGGGCCGGGGTGATCTCCCCGGCCCCGGTCCGCCGGGTCAGTTGCTGACCCGGAAGGCCTCGCGCCGGCCGGCGATCTCCTGCGTCACCGCCAGCGCCGCCGGCGGCTCCATCTGCGCCAGGATCGGGCCGGCCTGGCGCTCCGGGATCTTCAGCAGGATCACCGCGGCGCGCGGCGGCTCCAGCCGCTCCAGCACCTTGGCCGCCTGCTGCGGCCGCATGTTCACGTAGAGCGAGACCAGCGCGTCGATATCGGATTCGGCGGCGCCGCTCTCCTTGGCGACCAGCCGCTCCACCTCCTCGCGCAGCCGGCTCAGCTCGGCGATCTGGGCGCGCACGATCCCCTCGGCCGCCTGCAGCCGGGCCTCGCGCCCTTCCAGCGCGCGCTCGCGCCGCTCGATCTCGGCCTGGCGGCGGGTCACCTCGGCCAGCAGCCGCCCCTCGCCGGGGCGCTCCTCGC
>NZ_GG771078.1 GCF_000164635.1 Pseudoroseomonas cervicalis ATCC 49957 | reverse complement strand
GGTGCTGCAGGCCGGCTTCGAGGAGGTGTTCAACCATCTCGACCCCTATAGCCGCTACATCACCGCCGACGAGGCGTGGCAGGCGCGGCAACGGCGCGTCGGCCAGTCCGGGCTTGGCCTGCGCGTCGCCGCCGGCGCGCGCGACCGGCTGGTGATCGCCACGCTGCAGCCGGAGGGCGAGGCCGCCCGTGCCGGGCTGCGCGAGGGGGATGAGCTGCACAGCATCGACGGCGTGCCGGTCAGCGCCCGCCGCATCATCCTGGCGGCCGAGATGCTGGAGGGTCCGCCCGGCAGCGAGGTGGCGCTGGAACTGCGCCGTGGCAGCCAGCGGCTGCGCGTGGTGCTGCGCCGCGCCAGCCAGGCGCTGCAGCCGCTGCTGACCGAGGTGCAGGACGGCATCCTGTGGATGCGCCTGCCCATCTTCTCGGCCAACACCACCGAGGAGCTGAGCGAGGCGCTGGCCAATGCCTTCGCCGCCCCGGCCCCGCCGCGCGGGCTGGTGCTCGACCTGCGCGGCAATCGCGGCGGTGTGCTGAGCCAGGCGATGAGCGTGGCCGATGCCTTCCTGTCGGATGGGCTGGTGGCGCAGAGCGTCGGCCGCCACCCGGATGCCCGCCGGGTCTGGGACGCCGCCGGCACCGACCTGGCGCAGGGAAGGCCGCTGGTGGTGCTGGTCGACGGCCGCACCGCCAGCGCCGCCGAGATCGTCGCCGCCGCGCTCGGCGATCGCGGCCGCGCCGTGGTGGTGGGCAGCGCCACCTTGGGCAAGGGGCTGATCCAGGTGGTCATCCCCCTCTCCAACGGGGCGGAGGTGCTGATCTCCTGGTCCCGCGTCCTGGCGCCGGCGGGCTGGCCGGTGCAGGGGCTGGGCGTGCTGCCGGCGCTGTGCACCTCTCTGGGGCAGGAGGCGCTGCGCGGCGCGTTGCAGGCCCTGGGCGCGGGCATGGCGCCGATGGGCGCCGTGCTGCAGCGCCAGCGCCGCGC
>NZ_GG771079.1 GCF_000164635.1 Pseudoroseomonas cervicalis ATCC 49957 | reverse complement strand
ATGCCGGGCGCGGCTGCGCGCGGATTAGGCGGGCCGCCGCCCGGCGCAGGCCGCGCTTGCCTTCGCCCGGCCGGCGGTTCACACCGGCGGGCGGGCACAGGAGGCACCATGCGGCTCTACGAAATCCCGGCGCATCTGCCCTTCCTCGGCACCCTGGCCGCCGGGGTGCTGCGCTGGGTGGGGCAGGACGACCCGCTTTCGCTGTCGCGCACCACCATCCTGCTGCCCACCCGCCGCGCCGCGCTCGCGCTGCGCGAGAGCTTCCTGCGCGAATCCGGCGGCCGCACCCTGCTGCTGCCGCGCATGCACGCGCTGAGCGGCCTCTCCACCCAGGAGGCGGACGAGCTGTCGCTGCCGGTGCTGCTCGACCTGCCGCCGGCGGTGGCGCCCGCGGTGCGGCACTCGGTGCTGACATCGCTGGTGATGCGCCTGCCGTCGCGCTTCGGCGGGCCGGACACGCCGGAACAGGCCTGGCGGCTGGCCACCGCGCTGGCCGAATGGCTGGACGAGACGGCGCTGGAAGGCTGCGACATGGCGCGGCTGGAGACGCTGGTGCCGGAGGAATTCGCCACCCATTGGCAGGTGACGCTGACCTTCCTGCGCGGCGTGCTCTCCGCCTGGGAGGCGTGGCTGGCCGGGCAGGGGCTGATGGATATCGGCCCGCGCCGCGTCGCGGCGCTGCGCGCCCAGGCCGATTCCTGGAAGCGCGAACCGCCGCGCGACCCGGTGATCGCCGCCGGCATCGGCGCCGGCGGCACCATCCCCGCCGCCGCCGCGCTGCTGAAGGTGGTGGCGCAGATGCCGCAGGGCTGCGTCGTGCTGCATGGCGCGGGCGAGGTGAAGTCCGACGAACTCTGGGCCGCGATCGGCGAGAGTCCCACGCATCCGCTGGCCGGCCAGGTGCGGCTGCTCTCGGCGATGGATGCGACGCCGCGCGACCTGGAGCCCTGGCCGGGCTGCCCGGCGGGCGACCCGGCGCTGGAG
>NZ_GG771080.1 GCF_000164635.1 Pseudoroseomonas cervicalis ATCC 49957 | reverse complement strand
GGCATAGAGGCGCTGCAGCCGCGCCGCCAGCGCAAAGCCGCCCTGGCGCGCGGCGGGCAGCCGGTCGCGCTCCGCCGTGTCGGTGAAGAAGGCCAGCTCGGCGCGCGGCAGCAGGATCTCGGCGCGCGGGAAATAGGCGGCCTCGCCCTCGAACAGCCCCAGCCCATGGTCGCTGTGCAGATGCGTCAGCAGCACATGGTCGATCGCCTCCGGCGCCAGGCCGAGCCGCCCGAGCGCCGCGCGGGCACCCCCGAAGCCCTCGCCCCAGGCCGAGCCGCAGCCGGCATCGACCAGGGTCAGCCCGGTCGGGCCGCGCAGCAGGAAGCAGTTGAGCGGCCATTGCGACAGGGTGCGGCCGAGCCCGCCCGGCGCCGCCTTCTCCTCGCCCCCGGGGGCGGCGGTGCCCCCGGTGTGCAGCACCGCGTTCGGCGGCGCCTCGAACAACCCGTCCCGCAGCAGGAAGACGTCGTGGGAAGCATGGTGCCGGGTGGACAGCGGCATGCGGCAGGGCCTCGTCGCGCGCGGGAAGGGGTGGGCGGGGCGGGGGTCAGCCCGCCTCGCGCAGCCGCTCCTGTAGCGTCCGCAGGTCGCGCCGCACAGCCTCGTCCTGGTGCTGCACGATCAGCGCGGCGGTGCGGGCGATCAGCGCCAGCCGCGCCTCCTCCGGCATGGCCGGGCGCAGCAGCGGCGCGTCCTCGGCCAGGGCGGCGGCGATCGGCCGCGCATTCTCCACCGACAGGCCGCGGTCGCTCAGGATGGTCAGCATGCCGCCGACGCTCTGCGTCGAGGCGCGCGACAGCCGCGCCAGCACCGGGTCGGCGCCGCCGGGGCGGGCGGCGGCGCGCTCCACCGCCGGCGGGAACAGCGTGGCGCTGATGCGGAAGACGAAGACGCTGGCCAGGGTGATCTCGTCCTGCAGCGCCATGGCGGTGGTGCCGCGCGTCGCCGGGTCGCGCAGCCGGGCGGCGTAGCGCGACAGC
>NZ_GG771081.1 GCF_000164635.1 Pseudoroseomonas cervicalis ATCC 49957 | reverse complement strand
CAAGGCCTGGCTGGTGGCGCGGGCCGACCGCCCCCTGCCGCTGCACCAGGGCCGGCGCAGCCCGCGCGGCTCGGCGACACGCTGGCAGGCGCTGGAGATCGTGACGGCGCGCCGCCTGCTGCCGCCGCTGCTCGACCGGACGGATGCCGGCTGGGTGTTCGACCGCTATCTCTCGGCCTGGCGGGATGGCGCGGACCTGCTGCCGCTGCTGCACCGCCTGCTGCCCCTGCTGCCGGCGGAATGGGTCGCGGCGCGGCTGGACGCCGCCATGGCGCGGCCGGCGGAGCGGGAGTCGCTGTTCTGGCTGGCCTTCCACCTGCGCGGCCTGCCCGCACGCCAGGCCTGGCTGACCCGCTTCGCCACCGGCCCCGACCCGGCCCTGGCGGAGCAGGCGCGGCGCGCGCTGCGGGTCGGCTGAGATATCGCATCTGCGTGTCAAAGGGTAAGCGGGCGGCGCGGCGCCTCCCGGCGCGGCGGCTTGCGGTCTAGGCTGGCCGGCATGCATCGCCGCCGCACCCTGCTGAGCCTCCTCCCCGCCCTGGCCCTGATCGCTTGCGAGGAGCTGCGCCTGCCGGCCGACAGCCCGGTGGGGTTCGGCGATTCCGTGCGCCGCCCGGCGCTGGAGGCGCCCTGGGCCTTCGGCGACCTCTCGCGCTGGAACGGCCAGCCCGGCGCCGCCGCCCGCGCCGTCGCGGCGCTGGAGCACCTGGCCGACGCCCTGCCCAACGACCCGTTCTACACGCCGGAATTCTCGGTGACCGTGCTGCTGCAACTCCAGGCGGCCCGGGCGGAAGTACGGCAGGCGCTGGGCATCGACGCCGACGCAACGCCGCGCGACGTCATCGCGACCCTGGATGGCGCCGCCTGGGCCCTGGAGGCGGGCGACCGCGCGGCCGCCCTGGCCACGCTGGACCGCGCGCCCTTCCTCACCCTGGGCGGGGCGGCGACGCTGGACCGGCTGGCCAGCCTGCCCGCCCTG
>NZ_GG771082.1 GCF_000164635.1 Pseudoroseomonas cervicalis ATCC 49957 | reverse complement strand
CCATTCGGCCAGGCACTCCACCTCCAGCCAGCCCAGGCGGAAGAAGCGGAAGCGGCCGGGATCCTCCAGCGTCCAGCCCGGCGCGCCATCGGCGCGGCGCGGGCCGGGATGCAGGCGCAGATCGCTGCGCAGGGCGGGCAGGGCGGCCGCGGGCAGCAGCATCACACCCCCAGCATGCGCCGCGCCGCCGCCAGCGGCCGCCGCAGCAGATAGTAGCCGAGGGTGACGCTGCCGCCCTCCAGCCGCGCCACGCCCTGGGCGCCGAGCCGCGCCATGGCCCCTTCCTCCGCCAGCCCGGCGCGGGCCTGGAAGGCGAGGCCGCCGCCCGGTGTCGCCTCGGCCTCGTAATTCACCCGCTCCAGCCGCGCGGCGAGGGGGGAGAGCGGGTCGGCATCGGGGAAGAAGCGCACCCTTGCCCCCTCGGGCAGCGGCACCGCCTCGGCCGCCGGCAGCCAGGCGCGCAGCGCCAGCTCGGCCGGGTCGGCCAGGCTCATCACCCGCTCGCCGGTGGCGACGGGGCGGCCGATCCAGGCCTGCGGGTCGTTCAGCAGCACGATGCCGGCGCGCGGCGCGCGCACCTCGACGCGCTCCAGCAGCTCCTCCGCCAGCCGGGCCTCCAGCGCCTTCTCCTCGGCCTGCAGGCGCAGCAGGCGGATCTGGTTGCGGCTGTCGGCATCGCTGAAGCCGCGCTGCTGGGCGCGGGCCAGCTCGGCCTCGGCCACGGCGCGCGCCTTCAGGGCGATGTCGCGGCGGTTGCGCAGCGTCACATCGTCCAGCCGGAACAGCGTCTGGCCCTCGGCCACCGCCTGGTTCGGCTGCACCAGCACCTGCCGCACCACCCCCTCGATCGGGGCGGCGACGGGCAGGGGGGTGCGCGCCACGATCTCGGCCGGGGCGAGGACCGAGAGCGGCACGGGCAGCAGCGCCAGCCCGGCCAGCCCGGCCAGGGCCAGCGCCGCCACGGCGCCGCGCAGCCCGG
>NZ_GG771083.1 GCF_000164635.1 Pseudoroseomonas cervicalis ATCC 49957 | reverse complement strand
CGGGCGGGTGCCGGCGCGGCTCTCGGGCGGCCAGCGGCAGCGCGTGGCGCTGGCCCGCGCCCTCGTCACCGAGCCGGCGCTGCTGCTGCTGGACGAGCCGACCTCCGCCCTCGACCGCAGTGTCGAGGCCGAGGTGGTGGCGCTGCTGACCCGCCTGCAGGCGGAGCGCGCCTTCGCCTGCCTGCTGGTGACGCATGACCTGCGCATCGCCGCCGCGCTGGCCGACGACACCCTGACCCTGGCCGGCGGCCGCCCCGTCGCCGCCGGCGCCCCCGTTTCCCATGTTCTCGAGGAATCCCTGGCATGACCGATCTTCCCGGCCGCTGCTTCCTGACCGGCGATCCGGCCGCCGTGCTGTCGCGCCTGTCGGCCGCCGGGCGGGTGATGGCGGTGCTGTCCGGGCCGGGGGTGCTGCTGGAGCGCATCGGCCCGCTCGACGCGGTGGTCGCGCGGGAGGGCTGGCTGGAGTTCCGCGCCGCCGCCCACACCGCCCGGGTGAGGCGCGAGGCCCTGGCGGCGCTGGTGTTCGACCGCACGCCGCGGATGCGGGACAAGCCGCTGCCCCGGGTCGAGCTGCAGGGCGCCGATCAGGCCGCGCTGATGACGCTGCACGGGCTGGATGGCGGGGAGGGGTTCGACGCGGCGCTCGGCCCGGTGGCGGGCGGGGCCGCGCCGCCCCGCATCCTGCCCCCCGGCGAGGCGGAGGGCGCCGCCTCGCCGGAGGCTGCGCGCATGCTGGCCGCGCTGCGGGCGCTGGAGGCGCCGCTGCGGGTCAGCCTGCGGACGGCGGCGGTGACGCAGCATTACGAGGGGCTGCTGCCCGAATCGCGCGCGATGGGCGGCCACCAGAACCTGATCCAGGCCGATTTCCACCTGCACCTGGCCGACAGCGCCGTGGCGCGCTGGCGGCAGGAGGGGCGCCTCCTGCGGGCCGAGGCCGCGTCCGGCGCCGCGCTCGGCCTGGAGGTCGAGCTGCCC
>NZ_GG771084.1 GCF_000164635.1 Pseudoroseomonas cervicalis ATCC 49957 | reverse complement strand
CGTGCGCAGGCGCTGGCGGTGCTGGCCCGCACCGGCGATGGAAGGGCCCTGGCGCGCGCCACCCTGCCGCTGGCCGCCGGCGCCGCCAGCGGCGAGGCCACGCTGGAGCTGCCGCTGGAGATCCGCAACCAGATCACCCGGCTGGAGATCGAGGGGGAGGAGAGCGCCGGCGCCGCCTTCCTGCTGGATGAGCGTTTCCGCCGCCGCCCCGTGGGCCTGATCGGCCCCGCCGAGCAGGGCGCCGGCACGCCGCTGCTGGGGCCGCTCTACTATCTGGAGCGCGCCCTCTCCCCCAGCGCCGAGCTGCGCCAGGGCAGCGTGGCGCAGCTGCTCTCCCGCCAGCTCTCCGTCCTCGTGCTGGCCGACCGCCCGGTGGCCGAGGGGCAGGAGCGCACGGCGCTCGCCCGCTGGGTGGAAGAGGGCGGCACGCTGCTGCGCTTCGCCGGGCCGCGCCTGGCCGAGACGCCCGACCCGCTGCTGCCGGTGCGGCTGCGCGCCGGGGAGCGCCAGCTGGGCGGGGCGCTTTCCTGGGAGCAGCCGCAGCGCCTGGCGCCCTTCGCCGACAGCTCGCCCTTCGCCGGGCTGGCGGTGCCCGGGGAGGTGACCGTCGCCACCCAGGTGCTGGCCGAGCCGGGGCCGCTGCTGTCGGAGCGCACATGGGCGCGGCTGGCCGATGGCACGCCGCTGGTCACCGCCGAGACGCGCGGCGCCGGGCGCATCGTGCTGTTCCATGTCACCGCCAATGCCGACTGGTCGAACCTGCCGCTTTCCGGCCTGTTCATCGGCATGCTGCAACGTGTGGTGGCGCTGTCCTCCGGCGTCGCCGGGGCGGAGGGGGAGGCGCCGCTGGCGCCGCTCGAGGTGATGGACGGGTTCGGCCGGCTGGGTCCGGCGCCGGGCGGCGTCGGCGCCATCGCCGCCAACCGCTTCGCCGAGACCGCGCCGGGGCCCCGCCACCCGCCCGGCTGGTACGGCCTG
>NZ_GG771085.1 GCF_000164635.1 Pseudoroseomonas cervicalis ATCC 49957 | reverse complement strand
GGCATGGCGCTCGACCGACGCGGCGCAGCGGCGGCAGCTCGGCGCCCAGCAGCGCCATGGCGTCGGCCAGCAGCGCCACGCCCTCGGGCGAGAGGTCGCGCGCCACGCCGCCGGGCACCACGCCATCCATCATCAGCCGGTGGCCGAAGGCCGCGCCGGCGGCGCGCAGCACCGCCTCGCGCAGCGCGCCGCAGCGCGAATCCGGCCAGTGGAAACCGGCCTCGGCGCAGATCGCGCCAATGTCGCGCAGATGGTTGGCGATGCGCTCCAGCTCCGCCATCACGCCGCGCAGCGCCGCCGCGCGGGCGGGGGCGGCGATGCCCAGCGCCCGCTCCGCCGCCAGGGCGAAGGCCCAGGAATGCGCGACCGTGGAATCGCCGGCGATCCGCGCCACCAGCGGCGCCGCCTGTTCCAGCGTGCGGCCGCGCAGCAGCGCCAGCACGCCGCGATGCGCGTAGCCCGGCAGCACCTCCAGGCGCAGCACCGTCTCGCCGCGCACATGCAGCCGCCAATGCGCCGGCTCGCCGAACCCGCCCTGGATCGGGCCGAGCGGGATCTGATGCACCCCCTCCCCCGGCACGGCCAGGAACTCGGGCTGCGGCACCTCGCCCAGGCGCGGCGGCGGCGCGGCGGAGAGCGGCGCGCGCATCGCCCAGCGGCCATGGTCCAGCAGCGGCCGCGCATCGGTGCCGCCCAGCGCCGGCCAGCCGGCGAGGTCGGCGATCATGCGCTCGAACCATTCCGCCCCCGGCCGGGCCGGGGAGAGCGCGGCATAGCCCGCCCCCTCCGCCGCGACGCTGGCCAGCAGCGGGGATGCGGCGCCGGGCGCGCGGAAGGCGGCGTGGACCATGCCCTCGCCGGGCCAGAGGCCGAGCAGCTCCAGCCCCGGCTCCTGCCGCAGCGCCGCCGGCAGGGCGGCCCAGGCGGCGGCGTCCAGTTCGTGGCGGCAGGGCGCGGCGGGACGCCCGGCCAG
>NZ_GG771086.1 GCF_000164635.1 Pseudoroseomonas cervicalis ATCC 49957 | reverse complement strand
GCCGATCGCCGCCAGCGGGATGCCGGCGCGCTGCGCGGCGCGGATCACGGCGATGCGGCGAAGCACGTCGCGCGGGTAGCGGCGCTGGTTGCCGGCGCTGCGGCGGCTGCCGATCAACCCCTTGGCCTCGTAGAAATGCAGGGCGGAGACGCTGACGCCGCTGCGCCGCGCCACCTCCCCCACGCTCAGCTCGGGTGCCATGCGGCGGGGCTGCGTCATGCTCTTGACCTGAACCTTACCTGAGGTTCTATGGGGTGTGCTCCTTGATGCCGCAACAGGAGCACGCGCATGCCCCGTCCCGTCGAACTGGCCCTGGTCTATCGCAGCGACCGCCCGGGGCGGCTGTGCGACCGCGTTGCCGCCTGGGTGGTGGGGGAGGTCTGGGGCCGCCCCGATTTCACGCTGAGCCTGGTCGAGGCCATGGGCGAGGGCGCGGCGCAGCGCCTGGACCGTGCCGAGGCCTGCCTGCTGCTGTCCGAGGCGGTGGAGGCGCCGGGCCTGGCGCCGCTGCTGGGCGCGGCGGGCGGCGCGGCGGCGCGGCTGGCGCTGCGCTTCGACGAGATCGCGCAGAGCCGGGGGCTGGTCGCCACGCTGCTGGACGGCCTGCCCGCCGGCGCCCTGCGCCAGGCCCTGCCCGCGGTGGCGGAAGGCGGGGCGGAAGGGCTCGGCCTCGTGGAGGGCTTCCGCGGCGAGGTGCTGTGCTGGCTGTCGCTGGACGAGGCGGGGCGGATCCGCGCGGCCTTCCCGCGCGATCCCTCCTGGCTGCACTGGCGGCTGCTGGAGGCGGCGATGGCGGGGATGGAGGTGGGCGACGCGGCGCTGTGCCGGGCCAGCCTCAACCCCTCGGTCGCCGGCGTCGATCTGTAGGAGGGACGAGGATGCTCTGGCCCCGCATGCTGCGCAGCCTGGCGCGCCGGCCGCTGACCGGCCCGGCGCCCACGCCGCAGCCCGAGACGGTGGCGGCGCTGGCCG
>NZ_GG771087.1 GCF_000164635.1 Pseudoroseomonas cervicalis ATCC 49957 | reverse complement strand
CGGCGCGCAGCCCCTCCAGCCGCTCATCCGTGCTCATCAGCCCCGGCGGGCCGCCGACGAAGCCGAGCCGGCGGTGCCCGGCGGCCAGCAGGCGCTCGCCGGCCAGCCGGCCGCCCTGCGCGTTGTCGCAGAACAGCTTGGGCACGCTGGTGCCGGCCACGTCCTCGTCGATCAGCACGATGTTGCGGGAGGCAGCGATGCCGCGCGCCAGCCGGCCGTCATCATGGTGGTTGGTCAGGAAGATCAGCCCGTCCACCTGATGGCTGCGCAGGCGCTCCAGGTAGTCCAGCTCGCGGTCCAGCCGGTTCAGCGTGGCGCAGAGCAGCAGGCCGAGCCCCGCCGCCTCGGCGGCCTCCTCCACCGCGGCGGCAAGGTGGGCGAAGAAGGGATTGGCGATCTCCGGCACCACCAGCCCGATGGTGTCGGAGCGCCCGAGGCTGAGGCTGCGGGCAAGCCGGTTGGGCTGGTAGTCGAGCTGGCGCACCGCCGCGTCGATCCGTGCCGCCGTGGCGGGCGGCAGGACCAGATCGGCATTCAGGTGGCGGGAGACCGTCGTGACCGAGACCTCGGCCAGCGCGGCGACATCCTTCACCCTCGCCGGTCGCTTGGCGGGCTTGCGGTGCATCGGACTCCGGTAAAGCGGTTTTGTAAATCGGTTTACAGCTTTCTCCTCATGCGCCGCGCTGTCAATGCTGAATTCGGACGTTCAGCGGGCGGCGTCCTCGTCTAGCCAGACCTGGGGGAAGATCCGGAGCTGCGGGACGATGGCGTGCGCCAACCGGCGGGCTTCTCCTCGGGTGGTGTCAGCGGCCGGGCCAGACGCCCGGCATGCGGTGCCGCCCCATCTCCTGCAGCAGGTCGCGGTCGCCGTTGAGGCCCACCGTATCGAGGTCGGCCGCCACGGAAACACCGGCGGTGAGGAAGCGGTGCGGCGGCGCCGCGCATAGGCTGCTATGGACCTTGGGTGAG
>NZ_GG771088.1 GCF_000164635.1 Pseudoroseomonas cervicalis ATCC 49957 | reverse complement strand
GGCCCGGGCAACCGGCGCGGCGGAAGGCGGGGCGGGGGCCTCCGCCAGCGGGGCCGGCGGCAGGTCGAGGAGCGGGGCGGGGGCGTCACGCAAGGCCAAGGCGGGCATTCCTTCTGCCCGGCCTTCCTAGGCCCGCTGGCGGGCGCCTTCCTTGCGCTGCATCAAGTTTGGATCAGAAACTGCTTATGGAGCGCGGCACCGCCTCAGCGGCCGCAGACCTCGCCCAGCAGCAGCAGGCCGGGGCCGTCGCCGATCCAGCCGGCGGCGTCGCGCGCCACCTCGTCGAAGCGGCCGCGCAGCACGCGCTGGCGCGGCGTGCCGCCCCATTCGAAGAAGGCCGCCGGCAGGTCCGGGCGGGCGCCGGCCGCCATCATGCCGGCGAACAGCCCGGGCAGGGTGGTGACCGCCATGTAGACCGCCAGCGTCTGGCCCGGCCGCGCCAGCGCGGAGAAATCCACCGCCAGCTCGCCCTCCCGCGTGTGGCCGGTCAGCAGGGTCAGGCTGCGCGACGCCTCGCGATGGGTCAGCGCGATGCCGGCCTGGGCGGCGCAGGCCAGGGCGGCGGTGATGCCGGGCACCACCTCGCAGGCGATGCCGGCCGCGCGCAGCGCCTCCAGCTCCTCCCCGCCGCGGCCGAAGACGAAGGGGTCGCCGCCCTTCAGCCGCACCACCCGCTTTCCCTCCCGCGCCAGGCGGATCAGCAGGGCGTTGATCTCCGCCTGGGTCAGGCTGTGCCGGTCGCGCGCCTTGCCGACGAAGATGCGCGGCGCGTCGCGGCGGGCCATGGCCAGCACCGCCTGGGGCACCAGCCGGTCATGCAGGATGATGTCGGCCTCGCCCAGCAGGCGCTGGGCGCGCAGCGTCAGCAGATCGGCCGCGCCCGGCCCGGCGCCCACCAGATGCACGATGCCGGGCGGCGCGGCGTCGGCCTGCTCCAGCGCGGCGTGCAGCGCCGCCTCGGCCTCC
>NZ_GG771089.1 GCF_000164635.1 Pseudoroseomonas cervicalis ATCC 49957 | reverse complement strand
GGCGGTGCGCGTGCCCGCCCTGCGCGCCCGGCTGGCGGCCGAGGATGCCGAGCTGGCCGCCGCCCCGGATGGCGGCGCGCTGTATGACGCGCCGCTGGAGGCCGCCGTGCGCCGCTGGCAGGCCGCCCATTCGCTGGAGGTCGATGGCCGCGTCGGCCCGATGACCCAGCGCCTGATGAACCGCCCGGCCGGGGCGGTGGTCGGGCAGATCCGCGTCGCGATGGACCAGCGCCGTGGCCGCGGCGCCGCCGCGCCGGGCCGCCGCATCGAGGTCAACATCCCCGAATTCCGCCTGCGGGTGATGGACGGGGCGCGGCAGGTGACGGCGATGAATGTCGTCGTCGGCAAGGTGGCGCGGGCCACGCCGCCGCTGGCCGTGCGCATGACGGCGGTGCAGTTCAACCCGCCCTGGGGCGTGCCCGAGCGCAATGCGCGCGAGGATCTGCTGCCGAAATTCCGCCGCGACCCGCGCGCCATGATGGAGAAGGGCTTCCGCCTGTTCACCGTGGTCGGCGGTGAGCGGGTGGAGGTCGATCCGATGACGGTCGACTGGGCCTCGGTGAACCCGCAGCGCTTCCCCTATATCGTGCGGCAGGATGCCAGCGATGTCAGCGCGCTGGGCCGGCTGAAATTCGTCATGCCGAATGGCGACGACATCTATCTGCACGACACGCCGGACCGCCACCTGTTCGGCCGCGCCGACCGTGCGCTCTCCTCCGGCTGCATCCGGCTGAGCCAGCCGATGGAGCTGCTCGACCTGGTGCTGGAGGGCGTGCCCGGCTGGAACCGCGAGCGCGCCCAGCGCGCGCTGGACAGCCGGCAGACCAGCTTCCTCAGCCTGCCGCGCGCCTGGCCGGTGCGGCTGCATTACGACACGGTGGTGGTGGAGCAGGGCCAGGCGCGGCTGCTCTCCGACATCTACGGGCTGGACGCGGCCTATCTGCGGCTGCTGGACCAGCGCCGC
>NZ_GG771090.1 GCF_000164635.1 Pseudoroseomonas cervicalis ATCC 49957 | reverse complement strand
CCCGGGTGCCGAGGGGTCAGGTTCCCGGCGCCCTTTGCGTCAGGAGGAGCGCCAGCGCCCGAGCTGCCCCGCCCCCCAGCCGGTGTTCGGGCCGGCGCCCGCCATCGCGTCCAGCGCCGTGTCGGGCAGGGCCTCGCCGGATTGGGCGCCGGCCAGCGCCGCGTCCGGTGCGGTGCGCCATCGCAGCAATTCCTGTGTGCTCACATCGAACCCGGCCTGGCGCAGCAGCGCCACGCGCTGTTCCGGCGTCAGCCCCGGCACGGCCATGCGGGCGCGCAGCGCGGGGTAGGGTTCCAGGGCCCGCAGCAGGGGGGTCCAGTTCTCGGGGGTCATCGGCATCCTCGGCCATGGGGCGCGGCGCCAGCGGCGCCGCCGGGGCAGGGTGGTCGGGGCTGGGCCGCCAGATGGCTCAGACGGTGATGGTGGCGGTGCCGTCGGGGCCGGTCTCCGGCCCCGGCGCCACCGGCTGCCGCCAGCTGGTGTCGCCGAGCTGCCAGCCGCCGGCGATGCCGTCCAGCTGCGCCTCATCCAGCGCCGCGCCGGTGCCCGGTGGCGCGGCGCGCCATTGCAGCAGCTCCTCGGCACTGATGTCGAAATCCGCCTGGCGCAGCAGGGCCAGGCGCTGCTCCAGCGTCAGGCTGGGCTCGGCCATGCGGGCGCGCAGCGCGGGATAGGGCTCCAGGGCCCGCAGCAGGGGGGTCCAGTTCTCAGGGGGCATGATGTCCTCGGCCATTGTCGGCCGGGCGCCGGTCGGGGCCTGGCCAGGGTTGTCGGGGCAGAGATCCCGGGGTGGGCTAGAGATCGACGATCTTGCTGGTGTCGATCGTCGGCGGCGGCCTGCTCACGATGCCCCGCCCGCCGCCGATACCGTCCAGCGCCGCCTCGTCCAGCGTCGCGCCGCGCTGGTCCAGCAGCGCGGCCAGCACGGCCGGCCCAGCGGAAAGGCCCGCCGCCCGCAGCGCC
>NZ_GG771091.1 GCF_000164635.1 Pseudoroseomonas cervicalis ATCC 49957 | reverse complement strand
GCCTTCTGCCTCGGCACCGTGCCGGCGCTGGTCGGCGTCGCCCTGCTCGGCCGCTTCTTCGGCCGCCGCGCCGGGCCGCAGCTGCGCCTCGCCGGCGCCGCCCTCTTCGCGCTGAACGCCGTCATGCTCGGCGCGCTCGCCTGGCGGCTGCTCGCCCCCACCGCTTAGACCTTCCTTCACCGCCCCGCCGCACCCTGACCGCCCAGCAGAGGCGGAAGGGAGAGGCCAGGCGTGTCGCTGACGGTGACGGGGACCATCCCCTCCTCCATCATCGAGAACAACCGGCCCGGCGACTGGGAGGCCGTGCTCAGCCTGAGCGCCGCCGGCACCATCCAGGATGTGCGGCTGACCGGCACCTCGGGCGCCATGTTCGACGCCAGCTGGAACGCCGCCACCGGCACGCTGCGCATCGTCCCCGCCATGCGTTTCGACTTCGAGGCCTATCACGGCAGCACGGTCACGCTGAGCTTCGGCCTGCAGGCGCGGGTCAATGGCAGCTGGGTCGATAGCGGGCGCAGCTTCTCCGTCGCGCTGCTCAATGTCGACGACACGCCGCCGCACAACCTGGGCTTCGCCACCGGCGGTTTCGTGCTGGAGAGCGACCTCGGCGGCGTCATCGGCACGCTGCAGGCCTTCGACCGCGACACCCCAAGGGCGGCGCTGACCTACCGCGTGCTCTGGCCGGACGAAGCCTATTTCGAGATCGTCAATGGCAACGTGCTGAAGCTGCGCGACGGCGTCGACCTGCTGCGCGAGGGCGGCACGGTGCGGCCGGTGATGATCGAGGTTTCCGACGGCCGGCAGGAGGCCAATTTCCAGATCGACGTGCAGGTGCTGAACACCACCGATCTCGACACCATCCCCGCCCCGCCGGCGATCCTGCCTCCCGGCCCGGACACCGTTACCACCCTGCCGCCCAGCCCGCCGCCGCCCAGCCCGCCGCCGCCCAGCCCGCCGC
>NZ_GG771092.1 GCF_000164635.1 Pseudoroseomonas cervicalis ATCC 49957 | reverse complement strand
CCGGCAGCGGTCAGCAGCCCGGGCAGGCCATTGGCGGGCGGCCCGGCCTCGGCGGCCAGCTCCTGCACGGCGGCGGCGTCCTTGCGGTCCAGCGCGCGGGCCAGCCTGCGGCGCAGCGCGCCCTGCACCCCGGCGGCGTCCAGCAGGGCGGGGGCCATGGTGGGCAGGGTCAGGTCCAGGCTGACGCCCTGGATGCCGATCGCCGCCAGCGCCTCGACGCCGAGCAGCGCGACCTCCGCATCGGCCTCGGGGCAGTCGGCGCCGATCAGCTCGATGCCGGCCTGGGGGATCTGCCGCTCCGGCGCCAGCTGGCTGCCATGGATGCGCAGCACCTGCCCGGCATAGGAGAGGCGCAGCGGCCGCGGCACATCGGCCAGGCGCGTCGCGGCGATGCGCGCCACCTGCGGCGTGGTGTCGGCGCGCAGCCCCATCATGCGGTGGCTGTCCGGGTCCATCAGCCGGAAGGTCTGGTCGGCGACGGCGCCGCCGGAGCCGGCCAGCAGCGAATCCTCGAACTCCAGCAGCGGCGGCTTGACGCGCTCATAGCCATGGCCGGCGAAGACCGCGAGCATCGCCTCCACCAGCGCCGCCTCATGCGCCGCCTCGGGCGGCAGCAGGTCGGTCAGGCCGGAAGGCAGCAGCGCGGGGTTGGGCAGGTCTTCGGTCATGGTTCCAGGGCCAGGACACCGCGCGGCGGGCCGGGCGCCCGGCGCGGGCGGCGGCGTTGCGTCGGCAAACGGGGCGGTGTGTGGCAGCCGAGGGCGCGCGGGGCAAGGGCGGATCGCGCAGGCGGGCCATGCCGCGCCGCCAGGCGTGACCGGAGCGGCGCTTGCGGTGGCGATCCGGCCGGGCCAGCAAGCCGGGATGCGCCGCGACCGCGACCCCGGCCCCACCCTGCCGATGCTGCTGGCCGCCCGCGGACGGCCGGACCGGCTGCGCCTGCTGGCCGGCCGGCTG
>NZ_GG771093.1 GCF_000164635.1 Pseudoroseomonas cervicalis ATCC 49957 | reverse complement strand
GCGCACTCGGCCATCCGCACCCGGCGGCCGCAGCTCTACGTCCCCTGGATGCTGCAGGCGGCGCAGGAGCCGCGCACCTTCTACGGGCTGATCGCCCGGCGCATCCTGGGCCTCGCCCCCGGCTTCGCCTGGGAGCGCGAGGTGGCTGGCGAGGCCGAGGGCGCGGCGCCGGCCGAGACCGCCTCGGGCTGGCGGGCGCTGGCGCTGCTGCAGATCGGCCAGCGCGACCGGGCGGAGGCCGAGCTGCGCCGGCTCTGGCCGGCGGCGCAGGGCAATCCGGGCCTGTCGCGCGCCATGCTGGCCGCGGCGCGCGAGGCGGGGCTGACCGACCTCGCCGCCCAGGTGGCCGAGCTGGCGCAGAGCAATGACGGCCGGCCGCGCGACTATGACCGCTTCCCGCTGCCGCGGCTGGAGCCGATGACCGGCTTCCGCGTCGACCCGGCCCTGCTCTACGGGCTGGCGCTGCAGGAGAGCCGCTTCGACCCGCGCGCCGTCTCGCCGGCCGGGGCGCGCGGGCTGATGCAGATCATGCCCGCCACCGCCGCCTACATCCTGAAGGAGACGGGGCTGTCCGGCGGCGCCCGGGCGCGGCTGCACGACCCGTCCTTCTCGCTCGAGCTGGCGCAGCGCTACCTGCACCTGCTGACCACGCGCGAGGTGGTGGATGGCGACCTGATCCGGGTGCTGGCCGCCTACAACAACGGCCCCGGCAATGTCGGGCGCTGGGCGCCCAACGTCCGGCACCAGGACGACCCCTTCCTGTTCGTCGAATCGATCCCGGTGGGCGAGACGCGCGCCTTCGTGCAGCGCGTGCTGGCCTATTCCTGGATCTATGCCAGCCGGCTCGGCCTGCCCGCGCCGAGCCTCGACGCGCTCGCCGCCGGCCAGTTCCCGCGCTTCGGCGCGGTGCTGACGGAGGTGGCGGAAATGCCCGCGCCGCGCGGCGGCCGCTGAC
>NZ_GG771094.1 GCF_000164635.1 Pseudoroseomonas cervicalis ATCC 49957 | reverse complement strand
GCCGCGCCGCCGGCGATCCCGGGCAGCGAGGCGATGGCGCCGCACCGCGCCGCCTACCGGCTGCAGCTGGATCGCGTCCGCCAGGGTTCCGACGTCATCCAGGCCGATGGCGCCATGCTGTTCGAGGTGCTGGACGCCTGCGATGGCTGGGCCAGCCGCCAGCGGCTGCAGCTGAACCTGGTGGACCGATCCGGCCAGGCGATCGAAACCAGCTCCGACTACTCCACCTGGGAGAGCAAGGATGGCCGCCGCCTGCGCTTCACCCTGACGCAGATGGCGCAGGGCGCGGTGACCCAGCGCATCAGCGGCGAGGCCGAGCTGGACAAGCCCGAGGGGCGCGGCACGGTGCGCTACGAGCAGCCCGCCCCCGCCACGGTGGAGCTGCCGAACGGCACGCTGCTGCCGATGGTCCACACCATCCGCGCGCTGCAGCTGGCGCAATCCGGCCAGCAGCGCATGCTGGGCGCGCCGCTGTTCGACGGCACCAGCGAGGAGGGGGCGCAGGACAGCACCACCATCCTCTCCCCCTGGTCGCAGCCCCAGGCGCAGCCGCGCTTCCCGCTGATGCAGGGCCAGGCCAGCGCGCGCATGCGCATCGCCTTCTTCGGCAAGGACGCGGCGGCCGGCGCCAGCGCGCCGGAATACGAGGTGGGCCTGCGCTACTACGCCAATGGCGTGGCCGATGAGATGCACATGGATTTCGGCGATTTCTCGGTCAACGCGCTGATGCAGAGCCTGGAGCCGATTCCCGCCGCCTGCTGATCGGCGGGCGGGGGCGGGGGCGGCTCAGGCGGCGCTGCGCAGGCTGTGCAGCAACCGCTCCAGATTGTGGCGCAGGCGCTGCCCCTGGTCGCTGACATCGCCGGTGGCCTGGCGCATCTGCCGCACCGCGCCATCGGCCTCCGCCATGGCGCCCGCCACGCCGGCGATGCCCTGCGCCGCCGCCTGGGTG
>NZ_GG771095.1 GCF_000164635.1 Pseudoroseomonas cervicalis ATCC 49957 | reverse complement strand
GCAAGGCTGCTCACGGGGCCGATCCTAGTCGGGGTGCCGGCCGGGCGGAAGCGCCGCCGCTGCGCCGGCGCCGGCCCACGCCCAAAAAAACACCGTCGCAATGATACGAAGCGCAACGGCGCGCGCCGCCGAAAAAGCCTGTAACATGGCGGGCAGGCATCATCGCCATATCACGACTATGGTCGAGCTCATGGAACCGCCCCCGCATATCCTGGTCGTGGATGACGATCGGGAAATCCGCGACCTGCTGTCGAAATTCCTCGAACGGCAATCCTGCCGCGTCACCGCCGCGCGCGATGCGCGCGAGGCGCGGCGGCTCTGGCCGCTCGGGCGCTACCATCTGGTGGTGCTCGACCTGATGCTGCCGGGCGAGTCGGGGCTGGATTTCGCGCGCTGGCTGCGCAGCCAGTCCGACGTGCCCATCGTCATGCTCACCGCCATGAGCGAGGAGACCGACCGCATCGTCGGGCTGGAGCTGGGCGCCGACGACTATGTCGCCAAGCCCTTCAACCCGCGCGAGCTGCTGGCGCGCATCCGCGCCGTGCTGCGCCGCGCCCATGGCGAGGGCACCACCAGCCAGGAACCGCCGGCCAAGTCCATCCGCTTCGCCGGCTGGGTGCTGGAGCCGGCGCGCCGCCGCCTGATGAACCTGGACGGGGTCGAGGTGCCGCTGACCGGCGGCGAATACGAATTGCTGATGGTGCTGGTCGAGCGCCCCAACCGCGTGCTGACCCGCGACATGCTGATGGACCTGCTGCGCGGCCGCCAGGCCGGGCCGTTCGACCGGGCGATCGACGTCGCCGTCTCCCGCCTGCGCCGCAAGCTGGAGGATGACGGGCGCAACCCTACCCTGATCAAGACGGTGCGCGGCGGCGGCTATGTGCTGGCGGCGACGGTGGAGAAGATCACCGATCGCGGCGCCGTGCCCGCCGGCGGTGGCGCCGCCGCCGC
>NZ_GG771096.1 GCF_000164635.1 Pseudoroseomonas cervicalis ATCC 49957 | reverse complement strand
GGCATCGCCCGAGAGCAGCTCCGCCTCCAGCCCCAGCCCGGCCAGCGCCGCGACCGAGGGGGCGGCATCCGGCCGCAGCCGGTCGGCGAAGCGGAAGGGCACGGGCGAGAGGCCGGGCCGGGCCAGCCACAGGGTCAGCCCCTCATCCTCCTGCGCCAGCCCGATGAAGGGGGCGCTGCCGAGGCGGATCTCGCCCGCCGGGGTGGTCAGCGCCAGGCCCTGGCCGGGGATCTCGCGCACCCCCTCGGGCGCCGCCGGCGCCTCCGGGCAGGCGGCGACGAGGGCGCGGGAGAGCGGGTGGCGCGAGGCACGGGCCAGGGACGCGGCCTCGCGCAGGGCGGAGGCCGGCCGGCCCGGCGCCTCCAGCAGCACGGGGCGGCCCTCGGTCAGCGTGCCGGTCTTGTCGAAGACGACGGAGCCGGCGCTGGCCAGCCGCTCCAGCCCGGTGGAGGAGGCGACCAGCACGCCGCGACGGAACAGCGCGCCGCTGGCCGCCACCTGCACCGCCGGCACGGCGATGGCGAGGCCGCAGGGGCAGGTGATGATCAGCGCCGCGACGGCGGGCACCAGCGCCTCCCGCCAGGAGACATCCATCCACAGCCACCAGCCGAGGAAGGTGGCCAGCGCCACCGCATGCGCCACCGGCACATAGAAGCGCGCCGCCTTGTCGGCGATCGAGACGAAGCGGCCGCGCGCCTGCTCGGCCCGCTCCAGCAGCCGCGCCATGGCGGCGAGCGAGCCATCGGCGGCCGCGGCGGTGACGCGCAGCACGAAGGCGTCACCCAGATTGACCATGCCGGCGGCCAGCGCCTCGCCCTGGCGGAAGCGGCGCGGCAGGCTCTCGCCGGTGGTGGCGGCGGTGTCCAGCAGCGCCTCCGCCGCCTCCACCACGCCATCGAGGCGCAGCCGCTCGCCGCTGGCGACCAGCACCCGGTCGCCGGCGCGG
>NZ_GG771097.1 GCF_000164635.1 Pseudoroseomonas cervicalis ATCC 49957 | reverse complement strand
CCCAGGCGGGGGCGGCCGCCAGCGGCAGGGCCAGAGGCAGGGCCAGCAACAGCGGGTGGCGAAGGGTGGCGAGGGGTCCGGACATGCGGCGCATGCGATCCTCCGATGGGGTGGGAAGCAGGGCGGCCGGACCGCCCGGCGCGCCGCCCGGACAGGTGGCGCCGCCGTCGCCCGGCCGGTATCGGCGCCACGCTGGACAGCGCGGTGAGCGGGGCTGGACAATCCGCCGCCGGGCATGGCGGCGCGCTTCAACGCCGCGCCACGCGCTGCTAGCCTCGCCCCAGTACTGACGCACAGGATGGAGCACGGCCGATGGCCTCCCCGGACCTGGCCCGCTTCCGGGCCGACCATGCGAGCGAGGCGGCGCGCGCCGCCTTCCTGGCCCCTCTGGGCGGCACCGCCACCCCCGCCGCCGCCGCAGCGGCAGCCCGCGCGCTCGGCTACCAGGTGACGGAGGCCGATTTCGCCACGCCACCCGGCCTGACCGAGGCGGAGCTGGACCGGGTCGCCGGCGGCGCCAGGATGGACCCCCGCACCATCCTGCAATCCATGTGGGGCTAGCGGCGGCGGCCGGACCGCGCGCCCTGTTCCGACGCAGCCGGCCCTGGCCGGAGAGGCGGGCGCGAGCCTGGCCAAAACCGGCGGCTTTCGGGCGGGCCTGCCTTTTTTTCGCCTCAATCGGCGAACGTTGGCGGCGGTGCGGGGTTGAGGCAGGGCGGGCGACGCGACGTCGCCGCCACAGAAAGGCCCTCATGCCCAGCAAGGGAACCCCGCCGATGCGCAAGACGATCCTGTTCTCCAGCTCCGCCTTCGCCGCCCTGTGCCTGGCGCCCTGGCTCGCCGCGGCGCAGCCCGCCGCCAACCAGAACCAGGCCCAGCCGCGCCCCGGCCAGGCCGCCCAGAGCCCGGCGCCACAGGGCCAAGCCGCCCAGGG
>NZ_GG771098.1 GCF_000164635.1 Pseudoroseomonas cervicalis ATCC 49957 | reverse complement strand
GGCGACGGGGCGCCGCGCTGGCTGTTCCTCACCGGCCAGCGCGTGGCCGGCGTGGCGGGGCGCCCGGCGCGGCTGGTCGGCGTCGCCACCGACATCACCGAGCGGCAGGAAAGCGCCGATGCGCTGCGCGAGGCGGAGGCGCGCTACCGCGCCCTGTTCGACGCCGCGCCCTTCGCCGTCTTCCTGTTCGACCCGGCGACGCACGCCATCCTCGACGTCAATGAGCGCGCCTGCCGCGACTATGGCTACAGCGCCGAGGAGTTCCGCGCCTTGCGAATCGGCGACATCGACGCGCTGGAGCAGGCGGAGGCGATCCGCGCCCGCGGCCGGCGACACCGCATCGGCCCCGATGTGCAGGAATTCGAGGCGCGGCACCGGCTGCGCGACGGCGCGCTGCGCGACGTGATGGTGCGGGTGCAGGGGGTGCGGCTGGGCGGGCGCGATGTCTCCTATGCCGCGCATATGGACATCACCGCCCGGCTGCGGGCCGAGGAGCAGCGGCTGCTGCTGGCGCGCGAGGTGGACCACCGCGCCAAGAACGTGCTGGCGCTGGTGCAGGCCGCGCTGCGGCTGACGCCGAAGGAGGACGCCGCCGCCTACACCGCGGCGGTGGAGGGGCGCGTCATGGCCCTGGCCCGCGCCCACACCCTGCTGGCCGAAGCCTATTGGGCGGGGGCCGAGCTGCGCGCCCTGCTGGAGGGCGAGCTGGCCGCCTTCCTGCAGCCCGATGCCGGCGCGGCGGCGCCGCGCGCCCTGCTGGACGGGCCGCCGGTGACGCTGCCGCCGGCGCTGGCGCAGGGCGTCTCCATGGTGCTGCACGAGCTGGCGACCAACGCCACCAAGCACGGCGCCCTGTCCCGCCAGGGCGGCACGGTGCGCGTCGCCTGGTCGGTCTGCGAGGCGGCGGGGCGGCTGCTGCTGCGCTGGAGC
>NZ_GG771099.1 GCF_000164635.1 Pseudoroseomonas cervicalis ATCC 49957 | reverse complement strand
TCGGCCTGCGCGCCGCCCCCGAGGCCTGGGAGCGCGCCGCCGGCGCCGAGCCGGAGGAGCCCGCCCCCCTGCCCCGTCGTCCCGTCGCCGCGGAGTGACCGCCATGCCCCTCGACCTGCTCGACCTGCTCGACGACCGCGCCCTCTGCCTCGATGTGCAGGCCGGCAGCGCGGCGGAGGTCATCGCGCTGCTGGCGTCGCGGCTGCACGCCCAGGGCGCGGTGGCCGGCAGCTACGCCGAGGCCGTGCTGGCGCGCGAGGCGGTGATGCCGACCGGCCTGCCGCTGGGCGCCATCAATGTCGCCGTGCCGCACACCGACGCGCATCATGTGCGGCGCCCGGCCGTGGCACTGGCGGTGCTGCGCCAGCCGGTGCCCTTCGGCAACATGGAGGACCCGGACGACCACCTGCCGGTGCGGATCGTCCTGGCCCTGGCGCTGAACGACAAGCACGCCCAGATCGAGGCCCTGCAAACCGTCGCCGGGCTGATCCAGGCGCCGGAGATCTTGCAGGCGCTGCTGGCGGCGCCCGACATCCCCACCGTCCGCGAGGTGCTGCGGGCGCTCAACAAGGACCGCGTGCATGGCTAGACCGAAGACGATCCTGGTGGCCTGCGGCACCGCCGTGGCCACCTCCACCGTGGTGGCCACCGCCATCGAGGAGACGATGCAGGAGCGCGGCATCCCGGTGCAGATCCGCCAGTGCAAGGCAACCGAGCTGCCCAGCCTGGTGGCCGATGCCGATCTCGTCGTCTCCACCACGCCGGTGCCGGCCGATCTCGGCAAGCCGGTGGTCAAGGGCCTGCCCTTCCTGACCGGCATCGGCAAGGCCCAGGCGCTGGACGAGATCGAGCGCCACCTGCGCGGCTGAGGCCGCGTGCCGCTACCCCCGCGCGGCCGGGCCGCGCGGGGGGCCGCGCCGG
>NZ_GG771100.1 GCF_000164635.1 Pseudoroseomonas cervicalis ATCC 49957 | reverse complement strand
CCCGCCGTGGCGCTGCTGGCGCAGGCGGCCCGCATGGCCATGGCGGCGCGCGACGACGCTGGCAGCCGCAGCCTACTGATCCGCGAGATCATGTCGGCCGCCACCCTCGATGCCGCCCGCGTGGCGGACGGGCTGGTGCTGAACGGCCGCATCGCCCAGGCCTGGGACGCGGCGGAGCGCCTGGCCGTGGCGCTGGGCAACCCGGCGCTGGATGCCGCCATGGCGCGCGCCCGCGCCGAGTATTTCGAGCGCGAGGAGCCGCGCTACCGCGCCATGGTGCAGGCCGCGCAACTGCGCCTGGCCAACCCCGCCAACCCGCCAGCCTGGCCGATGAGCAGCGCCGATTTCGCCGGCTGGACCGCCCCCGCCCTGGCCAAGCTGGTGCCGCTGCGCGACGCCGCGCTGGACGAGGCGGTGCGCCGCGGCGACACCGCCGCCTCCACCGCGCAGTTCAACATGATGGTCAGCCTGGGCCTCGCCCTGCTGGCGCTGCTGGCGGCGCTCGGCGGCGTGCTGCTGCTGTTGAAGCGCCTGGTCGCCCCGGTGCGCGAGCTGACCGTCAGCGTCACCGGCATCGCCGCCGGCGCGCTGGACCAGGCCGTGCCGCATGCCGGCCGCGCCGACGAGGTGGGCGAGATGGCCCAGGCCGTCGAGGTGCTGCGGCAGAACTCGATCGAGCGCGTCCGCATGCAGCAGGCCGAGGCCGCCGCCCAGGCCGAGCGCGCCCGCCGCGCCGCCAATCTGGAATCGCTGGTGCGCGGCTTCGAGGGCAAGGTGGGCGAGATGGTGGGCATCGTCTCCTCCGCCTCCTCCGAGCTGGAGGCGACCGCCCGCTCGATGACCAGCACGGCCGGCGCCACCAACGACCAGGCCGGGCTGGTGGCGGGCGCCGCCGGCGAGGCCAGCGGCGGCGTGCGCAC
>NZ_GG771101.1 GCF_000164635.1 Pseudoroseomonas cervicalis ATCC 49957 | reverse complement strand
TGGCCGCCAGCAGGTCGGGCTCCGCCGCCGCCCCGGCCTGCACCGCCTGCACCAGCGCCTCCTGCAGGGGCTGGCCCAGCGCGGTGCTGCGCAGCAGGGCGCTGGCCGCCGCCTGCGGCGAGGTCAGCCAGGCGCCCACCCCGTCGGCGGCGAATTCGCGCTGCCGGCTCCAGTGATGCACCGCATGGTCGAATTGCCGCATGACGAACTCGCCGAGCATCAGCGCCGGCCGCGTCAGCAGGCTGGGATGGCCGGCCTGGGCCTGCGCCACCGCCTCCAGGCTGCGCGCGACGCCGGCATAGATCGGCGCGAAGCGGCGGCTGTACTCGGTGTCGGCGCCGCTGAAATGGCCGAGCTCATGGCCGATGATCGACAGCGCCTCCTCGCGGTCCAGCGCCGCCAGCAGCGGCAGCGGCACATGCAGGGTGCGGCCGCGCAGGCGGCGCTGCTCGGGCTGCAGCAGGATCTCGCCCGAGGTGACGAAGAAGCCATCGGTCAGGCCCAGCACCAGCTGGTCCGGCGGCGCCGCGCCGGCGCGGTCGGAGAGCCGGTGCAACTCGCGCCACAGCCCCGGCGCCGCCGCCGCGTCGACGCAGCGGCCGATCAGCGGCAGCGGCTCCGGCTCGAACAGGCCGAGCGCGGTGCGCAGCTGGCGCAGCGAGCGAGCGAGCGCCACCAGCGCGCCGATGCCGAGCATGCCGGCCATCACCGCCAGCCAGACCTCGCCGCGCCCGATCTGCTCCGCCTGCCACAACCCGCCGATCTCATAGGCGAGCACGAGCAGCAGCGCGCCGGTCAGCAGCAGCAGCTGGGCGGCCATGTGCAGCGGCAGGGCACGCCGCACCAGGCCGAAGGCGGCGAGCAGCCAGGCGCGCGAGGCGCGGCCGAGCCGCCCGAGCAGCAACGCCGCCAGCA
>NZ_GG771102.1 GCF_000164635.1 Pseudoroseomonas cervicalis ATCC 49957 | reverse complement strand
CCATGGCGCCGGCGCGGGCGCCGAGCGCCACGGCGCCGAGCATCGCAGCGGTCTGCAGCAGGGCGTGGCGGCGCCAGGCGGTGGAGGTCATCGGCGTTCTCCGGCGAAAGGGCTCCGTCACGACTTTGCGCCTCATTTATTATTTTTCGCACAATACCGGGCGCAGCATGCCGCCCGCCCCGCCCGCCCCGGTGAGAGGATGCGACACGCCGGCCCACCCCCGCTGCCCCTGCTGCTCGACCCCGCCCTGCCGCAGGAGGGCGCCTGGGTGGCGCTGCCCCTCACCCTGCTGCGCCGCCTGCCGGCGGTGCCCGGCGAGGGCGGGCTGGCCTATCTCGGCCTGGCCGAGCAGCTGGCCGCCGCGCCTCCCCCCGCGCCGGTCGCGCGCATGGGGCTGAGCCTGGCCTATATCCCGGCCCGCGCCCTGCCGCCGCGGCTGCGCCCGGAGCGGGCACCCCCCTCCCTGCAGCTGCGCCAGCCCGGCTGCATCACCCGGCTGCTCGGCCTGCCGCCGCTCGATGCGCGGGCGGTGCGCTTCGGCTTCCAGGGCGCCCGGCTGGACTTCCGCGATGGCTGCGCGGGCGAGGTGGTGGCGGTGCGCGAGGCCGCCGGGGCGGCGTTGCTGGTGGCGCTGGACCGCACGGCCAGGCCAGGGGCCGCGCGGCTGCTGCTGCCGTTGTGCGGCTTCCACCAGCGCGTCGCCCATTGGCAGGGCCCGGCCGGACCGGCGAAAAACCCTTGAACCGAACCTTGCGAAAAATCACAATTGCGCGAGAGCAAGGAGACCGCCATGACCGAGCCCAGCCCCCTGACCAGCCCGCCCGGCTTTGCCGAGGGCACGGCCGAGGCGCTGCTGCAACGCGCCGCGGCCCTCGGCCGCCGCGATGGGCTGGCCGGGCCGGGAGACCGCGCGCC
>NZ_GG771103.1 GCF_000164635.1 Pseudoroseomonas cervicalis ATCC 49957 | reverse complement strand
GGGATTCTTCGACTTTCCGCCTGCGATACGATCGGCCAGCGCCGCCGCCTGGGCGCGGATCTCCGGCACCGCCGTGACCTCCCACAGCCGGCCACGGGTCAGCGGGCCCAGAACGGACAGGCCCGGCACCGTCTGCCCGGCGGCATCCAGCGCGCGGCATTCCGCATCGCTGGCCAGGCCCAGCCCGTCCTCCGCCAGCCGCCCCTCGGCCAGCAGGGCGCGCAGCGGCGCGGCCTCGCGCCAGGCCTGGCCACCCTCGGGGCCGGTGCACAGGATGATGCGGGCGAAGTCCCGCACCCGCTCGGCGCCGCCACGATGGCGCAGCGTGGCGCGCACCCCCTCCCCCTCCGGCTCCCAGCGCAGCAGCCGCGCCGCCAGGCCCCGCAGGCCGCCGCCCTCCAGCTCCGCCGCCAGCCGCGCCGCCACCTCGGGCGCCAGCCGGTGCCGGTGCAGGTTCCAGGCACTGCGGGCATGGCGCTGGAAGCGGGCGCGCTCGGCCGGCGGCCAGCCCTGCCAGATCCGCTGCACCTGCGGCCGCACCCCGTCCAGCACCGCCTGCCAGGGCTGGCCCTCGGCCGCCGCGGCCCGCGCCGCGGCGCGCACCCGGCGCCACAGCGCCAGCACCCCTCCCCTTCCGGCAGTTCGACCGGGCGGGGCGGCGGAAAGGCGCCGCCCACATGGGAGAGCGGCCGCCAGCCATGGCGGGAGATCGCGGTGACCGGGCCGCGATGCCCGCCCTCGCGCAGCGCCAGCAGCACATCGACCATGGTCAGCCCCTGGCCGACCAGCAGCACCGGGGCCTCCGGCGCCAGCCCGGCGGTCGCCGCCGGGTCCCAGGGATCGCCCCAGCAGAGCGGCGGCGCGCCGGCGCCCGGCGCGGCGGCGAAGCCGCCCAGCGCCAGCACCGCCTCGT
>NZ_GG771104.1 GCF_000164635.1 Pseudoroseomonas cervicalis ATCC 49957 | reverse complement strand
CGAGCTGCCGCACCAGCTCTTCGCCGCGCGCAGCCTGGGGCTGACCGGCGGATTGCCGCCGGAGGCGCTGGCCGACTTCCTCTCCGGCCTGCTGATCGGGCATGAGCTGCTGGCCGGGCTGGCGGAGGGCCTGCCGCCCGGCCGCCCCCTGGCGCTGATCGGCGAGGCCGCGCTGTGCCGCCGCTACGCCACGGCGCTGGCCGAATTCGGCGCGCCGGCGCCGCTGCTGCCCGGCGACACCGCCGCGGCCGGGCTGTTCGGCTTCGCCGTCGCGGCCGGGCTGGTCGCCCCCGCCGCCCCCGCGCAGGAGACCGCGCCATGACCGCCTCCCCCCATCGCGCCCGGTTCGACGCGGCGCTGGCGGCGCTGCCGCTGATCGCCATCCTGCGCGGGCTGACGCCGGAGGAGGCGGCGCCGGTCGGCATCGCGCTCTACGAGGCCGGGTTCCGGCTGATCGAGGTGCCGCTGAACTCGCCGCGCCCCTTCGACAGCATCGCCGCGCTGCGCCGGCTGCTGCCGCTGGACGCGCTGGTGGGTGCCGGCACGGTGACGCGCGCGGCGGAGGTGGACACGCTGGCGCGGCTGGAGGCCGAGCTGGTGGTGATGCCGCATGCCGACCCGGCGGTGATCGGGGCGGCGGCCCAGGCCGGGCTGCTCTGCGCGCCGGGTGTCGCGACGCCGACCGAGGCCTTCGCCGCGCTGGCCGCCGGCGCCACGGCGCTGAAGCTGTTCCCGGCCGAGCTGGTGACGCCGCCGGTGCTGAAGGCGATGCGCGCGGTGCTGCCGGCGGGCACGCGGCTGCTGCCGGTGGGCGGCATCACGCCGCAGAGCATGGCGCCCTTCGTCGCGGCCGGCGCGGCCGGGTTCGGGCTGGGCTCGGCGCTGTACGCGCCCGGCCTGCCGGCGGCG
>NZ_GG771105.1 GCF_000164635.1 Pseudoroseomonas cervicalis ATCC 49957 | reverse complement strand
GCGGGCGGTCCAGCAGCTCCTCGATGGCGACCGGGCGCAGCCCGAGGCGCGGCCCCCGCTCGCCGGCGCGCGGCGCCGGGTCCAGCGTGGTCAGCCGCGGCGCGCGCTTGACCATCACCCCGTGCCGGTCCGCCACGTCGAGCATCTCTTCCAGTTCCGGACCTTGCAGGTCCGGGTCGGCCAGCACCAGGGCGGCGGGCAGGCGGTGCTCGGCGCGCAGCCGGTCCAGCACCTCGGACGCCTCCTCGAAGCCGCCCAGGATCGGGTGGCCATGGATGCGCCGCCCCGCCGCGCGCGGCCGCCGCGCCAGGATGCCCAGCACGCGGTAGACCGGGGCGCGCTGCTGCAGCAGCGCCCGGATGAACAGGTCGGCCGCGTCGCCGGTGCCGATCAGCAGCACCGGCTGGGCCGGCGCCTCGCTGGCGGCGCCGACGCGGTGCGACTGCTTCAGCCGGCCGATCACGCGCGGCGCCAGCAGGGCGGCGGCCAGGGTGCCGGCATGGATCAGCGGGAAGGCCAGGTTGGCCGGCCGCCAGGCGCCCAGCAGGTGCAGCCCGGCGGCGAAGAGCAGCGCGCCGCCGACGCCCGCGCCCAGCACCGCCACCAGGTCGCGCAGCGCGGCGAAGCGCCAGTATTGCTGCGGCAGCCGCACCGGCAGCCCGGCCAGCAGCAGCGCCGCGACGGCCCCCGGCACCGCCCCCAGCCACCAGAGCGGCGGCGGCGGCCAGCCGGCCGGATCGGCCATCCAGACGGCGAGCGGCAGGGCCAGGGCGGCGAGGGCCGAATCCAGGCTGAGGTTCAACAGGATGCGCGTGAGGGCCATGATCGCGGCGTATAGGCGGGCGCCCGGGAGGGGTGAAGCGCCCGTGTCCTTGGCGGGGCCGCGGCCGCGCCCTGGCGGGCCGT
>NZ_GG771106.1 GCF_000164635.1 Pseudoroseomonas cervicalis ATCC 49957 | reverse complement strand
GGGCAGCGGCATCGCCTGCGCCGCCGGCCGCGACGCGGTGCTGGAGGCGGCCGCCCGCCCGGCCGACTGGACCATGGCCGCCATTGTCGGCGCCGCCGGGCTGGGGCCGGTATTGGCCGCCCTCGGCCATGGCGGCACGCTGGCGCTGGCCAACAAGGAGGCGCTGGTCTGCGCCGGTGACATCGTGCTGCAGGCCGCCGCCCGGCATGGCGCCACCCTGCTGCCGGTCGATTCCGAGCACAACGCCATCTTCCAGGTGCTGGAGGCGGCCGACCCGGCGGCGATCGAGCGCATCATCCTGACCGCCTCGGGCGGGCCCTTCCGCGAGGCCAGCCGCGAGCAGATGGCGCGCGCCACGCCCGAGCAGGCGGTGCGCCACCCGGTCTGGTCGATGGGCGCCAAGATCAGCATCGACAGCGCCACCATGATGAACAAGGGGCTGGAGCTGATCGAGGCGGCGCGGCTCTTCCCGGTGCCGGAGGAACGGCTCGGCGTGCTGGTGCATCCGCAATCGGCGGTGCACGGGCTGGTGCAGTATCGCGACGGCTCGCTGCTGGCGCAGCTGGGCACGCCGGACATGCGCACCCCCATCGCCCATGCGCTCGCCTGGCCGCGCCGCATGGCGGTGGCGCTGCCGCGGCTCGATCTCGCCGCGCTCGGCCGGCTCGACTTCGCCGAGCCCGACCTCGCGCGATTCCCGGCGCTGCGCCTGGCGCGCGAAGCCTTGCGGGCGGGAAGCGGAGCCCCCACCATTCTGAATGCCGCGAACGAGGTGGCGGTGGGGCTGTTCCTGGAACGGCGCCTCGGCTTCCTCGACATCGCCGCGGTGGTCGAGGACAGCCTCGCCGCGCTGGGCGCGCCAGAGGTGCCGGATCTCGACGCCGTGCTGGCGCTGGACGCGGCC
>NZ_GG771107.1 GCF_000164635.1 Pseudoroseomonas cervicalis ATCC 49957 | reverse complement strand
CCCTGCCGAGCCGCGCCGAGCTGCGCGCCCTGCGGGCCGGGGCCGGCGCATGAGCGCGGCTTCGCCCGGCCCGGTGCTGGAGATGGAGGGCTTCAACGTCGATCTCGGCCCGCCCGCTCGGCGCGTGCGGGTGGTGGAGGATCTCTCGCTGAGCCTCCATCCCGGCCGGATCACCGGCCTGGTCGGCGAGAGCGGCTCGGGCAAGAGCGTCACCGCCATGGCGCTGATGCGGCTGCTGGCGCCGGGGCAGTATGCCACCACGGCGCGGCGCCTGCTGTTCGAGGGGGCGGAGATCGCCGGCCTCGACGAGCGCGGCATGGCGCGGCTGCGCGGCAACCGCATGGCGATGATCTTCCAGGAGCCGATGACCAGCCTGAATCCGGTCTTCACCATCGGCGACCAGGTGGGCGAGGCGCTGCGCATCCATCGCGGCCTCTCTGGGCCGGAGGCACGGGCGCGCGCCCTGGCGGCGCTGCGCCAGGTGCAGATCCCGGCCGCCGAGCGGCGGATCGACGCCTATCCGCACGAGCTGTCGGGCGGCATGCGGCAGCGCGTGATGATCGCCATGGCGCTGGCCTGCGAGCCCGCCCTGCTGATCGCCGACGAGCCGACCACGGCGCTCGACGTCACCATCCAGGCGCAGATCCTGGCGCTGCTGGCGCAGCTCCGCCGGGAGCACGGCACGGCCATCCTGTTCATCACGCACAATCTCGGCGTCGTCGCCGAAATCGCCGACGAGGTGGCGGTGATGTATGCCGGGCGCATCGTCGAGCGCGCCCCGGCCGCCGCGCTGTTCACCGGCGCGCAGCACCCCTACACGCTGGCGCTGCTGGCGGCCATGCCGTCGCTGACCGGCGCGCAGGCGCGGCTGGAGCCGATCCCCGGCCGCATGCCGGCG
>NZ_GG771108.1 GCF_000164635.1 Pseudoroseomonas cervicalis ATCC 49957 | reverse complement strand
CCTCGGCCGCGGCGACCTCGCCCGGCTGCTGCAGCGCGGCCGGCGGCTGGCCTATCTGCTGGTGTCGCACCAGGCGCTGGACCGCGCCGCGCCGATCGAGGCGCTGCGCCGCACCGGCTGCGCCTTCGTCCCGCTGATCCACGACCTGATCCCGGTCACCCACCCGGAATATGCCCGCCCCGGCCAGGCGGAGAAGCATCTGCGCCGCATCGGCACCACGGCGGCGCTGGCGGATGGCATCATCGTCAACTCCGCCGCCACGGCCGAGGCGCTGGCGCCGCATCTGGGCGGCCGCGCCGCGCCGCCGCCGGTGCTGGTGGCGCCGCTCGGCATCGACACCCTGCCGCGCCAAGCGCCCAGTGGCGAGGATCCGTATTTCGTCACCCTCGGCACCATCGAGCCGCGCAAGAACCACCTGCTGCTGCTGCATCTGTGGCGGGAGATGGCGCGCACCCATGGCGCCGCCACGCCGCGCCTGCTGATCATCGGCAAGCGCGGCTGGGAGAACGAGAACATCGTCGACATCCTGGAGCGCTGCACCGCGCTGCACGGGCTGGTGCAGGAGGTCGGCCAGCTGCCCGATCGCGGCGTGGCCGAGCTGCTGCAGGGCGCGCGCGCGCTGCTCTTCCCCTCCTTCGCCGAGGGCTACGGCCTGCCGCTGGCCGAGGCGCTGGCCGCCGGCGTGCCGGCCATCTGCTCCGACCTGCCGGCGCTGCGCGAGGTGGGCGGCGAGGTGCCCGACTACCTGAACCCGCTGGACGGCGCCGCCTGGCGCGAGGCGGTGCTGGACTATGCCAGCCCGGACAGCCCGGCGCGGGCCGCGCAGATGGCCCGGCTGGAGGGCTGGCAGGCGCCGGCCTGGGCGGATCATTTCGCGCTGGTGGAGCAACTG
>NZ_GG771109.1 GCF_000164635.1 Pseudoroseomonas cervicalis ATCC 49957 | reverse complement strand
ATGCGCCGCCACCCCGCCGCTGCGCGCCCTGGCGCCGGGGCATGCGGTGGCCTGCTGGCGCGCGCCGGTCGAGACGCTCTCCACGGGGCGCGCGGCATGAGCGCCCCGCCGCTGCTCCAGGCCGAGGGGCTCAGCCGCACCTACCCGCTGTCCGGCGGCCGCCGGCTGCGGGCGGTGGACGGCATCGACCTGCGCCTCGCCCGGGGCGAGACGCTGGCGGTGGTGGGCGAGAGCGGCTGCGGCAAGAGCACGCTCGGCCGCCTGCTGCTGCGCCTGGAGGAGGCCGATGCCGGGCGCATCCTGCTGGACGGCACCGACCTGCGCGGCCTGCGCGGCGCGGCGCTGCGCGACATGCGGCGCCGCGTGCAGGTGGTGTTCCAGGACCCCTACGGCTCGCTCAACCCGCGCGAGCGCATCCGCGACGCGCTGGTGCGGCCGATGCTGCTGCACCGCCTCTGCGGCCGCGCCGAGGCGGAGCGCCGCGCCGCCGCGCTGATGGAGCGTGTCGGCCTCTCGCCGGCGCAGCTCGACCGGTTGCCGCACCAGTTCAGCGGCGGCCAGCGGCAGCGCATCGCCATCGCCCGCGCGCTCTCGGTGGGGCCGGAGCTGATCGTCTGCGATGAGCCGGTCTCGGCGCTGGACGTCTCGGTGCAGGCGCAGGTGGTGAACCTGCTGCAGGATTTGCAGCGCGAGCGCGGCCTGGCGCTGCTGTTCATCAGCCACGACCTCGCGGTGGTGCGCCATCTCGCCCACCATGTGGCGGTGATGTATGCCGGGCGGGTGGTGGAGACGGGGCCGGCGGCGGCGCTGTTCGCCGACCCGCGCCACCCCTACAGCCGGGCCCTGCTGGCCGCGGCGCCCCGCACCGACACCGGCCCCCGCCCGCCCGTG
>NZ_GG771110.1 GCF_000164635.1 Pseudoroseomonas cervicalis ATCC 49957 | reverse complement strand
GGCAGGGGCGCGCGATAGGCCTCGGCCGCCAGCCGGCCCGCCAGCGCCGTCTCCTGCCGGCGCAGCCAGCTGGCGGCGATCTCCGCGCCGTAGGAGCGGCCATTCATGCGCACCGTGCCGCGCGGGTTGCGCGCCGCGTAATCCTCCAGCCGCGCCAGTTCGCGCTGGATCTCGGCCTGGTCCTGCAGCAGCGCGGCGCGCGCCTCGGTCGCGCGCTGCGCCTGCCAATGGCCGATGCCGGCCAGCAGCAAGGGCAGCAGCACGGTGATGGCGACCAGCGTCGCCGCGCGCCGGAGCCCGGATTCCGATGTGGCTGACTGCATGCTGCGCCCCTTGCGCGTGAACCGCGAACAGGTGCCGACGCGGCGCCGCCTGTCCAGCCCACGCCGCTTCAACGCCGCGTGACAGGCGGCGGGCGGGAATGCAGTGCAGCACTGAAACGAATGTGATCGCCACGCCGATGAAACTGATGCGCTTCCGCCACGCCGGCGACGCTTCGCGCGCAACATCCCGTCACATGATCGAGAGAGCGAAGGCGAAGTCGCGATGAAGCGCCGTGCATGGCTTGGCAATGAACAAGCACGGCCTTTAGGGTCCGCCCGCCTACTGCACAAGGAATGCCAGCCATGCCAGTCCAAGCGCGGCGTGCCGTCGCCCTCGTCACCTCCCTCGGTCTGCTCGCGGGCTGCGCCACGCCGCTGACGCGCGAGGGGCGGATCGGCGCGGATGACGGCTCCGATTCCTGCCGCGCGCAGCTGGTGGCCCTCGACAGCACCGGCAATTTCTTCGCCGAGGACATCCTGAAGGGCGCGGCGCTCGGCGCCGTCGGCGGCGCGCTGCTGGGCGGCGCGATCGGGCAGAACTGGCGCGGCGCCGCGATCGGCGCGGCG
>NZ_GG771111.1 GCF_000164635.1 Pseudoroseomonas cervicalis ATCC 49957 | reverse complement strand
CAGCTGGCGGCCGCGCTGCTCGGCCTGGTGCAGCGCCTGCCGCGCCGGCCGGGCCGGCAGGCCCTGGAACCGGTCCAGCACCGCCTGCAGGCGGCGGAACGCCTCGGCATGGCCGGGATGCGCGGCTTGCCAGGCGGCGCAGTCGCGGCGGTCGGCCTCGGTGGCCTCGCCCGAGCCGAGCGTGGCGTGCCAGAGCGCCGCCTCCCGCACCATCTCGGGCGTCGGCTCGCTCATGCCGCCGCGCGCGGGGCGTCGGCCGCGGGCGGGTGCAGCGCGGCATGGCAATGCACCAGGGCGGCGGCGACATACTGCTTCACCATGCTGGTGGAGACGCCGAGCCGGGCAGCGATCTCCGCATGGCCGAGCCCCTCCAGCCGGCTCATCAGGAAGGCGCGGCGCGGCTTCTCCGCCAGGCTCTCGAGCATGCGGGCGATCGCGGCCAGGGTCTCCACCGCCTCGCAGACCTGCAGCGGCGTCACCGCCGCCTCCTCCTGCCGCAGCGTGGCCAGGGCCTGGAGATAGGCCTGCTCGATCGCCATGCGGCGCGTCTGGTCGATCAGCAGCCGGATGGCGCTGGTGGCCAGGAAGGCGCGCGGCTTCTCGATCGCCGCCGGCGGGCGTTCCAGCAGCTTGCAGAACAGGTCCTGCACCAGATCCCCGGCCCGCTCCTGGCAGCGCACCCGGCCACGCAGCCAGGAGAGGAGCCAGCCATGGTGGCTGAGGTAAAGCTCTGCGGTGCAAGCATGCGACATGAAGGAACGCCGGGGCCTTGGTGACGGAATGTCACACGAAATAACGCTAATGCGAATTAGTCGCAACTCAGCATGGCGGCGAGGCGCCATGCCCTGTCGTCATGGGTGCCGCGGCCAGGCCCGCGGCGCCGTGGCCG
>NZ_GG771112.1 GCF_000164635.1 Pseudoroseomonas cervicalis ATCC 49957 | reverse complement strand
GCTTCGACCAGCGCGCCCGCTCCGCCGCCATGAAGCGGGCGAAGGGCTCGGCGCCCATGCGGGCCGGCACCGCTCCCTCCTCGGCCAGGCGGCGCGACACCTCCGGCACCTCCAGGCTGTCGGCGATGGCACCCTCCAGCCGCGCGCGGACCGGCGCCGGCAGGCCGCGCGGCGCGACGATGCCGTACCAGGCCGAGGCCTGGTAGCCCGGCAGGGCGCTCTCGGCGACGGTCGGCACCTCCGGCAGCGCCGCCAGCCGCGCCGTGCCGGTGACCGCGAGCGCCCGCACCATCTCGCCCTGGATCAGCCCGGCCACCGAGGGCAGGGTCGTCACCATGAAGGGGATGTGGCCGGCCACCACGTCGTTCAGCGCCGGGCCGGCGCCGCGAAAGGGCAGGTGCTGCGCCTCCACCCCGGCCATCTGGAACATCAGCGCCGCCGCCAGGTGGCTGGCCGAGCCGTTGGAGGCGGAGGCATAGCTGAAATCGCCGCGTGCCGCGCGCGCCTCCTGCAGCAGCGCCGGCAGGTCGCGGGCCTTGCTGCCGGGGCCGGCGACCGCCACCAGCGGCGCATCCGCCACCAGCGCCACCGGCTCCAGCACCCGCAGCGGATCGATGCGCAGCGAGGGGAAGAGCGACTGGTTAACCGTCATCGGCCCCTGGTTGCCGACCAGCAGGGTGTAGCCATCGGGCCGCGCCTGGGCCACGGCCTCGGTCGCGATGTTGCCGCCGGCGCCGGGCTTGTTCTCCACCACCACCGGCTGGCCCAGCACGGTCTGCAGCTGCGCCGCCAGCACGCGGGCGACATTGTCGGTGCCGCCGCCGGGGGCGTAGGCGACCAGCAGGCGGATCGGGCGCGCCGGCCAGGCGGGCTGGGCGCGGGCGATGG
>NZ_GG771113.1 GCF_000164635.1 Pseudoroseomonas cervicalis ATCC 49957 | reverse complement strand
GCCGCACCGGCACGCCGCCCAGGAAGCGCGCCCCGGCGCGGCGCGCCGCCGCCAGCAGCCCGCCATAGAACTCGGCCGGCTGCACATGCCCGGCGCGGCCGATATGCACCCCGCCATGGTAGAAATCGCTGCCGAGCGCGGCGGCCACCTCCTCGCGGCCGAGCAGCACCGCCTCGGAGCGGGCATGCTCGTTCAGCTCGGGCAGGCGCTGGCGCCAGGCCTCGGCGTGCTGCGGCGTCCAGAAGCCGTTGATGCGGCCGCCGCGGTGGTAGCCGCAGCGGATCTGGTGCCGTTCCAGCAGCGTCTCGAACAGGGTGAAGCCGGCGGCGGCGTCGCGCAGCAGCGCCGCCTTGCGGTGCGCCGGCACCGGCTTGCGGTCCGGCCCCTTGCCGACATTCACCCCGCCCGAGACCTGCCCGCCCGAGCGCGTGCTGGCGCCCTGGCCGAGTGCGCCGGCCTCCAGCACCAGCACCTCCTCGCCGGCCTCGGCCAGGCGCAGGGCGCAGGCGGTGCCGGCATAGCCGGCGCCGATCACCAGCGTGCCGACCGCGCCGGCCGGCAGCGGATCCTCCCCCGGCGCGGGCGGGCGGAAGCCCTGCCACCACCAGGGCTCGGTGGAGAAGTTTTCCGAGAAAATGCTCATGCCGCGCCCCCTTCCGTCGCGGCCATGCGGGCGGCGAAGGTGCGGCGGATCACATCCTCGGCCGGCTCCTCCGCCGGCGCCTCGCGCAGCGCGGCGAAGCAGGCGCGCTTCAGCGCGGCGCGCCAGGCCGGGGGCAGGGTGGCCAGCAATTCGTGCAGGGTGGCGTAGGCGGCCTCGGTCCAGCGCGCCTCATGCGCCTGCCGCGCCGCGCCGGGGGCGAAGCCGGGGGGCGCGGGG
>NZ_GG771114.1 GCF_000164635.1 Pseudoroseomonas cervicalis ATCC 49957 | reverse complement strand
GCCGCCTGGGCACGGGCCAGGCGCGGCGCGGCCAGCGGGGCCAGGGCGGCGGCGGCGGTCAGGCCGAGCAGTCGGCGGCGTCGAAACAGGCAGGTCTGCCTCATGGTTGCGCTCCCAGCGATCGGTCTCAGGTGAAGTTGCCCGGTATTTCAGCATCCGCCGGCCGGCGCGGCGCCGGGCGGGGCGGACATTTCATTTCAGCAATCACCATGCCAGGATCGGCCGGCCCGCCCTGGCGCCGCCGCGCCCCCCTGGAGCGTCGCCCGCCCAGCCCCCAGATGCCTCAGGGCTGCCACCCCATCCGAGCGGAAGGAGGCCTGTCATGAGCCTGACGTCGAAGGAGATCGCCGCGATCCTCGGCCCGGTGGACGAGGACCTGCTGGCCGAGCTGCTGCGCAGCGGCGCCAGCCGCGAGGAGCTGGCCGAGGCCTGGGCCTGGTCGCAGAATGATGAGGCGCTGGTCAATGAAGGCCGCCCCCTGCCCTCCGGCCGGGTGGCGCGGCTGGTCGATCTGCTCAGCCCGCCGGAGGAGGAGCCGGAGCGCTGATCCGGCGCCACGCCGCCGCCACGGAAAGGACCGTTTCCGCGGCCTGGCCGGCGGGGCGGCGGCGTGGCGGGAACGTCCGGGCGGCGGCCGCGTTCAGCCAGTCACGGCCGCCCTGCCGCCCCGCACCAGGAGGAGCCATGACCGACCGATCCGCCCTGCCCCGCCGCCTGCTGCCCTTGCTGGCGCTCGGCCTCGCCGGGGCCGCCCGCCCGGCCCATGCGCAGGCCTGGCCCGGCGAGCTGCAGCGCCGCCGGGAAGAGGAGCGCCGCCAGGCCGGGGAGCGCGCGCGCCAGCAGGCGGAGCGCCGGCAGCGCGAGGAG
>NZ_GG771115.1 GCF_000164635.1 Pseudoroseomonas cervicalis ATCC 49957 | reverse complement strand
GCCGCGGCGTGGGCGCGCCACTCGGCCTCGAAGGCCTCCAGCAGCCGGCGCGCCTCGGCCATGCGCCCGACCAGCTCGGCGAAGGCGGCGCGGCCCTCGGCCTCGGCCGGCAGGCGCTGCAGCAGCTCGCGCAGCGTCTCCAGCGTGCCGGGCCCGCCGGGCAGGCGGCGCACCGAGGGAAGCTGCTCCAGCCGGCGCCAATCCAGCAGCAGCGGGTCGCCAAGGCCGGGATCCCAGAGCGGCACGCTCTGCTGCGCCTCGCGCTCGAAGGGCAGGCGCAGCTCGGTTTTCTCCCCGCTCAGCGCCACGCTGTGGCGCAGGCCGAAGGCCCCCTCCGCCGCCACGGCGAAGCGCGGCTCGGCGCCGCCACGGCGCGGCAGGTCGATCAGCAGCCGGCCGCGCGCGCCGCGCGGGTCGATGGCGAAGGCCACCTCCTCCCGCCGCAGCGTCCGCAGCACCACCTGGCCGGGGCGCAGCGCCACGCCGCGCAGGCGCGTCTCCTGGTGCTCGGCGCTGCTGATCTCGACATCGCGGTCGCGGCCGAAGCCGAGCAGCCGCTCCTCCCCCGGCGGCAGGGCGCGCAGCTCGGCATCGCCCAGCCAGGGGCCGTCCGCGCCATAGACGGTGACGATGCCATCCGGCAGGGTCTGCCCGCTGCGGTTCGCCAGCAGCGCCGCCTGCAGCGGGTGCCGCGCCTGGCGGTCCTGCACCCACCAGACCCGCTCGGCCGGGATGCTGGCATCCAGGAAGGGCAGGTTGGCGGTGCTGCCGGCCGGCAGCGTCACCGGCTCGGCCAGGGTGTAGGTGATGCGGCCCGGCGAGGCCTCGGCCGGCGCCGCCACGGCCGCCCCGGCGATCGGTGCC
>NZ_GG771116.1 GCF_000164635.1 Pseudoroseomonas cervicalis ATCC 49957 | reverse complement strand
GCGGCGCCGAAACAGAACGGGCGGGGGAGACCCCCCGCCCGCGCCAGGCCGCCCTTTTGGCGGCCGGTACGACCTCGCCGGACGGCGCGCCGGGCGCCGCCCGCAAGGTGTCGCGTCACGCCCAGCCGCGGCCGGCGACGAGCGAGATCAGGAACAGCACCAGGAAGATGACGAAGAGGATCTTGGCAATGCCGCTGGCCGCCGAGGCCACGCCGGAGAAGCCGAGCACGCCGGCAACCAGCGCGACGACGAGGAAGATGAGCGTCCAGTACAGCATGGGATCCTGTTCCTTCGGACCGTTGGGGGAATATGCCGGTGCCGCAAGGGCGGCATCGTGCCAGGAACGCGGCGTATTCCCCCCGGTTGCAGCCTCAGCCGATCGGAACGGTGGAGGAGACGGCCTGGTAGGTGGCGATGGCCAGCGCCAGCGGCTCGAAGGGCTTGCTGATGACGAAGGCGGGCTCGACCTGCTCGGCGGTCAGCAGCCGCTCGGGATAGGCGGTGACGAAGATCACCGGCACCGACACCTCGCGCTGGATGCGGTTGACGGCGTTGATGCCGTCGCCCCCGGCGCCGAGATTGACGTCGGCCAGGATCAGCCGCGGCTTCATCTCGGCCGCCATGCGCACCGCCTGCGCCTCGCTGGCGGCGACGCCGACGACGCGGTGGCCGCAGGCCTCGACCAGCTGGCGGACATCCATGGCGATGATCGGCTCGTCCTCGATCACCAGGATGTCGGTGGCGGCGGCGCTGCGCAGCGCCTCGCGCGCCGCGTCCAGCTCGGTCTCGGCGACGTCGCGCGGCACGCCGACGACCTGCGCGGCGTCGCTCACCGGCAGTTCCTCCAGCGCGGTCAGCAGCA
>NZ_GG771117.1 GCF_000164635.1 Pseudoroseomonas cervicalis ATCC 49957 | reverse complement strand
TCGCCCGAACAAGCACCGCCCTCGCGCAAGCCAGGGCGGCGTTTTGCTTTTGTACCCCCGCGGTGCTAATTCCCCGGCCGTGACGAGCCCCCCCGCGCTGCGCCTGACCCGCCTGATGCTGCAGGATTTCCGCAGCTACGCGCAGCTCGATCTGCGCTTCCAGGCCGGGGTTGTCGTCATCGCCGGGCGCAATGGCGTGGGCAAGACCAACCTGCTGGAGGCCATCTCCCTCCTCACCCCCGGCCGCGGGCTGCGCAACGCCCGCGCGGGCGAGCTGGGCCGGCGGGAGGGCGAAGAGAGCCGCCCCTGGACCATTGCCGGGCATTTCGACGGCCCGGCCGGACCCATGACCATCGGCACCGGCCAGGACCCGGCCAGCGACCGGCGTGGCTTCCGCCTCGATGGCGCGCCGCTGCGCAGCCAGGCGGAGCTCTCGGCGCAGATCGCCGCCCTCTGGCTCACTCCCCAGATGGACCGGCTGTTCCAGGAAGGCGCCAGCGGCCGCCGCAAATTCCTCGACCGGCTGGTCTGGGCGCGCGAGCCCAGCCATGCCCGCGACGTCGCGGCCTATGAATCCGCCATGAGCCAGCGCAACCGCCTCCTCGCCGAGGGACGGCGCGACGCCCGCTGGCTGGCGGCGCTGGAGGACACCATGGCCCGCCACGCGGTGGCCGCCATCGCCTCCCGCCGCACCAGCTGCGCCCAGCTCAACGCCACGCTGCGCGCCGGCATCGCCGGTGCCTTCCCGGCGGCGCGGCTCGAACTGCTCTGCCCCATCGCCACGGCCCTCGAAGAAAGGCCGGCGCTGGCGGTGGAGGAAAGCTTGCGCGACGGCCTGGCCGCCGACCGGCCGCGCG
>NZ_GG771118.1 GCF_000164635.1 Pseudoroseomonas cervicalis ATCC 49957 | reverse complement strand
CCGGGCTCAGCCGCGATGGCTCTGCCCGTTGCTGTCGGGCAGCAGCGCCTGGCGCAGCCGCTCCAGCTCCGCCCGGGCGCGCAGCGCCAGCTCGGCGCCCTCGCGCATCACTTCCTCCCGGCTCAGCTTGCGCCACTCGCCGCAGAGCCGGGTGATGCCGATGGCGCCGAGATTGGCGGCGCTGCTGCGCAGCGCATGCGCCTCGGACTGGAAGCGCGCCATGTCGCCGCGCAGCGCCGCCTGGCCGATCGCCTCGATCAGCCGCGCCGCGTCGTCGAGGAAGTCGCGCGCCAGCTGCTCCAGGAACGCCTCGCCGCCCAGGCGGCGCAGATTCTCCACCGTCTCCCCGTCCAGCGCCGGGCCGCTGGCGCGGAAGCGGGGGTGGGAGGCGATCTCGGCCACGGCGGGCGCCAGGGCCGTGCCGGGGCGCGGCGGGCGCGCCTTCTCCTCCACCACGCGCAGCAGCGCCTCGGCCTCGATCGGCTTGACCAGATAGCCATCCATGCCGGCCTCCAGGCAGCGCCGCTCGGCCGCCTCGGTGGCATCCGCCGTCAGCGCCAGGATCGGCAGGTGCGGCTGGCCGAGCGCCATGACGCGGAACAGCTTGGTGGCCTCCAGCCCGTCCACCTCGGGCATGTTGAGGTCCATCAGCACCAGGTCCAGCCGCTCCGCCTCGCGCTCCAGCAGGTCGAGGGCGATGTCGCCATTGTCGGCCAGCAGCACCTCGTGCCCGGCGCGCTCCAGGATGCGGGCGAAGACGCGCTGGTTGACCCGGCTGTCATCGGCCACCAGCACGCGCAGGCGTCGCGCCGGCGCGGCGGGCGGCGGGGCGGGCGGCGCGGCG
>NZ_GG771119.1 GCF_000164635.1 Pseudoroseomonas cervicalis ATCC 49957 | reverse complement strand
GTCCGGCCCGCTGGCCCAGCCATCATCGACCACCAGCAGCAGCGGCCCATCGCCCTGCGCCGTGGCGCCGGGGCCCCAGACCGGCCGCGCCAGGCCGAGGATGATCAGCGCCGCGGCGGCCAGGCGCAGCAGCAGCAGCCACCAGGGGGTGCGGGCGGGGGTTTCCTCGGGCGCCGGCAGGTCGCGCAGCAGGCGCAGCGCCGGGAAAGCCTGGCGGCGCGGGGCGGGGGGCGTTACCCGCAGCAGCCACCAGATCAGCGGCAGCGCCGGCAGCGCCAGCAGCAGCCAGGGCACCACGAAGCCGATCGGGCCGAGATTCATCATGCGCGCCCCATCCTGCCACCGACCCCTCTGTCACCCCGGGCCTTTCCCAGGTTTTCGTTCAGTCTGGCCGGGCGGTGCCCGGCCGGCGTCTCTCAGCCCGGAGAAAGACGCTGCCACAGCGCCAGCAGCGCCGCCTCCGGCGGGGTATCGCTGCGATGCGTGGCGAAGCTCCAGCCCGCCGCCGCCGCCAGCGCGGCCAGCCCGGCGCGATGCGCCGCCAGCCGCTCCGCATACAAAGCACGAACCCCCTCAACACGGGGTAACAGCAGGGCGGGTTCGCCGGTCAGCCCCTCGAACCGCACCCGCCCGGCATAGGGCAACGTCTCCTCCGCCGGGTCCAGCACCTGCAGCAGATGGCCGCGCACGCCGCGCCCGGCCAGCGCCGCCACCTGGGCGCGGATGTCTTCCAGGGGCGCCAGGAAATCGCCGATCAGCACGGCGCGGGCATGGCGGGGCAGGGCATCGTCGGCCGGCGGCGGGGCGTGGCGCGGCAGCGCCTCGGCCAGGGCGGGCAGG
>NZ_GG771120.1 GCF_000164635.1 Pseudoroseomonas cervicalis ATCC 49957 | reverse complement strand
CCTTGTCCAGGCGCGCGAGCAGGGCGACCTGCCCGCCCTGCTGGACCGCCTGGCGGACCTCGCCGAGGCCGGGCTGGAGCTCGACGCCATCGCCGCCGCCGCTTCGCCCCTGCCCGCCCTGGCGGCCGATGCCGCACCGCCCTTGCCGCCGCCGGGCCAGCGCATCGCCATCGCGCAGGATGATGCTTTTTCGTTCCTCTATCCGCATCTGCTCTCCGGCTGGCGCGCGGCGGGGGCCGAGCTGCTGCCCTTCTCGCCGCTGGCCGACCAGGCGCCGGACGACTCGGCCGATGCCTGCTGGCTGCCCGGCGGCTATCCCGAATTGCAGGCCGGCCGGCTGGCCGCCGCCACGCGCTTCCTGGCCGGGCTGCGCCGCTTCGCCGGAACCCGGCCCGTGCATGGCGAATGCGGCGGCTACATGCTGCTGGGAGAGGGGCTGGAGGATGCCTCCGGCACCCGCCACGCCATGGCCGGGCTGCTCGGCCACGCCACCAGCTTCGCCCGCCGCCGCATGACGCTGGGCTACCGCGCCGCCAGGCTGCTGGCGGATGGGCCGCTGGGCCGCGCCGGCACCCTGCTGCGCGGCCATGAATTCCACTACGCCACCGTCAGCGAGGCCGGGTCCGACGCCCCCTTCGCCACCCTGGCGGACGCCGCCGGCCAGCCCCTGGGCGCGGCGGGCGGGCGGCGCGGCCGGGTCTCCGGCAGCTTCTTCCACGCCATCGCCACCGAGGAGGAGGCGCGCCCGTGACCCTGACCGCCCTGCCCGACGACCTCGCCACGCCCTTCGCCAGCCTGGAAGCGCTGCGTGCCGCCGCCCTCGCCCCGCCGCCCGGCGAC
>NZ_GG771121.1 GCF_000164635.1 Pseudoroseomonas cervicalis ATCC 49957 | reverse complement strand
ACCGGCCTGACCGGCCGCGACGACCTGCCCGCCGCCGCCCTGGCCGAGCGCCGCGCCTGGGCGCGCGAGGAGGTGGCCGCCATCGCCGCCCGGGTGGAGGCGCCGCCGATCGGCGTGCAGATCGGCCTGCTGGAGGCGGTGCCGCCCAGCCAGACCTTCGAGGTGCTGCTGGGTGGCGGGCCGGACCGCGTCGCCGTCAGCCCCTTCCGCCTCGGCGAATACCCCAATGTCACCGCCGGCATCGCGACGCTGAGCGCCGAGCCGGCGACCGTCGCCCTGTATCGCGACCTGGCCCAGCGCCTCTGGCAGGGCGCGCTGAAGGGCGAGGCGGCGGCGCGGCGCCTGCGGGCTTTGCTCGCCAGCTGAGGCACTTTCCGCCCCCGCCGCGTTGACAGGGCGGCACCGTCCAGCAAAATGGATTTTTCCGATATGACGGATTCTTCCATGCCCGCTCCCGCTTCCGACGCTGCCCTGGCCGCGCATCTCCTGGCGCTGTTCCGCCAGCTCTCGGCGGATGGGGAGGGGGTGACCCGCCCGGCCTATGGCGCGGCGGAAGGCGCCTGCCTGGACGTCCTGGCCGGGATCGCCCGGGCCGAGGGGCTGGAGGCCTGGCCAGACGCCGCCGGCAATCTCTGGATGCAGCCGCCCGGCCTGGGCGAGGCCCCTGCCCCCGCCTGCGGCAGCCACATGGATTCGGTGCCGCAGGGCGGCAATTTCGACGGCGCGGCGGGGGTGGTGGCCGGGCTGCTCTGCGCCCGCCAGGCGCTGCGCGAGGGCCGGCGCCTGCGCGCCGTCGCCCTGCGCGGCGAGGAATCCCCCTGGTTCGGCGCGCC
>NZ_GG771122.1 GCF_000164635.1 Pseudoroseomonas cervicalis ATCC 49957 | reverse complement strand
CCGCCTGCTGTTCCACCGCCGCCAGGGCGGCGGCGGCCTCATCCGGCGTCGCCGCGCCGCTCTGGCCCAGCAGGGTCAGGCGGTGCTGCTCGGCGCGCTGCGCCGTCTCCAGCGCGGCGCGGGCGCGCTGCTGCAACTCCGCCTCCACCCGCTCATAGAGCACGGTGCGGAACAGCGTCGCCAGGATCTCCTGCCGCTTGCCGGGGGGCGCGGTCAGCAGCTCGCGGAAGCGGCCCTGCGGCAGCAGCACCACCTGGCGGAACTCCTCGGCGCGGTAGCCCAGCAGCTCGGCCACGGCATCGGCCACGCGGCGCTCCTGGTCGGCCAGCAGGTGCGGCGTGTCCTCGCCGCGCAGCTCCCACAGGACCACCTCGGGGGCGCGCTGCACCAGCTTGCCGCCGCGCCCCACCGCCTCCTGCCGCGGCGCGCGGCGGATGCGGTAGCGCGTGGCGCCGAGGGCGAAATCCAGCTCCACCCAGCTCGCCGCCCCCGGCTCGGCATGGTGGCTGCGCAGGTGCTGCGCGTCGCGCTCGGCGCCGCTGCTCTCGCCGAACAGGGCGTAGCACAGCGCGTCCAGCAGCGTGGTCTTGCCGGCGCCGGTGGGGCCGTGGATCAGGAACAGGCGCTGCGCGCCGAGCGCGGCGAAGTCGAATTCCTGCGCCCCGGCATAGGCGCCGAAGGCGGAGAGGCGGAGGGCCAGCGGACGCATGGGCTTCAGCCCTCCCCGGTGTCGGCGGCTTCGATGGCGGCCAGCGCGTCGGCGCGCGCGGCCGGGGGCAAGGCCGCGCCGCGCACCGCCTGCCAGAAGGCGTCCAGCGTCTCCAGCGG
>NZ_GG771123.1 GCF_000164635.1 Pseudoroseomonas cervicalis ATCC 49957 | reverse complement strand
CGGTGCGGCTCTGGCTCATTGCTCTCCTCCCCGGCCGGGCCGGTCGCGGGCCGCCGGGCGGGGATCAGCCCCCGGCCAGGCGGCGAATCATCTGCAGCAGCGCCTCCGGCACCTCGACGCCGGTGGCCGAGGCCTCCGCCGCCAGGGCGTCGCGCCGGGCACCGGGCAGGCGCACCCCCGCATCCTGCAGCATGGTGGTGACCAATCCCTCCACGCGGTCGAGAAAGATCGCCTGCCCGGCCAGGGCGCCGGGGTCGATCGCCAGCAGCGCCTGGCCGAGGCGCGGGCGGTTGCCCTGCTCCTGGAAGAAGCTGTCGGCCTCGAAGCCGAAGGCGGCGCCGGCCAGGGCGACGCAGAGCAGCTCCACCACCATGGCCAGCAGCGCGCCCTTGGCCCCGCCCATGGCCAGCATGGCGCCGTCCATGGCGGCGGCGGCGTCGGTGGTGGGGCGGCCCTCGGAATCCAGCGCCCAGCCCTCGGGGATGGGCTGGCCGGCCTTGGCCGCCTGGGCGATGCGGCCGCGCGCCACCTGCGACAGCGCCAGGTCGATCACCAGCGGCGGCGCGTCGCGGCGCGGAAGGCGGCGGCCACCGGGTTGGTGCCGAGCAGCGGCCGCCGCCCCCCCGCCACCGGCATGGCGGCGGGCGAGTTGCTGAAGGCCAGCGCCACCAGCCCCTGCCCGGCCAGCCGGCGCACCGGCAGGCCCATCGCCCCGGCATGGTGGCCATTGGTGATGCCGACCCAGGCCACACCCGAGTCGCGCGCGCGCTGCCCGGCCTCCCGCTCCGCCAGGGCGAGCGCCGGGAAGGCCAGCCCGTCCCGCG
>NZ_GG771124.1 GCF_000164635.1 Pseudoroseomonas cervicalis ATCC 49957 | reverse complement strand
CGCCTTCAGCCGCCGCGCCAGCGCGGCGCCCACCCCGCCCGTCGCCCCGATCACCGCCACCGTCATCGCGCATCCTCCTGCTCCGGTCGCAGGCAGATGGGGCGGCGCGGCGGAAGCGGAACCCGCCGCTGTGGCGCCACCCCCCCCGCGACAGGCGCGGCGCGGCGTGGCAGAGTGGCGGCATGCGGCAATTGCTCCTGTTGCGCCACGCCAAATCCTCCTGGGACGATCCCAGCCTGCCGGACCATGCCCGGCCGCTGAACGCGCGCGGCAAGCGCGCGGCCGGCGCCATGGCGGGGGTGTTCCACGGGCTCGGCCTGGCGCCGGACATCGTGCTGGTCTCCTCCGCCCGGCGCACCCTGCAGACGCTGGAGGCCCTGGCCCCGCTGCCGGACAGCCCGATGGTCGAGCCGATGGACGATCTCTACCTGGCGCCCTGGTCCAGCCTGCTGGCCACGCTGCGGCAGACGCCGGAGACGGCGCGCAGCCTGCTGCTGGTCGGCCACAATCCCGGGCTGCACGACCTGGCCCTCGCCTTGGCCGGCCCCGCCGGCATGGCCGGCAAGGCACCCGGCACGCAGCGCCTGGCCGAGAGCTACCCGACCGGCGCCCTGGCCGAGTTCAGCATCGCCGCCCCCTGGCGCGCGCTGGAGGCGGGGGGCGGCCGGCTGGTCCGCTTCGTCGCGCCCAACGACCTGCCGGAGATGGCCGCCTGACCGTGACCCCGCCCGCGCCGGAGCACGATGCCGATCCGGCCCCGCCCGCTGCTCCCGCGCCGGCCGAATCGCCGCCGCTGACGCTGGACCTGCTGCTGGAGGGCCCGG
>NZ_GG771125.1 GCF_000164635.1 Pseudoroseomonas cervicalis ATCC 49957 | reverse complement strand
CCGCCAGCATCGCGCCCTCGCCCCACCACAGCGAGGGGCTGGCGGCGACGATGGCGCGGAACAGCCCCGGCCGCGCGAACAGCGCGTGCAGCGCGAACAGCCCGCCCAGCGAATGGCCGAACAGCGCCAGCTGGTGGGCATCGACCGGGTGGCGGCGGGCCAGCGCCGGCAGCAGCGCCGCCTCGATGAAGCGCAGCAAGGCGTCCGCGCCCGCCTCCTCCTCCTGCGCGGCGCCGGGCAGGGGTGGGGTGTAGTCGTGCCGCCGCGCCTCGGGCGCATAGGCGGCGTCGCCCGGATGGCCGAGCCCGACGATCAGCGCCGGCGCCGGCCGCCCCGGCGTGTCGCGCCAGGTCATCGCGCGGTAGGCATCGACCGCCGTGCCGAAGCCGGCATTGGCGTCGAGCAGCAGCAGCACGGGATAGCCCCCCGGCGGCGGCGGCGCCTCCGGCCAGGCCAGGAAGACGCGGTGCCGCCGCGCCGCGCCGGCCTCCATGTCCCACCAGCCGGAGCGCGGCAGGGTGACGGGCGGCGTCATACCCCGAGATGCTCCATCAGTAAGGCGCGGTCGGCGCGCAGCGCGGCGGCCGCGCCATCGAAGGCGACGCGGCGGCCGGACAGCACCACCGCGCGCGGGCAGAGCCGCAGCGCCAGCGGCAGGTTCTGCTCGGCCAGCAGCACCGCCACTCCCTCCGCCACCAGCCGGCCGACCTGGCCGAGTAGGATCTCCTCGGCGGCGAGCGGCGCCAGCCCCTCGCTCGGCTCGTCCAGCACCAGCAGGCGCGGCTGGGTCAGCAGGGCGCGGCCGATCGCCAGCATCTGCC
>NZ_GG771126.1 GCF_000164635.1 Pseudoroseomonas cervicalis ATCC 49957 | reverse complement strand
CGCCCGCGGCGCCCGGCGTGTTGGCATCGGCGCTGCTGAACAGGGTGGGGATGCCCGCCGCCGCCAGCTGGCGCGGCAGGCTGCCCCCGGCCAGCGCCGGCTCGGCCTGGGCGGTGGCCACCACCAGGTCGGGCGCCAGGGCCAGGATGCTCTCCAGCGAGCGGGAGTCCGGCGTGGCGCCGCCGACCACCGGGATGGCGCCGCCGCCGGGCCGCGCCGCGTAGCCCTGGCGCAGCACCTCGCTGTCGAGCAGCTCGGCCCCCGCCCAGCCGGCGACGAGGCCGGCGGGGTCGGGATGCAGCAGCGCCATGGTCACGATGTCCCGCGCGTCGAGCAGGACGATGCGCCGCGGCGGGCGCGGCAGGGTCACCACCCGGCCGAGCATGTCGGTGACGGTGAGCCCCGCCTCCGGCGCCGCGGCGGCCAGCGCCGGCGCGGCGACGGCCGGCTGGGCGGCGGCCTCCAGCTTGGCCACGAACAGCTGGGACGTGGCGTGATCGGCCCCGGAGGCAGCCGGACGCGGCGCGGCCTGGCCGATGGCAGCGCCGGCGGGCAGGGGGGTGGCACGCATCCGAGGGGTCACCTTTCCGTGGGAGTTGCTGTGCTGCTAAGGCGGAAGCGTTGCCGGAGTGTGAATCATTCGCATGCAACCCTGGGTCGAAAATCTCCCTGGCACGCGGCTTGCTGATTGGCCGGCATGCACGCCCCCCTTCGCCTGCTGGCCGTCTCCCCCCTGCTGCTGCTGCTGGCCGGCCTGACGCTGGCGCCGCGCGGCCTGGCCAACCCGCTGCCCAGCACCGCCGCCGGCGCCCCGATGCAG
>NZ_GG771127.1 GCF_000164635.1 Pseudoroseomonas cervicalis ATCC 49957 | reverse complement strand
GGCGGCGCGGCGCCGTGGTACGCGTGGTCGCCATGCCCCGTGGCCGGCATGGCGGAGGGTTGCAGCGCCAGGGTGACGGAGGGGGTGACCCAGCCCAGGGCGCCGCGCAGCAGGTCGATCCGCTCCCCCGCCCAGCGCGACCAGGTCAGGCCGGTGGCCGAGAGGAACAGCAGGCCGAGCGCCACGCCGACGCCCACCAGCCCGTGCAGCCGCCGGGTGCGCAGCCTGCGGTTGCCCGGGGCGCGGCGCGCCAGCGCGCCGGTGTCGCGCCAGAACCACAGCAGCACCCCGCCCAGCGCGGCGATCCACAGCCAGGAGGCCGCCAGCTCGCTGTAGAGGCGCCCCGGCTCGCCCAGCATCAGGTTGCGGTGCAGATAGTCGATGCCGGTGCGCAGCGGCAGCACGCCGCTGGTGCCATAGACGATGTGGTCGCCCAGCACGGCCAGCGTCACCGGATCGATGAAATAGGCACGGCTCTCGGACTCGCCGAGGCCGGGGGTGAGGAACATCACCCGCGTGGTGTGGCCGGGGGCGGGCGCCGGGCGCAGCGCGAAGAAGCGGGCCTCCGGCCCCGCCGCGGCGCGCGCGGCCTGGTATTGGGCCTCCAGGCTGCGCGGCGCGCCCTGGCTGTCGCTGCGCAGGACGGGGCGGTAGAGCGCCTCCTCCAGCTGCGGCGTCGCCACATAGAGCAGGCCGGTCAGGGCCGCGACCAGCAGGAAGGGGCCGACGAACAGGCCGACATAGAAATGCAGCCGGGCCAGGAAGGCCTTCAGCTCGGCGCCGTCGCGGCGCGGGGCGGGGGCGCTCATGGCG
>NZ_GG771128.1 GCF_000164635.1 Pseudoroseomonas cervicalis ATCC 49957 | reverse complement strand
CGGCGACCAGCCGCGCGGCGGGGCCGCCGGCGGCGATCTCGGCCGAGAGCAGGCGCAGCAGGCGGGCGGTGAAAGGCGAGCCCAGGCGCTCGCACCATGCGATCTGCTGGCCGAAGGCGTGCAGCACGGGATCGGTGTGGGGGGCGTGCATCGCGGCATCCTCCGCAGGTGAGAGGGGCAGCGAAGTCCCGGCTGACAGCAGCGTCAATCTTGATCAACATCGTCAACATGACCAAGGTCCAGGATGCCTGGCTGGAGGCGGGGGAGGCGGTGGCGCGGCTCGGTGTCTCACGCGCCACGCTCTATGCCTATGTCAGCCGTGGCCGGGTGCGGGCGGTGCCGGCGCCGGGCGATCCGCGCCGCAGCCTCTACGCGGCGGAGGATGTGGCGGCGCTGCTGGAGCGGCGGGCGCGCGGCCGGGCGCGGCGGGCGGTCGCCGCCTCCACCACCGATTGGGGGGAGCCGATCCTGCGCTCCGGCCTGACGCGCATCGCCGAGGGGCGGCTGTGGTATCGCGGCCGGGACGCGGTGGCGCTGGCCGAGGGCGCGACGCTGGAGGAGGTGGCGGCCCTGCTGTGGGGAATGGCGGTGCCGCACTGGCCCATGCCGCCGGGGGTGCCGCGCCCCGATCCGGCGCTGCCGCCGATCGCGCGGTGCCTGCGGGTCGTGGCGGCGCAGGCGGGGCGGCAGGATTGGGCGTTGCCGCCGGCGCTTCTGGCGGGGGAGGCGGCGGCGCTGCTGGGGCTTCTGGTGCGGGCGGCCGCTGGCCGGGCGGGCCGGGGCGCGACATCGCGGCGCAGTTCGGCATCGAT
>NZ_GG771129.1 GCF_000164635.1 Pseudoroseomonas cervicalis ATCC 49957 | reverse complement strand
GGCGGGGGCGGGGTCAGCAGCAGGGCGCGCAGGCGCTTCGCCCCTCGCCCGAGAAGCGCAGGCGCTGCGTCAGCCCATCCGGCGGGGTGCCCTGGGGCAGCAGCAGGGACAGGCGCAGCACCGGATCGGCCGGGCCGTCCAGCCGCGCCAGCGGGGCGAGGTCGCCGGCCTCGGGCAGCACCGCCCCCAGCACGCCGGTCTCGCGCATCAGTGCCAGCGCCGCGGCCGGGCGCGGGCCTTCCAGCAGGCGCTTCAGCTCCATCCAGACCCGCTCGGCCGAGAGGCGCTGCAGGCCGGGCACGGCGTCGCGCAGCGCCGCCAGCGCCACCGCCTCCGGCGCGCCCTGCCCATAGCGGGCATGGAACCGGAAAAAACGCAGCACACGCAGATAGTCCTCGGCCAGCCGCGTCGCCGGGTCGCCCACGAAGCGGACACGGCCGGCGGCGAGGTCCTCGCGGCCGCCGAAGTAATCCCAGATATGGCCTTCGGCATCCATCGACAGGGCGTTGAAGGTGAAGTCGCGCCGCGCCGCGTCCTCGCGCCAATCGGTGGTCCAGGCGACCTCGGCATGGCGGCCATCGGTGGCGAGGTCGCGGCGCAGGCTGGTCACCTCCACCGGCTCGTGGTCGAGCACGGCGGTGACGGTGCCGTGCTGCAGCCCGGTCTCGAACACCTTCAGCCCGGCCGCCAGCAGGCGGTCGGCGATCTCGCGCGGCGGGTAGGGGGCCGCGACATCGACATCGTGAACCGGGCGGCCGGCCAGCGCGTCGCGCACCACGCCGCCCACGGCGCGGGCGCCCGGCAGGGCC
>NZ_GG771130.1 GCF_000164635.1 Pseudoroseomonas cervicalis ATCC 49957 | reverse complement strand
AGCTTCAGGGCGCGCCGGCGCTTGCGCTCCACATCCACCTGCTGCGCGGCGATGAAGGCGGCCTGGCGTGCCTCGGGCAGCAGCGCCTCGGTGACGCGGATCAGCTCGTCCAGGCCGAAGGGCGGGCGCTCCTCCCAGGGCTCGGCCAGCACGCGCACGATCTGCCGCGCCTCCGGGATCTCGGCGCGCACCGTGTCCTGGAAGGCGCGCGGGCCGATCGCCTTGGTCAGGATGGCCACTGTCGGGATGCCGTGCCGGGCGCAGAGCTTCGCCACCTGGCGCTCGCCCTCCTCGACGCGGGTGCCCGGCTCGCTGATGCAGAGCCACAGGATGTGGATGCGCTGGTCGAACTGGCCGGTGGCGTTGGCGCGCTCGATCTCCGCCTCCAGCGCGGCGAGCGTCGCCTGGAAGGCCTCCATCTCCAGCCCCTTGGTGTCGCACAGGCGCACCGGCAGGGCGGGGGGCTCGTACCAGGCGATGTCCTGGGTGACGGGGCGGCCCATGCCGGTCTGCGCGACATTGTGGCCGAACACGGCGTTGACCAGCGTGCTCTTGCCGACGCCGGTCTTGCCGGCCAGCAGGATGTTCACCTTGCCCATGCGCTGCCTCTCCTCCTCCGCCCGCTTCTGGAAATCGGCGAGCAGCGGGGCGTTGCCGACGAATTGTCCGATGGTGGTGAACAGGTCCTGCACCAGGGGCACGTCCTTTCGCGTCTGCGCCGTGCATATGGGGGCGCGGAGCGGCAGGCCCATGCGCGCGGCGCGGGCCAGCAGCGGCGCGCGCAGCCGGGCCAGGG
>NZ_GG771131.1 GCF_000164635.1 Pseudoroseomonas cervicalis ATCC 49957 | reverse complement strand
GGCCGCCCCGGTGCGGGCGGCGCTGCGGGAGGGTCGTTTGCTGCGCTACGCCTTCGCCGGGGCGGCGCAGCAGGGCCAGGCCTATTCGGTGTTTCCGGATGCGCCAGCGCCGCAGGAGGAAAGCCTGCTGCTGCTGGAGGGGACGGAGCCGGGCCCGCTGGCGGCGCTGGCCGCCGCGCTGGCCGCGCCCGGTGACGATCTCGGCCAGTGGCGGCTGCTGCAAAGCCTGGATCGCGCGGAGCTGGCCGATTTGCCACGCCAGGCGCCGCGCGACGATCTGGAAAAAACCTGGCGCGAGGGCGCTGCGGGCTAGGAACGGGCCAGGGGCAGCTTGCTGCCGGCGGCGGCGCGCTCGGCCAGCACGGCGCGGCGGAAGCGGAACAGCCGGGCCGGGCGGCCGCCGGTCTCGGCGGTGCTTTCGCCGGTCTCCTCGACCAGGGCCTGCTGCTCCATCAGCCGGCGGAAATTCTGCTTGTGCAGCTTCTGCCCGGCCAGCGCCTCGACGCTGCGCTGCAGCTGCAGCAGGGTGAAGCGCTCCGGCATCAGCTCGAAGACGATGGGGCGGTAGCGGATCTTGGCGCGCAGCCGGGCGATGGCGGTGGCCAGGATGCGGCGATGGTCATGCGCCATCGGCTCGCCGGGGGCCTGCCAGGGGGCTTCCTCGCCGGGCCGCGCCGCCTCGGGCACCAGCCCCGCCTCGAAGAGCAGCTCGTAGCGCTGCAGCACCAGCTCGTCATTCCAGCCGGCCTCGTCCAGGCCGAAGGCGGCGGCCAGGCGCTGGCGGCGCTGGCGGCG
>NZ_GG771132.1 GCF_000164635.1 Pseudoroseomonas cervicalis ATCC 49957 | reverse complement strand
GGGGGCGCCGCGGGCCGGCGCCCACCCCCGGTCCCGGCCTCAGCCGGCGGCGGCGATCTGCTTCTGCAGGATCTCGGCGGCCTGGGCGGCGCTGCCCCAGCCCTTCACCTTGACCCACTTGCCCGGCTCCAGATCCTTGTAGCGGGTGAAGAAGTGCTCGATCTGGTCGCGCGTGCTCTTGGGCAGGTCGTCCAGCTCCTTCACATCGGTGTAGGCCAGCGAGATCTTGTCATGCGGCACGCAGACCAGCTTCTCGTCCTGGCCGCTCTCATCCTCCATGAACAGCACGCCGATCGGGCGGGCGCGGATGACGGAGCCCGGCACCACGGCGCTCGGCACCAGCACCAGCGCGTCGGACGGGTCGCCATCCTCGGCCAGCGTGCCGGGGACGAAGCCATAGGCGGCCGGATAGGCCATCGGGGTGAACAGGAAGCGGTCCACGATGACGGCGCCGCTCTCCTTGTCCACCTCGTACTTCACCGCGCTGCCCTGCGGGATCTCGATCACGACATTGATGTCGTGGGGCGGGTTCTTGCCGGTGGAGAGCTTGCTGACATCCATGGGGAGAGATCCGTTCGTTGCCGGGATGCCCGCGCTGTAGCAGGGGGCGCGCGGCGCGGCAATTCGCGGCCCCGTCAGCGGGGGAAACCCCGCGCCGGGCTTGCCCTGGCGGGGCCGGCCCGCGCAGCATGGCGCAAAGGCGCGCCGCGCGCCGCACCGGGAGGGAGGATCCGACGTCATGACCCCGCGCCGCGCCTGGCTGGCCGCCGCCTGCGCCCTGCTGGCCAC
>NZ_GG771133.1 GCF_000164635.1 Pseudoroseomonas cervicalis ATCC 49957 | reverse complement strand
TGCCGCCGCCGCTGGCCGCCGCCGGCAGCGCCCTGCCGCTGTGGCAGGCGGCGCTGTGGGCGGCGCTGGGTGGGCTGATCCTGAACCTGATGCCCTGCGTCTTCCCCATCCTGGCGATGAAGGCGATGGGCATCGCCCGCCTCTCCGGCGCGGCGCGCGGCGCGGTGCGCGGCCATGCGGCCAGCTACACGGCGGGCGTGGTGCTCTCCTTCCTGGCGCTGGCGGGGGCCATGCTGGCGCTGCGCGCGGCGGGCGGCGTCGCCGGCTGGGGCTTCCAGTTCACCTCGCCGCTCTTCGTCGCCTTCATGGGCTGGCTGATGCTGGCGGTCGGGCTGAACCTCTCCGGCGTGTTCCAGATCGGCGGGCCGGTGGCGCTGGGCTCGGGTGCCGCGTCGCGCGGCGGGCATCTCGGCAGCTTCGCCACCGGCGGGCTGGCGGTGCTGGTCGCCACACCCTGCACCGCGCCCTTCATGGCCGCCGCCATCGGCGCCGCCATGCTGATGCCGCCGCCGGCCATGCTGGCGGTCTTCGCCGCCATGGGGCTCGGCATGGCCGCGCCCTATGCGCTGCTGGCGGTCTTCCCCGGCCTGGCCCACCGCCTGCCGCGCCCCGGCGCCTGGATGGAGCGGCTGAAGGAAGTGCTCGCCTTCCCGATGTATGGCGCGGCGCTGTGGCTGCTCTGGGTGCTGGCGCAGCAGGTCGGGCCCGAAGGGCTGGCCGCCGCCCTGGCCGGCGGGCTGGCCATCGGCTTCGCCGCCTGGGCGCTGGGCCGGGCGCAGGC
>NZ_GG771134.1 GCF_000164635.1 Pseudoroseomonas cervicalis ATCC 49957 | reverse complement strand
CCTGGCGCGCCGCCGTGCACGGCTTCGCCTGGCTGCGCGACCTGCGGGCGCTGGGCACCGATGGCGCGCGGCTGCGCGCCCGCGACCTGACCGCCGACTGGCTGGCCCAGGGCAGCGAGCAGCCGATCGCCGCCCTGCCGGAAGTGGTCGGCGCCCGGCTCTCCGCCTGGCTCGGCCATTGGGATTTCCTGGCCGCCACCGCCGAGGACGGCTTCCGCCGCGCGCTGATGGTGCGGCTCGCCCAGGATGCGCGCGGCCTCGTCGCCTCCCTGCCGGCCGAGGCGCGGCACCGCGGGGGCCTCGCCGCGCTGAAGGGCGCGCTCGCCGCCTCCGTCGCCCTGGCCGAGGAGGCCTGGGTGGCGCGCTGCCTGCGCGTGCTGCCGCAGGAGATCGAGCGGCAGATCCTGCCCGATGGCGCGCATGTCGAGCGCTCTCCCGGCCAGCTGCTGCTGGCGGTGCAGGACCTCATCGAGATCCGCAACCTGCTGCACGGCGCGGGTCTGGAGGCGCCGCCGCATCTGGCGCTGGCGCTCGACCGCGCCGCCCCGGCGCTGCGGCTGTTCCGCCATGGCGATGGCGGGCTGGCCCTGTTCAACGGCACCCGCGACGAGGGCGCGGCGCTGGTCGACCTGGTGCTCACCCAGGGCCAGGCGCGCGGCCGCGCGCCGCTGATCCTGCCCGAGGCCGGGTTCCAGCGCCTGCAGGCCGGGCGCACTTTGGTGATCGCCGATTGCGGCGCCCCGCCCGAGGGGCGCGGCGCCCCCGCCCCGGGCGGCC
>NZ_GG771135.1 GCF_000164635.1 Pseudoroseomonas cervicalis ATCC 49957 | reverse complement strand
ACCGCGCGCGCCGCCCACCGCGCCGAGGCGCCGATCGATGCCGCGGCGGGGGAGAGGCTGCGCCACCTCGCCACCGCGCGGGGGATCGCCTGGCCCGACCTGCTGACCGCGCTGCTCGCCGCCTATTGCCACCGCGTCACCGGCGAGGCGGAGACGCTGGTCGGCGCCACCTTCATGGACCGCTTCGGCAGCGCCGCCGCGCGGGTGCCCTGCACGCGGATGAACGTGCTGCCGCTGCGCGTCCGGCTGGAGGACGAGGCGGCACCGCTGGAGGCGGCGCTGGCGCCGCTGCTGGCGCAGCTCGCGCAGCTGCGCCGGCATGGCCGCTACCGGGGCGAGCAGCTGCGCCGCGACCTTGGCCGCGTCGGCGGCGCGCGGCGGCTGCACGGCGCCATCATCAACATCCAGCCCTTCCACACCCTGCCCGCCTTCGCGGGCTGCACGGCGTCGCTGCAGCTGCTGGGCACCGGCCCGGTGGACGACATCACCTTCGACCTGCGCACCGATCCCGGCGCCACCACGCTGCGGCTGGATGTCGAGGCCAATCCCGACCTCCACAGCGCCGCCGAGGCCGCCGGCCATGCCGCCCGCGCCGCGCATTTCATCGCCGCCGCGCTGGAGGAGGGCAGCCTGGCGCGGGTGCCCACCGCCACGCCGGAGGAGGCGCATCGCTACACCGTCGCGGTGAACGCCACGGCGCATCCGGTGCCGGACACCACCCTGGCCGCGCTGCTCGCCCGCGCCATGGCGGCGACGCCCGCCGCCACCGCGCTGCG
>NZ_GG771136.1 GCF_000164635.1 Pseudoroseomonas cervicalis ATCC 49957 | reverse complement strand
CGGTCGACCAGCAGCGGCGCCGGCTCGGCGGCGAGGCCCAGGGCGAAGCCGCGCTCCCGCGCGATCTCCTCCAGCCGGGCCAGGCGGCGCTCGACCTCGCCGCGGGTCAGCGGCTCGTCCAGGATCAGATCGGCCACCGCGCCGGCGGCCTCGGCCGGGGCGGGGGCGCCGGGGCGCGGCTCCAGATAGTAGAGGCCGCGCGCCTGCGCCTCCTCCTGCACCGCTTCCAGCTGGGCGCGGTCGGCGGCGAAGCGGTCGCCGCGCTGCGCGCCGATGGCGCCGATCACGCCGGCATAGCCGGCCATGCGGCCGAGCGCGCGGTGCAGCCGGTCCTGGTTCTCCCAATGCATCAGCCCGGGGCGCAGCGTCTGCTCATTCGGCTCGGCGCCGGAGGAGTCCAGCGGCAGGCCGAGGGCGACCTCCATGCCGCGCGCCCGCGCCTGGGAGAGCAGCAGATCGGGCCGCATCGCCTGCGGGGTGAAGGCCAGGGTGGTGGCGGGCGGCAGGCGACGCAGCGCCTCCTCCGAACGGGTGGGGGAGAGGCCGAAGCCGCCCACCACCAGCGCGATGCGCGGCCGCGCCTCCTCGGCCGGGAAGGGACGGGCATAGAGGCGCCGCGCCTCCCGCCCATCGGTGGTGATGCGCGGCAGCGGGCCGTAGGGGGAGGTCTCCAGCAGCGCCGGGTCGGGGGCGGGGATGATGACCTCGCTGGCGGCGGTCGGCGGGGCGGAGGGCGGCAGCGGCGGCGGGGCGGGCGCCTCGGGCGGGGCCAGC
>NZ_GG771137.1 GCF_000164635.1 Pseudoroseomonas cervicalis ATCC 49957 | reverse complement strand
CGGCGGCGCGGCCGGTGCGGCCGGCATCCTCGCTGACCCCGGAGGCGTGGCGCGAGGCTTCCTGCGTGCCGCTCGCCGCCTCGGCCACGGCGCGGCCGATCTCCTGCGTCGCCTCGGCCTGCTGCTGCGCCGCCTGGGCCACCGCGCCGGTCGCCTCGTTCAGCTCGCGGATCATGCGGGCGATGGCGCCGATGGCCTGCACCGTGCGCCCGGTCTCGGCCTGCATGGCGGCGATCTGCTGGCTGATCTCCTCGGTCGCGCGCGCCGTCTGGCTGGCCAGGTTCTTCACCTCGCCCGCCACCACGGCGAAGCCCTTGCCGGCCTCGCCGGCACGCGCCGCCTCGATCGTGGCGTTCAGCGCCAGCAGGTTGGTCTGGCTGGCGATCGAGGTGATCAGCTGCACCACATCGCCGATCCGCCCCGCCGCCTCAGCGAGGCCGCGCACCGTGCCCTCGGTCTGGCCGGCGGCCTCGGTCGCGGCATGGGCGCGGGCGGCGCCCTCGCGCACCTGGCGCGCCACCTCGGCGATGCTGGCGGAGAGTTCCTCGGCCGCCGCCGCCACGGTCTGCACATTGCCGCTGGCCTGGGCGGAGGCGCGCGCCACCGCCTGGGCGCGGCCATTGCCGCTGGCGGCGATCTCCACCATCGAGCCGGCCGTCGCATCCATCTGCGTGGCCGCGGCGGCGACGGCGCGCAGCGCGCCGGCCGCCTCCTCCTCGAAGCCGCGCAGCAGCGCGTCGACGCGCGCCGCGCGCTCCAGCTGGGCCCGCTG
>NZ_GG771138.1 GCF_000164635.1 Pseudoroseomonas cervicalis ATCC 49957 | reverse complement strand
TGCCGGTGCGGGTGCGGCTGGTACACGCGCACTGGCTGGCGGCGCAGATGCGCCGCACCGGCCTGCCGGCACACCGCGCCCTGCCGGCCGGGCTGGCGCAGCTCGCCGGCGGCTGAGGCGGCCTCAGCGCCGCGCGCCGTCCTCCTCCGCCTCGCGCGGGGCCAGCAGCAGGCAGGCCAGGCCGAACGCCGCCAGCTGCCCGGCCATGGCCAGGAAGGCCAGGCCGTAGCTGCCGCTCCAGGCCACCAGCACCGTGAAGAGCAGCGGCCCGCCGATCGAGCCCAGGAAGCCGAACAGGCTGGCGGCCGAGGTGACGTCGCTGACCAGCGGCAGCGGCGCGACGCGCGCCAGCTCGGCGATGTGGACGCCGTTCCAGCCGACGGCCAAAAAACCCACCAGCGCGGCGCAGCCATACAGCGCGCCGCGCCCCTGGTCGCCCGCCAGCACCAGCAGCCCGACCGCCAGGGCCGACAGCACCGCCTGCAGCGCCAGGTGCCGCATGGCATGGCCGCGGCGGTCCGCCACCCAGCCCATCAGGACGCGGCCCAGCATGCTGGCGCCCTGCATCACCGCCATGATCCGCCCCGCCTCGGCCAGCGAGGCGCCGTGGCGGGTGACGACATAGGTGGCGGTGAAGGCCATCAGGCAGGCCTGCACCACCGAGAAGGAGGCGCCGAGCGCGGTCAGCATCGGCAGCGAGGGATGCGCGCGCAGCGTGCGCACCGAGCTGGCCAGCGCCCCCGGCGAGAGCAGCGCCCGCGCCCAGCC
>NZ_GG771139.1 GCF_000164635.1 Pseudoroseomonas cervicalis ATCC 49957 | reverse complement strand
CCCCGGGAGGGGGCACGCGGCGCCGCGCGGGGGGGGCGCGGGGAGGCATGGCTTGACGGTCCGCGCTTTTCCCCCGATCAGGACCACATCCTGATCGGCGCCCGCACCGTGCCGCCCACCGCGCGTCCGCCCCAGCGACAGAGTTCCGCATGACCGCCCGACCGCATGAACCCGCCTTGCCCCCGCCTCCCGACAAGGTCGTGGTCGAGTGTGGCGCGGTGCAGGAGATCCTTTTCCAGGACAATGATCTTCTCTATCTGCGCAGCGTGAACTACCGGCTGCGCGGGCAGATCATCCTGCACATCCAGCCGCGCCGGAACCGGCGGCAGCTGGCCGTCAACCGGCATGACGGCCGCAGCTGGGGCGCCGAGCGGGTCCTGGAGCTGCCGGAGGAGATCGGCGCCACGCTGCTGCTGCGCGTCAGCTTCACCGCGCGGGGGGCCGAGATCGGCGTGCTGCAGGAGGACGAGCTGGTGGCCGTCCTGCCCTTCGAGCCCTGCGCCGGCCAGCACGGCATCGCCGAGCTGGAGCGCGCGCCCTCGATCCTGCTCCGCCTGCCCGAGACACCGGCCCGGCCGGAGGCGCCACCGCCGCTGGATCTCTCCGCCAGCCTCGTCGCCGGGCAGCGGCTGCTGCTGCAGGGGCGGATCGACGACCCGGACGGGCAGGTCCTGGCGCTGCGGCCGGAACAGGCGGGCTGGCTCGGCCCGCCGCTGACGCTGCTGCCGGCGCGCGAGGCCGAGGCCGGGACGCCCGGCCGGCCGCTG
>NZ_GG771140.1 GCF_000164635.1 Pseudoroseomonas cervicalis ATCC 49957 | reverse complement strand
CGCGGCAGACGCTGGATGCCGGCGCCCTGGCGCGGCGGCGCTTCGCGGTGGCGATGGCCAAGTGGCTGCTGCCGGTGGGGGCGCTGGGCCTGCTGGCCGCCATCGCCCTCTGGCCCGAATTCGACCGCGCCGAGGAGCGCGGCCGGCTGGCCTTCCGCCGCGTGGCGCAGACCAGCGCCGAGGCGCTGCGCCTCTCCGCCGCCCGCTACCAGGGGGTGGACGAGCAGAACCGCCCCTACACCGTCACCGCCGCCACCGCCCTGCAGCAGACCCAGGACGCGCCGATCGAGCTGGACCAGCCGCGCGCCGACATGGTGATGGGCAATGGCGCCTGGGTGCTGCTGGAGGCCCGCCAGGGCGAATACCGCCGCGACGCCAGCAAGCTGGACCTCAACGGCGACGTGACGCTCTGGCATGATGATGGCAGCATGCTGCGGACCGAGATGGCCAGGATCGACATCGCCGCCGGCGGCGCCACGGGCGACCGCCCCGTCGCCGCCCAGGGGCCCTTCGGCACGCTGGTGAGCCAGGGCTTCCGCCTGGAGAATCGCGGCCAGGTGGTGGTCTTCACCGGCCAGGCCCGCGCCCTGCTGGAAGGGAGCCGCTGATGCGCCGCGCCACTCTGCCCGCCGCCGCGCTGCTGGCGCTGCTGGCCGCCGCCACCCTGCCCGGCCAGGCCCGCGCCCAGGCGCTGGACCTGACCCAGGGCGGCCCGGTCGAGGTCACCGCCACCGACGGCATCGAATGGCGCCAGCAGGAGCAGGTGG
>NZ_GG771141.1 GCF_000164635.1 Pseudoroseomonas cervicalis ATCC 49957 | reverse complement strand
TCGGCCGGTGGCGGCGCGGCGTCGCGCGGCCGGGCGATGGCCGGCGCCATCAGCGCGCGCTGCACCCTGTGGCTGCCGCAGACCGGGCAGTCGATCAGCCCGGCGGCCGCCAGCTTCTCAAAGGCGGCGCTGTCCCGGTACCAGCCATCGAAGCCATGGTCCTGGTCGCAACGGAGCTGGTAGTGGATCATGCCCTGGTCCGGTTCATCCTGGCCCGCGCGGCGCCGCGCGCCGGGGCGCGCCCCTTACCCTGCCTGGAGCAGCGCATCCAGCTTCCCCGCGCGGTCCAGCGCGAAGAGGTCGTCGCAGCCGCCGATCGCCTGATCGCCGATGAAGATCTGCGGCACGGTGGTGCGCCCGCCCGAGCGGCGGATCGCGTCCTGCCGCTCCGGCGAGCCGTTCGGCGCGTCGTATTCGGTGAAGCCCACGCCCTTGCGGCCCAGCAGCAGCTTGGCGCGCGAGCAATAGGGGCAGAACGCGGTGGTGTAGATTTCGACCTTGGCCATGGGTGACACATCGGCGCCGTTGCGCCACCGGTCAAGAGCGTTGCGCGGGAGGGGCTCACCGCGCGGCCTCCCGCAGCAGCGCCGCATCCGGCACCCGGGCGGCGGCCAGCACATCGACCTGCGCCGCGCCGTGCCGCAGCAGCAGCGCGGCGCAGGCCGAGACGGTGGCGCCCGAGGTCAGCACGTCATCCACCAGCAGCAGCCGCCGCCCCGCGATGCGCGGCGCCGCGCCGCGCGCCAGGGCGAAGGCGCCCTCCAGCA
>NZ_GG771142.1 GCF_000164635.1 Pseudoroseomonas cervicalis ATCC 49957 | reverse complement strand
TGCCCGGCGGCTGCGCCAGGGCGATCCAGCCGCTGCGCTGCGTGGTCGAGCGCAGCGGCGCGATGACGCCATCCACCGGCAGGAAGACCTCCGCCGACAGCACCGCCGGGTCGTGCCGCACCGCGTCCGGGATCTCGGCGCGCAGCGCCCGGCCGGGCGGGAACAGCAGGAAGCGGAAACAGCCCTCCGCCTGCGGCGGCGCGTCGGGCGGCGGCAGGGTCTCGGCCAGGCCGCAGGCGCGGCGCGCCTCGGCCAGGAAGGGATCGACCCCGCCGACATGGCCGGCGAGGTCCGGCGTCAGCCCGCCGCCGCAGCGCATCGCCAGCTCGATCGGCTTCAGCCCCTCCGGCGTCACGGCGAATTCGGTGTGGGTGCTGCCGTCGCGGAAGCCCAGCGCGGCGCAGAGCGCGCCCACCATGCGCGCGGCCTCCGCCCGGAAGGCCTCGGCCGCGCGGTCATAGACCACGGCGAGATCGACCCGCGCCGGCGGCGCCGACTTCACCTTGCGGCCGACCGCGACGCAATGCGCCACGCCATCGCGCAGCAGCGTCTCGCAGCTGAATTGCGGCCCGGGCAGCGCCGCCTCGGCCAGCACCGGGCTGCCGGGCAGGCCGCTGGCGGCGGCGAAGGCATAGGCCGCTTCCAGCGCCGCCGGCCCCTCCACCAGGCTGACCCCGCGCGAGCCGCCGGCGCTGCGCCGCGGCTTCAGCACCAGCGGGAAGCCGCCCAGCGCGGCGGCCAGGCCGGGCAGGTCCTGCGGCCCGCG
>NZ_GG771143.1 GCF_000164635.1 Pseudoroseomonas cervicalis ATCC 49957 | reverse complement strand
GGGGAGGCGCTGGCGGCGGCGGAGGCGGCGCTGGCCCTGGCCCGCGACCGCCACGCCCTGCTGCACGACCTGGCCGAGACGGCGCGCGGCAAGAACGACCGCAAGCTGACGCTGCAGGGCTTCGTGCTGGCCGGGCTGCTGGACGAGGCGCTGGCCGCCGCCAATGCGCGGCTGGAGGGCATGCTGGGCGGCCGCTACCGGCTGCGCCGGCGGGAGGAGCCGGGCCGCGCCATCGGCCTCGACATCGAGGTGCTGGACGAATGGACGGGGCGGGAGCGGCCGGCCGGCACCCTCTCGGGCGGCGAGGGCTTCTGCGCGGCGCTGGCCCTGGCGCTCGGCCTGGCCGACACGGTGCAGGCGCATGCGGGCGCGCGGCGCATCGACGCGCTGTTCATCGACGAGGGCTTCGGCACGCTGGACGAGGAGGCGCTGGACAAGGCGATGGACGTGCTGGCGGCGCTGCCGGCCGGCGACCGGCTGGTCGGGCTGATCAGCCATGTGCCGGAGCTGCGCAGCCGCATCCCCGCGCGGCTGGAGGTCACGCCCGGGCCGCGCGGCAGCCGCGCGCGCTTCGTGCTGGGCTGATGTTCTCCGCCAGCGCGCCCTTCCGCGACGCCTATGCGGCGACGACCTACCGCTTCGGCGGGGTGGGGCTGCGCATCGGCCGGCGGGCGGGGGTGGACCGGCTGCTCGGCCGGCTGCGCTGCCGCCGCGCCGCCGTGCTGACCGCCTGGGATCCTCTTTCCGTTGAGCGCGGCGCG
>NZ_GG771144.1 GCF_000164635.1 Pseudoroseomonas cervicalis ATCC 49957 | reverse complement strand
CCCGCGTGAGCCCCGGCCCGGCCGGATCCGGCGTGGCCTCCGGCCCGGCCGTCCCGTCCTGGCCCCTGCCCGGCTGCGCCATGCCTCAGGCGCCCGGCAGGACCTGCCGGATCACCTGCTGGAGCTTGTCCGGCGCCACCGGCTTCACCAGCCAGCCGGTGGCGCCGGCGGCGCGCGCCTCGTCGCGCTTGCGCTGCTCCGATTCGGTGGTCAGCAGCAGCATCGGCGTGAAGCGGGCGGCGGGCAGCTTGCGCGCCGCGCTGATCATCTCCACCCCGTTGATGCCGGGCATGTGGTAATCGGTGATGACCAGGGCGAAGCCACCCCGGCGCAGGCAGGACAGGCCTTCCTCGCCATTGGCCGCCGTGGTCACGGCGAAGCCCATGCGCTCCAGGATCCCGGCCATCGTCATCAGCATGGTCGGCGAATCATCGACGAGCAGAGCAGTCTTCATCTCGGCATCCCTGGGCCTGGTGCCGCGCGCCACCGGGGCGTCGCCCCGCCGCACGGCCCGGTGCGCGGTGGGCGCACTGTGTCACGCCGGTTTTTCGCCCGCCACGCGGCGCTGCGAATTCCTGTGCCTCCGCCACCCTGGCGCGCGGCCTTGGCAATTTCGAAGGAAGCGGCCGCCTAGATTGCGCGGTGCATGATGGTGGAGAGATGCATGTCCGAGCCTCTGGCGCGGTCCGCCGGCCGCTTCCCCGGCACCGCCCCGGTCGCCCGGCCCGGGGCCTGGCGGGACGGCACCCGCCACACC
>NZ_GG771145.1 GCF_000164635.1 Pseudoroseomonas cervicalis ATCC 49957 | reverse complement strand
CCGCGCCCGGCCAGGGCCGGGGCGATGCGGCCCACCGTGCCGTCGCCGCCGGCGATGATGGCCAGCTCCATGGGCTGGCGCAGCCCGTCGCGCAGCGCCTCGCCCCTGGCCTCGCAGAGGCGCAGATCGAGGCCCGCGGCGCGGAGCGGACCGGCCAGCTGCGCGGCGGAATGGGATTCGTCCCCGGCCCCGGGATTGTGGAAGAGCGTGGCTCGCATGCGCCAGCAACAGACGAGGCCCGGCTCGGGTTCCAAGGCGGCCCTGCGGCAGGTGGCAAATGCCCGTTGTAATGCGAATGATTATTAATATCATAATAGCAGCCGCAGGAGACGCGCCATGGACCACGCCGCCGCCGATGAACCGACGCAAAGCGCCGCCCTGCCGCCGCTGGAGGCCGCGCTGCTCTGGAGCATGCGGGCCTGGGCGATCGGCCTCAGCCGCGGGCTGCGCACCGAGGCGGAGATCGCCGCGCTCTATGGCGAGCTGGGCGTGCCCGGCGCCGCCTTCGCGCTCGACCGCTTCATGCTGGCGCTGAACCGCGGCGCGCAGCGCATGATCGACGTCAACTGCGTCTGCCACCCCGGCCTCAGCCCGGACGAGCTGGACCTGGTGGATGTGCTGGCGCTGCAGCAGGAGGGCCGGGCGGAGGATGCGCTGGCCGTGCTGCGCCGCCTGGCCGCCCCGCGCGAGGCGGCGCGGGCCGCGCAGGCGGCGGCGGAGCTGGTGCGCATGCTCAACCGCGAGGGGCACCGGCTG
>NZ_GG771146.1 GCF_000164635.1 Pseudoroseomonas cervicalis ATCC 49957 | reverse complement strand
CTGCGGGTGGATTTCCGCTATGGCGACTTGGCGGCGGCGGATTTCCCGCAGGCGGCCTGGCGCCGCGCCCTGGACACCGCGCTGCGCCCGCCCGGCCCCGGCTGCACTATGACGACCCGGCCGGCAGCCCGGCGCTGCGCGCGGCGCTGCGCGACTATCTGTGGCGCGCCCGCGGGCTGCGCTGCGCGGCGGCGCAGATCCTGGTGGTGAACGGCTCGCAGCAGGGGCTCGACCTCTGCGCCCGGCTGCTGCTCGACCCCGGCGAGGCGGTGGTGATGGAGGAGCCGGGCTATGTGCTGGCGCGCCAGGCCTTCCAGGCGGTCGGCGCGCGGCTGTGCCCGGTGCCGGTGGATGCGGAAGGGCTGGTGACCGGGGCGCTGCCGGCGGCGCGGCTGGCCTACACCACGCCGTCGCACCAGTTCCCGCTGGGCGGGGTGCTGCCGGCCGGGCGGCGGCGGGCGCTGCTGGACTGGGCGGCGCGCCAGGACGCGCTGGTCATCGAGGATGATTATGACGGGGAATATCGCTACGGCATCGCCCCCATCCCGCCCTTGCAGGCGATGGATGCGGCCGGGCGGGTGATCTATCTGGGCACCCTGTCCAAGACGCTCTCGCCCCGGCTGCGGCTGGGCTATCTGGTGCCGCCGCCCGGGCTGGCGCCGCTCTTCGCCCGCGCCAAGCGGCTGGCCGACCGGCACGCGCCGCTGCTGGAGCAGGAGGCGCTGGCGGCGCTGATCCAGGGCGGCGCGCTGGA
>NZ_GG771147.1 GCF_000164635.1 Pseudoroseomonas cervicalis ATCC 49957 | reverse complement strand
CTGCTGGGCGGCCTGCCGCCACCCGCTTTGCACGCCGGGGTGGAGCTGCCCGCCCCGGTGCTGCTGCTGCCGCGCCTGCTGGAGCCGGCGCTGTGCCGCGAGCTGATCCTCAGCCATGGCACGCTGGGCGCCGCCCCCTCCGGCTTCATGCGCGAGGATGAGCAGGGCCGCACCGTGCTGGTGCAGGATCCCGGCCATAAGCGGCGCAGCGACGTCACGTTGCAGGACCCCGCGCTGCTGGCCCGGCTGCGCGCCCGCATCTCCGCCCGGCTGGTGCCGGTGCTGCGCCAGGCCTTCCAGTTCGAGGCGACGCGCATCGAGCGCTACATCGTCGGCGCCTATGACGCGGCCGAGGGCGGGCATTTCCGCGCCCATCGCGACAACACCACCGCCGGCACGGCGCACCGGCGCTTCGCCGTCAGCGTCAACCTGAATGCCGGGGAGTATGAGGGGGGCGAGCTGGTCTTCCCCGAATTCGGCCCGCGCCGCTACAGCGCGCCGGCCGGGGGGGCGGTGGTGTTCTCCTGCTCCCTGCTGCACGCGGTGACGCCGGTGACGAAGGGCTGCCGCTACGCCTTCCTGCCCTTTCTGTATGACGAGGCGGCGGCGGCGCTGCGCGAGCGCAACCTGCACCGGGTCGCGGGCCAGGGGGGCGCCCCCCTGGACCGACCCTAGAGCCAGGGGGGCTCTGCCCCCCTGGACCCCCGGCCGGGGGGATAGTATCCCCCCGGACCCCGCCTTCAGACGGGAAGTC
>NZ_GG771148.1 GCF_000164635.1 Pseudoroseomonas cervicalis ATCC 49957 | reverse complement strand
CCCCGCCACATCCGGTTGCGGCGCGGCCTCCGCCGCGGCCGCCTGCTCGGCCAGGGCGTCGCGCGCCAGGGCGGCCTGCCAGTAGGTCAGCAGCAGCTCCAGATAGGCCTGCGGCGCCAGGCCCTGCGGTGCGGTGGTGTGCAGCGTCACCCGCTTGGCCGGGATGTCGATGCGCAGCGCCCGCGTCTTCTGGCGCAGCTGCGGCATCGGCCGGCCGCGATGCAGGCGGAACTCGGTGACCAGGCTGTATTGCGCCTGGCCCACCTGCAGATCGGCCAGGTCGCGCCAGGGCACCGGCGCCAGCATGGCGGGATGGGCGAAGCCCTCCGGCGACAGCAGCAGGAAGGGGTGGCGCGCGCGGCGCAGCTGCAGCCAGCCGGTCAGCCCCAGCAGCAGGCCGAGGGCCGGCAGCACGCCGAGCGTGGCGATCCAGGCGGCGCGCTCCGGCTGCAGGTCCAGCAGCATCAGATAGCCGGCGATGCCAGGCCCGGCCGCCAGGAACAGCGCGGCGATGGCCAGCAGCACCTGCCCCATGCGCCGCGTGTTGGGGCGCAGCGCCCGCTCGCCCGGCTGCACCGCCTCGGCCGTGGCGCGCAGCAGCCCGGCCATCGCCGCCTCCTCCCGCGCGATGTCCTGGCGCAGATCGTCGCTGGCCGCGCGGGCCAGGGCGGCGGGGTCGGCGAACCACTCGGACAGGGGCGACGCCGCGGCGTCGATCGGCCGGGCGGCGCGCGCCAGCAGCGCGGGGCCCGG
>NZ_GG771149.1 GCF_000164635.1 Pseudoroseomonas cervicalis ATCC 49957 | reverse complement strand
CGCCGCCGGCCAGCAGGTCGTGCGCGCGGGCCATGGCGCAGAGCCGGCCGTCGAGGCTGGCGACGAACTGCGCCGGCGGCACGTCGCGCGGCGTCAGCAGCAGCAGGGAGCGCACCACGGCCATGATGTTCTTGGCGCGGTGGTCCACCTCGCGCGCCAGCAGGGTGGCGCGCTCCTCGGCCTGGCGCTGCTCGGTGCTGTCCAGCAGCACGCCGTCCCACACCACCGAGCCATCCGGCAGCGGATGCACGCTGGCCATGGTGCGCAGCCAGAGGCGGCGGCCATCGGCGGTGCGCACATCGCCCTCCAGCACCAGCGGCGTCAGGGTGGTGGCGGAGTGCTGCAGCGCCGCCTCGGCGCGGGCGCGGGTCTCGGGCGTCAGGGCGCGCAGGATGGAGGCGCGGGCGGAGCTGCCGCTGGGCTCGCCCAGCAGGGTGTTCATGCCCTCGCTCATATAGGTGCAGGTGAGGCGGCCGCAGGGGGCGCGCACCAGGCGGTAGAGCGCGCCTGGCAGGTTGGCGGCGATGTCGGTCAGGCGGCGCTCCGCCTCGCGCTCGGCCAGGGCGCGGGCCAGGCGCTGCTGCGCGGCGCGGCCCTGGCGGGTTCGGCAGGCCAGCAGCAGCGCCAGCATCAGGCCGAGCGACAGCGCCATGGTGGCGAGCATGGTCAGGCGGGAGGGCTGCCAGGGCTGGGCCGGGGCCGGGGCCGTAGACGGGGCGGGGGCCGGAGCCGGGGCGGCGGGCGCCGCCATGG
>NZ_GG771150.1 GCF_000164635.1 Pseudoroseomonas cervicalis ATCC 49957 | reverse complement strand
GCTTGCGGCGGGATGCCAGGCCTGGCGGCCGGCGCGCGGCCTTCGGCCCCGCCACGGGATCGCGCCGGACCCGGCCTTGCCTCCCCAGCGGATGGCGGCCGCCCGAAGGCGAGCCCCACTTCGCCACGGGACGGCGGCAGCCCGGCCCAGAGTCCCGCCTCGCCCCAAGACGGCGGCAGTCTGAAAGAAAGCCGCCTCGCCCCAAGACGGCGGCAGTCTGAAAGCAAGCCGCTGAGCCACAGGCGGCGGCAGCCCGAAAGAAAGATGGACAAGGGGAGGGGGGGTGGGGCATGGGCGCGGCCTTGGATTCTCTGCTCCGGGGTGTTCCGCGTGACCGACAATTCCTCCGCGCCGCTGGTCGGCATCATCATGGGCAGCCGCTCGGATTGGGAAACGATGCGGCATGCCGCCGAGACGCTGGAGCGGCTCGGCGTGGCGCATGAGACGAAGGTGGTCTCGGCGCACCGCACGCCGCAGCGTCTCTATGATTACGCGCAGCAGGCGGCGGGGCGGGGCCTCCGGGCGATCATCGCGGGCGCCGGGGGGGCGGCGCATCTGCCGGGCATGGCGGCGGCGATGACGCGGCTGCCGGTGCTCGGCGTGCCGGTCGAGAGCCACGCGCTGAAGGGGATGGATTCGCTGCTCTCCATCGTGCAGATGCCGGCCGGCATCCCGGTCGGCACGCTGGCGATCGGCCGGGCCGGCGCGGTGAACGCCGCGCTGCTGGCCGCCGCGATGCTGGCCACGACC
>NZ_GG771151.1 GCF_000164635.1 Pseudoroseomonas cervicalis ATCC 49957 | reverse complement strand
GGCACCGCCGCGCGCGGGCGGCGCCACCGGCACCGGCGCGGCGAAGCCGCCGCCACCGCCACCGCGGCGCAGCGTCTCCATTTCCTGGCGCAGCTGCAGGATCTGGTTCTGCAGGGCGATGCCTTCCCGGCTTTCCATCTGCGCCAGGGCCGGGGCGGCGCCCAGCATCGGCAGCAGCGGCAGGGCGAGAAGCAGCGAGCGAAGCATGGCCAATTCCTTCCGGGCCCAGCGGGGCATTGCGGCGGGGCGGTGCAACGGGAAACGGCGGCCCCCGGGCTTCCGGGGACCGCCGCTTGTCTCAGCCGGTCAGGCCGGCGTCAAGAAAGCGCGCCGGGCGGGCCCGGCGGGCGCTGCGCTCAGCGCACCACCGTGACGGCGCGGCGGTTCTGCGCCCAGGCGTCCGGGGTCGAGCCCAGGGCGGCGGGGCGGTCCTTGCCATAGGAGATGGTGGAGATGCGCGCCGGGGCGACACCCTGGGCCACCAGCACGTCGCGCGCCGAGTTGGCGCGGCGCTGGCCGAGGGCCAGGTTGTACTCGCGCGTGCCGCGCTCGTCGGCATGGCCCTCCATCAGGACCTGCACCTGCGGATACTGCGCCAGCCAGGCGGCCTGCCGCTCCAGCGTCGCGCGCTGGTCGCCCCGCACCGAGGAGCTGTCGGTGTCGAAGAAGACGCGGTCGCCGACATTGGCGACCAGATCCTCCTGGCTGCCCGGGCGCACGCTGCCGGCGGCCAGGCCGCCGGAGCCGGCC
>NZ_GG771152.1 GCF_000164635.1 Pseudoroseomonas cervicalis ATCC 49957 | reverse complement strand
GGCGGTTCCGCCCGGCGGCCCTGCCACGGCCCCCCCCCCCGCGCTCCACCCCTCAAGGCGACGGCGGCAGCCTGGAAAAAACCTTGTCGGTGTAGTTGCAGTGCTCGCGCGCCACGCAGCGCCAGCATTCCGGCGCCCGCGCCTTGCAGACATAGCGCCCGTGCAGGATCAGCCAGTGATGCGCGTCGCGCAGCAGCTCGGGCGGCACGCGCCGCATCAGCGCGTCCTCCACCGCGCGCGGCGTCTTGCCGGGCGCCAGGCCGGTGCGGTTGCCCAGGCGGAAGATATGGGTGTCCACCGCCATCGCCTCCTCGCCGAAGGCGACGTTCAGCACGACATTGGCGGTCTTGCGGCCGACGCCGGGCAGCGCCTCCAGCGCCGCGCGGTCCGCCGGCACCTGGCCGCCATGCCGCTCGATCAGCAGGCGGGACAGGGCGATGACGTTCTTCGCCTTGGACTTCCACAGCCCGATGCGGCGGATGTGCTCGCCCACCCCCTCCTCGCCGAGGGCCAGCATTTTTTCCGGCGTGTCGGCCAGCGGGAACAGCGTGGCCGTGGCCTTGTTGACCGAGACATCGGTGGCCTGGGCCGACAGCGCCACCGCCACCAGCAGCGTGTAGGGGGAGGTGTAGTGCAGCTCCGTCTCCGGCGCCGGGTTGGCCTGGGCCAGGCTGCGCACGAACAGCGCCGCCTGCGCCGCCGACATGCGGCGGGCCCGGCGCGGCGCGGCGGCGCTGCCATGCAGCGG
>NZ_GG771153.1 GCF_000164635.1 Pseudoroseomonas cervicalis ATCC 49957 | reverse complement strand
TGGCCGGGGCGCGCGAGCAGCCGCTGCGCATGGCGGCGCTGGGCTACAGCATCGCGCGCATCCGCCTCGGCGCCATGCTGGCGGCGGGCGGCCTCGCCGGCGCGGCCGGCGCGCTCTACCCCTTCCTGCACCTCTATGTCGGGCCGCAGAGCCTGCACTGGTCCTTCTCCGCCAGCATGGTGATCATGCTGGTGATCGGCGGCACCGGCTCGCTCTGGGGCGCCTATCTCGGCAGCGCCGTCTATCTGGCGCTGCAGACCTATCTCAGCGCCCACACCGATCGCTGGCCGCTGCTGGCGGGCGGGCTGTTCGTGCTGATCGTGCTGCTGCTGCCCCAGGGGCTGGCGGGCGGGCTGGCGGGCGGCGCGCGGCGCCTGCTGCGGCGGCGCGGCGCATGAGCCCGCTGCTCGAGATCCGCGGCCTCGGCCGCCGCTTCGGCGCCGTCCACGCCCTCGCCGATGTCAGCCTGAGCCTGGCACCGGGCGAGACGCTCGGGCTGATCGGGCCGAACGGCGCCGGCAAGACCACGCTGTTCAACATCGTCAGCGGCTTCCTGCGCGCCGATGCCGGGCAGGTGCGCTATGCCGGCCGGGTGGTCGATGGCCTCTCCCCGGCGCGGCGCGCCCGGCTCGGCCTGGTGCGCACCTTCCAGAAGGCGATGGTCTTCCCCGGGCTGAGCCTGCGCGAGAACCTGGCCCTGGCGGCGCGGCAGCGGGCCGGGGACGGGCTGCGCTGGTGGGGCGCGGG
>NZ_GG771154.1 GCF_000164635.1 Pseudoroseomonas cervicalis ATCC 49957 | reverse complement strand
CCCGCTGGCCGGGGCGCTGGCCGCCTGGCTGCCGCGCCGCTGACAGGGCGGCTCTCTTTCAGCCCGCGGACGGCCCCTGCCTGACCGGCGGTGGGCTGGGCCGCCGCCCCGCCCCCCTGGCTGGGCATCGGGGGCAGCGGTTCCTGTTCGATCCGCTGCGCGGCACCGGCACGCTGAGCGTCATCCCCCAGCGGGGGCTGATCTGGCGGACCGCGCCCGGTCGCCACCCCGGCCGGACTGGGACCCCCAGGCCGCCCGCAGGGCGGCCAGATCGAGCAGAACGGCCGCCCGCCGCGCGGCTGGACCGAAAGAAGAATCAGGCGGCGCGGGCGGCGGCCAGGAAGGCCTCGGCCCCCTGGCGCAGCCGCCCGGTGCGGTCGGACAGGCCGCTGGCCGCGGCATGCAGCCCGCCCAGTGCCTCGCCCATCTCCGCCAGGCGCTGGCGCGTGCCGCCGGCCTGGGCGCTGGCCTCCTGCGCCTGCGCCGCGGCATGCGCCACATCGCCGGCGATGCCCTGGGTGGCGGCCGATTGCAGCGCCGCCGCCTCCGCCACCCGCGCCGCCATGCCGTCCAGCCCCAGCACCGCCTCGGCGATCTCGGCCATGGCGCGCGCCGCCGCCTCGGTGCCGCGCTGCATGCTGGCGACCTGGGCGGCGATCTGCTCGGTGGCCCCGGCGGTCTGCTGCGCCAGCGCCTTCACCTCGCCCGCCACCACGGCAAAGCCGCGCCCGGCCTCGCCGGCC
>NZ_GG771155.1 GCF_000164635.1 Pseudoroseomonas cervicalis ATCC 49957 | reverse complement strand
CGCGCGCCGCGCAGCGCGGTGCCGCTGGCCATCGCCGCCATCGGCTCATCCACCGGCGGGCCGGAGGCGCTGGCCGCCGTGTTCCGCGCCTTCCGCCAGCCGCCGCGCATGCCGCTGCTGCTGACCCAGCACATGCCCACCGCCTTCATCCCGATGCTGGCGCAGCACCTCTCGCGCATCGGCCCGGTGCCGGTCGAGGTGGCGCAGGAGGGCGAGAAGCTGCTGCCCGGCCGCGCCTATCTGGCGCCGGGCGGGCGGCACATGCTGGTCTCCGCCGGCAGCCCGCCCACGATCGCCCTCTCCGACGGGCCGGAGGAGCATTTCTGCCGCCCCGCCGTGGACCCGATGCTGCGCAGCCTGGCGCAGGTCTATGGCGGCCGCGCCCTGGTCGCGGTGCTGACCGGCATGGGCCATGATGGCGGCGCCGGCGCGGCGGCGATCGACGCCGCCGGCGGGCTGGTGCTGGCGCAGGACGCCGCCACCAGCGTCGTCTGGGGCATGCCCGGCGCGGTGGTGGAGCGCAACGCGGCGCGCGAGGTGCTGCCGCTGCCGCTTCTCGCCGCCCGCATCGCCGAGCTGACCGGCGGCGCCTGACCCCCGGGCCATGAGCGAGAGCGGCTTCCACGACATCGCCCGCGCCATCCAGGGCGTCTCCGGCCTGGTGCTGGCGCCGGAGCAGGACTACCTGCTGGAGACGCGGCTGGGGCCGGTGCTGCGCCGGCACGGCCTGGCCGACCTGCCG
>NZ_GG771156.1 GCF_000164635.1 Pseudoroseomonas cervicalis ATCC 49957 | reverse complement strand
CCAGGCCGGCCTGGCGCGGGGCGGCGGGCGCCCCGATCGGCGGCAGCTCAGCCATGCGCCGGGGCGCCCGGAAAGCCTGTCATCACATCCCTCCCTTTTTCGTGAGGAAATCACGGCGGAACCCGGCGATGTTAGCGAGCGATCAGCAAATTTTCGCATAACGTGACGCATCGCCGGCCTCCAGAAGGGACGGCTCCTTGATCTCCAGAAGGAGCGACCCGGATCGCGTCATGCGACGCGGACACAGAGGATGAGACGACTGTGGACGAGGATGAGGACCGGCTGCACGCCCCCCACAAGCGCCGCCAGCAGATCCGCCGGCGCGCCCTGGCCGTCGAGCTGCGCGGCGAGTTCGACCGCCGGCTGCTGGCGGGCGAGGAGGTGAACTGCCTGGCCCGCGCCTTCGGCATCGAACCCTGGTACGCGCAGCGCCGCGCCAAGCGCGTGCTGAGCCGGGCCAGCAAGGGGCGGGAGAGTTCGCCCTTCCTGTCCAGCTTCGCCGAGGTGGAGGACGACATGACCCCCATCCAGTATGCCTGCTGCATGCTGGGCGGGCGGGTGCGGCCGCTGCGCAACGGCTATTTCGTGCTGGATGGCCACCAGGCCGGGCCGAAGGAGGTGACGCGCGCCGCCAACCGGTTGCTGCGCGAGCGCGGCCTGGCGGAAATCCCCTATCCCGGGCTGACGCCGCTGTATCGCTGAGCGGCGCGCCGCCGGCGGCGGCGGGGCGCGGCGAGCCCC
>NZ_GG771157.1 GCF_000164635.1 Pseudoroseomonas cervicalis ATCC 49957 | reverse complement strand
GGCTGGCGGCGCGGCCTGGGCCAGGGCCGGCGGCGCGCTGGGCAGGCCGAGCGGGTCGAAGCCGCGCACATCGAAGCTGCGCGCATGCAGCTGGCTGGTGTCGATCGGCGGCACGCCCTGGCGGGCGGGCTGCGCCATCGCCAGGGCGGGCAGCAGCAGGGTGGCGCCAAGCAGGCAGGGGATCAGGACGACGCGCATGGGGGTGCGTTCCTCCTTTCGGGGGGGCAGGGAGGGGGGTGGGTCGGTTGCGGGTCGCTGTGGCCGTCCTGGCGTCCCGACGACCCCAGAACGGGCGGCGGCGCCACCCGTTGCAGGGCCAACGGCTTTGTCTCGCTGTTTATACGATCGAAAGGCGCTTAGCGGTTGTTAACCGACGGTGCCTCATACTCCGCGCATCGCTGCATCGCGGAATGACGGGGCAGCGGCCGGCCAAGCCGGCCCGCCCGCGCCGCCCAGGACATGGATGAACCAATGTCGCTCGGCCTCTCCCTGCTGCTGAACGCCGCCGGCATCGCGCTGGACCGGCTGTGGCAGTTGCGCATGCAGCAGGATGGCGCGGTGGTGCTGCCCGATTTCCTGGATCCCGGCCTGCCCGCGCCGCTGGAGCCCGCCCCCGACGCCGAGGGCCAGGCGCTGCGCCAGAAGCTGCTGCGCATCGGCGCGCAGATGCGCGAGATCGGCCTGGCCCCGCTGGCCGCCGCCATCCTGCAGGCCGCCCTGCCGGCGCGCCGCCAGG
>NZ_GG771158.1 GCF_000164635.1 Pseudoroseomonas cervicalis ATCC 49957 | reverse complement strand
GCGTGCCGGCGGCGATGCGCGCGCGGAGGGCGTGGCACAGGCGCGGCACCACGCCGGCGGCGGGAGGGGCGTCGGGCGCCATGGCAACTGGCCCTGTGATTTCCTCGGGAACTGGCTCTTCTTCCTGGGCCAGTGGCGCGGCAGAGTCCAGCCCGGAGAAGGAACCCGCCCATGTATGTCCCCCCCGCCTTCCGCGAGGATGATCCCGCCACGCTGCGCGCCATGATGCAGGCGGCCGGCCTGGCCACGCTGGTGACCGCCACGGCCGAGGGGCTGCAGGCCACCCCGCTGCCGCTGCTGCTGGCGCCGGAGGAGGGGGAGCACGGCACGCTCTACGGCCATCTGGCGCGCGCCAACCCGCAATGGCGGCTGCCGGCGCTGGGCGAGGCGATGGTGCTGTTCCCGGGGCCGGACGCCTATGTCAGCCCGTCCTTCTACCCCTCCAAGGCCGAGCACCAGAAGGTGGTGCCGACCTGGAACTACGTGGCCCTGCACGCCTATGGCCCGGCCGAGTTCTTCGAGGAGCCGGCGCGGCTGCTCGATCTCGTCACCCGCCTGACCGAGCGGCACGAGGCGGCGCGGCCACGGCCCTGGGCGGTGGCCGACGCGCCGGACGCCTTCATCGCGGCGCAGCTGCGCGGCATTGTCGGGCTGCGGCTGCCGATCGCCCGGCTGGAGGGCAAGCGCAAGCTGAGCCAGAACCGCGGCGCCGGGGACCGCGCGGGCGTCGCCGCCG
>NZ_GG771159.1 GCF_000164635.1 Pseudoroseomonas cervicalis ATCC 49957 | reverse complement strand
CACCCGCGCAGCGCGGCGCGGCTGCGCGAGGCGGGGCTGGCCGTGCCGCCGGGCGTGAAGCTGCTGCCGCCGCTCGGCTATCTCGATTTCATCGGTCTGCTGGCGCGCGCCCGGCTGGTCGCCACCGACAGCGGCGGGGTGCAGGAGGAGGCGGCGCTGCTCGACCTGCCCTGCATGACGCTGCGCCCCTCCACCGAGCGGCCGGTGACGCTGGACTCCGGCGCCAACCGGCTGGTGCGGCCGCATGAGCTGGCCGAATGCGTGCGGGAGGTGCTGGACGGCGCCTGGCCGCCGGCGCTGCCCATCCCGCTCTGGGACGGCCGCGCCGGGGCGCGCATGGCCGAGCATCTGTCCGAGTTCCTGGCCGCCCGCGCCCAGCCCGTGGCCCCCGGTTTCGCAGGTTCCGCCCTTCCCACTGTCCCCCCCCCCGGAAGGGCGAGCCCGGCGACGCGCCAGACTGGCGCGCCGCCCGCCACCCGGGCCGGCTTCGCTCCCCCCGAGGCGAAGCCCGGTCCGGGTGGCCCCCCATCGCGCCAGGGTCGCAGCGCCGCATGAGCGCAGCACCTCCTCCTGGCACCGCCCCGCCGCCCGAGGCGCCGCTGGTCTGCCTGCTCTCCGCCGCGCATCCGCCGACCGATCTGCGGGTGGTCGGCAAGGAGGGGGCGGCGCTGGCGGCGGCCGGCTGGCGGGTGCTGCACATCGGCCCCGGCGACACGGCGCCGGAGCGGCAT
>NZ_GG771160.1 GCF_000164635.1 Pseudoroseomonas cervicalis ATCC 49957 | reverse complement strand
CCGGACGCCCTGGCCCGCTCTGGCCAGGCGCGGCCCGGGCGGTAATCTGCCACAGGCCGCGCCCGTCGCGCGGCCCGATGCCAAAGTGACAAGGGGATACCGCCATGCCCGCGCCTTCTCGCCTCTCCCGCGGCCTTCGCGCCGGCCTCGCTGTGCTGCTGGTGGGCGGCACGGTGGCGGCCTGCGCGCCGCAGAACACCGGCACCACCTACAGCAGCTACGGCATGGGCCGCGCCGCCTCGGTCTCCTACGGCACGATCGTCGGCATGCGGCCGGTGCAGGTGCAGAACGAGGGCAGCGCCGGCGTCGGCACGGCGGCGGGCGCGGTGGCCGGCGGTGTCGCCGGCAGCTTCATCGGCGGCGACTGGCGCTCCAACGCGCTGGCCGGGCTGGGCGGCGCGGTGATCGGCGGCCTGGCCGGCAATGCCATCGGCCGCGGCGTCGGCACCACCAACGCGGTCGAGTTCTTCATCCGCGAGGACCATGGCGGCGACATCTCGGTGGTGCAGACCAACGAGGAGGGGCTGCAGGTGAATGACCGCGTGGTGATCAGCCGCGGCGACCGCACCCGCGTCTCGCGCGCCGCCGGCGGCCCGCCGCCGGGCGCCTATGCGCCGCAGGGCGTGCCGCAGGGCTATGGCGCCCCGGCCTATGGCACCCCGGCCGGCTATGGCGGCGGCCCCGTCTATGGCGGGGCGAAGTAAGGCCCCGCGACCATCAGCCCCCCGGGC
>NZ_GG771161.1 GCF_000164635.1 Pseudoroseomonas cervicalis ATCC 49957 | reverse complement strand
CGCGCGCATCCTCGGCGCTGGCGGCGGCGGCGCGGCTGGCGACATGGCCGCCCACCGGGTTGCGCCGCTCGAACACCCCGCCCGCCTGGGCCTCGCGCCCTTCGCCGCCGATCAGCAGCGGAACATCCAGCATGGCTTTCTCCCTCTAGGCCTTGTGGTAGAGCACCGGCACGGCGGCATCGACCAGCACCTCGACCAGCGCCGGGCCGTCCGAGGCCAGCGCCGCGTCCAGCGCGGCGTCGAGCTGCGCGGGATCGGCCACGCGCTGCGCCGGACAGCCCATGCTGTGCGCCAGCGCGACGAAATCGATTCCCGGCAGCTCGATGCCCGGCACGCCACGGATCTGCAGCACCTGGCTGAAGGAGCGCATGGCGCCGTAGCCGGCATTGTTGATGACGACGATGGTGAGCGGCAGCCGCTGCTGCACGGCACTCCACAGCGCCTGCGGCGAATACATCATCGAGCCATCGCCGATCAGGCAGACCACCCGCTCCCCCGGCCGGCCCAGCGCGACGCCGACCGCCCCCGGCAGCCCGTAGCCCAGCCCGCCGCTGGCCATGGTGAAGAAGCTGCCCCAGCGGTTGCGCGGCATCCGCGCCTGCATCGCCGGGCGGTGGGAGGGGGCTTCCTCCACCAGGATGGCGTCCTCCGGCATCGCCCGGTGCAGCCGGTGGAGAAGGTAATCGGCCGGGATCGGGCTGGCCGGTTCGGGCGGCGCCGGGCGCGGG
>NZ_GG771162.1 GCF_000164635.1 Pseudoroseomonas cervicalis ATCC 49957 | reverse complement strand
CTGCTGCTGGCCGGCGTGGCGGTGGCCGCCATGCTGGGCGCGCTGCGCTCCTTCCTGATGCTGGCGCTGTCGGAGGAGACGGTCAGCCTGCAGGCGGTGCTGGCCTGGACGCTGGGCGGCATCCAGACCCCCTCCTGGCCCGAGCTGCTGCTGCTGGCCGGGCTGCTCGGCGCCGGGCTGGCGCTGGCCCTGCCGCTGGCGCGCGGGCTGGACCGGCTGGGGCTGGGCGAGGCCATGGCGGAGAGCCTCGGCCTCGCCGTGCAGCCCTTCATCCGCCGCGCCGTGCTGGTGGGCGCGCTGGTGGTGGCGGTGTCGGTGGTCTGGGGCGGGCTGGTGGGCTTTGTCGGGCTGATGGCGCCACATCTGGCGCGCTGGTGGCGGGGCACGGCGCATCGCCGGCTGCTGCCGCTCTCCGCCGCCCTCGGCGCCGGCCTCGCCATGCTGGCGGACGGGCTGGCGCGCGCCGCCCTGCCGCCGGCGGAGATCCCGCTCGGCCTGGTCACCGCCCTGGTGGGCGGCCCCTTCTTCCTGCTGGTGCTGCTGCGCGAGGCGCGGCGGTGAGCCCGCTGCTGGAGGGGCGCGGCCTCGGCTGGCGGCGCGGGCGGCGGGTGCTGGTGCGGGATGTCTCCCTGGCGCTGCACCCGGGCGAGCTGGTCGGGCTGGTCGGCCCGAACGGCGCCGGCAAGAGCAGCCTGGTGCGGCTGCTGGCCGGGTTGCAGGCGCCG
>NZ_GG771163.1 GCF_000164635.1 Pseudoroseomonas cervicalis ATCC 49957 | reverse complement strand
CCAGCGCCGGATGCAGCAGGCCGAGCGCCAGGCCGCTGCCCAGCGCCACCGCCAGCAGCCCGGCCAGCGGCACCAGGATGCGCAGATACAGCCCGTCCAGCGCATCGACATCGGCGGTCAGGCGGAACAGCAGCCGGGCGGGGCGGGCCAGCAGGCTGCGCGCGGCGCCGGGCGCGGCCCAGCCGCGGAACAGCCGCTCGCGCAGCGCCGCCAGCACGGCCAGCGTCGCGTCATGCGTCACCAGCCGCTCGCCATAGCGGCCGCCGGTGCGCAGCAGCGCGAGCGCGCGGATGCCGGCGCCGGGGCGGAACACGTCGAAGCCGATGGCGCCGGTGGCCGACAGCCCGGCGATCGCCGTCGCGGTGATGAACCAGCCCGACAGGCCGAGCAGCGCGACGGCCGCCAGCAGCGTCAGGCCCGCGAGCGCCGCGCCCAGCAGCAGCCGGCCGCGCTGGGCGCGCCAGAACAGGGAAAGGACGGGGCGGAAGGCGGCGAAGCCGGTCATAGCGTGATCACCCGGTCCATGCGCGCGGCCAGCGCGGGGTCGTGGGTTGCCAGCAGCAGGGTGCGGCCCTGGCACAGCGCCAGCAGCGTCTCGGTCAGGGAGGCCGCCGTGGCGGCGTCCAGATGCGCGGTGGGCTCATCGGCCAGCACCAGCGTCGCGGCAGGGTCGGCGAGCGCGCGGGCCAGCGCCAGGCGCAGCGCCTCGCCGCCCGACAGGC
>NZ_GG771164.1 GCF_000164635.1 Pseudoroseomonas cervicalis ATCC 49957 | reverse complement strand
CGCGGCGCCTACCGCCCGGTGCCCACCATCATCGAGGCGGCGCAGCGCCTCTTCGCCCGGCACGGCGTCGAGGAGATCGCCGCCGCCCGCGCCGATATCGCCAATCTGCGCGCCACCACCGCCGCCATCCGCCGCGCCATCGCCGAGGCGCGGCGCCTGGGCGAGCGGCGTGTGGTGTTCGTCACCGGCATTCCGGGCGCCGGCAAGACGCTGTGCGGGCTGAACCTGGTGTTCGGCCAGCAGGCGGAGGAGGGGGCGGCCTTCCTCACCGGCAACGCGCCGCTGGTCGCCGTGCTGCGCGGCGCGCTGGAGCGCGACGCGGTGGCGCGCCAGGGCCGCGCCCGCCGCCAGCCCCGGCGCGAGGCGCGCACCCTGCTGCAGAATGTGCACCGCTTCCTGGAGCACCATGTCCGCCACGCCGAGGAAGCCCCGGCCGAGCCGGTGGTGGTGTTCGATGAGGCGCAGCGCGCCTGGGACGCGGCGCAGGCGCGGCGCGACACGCAGCGCCGCCGCTCCATCCTCACCGATTCCGAGCCGGCGCACCTGCTGGAGATCATGGCGCGGCATCCCGGCTGGTCGGTGGTCGTGGCGCTGATCGGCCAGGGGCAGGAGATCAACACCGGCGAGGCGGGGCTGGCCGAATGGGGCCGGGTGATCGCCGCCAGCGGCGGCGCCTGGCAGGCGGTGGCGGCGCCCGCCGTGCTGGACGCGGCCGCCGAGCC
>NZ_GG771165.1 GCF_000164635.1 Pseudoroseomonas cervicalis ATCC 49957 | reverse complement strand
CATCTGCTTAAAACGCTACTCTTCCAAAGATCGCATGCAGAAGCGCGAAAAGCACGCCGCCGGCCAGGAAGCCCACCAGCGTGCCATTGATCCGCACATACTGAAGATCGCGCCCGACGCGCAGCTCGATCTTCTCCACCACTGTCGCCGTGTCCCAGCGCGCCACCACATTGGCGATGAACTCCGAGAGCTGCGCCTGGGCGGTGGGCAGCAGGGCGCGCAGGCCGCGCCGGGCCATGGCGTTCACCCGCTCCCGCGCCGCCGCATCCTCCTCCAGCAGCGTGCCGAGATTGGCCAGCAGCCCGGCGACCAGGGCGACGCCACGGCCTTCCGGCGCCGCCGCATCCTCGGCCACCATGCGCTTCAGCCGCGCCCAGAGATCCATCAGCCAGGCGGCGACGGCGGGGTGGCCGGCGGCGTCGCGCAGCGCGCGGCCCAGGGCGGCGGCGCGCTCCGGGTCGGTTTCCAGCCGGTCGATCTCGGCCATCAGCCAGGTCTCGAAGGCGATGCGCAGCGTGCTGTCGCCGGGCTCGACCTTGTCCAGCTCCTGGTTGATGGCGGTCAGGATGCGGCGCGCCACGGTGCCGCCGGCCAGCCAGCCGACGAAGGCGCCGCCCTCGGCGCGGACGCGGGCCTGGATGGCGGCGCGCAGATCCTCCTCCTTGGCGGCCAGCAGCGCCTTGATCTGCTCCAGCGCCAGGCCGAACACCGCCTGGTGCTG
>NZ_GG771166.1 GCF_000164635.1 Pseudoroseomonas cervicalis ATCC 49957 | reverse complement strand
GGGCCGCGCCGGCTCAGAGACCCTCGGGCTGCCCTGCGACAGTGATCGAAAGCTGGTCGGGAACGAGCAGCCGGGCCGCGAGTTTCGCCGCCGCCGGCTGCGTCACCGCCGCCAGCCGCGCCGGGCGCTGCTCCAGCCAGTCGAGCGGGCGGCCATTGCGCCGCATCGCCAGCAGCGTCGCCGCGATGCGGCGGCTGTCGGTGAATTGCAGCGGCTGGCTGCCGGTCATGTAGGCGACGGCCTCCTCCATCTCGGCGGCGTCCGGCCCGGCATCGGCCATGCGCTTCCATTCCTCGCGCAGCAGCGAGAGCGCCTCGCCCACCCGCGCATTGGCGGTGGCGAAGCCGCCCACCAGCACGCTCTGCGCGAAGATGCTGTCGAGCCCCGCCGAGATGCCATAGGTCAGGCCGCGCGCCTCGCGGATCGAGCGGGTGAGCCGCGCGGTGAAGCCGCCGCCGGAGAGGATGCGCAGCACGATCTGCGCCGTCTCCCACTCCGGATCGGTGACCGGGATGCCCTGCTGGCCGAACAGGATGGTCGATTGCGGCGCCGCCACCGGCACCACCTGGGTGCCGAAGCGGCGGAACTCCGGCAGGGGTGGCGCCTCTGGCACCGCGCCCGCGGGCAGGGCGCCGAACAGCTCGGGCAGCAGCCGGGCGAGGCCGGCGGCGTCGATCGCGCCCGAGGCCGCGATCAGCAGGCCGGGGCCGCGATGCA
>NZ_GG771167.1 GCF_000164635.1 Pseudoroseomonas cervicalis ATCC 49957 | reverse complement strand
CCAGGGCGGCCAGCAGGGGCTGGTCCGGCGCGGCCTCGGCGCGCGGGCGGCGGCTTTCGCGCAGGGCGGCGCGCAGCGCCAGAACCAGGGCCTGCCACAATTCCTCCAGCGGCGCGGCGGGCGGCGGCAGGGGAAGGGGCGGGCTGGCCCAGCCATCGCCGGCCTCCTCCCATTCCGTCACCAGCGGCGTGCCGGCGAAGCGGGGCAGCCGGGCCAGCAGGCGGCGATCGGCGCCGAGGGCGAAGGCGCCGCCAGCCCAGATCCGCGCCCCCCAGGCGCCGAGCGGAGAGACGCCCAGCATCGGCAGGCCGGTCTCCACCACACGCGGCACGGCGGCATCCACCGCCGCGTCCTCGGCCTCCCGGAGATAGGGCGCGCCGGAGAGGTGCAGCAGCAGCTCGGCCCCGGTCTCGGCCAGGGTCTCGGCGATGGCGGGGTCGGTGGCCTCCGCCCCGCTCATCACGCCGAGGCGGCAGGAGCGGAACACCATCGGCCCCGGCGCCGGGCCTGGGGTGAAGACGCCAGCACCGGGCTCGGCCGGGTGGAAGAGGTGCCGGGCGCGGCGGGTGAGCACCCTGCCCTCGCCCAGCAGCACGACGCCCTGGCGCAGGGCGTTGCCCTCGGCCCAGGCGGTGCCGGTCAGGATGCCGGGGCCGCCACCGCCCGTGCGGGCGGCGAGCGCCTCGATCCCGGCCGCCTCCGCCGCCAGCCCGGCG
>NZ_GG771168.1 GCF_000164635.1 Pseudoroseomonas cervicalis ATCC 49957 | reverse complement strand
TGCGCCGCCGCGCGGTGCGGGGCGCTGTGCAGCAGGCGGCGCATCGCCTGGTGCAGCGCATCGGGTGTCGCCGCCAGCGGGTCCAGCGCCTCGGCCAGGCCAAGGGCCACGCAGCGCGCCGCATTGTCCGGCTGGTCGGCGCCCATTGGCAACAGCAGCAACGGCACCCCGGCCGTCAGCGCCGCCGCCAGCGTGCCGGAGCCGGCATGGCACACCGCCAGCGCGCAGCGCGGCAGCAGCATCGCCTGGTCGACGAAACGCTCCACCCGCACACCCGGCGGTGGCGCGCCCAGCTCGGCCGGGTCGATCTGCGGGCCGGTGGCCAGCACGGCGCCGGCCGGCAGGCCCCGCAGCGCCGCCAGCAGCCGCGCGAAGAGATCGCCCGATTCCTGGTTGAACACCGTGCCCAGCGTCAGATGCAGCAGCGGCTGCGGCAGCGCCTCCAGCCAGGGCGGCGGGGCGGCGGCGGGCGGAGCGTCGGGGCGGAAGCTCAGCGCGCCGGCGGGCAGCGGGCAATCCGGGTCGCGCAGCGCCGGCGGGAAGGGGTTCAGCCAGAGCGGCGGCGTGCCCGGCTCGGGCGGCAGGCCGAGCGCCGCGCGCAAGGGCGCCAGAGCGGGCGCCACCAAAGCGGGCCGCGACAGCCGCCCGGCCGCGATCACCCCCAGCACGGCGCGGGGCAGGCCGGCCTGCTCGGCGGCGAGCATCGCGCCGAAATC
>NZ_GG771169.1 GCF_000164635.1 Pseudoroseomonas cervicalis ATCC 49957 | reverse complement strand
CGCTGGCGGCGGCGGGGGCGAGGGCGGGCAGCCGCGCGGCGCGCAGGCTGGCCGGGCCGATCAACAACTGGCCCTCGGCCGAGAACAGCAGCGCCTCCGCCCCCGGATGGCGGTGCAGCACGGTCAGCATCACGTGCCGGTCGATATCCTCGGCCCATTCCCAGTAGAGATGCGCGGCCAGCACGCCGCGCAGCCGGCCCTCCATGTCGATGACGGGCGCGGCGAGATCGACGAAGCGGGCCGGGTTCTCCGGCGGCCGGCCGAGCAGCGGGCTCATCAGCACCGCGTCATGCACATCGACCAGCAGCGGCCCTTCGTGGGCGGCGCGGAAATACTCGCGATGCGCGACATTGACGCCTTCGAGCACGCCGCGGCTGCTCTCCATCACGCGGCCCTCGGCGCTGATGAAGAACAGGATGGCGTATTCGGGATAGGTGTGCTGCAGCCAGGCGAGCAGCTCGCGCCGCGCCTGCGGGCTGGCCTCGGGGTCGCGCAGCGGCTGCAGCGTGGCGGCCATGCGGATCTCGCGCAGCCGCTCATGCAGGCCGCGATCCAGCAAATCGGCGGTGCGCTCGGCGATCGCCGCCAGCTCGGCGCCGATATCGGCGCGCAGCCGGCGATTGGCCATCTCCCCGGAGGCCCAGGAGGAGATGAGGGCGACCAGCAGGCCGAGCGCGCCGAAGGCCGCCGCCAGCACGGCGCGCAGCCCCGGCCG
>NZ_GG771170.1 GCF_000164635.1 Pseudoroseomonas cervicalis ATCC 49957 | reverse complement strand
TGGTGGCCGCCACCCATGTGCCGCTGCCGCTGCCCGGCGCGCGCGAGCTGCGCCTGGCCGCGCCCCTGCCCCCCGACGAATCCTGGGAGGAGGACCCGGCATGATCGCCCTGCTGCGGCGGGAGCTGCTGCTGGCCGCCCGCCATCCGGCCGACACCCTCGCCGCCTGCCTGTTCTTCCTGCTGGTGACCGCGCTCTTCCCCTTCGGCGTCGGCCCCTCGCCGGAGATCCTGGCGCGACTCGCCCCCGGCGCCCTGCTGGCCGCCGCGCTGCTGGCGGCGCTGCTGCCGCTCGACCGCCTGTTCGGGGCGGAGGCGGAGGATGGCTCGCTCGACCAGCTGCTGCTCTCCGGCCTCTCCGGCGCGCAGATCGCCGCCGCCAAGGCGCTGGCGCATTGGCTGACCACCGGCCTGCCGGTGCTGCTGGCCACCCCGGTCGCCGCCGCCATGCTGAACCTGCCGGAACGCGCCTGGGGCGTCACCCTGCTGGTGCTGGCGCTGGCCACCCTGTTCCTGTCGCTGCTCGGCACCGCTGGCGCCGCGCTGACGCTGGGCGCGCGGCGCGGCGGCGTGCTGCTGCCGCTGCTGGTGCTGCCCCTCGCCATCCCCGCCATGATCTTCGGCGCCACCGCGATCGAGGCCGCGGCCAGCGGCGTGCCGGTGCGGCCCTTCCTGCTGCTGCTGGGGGCGCTGGTCGCCGCCGCGCTCCCGCTGG
>NZ_GG771171.1 GCF_000164635.1 Pseudoroseomonas cervicalis ATCC 49957 | reverse complement strand
GCAGCCCCTCCCAGCCGGGCCGGGCGGGCAGGGCGGCGGCCTGGGCCGGCGTGCCGGCCAGCAGGATGATGTCGGGATCGGCGCGCAGCACCGCCTCGCCCGAGACCTGCGCGGGGCCGGGCAGATGCGGGAAGGCCAGCGCGCCCCCGGCCTGGCGGATGGCATCCGCCGTGTAGCTCTGCGGCCGGGCGGTGCCGAAGCTGCCGCGCCCGGTCGAGGACACCTCCAGATAGACGCGCGGCCGGGGCCGGCCCGCCAGCCGTGCCGCGACCGCATCCAGCCGGCCCCGCAGCCCGCCGAGCAGGGACGCCGCCGCATCCTCCCGCCCGGTCGCCGCGCCGAGCAGCGCGACATTGGCGAAAAGCTGGGCGATGTCGCGATGCTCCACCACCAGACAGGGGATGCCGGCGCGCGAGAGCGGGCCGATCAGCGTGCCGGCGGCCTGGCGGGCCGGCGTCATCACCACCAGATCGGCCCGCAGCCGCGCCATCGCCTCGGCCGAGAAGCCGAGCCGCCCGCCCACCAGCGGCCGGTCCAGCACCTCGGGCGGGTGGCGCGTATAGGCCTCGATGCCGACGATGCGGGAGACCAGGCCGAGCGCCGCCAGCAGCTCCACATTGGAGGCGAAGATGGCGACGATGCGCTGCGGCGGCGCGGGCAGGCACACCTCCCGCCCCAGCCCGTCGCGCACCAGGCGCGGCCAGCCAGCG
>NZ_GG771172.1 GCF_000164635.1 Pseudoroseomonas cervicalis ATCC 49957 | reverse complement strand
GCCATGGCGGCGCTGCCGCTGCTGCTGGCCGCCGGGCCGGCCCTGGCGGCCGAGGGCGCGCACAGCCTGTCGCTGGCCTGGGCGCTGCCCTTCGCCGGCGTGCTGCTGTCCATCGCGCTGATGCCGCTGGTGGCGGGCCATCTCTGGCACCACCATTACGGCAAGATCGCCGCCGGCTGGACGGCGCTGTTCCTGATCCCCTTCGCCGCGCGCTTCGGGCTGGATGCCGCCTGGCACGAGTTCACCCATGTGCTGCTCGGCGAATACCTGCCCTTCATCACCCTGCTCCTCGCGCTCTACACCGCGGGCGGCGGCGTGCTGCTGAAGGGGGAGCTGGTCGGCACCCCCGCCACCAACACGGCGCTGCTGGCGGTCGGCACCGCCATCGCCAGCATCATGGGCACCACCGGCGCCTCGATGGTGCTGATCCGCCCGCTGCTCCGGGCCAATGCCGGACGGCGCCGGAAGATGCACAGCTTCGTCTTCTTCATCTTCCTGGTGAGCAATATCGGCGGCAGCCTGACCCCGCTCGGCGACCCGCCGCTCTATCTGGGCTTCCTGCAGGGCGTCTCCTTCTTCTGGCCGACGACGCATCTGATGGCGGAGTTCCTGTTCTGCGCCGTGCTGCTGCTGGCGGTGTACTGGCTGATCGACAGCTGGGCCTATGCGAAGGAGAAGCCCGGCGCCGCCGCCCGCGTGCCGGCCACCCC
>NZ_GG771173.1 GCF_000164635.1 Pseudoroseomonas cervicalis ATCC 49957 | reverse complement strand
CCGCCTGCTCCTCGGCCGCCAGGGCGCCGCCCTCGGCCAGCGCCCAGCCGGAGGCCACCAGCGCCGCGTTGGTCTCCACCCCGCCCGCCTGGCAGGTGCCGAGCGCCCGGCCGAAGCGGTCGCGGCCCTGCACCCGGCAGCTCAGGTCGCGGTTTTGCACCAGCTGCGCCAGCGCTTGCGCAGCGGCGCCGCCGCAATCGAAACCCACGCCCTGGGCGGTGCTGCAGGTCTGCCCGCGCGGCGGCGACACCAGCCCGGCCAGGCGCAGCGTCCGCTCGCCCAGGCGCAGCGTGTCGCCATCCACCACCCGGATCTGGGCGGCGGCGGCATTCCAGTCCTGTTCGCGCGGGGCGGAGCCGAAGAGATTGGCCGGCAGGCCGAGGCCGGCGAGCGCCAGGGCCATGAAGCCCAGGGCGCTGCCCATGGCGATGCCGCGCCAGCGGCGCGGGGCGGGGGCGGGGCGGAAGATGCGGCGGCGGGTCACGCGGCGAAGCGTTAGACGAGAGGCTTAAACGGTTCAAGCGTTGAAAAGGTTTCAGTAAATTCGCCCTGCATCCCGCTGGAGGGTGACGGCCCAGCCATGCGGAGAGGGCAGGGCGGCACCCCGCCCCGCCTCAGGCGCCCCAGAAGGGCTCCTGCCGGGCGAAGCGGCGCCAGGAGTCGAGCGCTGCCTGGCGCGTCCCGCGCGAGGCGGCCAGCGCCCAGCCCTC
>NZ_GG771174.1 GCF_000164635.1 Pseudoroseomonas cervicalis ATCC 49957 | reverse complement strand
GCTTCCCGGCCAGCGCCTCCGGCGTGCAGTCGCGCTGCGGCATCACCGAGGCGGCGCCGCTGGCGGCGAGCGCGCGGGCATTGGCGCTCTGGTGGTCGTCGATGGCCGAGGGCAGCGGCACCAGGATGGCGGGCCGCCCGGCGCAGGCGAGTTCCGCGACCGTCGAGGCGCCGGCGCGCGCCACCACCAGATGCGCCGTGCCGTAGAGCCCGGCGACATCGCCGAAGAAGGGGGCGAGCTCCGCCGGCACGCCGAGCGCCTCATAGGCGGCGCGCACGCGCGGCAGGTCCTCGACCCGGCATTGCTGCACGATGGACAGCCGCGTGCGCAGCGGCGCGGCCAGCAGGCCGATCGCCTCCGGCACCACGTCGGAGAAGATCCGCGCGCCGAGGCTGCCGCCGAGGATGAACAGCCGCAGCGGCCCCTGCGGCGTGGCGAAGCCCTGGCCGGCCAAAGCGGCCAGGGCCGGGCGCACCGGATTGCCGACCAGCGCGGTGCGGGTGCCGGCGGGGATGCGGCTGGTCTCGGCGAAGGACAGCGCCAGCGTGTCGGCGCCGCGCGCCAGCAGCCGGTTGGCGCGGCCCAGCACCGCGTTCTGCTCGTGCAGGATGGTGGCCGGGCGCTTGCCGCCCAGGCTGCGCGCGGCCAGCAGCGGCGGCACGCAAGGGTAGCCGCCAAAGCCCACCACCGCCTGCGGCCGCAGCCGCGCC
>NZ_GG771175.1 GCF_000164635.1 Pseudoroseomonas cervicalis ATCC 49957 | reverse complement strand
AGGGTTCGCCGGTCACCGGGCTGCCGGGCGGGTCCGGCAGGCGGGCGATGCGGGCGCGTGCCTCCGCCGCCTGCTCGGGCGAGGCGCGGCGCTGGTCGGGCACCTGGCCATGGGGATAGGCGCCGACCACCAGCAGGTCCTGGCTGGCATCCAGGCATTGATGGCCGGTGCCGGCCGGCAGCACCACCACGTCGCCGGCGGCCAGCGACAGCTCCGGCCCGTCCGGGCCGCCCAGCTGGACGCGCACCGCGCCCTCGGCGATGCCCAGCGCCTCATGCGCCGTGGTGTGGAAATGCACATAGGGGTGGATGCCGTCGCGCCAGGCCGGCGGCCAGCCATGGCGGCCGAACAGCGCCTCCACCGCCTCGGGCTCGCCGGCCGGGAAGCCGGCGCGGTAGAGCAGCACCGGAAGGCGCGGATTGTTGGGCACGCCGCCGCCGCCATTCAGCCAGATGGTTTCGCTCTGCATGCGGGTCTCCTTGCCAGTTGGCGATGCCTTGGCAACGAGCCCGCCCCGCTCTGGGTTGCTTGCGCCGCCTCACGCTGGGGAGTGTGGGGGGGTGTGCGGCACCGCGGCCTTCCACTCCTGACCGCCCACCCGCGGCGGCGGCGGGCACGCTCCCGCGCGCCTGCGGCGGCCCCGTTTCAGCGCGCCTGCGGCGGCCTCGTTTCAGCGCGCCTGCGGCGGCCTCGTTTCAGC
>NZ_GG771176.1 GCF_000164635.1 Pseudoroseomonas cervicalis ATCC 49957 | reverse complement strand
AACGTGGCCGATCGTGCCAATGTTGCAGTGCGGCTTGTTCCGCTCAAACTTAGCTTTCGCCATCTATCGGTCACCCTGTCGGTCCAGCGCCGATACCGGCGCACTATCCGCCCCGAGGCCCGCTCAATGGTCCGTAGCCCGCTCCACAGATTGGAGCGGGTGACGGGAATCGAACCCGCACAACCAGCTTGGAAGGCTGGGGCTCTACCATTGAGCTACACCCGCACCGCGCGTCCGTTGCGACGGCCGCGCCGTGGCGCCACTCCAGCCGGGAAAGATTGTGCCCCGGGCCACCCGATGACAGGTCGTGTCATCGGCAGGCCGGATATGGAGGGGGTTGGATTCGAACCAACGTAGGCGTGCGCCAACGGATTTACAGTCCGTCCCCTTTAGCCACTCGGGCACCCCTCCGCGCTATCCCGGCCGGCGGGAGCGGGGCGGACTATCCGGTTTTCGCGGCGCCTGTCAACGCACCCCGGGCAATTCTTTTGCGTTTTCGTCATCCGCCCTTGCTTCGGCGCGGCCGATCGCCAGGATGCCGCCCATGTCGCGCCCCCCTCGCCGGCCGGAAGGCCCGCGCCGCCCCTCTTCCTTTCCCTCTCCGGCGCCCAAGGGCCGCCCCCAGGACCGTCACGCCGAGCGCCCGGCGGGCCGCCCCGGCCATGCCGCCGGCGCCGCGCCGGAGGAGGAGCGCCCC
>NZ_GG771177.1 GCF_000164635.1 Pseudoroseomonas cervicalis ATCC 49957 | reverse complement strand
CAGCGCCTGCAGCAGCGCCAGCACCGGCAGGCCGCGCCGCGCCGCCACCCGCCGCACCAGCGCCAGCCCGTCCGAATGCAGCCCGGCGAAGCCCATCGCCGCATCCTCCGGCGTGCCGGCGATGGGGCCGAACAGCGGCAGGATCTCCGCCTCCGCCAGCCGGCCCAGCGCGGCGAAATCGCCGGCCAGCGCATGGCCGGCGCGGCGCGCGGCCAGCAGCACCGTCTCGGTCGGCGCATTGCCGGCGCTGCGCCCGGCCCCGGCCAGGGTGCAATCCAGGCTCGCCGCCCCCGCCTCCAGCGCCGCCAGCGTGTTGGCGACCGCCAGCCCCAGATTGTCATGCCCGTGGAAGGCGAGGCCGATGCCGCCCGGCAGCGCCGCCCGCGCCGCGCCCAGCATCGCCGCCACCTGGGCCGGCAGCAGGGCGCCGGCGGAATCATACAGCCCGACATGCTGCGCCCCCTCCCCCGCCATGGCGCGGGCATGGCGGGCGAAGCCCCCGGCATCGGCGAGCGACGCCTTCAGCAGGCTGGCATGCGTCTCGAAGCCCAGCCGGCGCGACAGCGCCAGCAGCGGCGCCGCCTCGGCGCTGCGCGGGATGTCGATGCCGACGCGCAGCACATCCACGCCGAGATCGGCGGCGCGCCGCAGATCGTCGCCCGCGGCGATGCCGGGGATGGCCAGCACCGCCATGCG
>NZ_GG771178.1 GCF_000164635.1 Pseudoroseomonas cervicalis ATCC 49957 | reverse complement strand
TTTATTACTGTTCTTGCGTCACCCGCCTTGCCATGCCGCCCGCCAGCACCTCGGCCATGCACTGGTAGCCGAGGTCGTTCATGTGGAACCCGTCCTCCGACAGCATCAGCACCGGCTGCGGCAGGGCCTGCCAGAAGCGCATGATGGCGTAGCGCCGCATCATCGGGATGCGCCGCTCCGCCGCCACCCGCTCGATGCTCTGCACGAAGGTCAGGTAGAGATCCTCCTTCGGCGTGTTCGGGAAGTATTGCGGGTTGATCAGCACCAGGTCGCGCCCGCGCTCCAGCACGAAATCGGCGCCCTCGCGCAGGATGCCGGCGAAGGCGGCGGGGGTGATGCCGCGCAGCGCGTCATTGGTGCCGAGCTGCCACAGCACCACATCCGGGTCCCAGCTCTCCACCGCGCGCTTCATCCGCACCAGGGTGGTGGAGGCGACCTCGCCGCCGATGCCGTCATTGCGCACGGTGATGTCGGCGCCCGGCAGCAGCCGCTCCAGCGCCGCCTCCAGCCGCGGCGGATAGGCGTGCGAGGGCACGCTGGCGCCCACCCCGGCGGTGGAGGAGGAGCCGATCGCCAGGATCCGCACCGGCAGCCGGTCCTGCAGCAGCGCGCGCATGCGCGGCAGGCCGAAGCGCAGGTCGCGCAGCTCGTCCGGCACGGTGCAGGCGGCCGGCACATTGTCGGTGCTGACCGG
>NZ_GG771179.1 GCF_000164635.1 Pseudoroseomonas cervicalis ATCC 49957 | reverse complement strand
CGCCGCCTCCAGCCCCAGGCGGCGCGACTGCACGCGGCGCGGCAGCCAGGCGGCGCGGTCCAGCAGCGCCTCCACCCGGTCCAGCGCCGTCTCCAGCACCGGCGCGCGCGCCTCGGGGTCGGCCAGGAAGCGGGTCTCGCCGCCGGCGGCGGCCAGCCAGTCCTGCGGCACATAGAGCCGGTCGAGACGGCGCAGATCCTCGCCCATGTCCTGCAGGTGGTTGAGGATCTGCAGGGCGATGCAGAGCGCGTCGGCGCTGGCCTGGGCCTCGGCGTCGACCTCGCCATGCAGGCGCAGCAGCAGCCGGCCCACCGGCACGGCGGAGCGGCGGCAGTAATCCTCGAGCGAGGCCCAGTCCGGCAGGCGCGACAGCTCGGCATCCTGGCGGAAGGCGGAGAGCATGGTGCGCGCCTCGGCCAGCCCGTCCCCGGCCTGCTGCAGGGCGCGCGCCTCGGGCTGGGCGGTGGCGGGGTCGTCCAGCGCCGCCTCCAGCGCCGCCAGCCGCGCCAGCCGGACGGCGGGCGGCAGCTCCGGATGGTCGGCGATGTCGTCGGCCAGCCGGACAAAATGGTAGAAGGAAAGAATACGCCGCCGCAGCGGCCGGGCGATCAGCAGCGAGGCGACGGGGAAGTTCTCCGTCGTCGGGCCGCGCGTCGGGGCGATGGCGGCCGGCGCGGCCGCCCCGCCGAGG
>NZ_GG771180.1 GCF_000164635.1 Pseudoroseomonas cervicalis ATCC 49957 | reverse complement strand
GGCGCGGGACGAGCGGTTGGGTCGTGTCAGGCATGGCGCGCGGTTCCACCAGGAGGGAGGGGGGAGCGGCCCGCCGCGACGGCGGGGCGGGCGAGGCTCAGCACGGCGCTGCCCGCCGGCCCGGCGCCGCCCGCATGGAGAGCGAGACGGCCAGCAGCAGCAGCGCCACCAGCAGATAGGGCAGGGCCTGGTCGAGCATGGCGAGCAGGCTGCCGGCCAGCGGCCCCAGCACCATGCCGAGGCCCTGCGCCAGCCCCGCCGCGCCGGCCGCGCCGCCCTGCTCCTGCGGGCCCACGGCATTGGCCACCATCGCCGAGAAGGCGGGGAACACCCAGCCCATGCCGGCGGCGGCGACGCCATAGCCGGCGCAGAGCATCCAGCCCTGCGAGGCGAGCGCCACGCTGCCGAAGCCGAGCGCCGCGAGCAGCGCGCCAGCGCCGAGCATCCGCCATGGCGCCAGGCGCAGCCGCGTGGCCAGCGCCTGCGACAGCACCAGGGCCACGCCCACCAGCATCAGCGCCGTGCCGGCCAGCCGCGCCGCCGCGTCCGGCGCCAGGCCCAGCCGGTCCAGCGCGTAGAAGCCGACGCTGACCTGGGCGATGGCGACGCTGAACATGGCGGCGAAGCCTGCCAGCAGCGGGTGGCGCAGCCGGCGGTCGGAGAGCGGCAGCGGGCGGCGCGGCGGGCCGGG
>NZ_GG771181.1 GCF_000164635.1 Pseudoroseomonas cervicalis ATCC 49957 | reverse complement strand
CGCACCCCCGGCAATGCGGCGCTGGCGCGCGAGGCGGCGCTGGCCACCGCGACGCACGAGACCAGCTTCTTCCGCGACGAGGCGCCCTTCCTGCACCTGGCGCGCGCCCTGCCCCGCCTGGCCGCCGCCCGGCCGCCTCAGGCGAAGCTGCGCTTCTGGTCGGCCGCCTGCTCCTCCGGCCAGGAGGCCTACTCGCTGGCCATGCTGGCCGAGGAACAGCGCCATCAGCTGGGCGGCCGCGCGGTCGAGATCCTCGGCACCGACCTGTCGCCCACGGTCCTGGAGCGCGCGCGGCAGGCGCATTACTCCAGCTTCGAGGTGCGGCGCGGCCTGTCCGAGGCGCGGCTCGCCCGCTGCTTCGAGGCGGAGGCCGATGGCTACCGGCTGCGCCCCGCCCTGCGCGCCCTGTGCCGCTTCGAGCAGGCCAACATGGTCGAGGAGCCGGGCGTGGCCGGGCCCTTCGACGTCATCCTGCTGCGCAACCTGCTGATCTACCTGGACGTGCCGACCAAGGAGCGGGTGGTGGAGCATTGCGCCCGCCGCCTGGCGCCCGAGGGGGTGCTGTATCTCGGCGCCGCCGAGGTGCTGCTGTCGCTGCGCACCCGCATGGCGCCGCTGCCTGGCTGCCACGGCGCCTACCGGCTCGACACCCCCACCGCCCGCGCCTTCTGGGAGGCGGCGG
>NZ_GG771182.1 GCF_000164635.1 Pseudoroseomonas cervicalis ATCC 49957 | reverse complement strand
CGAAATCCCGCACCCGCGCGATCAGCGCCGCGCCGCTCTCGCCGCCCGGCGGGGCGAAGCCCAGCGGGTCGGCCGCCCAGGCATCCAGCGCGTCGCGCGGCACCGCATCCCAGGGCCGGCCTTCCCAGGCGCCGAAATCCAGCTCCAGCAGGCGCTCGTCGAAGGCGACCGGGCGGCCCTCCGCCAGAGCTTCCGCCAGCACATGGCAGCGGCGGGCGGGGCTGCTGAACAACGGCGCCTGCGCGAAGCCGGCCAGCGCCACGCGCAGCGCCGGCAGGTCGGCCGGGCCGGGTTCGAGGTCCAGCCGGCCATAGCAGGTGCCCGGCGCCACCCGGGCCGGGGCGTGGCGCAGCAGCGCGTAGCGCGGGGCCATCAGCCGGGCAGCGCCACCGCCAGGTCCATGCAGTGGGACAGCTTGCGCACCACCCCCTGCAGCCGCGGCCGCGCCTCCTGCAGCAGGTATTCCGGGCTGACCAGGAAGGAGGGCGCGCCGCAATTGACCACCATCGGCGGCAGCCCGCCGCCCGGGTCGAAGCCCAGCGCGATGGCGTTCACATCCTCCTGCCAGTCGCCGAAGGAGCAGCAGCAGCCATACTCCGCCTGCTCGGCCAGGGCGCGCTCCAGCGTGGCGCGCAGCCGCGCCTGCGCCTCGGGCGCCGCGCCGCGCAGCAGCGCGT
>NZ_GG771183.1 GCF_000164635.1 Pseudoroseomonas cervicalis ATCC 49957 | reverse complement strand
CAGGGCCAGCGCGGCGCGGAAGCGCTTCGGATGCGGCAGCGTCGCGCCCAGCAGCCGGCGCAGCGCGCGCTCCGGCCAGGGGCGGGTGTAGCTCTCCTCGATATAGCGCCGCGCATGGTCGACCAGGTGCATGTAGTGCACGCCGGAGGGGCAGGTGGTCATGCAGGAGAGGCAGGAGAGGCAGCGATCGACATGCTTCACCACCGATTCGGTGGCGGGCTGGCCGCTCTCCAGCATCTCCTTGATCAGGTAGATGCGGCCGCGCGGGCTGTCGAGCTCATCGCCCAGCAGGACGAAGGTGGGGCAGGTGGCGGTGCAGAAGCCGCAATGCACGCAGGTCCGCAGGATGGTGTTGGAGGCGCTGAGATCGGCGTCTTCCAGCTGCGCCGCGGTGAAATGGGTCTGCATGGCGGATTCGTTTCCTTTGGCGGCAGGGTGGGGCCGAAGGCCCGCGCCGGGCAAGGGCGGCGCGCCGCGGTTTGCGATTCCTTAAGAGTTTCGGGTGTTTCATCGACATCGCGAAAATGTCATATCGCCCTCGCCTGGAGACACGCGATGTTGATGATCCTTCCTTCCCCGAAGCGGCCGGAAGACCAGACGAGCCTTTCCCCCCTCGCCCAGCCCGGCGGCGCGGCGGAGCAGGCGCGCCGCGCCGCGCTGCTGCAGGTGCCGCGCC
>NZ_GG771184.1 GCF_000164635.1 Pseudoroseomonas cervicalis ATCC 49957 | reverse complement strand
AGGCCGGTGCCCCCCGGCCCTGGCGCGCCTTCAGCAATCCCATCGCCCGGCCCTCCCCGCCGCCGGCCCGCCGCTGGCCCAGTGCCGCAGCTTGGCGGCGATGCGGTCGCAGGGCAGCACCTCGGTCGCGCCGCCACGGCGGATCAGCTCGGCCGGCATGCCGAACACCGCCGCCGTCTCCTCGCTCTCGGCGATAGTGCGGCCGCCCAGCCGGCGCAGCTCGGCCATCGCCGCCGCGCCGTCATCGCCCATGCCGGTGAGCTGCACGCCGATCAGCGCCGCCGGCGGCACCAAGCCGAGGGCGCTGCGCACCAGGCGGTCGACGCTCGGGTGCCACAGGCTGGCATCGGCGCGCACGGCATTGGCCACCAGCCGGCCGAGGCGGCGCTCCACCACCAGGTCGGCCTCGCCGCGGCCGATATAGGCGCGGCCGGGCTGCAGCGGCAGCGGCGCCGAGACCTCCACCACCTCCAGCGCGCAGATCGAATCGAGCCGCCGCGCGAAGGAGGCGGTGAAGCCCGCCGGCATGTGCTGCGCCACCAGCACCGCCTGCGGATAGTCGGCCGGCAGCTCGGGCAGGATGTCCTCCAGCGTGCGCGGCCCGCCGGTGGAGACGCCGATCAGCGTCAGCCCCGGCGCGGCGCCCCGGCTGGCGCGGCTGGCGGCGGCGTGGCGG
>NZ_GG771185.1 GCF_000164635.1 Pseudoroseomonas cervicalis ATCC 49957 | reverse complement strand
CATGAGCGGGACGGCGCGGCCGCTGCCCGCCGGCACGGCGCTGCGGCTGCGGCAATGCGCGGATTGCGGGCTGACGGTGCGGCTGAGCCATGCCGAGCCCGGCGTCGACTGGCGCTGTCCGCGCTGCGACGCGGTGCTGCGCCGGCACCGGGAAAGCCCGCTGGTCACCCCGCTGGCGCTGGCCATGACCAGCCTGATCTTCTGCATCGTCACCCTGACCACGCCCTTCCTGACGCTGCGGCTGCTCGGGCAGATGCGGGTCAGCCATGTCGAGAGCGGCGCCTATGCCTTCGCCCATGACGGGCTGTGGCTGCTGGCGGCGCTGCTGGTGGCGACGGTGGTGCTGGTGCCGCTGCTGCGGCTGAGCCTGCGGCTGGCGGTGCTGGGCGGGCTGACGCTGCGCCGCCCGCCGCCCTGGCTGCCGCAATTGCTGCGCGCGCACCAGCAGCTCGGCGCCTGGTCCATGCTGGAGGTGTTCCTGTTCGGCGCGCTGGTCTCCTACACGCGGCTGGCCGATTTGGCCGAGGTGGAGTTCGGCCCGGCGGTCTACAGCCTGGGCGCGGTGGTGCTGGCCATGGTGGCGGCGGATGCCGCCTTCGAGCCGCAGGCGGCCTGGGATGCGATGGAGGCGCGCGGGCTGATGCGCGCGCCGCACCGCCGCGCGCCGCAGCAGCGC
>NZ_GG771186.1 GCF_000164635.1 Pseudoroseomonas cervicalis ATCC 49957 | reverse complement strand
CGGCTGGACCGCCCCCGGCGGCCGCCCGCATGCCGAGACCGAGGCGCTGAAGCGCGCCGGCGCCGCCGCGCGCGGCGCCACGGCTTACGTCACGCTGGAACCCTGCTGCCATTGGGGCCGCACGCCGCCCTGCACCGATGCGCTGATCGCCGCCGGCGTGGCGCGGGTGGTGGTGGCGATGCGCGACCCCGACCCGCGCGTCGATGGCGGCGGCATCGAGCAGCTGCGCGCCGCCGGCATCGCCGTCTCCACCGGGCTGCTGGAGGATGAGGCGCGGGCGATCAATGCCGGCTTCACCAAGCGGCTGACGCGGAACCTGCCGCTGCTGACGCTGAAGCTGGCCAGCACGCTGGATGGCCGCATCGCCACCCGCAGCGGCGAGAGCCAGTGGATCACCGGCGCCCCGGCGCGGCGCCTGGCGCATGCGCTGCGCGGCACGCATGACGCGGTGCTGGTGGGCAGCGGCACGGCGCTGGCCGACGACCCGGAGCTGTCCTGCCGCATCCCGGGCTTCGCGCCGGTGCCGACGGTGCGCGTGGTGGCGGATGCGCGGCTGCGCCTCTCGCCGGGCGCGCGCATGCTGCGCGAGGGCGGCGGGCCGGTCTGGATCGCGACCCGCCCCGGCCATCCGGATGCGCTGCTGGCGCCGCTGCGCGCCGCCGGCGCCGAGATCGTC
>NZ_GG771187.1 GCF_000164635.1 Pseudoroseomonas cervicalis ATCC 49957 | reverse complement strand
CCCCGCCGCTGGCCTATGCGCGGCTGGCGCCGCTCTACCCGACGCGCGAGGCCTGCGAGGCCGAGTGGCAGGGCTGCGAGCGGCCGGCCAATCCGCTGCCCAACCGCTTCGACAGCCGCCAGGCCTGCCTGCTGGTCTGGACCGATTGCCGCAGCGCCGTGCTGCCGCTGGCGGCGGAGCCGGCCGGCCCAGAGGGCGCGGGCGGCGAAGGCAGGGGCGGCGGGGGCAGCGGCTATCATGGCGGTGGTGGCCATGCGCTGTGGTGGTATCGCTACAACGGCCTGTGGCGCGGCGGCGCGCTGGCGCGGGCCGGCGGCTACGCGCCGCGTTACCAGGGCTGGTCCTGGACCGCCGACCGGCGCCCGGTGCCCAGCTATCGCCCCGCCAGCGGCACCGGCCCGTTGCAGGGCTGGGACAGTGGAACGGGCCGCCCGGCTCCGGCCGGCCGGCTGGTGGCGCGCGGCGGCGACGGGGTGACGGCGCGCAGCGCCGTGGGCATCAGCCGCGCCGGCTTCGGCTCCACCGGCCGCGCCTATTCGGCGGGGGGCTGAACATGACGCCAAGCTCCGTCATCCGCCGCCGCGGCGTCCGCCGCGCCGTCGCCGGCGAGGCGCCCGAGGCCGCGCTGGAGACGCCGCAGCGCCGCCTGCTGCTCGGCCTGCTGGGGGCGGCGCTC
>NZ_GG771188.1 GCF_000164635.1 Pseudoroseomonas cervicalis ATCC 49957 | reverse complement strand
CGCCGCGCCGCCGCCGCGCGCCACCCCCTGCTGCCGGCGCTGCTCTGGCCGGTCGGGCTGCTGCTGGCCTCGCTGCTGGCCGGGCTGGCGACGCTGCCCTACGGGCTGCACCATTTCGGCCGGCTGCAGCTCTACGGGCTGGCCGCCAACATGGTGGCGGTGCCGCTGACCTCCTTCCTGGTGATGCCGGCGGGGCTCGCCGCCATGCTGGCCTGGCCGCTGGGGCTGGAGCAATGGCCGCTCTGGCTGATGGGCTGGGGGGTGGAGGGGGTGCTGTGGGTGGCGCGCAGCGTCGCCGCCTGGCCCGGGGCGGCGCTGCCGGCGCGGCCGATGCCGGGCTGGGGGCTCGGCCTGCTCAGCCTCGGCCTGCTCTGGCTCTGCCTGTGGCGGCAGGGCTGGCGCTGGTGGGGGGTGCCGCTGATCGCCGCCGGCCTGTTCAGCGCGCTCGCGGTGCGGCCGCCGGACATCCTGGTCTCGGCCGATGCGCGGCTGATCGCCTTCCGCACCGAGGCCGGGGTGGCCTTGCAGCGCCTGCCGGGCGGCACCGCCTTCCTGCGCGACAACTGGCTGCGGAGCTGGGGAGAGGAGGCGGGCAGCGCCCTGGCGATCGACCGGCCCGGCCTGCCGGGCCTGTCCTGCGAGCCCACCGCCTGCCGCTTCCAGCCCGACCCG
>NZ_GG771189.1 GCF_000164635.1 Pseudoroseomonas cervicalis ATCC 49957 | reverse complement strand
CCTCGGCCGGTGGCGGCGCTTGGCAAGTCGGCCTTGCCGGGCGCGGCTGACCCCTCGCCCCGCGGCCCGGCGGAGCCGCCGCCGGGCGGGCTGGCCGCCGGGGCGCTGACCCTGCCGAACCTGATCACCCTGGCCCGGCTCTGCGCCGTGCCTGCGACGCTGTGGCTGGTCATCCATGGCCGGCTCGACATCGCCTTCTTCGTCTTCGCCGGGGCGGGGATCTCCGACGCGCTGGATGGCTGGCTGGCGCGCCGCCAGGGCAGCCAGTCGCGGCTCGGCGCGCTGCTCGACCCGGTGGCGGACAAGGCGCTGCTGGTCTGCACCTATGTCGGCCTGGCCTGGGCCGGGGTGCTGCCGGACTGGCTGGCGCTGCTGGTGGTGTTCCGCGACGTGCTGATCATGGGCGGCGTCGCGCTGCTGGCGCTGCTCGGCGCGCCGCCGCGCATCCAGCCGATCCGCATCTCCAAGGCCAACACCGTGGCGCAGATCCTGCTGGCCTCGCTGGCGCTGCTGCTGGCAGGCTTCGGTATCGACATGCCGCTGCTGCTGGAAGGGCTGATCCTGCTCGCCACCGCCACCACCATCGCCTCCGGCCTCGCCTACCTGCTGCCGCGCCTGGCGGGGGAGGGGGCGTGAGCCACGCCGCCCCGCCGCCACCGCCAGCCCCGC
>NZ_GG771190.1 GCF_000164635.1 Pseudoroseomonas cervicalis ATCC 49957 | reverse complement strand
GGCGGAGCTGGAGGCGCCGCAGGCGGTGGCCGACGCGCTGCGGCCCGAGACCCTGGCGGAGGCCCTGGCCAGCGCCGGGCCGGTGCTGGAGGGGCTGGCCTATTGCGTCGGCTCGATCCCGCTGAAGCCGCTGGCGCGGCTCGCCGAGGCCGATTTCCTCGACGCCTTCCGGCTGAACGCGCTGGGCGCGGCGCAGGCCGTGCAGGCGGCGCAGAAGGCGCTGGCCCGCGCCGAGGGCGGTGCCAGCGTCGTGCTGTTCTCCTCCATCGCGGCGCGGCAGGGCTTCGCCAACCACGCCGCCATCGCCGCCGCCAAGGGCGCGGTGGAGGGGCTGGTGGTGGCGCTCGGCGCCGAGCTGGCGCCCGCCATCCGCGTCAACGCCATCGCGCCCAGCCTGATGCGCACCGGCATCGCCGCGCCGCTCACCGGCAACACGGCCATGGCGGAGGCGATCGCGAAGCTGCATCCTCTGCCGCGGCTGGGCCAGGCGGAGGATGCCGCCGGCCTCGCGGCGTTCCTACTTTCGGCGGAGGCGGCATGGATCAGCGGCCAGGTGATCGGCGTGGATGGCGGGCGGGCGAGCCTGCGGAGCAAGGGGTGAGGGGCGCGCTGCCCCGGCGGGCGCTGCTGGCGGCGCCCGCGCTGGGGCTGGCGGCGGCG
>NZ_GG771191.1 GCF_000164635.1 Pseudoroseomonas cervicalis ATCC 49957 | reverse complement strand
CGGCATGGCCCCGCCGCGCCAGCTCGGCCAGCAGGGTCGATTTGCCGCCGCCGGAGCAGCCGGACAGCACCACGAAGCGCCCGCTCATGCCGGCCTCAGGGCAGCGCCGCCAGCCGCGCGCCCAGCAGGGCGAAGAAGCCGTCGGCGTCCAGCCCTTCCAGCAGCCTCGCCTTGCGCGGCGCGCCACCGCGGCCCCAGCGGTCGATCCGGGTGCGGCCGCGATCCGGCCCCTCCAGCACCACCTCGGCCGCGACCTCGCGATGGGTGAAGAGCTGCGGCGCCACCAGCCAGGCCACCGCGCAGGGGTCGTGCAGCGGTGCGCCGCGATGGCCGAAGCGGCGCGAGGGGGGCACCGCCTCCAGAATGGCCAGCGCCGCCGCCAGGCAACGCCCGCCGCCCTGGGCGCGCAGGCCGGCGATGCGCTCGGGCGTGACCAGCGCCTGGGCGGTCAGCTCCAGCGTGGCCAGCGTCACCGGCGGGCCGGCCCGCAGCAGCAGCGCCAGCGCCTCCGGGTCCATGGCGGCGTTGAATTCGGCGGCGGCGGTCCAGTTGCCCTCGCCCAGCGCGCCGGTCATCAGCACGATCTCGGCGACGCGGCTGGCGAGGTCCGGCTCGGTCGCCAGGGCCAGCGCCAGGTTGGTGGCGGGCGCGATGCCCAG
>NZ_GG771192.1 GCF_000164635.1 Pseudoroseomonas cervicalis ATCC 49957 | reverse complement strand
CGCCGCCAGCGCCGCCGCGACGCGCCCCGGATCGGCGGGGTAGGCGGCGGCGTTGGGCAGCAGCACCAGCTTGTCGGCCGGCACGCCCTGGGCGTGGCACCAGTCGCGCAACTGCCGCGACACCGTGAGGATGCCGTCATAGCCGGCCTCGTAGGCGAGCGCGGTGAGCGGGTTGCCCACCGGCTCGCCGCGCGGCCCGTTGTCGAGCAGGTGCAGGCCGAGCCAGGTGCGCACGCCCTGGCGGCGCAGCTGCCCCATCAGCGGGTGCGCGGCCAGCGCGTGGGTGTTGACCACCACATCCATCGCCGCCAGCAGCCCCAGCGCGTCGGCCGCGATGGCGGGGTCTGCCTCCTCCGGCAGCCGCGCGGCGAAGTAGCGCCGGGCGCGGTCGGCCCGCTCGGCCGCTGGCAGCGGGAAGAACTGCAGCGTCTCGAAGGCGCCGGACTGGCTGGCGGGCAGCGCCACGCTCTCCGCGCCCGTCAGGAAGAGATGCGGCGTCCAGCCCCGGCGGCGCAGCACCTCGGCCTGGGCCTGCACCACCTTCTCGACCCCGCCGAAGGCGAAGACCGGCAGCACGAAGCCGATCTGCCGGCCGGGCCGCGGCGGCAGCCAGGGCAGCACGGCGCCGGCGCCGTTCAGCGCGCGGTGCAGCCCGGGCG
>NZ_GG771193.1 GCF_000164635.1 Pseudoroseomonas cervicalis ATCC 49957 | reverse complement strand
CGCGCCCCTGCGGCACCAGCGCCAGGCCGAGCCGCGCGATGCGGTGCGTCGGCCAGCCCGCCACCTCCCGCCCCATCACCCGCACCGAGCCGGCGAGGCGCGGGCCGAGGTTGAACAGCGCCTCGGCCAGCGTGGTCTTGCCGGCGCCGTTGCGGCCGAGCAGCGCCACCGCCTCGCCGGCGCGCAGTTCCAGCGCGATGTCGCGCAGCGCCTCCAGCCCGCCATGATGCGCCGAGACGCCGGAGAGGGCGAGCAGCGGGGCGGTGTCGTCCGGCATCAATCCGCGAGGCTCCCGAGATAGGCGGCGCGCACCGCCGCGTCGGCCCGCACCGCCCGCGGCGGGCCGCAGGCCAGCAGCCGCCCCAGATGCAGCACGGCGATGCGGTCGCACTGGGCGAAGACGATGTCGATGTCGTGCGCGATCAGGATGATGGCGGTGTCCGCGCCCGCGCCGCGCACCAGCCGCAGCAGCCGCGCCGCCTCGGCGGCGGAGAGGCCGGCGGTGGGCTCGTCCAGCAGCAGCAGGCGCGGTTGCAGCGCCAGCGCCATCAGCAGGTCGGCGATGCGCTGCTCGCCATAGGAGAGTGCGGCCATCGGCGCGTCGCCCCGGCCGTCCAGGCCACTGCCGGCCAGCAGCCGCTCCACCCGCGCCGCCGCC
>NZ_GG771194.1 GCF_000164635.1 Pseudoroseomonas cervicalis ATCC 49957 | reverse complement strand
GGCCGCCGCCGAGGCCGGCCGCGCCCGCGCCGCGGTCGAGCTGGCCCAGGCCCGGCTGCGCTATTGCGAGATCCGCGCCCCCTGGGACGGGCGGGTGGCGCAGCGGCATCTGCGGCGGCACGAATTCGCCCTGGACGGCAAGCCGCTGCTCGACCTGGTGGCGGCGGGGCCGCTGCGGCTGCGGGCGCAGCTGCCCTCGGCCTGGGTGGCCTGGCTGCGCCCCGGCCTGGTGGCCGAGCTGCAGGTGGACGAGACCGGCACCACCCACACCGCCACGCTGGAGCGGGTGGGGGCGCGGGTGGACACCGCCTCGCTGACGGTCGATGCCAGCTTCACCCTGACCGAGCCGCTGGGCGCGCTGCTGCCGGGGATGAGCGGCACGCTGCGGCTGCAGCCCCCGTCCAGCCTCGCCGCCGCCATGCCGCAATGATGCGATGAGCGCCGCCCTGCACCCCCCGCCCCGCCCGGCGCCGGACCTGGCCGCGCTGCTCGGCACCGTGCTGACGGTGGAGCGGGAGGCGCGGCGCATGCCGGATGCCGGCGCCCTGGCCTTCCTGGTGGTGAACGACACCCGGCAGGTGGTGGCCTATGACATGGCCGTGCTGCTGCGCGGCGGCGGCCGGCGCTGGCGGGTGGCGGCGATCTCCGGCCTGGTGG
>NZ_GG771195.1 GCF_000164635.1 Pseudoroseomonas cervicalis ATCC 49957 | reverse complement strand
CGCGGCCGAGCTGGCCGGCAGCGGCGCGGCGCTGCCGGATGCCGCGCTGGACGCGGCCGCCGGCGGCTGGGGCAGCGCGCCGCCCTTCTGGACGGGCGCTTCCGGCGTGACGGACGCCATCACCGATGCCGTCACCAAGGGCAACACCAAGCCCTGATGCCGCGCGACACACCGGGAGACCACCCCATGGCATCGTCCGAATGGCAGCGCCTGGACCACGATCTGCGGCAGGATGTGGCGCTGCGCGAGGCGCTGGGCGACGCCCTGCCGCGCTGCCGCGGCCCGGAGGAGGCGGCCGCCCTGCTGCAGGGCCAGGGCTATGCCATCACCGCGGAGGAACTGTCCGGCCGCGGCGCCGCCCTGCCGGACGAGGCGCTGGATGGCCTGTCCGGCGGCTCCGTCAAGCAGGTCATGGACACGCTCTTCGAGATCACGACCCGGATCGTGCCCGCCCTCCGCTTCCCGACGAACTGACGCCCGGTGAGCCCCGAGCTGCGCCGCCTGGCGGAGGATATGCGCCACCGCCCGGGCCTCGCCGCCTCGCTGCGCCAGGCGCTGCCGCCGGGCACGCCGCCCGGGCGCATCGCCGAGGCACTGCGGCGGCTGGGCTATGCGGTGGCGGAGCACGAGCTGGCGCCGCCCGCCGCGCCGACCGG
>NZ_GG771196.1 GCF_000164635.1 Pseudoroseomonas cervicalis ATCC 49957 | reverse complement strand
CCGGCGCCGCCGCGCCGTGTCGTGGCCATCGGCCCCGCCATGACGGAGACCGTCTGCGCCCTGGGCCAGCAGGGCACCCTGGTCGCGGTGGACAGCAGCAGCCTGTTCCCGCCCGCCATCACCGCCCTGCCCAAGGTCGGCTATCTGCGCGCCCTGCCGACCGAGGGCATCATCGGCCTGCATCCCGACCTGCTGCTGCTCTCCGACCAGGCCGGGCCGGCCCAGGCGGTGGAGGTGCTGCGCGCCTCCGGCCTGCCGGTGGTCACCGTGGCCGATGGCGCCGGCCTCGCCGCCACCACCGCCAAGATCCGCGCCGCCGCCGCCGCGCTGGAGCGGGATGGCGCGCCGCTCGCCGCCGCCGTCGCCGCCGACTGGGCGCTGCTGGACGCGCCGCTTTCCGCCCTGCCGCGCAAGCCCCGCGTGATGTTCGTGCTCTCCGCCGGCCAGGGCGCGCCGCTGGTCTCGGGCGAGGCCACCCATGCCGCTTCGCTGATCGAGGCGGCGGGCGGGGTGAACGCCGTGCGCGGCTTCCGCGGCTATCGCCCGCTCTCGGCGGAGATGGGGGCCAGCCTGGCGCCCGACATCCTGCTGATGATGCCGCACGCGCTGGGCGAGGCCGGGGGGCGCGCCGCCGTGCTCGGCCATCCGGCGCTGGC
>NZ_GG771197.1 GCF_000164635.1 Pseudoroseomonas cervicalis ATCC 49957 | reverse complement strand
CGCCCAGGGGGCGAGGTCGCGCCGCGCGCCGCGCCACAGCGGCACCAGCAACCCGCTGAAGGCGGCGATGCCGCCGAAGAACAGCGCGTGCCCCGGCGGCAGCGCCACGCTGTTGCCCAGCACATGGCCGCCGATCGTCGCCATCTGCCAGGCGAACCACAGCGACAGGCCGATGCCGAGCAGATAGCCCGCGTCGCGCCCACCCGCCCGCTGCTCGGCGACGCCGAGGGCGAAGGAATGGTCCACCAGCGTCGCCAGCGTGCCCCAGAGCCGCCAGCCGCGCAGCCGGTCGAGCCAGGGCGCCAGCGCCGCGCCCATCGGCGCCAGGCGGATGTTCACCACCGCCGCCGCCAGGGTCACCGCCAGCACCGGCGCCGGGTCGGCCCAGAGCTCCAGCGCCAGCAGCTGCGAGGCGCCGGCATAGACGATCATCGACATCAGCAGCGTCTCGGCCAGCGACAGCCCCTTGCCGGCCGAGAGCACGCCGACCACCAGGCCGAAGGGCAGCAGCCCGAGCCACAGCGGCAGCGCGGTGCGCGCGCCGCGCCAGATTCCGGCGCGGGTGAACACCACCGGCCCGCGCGACGCGGTGGCGGCGGCGGCGGGGGAGGGCTCAGCCACGGCGTGCCTCCAGCAGCCGCGTCTCGGCCTC
>NZ_GG771198.1 GCF_000164635.1 Pseudoroseomonas cervicalis ATCC 49957 | reverse complement strand
GGCGGCTGCCGCGCCGCGTCGGAGAACCACCACGCCAGGCTGGCGTCGCAGCCATCGCCCGGCGGCACCGGCGCTTGGTCCTGGCATTGCGCCTGCCCGGCCGGGCAGCGCAGCCGGATGTGGAAATGCGAATCATGCCCGCGCCAGGGGCGCAGCCGGCGCAGCCAGGGCTCGCCCGCATGGTCGCGGCAGAGCGCCTGCTTGATCGCCGGATTGACGAAGATGCGGTCCACCGCCGGGTCCTCGGCCGCCAGCCGGAGCAGCCGCGCATGCGCCGGCGTGTAGCGGCGCGGGTCGATGTCCAGCCCGTCGGGGCGGACCAGGGAGGGCACCTCGATCCGCTCGCGCTCGGCCGGGGTGGTGGCGGGCTTGGGGTTCAGCTCGAACCAGATATCGGCATCCAGCCCGAGCTGGTGGCTGGCATGGCCCCAGGGCAGCGGCCCGCCGCGCGGCTGGCCGAGATCGCCGATCCACAGCGCCGGCAGCCCGGCCGCCTGGGCCCGCGCCGCCAGGCCGCGCAGGCTGGCCAGCAGCGCCGGATGGCCCCAGTAGCGGTTGCGCGAGAGGCGGACCAGCTGCCAGCCCGGCCCCTCGGCCGGCATGGCCTCGGCGCCGGCGATGCAGCCCAGCCCATGGCCGCCGATGCTGCGCG
>NZ_GG771199.1 GCF_000164635.1 Pseudoroseomonas cervicalis ATCC 49957 | reverse complement strand
GGCTGGCCGGGCAGGCGCTACGCTTCGGCCTGGTGGGGGCCAGCGGCGTGGTGGTGGACACCGCCATCCTCTACCTGTCGCTGTGGCTGGGCGCCGGGCTGTATGGCGGGCGCGTGCTGTCCTACCTGGCCGCCGCCAGCTGGAACTGGGCGCTGAACCGGGCCTGGACCTTCCGCCAGGCGCGCGGCGCGCCGGCCGGGCGGCAATGGGCGCTGTTCCTGCTGGTCAATCTGGGCGGCTTCGCGCTCAACTATGGATGCTACGCGCTGCTGGTCGGGCTGTGGCCGCTGGCGGCGGCGCATCCGGTCATCGCCGTGGCAGCCGGCGCGCTGGCCGGCATGGCGGGGAATTTCCTGGCCAGCCGCCACCTTGTCTTCCGCACCGCGCCACCGCCCCGCGTCGGCGCCCCGGAAACGGGGCCGCGGTAAGCAAGTCGTCAGCCCTGCGGCGGAAACTAGGCAGGAGGGGTTTGGTTACAGGCCGATGAAGCTGAAGCGCGACACCGTGACCGCCCGGCCCGGTCGCCTTATCCTGGCCTTACTTCCGTAGGAGTTTCTTGCCGGCATGCCCGCGCCCCAGATCCACCGGCCGCTCGCGGCCCGAGCGACCGCCAGGCGGCAGCCCCTCGCGGCGCCGGCCGCCCT
>NZ_GG771200.1 GCF_000164635.1 Pseudoroseomonas cervicalis ATCC 49957 | reverse complement strand
GATGGGGGTCCGGGGGAATTCCTTCCCCCGGACTTTTTTTCAGCCTGCCGCCGCCTGGTGGAGAGGCGGGGCGCTGGGTGGTTGCCTAGGCGCTGCGTTCCTGCGCCGGCAGGGTGGCGAAGTTGCGCAGCCGGGTCTCGATGCTCTGGAAGAGGCTGCGTTCCGCCGGGCTGAGCGGGGCGCTGGGCTGTTCGATCCGGTGTTCCAGCCATTTGGCGACGGCGCCAGCGCCCTGGCGGTGGGCGGCGGCGACCAGCCCGGTATGGGTCAGCAGGATCGGCCGGCCATCCACTCCGTTCAGCCGGCGGCCGGCCTTGTCGAGCGCGCCATTGGCGGAGAGCTGCTGCTCGGCGCGGCGCAGATAGTCGGCCATGGCGGCTTCCTGGGCGGCGGGGCGTGAGAGAAAGTCGCGGGTGCTGCGCACCCCGGCGGCGGCGGCGCGCGCGGTCCAGCCGCCCTTGTCGTCCATCCAGCCGATATCGCGCAGGGCGATGGGCAGCATCTGGTAGCGCCCCAGCGCGCCGGAGCGCGGGTTGCGCACCGCGTAGCCCTGGCAGGGTTCGCTGGCGGTGCCTTCGGCCTCGGCCAGCCGGTCGCGCAGCACGGTGCTGGCTGCGGGCTGGGCGGGGGCCAGGGCGCGGGCG
>NZ_GG771201.1 GCF_000164635.1 Pseudoroseomonas cervicalis ATCC 49957 | reverse complement strand
CTCCGCCTGGCCGAGCAGGGCGGCGAGCGCCGCCGGGTCGGCCGCCACCTCGCGCCGCAGCAGGCGCAGCGGCGGCTCGTCCTGCGGGTCCTCCTCGATCACCAGCAGCTGCAGCGGGATCTCCGCCTGCACCGGGCCGAGCAGCCCGCCCTGATAGCTCAGCGCCAGGCGGGGCAGGTCCGCGCCACTGGCCAGCAGCGCCGCCAGCCGCTCGACCAGCGCGTCGAACTCGGCCTCGCTGGCCTCGGCGGCCACGAGGTCGAGCAGGTCCCGCCCACCCTCGGCGAGGCTGGCCTCGCCGGGGCCGCGTCGGTTGATCTGCATCCGGCTTCTCCTGAAGCGATCCACACCGGGATGCTGCCACGCCGCATGGTGCGCCGTCCATGATTTTTCGCACAAACGCGCCATGCGCGGCGTGGCGGAGTTGATTGACGGCGTGACGCGGAAATGTGTAGCTCGGTTTATCAACCCTTGCGGGAATGATGCCATGCGCCCTCTGGCCGCCGCCTCCGACGCGCCGCCCGCCGCCGCCCTGTCCGGCTCGCCCTTCGGCCAGGCGCTGCGGCTCGATCTTGGCACCGGCGAGGGCATGGCCCTGCTGCGCCAGTTCGACGCCCGGCTGCGCCGGCTGGGCGAGGCGG
>NZ_GG771202.1 GCF_000164635.1 Pseudoroseomonas cervicalis ATCC 49957 | reverse complement strand
ACCAGGGCGCGGCGCTGGAGGGCCGCCCGGCCGAGACCGCCCGCGCCACCGCCCGGCTGGAGTATCTGACGCACACGCTGGGCAGCGAGCCGCGCTTCGCCGCCCTGCCGCCGGGGCTGATCCTGGCGCTGCGTGGCGCGGTGCGGGAGGTGCGGCAGGCGCTGGGCCTGTCCGCCACCGCGCTGCCGGAGCAGGTGATCCCGGCCATGGCACGGCTGGCGCAGCTGCTGGACGCGCGGGCCGAGACCGCCGCGGCCTTCCCCGCGGCGCTGTTCCCGGCCGGGCCGGAGCGCAGCCTGCTGCGCCTGACCCAGCCCGGCCCGCTGCCCGAGGCCGCCATCGCCACCGGCCGCGCGCTGGAGGCGATCACCCAGCTCGACCAGAGCAATGGCTGGGCCGGGCGGCCGGACACCGTGCTGCCGCGCTGAGCGGCGCTTCACACCCGGTTCACGGATTTCCGCCAGCCTGGGCGGCGGACCAGGCGGCTTGCCCTTCATAACGCCTGCGTGATGTGCAGAATGCCGCGTCGGGTTTCAGGGGGATCGGGGATGCAGCGACGCGGCGTGCTGGCCGGTGCGGCCGGGCTTGGTCTGGGATTGGGGCTGGCGCGGGGGGCGGCGGCGCAAGGCGGGGCGGGGG
>NZ_GG771203.1 GCF_000164635.1 Pseudoroseomonas cervicalis ATCC 49957 | reverse complement strand
TCGGCGGGGCGGGCCGGGCGCGGCGGTGGCTCCTGCGGCGCCTTCTGCCCGCCGCCGCGCAGTTCGTAGGATTTCACCAGAGCCATGGGCCGACCTCGGTCAGAGCGTTTTTCGCATCCCTTCCTAGCGCGCGGGGCTGCACGGACCCTTGCCGCCGGTGCCTCAGAACAGTTCGATCCCGGGCGGCGCGGCGGGGCGGGCGGTGACGCCGTGATGCGCGTCGCGCTGCGCCTGCATCACGTAGCTGTCCTGCATGTGGCGCAGCAGCGCCTCGGGCGGCGGCGGCGGCGGGTGGCCGGCGGGATCGCGCAGATGCGCCGCCAGCGCGGTGGCGTGCCCGGCCAGCGCCTCCAGCGCGCTGCCGGCCTGGCCCAGCTGCTGGCGCAGGATGTCCTGGAATTGCAGCGTCGCCAGCGCCTCCAGCACCAGGCCGCGCAGCGCCTCGGCCTGGCCGGGGTCGGCCGCCTCGGCGTCCGGCGCCGGCGCCAGGGCGTCGATCCGGTTCAGCCGCTCATGCAGCTCATAGGTCACGTCCTCGCTGCGGCGCAGGGCGGAGTCGAGCTGCTGGCGCAGCACCTGGGCGATGACCGGATAGGCCGCCAGCGCCTCCGCCAGCGGCGGGGCGGGCGGCGCGG
>NZ_GG771204.1 GCF_000164635.1 Pseudoroseomonas cervicalis ATCC 49957 | reverse complement strand
CCACGCCGGACAGCTCGCCCTGCAGCGCCTGCCCCCTGCTGGCCGACCGCGCCGGCCGCCTGGCGCACATCGCCCAGCGCGGCGGCGGCGGCCTCGACATGCTCGGTCAGGCCCAGCGTGCTCTGCGCCGCGCCTCGGTGCCCTGGGCGGCGGCGGCGGCGTTGCGGGCGATCTCGCGCGTCGCCGCCCCCTGCTCCTCGACGGCGGCGGCGATGGCGGCGGTCACCTCGCCCATGCGCGCCACCGCCTCGGCGATGCCGCGCACGGCGGCGACGGCCTCGGCCGTGGCGCCGCGCATGGCGCCGATCTGGGCGCCGATCTCCTCGGTGGCGCGGGCGGTCTGGCTGGCCAGCGTCTTCACCTCGGAGGCGACGACGGCGAAGCCCTTGCCCGCCTCCCCCGCCCGCGCCGCCTCGATCGTGGCGTTCAGGGCGAGGAGGTTGGTCTGGCCGGCGATGTCGGCGATCAGCCGCACCACGTCGCCGATACGGTCGGCGGCGGCGGCCAGGCCGGCGACCGTGGTGTCCGACGCCCCGGCGGCGGTGACGGCGCGCTGCGCCACCTGCGCGCCCTCGCTGACGCGGCGGTTGATCTCGGCGATGCTGCCGGCCAGCTGCTCGGCCGCCGCCGCCAC
>NZ_GG771205.1 GCF_000164635.1 Pseudoroseomonas cervicalis ATCC 49957 | reverse complement strand
GCCGTGCGCCACCCCGCCGCCACCCCGCCGGGCGCCTCAGGCCGTGACGCTGGCGCGCAGCCGGCGCAGCGCCGCCTCGATCAGCGGCATGCCGATGCGGCCCGGATCGGTCATCAGCGATTCGGGGTGGAACTGCACCGCCGCCAGCGGCAGCGACCGGTGCTCCACCGCCATGATGACGCCATCCTCGGTCTCCGCCGTCGCCAGCAGCGCCTCCGGCAGGGCGACGCGGCGGGCATGCAGCGAATGGTAGCGGCCCACCGTGAACGCCTCCGGCAGATCGGCCAGCAGCCGCCCGCCGGTGCGGCGGATCAGCGAGGGCTTGCCGTGCATCGGCTGCGCCAGCACGTCCAGCGCGCCGCCGAAATGCTCGACCAGCCCCTGCAGCCCGAGGCAGACGCCGAAGGCCGGCAGGCCGCGCTTCAGCAGCAGGTCGATCGTCTCCGACATGGCGAAGTCGGACGGCTTGCCGGGGCCGGGGGAGAGCAGCACGAAATCCGCCGGCGCGCCCTCGGCCAGCGCGGCGCGGGCCAGCTCGGGGCGCAGCGTGCGCACCTCCGCTCCCGTGGCGCGGACATAGTTGGCCAGGGTGTGGACGAAGCTGTCCTCATGGTCGACCAGCAGCACCCGGGCG
>NZ_GG771206.1 GCF_000164635.1 Pseudoroseomonas cervicalis ATCC 49957 | reverse complement strand
TCTATGCCGCGCATCTCGGCCTCGCCGCCCTGGCGCTGGGGCTGGCGCTGCTGCCGCTGGCGCGGCCGGGCTTCGCCGCGCGGCTCGGCCTCGGCCCGCTGCTGGCCCGACCCCGGCCGGGATGGCCCTGCCGCTGCTGGGGCTCGGCCTGCAGCCGCATTATCTCGACATCCTGCCGCTCTATCTGGCGCTGCTGGCGCTGCTGCCGCTGCTGCTGGGGGCGGCGGCGCGGGGCTGGCTGGCGCCGCTGCTCGGTGGCTCGGCGGCGCTGTGGCTGGCCGCCGGACTGGGGCGGCTCAACCTGCCGGCGGCCGGCGCGGCGGAGGGCTGGTTCTTCAACCCGCTCTCCTGGCAGTTCCTGTTCGCGATCGGCTTCGCCACCGGCGCCCGGCGCGTCCTGGGGCGCGGCCTGCCCTGGCGGCCCGGCCCGTGGTGGGCGGCGCTGCTGCTGCTGCTGGCCAGCCCCTTCGCCCGGCACCTGCCCGGCCTGCCCGACCCCGCCACCCTGCCGCTGCCCGCCCTGCTGGTGGTGCCGGACAAGACCTTCCTCTCCCTGCCGCGGCTGCTGCACGCGCTGGCGCTGTGCTACGTGGTGGCGCATTCGCCCCTGCAGGGCTGGGCGCGCG
>NZ_GG771207.1 GCF_000164635.1 Pseudoroseomonas cervicalis ATCC 49957 | reverse complement strand
TTTTTCTGAAGAAAAAGAAGCAAAAAGACTTTTTCAGGCTGCCGCCGTCTCCCGGCAAAGCGGGCCGCTAAACGGACAAAAGTTTTTTGGTTCTTTTTTTAAAAAAGAACGCTTACCTTCCCGGCCCCACCGGCCCGAGCCGGCCGCGCACCCCATCCCACACCCCGCGCAGGAAGACCCCCGGCAGGCCCGGCCGGCGCTGCGCCAGGCTGTGCGCCAGCGCCTGCACCAGCAGATAGGGCAGCAGCTTCGCCTTCCAGCGCAGCGGCACATGCGCCAGGCCCAGCATCGCCGCCTGGTTGCGGGCATAGGCGTAGAGGCGGAAATCCGGCTGCACCGCCAGGTGCAGGCCCAGCACCGGCACCCGCAGGATGCCGCGCCCCAGCCGGTGCGGCATCACCACATCCCGCGCCATCCAGCAGGAAAAGCCGCGCGCCCAGGCGCGGAAGCACCATTCGATGTCCACGGCGTCGATGAAGAAATCCTCGCGGAAGCCGCCCACCCGCTCCAGCGCCGCGAGGTCGAGCAACGTGCCGGAGGAGATCAGGAATTCCAGCGGCGCCGCCCCCGGCACCGGCGAGGCGCCGGCGCCCCGGAACAGCCGCGGCGTCTTGGTGTCGCTGCCC
>NZ_GG771208.1 GCF_000164635.1 Pseudoroseomonas cervicalis ATCC 49957 | reverse complement strand
GGCCGGGCTGGCGCTGCGCAGCGCGCAGGACCAGGCGGCGCCGCTGCTGCGCGCCAACACCCTGCTGGCCGGGCTGAGCCTGACACATCGCAGCGAGGCGGCGCTGTGCCAGGCGGTACGCGACAGCCAGGCGGAGGAGGCCGGGTTGCTGCACTGGCTGGCACTGGCCGACTCGACCGGCCGCCTGCTCTGCGCCAGCCAGCCGGTGCTGGAGACGCTGGACCTGCCGCTCCCGCTGCGCGACGCCGCCTCGCCCGGCCTGCAGCGTGGCGATTCCGGGCCGCTCGGCGGCCTGCTGTTGCGCCAGGCGCTGCCGGGCCTGCCGGGGCGCAGCCTGGTCGCGGCGCTCGACCGCAGCGGCTTCCGGCAGGCCATCCTGTCGCCGGTCGCGGCGGAGCAGATCCTGCTGCTGGACCCCGCCGGCGAGACCCTGCTGCGCCTGCCGGAAGAGCCCGCCGACCCTGCCCTGCGCCTGCCCGCCCCGGTGCTGGAGCGGATGCGCCGCGAGGGCTGGGGCAGCCTGCGCCACGAAGCGCCGGGGCAGCCGGCGCTGCTGCTCGGCTTCGCCCGCCTGCCCGGCAGCGAGGCGCTGGTGGTGGCGCTGCGCGGCGAGGCCGGTCTCGCC
>NZ_GG771209.1 GCF_000164635.1 Pseudoroseomonas cervicalis ATCC 49957 | reverse complement strand
TGCAGCAGGCCGATCAGCTGGGCGCGCTCGGCCGGCGAGAGCGGGGCCAGCAGCTGCTCATTGGCCCGCCGCCCCTGCGCCACCGCCTCGCTCAGCACCGCCGCCCCGGCCGGGGCGAGGGAGAGGACGAGGGTGCGCCGGTCCAGCGGGTCGCGCGCCACCTCCAGCAGGCCGCGGTCGCGCAGCCGGGCGACGACGCCCTGGATGGTGGCCGGGTCCAGCGCGACGGCGCGGCCCAGCGCGTTCTGCGTCGCGCGCCCCAGCTCGCCCAGCTTCAGCAGCGTCGCGAACTGGGTGGAGGTGAGGCCGCCCACCGCGCCCCGGTCCTGGAACAGCGAGGCATGGCGCTGATGCGCCCGGCGCAGCAGATGGCCGACCGACTGGTCGAGGCTGTAGGCCCGCCCCCCCGGCGGGGTGGCGGCGGGCGTGGCCTCCTGGCCGCGCACCGCGTCCAGGAGCAGCGTGATGTCGCGATCGGACATGGGCTGCCCCCTTCCCTGGCGCTGCATGCGGCGCAGCATTCCCGGCATGGGCAGGCGCGTCAACCAGGAGCGGGCGGCGACCGGCCAGGCCGGCGGCAGGCGGCGGCCCCGGGGCGGCCCGCCCGATGGGGCCCCGGGCATG
>NZ_GG771210.1 GCF_000164635.1 Pseudoroseomonas cervicalis ATCC 49957 | reverse complement strand
GCCAGCCAGCCCGGCCAGGGCCGCGCCGTGGACTACGCCACCCTGGCGCGGCCCGGGGTGGCGGCGCGGGCCGCCATCGCCTCGGTGCTGGTCTATGACCAGGGCCAGCCGCCGCTGCGGGCGGACACGCCGGACAGCGCCATCACGCCCCGGCTGGACGAGGGCGTGGCCGAGGCCACCGGCCCGGCGCCGGGCCGCCGCATGACCGAATCCGGCCGCCATGTGCTGGCGGTGCCGGGCGGCGCGCCCATGCAATGCGCCGTGCTGGAAGGCACCTATGGCCGCACCGCCATGTGGCAGCAGGTCTGCGTGGGCGTCGCCGCCGGGCGCTACCTGAAGGTCTTCGTGGCCGTGCCCGCGCGCCAGAAGGCGCTGCTGACCGAGATGGACGCCGACCTCTTCACCCGGACCATCGCCCAGGCGGCGCGCGGCGTGGCGCCCGCCGCCAACTGAACCGGCGGCGCCGGACAGAAAGAAAGGGCCGGGGAACGCCTTCCCCGGCCCTTTCCGCATCGCGGCTGTCGTGGCGCTCAGCGCTGGCGCGGCCAGTCCAGCTTGGGCTCGGCGCGGCGGGTCTGGGGCTCCGGCCAGGCGGCCGGCGGCGGCACCGGCGGC
>NZ_GG771211.1 GCF_000164635.1 Pseudoroseomonas cervicalis ATCC 49957 | reverse complement strand
GCATTGGCGCCCGGCGCCACATGCGGCACCGCGATGCCGGCGCGGGCCTGCCGCTTCTCCGCCGAGGACAGGCCGAGCCCCCGGTCGCGCGCCGCCAGCCGCGCCGGGTCGAGCTGCCCCTCCCCCGTGAAGCCCATCATCAGCTGCGGGATGCCGAGCGGCAGCGCATCGCCGCGATCCACCTGCCAGGTGTGCCAGGTCTTGCCATAGGTGGTGGCGAGCTGCCGCATCACCGTCGTCTCCACCGCCTGCGGCACGCCCGGCATGACCAGCTGGCCGGAGGTCGTCTCGAAATGGTGGCTGTGCCAGAGCGGCTTCTCCTCCTCCGGCAGGGCACGGAACAGCCGCTCGGAGACGATGTATTCGATGCCGATCAGCCGCGCCCCGGCGCCCGGCCCGTCGAAGATGGCGCATTGGTGCAGCTCCTCGGAGAGATGCGTGCAGTAGTGATGCGCCTCGACCGGGCGGCCGAGATCGTCGGCATAGAAATGGAAGCCGTTCAGATACATGTCGAGCGCGTTGGGCGGCGCCTGGGATTGCAGCAGCGCCGCACCCCCTTCGAGGGCGCGGCTGCGCGCCGTGGTGGGCTCGCCGGGCGGCGGGGGCGGGTGGG
>NZ_GG771212.1 GCF_000164635.1 Pseudoroseomonas cervicalis ATCC 49957 | reverse complement strand
CGAGGTCCAGGCCCCCGCCGCCGCCGGCATGCACGCCCGCCCGGCGCGGGTGCTGGTGCAGGCGGCCAAGGGCTTCCAGTCCCGTGTCACCCTGCGCCATGGCGGCCGCAGCGCCGATGCGCGCAGCATGATCGCGCTGCTGCAACTGGGCGCCGGCCCCGGCGCCGCCATCACGCTGGAAGTCTCCGGCCCCGACGAGGCGGCGGCGCTGGCCGCCTTGCGACAGGCCTTCGCCGAGCAGCTGGGCGATGACGACACGGCGGCACCCGGCCCGGCCGATGCCGCGCCCGCCGCGGTGGCGGCCGATGAGCCGCTGGAGCCCGGCGCCATCGCCGGCCTGCCGGCCAGCCCCGGCATCGCCATCGGCGTGCTGCACCGCTTCCGCTCCGAGGCGGCGGGCTATGCCGCCACCGCCACCGATCCGCTGGGCGAGCAGGCGGCGCTGGAGGCCGCGCTGGAGGCGGCGCGCGCCGAGCTGAAGACCATGGCCCGCGAGATGGCCCAGCGCGTCGGTGACCAGCACGCCGCCATCTTCGCCGCGCATGAGGAGTTCCTGGAGGACCCCGAGCTGCTGGCCGAGGCCCGCGCCGCGATCGATGCCGGCGCCTCCG
>NZ_GG771213.1 GCF_000164635.1 Pseudoroseomonas cervicalis ATCC 49957 | reverse complement strand
CGCCCGGCCATGCCATAAAGGCGCCCGGGCCGTCGCCCGGACCGCCCCGCACCGCGCGGGGCGGCCGGGACGCCCGCCTGCCATCACTCCGCCAGGCTCCGTCCGGGCCGGCCCAGGAGAGCAACCGACCACCCCATGGACACGCGCACCGACACGCCCCGCCCCGCCGACGAGGACAAGCCCGACCCGCTGCGGATCGAGCGGCTCTGCATCGAGCGCGGGCTGAAGATGACCGGGCAGCGCCGGCTGATCGCGCGCGTGCTCTCCGAGGCGGTGGACCACCCGGATGTGGAGGAACTCTACCGCCGGGCGCTCGCCCTCGATTCCCGCGTCTCCATCGCCACCGTCTACCGCACGGTCCGGCTGCTGGAGGAGAAGGGCATCCTGGAGCGGCACGATTTCGGCGGCGGCCGCGCCCGCTACGAGGCCACCGACCATGGCCACCACTACCATCTGATCGATGTGGAATCCGGCAAGGTGATCGAGTTCTCCGACGAGCAGCACGAAGCCCTGGCCAAGGCGATCGCCGCGCGGCTGGGCTTCCAGCTGGTCGGCCACCGGCTGGAGCTGTTCGGCCGCCGCGCCACGCCCGAAGGGGCGGGCGCCGCCGG
>NZ_GG771214.1 GCF_000164635.1 Pseudoroseomonas cervicalis ATCC 49957 | reverse complement strand
AGGTCGGTGGCGCCGAGCAGCAGCGCGCCGCCCGGGGCGAGCCGCGCGCACAGCCCGCGCAGCACCGCCGCGCGCGCGTCCGGCGTCAGGTAGATCAGCACGTTGCGGCAGAGGATGATGTCCTGCTCGGCGGCCTCGGGCGGCGCGGCGGGCGCGGCGTCCGGTGGCGCCAGTACGCAGAGATTGGCCCGCGCGAAGCTGACGGCCACCGCCTCGCCCGGCCGGGCGCAAAGGGTGCCGGCGGCATCGGCCGGGAAATAAGGGCGATAGGCCTCGGGCACCTCGCGCAGCGGGTCGGGCGGGCCGGGCTCGAAACGGCCGCTGGCGGCGCGCGCCAGGGCCGGGCGGCAGAGGTCAAGGCCCAGGATGCGCGCCGGCAGCCCGGCCTCGGCGGCAAGGGCGGCGAGGCTCCAGGCCTCCTCCCCCGTGGCGCAGCCGGCGGAGAGGATGCGCAAGGGGCGGCCGGGCACCGCCAGCGCCGGGAAGGCCAGGGCTGCCAGCGCCAGCAGCTGCGGCGCGGTGCGGAACAGCCGCGTCTCCTGCACCGTCACGGCGTCGATCAGCGCGGCCCAGAAGGGATCGTCCAGCGCCGGGCGGCGCAGCCGGTCGG
>NZ_GG771215.1 GCF_000164635.1 Pseudoroseomonas cervicalis ATCC 49957 | reverse complement strand
CGTGTCGATCATGGCGTTGCCGACGGCGCGGACCGCCTGCGGCGCGTGGCCCTCGGCCAGCAGCCGGGCCGCGCTGGCCGCGTCCGGCGCCCAGAGCAGGTCGGCGATGGCGTCCACCGCGCGGCGGTTGATCTCCTCCGCCATGTCGCGGTCGCCGCAGCGCAGCCCGGCCTCGAGATGCGCCACCGGAATGCCGAGCTTGCGCGCCGCCAGCGCCGCCGCCAGCGTGGCGTCCACATCGCCGGCCACCACCACCAGGGCCGGGCGCTCCCGCTGCCAGAGCGCGCCGCAGGCGGCGAGGGTGCGCGCGGTGAACTCGGCATGGCCGCCGCCGGCGGCGACGCCCAGGCTGATCTGCGGCGCCGGCAGGCCGAGATCGGCCAGATGCGCGCCGAACATCGCCGGGTCGGCGTGCTGGCCGGTGTGCAGCAGCACCGGGCGGCACAGGCCGGGCCGCGCCGCCAGCGCGTGCCACAGCGCCGCCAGCTTCGGCAGGTTGGGCCGCGCCGCGGCCACCAGATGCAGCAGGGGGGCGTCGCTCATGCCGGCACCAGACCGGGCTGCGGCACGGCGCGGCGGGTGGCGGCTTCGGCCAGGATCTCGGTGAAGC
>NZ_GG771216.1 GCF_000164635.1 Pseudoroseomonas cervicalis ATCC 49957 | reverse complement strand
CTGGCGCTGCTCTCCGGCTGGGAGGTGCTGCTGCTGCCGCCCGGCGAGGGCCCGGCCAGCGCCGGCGAGGCCGCCGCCGCCCTGCTGCTGACCCCGCGCGGCTGAACAGGCGTCGCGGCGCCGGCAGGCGTCACCACATGGCACCTGCCTTTACCCTTTCTTCGCGCTCCTCGCTCCAGTTTGCGGAACCGCCAGCCGCCGGGGAAAGCGATGGACGACCTTCTTGCAGACTTCCTGACCGAAACGAATGAAGGGCTGGCATCGCTCGACGTGGCGCTGCTGAAGCTGGAGAAGGCGCCGGACGACAAGCCGACCCTGTCGGAAATCTTCCGCAGCGTGCATACCATCAAGGGCACCTGCGGCTTCCTCGGCCTGTCCCGGCTGGAGAAGGTGGCGCACGCGGCCGAGAACGTGCTCGGCAAGTATCGCGACGGCTCGCTGAAGGTGACGCCCGAGGGCATCACCCTGATCCTCTCGGCGATCGACTGCCTGAAGACCATCGTGGCCGGGCTGGAAGCCTCGGGCAGCGAGCCGCAGGGCGACGACACCCGGCTGATCGCGGCGCTGGACGCCGCCTGGCGTGGCGAGATGCCGGTGGCGCCCGGCGCC
>NZ_GG771217.1 GCF_000164635.1 Pseudoroseomonas cervicalis ATCC 49957 | reverse complement strand
CCCGCTGCGGCTGCTCTCGCGCGGCCCTGACGCGCCGCTGCGCCTGGCGGCCCAGCACCCCGCCGCAAGGCTGGTGACCGACCATGCCGCCACCGCCGCGCGGCTGCGCGGCGCGCTGGGTGCGGAGCGCGTTGCCCTGGCCACACGCCCGGCCTTCCCCGAGGACCTGGAAGAAGAGTTCGAGCGTCTGGCCGGCATGGCGGTGCCGCTGCCGGGCGGCGGGCGGCTGACCCTGCATCCGACGCCGGCGCTGCTGGCCATCGACATCGATGCCGGCCCCCAGGCCGGCAGCCGCGACGCCGCCGCCCACCGCGCCCTGAACGCCGCCGCTTTGGCCGAGGCGCTGCGCCAGATCCGCCTGCGCCACCTGGCCGGCGCCATCCTGGTCGACATGGCCGGCATGAAGGTGGCCGCGCGCCAGGCGCTGCTGCCCGGGCTGAAGCCGCTGCTGGCGGCCGACCCGCATCTGCGGCTGCTCGGGCTGACCGGGCTTGGCCTGCTGGAGCTGCAGCGCCGCCGGGTCCACACCCCGCTGCACGAAGTGCTGGGCCACCCGCCCTCCCCCCTCACCCGCGGGCTGGCCGCGCCGCGGCGCGGGGTGCGGGACG
>NZ_GG771218.1 GCF_000164635.1 Pseudoroseomonas cervicalis ATCC 49957 | reverse complement strand
GGTGATCGCCGGCCAGCGCAGGGCGGCGGCGCGGCGCTGGCCGCCGGCGGCCTGGCGCCAAGCTACGCGCCCGATCTCCAGGTGGCGGCGGTCATCGCCACCGGCGCGCCCTATTTGCGCCCGGGCGCGCTGCAGGCCACCGGCGTGCCGGCGGACCGGCCCGATCCCGGCCTCGCCTATGCCTTCTACCTGGCCCTGACCGCGCGGCTGCACGACCCTTCGCTGACGCCGGATCGCTTCTTCACCCCCGCCGCCCTGCCGCTGGCCGAGGCCGCGGCCGAGCTTTGCGTCGGCCCGCTCGCCGGGCGTGTGGTCGCCGCCGGGCTGACGCGCCAGGCCGCGCTGCGCCCGGGGGCGGAGGCGCTGGTGGAACGCGCCGTGCTGCCCCGCCTGGCCTATCCCGCGCTGCGCCTGCCGATGCCGGTCTTCCTGGGCATCGGCGCGGCCGATCGCGACGTCGCCGCCAGCGGCCAACTCGCCCTGCTGCGCGATCTCTGCGCCGCCGGCACCCAGGCCCAGGGGCGGCTCTATGCCGGGCTGGACCATGGCGGCGCCTGGCTGGCCTCGCAGCGCGACGCGATGGAGTTCGCGGCGCGTGCCCTGCG
>NZ_GG771219.1 GCF_000164635.1 Pseudoroseomonas cervicalis ATCC 49957 | reverse complement strand
CGCGCGCCGACGGGCTGCTGAACGGCCCGCAGCTGCCGGGCGCCGCGATCAGCCAGTCCGCCATCGACGCGCTGTTCGACTGAGGATGGGCTGATGCGGCAGACCCGTCCCGCCTGGCTGCTGGCGCTCTGGCTGGGCCTCGGCCCGCTGGCGTCGCAGCCGGCCGGGCCGGCGCTGGGGCAACCGGCGCCGGGCGGTCCCGCCGCGTCACCACCGCCGGGCCAGGGGGAGGTGGTGCCCGCCGCCGCTTCCCCCGCCGGCCCCGCCACCCTGGCGCAGCGCGTGCCGCAGCGCGTCACCGTCCGCACCGGCCAGCATCCGGGCTTCAGCCGCATCGTCTTCGACTGGCCCGAACTGCCCGGCTATACGCTGGTGCAGCAGGGCGATGTGGTGGAGCTGGTGTTCGGCCCGGCCGGAACCCTTGCCTTCGAGGCCGCCTCGGTCCGCCCGCCGCGCAACATCGCCTCGGTCGAGCCGCTTTCGGGCGGGCTGCGGCTGCGCCTGACGCCGGGCAGCCGGGCGCGGCATTTCGTGCTCGGCCGCCGCGTGGTGGTCGATCTGCTGGACCCGCCGGCACCGCCGACGCCGCCGGCGCAGCGCCAG
>NZ_GG771220.1 GCF_000164635.1 Pseudoroseomonas cervicalis ATCC 49957 | reverse complement strand
CGCCGGCTCAGGCGGCATCGCGCCGCGCCGGGTGGCCGGATTGCAGCCGCGCCACCAGTGCCGCCAGGGCGCTGCGCAGCGCCGCCCCCTGCTCGGCCACCGCGTCGCCGGATTGGCGCACACCCTGCAGCGCGCCCTCATCCTGCCGCATGCAATGCTCCACCTTCTGCATGCGCGCCGCCACCTGGGCCGAGCCGGCGGCGGCATCGGCGACGTTGCGGGCGATGGCCTGGGTCGCCTCGCCCTGCTGCGTCACCGCCTCGGCGATGGCGCGGGCGATGCCGCCGCTCTGCTCGATGGTGGCGCCGACATTGCGGATCGCCGCCACCATCTGCTCGGTGGCGCGCTGCATGGCGCCGATCTGGGTGCCGATCTCCTCGGTGGCGCGGGCGGTCTGGCTGGCCAGCGCCTTCACCTCGTTGGCGACGACGGCGAAGCCGCGCCCCGCCTCCCCGGCGCGCGCCGCCTCGATCGTGGCGTTCAGCGCCAGCAGGTTGGTCTGGCCGGCGATGTCGCTGATCAGCCGCACCACATCGCCGATGCGCATCCCCATCTCGGCCAAGCTGGCGACGGCGGCATCCGCCTGGCGCGCCTCGGCCGTGG
>NZ_GG771221.1 GCF_000164635.1 Pseudoroseomonas cervicalis ATCC 49957 | reverse complement strand
GGCGGCGCCGCGCCGCGCGGCCCGGTGCTGGGGGCCGAGGCGCTGCGCGAGCCGGTGACCTGCGTGCCCTATGCGCGGGCGCGCTCCGGCGTCGATCTGCGCGGCGATGCCTGGCAATGGTGGGACGCCGCCGCCGGCACCTATGAGCGCGGCGCGGCGCCGCGCCCGGGCAGCGTGCTGGTGCTGGCGCGCAGCGGCCGCATGCGCGACGGCCACCTGGCGGTGGTCAGCCGCGTCGTGTCCTCGCGCGAGATCCGGGTGGACCACGCCAACTGGGCCAGCGGCAGCCTGAAGGGCCGCATCATGCGCGACCAGCCGGTGCTCGACGTCTCGCCGCGCAACGACTGGTCGGTGGTGAAGGTCTGGTATCCGCCGAGCGGCGCCTATGGCGTCACCGCCTATCCGGCGGCGGGCTTCGTGCATCCGCGCTCGCAATGGGCGGCGCGCTGAGCCGCCGCGTGGGGCCTGGACGGGCGGCGCCGGCCATGCTCAACCCGGCGTGAGCCCGGCTGGAGGTTGAGGACGTGACACTGCATCGCCGCTCGCTGCTGACCCTCGGCGCCGTGGCGCTGGGCGGCGCCCCGCTCGCCGCGCCGCGCCTG
>NZ_GG771222.1 GCF_000164635.1 Pseudoroseomonas cervicalis ATCC 49957 | reverse complement strand
ATCGAGCACCCGCTGGTGGAGCGCTTCACGCTGGGCCTGGGGGATGGGCCGCCCTGGGCGATCCAGCTCGCCCGCCCGGCCGCGCCGCCCCCGGCCGCCGGCTACCCGCTGCTGACGCTGCTGGACGGCCAGCGCAGCTTCCCCCTCGCCTGGCATGCGCGCGAGGCGGCGGGGGCCTCGGGCGTCGCGCTGCTCGGCATCGACCACCCGGCGGCACCGCAGCGCGACCTGGACCGCCGCTTCTTCGACCTGACGCCGCCCACCGCCGCCGAGAGCTTCGGCCCGCGCCGCGACACCCCGCCGCCGACCGGCGGGCGGGAGCGCTTCCTGGACTTCCTGGAGACGGTGCTGCGCCCGGCGGTGGCCGCGCGCCTGCCGCTCGACCCGGCGCGGCAGACGCTGTTCGGCCATTCGCTGGGCGGGCTGTTCGGGCTGCATGTGCTGTTCACCCGGCCGGCGCTGTTCGGCGCCTATGCCCTGGCCGATCCCTCGATCTGGTGGAACCGCCGCTCCGTGCTGGACGAGCAGGCGGCCTTCCTGGGCGGGGTGCGCGCCGCCGGCGGGCGGCTGGCGCGGCCGCTGGCGGTGCTGATCGAAGTGGC
>NZ_GG771223.1 GCF_000164635.1 Pseudoroseomonas cervicalis ATCC 49957 | reverse complement strand
AGCCATCGTTGCCGCCTCGATGGCGCGGTAGCGGGCGATCACCGCCTCGCCCAGCGGCGTCAGCCGGGCGCCGCCGCCGCCGGCCCCGCCGGGGGCGGCCTGCACCACCGGCTGGCCGAGCTGGCGGCTCAGCTCGTCCGCCAGCTCCCAGGCGCGGCGATAGGACATGCGCAGCGCCCGCCCGGCGGCGGAGATCGAGCCGCGCGCGCGGATTTCTTCCAGCAGCCGCACCTTGCCGGGGCCGATGCGGGCGCCGCCCGGCAACTCGATGCGCAGGCTGAGGCGCGGCGCGGCCGTTGCCGTCTCCCGGCGGGGCGGCATGTCAGGGCGCCGCCTCGGCCGCGCCGCCGCTGAAGGCGACCGACTTCACCAGCGCCCAGACAGGCTGGCCGGACACCAGGGACAGGCGCCGCACCGCATCCTCGGTCAGCCGGGCCAGCAGCACCGCCTCGCCGACGCGCAGCCGCAGCATGCGCTCGTGCGGCGGGCCGGGCTCGATCGCCTCCAGCACGGCCGGCAGCTGGTTGCCGATCGACAGGCCGGGCAGCGGCGCGGTGGCCACGGCGACATCGCGGGCGCGCAGCCGCAGCCTCAGCCGGCT
>NZ_GG771224.1 GCF_000164635.1 Pseudoroseomonas cervicalis ATCC 49957 | reverse complement strand
GATTCGGCCGCGAAGACCGGGGCGGAGAGCCGCGCCGCCAGCGCCCGCAGCGGCGCCGCCAGCCCGCCCTGCGCCGCGCCGCTGCCGAGGAACTGCGACAGCATGTCGAGCAGCGCGTCGCGGATCTCGGGGTCCGTCGTCCCGGTCAGCGCCGGCACGTCGAGCAGCGCCAGCGCCGCCTCCCCCAGCCCGGCCATGCGCAGCCGGTGGGCGTACCAGATGCGGCGCTTCGGCTTCTCCAGCTCGTCCGGGGAGAGCGCCAGGGCGCGGCTGGCCGCCGCGGCGTCGCGGGTCTGCAGCGCGGCGGTCAGCAGGCTGGCGGCGGCCTCGGCGTGCAGCACCGTATCGGGCAGGGTGGCGGCCAGGCGGCACAGCCCGGCCCAGTCGCGCCGCTGCGCCAGGATGCGCAGCCCGTCCCGCACCTGCAGCGCCGCCAGCGCCTCCGGCTCGGGGAAGCTCTCCCGGTGCGTGGCCAGCAGCGCCCAGGCCGCGTCGCGGGTGGCGCCCTCCGGCAGGCGCGGGCCGAGCAGCGCCAGGCAGCGCAGCGCGTTCGGGGCGGAGGCCGAGGCGAACAGATCCGGCGCGGCGGAGAGCACCTGCC
>NZ_GG771225.1 GCF_000164635.1 Pseudoroseomonas cervicalis ATCC 49957 | reverse complement strand
GATCGCCTGCAGCAGGGCGGTGGCGCTGCCATCCTGGATCCAGGCGCTGGCCAGCGCGCTGCCGATCGGCGAGGCCATGCCGGCCAGCGCGCGCAGCGTGGCGGCCAGGCGCGGCGCCCAGCGCGGCTCGGGCAGCACCAGATAGGCCAGGCGCAGCGCTGGCCCCATGCATTTCGACAGGCTGGCGATGTGGAACACCTGCCCCGGCGCCAGCGCCGCCAGCGGCGCGGGCGCCTGCTCCGGCAGGGCGCCATAGGCGTCGTCCTCGATCACCGGCACGGCGTGCTGGCGGGCGATCTCCAGCAGCGCCTGGCGACGCTCCAGCGACAGGGTGGTGGCGGTCGGGTTGTGCAGGGTGGGGGTGCAGTAGAGCGCGCGCGGCGCCGCCTGCCGGCACTGCGCCGCGAAGGATTCGGGCAGCATCCCCCCGGCATCCATCGCCACCGGCGCCAGCCGCAGGCCGAGATGCGCCGCCAGGGCGCGGAAGCCGGGATAGGTCAGCGCCTCGGCGCAGACCGTGTCGCCCGGGCGGGTCAGCGCCGCCAGCACCGCCAGCATGGCGCCCTGCGCGCCGGGGCAGAGCAGCAGCCGCTCGGCCGG
>NZ_GG771226.1 GCF_000164635.1 Pseudoroseomonas cervicalis ATCC 49957 | reverse complement strand
CCGCCCGCCGGTCCTGGCGGCCCGTTGCCGCGCCTCACCGCAATTCGGTTTGCCGCGCGCCGCGCGGCGCGTTAGGTGTTCTCCGCGTGCCCTACGACCTCAAACGCCTCCCCCGGACCGACAGCCAGCCCGCCGAGGCCGCGCGGGTGGGTGAGGAGCTGCGCGAGTCGCGGCTGGCCCTGGGCGTGAGCCTGGAGGAACTGGCCGACCAGCTGCGCATCAACCGCCGCTACCTGGCCGCCCTGGAAGAGGGGCGGGTGCGCGACCTGCCCGGTGTCGCCTATGGCACCGGCTTCGTGCGCAGCTATGCCCAGGCCATGGGGCTGGACGCGCCCGACCTGGTGCGCCGCTTCCGCGAGGGCGCCGGCGCCGCCACCCGCTCCAAGGACCTCGTCTTCCCCGAGCCGGTGCCGGATCGCGGCGTGCCGGCCGGGGCGGTCATCCTGCTCGGCGCCGTGCTGGCGATCGGCGGCTATGCCGCCTGGTACCAGTGGAGCGGCTCGGCCGAGCGCAATGTCGACGCGGTGCCGCCGCTGCCGCCACGCCTGGAGCAGAGCGCGCGCGAGGCCGGCCTGCCGCCGCTGCCCAATGG
>NZ_GG771227.1 GCF_000164635.1 Pseudoroseomonas cervicalis ATCC 49957 | reverse complement strand
CGCCTGGCGCGCCGCCTGTGGCAGGGGGTGCTGCTGGCCCTGGCCCGCCCCGACAGCCCGCTGCCCGAGCCCCTGCGCCAGGGACTCGGCCGGCTGGCCGCCACCGTGCTGCGCGAGCTGGCGGTGCCGCGCCCGGATCTCGACCTGCTGCTGCTGCTGAACGGCCAGGTGCTGGCCGGGCTGGCGGCCCGGCCCTGATTCGGCGCCGTCCCGGAGCGAAAAAATCACAAAAAACCGCGTGGCTTTAATCGGACGTTAGAGAATTACACGGCATGGTGAGCCCGCGCCGCAGCATGGCCCCGCCCCGACCGGGCGGCCGCCCCGCCGGCGCCGCCGCGGCCCAAGACCCCGGCCGGATCCCGCAGAAGCACCGCCCTGAAAAAAGCCGGCCGGCCGCGCCACCCCGTGTGGAGGGCCGGCAAGCCAGGGCACCACCCGCCGGGTGGTGCCCCCCGTCAACCCGGGCCGGTCCGCCGGTCCTGCAAGGATGCCCTGCGTGCCCCACTCCTCCGCCCTGGCCCTGCCTGCCGACCTGCCCGCCGAGGGCCCCGCCGGTGCGCGCGCCCTGGAGGCCGCGGCCTTCCGCCAGGTG
>NZ_GG771228.1 GCF_000164635.1 Pseudoroseomonas cervicalis ATCC 49957 | reverse complement strand
CGACCCCGGCGCCGGGGCGCTCGGCCTCGACCTCTTCACCCCCGGCGACATCCGCCCGGTCTGGGAAGCCAACCGGCTGGGCTGGGTGCCGCTGCTGCTGCAGGCGGCCCGCCTCTGGCCGGAGGAAGGCCATGGCGCCGCGCTGGAAAGGCGGCTGACAGAGTGGTGCGCCGCCAATCCGCCCTATCGCGGCCCCAACTGGGCCTGCGGGCAGGAGGCGGCGCTGCGCGCGCTGCATCTGGGCCTGGGCCTGGTGCTGGCCGGGCAGGCCGGCGCCTCGGCCCCGCTGCGCCGCCTGCTGGCGCTGCACCGCGCCCGCATCCTGGCGACCGGCGCCTATGCCGCCGCGCAGGACAACAACCACAGCCTCAGCGAGCCGGCCGGGCTGCTGGCCTGCGCCTGGCTGCTCGGCCAGCCGGAGGAGGCCGCCACCGCCGCCCGCGCCCTCGCCCGCGCCATGGCGCGGCTGGTGGCGCCGGATGGCGGCTTCGCCGTCTGCTCCACCGGCTATCACCGGCTGCTGCTCGACACGCTGGCGGCGCTGGAGGCGCTGCGCCGGCATCTGGGGCAGCCGCCCCTGCCGGATCCGC
>NZ_GG771229.1 GCF_000164635.1 Pseudoroseomonas cervicalis ATCC 49957 | reverse complement strand
CGCGGCGCCGAGGGCGCGCAACCGGCCGCGCAGCACCGCGGCCATCGCCGCCGGGTCGGGGGCGGTGCGGGCGGTGAACTGCACCAGGCTGTCGAACACGGCGAACTGGTTCTTCACCCGGTGGTCCAGCTCGCGCACCAGAAGCTCCAGCGCCTGCTCGGTGCGGCGGCGCTCGGTGACATCCTCGACGATGCCGGCCTGGCGCGGACCCTCGGCGCCGCAGGCCTCGCGCAGCGGCGCGCCGCGCAGCGCCACCCAGCGCTCCGCCCCGTCATCGGCGCGGCGGATGCGGCATTGCAGGCGCCATTCGCCGCTGGCGCGCCCGGCCTCGCGCAGCACCGCCAGCACCGCGCCGCGCTCCTCCCGCGCCACTTGGCGCAGGAACAGCCTCGGGCTCCAGGCGGCGCCGGTGGCCAGGCCGAAGATCGCGTCATGCCGGGGCGAGCGCAGGCTGAGGCCGGTCTGCGGGTCGTATTCCCAGGCGCCGATGCCGGCGCCCTCGGTGGCCAGGCGCAGCCGGGTGGCGCCCTGGTGCAGCGCCGCCTCGCGGCTGCGCACCGCCTCCACCAGCCCGGACAGGGCGGCGGAG
>NZ_GG771230.1 GCF_000164635.1 Pseudoroseomonas cervicalis ATCC 49957 | reverse complement strand
GCGTGCCCTTCTACCTGTGCTGGGCCGGTCTGGCGGCGGAGCCGGCGGCGCAGGCGGCGGCGCGCTTCTGGGCCGAGGCGGCGCAGGGCCACGGCGCCGCCTGGGTCGATCTGCAGACCGACCGCCCCGGCCCCTACACCGCGGCGCCCGGGCTGCGCGCCCTGGCCGGCTGGGTGCAGCGCCAGGCGCTGGGCCCGGCCGCGGTTCGGACGCCGGAATCGCCATTGCCGATGCCGGGGCGGGACGATTATTATGCAGCCGTCTTAAAATTGCTTCTGACCGTTGCTGAGTCATAAAACGCCACTCTGAACGATTTTAGAGACAAGGCGTCATGAATTCAGAGGTTCCGCCACGGGGGGCCAGCGGGCATTCTAGGTGTCGGGAAGGGAGCAGGGGCGACGGATGGGTCAGGATATCGATGTCGCCAGGGTGGTCGCGGCGCTGCGCGCGCCGGGCATCCGCTACCGCTCATTTGGCAACCAGCCGGTGAGGGCGGAACCCGATGCGCCGGCCCCGTCGCTGCGCCAGGCCCTGGCCCGCTTCGCCGAGGAGGCCGCGCCGCAGCCCGCCGCCGCGCCGCCCCCCGGC
>NZ_GG771231.1 GCF_000164635.1 Pseudoroseomonas cervicalis ATCC 49957 | reverse complement strand
ACCGCCGCCACCGTCAGCGCCGGCCGCCCCAGCGCGCCGAGCGCCGCCGGCAGGTCGGGCGCGCGGTAGAGGGAGAGGGCTTCCAGCCCGCCCTCGCTGGTGCGCCAGGCCGAGTCGGACAGCCCCGCCTGGCGCGGATCGCCCGAGAGCAGCAGCGAGGTGCAGCCGAAGAAGGCGGCGGAGCGGGCGATGGCGCCGAGATTGTGCGGATTGCCGACGCCATCCAGCACCGGCAGCAGCCCGGGCCCGAACAGGGTCTGCGGCAGGGCCGCCGGCAGGGCGGGCACGGCGCGCGGCGCGGCGATGGCGACGATGCCGCCATGGTGCGTGGTGCCGGCGATCTTTGCCAGCTCGGCCGGCGGGACCTCGCGATAGGGCTTCCGGGCGCGGGCGAGCTGGGCGCAGAACGGCCCGGCCTCGGCCCGGCGGGAGGCCAGGTAGAACAGGCGCAGCACCGCCTGCGGCCGGTGCGCGAAGGCGGCGGCGACAGCGGCGGGACCACAGAGGCGGTCGGGCTCGGACTTCATGGCGGGCGCTTCCGGCGGGCTGAAGGGGGCCTTGCCCCCTTCAGACTTCCCCCA
>NZ_GG771232.1 GCF_000164635.1 Pseudoroseomonas cervicalis ATCC 49957 | reverse complement strand
TGCCCCGCCTGCTGGCCGGGCTGGTCCTGCTGCTGGCCGCGCTGCACGGCCTGGCCTGGTTCCTGATCGCCGGCCGGCTGGAGCAGGAGGCGCTGCGCTGGGCCGAGGCGCGCCGCGCCGAGGGATGGCGGATCGAGCATGGCGCGCCGCAGCGCGGCGGCTGGCCGCTCGCCGCCAGCGTCACCCTGCCCGAGCCGCGCCTGTCCCTGCCCGAGGGCCTGTCCTGGCAGGCCGGGGCGCTGCGCCTGTCGCTGCGCGCCGGGGCCTCCTGGGACCGGCTGAGGTTGGAGCCGGAGGGCGCCCAGGCGCTGCGCCTCGGCCCCGTGGACCTGCCCTACACCGCTGCCCGGGTGGCGGCCGAGATCCCGCTGCGCGCGCCATTCCAGGGCGTGCCGCTGCGGGCCGAGGCGCTGCGCCTCGGTCCGCCCGGCGAGACGCTGGAGGTGGAACAGCTGGACGGCACGCTGCTGGCCGGCGGCGACCCGCGGGCCGTGCTTCTCTCGGCCAGCGGGCTGCTGCTGCCGGCGCCGACCCCGCTCGGCCAGCGGATCGAGGCGGCGACGCTGGACGCCGCCCTG
>NZ_GG771233.1 GCF_000164635.1 Pseudoroseomonas cervicalis ATCC 49957 | reverse complement strand
CCCGCTCCTCCTTCGCGCGCGGCATGGCGGCGACGCGCGGCCCGGCGCGGCGCGCCCTCTACGCCGTCTATGCCTTCTGCCGCGCGGTGGACGACATCGCCGACGGCGCCATGCCGGAGGCCGACAAGCGCGCCGCGCTCGCCGAATGGCGCCGCAAGCTGGAGCTGCCGGACTGCCCGCTCTCGCGCGAGCTGGCCTGGGCGCGCGCCGAATTCACCCTGCCGCTCGCCGAATGCCGCGCCATGATCGACGGCATGGAGGCCGATGCCGGCCCCTGCCGCCGCATCGCCGATGCCGCCGCGCTCGACCTCTATTGCCGGCAGGTGGCGGGCAGCGTCGGCGCGCTGGCGGTGCGCATCTTCGGCGCGGCGGAGGCCGAGCCCTTCGGCCTCGCCCTCGGCCGGGCGCTGCAGCTGGTCAATGTGCTGCGCGACCTCGACGAGGACGCGGCGCGCGACCGCATCTACGTGCCGGAGGACGCGCTGCTGGCGGCCGGCATTGGCGAGGGCTCGGCCCGCGCCCGCATCGCCGACCCCCGGCTGGAGGGGGTCGCGCTGGACCTGGCGCGGCGGGCCG
>NZ_GG771234.1 GCF_000164635.1 Pseudoroseomonas cervicalis ATCC 49957 | reverse complement strand
GGTGGCGGTCAGCGTCAGGTCCTCGGGCACCGCGACGGGGGCCACCTCGCGCCGGCTGGAGGCCAGGCTCGGCGCCATCGCCATCATCGGCCGCGGCGGCAGGCGGCCCTCGGTCTCCACCTGCAGCTCGCGGATCGCGGCGACGCCCTGGCCGAGCTGGCCGGCCAGCGTCTCGGCGCGGGCGCGCAGCCGCGCGATCGCCTCGCGCTCCGCCTCGGCCAGCGCCTCGCGCCGCTGCGGCTCGGAGAGCGACCAGCCGATGCCCTCCAGCACCAGCCCCTGGCCCTGCAGCGTGCCGGCCAGCTCCAGCAGCCTGGCCGGCTCGGACCCGCGCAGGATCAGCCCCTGGCTGGCCTGCCATTGCCGCCCCTCCTCCAGCCGTCCGGCATAGTAGCGGCCGGTGCTGGCGCGCAGCTCGGGCACCGCCTGCGCCGCCTGCAGGGCGCGCTCCATCGCCGCATTGGCCTGGGATTGCGCGGCGGCGGCGCTGCCGGCGCGCGCCTCGACGCGCAGCGTCGCGGTGATCTCGTCGGGGGCGCGGCGCAGCTCCACCGTCTCGGCCAGGCGCAGCAGC
>NZ_GG771235.1 GCF_000164635.1 Pseudoroseomonas cervicalis ATCC 49957 | reverse complement strand
CGCCGCCGCGCCGATGCCGCCCTGGCGCAGCCCCGCCCGGCGCGCGAGGCCGGGCTGCCGGAGCAGTGGTGGACCGGCATGAGCGGGATGATCGAGGCCTCGCAGGCGCTGCGCCTGGCGCAGCAGGTGGAGGATGAAGGGGCCGAGGCCCGGCTGGCCGCGCTGCAGGAGCTGAAGCATTTCGCCTGGGTGGCCAGCGAGTATCTGGGGCGGGAGCGCGGCACCATGGCCGGGCTGCTGGCGCGCGCCGCGCCGCTCACGCCCCTCCAACTGGAGCAGCTGGCGATGCATCGCGGCCGGGTGGAGACCGCCTGGGGCATGATCGAGGCGATGCTGGAGCACGGCGCCGGCGCGCCGCTGGCCGGCGCGGCGGAGGCGGCGCGGCAGCGCCTGTTCGGCCCGTTCCAGCAGACCCGCCGCGCGGTCTATGCCGCCGGCGTCGCCGGCCAGCCCTATCCCGTCTCCGGCGAGCAATGGTGGCAGGACTCCACCGCGGTGATCGACCAGCTGCGCGGGCTGAGCAACGCGGCGGGGGCGGAGGCGGCGCGGTTGGCCGCCACGCTCGCCGCCGAG
>NZ_GG771236.1 GCF_000164635.1 Pseudoroseomonas cervicalis ATCC 49957 | reverse complement strand
CGGCGCCGGACAAGCCAGGCATGGCGGGCCGCTGGGCCCTGCCGCGCTGGTTCGCCGCCTCCGCCACGCTCAGCGTGCCGCAGGCGGCGGGGCCGGTGGCCTTCTCCCTGCTGGCCCTGCAATTGACCGGCGATGCCAGCCTCGGCGCCGCGCTGATCCTGGCCATGACGCTGGCCCAGGTGGCGGGCGCCATCCCGCTGTCGCGGCTCGGCAGTGGCTGGCCGCCGCATGTGGCGCTGCGCCGGCTCATCCTGGTCCGCACGGCGGGGCTGGGGCTGCTGGCGCTGCTGGCCGGGGGCGGCGCGCCGTTTCCCTGGCTGGTCCTGGCGGCGGCCATCACCGGCGCGGTGCATGGCGCGGCCTTCGGCTTCCTGCGCACGGTGCTGAACCAGCTGACCCCGGCCGAGCGGCTGCCACGCGCGCTCGGCATCGCCGCCACGCTGAACGAGGTCACCTTCGTGCTGGCGCCGGTCCTGGCCTCGCTGCTCGGCAGCGTCTCGCCGGTGCTCGGGGTGGTGGCGCTGGCCGGGCTCGGCGCCCTGCCGGCGCTGCTGGTGCCGCGCGGCGGCG
>NZ_GG771237.1 GCF_000164635.1 Pseudoroseomonas cervicalis ATCC 49957 | reverse complement strand
CCCGGGCTGGTCGCGCACCGGCCGCTCGCCGTGATCGAGGGCGGCAGCGTCACCCTGGGCGACCTGTTCGAGAATGCCGGGGCGCGCGCGACCGACGTGCTCGGCCCCTCCCCCATGCCCGGCCGCCGCTTCGTGGTGGAGGCGCCGCAGCTGGCCGTCATCGCCCGCGATGCCGGCCTGCCCTGGCAGCCCGCCGCCGGCGATGAGCGGGTGGTGGTGGAGCGCCCCGGCCGCCCGCTGTCGCGCGAGGAGGTCGAGGCGGTGCTGCGCGCCGAGCTGGCCCGGCTCGGCGCCGATCCGGAGCTGGACATCGACCTCGTCGCCTACCAGCCGATGCTGGTGCCGACGGGGGCCGATCCGCGGCTGACGCTGGAGGGCACCGAATACGACGCCGCCAGCCGCCGCTTCTCCGCCACGCTGGTGGTGCTGGCCGATGGCGTGGCGACGCTGCGCCAGCGCCTGGCGGGGCGCAGCGTCGCCATGCGCAGCGTCGTCGTCGCCAACCGCGCGCTGCGCATGGGCGAGGTGCTGGGGCCGCAGGATGTGCGCGCCGAGCGCCTGCCGG
>NZ_GG771238.1 GCF_000164635.1 Pseudoroseomonas cervicalis ATCC 49957 | reverse complement strand
CGGGTCCATCTGCCCCTCCTGCGGGCACCAGGAGGCGCCGAGCAGACCGGGCCGCAGCGCCGGCGCCCGCTCGCGCAGCTCGGCCGGGCCGATCACCTCGGCGGCGATGCCGCGCGCCCGCTCGAACGCCGTCTTGCGCCGCAGCCAGTCCAGCAGCTCCGGCGTGTCGGCCAGGATCAGCCCGCCCTCGGTGCGGATCGACAGGCTCTCCCCCGCCTCGGCCGCCAGCGCCTTCCACAGCGCGACGGCGGGCGGGCCGAGCGCCAGCGCCTCGGCCAGCGGGCCGGGCGCGCCGGTGTCGCCGAAGGCATAGGCCAGCAACTGCACATGCAGGCTGCCGGCATTGGCGGTGGAGGCGCCGAGGCCGGGCTCGTTGCGGTCGGCCAGCAGCACCTCCTCGCCCTCGCGCGCCAGGAACAGGGCGGTGGACAGGCCGACCACCCCGCCGCCGATCACCAGCGTGGCGCAATCGGCCGGGACCGGGGCCGGGCTGGCGGTCCGCCAGGCGCGCGGCGCGGGCGGGTCGGCATAGAGCGCCTCCCGCGCCGCATCGGGGCGCGGGCG
>NZ_GG771239.1 GCF_000164635.1 Pseudoroseomonas cervicalis ATCC 49957 | reverse complement strand
GGCGGCGCGGTCTCCGGCGCCATCGGCAGGCTGCCCTGCAGCAGGCTGCTCTCCGCTGGCGGGCGGGCGGCCTGGGCCAGGCGCAGCTCGATCTCCCAGGCGCCGAGGCGCAGCCGGTCGCCATCCGAGACCGGCACGGCGCGGTCGCGCCCGACCGGCGCCCCGGCCTGGTTCAGATAGGTGCCATTGGTCGAGAGGTCGCGCAGCTGCCAGCCGCCGGCGCGGAATTCCAGCACGCAATGCCGCTTGGACAGCACCCGGTCGGGATCCTGCAGCACCCAGTCATTGCCCGGGCCGCGGCCGATCGAGAAATCCCCCCGCGCCTGCCGCGTCTCGGGCACGGCGCTGTCGGGGCAGCGCAGCACCGCCAGGGTCAGTTCCATGCGAGCTCCTCCACCGCCATTCGGCCGGCGCCGCCGCGCGCGATGTCGCGCAGCGCCGCCAGGTAGCGGGCATAACGCTGCGGGGCGCGGGCGGGATCCTCGCGCAGGGCCGCCAGGCTGATCGCCCCCGTCACCGCCACCCCGGTCAGATGCGCGGCCGGCGGCACCGGCGCG
>NZ_GG771240.1 GCF_000164635.1 Pseudoroseomonas cervicalis ATCC 49957 | reverse complement strand
GCCGCCGCGGCGAAGCGCTGCTGCACCCGTGCCGCATCGGCCGGCTCCAGGTCGGGCAGCGCGGCGGCGAGCTGCCTGCCATCGCGAAGGGTCAGGCTGACCTCGGCCCCCTGTCGCGAGGGGAAGGCGGCCGTGGCCTCCGGGTCGATCTCCAGGCTGGCCAGCGCCACCAGGCGCAGCAGCGCGGGATCCGCCGGCAGGGCGAAATGCCGCTCCTCCACGGCACCGTGCAGCAGCGCGGCGGCGACACAGAAGCGGATGCTCATCTTGGCCTGCAGCACGCGCTGGAACGGCCCTGTGCCGTCGCAGCCCGGATAGCGCACCGCCGCCTCGGAGGCGCGGATGCGAATCGCGGCGATGTCGTCGGGGTCGATGGCCCCCGCCTGATGGCGCAGGCGCTGCGCCGCCTGCGCCGGGGTCTGGGCGAAGTTGCACAGCGGCAGCGCCTTGCGGAACACGTGCCGCAGCTCCGCATCACCCTCCGCGAACAGGGGCAGCGCCGCGGGCGGCGTGGCGCCGGCAGCGGCGAACAGCCCGGCCGGGCCGTCCAGCGCGGC
>NZ_GG771241.1 GCF_000164635.1 Pseudoroseomonas cervicalis ATCC 49957 | reverse complement strand
GCACCGGCATGGCGGCGATGCCGGTCAGGCCCAGGCGCTGCCCCTCGGCATCCAGCCAGCGCAGCCCGGCGAAGAGCCGCGCCGCCGCCTCCATTGTGTCGCCCGATTCGCTGAGCTGCCACACCGCCCCGGCCCCCGGCAAAGCCGGGCCGAAGGCCAGCAGCGCCTCCTGGGGCGAGACGCTTTCCGCCTCCAGCCGCACCGGCAGGGCGGGGGCGTAGTGCGAGGCCAGCATGCCCGGCGCCGGGCGCGCCGCATCCTCGGCCAGCGCCGGGTCCGGGCGGCCGATCGGGCCGAGCAGCGCGCGCAGCGCATCCTCCGGCACGCCGCCCGGGCGCAGCAGCAGGGGGGTGGCGCCGGTCAGGTCCAGCACCGTGCTCTCGACGCCCACGGCGCAGGGCCCGCCATCCAGCACCGCGGCGATGCGGCCCGACAGCCCCTCCAGCACATGCGCGGCCGTCGTCGGCGAGACGGCGCCGGAGCGGTTGGCGGAGGGCGCCACCACCGGCACCCCGGCGGCGCGCAGCAGCGCCTGCGCCAGCGGGTGCGCCGGCAC
>NZ_GG771242.1 GCF_000164635.1 Pseudoroseomonas cervicalis ATCC 49957 | reverse complement strand
GGCGCTCGCCGCCGCGCGGCTGGACCCGAAGGGCGCGCCGCTCTGCCTCGCCGCCGGCGAGGGCTACAGCATGGCGCTGGCGGAGGCGCTGCGCGGGCATGGCTTCGCGGTGCGGCGGCGGGTGGTCTATGCCGCGCGGCCGGCCACCGCCCTCCCGGTGGCGGCGATGCGCGCGCTGGAACGCGGAGAAATCCGCGCGGCCCTGTTCCTGTCGCCCCGCTCGGCCCATGTGACGCAGCGCCTGCTGCGCGGTTCGGGCCTGGCCGAAACCGTGCGGCGGGTCGCGGCATTGGCGCTGTCGCCCCGGATCGCCGGGGCGCTGGCGGGAATGCCTTGGCAGGCAATCCGTGCTACCCCGGTGCCCGATCTCGCGGCGTTGCTGGCCCTGCTGGGCCCGGCGCCGCGCCCGGCCCCGGAAGGGGGCGGGTCCGAATCGCAGAGCGAGGGGCAGGAGAGAGCATGAGCGATACGCCGAAGGACAGCCCCCAGGGCGAGCGGGCGCGCGAGCCGGCACAGGGCCATCGCCCGGCTGGGCCGGGCCGCAAGGGCGGCCGCG
>NZ_GG771243.1 GCF_000164635.1 Pseudoroseomonas cervicalis ATCC 49957 | reverse complement strand
GCGCCGCCTCGCGCGCGATGCCATCCGCCACCGAGCCGCCGAGCGAGCCGCCCGGCGCCAGCGGGTGGCGCCGCCGCGTCTCGGAGAAGCGGCGCAGCAGCACCGCCTCCTCCGCCGTCACATAGAGCAGCTCGGGCGCCACGCCCGGCTCGGCGCGCAGCCGCTCCAGCCGGTGCAGCAGGGCCTGCGCGTCGAAGCCGCGGGTGCGGGCGTCGACGCCGATCGCCAGCGGCACAAGGCCGCCCTCGCGCACCACCTCCTCCAGCACCGAGAGCGGCGGGTTGTCGATGCTCTCGAAGCCCAGATCCTCCAGCATGCGCAGGATCGAGGCCTTGCCGGCGCCGGACAGGCCGGTGACCAGCACCACGGGGCGCGGCGGGCTCACGCCGCGAAGGCTCCCGCATGCTGCGCCAGGGGCGCGCCCGGCGCCCGCCCCTCCAGCGCCAGCCCGCCCAGGCCGAGCCCGGCCAGGGCGAAGTCCAGCTTGGCGGGGGCGGAGGCGTCGAAGCCGTGCAGCGCGACGCAGGGCAGGGCATGGCCCAGCAGCGCGTGGCG
>NZ_GG771244.1 GCF_000164635.1 Pseudoroseomonas cervicalis ATCC 49957 | reverse complement strand
GTCCCGGCGCGCCCCGCCGCCGGCCCGCTGGCCGATCCCCCCCTGGCCCTTCCGCCGGCCCTTGCTTCTGGCGCCTGCTGCATAGCTTTGCGAAATACCACGAAAAGCGCCGCGCCGCGACCTCCGCGCGGGGCTCGGCGGCGCTTTTGCGCGTCCGGCCGGATTGCGCCCTTGCGGGACGCCATCCGGCCGGCTTTTGTGCTCACGGAGTCGTGATCAATGCCAAAGGCCGAGGAGAAGCCGATGACCGCGCGGGTGCGACCGGGCCAGGACGGGCAATGGCAGGTGGTGGTCGGCCAGGGGCCGATGGCCTTCCGCCGCGAGCATTTCCAGGATCGCGCCGCGGCCGAGGCCTGGGCCGCCATGGCCACCCTCTCCGCCCGGCTGTGCCTGGTGCGAATCGGCAGCAAGCGCTTCCTCGGCACCGCGGCCGAGGCGCTGCGCCGCTGGGCGATCGACCAGGGCACCCTGCCGCGCAGCGAGGGCGGCACCCAGCTCGCCCCGTTGCAGCGCCTGGGCCCGCTGATGGCCGACCCGGATTGCGCCCTGCCG
>NZ_GG771245.1 GCF_000164635.1 Pseudoroseomonas cervicalis ATCC 49957 | reverse complement strand
ACCGGCATCGGCGGCGGCGGGCGGGCGCCGGTGTCGGCGGTGACGCCCAGCTGCTCGGCCAGGCGCAGCGGCAATTCCTCGCGCGGCACCTCGACCGGCGCATAGAGCGGCTGGCGCAGCCCGGCGGCGGCGCCCGAGACAAGGGTGAGGCGAACCCCGTCCCAGTCGGCGCCGGACAGGTTCTCCACCACCGCCCAGCCCTGCAGCCGCGCCTCGCCCCCCGCCCCGGGCAGCACCAGCCGCCAGGAGGGCTTCCACACCGGGGCGGCGACCAGGGTGGTCAGGCTGACCTCGCGCGGCCGCTCGCCGCGCAGCACCACCTCCACCAGCCGCTCCCCGTCGCTGCGCGCCATGGCCAGCGCCTCGGCGGCGCGGGCGATGCGCGCGGCCAGCGCGGCATCCTGCAGCCGCGCCTCCTCGCCCTCGCGCAGCACCACGCCGACCAGGCCGGCGGGGGTGACAAGGACAAGGCGCAGCCCGTCCTCCCCCTCGGCCGCCTCGGCGATGCGGCCGCGCACGCCCTTGGCCTCCACCGCCTGGCCGCGCAG
>NZ_GG771246.1 GCF_000164635.1 Pseudoroseomonas cervicalis ATCC 49957 | reverse complement strand
GCCCTGCTGCGCGGCGCGGCGCGCCACCGCGACCTCTACAACCACCGCCTCGCCCTGCGCGGCGAGGGGGTGGAGGCGCTGCAGGCGCAGCTCGAATCCTGGCTGGCCGGGGAGGCGCCGGAGGGCGTCACCCAGGGCAGCGCGCGCGGCAGCGCGGCCGGGCATGTCGCCTTCGTCTTCTCCGGCAATGGCGCGCAATTCGCCGGCATGGCGCGCGCGGCGATGGACCGCAACGCCGCCTTCCGCAACGCGGTGCGCGAGGCGGACGGGCTGCTGCGCCCGCTCACCGGCTGGTCCGGCGCGGCGCTGCTGAAGCAGGGCGTCACGGCCGAGGAGCTGGCCGGCACCGACCGCGCCCAGCCGCTGCTCTTCCTGGTGCAGCTCGGCATCCTGGCGGCGCTGGCGGCCGAGGGCATCCGGCCCGATCTCTGCCTCGGCCATTCGGTGGGCGAGGTGGCGGCGGCGCATGCCGCCGGCATCCTGACCCTGCCGCAGGCGGTGCGGCTGGTGGTCGCCCGCTCCCGCGCCCAGCACAGCCGGCGCGGCA
>NZ_GG771247.1 GCF_000164635.1 Pseudoroseomonas cervicalis ATCC 49957 | reverse complement strand
GGCCAGCTCCAGCCGCTCGGCGCAATGCTCCAGGCGGGAGAAGGCTTCCTGCGGCAGCGCCGCATCCAGCCGGTGCAGCACCGCCTCCAGCCGCGCCGGCAGCGCCGTGTCGGGCAGCAGCCCCGGCGCCTCGCCCGGCTGCGCCTTCTCGGCCCGCTCGGCCATGGTCATCAGCCGCGCCGTGGCGGCGCCCAGCTCGGCATCCACCCAGGAGACGGTCTGCCGCAGCGAGGCGAGCAGCGCCGGCCCCTCCTCCGGCCCGGCCTGGGCGGCGCGCTCCAGCGTCTGGCGCAGCTGCTTCTCGGCGACGCGCGCCAGGCCCGAGAGCTGCGCCCCGGCCGCGACCGCGCGGCCCACCGCGGCGGTCGCCTCGTTCATCTGCAGGCGCTGCTCCTCCAGCAGCCCGCGCAGCCCGGACACCAGCTCGGGCGCCGGCACGGCCTCGCTCTCGGCCTGCGTGCCGCCCAGCAGGGTGCGCAGCATCTGCAACCCGCTGCCCAGCGCCAGCAGCGCCGCGACCGTGGCACTGGCCAGCGCCGCCGGCAG
>NZ_GG771248.1 GCF_000164635.1 Pseudoroseomonas cervicalis ATCC 49957 | reverse complement strand
CTGCAGCAGCCCGGCCAGGCGCGGCGCGGCGCTGTCGGGCAGGGCGCCCAGCTCCAGCAGCACGGGGGCGTGGCGGAAGAAGCTGGCGCTGCCGGCCAGGCGCGCGGCCAGCGCCGCCTCCAGCTCGGCCGCGTCGGTCGCGGCGATCTCCAGCGTCAGGAAGGGGCAGCTGCGTCCGCGCAGCCGCAACGCGTCATGGGGGGGCGCCGCCCTGGTGCTGTCCTGCATGGTCTCGCCTGCCTTCTGCCGGCGCCCGCGAGACCCTCCGGGCCGCGGCGCCTGGGCGGCGCCGCATCCGGGAAAATTTCGCAGGAGCGTTGGATTGCGGATAGAGGCTTCCGGTGTTTTTCGCAAGAGAAATCGTTTTTGCCGCCGCGCATGGCGGCGGCCGCGTCAGGCGGCGACCAGCAGCGGCGCCGCGCGGGTGGTGAAGCCGTGCTGCCGGCACGCCGCCTCGGCCAGCCAGGCGCGGAACTGCGCCGGGCCGCGATAGGCGCCGTCGAGCTGCGCCTGGGCCACCGGCAAGGCGCGCCGGGCGAGCTGCG
>NZ_GG771249.1 GCF_000164635.1 Pseudoroseomonas cervicalis ATCC 49957 | reverse complement strand
GCGCTCGGCGGCCCCATCGCGGTGGCGGACGCCCCGCCGCTGGCGGAGGCCGCGCTGCTGGTCAACACCACCAGCCTCGGCATGGCCGGCCAGCCGCCGCTGTCGATCGACCTTGCCCCCCTGCCCACCGGCGCCGTGGTGGCGGACGCCGTCTATGTGCCGCTGGAGACACCCCTGCTGGCCGCCGCCCGCGCCCGCGGGCTGCGCGCGGTGGATGGGCTCGGCATGCTGCTGCACCAGGCACGGCCGGGCTTCGAGGCCTGGTTCGGCGTGCTGCCGCAGGTGGATGCCGAGCTGCGCGCCCTGGTCGCCGCCGACATCCCGAAGACCGCCTGAGAAGCGGGGTGAAGATCCTCGGCCTCACGGGCGGCATCGGCATGGGGAAATCCACCGCCGCCGCCACCTTCCGCCGCCATGGCGTGCCGGTCTTCGACGCCGACGCGGCGGTGCACCGGCTGCAGGCGCGCGGTGGCCGCGCCGTGGCGCCGATCGGCCGCGCCTTTCCCGGCACCACGCGCGATGGCGCGGTGGACCGCGAGGCGC
>NZ_GG771250.1 GCF_000164635.1 Pseudoroseomonas cervicalis ATCC 49957 | reverse complement strand
GGGCGGGACGGACGCGGCGGCGCTGCGGGCGCGGCTGGAGCGGCATGTGGTGCAGGCCATCCCCGGCGCCGCCGGGGCCATCGCCGCCGCGCTGTTCACCGGCGGCCAATCCGCCATCCCGCCCGAGGCGATGCAGGCCATGCGCGATTCCGGGCTGGCGCATCTGCTCTCCGTCTCGGGGCTGCATGTCAGCATCGTCATGGGGCTGGGCTTCGTGACGACGCGCTTCCTGCTGGCGCTGCTGCCGCCGCTGGCGCTGCGCTGCGACAGCAAGCGGGTGGCGGCGCCGGTCGGGCTGCTGCTGGGATTCCTCTATGTGCTGCTGACGGGGATGCAGGTGCCGATGCTGCGCAGCTTCGGCATGGCGGCGCTGGTCACGCTCGGCGTGCTGCTGGGGCGGCGGGCGCTGTCGCTGCGGGCGCTGGCCCTGGCGGCGGCCATCGTCATGCTGATGGCGCCGCAGGCACTGCTCGGCCCCTCCTTCCAGATGAGCTTCGCCGCCGTGCTGGTGCTGATCGCGGGGGCCGAGGCCACGGCGCC
>NZ_GG771251.1 GCF_000164635.1 Pseudoroseomonas cervicalis ATCC 49957 | reverse complement strand
CCGAGGCGCGCCAGCTGCTCGACACGCTGGCGCCGCTGGCCGAGCGCAGCCTGGCCCTGCCGCTGGCCGAGGACACCATGCTGCTGAACCACGCCTTCCTGGTGCGCCGCGAGCGCGAGGCCGAATTCGACGCGGCCATGGCCGCGCTGGCGGAGGCGCAGGGCGGGCGGCTGAGCTTCCGCTATGTCGGCCCCGTGCCGCCCTACAATTTCGTCGCCCTGCAGGCGGCGCTGTTCGGCTGGGAGAAGGCCTGATGCTCGGCACCTTGCTGACACTGCCGGCCAGCGGGCCGCTCTCCGGCGTGTTCTGGATCGCCCGCCGCATCGCCGCCATCGTCGAGGAGGAGCAGTCCGACCCGGCGCGGGTCGAGGCCGCGCTGCTGGCGCTGGAACGCCGGCTGGAGGCGGGCGAGATCGACGAGGCCACCTATGACGCGGCCGAGGCGCCGCTGCTGGAGGAGTTGCAGGCGCTGCGCGCCGCGCGCCGCGCGCGGCAGGGGGGCGGGGCATGAACCTGATCGCCCCCCGCCCCGGCGGCGC
>NZ_GG771252.1 GCF_000164635.1 Pseudoroseomonas cervicalis ATCC 49957 | reverse complement strand
GCTCTGCCGCGCCGCCATCGCCCTGGCGGAGCGCGAATTCAGCCTGCCCGCCGGGCTGCTGGCGGCGATCGGCCGGGTCGAATCCGGCCGGCGCGAGGGCGGCCGCACCGACCCCTATCCCTGGACCATCAACGCCGAGGGGCGCGGCAGCATGTTCCCCAGCAAGCCGGCAGCAATTGCCGCCGTGCAGGCCTTGCAGGCCGGGGGCATGCGCTCGATCGACGTCGGCTGCATGCAGATCAACCTGCGCCACCACCCGGACGCCTTCGCCAGCCTGGAGCAGGCCTTCGACCCGCTGGCCAATGCCCGCTACGCGGCGCGCTTCCTGACCGAGCTTTATGCTCCGAGGCAGGACTGGGCGCGCGCCGCGGCGGCCTACCACTCGCAGACGCCGGAATACGCCGCGCCCTACCTGGCCCGCGTGCAGGCCGCCTGGGAGGTGGAGAAGCGCGAGGCGCCGATGGCCCAGGGCCAGGCGCTGGCGACCCTGCAGGGGCTGGCGGGCGGCCCGCCCATGCCCGGCAGCATCGGCAGCTGG
>NZ_GG771253.1 GCF_000164635.1 Pseudoroseomonas cervicalis ATCC 49957 | reverse complement strand
GCCGGCTGCGCTGCGCCGGCGTGTAGCGGGGCAGATAGGCCAGCGGCAGCGGCCGCGGCCCGACCAGGCTCATCTCGCCGCGCAGCACGTTGATCAGCTGCGGCAGCTCGTCCAGCGCGCTGGCCCGCAGCAGCCGGCCGAAGCGGCCCAGCCGCTCCGCATCCTCGCCCGGCCCCTCCCGCATCGAGCGGAATTTGATCAGTGTGAAGGGGCGGCCGTGCCGCCCGGCGCGGCTCTGGCAGAACAGCACCGGGCGGCCGAGGGCGAGGCGCACCGCCAGCGCCACCGCCAGCAGCAGCGGCGCCAGCGCCAGCAGCAGCAGCGCCGCGCCCAGCGCGTCCAGCCCGCGCTTGCCCCAGCGCGCATAGGGTCCGGGCGGAGGGGGGAGAGACGGTTCATCCGGCACGGCGGGCCACCACTCCGAGCGACAGGGACAGGCCGAGGGCGAACCACACCATGCGGTTGCCGAGATCAGTGGAGACCAGCGCGGCCAGCGCCACCGGCAGCACCAGGGCGGCGATGCGCGCGACGCGCGGC
>NZ_GG771254.1 GCF_000164635.1 Pseudoroseomonas cervicalis ATCC 49957 | reverse complement strand
CGCTGCGCGCCGGGCTGGCCGCCGCCGGCGAGACGCCGGATGCCGCCGCCTGGCTGTTCCCGCGCGGCCCGGCCGGCATGGTCGAGGCCTGGTGCGACCTGGCCGATCGCGACATGGCCGAGGCGGCGGCGGGGATGGCGCTGGAGACGCAGCGCATCCCGGCGCGGATTCGTGCCCTGGTGGCGCTGCGGCTGCGCCAGCAGCGGCCGCACAAGGAGGCGGTGCGCCGCGCCATGGCGCTGCTGGCGCTGCCCTGGAACGCCGCCGTCGCCGCCCGCGCCACGGCACGCACCACCGATGCCATCTGGCAGGCGGCTGGCGACACCTCGAACGATTTTTCTTTCTATACGCGGCGGGCCAGCCTGGCCGGGGTCTATGGCACCACCCTGGCCTTCTGGCTGACCGACGCCGACCCGGATGACGGCGCGACGCTGGCCTTCCTGGACCGGCGGCTGGCGGATCTGGCCCGGCTGCAGCGCCGGCCCGGCCGGAGGCCCGCCGCCACGGGCCAGGCGGAGGCGGCCGCGCCCTGAGC
>NZ_GG771255.1 GCF_000164635.1 Pseudoroseomonas cervicalis ATCC 49957 | reverse complement strand
CCTCGGCCAGGAAGCGGTCGGCGACAGTGGCCCAGTCGCGGCCGGGACGGCGGATGGCGGCCTCGGCGGCCTGGCGCTGCGCCGGGTCGGTGATCAGCCGCGCCAGGGTGTCGACCAGCGCCGGCTCGCTGCCCGGCTCGAAGAAGACGGCGCCGCCCTCCCCCGCCTCGACCAGGGAGGAATGGCGCGGCACCACGGCCAGCTTGCCGGCGGCCAGGCTCTCGGTGACCGGCAGGCCCCAGCCCTCGTGATGGCTGTTGTAGAGGGTGAAGAGGCAGGCGCCGTAGAGCGCGGCCAGCAGCGGGTCGGGCACGTCGGAGAGGATCTGCACCTTGCCGCGCAGCGCGGGCGAGGCCTCCAGCAGGCCGAGCGCCGCCTCGGCCCGCCAGCCGGGGCGGCCGACGCAGACCAGGCGCGGCACGGCGGCGCCGCCCAGCCGGCGCAGCAGCGCCAGCCAGGCATTGAAGGCCATCAGGTGGTTCTTGCGCCCCTCGATGGTGGAGACGAAGAGCACGAAGGGCTGGCCGTCGCGC
>NZ_GG771256.1 GCF_000164635.1 Pseudoroseomonas cervicalis ATCC 49957 | reverse complement strand
CGCCGCAGGCCCGCGCCGAGCGGGGCGACGAGCCCGGCCTGTTCCACACCGCCTTCCTGCTGCCCTCCCGCGCCGCGCTGGCCGGCTGGCTGCGGCATGCCGCCGCGCTCGGCGTGGCGCTGGAGGGCGCCTCGGACCATGGCGTCAGCGATGCGCTGTATCTGAGCGACCCCGAGGGCAACGGCATCGAGGTCTATGCCGACCGGCCGCGCGCCGGCTGGCCGCGCCCCGGCGCCGGCGAGCGCATCGGCATGGGGACCAGCCGGCTGGACCTGCCGGCGCTGCTGGCCGAGGCGCCGCGGGCGGCGCCGCCGCCGGGGGTGCGCATCGGCCATGTGCATCTGCGCGGCGGCGACATCCCCGCCACCGCCGCCTTCTACGAAGGGCTCGGCCTGGAGGAGACGCATGCGCGGCCGCGCGCCCGCTTCCTGGCCAGCGGCGGCTACCACCACCACCTGGCGGTGAATGGCTGGCACAGCGCCGGGCAGCGGCCTGAAGGGCTGCTCGGGCTGGACCATGTGGCGCTGGCGG
>NZ_GG771257.1 GCF_000164635.1 Pseudoroseomonas cervicalis ATCC 49957 | reverse complement strand
CCTCCAGCCGGCGCCAGGCCGCCTCGGGCAGCCCGCCGGCCTCGTCGCGCAGCTCGGCCAGCAGCGCCTCCCCCTCGCGCCGCACATCGAGCGAGACCAGCCCGTCGCGTGGTGTCGCGGCCACGGCGTTCAGCAGCAGGTTCAGCAGCAGCTGGCGCAGCCGCTGGCCATCGGTGGCGAAGGGCGCCTCCAGCGCCACGCGCCAGCGCAGCCGCACCCCGCCGCGCCGCGCCTCGGGCTGCACCAGCAGTTGCAGATCCTCCAGATCCTCGGCGGTGATGGGCTGCGGCTCGGCATCCTGGCGGTAGCTGGCCAGGGTCGAGCGCACCACCGCCTCGATCTGCCGCAGCCCGCGCTCCACCAGGTCCAGGGCGCGGCCGCGGATCGCCGCCTCGGCGCCGAAGCGGCGGATGGTGTCGAGCGCGGTCAGCATGCCGGCCAGCGGGTTGCGCACCTCATGCGCCAGGGTGGCGGCCAGCCGCCCCAGCACCGCCGCCCGCTCCCGCCCGGCCAGCCGCGCCGCCAGC
>NZ_GG771258.1 GCF_000164635.1 Pseudoroseomonas cervicalis ATCC 49957 | reverse complement strand
AGCCGGAGGCGGAGGCCGCGCTGCGTGCGGCCGCCGCCGCCGCCTATGGCGCCGCCAGCCCGGAGATGGTCGCCGCCGCCCCCGGCACGCAGCTCCTGATCCAGCTGCTGCCGCGCCTCTTCCCGCTGCCGCGCCTGGCGATCCTCGGCCCCACCTATGCCGAGCACGCCGCCTGCTGGCGCGCCGCCGGCACCGTGGTGGAGGAGGTCGAAAACCTCGCCGCCCTGGCCCAGGCGCCCGCCGCCCTGCTCTGCAACCCCAACAACCCCGATGGCCGCCGCCTGCCACCGAAAGAAATCCGGGCGCTGGCGGATGGCGTGGCATCGCGCGGCGGGCTGCTGCTGGTGGACGAGGCCTTCGCCGATCTGGAGCCGGACATGCAAGGCGCGGCGGCCTTGCTGCCGCATCCGGCGCTGATCCTGCTGCGCTCCTTCGGCAAGAGCTATGGCCTGGCCGGGCTGCGGCTGGGCTTCGCCCTGGCGGCGCCGGCGCGCGCGGCGGCGATCCGCGCGGCGCTCGGCCCCTG
>NZ_GG771259.1 GCF_000164635.1 Pseudoroseomonas cervicalis ATCC 49957 | reverse complement strand
GGCTCGACGCGCTGCCGGAAGGGCGGATCGCGGTGATCGGCGCCGGGCTGGCCGGGGTCGAGCTGGCCCTGGCCCTGGCGTGCCGCCCGCAGGGGCACCGGCCCGTGCTGCTGCTGGAGGCGGCACCCTGCCTGCTGCCGGCGCTGCCGCCGGGCTTCCGCGCCCGTGCCGAGGCGGCGCTGGCCCGCGCCGGCATCGCCTGGCGCTGCGGCTTCCCGGCGGAGGCGCTGCGCGACGGCGTGCTGCACGGCCCCGCCGGGGCGGAGCGCGACATCGCCCTGGCGATCGCCTGCACCGGGGCGCGGCCGGCCTTCGACCTGGCCGGCAGCGGCCTGGCCTGCGACGGGGACGGCTTCCCGCTGGTCGATGCCAGCCTGCGCAGCATCAGCCACCCGGAGATCTTCGTCAGCGGCGACGCCGCCAGCTACGCCCTGCCGCGCGGCGGTGCCTGGGCCGGCCGGGCGGCGCCCTATCTGGCGGCCAATCTGCGCCGGGTGCTGCGCGGCGCGGCGCCGCATCGCTGGCC
>NZ_GG771260.1 GCF_000164635.1 Pseudoroseomonas cervicalis ATCC 49957 | reverse complement strand
GGCGGCGCTGGCCCGCGCCGCCTGACGCGCGCCGCCTGACGCGGGCGGGCCGGCTTCCGTCCGGCGCGGCGGCGTGCCATGCAGGGTCTCCCCAACCGGCCGGCCCCATGCGCGATCTTTTCCAACTCGACCTCCCCGCCCAGTCTCATGCCGTGGCGGTGGCCCGCGCCGCCGCCGCCGCCCTGGCCGAGGCGCTGGCCTTGCCCGAGGCCAAGCGCGGCCGGCTGGAGCTGGCGGTGGAGGAGGCGGTGGCCAATGCCGTGAACCATGCCTATCCCGATGGCCGCGACGGCCGGCTGCGCGTCAGCGCGGCGGAGGAGGCGGGCGCGCTGGTGCTCGGCGTGCAGGATTGGGGCCTGCCCTACCAGCCGGCGATCCCGGCGCCGGGCGAGGCCGGGGAGGGCGGCGGCCTCGGCCTGCTGCTGGCCTTCCGCATGGCGGACGAGGCGCGCTACCGCCCGCTCGGCCGCGAGGGCAAGCGCTTCGAGTTCCGCTTCCGCCTGCCCGCCGCCGCGCCCCTGC
>NZ_GG771261.1 GCF_000164635.1 Pseudoroseomonas cervicalis ATCC 49957 | reverse complement strand
CCGAGCAGCGCCAGGTCGAGCGCCGGCGGCGCGCCGGGCTGCGCGCCCTCGGCCTGCGGGGCGATGTGGAACACCGCCTCCTCCACCGCCGGGCGCGGCGTCAGCCGGATGCGCTGCATCCAGCATTCCTCGATGCGGGCGACCGGCTGGCCGCCGCCATCGCGCAGCATCACGCTGCATTCGCCGGAACGCTCGCCCCGGTGCAGCAGGCGCAGCTCGGCGCTGACCGGCACCGGCGCGCCGCGCTTCAGCACGACGCGGCCGAAGCGCACCGGCACCACGGCGCGGCCATCCACCGCCTCGCCGGGGGAGAGCAGCTCGACCATGCCCTGCAGCGCGCCATCGCCGCGCACCGGGTGCAGCAGGAAGCCCGCATCCGGCGGCACGCCGGGGGGCAGCGCCAGGCGCAGCGTCGCGGCGCGGCCATCGGCGGAGAGCCGCGCCTCCTGCACCACGGCGAAGGCCGGGCCGTAATCGAGCAGGAAGTGGCGCGCCTGGGCGCGCGTCGCCTCGCCGGGCAC
>NZ_GG771262.1 GCF_000164635.1 Pseudoroseomonas cervicalis ATCC 49957 | reverse complement strand
CGGGCGCAGGAGGATGTGCAGGCCGTGGCCACCGCCGCCGAGCAGATGGCCGCCTCGATCAACGAGATCACCCGCCGCGTGGCGGAGGCGGCGGGGCTGGCCCGCGCCGCCGCCGCGCAGGCCGGCACCACCGAGCAGACGGTGCGCGGCCTGGCCGGCAGCGTGGCGCAGATCGAATCCGTCATGGGGCTGATCCGCGACATCGCCGGCCGCACCAACCTGCTGGCCCTGAACGCCACCATCGAGGCCGCCCGCGCCGGGGAGGCCGGCAAGGGCTTCGCCATCGTCGCCAATGAGGTGAAGCAGCTGGCCGCCCAGAGCGCCCGCGCCACCGACGAGATCGCGGCGCAGATCAGCCAGATGCAGGCGGTGGCCGGGCAGGCCATGGCGGCGATCGACGGCATCGTCGGCACGGTGGCGCAGAATGACGGGGTGGCCGCCGGCATCGCCGCCGCGGTCGAGCAGCAGAGCGTGGCCACGCGCGAGGTGGCGCGCGCCGCCGCCGCCGCCGCCGGCA
>NZ_GG771263.1 GCF_000164635.1 Pseudoroseomonas cervicalis ATCC 49957 | reverse complement strand
GGAGGCGCGCATGCCCGACCTGCCCGGCCTGGTGGGCGCCGCCCGCCAGCGGCTGGACGACCGGGCGGAGCGGCTGGCCATGGCGCCGCGCGCCTTGCTCTCGGCCAAGCGGGCGGCGCTGGACGCCATCGCCCCGCGCCTGCCGCATCCGCGCGAGAGCCTGGCCGGCCACCGCCACAGCCTGGCCCTGCTGCAGCAGCGCGGGGCGGCGGCGCTGCAGCGCCAGCTGGACCGCAGCCAGACCGCCCTGCACCGCCTGCCCGATCCACGCACCCGCCTCGAATCCCGCCTGCGCGAGGCCCGCACCCGGCTGGAAGGTCTGGCCTTCCGGCTGGAGGGCGCCTCCTACCAGGGGGTGCTGGCGCGCGGCTTCGCCCTGGTGCGCGCCGAATCGGGCGAGCCCGTCACAAGCGCCGCCGGCATCGCGGCCGGGGCGCGCCTTTCCCTCACCTTCCAGGATGGCGCCCGCATGGTCACCGCCGACGACACCGCGCCCGGCCCCGCCGCGCCCCCTCGC
>NZ_GG771264.1 GCF_000164635.1 Pseudoroseomonas cervicalis ATCC 49957 | reverse complement strand
CGCGGCGCCGCGCCTCTGCGCCATGCCACGCGCCGGCGGCGGCTGGCGCGAGCTGCCGGCGCCGCTCTTCCTGCGGCTGGACCGGCTGATGACCACCGGCGCCGATCCCGAGGAGGCGGACTGGCGCGACACCGTCGCGCTCCTGGAAGAAATCCTGGCGGCGCCGCCGGCGCTGCGCTTCGCCCCCGGCGCGGTGCTGGCGACGCTCGGCGGCAGCTGGAGCCTGCCCGACCACCTGGCCTGCCTGCGCGCGGCGCGGCAGCGCGACGGGCTGCGCCACGTGCCGCTGCTGCATGACTGCATTCCGCTGCTGCTGCCGGAATACTGCACCGAGGGCACCAGCCGCGACTATGCGCGCTGGTTCGCCAATCTGCCGCTGCACGCCGATGGGGTGATCGCCGTCTCCCGCTCCACCGAGCAGGACATGCGGCGCCTGCTGCGCGAGAGCCTGCCGGAGCTGCCCGCCCCGGCCAGCGCCGTGCTGCGGCTGGACGCGGCGCCGCGCGCGCCGTCCGGC
>NZ_GG771265.1 GCF_000164635.1 Pseudoroseomonas cervicalis ATCC 49957 | reverse complement strand
GCGGGAGCTCGGCATCGTCGCGGTCGAGGATGCGGTCTATGCCTTCCTGGCCGAGGATGCGGGGGCGCCGCTGGCCGCCCTGGCGCCCGAGCATGTGGTGCTGGTGGACAGCCTGTCGAAGCGGGTCTCGCCGGGCCTGTCGCTGGGCTTCCTGGTGGTGCCGCCGGCGCTGCGGCACCGGCTGGCGGCGGCGCTGCGCCTCGGCGGCTGGACCGCGCCGGGCTATGCCCTGGCCTGCGGCACCGCCTGGATCGAGGAAGGCAGCGTGGCCGAGCTGGTGCGCCGCAAGCGGCAGGACGCGCAGGCGCGCAACGCCCTGGCGCGGCAGGTGCTGGGCGAGGCCGGGCTGAGCCTGCGCGGCGATCCGCGCGCCTATCACCTCTGGCTCGACCTGCCGGGCGGCTGGCGGGCGGAGACCTTCGTGGCGGCGGCGGCGCGGCGGCGCATCGCCGTCTCGCCGGCGGCGGAATTCGCGGTGGGCAGCGGGCATGCGCCGGATTCGGTGCGCCTGGCCCT
>NZ_GG771266.1 GCF_000164635.1 Pseudoroseomonas cervicalis ATCC 49957 | reverse complement strand
CCGACGGGCAATTGCCGCCCGAGCGGGTGCTCGCCGCCGCCCTCGGCGTCTCCCGCGCCGAGCTGCGCAAGGCGCTCTCGGCCATGGAGGCGGAGGGGCAGATCTGGCGGCATGTCGGCAAGGGCACCTTCCTCGGCGCCCGGCCGCTGGCGGCGACCGGGGATGTGGCGCAGCTCGCCGCCCGCGCCGGGCTGCCGGATGTGATGGCGGCGCGGCTGGTGCTGGAGCCGCAGCTGGCGGCGCTGGCGGCGGCGCGGGCCGATGCGGCGCAGCGCGCCGCCCTGCTGGCCCTGGCGCGCCCGCCCGCCCGCCCGCTCTCCTGGCGCGAGTTCGAGAGCCAGGACGCGGCGCTGCACCGCGCCATCGCCGAGGCGGCGGGCAATCTCAGCCTGCTGCATGTGTTCGACCTGCTGGCGGCGATGCGCCGGGCGCTCACCTGGTCGCGCCCGCGGCCGCGCCCCGAGGGGCCGCCGCCCGACCACCATTCCTTCGCCGAGCATGGCCGCATCGCCGCCG
>NZ_GG771267.1 GCF_000164635.1 Pseudoroseomonas cervicalis ATCC 49957 | reverse complement strand
CGGGGCGGCTGATGCGCGGCTCCAGGCGCTCCGGCCCGCGCTCGGCCACGGCGCGGGGCGTCGCGGGGGGGGCGGCGAAATCGCCGAAGGTCGCGGCCTCCTCGGCCAGGTCATGGCTGGCGGCCGAGAGGTCGATGCGCTCGAAGGTGATTCGCGGCTCCCCGCCGCTGGGCTTGCCAAAAATGCTCATGACGAATCCCGTTCTAGGATGGCCCCGGCCGGGGACGGTCGTGCTGGGCCGGGCGGCGGGGTGCCGCTGCGTGCCCTTTCTAGGTTTTTCGCACAGCCCATGCAAACATTTTCGCAAAACGCGGCGTGGCGGCGCGGGTCAGGCAACCGGGTCGGCGCGGGCGCCGGCCAGCAGCAGCGCCTCGTCCAGATGCCGGCCCTGGTTCAGCGCCTGGGTCAGGCCGGTCAGGCGCAGCGCCTCGGGCCGCAGGCCGGGGCGCTCCAGCGCCTCGCCCAGGGCGGCGATGGCGCGGGTGGCGGCGGCGAGGTCAAGGCCCGGCAG
>NZ_GG771268.1 GCF_000164635.1 Pseudoroseomonas cervicalis ATCC 49957 | reverse complement strand
AGGCGCAGCGGCGCGGCGGCGCGGGATTCGCCTTCCGGCAGGGCGCGGGCGCGCTGCGCCGCCCAGTGGCGCAGCCGGCCGCGCAGCTCGCGGTCGATGCGGCCAAGATCGAGGCCCGACAGCGCCGAGCCCTTCCACAGATAATCCACCGCGCCGCGCGCCAGGGCGGCCAGCGCCATCTCCGACCCGTCGCGGGTGTGGTGGCTGACCATCACCACGGCGGGCGGGCTGGGCAGCGCCATCAGCCGCTCGGTCACCGCCAGCCCGTCCAGCTCCGGCATCTCGACATCCAGCGCCACCACATCGGGGCGCAGCTTGGCCGCGAGCTCCAGCCCGGCGACGCCATTGGCCGCCTCGCCCACCACCTTCAGGTCGCCATCGGCCTCGATGATGCGCTTCAGCGCCATGCGCATGAAGCCGCTGTCATCCACCACCAGGACGCGGATCACGCGGGGGCGACCAGGGCCGGCGCGGCGGGCGGCAGGGCGGCGCGCGCCAGGGCGGCG
>NZ_GG771269.1 GCF_000164635.1 Pseudoroseomonas cervicalis ATCC 49957 | reverse complement strand
CAGGCCCCGGCCCCGTTCGGCGCGCTGGACCGCACCGGCGCCCCGCAGCTGCGCTTCAGCGCCACCGAGCCGAACCGGCCGATCCATGCCGGCGACACCGTGGCCGTGGCCGGCCAGGGCTTCCGCCCCGGCCAGGCGGTGACGCTGCTCTACGGCGCCACCCCGCTGCCGGGCAGCGCCCTGGTGGCGGACGCGCAGGGCCGCGTCTCCGGCCAGCTCGCGCTGCCGGCGGAGGCGGAGGTGGGCAACCACCCGATCGTCGTGGTGGCGCAGGCGCCCTACACCGCCAGCATCGCCCTGCTGAAGGTCTCGCCCCGCATCCCGCTCTCCGGCCAGGAGGGCTACGAGGTGACGGAAGGCGCCGTGGCGCGCGGCCTCTACCAATCCGCCTACAGCGCGCGGAACAACGCGCTGTTCGTCACCGCCGCCGTGGGCCGCCCGCCGGTGCGGCAATCCGAGCTGCTGCGGGTCGATCCCGCGACGCTGGCGGTGGTCGCGCGCGTC
>NZ_GG771270.1 GCF_000164635.1 Pseudoroseomonas cervicalis ATCC 49957 | reverse complement strand
CGACGCGGCGCAACACTTCCGCCACCGAGGCGGCACGCCCGGCCAGCAGCGCCGGCTCCACCGGCTCGGCCAGCAGGCGGGCCTGGGCGTCGAGCAGCAGCCGCAGCGGGGCGTCCGCATCCCCGGCCGCCGCCCCGGCCTCCGGCGCCGGCTCCGGCTCGGGCTCGGGCTCGGGCTCGGGCTGCCAGGCGGCGATCTGCAGCTCGGCCGCGTCGCAATAGCGGAACAGCTCGCGCAGCGCCGCCTCCGGCGCCAGGCTGAGCAGCCGGAAGCCGAGCCGGCAATCGAAGGGGTCGAACAGCTCGCCCGGCGGCCAGGATTCGGGCTCGACCAGATGCAGCAGCAGCAGCTCCGGCACCTGGCGCAGCAGCAGCAGCGGGTCGTCGCCCCGGAAGAAGCAGGCGCTGTCCGGCTGGTAGGCGATGGCCACCAGCGGCCGGCCGGCGGCGCGCGCCAGGGCCGCCTCGCGCTCCGCCCGGGGCAGCGCGTCCAGCCAGGCGGG
>NZ_GG771271.1 GCF_000164635.1 Pseudoroseomonas cervicalis ATCC 49957 | reverse complement strand
CGCCGCGGCGCTGTCGGCGCAGCTGCGGCTGGTGCTGCTGGCGCTGGCCCGGCTGCGCGCCGAGCGGCCCGAGGCCGCCATCCCGGCGGCGCCGGAGCTGCTGCTCTTCGCCCGCTTCCGCGCGCTGGTCGAGCAATGGTACCGCGAGGATCGCGGGCTGGAGGAGTATCGCCGCGCCCTCGGCCTGTCGGAGAAGAAGCTGGCGGCGCTGTGCCGCGCCCATGCCGGGCGCAGTCCGCTGCAGCTGATCCATGCCCGCAAGCTGGTCGAGGCGCGGCGCAGCCTGCGCTACGGCACCCAGTCGGTGGCGGAGATCGCCTATGCTCTGGGCTTCCGCGACCCGGCCTATTTCTCCCGCTTCTACCGCCGGCTGACCGGGGAGGCGCCACGCCGGCCGCGCGGCGGCGCCACGCCACCGGGCTGAGGCCGCGGCCGCGCGTCGCGCACAATTCAACCGGCTGGCGCGCTGGTGAAGCGACAGGCCGGGGGGCGCCCCCAAGA
>NZ_GG771272.1 GCF_000164635.1 Pseudoroseomonas cervicalis ATCC 49957 | reverse complement strand
GATCACCGTCTCGATCTCGCCGGTGTCGCGCGGATTGTCGAAGCTCACCTCCAGCACATGCCGGCTGCCCGGCCGCAGCGCGGCCAACGGCAGGGCGGCCTGGCCCAGCTCCCGCCAGGGAACGCCTTTCATCACCCGCAACACCAGCGTCTCGGCCCGCGGCACCGCCTTGCGCATCAGCTCCCTGGCGCCCCGCATCACCCTGGGCAACAGCGCCCCGGCGCGCGGCGCCACTGGCGGGGTGGGGTTCGGGTCCTGCGCCGGGGCGGCGGGCAGCGCCTCCACCAGCAGTTCGGCGCGCAGCGTCCAGCGCCCGGCGGGGATGCGCACATAGGGGCCGAACAGCAGTGTCGGCGGCGCCTCCTCCAGGCGCAGCCGCAGCGCCTCGCCCTCCGGCTGCATCGGGTGCTTGGAGCGCAGCAGCCCAGGGTCGATGGTGAAGTCGCGCTCCTGGCTGACGAAGAGGTCGTGGAAATAGCGGCCGCTCGGCGTGCCGGGCCT
>NZ_GG771273.1 GCF_000164635.1 Pseudoroseomonas cervicalis ATCC 49957 | reverse complement strand
GGCCTGGCGCCGCGCCGGATTGGCCAGCGCCGCCACCGCCCGCGCGATGGCGGCCGGGTCGGCGCTGTCCACCAGCAGGCCGTTGCCGGCCTCCGCCACCACCTCGGCCACCTCGGTGGCGAAGGCCGGGGCGATCACCGGCAGCCCGGCCAGCATGCAGTCGAACAGCTTGTGCGGCAGGGCCAGCCGGTGGTTCTCCACCCCCGGCTGGAACAGCACCAGGCCGAGATCGCCGCGCGCCGCCTCGGCCAGCGCCGCCTCATGCGGCATCCAGCCCAGCCGCTCGACGCGCTCCGCCAGGCCCAGGGCGGCGGCACGGGCGAGGAACTCGGCCTCCGACCCGTCGGTGAAGCGGCCGATCAGCTTCAGCCGCGTGTCCGCGGGGCAGAGCGCCAGCGCCTCCAGCATGGTGAAGGCGCCGCGCGCCCGGCCCAGCGCGCCCAGATGCACGAGCGTCAGCGGCCCGGCCGCGACATGGCGGCGCGGCGCCACGGCGCTGG
>NZ_GG771274.1 GCF_000164635.1 Pseudoroseomonas cervicalis ATCC 49957 | reverse complement strand
CGCGCCCTCAGCACGCCACCCGCCGCATCGCCTCGGCGGCGCGGCGGCGCACCGCCTCCCAGTCGGCGGCACCACCCCCGGCCGGGCTGCGCTGCAACGGCGCCACCCCGGCCTGCCACAGGAAATCGCGCAGATCGGCCAGCGGCACCGCCGAACTGCCCTGCGGCCCGCCGGCATAGACCACGCCCACCACATTGCCCGCCGCGTCCAGCACCGGCCCGCCCGAATGCCCGGCCGAGCTGGCGGCGTCGATCTCCAGCCGCCAGCGCAGCCGCTCCGCCTTGTCGGCGCCGAAATAGCGCAGCCCGTCCTCCCAGCTCGCCTCCATCTCGCGCCCGGCGCGGTCGGTCAGGATGAAGCTGACGGCGCGCCCGCCCTCCGGCTCATGCACCGTCAGCGCCGCGCGGCGCAGCGTGCCGATGCTGGCCTGCAGCGCCCCGCGCCCGGTCGCGGCCGGATAGCCCAGCGCCATCACCGCCAGCCCGCGCGCCAGCCTTGGC